>CAVRAX010000001.1:0-1417322 GCA_963719145.1 uncultured Chloroflexia bacterium
CCATGAGCATCGGCTATTCTTGGCCTCGCGCCGACATAGCTCAGCGGTAGAGCAGCTATTTCGTAAGTCTCCCGCCCTCTGCGCAGTGCTACCCCGAGTGGAGGCCCGATACAAACGGGCACACTTATCAGCTGTTCGGCTCCAATGCGTGACCGTCGTAGACGGACGCTGCGGGCCGATCGCCTCCGAGACGACCCAGATGCCCTGATTTGGGGCGGAATCGGCGGGTCCACGCGAGGTTCAACGGTCAGGTCCTCGGTTCGAGTTGCTGCATGCCTCGCGCAGCCCTAAGAGGTGGAGGAATCGACCGAGGTTCGGGAGGCGGTCTTGGACTTCTATCGGGGCGTGACAGCAAAGGCGCTGGAACGCTTCGAGACATTGTCTCGGGTCGAACCGACTGTTGCTGTCATCGGCACGGGCGCCGGGCGAATGGGTGGGTCCGTGAGTCCGTGCTGCGCACTCGATAGATGCCGGCCGGCATGACGAGGTTTGGCGGTGTTGGTTCTCGGTCACGACCCAACCATCACGCCTTCCGTGGCATCTGGACACCTGACAGCAGCGATCGACCGTCAGCACAGCGACAAGCGAGCGCTACGATCGATGATCCCGAGGGTGACGTGGATGCGGTGACGACGGCGACGAACCCCGCGACGTCGGCCGACGACGCGCTCGTTCGGCGCGCCCGGACCGGCGACGCGGCGGCGTTCGAGGTGCTCGTCGACACCCGGATCGATCGCTGTTACCGCCTCGCCTACTCGATTCTGTCCAACGACGCCGACGCGGCCGACGCAACCCAGGACGCGCTCGTCTCCGCCTGGCGACAGCTTCCCCGTCTTCGCAATTCGGCGGCATTCGACGGCTGGCTCAACCGGATCGTGGCGAACGCCGCTTTGATGGCGCGTCGGCATCGGGTCCGGCTCCGCGAGGTGTCGGTTCGGCCGGCCGATCCGGGCGCGGAAAGCTCGCAGCCGGAACCGCGGCAGGACCTCCATGCCAGAACGCAGATGGACGAGATGGTTGACAACGACGCGATCGGGCGTGCCTTCGACCGCCTGCATCCGCAGGACCGCATCATCCTCGTCCTCCACCACGTCGAGGAGCGGCCGGTCGCGGAGATCGCGCGGTCGCTCGGGATCCCGGTCGGGACCGCCAAGTGGCGGCTGCACGCTGCGCGCGGCGCGCTCGAGAAGGCGATGGAGGCCGAGGCATGAACGGCCGACAATTGACGGACGCCCAAATCTCCAAGGCGCTGCGAGCCCATCTGCCCGACCGCGCCTATCCGGGGCTGCGCGAGCAAATCCTCGACGCGGCCGAGACCACTGGGCAGCAGCGGGCGCTGCCCTCGGTCATCGGGGCTCTCAGCGAAGCGGACCCGGTTGTACGCCGGCGAAGCCTCCTCATCGCTGCGGCGCTTCTGGTCGCGCTGGCGCTCGCGAGTGCCGCGGCGGTCGGGGCGTTGCGCCTCCTCCAGCGTGACCCCATCCTGGACCTGAGTCTCCAGCCGCCGCCGGCGCCGAGCGTGGCCACGCCGTCACCCGGTGCATCGAGCAGCCCGAGCCCGACGACGGCCGCGCTGACCTGGACCCAAGCGAGTCTCGATGAGGATTGGCCCGCGCCGGTCCGACCCGAGCCTGCCGGCGCCGCGATCGTCCGGCCGATCCTCCTCAAAGATGTCGTCGACAATCCCGCACTGCCTCTCGCAGACCAGGGCCACAGCCTCCGGTCGGGCCGATATACCGATCCCACGGGCGACACCGGATCCGCTGTCTTCCCGTGGGTCGACATCCGGGAGGTGGGATTCTGCGGGACCGCGTGCCTGGTGCCCACCTTCGTCTCGAACGTGCCGGTCGTGGATCCCACCGAGCAGTGGATGGCGTATGGCGTGGTCTTCGACACCGATCGTGACGGCGTCGCCGACTGGCGATACGGGGTGGACAACATGCCCGTCGACCCGTCCGGCAAGTGGGAACACCGGGCGTGGCGTACGGATCTCCACACCGGCCGAACGGAGTCGGCGGCCGGACCGCCATACGGCTCCGTCGGCAAGACCTTCCTCGACACCTTCTACCCGACGCGCTGGAGCTTTGGCGGAGAAGCGGCGAGTGGCGGCACGATGGGCATGAAGTTTGATGTGCCCTTCTACGTATGGGCCTCGGTGATCGTGGATGGTCGGGTCGTGGCCACCGACTATGCGCCCGATGTCGGGTGGCTCCTTCCGTCACCCGACGCGAAGCCATGAGCGCCGCGCGGTTGGGTCGGTTGGCGATGCTGATCACAGGGCTCCAGGTAGATCGCGGCCAGCGCATGCGGGGCGGGTCAGGTGTTCGTTAGGGTCCGCCGAGGGGTCGCCGGTTGGGCCGCGCTGCGTTCGCAGTTATCAGCTATTCGAGCGTTGTGCGTCCCAATCGCAGCGTGGCTCCCGTTCTGCGACGGGCGTGGGAATAGCTGCTGGTTGAAGTCATCACCTATACTCGCGCTCGCGCCGACATAGCTCAGCGGTAGAGCAGCTGTTTCGTAAACAGCAGGTCCTCGGTTCAAATCCGAGTGTCGGCTCCACGCTTTCCCGGCACGAACCGCACGGCGTTCGGCTGGTGTCGAGCTCTTGTCGGGGGGTTGACCCCCTGGACTGGCCCCTTCAGCGAAGCCGGCAACAGCGGCGCCGCCGTATTGGGATTCGCCGGACACCAGGTCAAAAAGGCCGGCTTGCGCATTTACGCGCATCAGGGAGACGGTCTGGCAAGCGAGCCTCGACCGTTACCGGCCGTGGCCGACCTCCTCTGGCTCCTGAAACCACTGCATCCGTTCGCCGACCCGCGCACGCAACTTCCAGCGCCTCGTCTTTGAGGCGTCGTCGATGGCGGTTCGAAGCTCAACGACCTGGGCCTCGACATCGAATTTCGGCGGTCGCTTGAACTCGAGCTCCCCGGGCTGCAGCTCTGTGGCGAGGAACAACCGGAGCTTGTCGAGGTTCCCGGTGACCGTCCGCCACCAGCCCCAGTCCGATGAGGTCAGCGCCGTGATTCGCGTCAGGCTGATCGCGCCGTCGTCGCGTGGACCGAGCGGGTAATTGCTCAGCAGGGCGAGCACGTCGAGGATGTCCTTCCGGTTGATGTGCGCGATCTGCAACTTCGAGAGGAGCATCTCGGCGAGCGGCACGGTCGGGCGATCGAGGGCAAGCCGGTCCGTGAAGGCGAACGTGTGGCACATTTCCAGCCGGTCGACGATGACGTCCACAGGCCGTCCCCGGGCGGGATCCATGAAGTACATCTGCTTGTGCCCGTACAGGGCGTTGTACTGGCGATCGGCGGCATAGCCCGATGCCTCCATGAGGCCGGACAGCGCCTTGCAATCGGTGCTGACCGTCGCGAGGTCGATGTCGCGCCGTTCGCGTTCGATTCGGGCGGTCCAGTCGGGGACCCGGACGTGGAACGACAGGCCGCCCATCAACCGGACCTGAAGCCCGCGCTCGTCAGCCAGCCCGATCAGCCGGAGCGCTTCCGCGAGGGGGTCGCGAAGTGTCGGCGTGGCGACGTCCGGCGGAACTCGCTCCGGCGTGCCGAGGGGCCGACCTCCGATCGTGGGCGCCCGATCAGAGGTTGAAGATCGGTCCTCTGAAGCCATGGGCTCCGTAGTATATTGCCCCCACCTGCCGGACTTCGCCCCGAGGCGCTGACCGCCGACCCGCGGAGCCGACGTGATGTGGTGGACGCTCGGAGGAGGGAAGTCCCGTGTCACAGGGCGACGGCAAGCTCCTGTTCACCCGCCAGTCGTCGGGACTCGTCCGCGAAGTCAGCGTCGTCAACGCGCTGTTCTTCAACACCTCCGCCTTCATCGGCGGAACGATGGGCGGCGCATTCCAGATCGCCGCCCTGGCGGGGATCCCGATCGTCATCGTCGGCGGCCTGACAAACTGGTCGTTCGTCGCCTTCGCTGTCGGCGGCCTGTGCGTGCTGCTGGCGCTCATTTTCGCCTCGCTCACGAGCGTGATGCCGCGCTCGGGCGGGGACTACGTCTTCACGAGCCGGATCGTGCCCAGGGTCGGCCCGCTGCTCGGCTGGCTCGAGAGCTGGGGCCTCGTCTTCGCGTCGATCGCGCTGCTCCAGTTCGAGACCGTCCAGACGCTCCGCAGCACGCAGGTCGAGGGCCGGATCATCGGGCTCGGGACGGGCTCGGACTTCTTCAACAACGCGAACACCTGGTTCACCGACGGCACGACCGGAGACGTCACCGGCATCCCGGGGCTGATCCCCGCCCTCATCGTCTTCGCGTTTGTCGGCTGGGTCGTACTCCAGCCGACCAAGACGTTCCACAAGATCGTCACCTACCTCACGGTGATCGGCATCGCCGGCTGGGCCCTGATGGCGCTTCTCGGCCTGGTCTTCTTCGACCCGACCGTGTTTGCCGCCAACCTGCCGAAATACACGAACGGGGTCACCGTCGACCAGCTGGCCGCGGCCGCGACCACGGCCGGGCTCACCAGCGGGTTCGACTTCGGGCCGGTGGACGGTCTCAGCTGGCCGGTCATGTTCATGGCCGGCGTCATGCTCTTTCAGTTCATCGGTTTCCAGTACTCGGCCTACATCTCGGGCGAAGTCCGGGGCAACGTCAGGCGCGGGATCCTCCTGGCGGTCCTCGGGGCCCTGGCGATGGCCGTGCTCATGAACTCGATCTATGGGGAGGCGCTCTCACGGCGGCTGGGCCTCGACGCGCAGACCGCCTGGAGCGCCATCTGGTGGGGCTACATCGACCCGGTGCAGGCCGGCCTCGGCGGGCTGCCGATGAACGCGCCCAACTACTACCAGCTGCTGGGGGCCGTGGCCCATCCGGAGCTGTGGCCGCTGTGGGCCATCGTCGGCGCCGCGTCGACCCTGTTCCCATTCCTCCTGATGCCCGTGTACGTCATCTTCATCAGCCGGATCGCCCTCGCCTGGAGCCTCGACCGCCAGGTCCCCGAGTGGCTCGGCGCCGTGTCCGAGCGACTCCACGCCCCGTCGAACGCGATCTTCGCGACCCTCGCCCTCGGCGTCCTCTTCCTGTTCCTGTGGGCCTTCCCCGTCCTGAAATGGATCGGGCTCGGGTCGCTGGCGCCAAGCGCCGATCCGGCGCTGGACGGCAAACTCAACCTCGCGGCATCGGCGTGGTTCACCATCCTCGCGTCCTCGCTCAGCTGGATCATGCCCGGCGTCAACGCTCTGCTCGCCCGCGTCACACGCCCGGACCTGGTGAAGGACGCGCCGTACATCCGCTGGCTGCCGTGGCTCGGCGCGATCTGGCTCGTCTTCACGCTGACCCTGTACTGGTTCGCGGGGTTCGCGCCGATCTACAACGCGGTCTCGGGCGGCCAGGAGGCGCTCGCCTACCTTAACGCCTCGGGCGTCTCGTTCGTGATCATCATGTTCGTCGTCGGCTTCGTCTGGTATTTGATCCAGGCCTACCGGAACCGGCGGGCCGGAGTCGAGACCGCGCTGATGTACCGGATGCTGCCGCCGGACTGACCGGCTCGTTCCTGGGGCGGGTGGCGCGGCCGCCCGCCCGACCGCAGTAGGAGAGCTGTCGATGGCCGCCGAGCTTGGCCCGGCCGACCTCGTCCTGGTGGGCGGAGCCGTGGTCACGATGGACTCCGCTCGACGGACCGCGGCGGCCGTTGCGGTACGGGCCGGCCGGATCGTCGCGGTCAGCGCCGACCGCGAGGTCGAGCAACTCACCGGGCCGCGAACGCGGCGGATCGACCTGGCCGGGCGGACGCTCCTGCCGGGCTTCCAGGATGCCCACTGCCATCCGGCGTTCGGGGGCCTCGACCTGACCCGATGCGCGCTCCATGAGCTGCCACGCACCGTCGAGGCCTACGTCGACGCCATCCGCGACTATGCCACCGCGAATCCCGGCCGGCCCTGGATCCTCGGCGGCGGCTGGTACATGTCCGCCTTCCCCGGCGGGACGCCGTCGACGTCAGACCTCGACCGGGCGGTGCCGGACAGGCCGGCGTTCTTCACGAATCGCGACGGTCACGGGGCCTGGGTCAACAGCCGGGCACTGGAGCTTGCGGGGATCGGCGGCGCCATGCCCGACCCGATCGACGGGCGGATCGAGCGCGACTCGTCCGGGGAGCCGAGCGGCACCCTCCACGAGGGAGCAATGGAGCTCGTCCGCCGGATCCTGCCGCCGCCAACGACCGACGAGCTTGCCCGGGGCCTCGAGCTGGCCCAGGCCTACCTCCATCGGCTCGGCATCACGGCCTGGCAGGACGCCTGGGTCACGCCCGCGGACCTCGACGCGTACCGGCTCCTCGCCGGGCGGGGCGGCCTGACCGGCCGGGCGATCGCCTGCCTGTGGTGGGAGCGCGAACAGGGCGCGGAGCAGATCGACGAGATGGTCGAGCTGCGGGCCGGAGCGTCCATCGGGCGTCTCGGGGCGACCACCGTGAAGATCATGCAGGACGGCGTGGCCGAGAACTACACGGCGGCCATGCTCGAGCCGTATCTCGACGCGGCTGGTCGACCGACCGCGAACCGGGGCCTCAGCTTCGTCGATCCCGAAGCCCTCAAGTCGCACGTCACTCGGCTCGACGCCGAGGGCTTCCAGGTCCACTTCCACGCCCTCGGTGACCGCGCCGTGCGGGAGGCGCTTGACGCGATCGAGGCGGCCCGGCGAGCCAACGGCTCGAACGACGGCCGACCGCACCTCGCACACCTCCAGGTCGTCGATCCGGCCGATATCCCGCGGTTCGACGCCCTCGGCGCGGCGGCGAACATCCAGCCGTACTGGGCCTGCAACGATGCCCAGATGATTGACCTGACGCTGCCCTTCCTGGCGCCGGCACGAGCCGCCCTGCAGTACCCGTTCGAATCCCTTCGGCGGGCCGGCGCCCGCCTCGTCGGCGGCAGCGACTGGTCCGTCAGCACGCCCAACGTCATGGCCGAGGTGGAGGTCGCGGTGAACCGGATCTCGCCCGAGGACCGGTCCGCGGCGCCATTCGTGCCCGCCGAGGCGCTGTCGCTCACCGACGCCCTCGCGGCGTTCACGAATGGATCGGCGTGGGTCAACCATCTCGAGGACTCGACCGGCTCGATCGAGGTCGGGAAGCTCGCCGACCTCGTGGTCCTCGACCGGGACCTGTACGCCGCGGATCGACGGACGATCGGGGACACGCGGGTCCTCCTGACCCTCGTGGAGGGCGAGGTCGTCCACGAAGACCCCGCCTTGGAGCGGGGGTGATGGACGGCCGGTCCGCGTGGGAGCTCGGCCGCCTCGACGCCATCGGCCAGGCCGACCTGGTTCGTCGGGGCGAGGTCTCGGCGTCCGAGCTCGTCGATGCCGCGATTGAGCGGATCGAGGCCCTCAACCCAGGATTGAACGCCGTCGTGACACCGCTCTTCGACCGGGCCCGCGAGCAGGCGACCGGACAGGCAGGTGGGCGAACGAGCGGGCCGCGGGTGGCCCCCGGCACCTCCCTCGCCGGCGTCCCGTTCCTCCTCAAGGACATCGGAGCACCACTCGCGGGGACGCGCCAGACGGAGGGATCGGTCGCCCTCCGGGACCACGTCGACACCGATGACTCCGAGCTCGTCCGGCGCTACCTTCGGGCCGGCCTCGTGATCGTCGGCAAGGCGAGCACCCCCGAATTCGCGAACCACTCGACGACCGAGCCCGTCCTCTTCGGCCCGACCCGCAACCCCTGGTCGCGCGATCGCACGGTCGGCGGCTCGTCGGGCGGATCCGCCGCCGCCGTCGGCTCGGGAATGGTGCCGGCCGCCCATGCGAGCGACGGGGCCGGCTCGATCCGGATCCCGGCCTCCTGCGCCGGCCTCGTCGGGCTCAAGCCGACCCGCGGGCGATCGACCTGGGCCCCCGCGGGCGAGGCCATGTCCGGGTTGGCGGTGGCCCACGCCCTGACTCGATCGGTTCGCGACAGCGCCGCGCTGCTCGATGTCATCGCCGGCCCGGCGCCCGGCGATCCGTACACGGCGCCGGCTCCGATCCGGCCGTTCCTCGACGAGGTGGGCACCGACCCAGGGCGCCTTAGGATCGCCTGGACGGCGCGTCCGCCCATCGATGTCCCGATCGACCCGGCCTGCGCCGCCTCCGCGCGCTCGACCGCCGAGCTCCTCGCCGACCTCGGCCATGAGGTTGAGGAGGTGGCGCCGGTCTTCGACGGCGAGGTGCTCATCGAGCCGTTCGCGCGGATCTGGGCAATCTGCAACCAGGACGACGAACGCCGCGCCGTGCGCATCCTCGGGCGGCCCGTCCGCCCGGAGGAGTTCGAGATCACGACCTGGGAGCTCATCGAGTACGGCCGTCGCTTCGACGCGGTCGACCTGCTCGACGCCCTCGCCGACCTTGCCGCCGCGGCCCGCGCGATCGCGCCGTTCTTCGAGCGCTACGATGCGTGGGTGACGCCGACGCTGGCGAGACCCCCGGACGCCCTGGGCATCCTCAACCAGTCGCAGGGCGGGGCGGTGGAATACTGGCGATTCGACTGCGCCTTCAACCCCTGGAACCCGATCGCCAACGTGACCGGCCAGCCGGCCGTTTCGCTACCGCTGAGCTGGACCGCTGACGGCCTGCCCATCGGCAGCCTCATCTTCGGGCGGTTCGCCGACGAGGCAACGCTCTTCCGCTTGGCGGCGCAGCTCGAGGCGGCGCGACCGTGGGCCGACCGGTGGCCGCCGGTTTCGATCGGGTCGCCACGCGACGAGGTCGGCCCACCACTTCCGTCCGCGACCTCAGGAGCCTAGGGCTGTGGCCAAGCCATTCCGTCTCTACGTCTGCAGCGATATCCACGCGTCGGAGCGGAGCTGGCGCAAGTTCCTGAACGCGATGAAGGCGAACGTTTACCGAGTCGACGCCGCGGTCATCGCCGGGGATCTCACCGGCAAGGCGCTCATCGCCGTCGTCCGCGGTGACGAGGGTGGCGAGGTCTGGACGGCCACGATCCTCGGCCAACGTCGGGTCGCCCGGACCGAGGCGGAGCTCCTCGCGCTGGAGCGCTCGATCGCCGACCTCGGCTACTACTCGCTCCGGGTCAGCGAGGCCGAGCGCGCCGCGATGGAGTCGGATCCCGAGCTCGTCAAGCAGCACTTCCGGAAGCTGATCACCCATCGCGTCCGGGAATGGATGGAGCTGGCCGCCGAGCGGCTCGAGGGTTCCGGCGTCCCGGTCTACCTCATGCCCGGCAACGACGACAGCTTCGAGATCGACCCGATCCTCGCCGAGTCGACGTATTGCCAGAACGTCAACGAGAAGGTCGTCGAGCTGACACCATGGCACCAGCTCGTGAGCATGGGCTGGTCATCGCCAACGCCCTGGTCGACCCCACGCGAGCTGCCGGAGGAGGAGTTCCTGGACCGCCTGTCAGGGCTGGTCCGAGGCGTCCGCGATCCTCGCCGGACGATCATCATGACCCACGTTCCGCCCTACGACTCCGGCCTCGACACCGCTCCGCTCTTGTCGCCAGACCTCCGCCCGACCGCGACCGCCGGCGACCTGATCCGGGGCCCTGTCGGCTCGACCGGGGTCCGCGCTGCCATCGAGAAGTTCAAGCCGGTCCTGGGCATCCACGGCCACATCCACGAGTCGGGTGGCGAGCGCCGGATCGGTTCGACGGTCTGCGTCAACGCCGGCTCGGAGGCTTCGATGGGCATCCTCCGCGGCTACCTCGTCGACCTCTCCGACGGCGGCGTCGAGCGCACTCTCCGCGTTGAGGGCTGATCCGGAGGCGCTCCGAGGGATGCCGCTAGCCGGGGAGGAGCAGTTGTCCTCGCGTACTCCGCCAGTCGGGGATGCCGACGAGGGCCCGTCGTAGCGAGACCGTTGGAAATGAAAGAGGAGCTCTCGCTAGCCGCTCGGCTGATTGGCGAGGTTCGCGAGGCCCTCGACGACCTCCGCGTTCGGGAGTGTCAGGAGAATCGACGACGGCGCAATGACCTTCCAGCTCCGGCTGCCGCCGCCGAGGATGATCCGTTGGCGCTCCATGACGGCCGCGTCGACCAGCAGCTGCAGGTCGGCCGGCAGCCCGAACACGGTGACCCCGCCGATCTCATGGCCCGTCAGCCGGCGGGTCTCATCGGGCGAGGCGAACGACGCCTTGCGCGTCCCGAGCCGGTCGCGGACGGCATGGTTCACGTCGAGCCGATGCGTGGCGAGGACGACGCAGGCCGCGAAGACGGGCGGGTTGGACTTGCCGATGACGACGATCGTGTTGGCGCTGTCTCCGGGCGAGAACCCATAGGCCTCGCAGAACGCGGCCGTGTCGGCCAGGGCCGGGTCGCAGGCAAAGAGCTCGTACTCGCCGTGCCCCTCGAGCGCGACCTCGAGCGTCCGTCGATCGTCGTCGGCAGCCATCGGAGCTCGATCATAGGCGAGGTCGAGTGACCGGCGCCTCAGCGATCGAGGCCCGGCGGCGCGGCGAGACCCCGGCGCTCCTCCTGGGACTGCCGGGCGGCGGCCTGGGTCGGGCAGGCCGGTCCGGGGCTTGACGTACCGGTCACGCCGGGATGATAGTTATCAATGCTATCTATTAGCATCAGCGACCCAGTCTGGAGATCGATGCCCCGACGCCCGCTTCCCTCTGGCCTGCCCACCGAGCGCCGCATCGAGGTCGCGAACCGCCTGAACTCGGCCGCGATTCACCTGTTGCGACGGATCTCGCGCGACGACGGCGTCGATGGCGTCACCGGGGCCAGGCTCTCCGCCTTGTCCGTCCTCGTCTACGGCGGCCCGATGTCGGCCGGGTCATTGGCTCGTCGCGAGCGGATCGCGGCGCCCACGGCTGTCCGGATCGTCGATGCCCTCGTCCGCGAGGGCCTCGTGGAGCGGCTCGACGTGCCCGGCGATCGACGGCGTCGCGACCTTGCCTCAACGCCGGCCGGGCGAGCCCTCATGGAGCGGGGCCGGGCCCGTCGAATCGAACGCCTCGCCGGCGAGCTCGCAGACCTGGCGGACGACGACCTGTCAGCCCTCGAACGCGGCCTCGCGGTCCTCGAAGGGCTGGAGCAACCACGGGAGGACGCTTGATGGCCACTGTCACCGACCTCAAGTCGATCGGGCAGATCCTGATCCCCGTGTCCGACGTGGACCGTGCCGTGGCCTTCTACGAGGGCGTCCTCGGGCTGCCGGTCCAGATGCGCTTCCCGGAGATCGCGTTCATGGACGCCGCCGGGATCCGCCTCTACCTCGCGCGAGTACCGGAGGCAGACTTCCAGGGCCGGGCGACGATCTACTTCTGGGTCGACGACGTGACCGCTGCCTACGAGCGGCTCCTGTCGCGCACCGCGACCGGCCGCCAGCCACCCCACGTGCCCTACAGCGCCGAGAGCTATGACCTCTGGATGGCGTTCGTCACGGATCCCGACGGCAACCACATCGGGTTGATGCGGGAGGCGCCGAAGGGCCTGGAGCACGGCTGATCCGGTCCTCGACTCCGTCTCAGGATCCTGTCATGAGCCGCCTTCAAGGTCATCTCCAACGGACCGCCGGACAGACGCTCGGCGGCCCCTGAGCGAACGGAGACTCCATGCACGACCTCAACAAGATCCCGGTCGAGCGGACCGGGCCCGCGCCCCTGGCGCGGATCGGCCTCGTCGGTGCGGCGGCGGCGGCCCTCGTGGCCGTCGGCATCCTCGCCGCCGGGGCCACGGCAACTCCGGCCGGCACGCTTGCCGCCGCCAACGACACCAGCGGGACCGCCGGCAGCGTGCAGGTCTTCGACAATCGCGGCCCCGGCTTCGGCGGCCCCGGCTTCGGCGACATGCGCGGCGGAGGCGGAATCACGATCACCACGATCTCCGGGTCGAGCATCTCGCTCCAGACGGCCGACGGCTGGACGCGCACGATCACCGTCGACAGCGGGACCACCTACTCACGGAGCGGCACCACGATCGCCCTGTCCGACCTGGCCGTCGGTGATCAGATCCGCTTCCAGCAGACGCGCGAGACCGATGGGACCTACTCGATCGACGCCATCGCGGTCATCCTGCCCCGCGTGGGCGGCACCGTCACCGCCGTTTCCGGTTCGACGGTCACCGTCGATCAGCCGGATGGGACATCCGCCACGATCAAGGTGACGGCCGACACGGCGTATCGCGTCTCGGGCACCGCCGGGGCGGCGCTGAGCGACATCAAGGTCGGGATGGCCCTCGTGGCCGAGGGCACGACGAACAGCGACGGATCGTTGACCGCGACCGCAGTTCGAGCCGGCGATCCCGGCGCCATGGGACCCGGGCGCCACGGCCACGGCCCCGGCAACTGGGACGGCGACGGCACCACGCCCGACTCCACGACGGCCCCGGACGCGAGCACCAGCGCCGGCTGAGCCGACGACCACATTCCGGGCGGCGGCCGCCGGCCGCCGCCCGATCCATCGCGACGGCGGATTCCTCCACCCGCCGAACGCTCCCACCGACAGCCGGGCTGGCTTCCGCCCGGCTGTCGCGTATCTGCGCGGCAGCGGCTATGGTCGGAGCCCAGGGGTCAAGATCAGACCGTCAGGGTCGGAGACTTCGACACCCGACGTAGCACCGTCGGACAGGCGGATCACGGCAAGGGTCCGCGTCCCCGAGCCGGCCGCGGCAGCGTACGCGGCGGCAAAACCGTGGTGAACGCCCACGAGCTGGGCGTCGGTGCCGTGCGCCGTGAACAACGTCGCTGCTATCTCTCCGGTCGCGGTGAGTGCCAGGACGCGGAACCGAAACGGACCGGGCAGGCGGTCATAGTCGGCCGTGATCACGCCGCCATCGTCCATCCAGGCGGCGAAGAAGACGACCCCGAACTCCGCCTGGAAGTCCGGGGTCGTCGAGCCGGGCGACCAGGCTTGGACGAAACCCTGACCCGACGTGGTGTAGGGACCGGCCAGCAAGAAGCGACCCGACAGACGATCGACCGCGGTCGAGACGACCCGCGAAGGACCGGTGATCGGGAACGTGTCGATCCGCTCCGCGTCGCCGGTCTCGATCGCGATCCGATAGGCCGGACGATAGTACGGTTCCGTGGCCTGAACGGACATCACATACAGCCAGCGGGCGTCGGCGGACAGCGCCAACGGAGCGTAGTTGAGGATCAGCGTGCGCAGGTCGGGCGACGCCGACGGGGCCGGGGCGGGGAACGGGGGCAGCTCGATGTCGCGAACGACCGGCTGGTCCGAGGTCACGTCCACGATCGTCCAGCCTCGATCACGCCGCAGCAAGCCAGGTGCGGACACGACAACCTGGCCGGTCGGGACGAAGCTGGCCGCAAGGCTGGACCCGAGCGACGTCGACTGCCAGATCTCCCGACCGGCGGCCCCTTGGAGCCCGTACACGCGGAAGGTGTCCGGGCCCTCGAACGTCGCGGGCAGAGCGTGAACCAGCACGAGGGATCCGTCCGGTGAAATCGATGCCTCCAGCGGCTGGTCGTCACCGATACCGCGCGCAGCGCCCGCAAGCGTCTGCCTGGTCCCGAGACCGGCGTCGCCGGGGCGCCATCCGAGCACCATGAGGTCGTCGCCTTGGCGCCGGAACAGGACGATCTCGGGCGACCCTGAGAGCGCGACATCCGCGAGGTCGGGCAGGGTATCGAGGCTCGGCTGCAGCGTGCCGGCAACTTGCGGTGAGCCGGCTGGCGTAGGTCCAAGGGCGGCGCCCGACGGCTCAAGGCTTGCCGATGGCTCAAGGCTTGCCGACGGCTCAAGGCTTCCTCCAGGGCTGCCGCCGCGGTTGAGCAGCCCAGCCAGCGCAACGGCGGTGAGCAACAAGATCGGGACGGCACCGACGGCGATGAGCCGAGACCGAGACTGGGTCCGGACGGCCCCAGTCTCGACTGGGAGGTGATCGTCGCCCCCGTCGCTCATCTTCGGTTTCGGAAGCTGCCCGATGCAACGACGTTCATGGTCGCGAGTTTAGGCCGTCGTCTCAGCGTGTCTCGAAGGTAATCGAGAGTCGAGCCGTGGGGCGACGTCGACGCAGTCGCCGAACAGGCCGTCGCTCGCGCTGTCGTTCGGTGGGGGCTGCCTACACCCCGGTATCGGGTTCGCCGACGGCCCCCGGCGTGGCGCCGACCTCGGCGAGGCGGCGGCGCAGGAAGCGCCGCTCGGCGGCGTTGGCCGTCAGGCCGAGGGCCCGCTCGTAATGCGCGCGCGCCGCGTCGAAGCGTCCGAGCCGCCGGAGCAGGTCCGCGCGCGCCGAGTGGAGGTACGGATAGTCCTCGAGGACCCCGCTCGCGGCAATGGCCTCGATCCGGGCGAGGCCGTCATCGATGCGCCCGGCCATCGCCACCGCGACGGCGTGGTTGAGGGCCACGACCGGCGAGGGCGAGCGGCGCTCCAGCTCGCCGTAGAGGGCCACGATCTGGGGCCAGTCGGTCGCATCGGGCGTCGTCGCCTCATCGTGGAGGGCGGCGATCGCCGCCTGGAGCTGGTACGGGCCCGGTGACCGCATCCGCAGGGCCCGCTCGACGAGCGCGGCGCCCTCGCGGATCCGCCCTCGGTCCCAGCGCGAGCGGTCCTGGTCGTCGAGCAGCACCAGCTCCCCGTCATCCCCGACCCTCGCCTCGCGCCGGGCATCGTGGAGGAGCATCAGGCCGAGCAGCCCGAGCGCCTCGGGCTCATCGGGCATCAGGGTCACGAGGACTCGGCCGAGGCGGATGGCCTCGGCGCACAGCTCGCGGCGAACGAGGGCCTCGCCCGAGGACGCCCCGTAGCCCTCGTTGAAGATCAGGTAGAGGACCTGGACGACGCCCTCGAGGCGCTCCGGCAGGAGATGATCGGGCGGGACGCGGTAGGGAATCCCGGCGTCACGGATCTTGCGCTTGGCGCGGACCAGCCGCTGGGCGAGCGTCGGCTCGGCGACGAGGAAGGCTCGGGCGATCTCCGGCGTCTGGAGGCCACCAAGGGTCCGGAGGGTGAGGGCGACCCGGGCGTCCATGGGCAGGGCCGGGTGGCAGCAGGTGAAGATCAGCCGGAGTCGATCGTCCTCGATCGGCATCGCTCCACCTTCCTCTCCGTTCACCGGTCCCGCGGCCGCGAGCTCCTCCTCGACGAGCTGCTCGCGGCCGAGCTGCTCGGTCTTCTCGACGAGGCGGCGCGCCCGCCGCAGCCGGTCGATGGCCCGGTTCCGGGCGGTCGTCGTGATCCAGGCTCCCGGGTTCGGCGGCACGCCGTCGCGCGGCCAGCGCTCGAGCGCCGTGACGAAGGCGTCCTGGACCGACTCCTCGGCCAGGTCGAAGTCCCCGGTCGTCCGGATGAGCGCCGCGAGGACGCGGCCCGATTCCTCGCGGAACAGGCGCTCGACGGCCGAGCTGCCGGCCGCATCGGCGGCGCCGGCGGCGGCGCCAGCGGACGGAGCGACGTCGTCGGTCAGCTGGATCAGCCCTCCGCCGGCGCGTCCGCCTGGTACTCCCAGATCGGCCGGACCTCGATCGTGCCCCGCGCCGCCGCGGGGATCTTGGCGGCCATCTCGATCGCCTCGTCGAGATCCTTGCACTCGAGCAGATAGAAGCCGCCGAGGGCTTCCTTCGTCTCGGCGAAGGGCCCATCCGTGACGACCGTCCGCCCGTCCCGGACCCGGACGGACGTGGCCGTCGAGGTCGGCTCGAGGGCCTCCCCGGCCACGAATTGGCCGCGCTCCCGCGTCTCCTTCGTATAGACGTCGTAGGCCTGCCATTCGGCGGCCATCTCGGCGGGATCCGGCAGGACCCCCGCCGGCAGCTCGGCCTGGTAGATGAGGAGCAGGTATTGCATCGGCGATCTCCCGTGCTGGCGACGGCTGTCGCTACGAGGACGACGCTCGGGCGCCGCCGGAATCGACCGGTTCGGTCGCGTACCGGTTGCTCCCAGCCGGCACCCCGGGCTCGGCGGGCCCGGCTGCCCGACCCTCGACCTCCGCCTGCAGCACGGCCGTCAGGCCGGCCCTGGACGCCTCCATCATCTCGTCCAGCATCGGAACGGCCGCGTCGAACGCGGCTCGATCCCTGGCGCTGGGTCGGCCCACCCGGGCGGCGATCCGGGTGCCGCCGTCAGCGAGCGGCTCCAGGTCGAACGTCACCATCAGGGGCGGCGCGCCCGGCATCGGCAGCACCGAGCGGCTGGTGTAGGACTCGCCGGGCTGCCAGTCGAGAATCTCTTCGATCGTAACCGCCTCGCCGTGCATGCAGTGGTTGACGGTCCCGGGTCCGCGTCGCCCGTCGCTGACGATCTCCACGATCCCGGTCATCCCGGGCGACCAGCGCGGGCGCATGGCAGGAGACGTGAGGGCCTCCCAGGCGAGCATCGGCGATGCCGGAGTCTCGGCGACGTACGACCGGAAGGCGGTCTTCTCGGTCAGCCGGAAGCGACGGCCGGATTCGTCGGCCGACCAGGCGGCCTCGAGGTCCCGCGCCCAGGTGATGACATCGCCGGCGATGTCGGTCGTCTCGACGTGACGAACGAGGCCCTGCGCCTCCGGGTCGATCCCGGCGGCCTCGGCGCAGGCCTGGGTGTAGAGGACGTAGGCCTTGAGGCCGAGCTCCTCGCCGACGGTGTTCTTCAGCAGCCGATGGACGACGATCACGGGCGCGCCGACGAGCTCCTCCCAACCGGCGATCCGATGCCTCGCGATCGCCCCGTGGTGGACCACGAACTTGAGGTCCAGGCTCGGCATGAGGATGCAGGCGTTGCACTCGCAGCGCGACGCCTGCTTGATGTCGCGAAGCCGCCGGCGGAAGCGGAAGTACGTGGCCTCGACCGTATCCTGGAGGCTCGAGCCGTCGATCTTCGCGGCCGGCGCGTAGGCGAACGCCGCGTCGCCCTCGAGCTTGGCCAGCCGGAGTGCCGGCCGGAGACCGGACACGACCGTGCTCATGAGGTCGGCCAGGATGTCCTGGGCGTGGTCGAGCTCGACGCCGGCCAGGTAGCCGGTGTAGCCGGCGATGTCGGCGATGACGAGGCAGGTCGGCTCGAGCTGGTTCATGGGTCTACCGCGGCGGGCTTGGGCTCGTCGAAGCGGTTGGGTCTCCGTCTCGCAGAGGGTATCGTCTCGTCATGCCGGCGCAACCCGAGGTGCTTCGGATCGGTGACCGCGAGGTCACGATCACGAACCCTGGAAAGCTCTTCTTCGAGGCCGCAGCGGTCACGAAGCTCGATCTCGTCCGCTACTACCTGTCCGTCGCCGACGGCGCCCTGCAGGGTGTCCGCGGCCGGCCGATGGCCCTGAAGCGGTTCGTGAACGGCGCCGCTGGCGAGGCCTTCTTCCAGAAGCGGGCGCCGGACAACCGACCCGAGTGGCTCCGCGTCGCGACCCTCTCGTTTCCCTCGGGCCGGACGGCCGACGAGATCGTCGTGGACGACGCGGCCGGGTTGGCCTGGATCGTGAATCTCGGCTGCATCGACCTGAACCCGCACCCGGTCCGGGCCGACGACCTCGATCATCCCGACGAGCTGCGGGTCGACCTGGACCCCGTGCCCGGGGTCGAGTGGTCGCAGATCCGGGACGTGGCAATGGTCACCAGGGAGGCCCTCGAGGCTGTGGGTCTCGTCGGCTGGCCGAAGACGTCGGGGTCGCGAGGGATCCACATCAACGTCCGGATCGAGCGCCGCTGGGGCTATCCGGAGGTCCGCCGGGCGGCGTTGGCCCTGGCCCGCGACGTCGAACGCCGGGCGCCGGCGATCGCCACCTCGAAGTGGTGGAAGGAGGAGCGCCACGGCGTCTTCCTCGACTACAACCAGAACGCCAAGGACCGGACGGTCGCCTCCGCGTACTCCGTCCGGCCGGTGCCCGATGCCAGAGTCTCGACGCCGCTCACCTGGGACGAGGTCCCTGCGTGCGAGGCTGAAGCCTTCACCGTGTTCACCGTGCCGCGGCGGTTCGCCGACATCGGCGACCCCGGCGCCGGCATCGACGAGGCCGTCGGCTCGCTCGAGGCCCTCCTCGAGCTGTCGGCCCGCGACGAGGCCGGGGGCCTGGGCGACGCGCCATGGCCACCGAACTACCGGAAGCAGGCCGGCGAGCCGCCGCGAGTCCAGCCGTCCCGGCAGCGGCGGGCGAGCGCCGAATACGACACGCCGGAGGCCGAGGCCCAGCGCGAGAAGCAGCGGGCGGCGATGGAGCGCCGGTTCGCGGCCGCCGAAGCGGCGCGGGCCAGCGGCACCGGCACCCGTCCGACGCCGACCGGTCGCCGGCGAACATCGATCCCGGTCATCGAGATCTCCCGGGCCGCGAAGAAGGCCGAGGCCCTCGCCGGGCTCGAGCGCTGGAAGAAACGCCATTCGAAGGCGGCGGCCGCGCTGGAGCCGGCGGACGTTCTCGTCGACAGCATGCGCGGCCGATCCTCGCTCTGGTACCGCGTTCGGGTGAACCTCGTCCACGTCCCCGCGGCCGATCGACCGCCTCAGGAGCCCCTCGACCCCGACTACGACCCCTGGGCCGGTTACGAGTGGCCGGACCGGGGCGGGCAGCTCGAGCGAGCACCGCGAAGGCGATCGTCGCCGGGCTGACGAGTCCTCGCAGGATCGGGCGATTCTTCAGCCGGCACTCACGTCGTCGTCGTCCGGCGGAACCAGGCTTCGAGGCGTCGCCGCTGCCCGACGAGATCGAGGGCCCGCAGCGGCCGCCGCGGCACGGACCGCCGGAGCCAGGCACCGGCCGGCGTCCGTGCACCGGCGGCGACCATCGGCAGGATCGCGACCAGGATCGTGGGCGAGTTGAGCCAGACGGTCGGCAGCGCGAGGCAGACCCCGACCGGGAGAACCCAGCGCCGATCCGTCGCCGCTCCCCAGGCGATCAGCGCGGCAGCGACGAACAGCCGGAACGGCAGCGGCAGCGGCAGGAACCACAAGCCGTTGCCGAACGCGGGGAAGTCGAGCCGGGCGAGCATCGCCAGCCAGCCGGCCCACGCCGCCGGATCCAGCACCGCCGAGACGACCACCGTCGCGGCCGTGACGACGCCGGCGATCGCGAGCGAGCGCCACTCGCCACGGACGACGAACCAGACGAGGCCGACGCCGGGAGTGACCTTCGTCAGGATCGGCAGGACCCAGACCGCCGGCCAGCGCAGGCCGAGGAGGACGATCGCCGCGAACGCCAGGTCGACCTGCCCGGACACGACGCTCATCAGGATCGGTGGCAGCAGGACGACCGGAAGCGCGTATCGACCGGCAAGCCAGACGAGCGGCACGGCCATCAACGCGGTCCAGAGGCCGGCGAAGACCGGCCACGGGAGGGCGGTCAGCGGGGCGATGACCTGGGCGAAGACCGGCGCGTAGAGGTAGGCGCCGGTGGCACCCTGGTGGGCAGTCGCGTACTCGATACCGGAGCGCGTGGACCAGTACGCATACAGGTCGAAGCCGGGGATCGTCCAGGGGCCGATGGCGAAGAGCCTGAACGCGGCGAAGACGGCGAGCACCATGAAGAAGGCTGGGATCGCGAGCCGGCGGTAGTCGATTCGGTCGGGGCGATCGTCCATGCTGCTTGTGCCTGACGCGGACGGCGGCACCGCGTTTCAGTCAGTGTCCCTCGGCACCGCCAAAGATCCGGGCGATCTCGAAGGCCGCGGTCTCTTCGAGCTGATCGTAGCGACAGTCGGCCGGTCGCTTGTCGGGGCGCCACCGGACGAACGTCGTCGCGTGCCTGAATCGGCTGCCCTGGAGGTGATCGTAGGCGACCTCCACGACCCGCTCCGCGCGAAGAGGCTCCCAGGACAGGTCCTTGCCGCGGTTCCAGCGCGAGGTCGCCCCGGGCAGCCGCTGGCCGGAGGCCCCGGAGTCGCCCCAGCTCGCCCATTCAGCCCACTCGCGCCAGGGGTGGTCCTCGACGGCCCCCTCCCGGAGCGGCGTCAGCTCCTCGAGGATCGATGCCCGGCGCTCCCACGTGAACGACGAGGTGATCCCGACGTGGTTCAGCCTGCCATCGTCCCCGAAGAGCCCGAGGAGGAGCGAACCGACGTGCGTGCCCGGTCCGTTCTTGTGCCAGCGGAACCCGGCGACCACACAGTCGGCGGTGCGCTGGTGCTTGATCTTCAGCATCGCCCGCTTGCCGGGTTGATAGGCCGCGTCGAGGCGCTTCGCGACGACGCCGTCCAGGCCGGCTCCCTCGAAGCGGTCGAACCAGTCCGCCGCGAGCGCTCGATCCCGGGTGGCGGGGGTGAGGTGGACCGGCGGCTCGGCGCCGCCCAGGGCGGCCTCCAGCCGCTCCCGACGCACTGCCTGCGGTAAGGCCCGGAGATCCTCGTCGCCGAGGGCGAGGAGGTCCCAGCCGACGAACGAGGCCGGCGACTCGGCGGCGAGCATGTTGACCCGGGACGCGGCGGGGTGGATTCGCAGGAGAAGCGCCTCGAAGTCGAGGCTGCCGTCCCGGGCGATGACGACCTCGCCGTCGACGACGGAGCGGTCGGGCAGGGAGGCCCGCAGCGGCGCCCCGAGCTCCGGAAAGTAGCGATCCAGGGGCTTCAGGTCGCGGGACTGGGTCAGGATCTCGTCGCCGTCCCGGAAGACGATCGCCCGGAAGCCGTCCCACTTCGGCTCATAGAGCCAGCCATCGCCCTCCGGCAGCCCGGCCGAGGCCTTCGCGAGCATCGGCTCCAGGGGTGGCGCAAACGGCAGGCGGTCGAGGGGCATGGTCGGAGTGTAGCCCTGGCGGGACGGCCGACCCGAATGGCGGGGCGCCCCGTTCGTCCGCCGCTCCGGGACCCCCCGCGGCCGGGTCGCGACGGCGCGACCCGGCCGCTCGGAGAGGCAGGTCAGCGGGCGATGACGACCGTCGCCTTGCTGTGGGTCGCGACGTGCTCGGAGACGCTGCCCTGGAGAATGCGGCCCATGGCGTTGAGCCCGCGGGACCCGACGACCACGGTGTCATACGAGCCCTCGTCGGCGATCCGCTCGATCGTCGGCGCCGGGTCGCCGGTCGGCTCGATCAGCTCGGCCTCGATCCCCTGCTCGCGAAGCACGCGGCGCGCCTCGAGCAGCTCCTGGGCGTGAACGCTCGTGTCATCCCACGGATCGACCGGGTAGCGGCCCGGATGGGTCGGGACGACGCTCACCACGGCGACGGTGGCACCCGTGAGACGGGCCAATTCCCCAGCCGTGCCGAGGGCGCGGCGGGCCGGCTCACCGCCGTCGTAGGCCACGAGAATCTTCTGCATGGCTGGATGCTCCTTTCGAGGACGGGCCGGGCCAATGCCAGCGTCCGGCTCGTGCTCCTCCACTTTCGAGACCGACGCCCTCGCCGTCATCGGTCCGAGGTCAGGTCCGGGCGGGCCGAACCGCCCGACCGCGCGGCTACCATGACCGTTCATGACCGACGAGACCGACGAGCAGGGCGCCCGCTACGACCGGATCGCCGAAAGCTACGCCCGCTACTGGGCACCGGTCATCAGACCGGCCGCCATCGCCCTCCTCGATCGCATGTCAGGCGCCGTCCCCGACCGCGCGCCGCACGTGCTGGACATCGGCACGGGCACGGGCACGCTCGCGCTGGCCGTCCTCGAGCGCTGGCCGACGGCCCGAGTGACCGCGATCGACGCGTCGTCGGAGATGGCTCGATTCGCGGGAGCGGAGGCCGACCGGCGCCTCGCCCGGTCGTGGCGGCATCGGCTCACGACTGAGGTGGCCTTCGCGGATCGGCTGCCCTTCCCGGATCGGACGTTCGACGTCGGAATGTCGTCGTTTGTCCTGCAGCTCGTCCCGAGTCGGGCAGCGGCGCTCCGGGAGGCGCGCCGCGTCCTGCGGCCCGGCGCGCCGTTGGGCTACGTGACCTGGCTGCGGGGCAACGGCGCCGTCGATCCGCCCGACCGCGTCTTCGACGAGGTCCTGGACGAGCTCGGCTTCGATCCGCCGGAACCGGATGGTCGGACCGGCGACCCGGCGAGCGTCGAGGCAGCCGTGGGCGGCATGCGACGGGCAGGCTTCCGCGCCGTCCGCGGAGCCGAGGACGTCCTCGAGCACCGCTGGACGCCGCGAACATACGTCGACTTCCTCGAGGGCTTCGCCGAGGAATCGCTCTTCGCCGAACTGGTCGAGCGCGAGCGAGGGGACCTCAGGCGCCGGCTGCTCCGGCGTCTCGCCGAGCTGAGCCCAGCGGATCTCCGCCTGCGGATGCCGGTCGTCTACGTGGTCGGCCGCGTGCCCGGCTAGGCGACCGCGCCGACCCGCGTGGGCGAGGCGTCGGAGGTCGCGTCCAGCCTCGGACGACGCATGCCAGCCGCGGACGAGGCGCGCGGCCTCGGGCTCATCAGCCCTCGGTCGAACCGCCCTCCGCGGATTCGCCGGCGGCAGGTGCCTCGCCCTCGGCGGCTTCGCCCTCGGCGGCTTCGCCCTCCGCGAGCTCGCCCTCGGCCACCGGCGGTGCCTCGACCTCCTCGACTCGCGGCGGGAGGACCTTGGCCACGACCTCGTCGAGGTCGGTCAGGACGGTCACGTCGGCCGGCATCTCCACCTCGCGCAGGCGGATCGCGTCATCGAACGTCGCGAGAGGCGAGATGTCGAACGTGATCGATTGCGGCAGGCGATCCGGCAGCGCCCGCACCCGGATGTGCTCGATCGGATGGAGCAGCGTGCCGCCGTGGACCGTCACCGCCTCGGATTCGCCCGTCGCCACCAGGGCGACGTCGACCGTCAGCTCTTCGGTCATCCGGACGACGAAGAGGTCGACATGGAGTGGCCGCTGGGTGACCCGATGGAGCTGGACGCCGTGGATGAGGACCGGCTGGGCCTTCTTGCCGTCGACCGAGAGGTCGACGAGCGAGTTCGCACCGGCTCGCCGGCGGAGCTGGTCGAATTCGTGGGCATCGACGGTCACGTTCTCCGATTCGAGACCGCGACCGAACAGCACGGCGGGCAGCTTGCCGGCCTTGCGCAGCTGGGTGACGGCCTTGCCGGTCACCTCGCGCGGCGCTGCGGCGAGCGATGGACGGGAGCTGGACATGAAGAAGTTGGGGCCTCCGAGAAATGTGCCGCGACACGGTACCACGGGTCGACGCTCAGGGCCCGATCGGAGCCCGGTGTACGATCGGCCCGATGTCTTCAACCATCCTGATCGTCGAGGACGAGCACGCCGTCGCGCGGGGTATCCAGTACGCCCTTCAGCAGGAGGGTTACACCGTCGCCCTTGCGCGCTCGGGCGAGGAGGGCCTGGACATCGCGGTCAGCCAGGCACCCGATCTCGTGATCCTCGACGTCCGGCTGCCGGGCATCGACGGCTTCGAGGTCCTCCGCCGACTGCGGGCGGCTGGCTCAAAGGCCCCCGTCCTCATGCTGACCGCCCGCGACGACGAGGTCGACAAGGTCATCGGGCTCGAGCTCGGAGCGGATGACTACGTCACGAAGCCGTTCGGCCTGCGGGAGCTGCTGAGCCGGGTGAAGGCGCTCCTCCGGCGCGCCTACGGCGACCTGGCCGATGCCCAGGGTGGTCGGGTGATCCGCCACGACGACCTGGTCATCGACCTCGAACGGCGCCGTGTCCAGCGCGGCCAGCGCCGGATCAGCCTGACCCCCACCGAGTTCGAGATCCTCCGCCACCTCGCCAGCCGCCCGGGCCGGGTGTACACGCGCTCGGAGCTCCTGGAGCTGCTGCGGGACTACGAGGCCCTGGACCAGGACGAGAAGACGATCAACGTCCACGTCAGCCACCTGCGCGACAAGATCGAGGACGACCCCTCCCGGCCGGTGTTCGTCCAGACGATCCGCGGCGTCGGCTACGCGTTCGCCGAGCGGTAGCGGGGCCGGCCCATGGCGGACGGCGACCTGAGGCTTCCGACGGGGGCCGTGCCGGCATCGGTGCCGAGCCTCGACCCGGACGGTGCGCTCGCGGTGGCCCCGGCCCCCGAGAGCGCCTCGCGCCGCGCGCAGCTCGCCCACCGGGTCATGCCCCACACCTTCCAGGGCCGCCTGACCCTCGCCTTCGTCGCGATCCTCGCCCTGACCCTCACCCTCGTCACGACGCTCGTCCTCAACCGCCTCGGCGACTACTTCTACCAGCAGCAGCTCCAGGACCTCACCGCCCGGTCGATCGGCGTGGCCCAGTACGTGGCGTTCGTGGCGGAACGGTCAACCGGCGGCATCCGACCCGTCGTCGGGCCGGCCGCCGTCGTGGATCCCGCGGTCGTCGTGGAGCTCAACCAGGCGAGCCTGCAGCGCTTCGTGGCGGACCGGCTCGGCAAGGCCGACGTCGAGGTCCGGCTCGGGACGATCGCAGACGAGACATTCGTGCTGGCCTCGGGCGGCGACTTCAAGGCGCCGCTCGAGGCGGCGGCCCCGATCGGCCAGACCCGCGAGTTCATCACCAGCGCTCCGGTCATCTACGACGTGACAGGATCGCTCATCCCGTACAAGATCGAGGTCACGCTGTCGAACCCGTATACCTACCGGGCGACGGCGATCGCGACGACGACCGGCCTGCTGGCGATCATCGCGATCGTCGCCCTGGGCGTATCGGTCGTGGCCGCGGCCGCGCTGGCGCGGCGGTTCACGACGCCGCTGCGCCGCCTCGCCGAGGCCAGCCGCGGCCTGGCCGAGGGCGACCTCGCCCAGCGGGTCCCGACGGACGCGGCGACGGCCGGCGCACTCGAGCTCCGTGAGCTCGCCCTCCAGTTCAACGCCATGGCCGACCGCGTCCAGGAGAGCGTCGACATCATCCGCCGTGACCGCGACCGCAGCCGCGACTTCCTGGCCGACGTCTCGCACGAGCTGCGGACGCCGATCGCCGCCCTCCGGACCTTCAACGAGCTCCTCCAGGAGCACGCCGGCGAGGATCCCGACGCGCGAGCAGAGTTCCTCGAGGCGAGCGGCGTCCAGCTGGAGCGCCTCGATTGGCTGGCCCAGAACCTGCTCGAGCTTTCGAAGCTCGATTCCGGCCTCGTCCTGCTCGACCTCCGACCGGATGACCTGCGGGCCGCCGTCGAGCAGGCCGTCGAGCAGGCGGACACGGCGGCCCACCGCCGGGGCGTCGACGTCGACATCCAGCTGCCGGACCATCCGATCCGCATCCGCCACGATCCCGTCCGGATCGGCCAGGTCGTCGCCAACCTCGTCGGCAACGCCATCAAGTTCACGCCACGGGGCGGTCGCGTCCGGGTGGAGGTGGCCGGCACGCCGGGCGGCGCCCGCATCGAGGTCTCGGACACGGGTGTCGGCATCGCCCCGGACGAGCTGCCCCGAATCTTCGAGCGCTTCTACCGCGGGACCCGGGCGAGCGAGGCCCGCGGCAGCGGCAGCGGCCTCGGGCTGGCGATCGTCCGGAGCATCGTCGAGATGCACGGGGGCAGTGTCGACGTCGAGAGCCACCTCGGCAGCGGGTCGCGATTCACCGTCAAGCTGCCGCGCAGCCCGCGGCCGTCGGACGGTGCGCAGCCCGGGACGGCGACCGGGGCCGCTGGGGCGGCGGCGGCCGGTGAGCCGGCTCGTACCGCCCA
This sequence comes from uncultured Chloroflexia bacterium, assembly GCA_963719145.1. Lineage (GTDB taxonomy): Bacteria > Chloroflexota > Limnocylindria > Limnocylindrales > CSP1-4 > UBA5189. Next base: position 25,348 of record CAVRAX010000001.1, read on the forward strand.
CGATGTCTTCGATCAGTCCTCAGAGCCGACCGGGGCCAGCGTCTCGTTCGTGGCGGATTCTTCATCGCCCGGGGACCCGTGGCTGAATGCGGGTGAGCCACGATGAAGACCATCCTCGCGCGCTGGATGCCCCCGGGGCGTCCGGGCCGCCTCAGCCGCTGCACATGGGAACACCCACTCGAATGACGAACCAGTACGACAACACGAACGAGCCGCCGCCGACCACACCGCCGCCGACCACACCGCCGCCGACCGACGACCTTTCCCGGCAGACCGCCCCTGACGCCCCGATGACGCCGCCTGAGCCCAGTCCCGGGTGGGCGGCGCCCGCCTGGACGGAGCCCCGTCCGGCCGCTGAACCCAGGGCGGCGAACGGTTCGGGCTCGCGACGGGCAGGACCGGGCAGCATCGTCGTCGCGTCGGTCCTGTCGGCCGTGCTCGCCTCGGGCGGGACCGTCCTGGCCCTGAAGGGCAGCGGTGCCCTCGATCCGGTGGCTAGCACCCGGAACGACACGCCGGCGGTCACCGCCGGTTCGCGCCAGCCGGTCGCGATCGATGAGTCATCCGCGGTCATCGACGCGGCGGCCAAGGCGGGTCCGGCGGTCGTCCGGATCTTCGTCGAGGGCAGCGCGACGAGCCCGTTCGGCGGGTCGATCCCCGAGTCGGGTGTCGGGTCGGGCATCATCTTCGACACCGGCGGCTGGATCCTGACCAACCGCCACGTCGTGACGACAGGCACCAACCAGATCGCCGATTCGCTGACCGTCGAGCTCAAGGACGGCCGCCAGTTCGACGGCAAGGTCTACGGCATCGACACGTTGACCGACCTCGCCATCGTCCAGATCGAGGCCAGCGACCTGACCGCGGCGACGATCGGCTCGTCGGCCGACCTCGAGGTCGGGCAGCTCGCGATCGCGATCGGCAGCCCGCTCGGAACCTACTCGAACACCGTCACGAGCGGGATCATCTCGGCCACCGGCCGAGCCGTCACCGTCCAGAGTGGCGAGCACCTCAGCAACCTCATCCAGACGGACGCCGCGATCAACCCCGGCAACAGCGGCGGCCCGCTCCTCGACGCCGTCGGGGACGTGATCGGCATCAACACCGCCGTGGCCAGCGACTCGAACGGGATCGGCTTCGCGATCCCGATCGACATCGCCCGCCCGATCATGCAGCAGGCGCTCGCCGGTCAGCAGCTGTCGCGGCCCTACATCGGCGTGCGCTACGTCGCGATCGACCGCCAGGTCCAGGATGACAAGAACCTGCCCATCGATCACGGCGCGCTCATCAGCAAGTCGCAGAGCGCAACCGGCCAGACGCTCGAGGCCGTCATCCCCGGCGGGCCCGCCGAGAAGGCCGGCATCAAGGAGGGCGACATCATCACCAAGATCGAGGACCAGGCGATCGACTCGGAGCATCCGCTCGATCTCGTCCTGTCCGGCTTCGCGCCGGGCCAGACCGTGAACCTCGAGATCCTCCGGGGCAGCCAGACGATGACGCTCGCGGTGACACTGGGAACGCGCCCGACCGACATCTGAACTCGAGGCCGGCCGTCGTCGGCAGATCGGACGACCGGCTACCCCCCGCGGCGGCGGTGGACCTGCACGCCGGCGTAGCCGAGGGGGCCGCCGACCTGCACCTCGGGTTTGCGGACCCGCACGACCACCTCGTCGAGCGCCGGGAAGTCCACGAGGAGCTCGTGGGCGATGGCCTCCGCGAGCGCCTCGATGAGGTTGAACGTCGTCGACTCGACGATCGTCCTGACGGTCTCGTAGACGCGGTCGTAGTCGACCGTCCGCTCGAGGTCGTCCTCGAGCCCGGCGGGCTGAAGGTCGAGATGCAGCTCGACGTCGACCTCGAAGCGCTGGGCCGTGACCTTCTCGCGCTCGTGGACGCCATGGCGCGCCTGGAAGACCATCCCGTCGAGCAGGACCCGATCGGCCATCAGCCGGCCTCGTCCGGCCAGGCGCCGCGGACGACGGCATCGGCCATGCGCGCCGCCCGGACGTTCTCGCCCACGTCGTGGACGCGGACGATGTCGACCCCGGAGGCGATCGCGAGAACCGTCGTCGCGAGCGTCGCCTCGAGGCGCTGGTCGGCGGGCAGGTCCACGACGCGGCCGAGGGTCGACTTCCGCGACGTGCCGAGCAGGATCGGCCGGCCGAGGATCGCCAGGCTTGCGAGATCGCGCAGCAGGGCGACGTTCTGCTCGGCGGTCTTGCCGAAGCCGAAGCCCGGATCGACGAGGATGCGCTCCCAGGCGACGCCAGCCCGGAGCGCCCGCTCGATCGCCCGCTGGAGGTCGCCGATGACCTCGGGCAGGAGCGTCGTGTAGCGGGCCTCGCTGCGATTGTGCATGAGGACGATGGGCACTCCGCGCTCGGCGGCGATCCGGGCGAGAGCGGCGTCCTCGGCCACGCCCCAGACGTCGTTCACGAGATCCGCACCGGCGTCGATGGCGGCCGCGACGACCGCGGGCTTCGTCGAGTCGATGGAGATGGGCATGGCCGGCAGGGCGGCACGAACCGCGTCGATGACCGGCACGACGCGGGTGATCTCGTCGCTCGCGTCCACCGTCTCGTGGCCCGGGCGCGTCGATTCGCCGCCGACGTCGAGGATGTCGGCGCCCGCCCCGGCCATCGCCGTCGCCAGGTCCACCGCGCCCGCGATGGGGCCGGCCCGGCGGCCGCCGTCGGGGCCGGTCGTCCGGGTCAGGAGGCCGTCCCCGGAGAACGAGTCGGGGGTCACGTTGATGATGCCCATCACGAACGTCCGCGTGCCCCAGGTGAACGTCCGCGGCCCGACCCGCGTCGTGCCGAGCGCGGCTGGCAGCCCGCTCGGGGCGCCGTCGGGGAGGCCATACGCGGGCGTGCTCCGGCCGCCACCGAGCTCCGGACGCGCCTCGAGGACGCCTCCGTCGGCCGAGACGCTCCTGCCCTCCGCCGACCGGTCGCTCATCGACCGACCGTCGAGCCGTCGATCACGTGACCGAGTCCTCCGGGTCGCGCAGCCGCGGATCGTCGACGAGCCGGCGGCGTGCAATACCGACAAGGTACAGCGAGCCGGCCACCACGACCGGCCCCCTCGCCTCCGCGACGGCCCGGTCGACGGCCTCGGCCGGGTCCGCGATCGCCCGCACGCTCGAGATCGCGGCCGCCGGGCCCAGGGCCCGCCAGCGGGCGGCCAGCGCGTCGGCGGGAAGCGCCCGGGGCAGGCCGATCGACGTTGCGATGACACCCGCGCCGCGAAGGGCGGCCGAGGCGGCGAGTGCCCGGATCACCCCGTCGACGTCCTTGTCGGCCATCGACGCGACGAGGAGCGTGAGCGGCGGCGGCTCGGCCTCGTCGCCGCCCTCGAGCCAGGGTCGGAGGTCGTCAAGGGCCGTGGCCAGGGCGGCTCCGCCGGCCGGGTTGTGGGCGCCGTCGAGGAGCACGTCCCGGCCGCCGGCGCGAACCAGCTCCAGCCGGCCCGGCCACGTGGCGGTCGCGTAGCCGCGGCGCCGGGCGGCCTCGTCGGCGGCTGCGATCCCGGTCTCCTCCAGGGCGTCGAGGAGCGCATCGGCGACCGCGACGTTCGCCGCCTGGTGACGGCCCCGGAGCCCGACCTTCGTTCGGCCGAGGCGTGGCAGCTCGACCTCGATCCCGTCGCGATCCCAGCCGAGGATCGGGGCAGGGGCGACCTCACGGAGCGGCACGCCGAGGCGGCGGGCCCGCCGGCGGACGACCCCCAGCGCGTCACCGTCGGCGCCGGTCACGGCCAGGTCGCCGCGCTCGATGATCGCGGCCTTCTCCCGGGCGATCGCGGTCACCGTCGAGCCGAGCCGGTCGACGTGGTCGAGGGCCACGTTCGTGACCACCGCCACGCCGCCGTCCCAGGCATGGGTCGCGTCGAGCCGTCCGCCGAGCCCGACCTCGACGAGGGCCACCTCCACGCGCCGCTCCGCGAACCAGCGGAAGATCATCGCCGTCAGGAGCTCGAACTCCGTCGGCTCGCCGAGCCGGCGGGCGACGCGGTCCGCAGCGGGGAGGACGTCGGCGACGAGCCGGGCGAACGTCGCCGGATCGACGGGCTGCCCATCGACCGCCATTCGCTCGCGGTAGGTCACGAGGTGTGGCTTCGGCGTCTCCCCGACGCGGACCCCGCCGGCGCGGAGTGCGGCGGCGGCGAGGGCGAGGACGCTGCCCTTGCCGTTGGTGCCGGCGATCAGCGCCCCTCGGAGGGTCCGATGCGGGTCGCCGAGCTCGCGCAGGAGGGCCCGTGTTCGACCCAGACCGAGACGGATCCCGAATCGGCCGCGGTCCTCGAGCGTCCGGACCGCCTGGGCGTATCCGCCGCCGGACGCGGCGCTGGGCGCGGCGCTGGGCGCGGCGCTGGGCGCGGCGCTCAACGGCTGGTCAGCTCCTCCTCGTAGAAGACGCACTGGTTGAAGCGCGGCGAGAGGCAGACGTCGTTGACGTACCCCGACTCGAGGTGGACGCCGCCGCGCAGCTGGCACCGCGAGGTCGTCGCGTCCTGGCGCACCAGGGCCTTCAGGAGGTGCGGCGCATGGATGGGGATCGCCCCCCGGGCGCCGGTCATGTAGAAGTGCGGGCAGACGTTGCGTCGGAGGTTCGGCAGCCCGAAGGCGCGCGCCCGGGCGATGCCCGGGCCGGGCCGCTCGGGGGTGCCTCCGTGCCTCGCGGCGTCCCTCGCGTCGATGACGGGAACGCCCGACCGGCTGGGCGCAGGAGCCGACATCGGGTAGAGCGCCGAGGCCGGGCGGGCCATCGCGGCGACCGTCGGGACGCGGGCGATCGGGCCGATCCCGAACGCCGGGCGGCCATCGGGCCGGGCGGGTCGCCCGGACCGCGGGTCGCGATCGTCCACCCTGCCTCCCTCGGTTGTCATCCGAACCGTCCGGCGGACACCGGACCGCATCAGCGTACACCGGTCCCCTCCGCGGACGCCGTTGCAGCCCCGGTCGCCAGCCGGGCCCCACGGGCGACACGAGGCAGCCCGGATTCGCCCCGACCCATCCGTGCGACGATAGGCCGCGATGCCGACCCGCCGTGACGGACGCTCCTCGCACGTCCGCCGTCGCCCTCCGAGCACGGGCCGACCCGCCCCCCAGCGGGTCCGCGTCCCGACCCCGGATGCCTACCGGCTCAAGCAGGCCCGCGGCCTCGGCCGGCGGCGGCGCGGACTGCCCCTCCCGGCGAGGGCCCTCCTCGCGGTTGCCGTGATCGCCCTCGGTGGGGCGATCTATGCGACGGCGACCGGCGGCATCGGCACGCTCGTCCGGGCCCTGAGCACGTCGCTGACGGGCATCGTCGACCAGATCACCGCCACGCCGACCCCGTCGTCGACACCGCTCGTCATCGCCGGTGGCCCGGTCATCGCCTCGCCGGCCGAGCCGTACACCAACCAGCCACGGGCGGATCTCGACGTCACCATCCCCAACGAGTACGTGGGCGACCCGGAGGTTCGGGTCAGGGTCTACCTCGCCTTCGAGGGCGTCGCCCCGGCCCCGATCGCCGAGGTCGCGGTCGGCTCGACGATCCGGCTGATCGTGCCGGTCGACCTGACGCCGGGCCGGAACGACTTCACGGCCACGATCGTGGAGGCCGGCATCGAGTCTGAGGCATCGCCGGTCGTCACCTTCATCCTCGACACCGACCCGCCGGTGTTCACGATCTCGTCTCCTGCGGAGGGCGCGACGATCAACCGGTCCACGGTGGCCATCAACGGCACGACCCAACCCCGGACCACGCTCCTCGCCCGCAACCAGCTGAACGCGACCTCGATCTCCGGCCAGGCCGGGCCGGACGGCACGTTCAGCCTCGAGCTGCCGCTCGTCCCGGGGCCGAACACGATCCTTTTGTCTGGCACCGATCCGGCCGGCAATCCCGGCGAGCTGAGCTTCTCGGTCGTCCGGGGGAACGGGACACTGACCGCCACCCTGACCGCGTCGGCCTACCGAATCGCGATCGGGTCGCTCCCGGTGTCGCTCCAGATGAGCGTCCTCGTGACGGATCCGGACGGCAATCCGCTCGAAGGGGCGACCGTGACGTTCAGCCTGACGGTGCCGGGGATCCCGCCGGTGGCGAAGGAATCGACGACCGCCGCGGACGGCCGGGCGACCTACACGACGACCCTGCCGACCGGTGTCCAGGTCGGGCCCGGGCTGGCGACGGTCCTCGTCGCGACGGACGACTTCGGGTCGACCTCGGCCCAGAAGACGGTCACGATCGTCAAGTAGGCCCGCGCGTCCGCCGACGCGTCGGCGGAACTTCGGCCTCGACGCGGCCAGGGATCGCAGCTACCATCCGGCCATGCCGATGTGGCGGTGCCCCCATTGCGGCACGCCCCAGGCGGAGACGGCCCGGTGCTGGGTCTGCCGCCGATCTTCGACCACCTGTTCGACCTGCCGTCACTTCCGGCGCTCGATCGCCGCCCAGCTCGGCTATTGCGGCCTCGATCCGCGCCGCGCCCCGTTGGCCGGGACGGAGCTGCGCGGCTGCTGGGAGGCCGGGCCGCTCCGCGGGATGGACCCGGCGGGAGTCGTCCCGCTCCCGGGAGATGACCCCGAGGAGCCGGCATCGCCGGCCCTGCGCCTCCGGGACTTCGTGCCGGTCGAGCTCCGGGGGGCCAGCGTCGCCAGGGCCCGGCCCGCCACCCCAACCGGGATCACGCCCGGTCGGTCGGACGAAGCGCAGCCCGCCGGCGACCCGCCTCCCGAGAGGCCCGATCGGGTCACGCTCTTCGCGGACGGCGATCTCTGAACACCGGTCGGCCAGGCGAAGCGGCGCCGTCGGGTCGGCGCCCAGTTCAGGGCGACGGCCTCGGGGTCAGCTGGCCCCCGGCGTTGCCGGCGGAGCGGTCGGCGGCGCGGTCGGCGGAGCGGTCGGTGGAGCGGTCGGTGGAGCGGTCGGTGGCGGCGTGGGCACTGGTGTCGGTGTCGGCGTCGGAGCGGGGGTCGGTGTGGGTGTCGGCGCCGGTGTCGGGGACGGCGTGGGTGAAGGGCTCGGCGAAGGAGTCGGGGAGGGCGTCGGTTCCGGGCCCTTCGAGACCACGTAGTTCACCTGGAGGCCCTGGGTCACGATCTGACCCGGCCCTGGATCCTGGCTGACGATCGATCCGATCGGGATGAACTCGTCGAACTCGTCACTCCGCGAGCCGACCGTGAGCTGGGCGCCGAAGATCAGGTTCAACGCCTCGCTCTCGGTCTTGCCCCGGAGGTCCGGGACGGCGACCGTCTGCTTGCCGAGCGCGAGGGTGAGGTCGATCGTCGTACCGGAATCGACCATCTTCCCGGCGGCCGGATCCTGGGCCAGGATGGTTCCCTCGGGCTCGCCGCTGGGTGGCGGCTCGAAGGCGGTGCGCGACAGCTCGAGCCCGGCGTCGTCGGCGGTGGTCAGGGCCTGTTCGTAGGTCATCCCCACGAAGTTCGGCACGTCCACCTGGGTCGGCGGCGGCGGCTCGCTGCCGGACAGCAGGCGGATGACGAGGAAGGCGGCGAGGGCGAGAATCCCGAGCGCGAGCAGGCCGGAGATCCAGAGCCACGGACTCGTCCCCGAGCGAGCGTCCTCGATGTCCTCTTCGTACTCGTCCGGCTCCCGTCGCCCGGCGCCCACGGGCCGTTGCCGGCTCGGCACCGCGTCGGCGTAGGCCTCGGGCGGGTACGGCACTCGCGCTCCGGGGTTCGGGACGGCGGTGCCGGCGAGCGTCAGATCCGGATCGGGCGGGGGTGGTGGCACCGATCCGGCGCCGGACGCGGCCTCGGCCGCCGCGATGGCGCCGGCGGCAGATCCCGGGATCGTGCCGGCCGCGGCGGATCCCGGGGCTGGCCCCGCGGAGGAGCCGGCGGCCCCGGCCGACTCGGCCAGGAATTGATCCAGGGCGTCGGCCATGTCGGCAGCCGAGGCGAAGCGCTGGTCCTGTTCAACGGCCATCGCCTTGCGGGTGATCGCCTCGAGCACGGGCGGGACCCCGGCCCGGACGTTCGATGGGCTCGGGACCGGCCCGGTCAGGCGGGCCGTCGCGATCGCCGCGGCGCTGTCACCCTCCCACGGCCGACGGCCGGTCACGAGCTCGTACAGAACGATGCCCAGGCTGTAGATGTCCGAGGCCGGGGTCGTCGTCTCGCCGCGGGCCTGCTCGGGGCTGAAGTAGTGGACCGAGCCGAGGGTCGTCCCCGGCAGGGTGAGGGCCGCCTCGGCGATGGCCCGGGCGATGCCGAAGTCGGCGACCTTGACCTGCCCCTCGCGGGTCACGAGGACGTTGCCGGGCTTGATGTCGCGATGGACGAAGCCGCGCTCGTGGGCGGCCGCGATCGCCCGCGCCACCTGGCCGGCCAGCCTGGCCGCCTGGCGAGGTGGCAGCGCGCCCGATCGCCGGATGATGGAGGCGAGGTCCTCGCCGTCGACGAGCTCCATGACGATGAACGGGCCGACCGGGTCCGTCCCGTAGTCGTAGACGGCGACGACGTTGGGGTGATTGAGCGAGGCGGCCGACTGAGCCTCCTGGCGGAAGCGGGCGAAGAAGTCGGGGTCGCGGCCGTACTCCGGGCGCAGCACCTTGACCGCCACGTCGCGCTCGAGCTGGCCGTCACGGGCGCGGTAGATCGTCGCCATCCCACCCTGGCCGAGCAGCTCGAGGAGCCGGTATCGGCCGCCTAGGACAGTGCCGATGTCTGCCACGCGATCCTCCGTCAGCGTTCCCCGTGGGCCCGGGTCAGCGTTCCCCGCAGGCCCGGCGCACAGGTCGATCGCGGGGATCGTAGCGTACGACGCACGGCGTCCCCGACAGCGTGACTCCGGCGCCGCACATTCGGCGGCGCCGCCGTCGGCTCGCGGCCCACCCCGGTCCCCAGGCAGGCCACGTCGCCTCGAAGCCCGCTCACCGGCCGCCGGTGAGCCATCGCCAGACGATCTCGAGGGCATCGAGGGAGCTGATCCCGTCGAAGATCCGGCCCCCGTGGAGGGCCCACTCCTGGACCTCCTTCAGCCCGGTCATGAGCGCCAGCCCGACGGCGAGGCTCGCCGGACGCCAGGCGAACCCGGGCCGGACCCGGTGGATCGCGGCCACGGCCAGGAACCAGAACTCGAAGACGTTCGGGAAGAGCAGGAGCAGGCCACGGTCGTGGGTCAGCTCGAACAGGCCGAAGCCCACGAGCCGGTACAGGAACAACCCGATCGCCACCCGGCGCTCGGTGCCCTCCCAGCGCAGGGCGACGATGAGGAAGCAGGCCATGTAGACCTGGTCCAGCCACTTGTCGAGGGATTGGTAGTCGGGGACGCCGCCGAGATCGAGGGTGTCCCGAAGGAGGAGATCGGAGAGGTCCACGAGGATCGCCAGGATCCCGCCCGCCAGCGGCCAGCGGAGGACGGGCAGCGAGCCCAGGATTCGGACGACCGCGATGACGACGACCTCGAGGGTCACGGGGCCGCCTCAGCTCCCGGCTGCCGGCCCGCTCCCGGCTGCCGGCCGGCGTTCGAGGGCTCGACCAGGGCATGGGAGCGGCCTGACCGTGGGCTATTCCGATACGCCCACCCCATGGGCGTTCTGGTGATGCGACCAAGTCCTCCCACCCGGCCGGGTGCATCGTTATTCGCCCGCGCCGCATCGTCGTGCTTCAGCAGCGGTGCATGTCCGACTATTGATGCACCCGGACGCCGCCCACCGGCAGTCGTGGTCACCGAGTGCCCACAGCATGGACATTACGGAAGCGTCCGCGGGTGGTGCGGGGCGGGATCGCCGCCGCGATCGGGGCGGGACCGCCGAGGCGGTGGGGGCGGGATGCGGCTGGGTCGATGCGGGTCAGAGATCGAGCGATCGGAGGTGCTCGCTGAACTCCACGCCGAGGTCCGGCCGATTGAGGGCCAGCTCCACGGTCGCCTTCAACCAGCCCATGGTCGTGCCGGCGTCGTAGCGAACGCCTTCGAACTCGTAGGCGAAGACGGACTGCTCCTCCATCAGGGCCTCGATGCCGTCGGTCAGCTGGATCTCGCCACCCGAGCCGCGCTGGGTCTGCTCGAGCTTGTCGAAGATCTTCGGCGTCAGGACGTAACGGCCGATGACGGCGAGGGTCGAGGGCGCGCTGCCGGGAGCCGGCTTCTCGACGATCCGGGTAATTCGACGGAGCCGCGGGTCCTGGCTGTCCTCGACGGGCTCGGTCGCGACGATCCCGTAGCGGGACGTCTCGGACTCCGGCACCTGGGCGACGGCGACGACCGAGCCGTGCATCTGCTGGTAGGCGTGGATGAGCTGGCCGATCGCCGGCCGGTCGGCGATCACGACGTCGTCGGGGAGGAGGACGGCGAACGGCTCGTGGCCGATGACATCCTTGGCCATCAGGACCGCGTGGCCCAGGCCGAGCTGCTCCTTCTGCCGGACGTAGGCGACCTGGGCGAGGTCGCTGATGTGGCGGACCTGGCGGAGCTTCTCGATCTCGCCCTTCTCCTCGAGCAGCCGCTCGAGCTCGTAGGAGAGGTCAAAGTGGTCCTCGATCGCCCGCTTCTGGCTCGACGTGACGATGATGACCTGCTCGATGCCGGCGGCGACCGCCTCCTCGACCGCGTACTGGATGATCGGCTTGTCGACGAGCGGCAGCATCTCCTTCGGCTGGGCCTTCGTCGCCGGGAGGAATCGGGTCCCCCATCCGGCCGCCGGGAACACCGCTTTTCGGACGCGCATAACCCCTCTTGAGAAGGTCGATGGGCGGCCCGAGGATACCACCGGGTGCCCTGCCGAGCCCGTTTCCGGGGGCGCTCGGACGGCGCCCGGCGTCAGGCCGGCAATCGGTCGACGAACCGCCGGACGGTCGCGGCGAACTCGTCCGGCCGGTCGAGGGGCGACAGGTGGGTCGTCCAGCGCAGGGTCCGACGGGAGACGTTCGGGACGCCGCGGAGGAAGGCCCGCTCGCCGAGCCGGAAGACGAAATCGAGGTCGCCGTTGATGACCATGATCGGCCCGCCGTAGGCGAGGAGGCGCTCGCGGAACCGGGTCCCTGGCAGGGTCCGGACGGCCGCGGCACCCGCCCTGGACGAGTAGCCGGCGCGGATGATCGGCTCAGCGATCTCGGGCGGGTAGCGAAGCCGGAAGAACCACGTGTTCAGGGCATCGAAGGGTCGCTGCGGGGCGACCCCGAGGGCCCAGGCGAACAGCCGAAAGGCGGCGGCGGCCGGGCCCGACGGCTCGGCGGTCGAGCCCGCGAGGACGAGGCCCCGAACGCGGGCCGGGGACCGGGCCGCCGCAGCCATCGCGACGTAGCCGCCGAGCGACAGACCGACGACGACGGCCCTCTCGGCGTGCTCGGCATCCAGGACGGCGTCGACGACGTCCACGGCGGTGTCCAGGGTGAACGGGCGATCGGCAAGCGAGCCGTGACCGGGCAGGTCGACGCAGACGCAGCGGAACCGGTCCGCGAGCCTGGCCGCGACGGCGCTCCACGAGGCCTTTGTCACCCTGGTTCCGTGGATGAAGACGATGACCGGCGCTCCGGCCGGACCGCGGATCTCGGCGGGCAGCGGGTTCCCGGCGATCGGGCCGCGCGCGCGCGCGTCGTCGCGCGCGCTCATCTCGTCGAGGGCCGTGGGTGGCCGCTTGCTGGGCACCTCGCTCACGAGCGAACCGCCTCCTCGCGGAGGCCCGGGGCGGCATCCGCGCCAAGGGTGGCATCCGCGCCAAGGGCGGCATCCGGCTGCGGCACCTCATCGCGCCGGGGCTCGGTCGCCCGACGGAGCTCGACGGCCGTGGCGGGTTCGGCGGCCGGCGGGAGCTCGACGGCCGTCGCGGGTTCGGCGGCCGGCGGGAGCTCTCTGGCCAGCCCGAGCCCGGCGACCGGCTCCGGCTCGCCGGCCGGCACCAGGACCGGTTCGGCGGGTCGGGCGCGCTGGATGATCACGGCCGCCGCGAGGATCGCCAGGCCTCCGGCGGCCTGGACCGGGCCGATCGCCTCGGCCAGGAAGGCCGCGGCGAGGACGACGCCGACGAGCGGCTCGATGAGCATGAGGACGCCCGCCCGGACCGGGCCGATCCACCGGATCCCGGCCAGGAACAGGAAGCTCGGGACGGCCGCCGAGAAGACACCGGCGAACAGGAGCAGGGCGAGGAGCGGCGGCGCGGAAAGTGGCCGGCTCAGGGTCGACGGGCCACCCGCGGCAAGCGCCAGGGCGCCGGCCACGACGGCCGCCGTCGTCAGCAGGACGCTCATCGCCTGGTCCGTCGGGACAGAGCGAAAGCCCCGGCTGACGAGGACGAAGACGGACTGGCTCACGGCCGCCGACAGGGCGAGCGCGACGCCGGACAGGTCGAGGGGCGCGGCCGTGCCGGTGCCCGGTCCGCCTGCGACGACGGCGACCATGCCGGCCAGGGCGAGGCCCAGGGCGAGAATCCGGGGCCGGTCCATCGGCTCCCAGCCGAGCAGGCCCGACATCGCCGCGACGATGGCCGGGTAGAGATAGAAGCAGAGGAGCACGATCGCGACCGGGATCCGCTGGAAGGCGAAGAACATCGCGATGTTGAGGGTGGCGCCGCTCAGGCCGGCGATGGCGAGGGAGGCTCGTCCCCGCCTGTCGAGGGATCGCCAGCCAACCAGCCGCGCCCCCCGGCGGAGGCCCCAACCGACATAGGCGGCGATGACGAGCCCGCCGACCCCGGCCCGCCAGGCGACGAACCCGAAGGGCTCCATGCCCAGCTCGTACGCCTGTCGGGACAGGACGCCGAGCATCCCGAACAGGCTCGCCGCGACCGCGATCGTCAGGCTGCCGAGGAGGGGGCTCCGCTGGTCATCCACCCGGTCAATGGTAGGCCCGGATCAGGATGTCTCGGCCCCGCGCTCGCGACGTGAGCGTCCGAGGCGGATCCCCGTGAAGGGGACCTTGAACTCCTGGAACGCCTCGATCGAGACGAGGAATCCGATCAGGAGCAGGACGACGGAGATGAGCTTGGCCAGGGCGAATGGCGCCGTGACCCCGAAACGGTTGAGGGAATCGCCGAGGAGGGCCGCGAACGCGCCGGCCGCGATCAGGATCGTCGCCGGCACGCGGCTGTGGAGCGTCCCGTCGCGGAAGCTCCGCACTGCTGCCGGGATCGAGACGACGAAGTTGACCGGGACGGCGACCGCGCCGAGGAAGAGGTTGAAGAGGAGGTGATCGAACGGCTGGCCCGGATCCAGGGTGTAGTCGAGGATGCGACGCTTGGGCATGAACACGTAGGCCGAGAACAGCGCGCCGAAGACGAGCGAGAACGCGCCCGTCACGTTCATGAACGGCGTCAGCAGCCGGACGTAGCCCGGGAACAGCTCGGCGGTCGGCTGGCCCGTGGCGGGATCGGTCACATAGCCCGGTGCCGCCAGCGGGGCCAGGATCGCGAAGGCAATGCCGACGGCGCTGCCTAGGACCACCCCGAACGCCGCGATCCTCGCCCAGCGCTCGTTCTGGAAGTACGTCTCACCGAAGACGGCGAGGGCGAGGACGAGGCCGACGATGAGGTACAGGAACGCGCTCGCACCGGCGTCAGGGTAGTCGTAGCGACGCTGGGTCAGGAGGGTGAAGACCCCGGCCAGGAGGGAGCAGGCCGCGTAGGCGTAGCCGAACCGCGTCCGGGCGAGGAGGAACGCGGTGCCGAGCCCGAGCCAGGCCGGTGTGAGGACGGCGCCGGCCAGGTACCAGGTCCGGTAGAGGCCCTCGCTCCAGCCGGAGGCGGCGGCGATCGCCTCGGTCGCCGAGCCGATCCCGAAGAGGGTCATGCCGACGGCCCAGGCCAGCTGGAACGAGCGCCGCCGCTCTCGCCACTGGTCGATGAGCGCGACCGCGAAGGCGAGGGCCAGGGCCGCCGTCAGCCCCGGCAGCAGCCAGCCCGGCATCAGGCCTCGACGCGTCGGGCTCGGAGGACCCGCCCGGTGAACGGAACCCTGAACTCTCGGAAGACCTCGACCGAGACGAGGAAGCCGAGGAACAGGAAGAGGACGCCCAGGAACTCGCCGACGAAGAAGCCGCTCGTCGCCCCGAACCGGTTGGCCCCGCTCGTGATGGCCGGGATGAGCCCGCCGATGGCGATGAGGATCGTCGCCGGGACGCGGCTGTGGAGCCGGCCCCGGACGAGGGCGTTGACGGCGCCGGGCAGCGAGGCGATGAAGTTCACGACGACCGCCACGGCCGCGACCGGGAGCATGGCGATGGTCCGACGGCGCGGGGTGCCGGCGGCCAGCGAGTAGCGGATGACCCGCTGCTTCGGCATGAAGACGTAGGCCGAGTAGAGCGCACCGAGGGAGAGCGCGAACGCACCGGTCACGTTGAAGAACGGCGTCAGGAGGCGGAGGTAGCCGGGCAGCAGCTGGCCGGTCGGGATGTGCGTTGCCGGATCGACGTAGCTGCCGGGGGCGAGGGTCGCGGTCGCGATCATCACCGCCGAGATCGCCGAGCCGATGACGACGAGCGATGCAGCCACGAGCGACCAGCGTTCATCACCCCGATAGGTCATCACGACCGTCACGATCGCAAGGATGAGGGCGATGCCCGCGTACAGGAAGGGCGCGGCCCCCGAGTCCGCGTAGTCGTAGCGCACCCAGGACAGGTAGGTGAACAGGCCCGCCAGGCCGAGCGAGAGCGCGAACGCGTAGCCGAACCTGGTCCGGGCGAGCAGCAGGACGGTCCCGAGACCGAGCCAGCCGGCCACCCAGATGGCCCCGATCAGGTACCACACCCGGTAGAGAGCCTCGCCCCAGCCGAACGCCCCACCGAGGAACTCCGTCCCGGCGGAGATGCCATACCAGAGCATCCCGATCGCCCAGACGAGCTGGTACGGCCGGCGCCGCTCCCGCCATTGGTCGAACAGGAAGATCGCGAAGACGAACGACAGGAGCGACGAGGCGAACGGGAGGGCGACGTTCAGGTTCACGATGCGTTCCTTTCCGGCCGATCTGCCACGGCCGCGGCATGGACATCGATGAGATGGAGCTGGAGCCGGTCGAGGAGGCCGATCGCCTGCTCGTAGAGCTTCGCCAGCTGGGTGCCGTCGAGCGCCCGGCGCCGGCCGATCGACGCGAGCTCGCCGAGCAGCGGCTGCCGGGCCCGGAGGTAGATCTCGATGACCTCGCGGACATCGGCGCCCGCCTCGGCCAGGCGCTCGGCCGCGGCGCCGATGAGGTCGAGCGCCTCCTGCTCCGAGCGCTCGCGATCCGCCCGGCGCGAGGCGTCGAGGTAGGCCAGGAGGACCGCGACGAGCCTCCGCCCGTCGGCGCGGAGCGCCTCGCGCTCATCCGGCGGCAGGCGATCCGGCGCGAGTGGTGCGTCATCCCGATAGGCCCGGGCGTAGACCCGGTTCAGGCGGGCCGACGTCGCGCCGACCCTTGCCAGCGGTCGGCGGGAGGGTCGGCGGGCGGCCACGAGGCGGTCGAGGTCGGCCCGGCTGAAGCGGCGGTGGCCGCCCGGTGTCGCGAAGGCGCGGATGCGGCCCGAATCCGCCCACCGCCGGAGCGTGTCCGGGTCCACCCCGACCCGCCGGCTGGCCGGCCCGAGCGAGACCCAGTCTCCGGGCGGGCTTCCCGGGAGCTCGACCTGGCCTCGCACCGGCGGCATCCTCCGCGCCGGGACGCCGCCGCCGATGGGGGCGCAACGAAATCTCGGCAATTCTAGGTATGGGTCCTGGGGACTCGACGGGCGGAGGATAGGAAGCGGCTACATCGGGTGTCAAGGGCCCTCTGGCAGGGGCTCGAGGGCCGGGCCGCGTGCCGCCCATGAGGGCGCACGGAAGCCTGCCGGTCAGGCGGGCACGAACTCGTGATCGTCGCGGTGGATCCCGTCGCACAGGCCCCAGCGGGGCTCGTCACCGGGAATCGGGACCGGGCGCATGATCTCGCGGACCTCGCCCCGCCGGCAGAAGAGCCAGCCCTTCGTCCGCATCCATGCCCGCACGTGCGACGGGTCGGGATGGAACTGGAACGGACCGGGATTGATGGCCGGCCGGCCGGCCCATGACACCGGCGTCTCGGCGGCCACGATGTCGAGGACGTTGACCCGCCAGGGGGTCCCGTCGATGACCTCGAGGCAGCCGTCACAGCGGATCGCGACGTTGTCCTTGATGACCGTCGGGATCCGGATGCCCATGATCTCCATCGGCCCGGATGGTAGCAGCGGACCACGCGGACCGACCGGGCGGAGCGCGGGCCAGGATGGCTCTGCCTGGGATCGCGACGCGGAGGACAGCCCGAGACTCGCGATGTAGACCATGAACCACGGGGACGGCGGCCAGGACGAGTTCGCTCAGTGGCGGGCTGCGTCCACGGCGGCGGCCGGCGTTCCGCGCCACGGGCCCCATGCCCGGGCAGGACGAGGTCCGCATCGACCGCTCGCAGGCGCTCGAGCGAGGCGCGAGCCGCGACGCGATCGACGCTCGTCGGTTCGAGCGCAACGCGGGGTCGATGACGCCCTTTCGAATCGATCGTGATCAGCGCGTCACCGCTCAGGCGGAGGCCCCGATCGGCCAGGACGAAGGCGGAGTTGCCGGGCGTGTGGCCGGGGACATGCACGACCCGGGGCCGGCCGGGCACATCGAGCTCGTCGCCGTCGGCGAACGTCTCGACGGTCTCGACGCTGGGAGTCCGGAACATTCCGTTCCGGATGAGGTGGACGAAGTATCCGAACAGCAAAGGTCGCCAGATCAGCGGCAGCGACCGCGTCGTGAACGCCCGCGGATCCTGCGTCACCGCCGAGGCGTCCGCCTCATGGACGAGGACCCGCACCGACGGGACCGCCTCCCGGAGGCGGGCGGCGATCCCGAAGTGGTCGGGGTGCCAATGGCCCGGTCGCTTGGCTCATCGAGACGAAGGTCGGTCGCTGGCGGATTCCGATCTGACGGCGAGATGCAGCCGACCGCGGCCGATCGACATCCGACCGATCCTGTCGAGGGCGTCCAGGATCACGTCGAGCCCGAACTCGAACTCGTCTCCCTGCTCGCCGTCGGCGCTCAATGCATGCTCCAGCATCGCGCCAAGATTGGGATACTCATTGGGCGGATACGGCTCGAGCATGCCCCGCGTCACGTCCGGAGCCTGCTTCGAGCCTCGCAACCGCAGGTTCGCTTGCTGCAGTGCAAATCCATGGATGTAGTTGTCCAAGAGCAGGTATGCGTGAGCCGCCATCTCTATTGAGAAGCCAGCCGCCAGGAGAGTCCCGAGCATCGCGTCGTGGTGGTGCAGGTTCGCGGGGCCGGGGTTCGCACCCGAGCCCATCAGGCCGATCGCCCAGGGATGGCGAGAGAGAACTTCGCGGGCCGAGATCGCCCGACTGCGTAGGGCCAACTTCCAGTCGGCTCCGCTCGGAGGCAGCTCGATCTCGCTGAAGACGAGGTCGATCATGCCGTCGAGGACCTCGTCCTTGTTCTTGAAGTGGTAGTACAGGGCCATCCCCTCGACCCCGAGCTCCTGGCCGAGCTTCCGTGTACTGATTGACGAGATCCCATCGCGATCGGCGCGCTTGATGGCGGCCCGCAGCACCCGCTCCCGGCTCAGCGGAGTGCGCGGCTCGGACGTCTCCGTGGTCTGCCTGCTCATTGGATCTCCCGTGAGGCGCAAGGGCTGGTTGACACATCTTACCTTTGCACCGTAAAGTCTCGCCAATCGGCACTAGCTTTGCACCGCAAAGTCCCGAACTGCATCCCGCCATGGGAACGCGGCGATGGCCGTGACCGATGCCCCCGGACTGTGACGAGCAGTCGGTCCGCCTGCCCCAGCGGACGCCGACTCACATCATCGGTAGCTCACCAACTCGCGAAGAGGAAAGAGACATGACAACCACCTCGCCGACCATCACGATGAAACGTGCCCCGATGGACTCAGCGAGAAGGACTGCGCTCGCCGTGGGAGTGCTTTTCATCCTCACCTTCATCACGTCGATTGCCGGCGTGATCGCCTACGGGCCGGTCCTGAGCGATCCCAACTACGTCACCGGCGCCGGCGCCGACTCCCGGGTGGTCCTCGGGGCGTTCCTGGAGCTGCTGCTCATCATCACCAATATCGGCTGCGCCGTCGTGCTATTCCCGCTCCTCAAGCGGCAGAACGAGGGTCTCGCCCTCGCCTACGTCGCCGCCCGGATCGTCGAGTGCACCTTCATCCTCGTCGGCCTGATCAGCGTGCTGGCCATTGTTACGTTGCGCCAGACGGCGACGGCCGCCGATGCCGGCTCGCTCCTCGTCGTGGGCAAGGCGCTCCACGCCATCCATGACTGGACGTTCCTCCTCGGCCCCGGCTTCGCCGACGGCGTCGGGACGGGCATGATCCTGGGCTGGCTGATGTACCGGTCCGGCGTGGTGTCTCGCCGCATGGCGCTCTTCGGGGTCATCGGCGGCCCGCTCCTCGCCGCTTCGGGGATCGCCGTGCTGCTCGGGGTCATCCCGCAGTTCGGAGCCGTACAGGGCATTGCGACCATCCCGGAGGTCATCTGGGAGGCGTTCCTGGGCCTGTGGCTCACCTTCAAGGGGTTCAAGGCGGCAGCGCCGATCGTCAAGTCCCAGAACCGGGACCAGGCGATCGCGCCGGCCTACGCCGCCGCGTGACCTCGGCGGGGCCCCGGAGCTGGCCTCCGGGGCCCCGCTCCACATAGGGAACAATCTGCTGTTCTCGTCCCATGTGGACGAGCGAGAAAGGAGCGCCCCGATGTCCGAAGAGAAGGTAGGCACGATGCCTGGCGAGCGGCCGGTCCTGGGGCGCTAACGTGCGTGATCCCCTCAAGCTCCTTGCCCGCGCCGTCCTGCTAAGTGTCGAGGGCTCGGCGCCCTTCTGCTGATGCAAGCAGCTCGAGGTATCCAACCATCGCACCTCGATAGGTGCTTCCCAATCGGTAGAAGGAGAACGACATGACGATCACCCATAGCTTCCTGCTCCGAGCGGCCGCCGTTGGCGCCGCCATTGCGGGACTGATCTTTATCGGCGTCCAGATCAATCACCCAGCCCTTGACGCCACTTCGATCACCACCACCGACGTGATGATCCGAAATTCCCTGAAGATGGTCATGGCCGCGCTTGCGCTTGCCGGGATCACCGGCGTCTATCTGTTCCAGGTGCCCAAGATCGGGGTACTCGGCCTGATCGGCTACGTGGTGTTTGCTCTTGGCTACCTCAGCATGTTCGGAACCGAGTACGTGGCTGGGCTCGTGCTCCCGTCCATCGCCCACAGCTCGACCGCCTACGTGAATGACGTTATCGCGGTCGCTACCAATCAGCCCGCAATTGGCGATATCGGATGGATGCAGGGCGCCATCCTGTTCACCGGACTCACCTACATCGTCGGTGGCGTCCTCTTCGCCATCGCCCTCTTCCGTGCAAACGTCCTCGCCCGCTGGGCTTCGGCGCTCCTCGCCGTCGGCACCCTGTCAGCCATCGGTGCCGGCATCGTTCCCCAATACGAGAGGCTGTTCGCCATCCCGACCGGCCTCGCCTTGGTCGGCCTCGGCTACTCCCTGTGGCGCGTTCAGCGCAGCACGGCTGCTCTGCCTGTCCTCGGCCATGTCGGCCCGGACCTCGACCCGGTCGGAGTTAGCTGACCCTCGCAATCGGGGCGCCGTTCGTGCCGAACGCCGACCTTGGTCTGTACGGCCCCGACCGACGGGGTCGTCGCTGCCCTTCGATGGCCAGCGGGTCCGCCTGTAGTTCTAGGACGCCGCCGAATTCGCGTGGTGGGCTCGCGTCCCGGAGTACGGTCGCGACCTCAGCGGCCTCCACCTCGCTCCCCGGGCCTTCCATGCTCAGCGGGGTCGCCGCGGTCATCCTCGTGTCGTCTGGCTCTTCAAGCATCCCAGCGCTCTGACCCGCTCTCTCAACCTCGATCCACCGCCGGAGGACACCATGACTCTGTCGAACGTGCGTACGCCGTCGCACCGCCTCTTCCCGATGGTCGCCGCATCGCTTGTCGTCGGCTTCCTGCTGCCGGTCGTCTTCGCCCTCGGACCCGCGTCCGGTGGCGGCGAGAGCCGCATGACCGGCTCAGCCCTCCTCGGCTGAGGCATCGGCTGGGCGCTCATCGCCGTCCTTTCCCTCAGGTTCTCGAACCAGCCGCAGCGGTGGGCGCTCGTGCCCGCAGCCATCCTTGGCCTGACGGGCATCGCGCTCATCGCATTCGCTCGTCGCCTCGCGGGCGCTCGGACTCCTCTGGTCGGCGGACGGCGAAGACGCCTTCACCCTTGCGGCTCCTCGGATCGACGCCGAGGCGATCGTCCGCGTCACGGTCGATGACGCTGGCGACGTTCGATCGGCCCGGTCGCCGGATCGGCCTCGCGAACACGGACGCGCCGGGTACCTGCATGAACCATACCGACTTGAATTCGACCGCCACGAACACCTTTCGTCCGGCGAACGGATTCCGCTCCGTGCCTCGGCGACCTTTGAGACTGCCGGCGGGGACTGGCCGTACTGGCGATTCGAGGTCCTCGGCTTGGGCTGATCGGCGAGGACCCGTGACACCCGGCTTGCCCGATTGTCGATTCGCGTAACAGCTCAACGCCATCTGTCAGCTGCCAGGGTTGCGACGACGAGACGATCGGTGGAGCCACTCGCCGCGGTGACCGTCGTCCGGTACGCGTCGTGCGTGCTCCCGGTCTCTTCGACGTCGCGGGAGTGCCCCCAAGGGGATTCGAACCCCTGATCTCCACCTTGAAAGGGTGGCGTCCTAGGCCTCTAGACGATGGGGGCCCGGAGCCGGCGAGTCTAGCAGACGGTCGCTCCCGGACCGGCTTGCGGACCCGGCCTGACAACGCGATTCGGCCGCGATCAGCCGCCCATCACGAGGGCCATGACCAGGGCGCCCGCGAAGCAGCCCAGGGCGATCATCCCGGCGACGCCGCCGACGACGGCGAACAGCACGGTCCGGCCCTGGAGGCCCTCCTGCCACGCCCGCCACATCTGGATGGCGCCGCCGACAGACATCGCGGCGAAGACGATGCCCAGGACCGCCGTTCCCGACGTGACCATCGGGATCTGGGCCGAGTCCTCGACCTGGAGGATCGCGTAGGCGATGTAGGCCAGCGAGCCCACGAGGGCGATGGCCAGGATCACCAGGAACGGCGTGATCCGCACCGGCCCGATGTGCGGTCCCAGCCGGCCGCGCGTGCCGTCGGCTCTGCGGGGGACGACGTGCGAGCGATCGTCGACGCGGGGCGGTCGGGTCGTCATCGATCGCAGCGTAGCAGCCACGGCCGGGCGGCCGGCGCCGGGCCGATCAGGCCGCGCTTCCCCCGCTGCGGTGATAGATCGCCACGTTGTACGAGAGGCGCGGACGTTTCAGGGTCGCCGCGACCTCCTCGCCGACAGTTCCGAACGCGTCGATCAGGAAGCCGGTCGTCGCGGCCTGTGATTCGAACGTCCAGAAGCAGTGGATGACTCGGATGCGGAACCCGGATCTGAGGAATGGGCCGTCCCTGCGACTCCACAAACCGTACCCCTCTCGATCGCCGACGACTTGTGACACCTCGTCGCGACCGTAGTCGTGAACGATGAGCAACCGGCCACCCGGGCGCAGGATCCTGTCCGCCTCGCGCATCTCGTCCGGATCGACGCCCCGGAACGCCGACCACAGCCCGACGATGACGTCGACCGAGGCCTCCGGAAGGTCGGTCAGGAAGGGGGCCGCGGTGGGCTGGTGCCGGACCCCGGCGCCGAGCCCCTCGAGGCCACCCGCAACCGCCGACCCGGCGGCGTCGACGAGCAGCACCTCACGACCGGCAACAGGGCCGAGCGCTTCGAGCGCCCGGAGGATCTTGCCCTCGACATCGAGCGCGAATGCCAGCCGGCCGGCGAGCCCGGCGGGGAGTGAGAGCGGCAGGTCCGACACGGAAACGGGAGTATAGGACCGCCCGCTCCGGCCCCGCCTTCGATCCTGCGCCGCGCGACCGACACGGTGGAC
Organism: uncultured Chloroflexia bacterium; assembly: GCA_963719145.1. GTDB lineage: Bacteria > Chloroflexota > Limnocylindria > Limnocylindrales > CSP1-4 > UBA5189. Next base: position 47,223 of record CAVRAX010000001.1, read on the forward strand.
CCCGACGGTTCGGGCAGAATCGGGCGATGCTCGCCAACCTCCGCGGCATGCCCGGCCCGATCCGCCTGTTCCTGGCCTACGCGGTCGTGCTCCTGGCCGGGATCGGGCTCTCGCTGCAATTCGTCATCGACCTCGCGATCGACGCCCCGGTCAGCCTGCCCGGGATCGTCGTCATGGTGCTCCTCGCGTACACGATCTTCACGACGACGCTCGTCATCCAGCGCAAGGAGGCCGGACGCACCTTCGCCCTCGGGCTGAGCACGCTGACGATCCCGCCGATCCCGGTGTTCCTCGCCGGGGGACAGCCGATCCCGGCCGCCTTCCTGGCCGCCCTCGCGATCCTCCTGATCCGGGGGCTTCGGCGGCCCGAGGTCGCCGCCTACCTCTCGGAGCCGTGACATCCCGTCGACTGGGTGGACAGGAGCGCCCGGCCGCGATGAGCCACTCGAAAGGGTCGGTCCGCAGGCGCCGGCCCGCCGGGCACGCTACGCTCTGCAAGCGCGTCGCCCGGCCCGACCCGCGCCAACCAACCGATCAGCACGAGGCCACCCTTGAGCAGCTCCTCGCGTCGCACGCCGCCTCCGAACCGCGCCCGAGCCGCTCGTGCGGCGCGCATGGCCCGGACGGCGCCGCAACGTTCGTTCCTCGAGCGCAATCGCACGCGCCTGCTGGCGGGCCTGGCCGCGATCGCCCTCATCGTGATGGTCGGTTTGGCCTTCGCGAACGCAACCTCGCCCGCATACGCCTGCTCCACCGAGTGGCAGCCCGCGGTGACGCCCGAGCCTGCGCCCAGCGCCACCCCGCGCCTCGGCTACGTCCAGGACGACATGGGTCGCGAGCACGTCTCGATCGGGTCCTTCGTTCGTTACGCTCTCTGCCCCCCGGCGAGCGGCAAGCACTACAACGCCACGGGCTCCGGCCCGATCCAGCCGGGCGTCTTCGGTCCAGACGACCAGGCCGTGCCTGAGGGCTGGATTCACAACCTCGAACACGGCGGGCTCGTCATCCTCTACCGTTGCTCGAGCGGTGACGACGGCTGCTCGGATTCCGCCCAGTCCGCCTTCAAATCGTTCTACGCCGGCTTCCCGAACAGCCCGATCTGCGACCTCCCCGCCGGCTATATCAGCCCGATCATCGCCCGCTTCGACCAGATGAAGTGGCCGTACGTCGCCCTGCTCTGGGGCCAGGTCCTGCCGATGGACACGTTCGACCCGCGGGTCGTCCTCGACTTCTTCAACCAGCAGGGCGAGCGCTCGAACCCCGAGTCGCTCTGCGCGAAGCCGACCGACACCCCGGCCCCCACCGGGACGCCGGCCCCGACGGGGGCGGCGACGCCGGCCGCGTCCACCGAGCCGAGCGCCACCCCGACTGCGTCCGCGACACCGGTGCCGACGGCAACGTCCGTCCCGACGGCAACGCCCGCGGCCAGCTGACGAGGGCCGCACGAGTGCACCTCGTCGCGTACTTCGGCGAGAACGGCCCGGCCCTCGGCCTGTCTGCTCCGTCCGGGCGCGTCATGGCTCTCGAGGGTGCGACCGGCGGCCTCGACCTCGCCCTGGCCGAAGACCAGCTGCCGAGCCTCCTCGAGGACGCGGAGCGGATCCTTTCCGCTGTCTCGGGTGGCGGCGCGGCCCCGGACAGCGGCGTGCCGAGATCGGAGCTGATCCTGAGCCCGGCCATCGAGTTTCCCGGCAAGGTCGTCTGCATCGGCCTCAACTACGCCGAGCACGTGAAGGAAGGCGGCCGGGCGGGCCCGGCGCAGCCGCTGCTCTTCGGGAAGTTCGGCAACGCGGTGATCGGCGACGGCGAGCCGATCATCCGGCCGGAGGGCACCCGAGCGCTTGACATCGAGGCAGAGCTCGGCGTCGTCATCGGTCGGCACGCCCGCCGCGTCCGCGCCGATCGGGCGATGGCGCACGTCGCCGGCTACGTCGTCGTGAATGATGTGAGCGCCCGCGACTGGCAGGGCGTCCCCGCTGCCCTCCGCGAGGGCGAGCAGGGGGACGGGCAGTGGCTGCGGGCCAAGGGTTCGGACACCTTCCTGCCGGTGGGCGCCGACTTCGTCACGCCGGACGAGGTTGATCCGACGGCCGGCCTTCGAATCAGGAGCTGGCGGATCCCCGGGTCCGGCCCGGATGCGGGCCGCGAGATCTTGATGCAGGACGGGTCAACGGCGGACATGATCCGGCGGGTCCCGGAGCTGATCGAGTTCATCAGCCGCCACGTCACCCTCGAGCCGGGCGATCTCATCGCGACCGGGACGCCGGCGGGCGTCGGCGTCTATCGCCACCCGCCGGTCTTCGTCGAGCCTGGCGACCGGGTCCGCTGCCAGGTGGACGGTATTGGATCGGTGGAGAATCCCGTCGTCGACTGGAACGAGCTTCCCCCGACCGAGGACGAACCAGCGGACTGAGACCTCGCCACGGGCGGGGCGCCAAACCGAGGAGACGCCGCGATGCGCGCGCTCGTGAAGACCGAGGCCGGCCCCGGGCTCAGCCTCATCGACGTCCCGGAACCCGGGATCGGGATCAACGACGTCCTCATCCGGGTCCGCAAGACGGGCATCTGCGGCACGGACCTCCACATCGAGTCCTGGGACCCGTGGGCGGCAAAGACGATCCAGCCCCCGCTCATCGTCGGCCACGAGTTCGTGGGCGAGATCGTCGAGGTCGGCAGCAATGTGACCGATCTCCACCCCGGCGACGTCGTGAGCGGCGAGGGTCACGTCATCTGCGGCCGCTGCCGTCACTGCCGGGCCGGCCGCTGGCACCTCTGCGCCAATACCGTCGGACTCGGGGTCGGGCGCGACGGCGCCTTCGCCGAGCTCGTCGCCCTGCCGGTGACGAACGTCTGGCACCACTGGCCGGGGATCGACGAGGAGGTCGCGGCGATCTTCGATCCGTTCGGCAACGCCGTCCACACCGCCCTGGCCTTTCCGGTCCTCGGCGAGGACGTCCTGGTCTCGGGCGCCGGGCCGATCGGGCTCATGGCCACGGCCGTCGCCCGCCACGCCGGGGCCCGGTTCATCGTCGTCTCCGAGCCGAACGGCTACCGCCGCGAGATCGCTGCTCGGATGGGGGCGACGCTCGTCGTGGATCCGACCTCCCGTGACCTCGCCGACGTCCAGCTCGAGCTCGGCATGGTCGAGGGCTTCGACGTGGCGATGGAGATGTCGGGCACGGCCGCAGCGCTGACGTCGGCCGTCGCGAACATGGCCCACGGCGGCGGGATCGCGATCCTCGGCATCCCGACCGGCGAGATCTCCCTCGACGTCACGACGATCGTGTTCAACCAGCTGTCGCTCCAGGGCATCTACGGCCGGGAGATGTACGAGACCTGGTACAAGATGTCGGTCATGCTCCAGTCGGGGCTGGACATCCGCCCGGCGATCACGCACCGCTTCTCGCACCGCGACTTCGAGGCTGCGTTCGCGGCGGCACGATCCGGCGATTCGGGCAAGGTCATCATGGATTGGACGGAGTCCTCAGACTGATGGCTCGCGCGAGCGTCGCCTCGGTCTTCGGAGGGCGAATGCCAAGTCGACGGGGAGGTTGCCGGCATGCCAGCCACTGAGCGTAAGGATCCCCTCCGCTTCATCGACGATGAGCTCGCCGACCTCCGGGCCAAGCACCTGTACCGGCCGCTGCGGGTGATGTCGAGCGAGCAGGGCCCGGTCGCGACCGTCGATGGTCGGGAGGTCATCAGCCTGTCCTCGAACGACTACCTCGGCCTGACCCATGACCCACGGATGAAGGCCGCCGCAGTCGAGGCCGTCCGCGAGTTCGGGGCGGGTTCCGGGGCCGTCCGGACGATCGCCGGGACGATGTCGATGCACGAGGAGCTCGAGGCCGAGCTCGCGGCGTTCAAGGGCACGGAGGCGGTCCTGACGTTCCAGAGCGGCTTCAGCGCCAATACGGGGGTCATCCCGGCGATCACCGGCGAGGCCGACCTCATCGTCTCGGATGCCCTCAACCACGCCTCGATCATCGATGGGATGCGCCTGTCGAAGGCGCCCCGAAAGGTCTTCCCCCACGCCGACCTCGCCGGTCTCGAGGCCGTCCTCGCGGAGGCGGCGGCGCGCGGCCGGCCCGACGGCGCCGGGCCATATCGGCTGGTCCTCATCGTCACCGACGGGGTCTTCTCGATGGACGGGGACATCGCGCCGCTGCCGGGGATCGTCGAGCTCGCCGAGCAATTCGGGGCGGCGGTCTTCGTCGACGATGCCCACGCCTCGGGCGTCCTCGGCCGCAACGGCCGCGGCAGCGTCGACCACTTCGGGCTGCACGGCCGGGTGGCGATCCAGGTCGGGACGCTGTCGAAGGCGGTCGGCGTCCTCGGCGGGTACGTCGCCGGTTCGCAGGCGCTCCGGGACCTGCTCGTCCAGCGGGCCCGGCCGTTCCTCTTCTCGACCTCCCACCCGCCGGCCGTCGTGGCCGCCTGCCGCGAGGCCATCCGGATCATGGAGGAGGAGCCCTGGCGGATCGAGCGGCTGTGGGCGAGCACGCGGCGCTTCAAGGGCGAGCTGGCCCGCCTGGGCTTCGATGTCGGGCGCTCGGAGACGCCGATCACGCCGGTGATCGTCGGCGAATCCGAGGCGGCCATCCGATTCTCGTCCCGCCTGTTCGAGGAGGGCGTCTTCGCGACCTCGGTCGTCTTCCCGACCGTGGCCCTGGACCAGGCGCGGCTTCGGACCATCGTCACCGCTGCCCTTACCGACGAGCACCTCGATCGGGCGCTCGAGGCCTTTGCCAGGGTGGGTCGTGAGCTCGGGATCATCGCCGCTTGAGCCACCCGCCGGACGCCCCTGCGCCGGTCGGTGAGCCCGGCCACGACCTGCCGCTCGATTCGCATCTCCACACCAACCTGTCGCCCGACAGCGACGTCCCGATCGACGTCTACGCCGCCCTCGCCGTCGAGCGCGGGATCGCCGAGCTGGCAATCACCGACCACGTCGACTTCGATGCCCGCGACCCGGCCTACGGGTACGCGACGTTCGAGGCTCGGGAGCGGACGGCACGCCAGGCGGCCGAGCGATGGGCGCCCCGGGGCGTCCAGATCCGCTTCGGGGCCGAGCTGACCTACAACCGGGCCTGGGAGGCCGATCTCCGGGCCCATCTCGCCCGGCATGCCTACGACTTCACGATCGGCTCCGTGCACGACTGGCCGGATTCGCCCTATGTCCCATCGCGTGTTCGAACCTGGGCCACGGGGCGGTCGTTGGACGAGGCCCTCGCGCCGTACCTCGAGCAGGTCCGGGCCGCCGCCACGTCCGGGCTGTTCGACACCCTCGGCCATCTCGACGTCGTTCGGCGGTACCTCCACCCGACGTTCGCGGCCGCCGAGATCTTCGAGGCCGTCGAGCTCTTCGAGCCGACGCTCCGGGCGCTCGTGGATTCGGGCACGGCCCTGGAGCTCAACTCGAGCGGCTACCGCCACCCGGCCGGCGTCGCCTATCCGGGGCCGCCGCTCGTGATCCGCTACCGGGAGCTGGGCGGTCGGAACGTCACCGCGGGTTCGGACGCGCATCGGACGAGCCACTTCGCCTGGGCCCTCGAGGCAGGGTATCGTGTCCTCGCCGAGGCGGGCTTCAGCTCGCTCCTGTTCCGACGGGGCGGCGATCGGACGACGGTTGAGTTGCCGGCACGCGTCACGCTGGCGGCCGCGGACGGCATGGTCGCCTAACACTGGGCGGATTGGTTCGTTGTGAGATTGGACGACGAGGCGCTCGAGCGGCTCGTGTCGGAGGCGCGAGGGGGTGACCCCTGGGCCTTCGGACGACTCTTCGACGAGTTCCACGGACCGGTTTATCGCTTCATCGCCAGCCGCGTCAACCGCCCGAGCGACGCGGAGGACCTGACGCAGCTCGTCTTCGTCAAGGTCCTGGAAGCGCTCCCGCGCTATGAGCAACGGGGCATTCCCTTCGGGGGCTGGCTCTTCCGGCTGGCCAGGAACACGATCATCGACCACGCCAGGACGCGTCACGACCACGCCGCACTGGAAGCTGCGGCGAACCGGGCGACGGACGAGGCAGGACCGGACGAGGTCACCCTGCTCCGGCAGGACCTCGATGCGGTGGCCCGGGCACTCGCGGCCCTGACCGACGAGCAGCGCGAGGCCATCGAGCTCCGGTTCTTTGCCGGGCTCTCTGCCCGCGAGGCGGCCGAAGCGATGGGCAGGCAGGAAGGCACCGTCAGGGGCCTCCAGTTCCGAGCAATCGCCGCGATGCGACGGTCACTCGGCCTGGAACTGGCCGCGGAACCGATCTCGAACGAACCCGCGCCCGGGCTCGGGGATCAATGATGAACGAGGACCAATTCGTGCACGACGAGGATCCGGGGAAGGACGAGCTGACGCTGCGCCTCAAGGCGTACGCCTCGGCGCGCCTGGAGCCGCGACCTGCCGGGACGGCGCGGATCCGGACGGCGCTCATCGAGGAGGCCCGAATGCGCGCCCTCGAGAAGACGATCGGCAGCCGTCCCCATCGCCATGCCGCCGGGCCGCGGCGGCTCGTGGCGCTCCTCCTTGCGGCGGGCCTGACGCTTGCAACCGCCGTCGCCGTCTCAGCTGCCTCCGCCCCGGGCGGCCCGCTCTACGGCGCCCGGATCTGGCTGGAGTCCGCAACGCTTCCGGCGGATGCTGACGCGCGGGCACTCGAGCGTGTCCGCCAGATCGAGGAGCGCCTCTTGGATACGGAGAGGGCGGCGGACTCGGGCGATGCGGGCGCCCTCGCGGCGGCCATCCAGGCCTACCGCCAGGCCGTGGCGGACGCCGTCGGGGAGGTCGGCTCGGACGGCGACCGGCTGGCGCGGCTCGAGGCCGTCCTCGCCCACCACGTCGATGTCCTCCAGGGCCTCGCGGACAAGGTCCCGGCGGCGGCGGAGAACGGCATCGACCGAGCCCTCGAGGCGAGCCAGAAGGCCGTGGACAAGATCGAGCACACGCCGAAGGGCCCACCCGCCACCGGTCCGGCCGTCAAGCCGACGCCGAAGCCCGGAAAGACTCCTGCCCCCGGAGCAACGGGACGTCCCGACCACACGCCACGCGGCGGCCCACCGGCAACTCCGTAGGGACACGCCTCGCCCCCGAACGGGGCTGCACCGAGGTCGGCGGCTCCGACTAGAGTGAGTCGATGCCCGAGCCGAGCCCCGCCGCGTGCATCTGACGGTCATCGGCGCCGGCCCCGCCTACTCGGACGCCGTCGGCGCCGTCGGTGCCTGCTATCTCGTGCGTGCGGGCGAGCGGGCGATCGCGCTCGATCTCGGCCATGGGGCGTTCGCCGGGCTGGCTGCGCGATTTCCACCCGAGCGCCTCGACGCCGTCGTGATCAGCCACCTCCACCCCGACCATTTCGTGGACCTGGTGCCCCTCCGGCACTACCTTCGCTATCAGGTCCGCCCGGCAGGGCGCGTTCGCGTGGACGCCCATCCCGACCTCGCCGCACGGCTGGATGCGCTGCACGCGGAACCGGGCTTCACTGCCGCGTCCCTCGATGTCGTCGCCCTCGAGGCGGGCGTCCGGGCCGTCGGTCCGTTCACCGTGGAGGCGGCGCGAGTCAGCCACACCGACGACAGCTTCGCGGTTCGGATCTCCGAGGGGCCGAGTCCGCCCGGACTCGTCTACTCAGGCGACCTTGGCGTCGCCGACGATCTCCGGCCGCTCGTCCGACCCGGCGATACGCTCCTCATCGAGATCTCGTTCGGTGCCGGTCCCGTTCCGGTGGGAGCGCTGCACCTCGACGGTCCCGCGATCGCGAGGCTGGCAACGAGGACGAAGCCAGGCCGGATCCTCTTGACCCACTTCCTCATGGGACGCGATCCGGCAGCGGCCGTGAGCTCGGCTCGAGCAGGCTATCCGGGGCCCGTCGAGATCGTGACCCCAGGATTCGAGACCGAGATCTGACCGGGAATCCGACGACCGGGATGCAGGCATTACATCCCGGTCGCCAGTGCTCGGGGACAACGAAGCGCGTCGGCTACTCCGTCCTGTCGGACTCGCGTCGCCGGCCCGAGACCGCAAGGGCGGCCGCGGCGGCGAGGCTGGCTAGTCCAATGAGGAGGAACACCGGCGAGCGGCCGGGAACGGCGGCCGCGAGCGTGTCAGTCTCCGGGAGGTTGATGCTGCCGCCCGTCGAGACGGCTCCGAGGACATTCTGGGTGAGATCGTCGGTCGGCTGACTCTCGGCCTGGGAGCCCGGATCGGTCGTCGGGTCAGGCGTCGGGTCGACGATCGACTTGACGACTGGCTCGACCGTCGGAGTCGCGGTGGGGGCCGCCGTCGGAGTCGCCGTGGGGGCCGCCGTCGGAGTCGCCGTGGGGGCCGCCGTCGGAGTCGCCGTGGGGGCCGCCGTCGGAGTCGCCGTGGGGGCCGCCGTCGGAGTCGCCGTGGGGGCCGCCGTCGGAGTCGCCGTGGGGGCCGCCGTCGGAGTCGCCGTGGGGGCCGCCGTCGGAGTCGCCGTGGGGGCCGCCGTCGGAGTCGCCGTGGGGGCCGCCGTCGGAGTCGCCGTGGGGGCCGCCGTCGGAGTCGCCGTGGGGGCCGCCGTCGGAGTCGCCGTGGGGGCCGCCGTCGGAGTCGCCGTGGGGGCCGCCGTCGGAGTCGCCGTGGGGGCCGCCGTCGGAGTCGCCGTGGGGGCCGCCGTCGGAGTCGCCGTGGGGGCCGCCGTCGGAGTCGCCGCGTCGACGTGGTAGTTGTCGCTCTTCCTCGTGTTGCCCTGCGTCACGTCAACGGAGTAGACGCCCCAGTCGTCAGCCGCAACGACGTATGCCGTCAGGCAGAACGCGCCGGCGCCGTCAGTCGCCATCGAGCCCGAGGCGACGACCGCTCCCGGATCACCACTGGCGCCGCCCGGCTGGCCGGTGATGGTCCAGCTGAACGACGTCGACGCGACGAAGCCGGAGCCGCGGACGTAGACCGTCTCGCCGGCCGCGTAGACGTTTTGATTCTGGGCCGACGCGTTGCTGCACGCGCCGCCGGTCGTCCAGACCGAACCGCCTGCGGCCAGGGTGGAGCCCACCTCGACGCCGAGCGCCGAGAGGGCAAGGAGCAACGCGGCCGCTGCGCGCATTGCGCGAGCGCCCGTCCGATCCGAGCGATAACGAGTCTTCATTTGGTCCCCGAGTACTGTCGTTTGGTGGTACCGAACCCGGATCGCTCCGGGGCCCTTGCCTAGGGGGCTGCGCCATCGTGGGGGACCTTACGCCGCGCCGTCCAGTACCTCTGGACAGCGAGATTCGCACCCGACTCCACCAGACCCACCGAGGAGGCGAGTTTGTGGTGCGCACCCGCAACGAGTGGTCCCATGACGGCCGCCTGGGAGGGCTGGTACGGCTGCCGCCGGGCGGCCCGTACCAGGCGGCGAGCCAGCCCGCGATCGAGCTCGGACACGTGAACCGGGCTGGCAGGAGCCGCCGCCGTCAGAAAGGCGGACGGGACGCACTCAGGCCAAGTGCGCCCCGTCCGGGTCTCGGGGACCCTATGGTGCGCCCGCACGCCAGCCGGCATGCGAGTCGAGCCGTTTGCCCGATCCTGTCCGCGGCTCCGTGCCCGCGTCGGTCGGATCGGCGAGGGCCGGAGCGAACCGCTCCGGCCTCGGGGCGTGTACTCGACCTCTCGAGTCGCTACCGCCGTCGACGGTTGTTGGCCGCGGCCGGCGTCATCACGAGAACGCTCGCGAGGAGACCCGCCATGGCCAGCAGGGCGATCCGCCAGCTGTCGCCAGCCGGGGCGGAGGTCCCGCTGATTGCGTCCGTGGGCGGAAGCGTGATGCTCGGCGTCCCGGTCTCAGCCAGGACGGACTGGGAGAACGTCGGCGGAACCGTCGGCGGGGTCGTCGGCGGGGTCGTCGGCGGAACCGTCGGCGGCGTCGTCGGCGGAACCGTCGGCGGGGCAACCGTGACTTCGGCCGTGTCCTCGGCCGTCACCTCGGTCTGGCCGGACGTGCCGTGCGCCACTGCGGTATTGATCGTGTCCTCGGTGATGGTGGTCGTGCACTCGAACATCCACGTCTCAGCGAGGTCGAGCAGCGAATTCGTGTTGAGGTCGCCGCTCACATAACTTACGGGTGCGCACTTGTCGTCCACGACAAAGACGTTCGACAAGGCATCGCTGCCCGGGTTGGTGACGTCGTAGGTGTACGTCACATCGCCGCCGCCGGCCGGGAGCTCGGTGGGATCGGCGACCTTGACGATTGCGATCGCGGGGTCGTCGAGGCGGACCTTGTAGTTGTCGTTCTTGGTTGGGGCACAATCGAGGAAGGTGAAGGTCGTCGAATCGGCGTTGAAGCCGCTGCATGCCTCGACGTCGGCCTTGGGGCCGAGATCGACGCTGTACTCGCCGCCATTGTTCGGCGTGGTCGAGTACGGCATCAGCTGGACTGCCAGCCCGCCGTTGCAGCCGCCAGCTCCTTCGGCGTGGTTCCCATCGCCGGAGACACCAGTGATGACGCCGTTGACGACCGCGACCTGACGGAACTTGATCGCATCCTGCGACAGGAGCGTGGCGCCGGACGGATCGGTGACCTGGAAGTAGTAGTCACCGTCCGGGAGCCCGTTCCCGTTGCCGCAGTTCTGCGGGCCACCATTCAGGTACACGTCCGACTTGTTGGCATAGATGTTCGCGTTGACGGACGAGCCGTCGGCGAGCGATGTCCAGATGGCGCCGTTGAAGGATGCGGCGGACGTCCCGGCTGGCGCGAGCAACGCCAGGGCAAGCATCGAAGCGACGCTCAGCCACCCGATCCTCCGGACGGTTGAGACACGCCTCGCCGTAAGCGAGCGTTCCATCGATGGTCCCCTCCCCCGAATGACTACCCTTGGGCCTGATGAGAGCATTCCGCCGTCCCTGACACTCAGTCGAGGTTCGAGCGGATTGACAGAATGATGGAAGGTCCTGCTCCCGTCTAGTACCTCTGCATCATTCCGCTCACGACCAGACCGCACCAATTCGCGGCAAGCTGCCGAATTGGGCGGTGCTGCGCCGCAACGAGGGAACCAGGACGATCGTCCGGGGTGGTCACCGCGGCGAGCGGCTCCCCGCGGACCGGGTAGGCAGTTGACCAGCCTGCCCTCTCCTCCGGAGAAATGACGGACGGGGCGCACTAGGCAGTGCGCCCCGTCCGGGTCTCGGGGACCCTGGGTTGGGTCCGAAAGGCTGCCCGCGCCTCAGCGGCGGCGGACCTCCTCCCGTTGGGTCCGGCCGGGCGTCGGGGTGAGGTACCCCATGACCAGGCCGATCCCGGCGATGACGAGCAGGGCGAGCATCAGGCCGAAGCCCGGGTTGCTCGGCGCCTGGTCGCCGCTGTCGATGGTGTCGGTAGGCGGAAGCGTGATCACCGGCGTGGCCGTCTCGGCGAGGACCGTCTGGACGAGCACGTTCTCCGTGTCGTCGTCCTTGGGCGTCTCATTGCTGTCGATGGTGGCCGTGTTGACCAGGGGCTGCGGAAGGTTGAACGATCCGTCGAGGACGACGACCTCGTAGGAGACCGAGCCGTCCTTCGTCACGGTCGGAGCCGTCCACGTCAGTGTCCGGGTCCCTGCGTCGTAGTTGACGAAGGTGAACTCGTCGTTGTTCGTGGCCGACGCCGGCACGTAGGCGAGGCCAGCCGGGAGCGTGTCGGTGATGACACCGTTGGTGACGGGCCCGTCGGTCAGGTCGTAGGCGAGGGTGTAGGTGAGGATGTCACCGACCTTCGCGATGCCCGTACCGTTGGGAGCCGCGCCGCCGGTGTTGCCGACGTAGCTCTTGTCGATGGGCAGCTCGGGGCAGCGAACCGTGGCGTCCGCAGCGGCCTCAGCGGACCCGTCATTCGACGAGGTCGCGCTGGCGACGTTGTGGACAGGCCCGCAGTCCTCCCGATCCGTGACCGAGGTCACGTGCGCGGAAGAGCTGTCATCCGCCTCGAGAACGGAGGCGTCGAAGACCAGGCTCCCACCCACGATCGACCAACCGGCGTCTGAGGCCTGATCGAGGACCCAGTCGAAGCCGGCCGGCAGCGGGTCGCTCACGTGCACGTTGTACGCGTCACCCGCGCCGTCGTTGCTGACGGTAACCGTGAAGCCGACCTTCTCGAGCTCGACCACGACGTCCGAGTCATCGGAAGTCTTGGTCAGGCCGATCTCGGCGCACAGGATCGTGATCGATGAGCTGTCGTCGTCACTGCCGTCGTTCGACGTGGTGACGAAGGCCTGGTTGTTCACCACGCCGCAGTCCTCGGCCGTGGTGTTGCTGGTGATGTGGACCATGAAGGATTCACCCGACGCCATGGCGTCGTCGGAGCAGCTGAGCTCCTCGGCGCCCGGGGCGCCGGTGATGGCGCAGGAGACGCCGGTCGTGTCGCCTTGCGGCGCGCCGGCCGTCCAGTCGAGATCCGCGCCGCCCGGAAGGGCGTCAGTGACCGCAACGTCGTAGGCCGTGCCGTCGCCGGTGTTGGTGACCTCGATCCAGAAGCCGATCGGATCGCCCGCATTGACGGTCGCGTCGTCAGCGGTCTTGGTGATGACGATATCCGGGCAGTTGACGGTGATGGTGTCGCCGTCGGCATTGTCGCCGTCGGCACCGGCCGGCTCGTTGCTGGCCGCGATGGTGATGTCGTTGGCGATGAGGCCGCAGTCAGCGGCGACCGTCTCACGGCTGACCGTGATCGAGCGGGACTCGCCGGCCGCGAGGATGTCGAAGTCACAGCTCAGGACATTGGAGCCGTCGATGGCGCAGTCGGCCGCGTCGGCCCCGCCAAGGGTCCAGGAGCCGCTCGGCAGCTGGTCCTCGACGTGGACGTCGTAGGCGTCACCGACGCCGTCGTTGCCGAAGTCGATCGTGAAGCTGGCGGTGTCGCCCGCGTTGATCGGGTCGTCGGCGGCGACCTTGGTCACCCAGACATTCGGGCAGTTGACGGTGATGGTGTCGCCGTCGGCATTGTCGCCGTCGGCACCGGCCGGCTCGTTGCTGGCCGCGATGGTGATGTCGTTGGCGATGAGGCCGCAGTCAGCGGCGACCGTCTCACGGCTGACCGTGATCGAGCGGGACTCGCCGGCCGCGAGGACGTCGAAGTCACAGCTCAGGACATTGGAGCCGTCGATGGCGCAGTCGGCCGCGTCGGCCCCGCCAAGGGTCCAGGAGCCGCTCGGCAGCTGGTCCTCGACGTGGACGTCGTAGGCGTCACCGACGCCGTCGTTGCCGAAGTCGATCGTGAAGCTGGCGGTGTCGCCCGCGTTGATCGGGTCGTCGGCGGCGACCTTGGTCACCCAGACATTCGGGCAGTTGACCACCACGCTGTCGGTGGACTCGTCCGAGCCGTCGTTCGACGTCGTGACCGAGGCGGTGTTCTCGACCGTGCCGCAGTCGTCGGCGGTCGTGGCGCTCGAGACGTGGACGGTGAACGAGTCACCGGCCGCCATCGAGTCGTCGGTGCAGCTCAGGACCTCAGCGCCGACGGCGCCGGTGATCGAGCAGCTGACGCCGGTGGTGTCGCCGGTCGGGCCCGTCAGGGTCCAATCGAGGTTGCCGCCTGCCGGCAGGTTGTCGGTCAGATCGACGCCGTGGGCCGTGCCCGCGCCGCCGTTCGTGACCGTGACGTCGAAGCCGATGGTGTCGCCGGCGTTGACCGGGCCGGCCGGGTTGGCGACCTTGAGGACGTTGATCTGGGCGCAGAGGATCTGCACCGAGGCGTCGGCGCTGTCCTCTCCGTCGTTGCCGCTGAAGACGTCGGCGGTGTTCTCGACGAGGCCGCAGTCATCCGCGGTCGTGTCGCTCGAGACGTGGACGGTGAAGCTGTCGCCGGGGGCCATGACGTCGTCCGTGCAGCCCAGCACCTCCGCGCCGACGGCCCCGGTGATCGAACAGCTGACGCCGGTCGTGTCACCGGTCGGGGCCGACATGGCCCAATCGAGGTCGGCGCCGGCCGGCAGATCGTCCGCCAGGACGACGTCGTAGAGATTGCCGCCGCCAGTGTTCGAGACGGTGATGTCGAAGCCGATCGCGTCGCCGGCGCTGACCGGACCGGCCGGGTTGGCGACCTTGACGACGTCGACGACGCCGACAACCACCTCGAAGCACTCGGTGGTGCTGTTCGTGTGGCTCGTGGCCAGGAACTTGCTGCCCTCGGCCGGGGTGTACTCGGCCCGGAAGCAGTAGAAGCCGGGCTCTGTGGGTGAGACGAGGTTCGACGTCGCGTTGCCGCTGCTGTCGACCGAGTCCGTGCCGGCGGCAGTGCCGCCGGAGGAGCAGTCGGCCGCCGAGACGGTCGGGCCACACAGGAAGAAGTCGACGCTGCCGGTCGTGACCGGATCGCCGTTGAACGACAGGTGCGCCGTGTCGACGACACCGGCATCGCCGATGCTGATCTGGCTGGCGCTGACCTGGGTCGAGAGATCAGGCTCATGGCAGAAGGAGAAGCTGCCGAGCGCGAAGTCGGACAGGGTCGCGGAGACGGACTGCGAGGATCGGGTCTCGGCGATGAACGTCGAGAAGCAGCCCGTGTCGATCCCGAGGGCCGTCAGGTCAATCCCGCCCTCGAAGAACGTGCCGGGGAGGAAGACGTTTGCCTCGTCCGGGAGGTCGGCGTCGCGGCCGACGAAGGGCCAGGGCGAGGTCTCGTTGGCGCCGTTGGTGGCACCACAGGCATCGTCACCGCCGCCACCCGTACACGGGACGCCCGAGGCCACGGTGTCGAGGGTGCCGGACGCGTTGGCGTCGCCGCCCGACCCGACCCAGCGGTAGATGCTGAACGTCGCGAGGCTGCCGCCGTTCGTGTAATCGGCCAGGACGAGGATGTCGCCGACGACGTGCTCGCCGACGAACGGGCTACCGGGCGAGTTGCCGCTACCGGTGAGGCCGACCTGGTCCTGGACGAACCAGAAGCCAACGAAGTTGTCGCCATCCGCCTCGTACTTGTTCAGCCCGAAGTAGATGATCGAGTGATCGTCGGCGGGGTTGGTGTAGGCCGCGGCGAAGGCGTTGGTGATGTCGTTCTTGGCCTGGCTGGCCTTGAAGTGCTTCCACAGCCAGTCGCCGATCAGCTCGCCGTCCTTGGTGCTGCCACCGGTGAACGTCTCGTCGGAGCTGCTGTCGACCGGGTCGATGATGAACTGGGTGCTGTCGGCGTTCGACGTGTCGTTGTAGACCTGGTCCCAATCGTCGCCGGCCGCCGCGTCGTTCACGGCGTTGCCGTCGAGCTCAAACAGGCCCTCGTCGTGGACCGCAAGCGTGGACTGCGGATTCGTCAGGCTCCCGTACTGGAGCAGGATTGAGAGCACGAACAGGACCAGCCACGACAGGGTTACTCCCCGCCGGAACCGGTCCACGTTCGACCAGGTGTAGTCCCGAGACCTCATGGCGTCGTTCCTTTCCCCCTTGCCAAGCGGCGATTCGCAGCCCTCGTGCGATTGCCCTGGCGAGGCGCCGGAGCCGGCTGCCCTCGCCTTGGATGTCCCGGAGTGGCCGGTGGCCGCTCACGGCTGGTGCGTCTCCAATGAGCGGGGACGCTCCATGAGTGCACTGCGGAAAGTACCCCCCGCAGGACCGTCAAGGGTACTGGCCGTATCAACACCTGACCAGACCTAATCCCTGCGAGCCCACCCAGACGGAACCCGGATTCCGGTGCAGTTTCGCAACGGGGTCCTGGTACGTGGGTACCGCCTCGCGGCCGGGTACGATGACGCCTCCACACCCGCTCGGAGCCGATCCACTTGGGATCCCCTCGCAAGCCCCACCCGGCGACCGACCGGGCGAGACCCGCCGGCCGGCCGAGCGCACGCTCGACGCTCAGGGAGGAGGCCCGGACCGCGGTCGAGGCCGCCCTGTCCCGGGCGACCGAGTCGGGTGCCTTGCCGAGACCACCGGCCGACGCGCGCACGCCCGTCGAGGTCGAGCGACCGGCCGATCCCGACCACGGCGACTTCGCCGCGAACCTCGCCCTCAAGCTGGCCCGTCCGCTCCACATGGCGCCCCGCGAGATCGCGGTCGCCCTCGCAGCCGCCGTGTCGACCGGTCCCGATGAGCCGATCGCCGACGTCGCGGTGGCTGGTCCGGGGTTTCTGAACCTTCGCCTGGCCGATCCGGCGATCGAGGCGCTCCTCGACGGGGCCCGGGCCGCTCCTGCCGGCTGGGGCCGGGCCACCGCGACGGGCGATGGTCGGCGGGTCAACGTCGAGTTCGTCTCGGCCAACCCGACCGGCCCGCTCACCGTGGGCAATGCCCGCGGGGCGTTCGTCGGCGATCTGCTGTGCCGGGTCCTGGAGGCCGGCGGCCAGCACGTCACGCGCGAGTACTACTTCAACGATTCGGGCGCCCAGGTGCGGAACCTCGGCGCATCGGTGATCGCCATCCGGGACGGGCAGCCGGTCCCCGACGACGGCTACCACGGCGACTACGTCGTCGACCTCGCGCGGGGCCTCCCGGAGGAGCTCCTCGACGACGCCACGTCACGCGGTGACGACCCCGCCTGGGCCGCCGGCCGCTGGGCCTCCGAGCAGATCCGGGCGGGGATCGAGGCGTCGCTCGAGGCGCTCGGCGTCCACTTCGATGTCTGGACGACCGAGGGAAGCCTGCACGCCGATGGCTGGGTGGCGGGCGCCGTCGAGCGGCTCCGGGCGACGGGCCAGCTCTACGAGCAGGACGGCGCGCTGTGGTTCCGGTCGACGGCCTTCGGCGACGACAAGGACAGGGTCGTGATCCGGGCGAACGGCGAGCCGACCTACTTCGCCGCCGACATCGGCTACGTCGTCGAGAAGTTCAGCCGCGGCTTTGGCCACCTGATCTACATCTGGGGCGCCGATCATCACGGGACGGTGGCCCGGGTCCGCAACGCGGCCGAGGCGATGGGCTTCGACCGCGCCGCCGTCGAGATGATCCTGACCGGCTGGGTCCGCTTCATCCGAGACGGCGTCGAGGTCTCGATGTCGAAGCGGGCCGGCACGTTCGTGACCCTCGACGAGCTGCTCGCCGAGATCGGGGCCGACGCGGCCCGCTGGTCCTTTGGCAGCCGCGGCGCGAACGTCAACATCGACTTCGACATCGAGCTGGCGAAGAAGCAGTCGAACGAGAACCCCGTCTACTACGTCCAGTACGCCCACGCCCGGATCGCGTCGATCCTGCGGAAGGCGGCCGAGGCCGGCCTCGCCGCCGCCCCGTCGCTGGCCGGGGCGCTGGCCGGGGCGCCCGAGGCGGGCCTGGCTCGCGCCGTGGCCAGGTACCCGGAGGTCGTGGAGGACGCGGCGGCGGCGCAGGAGACGCAGGGCGTCACGACCTATGCGACCGAGCTGGCAACCGCGTTCCACGCCTTCTACCGCGACGCCAGGGTGGTGGACCCAGCCGAACCGGGCCTGTCGGCGTCGCGACTCGCCCTCGTCGACGTCACGCGGATCACGCTCGCCAACTCCCTCGGGCTGCTCGGGATCTCGGCGCCGGACGCGATGTAGCCAACGGGAACGAGGAGGTCGGGCGCCGAACGCTGGGGCCGAGCGCCGGGTCAACCCTGGGCCAGGGCCCCCAGCAGCGACCGGAGCTCCGCACCCTGCGGTCCCGTCACGCCGACGGAGACGACGACGCGCCGTCCGGAGGCGACGACCGCGCCGCCGTGTCCGAGGCCGCTGACAACACCCTCGGCCGCGGCCCGGAACTCGGCGGCATCAAGGCTCGTGTCCCAGGCGGTGCTGAGGACGACGACGTCCCCGGCATCCCCCGGTGCCGCCAGCAGCCCGATGCGATCGCCGCCCCAGCCCTCGGTCGCGACGCGGGCGACGTCGCCGGTCGCGCCGCCCTCTCGAAGCCAGACGCGGAGCTGGAGCTCGCCGAGGGTGTCCTGGGCATCGAGGCTCCAGCCGGTCCCGAACCGGGCGGCGAGATCGGTCGGGATCTCGACGCCGGCCGGAGCCTCGCCGGACAGGTACTTGTCCGGGTGGAGGACCTGTTCGGTCGAGGCCGGGGGTCGCTCGAAGGCGGCGTTGACCGCGTCGTAGCCGCCCTGGGCGAGCAGCGTGGCCACGAATGCCGGCCCGGCCTGGTACGGGTAGAGCGCCGTCTCGCGGACGATCGCCGGCGTCCGTCCGAGGACCGCCAGCATCTGCGGGTCGGAGGCCTCGGCCGCGACCTCGAGGAGGTCGGCCGGCGTGAGGCGCTCGGTCATCCAGGTCGTCTGGACGCTGACCGCGTCGCCCTCCACGAGGCCCAGGACGGCGAGGCCTCGATCACCCTGGTCGAACGATTGCTCCAGCCCGAGCGACTCGAGGTCGAAGTGCCGATCCTGGAGCTCGTGGGTGAACTCATGGGCGTAGGTCAGGCGCTCCGTCGGGCCGAGGCTGCCGGAGCGGCTCACGATGAACAGCTCGTCGACCTTGGGATCGTAGTAGCCGATGACCTGGCTGCCCTGGAGCTCCAGGTAGACATCCTCGAGCGAGACGCCCGCGGGGAGCAGCCCGAGGGCCCGATACACCCGCTCGGAGAGGAGGATCTGGGCCTTCGGGTTGGACGCCTCGAAGTCGGCGGCGAGGTTGGCCCTGAGCTGCCCTTCGTCGATGACCTTGGGATCGGTCCGCTCCGGCGCGTCGAGCCCCCTGATCGCGACCACGTCGGCGGCAATCTGCCGGTAGACCTCGAGCGGGTCGGGACCGGGCGTGGCGTCGACGCCGGACGCCGCGGGCGTCCCCGTGGCCGGTGGCGGGGCGCTCGCGGCAGGCGGCGTCGTGCCGTTGCTGCCGCAGGCGGCGACGAGGACCAGGGCGAGGACGGCGGCAGCCCAAGGACGGAGGAATCCGGTCGGCACGCCGCAGATCCTACCGTCCGGGTACCGAGTCGATCGCCTGCCGTGCCGCAAGCCCGAGCGCTTCGTGCGAGGCCCTCGCATGGCGCCCGAGCCGGTGTCCGTTTCTTAATCGACTGCTTGCTTGCGTCTGAACCCGCGGGCCCTAGCCTTCGTGTCGGACCGAACCCTCGAGGTTCCATCCTCCCTCCCTCCGACCGGAGGCGCCGATTGGGCAGGCGTCTCCGGTCCTCCCTTTTTCGGCGGCCTTCGCTTTGGCGGTCCGACCCCGGCCGGATGGCGGTGATCGGAGCGTGAGCGCCGCCGAACGCGACGGCAATCGCCGTGTGTCAGAATCGAGCGGATGGAGATCACCTGGTACGGGCGGACGTGCATCCGCCTGCGTGGCCGCGACGCGGTCGTCGTCGCGGACGCCTACCCGGCGATCGTGGGGCCGACGGGCCGCGGCATCAGCGGCGACATCGCGACGTTCAGCCATCCCGACGACGAGCCGCTGCCGAGGGCGAAGGGCCGGCGGACGCGCGACGGGGGGACGGTCGTGCCGTCAAGCCTGGACGGAGCCTTCACCCTCGACGGTCCGGGAGAGTACGAGGTCAAGGATGTCCTCGTGACGGGCGTCCGGACCTTTCGCGACGATCAGCACGGCACGGTCCGCGGCCGCCAGACGGCGTTCGTCGTCGAGCTCGACGGCCTTCACACGATCCACCTCGGCGATGTGGGGCACCTCCTGACTGAGGAGAAGCTCGGCGACATGGGCAGCGTCGACATCGCCTGCGTCCCGATCGGCGGCGCGCTGACCGCAACCAAGGCGGCGGAGCTCGTGGCCCAGCTCGACCCCAAGCTCGTCGTGGCGATGCCCGTCTGTCCGGAGGAGGCCGACTGCGCCGACGCGATCGCGAAGTT
The DNA here is from genome assembly GCA_963719145.1 of uncultured Chloroflexia bacterium. Lineage (GTDB taxonomy): Bacteria > Chloroflexota > Limnocylindria > Limnocylindrales > CSP1-4 > UBA5189. The sequence goes on from CAVRAX010000001.1 coordinate 66,874, forward strand.
CTTCCACGAGATGGGCGGCACGCCGTCGCCGCAGCCGAAGCTGTCCGTGTCGATCTCGACGCTCCCCGACGAGGTCACCGCCGTCATCCTGGAGTCGCGCGGCAAGGTCTGACCCGGCCCGCTCCGCGGACGGCCTACTCGGGCGCCCGATCCACCACCACCCGGCCACCCTTGACGACCGCCCGGACGAGGTCTGCCGCCGGCCAGTACGGGATCTGGCGGTGGGTCGGGACCCGCCAGATGACGAGGTCGGCGGCCTTGCCGGGCTCGATCGAGCCGATCTCCTCGCCCCGGCCGAGGGCATGCGCGGCATTGATGGTCACGGCCGCCAGCGCCTCGGACGGGGTCAGGTGGAGCTCCACGCAGGCGACACTCATCACGAACTGCAGGTTCGGGGTGGGCGACGTCCCTGGATTGAAGTCGCTCCCCAGGGCAACGGGGACGCCGCGCTCCACCAGCGTCCTGGCCGGAGCGTAGGTCTCGTGCATCAGGAACCAGGTCGTCGCCGGCAGGAGCGTCGCCACGACCGGATGGTCGCCGTCCGCAGCCCCTGACAGCGCGTCGAGTCCGGCCGGCGAGACCGCGGCGAGATGGTCCGCGCTCAGCGCGCCGACCTCGACCGCGAGCTCGGCGCCTCCGCTCGGGGCGATCTCATCGGCATGAAGGCGCGACTGGAGCCCGAGGCGGGCCGCCGCCTCGAGGATTCGCCGGGACTGGTCGGCCGTGAAGACGCCGGCCTCGCAAAAGACGTCGGCGAACTGCGCCCGGCCCTGGGCGGCGACACCGGGCAGCTGGTCGTCGATGCAGCTCCGAACATAGGCCTCGGGCCCGTCGGGTCGCGATCGGAACTCCGCCGGCACGGCATGTGCGCCGAGCCACGTGGGCAGGACGTCGATCGGGCCAGCTGCACCGAGCCGGTACGCAACCTCGAGCAGCCGCAGCTCGGTCACGAGGTCGAGGCCGTAGCCGGACTTGGCCTCGATCGTCGTCGTGCCGTGGGACAGCATCTCGACGAGCCAGCGTCGGCCGTGCTCTTCGAGCGCCTCGACGGACGCCTCGCGGGTTGCCGCGACGGTCGACAGGATCCCACCCCCGGCGGCGAGGATGTCGAGATAGCCGGCCCCCCGCTGGCGGAGGACGAGCTCGTCCTCGCGGGTGCCGGCGAAGACCAGGTGCGTGTGCGGGTCGACGAGGCCCGGGGTCACCGTCCCGCCGGCGGCATCGAGGCGGGCGAAGCGCGCCAGCGGGTAGCCACCACCTTCGAGGGCCCGCTCGAGCTCGACGCGCGGGCCGACCGCCAGGATCCGACCCTCCCAGGAGGCGACGACCGGCGCACGCTCGGCCGCGGCATCGCCGGCCTCGCCGGCCTCGCCGGAAGCGTCGGTCGAGATGGCGGCCGGATCGTCCTGAGCCACCCCCCGACGGAGCCCGCCGGCGAGAGTGGCGATCTCGCTCGCCCCTTCGACCAGCAGGCCCGGGAGTCCCTCCGTCGCGCGACCACCCTGGATGAGGCGCAGGCCGCTCACCGTCCGGGCCGGCGTGCGGGATCGTGGTCTCCGGCATCATCCTCGGCTCGGGGCGATTCCGTCGTCCCGGGCGATTCCGTCGTCGCGGGCAATTCCACCGCTCCGGTCGCCCGGGCGGCTTCCAGCCGCAGCTCGAGGGCCATCATCGGGTCCGGGTCGCGCAGGCGCAGCTCCCTCGCCGCCGCCGCGAATCGCTCCTGGACCCCGGCGTCGACCGCGATCCTCGCGTGGGCGGCCACGTCCATGAACGCTGTCAGCGGGGCCAGCCCGATGAGCTCGGATTCCCGGAGCCCGACGCCGTCCTCGGCGGCGACCGACTCGACCTCCTCCCAGACCCGCCACATCGGCGTCGTGGCGAAGTCGAGCAGGTTCATCGACACCTGGGCACAGTCCAGCTCCTCGATCATGAACCCGTTCGCCTGGACCGCCGGGAGGCCGCCGCCGGACTCGCGGACGCGGCGGGCGATCCGCTTCGCCAGGTCGATGTCGGATGAGTCGAGATTGATGTTCCAGGCGATGAGGAACGGCCGCGCGCCGACGGCCATCGCCCCGGCTCGGGCGTGGACCCGCGCCGGGCCGTAGTCTGGCTCGCGGCCGGCCGTCGCGATCTCGTCGCGGAGACCTTCGTAGCCTCCGCGCCGGACGTCGGCGAGGCGGGCGCGGTCCGGGCGCGTGGCAGCCCGGGCATAGAGGTAGACGGGGATGCCGTGGCGCTCGGCCACCCTGCGGCCGAACATCCGGGCGAGCCCGATGGCCTGGTCCATCGAGGTGTCGCCGAGCGGCACGAAGGGCACCACGTCGACCGCGCCGATCCGCGGGTGCTCGCCCGTGTGGCGTTCCATGTCGATGTCGCGGAGGGCCACCTCGACCGTCGCCTCGAGCGCAGCGGTGACGGCGTCTGAGTCGCCGGCGAGCGTCAGCACCGAGCGGTTATGGGACGCATCCGAGGTGCGGTCGAGGAGGTAAACGCCGGGCGTCGTGGCCACCGCCGCCGCGAGGCGGTCGACGACCTCGAGCCGGCGGCCCTCCGAATAGTTGGGGACCGACTCGACCAGCATCGCCATATCGTGCCAGACCGCCCCGGCGGCGACGCGCCTGACAGATGGTTGACTCCCACGCGTTCGACGCTAGACTCACATGACCCCGGGACCTGTTGCGAGGAAGGACCGTGAGCGCGAGCCCCCGCCAGCCGTCTCCCAGCCTGCTCCGCCACCGCGACTTCGTGAAGCTCTGGTCGGCCGAGACGATCAGTGTCTTCGGCTCGCAGATCAGCGCCCTGGCCATCCCGTTGGTGGCCGTCCTGATCCTGGGGTCGTCACCGTTCGAGGTGGCGATGCTCGGCACGATCGAGTTCCTGCCGTTCATGCTGTTCACGTTGCCCGCGGGGGCCTGGGTCGACCGTCTGCGGCGCCGTCCGATCCTCATCACCGGGGACCTCGGCCGGGCCCTCGCCCTCTCGACCATCCCGATCGCCTACGCGGCGAACGTCCTGACGATCTGGCAGCTGTATGTCGTCGGCTTCGTGGTTGGCACCCTCACGGTCTTCTTCGATGTCGCGAACCAGAGCTATCTGCCCTCGATCGTGGACCGTGATCAGCTCGTCGACGGCAACTCGAAGCTGCAGGTCAGCCAGTCGGCCGCGCAGATCGCGGGCCCCGGCATCGCGGGCTACCTCGTCGACTTCCTGAAGGCGCCGTTCGCCATCCTCCTCGATGCCCTCTCGTTCGTGATCTCGGCCGCGTTCGTCTTCACGATCCGGCGGGCCGAGCCGCCGGTCGAGCGGCACGTCGACGAGAGCGGCGTCGCCCGGGAGTCGATCGTGTCCGAGATCCGCCAGGGCCTGCGGTTCGTGCTCCGCCACCCGTCGCTCCGGGCGATCTCCCTGGGGACAGCGTCGTCGAACCTGTTCGGAACGATCAGCTTCTCGATCTACCTCGTCTACGTCGTGCGGGTCCTGCTGCTCTCGCCCGCCCAGATCGGTCTCGTCTTCGCGATCGGGAACATCGGGACGCTCGGCGGGGCCGTGCTCGCCAGCCGGATTGCGCGGCGGTTCGGACTGGGGCCGACGATCGTCGGGTCGCTGTTCATCGGGGCCCTGAACCCGATCCTCCTGGCCGTGGCACCGGTCGACAACCCGATCCCGTTCCTGATCGCATCGGGCGTGTTCGGAGGCATCGCCCAGATGGTCTACAACATCAACCAGGTCAGCTACCGCCAGGCAATCTGCCCGCCGCGAATGCTCGGCCGCATGAACGCCACGGTCCGCTTCGTGGTCTGGGGCACGATCCCCGTCGGCAGCATCATCGGCGGGGTGCTCGGCTCCACGATCGGCCTGCACGAGACGATCTGGATCAGCGCGATCCTGTCGCTCATCCCCGCGATCTTCCCGTTGCTGTCGCCGGTCCGGACACTGCACGAGATGCCCGAGCCCGTCGGCGCCGACGCCAACTCGCCGGCCGCCGAACCGGAGGACGCCGCGGTCGCCTGACGGCGCCCTCTTGCCCGCGGACGAGCTACCGCACGAACTCGACCTCCGCGGCGAGATACGAGCCGTCGCGGAAGGTCACCTCGATCGTCTTGCAGGACCCCACCCAGGCCTTGGCAGTCTTCCAGGCAAACGTGTAGCGATCGGTCGTCGAGTCGTAGCTCAGACCGCTCGCACCCGCCGACTCGGCATCCGAGCTCGGTCCGCCCGGCCAGTCCGAGCAGGCGAAGACCTGCGCCGGCTGGAACAGGATGTCGAGCCCGAAGTCGCCACCGAGGCTGAACTGGATCGGCCGGGTCTGGCCGGCCTTCGCGGTGGTGCCGCTCCCGATCGGAGCCAGGAGTCCCACGGGGTCGAGGTCGGCAAGGGCGATCCCCTCGAGGACCGGGTCATGATCCGACGAGCGGTACGGCCCCGGGTCGTAGAACGAGGTCACCTGGCCGGCGGTCTTGAAGTCGACGTTGTAGTCGAGGGCGACGGGCTCGTCGGGGTTGATGTGCCAGGTCCCGGCGCCCGTCACCTGGGCCGCCAGCGTCGGGCTCGCCAGGGCATGGTCGAGGTAGCCCGACTGACCCTGGAAGACGTACGAGTAGGCGTCGGCACCCTCGAAGGCCTGGTGGAGGTCGGTGAACCCGGCGTCGCGGAAGACCGTGATCGGGTCCTCCTTCGCGTACGAGTTCATGTCGCCGATCAGCAGGACGTCGCGGTCGCCGCTGCCGGTGGGGTCCGTCGCGAGCCAGTCGACCAATGCCTCGGCCGCCATCGTCCGGGTGACGTTGCAGTTGCCCTGGCCGTCACCGGTGTCGGGGTCGCCGACGGCGTTGCAATCGGAGCCCTTCGACTTCAGGTGGTTCACGACGACCGTGAGTCGCCCGCCGCCCCCGGCGGCCTCGAACGTCTGGGCCAGCGACGGCCGGTTGAAGTCGTCGCGGAACCGGGCATCAACGTTGTGGTCGATGATGGCCGGCGAGCCGACCGGCGCGACCGCCGCCGGTCGGTAAACCAGGCCGACCTTGATCGCGTCGGTCCCGATCGTGCCGGTGTCGACGTAGGCATACGTGCCGGCGCCGAGGTCGGCGTTGAGCCCGGCGACGATGTCCGCCAGCGACGCGGTGGCGTTGTTCTCGAGCTCCGTGAGCCCGACGATGTCGGCGTTCAGGCCCTCGAGCGCCGCGAGGATCTTGGTCCGCTGGCGCTCGAGCTCGAAGGCGCTGTTCGCACCCCGGCAGTCGAGCCCGCCGCTCGGCCCGCAGATCGGGGACCCGGTGTCGAGCGTCGTGAAGTAGTTCAGGACGTTCAGGCTCGCCACGCGAAGGTCGCCGCCGACCGTCGGCGGTGCCGCCGGGCGCGGGTTCGTGTGGTCGAACTCGATCGGGCTGGCGTCGAAGACCGGCTGGACACGGTAGACGCCGAACCGGAAGTCCATCACGCCCGTGAGGCCGTCGAGGCTGTCGCCGACGCGGAGGGTGTTCGTGGCGCTCAGGCCGCCCTGGGGGTAGAGGGTCGGGTCGATGTTCTGCTGGTTGTCGCCGTCATCGAGCAGGATCCGGCTGCGGTCGTTGAGGTCCTGGAGGGCGATCGCCGGCGCTCCGGGCGCGACGACGTTGGTCGGGTTGGCGAGCCGCCCCGCGGCTGACAGGGCGACCTCACCGAAGCGGGCCAGGGTGAAGACCTCGGTCACGGTGAGCTCCTGGTCGATCGAGATCCGCATGCCCTCGAAGGCTTCGAGGTCGTCGATCGAGGCGACCGGGAAGTCGACATCGGTGGCCGTCGGGAGCGGGTTGCCGGACGAGTCGATCGTGACGCCGGCGACCGAGCTGAGCTCGGTCAGGCCGCTGAACTCGGCGGCTGTTCCGCAGACGGTCACGGCATCGCCGACGGCCACGTCCGGAGCAGTCGGGGCAAAGACGAAGATGCCCTCACTCGTTGCCGGATCCGCGTCAGCGTCGGAGTCCTCCTCCTGGACGTAGAAGCCGCCGAAGCCGCCGGGCTGCTGGTAGTCGCCGACGACGATGCCCTCGACGACCACGACGTCGCCGGCAAGCGGCGAGCTCGCGCCGTCGCCCTGGATCGCGTGGATGGGCGTCGCGGCGCTCGTGCACTGCGGCGGCGTGGCGCAGTCGTTCGCGGCGCCGGGAGTGGCCAGGTGGAACGACAGGTCGACGTTGTTCTGGTTCGTGTCAGCGCCGTCCGGGCAACGGGAGATCCCGGCACCGGTGAATGCCGAGTCATCCTCGAGGCCCGTCCCTGAGCCCTCGGTGTACGGCGCCGCCGTGTCGCCCTCGTAGCTCACGGCATCCACGAGCTCGGTGCCGTTCAGGAGGCCGACGGCATCGGGCGAGCCGTTCTGGATCAGGTTGGTGTCTGGGCTTACGTCGAGGTCACAGTTCGCGACCGTGGCGGCGTTGGCGCAGACGACGAAGTAGTCGCCGGCAGAGAGGGATTCGGCGGGCAGGGCGATCGTGTCGTAGATTGCGCCGCCGTTGCCGTTGACAAGGACGACGCTCCAGCCGTCGAGATCGATGGTCGTGCTGCCGACGTTCTTGAGCTCGACGAACTCCGCTGTATCCGTGCTCGGCTGGTCGTAGTCGATCTCGTTGATGACGAGGCTGCCCGCGGTCGGGCAGTCGTTCGCCAGGCCGGGCGTCGCCGGCCGCAGGGTGAAGTCGGTAGCGTTCACGTCCGTGTCGGCGCCGTCCGGGCAACGCGACAGGCTGTCGGCGGCGTTCACCCCGTCGTCGACCAGGCCCGCGCCCGACCCCTCCGTGTACGGCGCCCCGGTATCGCCCTCGTAGCTGAGGGCATCGACGACGGTCGCGCCGAAGCGCAGGCCGATGCCATCGGGCGCTCCGTTCTGGATGAAGTTCGTGTCGGGACCGTCGTCGAGGTCACAGTTCGTGACCGTGACGGCGTTGGCACAGACAACGAAGTAGCCGCCGGCGGGCAGGGTCACCGACGGCAGCGCGATCGTGTCGTAGGCCACGGCCCCGCCGCCGTTGCCGTTGACCAGCTCGAGGGTGTAGCCGCTGAGGTCGAGAGCCGTCGGGCCGACATTCTTGAGCTCGACGAATTCGGCGGCGTCGGTTCCCGGCTGGTCGTAGTCGACCTCGTTGATGACCAGCGTCGTCGAGACGGCGGCGGCTGACGGGGCGAGGCCGACGAGCCCGGCCACGAGCGCCGCGGCCGCGGCGGTCGCAAGGCGCGCGCGAACGGGCGAGCGCCGGATGGAGGTCTGGGACACGATTGAACCCTCCACAGGTGGCTGTGGGAATGCCCACGGGTTTCGGCCCATCCTAGTCCCGGAAACTCCACCAGACCCCACCGAACCGTTGAGGACTGCACCGGAATCGTTGCGTCCGCGCAACACGAGTGGCGCCGCAGCCGTCCGGGTGTGGCTAGCCCTCGCCGAGCATCGGGACTCGGACGCCGCGCTCCCGAGCGACCTCGACCGCCCGGTCGTATCCGGCGTCGACGTGACGGAGGACGCCCATCGCCGGGTCCGTCGTCAGGACCCGCTCGAGCTTCTGCGCAGCGAGGTCTGTGCCATCCGCGACGACGACCATGCCGGCGTGCTGCGAGTACCCGATCCCGACGCCGCCGCCGTGGTGGATGCTGACCCAGGTCGCGCCGGCAGCGGTGTTGACGAGGGCGTTGAGGAGCGGCCAGTCGGCGACCGCATCGGACCCGTCGAGCATCGCCTCGGTCTCGCGGTTGGGCGAGGCCACGGAGCCCGAGTCCAGGTGGTCCCGGCCGATGACGATCGGGGCAGCGACCTCGCCCGTTCGGACCAGCTCGTTGAACGCCAGGCCGGCCTTCGACCGCTCGCCGTAGCCGAGCCAGCAGATCCGGGCCGGCAGGCCCTGGAACGGGACCCTGGCCTCGGCCATCTCGATCCAGCGCCGCAGGCCCGCATCCTCCGGGAAGAGCTCGAGGATCGCCCGGTCGGTCCGGAGGATGTCCTCGGGATCGCCGCTCAGGGCGGCCCAGCGGAACGGCCCGCGGCCCTCGCAGAACTGTGGCCGGATGAAGGCCGGCACGAAGCCCGGGTAGTCGAAGGCGTCCTCGACGCCGGCCTCGACCGCCATCGCCCGGAGGTTGTTGCCATAGTCGAAGACGACCGCGCCGGCCCGCAGGAACGACAGCATCGCCCGGACGTGGGCGCCCATCGCCCGGATCGACCGCCGGATGTACTCCTCGGGCTGGCTCGCGCGCAGGAGTAGCGCGTCGCCGAGCGCGATCTCGTCGGGCACGTAGCCGCCCAGTGGGTCATGGGCGGAGGTCTGGTCGGTGACGACGTCGAACTCCTCGCCGGCGGCGGCCCAGGCCGGCTCGATCTCGGCGGCGTTGCCGACGAGGGCGATGCTCCGAGCCTCGCCGGCGGCCGCCCATGCCCGGGCCGTTGCCAGCGCCTCCGCCGGGTCCGCGGTGATGGCCTCCACGTAGCCGATGTCGAGGCGGCGCCGGGCCCGCTGCTCGTCGACCTCGATCGCCAGGCAAACGCCCTCGTTCATCGTCACCGCGAGGGGCTGCGCGCCGCCCATGCCGCCGAGCCCGGCCGTCAGCGTGACCCGGCCGCGCAGTGTTCCGCCGAAGTGCTGCCGGGCCAGCTCGGCGAACGTCTCGTAGGTGCCCTGGAGGATGCCCTGGGTGCCGATGTAGATCCACGACCCGGCGGTCATCTGGCCGTACATCATGAGGCCCCGCCGTTCGAGGTCGCGGAAGTACTCCCAGGTGGCCCACTTCGCCACGAGGTTCGAGTTGGCGATGAGGACGCGAGGGGCCCACCCATGGGTCTGGAGCACGCCGACCGGCTTGCCGCTCTGAACGAGCAGTGTCTCGTCGTCGCCGAGGCGGCGGAGCTCGCGGACGATCGCGTCGAACGCGTCCCAGCTGCGGGCCGCCCGCCCTGTGCCGCCATAGACGACCAGGTTGTCGGGGTCCTCCGCAACCTCGGGATCGAGGTTGTTCATGAGCATCCGGAGGACGGCTTCCTGCTGCCAGCCGCGACACGAGATCTCGGTGCCGCGGGGGGCGCGGACCGGCCGGGCGCCTGGGAGAGGCTGACGAGCCTCGGTCACCACGCCATCCTAGCCGGCGCGCCTGCGCCGGTCGATGCGGCCGGGCCGTGGTGGAGCGGACCGGACGCCGGGGTCGGGCGGCAAGGCCGCGTCGAGGCCATCTTCAGCCATTCTCGGGTCGCAGGCCTTCGAGCAGCTGCTCGCCAAGCCGCCGCTCGCCGGCGGCCGTCGCCGAGATGAGGATGCCCCGTTCCTCGAGCCAGACGTGGTACGTATGCACGCCGCCCTTGCACGTCCCGATGTACGCGGTCCGACCGTCGATCTCGGTCTCGGCATGGCCGGAGACGCCACCGGCCTGGGAGCAGGCCCCCTCGTCGAACGAGTCGCGCCAGTCCCTGAAGACCGCGGCGTCCATGGCGCCCGGAAGCAGGCGCACGACCGTGGCGTAGACGAACTCGCCGGACACCGGATCAATGGCCAGGCCGGCGGCGATCGCCGACGCCACCCGTCCGAGGAGAGGGTCGCCGAGCGACGCCGCTTCCGCTTCCGTGCTCTCCACGAGTGCCAGCCCGTCGACCGCCTCCGGGAGCACCTGGAGGAGCGCCGGGTCGATGTCCACAGGAGACCCCGAGGCCGGCGTCGGGGTCGAGACGCCGGGAGAGGCGGTCGGCTGGTTCGCTTCGGTCGCGGACGCCGACTGCGCCCCCGTCGGGCTTGGCGGCGCCGTGACGACAGCCGGGCCACAGGCCGCCGCAAGCGCGCCGGGGACCAGGAGCCAGAGTGGATTCGGGCGGCGGCTCACAGCTCCCGCCGGAGGACCGGGAAGCGATCGTCGTCGACGGCGACGGCGAACCGGCAGGCTTGCCAGAACTCGGGCGTCGCGGCGCTCGTCGCCTCGGGCTTGGTCCGGCGTTCGGGGTACGCCTCGACCGCAGCGAAGCCACGGCCGGCCAGGTCGTCACAGACCTCCTCGACGAGACGGATCGCGTGACCCTGCCCGCGGGCCTCGGGTGTCGTGGCGATACAGGTGATGACCGCCGGGAGCGGGGCTGCCGGGAGCTGGCGATAGAGCTCACGGAGGCGCTGCGCGCGGGGGTACGCGGACAGCGGGCCGAACTGGACGTAGCCAGCGGAGCGGCCATCGACCTCCAGGACCTTGGCGTAGGTCCCGAAGACGCCGAGCCCGCGGCCGAGCAGCTGAAGCTTGCGCGGCTGGCCGGCCCCGATCGTCGGGCGCGTCTCGCGCCGCGGCGCGAACGGATTGTCGACGGACTCGTCGGCATCGGGACCGAAGGGGTTGGGCCTGGATCCGGTGCCCGATGCTGCGAACGGATTGAAGCCGGGGCCCGAGGTCGGCGCGAACGGATTCGCCGGCGGTCGCGGCGCGGGCGCCGGGGACGCGGACGGATCCCACCACGAGAGTCTCGCCGCCTTCGAGCCTCGGTCGGCGTCCTCCCAGTAGTCGCAGCTCCGATGGTCGAACCCCGGATCCGCGCACGGCGGGAGGCGGGCGAACCCCTCGGCGTCCCGGATGTCGATGATCCGAACGCTGGGCATCGGTCAGGCCGGCGCCCGGACGCCCGCGACCTGCGAGCTCGAGCCGTGCGGGCCCGCACCGGCGATCGACGCGAGAGCGCCATCGTGGACGAGCGCGACGACCGCGCTCACGTCGGGGCCCAGCTCGCGGTCGACATCGACGAACCGTGCGGCGGCGCGCACCCGGGCGTGGCCCTCGCGAACGCCGACACCGGCCTCCACCCCGGCGAGCGTGGCAAGCCGGAGATCGAGGGCCTGGGCAGCGCAGATGGCCTCGATGGCGAGGATCCGTTCGACGTGCTCCAGGACCGTCCAGGCATGGCGACCCGCGATGGGGCCCATCGACACATGGTCCTCCTGGTTGGCGCTCGTAGGGATCGAATCCGCGCTCGCCGGATGGGCGAGGACCTTGTTCTCGGAGGCCAGCGCGGCGGCCGTGTACTGGAGGAGCATCAGGCCGGAGTCCAGCCCCGACGCCGGCGCGAGGAATGCCGGGAGACCGCCGTTCAGCGCCGGATCCAGGAGCAGGGCGGTCCGGCGTTCGCTGATCGAGCCCAGCTCGGCGATGGCGAGCTTCGCGAAGTCGAGGGCGAGGGCGATCGGCTCGCCGTGGAAGTTGCCGCCGGAGATCACCAGGCCGCCACCGGTCGCGATGGTGCCGGCGTCGGCGACCCCGCCACCCGGGAAGACGAGCGGGTTGTCGGTGGCCGAGTTGAGCTCGATGTCGAGGACGCGCCGGAGGTGGTCGAGGGCGTCGCGGACCGCGCCGTGAACCTGGGGAATGCAGCGGAGCGAGTACGGATCCTGGACCTTGTGATGCGACCCATGGTGGGACGCCTGCAGGCCGGAGTCGGCGAGCAGGGCTCGAAGCTCGGCTGCCACGGCGACCTGGCCGGGGTGCGGTCGCGCCAGCTGGTAGGCCGCGGCGAAGGCGACGTCGGTACCCAGGAGCGCCTCGACGCTCATCGCCGCGACGGTGCTCGCCGTCCGGACGAGGCGGTCGGCATCGGCCAGGAGGAGCGCCCCGAGAGCGGACATCAGCTGGGTCCCGTTGAGGAGCGCGAGGCCCTCCTTGGGGCCCAGGGTCAGCGGCTCCAGCCCCACTTCGCGGAGGGCGACGAGGGCCGGCACGATCTGGCCGCCCAGCTCCACCGTCCCGCGGCCGATCAGCGGCAGGGCGAGATGGGCGAGAGGGGCGAGGTCCCCCGACGCGCCGACCGACCCCTGCGCCGGCACGACCGGATGGACACCGAGGCGCAGGAATTCGAGGAGACGATCCACCACCAGCGGACGAGCCCCGGAGTGGCCGAGGGCCAGGGTGTTCGCCCGGAGCAGGAGCATCGCCCGAACGACGTCCCGCGGCAGCGGCCCGCCGACGCCGACGGCGTGGCTCCTGAGGAGGTTCTCCTGGAGCCGCTCCACGTCCCCCATCGCGATCGAGCGATCGGCGAGGGCCCCGAACCCGGTCGTCACGCCGTACACGACGGCCCCCTCGGCGACCAGCCGATCGATGACCGCCCGCGCCTCCTCCATCCGCGCCCGCGCGTGGACGTCCAGGGCCGCGGCGGCCCCGCGTCGTGCGACCGCCTCGACATCGCCGATCGTCAGGTCGGCACCGGTGAGGACGATCGTGTCGCCGGCAGCCGGCGAGGGCGCGCGCTGCGGCACGAAGTGGGGGTCGGTCACGCGGGCAGGATAGTCGGCTATGCTCCCCGGCGTCCCCACCCTGCCGGTCCCGCCGGCCGGTCAGACGAAAGCGCCGTCCGACACTCCGCCACGCCCGAGGAGGCCCGTGCTCGCGTTCATCGACCAGATCGTCATCCCCTTCCTGAACACCCTCTACGGGGCCGCCGGCTACCTGGGCGTGGGGATTGCGATGACGATCGAATCGGCGATGATCCCGCTGCCCTCGGAGCTGATCCTTCCATACGCCGGGTTCCTCGTCTCGGACCCGGCCTCGGTCGAACCGTTGACCGGCGGCTCGTGGAGCTTCTGGGTCGTGGTCGTCGTCGCCACCATCGGCAACACCACCGGCTCGCTGCTCGCGTATGCGATCGGGGCCTGGGGCGGTCGCCCCTTCCTCGAGCGGTGGGGCCGATTCCTCCTGATCCGCCCCCACGAGATCGAGCTGGCCGAGCGCTACTTCGAGAAGTACGGCCCCGCGACGACGTTCTTCAGCCGGCTCCTGCCCGTGGTGCGCACGTTCATCTCGTTTCCCGCCGGGGTCGCCCGGATGCCGCTCGGCAAGTTCATCGCCTACTCGACGGCCGGGGCGATCCCGTGGTCGATCCTGCTGGTGTTCGCCGGGCGGCAGCTGGGTGCCAACTGGGTCGACATCCGCCACGCCCTCCAGCCGTTCGACCTGGCGATCGCCATCGGGGTCATCGCGCTCGTCATCCTCTTCATCTGGTGGCGGCTGGGCATGCCCGGCCGGCCGCGGTCGACCTGACACCGGCCGCTATGGGGCGGCGCGACGGAGCGCCTCCTCGGGAGCCGGACGGGCCCGGAAGGCGACCCAGAGCGAGACGTCGTAGACGATCTTGAGCCCGCCGGCGATGAGGAAGGGCAGGCTGGCGAGGGCGGCGTTCGCAACGAGCGGCGCCGAGATGGCGGGCGATATCGCGGCGCCGGTCGTGCGGGCGATGCCGGTGACGCCCGCCGCCGCCGAGCGCTCGTCCGCATCGACCACGGCGATCACGTACGACTGGCGGGTCGGGACGTCCATCTGGCTGAGGACGTAGCGGGCGAGGAGCACGCCGACGGCAAGCGGCAGCGTCGGCATGAGCGGCACGAGGATCAGAAGGACGTTCGACGGCAGGTGGGTGAAGACCATCGTGTTCACGAGACCGATCCGGGCCGCGATCCGGGCCGCCGACAGCGACGAGACCGCCGCCAGCAGGTTGGCGCCGAAGAAGACCCCGCCGAGGACCGCCGGCTCGACCCCGAAGCGGAGGTGGAACCAGTAGGCCATGAGGCTCTGGGGGACGAAGCCGCCGGCGAACGCGTCGAGGGCGAACAGGGCCGAGAGCCGGGCCACGATCCCGCGCGAGCGGCCCAGACCGAGACGCCGGCCAGTCCCGGCCTCCGACTGGCTCGCCGGTGGCGCCTCGATCTCCGGCCCGACGCGGGCGAAGACCAGCGTCATCGCCGCGCCGACGACCACGTACCCGAGCACGATGACGCGGTAGGCGTCGACCGCATCAACGCTGGCCCCGAGCAGCATCTGGCTCACCAGACCGGCGCCCAGCGCTCCGAAGGCAGTCGCGACGTAGCCGACGAGGTTGTACCAGGCGAAGGTCGGTGTCCGCCGGGCATCCGGCGTGATCTGGCTCAGGGCCGCCTGCTCGACGGCCAGGAACGGCCCCACCTCGTTGCCGGTCGGGCTGATCACGCCGATCGTCGCCGCGGCGACGAGGAGTGGCACCCAGCTGGTCGACGCGAACACCGTACCGGCGAGGACCATGAGCAGCGATCCGGCCACGAGGACGCGGCGCCGCCCGAGCCGATCGGCGCTCGTCGTGAGCCACAGCGAGATCAGGGTGTCGCCGACCAGTGTCAGAGTCAGGATCGCGCCGATCATGACGGGGTCGATCCCCAGGCCGTCGAGGTACAGGACGAGGACGACCGCGAGAAAGCCGTAGCCGAACATCCGGAGAACCCGGGTTGCGAAGAGCAGCCGCCCGTCGGGGCCGAGCCCGCGCAGGCTGGCCACGAGCCCCGTGTCGATCGACGGCGCGGGCGCCGACAGGTGCATGAGGCGAGTCTACGTGGGAGACGTGTACGATCCTTTCGGAGGTGGCTTGGCCTCGATGAGCACGACGACCCCCGGGACGCATGCCAGCGACGCACTGGCCGGCCCGCACGGCCAGGGCGATCACGGCGAGACGCACGGCCACGACGACCACGCCCATGGCGACGGCGAGTCGCTCGGGCCGGTCGATGTCTTCGCCTGGGGCGCAGGTGCGCTGGGGATCGTCGCCGGGCTCGTTGTGGCCCTGGTGATGGCGGTGAGCGCGGGCTGGCTCGACTGATCACAGCCGGGGGCGAGCGCGCCGGGGGCGAGCTCAGCCGTGGGGGAGCTCAGCCGTGGGGCGAGCGCACCGGGGCGAGTGGCCGGGCGGCGCGACCGCAGGTGGGCGGGCCCGCGACCCGACGGCTCAGAAGAGCCCGACGATCTCCCCGGCGGCGTCGATATCGATGTTCTCGCCGCCCGGCCGTGACGGCAGGCCCGGCATCGTCCGCATCTCCCCCGCGAGCGGCGTGACGAACCCGGCGCCCGCCGACAGCCGAACCTCGCGGACGGGCATCCGGAAGCCGGTCGGTCTGCCCTTCAGCGAGGCGTCATGGCTCAGCGAGTACTGGGTCTTGGCCATGCAGATCGGGAAGTTGCCGAATCCCAGGGCCTCGTACTGCTTGAGCGAGCGGGTTGCCGCGGGCAGGTAGTCGACGCCGTTGGCCCCGTAGACCTTCGTCGCGATGGCTTCGATCTTGTCGGCGAGCGGGGCGTCGTCACCGTAGAGGAACTGGAAGTCCGGGGCTCCCTCTTCGGCCGCGGCCCAGACCGCGGCGGCGAGCTCGGTCGCTCCGGCACCGCCCTCGGCCCAGTGGTTGGCGACGACGGCATCGCGGGCGCCGGCCTCGAGGGCGACCCGACGAACCGCCTCGACCTCCGCCGTCGAATCGGTCGGGAAGGCGTTGATCGCGACCACGACCGGCACGTTGAAGAGGCTGACATTCTCGATCTGCTTCGCGAGGTTCTGGGCGCCGCGGGCGACGGCCTCCGGGTTCTCCTCCTGAAGGGCCGGGTCGAGCGGCTTGCCAGCCACGATTCGGCCGACCCCGCCGTGCATCTTGAGGGCCCGGATCGTGGCGACCACGACGGCGGCGTCAGGCCTGAGCCCCGAGGCTCGACACTTGATGTCGAAGAACTTCTCGGCGCCCATGTCCGCCCCGAAGCCGGCTTCCGTGCAGACGATGTCGTTCGTGACGAGGGCGATCCGGTCGGCGAGGACGGAGTTGTTGCCGTGGGCAATGTTGGCGAACGGTCCGCAGTGGACGAACGCCGGCCCACCCTCCAGCGTCTGGAGCAGGTTCGGCTTGATGGCGTCCGTGAGGAGGGCGGTCATCGCCCCGGCGACCTTGAGGTCGTCGGCCGTGATCGCCGCTCCGTCCCGCGTCGTGGCCAGGACCATCCGTCCCAGCCGAGCGCGGAGGTCGGCAAGATCGCGAGCGAGGGCGAGCACGGCCATCACTTCCGAGGCGACGGTGATCACGAACTCGGTCTCGCGGGGGTACCCGTTCCCGCGGCCGCCGAGGCCGACGACGACCTTCCGGAGGGCGCGATCGCTGATGTCGACAGCCCGCGGCCAGAGAACATTGAGGGCATCGATCGCCAGGGCGTTGCCGTGGTGGATGTGGTTGTCCACGAACGCCGCCCCGAGGTTATGGGCCGCCCCGATCGCGTGGACGTCGCCGGTCAGGTGGAGGTTGAAGTCCTCCATCGGGATGACCTGGCTGCGCCCGCCGCCCGCCGCGCCGCCCTTGATCCCGAAGACCGGCCCGAGGCTGGGCTGACGGAGGCAGACGGCCGCCCGATGTCCGATCCGGTTCAAGCCCTGGGCGAGGCCCACGGTCGTCGTGCTCTTGCCCTCGCCCAGCGGTGTCGGGGTGATCGCGGTGACGACGACATACTTGCCACGCGGCCGTTCGGCCTCCAGGCGCTCGATCCCGGCGAGGCGGATCTTGGCCTTCGTGAAGCCGTAGGGCTCGACCTCGTCATCGTGGAGGCCGAGCTCGCGGGTGAGGTCGAGGATCGGGCGCGGCGCGACGGAACGGGCGATCTCGAGATCGGATTGCGGGCTCATGCGGTTCCTCGGAGCTTGGGCGGCGAAGCGACGCCGGGCGACGGATCGGCCGGCGACGACGCAACCACGGAGGTGCCCGCGGCCTGCCGTTGGGCAGCGCGGACGAGATGGGCCAGGAGAAGGGCGTTCGTGAGCGGCCCGACGCCCCCCGGCACCGGCGTGATCGCCGCCGCGACCTCGCGGGCGGAGGCGAAGTCGACGTCGCCGACGATCCGGCCGTCGACGACGTTGATGCCGACGTCGATGACGACCGCCCCGGGCTTCAGCATTGCGCCGGTCAGGAGTCCCGGCCGCCCCGCGGCCACCACGACGATGTCCGCGCGCCTCGTGTGGGCCGCGAGGTCGCGTGTCTTCGAATGGCAGACCGTCACCGTCGCCCCGCCCTTCACGAGCATGAACGCGACGGGCATGCCCACGACGGGCGAGCGACCGATCACGACCGCGTCGGCGCCCGAGATCGGCGCGCCCGACCGCTCGAGCATCTCGAGCGCGGCGTGGGCGGTCGCCGGCACGAATCCCTCGAAGCCGAGACGCAGGAGCCCGGCGTTGAGAGGATGGATGCCGTCGATGTCCTTGAGTGGATCGATGGCATCGACCACCGTCCGCAGCCGGATCCCGGGTGGCAGCGGCATCTGGACGATGACCCCGGACACCGTGACGTCGTCGCCCAGCCGACGAAGAACGGCTTCGAGCTCGGCCTCCTGAGCAGCGGGGTCGTCACCCGCCACGTCGACGAACCGGGCCTCGATGCCGACGGCCGCACAGGCCTTCAGGATCCGTTCGAGGTAGACCATCGACGGCGCGCTGCGGCCGCAGACGACGACCGCCAGACCGGGTGGGCGGCCGTTGGCCGCCACGAAGCCGGCGACATCGGTGGCGACCTTCCCCCGGATCTCCTCGGCGATCGGAGCGCCTTCGAGAAGGCGCGCGCCGGCCTGCAACGTCATCCGATCGGAGCTACCGGGGGTCGCGCTTCGCCGCTGGCCACCACCTCGTGGGTGACTGAGCACAGCCCACCGATGCGTTCGAGCATGTCGGCGAGACGTTGCTCGGTCGCTTCTGCCCAGGCGGGATCGCCGATCGAGGGCAGGTTGACGCGGACGTTGGCCGCCGCGCCCTTGGCGGCCGCCTCGGTCAGGAGCGCGGCCACGTGGAGGTCGGACGACGCGTTGACGTTGCAGCGCGCGGCCAGCAGCTCGGCCGCGGTGACGACCTCGAGGCAGGCCTCGACGCAGCGGAGCGGGACTTCGGCAGCGACCCTGGCGGCGCCCCGGATGGCCTCGGCGCGGGTGATCTGCTGCTCCTCCGTGTCGCGGGCGAGCTTGAGGGCCGCCGAGAACGCGCCGTAGGCGGCGGCGTCCTCGTCGGCGATCCGGAGCAGCCTGTCCGCCAACTCCGTCCCGGCGGCCTTCGCCCGCGCATGCACCTCCGCGTGCATCGCGTACCTGGGCCGTCCCTCGGAAAGCGAGGCGACCATCACGACCAGGCCCGCGGCCAGGCTCGCCGCGATCGCGGCCGCGCTGCCGCCGCCGGGAACCGGCGCCGGTGAGGCGAGTCGGTCGATGAAGGTACCGAGGGTCAGGTCCCGGAACCGAGTGGGATCGTCCTGCACGCCGCCGATTGTAGGCGCGCCGGCGTGGCCGGCGGGGGCCGGATGACCCACCATGTGGGCGCAATCCGGCTCTCTGTCGGGCACGGGGCGGGCGCGGTACCGGCCGCGCCCGCCCCGTCTCGACGCCCGGCGAGGGAGGAGCCATCGCCGGATGGGCACTGCCCAGGCCTCGTGGGAGATGAGCCCGAGCGGGGAATTCAGCTACCGCGCCGGCCCGCGGGGTTCCTGGCGCCGGCGTGATTCAGATGTGGCGAAGATGCATGGTTTCGCGCCGGGATCGCATCGCCAAGGCGGCGGCGAAATTCAGGCCGCGCGGTGCTCGTCCATCCCCTCGATCGCCCAGCGCCGCGCGCGATGGCGATAGGAGAGCGTCAGTCGGGCGACCGGCGTGTCGACCTCGAAGATCGTCCTGGGGCCGACGACGACCGGATAGGCCGAGGTCTCCTCGCGCACCGCGAGGACCTGGGTGACAGGCACGCGCTGGGCATGCCAGGTGATCTCTCGGGGACGGCCGTCGAACCAATCGGCCCTGACCCTGACCTGGACCGGCTCGACTCGGATCATGGCCACGGATGGCTCCTTTCCCGGGGGCGGAAGGTGCATCTGGTCGCTCCGTCGGCCGGGCACTGGTCGTACAGAACGGGTGTTCGATATGCTCGGAGCGTAGACCGAACACCTGTTCGATGTCAAGCGTCCGGGTTCCGACGCACCGGACGATCGAGCCACCGCGTGCCAGCTAGCCTGTCACGCCCGATTGGACGGCTCGACGACTTCGTCAACATCCGGCTGGCCCGCCCCGACGTCGATGTCGACGTCGGGATCCGGTGCCACCGGCGGTGGGGCCTTCGGCCGCTTGCGGCCGGACCGCTCGACATCGGCCGCGAGCTCCCCGCGGCGTTCGGTCGCCGTCCCGAAGTCGCGCTCGAACGGCGCGGGTAGGCCGGCCCGGAGAAGCCGGGCCCGGGTGACGGCCCGAGGGCCGAAGCGGCGACGCAGCTCGTCGGCGGCCTCGACCGCTCGTCGGCGGCGCGGGTCGAGCGTCTCGAACAGCCCGAGCTGCTCGCGGTCGCCGAAGCCCGAGGCGGTGACGCCGAGGAGCCTGATCTTCCTGCCCCGGATCTCCGGCCGAGCGAGCTCGAGCGCCGCGCGCCAGATGGGCTCGGTCAGGTCGGTCGGCTCGGCCAGTGCCCGCTGGCGGGTGACCGTCCGGAACGTCGTGTCCCGGACCTTGACCGTCACCGTCCCAGCCTTCACTCCGGCCGAGCGGAGCCGACCCGACACCCCCTCGGACAGGGCGAGCAGGGTGCGCTCGAGGACATCCGGGTTGGACGTGTCCCGGTCGAAGGTCGTCTCGTGGCCGATCGTCTTCGCCGCGTCCGGGTCGTCGACGGGGTCGGGATCCAGCCCATGGGCGCGATCAACGAGGCTGGCGCCATGCTGGCCAAACCGACGGACGAGGGCGACCCGATCCATCGCCGCGAGGTCGCCGATGGTGACAACGCTGAAGTCGCGCAGCGCGGCGGCCGTCTGCGGCCCGACACCCCAGAGGCGGGAGATCGGCAGTGGCGCGAGAAACGCCGCCTCCTCGCCCGCGGGGACGACGACGAGGCCGTCCGGCTTGCGGAGATCCGAGGCGATCTTCGCCACCAGCTTGGTCGCGGCGACGCCGACCGACGCCGTCAGCTCGAGCTCACCCCGGATCGTGGCCTTGATCCGCCGGGCGATGGTCGGGCCGTCGCCGAACAGGGCCCGTGACGCGGTCACGTCGAGGAAGGCCTCGTCGATGGAGATCGGCTCGACGAGCGGGGTGAAGCGTCGCAGGATCGCCATGACCTCGCGGCTCACCCGCTGGTAGGTCCGGCCGTCGACCGGGACGAAGATGCAATCGGGGCACAGCCGGCGGGCGGTCCGGATCGGCATCGCCGAGTGGACGCCGAACTTGCGCGCTTCATAGGAAGCGGCGCTCACGACACCTCGATCGTTCGTCCCGCCCATGCCCACGGCGACCGGCTTGCCCCGGAGCTCCGGGTGGTCGCGCTGCTCTACCGAGGCGAAGAAGGCATCGAGGTCGACGTGCAGGATCGTCCGCGGGGACAAAGCGGCGGGCTCGGCGCGAGTCGCGGCCACGGGCGCATCTTCGCGCCGGCCGTCAACTGCCGTTCGGTCGGCTGACGCGGCCGGCAGGCCTGTCTTGCCCCCGCCTCGGGTCGATCTGCCCGTTCGTGAACGATGCCCGGCGGCGGAACTGGGGCGCCGACGCTCTCTAGCCCTTCGGCTCGACGACCACGGTGACCTCGGGCGTCATGCCCGAGAGGACCTTGACGGCGACCTTGTAGGTGCCGAGCGACTTGAGCGGCTCCTCGAGCTCGATCTTGTGCCGGTCGACCTCGATGCCCCGCCGGCCGAGCGCGTCGGCGATGTCCTTGGCCGTGATGGAGCCGTAAAGCTTGCCGCCGTCGCCGACCTTGACGCCCATCGTGAGCGTCGTGGATGCGATCCGGGTCGCCGCGATCTCGGCGTCCTCGCGCTCGCGCTTCCGCTTCTCCTCGCGCGACGCGATGTCGTGCTGCCAGGCTCGATAGGCGCCGCCGGCCGCGGGCACGGCGAGCCGCTGGGGGATGAGGTAGTTGGTGGCGAAACCGTCGGCCACCGACTTCATCTCGCCCGACCTGCCGAGCTTGGCGATGTCCTGGGTCAGGATGACCTTCACGCGATCGAACCCTCCTTCGTGATCCAGGCTCGAAGTCTGGGGCCGACGCCTGAACGTTGCAACGCCTCGCCGGCCGCGGCGACGACGCCGGGAAGCCGCCGCACCGCCCGCCGGACGGGGCCCGGGAGGAGACGCCGAATTCGGGCGATATCCTCGTCGAACGCCGCCCGCTCGATGCTCAGCTCGTCGAGCTTCTCATCGAGGACCGCCGGATCGATACCATCGAGAAAGAGCTCGATGGCGATGGCCACGACCACGAGGTCGTCGAGCCCCCCGACGATCGGAATGTCGTCGGGAATGATGTCCCGCCCGAGGACGACGTAGCCGAGGCTCCCGGCGAGCAGCGCCTTGCGCGAGGTGGGGGTCCTGGCATCGACCGCGAGTGACCAGACGAGCCGGGTATACAGGGGCGCCCGGCTGGCGACGGGCAGCAGGGCCAGCAGGCCGAGCGCGCGGCGGAGGCTCCCGCCGGTGCTGCCGCCGCGCCTCCGGCGGCCCCGATCGTTGCCTGCCTTTCCATCCTGCCGAGCCATTCGCGGAACGGGCCTCCGAAGCCGACGCCGCGGCCACGGCGTCGACGGCGCCGATCCTCCGCGGGGAGGGGAGTCTAGCAGGCCCGGCGCTGTGGGCCGGGGTGGGCCGGGGTGGTTGTCCGGGGTGGTGGGCCGGGGTGGCTGTCGTTGCCGGGGTGGCCCGATCCCGGGATGGTTGACATCGAACGTTCGTTCGGTATCATGTTCACAGTCGCCCCAGGAGGTGCCCGTGACCAGGCACGATGCCGATCGCAAGCTGAAGATCCTGCACCACATCGCGGGGACCCTGCGGGCGCGTGGGTATCCACCGTCGGTCCGCGAGATCGCGCGCGCAGTCGGCCTCAGCTCAACGTCGGCCGTCCACCATCACCTCCAGATCCTCGAGAAGGACGGGTACCTCGAGCGTGGCGCCGCCCAATCGCGGGCGATCCGCCTCACGCCGACCGCTGCGCTGTCACTCGGGCTCTCGAGCGAGCTCGTGCCCCAGTCGGGTGCGGCGGACGCTCACGTCGTCCCGATCGTCGGCGAGATCGCTGCAGGCGGCCCGATCGAGGCGTACCAGGACGCCTCCGAGACGATGGCGGTCCCCGAGATCCTCGCCCCCAGCGGCGATGCCTACGTGCTCCGGGTCCGAGGCGACTCGATGATCGACGCCCACATCGCTGATGGGGACTTCGTCCTCATCCGGCCCCAGAACACCGCCCATGACGGGGACATCGTCGTCGCCCAGGTCGAAGAGAACGCGGTGACCCTCAAGACATTCTTCCGCGAGAAGGATCGAGTCCGCCTGCAGCCGGCGAACGCCAACTACCCGGCCCAGTTCTACCCGGACGTGCGGATCCAGGGAAAGCTCATCGGCGTGATCCGGCGGCTCGACTGATCCATCGTGGTCGTGTCGCGGCGGGTCGCCGACCGCGTGACCCGCGACTTCGACGAGCGGGTCCAGGCGGACGTCCTCGACCTGCTCGAGAGCACGACTCGGACCGACTGGCGTGAGCACGGAACCGAAGCGGGCCGGGAGCGCCTCCACGCCGCGATCCTGAAGCTTGCTTCGGGCGATATCGACGCCCTCATCGTCGCGGCCGACACGGCCGAGCGCGACTGGCGAGACGTCCTCGTTGCTGCGGGGCTGGCCGAAGGGGATTGGCAGGATCGCGTTGCCGAGATCCTGGGCGAGACGCGCTAGCCTCCCTTGGCCTCTCCACAGCTCGTCCACAGCCTCCGACGTTCCGTCCACCCGCTTGGATGATGTTCAGCGAGCCGATGCGGATAAGCGCCTTCCTGTCCCGGGACGGGTCGGTGACACTCGAGCTGGCACGTCCCGGACGCAACGTGAGGCCATGATCGATCGACTGCCGCCCCAGAGCCTCGAGGCCGAGCAATCGGTTCTCGGCGCAATCCTGATCGACCGCGAGACGATCATCGAGGTCGCCGAGTTCCTGCGGCCGGAGGATTTCTACCGGCAGGCCAACGGGACCATCTATCGGGCGATGCTGGACCTCTTCGAGCGTCGAGAGCCGGTCGACATCGTCACGACCTCGGAGACGCTCGAGCGCAAGGACGAGCTCGAGGCGGTCGGTGGGCGGAGCTACCTGTCCACGCTCTCGAACCAGACGCCCACCGCGGTCCACGCGACCCAGTACGCGCGGATCGTCGAGCGCAAGGCGGTCCTCCGCAACCTGATCGGGGCCGCCGGCAAGATCGCCGGCATCGGGTATGAGGATCCGGCCGAGATCCAGGAGGCGATCGACCGCGCGGAGTCGGAGCTCTTCCAGGTCTCGAATCGCCGGATCACCGCCGGGTTCGCCCAGCTCCGGGACCTCCTCCACGCGGCCTACGATCGCCTCGACTACCTCCATGCCCATCGAGGCGAGCTCAGCGGCGTCACCTCGGGATTCCCGGACCTGGATGCCCTCACGACCGGCTTTCAGAAGAGCGACCTGATCGTCGTCGCCGCCAGGCCGTCGGTCGGCAAGACGAGCTTCGCCCTGAACGTCGCCGAGTTCGCGGCGGTCCGGGAGCGACGGAGCGTCGGCCTCTTCAGCCTCGAGATGAGCAAGGAGCAGCTGGTCCTGCGCCTCCTCTCGAGCGTCGCCAACATCGACTCCAAGCGCCTCCGGACCGGGTTCCTCGAGGAGATGGACTTCGCCCGGATCGCGCCGGCGATGAACGACCTCTCCGAGGCACCCGTCTACATCGATGACACGCCGAACATCACCTCGATGGAGCTCCGGACCAAGGCTCGTCGGCTCCAGGCGGAGTCGGGCCTGGACCTCGTCATCGTCGACTACCTCCAGCTGATGCAGGCGACCACCCAGAACCGCGACAACAACCGCGTCCAGGAGGTCAGCGAGATCTCGCGTGGCCTCAAGGCACTCGCCCGCGAGCTCTCCGTTCCGGTCATCGCCCTCTCGCAGCTGTCCCGCCAGCCGGAGATGCGGGAATCCAAAGAACCGCGCCTGTCAGACCTGCGCGAGTCGGGCGCGATCGAGCAGGATGCCGACCTCGTGATCTTCCTGTGGCGGGAAAAGGACAAGGGCGGAGAGGACGCGGAGACGGACGGCGAGGTCGTCAACATCAAGCTGGCGAAGCATCGGAACGGCCCCACGGGCGAGATCCAGCTCTGGTTCAAGAAGAGCCAGACCCGCTTCCAGAGCTATGCCGGCCAACGCTACGCCGAGACCTGACCGCCCCCAAGTTCGGGTCTCTGCGGACGGTGGTCCTGAGCGGCTGAGGGTCAGTACGGCTCGTCCGGGAGGAGCGGCCGCAGGGCGAAGAAGTAGACGTTGCCGTCGGGACCGGAGAGGTCCAGACCGCTGAACCCTCCTTCGATCCCATCGAGTCCGAGCTTGTCGACCTCCGCCGCGGTCAGCGTCCGGACCGGGAGCGATGGTGCGCCAGGCTCCGAGTGCTGGACGAAGTCAGCGGGCGCAATCGAGGGCCAGGGCCAGTCCCTGGGCGGACCCTGCCAGTCCGGCGCCAGGACGCCGCGCCAGCGATCCGGAGTCCAGAGCACCTCGCCGTCCACGACCGCGCCGTAGGCCCGGACCCTGTCGCCAAGCTCCGCCAGGGCCCCAAGGATCGGCGTGTCCGGGCCGTCCTCGCGATCCATGCCGAGGGCCATGACGCTCACCGTCCTGGTCTGCCTGGCGGCATTGATGGTGAAGATCGCGGTGGGCAGATCGGCCCCTGGCGCCGGGTAGGAGTCGCGGGCGACGCCGAGGCCGGCGTCGGCGATCGCGTAATGGAGGAAGACCTGGATCGCCACCTCGTCGAGGTGAGTCGTCTGGAACGGGACCATTCGCACGATGCCGTCCGCCGCCGGTGGTGGTGCCGCCGTGCCGTCTCGGAAGATGACCGTGCCGTCGCCGTAGAGGGTGAAGGTCGGCGCCTCGGTGGCGAAGAAGCCCATCGGCACGAATCCACCGCCTTCCTCGAAGCGAAACACGACGTCGGTGGATCCCATGGCATGGTCGATGTCGCCGTCCGTCCCCGTCGCGGGGCTGGGGCTCGGGCCGGACGTACCGCCGGGCAGCGGGCTGGTCGGGCCCGAGGCGTTGCAGGCGACGGTTGCGACCGTGGCGGCCAGCAACAGGAGGCCTCGTAGCCGGTCGGGCGCATCGAGGCGGGCGAGGAGGGTCTTCATGGGGCATCCGACGTCCGGCGCCGTCCGCCGGTTCCTCGGCCGCCGGCGTCAGTAGCAGGCGCACGGCCTGGCCGAGCTGCTCGTCGGGGTCCGGCAGGAGACGCGCCACCATCGAGTGCCAGAACGCGCCACGATCGATCGGCCGGACGGGTATCCTCGCGGAGAGGATTTTCCCGGGCCTACATGCCCGGGCGGAACCGAGCGCGTGCGAGCAGCCCCGCCGGCGACACCGTCTGGTCGCGGCTCGTCCCGCGTTTGCGGTCCCGATCTCGGTCGCGCGTCCGAGATGGAGGGAACGAGAGCGTGTACGAGGACCGCACGCTGTCCTGCCGCGACTGCGGCGAGGCATTCATCTTCTCGGCCGGCGAACAACGCTTCTTCGCGGAGAAGGGCCTCACCAATGACCCGCAGCGCTGCCTCGACTGCCGGGCGGCAGCGAAACAGGCTCGCTCGGGCGCCGGTCCCCGGCAATACCATGCTGCCGTCTGCGGTGCCTGCGGGAATCAGGCCATGGTCCCATTTGCGCCGCGGACCGACCGCCCGGTCTATTGCAGCACCTGCTACGACAAGGTCCGGGCCGGCCTCATCGAACCGCCCGTTGCGCCCGCAGACGCCTGACCAGCATCTCGCGGACCGGGGCACGGCCACGACGCGACCCGGCCCGGCGCCGCCGGCCGGCCCGCTTTGTTGGCGCCGTGGGCGACCGGCTTCGCCGGCGCCCGCCGCGGGCGACCGGCTTCGCCGGCGCCGTCCGGTCGCGTCCCCTGCGCGCCGTAGACTGTCCGGACCGCAGCAGGGCCGTCGCCCGAGGAGGATCGCGTGGGCGTCATCATCATCCGGGAGATGGTCGGCACGAGCCCGAGCTCGTGGAGCGATGCCGCTCGGCAGGCCGTCGCCACCGCGTCGCGGACGGTGCGCAACATCAGGACGGTCGAGGTCGTGCAGTCGACGGCCAGGGTCGAGGACGGCGAGATTGTCGAGTATCGCGTCGAGATCAAGATCGGTTTCGAGTACGAGGGCTGACCGGGCCGACGGCCGAAACCGGCGACCATTGGTCG
Source organism: uncultured Chloroflexia bacterium (assembly GCA_963719145.1). Classification (GTDB taxonomy): domain Bacteria; phylum Chloroflexota; class Limnocylindria; order Limnocylindrales; family CSP1-4; genus UBA5189. The sequence goes on from CAVRAX010000001.1 coordinate 92,862, forward strand.
ACTCGTTGACCGCCGGACGAGCCCGGGGCCGGTCGCAGCTAATCGCCGGGTGAGCGTTTGCCGCCACCATGGCGGCATGCCCAGCCCTCGACCGGCCGCGGTCGCGCGCCAAGCCTCGACTCCCGACTCGAACCGGAGGGCGGAGCTTGAGGCTCGCGTTGACACGGCCCGCGCGCCGTCCGTAGAGTTCGCGCCGCCTGGGCCCCCCATTCGCGAGTCGGACCCGAACGTCGAACCCGACCGGCAGGCGCGGATGCCGGTTGGACCGGGCCGACCGGCGGAGCCCGCGCCCAACCACGCTCCTGGAGGCCCGCTCGGCTCGATGCCCGAGTACCCGGTTCAGATCAGCAAGGTCCAGGCGCCACCCCTCCGCGACGAGACGCTCGAGCGGGTCCGCCTCCTCGAGTGGTTGCACGTCAAGGTCCATCGGCGGGTGGTCCTGGTGACCGCCGAGGCCGGCTACGGCAAGACGACCCTGCTGGCGGACTTCAGCCGGCGCAGCCGGGTTCGCGCGCTCTGGTTCCGCCTCGACCGCGGCGATCGAGACTGGGTCGGCTTCCTCGCCTATCTCGTGGCTGCGTTGAGGATCCACCTGCCGACGTTTGCGCCGGTCACCCAGTCCCTGCTTCGAGAGACCGGGGCGACGGCTCCACCGCGGAGCACGGTGCTCGACACCTTCATCCGAGAGCTGGGCGAGCTCCCTCCCGACCCAACGGCCCTCATACTCGACGACCTTCACGCGGTCGACGACTCGGTGGACGTCAAGATCATCCTGCGCGAGCTGCTCGCGCGAGCCCCGGAGCGCCTGACGTTCGTCTTCATCAGCCGAAGACCACCGCCCGTCCCGCTGGCCCGCTTGCGCGCCCTCGGCGAGGTCGCCGAGCTGCGCACGGCCGAGCTCCGGTTCGATCCGGGCGAGACTGAGCAGCTCTTCCGGGAGACCTATTCGCTTGCCCTGGAGCCATCGGTTGCGGCCGAGCTTTCACGGCGAACCGAGGGCTGGGCCGCGTCCCTGCAGCTCGTTCGGACCGCCATCCGCGACAGGAGCCAGAGTGAGATCCGCGCATTCGTGAGCTCCTTGAGCGGCGCCGAGGGCGACCTCTACGACTACCTGGCTGAAGAGGTCGTAGGCGAACTTGCGTCGGATCTCCAGCAATTCCTGATGAAGACGTCGCTTCTCGACACCGTCGAGCCGGTGCTCGGAAGCGTCGCGGCAGGAACCTCGCCCGAAGCCACGCGCGCCGCGATCACCGAGGGGGAGCTCATCGGCCTGTTCAGCCGGACAGGCCCGCACACTCGCGACCAGGTCCGCGCCCATCCTCTCGTCCGGGACTTCCTGCAGGCCCGCCTCCTTCGTTCGGTTGGCCGGGAGGCGGTCGTCGCGATCCACCACGCCGTCGCGGTGGCTGCCGAACCGATCGACTGGCGGATCTCCGGCCACCACTACGTCGCCGCCGGCAGCACGGACGACGCTCGACGCGTCCTTGCCGACGCCATCGAATCAATCCTCGCAACTGGCGAATACGCGGCGGCTGAGGAGCTCGCGACCACGCTACCCGAAGCGGCAACACCAGATCCAAACGTCCTCGTCGTCTTGTCGCGGACCGCGCAGCAGCGGGGCGAATCGGAGGTGGGCCGTGCATTCGCAGAGGCGGCATTCGGGGTCGAACCCGCGAAGCCTGCCGTGGTGCTGACCCTCGTGACAGCCCGACTGTGGGCCGGAGACATCTCTGGGGCGCTGACCGCGCTTGAGGGTCTCGAAGGCGCTCCCGGCAGCGCAAGCATTGCCTTGATGGCGCGCTCAATCCGACTGATGATCGCGTGCTCGGTCGATGGAAACCTCTCTACCGCAGCAGGCGCGCTCGAGAGCCTGGGCGCCATGCTCCGTGACCAATCGCAGCTTCACTTCTTGGGCGTTGCTCTGACGAACCTCGCGTACATCAGGAAGGCACAAGGGCGGGCGCCTGAGGCTCTGTCAATCGCAACCGAGGCGATAGGCGATCTTGAGTCCACGTCCGGAGGCATCGAGCTTGTCTCAGCGCGACTCGTGCGCGGCTGGGCCCTCGCGCACCTCGGTGACCTCGATTCCGCGCGTGACGAGATCGCGATTGCGTCGATCGCTGCAACGCCAGCTCAGGCGATCGAAGTTGCCTGGGAGGCTTGTGAGGTCGAGTTGCTCTATGGAGACCCGAATCGAGCGAGCGATTGGGTAGAACCATTTGATGCGGTCCCTGCCGGGAGCGATCACGGTGAGCAGATCGCCCTCGTCGCCATCCATACGGACCTACTGCTGGGCCGCCACGAGAAGGCCGCCACGAGGATTCTGGAACTTGTGCCTGGAGCTCCGAGAACCACGGTCGCATTCGAAGTCCGCCGCCTCCTTGTTGGAGCGCTCGCCTATGTCCTCGGCGCAGTCGCGGAAGGCTCGACGAAGGCCACAGCGGCCGTGGAGCTGGCGACCCGACAAGGCGCCGACCTTTGGTCCAGAGTCGCATCGATCCTCGCTGCGGCCTCGGAGGGCCGCGCCATTTCGCCGTTGATCCTGAGATCCGCTGGCCGGGATCCGGCAATCATGTCGATTTGTGCCGACACGGTTGCGCTGAGGCTAGGGGCGCTTGAGCAACCCGCGCTCGAGGCTGTTCAGCAGGAGGCCTCAAAGCGCAAGGAGCGATGGCGGCCAGCGCTCAGGCGCGCTTTGGAAGATGAGAATGACCGCACCCAGTACGCTGCTGCCATATTGCTCGATCGCGTCGGTTCAGCCGAAGACGTGTCTCGGCTGCGGCGAGCCGCACGAAACCTTCGATCACACCCCGACTCCTCGACTCTTGGCCGAGGCCTCGCGCGCCGGCTAGCTCCGCGCGTCGAGATCGAGGACCTGGGGAGGGTTCAACTTCGGATAGGCGACCGCGTAGTGGATGGCTCGACCATGCGACGCAAGGTACTTGCGCTCCTCTGCTACCTGATCACACGTCCAGGACAGAGTTCAACCCGAGAGGAGGTGCTCGAGGCGCTTTGGCCATCGCTCGCCCCGTCAACAGCGCTGAATTCCCTGAACCAGACTGTCTACTTCCTGCGCCGGGTGTTCGAGCCCACGTTCTCCGAAGATATTACGGCCGGATACCTCGGCCAAGACGGCGAGACCGTTTGGCTGGACCAAGAGCTGTTGAGTGCCAAGAGTCAGCGCTGCCGAGACATGATCCGGACCATGCCCGGAACACCTCGCCCCGAGGACGTCCTGACCTTGGCTGAGCTCTATAGGGGGCGATTTGCGCTCGACTTCATGTACGAAGAGTGGGCAGGCGGCTACCGAGACTCGCTGCACGCTTCATATCTGCGGGTCGTAGAGGCCTCGTTGCGCCTAGACACAGACACAGGGCACTATGCCCGTGGAATCGCCGTGGCCGAACTTGCGGCGGAGGTCGAACCGGACTCCGAGGAACTCCAGGTCGCGCTCTTGCGCCTCTATCGGCTTGCTGGGTCCTTCGCGGCTGCAGCCGAGCAGTACGGACACTATTCGCAGACGCTTCGCGAGATCGGAGTCGAGCCACAGCCGTTCGGCTCGCTCTAGATGTGATTCATGAGGACGTTGTTGACAGGTGAGAGCCCTGTCCGTGGGATTTGGGGTGTCTGGCTCCAAACCACGGGAGGGCTCTCACGATGCATCGTACGGCGAAGCTGACGGTGTTCGGCAGGCGGCTGCTGGTCGAACGGATCGAGCTTGAGGCTTGGCCGATCGCCCATGCCGCGGCGATGACCGGCGTGAGCCGCCAGACGGCCACCAAGTGGGTCCGGCGGTACCGGGCCGAGGGCCTGACCGGTCTCGAGGATCGCAGCTCCCGGCCGCATCGCTCGCCCCGCAGGCTCACGCCGGAGCGGGTCGCGGCGATCCTCGCCGCCCGCCACGAGCTGGGGTACGGCCCGCATCGCCTGGCGCCGGTCGTCGGCAGCCCGCGCTCGACGATCGGTGACGTCCTGCGCCGTCATGGCCTGTCCCGGCTACGTGACCGCGACCGGCCGTCGGGTGTCCCGATCCGCTATGTCCGAGAGCGACCGGGCGAGCTCCTCCACATCGACGTCAAGAAGCTGGGGCGGATCCCCGACGGTGGCGGCCATCGGTTCCGCGGCCGGGGCAACGGCACACCCAAGGCGCGGTCCGGCTACGACTACGTCCATCAGGCCATCGATGACATGAGCCGGGTGGCCTATGTCGACGTCTTCGCCGACGAGCGTGGTCCGACCTGCGCCGCGTTCCTGCGCGATGCCGCGGCGTGGTTTGCTCGGCAGGGTGTCCGGATCGAGCGGGTCATGACCGACAACGCCCGCAACTACACCGTTTCGCGTGACTTCCAGGCGGCCCTCAGCGACCTCGGAGCCCGCCACAAGCGGACCCGCTTCCACCGGCCGCAGACCAACGGCAAGAGCGAGCGCTTCAACCGGACCCTGCTCGACGAGTGGGCCTACACCCGCCCGTACACGTCCAACAACGAGCGGTTGCTCGCCCTGCCAGACTTCGTCGATCACTACAACAACCACCGACCCCACACCGCGCTGAACGGGCTCACGCCGATGGCGGTCCTCGTCAACAACGTGTCCGGGAATCACATCTAGATCTAGAGCCCGATAGGTACAGATGCGTATTGACCGGTTTAGTTTGGGATCCCTATAGTCCTGACACTTCGTAGTACTCACGTACTAGGGAGCTCAGCCTAAAACGCTCGGACGCGCTGAAGCCGCACCTGAAATGGGCACTTAGGGTGGGGCGGAGCGAGTAGTGCAACCGACCGACCACGTGTCTGGTCGGTTTTCGCGTCTTTACGATGCGGAGGCCGCAAGGAGGAACGAGCGTGCAGCCGGAAAGCACCCTTAAGGGCTTCTAGGTCGAGGAGATCGGCATGAAAGCCCGAATCGTCCGATTGGCGATCACCTTGAGCGCCATTGCCGCCACAGCACTCGCCGGAGGGGCCACCCTCAAGGGCTTCTAGTACGTCTTGGCCATTCGGTCGCCCCAGCAAATGGGCGTAGAGTTTCGGACCGAAGGTCGAGGTCGTACGAAGAGCAAGTGACCAGGTCGCTCAAGGCGTATATCACCGGGCTCGTGGGAGCCGCAGCAATTGTGCTGTTGGCCACGAGCCTTGTGATTCCTGTTGACGCACGCATTGCGCTCCAGTTCGATGCTGACCCCGCGAACGCCTCGCGCCTAGAGCTTCTTGCGGGCGTCGCATTCTGGACGGTCGTCACCCTATTTGCGTCCGCACTACCTGTGCGCTTGACGGACGGCGTCCAGGTGGCTGTTTCGATTGCTCCCCTTATGGCGGCAACCGCGCTTGGGGGTCCGACAGCCGGGGCTTGGGTAGCCTTGCTTGGCACGACAGACATGCGCGAGGTCCGTGGCAAGGTAATTTGGTACGGCACGCTCACGAACCATGCGGCGATCGTGCTTCCGGTCATTCTCGGCGGCTGGGTGATGTCGAGCCTTCGCGGGCCATCCGGCAACCTCCTCCAGGAACTTGCGGCAATCCTTGCCGGGTCACTGGTCTACTTCGCCCTCAACCTGATCTTTGTGTCGGCCATCGTGGTGCTGCGCGGCGGTCGCACGATCCGAGAGTTCCTAACCAAGGCGGAAACCGCGAACATCTGGGTGAACCTCGTAACGCTTGCCCCGCTCGGTTGGCTCATGGCCAGGATGTACGAGACCGAGGGGGCCGGATGGTGGACCACGCTCCTCTTCGCCCTGCCCCTGTACACGACCCGGGTTGCGTACCACCGGTTCGTCGAGATGCGCGACATGTTCACGCAGACGATCGGAGCACTCGCGCGGGCCGTCGACAAGCGCGATCCGTTCACCGCGGAGCACAGCCAGAACGTCCGGATGATCAGCGTCGACATCGGCCGCGAGATGCGGGTCAGCGCGGCCGAGCTGGAGGCCCTGGAGTGGGGCGGGCTCCTTCATGACGTCGGCAAGATCGGCGTTCCCGACAAGATCCTCCTGAAGCAGGAGCGCCTGACGCGCGAGGAGCGGATGGTGATGAACGCCCACCCTGTACTGGGCGCCGAGATCATTCAACCGGTCAACCGCCTCGCCGCCGAGTTGCCGATCATTCGCCACCATCACGAGTGGTTCAACGGCTCCGGCTACCCGGACCGGCTGATGGGCGACGAGATCCCGAGGCTGGCCAGGATCCTGCATGTCGCCGATGCGTTCGAGGCGATGACGGCCGCTCGTCCGTATCGCATGACGCCGCTCACCAATGAGCAAGCCCTGTCCGAGCTCCGCAAGTTCGCCGGCATTCAGTTCGACCCTGTCGTGGTCGATGCGTTCGTTCGAACGCGTTGGGCAGACGACGTCCGCGATCCGGGCCGCACGAACGAGCTTCGACCGATCCCGCTTCTCGGCCAGCACGCGGCGCGGGCGACGCAGCCAGCCTACGACGGTCCGGCGCCCGGTTCCCCCGCCTCCGACCTAGCCTGATCACGGATCGCGTCCGCGGCAGGGTCACCCGGGACGCGTCCCAGCTCGGCCGCACGCCGTCATTGTCGAGCCCGCAGAATGCGCGCGTGGAGCCCGCAGGACGCACCGAGCCGGGGAGATGATCCTCGCGACTGACCCGTGCTGATCGGGGGTCTCGCGCTCGGCCTGATCCTGGGCCTCCTCGGCGGCGGGCGAATCGAACACCTCGCATCGATTCGTTTCCGGCTGCTCCAGGCCACGTTCCTGGGACTCGTGATCCGGATCGCGACGCAGATCGCGATCGAGCAGGGCAATGCTCCGGCCGATGCCCTGCGGCTCCCGCTCTTCACGATCGCCTTCGTCCTCATCCTCGTCGGGTTGTGGGCCAACCGCGAGCAACCCGGCCTCAGCCTCGCGTTCGTCGGGGTTCTGCTGAACACGATCGTCATCACGATCAACAGCGGCTACATGCCGGTCTGGCAACCGGCCTACGAGGTCGCCGGGTTCGGGCCCGGGAACGACCTGGGCCCGCTCCACGTGATCGTCCCCGGCGTGGTCAGTGGTGACTTTCTTGTTCGTGCGGGACCGCTCGGGGACATCCTGCCGATCCCGCTTCCGCTCGTTCGAAACGTCGCGAGCCTGGGCGACGTCTTCCTCGGAATCGGCCTGGCGTTCTTCCTCTTCGCAACGACGATCAGGACGCCGGAGGAGCTCGATGAGGCAAGCCGCGAGGCGATCCGGCGCCGCCTCACCTCGATCGCCCCCGTGCGCGGCGCCGGCGTCGTGTCGACGACGGCGCTCGTGGCCCGTGGACTCGGGGCGACCACCACGCTCGAGAGGCCCGCGCTGTTGGGCGGGACTGCGGTTGGGGCGGAGACTGCGCTCGGGGGCGATTCGGCGCGTCGTGCCGTCGCGCTCGGTGCTCCAACGGCGCCGACGCCGCCATTGGCCTATTTCCCGGTCCCGGCGGTTCCGGCGGTACCGCCTCTCATCGAACGCGTCCGCCGCCACGCCTATGTGCGGCTCGCCCTCGACGGCTCGTTCTCGGCCCTCTGGACCGGGCAGCTCGTGAGCCTGGTCGGCGACCGGCTTCACCAGGTCGCGCTGGCATTCGTCGTCCTGGATGCGACCGCTTCCCCGCTCGCGGTTGGTGCGGTCTTCTTCGTGGCTACGCTGCCGAACCTCATGTTCGGCCCGATCGCCGGCACGCTCGTCGACCGCTGGGATCACCGCGAGGTGATGATCGTGTCGGATCTGCTCAGAGCCGGCGTCGTTCTCCTGATCCCGGTCGCGGCCGTGACGAACCTGGCCCTCGTCTATCCGCTCGTCTTCCTCGTGACCACGATCTCGATCTTCTTCCGGCCGGCGAAGGTGGCGATTCTGCCGCGCCTCATCTCCAGCGACGATCTCGTCGCCGGTAACTCGGCGATGTGGGTGGCCGACACGTTCGCGGACATCGGCGGGTACGTCCTGGCCGGCCTGTTCGTCGCCGTCCTGGGCAGCCAGCTGCCGCTCGCCTTCTGGGCCGACGCGGTGACCTATATCGCGTCGGCGATCCTCATCGCCACGATCTCGGTCGCTCCGATGAAGCGAGTGGCGACCATGGCCGGCCGAGGTGAGGGCTTCCTCGCCGAGCTCGTCGAGGGCTGGCAATTCCTCCGGGGCGAGGCCGTCCTCCTCGCTAACACGATCCAGGCAACGGTCGGGCAATTCATGCTCGGCGTGTTCCTCGCCCTGACCCCGGTGTATGCCAAGGACGTCATCGATGCCGGCGCGCTCGACGCGAGCACGGCCTACTCCTTCCTCGAAGGCGCGATCGGTGCCGGGAACCTCATTGGCGGCTTCGCGATCGGGCTCCTCGGCTCGAGGATGGCCCTCGGCAGGATGGTCATCTTCGGCTACGTCTGGACGGGGGCGTGCGTCGCGGCCCTCGCCTTCACCAGCAACCTCGGGCTCGCGATCGGGCTCTCGTTCGGCGCCGGCGTCGGGAACCTCGCCTTCGTCATTCCGAGCCAGACGCTCGTCCAGCGCCGGACGCCCGAGGCGCTCATGGGTCGCCTGCTCGGACTCCGCTTCTCGTTGGTCTACGGCTCGATGACCGTGGCGATGGGCGTCGCCGGCGTCCTCGGTGAGATCTTCGGCGCGGCGCCGGTCCTGGGTGCCTTCGGGCTGGTCACGGTCGCCGCGGGCCTGGCCGGGCTGTTGTTCCCGGCCGTCCGAGATGCGTGACGGCCTGCTGTTCCCGGCCATCCGAGAAGCGACGACGGCCTGGGGATGAGGCGTTCGCGTACACTGGCGCGCGCGACGGTCGGGCTCGGCCGTCCGGACTGGAGACCCACCACCCGCAATGAGCGAGCGACCGAGCGACGCCTCCGAAGGGCCGATCGAGGGCCACGGCGAAGGGCCGGCCACCGACGATGATGGCCGCGGCGAAGAGGACTTCCCTCTCGAGGATGACGGCAGCATCGAAGCAGACGCGCCCGAGGAGACGGGCGACGCCGGTTGGGGCGGAAACGCAGACGATGAGTCGGCAGGCGAGGAGCAGGAACGCGACGAGGCCGCGGCGGTGGCGGCCGAAGCCGACATCGAACGGCATCGGGGCATGCGCCCAAGCGAGCGACGGGCCGCGCGGTCCCATGCCGAGCGCTCCCAGATCCAGGTCGATCCGTCCCTCCGGATCCGGGACCGAGCATCGTCCCTGTTCGTGCTGGTGACGGTCCTCGTCTTCGGCCTGATCTTCCTCAACGGGTTGGTCCTCGGCAAGGGCGGCCTCCTGACCCCATTCCAGACGCCCACGCCGGTCCCGGTCCTGACGCCCTCACCGTCACCGAGCGAGACTCCGAGCTCCTCGCCGGCACCGACGAGCACGTCGGTTCCGCTACCGACTGCGACGCCAGTGGCGACATCAGAAGTGACGGCGGCACCGAGCGCCGCCCCCACTGCGACACCCGGCGCCTCCTGACCTCACGGCGCCCGCCGCGCCGGCCCAGCGTGCCAGCCGCGCGGCGAGCCGAGCCGGTCGCCGGGTCCGCGCCGGGGCGTATTCTCGCGACGTGCCACGCCGTCAGGAGCGACCCGAGGAGCGGTCGCGGCGCGAGATGGTCGCGGGCCAGCTCCGCCGGAGGGGGATCGCCGACGAGCGCATCCTCGCGGTGATGGGCGAGCTCCCCCGCGAGCGATTCGTCCCCGCTCGCTACCAAGCCGCTGCCTATGCTGACGCTGCGGCTCCCATCGACGAGGGCCAGACGATCAGCCAGCCCTACATCGTCGCCCGGATGACCGAGCTGCTGCGGGTCGCGCCGGGCGATCGGATCCTGGAGATCGGCACCGGGTCCGGCTACCAGACGGCCGTCCTCGCCGGCCTCGGGGCTCGGGTCACCTCGATCGAGCGGTTCGCCGCGTTGGCCGAGGCGGCGCAACGCCGTCTCTCCGACATCGGAGTCGAGGGGGTCGAGATCCGGGTGGCGGATGGCAGCGCCGGAGAGCCGGCGGGGGCGCCGTGGGACGGGATCATCGTCACCGCGGCGGCGCCGGCGGTGCCCGAGGTCCTCCGCGAGCAGCTGGGGGTCGGCGCCAGGCTCGTGATCCCCGTCGGCGGCCGCGTGGAGCAGCAGCTCCTCGTCGTCGAGCGGCGGGGGCCGGCCGACTGGTCGGAGACGTCGGACGGAGCGGTCGTCTTCGTGCCACTCGTCGGCGAGCAGGGCTTCCCCGACCGATCACAGCGACGGCAGGACGAGCCCGGCCCCGACGAGTGGCTCTGAGCGCTCGGTATACTCGGCCCGCATGTCGCACGTCTTCATCGCCCCCCACCCGGACGACGTCGCCCTGTCCTGCGGCGGCCTCATCGCGAGCCTTCGCGAGCTCGGCCAGAACGTCACGATCCTGACCGTCTTCTCGGGTGGCGGAGAAGACCCGGCCCTGTCCACGTATCGACGCGAGGCGCTGGGCTTCGGCTCGAAGGCGCTCTGGCCGAACACCGAGGCGTTCAATCGAGCGGCGATCCGGGCCGACTACCCGATCGACGCCGATGCGGACGTCGCGCCGGCATGGGCCGCGGTCGCGGAGCGGCTCGACGCGACCCAGGAGGACGCCGACGCGGCCGCAAAGCGGTTCTGGCAGCGCTCCTCCTGGTACCGCCGGGCGAGCATCCGAAATCAGCCCCTGGCCGGCCAGGGGCTGGTCGACGAGCTTCCGACGCAGGGGGCGGTGATGACGGACGAGGTCGTCGTCGCGGCGGCGTCGGGCGATGTCATGGCCCAGCGGCGCGTCGAGGACGAACGCTTTGCCTACTTCGCGGAGGCCGCCGTCGTCTTCCTCGACATGCCCGACGCCGTCTTCCGCGGCTACGCGGGCGACGCGGAGCTGCTCGGCTCGCCACGCGTTGACGACGAACCGCCCGTTGCCCGGATCAGGAGCGAGCTCGCCCGGCTTGAGCCACAGACGGTCTATGTCCCCCTCGGCGTGGGCAATCACGTCGACCACCAGCTCTGTCGGGAGGTCGGCAGCGCCCTCGTCGGCGCGCCGCGCTCGTGGCTGATGCCCGGGCCGGAGTGGGCCGGCAGCGTCGTCTTCTACGAGGACTTCCCGTACGCCTGGTGGAGCGGCTTCGATCGCCTCGAACAGCTCCCCGAAGGTTCGCTCGACGGCCTTCCGTCAGACGTCCTGCTGACGCCTGAATTCGCGGACATCACCGACCAGCTCGAGCGCAAGGTCCGTGGCGTCGCCATCTACGAGAGCCAGCTCGACCGGCTGTTCGGCGGCGAGGCCGCCATGGCCGCCGCGGTCCGAGCCCACGGGGCCAAGACCGCCGAGCTCGGCGGCCACGGTGGCGCCGCGGAGCGGTACTGGCACACGCTCCGGGCCTGAGCCCCGACCGGTAATGGAACGGGTCGGGCAGGGAGGCCGGCTGGCGCTAGTCCTCGGGCTAGCGGCCGCCATCTCGATCCGGGTCCTCCTCCTGCCCCGGCCGGGTCTCGCCGGCGACGTCGACGACTTCCTGGCCTGGGCCCGGGCGATCGGCGCCGACGGGCTGGGGCGGGCGTATGACCAGACCGTCTCGTTCCCGCCGGTCCTGCCCTGGATCTGGTGGCTCCTGGGATCTGTCGCCCCCGGGCTGCTGAACCCGGCCGCCGACGACCCCGTGGCGTTGACCTTGATCAAGCTGCCGGCGACGGTCGCCGACTTCGCGATCGCCGTCCTCGTCGGCCTGGCCCTGCGGGCCCGCCCGGGCTGGGTGATCGCCGGCGCCCTGGCCGTCCTCCTCGTCCCTGCCGCCTGGTACGTGTCGGCCTGGTGGGCCCAGTTCGAGTCGCTCTACGTCCTGCCGATGCTGGCCGGCTGGTGGCTCGTCACGCGCGGCCGGCCTGGCTGGGCCGCCGTGGCGATCGCGATCGGGCTGATGACCAAGCCCCAGGCGCTGCCACTTGCTGTCCCGTTCGCCGCGGTCTATCTCCGGCAGTTCGGTCTGAACGGGTCCCTCCGGACCGTGGGGATCGCCATCGTCACCGCGGCGGTGCTGTGGTTGCCCTTCCTGTCCGCCGGTGGGCTCGGCAACTATCTCCGCAACCTCGGCGACTACTCGTCCCTCTTCGCCGTCGTGTCGCTCCGGGCCTGGAACCCCTGGTGGGTCCTGACCGACCTCGCCGGCGGCGGTCAGCTGATCGCCGACGGCGTCTCGATCGCGGGACCGGTCACCTTCCGCTGGATCGGCGTCGCCATCGCCGGGCTCCTCGAGGCGATGGTCTTCCTGTGGGTCTGGCGTCGACCGACCGCGACCGGCCTCGCCTGGGGCCTGGCCGCGGCCGCGCTGGCGGGATTCGTGGGCCTGACCGAGATGCACGAGCGCTACGCCTTTCCGGCGATCGTGTTCCTCGTCCTCGCCTGGCCGGATCGGTTGGCCGTCGGGACCTGGCTCCTGCTCGCAGTGACGGTCTCGCTCAATGTCGTCGCGGCCGTCCCGCCGTCGGGCGCCCCCGGGTCGGTCGTTCCCGTCGGCGGCGCCATCGGGATCGCCGGCTCGCTGGCCATGACGGTCGGCCTCGGGGCGTGCCTCTGGGGTCTGCGGCGCGGAGCGCCGGAGCCGGAAGACGTCGGGCCGGTCAGTCCCCTCGGGGCGCCCGCCTGAGCCGGCCCCGCAGGGCCATGAGATACCAGCGGAGGTAGTGCGGCAGCCACTGGCGAAGACGGAAGCGGCTTTCGCCGCCAGTCCGGTCTCGCCAGGTCGTGGGGACCTCGGCCACTCGGCGGCCGGCGAGGGTGGCCTTCACGGTGAGCTCGAGGGCCAGCTCGAAGCCGGCCTCGCTCTCGATCGAGACCGACTCGAGGAAGTCGCGACGATAGAGCTTGAAGTTGTTCGTCGGGTCGTGGGTCGCGACGCCGCCGAACCAGTGGAGGGTCAGCCCGGCGGCCCGGCTCAGCAACCGCTTCAGGGGCGGCCCGCCGATCTGCCGGCCGCCGGGCATGTAGCGCGACGCCGACACGACCGCTGCCCCGTCCCGGGCGAGCGCGACCATCGGGTCCACGACGCGCGGCTCGTCGGAGCCGTCTGCCATCGAGATGAGGACGAACGACCCGCGAGCGGCGCCGATCCCCGCCCGCATCGCGTTGAGGACGCCCCGCCCGATGTCGTTCCGATGGCCGCGGAGGCCCGGCAGCTCCGCCGCGAGCCGCTCCACGACCGGCCGCGTCGTGTCGGCGTCGAAGTCCCAGACGACGATGAGCTCGTTCGGCGTCGCGACGCCGGCGTGGAGCGCCCGGAGGACGGGCTCGACCCGCTCCCCCTCGTTGTAGACCGGGATGACGATCGACAGCTCGGGATCGAGTGCCGGCACGGCCGGGGTTCCGGCGGGCACGGCCTCGGTCACGGGCGCTCGGTCACAGGTGCCCGGCCTCGACCTCGGCTCGGATCCAGGGCACGACCTCCTCGAGCATCGTCTCGAGCGGGGTTGTCGCTTCGAAGCCGAGGACCTCGCGAGCCTTCGTGACATCCGGCACCCGGCGCTGGACGTCGTGCTCGAATGGCGGATCGGAGACGACGCGGAAGGGCCGCTTCGGGCCGTACACGGCGCGCCAGACGAGCTCGGCCAGCTCGAGGACCGTCGTGGAGGTGGCGGTCGAGAGATTGAAGTCCTCGTTCACGGCTTTCGGCGATTCCATGACCATCCGGATCCCGCGGGCCAGGTCGCCGCCGTAGGTGTAGTGCCGGACCTGCGAGCCCTTGCCCAGGATGTGGAGCGGGTCCTGACCCTTGAGGGCCTTGAGGACGAGGTCCGGGACGACGTGGCTGAGGGCGAGCTTGACGTTGCCCGAGTAGGCATCGGAATCACGACTGGCCCGGCGCTCGCCGATGCCGACGCAGTTGAACGGCCGGACGATCGAGTACGGCAGCCCGTACTGCTGCTGGGCACCCCTCGCGAAGTACTCCGAGGCGAGCTTCTGGAAGCCGTACGTCGAGACCGGCGGCGGCGACGTCTCCTGGGCGCCTTCGGGGGTCGGGAAGACGGTGGCCGACTCGTAGACCATCGACGAGCTCACGACGATGATCCGCTCGACGGAGCCGGCGAGGTAGGCGTCGATGGCGGCGTCGAACGTCGACGCCAGGATTCGCTCGTTCTCGGCGAGGAGCTCGTAGGCGAAGCGGTGGAAGTACGAGATCCCGCCGATCATCGCCGCGGCGGCCACGACCTGCTGGCAGTCCCGGGCCAGCTCCTGGAGGAGGCGCACGTCCTTCGCGTCCCCCTGGACGAAACGGTACATGGGGTCGTCGTCGTAGGAGCGCTTGACGGGCCCGTACTTCGAGTAGTCGTCGATGCCGACGACCTCGTGACCCGCGGCGAGGAGCTCCGGGATCAGGTAGCCATTGATGAACCCGGCGGCGCCGGTGACGAGGACCTTCACAGCTGGATGCCTCCGCCCATTGCGCCCCACACGTCAACGACGTCACGGCCGCGGACCTCGAGCGAACGATACGCGGCATGCGGCGCGCCGAGCACGAGGATCTCGCTCCCGGTCAGGACGCTGTCCAGCGACACGAGCCGGTCGTCGGCGACGTACGGATCCGTGGCCAGGACGGTCGCGCCGGCCCAGATGAGGAGCTTCCGGAGCTTGTACGAGAGCGACGCCCGAGGGTCATCCGAATCGGCCTTGAAGGCCATCCCGAGGATCCCGATCCGGCGACCGGCGAGGTCGCCGTAGCGCAGCCGCATCCGATCGACGATGAAGCCTGGCAGGCCCTCGTTGACCTGGACCGCGGCCTGGCCCAGAGGAAAGTGGTCGGTCGTGAACGCGGCGAGCTGCATCGTGTCCTTGAACAGGCAGGGACCGGCGGCGAAGCCGGGGCCTGGCAGGTCGGCCGCCCGCGGGTAGCCGTCGCGGACCGCGTGGAGGACGTTGGCGTAGTCGACGCCGGCCTGCTGGGCGATCATGAGGAACTGGTTGGCGATGGCGAACTTCATGTAGCGCCAGGTGTTCGTCATCAGCTTCGCCAGCTCGGCCTCGCGGGTCGAGGTCCGGATGAACCGGGTGGCGAAGCGGGCGAAGACGGCCTCCGCCCGGTCGCCGGACGCAGGCTCGTCGGCGCCGATGATCTGGGGCAGGCTCCGGAGCTCGTCGAGGGCCTTGCCCTCGGCGATCCGCTCCGGGCAGAACGCGACCTCCACGTCCGCGCCGTGCTCCCGGAAGCGCTCCTTCACGTACGCCGTCGTCCCCGGGAAGACCGTGCTCCGGAGGATGATGAGGGTTCCCGGCCGGAGGTGGGGCACGATCTCGTCGACGCTCTCCTCGAACGGCGCCATCGACGGGCCCAGGAACTCGTCGACAGGCGTCCCGACGACGACGAGGACGACATCCGCCCGGGCGCACATCGCCGCCTCGGTCGCGAACTCAAGGCGGTCGGTCTCGAGGACCCGGGCGAGGAGCTCGTCGGCGCCGGTCTCGAGGAACGGCATCGCGCCGGCGGCGAGTCGCTCGAGCTTGGCCGCGTCGCGATCGAAGATGCCAACCCGGGCGCCACTGTCGGCCAGCGTCAGCGACAGCGGCAGGCCGACGTGGCCCGCGCCGCCGAGGACGACGACATCGAGGTCTGGTGCGGCCGTCGAGGCCGGCTCGGCCCGGGTGGCGGGATCGGTCGTCGCTGCGAGGTCGGTCACGATCGAGAGGATAGCCCGGCGGCGGTACCGGTCATCGGTCGGACCGCACCCAGACTGATCCGTCGTCGTCGCCGTGGACGAGGCGCCACGTTGGGGAACCGGCGAGGGCCGCGGCGAGCGGGGTTGCCGGCGGACCGTTCGCGACCACGATCGTGGCCCTCCGAGCGTCGAGGACGTCATCCCAGCCGGGACCGGCGCTCGCGATGAGGTCGCCGTCGGCCCAGGCGTCCGAAGGGATCACGTCGAATCGAGTATCGAGGGCGTAGGCGGGTGCCGGGACCGCGAGCTCGAACCAGGAGCCCCAGGCCTGCGGGTTCCAGACGCGGTCCGCCGGGCCGGCAAGGTCGCGGAGGGCGGCCGTGACGCCGGACGGAGCTTGCGCCAGCAGGCCGCGCGGGGCGTCGAGGCCGGAGTCGACCGATCGCCAGGGGGGCAAGACGGCGACGCCGGCAACCACCAGGGCGGCTCCGACGAGCGCGTTGAGCCGGCTGCCGCGGCCGGGCCGGCCCGAGACCCGGGTCCACATCGGCGCGGCGATCCCGGCGAGCGTGACCGCCGCGACCCCCGGCCACCAGGCGGTCCCGCGGGCGGCGACGGCACCCAGCGCGGCGAACGCCACCAGCGAGGCGATGGCTGGCCACGCGATACGGCCGCGGCGCCGGGCCATCGCCGCGACCGCCACGGCCACGAGCACGACGCTGGCCCAGAACAGGATCCCCGGCACGTCTGTCGGGGTTGGCGGCTGCCACTCACTGATCCGCGCCGTGACCTCGCGGTTCACGGCGATGCCGGCCGCGTAGCGCCAGGCGTCGAGCCCGAACGGGGTGGCCAGCGTCGCGACACCGGTCGCGAGCCCGACCGCGAAGGTGTGGCGGGCGCGGGCCGAGCCCTCCCCCACGTCTTCGAGCCAGGCCAGCCCTACGAGGGCCGGGGCGAGGATGAAGCTGCCATGCACGTTCGCCCAGGCGATTGCGACCACGGGCACGAGCCAGGCCTCGCGCGGCCGCTGGCGACGCCCGGCGAGGAGGGCGAGGGTGAGCGCGAAGCAGGCCATTCCGAAGAGCTGCGGGCGAAGGGCGAGGGCGGGCGCCGTGACGATGAACGCGGCGAGGGCCAGCCAGGCGGCGACGCGCGGATTGATCCCCGGCACTCGGCGCCGGATCGCGACCAGGATGAGCCCGAAGGCCAGGGCGACGACCGCGGCCCGCAGAATCGCCAGGCCGGTCCAGCCGGCGGCGCCGTAGACGGCCGCGAGGATCGCCTGGGCGCCCCACTGCTGGTCGAGCCAGGGCTGGCCGGCAGCGGTGAACGTCCAGGTGTCGACACTGGGTATCCCCGCGCCGGAGAGGATCTCAGCGCCGGCACGCAGCTGGTAGGCGAGATCGACGGTCGGGAGGGTCGCAACGAGCGCCGCGAGCCCCGGCAGGGCGATCGCCAGAAAGGTCCATAGCTCGGGGAGCGTCGGGCGAATGAGCTGCTCGCGCAGGCTCCTCGCGGAGGCCTGAGGCGAAGGCATTTCCGTGGGTGTCACGCTGGCGGCGTCTCTGCCACCCTCGCCGCCGGACGGGCTCCTCTGCCAAGCCAGCGCGAAGCCGGGGTCTCGCCGACGAGCCGGGGCACGAAGGGGACGATCGCCACGAGCATCGCCAGGCTGTTCACCCACAGGATCGGCAGCGCGAGCATCGAGGCCACCGGCACCGTCCAGCGTCGATCGGTCAGCGCACCCCAGATCACGATGGCGAGGGCCGCGATCGCGCGGAGCCAGAACGGGATGGCGATGAAGACCGCCGGGTCGGGGGCCTTCGTTGCGGCCCCGAGGACGCGGATCCAGTCGAACCAGGGACCTGGCGCGACCACGAACGACACCGTCGAGATCGCGGCGGTCGCGCCCAGCGCGATTGCCAGGTTGCGCCACTCGCGCCGAATCGCGAACCACAGGAGGCCGATCCCCGGGGTCACCTTGGTCAGGAGCGGGAGCGACCACAACCAGGGCCAGCGGAAGCCGGCGACGATCGCCAGGCCGAGGAGGAGGTGGACGTTGCCGAGCGTGACCTCGGCGAAGACCGGCTCGAGCAGGAGGATGAACCCGGTCCACAGGCCGGCCTGCCAGACGAGCGCAGCGGTCAGGGCGAGCGTCCACAGTGCGACGAACCACGGCCATGGCAGGAGGTGGAGCGGCCCGAGCAGCTGGGTGAACGCGGGCGCATAGAAGTAGGCGTCCTGCTCGGCGGGGCGGGTGACGCCGTACGGATCGAACGGGTCGGCTGCCCAGTAGGCGTGGGCGTCTACGCCGGTCGGCAGGAGACCGAGGGCGTACGCGACGACCAGGACGAGGCAGGCCACGATCGCACCGTCCCGCATGGGGCGGAGCCTGGAGAGACGGATGGGCAGCACCCCGGCGGTCACCCGGTCATCCTATGGCGGGCGCCAAGCGCCCCGCAGGGGCCCGAAGGTCCTGGGCGGGCAGCGTGGGCGCACAGGGGATGCCGTCGTATGCTCCCCGCCATGTCTGACCCGGATGTCTGACCCGCCGGTCATGGTTGCCGGCCGGCCCACCTCGTTGCTGAACCGCCTGCTCCCGGCTCGCGGTCACCAGCTCGGTTGGACGCGGATCGCGCGCGACGGTCTCTCGATCGCCGGCGTCATCATGCTTGTCTTCTTCTGGCGAGAGGGTTGGCCGCCCGCGCTCGGCGCGGACACGTACGCGTACTGGGTGGCGGATCCGGTCGCGCCCTATCACCCGAACGGCGACCCGCTCGAGCTCGGCGCGTTCCGCTACAGCCCCGCCGTGGCCCAGCTGCTCAGCCTGGTCAACTGGCTGCCCTGGGACGTGTTCTTCTGGCTGTGGATGGGCCTGCTGTTCGCGGCCGTCGTGTACATCGGCCGCTGGTGGAGCGTCGCCATCCTCGGCTTCCCCCCGGTCCTCATCTCGCTCTGGTACGGCAACATCGACGTCCTCCTGGCCGCGGCCGTAGTAGCCGGCTTCCGCTGGCCGGCAACCTGGGCGTTCATCCTCCTGACGAAGGTCACGCCGGGACTCGGCCTCCTGTGGTTCGCGATTCGCCGCGAGTGGCGGAGCCTGGCGATCGCACTCGCAGCGACGGCGGTCATCGCCACGATCTCGTTCGTCATCGCGCCGTCGCCATGGTTCGAGTGGCCGAAGGCGCTCATGGCGGTTTCCGGGTTCCCCGGCCAGGATTCGCTCCCGCTGCGACTCGCGGCCGCCGCTCTGCTCGTCGGCTGGGGTGCCCTGACAGATCGGCGCTGGACGGTGGCCGCCGCGGCAGCGCTCGCGAATCCGACGATCGCCGGCCGGGCTTTCGCGATGGTGATCGGCGTCGTGCCGCTGCTCAGGTGGCAGCGGGACCGGTCGCGAGCCGCCGAGTCGCGGAGCTGACGTTTCCTGGCCGAGGGTTCGTCGCTGTCAACCTCCTCGCGCCGAGGGCACCGAACGCCGGAGGGATGACGGCGCGGCGGGCGAGTGCGGCGCGCGAGTGCGACGCGAGAGCCGTGACCCAGTCCCGGCGCTAACCGGCGAGGAGCTAACCGGCGAGGCGTTGATCGGCGAGGCGCTAACCGGCGAGGCGTTGACCGGCGAGCACCGCCTCGTCGTAGATCGTCTCGACGGCGCGGGCCATGAGCTGGACGCAGAACCGCTCGTGGACGAGGTCGTGGCCGGCCCGGCCGAGCGTGTCGGCCAGCGGATGGTCGCGGAGGAGCCGGAGGACCGCGCCGGCCAGCGCCGCGGGATCGTGGGGCGGGACCAGCAGCCCGGTGACCCCGTCCTCGATCATCTCCGGGATGCCGCCGACGTTCGAGGCCACGACCGGGCGCGACAGGGCCATCGCCTCGAGGATCGTCAGACCCTGGGCCTCGCGGTACGACGGCAGGACCGCGACGTCGAGCGCCTTCGTCACCGCCGGGACGTCGTCGCGGCGGCCGGTGAAGACCACGGAACCGCCGATCCCGAGCCCTTCGACCTGGGCCTCGAGCGCCTCCCGGCGCGAGCCCTCGCCGATGATGAGCAGCGTCGCACTCGGGAACTCGGCGAGGACGCCGGGCCAGGCATCGAGCAGGGTCGGGTGGCCCTTCTCCGGCTCGAGGCGGGCCACGACCCCGACCATCGGCCCCTCGGGCGGGAGGCCGTACTCCTCGCGGAGCGTGCAGCACGGCAACTGCTGGTCGTAGCGCTCGAGGTCGATGCCGTTGTAGATCAGGGTGACCGGCGCCCCGACCCGCTCCTCGACCTCGATCTTGTGGGCCATCGACGTCGAGACCGCAATCAGGTGGTCCATCCGCGGCGTGAGCCGCCGGATGAGCGCCCGATCCTCGTCGGAGCGGATCCGTGAGGAGTGGACCGTGCTGACGATGTACGGCCGGGGCAGGCCGGCCTCGGCCACCCGCCAGGCGGCCTGGGTCCCCACGATCTCGGCCCGGTACATGTGGTTATGAATGACGTCGGCCCGGGTCGCGACGAGGTGGGCGGCGACCGCCTCGACCGCCGCGGCGTTGTCCAGGGCATCGATGGCGCAGACCTCGATGCCCTCTCGCTCGAGACGCCGGACCGCGCTGCCGGATGAGAGCGCGCAGACCGACAGGTCATAGCGGTCGCGGTCGATCCTCGTGACGAGGTTGAGGACGTGCTCCTGGGCGCCGCCGTTCGTGCCGGTCGCGAGCAGCTCGACGACACGGATGCGCTCGTGGCCGGCGGGCAGCGGCAGCCGGACGACCGGGCGGAAGCAGGGATCGTCGCCGAAGGGCGTGGTCATCCGACGACCCTACGTCGAACCAGGAGCCGCTGGATCGGCTCGTCCACCGCACCCCACTCGTACTTGTACGGCTCGTTGCCTCGGAGGAAGTCGAGGCGGCGCCGGCCACGCTCGATGGCCCGCCGGGCGAGGCGCTCCACGAAGAGCACGCCCGGCGAGAGGTCGCGAGCGTCGGGATCCACGCCGGCGTTGTAGTAGAGGATCGCGTCGGGGGTCTCGAAGTGGACGCCGCAGGCGATCCGCCGGCCGCCGACCGAGAGGACGCTGAGCCGGAGCTCCCCGTCCGGCCCGAACAGCTCGAACAGCCGCCGGAAGAGGACCCGGCTCTGGTCCCCACCGGGGGTCGGCGGGAAGAGGCCGTCCGCGCCCCAGCGGCGCTGGTGGAGCTCGATGAACGCATCGAGGTCGGCGAGCGGCTCCGCGGATTCCGCGAGGACCACCTCGCCCACGGCCTCGGCCCGGCGGACCTTGCGCCGGATCTCGTGGCGTTCCTTCTTGCCGAGGGCCGCGAGGTAGTCGTCCATGCTCCCGCCGGCCGGGAGGGTGGCCACCGGACAGGCGTCCTCGCGCTCGAGATCGACCGACCAGGACTCGGCCGCGGCCCGGCGGCGGAAGGCCGCGGCCAGGGCCTCGCCCGCGGGGTCGTCGCAGCGCAGCCGGCGGAGGTCGATCACGTCCCAGGGCCGGTCGGGGCTGCCCGGCCGGTTCGCCTCGGCGAGGTGATCGACGAGGGCGTCGGCGACCGCCGGGAGGTCGGCCGGATCGGCCAGGACCGTGGCGTAGTCGGCGTGATAGGAGGCCCCGAAGAAGATCGCCTTGGCTGTCGGCGGGACCGGCGTCAGCGCCTCGCCGCCCTCGTGCCGGAGGGTCGTGTGGAGCTCGGCGTCACCCGGCTCGACCTCGTGGCGGTGCATGAGCGGGACGATCGCGACCGGATCCGCGCCGGGCTCGGCGCCGGGAGCCACGGCGACGAGCGTCTGCTCGTGGGCGTTGTCCCCGTAGGCGTCCCACCAGGCGCGATGGAAGGCCCAGGCGGCGAACGGGGTGGCCCAGGGATTCGCCTCGGCCAGCCGATCCCAGGTCGCACGCGGGATCGCGACGATGTCACGGGGTTCAATGCGAAGCATTCGCGTCGCCCTGGGCGGAGCGGGCTCCGGCGTGGCCGACGCCGAGCGCCCCGGCGCGAGCCGGGTGAGGGGCCGATGCTCGACGTCCTGACCGCCCGGACAGGCAGGCTCCGTTTCGAGGGCAGGGGAGGTCACGCGGCGAGGATAGCACCGGTCTCCGGAAGTGGTTGCTCAGGCAACGGCTCGAGCGCCGTGCGCTCAGAGCGCTCCCGGCGCGCGCGACGGCGCCGCGCCGGGCGCCGAGAGTCCCCCGGTCTCCCCGGGCGGCCGGAGCCACCGACCGACCGCGGAACGGAGGAAGGGCAGGACGCCGACGAGCATGGACGGGCTGATCGACCAGTAGATCGGGAGCGCGAGGGCGGAGCCGGCGGCGACCGTCCAGCGCCAGTTCCGCCATGCGCCGATGGCAAGGATCGCCACCGCGAACGGGAGCCGGGCGAAGAACGGCAGGTACCAGGGGTCGGGCGTCGGCGGAGCGTAGGCAGTCAAGAGGTGGATGTAGCCGACCCATCGATCCGGCCAGATGACCGCGGTGACGACCGCGATGAGCCCGCTCACCCCGAGGGCGATCGCGACGTGGCGCCACTCGCGGCGGAGCACGAACCACAGGAGGCCCAGGGCGGGTGTGAGCTTCGTCAGGATCACGAAGGCCCAGGTCGCGGGCCAACGGAAGCTCTTCACCACCGCGAGGGCCAGGAGGAGCTGGATGTTGCCGGCGTTGATCTCCGAGGCGACCGGGAACGTGAGGAGCGCCGCCAGGGTCAGCGGCCCGGCGAGGTAGACGAGCACGCCCAGCAACATGGCGCGATAGATCGCCACGAACGTCTCGAACGGGATCAGCCGGCTGATCCCGGCGACGAGCTCGAAGGCCGGGCTGTACACGTAGCCAGTTACTCGCCAGTCCTCGCCGGTCGGGTACAGGGCATCCGGGTTGGCCGACCAATACGCGCGGACGTCGCCCGGGTCGCCGCCACCGGTCGTGAGCAGCCACCAGTAGTAGATCGCCAGGGCGATCCCGAGCCCCGTCGCGATGCGACTCGCGAACGGCGCCGCGCGCGCCGCCCGTTCACGTGCGGCGGCAAGCCGGCCGGCTTCGGAGGACGAGGCTGCGCCCACGGGCCAGCTCATCGCGCCACCCGGCCTTCCCGGGCGACCGCGATCAGCGTGGTCCAGTACGCGGCGACGTAGGTGACCGGCGGGATGAGCTGGACGAAGGGCACGGCCGTCGCGATCGGGACGATGGCTGCCCAGCGATGCCCGCGCGAGATCAGCCATGCGACGGGCAGGAGGAGCATCAGCGCGTAGTGATCCCACAGGATCGGCGAGATCAGCTGGGAGGCGATCACGACCGCCAGGTATGAGGCGACCGGCGTGCAGCGCAGAGTCGCCCACAACAGCACAACCGCGACCGAGGCCCAGTTGGCGATCTGGACGACCCAGGCGAGGGCCTGCCCGGCACCGGCCTCGAATGCGACTCGACCGGGGGTGAAGTTGTGGGGCGTGTCGATCGGCTTGCTGACCCGGGCGAGGAGCGTCGCCTGGTCGATCCACGAGGACGGGCCGGCGACGAGCGTGGCGGCCAGGGCCAGGACAGCCAGGACGGCGATGCCCACGACGACCGCACGGCGGCGACCGGTAAGCACCGCCCAGCCGAACAGGAGGAAGGGCTGGATCTTGATCGCGGTCCCGACCGCGGTTGCGGTGCCGAAGCGCCACGGGCGGTCCATCCAGCGCCAGCCGATCGCAAACGTGAGCAGCAGGATCGGACCGACCTGGCCGAGCTTGATCGCGTAGACCAGGGGCCAGGACAGGCCGCCGAGCATGAGGATCGCCCAGCGGATCGTCCGGCTGACCGGCAGGATGGCCACCGCCACGACGAACGTCGCGCCGAGGATCGCGGTGAAGATCCAGGCGGCGACCGGGGGATCCACGATTGACAGCGGGGCCGCGAGAAGCACGAACGGCGGCGGGTAGTAGAAGAGCCCGAACGCGCCCGTGTACTCGAACGACTGGTCGTACAGGATCCCACCGTCGAAGAAGCGCCGGACGGCTGAGTCGTAGGACAGGAAGTCGAAGCCGAGCGTGCCGGCCTGAGCGGCCGCGATCACGGCGGACCCGGTGACCAGCGCGAGTGTCGCGATCGCAACGATCGGCAGGGCGGCGGCGGCAAGGCGACCAGGGTCAAGGGCGGTCGCTCCGCCGCGATCCGCGGGCGCCGCCGGTAGGCCCACGCTCAACCCTGGACGCGCCGGTGGAGGAGCGGGATCCGAAAGAGGTCCCACGCGACTCGCACGGCCAGGCGCAGGCCCGGGTGCATCCGGGAGCCGTGGACGTCGGACCAGCGGACCGGCACGATGGCCAGCCGGCAGCCGAGCCGCCGGGCCAGGTGGATCAACTCGACGTCGAAGACGATCGAGGTGACCAGCTGACGCGAGAAGATCTCGCGTGCCGCATCCCGGCGGAAGCCCTTGAAGCCGCACTGCGTGTCCTGGACCGGACCGACCACCCAGATGGAGGCGAGCGTATGGAACAGCCGGCCGAGGAGGCGGCGGTAGCCGGGCTGCGAGGCGCGCATGTCCGAGCCGTCCGGCTGGATCCGGCTGCCGAGGGCGACGTCCGCGCCGGGCTCATCGGCGTTCCCGGCGAGGGCGGCGAGGAGCTTCGGCAGCTCATCGGGCGGGGTGGCCATGTCGGCATCGGCGAATACGACCACATCGCCACCGGCGGCCAGCATTCCCGCCCTGACGGCCGCGCCCTTGCCGCCGTGTGGCACCCGCAGGAGCTCAAGGCGGAGGGGCGCGTCCTCGGGAACGGCCGCCTCGGGCCGGTCGAGGACGAGGTGAGCGGTCCAATCGGTGCTGCCGTCGTCGACGACGAGGACCTGGACACTGGGCGGGAGCGGCGGGTCGACGCTCGCGGCCGGGCCCCGAAGCCAGCCGAAGAGCTCGTCCAGCGCGGGCCCGATCCGGGCGGCCTCGTTGTAGGCCGGCAGGACGAGGGTCAGCCGCTCGAACGAGAAGGGCGTGGCGGATTGCACGCTCGAGCTCGATGTCAACGCCATTGAGCGGCCAGTCTAGCCGCGCCGCCACCCCCGGCGACCACCCGATCGTCCGGTCCCGGCCTGCCTCGTCGGTCGCGCGGGGCGCGTGGATTGTGCCTCTGGTCAGGCGGAGCGGGTCGGATCCGCGCCCGTCAGGCGGGGCGGGTCGAATCCGCCCTCGTCAGGTATGCACCTCGGCGGAATGGTCTCCAAGTGGCGGACGGCGGCGTCGGATCTGCCCTCGTCAGGTATGCACCTCGCCGGAATGGTCTCCAAGTGGCGGACGGCGGCGGGTCGGATCCGCCCTCGTCAGGTATGCACCTCGCCGGAATGGTCTCCAAGTGGCGGACGGCGGCGGATCGCGGGCATCCTGACTCGTCGTCAGCCAGTCGTGGCCGGCGCCAGGGCAGGGCTCGGAGGCGCGCCGCGCCGCAAGGACAGCCAGAGGAGCAGCAGCGCGCCGGCGGTGGGCAGGCCGCGGTTCACGATCCAGCTGAGATCGCCGAGGGCCGTCTGCTGGCCGCCGGACATGAGGAGGTACGCGAGGCCGAGCCAGGCGATGGGGCGACCCTCGGCAAGGAGCAGGAGGAAGGGCAGGACCAGGATCGCGAGGTAGTGATGGTAGAGGCCCGGGGCGACGAGGATCGAGACGAGGACGGCGACCGTGAAGCTCATCCGGGCGGTCAGGCGCAGGGCGGCCCAGGCGAGGAGGACGAGGCCGACACCGGTGATGATGAGCCGGGCCGCGGTGAAGTCGAGATATGACGCCAGCCAGACCGTGGGGGCGAGGGTGTCGGTGGTGTCCTTGGGGGCCGACAGGTTCGCCAGGACGGTCGGGTAGTCCAGCCACGGCTGGACGCCGGTGAACGGCAGAGCCAGGAGCGTCGTCGCGATGACCCCCACGAAGACGAACGCCGCGCCCTGCCATCGGCGGGTTACGAGGAACCACAGGAGCAGGAGGCCCGGGAACACCTTGACGACCGCGGCGACCCCGACGGCGATGCCGGCAAGTCGCTCGCCGCGAGGGCTCGCGTCGCGGAGCCCGAGCCAGGCCAGGCCCAGCAGCCCGAGCAGGAGCAGGTGCACGTTGCCGAGGACAAGCTCGCCGATGACCGGCGGGAACCCGATCGCGGCCGCGACGAGCACCCATGAGCCGAGGCCGGTCGCGCGGCGGACCCGGTCCGTCAGCCCCTCTGCCCGGGCGATGGCGAGGACCGTGGTGACGAGGATCGCGAACCCGAGGGCGGTCCAGCCCCAGGCCGCGAGGCGGTAGTCAGCAGGGCCGATGGCGGCCCAGCGCGACACGAACCCGGCAAGGGGTGGCGGGTAGAGGAAGCCGTTCTGGCCCTGCGGCGCGTATGGCCCGGCCAGCTGCTCAGCCGAGTAGATCGGCTCACCCCGCAGCAGCGCCGCGCCGGCCCGCCAGTAATACGAGAAGTCGTAGCCCCACTGGGCCTGGCCGGTGAAGACGACGAACTGGACGAGCCGGAAGCCGACGAGGATCGCAGCGGCCACGATGAGCACCTGGCGTCGCACGCGCGGCTGGCCGAGCAGGCGGACCCCATACAGGTTCGACATCGCGGATCCAACCCTAGCAGCGGGCGGTGCCCGGGATGCGCGTGCCGCGGGTCGGGAACTCCTATCCTCGGCGCATGATGGCGGCTGCGCTGTGGCTTCAATTCCGCCGCCCGGTACGCCACGCGCTCAGCGTCGTCGGGCTCGTGGGCCTGATCGTCCTGCTGCTGAACCCCGACGCTCACGGCCAGGACGCCCACGCCTACTGGTCGTTCGATCCGGCCGATCCGTATGCCCTTTCCCACGGCACGGTCACGGCGCAGGATGCGTTCCTGTACTCCCCGGCCGTGGCCCTCCTCTTCGTTCCCTTCCACGCGCTGCCCTGGACCGTGTTCATCACCGGCTGGACCCTGCTCCTCGCCGGCGCGGCGATCTGGCTTGGACGGTCGTGGGGGCTCGCGCTGCTCGCCCTCTACCCCGTCCTGCTCGAGGTCGGCTACGGCAACATCAGCCTCCTCCTGGCCGTGGCCATCGTGGTCGGGTTCAGGCGACCGGGCGCCTGGGCCGTGGTGCTCCTGACGAAGGTGACCCCGGGGATCGGGCTGTTCTGGTTCGTCCTCCGCCGAGAGTGGGCCGCGCTGGCGGAGGTCCTGGTTGTCGTCGCGGCGGCTGTCGTCATCTCGGCGCTGATCGTTCCGGACCTGTGGCCGCAGTGGTTCCGCCTCCTCGCGGAATCGTCGACTCTCCCCGACCCCGGGGCATTCGGGATGGTGCCGCGGTGGGCTCCGCTACGGACTCGCCTTCGTGTTGGTGGCCTGGGGCGCCCGGACGGACCGGCGCTGGCTCGTGCCGATCGCCGCCGGCATCGCGACGCCGGTCTCGTGGCTCTTCGCGCCGATCATGCTCGGGGCGATCCCACTGTGGCGGGAGCGCAGCGACGAGGAGGGGCCAAGGTAGGATCCGCGGATGCGGCGAAACGGGGTCCGCGTCGCTGTCCTCCTCCTGACCTGCTACCTCGTCCTCGTGGGCGGAAGCTGGTTCGGGCTGTATCTGAGCTCGCTTCGGACGGCTCGGTGGCGCTCGCCGCGATGACCTGCGGTATGGGGCGATCGTTGCCTGGCGGTTCGCCGGAATGGCGCCCCAGGAGCGCGCTGCTGCCGGCGATCGGCGTCGCCCTCGCCTCGCTCGCGGCCTCGACCGCCTTGTCGCGCTTCCCCCGGCAGTCCGTCGAGTACCTCGGCTACGCCGTCATCCTCGCCGCCCTCTACCTCCTGCTCGTCAGGATCCTGGCCGAACCCTTTCCTCCGCGGTCGGATGGGCGCCGCGGCCGTCGTCCTGTGCGCGGCCTGTCATCGCGTTCGTCTGGCTCACCGTCTCGCACTGGGTGGGATGTGGGCCCTCGTCGGCCGAGTGACCGTGCCGCCGCTTCGACCCGCCTTCGAGAGCCTCAGCTTTGGCAACCCGGCAGCCGCGCTGGCGATCACTGGTCCTGCTGCTGGCCTCCGTGCTCGGCATCGCGGATATGGGATCCCGCCTCCGATGCGTCGCCGGGCGTCCTGGCCTGCTCTGGTGCTGGCGTTCGTGATCATCGCGAGCGGCTCGCGTGCAGGCTGGCTGGCGGTCAGGATCGCGGTTCGTCGTGATCCCGGCCCTCGCGATGCGAAGGCCCGGGCGTCGGCGGCAGGTCCGCGCGACGGCCCATCGATCCTGGCGGAGCACCTCGGCGCCGGCTTGTGCTGGCGGGCCTGGCGGTCCGGGCTGGTCGGGAGCTGGCCATGCTGGCCCGGGGATCCTCGAGCGCCGGTGACCGGCGGCGAGAGCGATGCGGACCGCCTATCTCAGCGCGGCCCTGCGGATGTTCGCAGAGTCGCCGATCCTGGGCACGGGACCGGGGACGTGGGTGATCCAGCGCGTCCGCTACACGGAGTCGTCCGAGGACGGACTACTACATCCCGCACGCCCACAACATCTACCTCCAGACGCTGTCCGAGCTCGGGATCGCGGGCGCGCTTGCCGGGGTCGTCTCGTCGTCGGCCTGGCCGTGCTCGCGCGGGGGGCGATCAAGGATCCGGACCCAGCTCGACGCACTGGGGCTGGTTGGCGGCGATCGTGCTCATCTACCTCGCCGTCCATCAGCTGTTCGACTTCTACGCCAACATGCCGGCCATCCTGTTCGCCGCGGCGCTCCCCGTGGCCTGGCTGGACGCGACGCGCCGGGATGATCGGAGCGGCGTCCGACGGCCCGGCCCCCGGAGGATCCGGATCGCGGCGATCGGCGCGGTCGGGGCGATCGGCGCGGTCGGGGCGATCGCGGTGGCCTGCGGGGGCCTCCTGCTCTCGGAGAGCGCAGCCATGACCCACGAGACGGCCGTCGCCGCGTACGAGGCAGGCAATTGGGCCCGCGCCGATGACCTGGCCCAGCAGGCCGATGTCGCGGATCCAGCGTGGCCCCCGTATCAGCTGACCGAAGGTCTGACCGCCGCGGCTGTCGGCGACCACGCGCGGGCGGCGGCCAGGCTCCGTCGCGCCGCCGAGGCGGACGATCTCCCTGAAGCCTGGCTCGACCTGGCCGCCGAGGAGAGGCTCATCGGCCATGAAGCGGCGGCCCGGGACGCTCTTGGCCGCTCCGCTCGCCTGGGGCTCCAACGCCCGGCGCTGGCAATGGCGATCGGGGACCTCGCGATGCGCCTCGGCGACGATCAGCTGACGCTGACCGCGTTCGCTGCCGCTCTGGCGAGGATCCCGAGCCTCGCCGGCGATCCGTGGTGGCGCGGCGAGCCAGATCGAGCAGCCTTGTTCCCGGCCATCCTCGACGCGGGCATCGCCCGGGCCGGCGCGGGCGCGAGATGGCAGATCGCCCTGGCCGCGGGTGACATCGAAAAGGCTCGGTCCCTTGCCGGTGTCTCACGTGTCGGCGGCTCCGTCACGGCCGCCGACGTGATCGACGCCTGGGACGGCGACGCGACGGCGATGGAGCGCGTGATCGCCGGCTGCGAGCAATTCCCGACGATGGCGGCCGTGATCGACTGGTGCGCCCGCCTTTCCGCCCGTGACGGAAACTCCGCGGAGGCAGACAGGTACCGCGCGTGGTCGTTCCCGTTGCTCGGCGAATCGACCGGCCCGTTCGAGGTTCGCGTCAGCGAGGGTCCCGTCCTGGGCAGCGCCATCCAGGGTGATGTCGCCGCCTTCTACGGCACCTACACCTATCGCCGGACGACGCCCTGGAATCTCCTGGTCCCGAGCCTTGTCCAGCTCAAGCTGACGTAGGCCACCGGTACCATTGCGCCGACGCACCACCCGCGCCTAGGCTGGCCCGCGAATGATCCGACGTCACGCCATCGGGTTCCGGACGCTGCTCATGCTCGTCGACGGCACGCTCGCGGCCGTCGTCCTGGGCGCGGTTTCGTTCGCCCGATTCGGGCCCGACTGGTACGGCCGGTGGCTGCCGTATGTCAAGGAACCATGGGGATTCGGGGTCATCTTTGCCGCGGGCTGGGTGTCGGTCCTGTGGCTGCACGGCCTGTATCGGCCACGTGCCCGATGGACGATTCGGAGCGAGGCGCTGGCTCTCGCTCGGGCGACGTTCGTGACGGCCCTCGTCACACTCAGTGTGCTCTTCGTCATGCGGCTCCCGGACATCAGCCGGTCCTATCTCGTCCTGCTCTTCCCCGTCCAGTGGGGCGTTGGCCTCGCGACTCGCATCGTTCTGCGATACGCGTTCATGCGATTGCGTGAGCGCGGTTACAACCTCCGATACGTCCTCGTCATCGGCGCAGGCCCCAAGGCGCAGGCGTTCGCCGCAAAGCTCGAGGATCACAAGGAGCTGGGCCTGCGAATTCACGGCTTCCTCGACGACGACGATTGGGATCTCGCCCGCGGCTGGAAGCTGCTCGGACGTATCGACACGCTCCAAAGCGTTCTCCACGACCGCGTGATCGATGAGGTCGTGATCTGCCTTCCGTTCGACCAGTGGGATCGGGTGAACGCGATCGCCCACCTCTGCGAGGAAGAGGGCAAGATCGTCCGCGTCCCCGTGGATGTCCTCGACCGCGCGTTTGCAGCCGGCCGCGTCGAGGAGCTCGACGGGACGCCGGTCTACTCGATGATCTCGGGACCCGATCGGGTCGCCGCCCTCGTCGTCAAGCGCGTCTTCGATGTCGTCGTGACGGTTCTCGCGATGGTCGCCGGCGCACCGATCTTCTTCTCCGTCGCGCTGCTGGTCCGGCTGCGCGCCGGGTCTCCGATCTTCTTCCGCCAGGAGCGGGTGGGCCTCCATGGCCGGCGCTTCCAGGTCGTCAAGTTCCGAACCATGACGGTCGACGCCGAAGAGCAGTACGCGGACCTCGTGGCGAAGTCCGACCCCCGCGCCTTCAAGCTGGCCGACGACCCCAGGATCACGCCGACCGGCCGGTTCCTCCGCCGGACGTCGCTCGACGAGCTGCCCCAGCTGTGGAACGTCCTGAAGGGCGAGATGTCCCTCGTCGGGCCGCGACCGGCACCGCCCAGAGAGGTGGAGGGGTACGACCTCTGGCACCGCCGCCGGCTCTCGATGAAGCCCGGGATCACCGGTCTCTGGCAGGTCACCGACCGCCGGTCGGAGGTCTTCGACGACCGGGCCTTGCTCGACCTCTCGTACATCGACCGCTGGTCGCTCTGGCTCGACGTCAAGATCCTGGCCCGGACCATTCCCGCCGCCTTCGATGGCCGCTAGGGCGTAAGGAGGGCCGGCGGCTGAAGCAGGTGCTGTTGCGTCGGGGATCGATCGCGGTGTCGGAGGTCCCGGCGCCGCTCGTGGAGGCCGGAACGGTCCTCGTCCGGGTCGCGTACTCGGCGATCTCCGCGGGTACCGAGATGAGCGGCATCCGCCACAGCGGAGCGCCGCTCTGGCAGCGTGCCCTCCGCCAACCGCAGAAGGTCGCCAAGGTCGTCGAGACCGTCGCGACGCGCGGCATTGGGGCGACTCGTCGGATCGTCGAGGCGCGGCTGGACTCGCCCGAGGCCGTCGGCTACTCCGCTGCCGGCGTCGTCGTCGAGGTCGGCGACGGCATCGACGACCTGCAGCCGGGCGATCGCGTCGCCTGTGCGGGCGCCGGCCACGCGCACCACGCCGAGGTGATCCGCGTGCCGCGAAACCTCGTCGTACCGGTGCCCGACGGCCTGGGCTTCGATGCGGCGAGCACCGTCACGCTCGGGGCGATCGCCCTCCAGGGCATCCGCCGGGCGCAGCCCACGATCGGCGAGACCTTCGTCGTGATCGGGCTCGGCATCCTCGGCCAGCTGACCGTCCAGCTGCTCCGGGCGAGCGGCTGCCGGGTCATCGGCGCGGACCTCGATACGAGCAGGGTGAAGCTGGCCCTCGACCTCGGCATGGACATGGCCCTCGGTGCCGACGCCCCGGACGGGCCCGAGACGGTCGCGCGCCTGACCGACCGGGTCGGGGCCGACGGCGTGATCGTGACCGCGGCGACCCGCTCCAGCGACGTCGTGGCAAGTGCCTTCCGGATGTGCCGGAAGAAGGGGCGCGTCGTGGTCGTCGGGGACGTGGGCATGGACCTGGACCGCGCCGACATCTACGCGAAGGAGCTGGACTTCCTCATCTCGACGTCCTACGGCCCCGGCCGCTATGACCGGCGCTACGAGGAGGAGGGCCTGGACTATCCCGTCGGCTACGTCCGCTGGACCGAGAACCGCAACATGGCCGAGTACCTCCGGCTCGTCGCCGACGGCCGCGTGAACGTCGCCGACCTGATCTCCGCCCGCTACGACGTCGGCTCGGCGCCCGAGGCCTATGCCGCGCTCACGTCGGGTGACCAACGGCCGCTCATCACCCTGCTCCGCTACCCCGAAGCCGAGACCGGGGAGGCGGTAGTCCGGACCGTCCCGGCGTCCCGCCCGGCGCCGCTCAGGGACGGCGTCGTGGGCGTCGCGATCGTGGGCGCCGGAGCCTTCGCGAGCGCTGTTCACCTGCCCAACCTCGAGGCCATGCCCGACCGCTTCCAGGTCCGCGCCGTCGTGGGGCGGGCCGGTCACCGGGTCACGGCGCTGGCGGATCGGCTCGGCGCCGCCTACGGCACGACCGACTACCCCCGCGTCCTCGACGATCCGGCGATCGACCTGGTCCTGATCGCGACGCGCCATGACAGCCACACGGCGCTGGCGCTCCAGGCGCTCGGTCGTGGCAAGCACGTGTTCGTCGAGAAACCGCTTGCGCTCACCCGCGAGGAGCTCGACCAGGTCTCAGGCTTCTACGCCTCCTACGCCGAGACGGCGCCGATCCTCACGACCGGCTTCAACCGCCGCTTCTCGCCGCACGCAAGCCGACTGCGTGAGCTCGTCGGCGGGCGCCACGGCCCGATGGTCCTCGACTACCGGATGAACGCCGGGCACATCCCTGCCGACAGCTGGGTCCAGGGCCGCGAGGGCGGCGGCCGCAACCTCGGCGAGGCCTGCCACATCTACGACCTCTTCACGTTCCTCGCGGACAGCCCGGTGGTCGACGTCCACGCGACGCCGATCCGGCCCAGGGGCCGAGCCGTGCTGCCGACGGACAACTTCGCGGCGACGATCCAGTTCGAGGACGGGTCCGTCGCGACACTGACCTACACGGCCCTCGGGTCGGCAGACCATCCCAAGGAGCAGCTCGAGGTCTTCGTGGACGGCCGGGTCCACGTCCTGAACGACTACCTCACCCTGGAGAACCCCGGCTCGCAGGAACCCGGGGTCCGCACCCGGGTCCAGGACAAGGGCCATCGCGCCGAGCTGGAGGCCGTCGGCACGGCCCTCCGGGCCAATGGCCCCTGGCCCATCCCGCTCTGGCAGCAGGTGCAGGCGACCGACGTCGCCCTCCGCGTCGAGGCGTACCTCCGGGCCGACGCCTGAGATGTGCGGGATCGCGGGAATCATGCGGCTGGGCGAGGGCCCGCCGGTGGATCCGGGGCTGGTCACGAGGATGCGCGACACGATGGCCCACCGCGGGCCCGACGGCGCGGGGACCTGGGTCGCCCGGACGGCGGATCGGCCTCGGGTTCCGGCGCCTCGCGATCATCGACCTCTCGAGCGCGGCCGCCCAGCCGATGGCGAACGAGGACGGATCGCATCCATCTGGTCTTCAACGGCGAGATCTACAACCACGCCGAGATCCGCCGCGAGCTCGAGGCGATCGGCGGACACACCTGGCGGACCGACCACTCCGACACCGAGATGATCCTGCACGCGTACGAACAGTGGGGCATCGACTGCCTGCAGCGGTTCCGCGGGATGTTCGCGTTCGCGCTCTGGGACGCGCGCGCCGAGCGCTGTGGCTCGTCCGGGACCGGATCGGCATCAAGCCGCTCTACTACGCGTTCCACGACGGCCGGCTCGCCTTCGCCTCGGAGATCAAGGCGCTGCTCGGCGATCCGGACCAGCCGCGGGCCGTGGACGAGGAGGCCTTCTTCCACTACCTGTCGTTTCTGACGACACCGGCCCGCTCACGCTCTTCGAGGGCATCCACAAGCTGCCGGCCGGCACCTGGCTGCGCATCCGAGCCGGGGCGATCGAGGAGCGCCGGTACTGGGACGTCTGGGACCACGCCGCCGCTCCGGGGTGTGTCACGAGGAGATCGCCGAGCGGGTCCTCGATGAGCTGCGCACGGCCGTGCAGCTCCGCAAGGTCAGCGACGTGCCGGTCGGCGTGTTCCTGTCCGGCGGGATCGACTCGAGCACCAACGCCGCGCTGTTCTCCGAGGGCGAGCGGCGCCCGTGAAGACCTTCTCGATCGGCTACGACGGCGATACCAGAGCTACAAGAACGAGCTCGACTACGCGCGCGCATGGCCGCCGAGGTCGGGGCCGAGCACCACGAGCTGCGCCTGACCCAGGACGACCTGTCGAGTTCCTGCCGCAGATGGTGCAGCTCCAGGACGAGCCGATCGCCGATCCGGTCTGCGTCCCCGTCTACTACGTCTCGAAGCTGGCGCGGGAGAACGGGGTCGTCGTCGCCCAGGTCGGCGAGGGGGCCGACGAGCTGTTCTGGGGCTACCCGACGTGGAAGCGTGCCCTCCGCCTGCAACGGCCGATGACCTCCCGGTGCCGCGATCGCTCAAGCGGCTCGGCCTGCCGGGTCTGCGACGGCCGGGCGGGACCGGGGGATGGCTTCGAGTGGCTGCGCCGCGGGGCCGCCGGCCAGCCGGTGTTCTGGGGCGGGGCGGAGGCGTTCACCAGCGCAGAAGGAGCTGCTCCTGTGGCCGCGCCTCCGAGCGCCGTTCGCCGGGCCCACGTCGTGGGACGCGCTCGAGCCGATCCGGCGGCGCTTCGAGGCCGGCGCGTGGGAGCGTCGGCCTTGCACTGGATGACCTACCTCGACCTCAATCTCCGTCTGCCCGAGCTGCTCCTGATGCGCGTCGACAAGATGAGCATGGGCGTCAGCCTCGAGGGCCGCGTGCCGTTCCTCGACCACAGGTTCGTCGAGCTCGCGATGGGCATCCCGGCCGCGGTGAAGACGCGGGGCGGGACGCTCAAGTACGTCCTCAAGAAGGCGGTGCGGGGCGTCATCCCCGACGAGCTGATCGACCGTCCCAAGCAGGGCTTCGGCGTTCCCGTCCACGAGTGGTTCTTCGACCGGCTCGGCACTGAGGCCCGCAGGGAGCTGGACGCGTTCTGCGCCAGACCGACTTCCTCGACGCGGGAGGCGTGCGGGCGACGCTCGACGCGGGCCACGGACCCCAGGCGTGGTACCTGCACAACTTCGCGATGTGGTGGCAGGAGTACGTGGCGTGATGGTGGGGCCGAACCAACGTGGCCTCCGGGCGATCCGCTCGTCCCTCTCCGGCGAAGCGGGCGTCTCGCTGGCCCGCGACGTCGGTGCGACGATGGGCAACCGTATCCTCCTCATCGGGATCGGCATTGTCACATCGGTCATCGTCGCCAGGACCCTGGGGCCAAGCGGTCGCGGGATCTATGCGGTCGCCGTCGCCCTGACGGCGATCTGCGTCCAGTTCGGCAATCTCGGCCTGCATGCCTCGAACACCTGGGCGGTCGCACGGAGACCCGACCTCCTCGGGACGCTGATCGCCAACAGCCTGCTGGTCAGCGCCGCGCTGGGCGGCGGCATCGCGGTCCTCGTCCTGCTCCTCGTCGTGGCATTCCCGCACCTGATCGTGCTGCCCACCGCGGTACTTGTGCTGGCACTGCTCGCGATCCCCGCGAACCTGGCGTACCTGCTGCTCCAGAACCTCCTCCTTGGCACGCAACGTATCCGGTATTTCAACGGCGTGGAACTGTTGAACCGGGTCGTCGTCGTGGCTGCGTTCGCCGCGGCGATCTGGCTTGGGATCGTGTCGCCGGAGGTCGCAGTCGGAGCCGGACTGGTGGCCGCCGTGGTGACGACCACCTTGGCCGGCGCCGTCCTCGTGCGCTCGGCCGGCGGATCGATCGCGCCGAGGCTCGCGACCCTCGTCGAGAACAGCCGATACGGATTCCGCGCCTACTCCGCGGCGCTCTTCTCATTCCTCGTCCTTCGGGCGGACTTGCTGCTGGTCAACTACTTCCGGGGTGCGACGGACACCGGTTACTACTCGATCGCAGTCTCACTCGCAGATCTCGTGTACCTGCCGCCGGTCGTTATCGGCTCGATGCTCTTTCCGAGGCTCGCCGCGATGAAGGACTCGACCGAACGTCGGGCGCTTACGAACGCGAGCCTCGTCGTCACTTTCGGCGGAATGCTGCTCGCTGTCGTTGCAGCTTCCCTGCTCGGCGACTTTGGTGTCCGGCTCCTCTTCGGGGCCGAGTTCGAACCAGCTGTCCCAGCCTTCCTGTGGCTGCTGCCTGGGATCCTCGCGCTCTCTGCCTACACGGTGCTTTCGAGCTTCTTTGCGGCCATAGGATTTCCAGCGATTTCAATACTCGCTCCCCTGGCCGGGTTTTGCGTCGCCGTCGTACTCGATATCGCATTGATCCCCCGCCTCGGCGTGGTCGGCGCCTCAATCGCTTCATCCACCGCATATGGGCTGATGATCGTGACCGCTCTGCTTGCGTACCGAAATCTCAGGGAGCCAACGATCTGATGCGGCATCCGAAGGCGTCCGGGGGCACCAATTGTCCCAGTCGAGCCCAAGGTGCGTGCCTCGGCCCGTGGGGCGAGGCATGAGGAGTGGTCGATCGCGGTGCCTTGCTCATGTCACCGCACGCCAGGGCAAGATTTATCGCCCTGCTGCGATCAAGGCGAATACCGTCAGCGTCTGGGGTGCGTCGCCTGCTGGCTCCGCGCATGTGAAAGGGGGCCTCGACGGTTCTCAAGACGCCTTCGATCTGGCGCGACAAGTTCGGAGCCAGCACGAGCTAACATGGATTGCCGAGCTGATTCCATTTGAGAGCTTCCGGGGTCGTGATGTCCTCGAGGTCGGCTGCGGTGCCGGATTCGACGCGTATGAGTTCGTGCGCCACGGGGCTAGGTATGTCGGGATCGACATCGTTCCCGCCAACATCGACCTAGCTCACCGCCACTTGGCCCACCACGGGCTCAGCCCCAAGTTGTTGGTGGGCGATGCCGAGCACGTGCCATTCGAAGATGAGTCGTTCGATTTCGTCTACTCGAACGGTGTTCTCCATCACACCCCCGACCTGCCACGCGCGATATCAGAGGCAAGGCGGGTGCTCAGACCGGGCGGACGTCTTTGTGTAAGCCTCTACCACCGCAACTCCGCTTTCTATTGGCTGACGTTGTTCCTGGAGCAACACGTGATCCGGGGAGGATTCCGAAGGCGAAGTTTCCGGGACAGAGTCGCGATGATCGAGCACACGTCGAGTGGTGCTTTGCCGCTGGTAAATACGTACTCGAAGTCTGACGTCCGGCACCTCCTGGAAGCAAGCGACTTCGAGATCCGGCGGGTGGTCGTCAGGAAGTTACGACCGGAAGACCTCCCCACATTGCCGGTTCTGGAATTATTGTGGCACCTCATTCCCCAGGGGACCCTTGACACGCTCGGGCGTCGATTCGGCTGGTATGTCATCGCCTCGGCGAGGAGACCTGTGAAATGAGACGAACCCTGACGATCGTGCGGGGTTCCACTCGCGAGCGACCGACTAGCGACACAACTGTCATCGAATTCGAGCAGCTGCGTACCTGGATCGGGCTCCGTACGATCTGGAGTCATCTATTTCGCTATACCGATGTCACGCTCAGAGTCGCGTGTGCGGAGATGCTGACGCGTCCCCTCTTCACCCTCTTGCTGATCCGAGTCCTCTCTCGTGGTCAGTGCGAGATTGTCGACGACCATGGGGCGAAGTCCGCCGTCAGCGTCCGCACGCTCGGGCACGCGTGTGCTCAGTACCTGCGCGATGCGCTCTCGATCCAGCGTGCCCGTGAAACGTCTAAGAGGCAACTCGAGCAGGTAGTCAGAGATTTAGGCCGCGCGCCAGCGATGGCTTCAGGTGCTCGACGTTCCCGGCCGGTGTACGTGCACGCAAATCCGCTCAGAGGTCTGGTGTCTGGTGGCTCGGTAGGGCACATCGCGGGGGTGCTCAACAGCCTTGACACGCTCATCGGGTCACCCATCGTCCTAACGACCGACCGCACGCCAACGGTTCGAGAGGGTATCGAGACGCACGTTATTCGACCGAACCGATTCAGAGACTTCCCCGAAATTCTCAGAGTCGCCTTCAATTCGGAGCTCTTGCCACAAGCGATATCTCTTGTTGATGAGCGCGATCCTGCCTTCGTTTACGAGCGCTACAGCGAGTTCAGCTACACGGGCGCGATGCTCGCCCGGGAGTGGTGCGTCCCGTTTGTGCTCGAGTACAACGGCTCGGAGGTCTGGATTGCTCGCCATTGGGGACGGCCTTTGGCGAACGAAAGCCTTGCCGCTGAGATCGAGATGGCGAACCTGCGCGCCGCGGACCTCATCGTCGCGGTGAGCGAGGTCATGAAAGACGGACTTGTCGATCGGGGCGTCGATCCCGGGAAGATCCTGGTAAACCCAAACGGCGTAGATCCCAAGCGTTATGCACCCGATGTTGACGGGTCGGCGATCCGGGCTCGGCTCGGTCTCGACGGCAAGGTCGTCATCGGGTTCATCGGGACGTTCGGGCCCTGGCATGGCGCCGAGGCACTCGCCAAGGCATTCGGGCTTCTCCTGGCCAAACGGCCAGACTTCCGGGAGCACGTCCGGCTGCTGATGATCGGCGACGGAGCGCGCTTCGAGGCGACGCGGCGGGAGATCGCCGCTCGAGGCGTCGAGTCGGAGACGATCCTCGTGGGTCGAACCCCCCAGGAAGACGGCCCTGCGTACCTCGCCGCCTGCGACATCCTGGCTTCACCCCACGTGCCGAACGCTGACGGCTCTCGCTTCTTCGGGTCGCCGACCAAGCTCTTCGAATACATGGCGATGGGCAAGGCGATCGTCGCCTCTCGCCTCGAGCAGATCGGCGAGGTCCTTGAGGACGATCGGACGGCCGTCCTCGTGGAGCCCGGCGACGCGGCGGAGCTAGCGAGCGCGCTCGAGGCGCTCATCGACGACCCGGAGCGTCGCGCGCGCCTCGGGGTCGCGGCGCGGGAGGAGGCGGTTGCCAACCACACCTGGCTTGATCACACTCGCCGGATCCTGGATCGCGTGGCCGCGCTCGGCGCCTGACGTGTCCGTGAAGGCGGCCGCCGTCCGACGCGCTCTAGGGACGCCGCCCGGCATTCTCGTGCGAAAGGTCCTCCGCCGGACGACGTCCGCAGCCACCTCCACCATGGCGCGCCGGCGCGATTCGCCGAGTCTGACGTACGTGCCCGACCTGAACGCCCCTAACCTCCGCGCCCCGATTGCCGCGGGCGCGGTCCGACCTGGGCGGGATCTCGGGGCCGTGTTGGGTCCGCTGACCGCCCGATACCTCGGTCACGAGTTCGACCTGCTCGGCTCGGGCTGGGTCTCGCCGGGCTACGGCACCGAAGCCGCCGGCGTGGAAGGCCACCACTACCCAGCAGCGCCCGCCGTGCGGCCGGATCCTGAGGGCAGGTGGCTCGCCGATCGGATTGCCGGCCCGAACGCCCGCGAGTCGGCCCGGATCTGGAGCCTCGTGGACGCTGGGTACGGCCCGATCGACTGGCAGCTGGACTTCAAGTCCGGCTGGCGCTGGGCCGAGCGGACCTGGTACCGCGAAATTCGGTACGGCGATCAGCCGGGCGCGGACGTCAAGGTCCCCTGGGAGCTGGGCCGCATGGAGCATCTGCCCCAGCTGGCGCTGGCGGCGATCCTCGCGCGAAGCGGGTCGCACGGCTTCCGTCCACCCGCGGAGTACGAACGGGAGTTTCGGAACCAGGTTCTCGACTTCATCGCGACGAACCCGCCGCGGTTCGGGGTCAACTGGGTCACCGCGATGGACGTGGCGATCCGGGTCTCAAACTGGCTGCTCGCCCGCGACCTCTTCGTTGCCGGGGGAGCCGAGTTCGATGCCGCGTTCGAGGCCGTCCTCGCTCGCAGCGTCGTCGAACACGGGCGCCATATCGCTGGGAACCTGGAGTGGGCAGAGCAGCGCGGCAACCACTACCTGGCCGACGTCGTGGGCCTGGTCCTCGTCGCGGTTCACCTCCCACGGGGGCGCGAAGTCGACGGCTGGCTTGCGACCGGCCAGCGCGAGCTCCTCGCCGAGGTCGACCGGCAGTTCCTGCCCGACGGCTCGAACTTCGAGTCCTCGACCGCGTACCACGGGCTGGCGGCCGAGCTCGTGGTCTTCGGCCTGGCCGCCCTCATTGGTCTCGACGACGATCGCCGACCGCCGCTTCCCGAGCACCTCGGCGGGACGCTCCACCGGATGGCCGACTTCGTCGCGGGCATCACGAAGCTGGACGGACGGGTGCCGCAGATCGGGGACAACGACAGCGGGCGACTCTTCACCTTTGGCAACGAGCGAGACCTCGATCTCGGTCACGTCATCGCCGCGGTGGATGCGCTGGCCCCCACCCAGGACGGCCAACCCACACCGGGGAACGAGACGAGGGCTGACGTCGTTCGGGCGCTTGCGAATGGCCGGACGCTTGGAGCGCCGCGGGCGATGGCTCGCGCGCGCTCATCGCGGGACGATCCGGCTGCATTCGGAGAGCTCGACCGATGGATCGCGGCGCGCCAGGCCACGCAGCGGCGTGCGATCGACATCCCGCTGCCTTCTGGCACGCTCGATGCGGTCACCCTCAGCGCGTTCCCCGACTTCGGCGTCCACGTCGCTCGCTCCCCCAGGCTGTACCTCGCGGTCCGGTGCGGCACGCCCGTCTCGCGGGCGCCGTCCGGACACGTCCACAACGACCAGCTTTCGGTCGAGCTGGCGGTGGATGGCGAGGACCTCATCCGAGATCCCGGCTCGTACCTGTACACGCCGCTGCCGGAGCGACGGAACGCGTATCGGTCGGCGGCGGCGCACTTCGGCCCGCGACCAGCTGACGGCGAGCCCGCCCGGCTCGACCAGGGACTCTTCCAGGTCCCGG
This sequence comes from uncultured Chloroflexia bacterium, assembly GCA_963719145.1. Classification (GTDB taxonomy): domain Bacteria; phylum Chloroflexota; class Limnocylindria; order Limnocylindrales; family CSP1-4; genus UBA5189. The sequence goes on from CAVRAX010000001.1 coordinate 133,345, forward strand.
ACGTGCCGACCACGACCTGCCTGTCATGGGGCCCGGAGGGGTTCGCCGGACGATCGATCCTCGCCGGGGGCCGCACCCTCGCGGCGACGGTCCGGTGGAGCGACGGGCTGCTGGCGGTTCGCTGGGGTTCCGAAGGCTGCGACCTGGCTGGACCACGAGACGGCGCCGACTGGCGGGCCTGGCTTCCGGGCCTGCCCTTCTCACCCGGCTACGGACGCGTGGAGACGGTCCCCTGAACGCGTCGCGGCCGAAGGCCCTCGTCGCGAGCCCATACGCCTGGACGTCGTCGTTCCAGCTCGGCGGCCACCACCTCGCCCGCGCGCTCGTGGGTCTCGGCTGGGACGTCGCGTACATCTCGAACCCGATCTCGCCACTTCATCTCGCCCGCGGTCTGTCGATCGAGCTCCGCAATCGCATCGCCCTCTATCGCGCCGGTGGGAAGTCCGACCTGGACGGCCATTTGTGGACCTACGTGCCCGGCGCCCTGGCGACCCCGAACCGGGGGCCGATCCTGGGCAGCCGCTGGCTCCTCCGTTCCTGGGACCGCCTGACGTTGCCGAGGGCCGCCCACGTGCTCCGCAGTCACGGCTTCGGCGAGGTCGACCTGCTCTTGATCGATACGGTCGTCCAGGGCCTGTGGCTGGATCGGATCGGCCACGAGGCCTCCGTGCTTCGCATCGGTGACCGGATGGCCGGGTTTCGGGCGTTCTCGACCGCCATGCAGGCCCGCCAGCGAGAGCTGGCCGGGGCAGTCGACCTCGTGGCCTACACGGCGACGGGCCTGGAGCCGGAGATCGCGGCCATGGGTCCGCGCCGGATGCTCCACCTTCCCAACGGCGTCGACGTCGCCCATTTCGCCGAGGGTGACCGCTCGATGCCGGCCGACCTCGCGGGCATTCCCAGGCCGATCGCGATCTACGTCGGCGCGATGGATGAGTGGTTCGACTTCAAGGCCGTCGACGCGATGGTTGCCGCCTTGCCCGACGTCTCCTTCGTGCTGATCGGTCCGCCCGAGCTCGCGAGTCGCAGCCTCACGACCTGGCCAAATCTGTACCTGCTCGGCCGTCGACCATACGAACAGCTCCCGCGCTACCTCCAGAATGCGGACGTCGGCCTGATCCCCTTCGACGTCGACGGGCATCCGCTGGTCGTGAACACAGTCGATCCGCTCAAGCTCTACGAGTACCTCGCCTGCGGCCTGCCGGTCGTCGCTTCGTCGTGGCCGGAGCTCGCCCAGCTGCACAGCCCAGCGATCCTGGCTAGTTCACGAGAGGAGCTGATCACAGGAGTTCGGCGAGCGTTGGACGGCGACGTCGACAGGGGCCTCGGCGAGGGATTCGCGCACGCGGCAGACTGGAACGGTAGAGCGCGAAACCTGGTTGCGGCGATCGAGCTCCGATGAAGCGCGCTCAGACGGTCAGGCTGTGAACACCGGCCGCCTCATGGCTGTCACGGGCGCGATCACATATGCGCTCGTGAGCCTGCTCACCCTGGACCGCGTCCCATTGGTCTGGATGGATGAGCCCTGGTACACCCAGCCCGCGTGGTCGTTCGCGACGAATGGGACCTTCGCAGAACCCATGTTCCCGGGACTCCACGGGCTTGACATCAGCAACGTGGCATACGGCCGGATCTATCTCGTCGCTGTGGCGGCGGTCTTCAAGATCCTGGCAGTCGGTCCATTTCAGGCTCGCTTGATCTCCCTCATAGCCGGCCTGGCTGTGATCGGGTTCACCTACCTCATCGGGCGGCGCCTTTGGAATGCGACGGCGGGGGCAATCGCGGCAGTCGTTCTGGCGGTGTCGCCTGTCTTCGTGTTCCAGACGCATGACGCGCGACCCGAGATGCTACAGCTCGCGTTCACGATCGCCGGGCTGTGGGCCGTGCTCAGATCAGAGGATGGCCATCGGGCGCGGTGGTTGTTCGGGGCGGGACTCCTCTCCGCCCTCGCAGCCGACATTCACGTCAATGGCGTGATCGCGCCGTTGGTCCTCGGAGCGTTCCTTCTGATCCGCGTCGGCCGCCCGCTCCTTGGGCGGCCCCTGGCGGCCTGCGTTGCAGGACTCTCGGCGGGCGCGATGTGGTGGTTGGCGGTCCACGTCCTCCCGAACCCAGGGCTCTTCGGCGACCAGTGGAGCAACTACTGGGCGCCCAAGCCGCCATTGCTCGGGGTCGCCGGCGCACCGTTCGCCCCGTTTCTCGGCGAGCTCGACCGTTACACCAGGGCGACGCTCCAGTGGTGGGATGGCGCCTGGCTTCTCCCGATGCTGGCGATCCTTTCCGTCTGGATCGTCCGCCGCCACCATCCAGATCGGGCCACAACGGCGCTGATGGCTGCCGTGGGGGTTCAAATCGTGGCAATGGGTCTCGTCGTTCCGAACAAGACTGCCCATTACGCGGTTCTCGTCTGGCCCTTCCTGGCACTGTTTGTGGGACGGTGGATGAGTGCGGCCCTCGGCGGCCGGGTTCGCATTGAGATCGTCCTCGGTGTCGTCGCGATCTCACTCGTGTCACTGGCGAGCACGACGATCAAGGTCGGGTCGGCCGACTATGCGGGCTACATCGCTCGCCTGCGAGCGTTCATCCCCGAGAGTGCGCTCGTCCAGGGCGAGCCCACCCTCTGGTTCGGGTTCGCAGACGAAGGCTACGTCGCCGACCACTACTTCAAGGCGGTTCGGCCCTATGGTCTGGCGGTCGAGCGCCTCGGCGTTACGCACATCCTGATCGATGAGTTCTTCACGCAGAGGATCCTGGGCGTCTCGGTTGATCGAGCAGCGGTCCAACAGTACCTCGACGATCACGCAACAGTGATTGGTGTCGTTCACGACCGGTTCTACGGCTCGTCCGACCTCTGGGGCGCCGGCGACTATGTGACGAAGATCTACGAGGTTCGGCGGTGACCACCTATCTGGCAGAATCTCCTTAGCGATGCCATGGGGCGCAATGCCGGACATGCGGCCAAGACCCAACCCGGCCGGGCAAGGCCGACGGCGAACTCAGCGGTGAACATCCGCGGGTGCGCGGGTTGGATCCGGGGCGCTAGGGCGGCGCTCGAACGCACAGATGCTCTGGAGGGCGACGTGATCGTCGTGTCGTTTCGGCCCCGCGTCCTCGTCATCGGGCTGACCGGCGGAATCGCGGTCGCAACGGCGGTCGTGTACTGGCTGAATTCGACAGCCCCCCAGCCGGATGACTGGCGGGGCAATCGGAGCGAGCTCACGAGCGTTGCCGCTCGAACCACGACAGGGTCGCAGATTACCCTGACCGATAACCTCACCCAACATCGCGAGACGGTCCGGATCGGCAAATCGGATAGTGGGCTGATCCTCGATCCGATGGATGTGGACTGCCATGGCGGTCGAGCCTCGATCACGTGGACGGTCGGCAATCTGGAGCCGATTGACGCAGAAACCGGGATCCACCTGTCGGCCAGGCTCGATGGGGTGGTCATCGGCTCGATCCTCCGTGGATCGACGAAGGGCATCTGGAACGACGCGCCGGTCACGCTGATCGCCGTGACAGACTGCCCAGCAGGACTTCATTCGCTCGACATGCGAGTCGATGCAATTCAGGGGAGATGGGGGATCCCGTACGTCGTGAACGACGGGGATCCCCCATCGCCGGACCTGCTCGTCAACCGCGGCTTCGTGGTTCGCGAGGTTTGGGGCTGAACTCGAAGCGGGCAACGCGCCATCCCCGGAGGGGCCACTGCCGCTAGGATCCGGATCAGAATGCGCGCGTCCATCGACCTCGTTGTCCCTACCTACAACAATCTGGACGAGTTGCGACGTTGCCTGGACTCCCTGCTCCCGGCCATGGCAATCCAGGGTGTCCTCGTGTGCGTCGATGGCTCGACCGATGGGACGCTGGAGTACCTGGCGGGTGTCGACGTGCCGTTTCCTCTCACCGTTCTGGAACATCCAGATCGCCAAAATCATGGACGAGCAGCGACCCGGAACCTGGCGCTTGGCCACCTGACCGCCGACCACGTCCTGCTGCTCGATTCGGACATGCGGGTCGAGCCAGATACCGTGGATCGGCACGTGGCGGTGCTCGAGTCGGAAGCCAATGTGGTCTCCATCGGGAGCATCGAATACCTGAACGCTCGCGAGAGTCTGTGGGCGCGCTATCAGTCGACGCGCGGCATGAACAAGAGGGAGGCAGGTGCCCGAATTCGGCCACTCGACTTCGTCACCGCGAACACGGCGCTGCGAACGGCGGACCTCGTCACCCTCGGCGGTTTTGATGAGACCCTCACCGGATACGGAGGCGAGGACACGGACCTCGGCCTGCGCCTCGCTGAGAAGGGACTGCGCTTCATCTTCAACGCCGACGCCCGGGCCACCACAGTCGAGCACAAGACGGTTGCCAAAGGCCTGTCCGAGCTGCGCGCCTACGCGCGCATCAACCTGCACAGGACGCGGGCGCGCCACCCGGACGGACCCGCGCCGTACTGGATCGATCGCGCAGATTCGAAACGAATCGAGGACCGGCTCTTCCGCCTTCTGCTCAATCGGGTCTCGGACCGCATCGTCGACCTGCTGCTTCCTCGAACACCGTGGCCGATCCAGAGGCGCCTGCTGAACTACAAGGTCATCAGGGCGGTCTTCTCCGGCTATCGCGAAGGCGGCGACCTTGCCAGATCCCCGGCAACCGACGGCGTGCCATGACGGGCGGAGCCGCGGTCGTCAACGTGGTGATCCTCGCCAGGAACGAGGCCCACCACCTCCAGCGATCGCTTCCTACGCTGTTGAACCAGGACATCGAGGTGCCCTTCGACGTCACGGTCATCGACTCGGGGTCTGTCGACGGCTCGGTCGAACTGGTGCGCCATCTCGCGGACGCCGATCCGAGACTGCGGCTGCTCCAGATCGACCCGGCGGCGTTCCACCATGCGCGCACCAGGAACCTCGGCGCAGAGGCGACGACCGGACGCTACCTCGTCTACCTCGGTGGCGACGCCGTGCCGATTGGCCGCTCATGGTTGCGCGACCTGACCGAGCCCGTCATGGATCCGGAGCGGCCGGACCTCGTCGCCGCCTACGGACGCCAGGTCGCGCGGCCGGGCGCCGGCGTCGCGAACGTGGCCCGGACGCTGTACAACTACGGTCCCGAACCCGTCGTGAAGCGGCTGGGGGCCGGCCTCTCGCCGAAGGAGCTCCACTTCTTCTCGTCGGTCGCCTGCTGTGTCGACCGAGCGGCGGTCTCGCTGCCGCTGTTCGATCCAGAAATCCCTGTGAACGAGGACGTCACCCTGTCGCGACGGATCATCAGTGCCGGCTTGCAGATCGCGTATGTGCCGACCGCGGTGGTCGAGCACTCCCACGAGTACTCGAGCCGCGAGATCCTGCGCCGCTACTTCGACAATGCCGTGGTGTATCAGCGACTCGGGATCTTCGGCCGCGGGGGCGATGACGTGTCGCGTGGCGATGCCTGGCAGCTCCTGGGTGCTGCACGGGAGGCCCTCCGCGGTCGCGGCCCGATCGACTACCTCCGCGTCGTGATCTTCCTGGGAGCGTCATTCGCCGGCGTCCAGCTGGGTCGGCACCGGACGCTCCTCCCGAAGAGGCTCCAGCGGGCGTTGACCGTCTACGGAACCGTCGATTGAGGGGCGGACGAGTCGAAGCACCCACAGGTCATCTGGCCCGAGCGTTGACCTCGGCGGAAAGCGCACCCGGGCCGACCGCGTTCACGGCGGCGACCTTGTAGTAGTAGCGGGTATGGCTCGCCGTCCCGTTGTCCGTGTAGGTCGTGACGTTCCCGACCGTGGCGAGTAGGACCTCGGCGCCCGACGAGGTCGAGCGGTAGATCCTGTAGCCGAGGATTGGGCTACCCCCGCTCGAAGCGGGAGCCGACCAGGTCAGCCTGATCCCGCTGGGCCGGAGTGCCGTCGCGGCCAGACCGGTCGGCGCGCCGGGCACGGTGGCCGGGGCGACCGGGCTGGCGTTGACGGAGCCGGAGGGCAGGCTGTCGCCGACGCCGTTGGTGGCGACGACGGTGAAGCTGTAGGTCTGGCCGTTGGTGAGCCCGCTGACGGTGCAGCCGAGGGACGCCGTCGTGCAGCTCGCGCCGCCGGGGCTGGCGGTCGCGGTGTAGGAGGTGATCGGGCTGCCGCCGTCCGAGGCCGGGGCCGACCAGGTCAGCCCGACCTGGCCGTTGCCGGGGGTCGCGGCCAGACCGGTCGGCGCGCCGGGCACGGTGGCCGGGGCGACCGGGCTGGCGTTGACGGAGCCGGAGGGCAGGCTGTCGCCGACGCCGTTGGTGGCGACGACGGTGAAGCTGTAGGTCTGGCCGTTGGTGAGCCCGCTGACGGTGCAGCCGAGGGACGCCGTCGTGCAGCTCGCGCCGCCGGGGCTGGCGGTCGCGGTGTAGGAGGTGATCGGGCTGCCGCCGTCCGAGGCCGGGGCCGACCAGGTCAGCCCGACCTGGCCGTTGCCGGGGGTCGCGGCCAGACCGGTCGGCGCGCCGGGCACGGTGGCCGGGGCGACCGGGCTGGCGTTGACGGAGCCGGAGGGCAGGCTGTCGCCGACGCCGTTGGTGGCGACGACGGTGAAGCTGTAGGTCTGGCCGTTGGTGAGCCCGCTGACGGTGCAGCCGAGGGACGCCGTCGTGCAGCTCGCGCCGCCGGGGCTGGCGGTCGCGGTGTAGGAGGTGATCGGGCTGCCGCCGTCCGAGGCCGGGGCCGACCAGGTCAGCCCGACCTGGCCGTTGCCGGGGGTCGCGGCCAGACCGGTCGGCGCGCCGGGCACGGTGGCCGGGGCGACCGGGCTGGCGTTGACGGAGCCGGAGGGCAGGCTGTCGCCGACGCCGTTGGTGGCGACGACGGTGAAGCTGTAGGTCTGGCCGTTGGTGAGCCCGCTGACGGTGCAGCCGAGGGACGCCGTCGTGCAGCTCGCGCCGCCGGGGCTGGCGGTCGCGGTGTAGGAGGTGATCGGGCTGCCGCCGTCCGAGGCCGGGGCCGACCAGGTCAGCCCGACCTGGCCGTTGCCGGGGGTCGCGGCCAGACCGGTCGGCGGCGGCGGCACAGCCTCGCCGGCACCGCCCAGGAACAGGCCCTCGAGGACGGCGTTCGTGGCCGCCCCGGATCGGAAGTCGGCGGTGATGACGACCGAGCCACCGGCGTCGACGTTGATCGGGAAATGCATCCAGGCGCCGTTGGAGAAGTCGGATGTGAGGCTGGCCGTCAGAGGTCCGGCGCCGTCATCGACAGTCACGTCCTCCCGACGATTGGCCGCCCCCCAGTCGACGGTGTAGAGGTGGAGGGTGCCGCTGTAGGCCGAGGTGAAGTCGAGCCTGACCCGGACCTCGCTGGCGTGGTACCAGCCGGTCGAGCGCCGCTCGCTCTCCGACGGGCTCTCGAGGGCCCGGATGTCACCCGCGTACTGCCAGGTGTAGCGGAGGCCCTGCTCGAGGGTGTAGGTCACCCCCGACGGCAGGCCGACGAGGTCGCTCGAGCCGTTCCAGGCGCCGATGACGTAGCCGTCGGCGCCGTAGACCCCGACCCAGTCGCCCTGGACGCCCGGGATCTCGATCGTCGGCGACGGCGGCGGCGGCACAGCCTCGCCGGCACCGCCCAGGAACAGGCCCTCGAGGACGGCGTTCGTGGCCGCCCCGGATCGGAAGTCGGCGGTGATGACGACCGAGCCACCGGCGTCGACGTTGATCGGGAAATGCATCCAGGCGCCGTTGGAGAAGTCGGATGTGAGGCTGGCCGTCAGAGGTCCGGCGCCGTCATCGACAGTCACGTCCTCCCGACGATTGGCCGCCCCCCAGTCGACGGTGTAGAGGTGGAGGGTGCCGCTGTAGGCCGAGGTGAAGTCGAGCCTGACCCGGACCTCGCTGGCGTGGTACCAGCCGGTCGAGCGCCGCTCGCTCTCCGACGGGCTCTCGAGGGCCCGGATGTCACCCGCGTACTGCCAGGTGTAGCGGAGGCCCTGCTCGAGGGTGTAGGTCACCCCCGACGGCAGGCCGACGAGGTCGCTCGAGCCGTTCCAGGCGCCGATGACGTAGCCGTCGGCGCCGTAGACCCCGACCCAGTCGCCCTGGACGCCCGGGATCTCGATCGTCGGCGACGGCGGCGGCGGCACAGCCTCGCCGGCACCGCCCAGGAACAGGCCCTCGAGGACGGCGTTCGTGGCCGCCCCGGATCGGAAGTCGGCGGTGATGACGACCGAGCCACCGGCGTCGACGTTGATCGGGAAATGCATCCAGGCGCCGTTGGAGAAGTCGGATGTGAGGCTGGCCGTCAGAGGTCCGGCGCCGTCATCGACAGTCACGTCCTCCCGACGATTGGCCGCCCCCCAGTCGACGGTGTAGAGGTGGAGGGTGCCGCTGTAGGCCGAGGTGAAGTCGAGCCTGACCCGGACCTCGCTGGCGTGGTACCAGCCGGTCGAGCGCCGCTCGCTCTCCGACGGGCTCTCGAGGGCCCGGATGTCACCCGCGTACTGCCAGGTGTAGCGGAGGCCCTGCTCGAGGGTGTAGGTCACCCCCGACGGCAGGCCGACGAGGTCGCTCGAGCCGTTCCAGGCGCCGATGACGTAGCCGTCGGCGCCGTAGACCCCGACCCAGTCGCCCTGGAGATTCGCACCGACCTGGACGCTGACGTGGGCGGTTCGCGATTGGCCGATGGTGTCTGTGGCGGTCGCGCTAATCGTGTAGACGCCGTCGTCGAGTCCGCTTGTGTCCCAACCGAACGTCCACCCGTCCGATCCATCGGTGTCCGTGGTGGCGTCCATCCCGTTGATTGCGAACGTGACGCTGGCGAGGCCCACAGCGGACGCAGCGTCGGCCGTCACCGTGACCGTGCCGGAGACGGTGGACCCATCACCCGGGTTGGTGATCGTGATCGTCGGTTTCGGCGCCCAGCCCGACGCGGCCGATGCCGCGTGGAGGGCATTGACGACGGGCTCGCCGTAGCCATCGGGGTCGTGCAGCCATTGGCCCTGGCCGGCGCAATCGCCGGTGCCGTTCGCGTCCGCGAACGTGCCGTTCGCGCATTCGCCGGTCTCCTTCAGGAGATCCCGCACGTCGGCCGGGCTGAGGGCCGGGTTCTCGGCCAGGACCAGGAGGGCCACGCCGGCGACGTGGGGCGAGGCCATGCTCGTGCCGCTCTCCGACTGGTACCCGCCGCCCGTCCAGTCGGAGTAGATCTGGAACCCGGGCGCCGTGAGGTCGACGTCCGGCCCGAAGTTGCTGAACTCGGCCAGCGTGTCGTCGCAGAACAGGTTGAAGTAGGGGATCAGGCAGCCGGCGAGCCCGCCCGGGAGACCGTCGAGGTCGGTCAGGGCGGAGACGGCGATCACCTCGGGCATGGCTGCCGGGATGAAGGTCGAGGTGTCGACGGTCGAGTTCCCGGCCGCGGCCACGTAGGTGATGCCCGCCGCGACGGACGTGCAGATCGCCTCGCGGACGAAGCCGTCCGTGCAGGTGCCGATCCCCCCGGTGTCGCCGAGGCTCATGTTCGCGACCTGGACGTCGTTCGACGGGTCGCCGTCCGTGTTGAGCCCCGTCAGGTAGTCGATGCCGCAGATGAGGTTCGACCACTCGCCGTAGCCGGTGTCGTCGAGGACCTTGATCGGGACGATTCGGGCCTCAGGGGCGACGCCGATGACGCCGACGCCGTTGACGGGCGCGGCCGCGATCCCCGCGACGTGCGTTCCGTGCCCGTGGCCGTCCTGCGGCGGTGCCGAGCCGGGTGGATCGGTCATGCAGTTCAGGCCGAGGCCGAGGTCCAGGCTGGCTGCCAGATCGGGGTGGGTCAGGTCGATGCCGGTGTCGAGGATGGCGATCCGGGTGCCCGCCCCCCGGAAGCCGGCCTCGTACGAGTCCGGCGTCGTGGGGCTGTAGGCCGCGATCCGGCCGACGCCGGTGGGGATTCCGTCGCCCGCGATCTTGATCTCGCCGTCCGGCACGACCGTCCGGACGTTGGGGTTCCGCAGGAGGGCCGACGCCGCCTGGTTCGAGCCCTTGAAGACGAACCCGTTCAGAGCGTGTCCGTAGACCAGGCCCGCTTGACCACCCGCCGCCTCGGCCAGCGCCTGGGCGTGGGCGCTGGCCTTGACGCCTGGCTTGAACGTGACGATCCAGCTGCCGGTGCTCGAGGGGGCGGCTTCCGCGGGCGCGGGGCGGGCGGCCCAGGCGGAGGCGGGAACGAGCGTCGCGGCGAAGGCGGCAAGCAGCAGCGAGACGCCCAGGCGCCGCATCGTCGGTTCCCTCATGGCCGTTCTCCCCTGCCGGCTGTCATCCCGCGCGATCTCGGAAGCCTGAGCATCCGCCCCGCGTCCCCTTCGCGTCAAGGTTGGCGGGCTCGACGGGACAGTTGAGCGGTGACCTCATACACCAGCCCGTGGGGCCAATGTCGGTGGCCTCCGCTACGACGGACGATCCAGCCAGTCCGCGATGACGCCGGCGATCCGCTCGCCGGCGTGACCATCCCAGAGCGGTGGCTCGGAGGTGACGGCGTCTCCCGGCTCCAGGATGTCGCGCGCGGCGGGGACCACGTCCTCCGGCTCGACGAGCCGGTTGGTGCCGTGCGTGATCGTGATCGGCCGCTCGGTGTTCCGGCGGACCGTCAGGCAGGGCACGCGGAGGACGGTCGTCTCCTCCTGCACGCCCACCGGAATCCGTCACGGCCACGGCGGCACCGCGAACCAGGGACATGAAGTCGACATAGCCCAGCGGCTCGATGACTCGAAGCCTCGGCCCGTCCCGGAGGCCCGCGGCTTCGAGCGACGCCCGGCCACGAGGGTGCAGCGGGATCACCACCGGCAGGCTCTCGGCCAGGCCGCGGAGCATGGCTGCGAGCCGCCGTGCCGCGACGGGCTCGTCGACGTTCGACGGCCGGTGGAACGTGGCCACGGCGTAGGGGCCTGGAGGCCGAGCTCGCTGAGCGCGGCCGTCGGGGTCGAGGCGGTCGAGGTTCCGCACCAGCGTGTCGATCATCGGGTTGCCGACGAAATGGACCCGCTCGTCGTCGATGCCTTCCGCGCGCGAGGTTCTCGATCGACCTTCCGGGGCGGTGACGAACAGGAGTTCCGAGAGCACGTCGGTGATCCGCCGGTTGATCTCCTCCGGCATCGGTCGTCGAAGCTGCGCAGCCCGGCCTCGACGTGGGCGACGGGAACTGCCAGGTTGGACGCGACGAGGGCGGCGGCGATGGTCGAGTTGACGTCGCCGTAGACGACGACGAGGCGCGGCGACGTCTCCAGGATGACCTGCTCGAAGGCGATCATGATCGCCGCCGTCTGGGCCGCGTGGGATCCCGAGCCGACGTTGAGGTTCCGATCTGGCTCCGGCAGGTCGAGCTCCCGGAAGAACACGTCGGACAGGGCCGCGTCGTAGTGCTGGCCGGTGTGGACGAGCTGCTGGCGGACTCCTCGAGCACCGAGCGCCGCGATCACCGGCGCGGCCTTCATGAAGTTCGGCCGCGCCCCCACGACGTGGACGACGAGTGGGTCCATCGCCGGCCAGTATCGAGGATCGACGCGAGCCGAGGCAGCCGCGCGGGCGTCCGCGGCGGGTACGATCGCCGGGATCGAGCCTGAAGGAGAGCAGCGTGGAAGCGGCCCTGGATCAGCGTATCGCCATCATCGGCCTCGGCTACGTGGGTCTCCCGCTGGCCGTGAGCCTCGTCGAGGCCGGGCTGGAGGTCGCCGGGATCGATGCCAGCCGGGAGCGCGTCGCCGGCCTGTCGGCCGGGACCTCGCCGATCGACGACATCTCCGACGATCGCCTGAGCGCGGCGCTGGGCGCCGGCCTGTCCGTCGTCGAACCGGGCGGCGAGGAGCTGGCCCGGGCGGACGTGATCTTCGTCTGCGTCCCGACCCCGATCGACCAGTCGAAGGACCCCGACCTCGGGCCGGTCATCGCGGCCGGCGGGATGATCCGCGGCGCCCTCCGCCGCAGCCAGCTCATCGTCCTCCAATCGACCACGTACCCGGGCACGACCAACGGGCCGTTCCGGGGCGAGCTGGAGCGGGGCGGCCTGCGGGCCGGCACGGACTTCGACCTGGCCTTCGCGCCCGAGCGCGTGAACCCCGGCGACCCGGCGAGCGCGTCGCGGGTGGTCCCCCGCCTCGTCGGGGGAACCACGCCGGCGGCGACGGAGCGGGCCGCGCGCCTCCTCGAGCACATCAACGAGCGGGTCATCCGTCTCTCCTCGCCCGACGCGGCCGAGCTGGCGAAGCTGCTCGAGAACGTCTTCCGGAACGTGAACATCGCCCTCGTCAACCAGCTCGCCCTGCTCTGTGAACGAATGGGCATCGACGCCTGGGAGGTCATCGATGCCGCCGGGACCAAGCCCTTCGGGTTCATGAGGTTCACGCCCGGTCCGGGGGTCGGCGGCCACTGCATCCCGGTCGACCCGTACTACCTCGCCTGGCGGGCGCGCGAGTTCGACTTCGTCGATCGGTTCGTGGAGACGGCCGGCGACATCAACTTCGCGATGCCTCGCCACGTCGTGGACCTGGTCGCCGAGGCCCTGAACGATCGAGGTCTCGCCGTCCGTGGCGCGCGGGTCGGCGTCATCGGCGTGGCGTTCAAGAAGAACGTCCGCGACTCGCGGAACTCACCTTCGGCGCCGATCCTGTCCCAGCTCGCGGAGCGGGGCGCGACGCTCGCCTATCACGACCCCCACGTGCCGCGATTCCGCGACCTCGACGGACGGACGCTCGAGTCCACGGCCCTCGACGCCCTCCTCCGCGACTCCGATGTCGTGGTCGTCGTGACGCCGCACGACTCGATCGACTGGGACCTGATCTTCGGACTGGCAGGCCTGATCGTCGATACGGTCGATGTCTCGGCCGGGCGGACGGTCGGCGAACGGCAGGTCCTGCGCCTCGGGGCGGGCTGGGGTGCCCGGCCGGCCCGGATCGAGCAGCGCGCCTGATTCGGCGACCCGCGGCGCGGCAGAGGAGCGGGCGTCGGCGGCGCCGGAGCAGGGCAGGCCGCGCGGGCTCGGCGGGCCGCGCGGGCTCGGCGGGCCGCGCGGGCTCGGCGGGCCGCGCGGTCAGGACGGTTCGAGTGGGGACGGAGTCCTGGCGACGAAGACGACGTTGAAGTGCAGGAGCGAGTAGCGCAGGGACCGGACGTCCCAGGCGCCGAGCATCGCCCTGACTTCGTGCGGCAGGTACTCGTGGTGGAAGGGTTCCGAGTGCGGGCAGGTCGATGACAGGAACCGCAGTCGCCAGATCGCCGACCGTGCGGGTACCGAGCCGATGAGGACGCCGCCGGGCGTGAGCACGCGGCTGATCTCTCGCAGGGCGGCGGCCGGATCAGGGACGTGCTCAAGGACCTCGGTGCAGACGACGGTGTTGAAGGAGCCGTCCGCGAATGGCATCGCCTCGATATCGCCTTGAACGATCCGGTGTCTCGGGCAGTCGTCGGCGCAGGACTTCGACGTTGCGGGGGTTGATGTCCAGGCCAGTGGACCCGACCGGCAGGGACCGGAGATTCAGCCCGGTTCCACAGCCCGCGTCGAGGAACGGCGCTCGTCCGTGACGCCGGGCCAGACCGCGAACGGCTCGGGCGCGGTTGCGGTGGAAGAGCGCTTCCAGCCCGCGCAGGTTGTCGGCGACGTCGACCCAGTCGTAGGTCTCGACGTCGCGGTAGTAGTCCTTGACCCATTCCGCCCATGCGGCGGAGCCTTCGACGAGGCCGAGCTCCTTGGCCCGGAGGGCATGCTCATGCGATCCGTCCGGCTCGAGACTGGTCCGAGCATCTCCCAAGATCGTGTCCCCCTGGTGTCTCTGGATGAGCGATGAAGGCTAACCTACCAGCCGGAGGGCTCAGTACTGCAATCGACCGATAGTCCGGACGTTGCCGGGACGTGGGCTCGCGCCTCCCCCGCCACATCGTCTATCGAGCCGAGCCGACGTAGGCCTCGGCGGCGTCGGGCGGAGGGAGGTCGTAGGGGCCGTCGCCGCGCGGTGGGTCCGGCTCGCGGACGGCGGCGAGCAGGCTGGTGAGCATGTAGACGAGGAGGCGCGGCGGTGCGAGTGTCGCCAGGGCCACGGCGGCGGCCCAGCCCCAGCGGGTCGGGGCGAGGAAGAACGCGGCGATCGCCCCGGCCCCGGCGACCACCAGCCACAGGACCGGCGAGATCGCATACGGCGAGATGTTGCGGACGCCGGCCGCCTGGTCCAGGCCGACGGCGCCGAAGAAGGCCACGGATCCGTCCGGCTCGAGGAGTCCCTGGGCGAGGGCAAGAAGCAGGAGCCAGCCGATAAGAGCGCCGACGGCCTGGTACTGGCGGCGACCGAGCCACCACACGGCGACGAGGACCGGGAAGAGCTTGAGGTTCGTCGCCAACGCGATCGACCACGGCTGGCCGATCGCCATGAGCAGCGTCATCGGGATGTGGGCCTGGGCGATGGCAAGCGCCCAGCCGATCGGCATCCCAAGGAGCCCGAGGGCCACGAAGGTGCGCCTGGTCGCCCCGAGGCGGCGGACCAGGGCGACGAAGCTCGCGACGACGACGGCCTCCCAGCCGATCGCGAAGACGTGGAACGGCAGCCCGGCGAAGGGCCGCATCAGGATCGCGAGGAGGGGCGGGTAGAAGTAGTAGGTCGGAGTGGTCGCGTCGCCCGTGGCCGCGTAGAGGGGCCGCCCGGCGTTGAGGCGGCCCGCCGCCTCGTAGTAGGCGCGGACATCGGCCAGCGGGTCCGTGGTCAGGTGGAGCCATAGCATCCCCAGGCCGAGGAGGCCGCCGATGGCGGCCGCCGCGTAGAGGACCCACCAGCCCATCCGTCGGAGCCTGGCGTCGAGCGGCGGACTCGGCCCGCGGTAGGGCTTCAGGTAGCCGCCGGGCGGTGGGCCCGCCGTCTGAGCGTTCATCCGGCGTCCAGGGTAGCCACCGGGCGCAGGCGATCGATGGCCGGGATCGCGGCGAGGATCGAGAGGCCTGCGAGCCACAGCACGGGCAACGCCAGGGCCGCGGACATCGGCACCGTCCAGCGCCGATCCGTGAGGGCGCCCCACGTGACGATGACGGCCGCCGCCGGCAGCCGGACCACGAGCGGGATCTCGACGTGGGGCTGGGTCACGCTGGAGCCGGCGACGGGGAGGAGTCCGTCGACGACCCACTCCCGCCATAGCCGGAAGTCCACGGCGAGCGAGACGGCGGCGATGGCGGCCGTCACGCCGAGGGCGATCCCGAGGCTTCGCCACTCGCGACGGACGGCGAACCAGAGGAGCCCCACGCCGGGCGTCACCTTCGTCAGGAGCACGAACGACCACGTCCACGGATACCGCAGGCCGAGGCCGACCGCCGCCGCGAGCAGGAGGTGGATGTTGCCGTGGTAGAGCTCGAGCGCGACCGGCGGGAAGGCAAGGACGAGCAATGTCCGCCGCCAGCCGAGCCAGGCCATCGTCCCGACCAGGATGGCCGTCCAGGTGAACCAGAAGGCCGGCCACGACAGCAGGCCCGCGGGCGCGAAGAGCCTCGCCGCGACCGGCGAGTAGGTGAACGCCCCGAACTGCCCGGCGACGCGTGCGTATGGATGCTCGAGGTCGACGTTCCAGTACGGGAAGGCATCGAAGCCGACGGTCCCCGCCAGGGGCGCGACGACCACGAAGAGATACGCCGCGAAGAGCAGTCCGGCCAGCGCGGCGCCGTCGCGAAGTGGCCGCCCCCACCGGCCGGGGAGTCGGTCCAAGGCCGCCGAGCCGTCGCCGACGAGGGGGTCGAGCGGATCCATCACCCGATGGTAGTGGCGAATCACCCCGCGGCGGAGGGGCTCGATCGTCGGGATGGTGGTGCTACCCTGCCGGCGCATTCGAGCGCTCACAGGGGGATCTCGAGACGTTGAACCCCAATCGAGGGTGATGACCCGGTTCGCCCGGTTCGCCGCGCTTCCGTGGTGGGCGGAGGCCGTCGCGATCGGTATCGCCTCACGGCTGTTCACGGTGTCGTTGATTCTCGCCGCCTCGGCGCGTGCGGATCGTCTCTCGCCCGGGCTCTTCCTCTCGTGGTCCAGGAACCCGTTCACGATCTGGGACGGCAACTGGTACCTGCAGATCGCCTCGACCGGCTACCACGACGCGCCCGCCGCGCTGTACCAGGACTTCGCCTTCTTCCCGCTCTGGCCCATCGCCATCCGGGCGGCGACCCTGAACGGCCTCCTGCCAGGGGAGATCGTCGGCCCCGTGCTGGCGAACGTCTTCTTTCTCGCGGCATCGGTCGTTACCTACCGGGCATTCCTCGGGTTCGCGGAGCGCGGGACGGCACGGGTCGGGCTTGCCCTCGTGGCATTCGGGCCAGCCGCCTACATCTTCTCCCTCGCCTACTCCGAGTCCCTGTTCCTGTTGCTGGCCGCGGCCTCGTTCTGCACATGGGGGGCGCGTCGCGCCGCGTTCGTCGCGCTGGCGCAGCTCACGCGATTGATGGGACTCGGCCTGGCGATTGGAGGGCTGGCCGAGATGATCCGGCCGGCGCGGCGTCGGGAAGGCGCGCTCGTGTTCATCGGCGGGGCGGTCGCGTTCGCCGTGTGGCTGGGCTACATCTGGTGGCTGACCGGCGATCCCTTCGGATACCTGCGTGGTTCGCCCAGCTGGATCAGAGCCACGATCGGCCCGCAGTCGCTCGTCGAGGCGCCGTTGGGGCTCGGGGCCTTCTCGCTCGGGTACACGCTGCTGATGTTGCTCGGGAGCATCCGGCTGCTCCGCGACCGACAGCTCGGGGCCGGAGTGTTCTCGTTCCTGGCCGCGCTGACCGCGATCACGCTTGCCTCCTGGAGCGAGGCGCCGCGTTACGCAATGGCCGGCTTTCCGGCCAGCCTCGGGCTCGCGCTGATCGTGTCCACACCCCGAGCGCGATGGCTGCTGGTTCTCCTGTTCGCGATGCTCGAGGCAGCGTGGATCGTGGCGATCTACTCGGCGTTCGGGACGCCGTAGGGGTTCGGGGCACCGTCGTTCACCCCTCGGTCCCCTTCCCTGTCCGCGTCCCGAGCGCGGCCCGACGGATGGCGGGGTAGCGCACGGCGACGCAGCCGAGCAGGAACGTGAACGAGTCCGGGTAGATGACGGGGAGCGCGAGGAACGCCCCGAGCGGCACCGTCCACGGTCGATCCGTCCGGGCGCCCCAGGCAACGATGGCCGCAGCCAGGGCATATCGAAGCCACGGCAGCTGCTGGGCGGCGTTCCCCTGATCACGGCTGATGAGCCCGAGCCAGTCGGACCACCAGCCCGGTCGAAGGACGAACGAGGCGGCCACGAGCCCTGCCGTCACGGCGAGGGCGAGCGCCAGGCTTCCCCACTCGCGGCGGACGGCGAACCACAGGATCCCGACGCCAGGGGTCACCTTTGTCAGGAGCGGGATCGCCCACAGCCACGGCCGCCCGAAGCCGAGCACGATCGCCGTCGTCACGACCACGTTGAACTGACCGATGAGCAACTCACGGGAGAGCGGCAGGAGGAGGATCAACCAGATTCGCGGCCACGGGCGCCCAAGCCAGGCGGCGAGCGCGACGATCAGGGCCGCCCAGAGCACGACGAATACAGGCTCCGGCAGGCGGCCGACGACGCCGAACAGCAGTGCCGCCACGGGCGTGTACAGGAAGCTGCCCGTCCGGCCGACGCCGGCGGTGTCGTACGGGGCAGTCGTGTCGACGCCCCAGTAGGCGAGCCCGTCGACGAAGGGCGTCCTGACGGCGGGCTCGCCCCAGACGAAGTAGGCGAAGATGAACCAGGCGATGCCGGCGATCGCGAGACCATCGACGACCGCCCGTCGTCTCGGCGAGAGGTCAGACGCCTGAGGCGTCCGCGTCGTCGGTGTCGTGTGCGGCGTACCCGGCGCCCCGGTTGCCCCCGTCGCCGCCCCGTCCCTGAGCGCCATCCGATGATGGTAGAAGGCGCTCGCGCAGGCGTCGCGTCGCGCGCGCCAACCCGGCCGATGACCGCCGCCGATGACACCCTTCCCTGGTATCGCGTGCCCCGGGTCGTTCGCGAAGCGGCGGCGAGTCCGACGCCAGGGACGTCCCGGACGCCCTCCTGATGGGGCTCAAGCGCGAGGGTGCGCCGCCACTCCGGGTGCTACGCTCCCGAACCGTGCGGACTCCCATCGTCCTGTTCGTGCTCGCGCTGCTGGTCCGCCTGGTCCTGATCGCCACGTACCCCGACGCGGCGTACCCGGACTCCTACTACTACGTCGACGTCGCCCGGGCGATCGCCGCCGGGCACGGCCTCAACGTGGACTTCGTCTGGATCTTTGCCGAGGTCGGCAACAAGATCCCCGACCCGGCGACACTCCCGGTCCCCTCGAACGCCCACTGGCTGCCGCTGGCCAGCTTCGTCCAGGTCCCGTTCATCGCCGTTCTTGGGCCGACCCCCCTGGCATCCGCCCTGCCGCTCGCAATCATCGGCTCGCTTGCCGCGCCCTTGACCTGGGCGATCGCCCGGGACGCGCGGGCGGAGCCGCTCGTCGCCACGACCGCCGGCGTCCTGTCCGCCGTGCCGGCGGCCGCGACCGTGTTCATGGCCCAGCCCGAGAACTTCGCGATCATGCATCCGCTCGTCGCGGCGACGATCTGGTGCACGGCCCGCGGCCTCAAAGGCCACAACGGCTCGTACGCGTTCGCCGGCCTGCTCGTCGGCCTGGCCAGCCTGGGCCGCAACGACGGTGTCTTCCTCGGCGCGGCGATCGGGCTCGTCTGGCTCGCCGACCGGGTTCGCTGGTGGCGCGGCCGGCGGGGCGCCGGCAGCTGGACCCATGTGGAGGACCGCAGGCCGATCTCGTTCGCGGCCGCGGTCGGTTGCCTCGGCCTGTTCCTTCTCGTCATGGCCCCCTGGTGGGCCCGTCAGCTGGCGACCTTCGGCTCGATCTCTCCGACGAGCTCGAGCGGCGCCGCCCTGTGGATCCGGACGATCAGCGAATGGAACTCGATCACGGCCCACCCCAGCCTCCAGTCCTTCCTCGACCAGGGCTGGGGTGCGATCCTGTCGAGCCGGCTCGCCGGTCTCTCGTCGGCCATCGGCAACTACGTCGTCGTCATCGGCTCGATCGTGCTCGTCCCGTTCATCCTGATCGGCGCGATCGGCCGCCTCGGCTCCCGTGACTTCACGCCCTGGTTCGTCTACACCGGCGTCGTCTTCTTCACGGCCACCGTCCTCTACCCGCTCCACGTGCCGGGCGGGGCCTTCATCCACTCGGCGATCGGCCTGGCGCCCCACGCCGCGATCCTGGCCATCGAGGGCGTCCTCGTGGTGGTCGGCTGGATCGCCTCACGCCGCCGGTCGTGGGACGAGCAACGGGCCGGCCCGATCTTCGCCTGGGGGATCGTCGCCCTGGTCGTCGTCACCGCGGTCGTCTTCGGGCGAACTGTCCAGCAACAGTGGGACGAGACGCGGCAGCCCCGGCTCCAGGTCGCGGCGGAGCTGGACCGGCTGCAGGTCCCGCTCGACGACCGCATCCTGTCGATCGACGCGGCCGGCTTCAAGTACTGGACCGGCCGGCCCGGCGTGGTCACGCCGGACGACCCGATCGAGACGATCGAGGCGGTCGCGCGGGCCTATGGGACCCGCTGGCTGATCATCGAGCGCAACGACGCGGCCCGAGCGCTGGCGCCCGTGCTCCTTGGCGAGTCGCGGCCTGCCTGGATCGGAGCGCCGGTCTTCCAGGTGCTCACCCCGGAGGCGCGGCAGAGCCCGGCGTTAACACGTCCGACCGACGTCCTCCTCGCGCTCTACCCTGTCTGTACGACCCAGGGGGACGATCGATGCGGTTGAGGGGGCGGTGAGCCGGCGCGAGGCGTGGCTCTCGGCCGCCCTGGTGTTCGTCGCTGCAATCGCCGTCCGGGCCTGGGCAACGAGCGTGATCACGTTCCCCCGTCCCGAGGACACGGCCTACTACGTCGGCGTGGCCCGCAACCTCGTCGAGGGCCGCGGCCTCGTCAGCGACGCGATCTGGAGCTACGCCACGCCGCCGCTGGCGTTCCCGCGCCCGGCCTTCGAGGTCTGGCTTCCGCTCCCGTCGTTCCTCGCCGCACTCCCGATGGCCATCCTCGGGACGACGTTCGCCGCGGCCCAGTGGTCGTCGATCGTCGTCGGTGGGCTCGTGGCGGTCCTCGCCTGGCGACTGGCGGCCGATGTCGCCGAGGAACGATCGCTGCCGGTCGGGCGGGCTCGGACGCTGGGGCTCGGGACGGGCCTGTCGGCGGCCGCCTTCCTGCCCCTCGTCCTCCACTCGGTCCTGCCCGACTCGACGATGCTGTTCGGTGCCTTCGTCCTGGCGACGTGCCTGCTCGGGACGCGCGTGGCGCGCGACCTCGGGACGCGCGTGGCACGCGACCTCGGGACGCGCGTGGCGCGCGACCCACGGGGGGCCCGGCTCGCCGATCCGCGCGTCCTTGGAATCGGCGTCCTCCTCGGGTTCGCGGCGCTCACCAGGAACGAGGCGATCTGGCTGGCCCTGGCCTGGGTGATCCTGGCCCGCGGGGCGGCCGCCGCGACGGGTGCGGGTTCGCGGGGCTGGGCACGACTCGTCGCGGGCGCGGCGATCCCGGCGCTCCTGGTCTTCGTCCCCTGGGCGATCCGCGACTGGGTCGAGTTCGGCAGCCCGTTCCCCGGTCAGGCCCTGGCGAACGCCCTCTCGCTCAACGGGCGCGACATCTTCGCCTGGCAGGAGACGCCGACCCTGTCCCGGTACCTGGACGCGGGGCTCGGGACGCTCATCGGGCTGCGCTGGACGGGGTTCCTCCACAACCTCGTGAACGTGCTGCTGCTCCTGGGGGTCCCGTTGTCGGCGATCGGCCTGCTGGCCCTGCCGTGGACCTTGACCGCGCGCACGTTTGCCATCCCACAACGCGCACCCGCCGCTCCGGCGCCGGCAGCCCGCTACGTGCGCGCCGACCCCGTTCCGCTGCCATCTCCGCCGCCGCCTCCACCGGCTCCGCGAGCGGCCGCCGAATTCGAGGACGCCGCCGGCATGGTCACCGGTCGCCAGGCGGAGCGGCCGCCGGCCTGGATGGAGCGCCCGCGACGGGCCGAGGGTCTCGTCATGCCAACGTCGATGTCCGGGGCCGGGTCCGGGGTGCGGTCCGGGGCACGGTCCGAAGCCAGGCCCGCCCCCGGCTCCATGGTGATGCTCGAGATCTTCAGCGGCCTGACGTTCGTGGCGACGACGCTGCTCTTCCCGGTTGCGACGACGTGGGGCACGTTCCTCCACGCGGCGGCGGCCATCCAGGTCCTCCTCCTCATCTCCGCGCTCCTCGCCCTCGACCGCCTCATCCAGGAGGCCGGACGTCGACGCGGCTGGACTCGCCCGGTGGCCTGGCTCGGTCCCTGCCTCGGCATCGCGGCCGGCAGCCTCTTCACGCTGGCCCTGCTACCCGGCTTCGGCCGCGACGGGGAGGCGGTCCGCGACCAGTTCGAGGCGCTGCCGGCCGCCCTGGCCGCCGCCGGCGTCCCGCTCGAGGTCCGCGGCGCGCCCGTCATCACCGACTTCCCGATCTACCTGGCCGAGGAGACCGGCGCCAACTCCCTGGCCCTCCCCGAGGAGCCGCCGGCGAGCGTGGTCGACCTGGCGGCGCACTTCCAGGGCACCCGACTCCTCCTCGTCGCCTCGGACGACCAGGGGATCTGGCCGCAGGCGGCGCTGGCCGACTCGGAGGGTCTCGCCTGCTTCGACTTCGTGCCGCTCGACCTCGAGGGCTGGGACGCCTACCTGATCACCTGCCCCTGACCGGGGCGATGCGGACGCGGCTGCGGGCCTGTGCCGGCACGGCGGGCCACGTGCCGCGGGGGTGGGAGGCCAGTCCGGCGGTGCACCAGCGCACGCGGACCGGCCCGTATACTCGCCGGGCATGAACCCGGCCTCGGAGAGCGACGCCCGCGACAGCCGGCTGGAAAGCCTCCTCGCGGAGGCCCGCGAGGCGGTGGCCTACAGCGCCAACGCCCTGCGCTCCGTCCGCGACCGGTTTCGCGACACCCATCTCGAGCAGCTCGCCCAGCTCGAGCGGCTCCGCGTCGAGGTTGCGGCTGCCGACCACCGGGACGTCGAGCCGGCAGCGGCGCCATCGGAGCCGCCGGCCTCGGCCGCCGGGTCGACCGGCGGTTCGATGACCGCTGCCGAGGCGGCCGAGGCCGGCGCCGACGACGCCCGCATCCGCGTCCTCCGCCGCGACGAGGCCATCGGCGCGCGCGTCGTCGGCGGTGAGCAGTCCGCCCTGGCCCGGCTCGAGCTGGCGATCCGAAGCCTCGAGGGAGCCTGGCTCTTCCTCGGTCGCGACGACGCATCGCTCGTCGGCGACCCGGGCGGGGCGCTCACCGCCACGGACGTCCAGATGCGCATCGTGGAGGCCCAGGAGGCCGAGCGGACGCGCCTCGCGCGGGAGGTCCACGATGGGCCGGCCCAGGCTCTGTCGAACGCCGTCTTCCAGGTGGAGGTCGTCGAGCGGATGCTGGCCCGTGAACCGGTCCTCGCGGCCGCGGAGCTGCGCCTCCTTCGCGAGCTGCTCCGCCGCGAGCTCGGCGACGTCCGGGCCTTCATCAGCCAGCTCCGCCCGCCGATCCTCGCCGACCTCGGCCTCGAGGGGGCCATCCGCGAAGCCGCCGAGGGGATGACCTCGCTCTTTGGGATCCCCGTCGACGTCGAGGTGGACCCGGGAATCCGCGAGCTTGGCGAGGCAATCGAAACGGTCATCCTGCGGATCGTCCAGGAGGCGCTGCAGAATGTGCGCAGGCATGCCGATGCCCGGCGAGCCTCGATTCGGGCGGCGCACGACGACGGCAGCTGGGTCGTCGAGGTCCGTGACGACGGGCGAGGCTTCGACGTCGGGGCGGTGGCGGCGCGGGGCCGCCGCAACTTCGGCCTGCAATTCATGCGTGAGCGCGCGGAGCTGATCGGCGCAGAATTCGAAGTACGATCGCGTCCGGACGGCGGCACCGTGGTACGGATCGCGATTCCACGGGGAGAAGAGGAGACTAGATGAGCGCGATGGAGTACAGCGGCCCGGAGCGGCGGCGGCGGCAGGGCGAGGAGCGGACCCGAATCCTCATCGTCGACGACCACGTGCTGTTCCGCGTCGGCATCGCCCAGATCCTGTCCAAGGAGGCCGACCTCGAGGTCGTCGGTGAGGCCGAGGATGCCCGGAGCGCGATGGACGCCGCGCTCGACACCTCCCCCAACATCATCCTCATGGACCTCTCCCTGCCCTCGCCGGGCGGGATCGAGACGACGCAGCGGATCAAGCGCGAGCTGCCGGCGGTGTCGATCATCGTCCTCGCCGTCCAGGAGGACGAGGACGCTCTCTTCGACGCGATCAAGGCCGGCGCTGCCGCCTTCATCCTCAAGGACGTCAGCCCCGACGACCTGGTCAACATCATCCGCCGCGTCTTCAACGGCGAGTACCTCATCAACGACAAGGTCTTCTCCCAGCCGGCCGTCGCCTCGCGTGTCCTCAAGGAGTTCCGGGAGCTCGCCGTCTACGGCCAGGAGGCCGCCCCGATCTTCGCCCCGCTCTCGCCGCGCGAGGTCGAGATCCTGGACAACATCGCCCAGGGCATGACCAACAAACAGGTCGCCTACCAGCTCTCGATCAGCGAGCAGACCGTCAAGAACCACATGAGCTCGATCCTCCGCAAGCTGTCCGTGAACGACCGCACCCAGGCGGTCGTCTATGCGATGCGCCAGGGCTGGATCAAGATGCCCGAGGACTGAGCCGTCACGCCGACAGTGCGTCCAAGCGACCCCCCGATTCGGAACCCCCGATGAGCCGGACGAGCGACCTCGCCGACAGGCTCGCCGACGAATCCACGGCGCTCGATGCCGAGGTCCAGGAGATCGATCTCCTCGTCTCCCAGGCGCGGAGCGAATTGGTTCGCCACGAGACGCGGCGCTCCACGGCGACGGACAAGCTGGCCGCCCTCGGCTCCTCGACGACGCCGCGCGAAGCGATCGATCTCGCCAACCAGGCCGTCACCCTGACTCGGCGGGCCGCCCTCATGGACGCGCAGGTCGAGATCCTGGAGGCCAAGAAGAAGGCCCTCGTCCGCCTGAAGCAGGCGGTCGACGACCACGCCACCCGGGTTCACGACCTCGCGAAGGCGGTGGACGCCGGGGGCGGAGAGCCCGCTGCGGAAGACGCCGCGGCGCCCGGCGGAGCCACGCCAGCCGCTGGAGGACGGGGCCGGAAGGCGCGCGGAGCCGGCGGCGACGGGGCGGCCGCGCCGGCGGTCTCGCGGATCATCCTCACTGCCCAGGAGGACCTCCGCCGTGAGATCGCCCGAGCGATGCACGATGGCCCGGCCCAGAGCCTGACGAACATCGTCCTCCAGGCCGAGATCGTCGAGCGGCTGGTGGGCAAGGATCCGGCCGCGGCCGGTGTCGAGGTCCACCAGCTCGTGGCGATGGTCCAGCAGACCCTCGAAGCGACCAAGACGTTCATCTTCGACGTCCGCCCGATGGTCCTCGACGACCTCGGCCTCGTTCCAACGCTCCGGCGGGCGGCGCGCGACCGGGGACGCCGCGCGGCGATCGCCGTCGAGTTCGAATCGCTGGGCCAGGATCAGCGCCTTCCGGTCGAGCTCGAGAGCGGCCTCTTCCGGATCCTCGACGAGGCGCTCGCCGGGTACCTCGCGGCTCGGCCCGACCGGATCTCGTTCCGCCTGGACTGGGCCGAGGAGCTCCAGGTGGAGCTGGCGACCGAACGGGCAGAGATCGAGGCTCCCAGCGACGATCTGCCGCCCGTCGACGCGAAGCTGCCGCCGGCCCTCGCGGCGATGGTCGAGGAGCGGCGCGCGGATCACGCGGAGGCGGTCGAGTCGGCCACCCGGGCGGCGATGATCCAGCTGCCGCCCGGCCTGATTCGGGACATCACCAGCCGGGCCGAGACCCTCGGGATCAGCGTGGAGATCCTCGACGACGGCGGCCGGCTCCGACTCGTGGCCCCCCTGCCCGGGCCCGAAGACGACACCCGACGAGGCGCGAGCGACCAGGGCACGGGCGCCGACAGCAACGCCTGACGGTCCCAGCACCGCAGGGTTCATGGCGCGGATCGGCACCAGGTCCTGGGGAAACCATCCGAAGGTCACGCTCGACCGACTCAACGAGGGGGCTCAGGATTGGCATACCCCACTCGGGCGGAATCAAACAAGGAGATTTAGAGCCCATGATCCGACTCCGATCGTTCCTCGCCGCGCTCCGCCGGGAATCCGGCCAGGGCCTGGCGGAATATGCCCTCATCCTCGCCCTGATCGCCATCGTCGCGATCGTCGCGCTGCTCTTCCTGGGCGGCCAGATCAGCTCCATCCTCAGCACCATCGGGTCGTCCGTCTAGGGCACCCCCGCACCGCAAAATGAAACCGCCGGCCCGTGAGGGCCGGCGGTTCGCGTTTGTCGTGCACGAAATGGGACTTTCGGCGGTCTTGACACCCGGACCCCGCTGACCGTACGTTGCCGGTGCCTCCGGTATCGGGGAGCCTTTCAAAGAAAGGGGGTATCCACGGCATGTCGTTTCTTTCCGCTCTCATCGCTTCCCTTCGTCGGGATGAGGAAGGCCAGGGTCTCGCCGAGTACGCGCTGATCCTCGCCCTTATCGCCATCGTCGCGATCGTCGCGCTGCTGTTCCTGGGTGGCCAGATCAGCTCGATCCTCAGCACGGTCGGCGCCTCCGTCTAGGCGCGCGCACGCACCAGAGAATCAAGACCGCCGGCCCTCGAGGGCCGGCGGTCTCGTTTGGCGTGCCTGGCGGGTGACCATCGATGCTCTTGACACGCAACCTCGCTGCCCGTACGTTGGCCGCCGCCTCCGTTCATCGGGGAGCTTTTCAAGAAAGGGGGTATCCACGGCATGTCGTTTCTTTCCGCTCTCATCGCTTCCTTCAACCAGGATGAGGAAGGCCAGGGTCTCGCCGAGTACGCGCTGATCCTCGCCCTGATCGCCATCGTCGCGATCGTCGCGCTGCTGTTCCTGGGGGGCCAGATCAGCTCGATCCTCAGCACCATCGGCGCGTCCGTCTAGGCGCCGTTCCCGCAATATCAAACGGACCGTCGGCCGCGAGGCTGACGGTCCGTTGCAGTTCTCATTCGGCTCGCAATCGGGCCATGTCAGCTACGTAGTCTGGTATACGGGGTCGGCACTTTCTCGGTGGCGGCCCGTCCTCGCGGACGGGCCGCCACCGCTTCCGCGGGATTCCGCGGACCTTGCAATGCACCTTGCGGCGTGCGGGGCAACCTGCCGAAACCTACCAGTGGTCCTAGGCCATTGGTATAGTCGCGCCCGCTCGGGGCGGTGCTAGAGTGGTGCCACCTGTCACACGACGTCCGGGGAGGATCTCACTTGAAGCGCTCCAATCGGCTCATCCTGCTCATCGGGGTGTTCCTCGCTGCGCTCGCCTTCGTCTTCATCGTCATCCTGCTGAGCGGCAGCAGCTCGACGCACCCGCAAGACGGTGAGGCGACGGCACCGCCGGCCGAGCTCGACACGGTCGTCGCGGCGCGCGACATCCCCCTCGGGGTGACCGTGACGGCGGCGATGGTCACGACCCAGAAGATCCTCGCCGCGGACCGCGAGGCCGGAGCGCTCGGGAACACCGGCCAGGCGATTGGCAAGGTCGCTCGACAGACCATCACGAAAGGCCAGCAGGTCACCTCGGCCCACTTCACGGACACCGGTACGCGGGGGCAGCTCGAGTGCCCGGCCGGCTTCACCTGCATGGCCGTCCAGGTCGACCAGGTCTCGGGCGTGGGCACCCTTATCAAGTCCGGCGACTACGTCGACGTCGTCGCCCAGGTCAGCCCGTCCTTCCCGCTCAACTACTTCACGAATCCAGACATCACCCCGCTCAACGGCGGTTCCGCCGTCTTCGATCCAACGAGCGTCAAGGTGCTGCTCCAGGGCCTCCAGGTCGTGGGGACCCTCCTGCCACCGCCGCCGACGACCGAGACCGGCGTCGCGAGCCCGGCCCCCGGATCGGTCGGCACGTCCCTCAACGGCCAGCAGGAGATCGTCTTCCTCGCTGTCACCCAGCAGCAGGCCGAGGTCATCAAGTTCGTCCAGCTCGACGGCAACATCACCCTGACCCTCCGCTCGCCGAAGGACTTCGTCGACGACCAGGGCAACCCGATCGTGCCGGAGACGATCACGACGACCGGCACGATCCTCAAGACCCTCGTGGACGACTTCGGCGTCCTGCCGCCTGATTTCATCATCGTCCCGGGACCCAGCCCGCTTCCGTAGCGTCCCCGCCCAGGGCAAGAAGAAGGCAACCAAGCTCGCCATGACCGATCGGATCAAGGTCCTCATCGTCGACGACATCCCCGAGACCCGCGATCACCTCACGAAGCTCCTCGGCTTCGAGAGCGACATCGAGGTCGTGGGTGCCGCCGCGTCCGGGGCCGAGGCGATCACGATGGCCCGGGCGCTCGTCCCGGACGTCGTCCTGATGGACATCAACATGCCGGACATGGACGGCATCGCCACCACCGAACAGCTGGCGGTGGCGTGCCCGACGGCCGCCGTCGTGATGATGTCCGTCCAGGGCGAGGCGGACTACCTCCGCCGGTCCATGCTCGCCGGCGCCCGCGAGTTCCTCGTCAAGCCGTTCAGCTCGGACGAGCTGACGGCGTCGATTCGACAGGTCTGGACCCGCGAGCGCGACAAGCAAAGTCGGATCACGGCACCCGTCGCCGCCGCCGCGGCGGCGGCCGGCGGGGCCGCGACCGACAGCGGCGGGCCCGGGCTCGTCGTCGCGATCTTCAGCCCCAAGGGTGGTGTCGGGCGGACGACGATCGCGGTCAACCTGGCCGTAGCCGCCGCATCGCTCGGCGGCCGTCGGGTGGCGCTCATGGACGCCTCGTTCCAGTTCGGGGACGTCGGCGTCCTGCTCAATCTCAACCCGAAGAACAAGTCGATCGCGGACCTCGCCGGACAGCTCGAGGTGGGCGAGCCGGAGGAGCTCGACACCTACATGATCAATCACTCGTCGGGGGTCCGCGTCCTCCTCGCCCCGTCCTCCCCGGAGCAGGCAGAGCTGATCACCGCCGCTCACGCCCGTCGGGTCGTGGAACGCCTCCGGGAGGAGCACGACCTCGTCGTCGTCGACTGCCCCTCGTCGTTCAACGACGCCACGCTCGGGATCCTGGACGCGGCCGATCTCATCCTGACCCTGCTGAGCCTCGAGATCACGAGCATCAAGAACATGCGCCTCTTCCTCGAGGTCGCCGATCAGCTGGGCTACGGCCCGGAGAAGATCCGCCTCGTCCTCAACCGGGCAGATTCGACGCTCGGAATCCGCGTTGCGGACGTCGAGAACTCGATCGGCCGGAAGGTCGACTACACGATCGTGAGCGACGGACGGAGCGTGGTCTACGCGCTCAACCGCGGCGTTCCGTTCTTCCTCTCCAACCGCGAGGCGCAGGTCTCGCAGGATGTCCTCCGGCTCGCGACCGCAGTCGTGGGAAACACGGCGACGGCGACGGCGCCGGTGGCGGCGGCAACAGACGACAAGAACGACGCGAAGGCGCCGGCGAAGAAATCGATGTTCGCGTGGCGATAGCCCAGGATGCGTAGGATGCCCTCACGGGTGATGAAGGGGTGGTGGCGATGTCCCTGCTGAAGCGAATCGAGAGTGCCCGACCGGGCGCGGAGCCGGCCGCCGGTGCGGGCGCCCCGGCTCCCGCGGCCCCGTCCGGCGGGGGCACCGCGCCGCCCGCGAGCCCCGCCGCGCCGAGGCTGATGTCGCAGGCGCCCGTCCGAGAGTCGTTCCGCGACGTCAAGTTCCGGATCCAGAACCGGGTCATCCAGGACCTGGATCCGAAGCTCGACCTGTCCAACCAGGTCGAGGTCCGACGCCAGATCGAGGACATCTTCGGCAAGGTCATCGACGAGGAGGGCCTGGCCCTCACCCGCGCCGAACGGGTCCGGATGCTCGAGCAGATCACGGACGAGATCATCGGCCTCGGTCCGCTGGAGCCGCTCCTCCGCGACGAGTCGATCTCCGAGATCATGGTCAACGGCCCGCGCCAGATCTATATCGAGCGATCGGGCAAGCTCGAGCTGACGAACGTCGTCTTCCAGAACGATGACCACGTCATGCGGATCATCGATCGGATCATCGCCCCGATCGGTCGCCGCGTGGACGAGTCGAGCCCCATGGTCGACGCCCGCCTCACGGACGGCTCGCGCGTCAACGCGATCATCCCGCCCCTGTCGCTGGTCGGTCCCGTCATCACGATCCGGAAGTTCGCGGCCACCCCCTTCACCGTGGACGACCTGGTCAGGTTCGGGACCGCGACGCCCGACATGTTCGAGTTCCTGCGGGCCTGCGTCGAGGCTCGCCTCAACGTCTTCGTCTCCGGCGGCACCGGCTCCGGAAAGACGACCACTCTCAACGTCCTCTCGTCGTTCATCCCGAACGACGAGCGGATCGTCACGATCGAGGACGCGGCCGAGCTCCAGCTCCGGCAGGAGCACGTCGTCACCCTCGAGTCGCGGCCGCCGAACATCGAGGGCAAGGGCGCGATCCCGATCCGGGAGCTCGTCCGGAACGCCCTCCGGATGCGGCCCGACCGGATCGTCGTCGGCGAGTGTCGTGCCGGCGAGGCCCTGGACATGCTCCAGGCGATGAACACCGGCCACGACGGCTCACTCTCGACCGGCCACGCCAACACGCCTCGCGACATGCTCTCCCGCCTCGAGACGATGGTCCTCATGGCCGGCGTCGATCTCCCGGTCCGGGCGATCCGCGAGCAGATCGCCTCGGCGGTCGACCTCATCGTCCACCAGTCCCGCCTCAAGGACGGCACCCGCAAGATCACCAACATCACCGAGGTCCAGGGGATGGAGGGCGACGTCATCGTCATGCAGGACGTCTTCGTCTTCGAGCAGACGGGCGTCGTCGATGGCAAGATCCAGGGCCGGCTCAAGCCGACGGGCATTCGTCCGAAGTTCGTCGAGCGCTTCGAAACCCAGGGGATCCACCTGCAGCAGGACATCTTCGGGTTCGCGTACTAGGCTGCGAAGGGACTGAAGTCGGATGAACACCATGACCCTCGCCGTCGCGGGCATCGCCGCGCTGGCGATCCTCCTCATCGCCGTCGGCATCGCCTCGTCGGGTCGCGGCTCGGGTGTCTCCGCGCGGCTGGAGCGATACGCGGCCGGGGGTCGACCGGAGAAGAAGAAGGACAAGCCCGAGGGCCTCTCCGAGCTGCTCGCCCAGAGCAGCGCCCTGGCGAGCCTCAACCGGGTCGTCGAGCAGCGTGACTTCGGGGCCAACCTGGCCCGCGAGATCGCCCGGGCCGACCTGAAGCTGAAGCCGTCCGAGTTCCTCGGGATCTGGGCGGCCGGGACGGTCGGGACGCCGCTGATCTTCTACGTCATCGGCTTCGCCCTGCCCTCGTTCCAGTCGATCCTCGCCCTCATCGGCGGGGTCGTCCTCGGCTTCATCGTGCCGCGGTTCTGGCTGAACCGCCGCAAGTCGAGCCGCCTGAACGCCTTCAACAAGCAGCTGCCGGACACGATCACCCTCGTCGCCAACGCCCTCCGGGCCGGCTCGAGCTTCCTCCAGGCGATCGAGCTGGTCGTCCGCGAGTCCAGGCCACCGGTGTCCATCGAGTTCGCCCGGGTCATCCGCGAGGTCAACCTCGGCCTGCCCTTCGACCAGGCCATGGAGAACATGGTCCGCCGCATCCGCTCCGACGACTTCGAGTTGATGGCCACGGCCATCAACATCCAGCACACGGTCGGCGGCAACCTCGCCGAGATCCTCGACTCGATCGCCTTCACCATTCGCGAGCGGGTCCGGATCAAGGGCGAGATCCGGACCCTGACCGCCCAGCAGCGGCTGTCGGGCTACGTCGTCGGCCTGCTGCCCTTCGGCCTTGCCGGCTTCATCTTCCTGGCCGCGCCGACCTTCTTCGACCCGATGTGGGATCCGAAGGTTTCGGTTGTCGGGCTGCCGGCCGGGATCATCATCCTCGGCGCAGGACTGCTGATGATGATGATCGGGTTCGTGTTCATCCAGCGCATCGTGGACATCGAGGTCTAGGCGATGCCAATCCTGCCGATCGCCGTCGCCGCCGTCGCCGCGGCCGCCGTCATCCTCATCGCCTACGGGGTCGCCGGCAGCGCGCCGGTCGATCCGGTCCAGGCCCGCCTGACCCAGCTCGGGTCCATGCAGGCCAAGAACCTCGAGGAGCTGGAGCTCCAGCAGCCGTTCTTCGACCGGACGATCAAGCCGCTCGCCGGTCGCCTTTCGGGCACGGTCGCCCGGGTCACCTCCTCGAACTTCTCCGAGCGGACCGAGAAGCGCCTCGCCCTTGCCGGCAACCCCGGCGAGATGCGGACCGCCGACTGGCTCGGGATCAAGGCGATCGTCGCCGTGGTCACGGCCGGGATCCTGTTCGTCCTGTTCGGCATCCTCGGCGGCAGCATTCTCAATGGTGTCGCCCTGGGTCTGGTCGGACTCGGGATCGGCTACATCCTCCCCGAGTTCTGGCTCAGCTCGAAGGTCCGGGCCCGGCAGAAGGCGATCCTCCTTCAGATCCCTGACGCCCTCGACCTGCTGACGATCTCCGTCCGAGCCGGCCTCGGTTTCGACGCGGCTCTGGGCAAGGTCGTGGAGAAGATGAAAGGCCCCCTCATCGACGAGTACCGCCGGGCTCTCGCCGAGGTCCGCGTGGGCAAGGTCCGGCGCGAGGCCCTGCGCGACATCATCCCGCGCACGGAAGTCGTGCCCCTCACCAACTTCGTCGGGGCGATCATCCAGGCCGAGCAGCTCGGCGTCTCGATCTCGAAGGTGCTCCAGGTCCAGTCCGAGCAGCTCCGGATCGAGCGCCGCCAGCGAGCCGAGGAAGCCGCGGCAAAGGCGCCGATCAAGATGCTCTTCCCGCTCGTCGGCTGCATCTTCCCGGCCCTGTTCATCGTGATCCTTGGCCCCGCCGTGATCCTGATCATCGGCAATATCGGGACTGCCAATCCGGGCCAGTAAGTCGACCTGACCGGCAGGCGCAGGGCGTGTAGCCGGACACCGTGTGACCGCGCAGATCATCGCCGCTCACAACCTCACTCGCGGGACGGTTCTGGCCGATCGCATCGAGGTCGCCGGGTCGCTGTGGGCGAAGTTCCTTGGCTTGATGGGCCGCGCTCGCGTGCCGGCAGGCCACGGCTTGTGGCTGCCGGGGACGAACGGGATCCACATGTTCTTCATGCGCATTCCCATCGACGCGGTCTTCCTGGCACGGGCCGACGCGGACGGGACGCGGCGGGTCCTGTCGGTGCATCGCCGCCTGCGACCGTGGCTCGGCCTGGTGCCCCTCATTCGGGGCGCCGACGGTTGCCTCGAGCTGCCGGCGGGGACGGTCGACGAGACGGGCACCGTCGCCGGTGACGTGATCGGTCTTGGCTGACCCGCCGGCCCCAGCGACGCCGGTCCCATCGGCCGCGGCAGTCCCGACCGCGGCGCCGCCGCGGGGTGGGCCGCGCTGGCTCGCCCGGCTGTGGCCTGCGCCATGGCAGCGTCCGTCCCCGTGGCTGCTGGTCCTGGCCGCCGTGGGCGCGATCCTCCTCGCCGTCGTCGCCGCCACGGCCTGGCCGATCCCCGCCGACGAGGGGGCGTACTGGAGCGCCGCCGAGCGCCTCGTCCACGGCGAGGCTCTCTACGATCCGAGCGCCGCGCCCAACACGCCCTACGCGTACTGGTATCCGCCCGTCCTGGCCCAGGTCCTGGCGCCGCTCACGCTCGTCATTCCCCAGGCCGTCTTCACGATCCTGTGGACCCTGCTCGTCGTCGGTTGCGTCTGGGTCCTCGCCGGGCGAAACGTCTTCGTCGCCCTCGCCTGCGTCGCTTTCCTGCCTGTGGCCCTCGAGCTCCGCGTCCGGAACGTCCACCTGATCATCGCCCTGCTCACCGTCCTGGCGATCCGACGATCCTGGGCCTTCTGGATCCCGGCGACAGCGCTGAAGCTGGCGCCGGGGCTGGGCGCCATCTATCTCCTGGCCTCGGGACGGCGCCGGGAAGCACTCCTGGTGATTGTCGTCGGGGCGGCCATCGCGGCCCTCAGCGTGGTGATCTCGCCCGACGCCTGGGCGGGCTTCGCGGCGGTGGCCGCGGGACGAGCACCGTCCGACGGCGGCACCTTCGTGCCGATCCCGTATGTCGCCCGACTCGCCGCGGGGGCCGCCCTGGCCGTGGTCGCCGGACGGGTCGGCGGGACGCGCGGCGAAGTCATGCTGGTCGTGGCGATCACGGTGGCCAGCCCGACCCTGTGGGGGAACGCGTTCAGCCAGCTCCTCGCGATCCTGCCCCTGCTCCGCCGGCCCCGACCGGCCCAGACGACAACGCCGGCGAGCACCCGGCTGGGCGAGGCGGTTGGTGCCATCGCGAGTCAATCGGGGGTGAGCCCCCGGTGAGTCGTCGGTGAGCCGCGGTTGAGGCGCCGGTGATCGGGCGGTGAGCCGACCGTGAGGGCCGAGTAAGCCCCGCGAGCCATGCTCAGGGCATGGCTGCCCTGACCGACCTGGGCCGCGAGCTCGGTGCGCTGGCCTCGCGTGCGCTGGACCTCGCCCTGCCGGCCACCTGTGCCGGCTGCCAGCGGGAGGGCGCAGCCCTCTGCGTGGACTGCCTGCCGGCCCTCGATGCGAGGCTCGACCGTGCGCCGGGCACGATCATCGGCCTGCCCGGCGACGTGCCCGAACCGCTGGCCCAGGTCGAGTGGTGCGCGGCCTTCAGCGGCGTCGCCAGGCGGGCCATCCACCGCCTCAAGTACGCCGGCGACCGGCGGCTCGCGGATCCGCTGGGCCGGGCGGTGGGCAAGCGCTGGGCACGGGCGGGCGCCGGCGGAGACGTCCTCGTCCCGGTCCCCGCGTCCCCGGATCGGGTTCGCGATCGCGGCTATGACCAGGCCGAGCTCATTGCCCGCGCCGCCGGCCGGATCTGCGACCTGCCGGTCTCGCCTCTCCTCGAGCGGACGCGCAGGACGACGGCCCAGTTCGATCTCGACCGGCGCGCCCGCGCGGGCAACGTTTCCGATGCGTTTCGGCTGCGTCGTGACGCCGGCCGGCCGGGGTCGTCCGGTTCCCCGGTCCGCGACCGCACCACGGCCATCGACCTGGATGGGACCTGGATCGTCCTCGTCGACGACGTCCTGACCACGGGCAGCACGCTCGCCGCCTGCGCCCGGGTCCTGCTCGCCGAGGGAGCGCTCGCCGTCTCCGCGGTCGCGGTCGCTCGCGAGCGCTGAGGGGCTCGGGTCGAGCCGCCTGCGCCGGCCTGGCCAGAGGCCCGTCAGGGAGGCCGGCTGGAGTGGTCTTGCCGCCCGGCGGGCGCCGCCCCGGCGGCCCGGGGGGGTCAGCCCGGCGGGGGCCCGGGACTATACTCGACCCGCGGACGCGGCAGCCTGGAAGCGGGAGGTCCATCGGGTGAGGACGATCGTCAAGGGCAAGAACCTCGAGGTCCGGGAGGCCGATCGGAACTACGCGGTCCGGAAGCTCGGACGCCTGGAGCGGCTCCTGGACGATCGGAGCGACGCCGTCGTGGAGCTCTCCCTGGAACGCCATCGCAGCGCGACCGACACGCACATCGTCGACGTCACGCTCGTGATCGACGGCCAGACGCTGCGGGGTACGGCCGCGGCGGCGACCCATCGAGCGGGCATCGACGAGGTCATCGACAAGATCGAGCGACGGGCGGTCGACTTCAAGGAGAAGCCCCGGATCCGGGCCCGGCCGGAGCAGGAAAAGGTCATCCTCCGGCGAATCGCCGATGGCCAGGCCGATCGCTCCGGCGATCGGCGGATCGTCAAGGTCAAGCGCTTCGCCATCGAGCCGATGTTCGAGGAGGACGCCCTGACCCGGATGGAAGAGCTCGGCCACGACTTCTTCGTCTTCGTCGACGCAGAGACGGAGCGGGTGGGAATCCTCTACCGCCGCGACGACGGCCACTTCGGGCTCATCGAGCCGGTGATCGGCGGCGAGTACACGAAGGGCAAGGGCCGCTCCGGCGCGGACAGACGGCGCTGACGCCCGCGATCAGCCGGCGTCGGTTCGGAGCGGCACGGCACGGCGATAGGTCATCCCGTCACGTCGGACGAGGCCGAGATCGGCGAGCGCCCGGCGGATCGTCGCGACGTCCGGGTGCCAGAGGGCCAGCCGCATGTTCACATCCCGCTCATGGACGACCTCGTCGGGATCCGGGAAGACGCGGTCGATGAGATAGCGATAGACGACGAGCTTCTTGCGCTCCCGGGCCGGGATCGAGGTCAGCCGCCCGTCGCGGACGAAGGCCCGCATCACGCGGGCCTCGAAGGCCGGATCGTCCCGGGCCCAGGCGGCCGGGCCGCTGCCGGTCGCGGATTCGGGGACCGGGGCGCCGCGTCCGGGCGCGCCGGCGCCAGGGTCGCTCGACATGCCGTCATCGTACGATGGGCCCGTGCCTCCCGACGAGCCTCGGATCGGTGCCCACCTGCCGCTCGGGGCCGGCATGGTCCGGGCGGCACGGCGGGCCGTCGAGATCGGGGCGACCGCGCTCCAGGTCTTCGCCGACAACCCGACGGCCTGGAGGCGACGGGCCGCCCCGCCCCGGGAGCTGCCGGCGTTCCGCGAGATCCTCGCCGCCCATGACATCGCGCCGATCGCCATCCACGCCGCGTATCTCATCAACCTCGCCGGGCCGGAGCGCGAGTTCGGCGCCAAGTCCCGGGCAGTCCTCGAGGCCGAGCTTCGAGCGGCGTCAGCCTACGGCGCGAGCTTCGTGAACGTCCACACCGGCTCCCATCGGGGCACGTCACCCGGGACCGGGATCCGGCGGGTCGCGCGGGCGGTGGCGCACACCCTGGAGGCGGTCAGTGACGACGCGAGCGGCGCGATGGTCGTCCTCGAGAACTCGGCCGGTGGCGGCTGGGCGGTCGGCACAAACGTCGCCGAGCTCGCCCGCATCGCCGCGGCCGCGGCCGCGCTCGGCGTCCCGGAGCGGCGCCTCGGCTTCTGCCTGGACACCGCCCACGCCTGGGGCGCGGGGGTCCGGCTCGACGAGCCCCGGGCCACCGATCGGTTCCTCGGCGAGTTCGACCGGCGGATCGGACTGGAGCGCCTCGTCCTTGTCCATTTCAACGACTCGACGTCGGAGGCTGGTTCGCGCCGCGACCGCCACGAGCACGTCGGCGCCGGCCGGATCGGGGAGCGGGGCCTGGGTCACCTGATCCGGCACCCGGCGCTCCGTCACGCGGCATTCGTCATCGAGACGCCGGGCATGGACGAGGGCTACGACCGGGTCAACGTCGCCCGGGCACGGGACCTCGTCGCCGGCCGACGCCTGGCGAGGCTCCCGGCCGAGGCCTTCAACCTCCCCGGCAGCCGGTCGAGGGGGGTCGCGCCCGCGAGAGAGGACGAGGATCCCGGTGAACCGGCGCCCGCGGCCCCGGTGGCCCCAGTGGCCTCGGTGGCCCCGGAGGCTGCGGCGCGGTGACGGCCCCGGAACGGCCCGAACGGCGGCCGGTCGGCGGATCGCCCCGGGGATTGCCCAGTGGATCGCCTCGGGGCCCGATTCGCCCCACCCGCGGCCACGAGGCGCTGGACCGACCGACCGGCACCCCGGTCGTGCCCGACGCGCTTCGGGTCACGCGGCGACCCGTCGTCGCGGGCACGGGCCCGCCGGGCGGCAGGCTGGGCCGGGCGGCAGAACGCCTCTGGCGAACCGTGCGGCGACTCCTCGAACGCGACGCCGTCGTCCTGGTCGGGCTGCTCGCTCTCGCGGCCGCCGTCCAATTCGCGGGGCTCGAGACGCGGGGCCGCTTCGACGGGGATCAGGGCCACGACGTCCTGGTCCTGCTGCGCCTCGTCCGGGACGGCTCGCTGCCCCTGCTCGGGCCGCCGACCTCGATCGGCGACTTCCACCACGGTGCGGCCTATTACTACCTCCTGGCCCCGGCCGCCTGGCTGAGCAGCGCCGACCCGACCGCGATCGTCGCCTGGATCGCCGTCCTGGGTGTCGCCGCGGTCGGGGCGACCTGGTGGTTCGCTCGCCTGGTCGGCGGGCCGGTCGCGGCGGCCATCGCCGGCCTGCTCATGGCCGTCTCGCCCTCGGCGATCGAGGAGTCGACGTTCATCTGGAACCCCAACCCGATCCCGCTCTTCGCCGCAATCGCCCTCGGGTGCGCCTGGAAGGCCCACGCCGGTCCCGCCCCGAGATGGTGGATCCCCGCGATCGTCGCGGCCGGGATGGTGCTGCAGCTTCATGTCCTGGGGATCGTGTTCCTGCCGCCGATCCTCGGCCTGGCGGTCGTCGACGTCGTGGGGGCGCGCCGGTCGGGCGACACCCCTCGGGGATGGGCGGTCGTTCGGGGCGTCGCTGCCGGCCTGGGCCTGGCCGCCCTGCTGTTCGTGCCGCTCCTCATCAACGAGCTCAGCAGCGGCTTCGAGGAGACGCGACGGATCCTGGAGTTCCTCGCCGGCGGGTCAGGCGAGGCCGGGTTCGACCCGCTGGGCCGGCTCGCGATCACCCTCTTCCGGGTCATCGGCTGGCCGCTCGTCGGGCTCGTCACCGCCGCCCCTGCCGGCGCGGTCATCGTCGTGACCGCGGCCACGGTCCTCTCGGGCTGGCTGATGCTCGCCGGCCGCGGCTCCGCCGGAACTGTCGCCCGCTGGCTCGGCCTGAGCCTCATCTGGAGCGGCCTGGCCCTGGCCGTCCTGGCCCCGTCGCTGCAGACGGTCGTGATCGCCCTCCCGAACGACCACTACCACACCTTCATGGACCCGGTCGTGTTCGTTCTCGTCGCGCTCGCTGCCCGGTCGCTCGCGGTCGACAGGGGACCCCGTCAAGGCGCCGATGTCGCCGCGCGGTCCGTCGTCGCTGTTGCGCTCGTCGGCCTCGTGATCCTCGACGTCGGTCTCTGGCCGCCGCCCGATCCGAACGGTGGCTGGCCGAAGGCCCGCGCGGCCGGCGAGCGGATCGTCGAGGTCGCCGGCAGTCCCGTCGACGTCCGCCAGCTACCGATCTTCAAGACCGCCGAAGGGGTCGGGTTCCCGGTCATCGCGGCGGGCGGCAGGGCCTCGATGGCGACGGGCCGTGAATTGGCGCTGCGGCCCATCGCCCCCGACGCCCTCATCGTCGTTGCTTGCGATCGCCTGTTCGAGGACATCATCGGGAACGCCTGTGGCGGCGCGGCCGAGACGAGCTACCTGCGCCAGCTCAGCGGATCCTCGAGCGTTCCGGACATCGTCACCCGGTTCCCGCTCTCGCCGCGGATCGTGATCTCGATCTACAAGCCGTAGCAAACGCGAACGCCGGCGCCCCGAACGCCGGCGTTCGCTGTCCCCGAGACCCGGACGTGGAGGGCATCCGGGCCACGTCGTGAAAGGCTGGTCAGTAGCGGTCCGTGTTCCGGCCGCCGGTGCGGGTCATGGTCGAGACGGGCTGGACCCGGGTGGCGACGCCGACCCGCGGGCCGAGGCCCTGGGGTTGCGAGGACCGGAAGCCCATCGGGCGAGGGAGGTCGGGCCGGCCCGACTTGGAAGTGCCGGCGCCGCCGGAGTCGGCGGACTGGAAGACGCGCCCGAAGCGGCGCATCCTCACGGCAAGGTAGTACTCCATGATCTGGCGCACCTGCGCCTCGGTCAGTGCCTCGTCGGCGCGGAGCGAGTACTCGACCCGGGCGGTCGGGTTCTGGGTCCCGTTCGCGACGAGCCCGAGATATTGGGCGGCGTCGGCGTCCTCGCGAATCTCGCGCAGGCCCCGGGCGAGCTTCGTCGCCGTCCCGAGGGACGGCATCCGGTCGCCGCGGATCAGGCGCGAGATCGTGGAGTGGTCGACCCCGGACTGCTGGGCGAGCTGTCGCTGGGACATCTTCTTCGCCTTGAGCTGGGCTCGGAGCCACTCGTTGAAGGCTCGACCGTTCTGGCTGGTCATGAGATCGTTCCGGACGCTCCGTGGTTACTGGCGGACCGTACCGCGATGCCCTGACTATCGGATTCCGGGCGATCCCTCCATATCACCCGTTCGTACCGCGGCCTCCCGACCGTCTGCCGAATCGGAGCGATCGGTCGAGTGCGGTCGGTGCAGGTCCGCACCGGTTCGTGGTACCGGGACGGTCAGGCCGGGAGGGTCACTCCGGCGCCCCGGCGCTTGGGCGAGATGGCGTAGGCGATCGCCCCCAGGCCGATGATCGTGAGGACGCTGATCGTCCGATCGACGATCGTGATCGCCAGGGCCTCGGTGTTCGGGACGCCGTAGACGAGCGTCAGGAGCCCCACGACGGCGCCCTCGACGAAGCCGAGGCCGGCTGGGGTGATCGGGATCGCCGTCAGGAGGGAAGCCGACAGGGCGATGAAGAAGGCGCCGCTGATCCCGAGGTGAACGTCCGGCAGGCCGAGGGCCTCGACGACCAGGTAGAGGCGGGTGGCCTCGGTCGCCCAGACGAGGCCGGTGATGACGATGAGGCCCGGCAGGGCGCGCAACCCGATCGAGGAGAAGACGCCCTCCTCGAACCGGTCGTAGAACTCGACGATCCGGTGCGGGACGGGCAGGGCGGACAGGATCCGGCGCCCGAAGTTCCGCATCGTCAGGAGACCGGCCGCGAGGAGCACCACGAACACGACGCCGGCGGCGAAGACGACCTGGATCTCGCCGGGCAGGCCGGTCCTGAACGAGACGAAGCCGGCGGCGAGGCCGAGGACCACGATCGCGAACAGGTCGAGGACCCGCTCCACGAAGACCGTGCCGAACGTCCGGGACAGCGAGACCGGGCTGTTGATCTTGAGCAGGTACGCCCGGTAGATGTCGCCGAGCTTGGCCGGCACGAGGCAGTTCACCAGCCAGGACAAGAAGATGATCTCGGTGGCGTCGCGGGTGCGCAGCGGGAAGCCCGTCCGGCGGACGAGGATGGCCCAGCGCAGGCCGCGGAGCGGGAAGCCCAGGTAGAAGACCGAGAAGGCGGCCAGGAGGAGCAGCCAGTTCGCGCCGAGGATGACCGCCGGCAGCTCGTCGAAGTGGAAGCCAGGGAGGCTGTTGACGAACAGGAAAAGCAGGATGAGCGGCAGGATGAGCGACACGATCGTGCGCGGCTGCCGCAGCCGGCGAGCGAGCGACAGCTGCTCGACGGAAACGTCAGGATCCGGGTCCTCGTTCGTGGCGCCGGGGAGGGCGGCGGTGGTGGTCGTCATCGCCGAAGACGCTAGCGAGCCCTCGGGGGGGGCCGCAATCGGCCGATCGTCCCGGTCGGTCACGGACCGGCGGCCGGACGGACGCGGCGCCGGCCACGGGCCGCCTGGATGAGCTTGGCGACCGGGGTGACGAGACGGACGTAGGCGGAGGCCCGGCCGATCGAGAGGCTCGGACCGGCAGCGAGCGCGGCCCGCAGTCCGTGGGGCGTCGACGGGTCGCCGTCGAGGATCGTGGACGCCACGCCCACCTCGAGGATCGTGTGGGCATCGGAGACGGCGACGCCGGGCACGCCGGCCGCCGCGGCGAGATCGGCGGCCCGGGCATTTCCGTCGCCGACCATGAGACGGGCGTTCCAGCTCTCGACCCAGTCGACGCTCGCGGCCAGCGCTTCGAGGGTCCTGAGCGTCTCGCCGCGCGAGATCGAGCCACGGAAGCGGTCGAAGGGGTGGGGAATCCCGACGAGGCCGCCCTGCTCCCGGACGGCCGCGATCGTCTCCACGGCGGACAGGCCGGGTTTGATCGCTTCGCTCAGGAAGACGGCGATGAGGTCCCCGTCGCGGGTCCGGATCTCCTCGCCGACGAGCACGGCCAGGCCGGCCGGCGCGGCGTCGCGAGCCTCCAGGGCGCCCTCGATCCGGTCATGGTCGGTGATGGCGAGATGGGTGAGGCCGCGGCGGGCGGCGGCCGCGACGACGGCCTGCGGCGAGGCCAGCGAGTCGAAGCTCGCCGACGTGTGGCAGTGGAGGTCGATGAACGCCCGAGCGGGCGGGTCCGGGCGGCGTGGCGAGGGCTCGGTCGGACGCCCCACGGGCGCCCCCGCGCCGGCGGAGGCATCCATCGTCGCGCCGGATCGGGCCACGGGCGCGCCGTCCGCGCCTAGAGCGACTGGACGAGCGACTTCTTGAAGAAGCCGTAGTGCTTGAGCGCCTCGCCGGTGCCGAGGGCCACGCAGTTGAGGGCGTTCTCCGCGACGTGGCAGGGCACCCCGGTGACCTGGGTCAGGAGCTTGTCGACGTTGCGCAGCAGGGAGCCGCCGCCGGACATGACCATGCCCTTGTCGATGATGTCCGAGGACAGCTCGGGCGGCGTCTGCTCGAGGACCTGCCGGACGGCGGCGACGAGCTGCTGGAGCGGTCCCTCGATGGCCTCCATGATCTCCGAGGAAGTGATCGGAATGGTCCGGGGCAGGCCGGCGATCAGGTCGCGGCCGCGGACCTCCATCGACAGCTCGCGCTCGAGCGGGAGGGCCGTTCCGATCGCGATCTTGACCTCCTCGGCGGTCCGCTCGCCGATCATCAGGTTGTACTTCTTGCGGATGTACGAGGCGATGCTTTCGTCGAACTTCGTGCCGCCGACACGAAGGGAGGTCGAGACGACGATCCCGCCGAGGGCGATGACCGCGATCTCGCTCGTGCCGCCGCCGATGTCGATGACCATGTTCCCCGAGGGGCCGCTGATCGGAACGTTCGCCCCGATCGCGGCCGCCAGCGGCTCCTCGATGAGGTAGGCCTCCTTCGCCCCGGCCTTCAGGGCCGCGTCGCGGACGGCCCGCTTCTCGACCGAGGTGACGCCGGCGGGAACGCTGATCATGACCTCGGGCCGGCTGAACATGACCTTGCCCTGGGTCGCCTTGCCGATGAAGAAGCGGAGCATCGCCTCGGTGATGACGTAGTCGGCGATGACACCGTCCTTCATCGGCCGGATGGCCTGGATGTTGCCGGGGGTCCGGCCGATCATCTCGCGGGCTTCCTCGCCCACGGCCCGGATGCGGTTGTCATCGTCGACCGCCACCACGGACGGCTCCTGGATGACGATGCCCTTGCCCTCGACGTGGACGATGACGTTGGCAGTACCGAGGTCGATGCCGATCTTCATGCGGGTCTGCCGGGTTCCCCTTCCAGGACGTGCTCGATCCTGGCTCCGAGGTCCAGGAACTTCCGCTCGATGTTCTCATACCCTCGTCGGACGTGGTGCCCGCCGTGGATCGTCGACGTCCCCGCGGCGGCGAGGGCGGCCAGGATCAGCGATGCGCCGGCGCGCAGGTCCGAGATCTCGACGTCGGCGCCGACGAGCCGGGCCGGGCCCGAGATGACGGCGTGATGAGCATCCGGGATCTCGATCTCGGCGCCCATCCGGCGGAGCTCGGTCAGCCACTCGAGCCGGTCCTCGAAGATCGCCTCGTGGACCGTCGACCGACCGGCAGCCTGGGTCAGGAGGACGCTGGTCGGTGGCTGGAGGTCGGTGGCCAGCCCGGGGTACGGTGCGGTCTCGATGTCGGCCGGCTTGTACGCGCCGGGCCCGACGGTCGTGGCATCCACGGTCAGGCGATCCGTGCCGCAGTCGACGGCGATGCCCATTCGGCCGAGAACCTCGACGAGGGCATCGAGGTGGTCGCAGCGCGCTTGCTCCAGGGTCACCCGGCCGCCGGTCATCGCGGCCGCGATGGCGAAGGTCCCGGCCTCGATCCGGTCCGGGACGA
This sequence comes from uncultured Chloroflexia bacterium, assembly GCA_963719145.1. Lineage (GTDB taxonomy): Bacteria > Chloroflexota > Limnocylindria > Limnocylindrales > CSP1-4 > UBA5189. The sequence goes on from CAVRAX010000001.1 coordinate 175,909, forward strand.
CGAAGTGGTCCGACCCGCGGAGGCGCTTGCGGCCCTCGATCTCGATCGTCTCCGGCCCGGTCCGCTCGACCTCGGCGCCCATCTTGCGGAGGAACTCGATGAGGTCGTCGACCTCCGGCTCGCGGGCCGCCGGCCGGATGACCGTGTGCCCCTCGGCGAGGGTCGCCGCGAGCATCGCGTTCTCGGTCCCCATGACCGAGACGAACGGGAACCGGACCTCGCCGCCGCGCAGCCGGCCGCGTGCCTTGGCGTAGTAGTAGCCGTAGCGGTAGTCGATCTCGGCGCCGAGGGCTCGCATCGCGTCGACGTGGAGGTCCACCGGCCGCCGGCCGATCCGGTCGCCGCCGGGGTTGCTGATGATGACCTCGCCGAACCGGCTCAGGAGCGGCCCGAGGAGCATGAAGCTGGCCCGCATCTTGGCCGCGGCCTCGAGGGGCACGAAGAGCCAGTCGACGTCGCCGGCGGCGACCTCGTAGACGTTCGCCTCCGGATGGTCGACGACGACCCCGATGTCGCGGAGGGTCTCGGCCATGACCCGGACGTCCTCGATCTCGGGCACGTTCGTGAAGCGGCAGCGCTCGCCGGTCAGGACCGCCGCGGCGAGCAACTTGAGGGCGGCGTTCTTGGCGCCGGCCACGGTGACCGTCCCGGACAGGGCTTCGCCGCCGGTGACCCGGAAGGCTTCCGGCTGGACCGACGGCGGGACATACTCCCAGTGGAAGGGGCGGGGATCAGTCATCCGAGCCCTCGAGACCGGGCGGCGCCGCCCGGGTCAGCCATCTGCCCGGTGACGGCGCGGGCCCTCCCGATGCCGACGCTCGGCGACGCGCTGGCGGAGGAGGGCGACCTGGAGAGCCGCGCGAGCGGCGGCGAGGTCGGCGCCCTCGTGGAAGCCCCCCTCCAGCGCCCGCTCCGCCTCGCGGCGGGCCTCGTCGGCCTTCTCCACGTCGATCTCGGCGGCCATGTCTGCCATCTCGGCCATGACCACGACCTTGTCCGGGCGAACCTGGAGGAAGCCACCGGCGATCGCGAACGTCTCGGTCTCGCCGGCCTTGCGGATGCGCAGCTCGCCGAGGCCGAGCATCGAGACGAGCGGCGTGTGGTGCGGGAGCACGCCGAGCTCGCCTTCGATCCCGGGCAGCGTCACCGCGTCCACGGTGTCGCTGTACACGAGCCGCTCGGGAGTGACGATCTCGAGGAGGAGTGGCACCGTCTCAGTCCTCGAGCTTCTTGGCGTTCTCGCGGACGTCGTCGATGGTGCCGGCCAGGAAGAACGCCTGCTCGGGCAGGGTGTCCGTCTTGCCCTCGAGGATCTCCCTGAACGAGGCGACCGTGTCCTTGATCGCGACGTAGGCGCCCGGGCGGCCGGTGAAGACCTCGGCCACGAAGAAGGGCTGGCTCATGAAGCGCTGCAGGCGGCGTGCCCGCGAGACGGTCGCCTTGTCGTCCTCGGACAGCTCGTCGACGCCGAGGATGGCGATGATCTGCTCGAGATCCTGGTAGCGCTGCAGGATGCGTTGCGTCTCGCGGGCGACGTCGTAGTGGTCCTGGCCGACGACCAGCGGGTCGAGGACCCGCGAGGTCGAGGTCAGCGGGTCGACTGCGGGGTAGATACCGAGCTCGGTGATCCAGCGCTCGAGGCGGATCGTCGAGTCGAGGTGGCCGAAGGTCGTTGCCGGGGCCGGGTCGGTGTAGTCGTCGGCCGGCACGAAGACCGCCTGGAGGGAGGTGATCGAGCCGGTCTTCGTCGACGTGATCCGCTCCTGGAGCGCCGCCATCTCGGTCGCCAGGTTGGGCTGGTAGCCGACCGCGGAGGGCATCCGGCCGAGGAGCGCCGAGACCTCCGAACCGGCCTGGGTGAACCGGAAGATGTTGTCGATGAACAGGAGGACGTCGCGGTTCTCCTCATCGCGGAAGTACTCGGCCATGGTCAGGGCGGTCAGGCCGACCCGCAGGCGTGCACCGGGCGGCTCGTTCATCTGGCCGAAGACGAAGGCCGTCTTGGCGATGACCCCCGACTCGGTCATCTCGTGGATGAGGTCGTTGCCCTCGCGGCTCCGCTCGCCGACGCCCGCGAACACGGACACGCCGGCGTGCTCCTGGGCGACGTTCCGGATCAGCTCCTGGATGATGACCGTCTTGCCGACGCCGGCGCCGCCGAAGATCCCGATCTTGCCGCCCTTCCGGAACGGGCAGATCAGGTCGATGACCTTCAGCCCGGTCTCGAAGACCTCGACCTCGGTCGACTGCTCGTCGAAGGCCGGGGCCGTGCGGTGGATCGGGAGCATGGTCCCGGCCTCGACCTCGCCCTTGTTGTCGATCGGCTTGCCCAGGACGTCGAAGACGCGGCCGAGCGTGGCCTCGCCGACCGGGACCGTGATGGGGGCCCCGGTGTCGACGGCGGCACCGCCGCGGGGCAGGCCGTCGGTCGTGGTCATGGCCACGGTCCGGACCCAGTTGTTGCCGAGGTGCTGCTGGACCTCGCAGGTGAGCGGGTCCTGGCCCTCGCGCTCGAGCTCGACAGCGTTGTAGATGGCTGGCAGCCGGCCGGCCGGGAACTCGATGTCGACGACCGGTCCGGTGATCTGGATGACCCGGCCGGTCGCAGGGGCGGTGGCGGTGGCGGTCGCCATGGTCGTTTGGAGCCTCCTCTGGGCGGCCGTTACTGCGCGTTCGCGCCGGTCGCGATTTCGATCATCTCGCGGGTGATGTTGGCCTGGCGGACCTTGTTGTAGGCGAGGGTGTATTCCTCGATGAGGTCGTCCGCGTTCTCGGTTGCGTTCTTCATCGCCACCATGCGCGACAATTCCTCCGAGGCCTTGGCCTCGAGGACGGCCTGGTAGAGCCGGGTCGCGACGTAGCGCGGCAGGAGCTGCTCCAGGACCGCGCCCGGATTGGGCTCGAAGAGGAACTGGTTGCCGGGGATGCCGACGGCGGTGTCCTCGGCCGGGGTGATCGGGAGGAGGGCGTCCATCGTCGGGCGCTGGACGAGGGTCGAGACGAACCGCGGGTAGACGATGTCGATGCGGCCGAACTCACCGCTCACGAACCCGTCCGTGACGAGCCGCGCGATCGGCAGGACGTCGGCGAAGGCCGGACGGTCGCCGAGGCCGGCGAAGTGGGCCTCCAGCGGAACCCGGGAGCGGCGCATGGCGTCGCGGCCCTTGCGGCCGACGCTGACGACGGCCAGGTCTCCGGTGTGGTCCATGATCGTCCCGGCGGCGAAGCGGATCGTGTTCGTGTTGAGCGGCCCGGCGAGGCCTCGATCCGAGGTGATCAGGACGAGCAGCCGCGTGCCACCGTTGCGGCGAGCCAGGAGCGGGTGCTCGTCGGCGCCGATGACGGCCGCCAGGTCGGCCAGGACCTCGTCGATCTTCTCGCTGTAGGGCCGTGCGGTGAGGGTCGAATCCTGGGCGCGCTTCAGCTTGGATGCGGCCACGAACTGCATCGCCCGGGTAATCTGCTTGATGCGGCCGACGTCGCGGATGCGCCGTCGGATGTCTCGTTGGCTGGCCACGGTCAGGCCTTGTCCTCGGCGGCGGGCTCCTCGGCCGGCTTCTCGGCGGCCTCGGCGGGCTCCGCGGCGGCGGGCTCCGCGGGCTCCGCGGCGGCGGGCCCCGCGGCGGCCTCGGCGGGCTCCGCGGCGGCGGGCTCCGCGGGCTCCGCGGCGGCGGGCTTCTCGCGCTTGACCCGGGCATCCATGCCGAAGACCTCGACCCGGAAGGCCTCGATGGCCTCGTCGAGGTCGGCCATGAGCTCATCGCTGAGGGCCTTCTTCTCGGCGAGCGTGGTCAGGATCTTGGGCCGCTCGGTCTCGAGGAACCGGTAGAGCTGGGCCTCGAACTCCCTGACCCGGGGGGTCGGGACGTCGTCGAGGGAGCCCTTCGTCGCGGCGTACAGGATCGTCACCTGCTTCTCGACCGGCATCGGCTGGTACTGCGGCTGCTTGATGACCTCCGACAGCTTCTCGCCCCGGGTCAGCTGGTCTCGGGTGGCCTTGTCGAGGTCGGAGGCGAACTGGGCGAAGGCGGCCAGGGACCGGTACTGGGCCAGGTCGAGCTTGAGCGGGCCCGCGACCTGCTTCATCGCCTTGGTCTGGGCAGCGGACCCGACGCGCGACACGGAGATGCCGATGTTCAGGGCCGGCCGCTGGCCGGCGTTGAAGAGGTCGGTCTCGAGGAACAGCTGGCCGTCGGTGATCGAGATGACGTTCGTGGGGATGTAGGCGGAGACGTCGCCGGCCTGGGTCTCGATGATCGGGAGGGCCGTCAGCGAACCGCCGCCGTTCTCATCGTTCATCCGGGCGGCGCGCTCGAGCAGGCGCGAGTGGAGGTAGAAGACGTCGCCCGGGTAGGCTTCCCGGCCGGGTGGCCGGCGGAGCAGGAGGGACATCTCGCGGTAGGCCCAGGCGTGCTTCGAGAGGTCGTCGTAGACGCACAGGGCGTCCTTGACCGTCTGGCCGCCGATCTCGACGCCGACCTCCATGACCTCCTCGCCCATCGCCACGCCCGAGTAGGGGGCGAGGTACTGGAGCGGCGCGGCGTCCGAGGCCCCGGCGACGACGACGATCGTGTGGTCCATCGCGTCGTACTTCTCGAGGATCGCCACGGTGTTGGCGACGGTCGAGAGCTTCTGGCCGATGGCGACGTAGATGCAGACGAGGCCCTTGCCCTTCTGGTTGATGATCGTGTCGATCGCGATCGCGGTCTTGCCGGTCTGGCGGTCGCCGATGATCAGCTCGCGCTGGCCCCGGCCGATGGGAATGAGGGCATCGATGGCCTTGATGCCCGTCTGGACCGGGGTGTCGACGCCCTGGCGGACGATGACGCCGGGGGCGATCCGCTCGACCGGGCGGGTCTTCTTCGTGTCGATCGGGCCCTTGTCGTCGAGGGGACGGCCGAGCGGGTCGACCACGCGCCCCAGGAGCGCCTGACCCACGGGCACCTCGACGACCCGGCCGGTGGTCTTGACCGTGTCACCTTCCTTGATCGCCCTGGCATCGCCGAGGATGACGGTGCCGACGGTCTCCTCCTCGAGGTTGAGGGCCAGGCCCATCACCCCGCCCGGGAACTCGAGGAGCTCGGACGCGAGGGCACCCTCCAGCCCGTAGACCTGGGCGATGCCGTCGCCGACCTCGACGACCGTCCCGACGCTGCGCGACTCCGTGCGCTGGTCGAAGTTGTCGATCGCCGACTTGATGATGCTGATGATCTCGTCCGAGCGAATGGCCATCGGTTCTCCGTTTCGGGCGCGTCCGGCCCGCTGCAGCCCCAGACGGGGCGTTGGGCTTAGCGCGCGGTCCCTGCGAGCTGGTGGCGCAGCCGCTCCAGGCGGCCGCGCACGCTGGCGTCGAGCAACTGGTCTCCGACGCGGACGGTGAGCCCGCCGATGAGAGCCGGATCCACCTCGGCCATGAGATCGACGCCGCTGCCGGTCATCGATTCGACTCGGGCCCGAAGTGCCGCGGTCTCTTCGGCCGTCAGCGGCTCGGCGCTCGTGACGACGGCTTCGACAATTCCGGCGGCGCGGTTGCGCAGGCGGAGGTACTCGGCCGTGATCGCCGGCAACGTCTCGAACCGCCCGCGCTGGGCCAGCAGGCGGGCGAGGTTGAGGACTCCGGGCGGCACCCGGCCCTCCAGGAGCCGGACGGCGGTCGCCAGGCGATCAGCGTGGGGGATGGCCGGGTTGTCGACGACCCGGATGACCGCCTCGTCGGCGGCGAACCGGGCGCCCAAAGCGAGCCCCTCGGCCCAGCCGTCGACGGCGTCGTCCCGCGTGGCGAGCTCGAACGCCGCCTCGGCATAGCGTCGCGCGGCGGTCGTGGGCCTGGCCATCAGTTGCGCGCGTCCCCGCTCCCGGCGCCGGCGGCGGACTCGCGGATGAACTCATCCACGAGGCGACGCTGGCGGGCGCCGGTCATCGATTCGCCGACGACCACGCCGGCCGCCTGGAGGGCGAGGTCGGCGACCTCCGACCGCAGGTCGGCGAGGGCGCGCTGCTTCTCGGCCTCGATCTCGGTCGTCGCCCGGGTTCGCATCCGGTCGAGCTCCTCGCGCGTCGCCGCGATGTCGGCGTCGCGGGTCTCCTGGGCCACCTTCTGGGCGCGGGCGAGGATCTCGTTGGCCTCGCGACGCGCCCCGGCCAGGGCCGCGAGCCGCTCCTCCTCGGCGCTCTCCCGATCACGCCGGGCCTGCTCCGCGTCGCGGAGGCCCTGCTCGATCCGGTCGCGACGCTCCTGCAGCATCCGGCTCACCGGCCCGAAGGCGACGCGCTGGATGACGACGAGGAAGAACAGGAAGTTGATCGCGGCGATGGCGATCCAGAACCCGTTGAAGACGAGCCCCGCTTCCCCCGCGGCCTGGGGCGGTGGAGCGGGGGCGAAGGGCACGCCCCCGATCAGTCCGAGCACGGGCGACCTACTTCAGGAAGACGATGAGGACGCCGACGACGAACGCCAGGATCCCGAGTCCCTCGGCGAACGCCGCGCCGAGGATGAATGTCGCCCGGATCGTCCCGGCGGCGTCAGGGTTGCGGCCCATCGCCGTCGTCGCCAAACCGGTCAGGATCCCGATCCCGATGCCGGGTCCGACGACCCCAAGCGCCGCGAGCCCCGCTCCGATCATCTCCATGGTTGAACCTACCTCCGAAACTCCTCCCCGAAGGGCGTGTTGCCTGTCAGCTTGCCGTTCGTGCCGTCGTCAGTGTGTCGCACCCGCCGCCGAAATACCGGACTCCGCCGGGAGCATGTTGCCCTCGGGGTCCGTCTCGAACGCGGGCGGGGTGTCTCCCTCCTCGTGATGGCTCTCGGTCGCGGTCAGGACGTACATCAGGGTCAGCGACGCGAAGATCAGGGCCTGGATGAAGCCGATGAAGCCCTCGAGGGCGATGAACGGGATCGGGACGAAGGCGATGATGAGGGCGGTGAAGACGCCCAGCATGATGCCCCCGCCGTAGAGGTTGCCGAAGAGTCGGAAGGCCAGCGTGACCGGCTTGAAGAACTCGAGCAGGAACTCGATCAGGCCGACGTAGAGATCGATGACCCCGTTCGCCACGCCGTGCCGGAAGCCGCTCAGGTTGATGAACTTCCCGAGGTAGCCACCGAACCCGAGGGCCCGCACCCCCTCGACGTGGGTGACCACGAAGACGACGAGGGCCATGCCGATCGTGATGTTGATGTCGCTCGTCGGTGTCCGGACGGCGTTGATCTTGTCGCCGAACAGGAGCAGGTCGGTCCAGTTGGCGAACATGATCAGGAGGAAGAAGGCCGCGAACAGCGACGTGTAGCGCCGGGCCCGCGGTCCGCCGAGGCCCTCGGCGAAGCCGGCGAAGGACTCGTAGACGTACTCGAACGCGTTCTGGCCCGGCCCGGGAACCTCCCGAAGCCGGCGAGTCATCAGGTAGACGACGACGAGGATCGCGAGGATGACCATCCACGAGGCGATGATGCTCGAGGTGATGCTCGGGTGGAACTCGACGACGAGCGGGCTCGTGGCCGCCGGCGCGCCCGGGGCCAGGTCCCAGACCACGTGGGGCGGGACCGGCTCCAGGTTCTGGAGGATCGTCGACTTCGGGTCGGGGAAGCCGCTCGGTGCCGCGACGATCAGGGCGATCGCGTCGACGACGACGACGGCGAGCGCGGCCAGCCACAGGGATCGGCGGCTGCGGCGGGGTTGGGCCGGGGCCGGGCCCTGGCCGGCGGCCGGATTGTCGCCGTCGACGGCGGGCGAGGTCTGGCTCGTCACGCTTCTCCCACGAGACGGGCGCGGGCTGCCCGCGCCTCGATTTCAGCTATCGAATCCTGCCAGGAACCGGTTGATCAGCCGGTAGGCGACGATCCAGCCGCTCCCGAACCCGCCCAGCGCCCCGATCAGGAGCACGACCGGCGAGATCCCGAGCTGCTCGTCGACCCAGTTGCCGGCGAGGGCGCCGAACAGGGTCGTGATGAGCATCACGGCACCGATCTCGGAGAACAGGGCAAGGTAGGCGCCCAGCCGCCCGGGCTCGATCATTCGCCACCTGGCAAAGCCCGCGGAGTATACCAGAGGCCCTCCGCGGATCGCCGCGTGGAACGCGCCGGACGGCTTCAGGACGCTTGCCGCTCGCACTCGCGATCCGGCCGAATGCGAACACAACAGCGACCCGCGACAGGACCGCGGTTCCTGCCGCGCTGCCTGTGCCCGACCGACTGTGCGCACAGCCCACGCGCGTGTCACGGCGATGCGCCTGCCGTTTGCGTTGGCGTCGGGCCGGGCGTGCCCGTCGGCGCACCGCTGGGTGAGCCGCCGGGGCTCGGGCTCGACGAGTCAGTGGGTGAGGTAGAAGGGTCGGTGGTCGGCGACCCGGTCGGAGGCGCCGGGGTGTCGGTCGGAGGCGCCGGGGTGTCGGTCGGAGGCGCCGGGGTGTCGGTCGGAGGCGCCGTCGTCTGCGGGTTTGGCTTCGGCTTCGGTCGAGGCGTGAGGCCAGCCCGTCGGGACCGGGGTCGGGGTCTGCTCGATACCGCGGATCAGGCTCGGCGCGACGACGGGCCCGATCGATGGCAGGCCGGAGCCGGCCGGCCGCCCAGTGGCGTCGAGCACGACCTGGTCAGACTGACCCGGGCCGTGGCTCGGCTGGCCCGTCCCTCCTCCCAGCCCCGGGATGGGCAGCTGGGCCAGAAGGATCACGGTCACGCCCACGAGCAGGACCAGCGAGGCGTCGCGCCAGAGGAGGTAGCGCGCCGCCGGCCCCATCGTGACGCGTCGGGAGTGGGTCGCCGCTTCACGCCTCGGCACCGGCAGCGTGCGTCTCGCGCGCGAGCTCGCTGCACCCTCCATCCCGATCCGCCGCGCGATGTCGGCCGACATGATCGGTGGGTCGACCGGCGATGCCTGGCGAGCCCGCCGACGCCATCGCATCAGCGCGGCCCGGCCTTCATGTCGGCGGACGCCTGCGTCGCGTCCGCGGACGACGGCGTGACGATGCCGGAGCCGGATTCCCCGTCGCCCGGGTCTGGCTCATAGGTGTCCGGCTCGAGCGCCTCGCGCGGCCCGCGGGTCAGCAGGAACAGGACGACGCCGAACCCGACGAGGGCGCCAAGGAATGCGTAGACCTGGGTCGCGGTCGAGACAAGCAGCGACATCAGGCCAAGGCTGGCGCAGATCGCGTAGATCAGCAACACGGTCTCCCGGTGGCCCAGGCCCAGGTCCAGGAGCCGATGGTGGATGTGGCCCCGATCGGGCGTGAACGGCGAGCGGCCGGCCGCCAGCCGCCGGACGATGACCCAGAACGTGTCGATGATCGGGACGCCCAGGACGAGCAGGGCGACGACGACCTTGGCCGCCCCGACGATCGAGAGGATCGCCAGCGTGTAGCCCATGAACATGACCCCGGCCGTGCCCTGGAAGATCGAGGCCGGCTGGAAGTTGTAGCGCAGGAACCCGAGGAGGGCCCCGGCCAGGACGAAGCACAGCACGGCGACGAACGGCTGGGGAACCTGCGCCGTCGTCAGGCTCAGCACGCCGAGCGTCAGGGCGGCGATGAACGAGATCCCGGTCGACAGCCCGTCGAGGCCGTCGATGAAGTTGATGCTGTTGATCATCCCGACGACCCAGACGACGGTGAAGGCGACCGCGAACGGCGCGTCGAAAGGGATCGTGTTGGGTCCGAACGGGTTGCTGATGGCCTTGACACCGACCCCGAGGACGACGGCCAGGCCGGCCAGGCCGACCTGGCCGAGGAGCTGCCAGCGGGCCCGCAGGTCGAGCAGGTCGTCCACGGCGCCGATCACCGCCGCGAGCGCCCCACCGAGGAAGATCGCGAGCAGCTCGCCCGAGCTGATCGATTCAGGCGAGGGCATCGAGTCGATCTGATCGTGGAAGATGACGAGGCCGCCGGCGACCGCCAGAAACGCGGCGGCAGCGGCCACGCCGCCGCCGCGGGGCACGGGCGCCGTGTTCACTCGTCGGTGGTTCGGCGCATCGACGATCCCGCGGCGGCGGACCAGCGCCCTGACGAAGGGCGTCAGGAGGAGCGAGATCGCCGCCGCTCCGATGAGGCCCCCGACGAGCAGGGGCAGGACGCCGCCGGCGCCCGCGAAGAACGTCATGCGACCTCGTCGGGCAGGCCGGGCACCGGGAACCGGCGGGTCATCGCGGTGACGTCGGCGGCCAGGGCGGCGAGGAGCGACGGATCATCACGGTGCGCGATCGCCTCGGTGATGAGGCCGGCGGTCGTCTGCATCTCGTCGCGGCCGAAGCCGCGCGTGGTCGCGGCCGGCGTCCCGATCCGGATCCCCGACGAGGTATTCGGTGGGAGTGGATCGAACGGAATCGCGTTCTTGTTCACCGTGATCCCGATCTCGTCGAGGACGTGCTCTGCCTCCCTCCCGGTCACGCCGAGGGGCGTCACGTCGACCAGCATGAGGTGGTTGTCCGTGCCCCCGGAGACGACCGCGGCACCGCGCGCCGCGAGCTCGGCCGCCAGGACCGCGGCGTTCTCGACGGTCCGGACCTGGTCCCGCCGGAAGTCGTCGCCGGCGGCGAGGAGGAGGCCGACGGCCTTGGCCGCGATGACGTGCATCAGGGGGCCACCCTGGACTCCCGGGAAGACCGACTTGTCGACCTGGGCGGCGAGGGTCGACTTGACCATCGGAAAGTCGGCTCGATCCACCGAGTCGGGGAGGTCGATCCGACTGAAGATCAGACCACCGCGCGCGCCGCGGAGCGTCTTGTGCGTGGTCGTCGTGACGATGTCGGCGTGCGGAAAGGGGCTCGGATGGACGCCGGCCGCGACGAGGCCGGCGATGTGGGCCATGTCGACGAAGAGGAGCGCGCCGACACCGTGGGCGATCGCGGCCAGCCGCTCGAAGTCGAACAGGCGAGGGTAGGCGGACGCCCCGGCCACGAGGACCTTCGGACGAACCTCGGCCGCCTGGGCCTCGAGGGCTTCGTAGTCGATCCGGCCGGTTGCCTGGTCCACGCCGTAGGCATGGACCTCGTAGAGCCGGCCCGAGAAGTTGACCGGCGACCCATGTGTCAGGTGGCCACCGTGAGCAAGGCTCATGCCCAGGATCCGGTCGCCGGGTCGAAGCACGGCGAAATACGCCGCCATGTTCGCCTGGGCGCCGGAGTGCGGCTGGACGTTGACGTGCTCGGCGCCCGGGAAGAGGGCGAGCGCCCGCTCCTGGGCGAGGGTCTCGGCGATGTCGACGTACTCGCAGCCACCGTAGTAGCGATGACCCGGCAGGCCCTCGGCGTACTTGTTCGTCAGCCAGGAGCCCTGCGCCTCCATGACCGCAGCGAACGCATAGTTCTCGCTGGCGATGAGCTCGATCTTCTCGCGCTGCCGGCGGCGTTCCTGGAGCATCGCGCTCCAGAGCTCGGGGTCCACGTCGGCGAGGCTGGCCCAGCCGAGCCGGTGATCGGTCGCGACGGTCATGTGGACAGGCCTCTCCTCACTGGTCGCGGCGCGGTAGCCACGGCGCGCTGGTGGCCGCGGCGCGTTGTGGCCGCGGCGCACGTCGAGCCACGGCGCGACGGGCCGCGGCTCGCGGCGATCGGTATCGTCCCACACTCGATGTCCGGCAAGACGAGCCGGCTCGGCTCAATTCGGACCGGAGAGCGCCGGCTGCCCGGACGAGCCCGTGTCGCGCGCGGAGGCCAGGACGGATCGGATCCGTGCTTCGTCGATGGCGCCGATCCGGAGGAGCGCCGGCGGATCGACGGTGAGGTCGACCACGGTCGACGGGCGACTGCCGGGGGTCCGCCCGCCGTCGAGGACGAGTTCAACGCCGGTACCCAGCTCGTGGACCACGGACCCCGCGTCGAGCAGGTCCGGCTGCCCGGAGCGATTGGCCGATGTCGTCGGCAGCGGCCCGAGCGCCGCTGCCAGCGCCCGAGGCGAAGGGTGGTCCGGTAGCCGCAGCCCGACGGTCGGCCCCGCACCGATGGAGTCGGGCAGGACCGCAGCCGGCAGCTTCGTCAGAACGAGCGTCAGCGGCCCCGGCCAGAAAGCGTCCGCGAGGGCGGCCGCCATGGGGGAGATCACGGCGAGGGTCGCCGCCTGCCTGACATCGGCCACCAACAGTGCCATCGCCTTGTCGGGTGGTCGTTGTTTCACGTGGAACAGGCGCTCGATCCCGCCCGGCGTCGAGAGCGCCACCGCGATTCCGTAGACCGTGTCCGTGGGCAGCGCGACGATCCCGCCGGCTCCCAGGACCTCGATCGCCTCGGCCCGTCCCGCGGCATCGTCGGCGACGACCCGAGGAGCGGTCACGGCGTCCTGGGCACCGGATCGGCGCGGAGGGTGGCGGCAAGGTCCGCCAGTTCCGCGGCGGCCGCGCGGGCCTCGGAGGGGCCGGCCAGGGCCAGCCGAGCAATGATGTCGCCGGCTCCCTCCTCCTCGAGCGGCGGGGCCACGTAGCGGGCGGCAGCGATCACCTCCCTGGGCGCGTGGGGCATCGCCGTCCCGTGGCCGACCGCAGCCAGCATCTCGACGTCGTTGAGCTGGTCCCCGATCGTGAGCACCTGCCCCAGCTCGATCCCCTGGCGTCGCGCCAGCCAGCGGACCGCCTGTCCCTTGGACACGCCGGGGGCGACGAACTCGAGGAATCGGGGGTGGGCGACGGTGACATGCGCCCGATCGCGGAACCGCTCCTGAGCGGCCACCAGCAATGTCTTTGGCCGGCCCGCCGCTCCCACGGCAACGATCTTCGTGATCGGATGACGGATCCAGTCCGCGAGATCCCGGACCCGGATCGCCCGCGTCCCGAGGAAGGCCGAGTAGTCATCGACCCTCGGGTCGTCGGCGGGGATGATGAGGGCCTCGAGGTGATTCGCGTGCGGATCCAGGCCGACCGACCGGGTCCAGCCCACCGCGTCTCGCGCCACGGCGACCGGCAGGGGGTGGTGGCGGAGCAGCCGCCCAACGCGGCCGGCACGGACGGGCATCTCCCGGGCGAGCGCACCCTGGTAGCCCACGATCGGGTCGCGCAGCTCGAGCGCAACCGCGAACCTGACGGCCGAGGACGTCATCCGGCCCGTGACGAGCGAGACCCGGAGCCCGCGATGGACGGCCCTGGTGATCGCCGCCCGCGTCCGCTCTCCCAGGGCCAGGTCGTCACCGACGAGCGTCCCGTCGATGTCGAGGGCGATCATCCGGATCGGGAAGACCGGCTCGACGGATCGAGGCTCGAATGGGTCGGCCACGCTAACGCTCCACCCGGGCGACCCTCGGCAGGCCGGCGAGATCCAGTTCGACCTCGCACCGCCACGCGCCCGGGAGGCCGCCCACGGCAGCGCGAATCGCGGCCTCCTGGTCCGCTCCGATCTCGATCATGGCGACCCCGCTCGCGGCGAGGGCCTCGGACAGGGTCGCGAGCAGGCGCCGGATCACGTCGAGCCCGTCGGCTCCGCCGTCGAGGGCGTGCCGGGGTTCGAACGACGCGGCAACCGGCAGGTCGCCGATGACGGCCGTCCTGACATAGGGCAGGTTCGCGAGGACGAGATCGAAAGGTGCCTCGTCCAGCGGCACCAGGTCCGCCTCACGGAAGGCGATCCGATCGCCGACCGCGTGCCCGACCGCGTTCTCGCGAGCGAGGCCGAGAGCATCGGCGTCGTCGTCGGTGGCGACAATCTGGACCTCCCCGAGCATGCCCCGCGCCCGCAGGCGGACCGCGAGGGCGACCGCGATCGGGCCGCTCCCGGTGCCGACGTCGACGACCCGGATGGGCGGCGCACCGGCCGGCCGCGGAGCCGCGGTCAGCCGTCGTGCGACCTCCAGCTCGGCCAACTCCACGATCCGCTCCGTCTCGGGCCGCGGGATCAGGGCCCTCGGATCGGCGGCGAAGGCGAGGCCCATGAACTCCTTCACCTCTCGAACGTAGGCGACCGGCTCGCCCACCTCGCGGCGGTCGATCGCCGCGCCGAAGCGTGCCGCCGCGCCGTCGCCGACCGGCGCTTCCGGGTGGGCAATGAGGCCCGTCCGGTCGATGCCGAGGACGCTGGCCAGGAGGACCTCGGCATCCAGGCGCGGTGTCTCCGAGCCGGCCGAGCGGAGGCGCTCGACGGCGTCGCGGAGGAGCCCTTCGACGGTGGTCATCGAGCGGTCCATCAGCCGCCTTCGGGGCCGGGCTCGACGAGGGCCGAGAGCTGCTCGGCCTGGTCGGTCGTGATCAGCGTGTCGATGAGCCGGTCCAGGTCGCCGTCCATGACCCGCGGCAGGCTGGACAGGTCGAGGTTGACCCGATGGTCGGTGACCCGATCCTGCGGGAAGTTGTAGGTCCGGACCTTGTCGGCCCGGTCGCCCGACCCGATCATCGAGCGGCGGGCCGCCGAGTCCGCCTCCCGCTGACGACGCCGCTCGGCATCCTGGAGCCGGGCCCGGAGCACCGCCAGGGCCTTGGCCTTGTTCTTGTGCTGGCTCTTCTCGTCCTGGATCTCGACGACCAGGCCGGTCGGGAGATGGGTGATCCGAACCGCCGAGTCGGTCGTGTTCACGGACTGTCCGCCGGGGCCCGACGATCGCTTGACGTCGATCCGGAGATCCTTCTCCTCGTCGATCTCGATCTCGGTCTCCTCGACCGCGGGCAGGACCACGACCGTCGCCGTCGAGGTGTGGAGCCGCCCCGAGGACTCGGTGGCCGGCACGCGCTGGACGCGGTGGGTACCGCCCTCGAACTTGAGGCGCGAGTAGGCACCGTCGCCGGAGATCGAGACGATCGCCTCCTTGACACCCCCGATCCCCGTCTCGTTGAGGCTCATCAGCTCCGCCCGCCAGCGATGCCGCTCGGCATAGTGGAGATACATCCGGAGCAGCTCGGCCGCGAAGAGGGCCGCTTCCTCGCCACCGGCCCCGGCCCGGATCTCGAGGATCACGTCGCCGTCGTCGGCCGGGTCGCGCGGCAGGAGGAGAACCTTGAGCTCCTCGACGAGCCCGGCCTCGTCCGACTCCAGGCGCTCGATCTCCTCGCGGGCCATCGCCCGGAGCTCCTCCTCGGACTCGCCGTCGCGGAGCTCGCGGGCCCCGGCCAGCTCCGCCCGTGTCTCTTCGAGCCGCCGGTACGCCGAGACGACCGGCTCGAGCCGGGCGAGCTCCTTGCCGAGGCGCCGGATGGCATCCGGGTCTCTGCTCGTCTCCGGGAGGGCAAGCTGGGCCTGCACGTCGTCGTACTGGCGGGCGACCTCGGCGAGCTTGGCCTCCAGGCCGGTCATGCGCCGGTCATGCGGTCGCGGTGGCCAATTCGATCGGGTCGAGCAGGTCCCGCTGCGGCAGCTCCGATCCCGCCGGGATGGCCTCGCCATCCGCCTCGAGAGCCTGCTCCATCGATACGATGGCGACCTCGATCTGGTCGTCGGACGGCCGCTTCGTCGTGATCAGCTGGACGAGGATCCCGGGCCACATGATGGCCTTCACGATCGGGTTTGCCCGGTGCCGCGCCCCCCAGCGGAGGACCTCGTAGCCGACAGCGGCGAGGACCGGGATGAGAACGATCCGACTCAGGACGCCGACGAGCGGCGCCTGCTTGCCGATCAGGGCGAAGGCGATGATCGAGAGGGCGACGAGGACGACCAGGAACTCGGTCCCGCAACGCGGATGGGCCGTCGGGTAGCGACGGACGTTCTCGGTCGTCAGCGGATCGCCGGACTCGAGCGCGTGGATCGTCATGTGCTCTGCGCCGTGGTACTGGAAGACGCGCTGGATGTCCGGCGCTCGTGAGATCACCAGGAGGTAGGCCAGGAAGAGGGCGACCTTGGTCAGGCCCTCGATGAGGTGGGAGACCCAGGAACCGCTGTTGTCGGTCAGGACAAGGGCGAGCAGGAGTGGCGCCACGAAGAAGACGCCGATCCCGACGAGCGCGACGATGCCGAGCATGATCGCGATCGTGCCCCGTCCGATCTCCTCGCCGTCCTGCTCCGCCTGGACGTTGGCGCTCCGGATGAGCCAGCGCGTCCCGACCACGAGCGTCTCGTACAGGACGACGAGACCGCGGACCAAGGGCGCGGTCGCGAACCGCCAGCCGTGCGGGCCCGAGGTCAGCGGCTCCGCCGCCCAGACAATCCGGCCATCGGGGTGCCGAAAGGCGACGGCGATCGCGTTCCGGCCGCGCATGAGGACGCCCTCGATGAGCGCCTGTCCGCCGTAGTTGAAACGTGCCATGCCGCGAAGTCTACCGGCGCGGCCCTCGGAATCACGACGGCCGGCCGTCGGGCCCGCCGTTCGAGGTGGGCGAGGTCTCTCGCCCGGAGGAGCTGCCGGTGCAGAGGCTGACGCGGGGGCCGGGCTCCGACTCGTCAGCCGGCTCGGACCTGGCGCTCCAGACGCTTCTGGAATCGCTCGACCTGGCCAGCGGTATCGATGATGGTCTGCTTGCCCGTGAAGAACGGGTGGCAGTTGCCGCAGACGTCGACGCGAAGCTCGGCCTGCGTGGAACCAACCGTCCACTCGGTCCCGCAGGACCCGCAGTGAACCTTGGCCAGCTGATACTTGGGGTGGATATCCGATTTCACGGGTGCTCTCCTGGGCGCCGTCCGTGCGGGGTCACACTGCCCCGCCGGTGGTCGCCGCTCCCGCGTCCGGCGATCAGGCCTCGGCCGCCGCGGCGGCCTCGACCGGGATGACCCGGACGCGCTTCTTGCTCTTCGTGGCGAATTCGAACCGAACCTTGCCCGGCACGGTCGCGAAGACCGTGTAATCGTCGCCGAGCCCGGTCCCCTTCCCGGCCAGGAAGGTCATCCCGCGCTGGCGAACGATGATCGCGCCGGCAGGCACGAGCTGGCCGTCGCCGGCCTTGATCCCGAGCCGTTGGCCGACGCTGTCGCGGCCGTTCTTCGAGGTGCCGCCGGCCTTCTTGTGAGCCATTTCGCCTACTCGTCCTTCTTCGGTGCGCGGGCGCGCCGGGGCTTGTCGGTCGGCGCTTCGGTCGTGGATGCCTTCGCCGCTTCCGCGGAGCCCTTCGGCGTCCTCGGGGTTGCCGGCTCCGTGGTCTTCGCCTCGGAGATCCTGGCCGCGGCGGATGACGGCTTGGCGGCCGCGCCCTTCGCGCTCTGCTTGGTGGGTGACTTCGTCGGCGTCCCGCCGGCTGCCGCCTTCGACGAAAGCTTTGCCGACTTCGCCGGCGCCTTGGCCCTCGCGGGGGTTGCCTCGGTCGGTGATTCGGGCTTCGCCGGCTTGGCTCGCCTGCCGGCTGTCGCCGGCGCGTCCGTCGTTGCCTGCCGTACGGCCTCGGCCCCGGCTTCGGCCTTCGCACCCTTCCCGGCCGTCGGGGTGGCAGGCTTGAGCTTCGCTGCGAGCGCGGCGTCTGCCTCGGCCTGCCGGCGGGCCGCCTCCTCGAGGCGCTGCCGCTCGGTCAGCCGCGCGTCGGCGGCCTTCGCCGCATCGGCGGCGGCACTCCGGCCGTCGAGGACGATGTCGCTGATCCGGAGCACCGTCTTCTCCTGGCGGTGGCCCTTCTTGACACGCCTGCGGGCCTTGGGCCGGTACTTGAAGCTGATGACCTTGTCGGCGCGCTCCCGACGCAGGACCTCGGCCGAGACCGACGCGTTATCGACGAGCGGGCGGCCGATGGCCGCCGTTTCGCCGTCGGCGACCAGCAGGACGCGATCGAGGGTGACCGCGTCACCCGGGCCAGCCTCCAGGAGCTCGACCTCGAGCTCCATGCCGACCTCGACTCGATATTGCTTTCCGCCGGTCTCGATGACTGCGTACATGGATCCTCTGCGGGGCGTGGCTGGCGGCCGCGCGGCTGGACGACCGCGGCCTGATCTGACAGGGGGTGGCGCCTCGACGTGATCAGGGCGCGAACGCGAAGTGTACGACCCGTTCCGAGCGAGCGTCAATCGAGGGTCGCCGAGGGTAGTGTCTCAGTTTGAGGAGGGCGAGTTTGTGCCACTTATGTGGCACAAACTTGACTGTCTGTCTATGGTTAGGCGGGGCCGACCCCCTTGGCACTGGGGGAGGGCCTTGGCGCGCCGGGGGGCGTCAGCCGTACGGATCGAGGGGAATATCTATGTCCCGAATCCTTGCGCTCGGGCTTAGGGTGCGCCCTGTACGGAGCCTCTTGGCAGCATTGAGGTGGCCGCGTCCCGAGCACCTGGACCAGATGAGCGCGGACGACTTCCACGCGTTCGTCAAGGCGAGCGGTTTCGACTCTGCGATTACGGCGTCACTCGCAGAGTTGCATGGGGGAGGGTCGGGACATCGAAGGCGAGCCGAGTCCAGCCTACGCGCGCCGGAAGGCGGTTCTGAGGAACCGCGCACTGCGCCTATCGCTGGAACGCGCTGAAGCCTGGGTCCTCGCTCACCCGGATGCGACGAGCCGCCGTTGGCGGCGGGATGACGGCGTCGTTGTGGATGGCAACGAGCCAGGGCTCCTGCTCGCGTTCGAAGAAATGGCGACCACCTCGACGATTGGGGACCCCGACGTCCTCGAGCGCTTCCTGACCATCGCCGCCACGCCCGACGTCGTCTTCCGCTACTTCACGGATCCGGACCGCATGACGGCGTGGATGGGCCGGGCGGCAACGCTCGAACCAACGCCCGGCGGGGACATTCGGATCGTCTACAACGATCACGACATCGCCCGAGGCAAATACCTCGAGGTCGAGGCACCGACGCGCATCGTCTTCAGCTGGGGCTGGGAAGCGGCCGGAGCCGCGGTCGGCCCCGGTGCGAGCCGCGTCGAGATCGACCTGGAGGCCGTCGAGACCGGAACGAAGCTCCGACTCCGACACCTCGGCCAGCCGGCAGGCGAGATCGCAACGCACGCCGAGGGCTGGGATCTCTTCCTGCCGCGGCTCCTTGAGGCGCTCGGCGCCGGCTGAACTGCAGGGCGAGCCCGCGATCTCGTCAGTCGGTCGTGAGGATCATCCGCTCGCGAACGATGGTGACCGGCACGATCGATCGGCTGGCGAGCTTCGCCAGGGCGGCGACGATCTCCTCGGGCCGGCCGACGCCCCGCTCGGGATCGAACCGCGCCCGGATGAGCGCGGTCAACGGTTCGACGCGGCCGACGCTGACGTCGGCCACCAGCGGGCGCAGGTCGTAGTCGATCGATCGCCCGGACCGTTCGCGTGTTCGAGGGAGCGACGCTGAGGACAGGAGTCGGCGCGCCGCATCCTCGATCGCCGCCGGCTCGATCGGGTTGCCGTCGTCGGAGGCAAGCACGACCTCGTAGTCGGCCGCGGCCAGCTGGCCCGGCAATGGCGGACTGCCCAGCCACACATCGTGGAGGTCGACGAGCTCGTGGCCGGCCGGCAGGGCGGCCGTGAGGCGCTCGCGTACGTCGCCGACGGGCCGTCGTTCGGTGAGGAAGAGGTCGAAGAGCTCCCGCTCGGCCGCCATCTTGACCGGGAGCGGCGCGGCTGGCACGAAGCGCGGGCGCGGCGACCCGCCGCCGGTCAGCGCGACCGGCAGGCCGGTTGATGCGAGCGCCGCCTCCCAGGCGGCCAGCTGCTCCCGCTGGGCGAGCGGCGGGGCGTCGGACCGGCGCCGGACGATCAGCCTCCAGCGCTGCCGCGGATCGGCCAGGCCGCTCTCGGTGGATCGATTGGGGCGCTCCATGGCTCTGCTAGTCTGCCGGAACGATGGCCGACGTCGCCCGTCGACTCCCTCCGATCTCCCCTCGCGTGGCCCTGCTCCTCGCGGCGGCCGTGGTCCTCGCGGTCGTTCTTTACGCCGGTCGCGAGGCGCTCGGGCCGTTCATCGTGGGGCTCCTCCTCGTCTACCTGCTCAGTCCCGCCGTGGAGTGGCTGGCCCGCCTGCGACTGCCGAGGAGCATCGCGATCCTGGTCGTCTACGCGGTGACGATCATGCTCATCGTCGAGGGCCTGAATCTCATGCTCCGGCCGCTCGTGGAGCAGATCCGCCTGTTCGCCTCGGACCTGCCCGGCCTGGTGGACCGCCTGCGCGTCCAGTTGGAGCAGCTCGGCACGATCTATCGTGGCCTCGAGCTCCCGCCCGCGATCCGATCCGCGGTTGACGAGTGGCTGCAGCGGCTGCGGGACGGCGACGTTGGCTTCGACCCGGCCGTCCTGCTTCCGGTCCTCCAGGCGACGACGGGGTTCCTGGTGGCGCTGTTCGCCTTCCTGCTCGTCCCGGTCTGGGCGTTCTATCTTCTGAAGGACCGGCCGTCCCTGATCCGTTCCTTCGACGCCTCGATCCCGCCGGAGTGGCGGACCGACGTCGAGGCCGTGCGCACGATCGCGAGCAAGGTCTTCGGGTCGTGGGTCCGGGCACAGCTCCTGTTGGGGATCACCGTCGGCGTGGCGACGTTCGGCGGCCTCGTTCTCCTCGGGACGCTGGTCGACCCGATCTTCGGGCGCTTCGCCGTCCTCCTCTCGGTCATCGCCGGCGTGCTCGAGCTGCTCCCGATCATCGGACCGATCATCGCGGCCATCCCGGCAATCCTCCTGGCCGGGACCGCCGGCCTCGAAGCCGCCGGCGCGGCGTTCCTCCTCTACCTCGGCGTCCAGCAGGTCGAGAACAACGTGCTCGTCCCGAAGATCCAGGGCGGCGCCACGAACCTCCACCCGAGCGCCGTCATGCTGGCGTTGGTCATCGGCGGTGCCGTGGCCGGACTCCTTGGCGCGATCCTCGCCCTGCCCGTCACCGCGGCCGCGCGCGACGTCTACCGCTACCTCTTCGCGAGGCTGAGCCGGCCGGTGGCCGCCGAGCCGGCGGTCGCCATGGCCGCGGCCTTTCCCGGCGCGGAGGCGCCGACGCTCGGTCCGTCGGACGCGGCCGGGACGGATCCCATGTCTGATGCCCTCGTTGAGGCGGACCACGATCGCCTCGCCCGGCCCAGCCCGGAACGTGAGCCTGCCGTCGGCTCGCCGCTCGAAGCCCGCGCAGACGACATCGGGTGACGCGCCGGCCCGAACCGTCCGTTTGCCTGCCCGTCAGACCCCCGGCGAGACTGCCACCGTCTCGGGAGTATCGCCAACCCGCTGGGCATCGCCCGTAAGCCGCCTCACCATTCGGCTCGGCCCTGGCGGATGTTGATGCTCTCGAGGATGCCCAGCCCCGCCGCGATGCTGATCAGAGAAGCACCGCCGTGGGTGATGAACGGCAGCGGAATGCCGGTGATGGGCATGATCCCGGTCACCATGCCGACATTGACGAAGAGCTGGAAGAGGAGCATCGAGGCCAGGCCCGCCGCGAACATCGTCCCGAACGGGTCCTTCGACCGCCAGCCGGTGACGAGAACGCGCCAGAGCAGGGCGCCGAAGAGGCCGATCACGACGAGGGCGCCGATGAACCCCAACTCCTCGGCCAGGATGGCGAAAACGAAGTCGGTGGTCTGGACCGGCAGGAAGTCCAGCTGGTTCTGCGTGCTGTTCGTGAGGCCCTTGCCGAGCCAGCCGCCCGACCCGACCGCGATCTGGGACTGGAAGAGCTGATACCCCGCGCCCTGGAGGTCGGCCAGCGGGTCGAGGAACGACGTGAGCCGCTCCTTCTGGTAGTCGAGGAGGACGTACGTCCAGACCAGCGGCAGCGCGGCCCCGGCGGCCAGGGCCATGGCGCCGAGCCAGCGCAGGCTGGCCCCGGCCATGAACAGCATGCCGACGAGGATTGCCCCGATCACGAGGGACGTCCCGAGATCCGGTTGGGCAAGCACCAGGAGCAATGGCGGCGCGGCGAGGGCGCACGCACCCAGGATCGACCAGATCGAATCCAGGCGTCCCCGTCGGACTCCGAGGTAATTGGCCAGGATGACGATCATGAGGATCTTGGCGAGCTCGCTGAACTGGAACTGCAGCCCGAAGACCCCGATCCATCGCGAGGCGCCGCCGACGCCGGTGCCGATCGCGAGGGTCAGGACCAGGAGCCCGATCTGGATCGCGTAGAGGAGCCAGGAGAACGTCTTCAACCAGTGATAGTCGAACGCCGCGGCGATCGTGAAGACGACGAGGGCGATGCCCGTCCACAACAGGCCGCGGAGGAAGACGGAGCCGGTCTCGAGCGCGCCATCGCCGCCGGCGACCGTGTTGCTGTAGGCCATCGCCAGCCCGAAGCACGTCAAGAGGATCGCGTACGTCGCGAGCTGGAGGTCGAAGGCGCGCCAGACGGCGCCGACGGATCGGGTGGTCCAGTCGGTGACCCGTGCCTCACGTGCGTTGATGACGCCCATACGCCTGCTCAGTTCGACTGGTAGAAGTTGCCGCGCTCGAGAAGATCGAAGTTCCGGTAGTCCTTGTCGATCCCGTAGTGGAGCTGCAGGTAGTACTTCACGATCTCGGTGGCGGCGTTACCAACGGTCCGGGAGTCGTAGGCGAAGGCGAGAACCACGAGATCCGAGTCGGTCCGGGCGATGGCCTTGAGGCCGGTCGGATCCTTCGCCGTCACGGCCGGGTCCTTCGGGACGAACGCCACGAACCAGGAGTGGAAGGGCAGCCGGCCCTGGGCATCCTTCGTCCCGAATTCCGCGGTCCCGGACTTGCCGGCCACGACGATGGGCAGGTCGACCAGGTTGTAGGTGTGACGGAGGAGGACGACGTTGCGGGCCGCCTTCCGCATCGTCGTCAAGACCCCCGGATCGACGTCCAACTGGTGCAGCACCTTCGGCTCGAACGCCTGGACAACGTTTCCGTCGGCGTCGACAACGTCGCGGACGATCTGCGGCTGGTACAGGGTCCCGCCATTGGCCAGAGCGGCGTAGGCGTTGATCAGCTGGAGCGGGGTCACGACGTCGTAGCCCTGGCCGATCCCGGCCTGATACACCTCGCCGGGGTAGATCTCGGTCCCCAGGGCTTCCTGCTTCCACTGGTTCGAGGGCACGATCCCGGGCACCTCGCCGGGCAGGTCGATCCCGGTCCGCTGACCGAACCCGTACTGGTTGGCCCAGTAGGCCAGGCGGTCGATCCCGAGCATGCCCGCGACCTGGAAGAAGAACGTGTCACTCGAGTGGCCGAAGCCGCACATGATGTTGCAGGCCCCGAAGCCCCGGTGGTTCCAGTCGAAGAACTTCGTCGAGCCGAGCGTCAGATAGCCGGCCGTCTTGATCTTGGTCGTCGGGGTGATCTTGCCGTCGGCGAGGCCCCCGGTGCCGGTTACGAGCTTGTACGTGGAGCCCGGTGGAAAGTGCTCGCTGATCGCGTGATTCGTGAGCGGCTTGTTGGGGTCGTCGACGAGCGCCTGGTAGTCAGCATTGCTGATGCCGTGGGCGAACGCGTTGTCGTCGTAGGTGGGCAGCGTGACCATCGCCAGGATCTCGCCGGTCTGGGGATTCATGACGATGACCACGCCCCGCTTTAAGCCTGCGAGCCCCATGCCCCATTCCAGGGCCTGCTGGGCCCATTGCTGCTCCTGCACGTCGACCGTCAGCTGCAGCGAATTGCCGGCAACCGGCTCCTTTGTCGTCTGAAGGACCTGGAGCTTGCGCCCGGATGCATCCTTCTGGACGCTCTGGATCCCGTATGTCCCCCGCAGGGCCGTTTCGTACTCGGCCTCGACACCGGTCTTGCCGAGGAGGTCGTCCGGCAGATAGCCGTCCGGCTTCATGTCCTGGAGCTGCTGCGCGTTGATCGGTCCCGTGTATCCGACGAGCTGGGAGAGCAGCGGGCCGGTCGTGTACTCCCGCCTCGAATTCGACGACGACCTCGACTCCCGGCAGGTCGAGCCGCGACTCCGAGATGAAATTGGCGACGTTCGGATCGACGTCGGAGGCGATCCGAACGAGGTCGAACCGAGACCCCGGGTTCGAGTCGATCGCCACGTTGATATCGGCTGCCGGCATCCCGAGAAGCGCCGCGAGGCGCGTGACGACCTCCACCCGTCGGTCATCAGGGAGATCCGCCGGCCGGACCTTGACCGTGTAGCCCGGCACGTTCGCCACGAGCGGCTCGCCGTTGCGATCGTAGATGACGCCGCGTGTCGATGGGATTGCCTCGGTCGCCGTCCGGTTCTCTTCGGCCAGGGCGGTGAACTTCCCGGCGCTCGCGATCTGGAGGGCGAAGAGTCGGACCATCAGGACGGACGAGGCGATGACCACGACGAGACCGAAGGCGACGAATCGGATCGGCGAACGCCCGTCGTCCGCCCTGCCGCCGGCGTAGCCCGGCGCGTCCGCGCTCACCAGTCGACTCGATCTTCGACCGTGCGTCGGTCCCGAATCGAGACGACCAGGGGGCCGAACAGCAATCCCAGGACCGCGTCGTAGGCGGCCCCGGGCATGAACGCGGCCACCGGATCAGCGGCCGAGAGGGACGGGCGAACGGCGGCGAGGAGCACAAACAAGATCATCGAGTTCACGAGGCTCAGGATCGGGACGGCAATGATGGGCGCAAGTGGACGAATCCGCACGAACGAGCGCCCGATGAGACTCGCTCCGCCGAGCGCGACCAGGAGCGCGAACGCCGAGATGCCGAGCGGCCTGGACATGAGGCTGTCGAGCGCGATTCCTCCGACGAATGCCCACGTGAGACCGCTCTCGACGCCGACAGCGATCGTCCAGATGACACCGAAGACCAGCACCGGGTGCGGATGAGCTCCTCCGACGCTCAGAGACGGCACGAGGCTTGACTCCACGAGGGCGGCAGCCGTCGCTCCGACCGCGGCGAGCAGGTGACTCATCTGGGCGGCGGTGATCCTCGGGTGCCGACCTGGTGTCGAGGGGCGGGATCGGCGCACCCTGACGGCGGACGGGCCCGGACGCAGTATCCCACGCGTTCACGGACCGGGCAACGGCCACGTCCGGCGGGCAGGGCCGGGTCGATGATCGCCAGGTCGCTCGCGCAACCGTTCGACAGCATTCGCCGGCTGTCGTGATCGGGTCCGCCTTCTCCGGGGCCGCGGAGAGCCAATGTTTCACGTGAAACGAATCGGCGCCAGGATCGCCGGGGTGCCGCGCGTCGCGCGGTGGACCGGACACGCAGCGCGGCTCCACGTGAGCAGATAAGCAGCCGATGGCTGGAAGGTGAGCCCCGACCAAGGACGGCCTGCGAGGCTGTGGACACGACGTCCGGGCGGCTCTTGAGCTGCGGGTAGCCCCAACGGGGGGTCGAGGCCCGGCGGGACCGTCGGAAGGGGCCGCAATGGTAGAATCGGAGCCTGTGAATCAACTTCGGGCGGGGACCTAGGTGGGCCGCACGATCGCCTGTGCAAACCAAAAGGGCGGCGTCGGCAAGACCACCACGGTCGTCAATCTCTGCAGCTATCTCGCACTCGCGGGCGACCGCGTCCTCCTCATCGACCTGGATCCCCAGGGCAACGCCACGAGCGGCCTCGGCATCGACCGATCTGCCACAGGATCCGCGTACGACGCCGTCGTGGATGACCAGGCGCTGGAGACACTGATTCTCCCGAGCGCGGTGCCGGGACTGGACGTCGTGCCTTCGTCGATCGCGCTCGCCGGCGCAGAGGTCGAGCTGGCGCCGCTCGAGCAACGCGAACGGCGCCTCGGGCGGCTGATCGCCCCCATCGCCGACCGGTATGACCACGTCTTCGTCGACTGCCCGCCGTCTCTCGGTCTGCTGACGGTGAACGCGCTCACCGCGGCCGACGGAACGCTGATTCCGATCCAGTGCGAGTACTACGCGCTCGAGGGTCTTGCACAGCTCGTTGCGACGATCAACCTCGTCCGGGACCACCTGAACCCCGCACTGGCGATCGAGGGCGCCGTCCTGACGATGTTCGACGGCCGGACCAACCTCTCGGCCCAGGTGGCGGCCGAGGTCCGTGCGCACTTACGTGACCACGTCTTCGAGACGGTCATTCCGCGGAGCGTTCGATTGTCGGAGGCCCCGAGCCACGGGCAGCCGATCCATCTCTACGCCCCGACCTCGGCCGGCGCCGCGGCCTACCAGGCCCTGGCTGCGGAGTACCGCAGCTCCCTCAGGGGCGTCTCGCGCGCGGCCGGGTTCGCGGGGAGATCGGGATCTGGGGCCGGAGCGGTCGACCCGAGCGCCCCGGCCGAGGACCCGGCCCGACTGCCGAGGTCGACGCCGACAACGACTGCCGCGAGCTCCCCGATTCGGGAATCCGCCCCGGGCGGAGCGGCAATGACGGCGCCGTCGTCGAGCGTGGGTGCCGTTCTCACGGATCCGGGACGACCCGATGCCGACAAGGCTGACAGGACCGCCACGGACAGCGTCGATACGGACATCGTCGATGCAGGAGCAACGGATCCGGCGAGTGTCCCCGCCGGCTCGGAAGCGATGGTCGCCTGATGGCCCACATGGAGCGCCCGCAGAGCCTCGGTCGTGGGCTGGCGGCGCTCATCCCGCAGCGATCCCCGCAGGCCCCTGGATCCATCGAGATCGCGCTCGACCGGATCCGCGAGAACCCGCGCCAGCCGAGAACCCGGATCGACGCCAATTCCATCGCCGCCCTCGCCGCGAGCATCCGCGAGCACGGGGTCATCCAACCCATCCTCGTGACGGAGACTCTCGACGGTTACCAGCTCGTCGCCGGTGAGCGCCGAGTCAGGGCCGCGCGACTCGCAGGCCTGGAGCGAATCCCGGCTGTCGTCCGTCAGGTCGCGGATCGAGAGCAGCTCGAGCTCGCCCTCGTGGAGAACCTCCAGCGCGAGGACCTCGGCCCACTCGAGGCGGCCCATGCCTACCAGCAGCTGATCGACGAGTTCGACTTCACCCAGGATCGGCTGGCCGAACGTGTCGGCCGCGCCCGGTCCACCGTCGCCAACACGCTTCGCCTGCTCGAGCTCCATCGCGCCGTCCAGGCCGCGGTGGCCGACGGCCGGGTGACCGAGGGCCACGGTCGCGCCATCGGCGGGCTGCCGGCCGAGCTCCAGGAGAAGATCCTGGCGACCGTGGTCGACGGAGAGCTCTCGGTCCGGCAGACGGAGGAGCTCGTCCGCCGCCTGCGCGAGCCGCGTCCGGCTCCAGCCACCCCGAGGCCACGAGTCGCCGATCCGGATCTCGACCGCGTCGAGGAGGACCTGCGGCGTGCGCTCGGCACGAAGGTCCGCCTGGCCAGATCGCGGCGGGGCGGACGAATCGTCATCGAGTTCTATAGCGACGAAGAGCTCGGTCGTCTCTACGAACGGCTGATCGGAGGAACTGCGTGACCCAGCCCACCCGGGCCACCGAACCCGCCCCCTCGGGGCGGGCCGCGGGCCGCCGCAAGGCGGGCTCGTCCGAGTACACGGCCGCCAGCATCCAGGTCCTCGAAGGCCTCGAGGCCGTGCGACGCCGGCCCGGCATGTACATCGGGTCGACCGACGCCCGCGGCCTCCACCACCTCGTCTGGGAAGTCGTCGACAACTCGATCGACGAGGCGATGGCCGGTCATGCCAGAACGATCCGGGTCACGATCAAGGCGGACAACACCGTCGAGGTCGTCGACGACGGTCGCGGCGTCCCCGTGGGGAAGCACGTGACCGGCAAGGACGCGCTCGAGGTCGTTCACACGGTCCTCCACGCCGGCGGCAAGTTCGGTGGCGGCGGCTACAAGGTGTCGGGCGGCCTCCACGGCGTCGGTGTCAGCGTGGTCAACGCCCTATCCGACTTCCTGCGCGTCGAATCGGCGCGCGACGGACATGTCTGGGCGCAGGAATACAAGCGGGGCAAGCCGCTCAAGCCGGTGGCCAAGATCGGCCCGCAGGGGAGTCGCCGCGGAACACGCACCGTCTTCCATGCCGATCCCGAGATGTTCGAGACCATCGAGTACTCGTTCGACGCCGTGTCACAGCGCCTCCGCGAGTCGGCGTACCTCACGAAGGGCGTCTGGATCACCCTGATCGACGAGCGCAGCGATCGCGAGCGGTCGTTCTACTTCGAGGGCGGGCTCCAGTCCTTCGTCCGCCACCTGAACCGGAACAAGGAGGTCCTCCACGCCCGCCCGATCTACGTCGAGCGCAGGGAAGGCTCGACGGCGGTCGAGGTCGCCCTCCAGTACAACGAGACCTACACCGAGAACGTCCTCGCCTTCGCCAACAACATCAACACCGTCGACGGCGGGACTCACGTGACCGGGTTCCGGGCCGCCCTCACGAGCTCCCTGAACGACTGGGCCCGCAAGAGCGGCGTGCTCAAGGACGCCGACGGGAACCTGTCCGGCGATGACGTTCGCGAGGGCCTTACGGCCGTCATCAGCGTGAAGCTGACCGATCCCCAGTTCGAGGGCCAGACGAAGGCGAAGCTCGGGAACGCCGAGGTCAAGGGCCAGGTCCAGACCGCCGTCACCGACAGCCTGACGCAGTACCTCGAGGAGAACCCCGGCGACGGCCGGCGGATCATCGAGAAGTGCCTGACCGCCGCCCGGGCCCGGGAAGCGGCCCGCAAGGCGCGCGACCTCGTGATCCGCAAGGGCGCCCTGGACGGGCTGTCACTGCCGGGCAAGCTCGCCGACTGCCAGGAGCGCGATCCTGCCCGGAGCGAACTGTTCATCGTCGAGGGCGACTCGGCCGGCGGCTCCGCGAAGCAGGGCCGCGACCGCCGCTTCCAGGCCATCCTGCCGCTGCGGGGCAAGGTCCTCAACGTCGAGAAGGCCAGGCTGGACAAGATCGTCGCCAGCGAGAACGTCCGCCCGCTCATCATCGCCCTCGGCGCAGGCATCGAGGGGATCGGCGACAGCTTCGACATCGCGAAGCTCCGCTACCACCGGATCATCATCATGACCGACGCCGACGTCGACGGCGCCCACATTCGGACCCTCCTCCTCACCCTCTTCTTCCGGCACATGCCGCAGGTCATCGAATCCGGCTACCTCTACATCGCCCAGCCGCCGCTGTACCGGATCTCGACCGGCAAGGTCACCCGTTACGCGCATTCCGAGCGGGAGCGCGACCGGATCGTCAAGGACTTCAACGTCAAGAACCTCTCGGTACAGCGGTTCAAGGGTCTCGGCGAGATGAATGCCGATCAGCTCTGGGAGACGACGATGAACCCGGAGACGCGGATCCTCCTGCGAGCCGAGATCGAGGATGCCGCCGAGGCCGACTCCATCTTCACGATGCTCATGGGCGAGAAGGTCGCGCCGCGCAAGGACTTCATCAAGAGCGAGGCGCGGAAGGTCAAGAACCTTGACATCTGAGACGCGCGCCACGACCGAGATCGAAGGCCGCGCGTTCCGCTTCGAGCCCCACCGCTGCTTCGCCTGTGGCGAGCTGAATGAGCATGGACTCCAGCTCGCCCTCCATACCGATGCGTCCGGCTGTCGGACGGAGCTGACGCTCGATCCCCGCTTCCAGGGCTGGGAGGGCGTGGCCCACGGCGGGATCCTGGCCACGATCCTCGACGAGGTCATGGCCTGGGCGGTCATCGGGCGGGGAACGTGGGGCGTGACGGCGCGGATGACCGTGGACTTCCGGCGACCCGTGCATGTCGGCCGCGGGCTGCGCGCGTTCGGCGAGGTCAGCAAGGCGACCCGGCGGCTATTCCGGACGACCGGCCGAATCGTCGATGCCGAGACCGGCGACCTCATGGCGACCGCCGAGGGTACGTACCTCGCCGCCCCGCCGGACCGGCTGGCCGAGCTGCAGTCCCGCTACCGCCTCCGTCCGGTCGAAGACGAGCTCGGCCCGACGCCCAACCGCCTTGGTGCGCCGCCTCTCGATGCACCCGACCGGGTGGACACCGGTCCCGCGACCGCCGGCTCCGGCGGGCGCGCGACGGAGAAGCCGTGACGGCGACCGTGTCGGCGGTCGCCCCTGTCGCCGCGGTCGCCGCGGCCGCCGGTGACGCGCCCGCCCACGCCGCCGCCGCCTCTGCCGTCGCCGCTCACGACCCCGCCGGGAGCGCGAGGGCCAGGGGTGGCGCGCAGACGACGAGTCAGGCAACGGAGCGGGCGCGCGCATTCGTGGCCGAGCGTCTGGAGCGCGCCCAGGCCCTGGGGCGGCGCCTCGCCGATCACGTCCAGGACCCGGCCGAGTTCGCCCGTCGGCTCAGCGCCGCCCTCGCGGAGCTGGCCGACCCGGTCTACCTCGCCGGTCAGCAGTTCGTCGCGCCAGGTATCGGGTCGACCCACGGCGTCCGGACGCCGCTGCTCGGCGCCCTCGGCCGCGGCTTCCGCGCCGCCACCCGTCGTGACTCGCCCTCCACGCTCCTGTTCGTCGCTGATCGACTCCTCGGCGAGCCCCGGCTCGAGGCGCGCTGGTTCGCCTTCTGGATCCTCGAGCGCACGCTGCCGCGCGAGCCCGAGCGGACCTGGCAGCTCCTCCGCCGGGCGGGACGGGACGCCGCCGACTGGATCACCGTCGACAGCCTCGCCCATCCGATGGGCAAGGGGATCCTGGCCGAGCCCTACCGCTGGGCCGAGCTCGAGCAGCTGGTCTACTCACCGTCGCGCTGGGAACGACGCATCGTCGGGTCGACGATCGCCACGATCCCGTTCGTGAACCGGACCGCGGGCCGCTCCCCGGAGGTCGCCAGCCACGGGCTCGAGCTCCTCGGCCTCCTCATCGGCGACGCCGAGCCCGACGTGCAGAAGGCCCTGGCCTGGGCCTACCGCTCGATGGCCGCCGTCGACGTCGCGCCGACGACCGCCGCCCTCGAGGCGGAGGCTGACGTCGCCGCCCGGACCGCGGACGGCAATCGCGCCTGGGTGATCCGCGCCGCCCTGGCGAAGCTCGGGCCGGCCGACGCCGACCGCCTCCGGGCGCGGCTCGCCGGCCTGCGCCGCCGGCCGAAGGCGCCGTCGACCTCGCTCGCCGCCGCGACAGCGGCTCGCTTCTCGGACGTCCATCTCGGCGGGCCGATGCCCGAACCGCCACTGACCTGATCGAAGGAGCCTCCAGCACGTGACCGACGACATCGGCGCCATCAGGAGCATCCGCATCGAGGACGAGATGCGGACGTCCTATCTCGACTACGCGATGAGCGTCATCGTCGCCCGGGCGCTGCCCGACGTCCGGGACGGCCTCAAGCCGGTCCATCGCCGGATCCTCTACACGATGGGCGAGATGGGGCTCTCGGCCACGAGCTCCTATCGCAAGTGCGCCGCCATCGTCGGCGAGGTCATGGGCAAGTACCACCCCCACGGAGACGTCGCCCTCTACGACGCCCTCGTCCGCCTCGCCCAGGACTTCTCGATGCGCTACCCGCTCGTCGACGGCCAGGGCAACTTCGGCTCGGTCGACGGCGACGCGGCGGCCGCGATGCGCTACACGGAAGCGCGCCTGACCGCGATCGCGGCCGAGATGCTGGCCGACATCGACAAGGAGACGGTCGACTACACGGACAACTACGACGGGACCCAGAAGGAGCCGACGGTCCTGCCGGCGAAGCTGCCCAACCTCCTCATCAACGGCAGCTCCGGCATCGCCGTCGGGATGGCCACGAACATCCCGCCGCACCACCTCGGCGAGGTCGTGGACGCGGAGATCGCGCTCATCGAGGACCCGGCGATCACGTCGGACGACCTGTGTGCGTTCGTGACCGGCCCGGACTTCCCGACCGGCGGGACGATCTTCCGCTTCGAGCGCCAGCGGAACTCGATCACCGGCGAATGGGAGACCGTCGACGCGATCCGCCAGATGTACGCCCACGGGCGTGGCCGGGTGGTGATGCGCGCCCAGGTCGCCTTCGAGGAGGTCCGCGGCGACCGGATGGCGATCGTCGTCACGGAGCTGCCCTACCAGGTCAACAAGGCGACGCTGCTCGAGAAGATGGCCGATCTCGTCAAGGACAAGAAGATCGACGGCATCGCCGACCTTCGGGACGAGTCCGACCGCGACGGGATGCGGATCTTCATCGAGCTCAAGCGCGACGCCAACCCACACAAGGTCCTCAACAACCTGTTCAAGCACACGCCGATGCAGCTGGCCTTCAACATGAACATGCTGGCCCTCGTCGGCGGCCAGCCCCAGACGCTGCCCCTGAAATCGGTCCTCCAGCATCACGTCGACCACCGCCGCGAGATCATCCGGCGGCGGACGGAGTTCGACCTCGGCAAGGCCCGGGACCGGGCCCACATCCTCGAGGGCCTCAAGAAGGCCCTCGACAACCTCGACGCGGTCATCAAGACGATCCGCGAGTCGGCCGACACGGACACGGCCCGGACGAACCTGGAGGTCCGCTTCGAGCTCTCGGAGCGGCAGGCCCAGGCCATCCTCGACATGCGCCTCGCGCGCCTGGCGGCCCTCGAGCGCAAGAAGATCGAAGACGAGTACCTCCAGGTCATCCAGCTCATCGCCGAGCTCGAGGACATCCTGGCCAACCCGGCCAGGGTCCTCTCGATCATCCGCGACGAGCTGCTCGAGCTGAAGAGGCGCTACGCCGGCGAGCGCAAGACGCGCGTCCAGGAAGATGCCTCGCGCGAGCTCACCGACGACGACCTGATCGCCGACGAGGACGTCGTCATCACGATCAGCGGCCGCGGCTACATCAAGCGCCAGCCGGTGGCGACGTACCGCCGCCAGCATCGCGGCGGCAAGGGGATCATCGGCCACGTCACCCGTGAGGAGGATGCGGTGGAGCACCTCCTCGTCGCCAACACCCACGACTGGGCTCTCTTCTTCACGAACCGCGGCCGCGTCTTCTCCGCGAAGGTGCACGCCATCCCGGACGCCTCCCGCCAGGCCAAGGGGATGCCGATCATCAACATGCCCGGCGTCCAGGTCGAGTCGGGCGAGGTTCCGATGGCCACGATCACGCTGCCGACGTTCGCGCCGGGCAGCTACCTCGTCCTGGCGACGACGAGGGGGATCATCAAGAAGACTCCGCTCGAGCACTTCGAGCGGGTGCGCGCCACCGGCATCCGGGCGATCACCCTCGACGAGCAGGACGAGCTGGCCTGGGTCGACATCTCGTCGGGCCAGGACGACATCATCATCGCCACGGCCCAGGGGATGCTGGCTCGCTTCACCGAGAGCGAGGTCCGGGCGATGGGCCGTGACGCCGCGGGCGTCATCGGCATCCGCCTCCTCAAGCGCGAGGGCGACCGGGTCGTCTCGATGAGCGTCGTCCGGCCGGGCGCCGATCTCCTCGTCCTCACCGAGACCGGCTACGGCAAGCGGGTCTCGATCGACGAATTCCGGCTCAAGCACCGCGGCGGCCAGGGCGTCCGCCTGATCGCCCTCGAGGGCCGCAAGACCGGCGTCGTCGCCGCCGTCCAGCAGGTCACCGAGCTCGATGAGGAGCTCGTCCTCATCTCCGCCCACGGCCAGGTCGTCAGGACCGAGCTGAGCACGATCAATCGCTACTCCCCCGCCGCCCGTGGGGTGATCGCGATGCGCCTCAACGAGGGCGACCGGGTGGTCGGGATCGCGGCCTTCCGGCCGGGGTTGGCAGAAGGTCGTGACAGCGGCGACAATGACGACCCGGGAGCGGGCGGCGCGGGGGACCGCGACGGGCGCGCTCCGGATCGCGGCGCCTGAGCGACGCGATCGGGCCCGGCGAACAGGAGGAGCCCTCCGTGTACGCGGACCAGTTCGAGATCTACCACGGCAACTCGAACCCGGACCTCGCCCGGAAGATCAGCCGCTACCTCGGCACCGATGTCGGGCGCGTCGACGTCTTCGCCTTCGCCAACGAGAACATCTTCGTCAAGATCCTCGACAACGTCCGCGAGAAGGACGTCTTCATCGTCCAGCCGACCTGCCGCCCGGTCAACGACTCGATCATGGAGCTGCTGATCATGATCGACGCCTTCAAGCGGGCGAGCGCCGGCCGGATCACCGCCGTCGTCCCCTACTACGCCTACGGCCGCTCGGACAAGAAGGACCAGCCACGAGTCCCGATCACGGCTCGCCTCGTGGCCGACATGATCACCGTTGCCGGCGCCGACCGGATGCTGACGATGGACCTCCACCAGGGCCAGATCCAGGGCTTCTTCAACATCCCGGTCGATGAGCTGACCGCGGTCCACATCCTGTCCAACTACTTCAAGCACAAGCAGCTCGAGGACCTCGTCGTCGTGACCGACCTCGGGTTTGCCAAACGCGCCCGGACGTTCGCCGAGCTCCTCGAAGCCCCCCTCGCGATCATCGAGAAGCGGCGCGTCGGCA
Source organism: uncultured Chloroflexia bacterium (assembly GCA_963719145.1). GTDB lineage: Bacteria > Chloroflexota > Limnocylindria > Limnocylindrales > CSP1-4 > UBA5189. Next base: position 209,789 of record CAVRAX010000001.1, read on the forward strand.
ATCTCGACCGAGCCGAGCTGCTGAACGTCATCGGCGACGTCCGCGGTCGCCGGGCCATCATCGTCGACGACGAGATCGACACGGCGGGGACCCTGACCGAGACAATCGGGGCCCTCGAGCGCGAGGGCGTCCACGAGATCTACGCCTGCGCGACCCACGGCGTCCTGTCCGATCCGGCCGTCGAGCGCCTGACCGAGTCCGGTCTCCGGGAGATCGTCCTCACCGACACGGTGCCGCTGCCACCGTCCAAGCGGGTGCCGAAGATCACGACCCTCTCGATCGCGCCGCTCATCGGCGAGGCGATCAAGCGCATCCACCGCGGCGAATTGGTCGGCGCCCTCTTCAGCAGCGAGGTCGAGTTCACCCAGGAGATGCTCCTCTGGGAGGACGGCGTCGCCAGGAAGCTCGACACCCGGGCCGAGCCGGACCTCGAGGCCGGCGAGGAGCCGGGCGATGCCCGCGCCGGTGAGCCTGCGACGACGATTGCGACCACGACCGTCGCCGCCGCCCAGGCAGGCGATCGATGAGCCTCCAGCTCCACCGGCCCGACGGCAAGGGCGGCCTGGAGCCGCGAACCGTGGTCGACCGGGACTGGCGCCACCAGCTTCGCTCGACCCGCTGGGGCGCGGCCCTGGAGAAGGGCCGCCTGCCCGAGCTGACGAACCCCGAGATGAACCCGACATCGGTCGGGCGCTCCGTGGCGCTCTGGCTGGGCCTGGCGATCCTGACCTTTGCCGTCCTGGTCGTCGGCTACGGCACCGGGTTCTGGTCCTTCGCCGGCTGACGGCATCCGCCCGGCGGAGGCCGCTCCCAGTGGAGCGGTCGCTCGACCCCGCGAGAATCGCCCGCGAGCATCGGACGCAGCCGGGATCGGATCAGGGGCACCTCGGCTAGACTACCCCGGCCATGCTCGGTTTCATCAATCGCTTCGTCGACTCCAACGACCGGGAGCTGAAGCGGCTCCAGCCCTTCGTCGACGAGGCCAACGCGCTCGAACCGGACTTCGCCGCCCTCTCCGACGAGGAGATCAGGGCCACCTTCGCCACCCTTCGCGCCGAGATCGAGGAGGCGGCCAAGCCCGACGAACCGTCGGACGACGAGCTCCATCATCCCGACCTGGAGCGCCGCCGGGAGCTGGCCAAGGCCCGTCGTGAGCACGAGAACGAGCGCATCCAGGCCGCCCTCGACGAGATCCTGCCCGAGGTCTTCGCGATGGGCCGCGAGGCGATGGGCCGGACCCTCGGCATGCGCCACTTCGACGAGCAGCTGATCGGCGGTGTCGTCCTCCACCAGGGCAAGATCGCCGAGATGAAGACGGGCGAAGGCAAGACCTTCGTCCCGACGCTGGCGGCGGCGCTCAACGCGATGGCCGGCCGGGGCGCCCACATCGTGACCGTCAACGACTACCTGGCCCGCCGCGACCCGCAGTGGATGGGTCCCGTCTACCACTTCCTGGGCCTCAGCGTGGGGATGATCACCCACGACGCGTCGTACGTGTTCGAGCCCGGACACCCCACCAACGACGAGCGGCTCATCAACCTCCGGCCGGTCACCCGGCGCGAGGCCTACGCGGCCGACATCACCTACGGCACGAACAACGAGTTCGGCTTCGACTACCTCCGCGACAACATGGTCACGGAGCTCGACCAGCGGGTCCAGCGGGAGCGCTACTTCGCGATCGTCGACGAGGTCGACAACATCCTCATCGACGAGGCCCGGACGCCGCTCATCATCAGCGGCCAGGCCGAGGAATCGGCGGACCTCTACTACCAGTTCGCACGCCTCGTGCCCCGGCTGTCCGAGCGGCGAGAGGACTGGGTCGAGGGTGACTCCCAGGATGGTGATTACTTCATCGACCTCAAGGACCGGGCCGTCTCACCGACCGAGGACGGCGTCGAGAAGATGGAGCGGCTCCTCGGCATCGAGAACCTCTTCGATGCCGACCCGCGGCTGGCCCGCCACTTCGAGCAGGCCCTCCGGGCCCACGCCCTCTACAAGCGCGACCGCGACTACATCGTCAAGGACGGCGAGATCGTCATCGTCGACGAGTTCACCGGGCGCCAGATGCCGGGCCGGCGCTGGAGCGAGGGCCTCCACCAGGCCATCGAGGCGAAGGAGGGCCTGCGGGTCCAGCGGGAGAGCGTGACCCTGGCCACGATCACCTTCCAGAACTACTTCCGGCTGTACGACAAGCTGTCCGGCATGACCGGCACGGCGATGACGGAAGCCGAGGAGTTCCACAAGATCTACAAGCTCGAGGTCGTCGCGATCCCGACCCACGAGCCGATGATCCGGGACGACGAGACGGATCTCGTCTACCGCAGCGAGAACGCCAAGTTCAACGCCGTCATCGACGAGATCGCCGAGATGCAGGAGCAGGGCCGGCCGGTCCTCGTCGGCACCGTCTCGGTCGAGAAGTCCGAGCGCCTCGGCGAGCTCCTGAAGCGGCGGGGCATCAAGCACGAGGTCCTGAACGCGAAGTTCCACGAGCAGGAATTGGGGATCGTCGCCCAGGCCGGCCGGACCGGGGCGGTCACCATTGCCACGAACATGGCCGGCCGAGGCACGGACATCAAGCTCGGCGGCGATCCCGCCGGCCTGGCCTCGGACATCCTCCACCGTCGCGGGCTCAACCCGGCCGAGGTCGAGAAGGCCACCTACGACGAGGCCTACGCCGAGGCCCGGCAGACCACGGACGAGGACCACGTGCGGGTGGTGACCGCGGGCGGCCTCCACATCATCGGCACCGAGCGCCACGACAGCCGTCGAATCGACAACCAGCTCCGGGGCCGGGCCGGCCGCCAGGGCGACCCGGGCTCCTCGCGCTTCTACCTGTCGCTCGAGGACGAGCTCATGAAGCGGTTCGCCTCGGATCGCGTGACCGGCCTCATGGAGCGCCTCGGGCTCGACGACGACACGTACATCGAATCGGGCATCGTGGGCAAGACGATCGAGAGCGCCCAGTCCCGGGTGGAGGGCTTCAACTTCGACATCCGCAAGCGGGTCGTCGAGTTCGACGACGTCATCAATCGCCAGCGCGAGACGATCTACGCCGAGCGCGACAAGGTCCTCCGCAACGAGGACCTGACCGAGACCGTCCGGGCCTTCCTCGAGGAGGAGATCGAGGTCCTCGCCGACACGCATGTCGGCGGTCCGGTGCCCGAGGAGTGGGCGATGGACACGTTCGTGGAGACCCTCCACCGGATGGGCTTCACCGCGGAGGAGGTCACCGAGGACGAGCTCTGGGAGCTCAGGACCCGCGAAGCGATCGCGGAGCACCTCAAGGATCTGGCCAGCCACAAGCTCGACGCGCGGGAGGCCGAGATCGGGCCGGAGTGGACGCTCATCGAGCGGTTCGTCCTCCTCAGGACGATCGATTCGCTGTGGGTCGAGCACCTGACCGAGCTCGACGACATGCGCCGCGGCATCGGCCTCCGCGGGTATGCCCAGCAGGATCCGCTCAACGAGTTCCGGAAGGAGGCCTTCAGCCTCTACGAGGAGCTGAGCGCGTTCATCCGGCACCAGGTGGCGAGCACGATCTTCCGGGTCACGCTGACCCGCGCGCCGGCCCCACCGCCGCCCCCGGCCGGCGTCTTCCCCATGAGCGGGCCCGGCCAGGCCGCCACGGACGGAGCCGCGGCCGCGGCCGCGGCCGGCGCCGGTCGTCAGGCCGCGAGCGCGGCGAGGGCCGGAGCGGTCGGCGTCGCGGGCGCCGCCGGCATCGCGAGCCGGCCGGGCGGCGGGCAGGGCCCTCCCGGCGCCGGCATCCTGCGCGCGACAGGCCCGGGCGGGCCGGCCGCGGCGAGCGGCCAGCAGGCCCGACCGGGCTACACCCCGACCGGCCAGAAGATCGGCCGGAACGACCTCTGCTGGTGCGGCTCGGGCGTGAAGTACAAGAAGTGCCACGGCCGCTGATGCGGCCCGGCGACTGACCGACACCGCAGGTCCCACGCGTCGATGCGCCACCTCGCGATCGTCGGCGCCGCCCTCCTCGCGGGAGGCGTGCTCGTCATCGGGTACACCACGTTCCGGATCTGGGACCAGGGCTCCCGCGAAGAGGTCCGGCCGGCGGATGCGATCGTCGTCCTCGGGGCAGCCCAGTACGACGGGCGGCCGTCGCCGATCTACGAGGCCCGTCTCGCCCACGCGGTCGACCTGTACGAGGCGGGGATCGCGCCGGTCCTCGTCCTGACCGGTGGCAAGGCCGAGGGCGATCGGACGACCGAGGCGGCGGCCGGCCGGGAGTATGCCCTCGGGCGCGGCGTCCCGGCCGGCGCGATCCTGTCAGAGGACATCGGCCGGACCACGCTCGAGTCGCTGGAGGGAGTCGCTGAGCTGTTCCGGGCCCACGGTCTGTCGAGCGCCGTCTTCGTCAGCGACCGGACCCACATGCTGCGCGTCCTCCGGATCGCGACGGACGAGGGCATCGTCGCCTGGGGCTCACCCACCACGACGAGCCCTGTCGACGCGAACGCGGCCTGGCAGGTCGAGGCGACGGTCCACGAGCTCGGCGCGCTGGGCGTCTATTTCCTTGGCGTCGGCCACCTGGTCACCGAGGAACCGGCCCTGCCCGGACGCTGAACCGTCGCCTCGTTGCGGCAGGCGGCCGCCGGAGGCGTCTTCGACCACGGAATCTCGCAGAAAAACGGCCCAACCTCTTGGCGATCCGCACGTCCGCACCTATACTCGCGACAACTTTCCGAGCATCGGGACGACGACGTCCCACCGGCAGCCCCCCGCGCCCAGTCCACCATGCCCAAGGTGTGAAGTGAGGGTTTCGTGAAGCAGGCCGAGGAAGCGAGCTTCGTTGACCTGATCGCCTGTGAGCGAGATTGCCGGACCTGCAGCTACGCCGCCGCCCTCGACTGCGACGGCAACTGCGGTGTCTGCCCCCACAACGGCTACTGCCCCTGCGTGAACCCCGTCGTCGCCCGGAGCAAGTCGGCCCTCCGGCTGATCGAGCTCCGTCCGATCCTCCTCCAGGATCTCCAGGTCCGGAACTGATGGACGCCTCGGGCGTCCGCGACCTGGTGGAGCGGATCCGGTCGACATCGGGGCGTCTTTGACCTCCCGGCTCGCGAGGCCCGCGTCGCCGAGCTCGAAGGGCTGACCCAGGCCCCGGGCTTCTGGGACGACCAGCGAACGGCTCAGAAGATCCTGCGCGAGGCCGACGGCCTTCGCTCCGAGATCGACCTGTGGCGGGGCCTCGAAGCGCGGGCGGCGAACCTCGAGGCGATGGCCGAGCTCGTTGCCGAATCCGGTGATGCCGAGCTGAGCGCCGAGCTCGAGCGAGAGGCCGCGGCCCTCGAGACCGACTTCGGCCGGGAGCGGACGGCCCTCCTCTTCTCCGGCGAGTACGACGAGCGCAGCGCGCTCCTGACGATCAGCGCCGGGGCCGGCGGCACGGAGGCCACGGACTGGGCGGAGATGCTCCTCCGGATGTACCTCCGCTGGGCGGAGCGTCACCGCTACCGGACCGAGGTCGTGGACCAGCAGGAGGGCGAGCAGGCCGGCCTCAAGAGCGTCACCGTGGCCGTCGACGGCCGCCGGGCCTACGGCTGGCTGCGGGCCGAGCGAGGCGTCCATCGGCTCGTCCGGATCAGCCCCTACGACGCCCAGAAGCGACGCCAGACGACCTTCGCCCTCATCGAGGTCCTGCCCGAGGTCGAGGACGACGTCGAGATCGAGCTCGACTGGGACGAGATCCGGGTCGACACGTTCCGGAGCCAGGGTGCCGGCGGCCAGCACGTCAACAAGACCGACTCGGCCGTCCGGCTGACGCACCTGCCGACGGGCATCGTGGCCCAGAGCCAGAACGAGCGGAGCCAGACGCAGAACAAGGAGACGGCGATCAAGGTCCTCAAGGCCCGCCTCCTGGAACTGGCCCTCGAGGAGAAGGAGGCGGAGCTGCGGAAGCTCCGCGGCGAGCACGTCGAGGCCGGCTGGGGCAACCAGATCCGAAGCTACGTCCTCCACCCCTACCAGATGGTCAAGGACCTCCGAACGGAGTACGAGACGTCGAACACGGGGGCGGTCCTCGACGGCGACCTCGACGCGTTCATGGCGGCCGAGCTCGAGCGCGTCGCGACCGATGCGCCGCCTCAGGCGGGTGACGACGGGGCGTGACCGAGCCCGCGGGGATCCACTATCGTCCCGCGACCCAGGCCGACCTGGCGGCCTGCGAGATCGCCTGGCGTGACGGGCTGAACGACTACCTCGTGCCGCTCGGCCAGTACGAGGTCCCCGCCGACAACCCGTCCCTCCGGCTCATGCACGAGCACACGCTGGCCACCGACCCGGATCGGTTCTGGGTCGCCACGCGCGCCGCCCGGGACGACGGGCCGGAGGAACCCGTGCGGGGCGCCGACGGAGAGCTCGTCATCGGCTTTGCCTCGGCCGTGCGGCGCGCCTCGGTCGCGTTTCTGTCGATGTTGTTCGTGCAGCCGAGCGAGCAGGCCGGCGGCGTCGGGCGGTCGCTCCTCGACCGGACCTGGTCGGGACCGGCCGAGCATGGGATCCTGGCGACCGTCACCGACTCGGCCCAGCCGATCTCGAACGGCCTGTACGCGGCTCTGGGCGCCTCGCCCCGCATGCCGATGCTCAATCTCGTCGGCCGCCCCACCCGGCCGGAGGCACTGGCCGGGCTGCCGGACGGAATCCACGCGGTCCGCTTCACGGCCACGGCGCCCGCCGAGCGGGACCGTGTCGCCGACGCCGAGCTGGCCGGCCTGGACCGGGCCACGCTGGGCTTCGCCCACCGAGAGGACCACGAGTTCGTCCGCCGCCAGGGCCGGGTCGGGTTCGCCTATCGGGACGGCCGAGGCGAGCTCCTCGGCTATGGCTATGCCTCCGAGATCGGGCGCATCGGTCCGATCGCGACCCGCGATCCCGGCCTCCATGCTCCGATCGTGGCCCACCTCCTCGATGCGGTCGTGCCCCGGGGAGCGTCGGCGGTCTGGGTCCCCGGCGCCGCCGGTGAGACGGTCGGGATGCTCGTTCGGGCGGGGCTTCGGATCGAGGGCTTTCCCGTCTTGCTCTGCTGGTCGGAGCCGTTCGCCGACTTCGCCCGCTACCTCCCCCTGTCTCCCGGCCTGCTCTGACCGCGTGGCCGGCACTGCCGGTCGCAGGCTCGGGGCCCGGCGGCCCGCCAGGCCGGGCGGTTTGCCGGGCGGTTTGCCGGGCTCGAACGGCCGGTGGTAGCCTCCCGGAGACGTGGCTCCACCAGCAGTGCCCGTGCCCGGAGTCCCGCGCCGACGCGCCGCCACCGATCCCCGCCGACGGCGCCCCGAACCGCGGAGCCGATCCTGACCATGGCCCCTCCCCGGAGCCGAACGGGCATCCTCGACCGCGTCCGCCCCGTGGCGGCCGCGCCGGTCGATTGGCCGGCGTCCGTGGACGCCGAACCTGGGGAGGCGAGCCGCCCGATCCTCGTCTTCAACGACGTCACGAAGCGCTACCCGAACGGGCGCGAGGCGCTCCGCGAGGTCGATCTGCTCATCCCCGAGGGCGACTTCGTCTTCCTCGTCGGGCCGAGCGGGGCGGGCAAGTCGACGCTCATGAAGCTCATCATCCGGGACGAGCTGGCCACGAGCGGCAGCGTGACCCTGGACGGGCAGGACCTGGCCCGGCTGCCGCGGCGGCGGGTGCCCCAGGTCCGGCGCACGATCGGGACGGTCTTCCAGGACTTCAAGCTCCTGCCTCGGAAGTCGGTTCGCGAGAACGTCGCCTTCGCCCTCGAGGTCACCGGGACGCCACGGGGCCGGATCGGGCCGGCCGTCGACCGGGCCCTCCGCCACGTGGGCCTGACCGCCCAGGCGGACCAGCTCCCGCGCCAGCTCTCGGGTGGCGAGCAGCAGCGGACCGCGATCGCCCGGGCCCTCGTCCACGACCCGCGCCTCGTCATCGCCGACGAGCCGACCGGCAACCTGGACCCGCTCATCAGCTGGGAGATCATCCAGCTCCTCCTGCGCATCAACGAGCTCGGCGTGACGGTCCTCATGGCGACCCACGATGCCGACGTCGTGACCGCCCTCCGCAAGCGGGTCGTCGCCCTCGAGGAGGGCCGGGTCATCCGCGACGAGGCCGGCGGCGGCTACCACCGCCGTGGCTGACGGCCGGACGTGATCGGCTTTCTCGCCTTCAGCGTCTCGCGGGCCTGGCAGGGCTTCTGGCGCAACGTCGCGATGAGCCTGGCAGCGACCGCCACGATGACCCTCATGCTCCTGCTCCTGGCCGGCTTCTTCATCGTCCAGAACGGGCTCCTCGCCGGGCTCGACTTCGTCGAGCAGAAGGTCCAGGTCGTGGCCGACCTGAAGGTGGCCACCACAGATGCCGACGTCGCGGCGCTCCAGGTCAGGGTGGAGGCCCTGCCCCAGGTCCGCGAGGTGGCCTACGTCTCCAAGGACGAGGCCCTCCGGCGATTCCGGGAGGCGCGCGCGGCGCAGGGCGAGGAGGACCTCACCCGCTACCTCGATTCGAACCCCCTCCACGCCAGCCTGGAGGTGAAGCTCCGCGACCCGACGGACTTCGGAACGGTGATGGAGACACTCCGCGCGGACCCGGCGGTCGAACGGGTCAAGAACATCGCCGATCTCGTCGACCGCGTCGTCACCGTGACCGCCTTCCTGCGCACGGCCGGCCTGGCGATCCTCGCCGTCATCGGCGCGATCGTCCTGTTCATCGTCATCAACACCATCCGGCTCGCGGTCGTCGGGCGGGCGGAGGAGATCGAGGTCATGCGCCTCGTCGGGGCGTCGGATGCCTTCATCCGCTGGCCGTTCGTCTTCGAGGGCGCCCTCGTCGGGCTCCTCGGGGCGGCCCTGACGCTCGGGGCCATCGCCGCGCTGGCCGATCCGCTCGGGGCCTTCATGTTCGACTTCTTCCGGGTCCTGCCGATCCGGGTCGGTGCGATCGCCCGCGACGTCAGCCTCCTCGTCCTCGGCACGGGCGTCGGCCTCGGTGTCGTCGGAGCGTGGATCTCGGTCCGGACGTATCTCATCCGCTAGGCGGCGCGCGCGGCGTCGGCGCCCACACCCCATGGCCCGATGCGACCCGGCAAGGCGCCACGGCAAGGCGCCCACGGCTCGGCGCCAACGGCATGACGCAAACGGCATGGCGCGAGGACCGTTTTCGCCCGATCCACGCCCCGACGATGAAGGGCCGGCAAGGATTGGCTTCGATTTCCGCCACCCTCGATCCATGACCGGCCGGCCACGCGTACGATCGAGGCGGCCCATGTAGGCTTGCCGCCGCGCGGCGACCCGGGAAGGCCCGGTCGCCCCGAATCCGCCACCGTTCTCGAAGAGGATCAGCCCGCGATGCTCCCTGACGATCCCGCCCGCACATCGGAACCCGTCCCGGACGGCGGCTCGGCGTTTCGACCCGCCCCCACCGGGCTGCTCGTCGGCGACGGGCCGGTCGTCACCTCCGTCGTCGCGCCTCGGCCGCGACGGAGCGGCCTCGTCGTGGCGATCGCCGTCGCGCTCGTGGCCGTGCTCGGCGGCGGCGCCCTGTTCATGTCCGGGTTCGTCCTCGGCCAGCGGCAGGCAACCCAGCCCGGGACCCCCGGCACCGAGGAGGCGGCGTTCCAGCCGTTCTGGGACGCCTACCACGCGATCCGCGACCGCTTCGCCCTGGGGCCGGTCGATCGCCTCACGGTCATCGAGGGCGCGATCCGGGGCATGGTCGAGGCGATCGGGGACCCGTACTCGACCTACCTCTCGTCGGAGGATTTCCGGCAGACGCTCCAGGACATCAACGGCGAGTTCGAGGGCATCGGGGCGGAGATCGGCACGGTCAATGCCGCCGGCGACACGGTGGATTGCGCCGAGTTCGGGCCGGACTGCCGGCTCGTCATCGTCGCCCCTCTCGAGGGCTCGCCGGCCGAGGCGGCCGGCCTGAAGCCCGGCGACGTCGTCGTCGAGGTCGACGGCTCGACCCTCGACGGCCTCACGCCCGACCAGGCGCGCGACAAGATCCGGGGCAAGAAGGGGACGACCGTCACCCTCCAGATCCAGCGCGGGACCGCGGCGCCGTTCGAGGTCACGATCACCCGCGACACGATCCACCAGCGCGAGGTCATCACGGCGGACTACGCCGACGGCGCCGTCGGCTACATCCGGTTGACCGGCTTTTCAGAGAACGGCGCGACGCGCTTCGTCGACGCCGTCCAGGCGGCCCTCGACAAGGGCCAGACGAAGCTGATCCTGGATCTCCGCGGCAACCCCGGCGGCTTCGTGACCGCCGCCCGGACGGTCGCCAGCACCTTCATCAAGGACGGCCCCGTCTTCTGGGAGGAGGACGCCCAGGGCAACCTGACCCCGACCGAGTCGGAGGGCAACGGCATCGCGACCGATCCGGCCATCGAGGTCGCCGTCCTCATCGACCGGGGCAGCGCGTCGGCCAGCGAGATCGTGGCGGGGGCACTCCAGGACACCGGCCGGGCGACGCTCATCGGCGAGACCTCCTACGGCAAGGGCACGGTCCAGCAGTGGATCGATCTCGGTGACACCGGCGGCGTCAAGCTGACCGTGGCGAAGTGGCTCACGCCGGACAAGCGCTGGATCCACAAGGTCGGGCTGGTCCCCGACATCGCCGTCGACGTTCCGGCGGACACGCCGGCCGGCCAGGACCCCGTCCTCGACCGGGCAGTAGAGTTCCTGACCGGCTCCTCGTCGATCCAGGTGGCGCTGCCGAAGGCGGCCTGAGCAGGGCGGGGCTCGAACGGTCCGCGGACGGCGGGCTGCTCACGCCGGCAAGTCGTGGTTGCCAGACCGTGCGCCATCGGCTAGGGTTCAGCGCGAACGAAAGGAGGTGATGTGCAGTGTCAGAACACAGTCGCTGCACCACCTCGCCGGAGATGACCGTCTAGCCGGTCTTCCGAGCGGGTGGAAGCCGCAGACGAACGCCGGCCCGCGAGGGCCGGCGTTCGCGCGAATCCTCGGTCGGATGGCCTTCCGGGAATCGGCCCCCGACCTCCGAGGGCCCACCGCAGGCACGCCCGCGGCAATCGATGGGACAGGCAGCCATGGGCGTAGAGAAGACCGTCGCCCTCAACCGGAGAGCGCGCCACGAGTTCTCGATCGACGACACGATCGAGGCCGGCATCGTCCTGTCCGGGACCGAGATCAAATCGCTCCGCGCGGGCAAGGCCAACCTGGCCGATGCGTATGCCCGCATCGAGCGCGGCGAGGCCTGGCTCGTCGGGGCGCACATCGCGCCGTGGGAGAGCGGCAGCCGCTACAACCACGAGCCGAAGCGGGACCGGAAGCTGCTGCTCCACCGCTCCCAGATCGACCAGCTGCTCGGCAAGACGAAGGCCAAGGGCCTGACCCTCATCCCGCTGCGGCTCTACATCAGCCAGCGCGGCCGCGCGAAGATCGAGCTGGGCCTCGGGAAGGGCAAGCAGCTCCACGACCGGCGGCGCGACATCGCCGAGCGCGACGCCCGGCGCCAGATGGAGCGCGACATGGCGGAGGCGCGTCGCGGCTGAGCCACAGCCGCCGGAACGGAGGCGCGTCGCGGCCGAGCGGCGGCGGCCGCGACGGTGTCAGCGCAGGAAGTACCGTCGGCTCAGCCTGACCTCCGTCAACGGAGTCGCCTCGAGAGGCTGGCCGGCGAGGGTGACGCGCCCGTCGACCGGGTCGACGTCCACGGCAGCCGTCGCCTGGTTCCAGGTCATGTCGTCGCGGGACAGGCCCCGACAGCCCCGCACCGCGAGGAACGCCCGGCCGCTGTCGAGGCGGCGGCCCAGGCGCGCGGGATCCGCGGACGCGGAGACGAACGTGACCGCGACCGACGGCGCGGCGTGGGCCAGGCCGGCGAAATCGCGGGCGTAGCGGGTCGGCTCGGCCCGCTCCACCGACGCGTTGCCCTCGCCGAGAGGCGCCCAGGCATGATGGCCGCCCTTGATCACGTATTCGGGCTTGACGCCGAAGCTTGCGGGCTTCCAGAGCACGATGTCGGCGATCCGGCCCGGCGTCAGCGACCCGACGTGCTCGGAGACCCCGTGGGTGATCGCCGGCTCGATCGTGACCTTCGCGAGGTAGCGCAGGACGCGCTCGCCGTCGTCATCCTCGTCCGCCGCGGAGTCCTCCGCCTGCCCGGCCGCGGCGGCCACCGCCCGGCCCCCCTCGCTTGCGGACCAGGTCTTCATCGCGTCGGCCAGCTGGAACGTCCGGCGGACCGTCTCCATGATCCGGCCCATGCCCTGCGAGTCCGAGTTCACGATCGCGATCGCGCCGAGCTCGTGGAGGGGCCCCTCGGCCGCCATCGTGGCCGGGTGGCGGCGCTCGAGGACGAGGGCGACGTCGTCGGGCACCGCCCAGCTCGTGCCGTGGTTGAGCATCGTCATCGCCAGGGTCTCGTCGGCCGCCGAGACGCCCCATGGGATCGTCGGCGTCGTCGACGAGCAGATGACGTTCGCTTCGCGGACGAGACCGATGAGGTCGGGGACGTGGCCGCCGCCCGAGCCCTCGACATGGTAGGCGTGGACGGTCCGGCCGGCGATCGCGGCGACGGTGTCCTCGAGCTCGGCGGTCTCGTGGAGCCCGTCCGTGTGAAGGCTGACCGAGACGTCGCGGCCCTCGGCGAAGCGAAGGACATGGTCGATGAGCTCGGGTGAGGCGCCGTAGTCCTCGTGGATCTTGAACCCGACCGCGCCGGCCTCGAGGAGCGGCTCGAGGGCGGCGTCGTCGGGCGCCCGGGCGTTCGCCTGGAGGCCGATGTTGAGGGGCCAGCCCTCGAGCCCGCGGAGGACCCGCTCCATCGCCGCGGGCGGCTCGTTGAAGCCAGCCGTGATGAGCGTCGTGACGCCCGCCGAGAGGGCCGCCGGCAGGAGGTTCGGGCTGATCGTGTGGACGTGGGAATCGATGGCCCCCGGCGTGGCGATGAGGCCGTAGGCCGTGATCGGCAGCGTGTGGGGCCCGATCGGCAGGTCGACGCCCTCCGAGATGCCCGGGTTGCCGGCCCGGCCGACGCCGACGATCCGCCCGTCCTTGATGCCGATGTCGGCCTTGACGACCCCGACGAGGGGGTCGAGGACGAGGGCCCCGACGACGACCGCGTCGAGCTCCGACGGCCCGGCTGCCACCGCCTGGGCCAGCCCGATCCGGAGATCCTTCCCATAGCCCCAGACCGGCTCGTCGCCCGGCGCCTGGCGGTCCGCGCGGACGCGGACTCGCAGGGACGTGTCACCGAGGCGGACGAGGTCGCCGGTCGTCGGCCCGAACCGGGCCAGCCGCTCGGCCCGGGTAAGCCTCGTCACGCCTCGGAGCTCCCGCTGCCGGCCGCGTAGCGGACGAGCCTGACCGTCCGCACCTCACCGGGCGCCCAGCGGGTCGAGCCGCCGGCCGGCAGGTCGAGACGGAAGCCCTCGGCCGACGCCCGGTCGAACTCGAGCCGGCGATTCACCCGATGGAACGGGAAGTGGGAGGAAACACGGATCACCCGCGTGGAGGTGCTCCGGACCTCGAGGCTCCGGCGCTCCAGGCCGGCGGTCGGGTCGGGGAGCGGCTCCGCGGCGAGGGTGATCGATCCCGGCCCGCCGGGCTCGGACGTCGCCCCGCCGAGGGGATCGAGGAGCACGATCAGGCGCGTCCCGTCCTCGAGCAGGACCTCCAGGCGGACCTCGTCCACGATCGACGCCACGCCGGGCAGCACCTCGCCGGGGCGCACGGCGCCGCGCCCGGCGGCCTCGACCTCGGCGAAGCTCGCCCCGGCCCTTGCCGCCTCGAACATCGCGTCGGCGATCAGGGCAACGGCCTCGGGCGCGTTCAGCAGGAGGCCGGCGGAGCGATGCCGGCGGGCGAGCTCGGCGGCGGTGAAGACGAGGAGCCGTTCCTCCTCCCAGGCGGTCAGCCGCATGGGCCACGTCCGATCATCGAGGGACATCGTAGCGGGGCGTCGAGTCGCCGCTCAGGTCCCTCGGCCGCGCCGCGGGATTGGCCGAGCCCCCGACCTGGGCTAGAATGGGATCGAACGCCCGAACGTGCGTTCGATCCTGTGGGGATGCGTGGTTTCGACAGGGTCCAGAAGTCCGTGAACGCGAGCCGAGGTGCCGTCAGGCCTCGTTAAACAGGCGGCAAATCGAAGTACCTGCCAACAAGCAGTCGACTCTCGCCCTCGCCGCTTAGGCGGTAAGGTGAGCGTGGAAGCCATCTCGGTCCCGCGGATGGTGGAAGCGTCATGCAGCGGGGCTGCAGCCCGGATGAGCGTCGCGTAGTCCGGGATCAAGCTCGATCTAGAGGCACGTGACTGGACCATCCGGGAGGGTGCCGATCCTCGCCCGGACCGTCGACGAAAACGATCGGACACGCTCGTAGTGGTCGCGGCCGAAGGGCTCTGGACGGGGAGTTCGACTCTCCCCCATCTCCACCAACCCATCTTGGGTCGATCGGCGTCCGTCCCTGACGGACTGATCCCTGAATGGCCGCATCGGGCAGCCGTTGCGTCGGCCCGCGTGAGAGTCGGGCGATCGCGATCGGTCGGGCGTCCGGCCCGGGTCAACATCATCCACAGAGACGGGTCTGCCTTGGCCAGGCCTGACGATCGTGCCGCGCCGCCGCTGGCGGAACGTCAGGGAGCCGGCGTCTCCTTCTTGAGCTGACCGGGAGCACCGTCGCGGCCGTGGCCGGGCTTGCCGTTGGCCATCCAGGCCTTCCAGCCGGGATGCGTGGGACCGACCCTCCAGGGCCCACCGGCCCACGGCGGCTTGCCGGGCTCGCGAAGCGCCATGCCGTCCACCGACTCGACGTCGACCTCGGTGTCGCCCGCGCGCGTCGTCCCGGCGATCGTGACCGACTTCCCGACGTAGGCGGCCAGCGGGTTGTTGTCGCCCCAGAACCAGGAAGGCCCCGCCGAGATGGTCCAGGTCTTGCCGTCCACGGTCATCGAGTAGCTCGGGCGACCGTTGGCGTCGACCGCCTTCTGGACGGTGCCGGTGAGTGAGATCGCGGTCTCCGGGCCCTTGTCGGGCTTCGCCGACTTCTCGGGTTTCGCCGACTTCTCCGGCGCGGCCGACGAAGCGGGTGCTGCCGACGGTGACGCGGCGATGACCGGGATGGCGATCGCGAGTGCGGCGACGACGACCGCCAGCACGAGACCAAAGCGCCGATTCGAGCTGGTCATTTGCGGCATTGTCGCGCAAACCACCTTGCATGTGGAATAGCGAGGCCCTGCCGACGCGATCAAGTGGTGCCTGGACGCGCCACAACGTGAATGCCGACGCCGACCTGGACTACCTGGCAGTTGCAACGGCCCGCTCTTCCGGTATCATGCGTGACATGGTACATGGCGAGACACGGAACCCCCTCACGGAGCTGCGCCGCGGCGTGCTCGAGCACTGCGTCCTGGCGGTCGTCCGCGATCGGGAGTCCTATGCCTTCGACATCGTCCGGGAGCTGGCCTCGGCCGGTGAGCTCGTGACGAGCGAGGGCACGATCTACCCGTTGCTCTCCCGTCTCCGCCGTGACCACCTGGTAACGACGACGTGGCGGGAGTCCGGTGCCGGGCCGCCACGACGCTACTACCTGATCACCGATGAGGGCCGACGGGCGTTGGACGCCTTCGCCGGTGACTGGACCCACTTCCGCGACGCGGTCGATGCCCTGCTCGGTCGCGGCGCCTCGAGAGGAGACGACGGTGGACGGTGACGAGCTCGTTCGCGAGTACATCGGCCGCCTGGAGGCGGCCGCGTGGCCACTGGCCGAGGACCGTCGCCGGGAGCTCGTCGGCGAGGTCCGCGAGCACATCGATACGGCCCTCTCCGAGGCCGGGCGCCGGGACGACGTGACGGTCCACAACGTCCTGGAGCGGCTGGGAAGGCCGGAGGAGATCGTCGCGAGCGAGGTGGAGCCCCTGCCGAGCCGGCCCCGCTGGGACGGTACCGGGGCTCCCGGTCCGGTGGCGACAGCCCCGGCCTGGGGCGTTGTCGAGGTTGCCGCCGTCCTCCTCCTGACATTCGGCGCGATCCTGCTTCCCCTGGTCGGCCCGGCGCTCGGCCTCGGGCTCGTCTGGGTTTCCACTCGCTGGACGACGCGCGAGAAGCTGATCGCGACGACGATCGTGGTCGTCATCTTCATGCTGCCGGTTCTGGGCCTGTTGATGGCCGTCCCCCACGCTGGAGCGTGATCTCATCAGGGCCCTGCTCCCGGTGGCCGGGGTCGTGGCGGCCGTCTTCCTGATCGTCGTTCTCGTGCGACGTCGCCGCTGACGGGAGTTGCCATGCCCGGGATCGAGTTCGGAATCATCCTCGTGCCGATCGCGGCGATCATCGCCGCGGTCTACCTGATCGTCGTCCTCGCCCGCCGCCGCTGACGGGGCCCTCGGACGATCGGTCCGGGTCGGAGCGACCCGCCGAGCGATGAGTTTCGGGGCGCTGAGGAGTCGTCATTGGTGGCGCCGGCGTGAACCACTCACGTGGCGCCTCCGCCTCTCGCGGACAGGCCGTCCGGATGCCGGCGCCTCGACGTTCTCACGTCCGTCTCAGGCTGGCGAGGTTGACTGAGGAGCATCGAATCCTCCAGGAGCCAACCGATGAACCCGCAACCGTCGTGGTCCGAGCCGAGCATCGAACCGAACGAAACCATCCCGCCGCAGCCGAGCCAGCCCACGACGCCTGCCGGCCCTCCGATGGCCACGCCCCCGCCGCCCCGCCCCGCCCGCCGGCGGGCCGGGCCGATCGCCTCCATCCTCGGCGCCTCCGTCCTCTCGGCCGCGCTCGCCTCTGGGGCGACCGTCTTCATCGTCCGGCAGACCACGCCGGCCGCGACCGCCGCTCCGGTCACGGCGACCACCGCCTCGACCTCGAGCGCCAGCGCGAGCAGCAGGGCCGAAACGGTCAACCTGGCGCAGATCGTGGCCGCGGCCAAGGAGTCCGTCGTGACGATCACCGCGGACGGCATCTCCACGTCGCGCTTCTCGCCCTTCGGCCAGGCGGTCGAGGGGATCGGCTCCGGCATCATCCTGACCGCCGACGGCTACATCCTCACCAACCACCACGTGGTCGAGGGCAGCTCGAGCCTGACCGTCGAGCTCGAGGACGGCCGGACGTTCCCCGCCACGATCGTCAAGGAGTCCGACACGACCGACCTGGCCCTCATCAAGGTCGAGGCGACCGGCCTCTCGGCGGCGAAGATCGGCAGCTCGGCGGCGCTCGAGGTGGGCCAGACCGCGCTTGCGATCGGCAGCCCGCTGGGGACGTACACCGAGACCGTCACCCGGGGGATCGTCTCCGGACTCGGCCGCGAGGTCACCGTCGGTGACCAGCTGACCCGCCGGCAGACGACGCTCACGAACCTCATCCAGACCGATGCCGCGATCAACGCCGGCAACAGCGGTGGTCCGCTCCTCGACGCCGGCGGCAACGTCATCGGCATCAACACGGCCGTCTCGACGAACGCCCAGGGCATCGGCTTCGCGATCCCGATCGACGCGGCCGCCGACCTCATCGCCTTGACGCACGGCGCGCCGAGCGCCTGAGCCGGCCGGAGCCGGCCGGCGGCGCGTGTCCGGGCGGCCCGCGTATCCTGAGCCGGATGGACGCGCTCGCCGAGACGCCCCTCGCGGCTCTTGACCGCGCCGGTTACCGTCTCACCGGCCCGCGCCGCGCGGTGGCCGACCTGATCGCCGGCCGGAGTGGGCACTTCACGGCCGCCGACCTCGTCGACGACGCGGTCAGTCACAGCCTCGACATGAGCCGGGCGACAATCTTCCGGACGCTCGAGGTCCTCGAGGCCGTCGGGGCGATCGAGCGGATCGACCTGCCGTCCGGCGATCACGCCTACATCGCCTGCGAGCCGGCGGCCCACCATCACCACGTCGTCTGCGAGCGTTGCGGACGGGCGAACGACGCGGACGATGCCGGACTGCCCGCGGTCGTCGAGCGGATCGCGCGCGACACCGGCTACCGGGTCCGGGCCCACCGCCTCGAGCTGTTCGGGCTCTGCCCGAGCTGCCAGGCCGAGCTGGCGGCGCCGCCCGGCTGAAGTCCGTCGCGGACGAGGGCCAGCCTGCCTCGGCCGCCGAATCGAGCGTGCCGGGCCAGGGGCTCGGCGCCGGGGGCGGGCTAGGGGGTCGGCGCCGCGGGGGCGACGCCGACCTGGACGACACCGGTGATCCGGGCGTAGTGCGAGTAGTACGTCTCCTGGTGGACGACGTTCCCGGCGGCGTCCTTGACGGTCCGGGTGACCCAGACGTCCTTGCCGTCGACGGGGTACTCGACCCGGAGCCTCTTGCCCGGCGCCAGGGCGGTCGTGTAGACGACGGTGTCCGAGGCGGGCTTCACGTTCTTCACGGTCGGCTTCGAGAAGTTCACCGAGCGGCCGGTGGGCACGGACCAGAGCTCGAAGTGGACGTAGCCCTTGCTCCCGACCCGCCAGCCTGATCCGCGAATGAGGATCGGGTTGTCCGTGTCGTTCTTGAAGGACATCGTCTGGACCGAGCCGGAGCTGCTCTGGAAGACGGTCGCGTCGAGGCCGAGCGGGTAGCGATCGATGTAGTAGTAGTGGTTGCGGCGGGCGCCCATCTCGAGGCCCGCCCGGACCGCGGCGTTGAAGAGGGTCGTCGAGCAGGAGCAGATGCCGCCGGCGAGCGCCCCCTGGGGCTCGGTCTTGCCGTTGATGATGGCGCCGCCGTCCGTGTAGCCGTGAGCCCGGGTGACCGGGCCGATCGCCTTCCAGAAGTCGAACGTCGCTCCGGGCAGGAGGACGTAGCCGTCGATGTCACGCGCCGGGATCCAGATGTTGGCGCCGTACCCGTTCCTGTCTCCGACCGGGAAGGGCGTCGTCCACTCGGAGATCTTCTTCATCAGCGGCGCCGTCTTCGTCGCCTCCTCGGTCGTCAGTGTCGGCTCGACGACCGACGTGCGGATCGGCACCCGCGGCACGCCGAGGCCCTCGACCCGCTGCTCGACCATCCCGGTGAGGTTGACGACGGTCCCCGGGACGTCGAGCGCCCGGCCATCCTTGGCCTCGGTGACGCCGACGATCGTGTTGCCGTCGCCGACGAGGAACGAGGCGTCGACCGGGGCGATCGCGACGTTGCCGGCGATCCCGTTGAGGCCCGCTTCCAGGCCTTCCGTGGCAACGGTGGGGCCGTAGCCGCCGTCATCGGATGTGGCGAACGTGATCCAGCCTCGGACCGACGCCCCGGGGATCGTCCAGGACTCGTCACCATCGACGAGGACGATGTCGTCGGCGATCCGCAGGGCGGCCTCCCGGGCGGCGCGCGCCTCGTCGGTCGTCACGCTCGGCGAGACGACCTCGACCGGCATCGTGACCCGGAGGCTCGAGGGCGATTCGGGATCCTCGAGCAGGTCGGTCGCGGCGCGAACGGCCACCTCGACGTCGGCCGAGTGCCCGTTGCTTCCCGGAGTCACGACGAAATCCTCGCCGACGAGGGCGACGCTCGCTGCGGCCGGGTCGAGGTTCACCTCGCCGGCCAGGGCGTCCGCCTCCCGGCGGAGGGCCGGCAGCTCGAACGTCGCTCCGGGGGCGATGTCGACCCCGCGGAACATGTTCCGGACGTTGGTCGCCACCCGCTCGATCGTCGCTCCGGAGCGTCCGACGGCCATCGCCTCGTCCACCGCTGCGTCGACGTCGAGGCGGCGGCCGATCGAGGCGAACGTCACCTCCCTGGAGACGCCGTCGGCGACCAGCACGAGCTGCCCGTCGGCGAGCCCGGCGTAGGCCTCGTTGAGCCTGGCGCGCGCCTCGGAGGGACCCAGGCCGGAGAGGTCGATGCCGCCGACGTGAACGCCGGGCATGATCCGACCTGTGTTTGATGACTCGAATGCCGCGAGGGCGCCGGCGGTGATGGCCAGGACCCCGAGGACGCCGAACACGAAGGCGGCCACGAACCGACGCAGGACTCGCCCCCGCGAGCCCGACCTCCGGACCTCGGACGGGCCTGACGTCGCCGGCACGAACGTGGCTGCCTCTGGCCCGGGTGCGGCTGCATCTGGCCCGGGTGCGGCTGCATCTGGCCCGGGTGCGGCTGCCTCTGGCACGAACGCGGCTGCCTCTGGCACGAACGCGGCTGCCTCTGGCCCGGGTGCGGCTGCATCTGGCCCGGGTTCGGCTGCGGGTGCGTCGGGCCAGGGCCCGGGTGCGTTGGGCCAGGGCCCGGGTGCGTCGGGCAAGGCCGCCGCGCCGGGGTCGCCGGTCGGGTCGGAGGCGCCGGGCGCGAGCTCGGGCTGGTCGTTCATGGCGTCCATCGATGGGTCATCCTAGCAGCGACGTGGGCGCCCCTCGGGCGAGCTGTGGCGACGGGATGACGCCTGCAGGGACATCATCGTGACGGGTTCGACGCCGGGCGGTACCTGGCCCGATCGTCCCGGGCGGGCCCGGCTCTTCCGGCCCGGGCCGGGTCATTGCGGGCGCGGCAGGACCACGATCCGGCGGTTCGGTTCTTCGCCGATGGACTGCGTCGCGACATCGGGGTGGTTCCTGAGCGCCAGATGAACCCATCGACGCTCGAGGGCCGGCATCGGCTCCAGCTGGAGCATCTTGCCGGTCTCGATGACGCGCCGGGCGGCCCGCTCGGCGATCTCGCGGAGCTGGCGCTCGCGGCGGCCGCGGTAGTCCTCGACGTCGACGAGGACGCGGGTCCAGCCGCCCATCTCCCTCGACAGCATCAAGTTCACGAGATGCTGGAGGGCCGAGAGCCGCTCGCCCTTCCGCCCGATGAGCGCTCCGAGCGCCTCCCGTTCATCGCCGTCGCCGGTCACGTTGAGCCGGCTCGTCTCGGCGGCCTCGACCGTGACCGTGACGTCGAACCCCATCAGGTCCAGGAGCTTCTCGAGGATCAGCTTGCCGGCGGCGAGCGCCTCGGGCGAGGCCTCGGCCGCCTCGAGCTCGGCCCGTTCAGAGGCGACGGAGCCGCGGGCGGCGGCGACCTCGGCGGCCTCACGGTCCGTCAGGTCCGTCCCACGCGTCGGAGCCCGCTCGCTTCGTTCCGGCTGGCGGTCGCCGGGGGGCCGGTCCTCGTGACGGGGCGGCCGCTCGGCGCGGTCGTCCCGCCGCGGTCCCCGATCCCGATCCCGGTCGCCGAGGCGGGGCCGATCCTCGCGGGGCCGATCCTCACGGGGCCGATCCTCACGGGGGCGATCCTCACGGGGGCGATCCTCACGGGGGCGATCCTCACGGGGGCGATCCTCACGGGGGCGATCCTCACGGGGGCGATCCTCACGGGGGCGATCCTCACGGGGGCGATCCTCACGGGGGCGATCCTCACGGGGACGATCAGTGCGCGGCCGGTCGTCGCGACGCGGGCCGCGGTCGTCCCGTCGGGGTCCGCGGTCGCGGTCGCGATCGCCGTAGCGGGGCCGGTCCTCGCGATCCTCTCGCGGTGGCGGGGGTGGCAGCGGGCGGGCCGCGGCGGCCTCGCGCTTCGGGGCGGCTCCGCCAAGCTCGGAGCGGGGAGCGGCGAGGATCCGGGCCGGCTCGGCACCCATTCCGAGGACGCCCCGGCTGCCCGGCGTCAGGATCTCGAAGTCGATGTCGTCGAGACCCGCCCCGAACTCCTCGCGCGCGAGCCGGAGGGCCTCCTCGACGGACTTGCCGGTGAACTCTCGATAGGCACTCATGTCAGTGACCACTCATCTCTAGCGTCGTCTCCCTCGTCGGCCCTGGCGGCCGCGCTGGCGGATCGTTGCCTGCGCCGAAGCCGACCGGCCCAGGGCCGACCGATCGGGGCTGGATCGCGCGGGCGCTCCCGCCGGGCGCGAGGTGGGTGGCGGTGCCGTCGGGGCGGCGACCGGGAAGCGCGGTTGATGGTCCACGGCGAACCGCGGCGTCCAGCCGAAGATCGGGAACATCCCGCCCCAGCCGAGGATGAGGTACTGCTGGACGATGGAGAAGACCGTCGACCCGATCCAGTAGAGGAACAGGCCGGCCGGCAGGATGCTGCCGTAGACCAGGGAGATGAACGGCAGGAAGATCGCCATCTGGCGCTGGGTCTTGGCGTTCTGGTCATTGGCGCCGGGCGCGTCCGCCGCCGGCAGGGTCATTCGTGAGGCCACGAGCTGGACCAGCGACGAGATGATCGCGAGCAGGCTGAGACCCGAGAACAGCGAGCCGGCCGTCCCGAGGAACACCTCCGGCACGCCCCAGTTGACCCCGAACGCCTTCGGGTCCAGGCACGGGTTCGTGACGTGGCCGCCCGCGCCGAAGATCGGGGCCGCGGCACAGTGGAGGTCCAGGATCTGGAAGCCGAAGACGTCGAGCATGGCCTGCGGGTTGAAGTTCTGGAGGCCCTGGCTGAAGACCGAGTAGAGCGGGATCAGCAGGAACATCTGGAGGACGATCGGCAGGCAACCGAGGGGCGAAACGCCGCGCTCCTTGTAGAGCTGGGCCTGGGCCTGCTGCAGCTTGACCCGGTCGCCCTTGAAGCGACGCTGGATCTCCTTGAGCTCGGGCCCGATCTGCTGCATCCGCCGGGTCGAGACGAGCTGGCGCCGGAAGATCGGGATCAGGAGGATCTTGATCAGGATCGTCATCAGGATGATGGCGATGGCGATGTTGCCGGTCAGCTTGTCCAGCACGACGAGGGTGATGAAGAACGCTTGGAAGATCGGGGTGAAGAGCCAGGCCAGGAGGCTGAATGGGTCGGCGTGGAGTGGCGCCGGCGCGAGCGGGATCCCCGCCGGCGGCGTCGGCGTCGGCGCCGGGGTCACGCCCGGCGCCAGCGAGGCCTGCGGGGCTCCGACGCACGCGGCCAGGACGAGGACGGCGAGGCCGATGAGCAGGAGGAGGCCCAGGCGGGGCGGTCTGACTCGGAGCTTCACGCGCGATTGACCTCGCTCATCGGACGGGATCGAAGCCACCCGGGTGGCCCGGATGACAGCGGGCGATCCGTCGAGCGCCCATCCAGGATCCGCGGACGAGGCCGTACCGCTCGATCGCCTGCTCGGTGTAGTGCGAGCACGTCGGCTCGTAGCGGCAGGACGAGGGCAGCCAGGCGAACGCGAATCGGTACAGGTGGATCAAGCCGACCCCGATCCGCTTCACGCGTCTGTTCCTCCCACGACCCCGGCCCGGCCGAGCAGCCGTCCGAGCGCCTTGATCATTGCCTCGTGGTCGGCGCTGACGAGCGCCGGCCGGGCGATGATGAGGACGTCCCAGCCGGGCTGGAACGAGGGCGCCATCACCCTGAGCGCCTCTCGGAGTCGTCGCCGCACGCGGTTCCGAACGACCGCCGGGCCGAGAACCCGGCCGGTGGCAAGTCCGAAGCGCGTCGTCTCGAGGTCCGTCCGTGCGATCCGTGCCGCCAGCAGTGGATGAGACCGCATCGTCCCACGTTCCTGGAGGACCGCAAAGTCCTGCGGACGGGAGAGCATCACCAGCCGCGGACGATGCCGGCCGCGACCGTCCGTCAGACCGTCAGGCGCTTTCGACCGCGAGCCCGGCGAGCGGCGAGAACGCGGCGGCCGCCCGAGGCCTTCATCCGGGCGCGAAAACCGTGTTCCTTGGCGCGGTGTCGCTTCTTGGGCTGGTAGGTCTGCTTCATCGGGGCTGCGCGGGATCCTCTCCATCAGGCCTCGGGGCTGCGTCGGTCTCGACCCCTAGAGGCACGCAAACGCGCCGAGCGCCCAACGGCGCGTGGCGCGTTCGTCGTCGCGGGGATCATAGGCCGGGCCGAGAAGGGGTGTCAATCGCGCTCGCGGCCACGGACGGATACGTCGCGGCGGCCGCGACCGGCACCGTGCCGGGGAGCACCGGCCCCGGTGCCCGCCGTTCGATGCCCTCGTTCAGGCCGTTCGTGACCGCTGGATCTGGCGCCGTCGCCCGGCAGGGGCGAGTCTGGAACGAGCGGGCGAGGCCACCGCCCCCAAACAGTCAGGGAGGTCCGTCGATGTCGGCGCCACCACGAGGATCCACGCAGATGTCTCAACCCGGGTCGCCCATCCCCGATACGACCTCATGGCGGGAGCAGCAGCCGGCGCCGCCTGGCGGCATCCTCCGCTGGCTCCTCGGCCTGCCGAGGCTCCTGTACCGCGCCCATCTCGGGTTCATCCTCGGCCATCGGTTCCTGGTCCTCGTCCACGCCGGGCGCCGGAGCGGCAGGCGCTACGAAACCCCGCTCGAGGTGGTCCACTACGACCCGGGGACGCGCGAGGCCGTGGTGGCGGCGGGCTGGGGCCGGAAGACCCAGTGGCTGTACAACGTCGAGGCCGGACTGTCACGCGAGGTCCGGATCGGACGTGACCGATACGTTCCCGAGTACAGAATCCTGGGACTCGAAGAGGCCTCCGACGTGCTCCGCCGATACGAGCAGCACAGCGGGCTTCCGAAGCCGGCCGTTCGGGCCGTGCTCGGCCGGTTGCTTGGTTGGCGTTACGACGGCTCACCCGATGCTCGACGACGGGCGGTCGAGCAGCTCCCCCTGATCGGCCTCCGTCCGGCGAGCCCCGGCGGGAGGCCTTCTGCCTGAGCGCCGCCGGGGGCGGGCCGGGCTTCCTGGGACCAAGGGGCGACGCGACGGGCCCGGCGCGGGCCGGCGCGGGGGCCTTCGGCAATACTCCCCAGGAGTATAACGAAATTGCCTTGCGAGGGCGCCGTCGCGGTGCTATCTTTCGGAACCCTCGGCAACGTCGGACAGCCCGTCGCGGCGCCCGGCCCGAGGACCGTGGACCCGTCGGGGGGCAGGTCCGAGCACCGAGCTGAGCGACCCCCCGGCGTTCCGGCCAGACCCTCGCGATCCCGTTCCGGCCGCCCATCCATCGCAGCCCACCACAGAGAGCCGTCATCGACGAATGGACGCGAAGCAGGTCTGGCGAGCCGCCCTCGGCGAGCTCCAGGTATCCCTCTCTCCCGCCAATTTCGAAACCTGGCTTCGCGACACCCTGCTCGTGGACGTCGATGACAATCGCTTCCGGATCGCGGTCCCCAACGGCTTTGCCAAGGACTGGCTCGAGAGCCGCTACCGATCCCTGATCTCCCAGACGCTCGCCCGGATCGTCGGCTACAGCGTCCAGGTCGATTTCGTCGTCGGGGCGCCGCCGGACGGCATGACCGACGGCCAGGAGGACGCCGCGCCGGCGGCGATGCCCGCGGAGCGGCCCCTGGCGACGCCGAGCTCCCAGCACGTCCGGGTCGAAGCGACCCGCGTCGGGGGCGAGGGCGGGGCGACGAACATCAACGCGCGCTACACCTTTGCCAACTTCATCGTCGGCTCCGCAAACCGCCTGGCCCACGCCGCCAGCCTGTCGGTCGCCGAGCGCCCCGGGCACGCCTACAACCCGCTCTTCCTGTACGGCGGGGTCGGCCTCGGCAAGACCCACCTGATGCACGCCATCGGCAACCAGGTCATCGCCAAGTTCCCGCGCAAGCGGGTCGTCTACGCCACGAGCGAGAAGTTCACCAACGAGTTCATCACCTCGATCCAGCAGGGCAAGATCGACGACTTCCGGGCCCGCTACCGGCGGATCGACCTCCTCCTCATCGACGACATCCAGTTCATCGCCGACAAGGAGCGGACGCAGGAGGAGTTCTTTCACACGTTCAATGCCATCCACGAGGACGGCAAGCAGATCGTCCTCAGCTCCGACCGGCCGCCCAAGGGAATCCTGACCCTCGAGGAGCGGCTCCGGAGCCGCTTCGAATGGGGCCTCATCGCCGACCTGACCGCCCCGGACCTCGAGACGCGGATCGCGATCCTGCGGGCCAAGGCGGAGGAGGGCGGCGTCCCGATCACCTCCGACGTCATCGAGTTCATCGCCCGCAAGGTCGTCTCGAACATCCGGGAGCTGGAGGGGGCCCTCAACCGGATCGTGGCCTACGCCTCGATGGGCGCCATGCCGATCTCGATCGAGCTGGCCCAGGCCGTCCTCAGCAACGTTCTCTACAACCCCAAGAAGCGCCAGATCACGCCGGAGCGGATCGTCAAGGCGGTCTCCGACTACTACGGCGTGGCCCTCGACCAGCTCAAGGGTCAGAAGCGGGACAAGGCGATCGTCGTGCCCCGCCAGATCGCGATGTTCCTGATGCGCGAGGAGACGGACGTCTCGCTCCTCCGGATCGGGGCCGAGCTCGGCGGCCGGGACCACTCCACGGTCCTCCACGCCTGCGACAAGATCACCCGCGAGTCCGGCGCCAACGACGAGCTGCGCCGCGAGATCTCCGCGGTCCGGGAGATGATCTACGCCGACTGACCGGCGCCCTTGAGCCGCCGCGCCCGGGGGCGAGAGGGGCGACCCAGGGCGCGACCGTGGACAACCGGGGCCGCCGGTGTCGACAGGGCGCCGGCGGAGGCTGCCCAACGGCGGGTCGGAGGTGCACGTCCGACCCGCTCGCGGTGGAGGCGACGGGACACCTCGGATCAGCTCGGAGACGTCGTCCACATGACGCCTGCCGGCCTGCCCCTGCCTCCACCATCGCCGGCACCCCGGCCCACCGCCGGGCTGCGCCTGCCCACCGCCGTCCCGATCGGGCCGGAGCGCGGCTGTCCACGCTCTCCACAGCATGATGATGACGGTGACGGGCTCCTCCGAATGGAGGAAGATACACATCGAACCCGACACTCGCCCCGCTGGGTACCGGGGCCGGTCTAGAACGTCTCCCAGGGGCACGGATCAGCCCGGTCGGCCGAGCCCAGGCAACTTCGCCAACCTGGCCCGTCGTGCGCCGGTACCATCTGAGTCGCCGATCTGGCGCACCCGCTCTTTGGAGTTGACCCGACGTGAAGCTCTCGGTCATGCAGGAGAACCTCGCTCGCGGCCTCTCCGTCGTCAGCCGCGCGGTCTCCACCCGCAGCACCCTGCCCGTGCTGGCCAACGTCCTTCTCCGAACCGAGGACGCGGGCCTCAAGCTCACGGCCACGAACCTCGAGATCGGCATCACTTACTGGGTGCCCGGCAAGATCGAGACGGACGGCGCGACGACGGTGCCGGCCAAGCTCCTGACCGATCTCGTCAACTCCCTCCAGGGCGGGGATCGGGTCGACCTGGAGCTCGGGCCCAATGAGACGCTCCACCTGCGCTGTGGCCGGTTCGAGTCGCATCTCAAGGGCATCGACGCCGAGGAGTTCCCGGCGATCCAGACGACTGGCGAGCGGCCGACGACCCGGATCGCCCAGAATGCCCTCCGGCGGGCTCTCGAGCAGACCGCGTTCGCGGCGGCCACCGACGAGGCGCGCCCGATCCTGACCGGTGTCCTCTGCCGCTTCGAGGGCGACAGCGTCACCCTGGCCGCGGCGGACAACTACCGGATCGCGGTCACCACGATCCCGGTCCTCGATGCCGTGGCCGACACCAGCGTCGTCGTGCCCGCCCGGGCCCTGACCGAGCTGATGCGGATCCTCGCCGACTCGGACGACCCGGTCGAGGTCGTGCTCGCCCAGTCGCGCAACCAGATCCTGTTCCACCTCGAGGGCGTCGACCTCGTCAGCCGCCTGATCGACGGCCAGTTCCCGAACTACCAGACGGTCATGCCGAAGACGCACACGACGCGAGCCGTCCTGGATCGCGAGGAGCTCCTCCGGGCCGTCCGCCCGGCAGCGCTCATCGCCCACGAGTCGGCGAACATCGTCAAGCTCCAGGTCGGATCGGACGGCGAGCCGGGAATCACCGTCAGCGCCAATGCCGAGATCGGTGATCACGTGGGCCAGGTCGAGGCCGCCGTGGAGGGTGACGGAACCACGATCGCCTTCAATGCCAGGTATCTCGCCGACGTCCTGTCCAACGTCGGGGCCGAGCAGTTCGCCATCGAGCTCCAGGGGCCGCTCGCCCCGGGCGTCTTCAAGCCGATCGGCGACGATCACTACGTCCACGTCGTGATGCCGGTCCGGACCACGTCGTAGGGGCCGCCACGCTCGCCTCGATCAGGCTGGCCGACCTCCGCGGATACGGCACGCTCGAGGCGGCCTTCGGGCCGGGACCACAGCTCGTCTGGGGGCCGAACGCGGCCGGCAAGACGAGCCTCCTCGAGGGCATCATCCTGCTGGCCTGGGGCCATTCCCACCGGACGACCGCCGACGTCGAGCTCATCCGCTGGGGATCCGACGTCGCCCGGGTCGAGGGCTCCGCGGGCGACGACGTCCTCGAGGTCGCCCTCGTCCGGCCGGGCAGCCCGGCGGCTGCGGGCGGCGGCCGGAAGCGCATCCGGGTGAACGGCATCGCCCGGCGGGCAACGGCGCTCGCCGGCCTGCTCCGCGTGGTCGTGTTCGCGCCCGAGGAGATGCTCCTCATCGCCGGCGCCCCGGCCCTGCGCCGGGCGACCCTGGACCGCATCGCGACGAGCCGCTTCCCGGCCTACGGAGCCGCCCTGTCGACCTACACCCGCGCTCTCCAGCAACGCAACGGCCTCCTCCGCGCGATCCGCGACGAACAGGCGGATCGGGCCGAGCTGCGGTACTGGGACAAGCCGTTCCTCGACGCCGGCGGGGAGGTCGTCGACGATCGCCTCAGGCTGCTCGACGACCTTGCCGCGCCGCTGGCGACGGCGCACGCGGAGATCGCCCCCGACGAGGCCGCCCGGGCGCCGCTGGGCCTCCGCTACGAGACGAACGCGCCGCCGGCGGCGACCGAGTCCCCCGGGACGCCCTGGCCCGGCGGCTGGCGGAGACGGCCGAGAAGGAGGCCTGGAATGGGACGACACTGGTCGGCCCGCATCGCGATGACCTCGCCTTCGTCCACGAGGGGCGGGACCTCGCCGCCTTCGCCTCGCGCGGCCAGCAGCGGACGGCGATCCTGGCCCTCAAGCTCGCCGAGCTGGACCTCCTGACGGCCCTCGACGGCCGCCCGCCGCTCCTGCTCCTCGACGACGTCTTCTCGGAGCTCGACCCCGAGCGTCGCGCCCACCTCGTCCGGCGGATCGCGGCGCTGCCCCAGACGTTCGTGACGACCACGACCCTCGACGACCTCGACCGGGGCCTGCTCGAGATCGCCACGACGTGGGAGGTCGTTCCGGCCCAGGGCGGGGCGACGCTGCTCGGCCCGACGGATGCCGGCTCCGCGGCGGGCGATGCCGCGGCTTCGGGCGCGCGCACGCGAGCCACGCTGTGAGCGAGGAGCGGCGGCGGCGCGGGCCGATGGCCCGGATCGGCGAGCTCATCCCGGACGCCGCGGCCCGCCTCGGGCTCGCCGACGAGCTCCGCCGGGCGAGGGCCGTCGCGGCCTTCGATCGGATCGTGGCCGAGCTCGCGCCGGCCGCGCACGGCGCCTGCCGGGCGGTCCGCATCGACGGCACGGCGCTCGTCGTCGAGGCGGACGCTCCCATCGTCGCCCAGGAGCTCCGCCTCCACGCCCGCCAGCTCACCGCGGCATTCCGGGGCGCCCCGGCCGGCGCGCCGGTGTCCGAGATCCGCGTCACGATCCGCCACCGGGGCGCGTCTTCCGGAGGCTGACGATCACCACTCTCATGCGATAATCCGGCCCCGGCCACCCGCCCAGACCTGGCAGAGGCTCCAATGGCCCTCCGACTCCAGATGAAGCTCGGCGTCCTGGCCGAGCGCGATCGCCTGCCCGACTCGCCCGACACGGTGCTCGTCGTCGAACCGACCATCGGTTCGCAGGCCCGCACCAAGGGCCAGCTCTACCTGCTCGTCACCTCGATGGTTCCCGGGACCCGGGCTCGGGACGCGACGCGGCTCGTGGCCAATGCGATCCGCCACGAGTACTACTACGACGAATCGGCGGGGATTCGCGTCTGCGTCGTCAAGGCGATCCTCGCCGCCAACAAGCGCCTGACCCACGCCCGCGAGCGGTCCGGCCTGGGCCACACCAACGGTGCGGCTCCGATCGGGGTGGGGATCGCCGTCGTCCGCGATCACGAGCTCTACGTCGCGACAGTCGGGCCGGCCGAGGCGTATCTCAGCCGGGGCGCCCGATTGTCGACGCTGCCCGACCCGCACCGAGACCGGGGCCTGCCGACGCCCGACCTCGAGCCGGACGTCTGGCGGGGTGAGATCAACGTCGGCGACCAGCTCGCCCTCGTCTCCCCGAACGTGATGGGCCAGCTGGGCCCCGAGGAGCTGAAGGACGCGCTGGTCACCCTCCATCCCCAGCCGGCCGTGGAGCACCTCCATCGGCGGTTCGCCGAGAGCGGCGGCAAGGGCAGCGACGGCGGCCTCGTCATCGAGGCGGCAGAGGTCTCCGTGGCCCGCTCGGGCCGAACGCTCGTGCCGGTCCGTCCGCCGGAGCCCCTGGCCGGGACGCCGGACCGTTCACCGATCCCCCTCGCCGACACCGTGAGCGGCGGCGTCGCCGCGGCCCACGCGGGGGCACGGCGGGCTCGCTCCGCGGCCGGTGGCGTGGCGGGCCGGACGATCCTGCGCCTCCAGGACGCGCTCCCGCGACGAGCCCCGGCGCCGCGCCGGGTGACGCCGCTCGGGGCTCGCCGGGAGGTGCAGAAGCGGGCGGCCGTCGCGGTCCTCGTCCTCGTCGCGGTCGCGGGCTCGATCGGCGTCGGCGCTTCGGTTCTCGGCGGGCGGCCGTCGCCCGGACCGGGGATCGCGTCGGTGGAGGCCGGCCGCCTCGCCCTCGAAGCGGCGCGAGCCAATCTCGACCGCGTCTTCGGGCCGGGCGTCGATCTCGTCGCCAACGACCCCTCGAAGGCGGAGGGGCTCCTGATCGACACGCTCGATCAGCTCGACCGGGCGGCCCAGGCGGGCATCGCCAGCACCTCGACCCGCCCCCTTCGGATCGAGGCGGTCGCCGGCCTGGACCGGCTGTACGGGATGATCGACGTCACCCCGACCGACGTCTTCACCTTCGCCCCCGACGCGGGCGTCGACCTCGCCGGCCTCGTCAGGGGCCCGGACGGTGCCCCGTACGTGCTGGATTCGGCCACGGCCAGCGTGTACCGGATCAATCTCGACGACAAGACCGCCGTGGCGGTCTTCCGGGACGGGACCAAGGCGGCCGGCTCGACGGAAGCCGCGCCGGTCATGTTGACGGTCGGCGGCCCCGATCTCCTCATCCTCGACCTCAAGAACGTCCTCTGGCGGTGGCGGCCCGCGGACGCGTCGGGGCAGGGCACGACGACCAAGGTGAAGGTCACCGGATCGGCCGAGTGGGGCGATGACCTGCGGGCGATCGGGACCTTCGTGCGCGACGCGAGCGCCGGGCTCTACAAGTTCTACATCGTCGACCCGTCCGAGGAGGAGATCCTGGCCTACACGCCGGCCGCCGACGGCAGCGGCTTCCCGGCGGCGCCATCCAAGCGGCTCACGACCCCGAGGCCCGTCGACGGCGTCACCTCGCTCTACATCGATGGTGACATCTGGATCGCCGACGGCGGGCACATCCTGCGTGTCTCGGGAGGCACGACGGGGAGCTGGGAGGCCGCCGCCCTGCCGGACGGCGTCCTCCGCGACGCGCCCGTCTTCACGACGGTCATGTCCGGGTCGGATCGCCGCGCCGGTCGCATCTACGGCTACGACCCGTCGAACGAGCGGGTCGTCGCCTTCCTCAAGGCGGACGGCCAGTACGTCGAGCAGTACCGCCTCTCCACCGGCAACCGAGACTGGCGTAACGCCCGGGGCTGGTACGTCGAGCCGGGCATCGCCGACGCCCCGGACTCGATCGTCTGGATCACGGCCGGCGCAATTCGGCGCGCCGTCCTCGAGCGAGTGACGGGTGAGCCGAAGGCTACGGGCTCGCCGGGCCCGGAAGGCGAATCGGGCGCGCCGACGGCGGCCCCGGCGGAGATCCCGGCGGCCGCTCCATGATCCCGCTCCGGGACGCCAACCCCACCCGGCGGACGCCGGTCGTCACCCTCGGGCTCATCGCCGCCTGCTTCGCCGTCTTCGCGATCGAGCTGAACGTCGAAGGATCGGGCGGCGAGCCCGCCCTGGCCCGGTTCTTCGACACCTGGGGGGCCGTGCCCAGCCGGGTCTCCGGGGGGCTCGACGGCTCGGGTGACCTCGGCACGGCGGCCGTCGGTGTGGTGGCCAGCCTCTTCCTCCACGGCGGCTGGCTGCACCTCCTCGGCAACATGCTCTTCCTGTGGATCTTCGGCAACAACATCGAGGACCGAATGGGCCGCCTGCCCTTCCTCGCCTTCTACCTCATCGGCGGCGTCGCCGCCGCGCTCACCCAGGTCTGGGTGGACCCGGCCAGCGACGTCCCGCTCGTCGGGGCGTCCGGGTCCATCGCCGCGACGCTCGGCGCCTACATCGTCCTCTACCCGCGGGCCCGGATCACGGCCCTCGTCTTCTTCGGCTTCTTCTTCCAGCTCATCGACGTGCCGGCCATCATCGTCCTGGGCTACTGGTTCCTGCTCCAGCTCATCAATGGGGCCATGTCGCTCGGGGCGGCGACCGCCCAGGGCGGGGTCGCCTTCTTCGCCCACATCGGCGGCTTCCTCGCCGGCGGCGCCGTGGGGGTCCTGGTCCGGGCGGCGGGCGGTCCGCGACCCGGCCGCAGCCGGCTCGCCGGCGGGCTCTGACGGCGCGGCGGGGCCGGTGCCGTCGGCCGATGGGATAATCCCGTCATGGGCCGGCTGGTGGAGATGGTCGTCGAGAGCGTCCGGGTGCACATGCTCTCGAACCGACACGTGGTGATCCTCAAGGACACGGAGGGCGACCGCTATCTGCCGATCTGGATCGGTCCCTGGGAGGCGAGCGCGATCGCGATGAAGCTCCAGGGCCTGACCGCAGAACGGCCCCTGACGCACGATCTCTTCGTCTCCGCGCTCGAACGGCTCGGCGTCCGGATCGATCGAGTCGTCATCTCCGAGCTGGCCGAGGAGACCTACCACGCCCGGCTGATCCTCGAGCGCGACGGCGAGGAGTTCGAGCTCGATGCCCGGCCCTCCGATTCGGTCGCCCTCGCAGTCCGGACCGCCGTCCAGATCCTCGTCGCCGAGGAGGTCCTCGAACAGGCCGCCCTGGGCGTCGATCCGGGCTCTGACGAGGACTCGGGCGAGCTCGGCGCCGGCCGCGAGGCCCGGACGAAGGCCGGGCGCGGGGTACCCAACGAGTCGCTCGGTGAGGAGGTCGTCGACGAGCGGCTCGACATGTTCCGCGACTTCGTGAACTCGCTCGACATCGATCCCGGCAGCTCGGGCGGTGGGTCGGGCGGATCGAGCGGTCCCGGCCAGCCCGGTGGGTCGAGCGGCCCCGGCGGCGGGCGGCGCAAGGCCTGACCCACATCGCCCGGCGGCCGCGCCACGCGCCGGCGCGCGACACCACCGCGCCGGCGGCGCGACACCACCGCGCCGGCGGCGCGACACCACCGCGCCGGCTGCCCGGCACCGCCGAGGTCCCCGGCCGGCGGCCACACGCCGCCTCCGGGTGTTCGCGGGATCGAACCTCAGTCCGCCGGCAGGATCGGCTCGCCCCGGGCGAGAGCCCGGTCCGGGGCCGCCCAGAGGCGGAGCCGGAGGAGCCAGAAGTCGCGGACCGCCCGGAGGACGACCTGCGGCCGGGCTCCGCTGGAGGAGCCGGCGGTCCTCGGGTAGTGGGGGACGCCGACCTCGACGACCGGCCGGCCGGAGGCTCGCAGCTTGATGAGGAGCTCGGCCGAGAAGAACGCGCCGCCCAATTCCACGTTGATGCCACGCAGGGCTCGGCGCTGGAAGAGCTTGCAGGCGCAGTCGATGTCGGTGACGCGGAGCCCGAAGAAGATCCGATTGGCCAGGCGATAGGCCCGCGCGTACAGGGTGCGGACGAGCGGATCGGCGCGCCGGATGCGGAAGCCGACGACGACGTCGGCGTCCCCCTGGGCGGACCGGGCCGTGAGGCGGCCGAGGTCCGCCACCCGGAACTGACGATCCCCGTCGGTGAACGCGATCAGGTCGTGGCGGGCGGCCGCGAAGCCGCTCCGAAGCGCGGCCCCGTAGCCCAGGTTCCGGAGGTGGTGGACGGCCCGGACGCGCGGATCGGCCGCCGCCAGCTCGTCGGCGATCGCGGGGGTCGCGTCACGGGAGCCGTCGTCGACGATGACGATCTCGAAGGCCTCGGCGAGCGACGGCAGGGTCTCGAGGGCCTCGGCGACGAGGCCGCGCAGGTTGGCCTCCTCATTGTGGGCGGGGAAGAAATAGGAGAGAGCGGGCACCCGGCCCGGCGGCGGCGTCACGATCCGGCAGCTCGAGGGGAGACGACGCGGTAGACGTTCGCGGCCGGCGCGGCGAGAGGCTCGAGGTCGTAGAGCGCGAGGACGAGGCCGAGGTCGTGATTGTTGGCCCGGATCACGTAGACCGGCCGGGTCGGCAGGAAGCGGGCGATCACGTCGGTGGCTTCTCCGTAGTCGAGGTCGAGGCGGGTCCGATCATCGACGATCGTGACGTCCGTCCGCTGGCCGTCAACGAGGGTCGCATACCAGAGGACGGTCGAGGTGCTCCACCAGCTGACGACCACGGCGTCCGGCTCGACCTGCGCCAGGGCCGAGTCGGCCCAGCGTCGCGCGGCGGTGTCGTCGCGACGCCCGGCCGCCACGGCCCGGGGCCCGAAGTCGGCGATCGTCGGGGTGAGGAGCGCGATCGCGAGGACGACCGACACGAGACCCACGAGGTCGAGTCGCCCGAGATCGAGCCGCCAGGCGGGCCGCGGCGTCGCGGCGCGTTCCTCGGAGTCGGGCGGGCCCGTGCCGACGGCCTCGATCGCCGGGGCGCCCTTCAGCTGCTCGACGACCACGCCGAGGAGCACCCCCAGCCAGGTCCAGGCCCACAGCACCGGCCCGAGGTAGTAGCGCGTGATGTCGGCGTTCGTGTAGCTGGCGTTGAACAGGACGGTGATGACCATCGCCGACCCGCTCAGCAGCGCGTATCGGGGATGGCGGACGAGGGTCGCCAGGAAGCCCACGATGATTGCCGGGGCGAGCGGGCCGAACTGGGCGGTCGCGAAGGTCCACAGCTCGCCGGCCTTCCGCGGCAGCTCTCCGAGCGGGTCGTTGAGCGAGCCCCGGAACTGCTCGGCCAGGGCGACGTACCAGAAGCCGTCCCAGGACTCCGGGTGGGCGTACACGAGCGGCGCCCGGAAGATCCCCGCCCGAAGCGGCAGCTCGAGGTAGACGACGACCAGCGCCCCGAGGAGGCCGGCGGCACAGATCGCGACGAGCCGGGGCCGGCGAAGGATCCCCGGCTGGACGGCGAGGACATAGAGGCCGATCGGGACGGCCAGGAGCAGGGTCAGGGAGTGGTTGCCGGCCGACAGCCCGAACAGGACGGCGGCCGCGACGAGCCAGCGGTCGGCCCGCGCCGCCTCGCGCCGCCGGGCCTGCTCCCAGCCCACGAGGACGGCGAAGATCACGGCCACGAACGCCAGGTGGAGCGCGTGGGGGTCGGCGTGGGTGGCGATCGCGAACCCCACCGGCGTGGTGGCAATGCCCAGGCCGACCGCGACGCCGATCGGGATCGAGCCGGACAGCCGGATGGTGAGCCACGTGGCAGCCCCGGCCGCGACCGCGACGCTCAGCAGCGCGAAGACGTTCATCCGGAAGGCCGGCTCGCCGAGCGGCGTGAGCAGCAGGTTGACCAGGAACCCGAGGATGACATAGGTCGGATACCCGGTCGGGTGAGCGGTGCCGAGGATGGGAGCGACCGTCTGGAACTCGCCGGTGTCCCAGTAGCCGACACCGGGCATGAGGGAGGGCCAGACAACGATGATCACGGCGAGACCGACGACGAGCGGCGGCAGGACCGACCGACCGAGCGCTCCGAGGTCCCCGACGTGGCCAGTCGGGCGGAAGCGCCGGATCGAGCTCACCATTGGAGCAGGTTGCCCCAGGTAACGCCCCAGAAGTTGATGGCCACGGACGCCCCGACGAGCCAGCCGGCGAGCAACCCGACGCCGCCGCGGCGCGCCATCCCGACGGCCACGAGCGGCAGGGCGAAGACGACGAAGTCGTTGCTGAAGCGGTAGCCGAACTGGACCCAGCCCTGGCTGAAGTGCATGAGGTTCACGATCGCGATCGCGAGGACCGCGAGGGCCGACCCGGCCACCAGCCGCGACCGGCCGAACCGGGCGAGAGCCGGGACGACGTAGAGATAGGCGGGGCTGGTCAGGATCAGGCTCATCCCGATCGCTCTCGGCAGCGCGATGGGGCAGGCCGGATCGAACAGCCCGCGTGCCGCGCCCGCGGCCGTGCAGAGCGGGTCGCCGGCGCCGCCAAACGCGTCGAGGGCGTGGCTCGGGAAGAGCGCCGGCAGGGACAGCAGCATGGTCCCGAGGTTCTGGGGCAGGTAGCGGACGTCCTCGATGCTCCAGGCTGGGTTGTAGCCGAGGGCTCGGTAGCCGTTCGCCTCGAGCAGGTACTGGTAGTCGTAGCCGGGGTGGATGACGTGCCCGGTCGTCGCCAGGTTGTAGGCGACGAGAAGGCCGATCGGGACGATCGCGCCGAGCCCGGCCGACACCGAGCGGCGAGCGAGCGAGCCGCCGCCCCCGACGAGCATGAAGAACGGCGCTCCGAAGACGATCGTCAGGCGCGCCGTGCAGGCAAGCCCGAACAGGAAGCCCGCCGCGAGCTGGCGACGGTCGATGAGGCCGAGCGGCGCCCGGAGCCCCGCCACGATCTCGGCCAGCGCTTCGCGCAGGGCGCGCACGACGGCAAGGCCGACCGTCTCGGGCCCGGCGTCGCCCCCGGGCTCGGCGCCGCCGGCGGAACCGGGCTCCTCGATCGCGGCGTCGGCCCCGAAGCGGCCGCCGTCCGCGGCGAGGGCGATCCCGACCGCCAGGAGGAGCGGCACGGCGGCCACGACGTGGGCCAGGAACCACGTCGTCCCGAGGCCGGCCGCGTACCAGAAGACGGTCCCGAAGCCGAAGAAGATCGTGACCGCGAGGCGGACCATCCGCTCGACCGGGAGCTTGCCGAGCATCCACCAGCACAGCCCGACGCCGACCGCCCCGAGGACCACCGAGACCGCGCGCTCATCGGTCGCCAGCCCGAACAGGGCGACGACCGGCAGGAGCACGATCGCCGGCAAGGGAGGGAACGGGAGGAGGGCGAATCCCGTCAGGTTTCCGGCGGCGTCGCGCAGGGGAAGGACGTCCTGGAAGAAGTCGTTGCCCGGGACGGGCCAGGTGATCGCGGCCCGCCCGTCGAGGAAGGCGAGGGCCTGCCAGACGAAGTGGTTGTAGAGACGGATGGAGCCGGGGAGCCAGTAGGCGGCGAGGGCCGCCGCGACGAGGCCCGCCCCGATCACGGCCGAGGGGAGGAAGTCCAGCCAATGCGGTTCGCTGCGGGCGGTCCCGGCCGTGCCCCGGCCCTGTGCTACGCTGCGATCCACCTCATCGCTCGTGCAGGAGGCCGGACCGGTTGACAGGCCCCGTGTCGGGTGAGCCCGTGCGGGACGGGGTCGCGGCGCGCGCCCGGACGCGCGACGACGTCGGCGGCATCCTGGTCCTCCTCGCGCTGGCGCTCACCTTCCGCGCCATCATCGCATACCTCCTGCCCGGCTCCGGCTTCGGGACGGACCTGGCGAGCTTCCAGTACTGGGCCTCGAACCTCTTCAACGAGGGCCTGAGCGGCTTCTACGAGCGGCCCTTCCTGCACGACTACAGCCCCGGCTACATGTACGTCCTGTGGCTGGTCGGGGCGGCCGGCCAGGTCCTCGGGGGCATCGGCGACCTGATCAAGGTCCCGCCGATGATCGCCGACGTCGTCCTCGCCTACCTGGTCTGGTCGATGGCCCTGGAGCTCGGCGCCGGCCGCTGGGCCGCCCGGCTCGGGGCCCTCATCGTCGCGATCAACCCGATCACCTGGTTCGACAGTGTCGTCTGGGGCCAGGTCGACTCCGTCGGCGTGATCTTCCTCCTCCTCGGGCTCCGCGAGCTGTGGCGCGACCGGCCCGAGCGGGCGGCGATCCTGACGGTCGTCGGGGCGATGATCAAGCCCCAGCTCGGGATCCTCGTCCCGATCGTGGCCGCGGTCACGATCCGCCGCGCCCTCTGGCCGCGCGGCGCCTACGGCGACGAGGACCCGCCCGAGCGAGGCCGGACGACGACCGCCTGGGAAGCGCGGACGCGCGGCCCGATCCGGATCATCAGTACCGGCCTGGCCGGACTGCTGCCGGCGATCGCCCTGTCGCTCCCGTTCGGCCTGAGCCTGCCGGGCGGGCTGGTCGAGCAGATCTTCAGCGCCGCCGGTGGCTACCCCTACCTGTCGGTCAACGCCTGGAACCCCTGGGCCCTCGTGACCTACCAGGGCAGCGGCATCGCCCAGAACCATGGCTGGGTCTGCGACATGGTCGTTACCGGCGGCGCGGGGCCCGCCCGATGCCCGGACGCGTTCTCGTTCGGGGCGATTCCAGCCGTCGTCGTCGGCACGACCCTGACGCTCGCCCTGTTCGTCGTCGTCAGCCTCGTCGTGGCCCGCCGCCCCGACCGGCGAACGATGCTGGTCGGCCTGGCCGTGCTGGCGCTCGCCTTCTTCGTCGTCCCGACCCGGGTCCACGAGCGCTACCTCTTCCCCCTCGTCGCGCTCGGAGCGATCCTGGCCGCCATCTCCCTTCGCTGGACCTTGGCCTACCTCGCCTCGAGCCTGGCGACCCTCGCCAACATGTACTTCGTCCTGACGACGCTCTACCCCAACAACCCGGGCATCGCCGACTGGCTCGGGATCGGGCCGGGCCTGGGCTCGTGGACGGTGATCGCCGCCGCCGGGCTGCTGCAGCTCGCCGTCCTCGTCTTTGCCGTCACCGAGCTGCGGGCTTCGGCAAGCGCCCGCCTGGCCCGCGAGATCGAGGCGAGCGGCCTGGGAGACGACGCGGACTTCGAGGCGGCGGCGGACGGTGAGGATGATGGCCGGGCGGCGGGGATGGGGCCCGGCGAGGGAAGCGTGCCCGGCGGGGGAACGTTGTCCGCGCCCGGAGCGTCGAGCGCGGCGGCCGACACCAGGGTGGCGGCTCCTGCCGCGGCTGTCTCGGCGTTCGCCGCTGTCCGATCGCCCGCGTCCCCGGCGCTGTCACCGGCGCCTGGCGGAGCCGTCATGCCCGCCTGGGACGACCGGCCGTCGACCGGCGAGGTCGGGTTCCTCGGCTGGCTGCGCTCGCGCCTCTCGGAGCGGCCGATCCTGCCCGACCGGACGGCCGGCCTCGAGCACGAGGGCGGCGGCCGCCTCGATCGGCTCGACCTCTGGATCATCCTCGTCCTCGGAGCGGTCCTCCTGACCGGCCGTGTCTGGCGCCTCGCCGAGCCCTACCAGATGCACTTCGACGAGGTCTACCACCCTCGCACCGCGACCGAGTTCCTGCAGTTCTGGCGGTACGGCATCTCCCACGACATCTACGAGTGGACCCATCCCCACGTCGCCAAGTACGGGATGGCCCTCGGCATCATCGCCTGGGGCGACGATCGGACGAACGCCACGAGCGACCTCGGCGTCCCCGTCCTCGGCGCGGCCGTGGAGCCGCGCTGGGACGACGCCCGGTCCGCCGCCCGGATCAGCGGCGACCGATTGTGGATCGCGACCGGTGACGAGGTCCGGGCGTACGACCTCGCGACGCGCCGGCTCGAGGCCCGGGTCCCGGTCCCCGGTGCCGACTCGGTCTCGGTCGATCGGGTGACCCACCGGGTCGTCGTCGGGACGACCGAGGGCGACGTCCGGATGATCGATTCGGACCCCCTCGACACGGCCCGCTGGGCGGGCACCGAGGCCGATGCCCAGGCCCGGGCCTTCGCCACCGTCGGGCAGCCGATCCGGCAGATCTTCATGGCCGCCGACGGGACGACGATCATCGCCGTCGTCGACGGCCCCGGCACCGGCCGGGACGTCGCCGTCGTCATCGATGCGAACGCGGCGAGCGAGCTCGGGCGGATCGAGGTCGGGACCGTCGCCCAGATGAGCGATGCCGGTGCGGGGACCGTGGCCCTGGCCACGACGGACGGCGTGGCCTTCCTCGATACGGCGAGCGCCGAGCTGACCACGGCCATCGACCTCGGCGGCCCGGCACACGGGCTGGCCCTCGTCACGAACCTCGACAAGGAGCGCCTCTTCGTCTCCTACCTCGCCGCGGACGGCCCGAGGGTGGCGGCGGTGAACGCTCCGGGCGCGGCCGACACCCCGACCCTGGAGCGCACCTTCGAGCTGCCGGGGGAGGCGGCCGGCTGGGTCGGCTACGACCTCGCGACCCAGATGGTCCACGTCCTCGGCTCGACGCCTGACGGCACGGCCTCGACGGTCTACGTGGTGGAGCCGCATGCCTACGCCGTCTACGCGGATTCCGCGCTGCCCTTCGCGCCGGCCGCCGTCGTCCTCGACGAGAACCAGCGGTACCCGAGCTCCGACCGTCAGCAGATCCTCGCCTTCGAGGGGGGCGGGGCGGCGGCGACCATCGACACCGGGCAGCACGCGTTCGCATGGCGCCTGCCGGGCGTCCTGGCCGGCGTCCTCATGGCCCTCTTCCTGTACGCGCTGACGAGGCTGCTCTTCCGGCGGCGTGAGATCGCCGTTCTCGTCGCGATCCTCGTCGCCTTCGACGGGATGCTCTTCGCCCAGAGCCGGATCGGCATGAACGACGCCTACGTCGGCCTCGGGATCGTCGCCGCCTACACGCTCTTCGTCGCCCTCTGGCGATCGCCCGGCGACGGCCGGCGGCAGTGGCTGGCCTTCGCCGTCGGGATGCCGGTCATCGGGCTCTGGCTCGGCTTCGCCCTCGCCTCGAAGTGGGTCGCCGCGTATGCCATCGGCGCCCTCGGGGTCCTCTTCCTGACCCGGAGCGCGCTCGGTCGCCTGCTGCTCATCCTCGGCCTCATCGTCGGCACGACGGCGCTGGGCTACCTCGCGATCTCGGTGCCCCAGGGCCAGAGCGGCGGCAACTACCTGTTCCTCTTCATCATGGTCGGCCTGACCCTCGTCGCCGTCGTGGCGAACGTCCTTCACCCGATCGCGTGGACGGGCGAGGAGGAGCGACTCGCCATCTTCGGCCCGGCCGCCGGCGGCGTGGTCGTATTCCTGGGCGCCCTGGCGCTGGGCAGGGCCGATGCGCGCCTGACGCTCGGACCGGTCGCCGTCACGCCCCAGGAGGTCGCGTTCGCCCTCGTCGTCCTGAGCGGCGTCGTCTACACCGTGTTCGTCCTCGTCGGCCGCTGGGGCTTCGGCCCGCTGGCCCTGCCGCCCCCCGAGGACGACCCGGCAACGCTCCTGGATCCACCTGCAGCGGCGCCGCGGGGCTGGCTCCGGCTGGGCTCCGGATTCGGCCTGCCCGCCCTGTGGACGCTGGCCTGCCTCGTCGTCCTGCCGGTCGGGGTCTACGTCCTCTCCTACGTTCCATGGGCGATGGTGGAGAACCATCAGCTCGTGCCCGGCTGGCCGCCGGGCCACACCGGCCAGACCCTCGTCACGCTGACCGAGGACATGTACCGCTACCACAACACCCTGAGCGCCGCGCACGCCGCGTCGTCGCCGTGGTGGGCCTGGATCTTCGACTTCAAGCCGGTCTGGTTCTACCAGGAGTCGTTCGCGGGCGGGACGAGCGCGGCCATCTACGACGCCGGGAACCTCGTCGCCTGGTGGCTCGCCATCCCGGCGATGGCCTTCGTGGCCTGGCAGGCGTTCACCCGCCGGAGCGCCGCGCTGGCACTCATCGCCATCGCCTTCGCCTGCCAGTGGATCGCCTGGGCCCGCATCGACCGGGCCGCGTTCCAGTACCACTACTACACGAGCCTGCCGTTCGTCTTCCTCGCCCTCGCCTACTTCCTCGCCGAGCTGTGGCGGGGTGCCTCCCGGCGGACCTGGCTGCTGGCCCGGCTCGCGGCCGCCGCCGCAGTCATGGCCCCGACGACCCTGTGGCTGTTCCACCGCCCGTTGTGCGGCTTCGTCCGGGTCCTCGACGTCAATCCCGATTCGCGGGCCTGCCCGACCTACATCCCGGACTTCGTCCTGACCGGTCGGGCCCTGGCGATCGCGATCGTCGTCGGGGTCGGCGTCCTGCTCCTCGTCCGGCTCCTCCTGTCGCTGGCGACGGAGCCCGACGACGGCAACGCCGGCGATGGCCCCGGCCCGAGCCTCATGAGCCGGCTCGCCGGCGCCCTGGTCGCCGCCGTCGGGGTGAGCCTCGCCTTCGTCGTCGCCTCGGTCTTCTTCGACGAGACGACGCTGATCAAGGCCACGAACGTCGTCGTCGAACCGATTGCCCTGATCGCGACCATCGCCCTCCTCCCGGTGGCGGCGTTCGTGGCGACGGCCCGGGACGCTCGCCGGTTCGTCCTGGGGGCGGTCGTCGCGATCGGCGCCTGGTTTGTCCTGTGGTACCCGAACTTCGCCGCGCTGCCCCTCCCGAACGCGCTCTCGAACGCCTACCAGGGCCTCCTCCCGACGTACGTCTACCCGTTCCAGTTCCCGGTCTCCACGGTCGACCGGAACGTCGCCGGGCCGGCGCTCATCGACGCCGGACCGGCCCTCCTGCTCGTGACGCTCGCCGGCGTCTGCCTGACGGTCGGCTACGCGGCCTGGGTCTGGCGGATCACGCTGGCCGAGGAGGCGCACCGACCGAAGGAGGTCCCGGGGTCGGACGTGCCCGGCGCCGACGCGCCGGCGTGAGCGGCTAGCTCGACGCCTGGCCGCCCGGCTTCGCCTGGAGCTCGACGCCCCCTCCGGTCAGGCGCGCCGC
Organism: uncultured Chloroflexia bacterium; assembly: GCA_963719145.1. Lineage (GTDB taxonomy): Bacteria > Chloroflexota > Limnocylindria > Limnocylindrales > CSP1-4 > UBA5189. The sequence goes on from CAVRAX010000001.1 coordinate 252,274, forward strand.
GACCGGGATCTCGGCCCGGAAGCCCGAGGGGAGCGCGCCCTGGGTCTCGAGGCGCCGGATGACGAAGCCGTAGTAATCCTCGACCCTGGCCGTCACCCGCTCCCAGCTGAAGTCCTGGGCTCGCTCGAGCCCTGAGGCCGCCATCCGCTCGCGCAGCTCGTTGTCGGCGACGAGCCGGCCGATCGACGCGGCCAGGGCCTTCGGCGACCGGGGCGGGACCAGGAGCGCGTCGCGGTCCCGCCGGACGACGCCCTTGTAGCCGTGGATGTCGCTGCAGACGATGGCCGCCCCCGCCGCCATCGCCTCGAGGAGGACGATCCCGAACGACTCCCGGCCGGTCGCCGGCGAGACGTAGACGTCGGCGGTCTTGAAGAGGGCGTCGCGGACCTCGTCCGAGACTCGGCCGAGGAACTCGACCCCGCCCATCCCGCGGGTCATCACGTACCGCCGGGCCTCGCGCTCCTGGGGGCCCGTGCCGACCACGAGGAGCCGGCAGGAGCAGCCCGTCTTGCGCAGGATCCGATAGGCCTTGAGGAGGTCGAGGAGGCCCTTCCGCGCCTCGAATTGGCCGACGAACAGGATGTTCCGGGTCCCGTCCTGCCAGCGGGCGATCGGGACCGCCCGATCGAAGCGGGCGACGTCGACGCCGTTGGGGATGACCTTGTAATCGCCGGGAAAGAAGCGGTCGATGAAATGGCGGGCGGCAGCCGAGACCGCGATCCTGCCGTGCAGGCGGCCGGCGTACGAGCCCATCATCTTCGAGCCGAACTCGTACGCCGGCGAGAAGCCGCCGTAGGCATGGAAGGTGGCCACGTTCACGCTCGTCGACAGGCGCAGGACGATGAGCGACAGGAACGGCACGAATGGCTCGTGGAAGTGGAGCAGGTCGAACTGCTCGCGATCGAGCACGTCTCGGACCTGCGACAGGTAGCGCGGCGAGACGGTCACCGTGCCGACCGAGCCGTTGGTCGGCATCGAGAAGCCCTTGCCGATCCGGATGACGTCACCCTCGGAGGCGCGTTGGAGGCCGTGCGAGCTGGTGATGATCCGGACGTCGTGGCCGCGGAGTCGGAGGTTGTCGTAGAGGTACCGAACGTGCTGGTTGACCCCGCCCGGGAGCGGGTAGACGTACGGGGTGACGAGCCCGATCTTCATCGATCGGCCTCCGGACTGCGGCCGCTCGCTGCCCGCTCGGGGGCACCCGCATCGGGGCGGAGATCGATCGTCGACGGGTAGCCGAGGTCGCGCCGGGTGCCGTCACCTCGCAGCCGGCCGGCGAGGTTGGCCCTGGCGTCGCGGCCGTACTTGCGGAGCTGGCGCCCGAACGTCCCGAGCTGAGCGCCCGGGCCGTGGAAGGCGCCATGTTGATGCGTCGTTCGCTCGAGGATCGCCGTCCGCAGATCGTCGGCCGTCCGGCCGGGGAACGTGGACCAGCCCGCACCGACCGCCTCCAGCGAGTGCGCGTCGGAGTTGCCGATCCTGGCCAGGCCGTGCTGTTCGGCGAACTCGACCACCCGCCCGTGCAGCGGCCGGCCGAGGGTGGTCGGGTTGAAGGCCTCGATCGCGTCGGGCCGGAACTGCGGCTCGTCGGCAAGGAGGCGGCGGAGGACGAAGCCCTGGGCGCAGAGCGGATACGGGACGAGTGGATGCGCGGGAACGGCGAGGCCGCCCTGGTCGTGGACGGCGGCGATGGTCGAGCGGAGCGAGCGGAACGGCTTGACCGGTTCCTCGAGCCAGAGGCCCAGAAGGTGGCCGCCGAGGGTGGTGATCTCCTCTCCCACCACGACCTCGACCCGGAAGCCGCGATCGACGGCGATCGCCCGGGCCGCGAGGGCCGCATCGATTCGTTCGTGGTCGCAGATGGCGATGACATCGAGGTCGAGGTTCGCCTCGACGTGCTCGAGGATGTCGAGAACGCCGGCGGTCCCGTCCGAGGCGAGGGTGTGGATGTGGAGGTCGGCCCGGCCGAGGCGCACGGTCATCGCCCTGCCTCGGGGTCGGGCTCCAGGTGCCCCGTGCCCTCGCGCGCCTCGGGGTCGAGGTCCGGCCAGATCGGTGAGAACGCCGACCACCACTGCTCGGGTGCCTCGGCGACGGCCTCCTCCATCGCCCGGGCAACGCCGGTCATCGCCGCCGTGAGGCGGACCCGGCGATTGCCCTCCGCGGGAATGTCGACGCGCCGGAGCTGTCCCCGATAGCGCTTGCTGCCCGAACGACGGACCGCAGCGACCCAGATCGGGAGGCCGCGCTCGATCGCCAGCAGCCCGGGCCCCATCGGCAGGGGGGCCGGCGCACCGAAGAACGGGACGTCGACCGTGCCCCCGGCCACGTTGCGATCGGCGACCATGCCGACGACCCGGCCCTCATCGAGGGCGTCGCTCAGCGCCCGCCGCGCTTCACGGAGCGGCACGAGATCGACACCGACCGACGCCCGGGTCCGGGCGATCCACTCCTGGAGGGCCGGGTCGTCGAGCGTCTCCATGGGGGCGGTGACCCGGTGCCCGGTGCGGGCGACCGCGAAGAGGGCCGGGAACTCGACCGCCCCGAAGTGCATCGAGACGAAGACCCGCGGTCCGGGCGAGCCGAACGCATCCTCCACGGTCTCGGGGGTCTCGACGACGAGCCGTCGCTCGAGGTCGGCCTGGCTGCGGCCCGGGAGGCGGGCCATGTCGAGGTAGTAGCGGACCGCATGGCGGAAGGCGAGCCGGACGATTCGCTCCAGGGCTCGGTCGTCGGTTGCCGCGGCGCGCGTCCGATCGCTGCCAAGGCCGCGGCGCACGAGGTGCTCCGCCACCCGCCGGAAGTTCCGCCGGGCCCGCTCGGCGCGGCCGGGCGCGAGCCGGTACCAGAGCTCGCCGGCGGCGTCGCCGAGCGCATCCACGGGCGTCTCGGGAAGGGCAACGAGGAGCCGCGCCGCGGCCGCGACGAGCCCGGCGCGAGCGCGTTGCCACGGCGTTGCCCGGCGCGACGCGGCCGGCGATGCCGGCGAGGCCGGCGATGCCGGCGCGACGGCCCCCGTCTCGCTCATGCCCCGCCCGCGGCCGCGCTCGTGCCTTCGGCCGCGCTCGTGCCTGCGGCCGCGCTCGTGCCTTCGGCCGCGCTCGTGCCTTCGGCCGCGCTCGTGCCTCCGGCCGGGCTCGCGACCGCGGCGGTCCCCGTTCCCACGACGGGGCCGGCGGTCCCGGCCGCGCCTGTGTCGACCGCGCCTGTGTCGACCGCGCCTGCCGCTCTTGTGATCCCGTGGTCCGCCAGCATCGCCGCCGCCCGCTCGGCCAGGCGCTCCTGCTCGGCGGTATCGGCCGGCCAGATCGGCTTGAACGAGTACCACTGCTCGGGGGCGAACCGGATCGCGTCCGCGAGTCCGTCGGCCATCGCCTGGGTGGCACGCTGGAGCGCGGCCGGGGCCGGCGATGGGACCTCGATCGGCGTCCCGAACACGATCGAGAATGTCCGGTGGTCTTCGTTTCGGCGGATCTGCACCGGCAGGATCCGCGAGTCGGTCTTGGCGGCGAGGGTGGCCGGGCCGGCCGGCAGGGTGGTCCAGGCATCGAAGAGCTTCACGGGGATGCCGTCCGCCCGATAGCCCCAGTCGACGAGAAGGCCGAGCATCTCGCGTCGCCTGAGGATCGTGTAGATCTCACGGAGGTTGCGCCACGGGATGACGTGGACGCCCCATTGCTCGCGGGTCCGCCGGAACTCCTCGAAGAGCCCAGGGAAGGTCGAATTGTCGGCGACGACGTTGATCGGCCAGCCTCGCGAGGCCACGCCGGCCGCCACGGCCTCGGCGTTGCCGAGGTGGCCGAGGCTGAAGATGAGGCCGCCCTTCGACCCTTCCCAGATCCGGTGGACCTCATCGAGGTCCGCCCCGGCGACGAGCCGGTCGGCGTGCTCACGGGCGAGCCGGGGCAGCCGGGCCAGCTCCACGACGTAGGTCCCATAGGTGGCGTAGGCGCCCAGGGCCGCCCGGCGGACCGCCGGGTCGGTCGGAGGCCGTCCGAGGACGTGGCCGAAGTTGGCGTTCGACCAGCGGCGCTTCGTCGGCCACAGCAGGTACGACAGCTGGGCACCGCGGGCGATGAGCGCCCGGGGGATGGCCGGGGGGACGTGCGAGATGAGCCAGGCGAACGCCTTGTAGCCGGCGACCACGGCCGTCTCGAAGACCCGCGAACCTGCCTCCGGGCGTCGGTGCGGCGCCTCAAGCCTGGGCGTCGTCACGGCGCTCCCGTCCGGGGCACGCCGACGCCCGTCCCCCATAGTCCGCGGCCGCGCTCCGCGAGGCCTTCGGCCCGACGCATCACCGGGCGGCGGCGACCTTGGCCTTCGACCCGGCGAGCTTCTTGAGGGCTCGCTTCGGTGGCGCCTCGGTGCCCACGAGCGTCTCGTTGTCCTCGCCCCGGATGAAGGCCTCGACCCGGTTGAAGGCGATGTCGTCGTGGATTTGCATCGGCGGGCTCTTCATGAAGTAGCTCGACGGCGCGACGAGCGTGCCCTTCAGGCCCCGATCCAGGCCCAGCTTCAGGCAGCGGATCGCGTCGGTGACGACGCCGGCGCTGTTGGGGCTGTCCCAGACCTCGAGCTTGAGCTCGGCGTTGAGGGGCACGTCACCGAAGGTCGTGCCCTCCATCCGGATGTAGCACCACTTCCGGTCGAGAAGCCACGGCACGTGGTCGCTCGGGCCGACGTGGACGTCGTCCGCGTCCATCTCGTAGTCGAGCATGGAGGTGACGGCGTTCGTCTTGCTGATCTTCTTGGACTCGAGGCGCTCGCGCTCGAGCATGTTCAGGAAGTCGGTGTTGCCGCCGAAGTTCAGCTGGTAGGTCCGATCGAGGCGAACGCCCCGATCCATGAACAGGCGTGTCAGCACGCGATGGCTGATCGTCGCGCCGACCTGGCTCTTGATGTCGTCGCCGATGACCGGCAGGCCCTCCTCGGCGAAGCGGCGCTGCCAGTACGGCTCACGGCCGATGAACACCGGGATGCAGTTGATGAACGCGACGCCGGCCTTGAGGGCCTGCTCGACGTACCACTTCGTGGCCTCCTCGGAGCCGACCGGGAGGTACGAGACCATCACGTCGACCTCGCGCTCCTTGAGGATGCTGACGATGTCGGCGGTCGGGCCGGGGGCCTTCTCGATGATCTGGCTGAGGTACTTCCCGAGGCCGTCGTGGGTCATCCCGCGTTCGACCTTGACCCCGAGGTCGGAGACCTGCTGGAAGACATACGTGTTGTTCGGCTTCGTGTAGATCGCCTCGGACAGGTCCTTCCCGACCTTGTTCTTGTCGATGTCGAAAGCCGCCACGAACTCGATGTCGCGGACGTGGTAGCCGCCGAGGTTCACGTGCATGAGCCCGGGGACGAAGTCGGACTCCTTGGCGCTCTCGTAGTAGTAGCGGCCCTGGACGAGGCTGCTGGCGCAGTTGCCGACGCCGACGATCGCGACCCGGATCTTGCCGTCTTTGCGCTTCGAGCCGGCCCACGTCCCGGCATGGGTGCCGTTCTTGCCGTTCTTGCCGTTCGTCGTGCTCACTGCTTGCTCCCTGTCTCGTTGATGACCGTGGTTGTGTGGTGGGTGGTGGGCTGTTCAGGTGGTGGGTGGCGCCGGTCAGCCCCCTCGCGCCTGGGCACGCACGTGGAGGATGCGCTGGATGGTGGTGATCGTCGCCAGGATGGTAATGAGGCCGAGGCCGGCAGCGATCGCGAGATCGCCCGCGTGGTAGAAGCCTGCACTCACGCAAGTGGCGAGGTCCGGGCAGGTGAGTGCGAGCGGACCTGCCGGCCCCGCGACGCCGACCCAGAGCAGCGCGATGGTGAGGATGGCGATGCGGACCTCGCGCGGCGCAAGGCCGACGTTGGCCATCCCGCTGCCGGGGGTGAAGCCGAGGCTCTCCGACTTGGCCCGCGAATAGCTGACCATGACCGCCGACGCGAGCGCCGCGGCAGCCAGAACGGCGCCCTCGCCGAACCCGGCATTCACGCAGCCCCAGGCGATGCCGACGTAGACGACGCCTTCACCCCAGCGGTCGAAGACCGAGTCGTAGAAGGCGCCAAGTTTGCTGACCTTGCCGGCAAACCGGGCCAGCGCACCGTCGAACAGGTCGAAGACCCCGCCGAAGATGACCAGCAAACCGGCGGCCAGCCATGCCTGCTGCGCGGCCGCGATGCCCGCCAGAACGGCGATCCCGAAGCCGATGAACGTCAGTTGGTTCGGCGTGAGCCCGAGTCGCCCAAAGAACCGGGCGATCGGCCGAGCCAGCCCGCGAACCCGGGCGCGAAGCTCGGGCGTGACGATCGAGCCGCTCACGATGTCGTGGTCCGGGATGTCGGCGATCCGGAGAGCCCGAGGACCCGCCGCTCGTCGGTCGCGAATTGGTCCCAGGCCTCCGGGAGAAGTCGTGTCACGGTCTCGCGACCGGCGCGGCGCGTCTCCACGAGGCCGGCCAGCCGGAGCTTGCCGAGATGCCACGACACGAGTGGCTGGGACAGGCCCACGTGGTCGATCAATTCGGTGACGGTCGCTTCGCCCTGGGCGAGCCGGCGCACGATCCGCAGGCGATTCACGTCGGCCAGCGTCTTGTGGATGAGGCGCAGGGCGCGGAGATCGTCCGGCTGATCGACGACTGCGGCGATGGTCGAGCGGATGTGCGCCGGGGACGGGCTCAGGGCGGGGCTCCAATCGGTTGGAGGGGGTCGATCCGAGGTCGATCGGATCAATCGACGTTTATATCAATATGCGTTGATGCACCGCCCGCTGTCAAGACGCTCGCGGCGGCAAGCGGCCACTAGACTCAGCCGATGGACCGGCGCTCGCGGCTCGTGCTTCTCGGCGTCCTCGGCGCCGGCGTCTTCCTGTCCGGCCTCGAGCTCATGGTCACGGCCGTCGCCCTGCCCTCGATCGTCGTCAGTCTCGCCAGCTGGACGGAGCTCCGCGAGGCGTCGTGGATCATCAACGGCTATCTCCTCGCCTACGTCGTCACGATGCCCCTCGCCGGCCGGCTGGCCGACCAGTGGGGCGTTCGGCGGCTCTTCCTGGCCGGCCTCGGCGTGTTCAGCGTGGGATCGCTGCTGGCCGGCCTGTCCCCGTCGCTCGAGGCGCTGATCGGGGCGCGGCTCCTCCAGGCCGTCGGCGGCGGGGTCCTCGTCCCGGTGGGGACGGCAGCCGCGTCGCACCTCTTCGGCGAGCAAGGCCGGCCCCGGGCCCTCGGGGTCATCGGGGCGCTGACATTCCTCGGCATGGCCGCGGGGCCGTTCGTGGGGGCCTGGATCATCGGCGGGATCCACCCCGCCCAGGCGCTCGACGGGGCCGGCATCATCGACGGGCCGGTCCGGACCGCGCTCGAGGCGCCCTGGCGCTACGTCTTCTACATCAACGTCCCGATCGGGATCGCGGCCTTCGGGCTGTGCTGGGCGGCCGCCTACGGCTGGGAGACGCCGCGCCGGCCCGGGCGCGTCGATGTGGCCGGGGCGGTGACCTTCTCCGTCGCCCTCGGCCTCGCTCTCGTGGCGATCACCCTGGCCGGCAGCGAGGACATCGCCGGGCTGGGCGCGGATCCGGCCATCGTCCTCGGCGGCCTCGGCATCGCGGCGGTCGGCGCCGGCCTCCTCGCGGCCCGCCTCGGGATCCGCCACCCGGCCGGCTTCCTCGACGTCCGCCTCTTTCGATCGGCGACCTTCTCGTCGGCCGCGATCGTCTCGCTCCTCACCGGCTACGGCTTCGCCACCGCCATCGTCGGCGGGGCGGTCTTCGTCGACCGGGTCCTCTACGGCGGCCCCGACGTCCAGCGCATCGCCCTCGGAGCGCTGGCGCTGGCGACGGCGATCGGGGCGCTCGGGTCGGGCTTCGCCCTGCGGATCGCCGGCCTGCGTCTCGTCACGGTGGTGGGTCTCGTCCTCAGCACGGTCGCCCTCGTCCGGATGTCGGCCTGGACGCCGGCAACGGAGCTCCCCGAGGTGGCCGGCTGGATGGCCGCTTTCGGCTTGGGGTTCGGGTTGACCGTGACACCGCGCTCGACCGCCGCGGTCGATGCCCTCGGACAGGCTGCCTTCGGCGTCGCCTCGGCGACCGTTACCGTGGCCCGGATGATCGGGATGGCCGTGGGCCTCGCGGCCCTCACGGCATTCGGCTCGACAACGATCGATCGGCTCTACGCCCAGGTCTACGCGACGGCCGATTTATACAAGCTGTTCATCCCGGAGGCGCTCCGGGATCGCCCGCTCAAGGACGGGCTCGTCGTCCAGGCGCTCGAGTCGTGGGCGTCTGGGGAGGCCGCCCGGATCCTCGTCGGGATCTTCCTCGTCGCCGCCCTCGTCACGGCCGTCGCGTTCCTGCCGGCTGTGGCCCTCGGGGGGCGGCGGATCCTCGCCCCGAAATCGATCCAGGATGCGGGGCAGTCCGAGACGGAGCGGGACCGCCTCACCTGACCGGCCGCGACGACGGGCCGGCCGGCATGAAGGCCGGGGGCACCGCCTGAGGGCTGGTGCTGCCGCCGAGTCCGTCGCCGCTCCCTTCCGGCCGCCTGGCCGCGTTGCCGTTGCCGCGTTTGCCGTTGCCGCGTCGCCGCTGCCGCCAGGCCCGCGTTGCCACGTCGCCGCTGCCGTCCGGCCGCCGGGCTCCCGCCCGGCCCGCGTTGCCGCGTCGCCGCTGCCGCCAGGCCCGCGTTGCCACGTCGCCGCTGCCGCCCGGCCGCCGGGCTCCCGCCCAGAGAATCTGCGTAACGTCCTCCCGGTGGGCCGTAAGGAGCGGCGATCGTGTCATCTGCCCTTCCTGCGGGTGCGTGGCAGGTTCGCGCTCGGCTGCGGGCCGGCGCCGAACACGCCGCGGCCCGATCGCCTGGCACGGGAAACCGTCGCGTTCCCGTAGTGCTCCCCGGGTGAGCGTTTCGCTGAACGTCCTCGAATCTCGAGCCCGGAGCCATTGGCGACCCCGCGAGGCACCGGACCGGCGCAGATGCGAGCCGGGTCGGCCTCGCACGCGGCACCGGTCAGCCGAGGCGGCCGGGCGGGTCAGCCGCAGACGCGGGGCTTCGCGACCGGGTGTGCGGCGGCTTGGTCAGCCGCCAGACGCGCGGTGGATCAGCCGAGGAGGCCCGGCGGGTCAGCCGCAGACACGCGGTGGATCAGCCGCAGACGCGCGGTGGGTCAGCCGAGGAGGCCGGGCGGGTCAGCCGCAGACGCGCGGCTTCGCGACCGGGTGTGCGGCGGCGTGGTCGGCCGGGCCGGTGGAAAGGAATTGCGCCACGACCTGGGTCTTCGGCCGGGTTCCCTTCGGGCCCTCGGACGTCTGCAGCCAGAGCTGCTCGGTGGTCGCGGCAACGGCGGCATCGAGGTCGAGCTGGTGGCGCCGGACCTCGCTGATCTCGTAGAGATAGAGCTGATCGTCGCTCGTGTAGATCTCGACGATCATGCCCAGCATCGCCGCCCCGTTGTTGACCTTCGACGCGTCGAGGATCGGCAGGAACATTCCCGTCCGAGCGTGAGCGTACAGGTAGGTGGCGCGCCCGAAGCCCGGCTGCCCGAGGGCCTGGATGAACATCGCCACGTCGCAGAGGGGGTACTGGGAGTCATCCGCGGGACGGACGATCGGGAGGTCGATCCCGAGGGCCGAGACGACGACCCGGGTCGCGACCCGATCCGCGGGGACCGTGGGAGCTGGGGTCGGCGTCGGCGCTTGCGTCGCCTCGTTCGTCGGGCGCGGCGTCGGCGAGGGCGTGAGCGTCGGCGCGAGGGTCACGATCGTCGGCGTCTCGGATGGCTCGGGGCCCGCCTCAACGGGCGTCGTGTAGGTCACCAGACCGGCGGTCAGGAAGGCGACACCGAGGGCGGTGAGGAGCGCCGGGAGGAGGCGCGCGCGGATGCGGAGGGCGGACTCGTCCACGCGGCTAGGCTAGCAGTGGCCTCCCGGGGGCGCCCCGGCCCGCTCGTACTGGTACCCTCCCGCGGATGGGTTCTCGCACGACGGTCGCCGCCGGCCTGCTGACCGGCGCAGCCGTCGCGATCCTGGCGGTCGTGGCCGCCGTGCTGCTGTTGCCCGAGGCGGGCGTCGGCGAGGGCGCGACCCCGTCCCCGGGACCGTCCGGCGTCGCCACCAGCTCCAGCCCGACCGAGAGCCCCGGGACGAGCACCGGCTCCCCGACGCCGTCGGTCGGCCCATCGACCGGCGAGGCCCTCTTCCACGTCGGCGAGGCGGCGCCGGCGCTCCGCGTGCCGCAGGTCGGCGGCGGCGAGATCGACCTGGCGAGCCTGGATGGGCGACCGGTCTGGGTCAACTTCATGCAGACGTCCTGCCCGCCCTGCGTCGACGAGTTTCCCGTCATGAGCGGCTTCGCGGCTCGCTATGCCGACAGTGGCCTCGTCGTCATCGCCATCGACATCCGTGAGGAGGAAGGGACCGTGGCGGCATTCGCCCAGGGCCTGAATGCCACGTTCCCGATCGGGCTCGACGCCGACGGGGCCGCCCAGGCGGCCTGGGACGCGGTCGCCCTGCCGGTCCACTTCTGGGTCGATCGCGACGGGATCATCCGGGCTGGCGCCCTGGGCGGGCTCGGCCCGGACGAGATGGCCACGAACCTATCGACGATCCTGCCCGGCGTCGACGTCACGCCGTAGGGGCGAAGGCGCGCCGGCCGGCCTCGCCGACTTGCCGGCTAACGGAGCGCGGCCTCGCCGGCTCGCCGGCAAACGGTCGCGGCCTCGCCTGCCTCGCCGGTTACCGATCGCCGCCTCGTCGCTATCCGATCGCGCCGGCCGCGGCCCGGACGACGTCGAGCACCCCCGGGATGAGGCCCAGCCCGGCCGTCAGGATCGAAGTGACGATGAGGCCGCTCCAGAGCAGCCGGCCGTGGCTGAGGGCCGGCCCCTCGGACGCCGGCTCGCGCATGAACATGTAGACGACGACGCGGAGGTAGTAGAAGGCCGCGGCCGCGGCATTGAGAACCGCGACGACGGCGAGGACGCCGAGGGCCGCGTTGCCGTCCTGGCTCGCCTGGACCGCGGCGAGGATGACCAGGGCCTTGGCGAAGAACCCGGCGGTCGGTGGGATTCCCGTCAATGACAGCAGGAACAGCGTCATGAGGATGCCGAGCATCGTCTCGCGACGGCCGAGGCCGGCGAAGGTCTCGAGGTTCGAGGTCACGCCGGCCCGTTTCTGCAGCGCGGCGATGACCGCGAACGCCCCGAGGTTCATGACCGAGTAGGCCGCGCCGTAGTACAGCAGCCCCTCGAGCCCCTCGATGCGGCCGGCTGCGAACGCCGACAGGCCGACGAGCATGTAGCCGGTATGGGCGATCGAGCTGTAGGCGAGCATCCGCTTGACGTTCGTCTGGGTCAGGGCGACGAGGTTGCCGAGGGTCATCGTCAGGACCGCCAGGACGACCATGACCGCGAGCCAGTCGGCCTTGAGCGGACCGAGGGCCTCGACGAAGAGGCGCAGGATCAGGGCGAAGGCCCCGACCTTCGGCCCGACCGAGAGGTAGCCGGTCACCGGCGTCGGCGAGCCCTGATAGGCGTCGGGCGTCCAGTAGTGGAACGGGACCGCTGCGATCTTGAACGCGACCCCTGTCGTCATGAAGGCCAGCCCGAGCGCGAGCCCCGCCGAGATCCCGCTTCCGGCGACGAGCGCCGCCAGGGCCTCGGCGACGCCGGCGACCCGGGTCGTGCCGGTGAGGCCCCAGACGAAGGCCAGGCCGAACAGGAAGATCGCCGAGCTGAACGAGCCGAGGAGGAAGTACTTGATGGCACCCTCGGTCGAGTAGCCGTCGCCCTTGTGGTAGCCGGCCAGCAGGTAGCCGGGCAGGACCATGAGCTCGAGGCCGATGAACAGGACGAGGAGGTCGGCCGAGGCGGAGATGAGCATCGCCCCGGTCATCGCGAAGATGAGCACGATGGCGAACTCCGCGACCGGCAGGCCGCGCGGCTTCAGGTAGTCCGGCCCGAAGACGATCGTGAGGGCGATGATCCCGATGAAGACGATGTCGAGGAAGGTCGTCAGGTCGTCGACCTTGTAGGACCCGCCGAACGCGGTGGCCGGCGTCGTGCCGGTGACGAGCGTCAGGACGGCCACGATCGCGAGCCCGCCGAGGCTGACGGCGAGCACCGGCTCGCGCCGGCCCGGCCAGGCCACGTCGACGACGATGACCGCGGCCGCGAGGAGGATGGCCGCAGCGAGCGGCGCGATCGTGACGAGGTCCTGGAAGGTCATCGCGGCGGCCTACGCCCCGGTCTCGGCGGCGGCCCCGCCGGCACCGGCCGAGCCGGCGGCCGCCGGCCGCGGGCCGAACGGCAGGGTCACGATGCGGGCGACGACGACCGCGGCCAGGAGGCCGAGGCCGGCGGCCACGACGAGGGGGTCGATCGCGATCGCCGTCCCCCTCGCGGCGTCGTTGAGGGCGCTCGTCGCGCTGCCGTCGATCAGCGTCAGGACGATCCCGGGGAAGAGCCCGAAGGCGACCACGAGCGCGCCGAGCGGGGCGAGGGTCAGGATCTCGACGGGGCTGATGTCGGTCAGGTGGCCGCCGAGGCCGGCCAGGAAGCCCGACAGCTCGCCGGTCACGACCCGCTGGAACATCCACAGCAGGTAGGCCGCGGCGAGGATCATCACGAACGTCGCGACGGCCGCCGCGGCCGGGATCGCCGCGAAGGTGCCGACCAGGGTCAGGAACTCGCCGACGAAGCCGGACAGGCCGGGCAGCCCGGCCGAGGCGAAGACGAAGAATCCAAGGATCGCGGCATAGACGGGCGTCTTCGCCGCGAGCCCGCCCATCTTCGCGATCGTCCGATCGTGGGTCCGCTCGTAGATGACCCCGACGAGGAGGAACAGGGCCCCGGTGATGAGGCCGTGGTTGACCATCTGGAGGATCGCCCCGGCCATGGCCTGCGGCTGGAAGACGAAGATCCCCAGGGTCACGAAGCCCATGTGGCTGACGGACGAGTAGGCGACGAGCTTCTTGAGGTCGGGCTGGACGAGGGCCACGATCGCGCCGTAGATGATCGCGATCAGGCTCAGGACGATGATCGCCGGGGCGTACGTCTGGGCCGCGTCGGGGTAGAGCGACAGGGTCCAGCGGATGAAGCCATAGCCGCCGAGCTTCAGGAGGACGCCGGCCAGGATCACCGAGCCGGCGGTCGGCGCTTCGACGTGGGCGTCCGGCAGCCAGGTGTGGAACGGGAACATCGGGACCTTGATCGCAAAGGCCAGGAAGAACGCCGCGAAGGCGAGGAGCTGCAGGGTGTCGCCGAAGCCGACGCCCTGCGTCGCGTACTGGCGGAGGACCACGAAGTCGAAGGCCCCGGTCCAGTCGCCGCCGTGGGCCGCCTGGAAGGCGAACGCCGTGGCCAGGATCGCGACGAGCATGAGCAGCGAGCCGACGAGGGTGTAGAGGACGAACTTGATCGTCGCGTAGATCCGGTTGGCGCCGCCCCAGATGCCGATGATCAGGTACATCGGGACGAGGACGATCTCCCAGAAGATGTAGAAGAGGAACGCGTCGAGGGCCAGGAAGACGCCGATCATCCCGACCTCGAGGACCAGGAACGAGATCATGTATTCCTTGATCCGGGTCTGGATCGGCTTGAAGCTCGCCAGGATGCTGACCCAGGTCAGGGTCGTCGTCAGGACGACGAGGGCGAGCGAGAGGCCGTCGACGCCGAGCTTGTACTCGATGCCGAAGTGGGGAATCCAGCCGAGCTCCTCGACGAACTGGAAGAGGCCGCCTCGCTCCGATGAGAACCCCAGCACGAGGAGCAGCGAGGCCACCCAGGCGATGAGCGCGGCGGCGAGCGCGATCGGCCGGGCATAGCGGGCCGGGAAGAACGCCACCACGAGCGCCCCGACCAGCGGGACGAAGGTGATGATCGACAGGATCGGCAGGCCACCCATCGCCTAGCGCCCCGCGATCATGAGGTACGACCCGACCATCACGATCAGCCCGATCGCGATGCCGAGGGCGTAGTTCTGGACGTGGCCGGTCTGGACCCGGGCGAGGCCGCCGCCGCTGCGGCGGGTGACCGAGCCGATGCCGTTGACGATCCCGTCGACGACGTTGACGTCGAACCACCACATGAACGCCGCGATCCGGCCGCCGATGACGATGAAGAGGAGGTGGTTGAGATCGTCGAACCACCACTTGTTGAGCGAGGCTCGGTAGAGGAACGGGATCCGCGCCGAGAGGCTGCGGACGTCGGCCTGGCGCGGCCGGGCCCGCAGGCCGGCGATCTCGACCCCGAACAGGCGCCACGCGACGAGCATGCCGCCGAGGGCGACGGCGATGCTGACGAGGATCAGGGCCCCGTCGATGCCGAAGATCGCGAACGCTTCCTCGTGACGGCCGAGGATCGCGAGGCCGTGCTCGTAGACCGGCTCCAGCCAGCCGGCCAGGAGGCCCGGGCCCTCCGCCCCGACGAGCGGCCCGAGCGGCGGGCCGGGCCAGCTCAGGATCAGGCCGAGCACGAGCGACGGGATCGCGAGGAGCCACAGCGGGATGGTCATCACGCGGGGCGACTCGTGGATCTTCGGCTCGACCTCCGGGTCGACCCGGCTCTCGCCCCAGAACGTCAGGCCGATGAGCCGGAACATGTAGAACGCGGTCATGATCGCGACGACGACGCCGATCGCCCAGACCCAGGCGAAGCCCGCCTTGTAGGCCTCGCCGAGGATCTCGTCCTTGGAGAAGAAGCCGGCCAGCGGCGGGATGCCCGGAGATGGCGACCGCGCCGATGAGCATCGTCCAGTAGGTGTGCGGGATCTTCTTCGCCAGGCCGCCCATCTTCCGCATGTCCTGCTCCTCGTGGACGGCGTGGATGACCGAGCCGGAGCCGAGGAACAGCAGGCCCTTGAAGAAGCCGTGGGTCATGAGGTGGAAGATCGCCGCCGTCCAGGCGCCGACGCCCAGGGCCGCGAACATGTAGCCGAGCTGGCTGAGCGTGGAATACGCCAGGACCCGCTTGATGTCGGTCTGGGTCATCGCGATCGAGGCGGCCAGGATCGCGGTGAAGATGCCGATCCCGGCCACGACCACCATCACCTCCGGCGCGCTGGCGAAGATCGGGTTGGCCCGGGCCACGAGGTAGACGCCGGCGTTGACCATCGTCGCGGCGTGGATGAGGGCGCTGACCGGCGTCGGGCCCTCCATCGCGTCCGGCAGCCAGACGTGGAGCGGGAACTGGGCGCTCTTGCCGACGGCCCCGGCGAAGACGAGCAGGGCGATGAGCCAGACCGGCACCGGGAAGGCGACCAGGGTCGGGCTCGTCAGGACCCGGATGGAGTCCTGGATGTTGAGGGTCCCCGTGTCGACGAAGATCGCCATGATCCCCAGGGCGAAGCCGACGTCGCCGACGCGGTTGACGAGGAAGGCCTTCTTGGCCGCCAGCGAGGCCGAGTTCTTGCGGTACCAGAATCCGATGAGCAGGTAGGAGCAGAGGCCCACCAGCTCCCAGGCCACGAAGACCGTCAGCCAGCTGTCGCCGAGGACGAGCAGCAGCATCGAGAACATGAACAGGTTGAGGTAGGCGAAGAAGCGCCAGTAGCCCGGGTCGTGGCTCATGTAGCCGATCGAGTAGACGTGGACGAGCAGCCCGATCGTCGTGACGACGATGAGCAGGCAGGCCGTCAGGTTGTCGACGACGAAGGCCGCCTCGACCTGGAACGTCCCGGCCGGGATCCAGTCCCACAGCCGGACCGTGACGCTGCCCTCGGCGAAGCCGCCGGTGAGGGCGGTCGCGACGACGATCATCGCGATGACCCACGAGGCGAAGACCGCGCCGACGGGGATCCAGTGGGCCTGCTTGCCGAGCCGTCGCCCGATCACGGCGGTGATGACGAACCCGGCGAGGGGCAGCCCGGCGATGAGCGGGATCAGGACGTCCATCAGCGCCGCATCGCGTCGTACTCGTCGACGAGCGGCGTCTTCCGGTTCCGGTAGATCGCGATGACGATGGCCAGGCCGACCGTCGCCTCGGCGGCGGCCACGGCGATGACCATCAGGGCGATGACCGCGCCGTCGGCCTTGAGGTCGGGGATGAACGAGCCGAAGGCGACGATGGCGAGGTTGACCGCGTTGAGCATGAGCTCGATCGACATCAGCATGCTGATCGCGTTCCGGCGGGCAAGGAACCCGAACGTGCCGATCGCGAACAGGGCGCCCGACAGGATGAGGTAGGTGTCGAGGGAGTCGGCCATCAGTCGGGCTCCACGCCGGCGTCGGCGCTCGGCTCCCGCTTGGCGATGAAGACCCCGCCGATCACCGCCGCGAGGAGGAGGACGCTGACGATCTCGAACGGCAGGACGTACTGGTCGAAGAGCACCCCGGCCAGGGTGTCCGTGGCCAGGCGGATCCGGTGGCTCACCGCGCCCCAGTCGGTCGCCGAGACCCCGAGGCCGATGAGGACCGCGAGGACGATCGCGGCGACCGCGGCCGGCGCCGCCTGGGTCTGGAAGACGAGGCGGGCGGGCGCGGCCTTCGACTGGGTGAGCATGATCGCGAAGAGGATGAGGACGCTGATCGCGCCGATGTAGACGATGACCTGGGCGGCGGCCACGAGCGGGGCGCCGACGACGACGTAGATGCCGGCCAGGGCCAGGAAGCAGACGATCATGGCCAGGCCGCAGCGGATGATGTCCCGCATCGTCACAACGGCCAGGGCCGAAGCGAGCATGAGCGTGGCCAGGGCGGCCAGCAGGGCGTCGTCCACCGAGCCGCCGCCGAGCATGTAGACGAGGATCGCCGGGGTCGTCACGATCGCGCCCGCGACCGCCGCGGCGATGAGGTAGAGCCAGGCCCGCATCGTGCCGCCTACTTCGCGGGGGCGTGCGTGCCGCCCGCGCCGCCGCCGTCGTGGCCGTTCGTCGTCAGGGCCGAGCCACCGTTCGCGCCGTTCCCGCCGCCGATCGTCAGGCTCGCCGGCAGGACCGGCAGGAGCCTGCCGCGATCCACGAACCGGCCCTCGTCCGCGGCCCGCTGGAGCCAGTCGCGCTCCTTGTGGATGTAGGTCATCTCGGTCTCGCGGTCGACCTCGGCGAGGGCCATGAGGTCGATCATCGGCTCGGCCCGGCTGGTGTGCGAGAGCTCGAACTCGCCGCCGTCGCGGAGGGCGTCGTAGGGGCAGGCGTCGACGCAGATGCCGCACAGGATGCAGCGGCTCTCGTCGACCTCGTACTTGGTCAGGACCCGCGGCTTCGGCATGAGCGCGCCGGTCGGACAGGTCTCGGCGCAGCGGCCGCAGGACACGCAGGGCGTGTCGTTGAGGCTCATGTCGAGCGGCGTCGTCACGAGGGTGTCGAAGCCGATCCGCATGAAGTCGTAGCAGGCGGCGCCGACGACCTCCGAGCAGACCTGGGCGCAGCGGCCGCAGTCGATGCAGCGTGACGGCTCGCGGAGGATGAACGCGTGGCTGTCGTCGCGGATGTAGTCGTGGTTGACGCCGGTGAAGCGGTTCTCCGTGACGCTCCGGTAGCCCGCCCCCTGGTGGTACTGCGGCTCGAGCGTCTGGAGCGTCGTCCCGTACTCGATCCCGAGGCGCCGGAGGTCGCAGAAGCCGATGGCCTCGCAGGTGCACTGGAGGCAGCGGGTCGACTCGGCGACCGCCTCGGCCCGCGAGTAGGGGATCTCGTACTCGACATAGCTCGTGTTGCGGGCCTCGGCCTCGAGGGCCTTCAGGCGGTAGCGCGGCTCCTTCACCTCGGCGGTGAAGGGCACGATCGAGAGGAACTCCGGCTTGGGCTCGGCGAGCGTCTGGCGGGTCTTGATCTCGGCAAGGTCGTGACCGCGCAGGAAGGCGTCGACCGCGTAGGCCGAGCGGCGGCCCTCGGCGACCGCCTCGACGACCGTGGCGGCCCCCATCCGGACATCGCCGCTGGCGAAGACGCCGGGCCGGCCCGTCTCGAAGGTCACCGCGTCCGCCTGGAGGCGCCGGTTCCTGGTGGCCGTGGGGCCCGTGGAGCCGGGTCCGATCCAGTCGAGCTCGGGACCCTGGCCGATGGCCAGGAGGACCCGGTCGCAGGGGATCGTGAACTCGGTCCCGGGGGCCGGCTCGGGGCGGCGCCGGCCCGACGCGTCGGGCTCGCCCAGGGCCATCCGGATGAACTCGACCCCGGTGACGTCGCCCTTCTTGTCGGTCATGACCCGGGTCGGGCCGGCCTGGAAGATCGCGGTCACGCCCTCCTCGATCGCCTCGTGGACCTCGCCTGCCGCCGGCATGTCCTTCATGTCGCGGCGATAGACGAGGGTGACCTCCTTCGCGCCCTGGCGAACGGAGGTCCGCGAGCAGTCCATCGAGGTGAAGCCGCCGCCGATGACGATGACCCGTTTGCCCGCGTGGTCCGGGTAGGGCAGGCCGAGGGTCGCCGTCCGGAGGTACTCGAGGCCGTCGAGCACCTCTGCGGCGTCCTCGCCCGGGATTCCCAGCTTGTTGGTGTCGTAGCAGCCGATCGCGATCAGGACGGCGTCGAAGCCCTGGAACTGGAGGTCGTCGAGGGTGAAGTCGCGGCCCAGGCCCTGGTTGCAGACGATCGCGCCGCCCAGCCGGGTCACCGACTCGTATTCCGCCTCCAGGACCTCGACCTTCGGCAGGCGGTACTGGGGGATGCCGTAGCGGAGCATCCCGCCGGGGGCCGGGTCGCGCTCGAAGACGGTGACGTCGTGGCCGTTGATGAGCAGGTAATAGGCGGCGGCCATGCCGGCCGGCCCCGAGCCGATGACCGCAACCTTGCGGCCGGTCTTCGCCTGGACCTCGAACGGGACGGGCGGATCCTGTCCGTCGTCGAGCATCGCCTTGAGGACCTGGTCGCCGGCGTAGCGATGGCTGTCGCGGATGGCGATCGCCTCGTCGACCTCGTCGCGCCGGCAATGCTCCTCGCAGGGCGCCGGGCAGACCCGCCCGAGGACCGACGGGAAGGGGATCGTTCGCTTGAAGATCCGGGTCGACTCGCGCCAGTTGGCGCTGGCGTTCTCTTTCAGGAAGCCCGGGATGTCGATGTGGCTGGGGCACTTGTTCTGGCACGGCGGCAGGCAGTAGGCGTTGTGGTCGCTGAAGATCAGCTCGAGGTTCGTCCGCCGCAGGCGGCGCAGCGCCTCGGTCTGGGTCTGGACCGTCATCCCGTCCTCGGCGTCGCGGGAGCAGCTGATCGGCGGGTGCTCCTCACCCTCGACCTCGACGACGCACATCCGGCAGGCGCCGAAGCCGGGCAGCTTCGGCTCGTAGCAGAGCGTCGGGATCTCGATCCCGTTGTCCCGGCAGACCTCCAGGATCGTCTGGCCCTCGAGGCCCTCGACGACGCGCCCGTCGACCTCCATCCGGATCGGCGGCGTCGACTGGGGGCGCTGCGGGGCCTGGGTCGTGATCAGGCGCTCGGCGAGCGTGTCCTCCCGCGCCGTGACCGTGTCGTACACGATCGGCGTGTCGGGGCGGTTGTCCGGGCGCGTGATCAGGTCTGCCAAGCTCGGGGCCTCAATGCGTCGCGCTCGCCGCCATCGCGACCGGATGGCAGACGCCGGCGGGGCAGGAGCTGCGCTCGAGATGCTCGTCGAGCTCCGCTCTGAAGTATCGCATCCCGCTCATGAGCGGGAGGGTCGCCAGGCGCTCGTGGTCGCACAGGGCCGAGCCCACGATGTCCTCGGCGAGGTTGGCGAGGAGGTCCAGGTCCCCGGCCCGCGACGTGCCGGCCGCGAGATGGTCGCCGATCTCCGACAGCCGCCGCGTGCCGATCCGGCAGGGGATCGTCTTGCCACAGGCCTCGTCGGCGCAGTAGCGCGTCAGGACCCGGGCGACGTCGACGATGCAGGCCCGATCGTCGGCCACGATGATCGACCCGGAGCCGATGTGGGCGCCGACCTCGCGGAGCGGCCCGAAGGCGTACGGGGTGTCGAGCAGCGCCGGCGGCAGGATCCCTCCCGAGGGGCCGCCGACGAGAACAGCCTTCACGGATCTCCCCGGCCCGAGTGGGCCGCCAAGAGCCGTCACCTCGCGGAGCGGCGTGCCCAGCGGAACCTCGGCGACACCCGACCGCTCGCCGCCACGGACCTGGACGAGGATCGTGCCCGGGCTGTCGGGGGCGCCGATCGCGCCGAAGGCGTCGGCCCCGTTGACGAGGATCCAGGGGATCGCGGCCAGGGTCTGGACGTTGTGGACGACCGTCGGCAGGCCCCGAAGGCCCCGCGTCGCGGGGTGGGGCGGGCGCTGCTCCGGCTGGCCCCGCTTGCCCTCGAGGGCCTTGAGGAGAATCGTCTCCTCGCCCAGGAGGTAGGCGCCCTGGACGGCCTGGATCGCCACGTCGAGATGGCGGCCGGCGCCCAGGACGTTCGAGCCGACGAAGCCGGCCTCGGCGGCGGCGGCCAGCGCCGCCTCGAGCGTGCGGATCGTGGTCGTCGCGTCCGACCGGACGGCGATGATCGCCTCCTCCGCGCCGATGGCGAAGGCGGCGATCGCCAGGCCTTCGATGACCGCGTACGGGTTGCCCTCGAGGACCGCCCGATCCGTCTGGCTGGCCGGGTCGGCGCCGAAGCCGTTGGCGACGACGACACGGCCCCGGGCAGGCGTCTCGCTCGCGGCTCGCCACTTGTCGGCCGCCGGATACCCGGCGCCGCCGCGACCCCGGAGCCCCGAGGCGCCGACCGCGGCGATCGTGGCCGTCGCCCCGAGGTCGCGGACCGCCTTCCGGAGGCCCTCGAAGGCGCCGGCGCGGACGGCCGCGTCGAGATTCGTCGGATCGGTCTGATCGGGCGCCGGCTGCGGGGCGATCTTCTTGCCGGCCTTCGAACGCCTCGGCGCGCCGGCCGTGGGCCGAGGCAGGAGGATCGCCGGCCAGCCCTTCGGCGTGTCGAGGATCGTGATGTTGCTCATGCGTCGCCACCGGGCCGGCCGCCGAGCGAGGCGTCGAGGCCGGCGAGATAGGCGGCCTCGGCCGGCCGGCGAGCCGCGATCGCGGCGGCCTGCTCGGAATCGGCCGGCGCCTCGAAGCGGAGGTGACGGTAATAGGACGCCGTGCCGTAGATCATCGCGTACCAGGCGCCCGTGACCTGGCTGATCCGCTTCAGCGCCGCGACCGGCAGGTAGCCGTAGGCGGCCTGGGTCGCCTCGAGGATCTCGAGCATCCGCTTCGGGTCGTCGTCGTGCTCCTCGAGGATGTCGTCGAGGACCGCCATGTCGAGTCCCTCGAAACGGGTGTACGCGGCATCCGGGACGGGCCGGCCGGCCCGCCGGAGCGCCGACTCCTCGCGTCGCTCGCCGTACGTCTCGGCCGGACCCCAGTGGACGTGGAAGCGGCCCTTCGTGTCGAGGCCGCCCATGTCGATGCACTCGATCGGGCAGGCCTGGGCGCACTGGAAGCAGGTCTCGCACTTGAGCGTGCCGTATTCGTCGTAGAGGAGCTGGAGGCGGCCGCGGAACTTCGGCGGGACGTCGGCCCTGACCTCCGGGTAGCGGATCGTCGCCTTCGGCTCGAAGAAGCGGCGCAGGGTCAGGCCCAAGCCGCGGACGATGCCGAGTCCGGGGATCAGGCTCATCGCCTGGGTCCTCGTCGCGCGAGCCGCATCGTCCCGGCCCTCATCCGCCGACCAGGACGACCGCGAAGGCGGTCACGAAGAGGTTCAGCAGGGCGGCCGGCAGGAGCCACTTCCAGGCGAAGCCCATGAGCTGGTCGATCCGGACCCGGGGCAGCGTCCCCCGCATCCAGACGAAGAGGAAGA
Organism: uncultured Chloroflexia bacterium; assembly: GCA_963719145.1. Lineage (GTDB taxonomy): Bacteria > Chloroflexota > Limnocylindria > Limnocylindrales > CSP1-4 > UBA5189. Next base: position 273,945 of record CAVRAX010000001.1, read on the forward strand.
CGAAGGCAAACGTCTTGCCCAGGAACCACAGCAGGCCGGCGACCCAGTCGAAGCTGACGTAGGCCCAGGCCAGGATGAGCCCGACGGCGACGACGTTGAAGAGGAGGAAGCCGACGATCAGGGCAACCCACCAGCGCATCGAGCTGCGGAGGAGGTAGAACGGCGCCGCGAGGAGGAGCGTCCCGAGGACCGGCACCAGCGCGACCACGAAGATCAAGCCCAGGCCGAGGCCGCCCGGGTCGAGCGGGATCGTCACGGGGGTCGTGATCCCGAGCCCGGGCAGGAGCCCGCCGATCCAGTCGAGGATCGGGTCGATGTCGAACGGCGCGTTCCAGCCGCCCAGGAAGAGGACCACGGTCAGCGCCGAGAGGATGAACACGTTGACGTACTCGGCGAAGAAGAAGAAGCCGAAACGCATCCCCGAGTACTCGGTGGCGAAGCCGGCCACGATCTCCGAATCGGCCTCGGTCAGGTCGAACGGCGTCCGATTGCCCTCGGCCGTCGCGGCGATGAAGAAGATCAGGAAGCCGAGCGGCTGCCGGACCAGGTACCAGTCGGTGAACCAGCCCGACTGCTGCTCGACGATCGTGTTGAGGCTCATCGTCCCGGCCAGGATCAGCAGGCCCACGACCGAGAGGGTGAGCGGGATCTCGTAGCTGATGATCTGGGCGGCAGACCGGAGGCCGCCCAGGAGCGAGTACTTGTTGAAGCTCGACCAGCCACCCATCAGCAGGCCCACGACCCCGAGGCCGCCGACGGCGAAGAAGTAGAGCAGGCCGATGTTGAAGTCCTGGCCGTACAGGCCGGGCGCGAACGGCAGGACGACGACCGTGAGGACGGCGGCCGCGTAGGTCACCACCGGGGCCCAGGTGAAGACGACCGCGTCGGCCCCGGTCGGGGTGAAGTCCTCCTTCATGAGGACCTTGAGGCCGTGGACGACGGAGAGGAGGGTGCCCCACGGCCCGACCCGGTCCGGGCCGATCCGGAGGTTCATGAAGGCGATCACCTTCATCTCCAGGAAGATGTTGAGGAACGCGATCGGGATCGTGATCACCAGGATGATCGTCGCCGCGGCCACGAAGCGGACGATGCCCAGGTTCGCGGCGAGGATGTCGACGACCGGTCCGCCGAAGATGACGATGGCCGCGATCAGGCCTGCCGTCAGGATCGCCAGCAGCGGCACGACCGTGAAGACCACCTTCCCCGGCAGGGTCAGTCGCCCCCAGGCCCTCGCGACGGCCGTCATCGGCGGCCCCGGCGTGCGGTGGAACCGTGACCGCCGGCGGGCGAGGTCAGCCCAAGGCGGCGTCGAGCACGCGAGCGAGCGCACCCAAACGTGCATGAGCGAGCGAGCGCAGACGGCAACGCCGGGCTGGCCCGTCCGACGGCGGTCACTTGTCGACGCCGCCCATGATCGGGTCGAGCGAGGCGTTGATCGTCATCCAGTCGGCGATGAGCCCGCCCGGCACGAGCCGCCCGAAGCTCTGGAGGTGGAGGAAGCTCGGGTCGTGGATCCGGAACCGGAAGGGCTGGTCCGTGCCGTCGCTCACGGCGTAGATGGCGTACTCGCCGCGCGGGCCCTCGATCGCGGCGAAGGCGCGGCCGGGGCGCGGCCGGAGGAGCCGCGGCAGCTTCGCCATGACCGGCCCGTCGGGCATCTGGTGGAGGCACTGGTCGATGATCCTGAGGCTCTGCTTGACCTCGTCGATGCGGAGCAGGTAGCGGGCCAGCGAGTCACCCTCTGTCCGGGTCGGGATGTCGAAGTCGATCTCGGGATAGACGGAGTAGGGGTGGGCACGCCGAAGATCGAGGGGCACGCCCGAGGCCCGCAGGTTCGGCCCCGTCCAGCACATCTGCAGGGCGGTCTCGCGATCCATGACCCCGACGCCCCGGTTGCGCCGGGCGAAGATCTCGTTCTCGTTCAGCAGCCCGACGTTGGCCTCGACCTGCTCCGTCGCCCGGCTCATCCAGTCGCCGAGGCGGCTCATGAACTCGTGGTTCAGGTCGCCGTTGACGCCGCCGATCCGGAAGTAGTTGAAGAGCATCCGCTGGCCCGTGATCGAGGCGAGCATGTCCACGATCTCGTCGCGCTCGATGAAGCTGTAGAGGATCGGGGTGAGGCCGCCGAGGTCCAGGGCGTGGAAGCCCATCGCCAGGAGGTGGCTGGAGATCCGGTTGAGCTCCCCGGTCAGGACGCGGATGTACTCGGCCCGCCGCGGGACCTCGACGTCGAGGAGCTTCTCGTAGGCCATGACCGCGGGCCACTCGCAGAAGAGCGAGCTGACGTACTCGAGGGGGTCGAGGTAGGCGATCGTCTGGTGGAGGTCGGCGTTCTCGCAGAGCTTCTCGACGCCGCGGTGGAGATAGCCCAGGACAGGGTCAAGGTCGACGATCGTCTCGCCGCTCAGCTTCATCACGACCCGCATCACCCCGTGCGTGGCCGGATGGTGGGGGCCCACGTTGATGAGCAGCTCGCCGTCCTCGAGGGTGTAGAACTCCGCTTCGCGCTCCGTTCGCGGCGGGTAGGGCGGGACCGGCTCGTAGATCCCGCCGACCTGCTCCTCGAGCAGGACCCGGGGATCGTCCGCCGACGGGTGGCCGGGCACGGTGGTCATCGGGACCGGCCTAGGTGCGCACCCGGCGGACCGTGCCGGCCGGGGCGTTTCGAGGCTGGTGGGTGGCCTCCATCGGTCGCACGCCGGCGCCGGGCGAACGGGCCCCGTCGTCGGGCAGGAAGAAGTCCTTGCGGAGCGGGAAGCTGACGTAGTCGGGCGGCATGAAGATCCGCCGGAGGTCGCGGTTGCCCTCGAAGATGATCCCGAACATGTCGTAGGCCTCGCGCTCGAGCCACTCCGCGCCGGGCCACAGCGACGTGATCGACGGGGCGCGGGGGGAGGTCCGGTCCAGGCCCACCGCGATCACCCGGAGCCAGTCCGGCGAGCTCGTGCTCCAGAAGTGGTAGACGACCTGCATCGTCTCGCCCGTGTCCACGCCGGCGAGGTCGGCCAGGAGCTTGAAGTCGAGCCCCGGCTCGTCGTGGAGGGCGCGCAGGACGTCGGGCACGTCCTTGGGCTCGATCCGGATCTCGGTCTCGTCGTGACGCTGTCGGACGGGGCCGGCCAGAACTTCACCGAAGCGCGCCTCGAGGCGGGCCTTGAGCGCTCGATCCACGGCCTCAGACCCCCGACGGGACGGTGGGGCCCACGGCCCGCTCCGGCCAGTGGCCGCGGCGGTCCTTGACCAGCTGCTGGAGCTTCATCATCCCGTAGATGAGCCCTTCCGGACGGGGCGGGCAGCCGGGAACGTAGACGTCGACCGGCATGACCCGGTCGATCCCCTCGACCGTGCTGTAGCTCCGCTTGTAGCGACCGCCCGAGCAGGTGCAATCACCCATCGCAACGCACCACTTGGGCTCGGGCATCTGCTCCCAGAGCCGGACCAGCGGTCCGGCCATCTTCGTCGTCAGGGTCCCGGCGACGATGAGGACGTCCGCCTGACGGGGCGAGGCCCGGAACGGGAACATCCCCCATCTGTCCATGTCGTTCTTGGATGTCGCCGCGCTCATCATCTCGAAGGCGCAGCAGGCGAGGCCCGACAGGAGCGGCCAGAGGCTGTTGGCGCGGAGGAGGTCGAGGACGTAGTCCGCCTTCGTCGGGATGATCTCGAGGACGCCGGACCAGCGGGCATCGTCACGGGCCTCGACCCCGCTCGCCGCGACGTCGGTGAGGTGGGTGACGTCGGTCGGGAGGCCGCCGCTGTAGGCGGCCGGATCGGCGGCCGACCAGAGCTCGTTGTGGACGATGATCGGGGTCGTCACCGCATCGGTCCCGGGGACCACGAGCGCCGTCGAGGTGCGCTCGCCCCCGGACGTGTTGCCCGGCGTTCGGCCGGCGTCGTCCGTCAGCGCCAATTGAGGACCCCCTTGCGCCAGGCGTACGCGAGCCCGAGGAGGAGGATCGCGACGAAGATGAACATGCTGATGAACCCGCCGAGCAGCAGGTCCCGGAAGACGATCGCCCAGAGATAGATGAAGACGACCTCGATGTCGAAGGCGACGAACAGGAGGGCGTAGATGTAGAACGAGAGGCCGAAACGACCGTGCGTGTCGCCGACCGTGTCGATGCCGGATTCGTAGGGCAGGCCTTTGTGGCCGTCGCCCCGATTGCGGTGGGAGATGAGCCAGGCGGCGCCGAAGGTCAGAAACGTGAACGACCCGGCAGCGATGGCGAACCCCACGATGTACCAGATCCCGGTCAACCGAACCTCACTCCGAACGGCGCCGGAAACGGGCGACGTTCACGCTGAGAGCCAACGCCCTTGGGCGGGACGACCCTGGGACGACCCCTGAAAGGCAGTCGCAACGCGCCGTTTCGAACGGCCGTCGCCCGTGGGCATTCTAGCAGCGGCGGCTTCGGGAGGCGGTCGCGGGCGAGGGTCCGCGAGCGCCTCCGGGAGGGCTCCGGGGGCGCGGTTCGACGGCCGCGTTCAAGGGGTGCCGCGAACTCCGCTGCCGGCCCGGGACGTCATCAGGGCACGCCGGCGGGCGTGAAGACCGGCGAAGGAGGAGGAGGAACCGGAGAGGTCGGGGGGCGGGTCACGCCGAGCGCGCGTGCAGGATCGCGAACCGCCCCCCGGCGGGTGTCCCCCACGGCAGGGTGGCGATTCTGGTGTCGCGGCCGCAATAGGTACGGTTACCTACCGGATGGCCGGCCCTGCCGGCCGGCATTCGGCGGTCCGGGCCGCCACCCCGACCGACGGCCGACGCGTCAGCGGGCCGCACGCAGCCTGAAGCCGAATCCGGCCAACGGCGTCGACGGCAGGTCTCGCCCGAAGCCGAGCACCGCGAACCGTCCAGTGACCGCCGGATCGACCATCCGCAACAGGGCCGACCTCGCATCGAGATAGTCCTGTAGCGTCGTCGTCGGGTCGGACTGGAGCCGGACCAGGTCGGCTCCGATGTCGAGGCCGGCGAGGAACTCGGCCTGGCTGGCTGTCCCGTGGTGAGCGAGGCCGGCCGCCGTCGCGGCCCGTTCGACGGCGCTGAGGTCGACGTGGGCCGTGAGGTCCTGGCGGCCGACATTGGCGAGGGCGTCGTCGTGAACGCGGTGCTGGACGTAGGCTCGAAGCAGGCTGCCGCGGTCCGGGTCGTAGAGCTGCTCCGCGGGGTGTCCGTAGTCGATGATGAGCAGCAGGCCACGCTCGAGCCCGGCGCCGGCGCCGGCGACCCATCCGTCCAGCGCCAGGCAGATCTCGGCCCGCTGGCCCGGGGCGAGGCGGACCCCCTCGGCGTCCAGGCGCGCGGCGAGGGCGGGCGTCGAGGGTGGCCCGGTCGTCGACGTCAGCTGGCCGGTGGCGTCGAGGGCGACGAACAGCTCCTGGATGGTCCCGGCGGGGCCGCCCTCGACCCGGTGCACCGGCAGGGCGTCGATGACCTCATTGGCCAGGACGGCGCCCCGGATCGGCTGCCCGTCGTCCGGCTCGAGGACGTCGCCGGCTCCGATCGCTGCCAGTCGCTCCGCGACCTGCGCCTCGCGCGCGGCCGAGCGCTCGACGACCCGGTAGCGGACGGCCCGGCGGAGCGGTGAGCCGAGCCGGTCCAGGCCCTCGACGATGCCGGCCGCGAGAGCCCCGCTGCCCGCGCCGTGCTCACGAACCGTGAACCGTGCGGGCCGGCCCAGGCGGTCCCAGACCTCGTCGAGCTGGCGGGCCATGGCCCAGCCGAAGATCGGGTGGGTCTCAGGAGCGGTCAGGAAGTCGGCCGCGCGCCCGGGCCCTCGGCGACCCGTCACGTAGAAGCCGAGCTCCGGGTCGTAGAGGGCGAGGTCCATGAACCGGGCGAAGGTCATCGGTCCCGATGCCCGGATCTCCGTCTCGATCAGCGCGACGAGCTTCGGCTCGTGGCCCGGATCCGGGCGATGTTCGAGATCGGCCGGGCGGCGGAGCCCGACGACGGGCCCGGCAGCGGGCCCGTCGAGCGGGTCGCCCGTCACCGACGGCGGCTGCCGAGGAGCAACCGGAGGCCCGGCCCGACGAGGGTGTGCCCGCCGAGCAAGACCGGGATCGGCGCCTCCAGCGCGGCCCGGGTGAGCTCGCGGAGCCAGGGATCGGCGACCTGCTCGGGCTCGAGGAGATCGCTGGCGAATCGGTCCTCGGGTCCCGGCCAGGACGCCTCGTCCCGGCCGAGGCGATGTGCCAGGAGGACGCGGCTGTCGACGACGGCCGCGTCGGCCAACTCGGCGAGGACGGAGCCGAGGCCGCCCGGACCGGCCTGGTCCAGGACCAGGCCGAGCGTCGAGCGGGCCGGTCGCTGACCCGGGAGCGCGGTCCGCATGCCGCGCTCCTCGACCAGGGCCCGGGTCCGGCTCCGTGTCCCGGACTCGAGCCAGTCCAGGCTGGCGGCCGACGTCCGGCCCGCGACGAGCAGCTCCGCACGTGGGTCGGCGGCCACGCTCCTGACCCGCGCCGCGGTCTCGCGGACCCGGTCCAGGGACGGATCGCCCGGCGTGGCGAGACCTGCCACGACGGCGTCGATGGGCGAATCCAGATCGACCTGGAGGCGCCACTTCCGGTGGAGGTCGCGAACGACGACGCCGCGCTCGGCCAGCCAGCGGGGCAGGCCGTTGTCGGCCGTCGTGGCCGGCAGGGAAGACAGGTCGAGGCCGGCGGGGAGCGCGACGATGTCGGCCGAGAATCGACTGTTGGCGAGCGCGTCGCCACCTCCAGCCGCGGCCGCGGCGACGAAGGTGCGACGGTCCGCGGCCGTCGCCAGCGGCACGCTGCCGGACCCCAGGACGACGAATCCGGCGCCCGCGTCGAGGGCGGCCAGGCGCCGCAGCCGCGTGCCGAACGGGGCACCGTCGGCCTTCGTCTCGATGACCCGGGCCGTGGCCCCCGCGGTCCCGAATCCGCGCGCCTGGCGGGCCGCGTTCGCAGCCCGCACGCTCGCGAACGCGGTCTCGAGGGGCCCGGCGCCCGGGCCCGCGACCGCGTGGAGGATGATGGCGACAACCTGACTCATACCACGAGTCTAGCGAGAGGAGGACAGGCCGCTCGATGCGTCTCGTCAGGGCGTACGTCGGGATGGGCTCGAATCTCGGCGACTCGGCGGGGACGATGGCGGCCGCCGTGCATGGGCTCGCGGCGCTGCCGGGGGTCCGACTCCGCGGCGTCTCCCGCCTCTACGCGACGCGCCCGGTCGGCCTGACGGGGCAGCCCGAGTTCCGGAATGCCGTCGTCGCCCTGGACGTGCCGGCGGGGCCGGACCCGGCGACAGGAGCGCTCGCTCTCCTCGTCGCCCTGAAGGGCCTCGAACGCGCCTTCGGGCGGCGCGACGGCGAGCGCTGGGGGCCACGCGAGCTCGATCTCGACCTCCTCGTCTTCGGGCGGGCCCGGCTGGCGCTGGATCGGCCGCCCGGGGCCCGATCCGTCGACCCGGGCAAGGCCGACCATCTTCTCGTCGTCCCGCACCCGGCGGCGGCGGAGCGCCTGTTCGTCCTCGCCCCGCTGGCCGACCTCGCGCCCGGCCTCGTGCCGCCAGGCTGGAAGCATACCGTCGAGTCGGTCCGCGATCGACGAGCCATGATCGACGGCCCGGACGCCGTCCGCCTGATCGGAGCCTGGGACGAGGGTGCCGGCAGGTGGGTCTCCGGCGGACGCCGGGGAGCTGAGCCGCCGCCCTAGCCGCGCAGCAGTCTCGGCTTCATCGACGTCTCGTCGACCCCGCCCCCGGCCCGCTCGACGCGGAACGCCCGCGACTCCGGCATCGACGCGACGACCTCGGCCAGCGACGTCTCGCTGAACAGGAGCCCAACCCCGTCGTCCGCCGCGTAGCCCGCCGGGAGCTCGCCCGACGCGACCATCTCGTGATAGCGCGGCCGGCGGGCGGATTCGCTGTCGTAATGGGGGCAGAAGCTTCCGGGCAGGAAGGCCAGCCCGTCGCGCAGGGCGCTGAGCCCCGGGCCGAAGGAATCGGTCGTCCCGCCCTCGAACCAGCAGACGGCGCCGGCCGACGAGCCGGCCAGGATCACCCCGGCCTGCCAGGCCCGTCGCAGCGCGTCGTCGATGCCGTGGGTTCGCCAGACCGCGAGCATGTTCGCCGTGTTGCCGCCGCCGACGTAGACGATGTCGTGCTCGGTCAGAAATCCGACGATGTCGTCGACGCGTCGGTCGAACAGGCCGAGATGCGTCGCCTGGGCCCGGCGGGCGAACCAGCCGTAGAAGGCGGCCGTGTAGCCCGGGTCGTCACCGCTGGCCGTGCCGAGGAAGCAGACTCGCGGGTAGCTCTCGCCGGTCAGGTCGAGGAGGTACTGATGGAGTGGGCCATCGACCGAGCCGGCCAGCAGGGACGCATTCCCGAAGGCCACGATCCGTCGCTCCGAGCCGGCCACCGCGACGCCGCCGCCGGCTAGAGTCGAACGCTCGGCGGCCGCTCGCGGTCGAACATGTGGACGGTGTCGACGAAGCGGACCGTCTTGGTCTGGTAGGCCATCACGAGCGAATGCGTCCGGGCCCCGCCGCCGAAGAAGCGGACGCCCTCGAGCAGGTCGCCGCTGGTGACGCCGGTGGCGGCGAAGACGAGATGATCGCCCGAGGCGAGGTCCTCCGTGTGGTAGACCCGGGTCTCGTCGCCATGGCCCATTCGAGCGGCCCGCTCGCGGTCCTCGGCCGACCGGAATCGGAAGCGAGCCTGGATCTCACCGCCGAGGCAACGCAGGGCCGCCGCCGTGATGACACCCTCGGGCGCTCCGCCGATCCCCATGACGGCATGGACGCCCGTCCCGGAGACGGCACAGCTGATCGCGGCCGAGAGGTCGCCGTCGGTGATCAGCTTGATCCGGGCTCCGGTGGCCCGGACCTCGCTGATCAGCGCCTCGTGGCGCGGCCGGTCCAGGATGATGACGGTGATGTCGCCCGGCTTTCGTCGGAGGGCCTCGGCGATCCGATGGATGTTCTCCGTCGGGCTGACGGTGATGTCGACGTGGCCGGCGACGAAGGGCCCGACGCACAGCTTCTCGAGGTAGGTGTCGGGCGCATGGACGAGGCCGCCCCGCTCGGACGCGGCCAGGACGGTGATCGCATTCGCCGAGCCCGTCGCGACGAGGTTCGTGCCCTCGAGCGGGTCGACCGCGATGTCGATCTCGGGCACTCCGCCACCGACCCCGGCCGAGCCCACCTGCTCGCCGATGTAGAGCATCGGCGCATCGTCCCGCTCGCCCTCGCCGATGACGATCGTGCCGGCCATCTCGATCTCGTCCATCGCGACCCGCATCGCCTCGGTCGCGACGAGATCCGCTTCCGTCCGATCGCCGCGGCCCATCAGCCGAGCCGACGCGATCGCCGCGGCCTCCGTGACCCGGATCATCTCGAGCGCCAACAGCTTTTCCATCGCGGCTAGAACCTCCCGGTCCGGTCAGGCGAACGCCCGGCAAGGTGCGACCGAGCACCCGAACGAGCGCCCTCGAACGTGCGTGAGCAAGGGAGAGGGCGCATCGCCGCGGGGAGCCGCATCACCGGGCCGTACCTCTAGTGTCTGAAATGTCGGCGACCAGTGAACACCATCGCCAGATGGTGTCGATCCGCGACTTCGATCGCCATCTCATCGCGGATCGAGCCACCCGGCTGGATGATCGCGGTCACGCCGGCCTGGGCCGCGATCTGGATCCCGTCGGGGAATGGGAAGTAGGCGTCGCTGGCCATGACGCTGAGACGCGCTCGGTCCCCGGCCCGCCGGAGGGCGATCTCGACCGAGACCTGGCGGCTGGCCTGGCCAGCCCCGATGCCGACCGTCGCCCCGTTCCGGGCGAGCACGATCGCGTTCGAGCGGACGTGACGCACCGTCCGCCAGGCGAAGAGGAGGTCGGTCAGCTCCTCGAGCGTGGGCTTGCGCTTGGTGACGACCTGGAGCTGGCCGCGGTCGATGCCGAGGGTATCGAGCGTCTCCACGAGGAGCCCGCCGCCGACCCGCTTGAAGTCGAGGTTGGCGATGCCATAGTCGCGCATCCCCTCGGTAGGGTCCGCCGGCACGGCCAGGATCTCGAGGCCGGCCTTCTGGCCCAGGATTCCGAGCGCCGACTGGTCGTAGCCGGGGGCGACGACCGCCTCGTAGGAGTTGTCTGCGATCGCCCGCGCCGTCGCCCCGTCGAGCTCCCGGTTCACCCCGACGATGCCCCCGAACGATGCCACGGGGTCCGTCTCGAGGGCCTTGCGATAGGCCTCGACGAGAACGTCGGCGGAGGCCACGCCGACGGGATCGGTGTGCTTGGCGATGGCGACCGTCGGGCCGGTGAAGTCCTCCGCGATGCGATAGGCGGCGTCGAGGTCGAGGAGGTTGTTGAAGGACGGTCGATCGCCCTGCAGCTGGGTGCTGTCGGCGAGGCTGCCGGAGCGATGGGTGGTCTCGCGATAGAACGCCGCGGGCTGGTGCGGGTTCTCGCCGTAGCGGAGGTCGGCGACCTTCTCGAGGACCACGGCGAGGCGCTTCGGGAAGATCGTGCCGGAGAGCTGGTTCAGATAGGCGGCGATCTCGGCGTGGTAGGCGGCGACGGCCCCGAAGGCCTCGGCGGCGAGCTGGGCCCGGAACTCGGGGCTCACGAGACCGCGCTCCCGGAGCTCGGCGAGGATCCGCGGATAGTGCTCCGGGCTGCTGACTGCCGCGACGCCGGCGGCGTTGCGGGCGGCCGCGCCGAGCAATGCCGCCCCGCCCACGTCGATCATCTCGATGGCCTGCTCGATGCCGACGAGGCTGCGCCCGATCTCGGCGCCGAACGGCTTGACGTTGACGACGACGATGTCGATGGTGCCGATCCCCTGGGCGGCCAGCTCCGCCAGCTGCTCGGGCTTGTCGCGTCGGGCAAGGATCCCGGCGTAGACGGCCGGGTGGAACGTCTTGACCTGCCCGCCGAGGAGGGCCGGGATGCCCGTCAGGTCCGAGACCGGAGCGGCCTCGACACCGTCGGCGTGGAGGTGCTCGCGCGTGCCGTCGGTCGCGTAGACCTCGACATCGAGACTCTGGAGATCGCGGGCAAAGGCTGTGATGCCGTCGCGCGTGGCGACCGACAGCAGGGCTCGCAATCGCCTTCCTCCATCCGCCGTCTACCGGTCGCGCGCCAGGAGGCCGAGTATACCTGCGGCCCATGGCATACTCCACGCTCGTCCGACCCGCCGGGCACGGCGGCCCGCCGACCAACCTGGAGAGATCGTGACGCTCCCGCCCTGGGAATACCTCTGGCTCCCGTTCTCGCGAACCCTGTTTCCGGACCTCTACGACCCGATCTGGATCTCGTCCCTGGTCCTGCTCGTCGTCCTGATCGTCCTCTACAACGTCCGAACCCGGGCCCTCCATCGGCACCGCCTCTACACCGACATGTGGGAGTGGCTGCTGTGGACAGGGTTGATCACGTTCTTCCTGCTCGCCGTCGGGGCGCTGTTCCTGTTCGACTTCGCGGTCGAGCTGGTGATCCTGGCCAGTGGCCTCGGGGTCATGGTCTGGGCCCGTTTCCGGCGCTACCCGCCCCTCTTCGCGGCCTATGAGCAGCAGCTCGCCCGGCAGCGCTACCTCAGCCGGACCCGGGCCGCTCGCCCGGAGGCGACGATCCGGTCGCGAGCGTCGCGCCGTCGGCGCCGCTGACGGTCCCGGGCAGGAGCCGGCCGGACGACGCGGGGCCCGGAAAGGCGAGCGGTCCATGCCGATCGAGGTCCAACGCTTCGGGGTGGGCCACCGGCGCCCGGAAGGGCCGCCGGGCACGCACGGCCTGACCGGTCAGGTCATCCACTCTGACGGCCGCGGTGTCGTCTCGGAGCTGGCCTTCACCCGCGGCGGCGGGATCGCGCCCCACGCGAACCCGAACACGACCTGGTTCTGCGTCATCGAGGGCGGCGGCTGGGTGGCCGTCGGGGAGGAGCGGCGACGTGTGACCTCCGGGGAGGCGGTTCTGTGGCCGGCCGACGTCGTGCACGCTGCCTGGACGGATCACGCCGAGATGCGGGCCATCGTCGTGGAGTTCGCGGGCGCGGACGACGCGGCCGCGCGCGCCATCCTCGATGGGGAGGCTCGGCGGCTCGGCCCGGGCGAGGCCGGCGGCGTCGCGCGCGGCGAGGGTCAGCTGGCCGACCGACCGACGGATCCCGATCGCCACGACCGGACCCAGGGCGAGCCGCTCTGACGCCCTCCGCCGGGCGGCGGCACCATTGCGACCGGGCTCCCGCGCCGGCCGCCCGTGTCAGTCGGGACCGAGGATCGCGCCGAGCTGGCCGAGGATCCGGGCGGTCGCGCCCCAGACGCGGAGGCCGCTGGTCGGATAGGCCCCAAATCGCAAGGCGTTGCCGCCGATCTCGGTCTCGACGACCTCGATGGGGGCCCCGGGGAGAAACGCCTCGAGCGGTGCCCGCACGATCGCGTCGACCTCGTCGGGCGACGGTTCCAGCTCCGGCCGACTGCTGGCGATGGCGAGGACCGGCGTAACCCGGTAGTCGGAGACGGGTATCCAGAACGTCTCCAGCTCGCCGACGACCCGGAGTCCGCAGGCCGCGGGATCGAGGCCGACCTCCTCGGCTGCTTCGCGCAGGGCCGCGGCCGCGGCGTCGCGGTCGCCGGTCTCCTGTCGGCCCCCCGGCAGGGCCACGTCGCCCGAGTGATGGCCACCACGATTGACGCGCCGAATGAGGATGACCTCGGCGTCCGCGTCCGCGTCCGGTCGGTCCGGACCCGGGGCGATGAGGACGAGGACCGCAGCCGGACGCGCCGTCTCGGGCTCGGCGAGGATGGCCGGCCCGCGCCACTCGCCGGTGTCCAGGCGCATCGGCATGAGCGCGGCCGGCGGCCGCGGCAGCTTCGCCGGAAGGGTCGCGAGCCGGGACGCTGCCTCGGTGTGCCTCAGTTGACGAGCTCTCCGTCGTCGCGCTTCCCAGGCGACGACTCGGGCAGGTCGAGGACCGAACGCCGCCGCCGCCCCCGTCCGGACCCGGCACCGACGAGGCCGCCTTCGCCGTCGGCGGCCGCGCCCGAGCGTGCGTCGCGGTGTTCCGCGGCATCGGTGACGAGGGTCTCGTCACCCGACGAGAAGACGAGCGTCGATCCGACCGGGTCCGCGTCCGTGACGATCCGGGCGCCGGGCTGGAAGCGGCCCTCCACGAGCGCCCGGGCGAGGGGGTTCTCGACCAGCCGCTGGATCGTCCGCTTCAGTGGCCGTGCCCCGAAGGTCGGGTCGTGGCCCTCGCGGGCCACGAGGGCCCGCGCGGCGGGCGTCAGCTCGAGGACGAGGTCCTGCGTCGCCAGGCGGCGCTGGAGATCGGCCAGGAGCAGGTCCACGATCGAGGTCAGGTCCGCGTCCGTCAGGGCGTGGAAGACGATGACCTCATCGACCCGGTTGAGGAACTCCGGCCTGAACTGCTGGCGCAGGGCGTCGGTCACCTCGCGCTTCATGGCCTCATAGGCGTCGGCGTCCTCGGCTCGGCCGGCATATGACTGGATGACCGTCGAGCCGACGTTGCTGGTCATGATCACGACGGCGTTCTTGAAGTCGACCGTCCGGCCCTGGCCGTCGGTCAGCCGGCCGTCGTCGAGGACCTGCAGCAGGATGTTGAAGACGTCCGGGTGGGCCTTCTCGATCTCGTCGAGGAGGATCACCTGGTACGGCCGGCGGCGAACGGCCTCGGTCAGCTGGCCGCCCTCCTCGTAGCCGACGTAGCCGGGCGGCGCGCCGACGAGCCGGGAGACGCTGAACTTCTCCATGTACTCGCTCATGTCGATCCGGACCATCGCCGCCTCGTCATCGAACAGGAACGCGGCGAGCGCCCTGGCCAGCTCCGTCTTGCCGACCCCGGTCGGGCCGAGGAACAGGAACGAGCCGATCGGGCGGCGGGGATCCTTGAGCCCGGCCCGGGCCCGGCGAACCGCGTCGGAAACGGCGGCGATCGCCTCGTCCTGGCCGACGACCCGCTCGTGAAGCCGCTCCTCCATGTGGATGAGCTTGGCCGTCTCGCCCTCCATCAGCTTCGAGACCGGGATGCCGGTCCAGGCGCCGACGATCTCGGCGATGTCGTCCGCGGTGACCTCCTCCTTGAGCAGGGCTCCGGGGCCCTGGAGGGCGGCGATCGCCGCCTCCTGCTCGGTGAGGCGCTCCTGGAGCTCGCGCTGGGTGCCGTACTTCAGCTGGGCGGCCCGCTCATAGTCGGCCTCGCGCTCGGCCTGCTCGATCCGGACCTGGAGCTGCTCGAGCTCCGACTTCGTGGCCCGGATCGCCGAGATCGCGGTCTTCTCGGCCTCCCAGCGCTGCTTCATCGCGCCGGCCTCCTCGGCGATCTCGGCCAGCTCCTTCTCGAGGGCCTCGAGCCGGGCCTTCGAGGCATCGTCGGTCTCCTTGCGGAGGGCCTCGCGCTCGATCTCGAGCTGGATCCGGCGGCGCTCCAGCTCGTCGAGCTCGATCGGCATCGAGTCGATCTCCATCCGGAGGCGGGAAGCGGCCTCGTCGACGAGGTCGATCGCCTTGTCCGGCAGGAACCGCTCGGTGATGTAGCGATTCGAGAGGGTGGCCGCAGCCACGAGGGCCGAATCCGTGATCCGGACGCCGTGGTGGACCTCGTATCGCTCGCGGAGGCCGCGCAGGATCGAGATCGTCTCCTCGACCGTCGGCTGGTCGACCATGACCGGCTGGAAGCGGCGCTCGAGGGCGGCGTCCTTCTCGATGTGCTTGCGGTACTCGTCGAGGGTGGTGGCCCCGATGGTGTGGAGCTCGCCGCGGGCGAGCATCGGCTTCAGGAGGTTGGAGGCATCCATCGCCCCCTCGGCCGCCCCGGCCCCGACGACGGTGTGGAGCTCGTCGATGAACAGGATGACCGTCCCCTCGCTGTCCTTGATCTCCTTGAGGACGGCCTTGAGCCGCTCCTCGAACTCGCCCCGGAACTTGGCCCCGGCGATGATCGCCCCGAGATCGAGGGCCACGACCCGCTTGTCCTTGAGGCCTTCCGGCACGTCGCCCCGGACGATCCGCTGGGCGAGGCCCTCGGCGATGGCGGTCTTGCCCACGCCAGGCTCGCCGATGAGGACGGGGTTGTTCTTCGTCCGGCGCGACAGGACTTGCATGACCCGTCGGATCTCGTCGTCCCGGCCGATCACGGGATCGAGCGTGCCGGCCCGCGCCTCGGCCGTCAGGTCGCGGCCGTACTTCTCGAGCGCCTGGTACGTGCCCTCGGGGTTCGGCGAGGTGACGCGCTGGCCGCCGCGGACCGAGGCGAGAGCGTTGAGGATGGCCTCGCGGCTGGCGCCGTGGCTGTCGAGCAGCTTCTGGCCCTCGCCGCCGACCTCGGCCGCGCCGAGGAGGAGATGCTCGGTCGAGGTGTACTCGTCGCCGAGCCGGCGGGCCTCCTCCTGGGCCCGGTCGACGACCCGCTTCGCCCGCGGGTCGAGGGTCAGGGACCCTCCCTGGATCTTTGCCCGCCGGGCGAGGGTCGCCGCCAGCTCGCCGCGGAAGGCGAGCAGGTCCACGCCGAGGCGGCGCAGCGTCTCCGCGGGCACCCCGTCATCCGGCTCGACCAGGGCGGCCAGCAGGTGCTCGGCGTCGAGCACGGGACTCTGGAGTCGCTCGGCGAGCTGCTGGGCGGCGAGGACGGTTTCCTGGGCCTTCTCGGTGAAGCGGTCGAGCTGCATGTCGGTCTCGGTCTGTTCGTCGGGTTGCCGCGGGTCAGGCCCGCGGGTTGGGTTGGTGGGCGAGGTCGAGGAAGCGCTCCGCTCCCTCCTTCGCCGCGTCGGACAGGCTCGTCGGCAGGACGACCCGGATCCGGACGTAGAGATCGCCGGCATCGCCGCCCTTCAGCCGGGGCATGCCCTGGCCCGCGAGCCGGAACGTCTTCCCGTTCTGGGTCGCGGCCGGGATCGTGAGGAGGACCGTGCCCTTGAGCGTCCGGACCGGCACCTCGCCACCCAGGAGCGCCTCCCGGAGGGTAACCGGGAGCTCGCGCTCGAGGTCGGGCCCGCGACGAGTGAAGATCCGGTGGGGCTGCATCCGGATGACGACGACGAGGTCGCGCCCGTCGGGCCCCTTGCCCGACAGGCGGACCCGGCTCCCGGTGTCGACGCCCCGGGGGATCGTCACCTCCAGGCGCTTGCCGCCGATCTCGACGATCCGGCTCGTGCCGTGGAAGGCTTCTTCGAGGCCGACTTCGGCGGTCGCCTCGACCGGTGGAGCGACGCGGCTGGCAGCGCTCCGGC
Organism: uncultured Chloroflexia bacterium; assembly: GCA_963719145.1. Classification (GTDB taxonomy): domain Bacteria; phylum Chloroflexota; class Limnocylindria; order Limnocylindrales; family CSP1-4; genus UBA5189. Next base: position 290,149 of record CAVRAX010000001.1, read on the forward strand.
CGGCGGCGCTCCGTCGGGATCCGTCGCCGCGGCCCGAGGCGTCGACGCCCATGCCGGCCAGGAGATCCTCGATGGAGGTCGCGCCGCCGCTGCCGCCGGCGGTCCGGAACGTCCGCCCGCCGCGGCCGGAGTCGCCGCCGCCCTCGCCGAACATCATCCGGAAGAAGTCGCTGAACTGACCGGCGTCGCCGGTCGTGTGGAACTCGTAGCGGACGTTGCCGCCGGGGCCGCCATAGGCGGTGTAGGCCTCGAACGGTCCGCCGGGTCCGAATGGGTCGCCGGCCCGGCCTGGGCCGCTCCGGGCGGCTGCAGCACCGGCCCGCGCGTAGGCCTCCCAGTCCTTCCCGAAGCGGTCGTACTTCGCCCGCTTCTCCGGGTCGGACAGGACCTCGTTGGCCTCGTTGATGTCCTTGAATCGCTGCTCAGCGACCTTGTCGCCGGGCTTCTTGTCCGGGTGGTGCTCGCGGGCGAGCTTCCGGAACGCCTTCTTGATGTCGGCCGCGGACGCCGTCCTCGAGACCCCGAGGGTCTCGTAGTAGTCCCGTACGTCGACCACGTTCAGGTCACTCTCGAGCTGATCGTCGCCGCTCGGGCTCGGTCAGCCCAAGGCGGAGTCGAGTGCGTTCGCGAGCGCACTCGAACGTGCGTGAGCGAGGTAGCGCAGGTTCCAACGCGGGCGTGGCCCGCCCGGGCGGCGCCCATCGTTCTCCACCACTCCTCAGACCACGACCGGTGGCTGGTCCGGTTGTGGATAGCTCGGCCGTCGGACGGTCGGGGTCTCGGGGCGCTCACCGGATCCGGGCTTGGCCGCGCCGGCGAGCGGCTTCGGGCGGCGCCGGAGGGCCGCGTCGAGGACCTGCTCCATCGAGTCGACGAGGACCAGCTTCATCGACTTGCGGATCTCCTCCGGGATGTCGCGCAGGTCCTTCTCGTTCTTGCGCGGCAGGATCACCATCCTCGCCCCGGACAGATGCGCGGCGAGGATCTTGCTCTTGAGGCCGCCGATCGGCAGGACCCGGCCACGGAGGGTGATCTCGCCGGTCATCGCCACGTCCTTGCGGACGGGGACGCCGGTGAAGGCGGAGATCATCGCCGTCGCCATCGTGATCCCGGCAGACGGACCGTCCTTGGGGATCGCCCCGGCGGGGACGTGGATGTGGAGGGTCTGCTTCTCGAAGGTCTCGCGCGGGATGCCGAGGTCATCGGCGTGGGTCCGGATCCAGGACAGGCCGGCCCGGGCAGATTCGCGCATCACCTCGCCCAGCTGGCCGGTCAGGATGAAGTCCTCCTTGCCCTCCATGCGGGTGACCTCGATGGCGATGATGTCGCCGCCGACCTCGGTCACGACGAGGCCCGTGGCGGAGCCGATCTGGTCCTCCGGCTCGAGCTCGCCGTACTCCCAGCGCGGCGGCCCGAGGAACTCGACGAGCTTCTTGCGGTCGACGAGGGTCTTCCGCTTGCGGCCCTCGGCCACGCTCCGGGCCACCTTGCGCATGACGTTGGCGATCTCGCGCTCGAGATTCCGGACGCCGGCCTCCTTCGTGTAGGCCTGGACGAGCTCGGTCATCGCCTCGTCGGTGATCTCGATATGGCCGGCCTTCAGGCCGTGGTTGGTCATCTGCTTGGGGACCAGGAAGCGCTTCCCGATCTCGACCTTCTCGCGCTGGGTGTAGCCCGGCAGCTGGATGATCTCCATGCGGTCGCGGAGCGCCGCCGGGATCGGGTCCATGAGATTCCCGGTGGCGATGAAGAGGACCTTGCTGAGGTCGAACGGCACCTCGAGGTAGTTGTCCTGGAAGGTGTTGTTCTGCTCCGGGTCGAGGACCTCGAGGAGGGCCGACGAGGGGTCACCCCGGAAGTCCATCCCGATCTTGTCGACCTCGTCGAGCATGAAGACGGGGTTGTTGGTGCCGGCCGTCTTGATGTTCTGGATGATCCGGCCGGGCAGCGCGCCGATGTAGGTTCGGCGGTGGCCACGGATCTCGGCTTCGTCGTGGATGCCGCCGAGGCTCATCCGGACGAACTTGCGGCCCATGGCCCGGGCGACGCTCTTGCCGAGTGAGGTCTTGCCGACGCCGGGCGGGCCGATGAGGGCGAGAATCGGGCTGCGGATCGTGTCCGCGAGCGAGCGGACGGCGAGGTACTCGAGGATCCGCTCCTTGATCTTCTCGAGGCCGTAGTGGTCCTCGTCGAGGATCTTGGCGGCCTCCTTGATGTCGTAGCGGTCCTCGGTCGTCACGTTCCAGGGCAGGCTGACGAGCCAGTCGACGTACGTGCGGATGACGCCGACCTCGGGCGAGGCCGACGGGATCCGGCTCATCCGGTCGATCTCCTTGATCGCCCGGGCCTGGACCTCTTCGGGCATGCCCGACTGCTCGACCTTCTCACGAAGCTCGTTGACCTCGGCCTGCTGCGGGTCGTCCTCGCCGAGCTCGCGCTGGATGGCCTTCAGCTGCTCGCGAAGGATGTACTCGCGCTGGGTCTTGTCCATCTCGGACTTGACCTCGGACTGGATCTTGCCCTTGAGCTCCAGGATCTCGATCTGGCGGGCGAGGAAGGTCGACACGAGCTTGAGCCGTTCGACGATGTCGACCGTCTCGAGAAGCTCCTGGCGCTGCTCGGTGGTCATGTCCGGGCTGTAGGCCGTCATGTCCGCGAGCAGACCGGGCTCGGTGATGTTCTTGGCGGCGACGGCCGCCTCCGGCGGGACCGGCGCTCCGGCCTGGACGTACTGCTCGACCTGGGTCTGGACGGAGCGCATCAGCGCCTCGAGCTCGACGTTCGGCGGCGTGGTGTCGTGGAGCTCCTCGACGCGGACTCGAAGATAGGGGCTCGTCGCGGCGAAGCCGTGGACCCTGATCCGGGTCTGACCCTGGACGATCGCCCGAACGGTGCCGTCCTGGAGCTGGACGACCTGGGCGATCTTGGCCAGGGTGCCGATCTCGTACAGCTCGGACGGGTCGTCGATGTCTTCCTGGTCCGCGACGCGCTGGGTCACCAGCCCGATGGGGCTGCCCGCGTCGACCGCGGCATTGAGGGCGGCGACGCTCTTCTCGCGGCCGACCGTGAGGGGCACGATCATCTCCGGGAAGATCACCGTCTCTCGGAGGGCGACGAGCGGCAGCTCCTGGATCTTCGGTTCGGTCCGCTCGGCGTCTCGGGTGGATGGTCGCTTGGCCATCGAGTTCTCCTGCGTGAAGAGCTCCGGCCGACGGGCCGGTGGCTCATGGTGGGCTGGGTCGGTGGGCCCGGCCGGGCCCGATCAGGCGGTTGAGTTGCTCGGCTCGCTGTCGGCGGCAGCCTCGGCTGCCTCCGCCGCACTGGCGCCTTCGTCGTAGAGGCGCTCGAGGATCCTCGTCCCGAGGCGCTCCTCGAGCTCGAACAGGATCCGGACCCCGGCGAGGTTGACGCCGAGGTTTTGGGTCAGATGGCGGATCCACGTGACCCGCCGGATGTCGTTCTCGGAGTAGAGGCGGATGTTGGTCGGGGTCCGTGCGGGACAGACCAGGCCGGCGTCCTCGTAGATCCGGAGCGTCCGGGGATGGACGCTCACGATGCTCGCCGCCACGCTGATGACGTAGACGGGTCGCCCCGGATCGCGGGGATCGGGTCGGCGGAAGGTCACCCGCACGGGCCTCGACGCTCCCCGCTCAGGCCTTCGAGGACTCGGCTGGAACGTCCGCCGCTCGACTTGTCGAACCATCGGTGACTGGGGAAATGCGGATCTGGCGGGGCTTCATCTGCTCGGCCTTGGGGATCTCGAGCTTGAGGACGCCGTGCTCGAAGGTGGCGGTCGCCTTGTCCGGCTCGAGGCCGTTGGGCAGGGTCACCGAGCGGCTGAAGCTGCCGCGGCGGATCTCCTGGACGAGGTAGCTGCCGTCCTCGGCCTCGCGCTGTTCGGCGGTGCGGCCGGTGATCGTGAGGGTCCCGTTCTCGATCATGATCTCGACGTCCTCGGGCTTGATGCCCGCGAGAGACGCCTCGACCACGAGGGCGTCAGGCGTGGTCACGACGTCAAGGGGAAGTGCAGGTCCGTCGACGGTCCCGCTCCAGCTGAACGGCCGGAACACGTCGTCGTCGAAGAGTCGATCCATCGCCCGGCGAAGGGTCATGAACTCGCCGCGGGGCGGGGTTCGGCGCACGATGGTCATCTCGCACACCTCCTGTACTGTGCAATGCGGCCCCCAGAACGGGCCGAATATCCTGATGTCGGGAAGCCTAGAATCCTGACAATGCCATTGTCAAGATGGTTGCGAAATATTGATCTGGGTTCGCGAGCCAGGTGATGCCCGCAACGGACTCCAGGGTGCGGCCGTCTCTCGGGGTTTGTGGCCATCCGAGCTCGCAGAACGAGGTGACGCCGGACCCGATCTGCCAGGGCCGCACGACGGGAGTGGTCCTCATGACCACGACCGACGGTGGCGCGGCCTGGTCACCGATCCGGCCAGTAGGGCTCGCTGCGAGCCCTCGTGCGGCGCGGCTTCAGGGGCTCGGCGCGGCCGCCACGGCGGAATCGCCGATGAGCTGCTCGTGGAGGGCCGCCTCGCACTCGCTTGGGCCGATCGCGATGACCTTGTCGCCGACGCGGAGCGTCATGTCGGGTCGGAGCGGGCTGGCGACGCCGCCTCGGACAACCGCGAAGAGCGAGCAGCCCTCGGGCATCACGATGTCGCCGGCCGGCCGGCCGGCGGCCGGCGAACCCGCCTGGAGGTGGGCCTCGACGATCTCCAGCTCGCCTTCGCCGAGCGCGGCCAGGTGGAGCAGCTCGTGGACCGGGATGTCCTGCTCGATCGAGGCGAGGACCATCCGCGTCGGGCTGATGATCTCGTCGACGCCGAGGTGCCGGAAGAGGTCCTCGTTCTTCGGGTTGTTGACCCGGGCGATCGTTCGTCGGACGTCGAAGTGATGCTTGGCCATCTGGCAGATCACGAGGTTGTCCTCGTCGTCGCCGGTGACGGCGGCCACGATGTCGGCCCGGGCGCAGCCGGCCTCGCCGAGGTACTTGCCCTCGCAGCCGTCGTGGCCCACGACGATCGAGCCGATCTCGTCGGCGATCTGCTCGGCCCGGGCGCGGTCCTTCTCCATCAGAACGACCTCGTGGCCGTTCTCGATGAGCTCCTTGGACAGGTAATAGCCGACCTTCCCGCCGCCGACCACGAGGACGAACACGGCTAACCCTCCCGGCCGGCGGTGGTGCCCGACGTGGTGGCGGCACCGGCGGGCATGTCGGTCGCCGGGGCCCGGCCGGCGGCGGCGCTGCTGCCCGAGGTGGCAGCCGCCGAGCCCGGTTCAGCGGCGTTCCCGGCGCCGGCTGCGGCGACCGCGGCGCGGAGCGGCGGATGGTTCGCCCCGTCGTGGTGGCTCGCGTTCGGCGCGATGAGGCTCGGGACCCCGCTCAGCGGGAGCCCGAGATACGTGCTGACGGCATCGGCCAGCATCGTCGTTCGGCAGACGGTGGCCAGGCCGAGCTCGGCGTAGGCGGCGGCCCGAACCGGATCGTTGATCTTCGCCAGGACGCGTTCGATCTCGAGCTTCTCGACCGCCACCTGGGCGGCCATGACGTTCCGGTTGTCGCCCTCGGTCAGCGACAGGAAGACATCGGCGTTCTCGGCCCCCGCCCGGCGCAGAGTGTCCTCGTCTGTTCCGTCCCCGCGGACGGCGCTGCCCTGAAACTCGATCGGCAGGCGGTCGAACGCCCGGGTCGAGATGTCGAGAACGATGACCTCGTGTCCCGCCGCGTCATACGTCTCGGCCAGCGCCGCGCCGACCCGGCCGCAGCCGACGATCACGATCTTCACGCTCCATCCTCGGGTATGGGCTCGCGTACGACCCACACGGTACACGGCGCGTTCTTCAGGACGTACGGAATTGTCCGTCCGATCGCGAAGTCACCTCCGAAGCGCTTCCGGTAGGGAAGTCCCAGCACGAGCAGGTCGGCGTCGCGCTCGGTCGCCTCGTCCACGAGCGCCGCGCCCACATCGCGCGCCTGGAGGAGCACGGCTTCGAGGTTGATCCGCGAGCCCTCGGCCACGGCCTCGGCCGCGTCGAGGATCTGCTGGACCTCCTCGGACCGGCCGGCGACGTCCGCGTCGAGCGGGAGGGACCAGCCGATCTCCACGACGTGGACCGCGGTGAGCTCCGCATGAGCCGGCTTGGCCAGCTCCGAGACCATGCGCACGATCCGCTCGTCACCGGGTCCGCCGGCGAGGGCGACGAGGGCGCGCCGGAAGACCGGCGCTGTGGTCTCGGACAACAGGGTGGCTGGAGCCTCGGGTTGGGCGGATGTCTGCGGGTCCGCGGGTCCGGGCGCGGGTGGGGCCGTCGCGGCGGTCACGATACCACCGCGGGCCGCGTCCGCGATCCCTCGCCACGCGCCCCACGTCGAGACCGGCCCGGGTCGGAGAAGGGTCAGTGGTCGCGTCGATACGGGACGTCGGCGATGACGGTGTGCTCGCGGCCGACGATCGCGGCCTTGAGCCGCTTCGCGGTCTGGTTGTAGAGGACCCGGTCCCACCAGCGCTTGGCGACGTACTCGGGCAGGACGACGATCGTCACCGGGGCCTCGCGGTCTGGCGGCCACGTCTCGGCGAGGACGTCGAGGTAGGCCACGAATGGCTCGACGATCGCCCGATACGGCGACTCGACGATGACCAGCGGGATGCCCGGGAGCTGCCGTTCCCAGCGGCGGCGAAGTGCCTCGCCGTCCTCGGCATCCTCGGTGATGTAGACGGCCCGAACGTCCGGGGCGAGGGTCCGGGCGAAGGTCACCGCCTGGACCACGGCCCGGTTGATGCCGTTGACCGGGACCACCACCCGCTGGTCGCGGTTCGGCCCCGCGAAGACGGTGTCCTCGCGGACGTGGAGCTCCTGTGCCTGGGCCTCGTACTGGCGGCGGATACCGAGCTGGAGGAGGACGAGGAGCGGGATGAGGGCGAGGACGATCAGCGACTCCGGGGCCTTGGCGTAGGTCACCACGACAGCCACGATCGCGGTGAGGACGCAACCGAAGGCGTTGATCGTCAACCGTCGCCGCCAGCCCGACGGGCGCTCCCGCAGCCAGTGCCGGATCATGCCGGCCTGGCTGATGGTGAAGTCGATGAAGACGCCGACCGCGTAGAGCGGGATCAGGAGGTGGGTCTCGCCCTTGAAGGCCCAGACCAGGGTCGAGGCCACGACCGCCAGGGCGATGATCCCGTAGGAATAGGCCAGGCGATCACCGCGGAGCGCGAACTGGCGCGGCATGTGGCTGTCGCCGGCCAGGATCGCGAGCAGCCGGGGAAAGGCGTTGAAGCTCGTGTTCGCGGCGAGGAACAGGAGCAGTGCGGTGAACGACTGGAACAGGTAGAACGGAATCGAGCCGTCGCCGTAGACGTGTCGGGCGACCTGGCTGATGACGGTCTGCTTCTCGGGCAGCTCGACGTGGGTCAGCCCGAAGTTCACCGCCAGGAAGGTGATCCCGATGAAGAGCACACCGAGGAGCGCGGCCATCGCCGCGAGGGTCGTGGCGGCGTTCTTCGATTCGGGCGGCTTGAAGGCCGGAACGCCGGTCGCGATCGCCTCGGTCCCGGTCAGGGCGACGGCTCCGGCGGCGAAGGCCTTGAGGAGGAGCAGGACGCCGACGTTCTCGACCGTCGTCTGGCCCGCGGCTGCGAGGGCCTGATCAACGGCGGCGTCGGAGAAGTCGCCGTGCTCGCCGCCGACGACGATCCGGAACGTCCCGATCGCGATCATGAGCAGCGTCGACCCCACGAAGAGGTACGTCGGGATCGCGAAGATGTTGCCGGCCTCGCGGAGGCCCCGCAGGTTGCCGATCGTGATCAGGGTGATCGCGGCGATCCCGATGACGACCCGCTGGTCGATGAGCGCCGGGATCGCCGAGGTGATCTGCTCCACGGCCGAGGTCGTCGAGACGGCGACCGTCATGACGTAGTCGATCAGGAGCGCCGAGGCCGCGATCAGCGACGCGTTCCGACCGAAGTTCCGTTTCGAGACGGAGTACGAGCCGCCACCGCTGGGATAGGCCAGGCACACCTGGCGGTAGCTGAAGGCCACCGCGACGAGAAGGATCGTGATCGCGATTGCGATCTGGAGCCCAAGGACCAGCCCGGCGACACCGGCGAGGATGAGGACGCGCAGGATCTCCTCGGTTGCGTAGGCCGATGACGAGATCGCGTCGGAGCTGAAGATGGCGAGGGCCTTCCTCTTCGAGAGCCGCTCCCCGATCTCCTCGCCCGATGCCAGCGGCCGGCCGAGGAAGAACCGCCGGAGGGCGGCCCAGACGCGGCCGGGCCCGGTCGTCGGCGTGCTCGCGGCCGCCTTGGCCGTCATCCGGCCCTTGCCGCTCCAGCGGAAGTAGGCGGAGTGGGGCCGCTCGACGCGAACCCGACGGTCGCCGAGCTTCCGCCCGCGGAGCGGCTGCCGACCGCCGATCACGGTGGGTCGACGGTCACAGGCCGACCCCGAGGCGGGCGACCAGCCAGGCCGGGAGGCCGGCCGCAGCCATCGCCGCCTGGACGGCCTCGATGTCGTAGGCGACCCGTTGCCAGCTCACGCTGTCTGCGTCGGTGTCGAGGACGAGGAACGAGCTTCGGGGGTCGCCATCGCGAGCCTGGCCGACGCTACCCGGGTTGACGAGGCAGCGACGACCGCGGAGCTCCAGGACGGACCCGTCGCCGGGGCTGACGACCTCGATCCGACCGTCCTCCTCGAGGAATGCCACGGGAATGTGCGTGTGGCCGTGGAGCCCGACCCGCGTCTCCAGGACGGCGAGGTTGGCGCGGGCGACGGGAACCGATGTGACGTACTCCCAGAGCGGCTCGCGCGGGCTCCCGTGGACAAGGGTGCAACCGGCGCGCCGGATGACTTCCGGCAGCGCCTCGAGCCAGGTCGTGGTGGCCGGCGCGATCCGGTCCCGCGTCCACTCGATCGCCCGCCTGGCGTCGGGGTTGAACCAGTCGATCTCCGAGCTGCCGAGCGCCGCCGCATCGTGGTTGCCCCGGACGCCGATTGCCCCCACGGTCCGCAGCCGCTCGACCACCGCGTCCGGCTCTGGTCCGTACCCCACGGTGTCGCCGAGGTGCCAGACGGCGTCCACGCTCCCGAGGGCTGCGAGGACCGCGTCGAGGGCGATGAGGTTGGCGTGGATGTCGGACAGGACCGCGATCCGCATTCGGCTGCCAGCGTACCAGCGCCGGAGTCACCATGGCCGCCGCTTCCGGACCGCGGGCGGGCGCGGATATCCGCTCGGTGTGGGCCCGGTCTTGGTCACCTCGACGAGGACGTGGCCGGACAGCCCAAGGCCGGCCGGGAAGGGGTGGACGGCGGGCTCTCTGGCCTCGAGGGCGAGCGCCGCCCGACGTCCGGCCTCGAGCTCGACGGACAGATCGCCCCGCTTCCAGGCGACCAGCCGGCCGCCGACGACGAGAAGGGGCAGGGCCAGCTCGAGGAGGTCGTCGAGCGCCGCCACGGCACGGGCCGTGACGACGTCCCACCCACCGGCGGCGGACGACGGCGGGCGGAGGTCCTCGGCCCGGCCGGTCGCGACGTCGACCCGCTCCCCGAGCCCGACGGCCTGCCGGACGGCCTCGAGGAAGGCGGTCTTCTTGGCGATCGAATCCAGGAGCGTGACGCGGCTCTCGGCCAGGCTGGCGGCCAGCGGCAGCCCCGGGAAGCCGCCGCCGCTGCCGAGGTCGAGGATGGAGCCGTGCGGGCCGGACCGGATCAGCTCCACCGCGGCGAGGCTGTCGGCGACGTGGCGATGGGCGATCTCGGCCGGAGATGCCGCCGCGATGAGGTTGATCGCCTCGTTCCAGGCGATGAGCAGCCGGACGTGTCCATCGATTGCCGCGCGGGCGTCCCCGCCCGGCGCGAGGCCGAGGATCACGAGGGCCTGCCCGAGCGCACCTTCGAACTCGTCGGGGAGAGAAGGACGGGAACCGACGTCCGTCGGGAGCGGTTCTCGCTGGCGGTTCAGGCGTGCCTCCTCGCGAGGTGACGCGCCGCCGCCGGAGAGAGCCACCCCCGGCGTCGTCATTCCATCGCAGCCGTGACCTCGGTCTGGCGCGCCTCGGCAGGTTCGTGGCCGGGTCTCCCCGTGCCCCTCGCGAGCCGCGCTCCCCGGTGCCGCCCCGGTGCGGATGCTGGACGCTACGAGCCGCCGTTCGCCGCGTCAACCAGGTTATCCACGAAGACCGGCGGATCAGCGCGGGCGGCAGTGGAAAACCTGCGGATCAGCTCCTGGTAGCGCTCCGGACGGGGCGCCCGAGCGTTCGCCGGACGACATCGACCACCTCGTCGACGTAGCGGTCCGCGTCACCGTGCTCGGCGGCGGTCCGGACGCAGCCCTGGACATGGTCTTCCAGGACGAGGATGGCCAGGGAGTCGACCGCGGCGCGGAGGGCGGACGTCTGCTGGAGGATGTCGACGCAGTACTCCTCCCGCTCGATCATCCGGGCGATGCCGCGAACCTGGCCCTCGATTCGGGCGAGCCGGCGGACCAGCTGCGCCCGATCCTTCGAGTAGCTGTGTCGAAACGTGTCCGTGCCGTGGGCCGCGGCGTGGCCGGATGTCGTCGCCATGAGGCGGGATGCTGCTCCCCTCTGTCGCCGTCGATGGGCCCGACGGTTCTCTCGATCATACCCCCTGGGGGTATCGGGGACAAGGGATCTCCGCTCTGGCCGCGGAACGGCCCGACCCGCTACACTCCGGGTGAATGGGTCCACAGGAGCACCTTGGCGCGTTTCCGGGCGGAATGGGGTGCACCGTGTGCGACGAGCTCGTCCCATCCGATCGGGTTCGCCTGCTGGCCCGTCGCGACGACCTCCTGTTCCTGCAGGTCGATTGCTCGGCCTGCGGCAGCACCTCGCTCGGGTTCCTCGAGGGCGACGGCGCGATCGGAGTCGATGCGGCCGCCGCCGGTCCGGCCATCTCGTCTGACGACGTGCTCGACATGCACGCCCTCCTCGCCTCGTGGAGCGGAGGCCTGGCGGGCCTCGTCCGCGTTCCCGGGGCCGCCGACGACCGCGCCGGCGACCGCGCCGACCGCCGGACCAGGCCACCCGCGTGACCGACGGGACCGGAGCGGGGCCGGAGACGCCCGGCCAGTCGTCGCCCCCGGCGACGACGGAGATATCAGGCGCGGACCGCGGGCTTGATTCGGGCGGCCGTCCGTGGCCGACCTTCGCCCACGGGAGCGAGGCCGAGATGGCCCGGATCCTGGACTTCTACGCGGTGCGCTGGGAGTACGAGCCACGCACCTTCCCGATCCTCTGGAACCTCGAAGGAGATGTCGTCGAGAGCTTCTCGCCGGACTTCTACCTCCCGGACATCGACCTCTTCCTCGAGCTGACGACCCTCCGCCAGCGTCTCGTCCGGAAGAAGAACCGCAAGCTCCGCCGTATCCGCGAGCTCTACCCGGACATCCGGATCAAGCTCTTCTACGCGCGCGACTTCCGGGCGATGATGCTCAAGTACGGCCGCCTGGCGCTCGCCGATTCGCTGTCCGGAACGCTCGGCCAGGTCGTGCCCGACCGCGATGGAACGGGGAGCGTCGCCGCCGATGTCGGCGCAGCTCCGGGTTCCGCAGCCCCGGCGGACGTTCCGACGCCGGCGGACGTTCAGACGCCGGCCGACGTTCCGACGCCGACCGGGGCGACGCCGACCGGGGCGACGCCGACCGGGGCGACGCCGACCGGGGCGACGCGGGATCTCGGTTCCGGAACCGACGCCGCGGCGCCGGGCGAGAACGGCGGGCCACCGCCGACCGGCGAACGTGACGGCCGGCGACACGCAGCGCGATCCCGGCGACGCCGGGCCGCGGCGGCCGCCCGCACGGCGGCGCGCCTCGATGGGCCTGCCCCGGCACCACGAGCGACCGGAGCCAAGCCTGAGCGATCGTCGCGATGATGACCGGCACCGACATGCAGGCCGACATCGGCGAGATCCTCCTGACCGAGACCCAGATCCAGGCACGCGTGGCCGAGCTGGGCGCCGAGATCAACCGAGACTACGCCGGCCGCCGCCTGACCCTCGTGAGCGTCCTCAAGGGTTCGTTGCCCTTCATGGCCGATCTGATGCGCTCGATCAGGCTGCCTCTCCGGATCGACCTCATGGAGGTCTCCTCCTACGGCGGAGCCACGACCGAGTCGTCCGGTCTCGTCCGCATCCTCAAGGACCTCTCGACCAGCATCGAGGGCGAGGAAGTCCTCATCTGCGAGGACATCATCGACACCGGCCTCACGTTGAACTACCTGATCCGCTACCTCGGCGGGAAGAAGCCGGCCTCCCTCCGGATCTGCACCCTCCTGGACAAGCCGGCCCGCCGCCTCGTCGACATCCCCGTCGACTACACAGGCTTCACGATCCCCGACCAGTTCGTCGTCGGCTACGGCCTCGACTACGGCGAGCTGTACCGCAACCTGCGCTTCGTCGGCGTTCTCAAGCCCGAGGTCTACGCGGACCCCGGATGACGATGCATCGGCGCCCGCTCGGCCGGGCCCGCCTCCTGGCCGCCCTGGCGGCCATCGTCGTGGTGGCCGGCTGCGTCCTGCCGTGGTGGTCCGTGGGTGGCACGGAGGGCCTCCCCGCGTTCGGCGGGAACGCCTTCGATGGCTTCGGCATCATGGTCTTCGTCGTCGCCCTGGCCACGATCGCCCTTGTGACCCTGCCGTACGCGACGGATCGCCCGGTCACCGCGGATCGCTGGCCGGCCTACGCAATCCTTGCGGCACTGGGCTGGATCGGATTCGCGCTTCGGATCATCGAGCTGATCTCGCTCCGGGCCTTCCTCTTCGACCAACCGACCGATGTCTTCACCCGGGGGCCGGGCCTGTGGGTCACCGGGATCGGGCTCGCGATGCTCGCTCGCGCCGCGTACGACCTGTGGCGGGCGCCGGACGGGCGGTAGGCACCTGCCCGGATCCGGCTACGGCCGCGGCGATGCGATCGCCGGCTCGCCCTGCTGCTTGACGATCGTCTCGGCCAGGCCGCAGTAGCGGGAGCTGGAGGTCTCAACGAGGCTGTCGTCGAGGCCGAACGGAATCACCACCTCGACCGGCGAGAGGTCGACCGGGCCCGCCGAGGCGCCGGCCACGATGGGCTCGACGGACGCGTCAAGGCGCCACTCCCCGGGGGCGTAGTCGCAGCGGACCTCGCCGCGTCGGAGGTCGACCACCAGCTCGACCGGTCGGTCGGCGCGGAGGATCGGCTGGCCGATCGAGGTCGTCGCCAGCTGCGCAGCAAGTTCCAGGCCGAGGTCGGGCTCACCCCAGCAGGGAATGCTGAGGCCGGCGTCGTCTGGCGCCGAATACGGGCCCACGAGGCAGGCGGTGGGGCCCCTCGCGAGCTCGACGTCGACGTCGCTCGACAGCCGGACCGTGAGGCGCAGCCCATCGACGATTCGGACGCGGACGAGTCGAACCTCGTTGCCGATGCCGAAGTCCGCAATCGCCCGGCCGGCGAGCAGGGAGCTGTCATCGACGGTCACGGTCACCGCGATCGCCGAGGCCAGGTCGCGGGCCGCCATGCGCACATCGTCCGGCGATCGTGGACGGGTCAAGGCCCACCCGGCGAGCAGAATCGCTGTCCCAGCGGCGAGAACGATGACGGCGGCGAAGCGTCGCCCCGGGCGGTTCACCGGTCAGGCGATGCCGAGATAGACCTTCTGGACGTTCGGGTCCTCGCGGAGCGCGGCGGCGGTGTCCGTCATCACGATCGCGCCGGTTTCGATGACGTAGGCCCGGTCGGCGATCCGGAGCGCCATCCGGGCGTTCTGCTCGACGAGCAGGATCGTGGTCCCGGCAGCATGCAGCCGCTCGATCGTTTCGAAGATCGAGTCGACGAGCACCGGTGCGAGGCCCATCGACGGCTCATCGAGCAGGAGGATCCGCGGCTGGGACATCAGCGCCCGGGCGATCGCGAGCATCTGCTGCTCCCCCCCGCTCAGCGTTCCCGCAACCTGGCTGCGGCGTTCTTGGAGGCGGGGGAACATCTGGTAGGCCCGATCGATGCCGGCCCGGATCCCTGCCGGGTCCTTGACGGTGTACCCGCCCATCTTGAGGTTCTCATCGACCGTCAGGCGGGCGAACATCCGCCGACCCTCGGGGACCTGGACCACGCCGCGCATGACGATGCTGTGCGGCGAATCGTGGGTGACGTCCTCGCCGGCCAGCCGAACCGTCCCCGAGCGGGCCCGCACGATTCCGCTGATGGTGTTGAGCGTCGTCGTCTTGCCGGCGCCGTTCGAGCCGATCAGGGTCACGATCTCGCCCTCGTCGACCGACAGGGAGATCCCCTTGAGCGCGTGGATGCTGCCGTAGTAGGTGTGGAGCCCCTCGACCTCGAGAATCGCCATCGGCTTCAGCCCGCGCTCGCCGAGGCGCTCGACGGCCCGGCGTCGTGATCGCCCGCCTCGCGCTGACGGCCCGCATCGGTGGCATCGTCGGCGCCGCCGCCGCGGCCGAGGTAGGCCTCGATGACCTTCTCGTTGGTCTGGATCTCGCGGGGTGTGCCCTCGGCGATCTTCTCGCCGTAGTCGAGGACCGTGATCCGTTCCGAGATTCCCATCACGACCCGCATCTGATGCTCGATCAGCAGGATCGTGATGCCGAGATCGTCGCGCAGCGACTTGATGAAGGTGGTCAGCTGGGCCGTCTCGACGGGGTTCATCCCCGCCGTCGGCTCGTCGAGCAGGAGCAGCTTCGGCCGGTTGGCGAGCGCCCGGGCGATCTCGAGCCTGCGCTGGTCCCCGTACGGGAGCTTGTCGGCCTCGGCGTCGCCCTTGCCCTGCAGGCCGACGAAGCGCAGCAAGCGCCCGGCCTCCTCGTGGACCGAGTCCTCCTCGGCGCGGACGCCCGGCGTGTTGAGGATGGCGCCGATCCAGCTGGCGTGCATCAAGTGGTGCTCGCCGACCATGATGTTCTCGATCGCGGTCATCTTCGCGAAGAGGCGGATGTTCTGGTACGTGCGGGCGATCCCGAGATGGGCGATCTTGTCGCGCCGGAGCCCCTGGATCGGCGTGCCGTCGAAGATGATGCGGCCCTCTTCCGGGTGGTAGAAGCCGGCGATGCAGTTGAAGAAGGTCGTCTTTCCTGCGCCGTTCGGGCCGATGACGCTGACGATCGAGCCTTCTTCGACGGTGAAGTCGAGCGCCCGGACGGCGCTGAGGCCCCCGAACCGCTTCGTCACCTGGCTGGCGACCAAGAGGCTCACGGGCGGCCCCCCGGCGCCGGCGGCGCCTGTTCCCACGCCGCTGCGACCGCTCCGAGGCCGGGCTCGACGTTCGCCTCGACGTGCAGCTCACGCTGGGTGATCCGGGATGGCAGCAGGCCCTCCGGCCGGAAGATCATCATCGCGATCAGAGCGATCCCGTAGAAGAGGTAGCGGTACTCGGAGAACTCCCGGAACGCCTCGGGGATGCCGATCAGGAAGATCGCGCCGACGACGACGCCGGGGATGCTGCCCATCCCGCCGACGATGATCAGCGCCGCCACGTTGATCGAGACGATCAGCTGGATGCTGCTCGGGAACATCGATCCCAGCAGGGCCGCGAAGATGGCGCCGCCCAGCCCGGCGAACGCCGCGCCGAGCATGTACGCGAGGAGCTTTGTCCGGACCAGGTTGACGCCCAGTGCCTCCGCGACGTCCTCGTCCTCGCGGATCGCGAGCCAGGCTCGCCCGAGGCGTGACGCCCGCAGGCGAACGGCAACGAAGGCCACGACCGCGGCCGCAGCCAGGGCTATGTAGTAGATCTGGAGCGGTCCGGCCAGGAAGCTGTCTGGCGCCACCTCCACCGGCTTGGGGATGTTGATGATCCCGCGCGGCCCGCCCAGCAATGGCTTCATCAGGTCGGAGCCGACGAGGAGGCGGATGATCTCGCCGAATCCGAGCGTGGCGATCGCGAGATAATCCCCGCGGATCCCGAGAATCGGCAACCCGAAGAAGGCGCCGAAGGCCATCGCCAGGATCACCGCGAACGGGACAGCGGCCCAGAACGGCCACTGTGCGATCCCGTACTCCGCGGTCGAGGTCAACAGGCCGACGGTATAGGCCCCGACGGCGAAGAAGGCGACGAACCCGAGGTCGAGCAGGCCGGCGAGCCCGAGCGTGATGTTCAGGCCAAGGCCCATCAGCACGTACAGGGCCACGACCGCGACGACCTGGGCGAAGAACGATCCGACGCCCTGCGGCAGCCAGAGCACGAACGCCAGCCCGATCAGGATCGCGATCGGCCGCAGGGTTCGCCGTCGCTCGGGGGTCAGCGCACCGATCCGGGCCTGGGTACCGACGGCCTGCCGGAGCAGTCGGCCCGCGAGCACCACGACGACCGTGACGACGGCCCCGATCGGGGTCAGGCCCGACTCGGCGAACAGCAATCGGCCGAGGCCCGCCGTGAGCGGACTGGCCAGGAGGGGTGGCCGAAGGAGCCCGGCGAACAGGCCGAGCATCAAGAGGAAGCTCAGCACGGCCGAGATCGGCGCCCGGAAACGCGTCGGGGCGGCCATCAGGAGGCCCGTCAGCCCCCCGACCAGGCCGAGCGCGAGGATCGGGACCCAGATCGCCCACGGCCCCATGCCGATCGAGACGACATCGAACGTGATGGGCGCGGCGTGCAGGAAGACGGCTCGCAGGTTGACGAGGTTCGAAAGCACCATGAGCGCCGCCAGCAGGCAACCGGTCAGGGCCCCTGCGAGCGCACCCGAGAGGGCCGCGAGGCGACTGCCGAGCGCCTCATCACGGGCCGCGAGGAAGCCCGCACCGACGCCGGTCAGCACCAGCGCGGTCTGGCCGAGGCTGATGACGTCGGTGATCAGTGCCCGGGGGCTGAACACCTCGACGATGCCGACCAGGCACAGGTAGACGGCCACGATCCCGGCCAGCAGGCCGATGCGGGCGGTCCGTCCCCAGTCCAGCGTTGTGGGGCTGGTCATGGCGGTGGCCTCGGCGGTGCCGGTCATGCGCGCTGGCTCGTGACGCGCTCGCCGAGGATGCCCGATGGCCGGAAGACGAGGACCAGGACGAGCAGGGTGAACGCGATCACGTCCTTGAGCTGGTTCACCGACGGGACGTTGAGACCGGCGAAGAAGAGGGTCGGTCCGACCGACTCGACCTGGCCGAGGAACAGCCCACCGAGCATCGCGCCCGGAACGTTCCCGATCCCGCCCAGGACGGCCGCCGTGAAGGCCTTGATCCCGGGCACGAACCCGGTGTAGAAGAAGATCTGCCGGAACAGGAGACAGTAGAGAACGCCGGCGGCGCCGGCCATCGCCGCACCGATCCCGAAGGTCACCACGATCGCCCGGTTGACGTCGATGCCCATCAGCTGGGCGGTGCCCTGGTCCTCCGAGACGGCCCGGATCGCGGTGCCCATCCTGGTTCGCATCACGAACAGGTAGAGGCCCGTCATCATCGCCACGGCCGAGCCCACGACCAGGACGTCGACCCAGCGGAGGTGGATGAAGCTGAGTGGCACGTCCTCGAGGAGGGCGTTCACGTCCGGGTAGGCGTAGATGCCCGGGCCCAGGAAGCCGCGGAAGGTGTACTGCAGGAAGTACGAGGCGCCGATCGCGCTGATCAGCGGCACGAGCCGCGGGGCGTTTCGCAGGGGCCGATAGGCGATCCGCTCGACGAGCAGCGCGATCACCGTGGAGAAGGCAGCCGCCACCACGATCATCACCAGGACGGCCATCACCGACTGGATCGGGCCGGCGTTGAGGAACCCGGCGCCGGCGAACGCCACGGCCACGAAGTAGCCGGCGAACGCACCGCCCATGAAGATCTCGCCGTGGGCGAAGTTGATCATCCGCAGGATGCCGTAGACCATGGTGTAGCCGAGAGCGATCAGGGCGTACACGCTGCCGGTGGTGAGGCCGCTGACGATGAGCGACGTCCACGTCTCCGCCGAGTAGCGCCCGCCCGCGAGCGTCAGGATCGACCCGATCACGACGACGAGGACGACGACGATCCGGAAACCCCACAGGAAGGCGGCGATCGCCGCCTCCGTGATCCGGTCGACCGTGCTGCTACGCATCAGCTGCCCTCACTGCTTGCCGTCAACAGTGCGAGGTATTGAGCGAGCCGGGCGGCGACGCCCGGCTCGCTCCGTCCGGTCAGCGATCCGTCGGGACGCTGTGCCAGGAACGACTGGTTCGGCTCGGTCCGGCGACTACTTCGGCCAGACCGGCGCCTCCGGTGGCCACTGGCCGCCGGTCTCGCGTGAGGTGATCTGGTACATCGCGATGAGCGGGGCCCCACAGTCGCCCGTCGGGCTGCACGACAGCACGCCGGTGATCCCCTGGAAGTCCTTCGTCGCGAAGACCGCGTCGCGGAGTGCCTGCTTGGGAATGTAGAGCGTGCCGTCACTGGTCTTGACGGCGACCTTCTCGATCGCCGCCATGAGGATGTTCGTGGCGTCGTAGGCATGGGCATGGAAGGCAGAGATCGGGGCCTTGCCGACCTTGGCCTGGTACTTGGTGAGGAAGTCCGCGTAGCCGGCCTGGAAGGCCGAGAAGTTCGGGCTTGACAGGTAGTTGCCCTCGGCCGCCGACCCGGCGGCGTTGACGAAGTCCGGGGTGAACATGCCGTCGGAGCCGATCATGACGACGTTCTCGAGGCCCGGCACATCCTTGTGCTGGGCCCACAGGAACCCGCCCTCGGCCACGAACACCGGGTCGTAGATGACCTCGGGCTTGGCCGCGGCGACCGTGGTCAGGACTGGCTTCATGTCGGTCTGGCCCTTCGACACGGCTTCCTGGGCGACGATCGTGCCACCGAGCGCCGTGAAGTCGTCGGCGAAGACCTGCTGGAGGGCCTCGGCGTAGGCGCTGCCGTCGTGGATCGTGGCTGCCTTGGTCAGCCCGAGCTCCGTGTAGACGAAGTCCGCGACCGCCTTGCCCTGGAAGGCATCGCTGTGGGCGGTTCGGGCGTACCCGGCGTACGTCGCGTCTCGATCGGGCGCGGTGAGGGCCGGTCGCGTGTTCGACGGCGAGATCGTCGTCAGCCCGGCCTGCGTGAGCGCCGCGATGCCGCCGACGGTCTCATCCGAGCAGCTCGACCCGACGAGCCCGACGATCGTGTTGTCGGCCGCCATCTTCGCGGCCGCCGCCGCCCCGCCGTCGACGGTGCAGAGGCCGTCCTCGGTCGTGAGGTTGATGTCATGGTCAAGGAGCTTGCCGCCCTTGTCGTCGACGGCGATCTGGGCGCCATACAGGGAGTCCTGGCCGAGCGAGGCATCGGCGCCCGAGAGCACGCCCCAGAACGCGATGTGGATCTTCTCGCCCGATGGGATGGTGATGACGCCGAGCGCGTCGGGCGGCGCGGTCGTACCTGAACCGCTACACGCGGAAAAGGCGAGCACCGCGATCGCGGCGAGCGCGCCAACCTTTGTGAGCTTCATGCAGTCTCCTCCTCAGAACCGATCGCCCCGGGATCTCCCGGCGCGATCCCCGGTCGGCCAGCCGACGCCCCGGCCCGAGGCCGGGACCGGCGAGGCGACCTCGCGCCCGTTCCGGGTCGGGGACCCCGACCACCCGGCTCCAGACGAAGGCGGGCAGGTTCGGGGGACGCGGAGGTGGTGCGCGACGGTGGACGACTCCGGACCGGTTTCGGGCGGCGCGCAGGTTGCCGCCGAAGCGATGACGTATGATAGGGCTCGGCGCACCGATTGCAACACCGGTTGGCGCGACCCGGGACGGTTCATCGAACGTGTGTCGTTCGCGTCCCCTGCGGTCAGCGGCAACGGAAGCGACCCCGGTCGGCCCCGGTCGGGGCGGTCGCATCGAGCTGGCGCCACCCGATCGAGGTACCAGCGGCGGCGTGGAATACACGGTCCGAGCAGCCCGGATCACGGACATCGACAAGCTCGTCGCGCTGAGCGGCGAGCGGATCGGCGGCCGTGGTGCCCGGACGGCGCTCGACGCCGCGGACCTGCTCCGTCAGCTGGTCTACCTCCCCCACGCGAGCGTCCTCGTCGCGGAACGGCGACGGGAGATCGTGGGCGGCGCGATCCTCGCGATCCGCCCCTCGGTTCGGTCCGGCGGCTACGTCGGCACGATCGATCTCCTCGTCGTTGCCCCGAACATGAACGCGGACGAGGTCACGGAGTCCCTCCTCGAGGAGGCTCTCCGGTCGGCGGCCAACAAGGGCTGCGCGTCCGTCGAGGCGCCGCGGCCGGACGATCCCATCGAGCGGGCCCGATGGGAGCGCCAGGGATTCGACGAGCTCGGCCCGCTCATGGGACGCACGCTGGCGCCGGCCGGGGCCGGCGCGCGGCGGTCCCGTTGAACGTACGCGCCGTCCGGTCACTCGGACACCGCGTCCCCAAGGAATAGGAGACCCAGTGGGCAAGAACGTCGCCGTCTTCGTGGACGTGGCGAACATCTTCTACGCGGCCAAGGCGGCCGGCGTGGACATCGATTACGTCACGCTGCTGAAGACGGCCTCGGCCGGGCGAGACCTCGTGCGCGCCTATGCGTACACCGGCCTGGACCCGGACAACGAGAACCAGCGCAACTTCCACGACTTCCTTCGGCGGCACGGCTACAAGGTCGTCAGCAAGGACATCCGGAAGTACGGCGACGGCAAGGTCAAGGCCAACCTCGACATCGAGCTCGTCGTCGACATGATGAAGACGGCCCGGAACCTCGACATCGCGATCGTGGTCTCCGGCGACGGTGACTTCGCGCCCGCCATCCGGGCGGTCCAGGAGATGGGTGTCCGCTGCGAGGTCATCAGCTTCCGCGGCAACACCTCCTCGGACCTCATCGAGGTCGCCGACCAGTTCACCGAGATCACCCAGGTCGCGAGGGTGGAGAAGGGGTCCTCGCGCTCCGGTCGCCGCGTTGCCGGCGACGAGGAGGACCTGTCGATGACAGAGGTTCCCGACAAGCAGAGCGAGGGGACCGGCGGCCGCGGCCGGGGCCGAGGCCGGGGACGCGCCCGCGTCGCCGAGGCGGAGCCCGCGGCGGCGCCGCGCGCTCGCGGACGATCGCGAGCCACGCCGGCCGCGTCGGCCACGTCGGCCGCTTCGGCACCCGCCGAGGCGATCGCCGCAGTGACGTCGGATGGGACACCCCTGGTGGTCCTGCCGGGCGAGAAGCTCTCGCGGGCCGCAACGCCGGCCTCGGAGCCGGTGGCGTCGGAGGCTCCGGATTCGGAGCCCGCCGAGGACCAGGACGCGGCCGTCGCGTCCGGTGACGACGACGGGGAGCCCATGGACGCCAACGGCGAAGAGCCTCGGCGCCGGCGACGACGGCGAGGCGGTCGTGGTCGTGGTCGTGGTCGGGGCCACGGATTCGATGAGGAAACCACCGTCGGCGCGACCGATCCCGGAGCTCTCGCGGACCCGGAAGACGAGGCACCCGAGCCGGCACCGGCGCCCGTCAAGCGATCCGGCCACGCCTTCGGTTCTGTCTGGGATTCCCAGATCGGCATGCCCACGTCGGCGGTCGGCGGCGCGCCGCCCCTGCCGGATGACGAGGACCTCGACGAACCGCCGATCCCCGAGTACCTGATCGCCGAGCGGCGCCAGCGCAACGGGGGCCGGGGTGGACCCGGCACAAGGACGGGCGGAGGTCGAAGCCGCGGCGCCTATGCCGCCGCTCTCGATCGAGAGCGATACGGCGCTGGCCATGGTGGCGGGGGAACCCGGTTCGCAGAGCCCGCTCCGCGCGGCGGGCGGAGCGACGACCGCTCCCGGGGCGGGCGCGTCGAGGACCGCGCCCGCGGCGATCGGGCCGCTCCTCGGCCGCCCGCTCGCGGCCGATCGGGCGACGAGCCCTGGAGCGAGGTACCGCCGGAGATCGAGGCGATGCTCCGGGCGCAGCTCGGCGGCTCGCCCGGCCAGGCGCCGCGGACCGCGCGGCCGACGACCGAGCGGGCGGCGGTCGCTGCGGACGCCGTCGGGGCTGACGCGGTCGAGTCGCCGGCCGAAGCGACCGAGCCCGTGCCGGCCCCGCCGGAGGCCCCGACGCCGCGTCGACGGGCCACCCGGACGACGGCCAAGGCGGCGCCCACCGAGGCAGCCGAGGCTGTCGCGGCCACTCCGAAGCGACGGACGACCCGCAAGGCGGCCGCGGTGGCGACGCCCGCCGAGGCTCCCGCCGACGGCGACGCGGAGGCCACGGCTCCCCCGAAGCGACGGACGACGCGGAAGTCGGCGGCGAACCCGGATGTCGGCGCCGATGGCGCGCCGCTCGAGGCCGCGGTCGCTGCGCCGAAGCGTCGCACGACCCGCAGAAAGGCCGACGCCCCCGAGTCCTGAACGCGCCGCGAACGATCATGGACGGCATGCGGACCCTCGGCCATCGGGGGGCGGTGGCCACGATCCAGGCGCTCCTGGCGTCAGGGTTTCCACATGCCGTCCTCCTCGCCGGTCCGTCGGGCGTCGGGAAGTCGACGCTCGCTCTCGATGTCGCTGCGGCGCTCCTTTGCACGGTCGGAGACGCGGCCTCGCGGCCCTGTCGAACATGCCGGGGCTGTCGAATGGTCGAGCACGGCAATCATCCGGATCTGCATCGGCTCGCCCCTTCCGGCGCCAGCATGTCCATCCCGATCGGCGGGCGCGGGGAGCGTGGCGTCCGCGACCTGGTGGGGGAGTTGGCGCTCCTGCCGGTCGAGGGCGGAGCGCGGGTGGCGATCATCGAGGCCGCCGACCGCATGCCGGAGGACGCCCAGTCTGCCCTGCTCAAGACCCTGGAGGAGCCGCCCACGGGGACGACGATCCTGCTGTGCGCCGACGGCGAGGAGCGCCTCCTGCCGACGATTCGGTCGCGCTGCATCCGGGTCCGGCTGGGCCCGCTCGGGATTCGCGATGTCGAGGCCGTCCTCACCCAGCGGGGAGTCGCAGATCCTCCGACCGCGGCCCGCCTGGCCCGGATCGTCGACGGGCGACCCGGGCACGCAATCGCCTACGCTCTCGCGCCCGGCGCGGCCCGGGTCCGGGGCGAGATTGCGAGGGGCCTCCTCGACCTGCTCGACGCCCGGCTGACGGAGCGCCTGACCGGGATCCGCGATCTCGCCGGTCGCGCGGCCGACCTCGCCCGCGACCTCGAGGCCGGAGCCGCTCGGGCCGCGCAGGCCGAGTCGATGGACGGCGGACCCCCCGGCGGCTCCAGGGATCCAGCTGAGACGCGACGGAAGCGTTCGGGCGGGCGGTCGAGGGCCGGCGCCGGTGACGGCGATCCGGCACGTGGGGAGGCGCCGGGCACGGGCGATGGCCCTCGATCCGCCGCCGACGCCGACCCGGCAGCCGCGGAGGTCTCCCCGGCGGATGCGCCGGCGCGCGTCCCGGCCGCCGAGCGGCGGCGCGGCGCACTCACGCTCGTCGCCGTCTGGCGGGCGGTCCTCCGCGACCTGGCCGTGTCGGGAAGCGACGCCGCGGCCTCAGTCCGGGACATGGACCTGCTGGAGGACCTCAGGGCTGTCTCGGGGCGGCTCTCCCCGGCGGAGGCGGGCAGGATCCTCCGCGAGCTCGACGTGGCCGGCGAGCGTCTCGAGGGCAATGTCAGCCCGGAGCTCGTGCTCGACGTCCTCGCCCTCCGCTGGGTCGCCGGCGCGCGAGCCGCATGAACGAGCCCGGGCCGGCGCCCGACGCGGCGCGTCGCCTCGACGCCGTCGTCCGCGGCCGTGTCCAGGGCGTGGGCTATCGCGTCTTCGTCCTTCGGGCGGCCATGGAGCTCGGGCTCACCGGCTGGGTGGCGAACCTGCCGGACGGCGCCGTCCGCTGCGTCGCCGAGGGCGACCCAGCTGCCCTCGAGGCCCTCGAGGAGCGCCTCCGGCGAGGGCCGGCCTCGGCCTTCGTCGACCAGGTCCTGGCGGCATGGCCGCCGGCAACGGGAGAGTTCCGGTCGTTCGAGCTGCGCTCGGGCTGGCACGGCGGCGACTGAGCCCGGCGGCGACGGAGCCCGACGATGACGGAGCCCGACGGCGACGGAGCCCGACGATGACCGAGCCCGACGGCGACGGAGCCCGACGATGACCGAGCCCGACGGCGACGGAGCCCGACGATGACCGAGCCCGACGGCGACGGAGCCCGACGATGACGGAGCCCGACGATGACTGAGCCCGTCGGGGCCAACGGTTCGGGAGCTACGGAAGGCCCATCACGATCCCGCCGTCGATCGTGGTGAACGTCCCCGTCTGGTAGCTTGCCGGCTCCGAGCACAGCCAGGCCACGTACGCTGCGAACTCATCGGGTCGGCCATATCGCCCGGCCGGGATCGAGGCCAGGTGGGCAGCCCGGACCTCGTCGACCGAGCGGCCGGACCGCTCCGCTGCGGCCCGATCGAGCTGCTCGATCCGCGGCGTGGCGTGCCTTCCCGGCAGGGCCCCGTTCACCGTCACGCCGTCGGCGGCGACGGTCCGGGCGACGGTCTTGAGCCAGCCTACCAGGGCGCTGCGCCCGGCATTCGAGTACGACAGCTCCTCGACGGGCTGGCGAACGGTGTAGGAGATGATCGCGACGACCCGGCCCCACCCTCGTTCCCGCATCTCCGGCAGGAGCGCCGTCGCCAGCTCGATCGGCGAGGTGGCCAGGAGCTGGAACGCGGCGGCCCATCCGGTCGGGTTCGTGGCCGCCGGGTCGACCGGCGGCGGACCGCCGGCGTTGAGGACGGCGATGTCGATCCCGCCGAGGGCCTCGGCCGCCGCCGCGGCGAGGGCTCGCGGCGCAGCCGGCTCGGCGAGGTCGGCCGGGATCCCCACGGCGCGGACGCCGTGCCGCGCGGTCAGGTCGGCGGCGAGGCCGGCGAGGACGTCCGCGCGCCGGGCTGTGACGACGACGTCACAGCCCTCGGCCGCGAGACGCTCGGCGACCGCCCGACCGAGCCCGCTCGAGGCGCCCCCGACGAGCGCCCGTCGCCCGCGGATCCCGAGGTCCATTCGTGAGTGCCTCCCACGCCGTCTCCAACGGGTCGGAGCGTACATCCGGCCGGCCGAATGCCTGTCGCCGCATGGGACGAGCGGGCTATTCCCGATCGGGGGCCTCGCGCGCATCCTCGGGACTGTGGAAGGCACCTCCGTGGCGAGCGAGCTGCCGGAGCTCTATCGGGCAGTCCTCGAGAGGGTCGGCTCCCTGGAGCTGACTGGCCGCCGGCGTGAGGGCCACCTCATCCGGCGCGAGGCCATCGCCGCCTACTCGCGAGCCTGGGACGACGTCGCATTCCGACGCCTCGAGCAGCTTCGCGTCCGGGCCGAACGTGCCCTCGACGGGGCGGAGCGACCGCGGGCCGACCGCCTTCCCCGGCTTCCGGCGCGAGGCCCCGGGACCGTCTGACCCGGCCACCCGCCTGCCGTCGGCCCCGACCGCGGGCGGGGTACGCTTCCGCCATGCCCGACACTCTCGAGCTCGCCGAGCGCGTGGTCGCCGCGATCAGCCGGCTGGTCGAACGGGCCGAATTGGTCGAGGATGAATGGATCTACATCCACGATCTCGAGACAGTCTGGGTCGCTCGCCTGCGGGCGGTCGCGGCGGCCCGATCCGTCGCCGCTGCCGACGGTGACCCGGCGGCGGGACTGTCGCCCGCGGCCGCGGAGGGACTCGAAATCGCCCTCGACCGGCTCGTGGCGGAGGCCGACCTCGTCGCCGATCCGCATCGCGCGATCGACTGGCTGTCGACGGTGCCCCAGGCCGCGCTCGTCGCTCTCCGTGAGGTCGCCTGGTGAGGTTCCAGGACGCGGCGCGGGATGCCCGGGCGGTCGTCTACGCGGGGATCCAGGCGGACCTCCTCGTCGCGCGGGCGGCGGCCCTCCTGGCCGATGCGACCCCGGCCCAGCGGGTGCTCGCCCGGGCGGTGATGAACGGCGAGTCCACGGCCGCCGACACTTGGCGGGCGATGTTCCCGTCCCTGTTCGGGTCCACCACGCCCACCGGGAGCGACGATGAGCGCCGCCGTTCGGAGGAGATCCTCGCGGCATCCCTCGAGGTCGCCGGGCGGGGCGAGCAGGTCCGCAGCCAGTTCCGCGGGGCGATCGTGGAGGCCGTCACCGTGCGTCTCCTCGCCCGCCGCGTCGATGCGGCCGCGATCCGCCGCGAGCGCCGCATCCTGTTCGATGGGGTCCAGGCCGAGATCCACCCCTACGACGTGACCGTCGAGGTCCCGGGGGCCGCCGAAGCCTACGACTGCAAGTGGGGCGCGCGAGGCATCTCCGCGGACGTGCTGCACCAGTTGGACGACGCGCGGGCCAACGCAGCCGCCGAGGGCGAGCGCCTCCTGCCGGTGCTGGTCGTCTTCGACGCTCGCCGCTCGTGCGAGGTTCGTCTGGCCCGCCAGACGGCACCTCGCGCCGGAACGCGGCTCGTGACCCTCGAGACGCTCGACCGGCTCGCCGGCCGGGGAGTCGGGACAGCGGCCCGGCCATCGACATGAGCGACCGTGAGGGCGGTAGCGCCGGCGGCCCGCAGCGCACCGTGATCGGCGCCGGGATGGCGGCGACCGCCGGCCCGGAATCTTCCAAGCAGGCCGCCTCACTCGATCCCGGCCTCGCCGGCCGGCAGGATCGACCGATCGCCGGGCTCGACAACGGCTTCGTGGCCGGCTACCGCGTTCGGTTCGACGAGGCCGGAGCCGATGGGCTGATGCGGACGTCGGCCCTCCTGCGTTATGCCCAGGACGTGGCCTGGCGCCATTCCGAGGACCTCGGCTTCGATCGCGGCTGGTACATGGAGCGAGGTCTCTGGTGGGTCGTCCGGTCGGTCGAGCTCGAGGTCGTCGCCCCCGTGGCCATGGGCCGGACGCTCCGGGTCTCGACGGCCGTGATCGGCCATCGCCGGATCTGGGCCCGCCGGCGAGGTGAGTTCCGGCTTCCGGACGGAGCGATCGCCGCGGTCGCGACGACCGACTGGGTGATCGTCGACGAGCGTGGCCGGATCATCCGGATCCCGGGCGACTTCGGCCACGCCTTCCCCAATGTCGAGCTCGAGGGCGACATCATCCGGGTCGCTCCGCCACCGGCCGCGCGGGACGCCTCCCGGCTGGCCTTCCACGTTCGGCCCCAGGACCTCGACCCGATGGGCCACGTGAACAACGCCGTCTACCTGGACTGGCTCGAGGAGGCCGTCGCGTCGGCCGGCGCAGCGGATCTCACGACCGCGATCCCCCGCCGGATCGCCCTCGAGTACGCGGCGTCGGCCGGACCGGGCGAAGAGCTCGAGGCGCTCGCCTGGCGGAGCGACGCCGGCTGGTGGGTTCGCCTCCGGCGGGCTGCCGATGGCACGGACCTGCTCCGGGCCCGCGTGGCCGTCGAATTGGGCTGATCGTCCCCCCCGCGGCGCCGGTCACGGTCGGGCGATTCGGCCCCCCGCGACCGATCCAGTGGCCGTGGCGCGCGCGATCTGCCGGATGCAGATTTCCCGGCACTGGAGGTGCCCACGTGATCCTCTACTCGCTCGGCCGCAACGGCGGCCGGATCATCATCGGCGTGACCCTGCTCCTGGTCGGCGGTTACTACTTCCTGCGCAACACCCTCGGCCTCGATCTCGGCGATCTCGACGAGGACGCCATCTGGCCGGTGATCGTGCTGGCCCTCGGCGCCTGGATCGTCTTCCGAGGCCTGACCCCTCACATCGACCCTCGCGTCAACGACGAGCCGCGGGCCGACGTTCCGCGCTGAGGAGCGCTCCCGCGTTGACCGCCGGGACCCAGCGATCTGCCCGGATCTCACGGACCGCTGGTACCGCTTCCCGGCCGGCGATCACCGGCTGAAGCGCCCGCGATCGAGCCGGTCGCCGGGAGGGCGATTCTTCGGGCGAAAGATGGGCCGGTCAGCACTGATCGCGATCGGCATCGCCGCAAATACTCATCCGGTCCCAAACGTCGGTTCCCAGGCAGTTGGCGTCCCGAAGGATGCCCAATGCACTACCTGCGCAATCTCGGTCGGCGGAAGGTCCGAACCACGCTGACCATCCTCGGGATCACCATCGGGATCTGGGCCCTCGTGGTGTTCGGCTCCATGGCCAACAAGATCAGCGCCCTCGTCGAGGGCGGCAGCTCCTACTACGCGGACAAGCTGTCGCTGAGCGACCAGTCGGGCTCGCAGGGCGGATTCTCGAGCGCGCCGATGTCGCTCTCGACGGCCGACCTGGTCCGGAAGGTCGACGGCGTCGCCGCCGTCACGCCCGCGATCATGATGCTGATGGACGACCAGGTGGCGACGGTGAACATGGGCGTCCCGCCGATGATCACCGCCTCGGTCGCGGGCTCGGATGAGGGCCACGAGAGCTTTGGCCTGAACTACGCCGAGGGCCGGGGCCTGGCGGCCGCGGATGAGGGCCAGCACGTCGCCGTCCTCGGATCCGACATCGCCCGGAAGTACGACAAGCACGCCGGCGACACGATCGTGCTCAAGAGCGAGATCTTCGAGGTCGTGGGGATCCTGGAACCGACCCTGACCGCGCCGGACCAGGCCGCGTCGATTCCGTTCGACATCGCCCAGGAGATGTTCGTCGGCACCCTCCCACCGGTCATCCAGCAGCAGCTCAACCCGGCGGACCTGGCGACGTCGATGACGGTCTATCCGGAGGCGGGCGTCGATCCCGAGGTGCTCGCCACCCGCATCGAGACCCAGATCCCGAGCGTGGCGGCGATGACCGGCAAGGACTTCGACCAGCAGATCGGGTCGGCCACGGGGATCCTCAACTCGATCCTCATCGGGATCGCCCTCATCAGCCTCGCCGTCGGCGGCCTGTCCGTAGTCAACACGATGGCGATGTCGATCGCCGAGCGGACCCGCGAGATCGGGATCAAGCGCGCCATCGGCGGGAGTCGCACCCGGATCGTGCGCGAGCTCGTCACCGAGTCGGCCCTGATCGGCTTCGTGGGCGGTGGAATTGGGCTGATCCTCGGGGCCGTCGTCGTCGTCATCGCCAACGAGGCAGGTCGGACGTCCGGGACAGTCCTCTTCGAGCTGACGCCCGGGACCGCCGTCACGGCGGTGGCGTTCGCCACCATCCTCGGTGCCCTCGCCGGCTTCGTCCCCGCCCTCCACGCGGCCCGGCTCGATCCGGTCGCCGCCCTGCGTTACGAATGAACCGCCAGCCGACAGCCGGAGACCGACCGATGCCCCTCCTCGAAGCCCACAACCTCCGCAAGACCTATCGGCTCAGCAAGCGCAATGTCGTCTTCGCCTTGCGCGGCGTCGACATCTCGATCGAGCCGGGCGAGATGGTCGCGATCATGGGACCGTCCGGGTCCGGCAAGAGCACCCTGATGCACATTCTCGGCCTGCTCCACGGGCCGGACATGGACAACGGGCCCCGACCGAGCCTCGCCTTCGACGGCCGTGACATGGTCGACATGGGCGAGGACGAGCGGACGAGGATCCGAGCCCGCCAGATGGGCTTCGTCTTCCAGGACTTCAACCTCGTGCCGACCCTCACGGCGCTCGAGAACGTCATGCTCGCCTGCGACTACGCGGGCGTCGGTGGGGCGGTCGCGAAGTCCCGGGCCGTCGAGGCCCTCGCCCTCGTGGAGCTCGCCGATCGGGCCGATCACCGGCCGGCCGAGCTCTCGGGCGGCGAGCAGCAGCGGGTGGCAATCGCGCGGGCGCTCGTCAACAAGCCCGCGTTGATTCTGGCCGACGAGCCGACCGGCAACCTCGATTCCGAGCGGACCGAGGACGTCCTCGGGCTCCTCCGGGAGTTCAACCGGCGAGAGGGCCAGACGTTCGTGCTCGTGACCCACGAGCCCGACGTGGGCCTGGCCTGCGATCGCGTGATCCGGATGCGGGACGGCACGATCCGTGAGGAGATCCGGGCGTCGGCCCAGCCGCCGGCCGGGCTGGGGCCCGAGCTCGAGCGGATCCCGAGGCCGGAGGTCGCACCGGAGCCTGCGGTGCCGGAATCCGCGGTCGCCGGCTGAGAGGGGCCGACCCGAGGCGGCTTGGGCCGGACGCTCCGCGCGGGCCGGAGAGGGCGGCCTACCGGCGCTCGACCGCTAGCCGCAGCCCGAGGGCGACGAGGACCGCCCCGGTCAGGGTGTCGAACGCTCGGCGGATGCGGGGTCAACGCACGGCGTCGCCCGCCCGGGCGATGACGGCCGCGAACGCGACGGGCTCGCGCGACGCCGGGGACCCGGCAAGCAGCCCTATGCGTCGACTCAGGCGAACGGGATCTCTGCCACGAGCAGCGTTCCCTGGCCTGGCGCGCTGTCCACCCTCAGTCGCCCGCCAAGGGCGTTGACGCGGTCATGCAGCCCGCGGATGCCAGTGCCCTGGCTCTCGTCGGCGCCGCCGATCCCGTCATCGCCCACCGCCACGCGCAGGGTCGTGCCGTGGCACTCGGCACCGATCGTGACCCCGCTGGCGGACGCGTACTTGGCAATGTTCGCCAGCGCCTCCGAGACGATGAAGTAGGCCGTCGCCTCGACCGCCGGCGGGAGACCGCGATCCGGGAGTGACGTCACGACGGCGGGGACCGCCGAGCGATCGGCGAGGCTGGTGATCGCCGCACTGAGCCCGGCTTCCGTCAGGATCGCCGGGTGGATGCCGCGAGCCAGCTCACGTAGTTCATGGACCGCGGTCCGCAGCTCGGCGCTTGCGGCATCCGCGGCGGCGATCACCTCGTCGTTCGATGCGCCCGGGCCGGCGAGTCGGTTCCGCAGCATTCGCAGCAGCAGCGACAGGGAGACCAGCCGCTGCTGCGCCCCGTCGTGAAGGTCCCGCTCGAGCTTGCGGCGGGCGGCGTCGGTCGCCTCGACGATCCTCACCCTGGAGCGCCGGACCTCCTCTTCGATGGCCCGCTGGACCGTGAAGTCGCGGATGATCGCAGTGACCTCGTCTCGTCCGCTCGGCGCGACCCGAACCTCGAGGTTGCGCCGGCCGTCGGTCAGCTCGGGCGAGAAGTCGAAGGCCTGGAGCTCGCCGGTGTCGAGCGCTTGACGGGCTGCCTCCAGCGCCGGCTGACGCGCGTCCGCGAAGATCACCGCGTGGAGCCGTCGGCCGCTGAAGCCGCCCGGGAACTTCGCCCGGCTCCCGGGATCGGCGTCGTCAGTGCCGACGAACGTCCCGTCGCGCGTGAATTGGATCATCTGGTCCGGGATCGCGTCGAGGAGGGCCGCCAGGCGCAGCTCGCTCTGCCGGTAGAACCCGACCAGGAGGGCGACCGGGATGGCGGCTGGGGCGAGGTTGAAGACCGCCACGAGGATCGCCCCAACGTCGTCGGGGACGCCGATCAGCCGGCGCAGGATGTTGATGGTGATGAACGTGACGTAGACGGCCCCGGCGACGAGGACCGGCAGGAGCTCGCGGCGTGACGTCGCCGGGGCGATGAGCCAGCGCCGGACGACCACGGCGGCGATGATGATCGCCAGCGACAGCGCGCCGTAGAGGCCATTGTTGCCCTCGTTGATGACCAGCGGAACGGGGATCGCGTACAGCACCGTGAGGGCCGTCGCCCCGACGGCCAGGACCGCGACCGCGACGCGATCGACGCGTGTCTCGAGGCGGCCGCCCGGGTAGGCCAGCACGAGTGCGACGAGGATTATTGAAGAGGTGTCCTGGAGCGCCAGCGCGAGCTCGTCGACGATCGGCAGCCCGGATTCAATCAGGTTCGGGATGAACCACGTGAGCCCGACCGAGGTCATGAGCGGCCCCGTCCGGTTCGCCGGATCGTGGCTCCAGATCGCGAGGCCGCCGTAGACGTACGTCAGGCCGATCGCGAGCTCGAGCAGGGCCGACTCCGGGGTCCACCCGGCGCCGAGCGCGATCCCCGTCGCGAGCACCCCGATGACGGTGCCGATGACGCCGATGACGAGACGGATGGACCGACCGCTCACGAGGCCACTTTGCCACACCGAACCGGGCCAGAGGGCCCCGCCACGGTTAGGGCTAGCCCCGTGGGCGGCGCGGGGGAGGTCGTGCGAGGATGCATCCATGACCACGATCCTGATCATCGACGACAACGTCGACTTCCGGGCCCAGGCCCGCGCGCTGCTCGAGGCCGACGGCTTCTCCGTCGTCGGCGAGTCCGGCGACGGCGCCTCCGGCCTGGCGGCCGCGCGGGAGATCCGACCGGACCTCGTCCTCCTCGACATCGGCCTGCCCGACGTCGAGGGCTTCGAGGTGGCCCGGGCACTTGCTGGCGACGACCCTGCCCCACGCGTCGTGCTGACCTCGAGCCGCGAGGCGAGCGAGTACGGCCACCGGATCGCCGAGAGCCGGGTCCTCGGGTTCATTCCCAAGGAGGAGCTGTCGGGCGAGGCCATCCGGGCGCTCGCTCCGGCCGCCTCGCCCGGCTAGCCAGCACATCCGATCCGGTCACCGACCCGCGGGTGGACGCGGCCCTGGCCCTCGCGAGCGCTTCGAAGACCGTGAGGCGGCTCACTCCTGCGCCGCTGAACGGGCGCGGCGCCGCTGAACGAGCGCGGCGCCGCTGAACCGGCGCCGCGCCGCGAGCGCCGCGCCGGCCTCCCTCGAGACAGGGCAAGCCCCAACCCGGAACTCGTGACGGCCCCATTGGCGCGGCGGCGCTCACGGTTGATGGTGGGTTGGCAGCCGGATCATCCGCCAGGTGCCTCCGGTCCGCGAACCGGAGGACGACGTGCCCGGAACCGACGCCGCCACGCGACCACTCGCCTGCCCCGGACCGGGGCGGGACGGCGTGGCGACTGCAGCCCGGGAGGCCTGGATCGCGACCGACCCCGCTCGGGGCCTCAGTGCCGCCGACGTCGAGACCCGCCGGTCCGCCGGTCTCGCGAACGACTTCCGGAGCCCGACCAGTCGGACGTACTGGGAGATCTTCCGCGACAACAGCTACCCGCTCATCAACGGCCCGCTGCTGGCGGTCACCGCAGCGCTCGTCGCCCTGGGCGCCTACCCCGAGGCCCTGATCACCGGCCTCCCGATCATCGGCAACATCGCCATCGGCGTCATCCAGGGCTCGCGGGCGAAGCAGCAGCTCGACCGCGTGGCCGTGCTCACACGGGCCGGGACCCGGGTCGTCCGCGATGGCGAGGAGGCCGAGGTCGCGCGCGAGAACGTCGTCGTCGGCGACATCGTGATCGCCCACCGCGGCGACGAGATCCAGGTCGACGGCCGAATCGTGGGGTCGGACCGGTCGGCGGTCGACGAGTCGGCCCTCACGGGCGAGCCCGACGCGATCGAGAAGGCCGGCGACGATCCCGTGCTCTCGGGGAGCGTGGTCGTCCGCGGCACCGCGCGTTACGTCGTCGAGGCCGTCGGTGCCGAGACATTCGCGAACCGGATCCTCGCCCAGGCCAGGGGTCGGCGTGACACCGAGACCCCCCTCCAGGCCGATGTCCGACGGGCCTTCGTCGCGGTCGCCGGGCTGATCGCCGCGTCCTCGCTGATCGTCGCGGCAACCCTCGGCCTGGGCCACGGGATCGTCGCCGTGGAGCGCGACGCGGTCTTCGCCGCGGCGGTCCTGGTGACGCTCGTGCCGCAGGGCCTGGCCCTGATGCTGACCGTGACCTACACCGCGGCCGCGGTCCGGATCTCCAGGCTCGGGGCCCTCGCCCAGCGCCAGAGCGCCATCGAGGCGATGAGCCGCATCGACACCTTCTGCACTGACAAGACCGGGACGCTGACGACGCAGCGGATCCGGTTCGGCTCGATCGAGCCGGTCGGCCCAGCGCCGCTTCCGATAGCGATTCGAGAGCTGCTCGCGGCCGCGGCCGCCGGGGCGAGCGCCCCGAACCCCACGACGCTCGCCCTCCGGGAAGCCCTGCCGGGAATGCCCCTCGCCGTTCGCGACGAGGTTCCGTTCTCGTCGACGCTGCGCTGGTCGGCCGTCCGCTTCGAGGTCGACACGGCGACCCATCCGGCCGCGGGCGGAACGTTCGTCATGGGCGCGCCGGAGGTGCTTGCGCCGGCCCTCATCGACGGCGGCACGGAGGTGGGGCGCCGCGCCCAGGGGCTGGCCCGGAACGGCGATCGGGTGCTCCTGTTCGCCCGTGGTTCGGCCGACGCGTCGCTCGACGCCGGCGGCAGGGCCGCCATCCCGGGGCCCCTCGAGGCGCTCGCCCTGTTGACCTTTCGTGAGGAGCTTCGTCCCGAAGCGGGCGCGACGATCGAGGGCCTGCGGGCCCGGGGCATCGACGTCAAGATCGTGTCGGGGGACGATCCGACGACCGTCGCCGCCATCGGGCGACGCCTCGGGCTCGACGGCGGGGCGGTCGCCTCAGGTCGCGACCTCACGGCCCTCGATGATGCCCGCCTGGCCGAGGTCGCGGAGCGGACGACGATCTTCGGACGGGTCGATCCGGAGCTCAAGGCCCGGCTGGTCGGGGCCCTCAAGGCCCGCGGGCGCTACGTCGCGATGACGGGCGACGGCGTCAACGACATCCTGCCCGTGCGGACGGCGAACGTCGGTGTGGCGATGCGCAGCGGCAGCCCGGCCACACGCGGCGTGGCCGACCTCGTCCTCGTCAAGGACGACTTCTCGATCGTGCCCGAGGCGATCCGTGACGGCCAGCGGATCGTGGCCGCGATGGCGGCGACGCTGACCATCCTGCTGGCCCGGACCTTCTACGTCCTCGCCATCATCGTCGGCGCGGCGCTCCTGGGGCTGCCGTTCCCGCTCACGCCTCGCGAGAACTCGATCCTGGCCCTGGTGACCGTCGGCGTCCCCGTCCTCGTATTCGCGGCCTGGGTCGAGCCCCGTCAGTCGCGCCCGCGGTTGCTCGGCCTGACGCTCCGGACGTCGATCCCCCTGGCGGTCGGCGTGGTCGCCGTGGGCCTCCCGCTCTATGCCGCCGCCGTCGCCGCCGGTGCGACACCGGCAATGGCGCGGACGATCCTGACCACCGTCACCAGCTTCCTCGGCATCGGCGCGCTGGCCCTGATCCCGACCGCCGCTGGCAGAATCCGGGGGCTGCGGCTCCCGCCGGCCGTCCGGAGCGCCGCGCTCGTGGCCGGCCTGGTCACCGGCTACCTGGCGGTCCTCGCGAGCGAACCAGGGCGCGCATTCTTCGAGCTGGAGGCCCTGCCGACTGACCTGGTCATGGCGATCTCGGCGGTCTCGGCGGGCTGGACGGCGATCGTCCTCGTCCTCCACCGCCTGGGAACGGTCCAGCCGGCAATCGATACGCTGGCCGCCCGAGCCCGCCCGGCAGCCCGCTTCCCCCGGGCACTCGGCCGGTTGGGGCCCGCTGGCCAGGTCTCCGTGGGCGACGCCGGCTGAGCCGGACGCCGTCGATCTCGCACCCGCGGAGCCCGCCCGGACGACATGGTCCGGCGCCGACCCCGGCGACACCCGGAGCCTGAGACGGTCATCGCGCAGATCGGCGCACTCGCTCCGTGTCTCGGGGAGCACGTCATCCCGCCGGCTCAGTCGCCGCTGATCTCGACCTCTCGCCAGGCGACCCAGGACGGGCTCTGGGTCGTGACGATGCGAACGATTCGAACCCCTGCCTCGGGCGTCGCGGGAGCGTAGAGGAGCTCCTGGCGGTCGTCCGTGGGGCCATCGAAGGTATGGACGAGCCGGAGGCTCGACTCGGACTCCCCGACCCAGACCTGGTGGACGGTCCGGCCGGCCGGGTATTGGGAGGTGACGAGCCGGATCCGGGTGACGTCGGTCGGTTGACCGAGATCGACCTGGATCCACTGCTCCGCATCAGTCCCCGCGCTCCAGATCGTTTCGTCGTCGCCGTCGAGCGCGTTTGACGGGGGGCTGTCGGGCAGCGATTGGGAGGCCGTGGCCGTCAACGCTCCAGGCGGGCTCGGCACGGGCGTCGCCGCTTCGGTCGGGCTGGACGCATTCGGGCCCGAGGCCGTCGGACACAGCGACTCGGACCCCGGCGCGCAGAACTCGACCCGGCCGCCGATCAGCGTCTCGAGCGTCTCGATCTCGTTGATCTGCCCCGGGCCGACGCCGAGCGGATCGGCGGACAGGACCACGAGGTCGGCCAGCTTCCCGGTGGTGAGGCTCCCCTTGGTGTCCTCCTCGACGGCCGCTCGCGCCGCGTTCACCGTGATCGAGCGCAAGGCGTCCTCGACGCCGATGGCCTGGTCGAGCAGCTCGGCCGGGGACGTCCGCCCGAGGTTGCCCACCCGGGTGACGGCCTGGTAGACGAGGTGCATCGGGGAGCCGAACGGGTCGCCGGACGGCTCGTCGACGTAGAAGCTCGGGAATGCCGACATGCCGGCCGCCGGGATCCCGGCCTCGAAGACACTCCGCCACGGGGTGTATGAGCCCGGCGGCTCACTGGCGATGAGCTCGTCGACGTCGGAGAGCCCGACCAGCTGGCCCGGGTTGTTGAGGTTGATGACCGGCAGCAGCCCCAGCGACTCGATGTCGGCGATCTGGTCGGGCGCCGCGAAGAGCAGGTGCTCGAGCCGGCCGCGGGCGGTGGCCAGGCCCGGATCGACGGCGTCGATGGCCTTGAACGCGGTGAGGATCATCGCCAGCGACCTCGTGCTGACCGTCTTGACCGCCAGGGGCCAGCCCTTCTGATGCTGCTGCAGCAGGAAGGCATTCAGGTCGTCCTGCGTCCAGAGGAGGATCTTGGCGTTGTCGAAGTCGGTGAAGACCTTCAGCCCGGCCACGCGGACGTGCGGGCTCAGCATCTGGCCCGGCGTGTAGGCGTCGAAGTAGTCGCCGAGGAGGCGGCCCTCGGCGCTGTTCTCCTGGACCGGCAGATAGGCGTTCACCCGCAGCCGGAGGACACCGGCATCGTCGAGGCTGCGAAGCTGGTCGAGCCGGCCCTCGTCGACGTACAGCTCGTCGATCGTCGTCCAGCCCTGGGCGATCGCGGCATCGATGAGCGGTCCGGGCGAGTCGAGGCCGAGGGCGGCCGGGCCATCGCCGATGCGATGCTGGTGGGCGTCGATGAAGCCCGGCGTGATCGTGCGCCCGGCGAGGCCCACAACCGTGGTGGCCGGACCCTGGTAGCCGCTGATGTCCTCGCTCGTGCCGACGGCCAGGATCGTCGACCCGCGAATGGCGACGGCCTGTGCCCGCGGGTTGTCGTCATCCATCGTGATCACGTTCGCGTCGTCGAAGATCACGTCGGCGACCTGGCCGGCCCGCGAGGTCGACCCCGGCGGGTTGCTCGCCCCGGGGCTGGCCGCCGTCGGCGAGGTCGCCTGGATGGAGCATCCGGCGAGCAGCAACGCGAGGGCGACTTTGCCGCCCTGCCCGGCCGTCCTGGCGCGGTGGGTCCCAACCCACGCGACGTTCCGCATCCCTGTGAATTCTAGGTCCCCGGGACGTGGGGACGGCGCCGCACTGGCCCGGAGCATCACGCGATCGTCGGCGCCCGGCGGGCTCGTCCGGCGGGGGCGGTCTCGACTCGCCGGGCGCGGGCGACAGCGGGAAGGTCGGCAACCGGCACGATGCCGCCGGTGTTCAGTTGGCGTGGGCACCCGCCGGGGTTCGAGATCGGCGCCGCCCGGCGAGGATCGGGTCGGCCGAGGGCCCTCGTGGGCATCGAGCGACTCGGTCCGGGCGAGTATGCAGGGCAACCGCTCGCGCGACACTCGCCCGGAGCTGGCGATCCGCTCTGCGCTGCACCGGCTCGGCCGACGGTTCAGGGTCAACGTCCGCCCCGACTCGACGGTTCCTCGCAGCGCCGACGTCGTCCTCCGGGGAGCCCGGCTGGCCGTCTTCGTCGACGGCTGCTTCTGGCACGGTTGCCCGGACCACTACCGGGCGCCGAGGTCGAACAGCGGCTACTGGCGCGGGAAGATCGGCGCCAACGTCGCCCGCGACCGAGACACGGATCGGCGCCTCCGGGCGCGGGGCTGGAGGACGATCCGCGTCTGGGAGCACGAATCGGTGCCGAGCGCCGTGGCCCGCATCCTCGACGCCGAGCAGCATCCGGCCCGCGATCGCGGCCGGCCCTGAACCGGCTTATGAACTGACGGTGATGACGATCTTGCCGCGGGCCTGGCCGGTCTCGGCGTACCGGATTGCCTCCGCGGCCTCGGCGAGCGGGTAGATGCGGTCGACCGCCGGCCTGATCCTGCCCTCCGCGACGTGCCCGGCGATGGTCAGCAGGTCGTCCCGATTGAATCTCGCCAGGAAGATCCGCATCCGCTGACCGAGCAGTCGGCCGCGGAGATAGGCCACGAGCATCCCGGAGATGATGCCGAAGGTCGTCGCGTCACCGGCACCGAGGAGGACGGCCGTGCCCGTCGGGGCCAGGACTCGGGCGACGTCGCGCGACGATCGATAGCCGCCGACATCGACGACGAGGTCGAACCGCCGGCCGCTCCGCGTGACATCGGTCACCGTGTAGTCGACGGCCTCGTCCGCGCCGAGCGAGCGCACGAGCTCGAGGTTGGCCGTCCTCGTGGCGGCGGTAACCGACGCGCCGAAGGCCTTCGCGAGCTGGACCGAGAAGGAGCCGACGCCGCCACCGGCACCGATGATGAGGACCCGCCGGCCGGCCTGCACTCGGCCCTGGTCCCGGAGACCCTGGAGCGCCGTGATCGCCGCGATCGGGATGGCCGCGGCCTCCTCGAACGACAGGCCGGCCGGCATGGGGACGAAGTTGCGGACCCGTCCCGCAACGAGCTCGGCGTAGGCGCCGTTGCGGGCGCCGAACACCTCGTCCCCGGGCCGGAGCTCGGTGACCTCGGCGCCGACGGCCTCGACGACCCCGGCGACGTCGACGCCCGCGATCGCCTGGGTCGGCCGGCGGATGCCCATCATGGCCCGCCCGAAGTAGGGTCGCCCGCGCATCGTGTGCCAGTCCGCGGCGTTGACCGAGCTCGCTCGAACCCGAACGAGCACCCCGTCGACGCCGATGCTTGGGATGTCGACGTCCCGCAGCCGGAGGACGTCCGACGAGCCGTAGCGGTCCTGGACGATGGCCTTCATGACCGATGCCGTCGTCGCCGTCTGTCCCGTGCCCGGCGTCTCCACCACGATCATCACCCACTCCGTCGTACAGTGTAAGATTGGCTGGGAATGCTAGTTCGTACGGCGTAAGGTGTCAAGCGATCGAGCGGATCACCAGGAGGTCGAGGGTTGGGATCGACGGCCGAGCCGACACGCGCCAGGCCCGGTCGTCGCGTGCCGCTCTCGAAGGCCCGCGTCCTCGACGCCGCGATGGCCCTGGCCGACACCGGCGGGCTGGAGGCCCTCACGATGCGGCGCCTCGCCGACAGCCTCGGTGTCTCGGCGATGTCGCTCTATTACCACGCCCCGAACCGGGATGCCATCGTGGACGGCATCGTCGACCTCGTCCTCGGTGAGATCGAGCTCCCGTCCCCGGCCGGCGACTGGAAGGCGGCGATCCGGGCCAGTGCCGTCTCGGCCCACGAAGTCCTGCGGCGCCATCCCTGGGCCTGCAACCCGCTCATGTCGGCGGAGCGCCTGTTGCCCGGCCGCCTGCGGCTGATCGACGCGCTCCTCGATCGTCTCGCCGACGCGCAGCTCCCCGCGGACCTGGCCGATCGCACCTACCACGCCATCGACAGCCACATCCTGGGGTTCACGCTCTGGGAGGCCGGCTACGCGAGCGGCTTCCGGGAAGCCCCCGCCGATGTCATGCAGTTCGTGCGGGATCGTGGCCTCGCGGCGTATCCGCACCTGATGGAGCATGTGGCCTTCCACCTGCGGCCACAGCCGACGGATCAGAAGCCCGCGTTCGAGTTCGGCCTCGACCTGATCCTCGACGGTGCGGAGCGAGCGCGCGCTAGGTCGTGATCGTCGGGCATGGCGCGCGACCCGATGTTGTGCCGCCACAGCCGACCAGGGCCCAGTCGAAGCCAGGCGATCACGCGCAGCGCGACGCGCAGCGTTCGAGGATCAGGGTGGTCGAGCGCCGGCGATCGCCTCGCGCGGCGGGATCGTCGACGCGATCGCGATCGGCCTCTCCGTCGTCGCGGCGTCGGGGCTGACCGATCCAGCCGGTACCGCGGCCGGCAGCGAAGCCGCGGGTGCTGTGGCCTCCACCTTCTAGCTCGGCACGATCCCCAAATTCAAGGCCGAGCCAATGACCGCCAGAACCAGGAGGACCGCGACGGCGGCGGTTTGCGCTGGTTCAGGGCGTTTGTTCCGGACGAAGACAGTCAGGAAGGCGAGCAGCAGCAGACCATGCAGAGGTACGTGTCCGAAATCGCCTTCACCGAGCACGCCTGGATCCCGGTCTCGCCGCAGAAGTGACCCTGGAGGTGGGCGAGACCGTCGGCCACGGGCACCACCACCATGAATGGGGCGACCAGCAGGCCCACGAAGCTGTTCCTGCCGCCCCTCCAGTAGGTCATCCCCACGAAGACGAAGAGGGCGATCACCAGCAGCTTCACCGAGAGCGTGTCGAGCAGGAGGTCGAGGACCAGGGGCACGCTCGCGAACATCCACGCCCCACCAACCCACAGCGTGTAGGGTGGGCCTCCCTTCCCCGCACTTGGCTTGACACCTAGTCAAACAAAGTATAGCGTCATCGGGCATGAGAGGACAGGCGCTGAAGGGACACCTCGACCTGCTGCTGCTGGCCACGCTGGCCGACGGCGCCAAGCACGGCTACGCCGTGATCGAGCGGCTCCGGGAGCGCAGCGAGGACGCGTTCGATCTGCCCGAGGGGACGGTCTACCCGGCCCTCCACCGGCTGGAGAAGGGCGGCCTCGTGTCGAGCGAGTGGTCGGTCGTCCAGGGCCGGAGCCGGCGCACCTATCGGCTGACCGACAAGGGTCGCGGCGCGCTCGGCGAGCAGC
Organism: uncultured Chloroflexia bacterium; assembly: GCA_963719145.1. Classification (GTDB taxonomy): domain Bacteria; phylum Chloroflexota; class Limnocylindria; order Limnocylindrales; family CSP1-4; genus UBA5189. The sequence continues at coordinate 330,757 of CAVRAX010000001.1, forward strand.
GCCGCGCCTGGGACGAGTTCGCTCGCGCCGTCGTGAGCGTCCTGGATGGCTCCGAATGGCCCGCGACGACCTGATCGACGCGTACGTCGCCTCGCTCCGCCGCCGCGTCCGCTGGCGCCCCGACGTCGACGAGATCGTGGCCGAGGTCGAGGACCACCTCTACACGACCGTCGAGCGGTTCGAGGGCGGCGGCATCGACGCCGGCCTCGCCCGGCGGGCCGCCCTCGAGCGCTTCGGCGACCCCGACCTCGTGGCGAGGGCGTATGCGGCCGCGCCGAACGGAGGGCTCGCCGTGCCCACGGAATCGACGAGGACCGCAGGTGCCTACGCCATCGGCAGCGCCGTCCTGTGGCTGACCGTCATCGGATCGTGGTGGCTGGCGGGCCTGCTGGAGCCGAGATACGACCTGCAGGGCGGTGCCTCCTACATCTCGTACGCTCTCGGCGCCGCGGCCCTACTCGGCGCGACAGCTTCGATGGTGGCCGCGATGCTCGGGCTGGTTCGGCGCCACGGCGGCCTCGGCGGCCTCGGGACGGCCGGACTGATCGCCTCCGGCCTCGGGCTGGCCGCCGCCGTTGCGGCCTGGGTCTTCACCGGCTGGGGGACGCTGACCATGGTCGGGGTGCTGCTCTGCGGTGTCGCGATGTGGCGGCAGGGCCTGGCCCCGCGGCTGTCGACGCTGCTGTTCGCGGGCGGGCCGGCCGTCGGAGCGATCGTCTGGGCGATCCTGCGCGGCGGCCAGGGCCCGATCGACCTGAGCGGTCTCTGGGGCGAGCACTGGTTCGCGAACCAGGTCGGCCTGTCGGTGGGGGCTGCGCTCCTTGCCGTCGGGCTGCTGGGCCTCGGCCGCTGGCTCCGTTCGGAGGAGCCCGCCGTCATCAACGCCCCGGACCAGGCGATTCCCGCCTAGGGGATGTGAGCGGCCCAGATCCGAGCTGGCGCCACATGGCCCCAGGTGGCCAGAAGGGAGGCGGTCGATGCAGACCGAACGTACAGCGGTCGGATGGGGCTTCTGGCTGCGGTGGTTGGTGGCCAGCTCCGTCGGCTTGATGATCGGCCTGGCCGTGTACCTCCCGCTGGCGGTGGTCCTCGGCGACGAGCTCGAGGTCGTCCCACGAACCCTCGTCTCGGCCGCTGGCGGTGGGGCGCTCGGGCTATCGCTCGGGGTTGCCCAATGGCTTCTCCTGCGGCGGCGCAGCCCTGACCAGGGCCGGTGGGTGTTGGCGAGCGTTGCCGGCGGGACCGTCGGCGGGACCGGGGCGCTGGTGGCGGCCGACATCATGGGCGCCGCGATGGGGACGGACTTCATCACGAATCTCGTCGCCGGCGGGGCATTCCTCGGGGCGTCGCTTGGGATGGCGCAATGGCTTCTGATGAGACAGCGGTTCGCGCGGACCGGCTGGTGGGTCGTCGCGAGCACCGTCGGGTTGTCCCTTGGGCTCGGCATTGGCCGCGTCGGGGGGGCGGCGCTGTACGACGGCATGGTGGTCCCCATGGGCGAGACCGTCGCCCGTCTTCTGGCCACGGTCCTCTTCGGGACAGTGCTCGTGGCCGGGTACGGGGCGATCACCGGAGGTGTCCTGCTGTGGCTCCGGCGGCAGCCTGCCAACCGGGAGGCAGAGCCCGCTCGAGCCGGCTTCGCTGCCTGATCAAGCCCTGATCATCGTGCCGGCCGAGGGTGCAACGAGGATGAAGGGCTAGTCGGGAGGCTGCCATGAGCAGCTATCAGATCGGAGGGATCATCTGGATTCTTGCCGCGGTGCTTGCGGTCGCGACGACGGTTGTCTTCAGAGAGAACACGGCTGCGTGGGTGGTGACGAACGTGGCGAGCGTCATCGCCGCGATCATCGGCGTGCTGTTCATCTGGCGGCCCAGCCACCGTCTCGTCAGAGGATCGATGCTCGGGGGCGTCGTCTGGGTGCTTCTCTATGCCGCTCTCGTCATCATCCAGGCGGCTGACATCCAGGCCTGGACTGCGGATGCGTTCCTCGGCGCCGTCGGCGGGGTCGCCGCATTTGTGACCTACCGAGCGAGAACCCGCGAAGGTGGAGCAGAGAGCCAAGCTCCGACACCACGCCCTTGAGCCGGCCGGTTGGAGCGCGTCGCCCGCGGCGCCGGTTCCAACCTGGATCGACGCTGACGCGGGGTAGGTAGTCGACTACTCAAGACACCGCCCCGGGCGTGCCCAAGGATGACGGAGCGGATCACCGCCACGTGGGAGGATCGCCAATGGGGCGTCGCGTCGTCGTCGGCATGTTGATGGGCATCGGCTTGATCGTCACCGCCTGCGGGGGAGGTGCGAGTCCCACCGGCCAGGGCTCGGCCGGCCCGCCGGCCACGGGCACGGCAGGCACTGCAAGCCCCGGGCCCGCCAAGTCCGATGAGGTCCCGTCCGGCGGCGGCTGGGGCTCGGCCGTCATCGTCCTCGGCGAGACGCGAACCGAGTTCGCCATTCCCGAGTTCGGCTGCACTGCGCGGGAGGACGCGGACACCGCCCACGGTGACGCCGTCGACGGCAGTGGCGCGTCGTTCATGGTGACCTTCCCGCTCGCGCTGGAGGACTGGGATTCGCGGCAGGCGCACGCGATCCTGGTCACCGTTGCCGGTCATCGTTGGTTGGCGAGCGGACCCTCGACCCAGGACCGGGCCACCTTCGCCGGCCCCAGGGTGGACACCCTGCAGATCGCTCCGGCAAGCGTTGATCCGCGGTCGTTCCACGCGACCGGAAGTTTCTTCATCGTCGACACCAGCGAGGTCACCTACAGCGAGGATCGCAGGGACCAGGTGGCCGGAACGTTCGACATCATGTGTGCCCCGACATCCTGAGCTTGGGTCACGCCGTCGAGCTCGACCGCCTTATCGTTCTCCGGTGCCGTCACGTGTCGGTGCCGCCGGGTCGCCGGCATCGGGCGTCTCCGCGGATGGCCGCCCAACGCCAGGCGTCGCGGCCACGCTCTCGAGATAGGACCTGATGCTCGGGACGGCCCGCAAGGCGCGCTCGGCGTAGTCACTGACGGCAAGCCTCGCGTCGGCGCGGATCGGGGCGCTCACGTCGGCGCGGTTGCGGGCACGCCAAGCGGCCCCGGCCCATCCGCGGAGCGCTTCGCCCCGGCGCAGCCGGCGACCGACCGCCTCCGCCGTTGCCTGCCCTTCGAGCGCGGCAAGGGCCGCCACGATCAGCTCGATGAACACCGCCCCGACATAGGCTGCCTCGGCATCGCGGCCGGTGAGGTGAAAGACGTCACCCATGCGGCGGGCTGCCTTGGCGTAGTCCGGCCGGGTGACGATGAACTCATAGACCTCGTCGGTCAGGCGTTCCAGGTGCTCCGCCGAGGCGTGCGACCCTGCCGCCCGCACCAGATCGACGAGATCGGGATCCCACGAGCTCATCGATCATTGATACCGGCCGAACAACCGTCCGTCATGAGTACGGGATTACTCAGACGCGGGACCGTGAGCAGGCACGAAACCGCCGTCGGACGGGCGAGAACCCACACCGAGCACCGTGGACAGCTCGCCACGACTCGAGATCCCGAGCTTGCTGTAGATCGTTCCCAGATGGTTGTCCACCGTCCGGACCGAGATCTCGAGCCGTTCGCCGACCTCTCGCGAGGCGAGGCCAGCCGACGCGAGGCGAGCGATCTGGCGCTCGCGGGCGGTCAGTAACACCGGCGCGACATCGGCGAGCAATGGGGTGCGTACGCCCGGGCAACGGGCCGCCAACAGCGCGGCCCGGGCTCCGGCGACCCGGGCCAGGCGATCGCGACCCTGTCGCAGGTATGCCTGTTGGGCCTGGGCGGCAGCCTCCGCCGCGAGGACCTTTGAGCCGATCTGCTCGAATCTCGAGGCCGCTCGTTCCAGCAGCACGGCATCGTCACCGGCGGCTGCACGAGCGTGCAGCGCCATTGTGGACACGAGCTCGCCCTCGACGCGTTCGGCGAGCTTTTCGAGCCGCCCGGCAACGAGACGTGAAGCGCCGAGTCGGACCGCGTCGTGGAGCTGCCACGCGCCCCAAACGAGATGCGTGTCACCGATCGCCGCGCGACCGCCCCGGAGGGCGCATCGCACCGCCTCACGATCGCCGTCTCGTAGCCAGGTGACCCAGATGCTGGCTCGATCGAACCAGATCCTGGAACGCACGTCGGTGGCGAGCTCGCGATCGATCACCTCCTGGCGGAGCGACTGGGCGAGCGCAGCCCGCCCGAGCCAGGCCGCGCAGATCGAGGCCAGGGAGGCATCGATCCCTCGCACCGCGAATGGATCGCTCTCGCGGGCGAACGTCAGGCCATCGAGCATCGTGTGGAGGGCGTCATCGATGTCACCGGCCAGCATCTGTGCCTCGGCCAGGGTCATCAGCCACATCCCGGCCAGCTCGGTCGCCCTCGCCTCGTGCGCAGCTTGCAGCCCTTTTCGGAACGACTGGACCGCCACGGAGGCCCGGCCCGCGTAGGCGACCGCGATCGAGCCGTTGATCCGCAACAGGTCTCCGCTGAGTGGCAGCTCCTGCGCGACCGAGGCAGCATTCGCGAGGCCGACGCGGACCTGGGCCTCGGCCTCGGCGAATCGGCCGAGCATCACGTTGGCGATGCTGGAGTAGACGAGGGTGTGGACGGTGGCTCGTGGCCGGGCGTCGCCGCGATCCAGGATTCGCCGGCCGGACTCCGCGACCGCGAACAGCTCGCCGGCGCGGGCGCGGAACAGGACCAGCATGGCCTGGAGCTCGTCCCGCCAGTCGACGTCCACGATGGCATCCAGGGCAGACCCCAGCACGGCCGACGCCTCGTCGATCCGCCCGCTTCGGAAATAGAGCAGGTCCGCCCTGGCCAGGGCGACCTGGGCGATCTCGCCATCCGTCGCGGCCAGCGTGGCGGCCTGGCGGAGGACGTCATCGGCCTCTTCGACGCGCTGCTGGGCTGCCAGGGCCCGGCCGACCAGGAGGGCGGCCGCAACGCCGCCCGTCGCCATCGCCGCGCGGGCGAGGCGCTCGGCAAGGGGAGGGTCGAATCTGCTGAGCGCCGCTGCGGCGCCCTCCAGGAGCAGCGACTCGTCGACGTCGCCCCCGCTGTCGAGCCGCCAGAGCGCGAGCCGCAGGACGTCGTCGCGCCGCCGGACGCCGATGCTCTCGAGCCCGTCCGCGAGCGCCTGCCGGACCCGGCGTGCCCGCGCCCGAGGCATCGCAGCCGTCACGACCTCGCCGTAGAGTGGGTGCGCGAGCTGTGCGACGCTCCGGTTGCCGTGCTGCTCCACCGCGACGATCCGGCGTTCCTCGAGTCGCTCGAGTCCGGCGGCGTCGGCGGCGGCTTCGAGGAGCCTGAGCCCGACCGCCCCGCCGATCGCGAGGGCCTCCACGACGGACCGCTGGGCGTCGTCGAGGCGCCCCAGCCGCGCGCCGATCAGCTCCGCAAGACGGCTTGACGGGGTCTGAGACCCAGTCGATCGCCAGACGCCACCGGTGTTGGCAAGTCCACCGGATTCGATGCCCCCGAGGACGAGCTCCCGCAGGTAGAGCGGGTTCCCGCTCGACCGGCGCCACAGATCGGCGAACGTGACCGCATCGATGGCGCCGCCGAGGATCTCCTCCGCGAGGCTGGTCGCCCCCGACTGATCGAGCGGATCAAGGTCGATCCGCTGCGCGAGACCGTTCTTCCAGAGCTGGGTGATGACCGCCGGGATCGATCGGCCGGATCGGATCGTCATGACGATCGAAGCGACCCCGTGGCCGATCGCGAGATGGAGGAGCGCGGTTGAGTGGGAGTCGAGCAGGTGCGCGTCATCGATCGTCAGGACCAAGGGCCCCGCGTCGTTTGCCGCGGCGCGAAGCTGGTCGAGCAGGTGACCCAGGAGGCCGGGCTCATCGGAGCTGCCTGATGGGATCGTGAGCAGCTCCGAGAACGCCGCGAACGGGATGGCCGAGGCCGGGCGGGATGCCGAGATCCAGGCCACGCTGCGACGCTGGCCTCGATGGTGCCGATGAAGCTCCGCGGCGAGGCGTGTCTTGCCCACGCCGACATCGCCAAAGATCTCGACGCTGGTCGGCGCTCCGTTTGTCATCGCAGCCGTCAGCCGTCGCATTAGCGGTTCGCGGCCGACGAGCGGCCATTCGAGCATCGCCGGTTCTCGCCTGCTTGCGCTGTCGATGGACGATATCAGCCACCTGCAAGGCGGGTTCCTCAGCGGACCATCTTGCTCACCGGTGGCGCGACTGAGTAGTTCATTACTCATGACAGTGAGCCACCCGCCCGACAGACTCGGTCGATGACCGCGCCCACGGGACTCGACTGGCACGACTCGCCACGGACCTCACCAGCAAGCCAACATGCCTGGCGACGGGTGCTCATGGCCACGGCCGTGCTGGCACTCACCGCCGCCGGCTGTGGCGGCGGCGGTGTCCCGTCGGCCGATGGGGCCGGGCCCACGGCTTCGAGCGGTGCGTCAGGGGGTGCCGGCAGCGGCGCCCCGGAGCCAACCGAGGGCACGGGCGCCGAGTCCCAGGCGCCTCCTGTCGGCGGTGGCGGCAGCATCGTCCTGAACGGCGAATCCCACGCCGTGAACCAGGTCATGAGCTGTGTCGTCGACGCGGATCTGAAGGAAGGAAGCCTCGATCTCGCGGCCGTCACCGAGGGCTACGAGCTTCAGCTGCTCATCCTCGTCGAGTTCTCGGAGCAGCAGGTGGCCGTCGAGGGCGACGGCATGGAGCCCAAGGTCCTGCAAACGCAGAGCGTGAGCCTCCAGGGTCCGGCGGCGGGCGGTCTCTGGCACGCCGGCGCCGGCGAGGCGGTCGTTCCCCCGAATTTCTCCCCGGTCTGGAGAGACGACAACGCCGACGAGATCGGCGGTCCGCTGCTGACCATCGCGGGCGACCACATGAGCGGCACGATGACGCTCGGCGACGCCACCGGCGGTCCCGACTCCGTCGACCTCAGCTTCGAGATTTCGATCCCGTCACAAGCGATCGACTGCAGCCTCTAGCGGGCGGGAATCCGAACTATCCACGGCCTGGACGGCCGCCCGCCGGGAGGATGGTCCCGCTCAGCGCGCGGGCCGTCCTTCTTGTGGGAGAGAGGCTCGCCGCCGGGAGGCGCCTGGCATGAGGACCGGGCGGCGGCGCGAGCGAGCGACCCCAGAATCACACGGCCCGATCGAACCGCAGGTCTGGGGACGGCGTCAGAGCGCCTGGTCGGGCACCCAGCTGACGTCATACTCGGCCGTCGGCTCGGTGACGCCGAGGTCACGCTCCGTCGGGGGCAGGACGGCAAAGTGGCCGCGGACGCCGAGCGCCTTGCAGCCGACCTCCCAGTTGGCACACCAGATCCCGGCAGCCACGGGAGCGTAGTACCGCAATTCGATCGCCTGGTAGAAGTCGAGGCGCCTCAGACCGCCGGCATTGGTCACCGCGACGCCACGGGTCGTCTGGCCGTTGTACGACGAGGGCGCCCACTGGCAGATCTCGAATGTCCGCCCGAAGCGATCGAAGGGCGGCGCTCCCACGTCCAGGGGCAGCCGCATCGCCGGATCCGCGAAGAACAGCTTCTCGATGGGCATGCGTCGATTGGAGAACCGGGCATTGAAGACCCGGATGAACATCGGCACGAACCACGACCGGTACCCGACCGCGCAGACGCAGATGATGTGGTCCCGGGTCGGATCGAACCGCTCGCCCAGGTGCCGCAGGATGCTGGCATGGTCGGCGCCGGGGCCGATCCAGCACGTGCCCAGGCCCATGCGCGTCGCATCGGCGACGACCTTCTCGAGGGCTCGGCCGACGTCCATCACGGCGACCCGGTCGTACTCCAGCGGTGCGATCGCCACGATGAACTCGCTGGCGTTGACGGTCGGCCAGACGGTCAGCCGCTCCGAGACGTATTCGAATCGGACCGGGTGTGTTCCGATCAGCGCCTCCGTGCTGTGGCGCCGGACGGACGCCAGCAGCTCCTCCCGGTCGGCCGCCGTCAGCTTCCGGGTCTGGAACGAGCGACACGATCGGCGGCCGCGCATAAGATCGAACGCGTCCAGGTCATCGAGGCGCCGCGGTCGGGGCTCGGGCGGCCGAATGCGGAACTTGACCGTGACAAGGTCGAAGGCCTCGACGGCGAGCAGCGCGACGCCGGCCAGCGCAACGGCCGTTGCGACCGGCGTCAGGCCGAGCAGCTGAGTAAGTCCGGCGATCGCCAGCACCGCGAGCGCCACGAGAGCCGGCGGGACGTACTGCAGCCAGCCGGTGAACTGCAGTCGCACCTTGACCCGCCAGAGCCGCTCGAACGCCGCCCGGAGGATCGGGAGCGGGATCCGGTCGATGACGGCCTGCTCGTTCGCCGAGAGGGGCCGGCGAGCGGTGGTAGTGCCTTCGGCTCGCGGCGTGCCCTCACCTGACATGGCGGTCGACTCCAGGTTCGGATTGCAACCTCTTGCTTGCAATCAAGCTAGCATCGATCGGATTGCAAGTCAACACTTGCAGGGATACGCTGGACGGACTGCGCGGGAGGCTGCATGCCGAAGGTCGTGGACGAACGTCTGATCTTCACCGTCGCCATCGACCGGTTGATGGCGCACGGCTACGACGGGGCGACGACCAGGGATATCGCGGACGCGGCCGGCGTCAACGAGGTCACGATCTTCCGCCGGTACGGCAGCAAGGCGGGGCTGTTCGAGCAGGCCATCGCCAGTCGTCTTGCGGACACGCCGCTGAACCACCTTGCGTACACCGGCGACCTCGAGGCCGACTTGGAGGCCATCGTTCGGGCCTACCTGCTGACGAACGAGGCCCATGGCGACATCATCCCGATGATCCTGATCGAGATGCCGCGGCATCCGGACCTCCGGATCTCCATCGGCGTCCCATGGCGCAACCTCCAGGGCGTCATCGGGATCGTCCAGCGCTACCAGCAGGAGGGTCTGCTCGCAGCGGAGTCGCCGCTCGCGACGGTCAGCTCGCTGCTGGGGCCGGTCATGATCAGCCAGATGTTCCGGCGCGCGAACCTCCAGTTGCCGGTGCCGACCATCGACCCGAAGGCGGTCGTCGAGGCGTTCCTGCACGGGCGAGCAAGCCAGCCCGACAGCCCGGCGCGGTGACCAACGGGCGGCATGGCCCGCTCCTCCGGCCAGGTCCAACCGCGTCCTGCCTTGGAGGGTGCTCGAGCAGCTCCTGGCCATCGTCTTTGACGCCGGTTTTGCGCGGCGCGAGGCGATCGTCCTGATCCGCATGACTTCGAACCTCCTCGCCGGCTACCTGCTTGTTCTCCGGCAGGGCTCGTCATCGGAGGCCGTGCCGCTCGACGCCCACCGGGTCGACCTCCTGCGACGACGCTTCGCGCTCGTCCAGCTGAGCCTGCCCCGCGACGAGTTCCCGAACCTCGTCGAGAGCGCGGAGATCACGGCCGGGGTCTGGCTAACCGATCCGAACCACTGGTGGGGGAACACGGTCGACCTGATCACGTTCGGCCTGGAGCGAATGCTCGTGCCCAGCACCGACGGCTATCGGCCGCAGAGGCGTACCGCGTATCTTGCTCGTGGTGCTCGTCTCGCCACCCGCTGCGATGGGCGCTTGCCGCGCGAACACGATCACCCGCGAGTGGCCCGAGACGGCGACCGTGCGGCAGTTGGTCGCCGGGCACAAGTCCCGCCATAGGTCATGGCGTGACAATCAGCGGCTCGCCCTGCTCTTTGACAATCGTCTCGGCAAGACCGCAATAGCGGGACGCATCCGCGGCCACGAGGGTGTCGTTGGCAGCCCAAGGCACCTGTAGGCCCACCGATGGCAGCCAGATGACGCCCGTCGCCCCGCCGTCGATCAGGGGATCAACGCCCACGTCGAGGTGCCAAGCACCCGGCGCGTAGTCGCATCGCTGGTCGCCGCGGGCGAGGGTCCCCGACCACTCGACCGGCGCGTCGGCAGCTATGACTGGGTGGCCGGCATCGTCGAGTGCCAGGCGCGGGGTCAGGGCGGCCACGAGATCCGGCTCACCCCAGCAGGGGACGCTGAGCCCGGCGTCGTCCGGCGCCGAGTACGGCCCGACGAGGCAGAGGCGCGGGTGGGTCGCGAGGACGAGTTCGGCATCGCTCGAGATCGCAAGGTCGAGACTGAGCCCGTCGACCATCCGGACCCGGACCAGTCGAATGTCCGAGCCGACGCCGAAGTCAGCAATCGCCCGCCCGGCCACGAGGGAGATGTCGTGGACCGTGGCACTGACGTGGATCCCCGATGCGAGGCGTCCGGCCGCGGTGGCCCGCTCCTCTGGCGAACGCGGGCGCGTCAAGGCCCATGCAGCAGTCAGCGCGAGCCCGGCAAGAAGCGTCAGCGCGGCCCACGCCATCCGCCTCGACGGCTCGCCGCCCAGGTTCAGCCGAATGCCCATATCGGCTCCCGGCAAACGGAGTTGGGGATCACCATGTCCTCGCGTCGGATCGGCAGCCGTCGGTTCGAATCCAGCGGCGCGTTCGTCCCTGCAGACGCCGTCCGTCGTTCGTCGCCACGCCCCTCTCCTCCATCTCCCAAGGCCGGATCAACCAAGCTGAAGGCGGCGGGGCAAGACGCCAAGAGGCTGTCACCGACAGAGGATATCGAGAGCCTCCATAATTAGTCAACGTTGATTTTGAGTATTAGGTGCTCGGCGCCCTCAAGGCAGGAAAGATGCACGTATGCCCTCACCGCACCTACTCACAGGAGTCCCCGATTGGAAGCCAGCGATCCCGGTGCGGGGTACCAGACGTCCTTTGCGCATCCAGGGTCCAGCGAGCGCGCGACGGCTGCGCTGAGTACTGCCCGCGACGGCTGCGCTGAGTACTGCCCGCGACGGCTGCGCTGAGTACTGCCCGCGACACGTCCGGTCGGAGGGACGAGCGTGGTCAGCTTCTGGTACTGGAGCGCGCGCTCACTAGGCGGTGGCGTCGGACTCGGATTCGGTTGCCGCACGCGGCCGTGTCGCACCAGTGGCGTGAATGGTTCTTCGTTTCGTCGAGGAAGAGCAATCGACACATCGGGTTCGCGCAGCGTTGGAGCCGGGTTCTCACGGCGACGGTTTCCAACAACGGTGGGATGAGCGAGTCGACGAAGCCCGGCCAGCCGGCCGACCTCGCGTTGAGTCGTTGATTGACGTCGAGACGGTATCTCGCTCCGTCAACCGTCTTCCGAACGTTGGGGGGCCAGTCAGGATCGCCGTCAACGAGAGCCTGAACCATCTCTCGGATCGATCGGAGCCGCGCCAGATCGGACCGTCTCGGCGGTCCGTCGGGGACAGGAACCTTGTGGGCGACCAGATACTCGACGGCATCCCTCGAGTCGACCAGGTGATCGTGATCTTCGCTGTCGTGGGCTGGTCGGGCAAACCAGTGTCCACCCGCACCGTGCCGGGTATTCGCCACCCAGAGGAGATCGGTAACCGACAGCCGGCCTTCGACCAGGATTCGGACCGGATCACGGGGCCCGATCTTGCTCATGACATCGCCACCAACGCTGTGCGCACATCCGAAACGATAGACGACCTCGGCGTCCTACCTCCGGCTCGCGCCAGGCTGGACGCCGACGCTGCGCGGTCGGGGACGTAGGTTCAGCCTGACCGACATGCTGGCGCCGGACCACTGAGCGCGAACCGCCAGACGAGTCATGATCGCGCTGCCCGAAAAGGTTGCCATGGCGCGCCCGACAGGACTCAACTGCGGGGATGCCACAAGGATTCGGATCCCGATCGACGGCGCTTCCGAGGCGGCGATCGCGTGACCGTGCCCCGGCGCTCCGAACCTCCCGCGTCCAATCGGAGAAGACGCAGCGGAGCCCAGGCTACTCGACGACCTGGATCGCGACGCCGAGCGACTCGTAGACGGGTCGCGCCCGCGCATCGCCCGTGATGAGCAGCTGGCGGTGCTGGCGCGCGGCCGCACCTACGAGCGCGTCGTAGACGGCGCCACCCGACACGCCCAGCCTCGCGAGCTCCGGCCCGAGCGCGGCCGCCTCCGCCTCGCCGAGGAAGGCGGCCGTGGGGAAGTTGTGTGCCAGCAGACGACCGGCATCGGTGGGTGAGCGGCGCAACGGAGGCGGCAGTCGCGTCAGGACCGAGTACGTCTCGAACCAGGCGTGGCTCGCCAGGCCAAGCTGGTGGCCTCGGACCGCCTCGAGTGTCGCGGCGTGGGCCTCGTGATCCTCGACGAGGAGGGCGATGGCCGCGCTCGTGTCGAGCAGGGCGACCGCCGCGCTCGTGTCGAGCAGGGCGACCGGGAGGTCCTCAGCGCCCGTGTCGGTCGCCATCGATCAGTTCGCGCACGGCGGCTCCGGTAATCGGCGTTCCGGTTGCCGGGATCACCAGCAGCGCATGCTCCTCCTTGAGGTCGTGACCGCTGACGGGCTCGATGCGGACGGAGGCGCCATCGAGTTCGAGCTCGACCTCGCCGCCGCCGGCCAGCCCGATCCGGTTCCGGAGCGACCGGGGAATGACCAAACGCCCGGCTCTATCGATGGTAGTTCGCATGGCACGTACGATACCACGAGCGTGGATGAGGAACGCACCCCCTGAACCCGCGGGGACAGGATCCCGCGTCCACGTCCCTCCGTAACGCTTCCGGAACGTCCGCCGATCACGCTGCGACCGACCGCCTCGGACGTGGCGGGCACAGCGAAAGGAGCACCAGCGTGAGCATGAGCAATCGGATCCGGCGGATGGCCGCCATTGGCGGAGGCGTCCTGGCAAGCCTCCTCATTGCCTCGTCCGCGTTGGCGACCGACTGCACCAACGCCAGCCGCGATCAACATAACCCTGCCGCCGGAGCACAGTTGCTTCTCGACATGGAGGGGATTGTGCTCTGGATCAGCGATGGCCTCCAGGCGCGGCTTAACCACGGGGTGGTGGATTTCGACACGGCGGAGGGTTTCCACGGCATCCTCGCGTTCGACATCGACGGTGACGGGACGGCCGATGTGAGCACCTGGTTTGGAGTCGGACCAGATGGTGACGAGCTCCCGGTCGAGGCGCAGTTCCGCGGACCGGCCTGCAAGGGCGTGACGAACATCGGCATCTACTTCGAGCAGTGCCTCGGCGGCTGACAGCCGCACGAGGGCGACCGATGATGGCGTTCTGTTACCCACCGAGCAACTGAATTGTCGATACAGGGCGGTCATCATGGGGAGCCGCGCCACGGCCTGCTCGTCGTCGAAATCGCCGATGCGCCCGATGCTGCCGGGATGGCCGCCCGCCCGATCGCCGCCGCCCGATCGCCGCCGCCCGATCACCCCCCCGCACGGAGATCCAGGGATTCCTGACCACGGCGGGCGTGGCAGAGGCAAGAGCTGATATCCAACGTCTACGATCTGATCGAGCGTCCACGCGGAGGGTAAGCCGAGCGAATGGCCAATCAACTCAATCTGCTGGCCATTCAAGTCGAGGGTGCCCGCACGCTGGCTTCAGATACGGACGTGGACGCGCTCGAAAAGGAGCTCGGTGCCGAGCTGCCAAGCGGCTACCGCGACTACGTCACCACGCTGGGGGAAGGCGTGCTCGACGACCTGGTCCGCGTGCTGCCCCCGCGGGGCATCCGACGGGAGATCGAGGACCACCGCAGCCGGCTCGCGGCCTACTGGTTCTGGGTAGATAGCACGGGGTCCTTTGGCCAGGACCAGGGCATCCGATCGATCCCCATCGGCGATACCACGGACGGTACAAACGATCGCGTGCTTGCCGGGCGATCCGCGTCTGTTCATCCTTCCTCGGGATGAGGATCGGATCCTCGCCCAATCCTCGGGCTTTCTCGAGCCGGTGGAGTGGATTTGCGCTGGCGGGCTGGGGCACAACGCATGTCCGTCCCGGCGCTCCCAGACATGGGACACGCGCGCTGCTTGGGGTGCGAGGCCCCCCAGCCCTGACGAGACGGGGCTCGAGTTGCCGCCGATGCCGGATCCTGACCTGACCCAACCGCCGCGCGACGTCCTGCTCGCCTATTTCACCGAGCTCGCCGCGCTGGAAGCATGGGCAGCAGCTCATGCGCAGGAGATCGTCAACTCGACGCTCGCGCCCGATGGCAGGTACTACCTCGACTGGCTCGTCGCTCGGACCCGGCTGGTCACCGCGCGCCACGGCAGCGACCAGTTCGCGCGGGGCATGCGGGGCGCGTCAGTCAACATGGTCAATCCGCCCGACCACGCCGTCGCGGATGTCCGCATCCTCGAGGAGCTCGAGGAGCGTCCAGGTCGCGTCCGAATCCTGGCCTCGCACAAGGGCGTTCGATACGGCGTCGACAATTACGTGCTGGAGCTGGCCGGCAACGACTGGCGGATCGCGTCCCACCGGGTCGACTCCGAACAAGAACGACGTTAGCTCCCGCCCGGGGCCGCTCGCTGGCACTGGCCGCGGTCCTCGTTGCCGGGTCGGAGTAGGGGCCGCCCATCAGCTGGGCCTGGCGCACTCGACCGTGAAGCACCCCCTCGCGAACGCCCGGTCGAAGGTCGGCGTGGCGACGACCGCGCGGCTCGTGTGGAACCTCGCCTCGCGGCTGCCCGAGCCTCACGGCCTGGCCGGGGCGGACGCGTAGCGCGCTGCCCGGCGCCGCCCGTCGGGTCGTCGGTCACCCGAAGAGCCGGCGGCGCAGCGCCCGGCCCTCGGCCAGCGCTTCGAGGTAGGCACCGTGGACGTCTGGAGGGTTGAGGGGCGCGGGCTGGCCCGGCGGCGGGTTGTCAAGGTGGATGAGCGCGTCAGGCATCGCGCCTTCCGTCCAGCACAGATCAAGGACGACCGCGCGCCGCGCGCCGCCGACCCCGAACAGCCCCTCCGCGTCGAGCGCCCGCAGCACGCGGCGGGCCGCTTCGCCCAGCGCCGCCGCCGCCCCGCCTCCCGCTGGCAGAGCGCTGGCGGGGTGCGGCGGACGCTCCCAGCCTCGCAACGCCCCGAGCCCGGCCAACAGGCGGTTGGCCAACGCCAATGTCGGGATCGCGGCCGGCCGAGCGCAGAGGTCGTCGCCGGGGGTGTCGTAGCGCAGGGCCAGGCGCACCTCGCTCGGCGTCGCTTCCCGGCCACGCCTGAGCAGCACGGCGCCGAGGCGATCGGCCTCGACGTCCAGGGCCTCCTCGGTCTTGACGCACGGCTCGACCGTGCTGTCCGTGGCCGACGCACGCAGCCCGTAGAAGTAGATGCGTTCGGCCGCAAGGCGCTCCTGCAACTGGACGAACCCCGTCCGCGCGCCGGCGAGCAGCGCGGCGGCGCAGGCCGTGGTGTCGACCTCGGGTGATCCAGGCATGCAAGCGCCTCCCTGCCTCCGCACAAGATACCGGGCGCCTCCGCGCCAAAGGGCGCACTCGACCGCGGACCGCGAGCGGCTGCAACACATCTTCCGACGGCTGCGACGAGGCGCGGCGACGACAGCTGCCCACCTCCTCGCGTGGTTCATCGCGTGGCAGGAGTCGTTCTTGCAGCTGGCGCTGAGCGGCCGAGGCTAGGCACGGCGGCCAGTGGACCGACGGCCGGAGGCCGCCGCGGCTGGCGTCGCGAGCTTGGAGTCGGCGATCCGGCGCTATCCCACGGCCATCTGCACCGCCCGGACTCGAATCGGATCGTTCTCGTCGTAGTCGCGCAGGTCGCGGTAGGGGCCGGGTGGAACCGTGAACTGGGGCGGGACCATGACCACCAGCAGCCGAGGCATCGTCTGGAGCGGCGTGAAGTCGCCGTCGAGGACGCGGCTCACCAACAGCTGATCGAGAACCAGGACGGTGTCGCCTTCATCCAGGCAATCCGTCAGGTGGCAGTCGCCCAGTAGCGCGACCTGAGCTCGCCGTCGTTGCGAGAAGCTGTCAAAGCCAAGCCTTGAGACCAAGGTAGCCACGGGAGCTGATCATCCCCGTCCTGTACGGGTTCGCACAGTCATGGTCGCGCGGGCGTAGCACCCGGGGCGAGTGGAATCGCTCTCGCCGGCTGCACCCTTGAGGGCATGACGGCGCGCTGGTCCGATCCAGGTCGACTCCCGGGTCCCCCCACCGGGTACGTCCGCGCCGTCGACTCTCCGGCGGCCCGATGAGCGGGTTCGAGCTCGTCCTGGCCTTCCTCGCCGGCGTCGCCATGGGCATCGCCCTCGACCGCTGGCTCCTGCCGTCACTCGTCGACGCCTGGATCGACCGAGTGCGCCGGCATGGGCGATGAGCAACGCGATGACGCTGCTCCTGAGCGCGTCCGGGCCGACGCGTACAGCTCGGCCCGGATCGGGGCCGCGGCGGCGTTCACCCTGGTCCTGGTCGTGCTCCTCGTGCTCGACGTCGTCGTCCCCGGCTACAGCTTCATGCACGAATAGCACTCCAGCTGCCCACTGATCAGCCACTCCTCGGATCCGTATTCCTCCATCGCCGTGCGCACTGCCGCGTCGGGCACGTCGACATACTGGATGGATCGCCCGGCGGCCCCTCCGATGGCGCTGGCGACTTCGGCGGTGGTCATGGCAGCCGGCCCCGATACGAGGTACGTCTGGCCGACATGATCGCCGTCCGGAGCGATGACGGCTGCTGCCGTGCGGCCCAGATCGTCGGCGGATACATACGCGGTGGCACCCGTGCCGGTCGGCATGTAGAGCACACCCTGCTGGTCGGGCGGCGTGTAGACGATGTAGTTGTTCATCAGCGGTTGTGAACGCAGCACCGTCCAGGTCATGCCCGAGTCTCCAACCGCCTGCTCGATCTCCCTCTGCCAGCGCCCGAATTTCACCTTCGGATCGGACGCCCAAACTGCAGAGATGCGCACGACATGACGAACGCCGGCCTGTTCGGCCAGCCATCCAGGCGGAGGGCGATGTGGCGCAGATCCCGGTCGGTGTCGGCCTCGCAATTGACCACGCAGCCTTCATCGGCGTCACGACCAACTTGCTGCTCGGCCTGGTGTTCTCCCTCACCGCAGACCGACGCCAGGTCTGGCCGTGGGCGGATCGGGCGGTGTTTTGGGTGATGAACGCGGGATTGGTCGTGTTCCTGGCCGGCTTGATCGCCGAGTCCCCGACCCTGAAGCAGCTCGGCGCGCCGGTCATGGGGATCGCGATCCTGGTCGGCCTCGCCACAGCGGCGATCCGCCTGTGGGGTATGAGCGGCGCGCAGGCGGACTTCGAAGCTGCGGCGGCTCGAGTCTAGCCGTGAGCCGTGTGACCCTGATCCCGATCGGCGGGATTCGGCGAGATATCCCGCTGCTGCTGCTGCGAGGCGGTCAGCCGGTAGGCACCGGAGCCCATGGCCCGCACCCCCAGGCCATGACGGCGTGCTGGTCGGGATCCAGGTCGACTCCCGGTTCCCTCCAACCAGGTCGTCGGCGTCCTCAACGCCGTCGGGGCCCGATGGACGGGCTCAGGCCCGATGCCGAGGAGCATGACCAGGTCGAGCGTGAGCACCTTTCCGGCGCCGATCCGGGCCGAGCCGGCAATGCGCTCTCCCGGCAGCCAGAGCGAGTGAGGTTGACCCCATTGGCTACGCTGGAATGCCGGGAGGCCCCGAGCCGGCATCTCGGGACGAGCCTGCAGAGGAGGTCCTCCCGATGCTGACCATTGCGCCCCGGGTCCGGCTCTGGACAGGTATCGCCGCCCTCGTGGTCGCGGGCTGCGGAGGTGTCGAGGCCCCGGCTCCGGCGGACGGTAGCGGCGATCCTCAACCAACGCCCGGCGAAACCGGCGGCGGGGACGGTGGCGGCAGCACGATCGGCACGGCGACGCTCACCGCCGATCCCGGCTCCGCGTGGGCCGAGGTGGACGGGGACCACCTGGAGTACAGCGCGAGCGGCGGGGTCGCCTACGAGTGCACGATCGCCGACGATCGCGTCGTCGTGAACTTCCAGACCGCGGACGGACATGATCTGCTGGTGCAGGGCGCCCCCCAGGGCGACACCTGGATCCTGAACCTCACCTTCAAGCCCGGGCAGGGAAGCGACGTCGGCTACAGCGCGACGTCCACCCGCGGTGACGGCACGTTCGGGATCGGGGATGGCGCACTCAGCTACGAGGGCAGCGTCGACCGGATCGAGGGCGTCGATATCGCGAACGCGACCAAGGTGGATGCGCGAATCGCGGTCAACTGCGCGTCGGCCGGGGGTGGCGGTTCGGCCGCGGGCGGCGGCGATCCGACGGCGACGATCGGTGGCCAGACGTACGTGTTCGCGCTGAGCGGCGCCCAGAGCGTGACCTGCGAGGTCGCGCCAGAGGTGGTCACGGTGCGCATTAACCGGCTCGCGATCGACAACACGCAGCTAGAGATCGACGGCCGCGAGGATGGCAGCCGGTGGATCGGCGCGGTGGTGGTGTACACGAGCGACGGCAACTACACGTCGACCTTCCTCGAGGACGGAAGCGGGCTCACGATCGACGGGTCGAGCGTCGAGTACGGCGGGACATTCAGGGCTCCCGACGGCAGCACGTTGGACGGGACCGCGGCTGTGACCTGTCCATAGTGCGCACGAGATGGTGGGTGTCCGGCTGACCCGGGCGGCCTGCGCATGGGTAGGCGCTGGCGCTGCTCGAAAATGGTCGAAATGGCGCGCCTGGAGGTGTCTGCCCGACAGGGGTGGGGCGCGCGTTAGCCACCTACGAGATCCCGATCGAGGTCGCGATGAGTGGCTCGCGCCAGCGAGGCGGATGGCGTGACAGACCGGGCTCGGGTGGGTCAACGTTCCGACGGGACCGCCACGGACCGCGAGCTCGCGGTCGTCGCTGCCGTGGTCGCCGCCGGGTCGGAGAAGGCGGCCGCGCACCGACTGGGCCTGTCGCACTCGACCGTCAAGCACCACCTCGCGAGTGCGCGGTCCAAGGTCGGCGCCGCGACGACGGCGCAGTTGGTGTGGATCCTGGCACCGCGGCTACCGGGGCCCGTGGACAGAGCGCAGACGGACGACCAGTGGGTCTGCCCGCCGCCGCTCGTCGGCGCTCAGGATTCCTGGTCGACCTTCATCTGCGCGATCCACGCCTCGCGTGTCGGGACGACCGGCAGCACGAAGGCAATGACGAAGTAGACGAGGATGAACAGGCCGGCCGAGACGACCGCAAGGAGGAGGAAGATCGTCCGGATCCAATCGATGCGGATCTCGGAGTAAGCCGCAAGGCCGGTGCAGACGCCGGCGATCTGCTGACCCTCGCGAATCCGGTAGAGCCGGCGGCGGCGAGGCCGATCCACGACGGCCGCTGTCGGCTGACCATCATCGGCGTCAACCGACCCGACCTCGCTAAGGACAACCGTGACGTCCTCGACGGTGACGATGCGATCGTCGGATCCAATCCGATCCATGAGCTTTGCCCCGATCGAGCGCTCGAGGTCGCTCATGACCTCAGCCTGATCGGGGTCGTCGGCGAGACGCGACCGAGCATGGTCGAGGTATCTGCTGAGCGCCTCATACGCATCCTCGTGCAAGCGATACGGATCGGCATGGCCGACCAGATCGATGTTGATCACCGTGTGCATGGCGTTTACCTCCCCAATTCTTCGATGAGGGCGGTGAGGGAGGCCCAGTACTCACGGAACTCGCGAAACTGCGCCTGACCGCTGTCGGTGAGTCGGTAGTACTTGCGCGGCGGACCCGCCGCGGACTCCTGCCACTCGTAGTCGAGCAGACCCTCTCGTCGCATCTTGCTCAGCAGGGGGTAGAGGGTTCCCTCCTGGGTCGCGAAATCGGTCGTGCTCAGGCGCCGGATGATGTCGGCCGCATAGACCACGTCCGACGACACCACGCCAAGGATGAGGAACTCGAGCAGGCCCTTGCGCAGGGCGACGAGCTTGGTGGGGTCGATCATCATGCTACCTTTTCATACCAAGGTAGTGTGACGTAACATCACTGTCAACTGGCGCCGCCGGCCGCGTCCTCGAAACAGAGCGAATGTGGTCGTCCTGGACGCGACGCGCGAGGCCGGGGCCGCATGAGGGCGTCCCGGCACAGCGCGCCATCGAGTCGCTGCGCGACCTGGCCGAGTCAATCCAGCAAGCAGACGTACTGAAGGAGAGGGCAGACCTGATGCACGCCATCTACGAGCGGATCGTGGTCGCGGGCCCGGAGATCGTCGGGGTTCGCGTCACGTCGGCTGACTACGCGCACGGATTGGCGCTGGCGCTGCCCACCAAGGTTGCTTTGGCGCGCCCGACAGGTGTTGGGCGCGCGTTAGCAACCTACGACATCCCGATCGAGGGTCGTGACGAGTGGCTGGCCGCGGCGCGGCTGGCGTGAAACCCCGGCCTCGGGCTGGTCGAGGTCCCGGCGGGACCGCCACGGATCGCGAGATAGCCGTGGTCGCCGCCGTCATCGCGGCTGGCTCCGAGAAGGCGGCCGCTCACCGCCTCGGCCTAGCGCACTCGACCGTCAAGCACCACCTGGCGAACGCCCGGTCGAAGGTGGGGGCGACGACCACGGCGCAGCTGGTGTGGATCCTGGCGCCGCGGCTGCCGGAACCCGAGGGTATGGCCCCAATCGATGAGTAGCGGCCGCTTGTAGAGGATAGGCCGCCGGTTCCGTCACTGCTGATCGTCGTCTCAGGCCGCGTGGCGAGGGCGCGTCGCGCCGTGGCGTGACGTCACGCGTCGCGAGGCCACGGGGTTCTTCGCCGCATGGCTTTCTTCGGGTGCGCGCCGGAGGAACGCGACGTCGAGCCAGACCAGGGTGCCCGAGAGGATGTCACCCGTAACAATTCCCGGACGATGAGTTGCGATGCTCGTGACATCCGGCGGAGACCCGCAGCCCAACCTTTCGAGGGAGGCTCAACGAATGCAGAGGCTGAACGAAACGCCGTATTACACCCAAATCGCGCTGCTGGGTATCGCGATGTATCTCATCATCGAGGCCGTGATTCTCGTCGTGAACCTGATCCTCGAGCCTTCCGAATGGGCATACCCACTCATTGTCGGCGGCATTGTCGGGGCGATCGGTGCGGTCATCTACTTCGCGCGTCCCTGGGGTCTGATCGTCGGCGTCCTGGGCGGACTCGTGGGGATCCTGTTCGCGATCGATGGACTCGGCGACAATCTCTCCTCTCCTGACTCATTCTTCGACTTCGCGTACCGGCCCGTCATTGGCCTTGCCGCGGCCGTCTTCGTCCTCGGTGGCAGTTCCGCGGGCCTGGCGTGGCACGTTCGGGGTCGCACCAGCACAAGCGGCCCCGCCAGGGTGACCCGGGCGGTCAAAGGCGTCGTTGGACTCGTGGCAGTCCTGTCGATCATGTCCGCCGCCCTCACGGTCGCCAACGTCCATGGTGTTTCGGAGGTCGACAAGGAAGGGGCGATACCAATCACCGCCCACGGGTTGAAGTACGACACGGCCACGCTGATCGCCTCTGCCGGTGACACGACGAAGTTTGTCTTCATCAACGACGACACGATGATCCATACCTTCACGATCGATGCTCTCAACATCGACGTGAAGGTAGGCCCGCGCAGCGAGAGACTGTTCGAACTGAAGTCACCGAAGCCCGGAACCTACGAGTTCCACTGCCGCATCCCCGGTCATGAAGACCTGATGCGCGGGACGCTCACGGTGCCATCAGAGTGACGGGAACGGCATAGCGTCCGCTCCGGCGGGGCTCTCGGATCGCCGGCGAGACCGGGGACCGAGGTCTACGACCCGTTTGATTGCCGATCGACGCGCCACAGGGCTTACATCAATGATAGCCCTGCGCGCGCATGCCCCCACTTCCCTGGCGCTCAGGAGGTCGACGAGTGCGGATCGCCCTATTCGGTGGAACTGGTCGCTGCGGCCAGATCGTTGTGCGCCGTGCGCTCGATGCGCACAACGGCGTGTCGGTCCTCGCTCGCAACGCCAGCCGGGTTGAGCAAACGGATCAGCGGCTGCGCGTCGTACTCGGCGATGCGCTGGATCGCAGCACGGTCGCGGCCACCCTGGCCGGCACCGAAGCGGCGATCGTGCTCATCGGCATGCCACTGAGGAAGCCGGGTACGGTGATGTCGGATGCAACGGCCGCCATCGTCGAGGAAATGCACGCAGCGAAGGTTGACCGGCTGCTCCTGGTGTCGGCCGATGGCGCTGGCGACAGCCGTCGCGAGCTGCCGTTCCTGACGCGCCTCGCGCTCCCGTTCGTTGGCGCGTTCATGGCCGAGAAGGAGCGCCAGGAACGCATTGCTCGCGAGAGCGATCTTCGCTGGACGATCGTGCGTCCGGCCCAGTTGACCGACGGACCCGCAACCGGCCGAGCGGTGACCGACCGTCGACACGGCTCCAACCAAGTCAGCCGAGAGGACGTTGCCGCGTTCCTGCTGGAACAACTGGCGTCGGCTGGCTTCATTCGCGAGGCGACCGGCCTGTTCGGACCGGCGAGATAGATCGGCGCAAATCGAGTTGCGATCGGCGTGAGCTTTCCAACCGGCGGCTGGGTGCAGTCGGCGCCCACCCCCCCGATGTGTCGCATCTGACCAGGTCGACGTCGGGGCGTCGGCCACCCGCCGCGGCAGGGAACATGGCCATCATCCAAGGGACGGAAGCCTCCGGGCGGTGCCTTGGTTCACGAATGCCCGACGGTCGATCCCCCGCGTGGGCAGCAGGCTTGCGCATCTGGGATCAAATGGAACACGTGTTCGTGGCGCGCCCGACAGGGTTTGGGCGCGCGGATGCCATAAATGTCCGAATACCGGTCGAACGAGCCGGTGGAGCTCTCATCTCGCGGGAGAGCGCGTGATTTGCGCAGTCGGCAGCTGATCGAGGACGCTGAGAAACACCTGGCTCAGCTGGATCCACAACCGGCAGCCGTGGAGGCCGCGGAGCGAACCAGGCCGACGGACCTGCCTCGAATTCGGCGAGCGTTGCCCGAACCGACGCCACGAAGGCGTCCACGGAGCGGGTCGGCCACATCGAGCGGCCAGGCCAGCAGGACCTCGCCGGGCTCGATGTCGACCAAGGGCACGAGCACGATATCGAATGGGATGTCATCGGCCGCCAGCGTCGGCAACGTGTAGCCGAAACCACGACCGGGCTGGACCACCCGTCATGGACGTCATGCGCGTCGCCGGCGGCCGGATGGTCGAGCACTGGGGCGTCGCGGATCGGCTCGGCGTCCTCCAAGCAGATCGGCGCGATGGGCGGCGGCCGCTTGACCCGAGTCTTTCAGCACGGACTGTTGCACGGTGATGTGATCGGGCTGGGACGCGCCGAGCCGACCGGCCCCTTGAGCTGCTCGCGCAGATGGCGGAAGGCCCGTCTCGTCCTGGTCTTCACCGTCCCCATCGGCCAGCCCAGGTTGGCGGCGATCTCGGACTGGGAGAGGCCGACGTCATAGGCGAGATCGATCACTTGGCGCTCCATCGGCGAGAGGGAGGCCAGCGCGTTCTTGATGGATTCGCGAGTCTCCGTGTCGGTCATCGCCCTCTCCGGGCCGGGCTCCGGTCTGGCTGAACCGATGAGATTACCCGATGACGTGAGCCATTCGACCGTCGCCTGATCGTCCGCATCATTACGCACGAACGACGAGAAGGTCGCGGCCCGTTCGTGGCGGGACGCGGCGCGCATGCGATCGGTCGCGCGGTTTCGCGCGATCGTCGTCAACCAGGCGGGGAGGGCCCCACGCGACGCGTCGAACATCTCCGCGCGGTTCCACAGGGTCAGGAACGTGTCCTGGACGACCTCCGCTGCGATCGCGTGATCCCGGCTGACCCGCAGGGCGGTCGCGAGGACCGCTTGGGCGTGTCTGTCGTAGAGGGATGCAAGCGCGTCCTGGGACCCCTCGACGAGCTGTTGTATCAGGTTCGTGTCGGAGATCGGATCGCTGTCCGGGTTTGCACGCGAGTCAACCGTGAAGCCTTGGATCGCCACCGAACGTACCCCTCGGCACTGTCTAGGACTAAGATAAGTAGTTCGCGAGTAAGAAACTAGCGTACAAGGACTCTAGTGGCTACAATGAGCAAATGTCAACTGACGCCACCGATCACGTCCTCGGGGGCTGGGACGAAACGCGCCCCGACCTCGAAGTGGGAGTGATGCAGGTGACGGCTCGCCTCAGCCGCATCGGGCCCCACCTCGCCAGGCGGCAGGACGAAGTCTTCAGGCGTTTCGGCCTGAGCCGCGGGGAGGTCGGCGCGCTGAGCGCCCTGCGGATCTCGGGGCCTCCCTATCGACTCTCGCCGACTCGCCTCTCGAAGGGCCTCATGCTGTCCTCGGCAGGCGTGACCAGCCGCATCGATCGACTCGAGCGCCGCGGATTGGTGCGTCGACTCGATGACCCCGACGACCGTCGCGGGGTGATCATCGAGCTGACCGACGAGGGACGGGGCGTCGTGGACGAGGCGGTCGCCGCCCTCGCGATCAGTGATCGCCAACTCCTCGAGCGTCTCGATCCACAGGAGGTCGAACAGCTCGAGGGCCTCCTGCGCAAGCTCCTTGCCCTCCTGGAGCCGTCCGCCTAGGTCGACCGGGATCCCGCCGAAGCGCGGGCGAAACCTGTCGGGACGCTACCGGCGTATGGCGTTCGCACGGTCTTCCCCGATCCGGTCATTTGCGGCCGCAAATTCGAAGCGGAAGCGAAGGCAGGAGAAAGACATGACCAGGAAGACATTGCTGGGAGGCGTCGCGCTGGCCGTCCTCGCAACCTCGCTCGCGGTGCCCGTCGCCGCGGCGGCACCGGCCGCGCCGGGCGGGCCGGCAGGACGGGCACGACCGGCCCCCAAGGCCTCAGTCGATCACGGCACCCTGCACGTCCGGGGCAGCCGATCCGCGGACCGGATCGTGCTCCGCGTGAGTCCGGTCGACCGGACCGAGCTCCAGGTCGACTTCGGTGACGACGGCTCGGCGGACGCCTCGTTCGACCTCAACACCTTCGACGCCATCGACGTCAAGGCGGGCGGCGGCAACGACACCGTCCGGATCGATCAGGTCAACGGCATCTTCACGACGACCAAGGCGACGCGGATCGACGGCCAGGACGGCGATGACACGCTCATCGGCGGGAGCGGCGACGAGGTCCTCGTCGGTGGTCGTGGCAACGATCTCGTCGACGGCAATGGTGGCGCCGACACGGCATCGCTGGGCGACGGCAACGACACCTTCGTCTGGGATCCGGGCGACGGCTCCGACGTCATCGAAGGCGGCCGGGGCTTCGACACCATGGTCTTCAACGGAGCCGCCGGAAACGAGATCATGGCAGCGATCGGCACCTTCGGCCACGTCTTGTTCACCCGGGACCTCGGCGGCATCGTCATGGACCTCCACGGCGTCGAAGCGATCGACGTCCACGCCCTGGGCGGGACCGACTCGGTCGCCATCAACGACGTGAGCGGGACGGATCTCAAGCGCGTCGACGTGGATCTCGCGGCGACGCTCGGCGGCTCGACCAGTGACGGCGCGGCCGACACGGTCACGGTCGTCGGCACGAAGGGCGACGACACCATCGCCGCGGACGCGAACGGGAATGCCGTCGACGTCAGCGGGCTAGCTGCTTTCGTCCGGATCACCCACGCGGACCCCGACAAGGACACGCTGATCATCGACCCGGAGACCGGTAACGATCATGTCGCGGTCGACCCGGCGCTTGCGGCATTGATCCAGGTCACGACCCCCTAGCGCGACAGCTCGATGCGCCGCTCAGGGCTTCACCCCTACGGCGTCGTCACGTAGAACCGCGGAGTGTCGAGCGCCCCCTCGTCGAGGCGCTCGACGCTCGTGTATCCCGCCTCCGCGCCCCTGGCGATGTTCTGCTGCAGCTGCGCGCGAGCGCCCTCGAGTTGTATGCGAGCGAGGTCGCCTCGCCTTGTGGTAGCGGCGTCGCCGAGCCTCTTCGCTGAGGTCCGGTCGGCCCACGAGCCGCTGGTGCGCTTCTTCCAACCACTGACGCTCGGTCCCCTCGACGCAGCGGTGCCGATCGAGCGATCACTGAGCCCCTTGCCGACACGCCGGTCCGATTCGACGCCGAGGTTGTTGGCCAGATCGTCGAGCTGTCCGGCGGCCGCCCGTACTACCTCGTTGGATGACGTCTCGCGGTTTGCGCCCAACCTCCGCACCGCGGTCAACGCCCGCCCCGACCTCCACGAAGCGGGAGCGGCCATCTTCTAGGCCGCAGACCGTCGAGGTCGACCCATCCTCGATCGGTCATGCAGTTGGTCTATTCGAGCGATATGAGTCGGGGTCCGTCTCCATCGACGAACTCGCCCGCGAGCATGGCATGAACGACCGCACGCTCAACGACATCCTCAAGAACCACATCCCGCGGCTACGGCGTGTACCAACCGCCGTAGGGGCTGGTGGCGCCGAAGTCGTCCGGGCAGTCCGTGTCGACCGCCGGCTTCGTTGTCGGGCTCCCGTCGATGACCGACTGGCGCCAGGTGTACATGGCCGGGCAGATGGAGGTGTCGCGTGCGTCGTTCCATGCCCCGAACACGCCGCTGTTCGTGGGCCCAGGCGCTGTTGTATCGCCCAGGGTCGTCATCAGCGCGGTCTCGTCGCGGGACAGGCGGACCAGGCGGACCTCCTCGGCGAGCCGCTGCGTGACGAATTGCGAGCGCCACTCCCGAAGCACGACCCCGGTGAGGGTTTCGTTTGCTTCACGATCTTCGCGCCCCTGAGCCTTCCGCTCGAGCCGCTTCAGGCGCCCCCGGTCATACCGTGGACGCTCGGGATCGGGCTCGCCGCCTACAGCGCCGTCAACCTGATCGTGCTGTGGCGGACCCGGAAGTTCGATCGCTACGTCGTGGCCCTGATCGCGAGCGGGCCGGTCTTCGTGTTCGCGACGAACGCGATCGCCGGCGGGGTCACGACGAGTGGCGCTGCATCGGTCTGGACGTTCCTGACGCCGGCCTACGCGATCCTCGCGCTGGGGCCGCGGCGGGCCACGCCGTTGCTGGTCGTCTTCGTCCTCGCGCTGCTGATCAACGTCGCGTTCGATCCGGTCATCCGGACCTGGTTCGGGGCGCCGTCGTACCCCCGTGCAGCTCGTCCTCTTCGCCCAGAACGTCGGCGCGCCACTGGCGATCGTCTTCCTGCTGCTCAGGTACACGGACACTCGACGCCGGACCGCAGAAGCCCGATCCGACGAGCTCCTGACGAATGCCATCCCCCGCTCGATCGCCGACCGTCTCCGTCACGGTGAATCTCGGATTGCCGAGGCTTACCCCGCAACGACGGTCGTCTTCTGCGACATCGTCGGGTCGACGCCGTGGGTCACCTCCACCGACCCGGCCCGGGTTGTGGCGCTGCTCGACGACCTGTTCACGCGCCTCGACGCCTTGGCCGTGGCCCACGGCGTCGAGAAGATAAAGACGGTGGGCGACGCTTACATGGCGGTCGCCGGCGCGCCGGAGGCGAGGCCCGACCACGCCCCGACCGGCGTTCGCTTCGGGCTGGCGATTCTCCGAGAGGTCGCGGCCTGGCGAGCAGCGAATGGCGTCGACTTGGAGGTTCGTGTCGGGGCGGCGAGCGGCCCGGCAGTCGGCGGCGTGATCGGGCGCCAGCGAATGCTCTTCGACGTCTGGGGTGGCACCGTCACGCTGGCGTCGCGGATGGAATCGACGAGCGTGCCTGGCCGGCTCCAGATCGCTCCGACGACGCGCGACCTCGTGGCCGGGACCTACGCATTGGAAGAGCGACATCTCGAGGTCAAAGGCCTTGGCCAGATGACGGCCTACCTCGTCAACGACGCCGACGAGTTGTCAGCCCCGCCAGGACGGGTTGGCGATGGCGCTGCCTGAAAAGGTTGCAATGGCGCGCCCGACAGGAGTCAAACGTGTGGGTACCCACTCGGCATTCACGGTGATCCCGATCGTAGGAGCCATAGCGTGGCGCGTCGCTGATTAGGACAGCGCATCGGGCGAAGGTCGCATGGTCCAGAACTTGTCAATCGGAATCAGGCTCCGGAACTGTCACCGTGAGCGTGCGACGGGCCGCCAGTAGGCTGCCGGAATCTGGAAGGGCCGGGTGCGCACTCCGAAGATCGCCCTGACGAATTCCATCATGATGCTTCGCAACTGCCGACAGCGTCGCGCAGCGAGACGTCTAAGCGGTGCCATCGCCCCAGTATTGGATTCGCGTCAGTTGGGCTGGCGCTGGCGTCTGTACGGTATGGAGGCGACAACGAAGGGCGGGACCGAGACCAGCGGCTGGGTCCGCCTCGCGCTCGATGGCGACGAGGCCGCCTTCACACGCATCGTTGCGGCGAATCACCGCGACATGCGCCAGGTCTGCTATGTCATCTGCGGTGACCTCGATCTCGCGGATGAAGCTGTCCAGGCAGGCTGGGCGGTCGCATGGCGGAAGCTCGGCAGCCTACGCGAGCCGGAACGTCTCCGGCCATGGCTCATCTCGATCGCCGCGAACCAGGCACGCGACCTCGTCCGCAACCGGCAGCGGCACCCGGTCATCGAGCTCGCCGTGGCGGAGGACCGCGATCCCGGCGGCGACCCCAGCGTTCGAACGGGCGACATCGACCTCCGAAATGCCCTCGCCCGACTGAAGCCCGACGACCGAGCGCTGCTCGCGTTGCGGTACGTCGCTGGATTGGACTCGTTCGAGCTCGCACGTGCGACCGGCATGAGCCCGTCCGGCATGCGGACGCGCCTCGGCCGGTTGCTCGCCAGCCTCCGATTGGAGCTTCTCGATGGATGAGATAAGCGCGTTCGAGCGAGAATTCGGAAGCCGGCTGCAACGGTACGCGATGCCCGCCCGCGCCGAATTTGACCCGGTTCTCATCGCCCACGCCGCGGTCGGTGGTCGGTCGCCTGCACATCCGGGCATCGCGTACCGGCTTGGCCTGGGGGGACCGTGGGCGCTCGGGAGGCGCTCGATGTCGGCTGTTGTGCTGCTCCTCCTGGCGTTGCTCTTTGCGATGGCGGTTACGATGCTCGGCCCGGGGTCTGCTCGGCCTCCGGACCATCGACTCCTCTACACCGACGGGCTCGGCCTTCACGTCCTCGATCTCGATACCGGCCGGGATGCGGTCCTGTCGACCGATGCCACGCCCGGCGCGCCCTTCCAGGTGACCTGGTCTCCCGACCGAGCGCATCTTGCGTTTGTGACCAAAACGGGGACTAGCGAGACACTCTGGGTCGCAGACGCTGACGGTAACCATGCGCGCTCAATTGGGCCCACGTCGGGCATCCCCTATGCCTGGTCGCCGGAGGGCGCGCGGATCGCCGTCTCGAAATGGGACCAGCGACAGGGCGTGGCCGAAGAGTTCCTGTGGGTCGTTGACATCGACGGCACTGGCAGCCAGCGATTTGGGGCTACCTTCTGGAAGGATTCCGGCGGTCCGGCCTGGTCGCCAGACGGCTCCGAGATCGCGCTGACCACACGCGACTCGGATCATGGCGTCATCGTGGTCGACGTCGCCGCGGGGACATCGCGGCCGCTTTTCCAGGCCGGAGGCCAATACGGGCCGCAGTGGTCGCCGGACGGCTCGTTGGTCGCGTACAGCACGGGGAGTGCCGGGAACCTGGACGCGGTTCGGCCGGACGGGACAGCGCACCGGATCCTCGCCGTGGGCGGACCCTGGTGGCTTGGCTGGTCCCCCGACGCTCATTCGATCGCATTTGCCACGGCCGATGCCGGACTGAGCAAGCTCTCGATCGTCGACATCGCGACGGGCAAAGTTGATCAAGTAGCCGGTGGCGTTCGGACAGGGGACCTCACCGGGCAGCCGACCGGGATCCACTGGTCACCGGATGGTGCCCGGTTGGGCTATGTGACCCAGGCGGGCGAACTCTGGATCGTCGGGCGCGATGGGACGGGTGCTCGCCGAGTCGCCACCGGCGTCCGTGATTTCGCCTGGTGACCGGACATATGAGAGGGAACGCCATGGCCATGTGGGCCCGGACGACGATCGGGTCAATCGGAATGGTGTGCCTCCTCGCCGCCTGCGCATCAACGGCGTCGCCGACCGGAAGTGTGTTCCTGCCACCGGCCCGCACGGAGACGACGGCCCCGGAGGCCGCGGCCCCGAGTCAAGCCATCGCGAGCCAGGCGCCCATCGCGAGCCAAGGGGCCATCGCAATACCGCGGCTGGCGGCAACGTTCGTATCACCCAGGATGGCCTACTCCGTGCGCTACCCGGCCGACTGGACGACGAGCCCCGCCACCAAGGAGTGGCTCCCCGACAGTCCCAACTTCTGGGACGACCCCGTGGGCGACCGCCTTGAGGGTCGCTCGGTCGGCTTCAGGGGCACTTCGCAAGCGCTGCCCGCGGGGGAATCCGCTGAGGCGTGGATGAGGACCTATCTCGAGTCGGGGCCGAATTGCGGCGACGTCGTGCAGGTACCAGTCGGTGGGCGATCCGGGACTATCGATATGGATGGCTGCGCGGGGCAGGGCCGATTGCGGGGCCGCGTCTTCGACCTCGCCATCGTCGTAGGAGGTCGCGGCTACAACTTCACGATGGAGGGTGATGCAGACCACGCCTTCTTCCTGGCGATGCTCGCGACCGTAACGTTCGCCCGCTGATCAGCCAATTGGTCGGCAATCGCCGAGTATCGGGTGGCCCGACGCATTACCGCAGAGTGCCCGCCTCCCTGCCCGCGGGCGAGGCGGACGACACGCTCAAGTGCACCTCACGCAAGTCTCCGTGGCACAACATAGAACAAATGTTCGTGGCGCGCCCGACAGGATTCGAACCTGCGACCTTCGGCTCCGGAGGCCGACGCTCTATCCACTGAGCTACAGGCGCGCGGGCCACGATGATAGCGGTCGAGCGTGGATAGAGCGTCGGCCTCCTGTTTCACGCTCTATCAGAGGGCTCCTTCGAGTTCAGTCAGCCCACCTGATGTCTAGTACTTGCAGCCCACGGTGAAGCCGGACACCGCGGACATGGAGAAGGGGCCACTGGATACCCTGACGCTGTTGATGTTGCAGTCGACAGCGGAGGATCGCCTGTGGCCCCGGCCGACAGTTTGGCACGCCTGCGGAAGGCGCTCCTTGACCGAGCCGAGCGCCGGGAGGCGCCGGTGACCCAGCTCTGCCGGGAGGCCGGCATCAGCCGCAGCCGGTTCTACGAGCTGCGGGCCCGCTATCGCGCCTACGGCGAGGCCGGGCTCCGACCCAAGCCCCGCCCGACCGAGCGGCCCAGCCGGCGGCTGCCCGAGCCGCTCGTCGACGCGATCGTCGCCTATGCCGTCGAGCACCCGACCCACGGCGCCCGGACGATCGCGCTCGTCCTGGCGCAGCCCCGCTACGGCGGTTGGCGGGTCAGCCATGGTGGGGTCGCGGCCGTCCTCCGCCGGGCAGGCCTCGGACGGCGCCTGGCGCGCCTGGCCGCGGCCGAGAGCCTGGCCGCGTCCGAGGGCGGGCCACTCACCGAGCGGGTCCTCCGCCAGATCAGATCGATCGAGCGGGCGAGGACCGTCCACATCGGCTCGGACGTCCCGGGCGAGGAGCTCTTCTTCGACACCTTCTACGTCGGCAACCTCAAGGGCGTCGGCAAGGTCTGGCAGCTGAGCGCGGTCGACGGCGCCTCGAGCTTCGGGATCGCCCGGGTGATCGCCGGCGACAAGACCAGCGCGGTCATGGCTCGCTTCCTCGCCGAGGCCGTCCTGCCGGCCTGTCGCCAGGCCCGGCTCCGCCTCGCGACGGCGACGACCGACAATGGCCCGGAGTTCGGGAAGGCGTTCGGCGAGGCCTGCCGCGAGGCGGACGTCCGGCACCATCGGATCCCGCCCCGGAGCCCCAACCTCAATGCCTTCGTCGAGCGCTTCCAGGGGACGGTCCTCCACCTCCACTACCGGGTCGCCTTCCGCTACCGCTACTACACCACCGCGGCGACGATCGACGCCGACCTCCAGGCCTTCCTCCGCTTCTACAACTTCGAACGGCCGCACCGCGGCTACCGGACCAAGGGCCGGACACCAGCGAGCATCTTCTTCAGCCACCAGCCAGAGATCCTGCAGCAGATGGGAGCGTGCGACGATGACCGGCATGCAGCCTGACCTGTCCGGTCGGAACGTGGGCCGCAAGGTCTAGTAGAGCGTGAAACCAGACGGAATTCATCCCGGACGATCTGCTGCAGTTCGAGTCCGCCACAGGCCGGATGCATCCTTGCACTGCCGCCATGTTGTGCTAGCATGTGGCGATGACATCAGAGCGCAGCAGCTTCACCATCGACCGAGATCTCGCAGAGCGCGCACGCCGGCTCAAGATCAACTTGTCCGCGGCCGCCCGCGAAGGCGTGCAGGCGGCGGTGCGAGAGGCGATGGCGCAGGCCGACCGAGATGCATATCAGCGTCGTCCAGAGCGACCCGATCCCTTCTGGTCCGAAGTCGAAGCCTGGACTGAGGAGTGACGCGCGGCGAGATCTGGCTCGCGCAAGTTGGCCGCAAGCGACGGCCGGTTCTCGTCCTGACGCGCCCCGAGGTGATCGAGGTCCGCGCGCTCGTGACGGTCGCTGAGGTCACGACCTCCATCCGTGGCATCGGCGCGGAGGTCGCCTTCGACCACGAGCAGGCCGGCCTCGACCGGCAATCCGTGATCAACGGCGATGGACTTCACACGATCACGAAGGCGTCGCTGACGACGTACGCTGGATCCGTGGGCGAAGACACGATGGAGCAGGTCTGCGAGGCCGTGAGTTACGCGCTTGGCTGCTGACAGGGCGCCGGGGCTCGGTCATCCCGTTGCCACCACAAGTAGAGCGTAAACTCGACCCGTTTCGCTCGGGGGTCCCACTCGGGCGGCCACTACGCTTGGGCGGTCAGGCACCGGAGGCCGACGCTCTATCCACTGAGCTACAGGCGCGCGGACCGCGATGATACCCGCTGAGCGTGTCTCGACCTTCGGCCTCCGATTTGAAGGTCTCCCCAGGGGCTCCCTCGCTCCTGCGCCGCTCGGTGCGCAGCTGTGGCTGAATCAGACCCACGCCGGCCGGCATCAGTGGGGTATGAGATATGGCCGGCTCGGAGAGTCACCCGGACTGGTCGCCCGACGGCAGCCGGATCGCCTTCGTTCGGGGGGGCACCGGATGGGACGAGCGAGCTGTGGGCAATCGATGCCGATGGCACCCGCCAGGAGACGCTCTACACCTGCGCGCAGCCCTCCAACGAGATCAGCTATCCGGACTGGTCATCGGATGGTGCGGCGATCGACTTCTCCGAGAACGCAGATGTCCCCGCCGGTGAGGAGATCCCGCGCACGTTCCGCATTGGGCGTCTCACTCTTGCCGACGGAAAGGTCGACTTCGTGAACAGTCGTGATGACGGACTGGAGATGTGGCAGGCGCGGGTTTCGCCTGACGGCAGGGCGATCGCGTACGAGGCCGGGAACGAGGAGCTTGGCGCGGCGATCTTCACCGCGCCGGTGGCCGGCGGTGACGAGCTCCAGGTCACGGACTGGGACCTGATGGCTGCCCATCCGGACTGGACGGCGGATGGTCGCCTCGTGTTCCACCAGTGGGACCTCGCCATCTTCCCGAGCCTGGGCGAATCGGCGAACATCTACGCCGTGGATGCCGACGGCGGCAGACTCCAGCAGCTCACCCACTTCACCGAGAGCGGACCACGGGGTGCCCAGACGCGCGTCGCTCCCGATGGCTCTGGCGTGATCTTCACCCAGGTCGAGGGGCCGGGCTGGGGCACACGCCGCATCGCCTTCCTGGCGTTTGGCGACCCCGAGTCGCGCTGGCTCCCGGCGGAACCGACCGACGGCACGCATCCTTCTCTCCGCCCTGTCTCGTAGGCTGGCCGCGGGCACGCCGTCGGACCCCCCGACGCCAGCACCACAGCGATCCGACGCTTACCGGGGGTCACATGACCGATCCGACCCGACGCATCGAGGACGAGCGAGTCGAGTTGGCCGTCGCCAACAGCCTTCTCGCGAGCGTCTCGGCCGAAACGCGTCCAAGGCTGACAGCGGGTGCCATCCTGCTCGATGTACCGGCCGGATCCATCGTCTACCGAAACGACGATGCGCCCAGGCTCGGGATGATCCTGGACGGGCTCGTTCGCGTCTTCATCACATCGCCCGAGGGGCGTCAGCTCACCGTTCGATATGCCCGCCCGGGCGATCTCCTCGGAGCGCCGACAGCGATCGGCGGCCCGGTCGACGTGAGCGCCCAAGCGCTGACTGCCACGGCGCTGCTCGTGCTCGACGTCGGCGCCGTCCGGTCGATCGCCATGCGGGATCCCGACGTCGCCTGGTTGCTCGCCGAGGAGGTGACACGCCGGCTCTACGACGTCCTCGAGGCGTTCGGCGGGAACGTCTTCGGCTCTGTCCGCCAGCGGGTGGCTCGCCATCTCCTGGACCTCGCCGCAGACCGCCAGGAAGGCTCGCTCCTTCTTGCGCCGGTCAACCAGCAGGCGATCGCCGATGCGGCAGGCACCGCGCGGGAGGTCGTCGCCCGGACCATGACCGACCTGCGCCGCGCCGGGTTGGTCGACACCACCCGGAGCGGCATCGTCCTGCTCGACGCTGATCGGCTGAGCAGGGTGGCTTCGACCGGGGAGCTGTGATCTCGGTCACAGCCGGGGCGTCGCGAAGTCGCTGACGCGATCCCCGGGCCGCCCGATGGTGGACGGCAGGCGACGAGCGTCCACAAGGTCGTCGCCTCGACGGGAGCCAACCCATGACCTCAACCACCAACCCGATAGCGTCGACGGCGAAGCCGTCGGGACCCAACGGCCCAATCGGCGCCGTCTCCGTCCTGTCCACCGGGACCGTCCAGATCCATCCGCAACACGCGTACGGCAGCCGGATCCCGATGTACGCCTGGATCCTCGGTGCGCGTCGATGGACACCGCCTCGTCCGGTGAACGTGTACGCCATCGAGCACGCCCGCGGCCTCGTGCTGTTCGACCTCGGCCAGGATCGAGCGTCGGTCACCGATCCCGATGCCTACTTTCCCGGGCAGCCGACGCGCTTTCTGTACGACCGCCTGGCGCAATTCAGGATCACGGCGCAGGAGACGCTGACCGCCCAGCTCGCCATGCGCGGATATGCACCGTCGGATGTCCGCTACGCGGTGCTCTCGCACCTCCACCAGGACCACATCGGCGGGATCCGCGAGTTGCCGAGCGCCGAGTTCGTCGTCGCGCAGGTGGAATGGGCGACGATGCTCCGCCCTTTCCCCGCTCAGCGCGGCCTCCTGCGACGGCACCTCGACCTGCCGGGCGTCCGCTATCGCAGGATCACCTTCGAGCGGACGGCAGAGCCCGGGCTCGAACCATTCGGCGAAGCGAACGACCTCATGGGCGACGGTTCCCTGCTCCTGCTGCCGACCCCGGGTCACACGCCTGGCTCGATGTCACTCCTCGTCCGACGCGCGTCGGGCGCTCCGCTCCTGCTGGTCGGAGACCTCACGTACGAGGCCGAGCTGCTGGACGCCGGCCGGATCCCGGGCGTCGGAGATCGCGAAGGCTTGCGGTCTTCCTCGTCGATGGTCCGGGACCTGCGGTCCCGTCACCCGGGGCTCGTGATCCTGCCGTCGCACGACCCCGGGGCGGCCGAACGACTGCGGAGTGCCCTGACGGGCGGTGGGACAAGGCCATGAGGATCGACTCGCTCGAGGCGATCCGGCTTGGCGACACCGTCGAGTGGATCCGCGTCCGTGCCACGGATCCTGCCAACCCGGTGCTCCTGCTGATCCAGCAAGGCCCCGGCCTGCCGATGCTCAACGAGGTCCGCCGCTTCGAGCGCCTCCTCGGGCTGAGCCAGGACTTCACCGTCGTCTACTGGGACCAACGGGGTTGCGGCCGATCGCTGCGGGGCCGAACGGGACAGCCGGACATCAGCGTCGGGCAGATGGTCGATGACACCGTGGCGCTCCTCGAGATCCTCGTGGACCGATACGGGACGCAGCCGCTTGTCGCCGGGTTCTCCCTCGGGGCGACCGTCGGCGCGTACGCCAGCGCACGGCGCCCCGACCTGGTGGCGGCGTTGGTGGCGGTGGGCATCGACATCGACGGTGTCGCTGCCGCGAACAACGCCTACGAGTTCGCGCTCACGACCGCTCGCCGGCGCGGCAATCGGCGTGCCGTCCGAGAGCTTGTGGCCATCGGCCCGCCCCCGCACCTCTTGGCGAGCCAGTTCGGGACCCGGGTCCGTTGGGTCTCAGAATTCGGAGGCGTCACCGGCAACGAGACGTACGGCACGGTCGTCCGGAGGCTGATCGCCAGCCTCGTTCGCTCTTCGGACTATTCGGTCGGCGATGTGCTTCGAACGGTGCGCGGCATCGCTTCGACACAGGCCGCGCTGTTGCCGGAGCTGGCGACCCTGGACCTCGTGCACGCGCTGCCTCGTCTCGACGTGCCGGTCGTGATGGCCCATGGCCGCCTCGACCAGGTGTCGCCGGGCGACGCCGCACAGCGGTACTTTGACGTCCTCGAGGCTCCGGGCAAGGAGCTCGTCTGGTTCGAGCACTCGGCACACACGCCACAGCTCGAGGAGCCCGAGAAGTTCCACCAGCTCCTCCTGCGAGTGCGGGCGGGGAAGCTCGCCGACACCAGGGACGTCGCCTGAACCTTCGGCCGGCCCTTCATGCAGGACGAGCCCAGGCCACCCTCCACTGAACGTCATGGAGCACAGCAATGCGGGAGAACACCATGCGAGAGAACCCTATCGTCGAGAGCGACGGCGGACGCGCCGGGAAGGGGGCACGCCCCTGGATGCTCTACGGCGCCACCGGTCACACCGGCGCCATGATCGCCCGTCACGCCCTCGATCGTGGCCATCACCCTGTGCTCGCCGGTCGTAGCGGGCCCGCCGTGGCCGCGCTGGCCGGGCAACTCGACCTCCAGCATCGAACGTTCTCCGTCGACGACCCGGCTGCCCTTGCCGCCGCTCTTGTCGACGTGGAGCTCGTGCTCAACGCGGCCGGCCCGTTCCTGCACACGGCAGCGCCACTCGCCGAGGCGTGCCTCGACGCCGGAGTCCACTACCTCGACATCAGTAACGAGTTGCGGGTGTTCCAGGCCCTCTACGACTTGGACGAGCGCGCCCAACGAGCCGGCATCACCGTCATGCCCGGCGTCGGGTTCGGCGTCATCGCCACCAACTGTCTGGCCCGTTACGTGAGCGAGGCAGTCGGCGGCGCCGAATCCCTTGTTGTCGCCGCCAGGATCGCCTCCGCCGAACCGGGCCCCGGCGCGGCAGCAACCATGAAGGAGAGCATCCCATTTGGAGGTTGGATTCGCGAAGGCGGACAGCTGGTCTCCAGGGAGCTCTTCACGGGGAGCGTGATGATCGACTTTCCGGACGGTCCCAGCCAGGCGACGCCGGTCCCGACGGGGGACCTCGAAGCGGCCTATCGCGCGACAGGCGCTCCGAACATCATCTCGTACGCCGCCACCGCTCCCGCGCCGCCTATTCCGGCTCAGGACATCGCGGCATCCCACGGCTACCGGTCATTCGGGTGGGCACGAGCCACGGGCCCGGGCGCGGCCACCGCCGGAGCGATCGTGGAGACCGGCAATTCGTACGCATTCACCGCCTCCGCCAGCATCCGGGCGGTAGAAGAAACCCTGTCGCGATCGCTCCGCGGGGCATTCAGCCCGGCCGGGGCGTTCGGCACGGACTTCGTCCTGACAATCGAAGACACCACGCAAGCCGAGAGCCGGTGAGGCTCGGCGGCTCGGGTGGTCAGCTCACGAGTCGCTTGTAGTTGATGCGATGCGGCCGGTCGGCCGACGGACGACCTCGGAGCGTGGGAGCGTGGACGGGCGCGCTTGACTCGGTCAAGCGCGCCGGGGAGGAGCGGTCAGAGGCAGGTTCAGGCGACCAGGCGCACCTCCTCGCCGCCATCGCTGACGATGCGCCCGTCGCGCATCCGGATGACCCGGTCGCAGGCCTCGCCGACCTCCGGATCGTGGGTCACGATGAGGAAGCTCTGGCCATGGTCGCGATTCAGCCGCCGGAGCTCCCGGAGGACCTCCGCCGATCGCGCGCTGTCGAGGTTGCCGGTCGGCTCGTCGCCGATGACCAGCCGCGGTCCGTTGACGAGGGCCCGGGCCAGGGCGACCCGCTGCTGCTGGCCACCCGAGAGCTCGGACGGTCGGTGGTTCGCTCGGTCGGCCAGCCCGACCAGGCCGAGGGCCTGGGTCGCGGCGGCCAGCGCCTTGGAGCCGCGGGCCCCGGCGTACTCGGCGGCCAGCGCGACGTTCTCGACTGCCGACAGGGTCGGGACCAGGTTGAAGGCCTGGAACACGAAGCCCATCTCGGTCGCCCGGATCCGGGTGAGCTCGCGATCCGGCAGGTCGATCACCGATCGGCCGTCGAACCACAGCTCGGGCGCCGGGCCACCGTTCGTGTCCGGCTCCTGGAGCAGGCCGAGGAGGTGCATCAGGGTCGACTTGCCCGATCCGGAGGGGCCCATGATCGCGACCATCTCACCCACGTCGATCGTCACGTCGACGCCCCGGAGGGCCTCGACCGTGTTGGCCTTCGAGAGGCGGTAGGTCTTGCGCAGGTTGCGCGCTTCGAGCAATGCCATGTCGAGACTCCTATTCGTAGCGGAGGGCGGCGACCGGGTCGAGCCGGGCCGCGCTCCAGGCGGGGATGATCCCGGCGATGACGCCGAGGACCGTGGAGAAGGTGAAGGCGAAGGCGGCGGTGCCGACGGTGAAGTCGAACAGGACGGTGCCGGACGAGCGGCCGGCCTCGTTGACGAGGAAGACCACCAGCGCGCCGAGGGCGACACCGAGGGCGCCACCGATCGCGCCGATCACGCCGGCCTCGGTCACCAGCTCGCGGACGATCCGCCGGCGGCGGGCGCCGATGGCCCGCTTGATGCCGATCTCGCGCGTCCGCTCGGCGACCGACATGGCCATCGTGTTGATGACCGACAGGCCGCCGACGATCAGGCTGATCAGCCCGATGCCGACGATGATCGAGTTGAACACGGCGACCGAGCTGCCGACCGACTGGTCATAGGCTTCCGCGGTCAGGGCCGTGAAGCCGGGCATCTTGGCCTCGATCGCGGCCGCCACGGCGTCTTCGGCCGCGCCCTCGGCAGGGTAGACGGTGAACGACATGGCGAGCTCGGACGGGTCGATGGCGTCGCGCACGACCGCCGGCAGGTCTTCGTACACGAGCTGCTGGGCGGCGGCGAACGGGACGTAGATGGACACATCGGGCGAGGAGAGCGTCGGCTCGAGGACGCCGACGACCTCGAACGTCCGGTCATTGACGGTGATGGTGTCGCCCACGCCGACGGCGCGCTTGGCGGCGATCGAGGTGCCCACGACGGCCACCTCCCTGGTGTCGTCGTCGGCGGTGAGGGACCGGCCGGCAGCAAGGCTGAGCGAGTACGAGTCCCGGCCCTGGTCGGCGCCGATGGGCGTGCCCCAGACCTGGTCGGGCGGGCCGAACGAGACGCCCTGGAGCTCCTGGGCGATCATCGTCACGGTCGGGACGACGACGTCGACGCCGTCGATCGCCGCGAGCTCGTCCTGCAGGTCGAGCCGCATCGGCTGGCCGCCGATCCCGCCGAACCCACCGTCGCTCACGACGATCTTGCCCTCGTAGTAGGCGCTGCCGCCCGAGACGAGCGCGTCGACCTTGTTGGCCATCGAGCTGAACACGACGAGCGCCCAGATCCCGATCGTGATGCCCGAGATCGTCAGGCCCGTTCGGAGCCTGCGTCGGGCGAGGTTCCTCAACATCCGCATGAGGCTGCTCCCTTCCGTCTAATGCGAACCCGCTCTTGGGTGTGTACCGGGAGCGTCGGCCAGCGAGTGGGCGCCGGCATCCGTGGCGTCCATGCTTCGTGGGTTCGGGCTAACCCCAAAAGGGGGCCCGGGCTCCGGGGCCCGGCCGGTCGGCCGGTGCTCGCGGACTCAGGCGGGGCGGGCGTCGAGGTAGGTCAGGACCGCCAGGACCCGGCGATGGTCGTCGGGGGCCGGAAGGAGATCGAGCTTCGAGAAGATCGAGGCGATGTGAGCCTCGACAGTCTTGCCGGTGACGAAGATCCGGTCGGCGATCGCCTGGTTCGACCGGCCCTCGGCCATCAGCGACAGGACCTCGCGCTCGCGCTCGGTCAGCTCGGCGAGCGGGTCCTTGGCGCGCTTCGCGCCGACGAGGGCCGCCACGACGGCCGGGTCCACGACGGTCCCGCCGCGGGCCACCCGGCGGACGGCCTCGGCAAGGTCCTCGAGGTCGGCGACGCGGTCCTTGAGCAGGTAGCCCGTGCCGTTCGCGCCGTCCTGCAGCAGCCGCAGGGCGAAGGCCGGCTCGGTGTGGTGCGAGAGGACCAGCACTCCGATCGCCTCGCCGTGCTCCTCGCGAATCTCGGCGAGCGCGCGGAGGCCCTCGTCGGTGAACGTCGGCGGCATCCGGATGTCGATGAGCGCGACGTCCGGCGAGGTCGTCCGGACGAGCGCCATCAGCTCGTCGACGTCCCCGGCCTGCCCGACGACGTCGAATCCGGCCTCGTCGAGCACCCGCGCGATCCCCTCGCGCACGAGCAACGAGTCATCGGCGATGACGATCCGCGTGGTCATGGTCCGGTCACGGTCGACGGGTTTGCCACTCGCTCCTCCGCACGTAACAGATCGTGCCACGTCGGCAGGATGACGGCTCGCCGCGTTGGGGCCTGCCCCAACCCGGCGACGAGGGACGTCCCGACGGCGAATCGCGGGACCGCCCCGATGAGCCGGACGATCGATCGGGGCACGCTTCCGATCACACAACCGGCCTCGCCGATGACCCGGCGACGCGGAAGGGAGCGGATGATGAACGGATCGATCGACACAGCCGCCGCGACGTCCCCGCGGCAGGGTCGTTGCCTCGCCGAAGGGTGCTCCTGCAAGGACGCCCGCATCGTCAGCCGCCGTCGGGCCGGGTTCTTCGCGGCCCTCGCGCAGAAGCGCGGTCAGACGGCGAACCGCGTCATCGCCCCCGAGGCAGGCTGGGAGCTGCCGCAGGAACCTGCCAGCTAGACCGGTCGGGTCGCGGGCTCGGCCCCGGCCGCCAGCGGGACCCGGGCCTCGATCTCCGTTCCCGCGCCGGCGGGGCTTCGAACCTCGAGCTGCCCGCCGAGGGCGGCCACGCGGTCCGCGAGTCCCCGCAGGCCCGATCCGGTGGCCGAGTCGGCGCCGTCCCGGCCATCGTCGCGGATCGAGATCGTCAGCTCGTCGTCGTTCGCCGAAGCGCGGATCTCGACGTGGCTCGCATCCGCGTACTTCGCCGCGTTCGTAAGCGCCTCGGCGGCCACGAAGTACGCGGCTGCCTCGACGGCGTCGGCAAGATCGTCGGCATCGCCGGCGCCCGTCATCGGCGCATTGAGGCGGTGCCAGTGGTGCCGGCGGTGCCGAAGGAAAGCCCGGGCCGGGGATGGTCGGTGCCCGCGAAGTGGGGATAACCCTGTAGGTGATCGGCGCCGGTCGTGCCAGCATCCAATCGATGACCACCTATCTGATCGTCGACGATCACCGTCCGTTCCGACAGCAGGCCCGGGCGCTCCTCGAAGCCGAGGGGCTGACCGTGGTCGGCGAGGCCGATGACGGCTGCGCGGCCCTCGAGGCGGTGCGGGCCCTCCGACCCGATGTCGTCGTCCTCGACATCGGCCTCCCTGATGTCGACGGTTTCGCGGTCGCCGAACGCCTCGCGGCAGAGCTTCCGCGCCCGCAGGTGGTCCTCATCTCGAGCCGCGAGGCGGCGACGTTCGGATCGCGGCTCGCCAGCAGCCCCACGATGGGCTTCGTCCAGAAGGACGATCTGTCGGCGTCGGCACTGCAGGGCCTCCTCTAGCCATCCTTCCCAGCCAGGTCCCCGACGTTCGTCGTCCCGGAGTGGCGGCGCGAACCCGGGCACGCGTCGCCGGGACCGTGATCGGGCTGACTCAGTCGTCGTCGGGGTGCTCGTGCTCCAGCGGGAGGACCTGTAGCGGGGCCAGCCGGCCCTGCCCCTCAGCCGGTCTGGTCGGCCCGCTCCCACCAGGCGATCGTCGCGACGAGCCAGGCGATCGCCACGAGCACGACCGCGGCCAGGCCTGCGCCCGTCACCGGTTCGACGCTCGCCCCGCCGGCGCCGGCGAGGATCGCCGGTACCGCCCATGGGAACCACGAGCCCCAGCCGAGGACGGTCAGGATCTGCGACGCGACCACCATCGCGACGGTCCAGGCGAGCGGGGCGATGTAGCCGCGGCCGACGCCGGCGAAGAACGCGGCTCCGGTCTGGAGCCCGATCGTCAAGACCCCGGCGAGGGCCATCGAGCCGACGGCGCCGACAGCATCCGGGGCCGACCAACCGGGCAGGCCGACGACGGCCCCGATCGCGAGGGCCAGGGCCAGGACCCACGCGGAGACGGCCACGGCCCAGGCTCCGACGACGATCGCCTTGGCCAGCACGATCGTCCGCCGCGGCGTCGGGTTGGCGAGCAGCCCCCGGACCGTCCGATCGGCGAACTCGCGGCCGAAGACCCACGCGGTCAGGAAGGCGAAGAGGATCGCGCCGCCGACGGCGACCGCCTGGCCGAGCATGCTCAGGAACGTCGGCCAGTCGGCCGTGCCGGCGAGCAGCTGGGCCTTGGCTCCGAGGAGGCCGAGCAGCCGGGCCTGCTCGGGGTCCTTGAGGATGAC
Organism: uncultured Chloroflexia bacterium; assembly: GCA_963719145.1. Classification (GTDB taxonomy): domain Bacteria; phylum Chloroflexota; class Limnocylindria; order Limnocylindrales; family CSP1-4; genus UBA5189. The sequence goes on from CAVRAX010000001.1 coordinate 373,145, forward strand.
CATGAACAGGCCCAGCACCAGCGGCGCCAGCGAGAAGCCGGCCGCGACGCCCCACGGGACCCGCGACCGCCGAGCCTTCAAGAGCTCCGTCGCAACCGCCGCCCCGAGTGCGCTCACGCGGCCACCGTCGCATCGTCGGCGGTCAGCCGGATGAAGTGGTCCTCGAGCGATTCGCGGGCGAGGGCCAGGTGGGTCGGCGGGGTGCCGGCGGCCACCAGCACCCGGGCGACGTCGTCGGGCGCATCGAGGGCCCGGGCGTCGCGCAGCTCGAGGACGCTCCCGCGTCCGTCCAGCGACACGACGGACGGCACGAAGCCGGCCGCCCGGAGCGCCTCCGCCGCCGCGTCGAGGTCGCGGGCCACGACCTCGAGCCGCCGGTCGCGGTGAGCCTCGAGGGCCTCGCTGTCGAGCTCCTCGATGAGCCGGCCACGGTGGACGATGCCGATCCGGGTCGCCAGCCGGTCGACCTCGGCCAGGATGTGGCTGGACATGAAGACGGTCACGCCCCGCTCCCGGGCGAGGGACCGGATCAGCTCCCGGATCTCGATCACGCCGGCCGGGTCGAGGCCGTTCGCCGGCTCGTCGAGGACGAGCAGCTCCGGCTCGTGGAGGAGGGCCCGGGCGAGGGCCAGCCGCTGGAGGTTGCCGAGCGACAGGTGGCCGGCGCGACGGTCCGCGTAGGGACCGAGGGTCAGCCGCTCGATCATCCGATCGACGACGGTGTGATCCATCACACCGGCCAGGCGGCGGGCGACATCGAGGTTCTCGCGGACGGTCAGCTCCGGATAGGCCGTCGCGCTCTCCACCAGGTGGCCGACCCGGCGCCACAGGTCGGTGGCCCCGGCGTGGACCGGCTGGCCGAAGAGCTCGGCGCGGCCGGCCGTCGGCCGGATCATGCCGAGCAGCATCCGGATCGTCGTCGACTTGCCGGCGCCGTTCAGGCCGAGGAACGCGTAGATCTCGCCGCGAGCGACCCGGAGGTCCACGTCGTCGACGGCGAGCACGTCCGAGCCGTAGCGCTTCGTCAAGCCGCTCGTGGCGACCACCAGATCGGTCATCGATTCCGCTTCGGGCACCTCGACATGACGGACGGTCCGTCAGTATGCCCGGCGACGTGACCTATGCGGCGATGTCGCGGCGCTCGAAGAGGAGCGAGCCGGCGACCATCAGGATGGCGGTGGCAAGGACCCCAGGGCCATGAGGCTTACGACGGCGCTTCCGCAGCGGGCGGCGCCATGGTCCACGTATCGAGCTCGACGAGGTGGGCGGATCCGCCCACGGCCGCGAACGTCATCGCCCGCCAGTCTCCCCGGGTCGTCGGGAGCCTGACTGTGGCCATCGTTCGGCCATTCGCCTCGAGCTCCAGGATCGAACCGTCGACGAGGATTCGCAGGTGGAGCGCCTCCCACGTCCGACCGTGGAGGATGGCCGAGGATTGCGAGCTCCGGCCGGCCACGGCGACGATCCCGCGCCTCGCGAGCGTCAGGATGCCGTCGTGGGGGACGAGCCCGATCCGGGCCTCCGGCCCGTCGTCGCCCCCGTCGACGAGCTCGATCACGACCTCGTCGGCGTCGCCGGGCTCGATCTCCATCGCCATCTCGAAGTGGTGGCCGCCGAGGGCGAGGTGCCAGGGTGGAGCATCGGCCGAGAGCGTCAGCGAGCGGCGTTGGACGAGCGCAGAGCGGAGGGCCAGGACCTCGTCCGCGAGGGCCAGGGTCACCTGGCCGTCGCCGCCGACGCTGACGACCCGCGGAAACGTCAGCGAGCCGACCCACGTCCGGCTCGAGCCCTCGTGCGGCGGGTCCTCGGGAATCCAGCCGAGCACGAGGTGCCGGCCATCCGGGGCGCGGACCGTGGCCGGTGCGTAGAAGTCCGGGCCCATCCCGAGCTGCTCGACGGCGTCCACCTCGAAGCGATCGCCGGCGACCTGGCCGACGAAGGCCACGACATGTGACGGCCGGATCCGCGGCGACCGATCGGTGACCGAGACGATGAGGACGGCGTGGCCGTCGAGGGGGAGCAGCTGGGGGCACTCCCAGCACGGGCCGTCGGCGCCGGCAGCCCGGGCGACGTCGTCGGTCGACAGGAACGGCCCGACGTACGACCAGTTGCGGAGGTCGGTCGATCGGTAGAGGAGGACGGCTCCGAGGCCATCGGCGTCACCGGCCCCGATGAGCATTGCCCAGCCATCGCCGTCTCGCCAGACGAACGGATCGCGGAACGCATCCGGGGCGATGCCGTCGGGCGGTCCCGGGACGCACGGGTTGGCGCGGTCCTTCGTCCATGTCAACAGGCCGTCCGTGCTCGTCGCCCGGCAGATCGAGGCACGCCGCGTTTCGGTCTCCGGGTCGAGAACCACCCCCGTGTAGAACATCGTCGCCAGCCCGTCGTCGTCCTCGACGATACAGCCCGACCAGCAGCCGAACGCGTCTGGACCACCCGGGCTCGGGGCGATCGCGACCGGCAGGTGCTCCCAGGTCACGAGGTCGTCGGTGACGGCGTGACCCCAGGCCATGTGCTCCCAGCGCGGCTCGTCCGGGTTGTGCTGGTAGAAGGCGTGCAGGCGCCCACCCTGGAAGTGAAGACCGTTCGGATCGTTCATCCAGTTCGCGGGCGGGGTGAGGTGGAACCGCGGGCGGATGTCGCCGTGCACGTCACCTCCCGGCGCGGGCGCGGCGGTCCCGCCGCAGGCTGATACTTGCCAGTAGGCTATCATGGGGGTTCGCTCCGGCCAGGGCGCGATCGGCGCCAAAGTGGCAGGCGGTCCGTCTTCGCATGCGGCCCACGAGCCGGTGCAGGAAGGGAACCCTCATGCCACGCCGTTCATCCAAACGGATCCTCATGATCTCGACCCACGGCTACGTCGCGGCGGAGCCCGAGCTGGGCAAGCCCGACACCGGGGGGCAGGTGGTCTACGTCCTCAAGCTGTCCGAATCCCTGGCCCGGCTCGGCTATCGGGTCGACATCATGACCCGTCGCTTCGAGAGCCAGCCGGCGATCGAGCATCTCAACGACCGGGTCAGGATCGTCAGGATACCGGCCGGCGGCTCGGAGCTGATCCGAAAGGAGTGGCTCTGCGACGTGATCCCGGAGTGGGTCGCCAACGCCGAGCGCTTCATCACCTCGCACGACCTCTCGTATGCCTTCATGGACACCCACTATTGGGATGCCGGCCTGGCCGGCGACGGCCTCGCCCGCCGCCTCGGCATCCACCACATCCACACGCCCCACTCGATGGGCGCGTGGAAGCGCGACAACATGGAAGGCGATCCGGAGGATCTCGACCGCCAATACAACTTCCGGCGGCGGATCCGGGACGAGCGGGCGATCTACCGCGCCGCCGACCGGATCATCGCGACGACGCCGCAGCAGCGCGAGCTCCTCTCGAACGGCGAGTACGACGTCCCGGTCGATCGGATCGCGGTTGTCCCGCCGGGCTTTGACGACACCCAGTTCTTCCCCGTCTCGGTGGCGACGCGGCAGGCGCTCAAGCGCGAGCTCGGGGTCGAGGGGCCGCTCATCCTGGCCCTCGGCCGGATGGCCGCGAACAAGGGCTACGACCTCCTGCTGCGCTCCCTGCCGACGGTGCTCTCCCGGGTTCCGGCGGCTCGCCTCCTCCTCGCGGCCGGCTCGACCGAGCCGACGCCCGGTGAGACTCGCCAGCTCGAGGAGCTTCGCCGCCTGGCGGCCGAGCTCGGTGTCGCCGACCGGGTGATCTTCCAGGACTACATCCCCGACGAGCTCCTCCCCGACATGTATCGGGCGGCCGACGTCTTCGCCCTCAGCAGTCGCTACGAGCCGTTCGGCATGACGGCCGTCGAAGCGATGGCCTGCGGCACGCCCGCGGTCGTGACGACCGAGGGCGGCCTGTGGGAGATGATCACCTGGGGCCTCGAGGCGCTCTATGCCAGCCCGCTCGACCCGGAGGCCTTCGGGCACGCCATGACCACCGTCCTCCTGTATCCGCGGATCGCGGACCAGCTCTCACGCCACGGCTCCCAGCGAGCCCGAGCGTCGTTCACATGGAACGGGATCGCACAGCAGATCGCCGGCTTCCAGAGCGACTTCGGGCGGTCGGGTTCGGCGCCGGGCGGAGTGCCGGTGATGGGCCCGCGGTCGGCGGCGACCGACGACGCGAGCCATAGCAGGCGGGGATGGGCACCGGTCACGTCGTCGTAGCCGACATCGACGGCACGCTCGTCGGGGACGACGCGGCGCTCGAGCTGTTCGCCGCCTGGCACGCCGGCCATCGGGATCGGTACCGGCTCATCTACGCCACCGGGCGCCATCGCCCCTCGCTGGCTCACCTCATCGCGACGTCGGCGCTGCCCGAGCCGGACGCGGTCATCTCCGCGGTTGGCACGGAGATCCACGACCGGGAGGGCCGCCGGCTGCCCGGCTGGCTCGAGCAGTTCGGCGACTGGGACGCCGGCGCGGTCCGTGCTGCCCTCGCGGGGCTTCCCCGTCTCGTGCCCCAGCCAGAGACGAACCAGACCCGGCTGAAGACGAGCTTCGACGTCGAGGGCCTCGCCCCCGCCGACCTGGCGGCGATCCAGGCCGCGCTCCGCGCGGCCGGTCTCGATGCCCGCTTGGTCTACTCCGCCGACCGCTACCTCGACGTCCTGCCGGCCGGCGCCGGCAAGGGCAACGCGGCCCGGTTCACGGTCGATGCCTGGGGAGTTCCGGTCGAGCGGGTCATGGTCTTCGGCGATTCCGGCAACGACATCGATCTCTTCTGCTGCGGGTTCCGCGGCACCCTGGTCGCGAATGCCCTGCCCGAGCTGAAGGCGGCGGTCGGCTCGCGAGCCTACCTTGCCTCCCAGCCCTACGCCGCCGGCGTGCTCGACGGCATCCGCCACTGGTCGGCCGACTGACGGGATCCGCCGCCCGGCCCGGCCAACGGGGCCGGACCCGCCTCAGCCGACCCCGGCAACGGCATCGGCGAGGCGACCGAGCGCGGGGCCGAAGGCCTCGTCCGCCAGGAACAGGGCGCTGACCGCCGCGAGCCGTTCCCGGCGGTAGGCCACGATTGCGTCGCGGACCGCTGCCCCCTCGGGCGTCAGGCGGGCCACTGCTGCCCGCCGATCCAGCTCGTCGCGCCCCACGCTGACGAGCCCGCGGCGCTCGAGGCGTCGGAGCTGGCGGCTCGTCGCCGGCAGCGTGACGCCGACGCGATGCGCGACCGTGCCCATCCTCGCCCCATCGGTTGCCTCGCCGAGGACGACGAGGACGCGCCACTGTGGGAACGTCAGCTCGAAGCCGGGACGTGCGCCAGAGATGGCCACGGACGTCAGCGCCACGCCGGCGACGACGAGTCGCTCGAGGGCATCGGCCAGCTCCGGATCGCTCACCACGGTCGCCTCCACAACGATGGCCTCGGCCACGGAACGAGCAGTCTAGCGCCGGGGCGCCGCTTCTCGAATGTGCAAAATACTAGCCAGTAGGCTATTATTGTGCTCGTTCCCATCCCAGGCATCGGAAACGGATCGGGCTCTTCGCGCGCCGCCGAAGCCACATCGGTCGGAGGAGGAAGCAATGCTGCAGCTGACACCCAAGGCGACGCGCCATCTCATCAAGGTCCGTCGCGAGCGCGGCGTCGACAAGAAGGCCGGCGCGCGATTTGTCCGCCGGAATGGCCGCGTCGGCCTCACCTTCACGACGGAGCGGACCAAGAGCGACCGGGTCGTCGAAGCCGAGGAGATCAAGGTCTATATCGCCACGGAGATCGCCGACACGCTGGATCAGGCGATCATCGATGCCCGCGCCGAGGAGGGCAAGACGATGCTCGTCATCCGCCGCCAGGCCGCGGGCAAGACGGCCGGCAGCAAGGCCGCGACGGCGAAGGCCGGCACCACGGCCGCGACGGCGAAGGCCGGCACCGGGGCCACGACGACGAAGGCCAGTGCCAAGGGAGCTACCGCTACCGGCAAGTGATCCGTTCGCCGCTCGGACTTGCGTTCAGCGGCTGTCCCTTGCTCGTCGCCCGTTTCGGCGCCGGGCGCGATACCAGGCGAGGTACTCGAGCAGCTCCTCTCGCTCGTCATCGGTGAGGTCCGCGAAGAGCGCCGCGCTGATCGTGCCCTCCGACGCGACTCCTGAGCTCCCGGGCACCCGGTAGCCGTTCAGGCGCATGAGCTCCGCATAGGGCAGCCGCATGGCCTCACTCAGCTGGTGGAGGACATGCGGCGAGGGGCCCTTGACCGCGTCGTTCTCGAGCTTGCTCAGGTAGGCCGACGAGATCCCGGCCGCTTGCGCCGCCTCGATTGCCGACAGGCCACGCACCTCGCGCGCCTGCCTGAGCACGGTTCCGAACGACGGCTCCATGGGCTGCTTACCTACAGTGGGAATAATACACTACAGTTGACAATAGCATCGCCGAGTGGTTCACTGCAACTGCGACAGTGACCGGGGTGTCGGCCGGCGTCGGGTTCTCTCAGCCCGCCGGACGAAAGCGGGGTCGCCCGGATCCTGCTCGCGCGAAAGGTTGCGCCCGATGCCGTTCCAGCAGTTGATCATCCTCGCCATCGGGACAATGGGTGCGGTCGCCGTCCTCCGCCTGGTGCGCGTCCATTACGGGCGAACCGCGTTTCCCGAGCATGGCCGCCTCTTCGTGGTCGCGTTGGTGGTCCTTCCGCCGGTCGCCCTCGCGGCCTTGACTGATCGCACCACGGGCGCCATCTCCGGACTGACGGCCGTCCCGCTCTTCGCCGTCCTGTTGGCCGGTGTGGCGATGGTGATGGGCATCGTCGGCATGGTCGCTCGCCGCGTCGCACCGGGCCGGTCGCGGGCGCTCCTCAGCCTCGCCCTGACCGGTGGCGCTCGGGGTGAGGGCGATGCCCGCTTCGACCCACCGCTGACCGAGAAGCTCGCGGAGAGCGTCGCCGTCGTCGATCGAGCCAACAGCGCGTTTCCGCGTGGTCTCGAGTTCCCGCTCCAGGTCGATCGAGAGGGCTTTCGGGCCGCCTGGGATCGCCTCAGCGAGGTGCTCGAGCGGCTCGAAGCCCTGATCGCGGCAGACCAGAAGGTGGGCGTCGTTGTCGCCTCGAAGGCCGTCGCCACCGCCCTGGACGCTCGCAGCCGTCTCGATGCGCTTCGGCGCATTGCCTCCGACCACGGTCAAGCGTGGGCGGCGGATGGGGCTCTCACCGCCGGGTAGACCGCTCCGGCCCGACGCTGGAGACCGGTGAGCGAGGCGCTCTCCCTCGAGCCCGTTTGATCCGGGCTAGTAGATGATCTCGTCCGCCTCGGGGACGGCGATCTCGTGGACGTCACCCGAACCGGAGCCGATCCGAACCGAGACGGCCCAGGTGCCCTCGCCAGCCCGCACGCCCATCGATGACGTTGGCCCGGTCACGACGACACGGGCCACCGCTTCATTGCCTCGCTCGTAGCGCACCTGGGTCTCGGTGGGGCCGTACCGATCGATGCTCCGTACGGCCAACTCGTCGCGCCGGCAGCCGATGAGACCGGCCAGCCACTCGCGTGCGTCCCACGTCGCCATTGCGATCCTACCCTCCCCTGTGGTCAGGCTTGAACCGAGTGCCCCTTGCCGCGACGACCGGGCACGGGTGCCGAGCGGACGAGCGCCAGGACGTCGCTGAAGCGGGCAGTGGCAAGACCGATCACGGTATCGGCGGCCCCGTAGTAGAGCCGGAGCTGATCGGCCGTCTCGTCGAGCGTCCAGCCGCACGGAAACACGACCCGGCCGACGTCGCCGCTGTGTTCATAGGCTGCCGACGGCCCGAACACCCACTCATCGGTCCGGTGGCGGACCGTCGCCGGATCTTCCGAATCGAGGAGGGCGAGGCCGACGCGATAGATCGGACCATCGGCCGTCGCATGGACGCCGTGGTACATCACGAGCCAGCCCTCGGCCGTCTCGAGTGGCGGCGGGCCCAGGCCGATCTTTCCGGCGTCCCACCAGCCACCGTCCCGGGCCTCGATGAGGAGCTTCTGGTCGCCCCAATGCCGGAGGTCCGGCGAGTAGGACAGCCACATGTGGGCCCGACTCTCGGCCGGCGAGGGACGGTGGATCATCGCCCAGCGGCCACCGATCCGCCGCGGAAAGAGCGCCGCATCCTTGTCCCACGGTGACGTCACCGGCCCGAGGCGGTGGACGGCCCGGAAGTCACGCGTCATCGCCAGTGCCACGCGCGCACCGGCAGGGCCATACGCGGTGTAGGCAATGACCCACTCCTCGCGCTCCGGGAGCCAGGTCAACCGCGGATCCTCGCAGCCCCAGGCCTCGTCGTCGCCGCCGGATTCATCGGATCGGAGGAGCGGCTCCGGATCAAAGCGCCAGTCCGTGACGCCGTTGCCGCTTCTCGCCACGTGGAGCTGGGAGATGCCCCGGAGATCTTCCACACGGAGCAGGAGGACCGTCTCATCCCCGACGCGAGCCGCGCCTGCGTTGAAGACGGAGTTGGCCGGGTAGGGCACGTCGCCTGCGGTCAGGATCGGGTTGGCATCCGACCGGCTGAAGAGCTCCGGCGGACGGGTCATCGCGCCGCCGTGCCCGCGGCGAGCACCTGCCGGGGTGCCTCGGATACGCCGCCCCGCAGGACGCGGATGCGTTCGGCTGCGATCAGCCACATCAACGTCGACTCAGCGCCCTCGTTCGTGTTGACGCCGTCAGGCGTCAGCCCGTCGCCGCAGGCACCGCGCACGGGGTCGGCGACGACCCTGCCAAGGACATTCCCGCCGAGAAACCAGGCGTAGGCACGCTCCATCGCTCCACGATAGCGGTCGTCGCCGGTTGCCGCGTAGGCCGATTCTGCGGCCAGGATCATTGCCGCGGCCTCGATCGGTTGCTGGTCGAACGCCGACTTCACGCCGCCGCGAGCCCACCAGCCATTGCCGATCGGAGAATAGCGGCCATCGATCGCGGTCTGGCCTTCAACCAGGAAGTCAAGGACCCGCAGGCCGGCCTCGGTGAGCTCCTCAGACCCGGTGGCATGCCCGGCGATGATCAGTGCGCGTGGCGGAAGGGCGGTCTCGTAGGTGAGGACGGCCTCGGGCCACGGCCACGGATCGGCGAGCACGGGATCGAACCGAGCGTGGAGGCGGGCCGCCAGCCGCTCGAGCTCGAGGGCGGTTGGCCGATTCTCAGCAGTCGACGTCCGGGCTGCGCAGCCAAGCACGACGGACGAGGTCGCCCGCAGCGCGGTCAGATCGCGGGCCGCCGGGAGCGCCCGATCGAAGAGCGCGGTGGCCGCCGCCGCCAGCGGGCCATCTGCCCCCGTGGCGACGACGTCGCCGAGCGCGTGCAGGGCCCGTCCCTGCGAGTCCTCCGAGCCCGGCCCGGCCGCCCACGTCCCGTCAACGGCTCGGAAGTTCCGGAATCGACCGGTCTCCTCGTCGAACGCCGTGGCCAGGAAGTCGAGGTTCCGCCATGCGCTCTCCTCGACCGCCGGCCAGCCCAACACGCGGGCGTGCAGGAGGTCGACCTGGAGCGCCCGGGCGACATCGTCCGTGCAGTACCCGTGGCCGGGGTCCGGTCGGGACCCGACGGCGTGCTGAAAGACGCCGAGCTCACCAGTGAGCTCACCCAGATGCAATCGGCTGGGCGGGCTGAGCGGACTCGGCTCAGGCACTGACCATTGCCGCCGGCCGGATCGGCATCGCCTGGTGGGAGACACCGACGGCGTCGGCGAAGAGTCGGCCGTACTGCTCCCCTACGGCCGACCAGACCATGCCCCGGCTGTGCTCATAGGCGCTCCGCCCGATCGCCGCTCGCAGGTCGGCGTCACCGAGGACCCTATTCAGCGCCGCCGACAGGGCGGCCGGTGATCCGGGTTGGACGAGGACCCCGCGCCCGTCGGCAAGCATCTCTGCGGCGTAGGTATACGGTGTCGAGACGATCGCGCGACCGGCACCCATCGCATACGAGAGCGTTCCGGAGACGATCTGGTCGAGGTTCGGATAGGGAGTCACGAACACGTCGGCGGCCTCGAGCCAGCGGGTGAGCTCGACTCGCCCGACGAAGCGGTCGACGAACATCACGTGGCCCTTCATCCCCTGCCGGCGCACGCGCTCGACGAGCCCGTTTCGATACGTCTCGCCCTCGCGGCGGATTAGGTCCGGATGCGTGGCGCCGACGACAACGTAGAGGACCGATGGGTCTGCGGCCACGACGTCGGGGAGGGCGTCGATCGCGAGCTCGAGGCCCTTGCCGGGCCCCAACAGCCCAAAGCTCAGGATGACCTTTCGTCCCTCGACGCCCAGCGACGGCTTGACGTGCTCGGGGTCGACGAGGGGCAGATCCGGGACGCCATGCGGGATGATCTCGACTCGCCTCGTGTCGACGCCGTAGACCGTCGTCAGGGTGGTGGCGGCGGATCGCGACATCACGACGGTCGCGTCAGTGTGGGCGACGAGGGACGTCAGGACGGCGCGCTGGCCGGCCGTCGGGGCCCTCAGGATGGTGTGGAGTGTCGCGATGGAGGGCACGCGAAGGGCCCGGACGAAGTCGATGACGTGGCTGCCGTCTTCGCCGCCCCAGATCCCGAACTCATGCTGGACCGAGACAACGTCAACACAACGCTCGAGCGCCCGCGCCACGGGCGTGTAGTCGTCCTTCACGTCGCGTCGAATTCGGTGATGGACTTCGATCGGATAGGGGGTCGCCTGCTCGGGCGGGTGGAGGGCGACGATCTCCCGGCTGCCGGTCACCCCGGCCAGGTCGTGGGTGAACGTCGCGATCCCGCACCGGCGGGGCGGATAGGTGGCTACGAATGCGGTGCGGACGATGGTGATGCTCCTCTCGCTGGCCCCGCGACAGAGGTCGGTCTCGATCGGCGACAGCGGTGTCGGCCCAGCAATGGAGGCGCGACCAAACCCGAACCGGGCCAGGCAGCTGCGTCGACGTTCTGGACCGGCCCGCCCATCGGACGGGCCGGCCGCCGGGTCAGGCTGAGCGGACGCGAGTGGCCCGCGGGCCCTTTGCGTTCGTCTCGATCTCGAACTCGACCTTCTCGCCGCCGGTGAGGCGGTCGAAGTCGAGCGAGGTATCGAGGCCACCGCGATGGAAGAAGTATTCCTTGGTGTCCTCGCCGGCGATGAAGCCGAAGCCGCGATCGGCGACGATCTTCTTGATGGTTCCAGTGGTCACAGTTGACCCTCCAGGCTTCCCGAACAGGGAACAGCAGGTCGCACGGTCTGTTCGAGAAGAGTGGTGACCACACGGAGCATCGTCGCGAGTCGCGGCGAGCCCACAGCATAGCACAAATGTTCGATCTTTGGCGTTCAAGCTCGGCACTGGACGCTGCGCGAGAGCCTTCAGGCCACGAGGGCCAGGCGCGACTCGTGCCGGCCAGCGCCGCAGTTCAAATGGTCCAAGCCCCCGAGAAACGTCGGAGCGGCTCCCGAAGGAGCCGCTCCGTTGCTGTCCCGGTGAACATTCCGCCGAAGCGGATGCTCCCCACGCGTCAAAGGCATCTATCACGTCGGCTGCACCGACTACCCTGACCCTACCTACCCATGACCTTGCCGCTGGGGCAGCGGCCTTGCGCGAACGCAGTGCACGAGCGAGTCTATCCGAACGGACGCTCGAATCCAAGACTTTTCGACGCGCCGGATGTGTAAATTCCTTAACGAATCTCGCGCCGGCGGTAACGGTCGGTTGCGCGGTCAGTCGTCGTGGATCGTCACCGAGGTCATCGCCACCGGGCTGTCGGGCAGGTCGCGTGCGTTTCGGGGCGCCGCCACGATCTGATCGACGACGTCCATGCCCTTCGTGACCAGCCCGAAGATCGTGTAGTTCTTCGGCAGCCGGCCGGTCAGATCCTGGTGGCAGATGAAGAACTGGCTGCCGTTGGTGTTCGGGCCGGCGTTCGCCATCGCCAGGACGCCCCGCGCGTAGTCGCCCTTGATCGGCTCGTCCTCGAACTTGTAGCCCGGCCCGCCCGTCCCGACCCGACCCTTGTCGAGGGTCGCCTTCTTGCCGAACTGGCCGTCACCGGCCTGGGCCACGAAGCCGGGAATGACGCGATGAAAGACGACATCGTCGTAGAAGCCCTTGCGGGCCAGGTCGACGAAGTTGCCGGCCGCCTTCGGGGCATCGGTCGAGTAGAGGGTGACCTCGATGTCGCCGAGGTCGGTCGCGATCGTGGCGCTGGTCATGGTTCCTCCTGCGTGACTGGTCGGCGCTCGTGCGCCTCAGGGGATCGAGACGGTCACCTGCTTCATGACGACCGGGTGCGATGGGTTCTCCGCGTCGGCCGCCGCCGCGATCGCGTCGGCGGTCTCCATTCCTGCGGTGACCCGGCCGAAGACCGAGTAGTCCGGAGAGAGCCCGCTGTCGGCGAGGACGATAAAGAACTGCGAGCCGTTCGTGTCCCGGCCGGCATTCGCCATCGCGACAACGCCGCGGGTGTATGGCACGGTCACGGGGTCGTTCGAGAAGACGTAGCCGGGCCCGCCGCGGCCGGTGCCGGTCGGGTCGCCGCCCTGGATGACGAAGCCCGGGACGACTCGGTGGAACACGACGCCGTCGTAGAAGGTGCAGCCGACAAGGGCCACGAAGTTCGCAGCGGCGAGGGGCCCGAGATCGGCCTCGACCTTGATCGTGATCACCCCGAGCTCGGTTTCGATCGTCACCGACCGGGTCCCGCCGGCCGGCATCGGGTCGGGCGCGATCGTCGGGCAGCCGCGTGCGTCCGGCGTCACGAGCGGCGTCGGCGTCGCTGAGGCGATGGTCGGCAGTGGACTGGAACCCGCGGAGCAGCCGGCGAGACCGACGATCGCCGCAGCCCCGATCAGGACGAGGGTGGCGGTCGCGAAGCGTTGGGGCCAGCGGCCTCGGGCCAAGCGGCGTCGGATCATGCGGCGGCCTCCAGGGCGGCGGCGTAGTCGATCGCCCCGGACAGGAGCGCCTCACCGAGGATGATGCCCGCGACGCCGGCGTCGCGCAGGCGCCGGATCCCGTCGAGATCGCGAGTCCCGCCGGCGACCACGAGCTCGACGTCCAGGTCGCGGACCAGGTCGGTGAGTGCCGCCACCTCGGCGTCGCCACCGCCGTGGGTCAGGACGAAGCGCCCCACGCCGGCGCCGACGAGCTCGTCGACGAGCCCACGGACGGTGGGCGACGGCCGCGGCCGTCGCCAGGGGAAGGAGGCCAGCCTGTCCTCGCGGCCGTCGAGACCGACGGCGAGCCAGTCCCCGGCGACCGCGAGGCAGGCCCGCAGGGCCTCGGGATCGTCGGCCACGGCCAGGCCCACGAGCACCCGGGTCGCACCGGCCGCGAAAGCGAGCCGGATCGCGTCGGCCGAGTCGATGCCGCCCGCGAGCTGAAGGGGGGTGGCGACCCGGGCGGCGATCGCCCCGACGACCTCGAGGTTCGTCGGGACCCCGGCACGCGCGCCGTCGAAGTCGACGAGGTGGATGAGTGGCGCGCCGAGGCTGACGAAGTGCTCCGCGATCCGGTCCGGCCGGTCCGTCGGCGCACCCACGCCCGCGGCGACGCCCGGCCAGAAGACGACCCGCGAGCGCCCGCCCTCCAGGTCGATGGCCGGAATGACCTGCACGCCGCCGTCAGGACCGGGCCGCGGCCGGGTCGATCCCGTTCGCCCCGTGCACCGCGGGGCGACCCTGGGCAAGGAGCCGGCGATGGAAGCTGATCGGAAGCGAGCCGCTTCGCAGGAGCCCCCCCAGGGTTCGCGACTCGGTCACGCGGACGCGGCGACCGCGGACGCTGCCGGGCTCGTCGATCGCAGAGCCGTCCGGACGGCTTCGATCGTCCGATCGATCTCCGCGGGCCCGATACCGACGTGGGTCGCCGCGCGAACCTGGTCGTGCGGGTACCACTCCAGGAGGGCACCCTCGGCCCTGACCGCGTCGAGGAACACCCTTCGGTCCCGCTCCACCCGGAAGAGGACGAAGTTCGTCCGGACGCGGGCGGGATCGAGCGGCCCGTCGCCGGGCTGGGCGATGTCGCCGGCCGAGATGATCCCAGGCATCGTCGCCAGCGCCTCGGCGAGACGCCGGGCGTTGGCATGGTCCTCGGCCAGGCGCTCAATCATGCCCGCATCACCGTCGCGGAGGGCAACGAGCCCGGCGGCGGCGATGATGCCCGCCTGGCGCATCCCCCCGCCCACGAGCTTCCGCCCTCGGCGCGCTCGCCAGATGACGTCGCGCGGTCCGACGAGGACGCTCCCGATGGGGCAGCCAAGGCCCTTCGACAGGCAGAAGGTCACGGTATCGGCCGGGCCGGCGAGCTCCGTGGGGCGGACCCCGAGGGCGATCACCGCGTTCCAGAATCGGGCGCCGTCGACGTGGAGCGGCACGCTCCGCTCGTGGGCGACGTCGGCGACGGCGGCCGTGTAGGCCGGCGAGAGGGGCTGGCCCATCGAGTGGGCGTGCGTATTCTCGAGCGTCACCAGGCCGGTGATCGGCTCATGGGGATCGCCCGGGTCGCGGAAGGCGGCGCGGATATCGTCGAGGTCGATCGTCCCGTCCGGCTTCTCCGCCAACGACCGGATCGACGTGCCGGCGATGACCGCGTGGCCGGCCGCCTCATCCAGGACCACGTGGTGCTGCCGGCCGGCGATCGTCTCCTGGCCGCGGCCGAGGTGGGCGAGCTGGGCGACGAGATTGCCCATCGTCCCGGAGGCGACGAACAGCCCCGCCTCCTTGCCCAGCAGCTCGGCGGCCCGCTCCTCGAGGGCGATGACGGTCGGATCGTCGCCGAGGACGTCGTCGCCGACCTCGGCTGCGGCCATCGCCCGGCGCATCTCGTCGGTCGGCTTCGTGACGGTGTCGGACCGCAGGTCGATCAAGTCCATCGGCGCCCCGGAGGATACCGCGTCATCCGCGATCCGACGGCCCGGCCGCATGTCCCGCCCCGGGTCGCGGCAGGCCCGCCGGCGTGGGCGCCCAGCCGTTCATGCTATCCTCCGACCTCGCCGCCCGGACCCGTGGTGTAGCGGCCCAACATGCCAGCCTGTCACGCTGGAGATCGCCGGTTCGAATCCGGTCGGGTCCGCCATCATGCGAATCCACCCGACGCCCCGTTCGCCCGCCCGAACGGGGCGTCCCCTCGTCCGGGGTACCCTGCCACCGTGTCGCGCGATCCCGTGACCCCAGCTCGAGGCCGGCGGCGGCTCGCGCTCGTCGCGCTCGTGGTCGCGGGCCAGACGCTGGCGGCGTGCGACCCGGCGACCACGCCGACGCCGACGCCGCGCGGCTCTCCGGGACCCACGCCGACGGTCGCGGCCGTGGCCCCGACGCCGTCCCCGACGCCCAGGCCGACGCCGGCGCCAACGCCCGCGCCAACGCCCGCGCCGACGGCCACCGTCGTCCGCCGGCCGGTCGTCCCCGTGACGGACTTCCGGGCTCCATGGACGGAGACCTCGGGCGAGGAGGTCGTGGCCGTGCTCGCCGGGACCTCGAAGCGCTACGACGCGGTCGAGCTCATCGCCGCCGACCAGCTCGTGGTGCTGGCGGCGCTCGGCCTCCCATACCCAACCGATCCGGCCCGGTTCGTCGTCGCGCCTGACGTCGCGACCCTCCGATCCGACCTCGCGGCCAGCCGCAAACGGCTCGGCTTCCTGATGGTCGAGGACGTCGACCCGAGCGTCCGGGCCCTCGGCTGGGAGGGCAGCTCGCTCTTCGGCGAGGACCGCGTCGCGACCGCCGCGGACTGGCCGCTCCAGGCGTCATTCCGGATCGGCCCGGGCCGCGAGCCGCCCTCTGCTCCCGGCGGCTACGACCCGGCCGCCGCCTGGACTCTCGTCGCCGGCGGCGACATCCTCCTCGACCGCGGCGTCTCGGTGGCGATCCGATCCTCGAAGCGGGGCGTCGACTTCCCCTTCGACGGCGGGACGGTGAAGATCACCTCGCGCTGCAAGGACTGCTCGGTCTTCGGCTGGGACCTGCCGCGGACGCAGCGAACCGGGGGTGAGGGTGCCGTCCGGGACCTCCTGAGCGGCGCCGACCTGGCGATCGCGAACTTCGAGAACCCCGCCCCGGATTCGTTCAAGTTTCACGCCTCGGGGACGGTCTTCAGCGCCGATCCGGCGTCCATCAAGGGCCTCGCCGACGCCGGCATCGACTACGTCTCGCTCGGCAACAACCACATGCGCGATGCCGGCGCCCGGGGGATTCTCGACACGATGCGGAACCTCGACGACTGGTCGATCGGTCACAGCGGGGCCGGGGCCAACCTGGCCGCGGCCAGGACACCGGCTCTATTCGAGGAGGGGGGCGTCACGGTCGCGATCCTGAGCTACGACACGATCGCCGGCGGTTACTTCGCGGGACCCGACCGCGCCGGCACCGCGCCAATGACGGCGGACAACGTCCGGGAGGACGTGGCCGCGGCCCGGGCCGCGGGGGCCGCCCTCGTCATCGTCTTCCCCCACTGGGGCACGGAGTACGACCCCACCCCCTTCGCCGGCCAGCGGAAGCTCGCCCAGGCCGCCATCGATGCCGGGGCGGACATGGTCATCGGCAACCACGCCCACTGGGCCGCCGGGATCGAGGTCTACAAGGGCAAGCCGATCTGGTACGCCCTCGGCAACTTCGTCTTCGACCAGTCCTGGTCCGAGCCGACGATGGAGGGGATCACCCTCGAGATGACGTTCGACGGCGCCCGCCTCGTCCAGGTCCGGATGCGACCCCACCTCATCCTCGACAAGGCCCAGCCGAACTTCATGGACCCCGCCGGCAGCGGCGTCGTCGTCATGGGCCAGGTCTGGGCCGCCTCGAAGGGCATCCTCGACTGGTGACAGCGCCCCGAGCCAGGCGGGGGCTACGATGCTTCCATGCATGGCGCGACGCGCTCGGGTGACCTCGGCCGAGGCGCGCCGCCGCCGTCAGCGGAGCTTGACTCGCGCGCCGTCCGCAACCGGCCGGGCCGAGCGTTCGAGAACGACTGAGCTCGTCGCGCAAGCGGGAATCGGCCTCGCGGGCGACGTCGCGAGATCCGTCAGCGCCGTCTTTGTGACCTACCCCTGGTCCAGGCCGGCGAAGACGTCCGATTCGGGCTTCGCTGTCTCGACCGCGGACTCGCGCAGGATGTAGGCCTCCTTCGACCAGAAATCGCGCCAGGCGTCGAGCCCGAAGCGAAGGAAGCCGTTGCTGGGGCTCATCTGAGTGACGTGCCGGCCGATCGCCGCCCACTTCCGGTCGAGGACATCGCCGACGTCGATCCAGGTGGTGACGAGCTCGTCGGGCACGAGCATCCTGGCCGCCCGCTCACGCCAGGCCTCGAGCTCCTCCGGTGTCGCGCCTTCCGGCTCGGACCAGAAGCTCTTCTCGCCGGCCGCCTCCATCCGGTCGCGCATGGCGTTCCGGACCGAGGCCGGGATCGCCTGCTCGTAGAGCTTCTTCGGCGCCCACGGCGCCAGCCCGCCGTCGGCCTCGGCCGGACCGGTCCCGCCGTGCTCGGGGGCAAGCTGCTCCGGGTACCAGGCGGGGTCGCCCGCCCGGGCGAAGGCCCGGACGGCGACGTCGTGGGTCCGGATATGGTCGGGGTGGCCGTAGCCGCCGAAGTCGTTGTAGGTCGTCATGACGTCCGGCCGGTCCCGCCGCACGAGCCACGCGAGGCGCCCGGCCGCCTCGTCCAGGTTCGCGTTCCAGAATGCCCGCGGATCGAGGTTGCCGACGCGACCCATCATGTCCGAATCCCGGTAGCCGAGGTTCTCCCACTCGGTGACGCCGAGGTCGGCCATGGCCGCCTCGAGCTCGGCGGCCCGAAGTCTCGCCGAGCCGGCGGTGGTTGTCGGGCGTGTCCATCTCCGGGACGACGATCTCGCCGAGCTCGCCCCGGGTGCAGGTGACGAGGACGACCCGCCGGCCGTCCTTGACGGCCTTGGCCATGAGCCCGCCCGTGCCGATCGTCTCGTCGTCGGGGTGGGCGTGGACGGTCATGAGGGTCAGGGGGCGGGCAGCGGTCATCGTCGGATCGTAGCGCGGATCACCCGGGTCGACGGTCCCGGCACGGATCATCCGGGTCGACGGTCCGCGGCACCTGCCCCTGGCCGTACCATCTCGAGCGTGACCGGCTCGTCGACAGCGCCCGCGCCCCGCGGTCCCCTCGACGGCACCCGCGTCGTCGATTGCTCGACGGTCCTGGCCGGGCCGTACTGCACGATGGTCCTTGCCGACCTCGGGGCCGACGTCGTCAAGGTCGAGCCGCCCGAGGGTGACGCGACCCGCGGCTGGGGCCCGCCCTGGGTCGGTGACGAGGCCTCCGGGACGCGGACCGCCGCCTACTACCTCGCCGTCAACCGGAACAAGCGGAGCCTGCGGCTCGACCTCCGGACCGGGGCCGGGCGCGAGGTCCTGCGCCGGCTCCTCGTTCGTGGCGACGTCCTGGTCGAGAACTACCGGCCCGGCGGGCTCGCTCGTCTCGGCTTCCCCGACGGCGCCCTCGCCGGGCTCAACCCCGACCTCGTCCATCTCGCCATTGGCGGCTACGGGATCGGCGGGCCGGACGCGTCGAAGCCGGGCTACGACTTCGTCATCCAGGCGACCGGCGGCCTGATGTCGATCACCGGCGAGGCGGACGGCCCGCCGACCAAGGTGGGCGTCGCGATCAGCGACGTCGTCGCGGGGCTGTTCGGGACCGTCTCCGTCCTGGCCGGCCTGCTGGCCCGCGGGCGCGACGCCGGGCGGGCGGGGGCGGGCGGGCAGGCGAACGCCGACGGCCAGGCGGTTGCCGGCGGCCGAGCGGTTGCCGGCGGCCAGCGGGTCGATGTCTCGCTCCTGCACTCGACCCTGGCCGTCCTCGTCAACCAGGCCCAGAACGCCTTCGTGACCGGCCGATCGCCGGGCCGGCGTGGGAATGCCCATCCCAACATCGTCCCCTACGAAACGTTCGAGACGGCGGACGGGACGATCGCGATCGCGGTCGGCAGCGAGCGCCAGTGGCCGCGGTTCTGCGCCGCGCTCGGCGTTCCCGAGCTGGCCGACGACCCGCGGTTCGCCACCAACGGCGACCGCGTCGAGCACCGCGCGGAGCTGCGCCCGCTCCTCGAGGCCCGTCTCGCAACGGCGACCTCGGCCGAGTGGCTGACCCGCCTGGACGCCGCCGACGTCCCCGTCGGGCCGCTGCTCGACCTCCTCGATGCGTTCGCGACGCCGCAGGCCCTGGCGACCAACGCGCGGGTGGAGATGACCCACCCGGTCCTCGGCCCGGTCGACCAGGTGCGCAGCCCGTTCGACTTCGCGCTGACGCCGGCGTCGATCCGGACCCCGCCGCCGCTCCTCGGAGAACAGTCGACCGAGATCCTGGCCGAGCTCGGCTACGACGCCGACGCCGTCGAGACGCTGCGTCGCGACGGCGTCATCTGAGCGGGAGCGCTGCGGCGGTCGCCTAGCGCTCCGCCGCGTCGACCAGCTCACCCCGCAGCATGTCCATGAGCAGGCCGTCGTGCCAGGTGCCGTCGATGGCGCGCTCGTACTGGCGCATGACGCCGACGCGCCGGAAGCCGACCTTCTCGTAGGCCCGGATGGCTCGTTCGTTGGCGGTTGCCGGGTCGATCGTGAGCCTGTGGTGACCCCGGACGTCGAACAGGTGGCGGGCCACGAGCCGGATGGCCGCGGGACCGATGCCCCGGCCCTGCCAACGCTCCCCGACGAAGAGGTCGATTCCGGCGTGCCGGTAGTCGGGCGTCGTCTCCTCGCTGAACTGGATCATCCCGGCGACCTCGCCGTCGACCTCGATTGCCAGGCGGACCTCGGGCTCATCATCGAAGACGCCGTCGATCGCGGCGCCGAGATCCTCGTGGACCCACCAGCGGGCGACCCCGGGCTCGGTCAGGATGGCGGCGATCGCGGGTCGATCGGGCAGCGCGACGGGCCGCAGGACGAGCCGTTCGCCGAGGAGCCGGAAGCCCGACGGCTCGGCGGCGGTCACGGCTTCGGCCGGCCGGGCGGCGGTGTCGTCAGCGCCTTCGCGATCCGGTCCGAGATGAATCCGGTGACGAGGACGATCGCGGCCATCGCCAGGCGCTGGGCCGTCGAGTCGGGCGGCAGCGTCGAAGCGATGACGATCGCCCCGAGCCCGCCGAGAACGAGCCAGGTCACGAGCGCGATGCCGTAGTAGCGCGGTGGCCGCACGGTGCCCCGTCCTCCGTCCAAATCCGATGTCCTAGCCTAGTCCGTCGCAAGTCGCCCGCGCAGTCGCTCCATGACTGGCCGGACCTCAACGGCCGCCCACAACGATCGCGGGCATGACGCCGGGCCGCGACCGCGGGTCGTTCGGCTCCTCGGCAGTCGCGTGATTCATGCCGCCGTCCACAAGGCACTGGTGCATGCAACTCGCCTTGGCCGCGGGCGGGCGATCACCGCGATGGTCACGCTCGGGACAGAAATGGAGCGCATGCATTCGTCGCGACCGGCGGTCGCCAGCGACGAGAGACGTGGCTGCGCGGGCAGGACGCGCCGAGGTGATGGGCGGCGCTAGACTCGCCAGACCGACTCGCCAGACCGACTCGCCAGACCGACCCGCCGGATCGACCCCGCCGCATCGACCTACCCAGGAGACGCAAGCCCGATGACCGACACCCGCGAGCGCTGGGCGCTCATCCTCGGCGCTTCGTCCGGCATGGGCGAGGCCACAGCCCGAGCGCTGGCCGCGGCCGGCGACAACATCTGCGGCATCCATCTCGACTTCCGGGCCGCCCTCCAGCACGTCGAGGGGCTGAAGGGGGACCTGGCCGGGCTCGGCCGGGAGGTCCTCTACATCAACATGAACGCGGCCGACGACGAGAAACGCGCCTCGGCCCTCGACCAGCTCGAGGAGCGGTTCGCGGCCGCGCGAGCCACCGGACGGGATCCCTACGTTCACGTCGTCATGCACTCGCTGGCGTTCGGCAGCCTCGTCCCGTTCATCGCCGACGATCCCAAGGAGGCGGTCGATCGCAAGAAGATGGAGATGACCCAGGACGTCATGGCCAACAGCCTCGTCTACTGGGTCCAGGACCTCCATCGACGCGGGCTGATCGGCAAGGGCTCGCGGATCTTCGCGATGACCTCGGAGGGTTCGTCCCGGGTCGTGCCGTCCTACGGCGTCGTGTCGTCGGCCAAGGCTGCCCTCGAGAGCCACGTCCGTCAGCTGGCGATGGAGCTGGCCCGAAAGGGGACCGGCGCCACGGTCAACGCGATTCGGGCGGGCGTGACCGTGACCCCGGCCCTCCTCAAGATTCCCGAGAGCCAGCAGATGATCGACATCACGATGAAGCGCAACCCGACCGGCCGGATGACGACGCCCCAGGACGTCGCCAACGCGATCGTCGCCCTCTCGGGCCCGGGCACGGACTTCATCAGCGGCGACATCATCAGCGTCGACGGCGGCGAGTTCATCACGGGGTCGTGACGATGACGAACGAGCAGGCGCCGGGTCTTGCCCTTCCTCGCGCTCGGGGTCGTCGTCATCCTCGCCGGCATCGCCGCGTCGATCAGCCCGCTCGGCATCGGCGCCGCGGTCATCGGCCTGAGCCTGGGCCTGGCCGGGGCGGTGCGGCTCCGCTAGGCCGGGCTCCATGACGACATCGCCGGCATCGATCGCCCCCTTCTACGCCGATTGGCGCCGCTACGCCGGACGGCTCGTCGACGGCATTCGCGACCTGCCTGCCGACGCGCTCGCCCTCGGGCCGGCCCACGACTACATGCCCGTCTGGGCCATCGCCGCCCACGTCGCCGGGGCGCGCGTCTACTGGCTGTGCAACGTCTTCGGCGAGCCCGGCGCGGAGACGACGCCGTTCCCCGATCCGAGCGGCGGGGGCTGGGAAGACGACCTCGACACGCCCCGCACAGCCGAGGAGCTCGTCTGGGCGCTCGAATCGTCGTGGCGGATCATCGAAGGCTGCCTCGAGCGCTGGACCCCCGCCATGCTCGAGGAGGACTTCGAACGCGAGCGAGGCGGCCGGATCCAGCGCCATACCCGGGAGTCGGTGCTCCTCCGGCTGATCACCCACGACGCCTACCACGCCGGGGAGATCGCCCTCATCCAGGGCATCCACGGCCGCCCGCAACTCGACCTCTGGCCGCCCCAGCCACCGGCACCCGGCGCCTGACGAGCGGCCAGCAGCCTCAGGCCTCGGACGCCACCCAGCTCGTGCGCTGGCGGGCCGCCGGCGTCATCTCGAGCCGGCCTTCTCTCGTCACCCACCACGCCGCGAGCCCCCGGGCCCGGGCAAGGCTCGCGATCCCGCTCGAGCCGTCGAGGAAGAGGGCCTTCGACCAGACCTCGGCCCACGCCGGGTCCGGGCCCGCGACCGTGACCGCCAGGAGGCCCTCGCCGCCGGGCTCGCCGGTCCGAGGGTCGATGAGGTGGTGGACGTCCCGGCCCTGGTGAGCCCACCGGAGCCGCCGGATCGATGAGGTCGCGATTGCCCCGCGACCAAGGATGGCGACGATCGCGAGCGGCTCGGGCCCACCTGCGGGATCCTCGATCCCAACCTGCCAGGGTTCGCCGCCGCCGAGCGACCCGGACGCGACGACGTCGCCCCCGGCATCGAGCAGGAAGCCGGCCGCCCCGTCGCGGTCCCCGGCAAGCCGACCCTCGAGGCCGTCCGCGGCCCAGCGAAGGGCGAGGCCCTTGCCGATCCCGCCGAGGTCGACGGGGACCTCCAGCACCACAACACGCACCCCGCCGTCGAGCCCGACGACGCGGCCCAACGCGGGAGTCGTCGCCGCCCGACGATCGCTCGCGCCCTGCCGGACCCCGGCGTAGCCGATGCGCTCGAGGGCCTCGACGATTCGGGGATCGAATCGCCCACCGGTGGTCCGGTGGGCCCGGTCCGCCGCGGCGAGCGCCCGCCCGAGGTCGCGCGAGACCGGCGCCCGGACCGGTGCCCGCCGATTGAGTCGCGTGAGCTCGCTGTCGTCGCGGAACCGGGACATGGCGGCTTCTGCCTGTGCGAACGTCGCCCGGACGTCGGCCCACGCCGCATCGACCCGCCTGTCGAGGCCGCGGGCAACGTCGCTCACGGCAACGGACAGCCGCAGCGGGGAGGCCATCGCCCGGCCTTCTCGCCGGACGAGTAACGGCGCCGGCCCGGAGGGGGATTCCAAGGCCGGCGCCGCGGGGACCTGCAGATCAGCCGCCGGAGGCACCGGTCGTGGCCTGCGTGGCCGGCGCAGCCAGCGAACCGACGGACTTCGTGACCGGCGGGAGCTTGACCCCCGACGGGAGCGCCGCCGCGGTCCCGCTGACGTCGCCGACCGCGGCCGCGAGCGCCTGCAGTCGAGCCTCGAGGTCGGCGACCTGGAGACCCGCCGAGCCGTACGTCCCGGCCGCGGCAGCGTAGGCCGCCCGGGCCGCCTCCAGGCGTGCCGCGACGACGTCGTGGGCTGTCGCCAGCTCGTCGACGGCGGCCACCGTCGACGCCCGTTCGGTCCGCGCCATCGCCTCGGATGCCGATTGGAAGGCGGTGACCGCCGCGAGAGTCAGGGCATACGCACCGGTCGAGAGACCCAACGTGACCCCGACGTGGATGGGAATCGAGACCCAGGGACGGCGGCCGTCAGTCATCGCCGCCCTCGTGCTCACCGTCGTGCACCGCCGGCGGCGGGGCGGCGGCGGGCGCGGCGACCCGAACGGAGGCGGCCTTGGCGAGCGCCGCTTCGAGGCTCGCCAGCTTGGCCTGGGCCGCGGCGAGGCTGGCCCGGAGCTCCTCGGCGGTCGCGGTGTCCGACGCCACCTGGCCGTTGGCGGCGTCGAGGGCCGCGGCGAGATCGGCCGAGGCGGCTTCGAGCGTCCGGAGCTGTTCCGTGAGTGCCGCCGACCGGGTGCGCTCCTGGTCGAGGGCCGCCTGGATCGATGTCAGGGACGCCGGCGGGTCATTGAGCGGGGCCGCGGCTGCCGTCCAGGCCGCGGCGGCCTGGATCGACGCCATCCCGACGACGAGCGCGGCAACGACGCCGGCGACGACGAGGGCCCGGCGGGCGAGGAGCTGGACCGTCATTGCGAGACCTCCGGGAGCGAGGTGGAGAACGTCGGGCGGCCCGAGCGAGCGACCCAGTAGCGGTATGCGGCGGCTGCCACGACGAGGGTGAACGAGGCGCCGTAGATCCCGGCCATCGCGACCGAGTCGGTGCCGGCGAGGACCCCGTGCAGCCAAGCCAGCGCGAGGACCCCGAGGCTGAGGCGGTGGACCTTGAGCCAGAGGCCCTTCGGCAGGAGCTTCGTGTAGCGAGCGCTCAGGCCGGTCACGAGGAGCGCATAGAGGGAGATCGACCCCAGGGCAACTGGCGCCGAGCGGTACTCGGACAGGCCCGGAACGAGCGCGCCGCCGATCCCGACCCCCGCGTACGGGTCGGCGACGATCGTGACGACGTGGAGGACGAGGAAGGCGGTGACGAAGATCCAGGCGTTCTCGTGCCAGGGAAAGAGCAGCTTCGACAGCTTCCACGTCGTCTTGTTCGTCGGGTGGCTCAGGACGAGGCCGAGCACGACCTGGAGGGTCAGCAGGCCGAGGGTGAGGAACCCGGCTGCGCGTGCCGCCAGCCAGACTCGCATCTCCGCCTGGTGGGCGGACGTCGCCGGAACGACCTGGTCGGTCGCGTAGATCGCCACGAGCCCGGCGAGCGCGGCGAGGACGACGAAGGCCCGGCCGGACAGGCGCGCAACCGCCGCGCTGCGCGCGACACGAGCCGGCCGGGCGGTTGTCGCCCGGCCGGGCACGGTTGGCTCGGCGACCGGCGCACCGGTCTCGAGCCCGATGGCCCCGGTGGGGCGGAAGGCGGATGAGAGTGACATGGGTCCCCCGGCGGTGATGGCCGATGCTTCCTTGAGGCCGAGCGTGCCGAGAAGGTTTCACCGCCGAGTCCCCGACCTTCGTCCCATGGGAGACGGCCGATTCGTCCCGTCCGCCGCCCTCCCGCCCCGTCCGCCGCCCGTGGATCCGCGGGCAGACCGGACGCGGGAGCCCCGACAGACCCGGATGGGACGGGCGGTTCGGCCCTGTGGGCGGCATGCCGCGGGCCGGGATGCTAGGGTCGCCGGCGTCGGTCCCGTCATCGGTCAGGCGTCATCGGCCCACGTCCGAGGAGCCCGTCAAACGTGACTCGTGAACAAGAGCCGCCCCTGACCCGCCGCGAGCGTCGCGCGCTCGAGCGGCGCGACCGCCCGATCCGGGACCGCTCCCGGCCGTCGACGCGCCACCGGAAGCGACCGGTGTGGCAGTCCCCGTTCGTCCTCGTCAGCGCGGCCGCGCTCGTGGTCGCCGTCGCGATCATCGTTCTGAACCAGAAGCCGGCGCCCTCGACGGCCGGCGCAAACCTCTTCACCCCACCGATCACCTACAGCGCCGACATCGTCGACGGCGAGAGCCTCGGCCGGGCCGACGCGCCCGTCGTCCTCGAGGTCTACTCCGACTTCCAGTGCCCGATCTGTGCCCGCTTCGTGCGCGAGCAGCTGGCCACCTTGAAGAGCGAGGTCGTCGACACCGGGATCCTGCGGATCCAGGCCCGCGACATCGCGATCGTCGGAACCGGCAACCCCAACGAGTCGATCGAGCTTGCCGCCGGCGCCGCCTGCGCCGCGAACCAGGACAAGTACTGGCAGTTCCATGATCTCGTCTTCTGGAACCAGGGTGGCGAGAACGTGGGCGACCACAGCCCGGCGTTCATCGCCGCCGTGGCCGACCGGGCCGGCGTCGACCGGACGGCCTGGGACCAGTGTTTCGCCGACGACCAGGAGCGGAGCGCTGTCCAGTCTCAGACGCAGATCGCGCTGGGAAAGGGCATCAACTCCACCCCGACGCTCGTCCTGAACGGCGGGACGCCGGTGCCCGGGGTCCCCAACGCCGATCAGCTGATCGCCGCGATCAAGGCCCTCGCCGGAGCCGGCGCGTCCCCGACGCCGGCGCCGACGCTGGCCCCCTGAGGCGATGCTCCGACGCGCCGAGGTCAGGCCGATCTTCGGGGTCCACCCCGGGCTCATCCTCGCCGTGCTCGACCTCATCGGGCTCGCGATCGCGACATACCTCTCGACCGTCGAGCTCGGCGGCGGGGTGCCGGTCTGCGGCCCACTGCACGGCTGCGAGACGGTCGCCCAGAGCGAGTACAGCCGGATCGCCGGGGTGCCCGTCGCCGTCTATGGCGTCGGCCTCTCGCTCATCCTCCTGACGTTCGCCCTGGTCTGGTGGCGGACGAACCTCTATGGCCTGTTGCTGGCTCACTACGGCCTGTCCCTGGCCGGGGTGATCTTCGAGGTCTACTTCCTGTATCTCCAGGTCTTCGTCATCCACGCGGTCTGCGTGTGGTGCACCAGCTATGGCCTGAGCCTGATCCTGCGGTTCGTCATCGCCCTGATCGTCTGGCTCCGCCAGCCTCGCCCGGAGGACGCGCCCGGCTGACCCGCCGAGATCCTACGGCGTCACGATCACCTTGCCGATCATCCACGGATGCGGTGTGCAGAAGTACGGGAACTCGCCGGCCTCGGTGAACGTGTACGACCACGTCGCGTCCGCGGCGATGAAGCCTGAGTTGAACCGGCCGTCCGGCGTTCCGGCGAGGCCGGTCGATGTTCCGGACGTGACCGTGTGCAGCATGGTGTCGTGGTTCGTCCACGTCACCGTGGCTCCGACCTTGATGGTGATCGTGTTCGGGTCGAACGCGTTCGTGGCGTTGGTCGGGTCGACCCAGCCGTCCTTCGTGATCGTGACCTGAGCCGCATCGGCCGGCGGAGGGGCCGGCGTCGCGGCTGGCGCCTGCGTGGCGGCCGCCCGGAAGATCTCCGGGTTCGGGTCGCCCGCCACCACGATCGTGGCGAGGGCGCCCTTGTAGAACGTGCGGGTCAGGGCGTGGTCGACGATCAGGATCGTCTGCGGCACCTGGGCGAGGATCTCGACGACGGTGCCGCCACCGGTCGTGACCAGGGTGGACTGGGAACCACGGATGATCTTGTTGCCCGGGAGGAGCGCCGCCTCCGGGTAGACGGCGTCCCATTGCGACCCGATCGGATGGAAGTTGCTGTTGAGGTTCAGCCCCTCGTTCACGAAGTAGATCCGGGCTCGCTCGCCGACGGCCATGCGGAGCGTCTTGTCGCCGGTGAGGGCGCCGACGACACCGTTGAACACCACGTACGTCGGGTTCTCGGCAGTCATCGCCACCTTGTCGATGTCGGCCAGCCCAGTGGCGTCCGGTGTGGTGAGGTACCACTCCGACTGCGTGAGCGCCCACTCGTGGGCGACGCTGGGAAGCGGCGTCTCCGGATCGACGATGAACATGCCGTACATGCCATGCATGATGTGAACCGGCACGTCTCCGGCGGCGCAGTGGTACATGAAGGCGCCCGGGTAGAGCAGCCGTGCCGTGATCGACTTCGTCTCACCCGGCAGCGCCGTCAGGTCGGCAGCGCCGCCCCCCTGACCGGTGACGGCGTGGAAGTCGATGTTGTGAGGATGCGTGTTCCCGGGCAGGTTGGTCAGCGTGATCGTCACCACGTCGCCGACGCGGCCTCGGAGGATCGGTCCGGGCGTGCCGCAGGTGACGCTCTGATCGCCGGCGATGCGGTACCCCCACATCGAGACCCGCACGCCCGCGTCGGCGTCGATCGTGCAGACGTTCTCGAGGACCTCGAGCTTGATCTCGTACTGCGCCTGGTAGTCCCGGTTGATCGGGGCGCTCACCAGCGGCGCGTAGCTTGCGTGCTGCTCGTCGGCTGGAGCGGCGAGCAGGTCGGCGACCGGCGTGAGGTCGGGCAGGACGCTGATGCTGGTGGTGTCCTGGGCAGAGGGCGCGTCGGCGGGACGGTCGGCCGGCGCGGCCGTCGGCTTGACAGCGGTCGCCTGGCCGACCGGCGTGTAGGTCCAGGTCGGGGCGCCGGCGGCCGGCGCGCAGGCCGCGCCGGCCAGGGCCACTGCTGTGGCGAAGAGGAGGAATCGCGTCCGAAGCATGTCGTAACTCCCGAGCCGTCCGATGATCCCGCGACCGCGGCGGGCCGGTCGTCACGCACCGACGCAACGCATATCGCGGCGATAATCAATATCGCTGGAGTATATGTTTACGGGCAGGGCCGTTCGGCCCTCTCAGATGGGGCCGTCGGTCCCGGTCCGCCGTTCGGCGGCGCCGTCGCTGCGCACCTCGAGCCCGTTTGGCGCGAGGGCGGCAAGCGATGCCGCGCCCAGCTCGCGTCGCATGGCCGTCGTCGCGGCAAAGAAGGCGTCGTGGACGACGCAGGTCCCGTCGAGGCGGCAGGGCCCACCGCGCAGGACGCAGCGGGCCGGATCGCCGTGATCCTCGACGGCGTCGACGACTCGTAGCAGATCGATCTCGGCGGCGGGCGCCGCCAGCCGATAGCCGCCGCGTCGACCGGTCGTCCCGACCACGATGCCGGCCCTGACGAGGTCCGTCAGCACATGGGCCAGGAACCGCGCCGGGATGTCCATCCGCTCGGCGATCCGCCGGGCGCTGACCGGCTGCCCCTCGTCGAGGAGCGCGATCGCCAGGGCGGCCCGTACCGCGTAGTCGCCGCGGCGGGTCAGCTCGAGTCGCACGGGCGGATGGTCGATTCGCGCGGCACCGAGCGGAAGGGCCGAACGGCCCACCGGCATTCCCGCCGCGCGCCGGGCGTCATGGCCGGGGCGATCCGGCCGGAGCCGGTGCGTAGCCGGTGAGCTCGACATAGGCCTCGCCGCCGACCGCCGCTCCGTCGCGGGTCGCCGTCACGACCTGCGAGCCCTCCCAATAGACGACGCCGGTCGTTGCCCGGGTGTCGAGCTCCTGGTCGGCGACGGTCGGCGTCAGGCCGATCACGAGCCCCTTGCCCGGTACGCGGATCGTCCAGCCGGCGGGGTATGTCGCGCCGGTCGCCGGGCTGGACCAGGTGCGGTCGGAATCTGCGGTGACCTCGAAGTCGGCCGCGGCGAGGTTCGTCACCCGCCCGGCGCCGCCCTCGGGCGGCCCTTCGACGAGGGTGCCGTAGACGAGGGGGTACGAGCCGTCGGCGGCCCGGACGAGCGAGATCGTGAGGTCGGTCCCGTCCTCGAGGTTGATCGCGAACCAGTCCCAGCCACCGCCGCCGACCGAGATGAAGTCGCCCCACTGGTGGTCGAACCAGGCGGTGCCGTCGACCTTGAGCTGCTCGCCGTCAACCTGGATCACACCTCCCCCGAAGAGGCGAGTCCGCGAGTAGTAGTAGGAGCCGCCCGCCGGGCCGAAATCGATCCAGCCGTCACGTCATGGTGGACGCGTTGCCGGAGGTCGATGAGCTCGAGGTCGAGGCCGAACGAGCCGCCCGCGGTCGCTGCCTCCGCGGGCGACAGGATCGCGACGATGACTGATGGTGCCGGCCCCAGGACAGCGCCAGCGGGGATTCGCGGGCGTCGCACTCGGAGATCGACGCGGTTGCCCGAGACCATCAGCGTCAAAGCCCGTCGCCGTGCCGTCGGGGGCGTGGGGCGAACGGTCGAACTGCGGCCCGATCTCGCTCCGCTGGGCATACAGGAACCGACCCGCCGACTCGTCGGTCAGGGCGAGGTGGCTGGCCCAGGTGACCGGGAAGCCGCCTCGCTCGGCCCGGAAGACGACCGCCTCGAAGCCGAAGTGGCGTCCGTCGTCGGCCCGGAGGTGGCCGGTGTAGTACCACCACTCGGTCAGACGGTCGTGGGGGCCGTCGTCGCGGGGGAAGACGATCGGCTGCGGGTCCGGCAGGAGCGACGGACGTGGCGACGACGTCGCCGGGACCGATGGCGACAGGGCCGGGTTGGCGAGGATCGGGCCGGAGCAGGCCGCGACGATCAGGCACAGCAGCCCCGGCAGCAGCGCCCGCACCCGCCGCCTCACGGCCGCGCCTCGTGTTCGGCGATGTCGGGGAGCCGCTCGGCGAGCCGGCCCGGCACCCACCAGTTCCAGCGGCCGAGGAGCCGCATCGTGGCGGGGACCAGCAGCGCTCGGACGACCGTCGCGTCGAGGGCCACGGCGATCGCGATCCCGAGGCCGAGGGCCTTGATGAGGACGATGTCGGCGAAGGCGAACGAGCCGGCCACGAGGACGACGATGAGCGCGGCCGACGTCACGATCCGCCCGCTCCGCTCGAGGCCGTGCGCCACCGCCGCCCGGTTGTCGCGCGTCCGGTCCCAGGTCTCGCGCATGCGCGTGAGCAGGAAGACCTCGTAGTCCATCGACAGCCCGAACAGGACGCAGAACAGGATCACCGGCTGGGTCGTCTCGACGAACCCCAGCGGCCGCGTCCCGAGGATCACCGACAGGTTGCCGTCCTGGAAGATCCACACCAGCGCCCCGAACGACGCCGTGATCGAGAGCGTGTTCATCACGAGCGCCTTGAGCGGCAGCAGCGCCGATCGGAGCAGCAGGAACAGGACGGCGTAGGTCGAGATCAGGATGAACGCCGCGGTCCGTGGGAAGTCCGCGGCGATCCCGGCTACCACGTCCTCGACGTCGGCCGCCCCGCCGCCCACGAGCACGTCCAGCCCGGCCGGCGGTGCCAGGGCTCCGTCATCCGCCCGAAGGTCGATGACGAGCTCGCGCCCGGGCTCCTCGTTCGGGCCGTACGGGGTGAAGATCGTGAAGGCCGTGAGGTTGCCGTTCGTCGTCGCGGCGAGGGCCGTGGCCACGTATCGATCGGGCGGTCCCGACGGGGCGCTGTAGAGGAGCTCGTACTGGGCGAGGGTCAGCCTTGGATCGACGTCGACGAGGCTGTCGATCCGCGCGATGCGGGGATCGGCGGCAAGGCGGCGAGAGTACTCGTACAGGCGGGCGAGGTTGTCCGGGGTCGTGGCCGACCCGCTGGTCCTGACGGCCATGACGATCGGGGCGAACGGGCCCGGCCCGAACGCCGTCGTGAGTCGGTCGAACGCCTGCCGTGACGGGACGTTCTCGGGCAGGATCGTGGAGTCCGGCGCGTTGAAGCGGACGTGGAGGAACGGGACGCCGAGGAGCAGCAGGAGGCCCAGCGTCGGGACGAGGACCCGGACGGGGTGGTCCATGACCCGGTTCGCGAGCCTCGCCCACGGGCCGTCCTCGACCGACACCGCCCCCACCCGGCGGACGCGGAGCGAGTCGACGCGTGGCCCGGCGATCGCGAGGAGCGCCGGGAGCAGCGTCAGCGCCGCCAGCACGGCCAGGCCCACGACGATGGCCCCGGCGATGCCGACGGAGCGAAGGATCATGAACTCGAAGAGGACCAGCCCCAGGAGGCCGAGGAGGACGGTCAGGCCCGAGAAGAAGACGGCTCGGCCGGCCGTCGCGACCGTGGCCGCGACGGCGTCCGCGACGGCCTCTCGATCGACCGCCCGCCCGATTCTGCCGCCCGCCGCGTAGGCGGCCTCCGCCGTCGCTGGGCCCGCCGCCTGCGTCGCTGTCCGCGCCGCCCAACCGCCGCCCCGGGCGGCCAGCTCCTCGCGGAAGCGGCTCGTCATCAGGAGCGAGTAGTCCACGCCGAGGCCGAGGCCGAGGAGGGTCGCGAGGTTCAGGACGAAGATGCTCATCGGCGTGGCCGATGCGACGAGGTAGATCCCGGCCAGGGCGGTGATGACCGCCGCCCCGCCGACGGCGAGCGGCAGGGCGGCCGCGACCACCGATCCGAAGACGAGGAGCAGCGCCAGCGCCGCCAGCGGCAGGGAGATGATCTCGCTCCGGCGCAGGTCGGATTCGGAGACGGCCTGGACGTCGCCGTAGAAGGCGGGGCCGCCGGCCAGCCCGACCTCGAGACCGGGAACGTCGACGAGCGCAGCCCGCAGCCCGGGCAGCGCGAGCGGCGAGTCGTCGGCCGGCAGGTCGAGGGTCACGACGTCGTAGGCCGTGTGGCCGTCGGCCGAGACCTGGTCGGTCGCGAGGGCGTGCGAGACGACGTCGATGACGTACGGCGCGTCGGCGAGGCCGGCGACGGCGCGGAGTGCCTCGGCCTCGAACTCCGGCTCGCCGGCCCGCAGCGTCGGCGAGTAGAGGACGACGGCGACGGCCGCCTCCGGCACCCCGATCTCGTCCTGGAGGAGCTGCTTCGCTCGAGCCGACTCGAGGTCCTGGCGGATGAAGCCGCCCGACCGAAGGGCGTCGCTCGTCCGGACCGTGAACGGGATCGCGGCGAGGAGGAGCACCCCCCACGCGAGGACGATCCACCAGCAGCGTCTGGCGGCCCACCGACCGATGCGCTCGAAGGGGCTCACAGGTGGCCGTCGGACGCGGTGCGACGGACCGCTTCGGCGACCCGGCCCGGCCGTCGCGAGGCGCGGGTCGATGGCAGCGGCCGATGCGGCCGGGATCGATGGGACATCTCGAAGGTCATCGTAGCCCCGGCCCTGCGTGCTAGCATTCCGGCGTCGTTCGCCAGCCACGCCGAGGGCCCGACGTGCAGCTCTTCACCCTCGCCTTCACCCACCCGATCGAGTTCGGCGCGTCCGTCCTCGTCGCCGGCGGGATGGTTTACATCCTGGCTCGCGCGGCGCTGACGGCGGACGGACGAGCCTCGTGGACGCGGCGGATCACCGGTCCGAACGCGAAGTGGTTCTTCGCCCTGCTGTTCGTCGCGTGGTCGGTGGTCTTCGGTGTCGGGCTCCAGCTCGTTCCGCACGAGGGCGCGAACTCGCCGTACGGCGGCATCGGCCTCGTGGCGATGTTCACCGGCGTCTTCGTGATGATGGGCTTCATCTGGAGCGTCATCGGCGAGTAGCCCGGGCCCGCGTGCGTCCCAGCCCAGATCCGCGTCAGCGCGGGAGGCGCAGCAGGAGGGCCAGCGACAGGATCGCCATCGCGGCCGCGATGGCGAACGGCGTCAGGGTCCTCGCCACGGCCGGACGCAGCTCCTGGCCGCCGAAGCGACGCCGATAATCGGCGTCGAGAGCCAGCATGTCGGCCATCCGGGCGACGGGTCGCGGCTCGCCGTGGGCCTCGCGCCGCGGTTCGAGCTCGCGGAGGTGTTGCGCCACCGCGTCGGCGATGGTGGTGCGCGCGATTTGGAGCGTCAGGCCGCCGCGGTCGAAGGGGTCGCCTCGCGGGTGGATGGTCCCGAGCCAGGTGCCCGTCCGCCCAGGCCGAGTAGACAGCGCTGAGACCGAACCTCGGGCTCACGCCGTCGACCACGATCGCGTAGGAACGGCCGTCGTCGGCAGCGAGGATCCGGGAGAAGCGCTCGCCAGCCGGCAACGCCAGCCGGGTGTCGCCGACGTGGCGGTAGCCGAGCTCGGCGAACGCATAGCCGGCAACGCCAGCCGGGTGTCGCCGACGTGGCGGTAGCCGAGCTCGGCGAACGCATCGATCCTGGCACGGACGTCGGGCCTCGCCGGCGGTGACTGGCCGGTAGCGTCCTCCTGGCGGGCGTTGGCCTGTGCCGCGATAGGTCGACCAGGCCCGAAGTGCCCCCGGCGACAGCCGGATGACCTGGATCAATGACAGGACGACGAGGCCCAGGGCCAGCAACCGCTCAATCGACATCGGAACGTCCGGCTCAGGTGTGCTTCCGGGCGATCCACACTTCTTCGGACGGCCACTGTCGCGCCCAATCGGCAGTGACGTACGTGTACCTCGGGCTGTCGACGGCATCGGATGGCGCCCGGATCTCGACGAGCCGCTCGATCTGGAAGCCGCTCTCACGGAGCAGGGAGACCCATTCGCCGTGCGGAAGGTGGAACTCGACCGACGTGTCGTCCGGCCAGACGGTTCGGTGCAGGCCGAACAGCGGCCGCTGGAGCCGCTCCTTCGCCGGGCCGTCCTCTTCCCGATCCTCGACGCACAGGTGGAGGATCAGCCCGTTCGTGAGGAAGAGCAGCCGACCTCCGGGCCGGAGGATGCGGGCCGCCTCCGGAACCCAGCGGTGCGGGTCGGCCCACAGGCAGGCGCCGTATTCGCTGATCGCGAGATCGAAGCTGCTGTCCGGGAACGGCATCGCCTCCGCGTTGCCGAGGTGAAGCGGGAACTCGAGGCCGAACTCCCGCTGGAATCGCCGTGCCGACTCGAGCTGCTTCGGCGAGTTGTCGATCCCGACCGGGCGGGCGCCGCGGCGGGCGAGCCAGGCCGAGACGTAGGCCGTCCCGCAGCCGAGCTCGATCGTGTCCTTGCCGTCGAGGTCGTCGGGGAGGAGGCGGAGCTCCAATTCCGGGACGCCCCAGATGCCCCAGGTCGGCTCGTCGCGCGCCCACGCTCGCCGGCCCGGCGCCTCGTATTCGGTGGCGTAGCGGTCCCAGGCCTCACGATTCGCGGCGACGTGGGCGGGGAGGTCCGCGACGGCATCTTGCTGATTCACGGTCGCGATCATAGGCCGCGGCACCGCTCCGGGCGCCGACTCCCCGGACCGAGGCAACGGCGTGCGCACGACGCCGTGCTCCACCGCGTCGCGCGCCACCACGTCGCGCGCGCCAACCTTCGCGCCACCCCGCCGCGCGCCACCGAGTCGCGCGCCAACTCGCGCGGCACCTCCGCCGCGCGCCGACTCCGCCGCGCGCCACCGAGTCGCGCGCCAACTCGCGCGCCACCCGCCGTGCGCCACCGGCGAGCGCCACCCCGGACTGCCAGTCCGGATTTCCTGCATGCCCACGGCCCCGAGGTCAGGCGAAGCACGGATCACCGACTGCCAGTCCGAGTTTCCTGCATGCCCACGGCCCCGAGGTCAGGCGAAGCACGGATCACCGACTGCCAGTCCGAGTTTCCTGCATGCCCACGGCCCCGAGGTCAGGCGAAGCACGGATCACCGACTGCCAGTCCGAGTTTCCTGCATGCCCACGGCCCCGAGGTCAGGCGAAGCACGGATCACCGACTGCCAGTCCGAGTTTCCTGCATGCCCACGGCCCCGAGGTCAGGCGAAGCACGGATCACCGACTGCCAGTCCGAGTTTCCTGCATGCCCACGGCCCCGAGGTCAGGCGAAGCACGGATCACCGACTGCCAGTCCGGATTTCCTGCATGCCCACGGCCCCGAGGTCAGGCGAAGCACGAATCACCGACTGCCAGTCCGGATTTCCTGCATGCCCACGGCCCCGAGGTCAGGCGAAGCACGGATCACCGACTGCCAGTCCGGATTTCCTGCATGCCCACGGCCCCGAGGTCAGGCGAAGCACGAATCGCCGACTCCCAGTCGGGAGTCATCGCGGCGGCGCCTTGGCAGCGGGGCCTCGGGCTCGGTCAAGCACGAATCGCCGACCGGCAGTCCGCGATCGCCGACCTCAAGGCCGCCGCGGCCGACCGGCGTCCGCGTCGGCCACCGGCGCTGCTCCTGCCAACCCGCTGGAACCCTCGGCCGCCGACGCTACGCCTGCCAACCGGCTGGAACCTTCGGCCACCGGCGCTGCGCCTGCCACCCGGCTGGAACCGTCGGCCGCCGGACTCCGCTCGCCGATCGGCTGGACCCGCCCGGACCTCGGCGCTATGATCCAGCGGCATGCAGACTGCATAGACTTTATGCGTCACTGGGGGGAAATCGCCCCGGGAACGTCGCCGCATCCGCCGCCGCTCGAGGAGCTCGAATCGCGTGGACACACAGGAGATCAAGGCCGCCGCCGCGCATCAGTCCGCGCTGACCGCCGCCGCCGAGGCGCCGTGGGTGAACCCGCGCGACCCGGCCCAGGCCCTCGGCCCCGACGGCAAACCCGCGGCCAGCCGTCGCGCGCCGCCATGGGCCGACGTCCCCGACGAGAAGTGGAACGACTGGCGCTGGCAGCTCAGTAACCGGGTCAATACGCTCGACGAGGTTGGGGCGGTCCTGAACCTCACCGATGAGGAGCGCCAGGGCCTCTCGGCGCCGGACAAGTTCCGGGTCGACGTCACGCCGTACTTCATCAGTCTCATCGATCCCGACGACCCGAACGACCCGATCCGCCGCCAGGTCATCCCGGTCGGCCGGGAGCACGAGGCCTTCACCGCGATGATGGAGGACTCGCTGGCCGAGGACCGCCACTCGCCGGTGCCGGGCCTCGTCCACCGCTACCCCGACCGCGTCCTCATGCTCGTCACGACCCAGTGCGCGAGCTACTGCCGCTACTGCACCCGATCGCGGATCGTCGGCGACCCGACCCAGAACTTCAACCGCAAGGAGCACGAGGCCCAGCTCGAGTACCTCCGCCGCACGCCCCAGGTCCGGGACGTCCTCATCTCGGGCGGTGACGGCCTGACCCTCGCCCCAAAGCTCTTCGAGTCGATCCTGCGCGGGCTGCGCGAGATCCCCCACATCGAGATCATCCGGATCGGCTCGCGGGTGCCGGTCTTCCTGCCCCAGCGGATCGACGACGAGCTCTGCGAGACCCTCGAGAAGTACCACCCCCTCTGGATCAACCTCCACTTCAACCACCCGAATGAGATCACGCCCGAGGTCAGCCGGGCGGTCGACAAGCTGACGAAGGCCGGTCTCCCCGTCGGCAACCAGAGCGTCCTCCTCGCCGGGGTCAACGACTGCGTTCACATCCAGCGGGCCCTCGTCCACAGGCTCGTCGAGAACAGGATCCGGCCCTATTACCTCTACCAGTGCGACCTGGTCGAGGGCTCCGGCCACTTCCGGACGCCGGTCGGCAAGGGCCTCGAGATCATGGAGGGCCTCCGCGGCCACACCTCCGGCTACGCCGTCCCGACCTACGTCATCGATGCCCCCGGCGGTGGCGGCAAGATCCCGGTCATGCCGAACTACCTGATCTCCTACTCGGACCACAAGGTCGTGCTCCGGAACTACGAGGGCTACATCACGACCTACGAGGAGCCCGAGAGCTACCACAAGCACGACCAGGCCGCGTGTGGCTACTGCCAGGCCCAGCGCGCCGAGCCCGGCCAGTCCGGTGTCCTCGGCCTCCTCGAGGGCGAGCGGATGTGGATCGAGCCGGCCGGCTTCGAGGAGACCCACCAGCGCGGCAACCTCGAGGCGCACCGTCTCCAGGACCCGTCGAAGTGGGTGCCCTTCGGGGTCGGGGCGATCGAGGGTCAGGCCGGTGCGCCGCTCCGTGTTCTCGAGCCGGGCGTCGACGACGACCTCCTCGACCCGGTCGGCCGGGCCGCGACGGACACGAACGCCGGGATCGTGGGGGCTGCTGACCTCGCCTCCGAGGAGCTCCGGCAGCTGTCGAAGGCCACGTATGGGCCCGGCGAGGAGCCCCGGCCCCGAGACGGCGAGCCGACCGGTTCGGCCCATGGGGAGCTGCTCTAGGGGATCGTCACCGCCTCCCTTCGACCGCCCCTCGGCGACCCGCGCGCCGCTCTCGCGGTCTCGAGCGCGGCCCGGACGTCGGCCAGCGCCTGTTTCGAGGTGGCCGCTTCGCCGGGTAGGGCGGCCGCGACCGCCGCAGCCGCGAGTTCGAACGTCCGGTTCGCGTCGCGATGCGCGCCCAGGCCTGAGGCGGTGAGGGTCACGAGCGAGGCCCGACCGTCGCGCGGGTTCGGGAACCGGCGGGCGTGGCCGCGCGATTCGAGCCGTGCGAGGTGGTCCATCAGGGTCGTCAACGGCATCCCGAGGCGGCCCGCCAGGTGCGTCGGGCCGATCTGCTCTGCCTCGAAGATCGCGCTGTAGATGGCGTAGTCCACCGGACCGAGCGGGCTCGCCGCCATCGCCTCGCCAAGGTACCGCCCGAGCGCCTGGTTCAGGACGAACACGTCGAAGAGGAGCGAGGTCTCGAGCGGCTCACCGCTCGGCCGGTGGCTCGGCCGGCCGCTCACGAGCCTGCCGCCTCGATGGCCTCGAGAGCCGGGTCGCGCCCGGCCTGCCATCCCTCGAACGAGAGCGGCGCGGGCAGGCCCGGCTCGATCGTCAGGCGAGTGTCGTCGGCGGCCACCCCGATTTCCAGCCGCCGGGCGACGCTGACCGCGATCCCGGAGTACGGGAGTCGGATCTCGTCGGCGTCGCCGTAGGCCGTCGGGCAGCCGCCCATCGGCTCGCCCACGATCCTGGCGCTCGTCCGTTCCGCGAGCCTCGCGACAAGGAGGCTGGCCGCGGAGAACGTGTTCCGCCCGGTGACGACGAAGAGCCGGCCGGGCCGATCGACCCCCGGGTCGGCGAACGCGTCCATGATGTTGGCGAGGGCCGGGACCTCGCCACCGAAGTCATGTCGGAGATCCAGGACGACCTTCGCCACCCCCGGCGCCGTGAGCGCCGCGCGAAGCTCGGCGAGCCGGCTCGTTCCGAGCGGCTCGATCCGGTTCAGCTGGACGACGAGGGTCCCGTCGTTCCGCGCCGTCCACCACAGCACGTCGTCAATCCGGGCAAGGTATGGAACCGCGAGGTCGGCCGGCAGGTGGAGGCCGTAGGCACCGGCCCAGTCGTTGTACTCAGCGATCGCGATCGGCTCGAGCGACCGTGACACCAGCGTGCCGTCCGATCGGGTGAGCGTCAGGTCCACCGCGCCCGCCGGGTCGACGAGCTCGAGGCCGGCAAGGACCTCCGGCATCAACAGGAAGCGCGGCAGGAGCAGGCGAACGGTCTCGGGATTGTCCCGGGGCACGAGCGGGTCGACCGCCCGAACGACGTCCGCGATCGGATGGCCGCCGATCGCGTCGATCCGCGCCCCGATCAGGTCCCCGCCCTGCGGCATGGCATCGACGATCCGGACCTCGTCACCGAACAGCCACAGGCGAAGCGGCAAGCTCCGAACCGGGAACCGCGAGCCGGCGCTCCAGGCATAGACGCCGGTGTGGGCGTCACAGCCGGACGCGCTGATCGCAGCGACGATCCGCATGATGCCGGCCAGGAGCACGTCGTCGGCGGCGCCCGGCACCGAGTCCGCGAGGGTGGTGGCAGCCGCCTCGAGCTCGGTCCGCGGCGTCCCATGGTCGATCCGTGGATGGAGCCGGTCGATGGCCGGAACGATGCCCTCGATGTCCGACTGCCAGCCGGCGGTCCGGTCGTTCGACTCCGACGGAACCGATCCGCCGGGCGACGGCCGAGACGATGGCGTGGCCGGGATCGGCGGCGCCGCGGAGCCCGCCCGCGTAGCGCAGCCCAGGAGGAGCCCAACGATCACAAGCAGCAAGACGCGGCGGCCGGCCACGGGCAGATACTACGGATCCGTAGTAAATGACGCAACGCCCGGCGGCCAATCGGCCGAGCAGGACGCTCCTCGTATTCCCAGAAGGCTTAGTGCGGGGCATTGGCCCCCAGCAGTCCGTTGATCTCGGCCGGCGCCTGCTCCGATAACGTCGGTTCATGCGCCTGAGGCATGGCCGAGGCCAGATCCCCGCGGCGCGGTTCATCTCTTGGGTGTTGCTACGCCTTCTTGGAATATGGGCGGCCCATGGCACCTGCCGGCCGATGGCGCATGCCGGCCGATGGCGCATGCGGCCGATGGCGCATGCCGGCCGATGGCGCATGCGGCCGATGGCGCCTGCCGGCCGATGGTGCCTGCCGAAAGATCGCGCCCGCCCGGGAAGCCCGCTCGCCGGCTGCGCTCGCCGGAGGATCGGTGCGCCGTACCGTCCCTGCCGCCCTCCTGCGAACCGCGACGTCTTCCGGTAGGCTCTCGGCTCGATCCCGCCATCCGGAGCGTCCTGCGTGTCAACCACCGCGACCGGGACCGGCATCGGCGAGCTGCGGCCCGCCCCGGCCGGCCTCTCCGAACCGAGTCTCTCGCCACCCGTCGTCGCTGAATTGGGCGACCCCTTCGCGATGCTGCGGGTCGTGGATCTCGTCGCCCGCCTCGAGCGTGGACGCCCGATCCGGCTGGCCGAGATCGTCGACCGCCTGAACGCCCACTACCTCGACTGGCTGTTCAGCGAGCGGGTCGTCGCCGACGCGGTCCTGCAGCTTGCCGCCAACTGGGCGGCGGACTACCGGAGCACGGGCGGGATCATGGTCGAGGACGGACCGCGCGGGGCCACCCTCACGATCGACGACTCGACCCGCGTGGACCCCTGGATCGTCCGCCAGGCACAGCGCCAGGCCGACGCCTGCCGCGAGGCGCTCGTCGACTTCAGCCGCCGCGAACGGGCAAGCGGCCGTGATTGATCGAGCCGCGGGTTCCGGAGGCCCACGCCATCGGGTCAGGCCCGACCCGGACGATGGGCCGCTGCGCGTGTCCGCGGCGGGCCCGGTCGCGCTGAGACCGGTCACCCGCCCCGTAGCGTCCCCGACGTCCCCGGCGCCACTTGGCGCCACTGTTCCCGGAGGTCCGAACCACCATGGCCGCGAACGGCTACGCCAACGACGCGCTCGTCTCCGCAGACTGGGCGCTCCAACATCTCGACGATCCGACGGTTCAATTCGTGGAGGTCGACGTCGACACCACGATCTACGGCCAGGGTCACCTGCCCGGCTCGGTGAGCTGGAACTGGACGACCGAGCTGTCCGACGGCCTGACCCGCGACATTGCCGGTCGAGCCGACTTCAGCCGGCTCCTCCAGTCGAGCGGGATCTGGCCCGAGACCACGATCGTCCTCTACGGTGACAACCAGAACTGGTTCGCCGCCTGGGCCTACTGGCAGCTCCGGCTGTACGGGCATCGCGCGGTGAAGCTCCTCGACGGCGGCTGGAAGCTCTGGACGGAGCGCGGCCTGCCCGCGACGACCGCCGTGCCGAGCTACCCGGCGACGGACTACCGGCTGCCCGAGCCGGAGTTCTCCCTCCGGGCCTTCCGCGACGACATCCTGCCCCGGCTCGGTGACGCCGGCCTCGCGCTCGTCGACGTCCGCAGCCCGGCCGAGTTCAGCGGCGAGGTCCTGGCCCCTCCGGGCCTGTCGGAGACGGCCCAGCGGGCCGGCCACATCCCGGGCGCGGTCTCGGTTCCCTGGGCCCAGACGGTGAAGGACGACGGCACCTTCAAGAGCGCCGTCGAGCTCCGCGATCTCTATGCCGCCAGCGGCGTCACGAACGACAAGGACGTCATCACCTACTGCCGGATCGGCGAGCGGGCGAGCCACTCCTGGTTCGTCCTCCACGAGCTCCTCGGCTATGACCGGGTCCGCAACTACGACGGGTCCTGGACGGAGTGGGGGAGCATGATCGGGGTTCCGATCGAGAAGTCATGAGTACGAAGCGCCACCGCGCATGACGTCGATGCCGCCGGGTACCAACGGCGGCATCGACGATTCCGCCGCGCTCTGTCCGCGCGGGCGCGATCAGCCGACCGACGGGTCGGGGACGACTCGGGCCGGATCCACGAGCCCGATCGGCGTCTCGCACCAGGTATCCCGCTCGACGATCCGGAATCCGGCGTCCAGGATCGGCTTCAACGCGGGATGGGGCCCGCCAAGGCACAGGCCGACCGAGCCGCCCGGCCGGGCGACGAAGTTCGACGCGAGCGCGGCCGCCAGCGCCGCGACGGGATCCGCGTCCGACGCCACGACTGCCGAGTCGAGCCAGCGGACCCGCGTGGTCGCACCGTCGCGGACGGAACCAGCCAGGGCGAGGACCCCGTGGAGGTCGACCGTGATCGGCGTGCCACCGCGCCGCAGCGACCAGGTCCGGATGTCGAGCGTCCGATCCAACCCGCTGAGCGCGGCGAACGCTTCGATGAGCCGGGCGCTGGAGACCTGCCGCACGACGGCCCCGGGACTCGCCGGCAGCGCCCGGCCCGACGCCTCGGCAGGCCGCTGGAGGTAGTAGAGCGGCCACGCCGGCGTCATCCCACCGCGCGCGTAGAGCGCCTGGGCGCGCGGGTCGCCCGAACTGGAGACAGACCAGCGCGCATCAGCGTGCGCTTCCAGCAGCGCTCGGAGGAGCGGACCGCCGACGCCGGAGCCGTGAGCGGCCGGATCGACGAACAGGTCGCTGACGTGGCTCCGCCCCGGGACGACCGACCGGGCCGCCGGTCGGATGCGGACGGCCGCCGCGAATCCGACGACCGCTGCTCGTCGTTCGGAGACGAGCACGGTGCCGTCCTCGAGCAGCCGGTCGATGTACGGCTGGCCCATGCCGTCGGGGCCTTCGAGGTGGACGTCGTGGTCGGCCGCCAGCCGGTACATCGCCGGCACGTCGGCGCCCGTCGCGGGGCGGATCTGGATCGAAGGCTCGACCATCCTCCCCTCTATCATCGCAGCGTGACCCGGTCCCGAGTGCCCATCGACAGGGCGTT
This sequence comes from uncultured Chloroflexia bacterium, assembly GCA_963719145.1. Lineage (GTDB taxonomy): Bacteria > Chloroflexota > Limnocylindria > Limnocylindrales > CSP1-4 > UBA5189. Next base: position 415,026 of record CAVRAX010000001.1, read on the forward strand.
GAGCCCATCCCCCGGTGTCCGCTGCGCCCGCCTGCCGGAGCTGGACGGACTCGCCCCGATGGATGCCGCCGAGCGGCTGCGCGGGCTGGCCGGCCTCGTCGTCCTGGAGAGCGCCCGACCGGGCCGCAACGCCCGCTGGTCATACGTGACCGCCGATCCCATCACGGTGCTCGAGGCACCGGCCGACGGCCCGGACGTGTTCGCCACCGCCCGGCGGGTCCTCGGACGGCTGGCGACCGACCCGATCGAGGATCCCGGCGCACCGCCGTTCGGCGGCGGCCTCGCCGGCTACCTCTCCTACGACCTCGGGCGACGGTTGGAGCGACTGCCCGCGGTCGCGTCCGCCGACCAGGAGCTGCCCGTCCTCCGGCTCGCCCTCCACGACTGGGTCGTCGGCTGGGATCGCGCGACCGGGGAGGCCTGGCTGACCGGCCGGGCCGTCGACGAGCGGATCGGCCGCCTCGATGCGCGGCTGGCCGAGGTCCGTGAGCGCCTTCGCGCTCCTGCCGGCGCCGCGGGCTCCGGCGGGCCGCTGAGCGAGCGAGCCGAGCCGCCGACGTTGTTCGAGTTTCGGTCAGGCCTCGATCGGCCCGCCTACGAGGCTGGCGTCCAAGCCATCCGCGACGAGATCGCGGGCGGCGAGATCTACCAGGCCAACCTCACCCGCCGCCTCGAGACGCCGTTCCGCGGCGATCCCTGGCCCCTCTACCGGCGCCTTCGGACGGGCGACCCCGCGCTGTTCGCCGCCTTCCTCGACCTCGGCGGAAGCCCGGTGACCGGCGCGCCACGCGCGATCGCGTCGGCCTCGCCCGAGCCGTTCATCTCGGTCGACCGCCACGGCCGGGTTGCCGCCGATCCGATCAAGGGCACCCGGCCGCGAGGTCGGGATTGGGCCGAGGACCGCGTCCTGGCGCGCGAGCTGTTGACCTCGGCCAAGGATCGGGCCGAGAACATCATGATCGTCGACGTCCTCCGCAACGACCTCGGCCGGGTCAGCGTGCCCGGAACCGTCCGGGTTCCGCGCCTCTGCCGCCTCGAGCGGACGGCCGCGGTCCAGCATCTCGTCTCGACCGTGACGGGACGGCTCCGGGCGGGGCTCGACGCCTTCGACCTCCTTGCCGCCTCGTTCCCGGGTGGCTCGATCACCGGTGCCCCGAAGATCCGGGCGATGGAGCTCCTCGAGGGCCTCGAGCCCGTACGGCGCGGCCCCTATACGGGCGCCGCCGGCTGGATCGGCGCCGACGGGGCGATGCAGACGAGCATCCTCATCCGGACGCTCGTCGCCGATGGCGCGCGCCTCACCCTGCACGTCGGCGGCGGGATCACCTGGCGGAGCGATCCGGCGGCGGAGTGGGACGAGACCGTGGCCAAGGCCCGCGGGCCGCTCTCGGCGATCGGCGGCCGGGAGACCAGCCCGTGACGGGCGGGCCGGCCCACGTCTGGCTCGACGGGCAGCTGCTGCCCGCCGACGGCCCCCACGTCTCGGTCTTCGATCGCGGCTTCCAGCTCGGCGACGGGATCTTCGAGACGCTCCGGGCCCGCGGCGGGCGCGTCGCGGAGCTGGCCGAGCACCTCGCCCGCCTCGGCCGCTCGGCGGCCGGTCTCGACATCGAGCTCGAGCCCGGCGTCGACGATCGGATCCGGGCCGGCATCGATGCCCTCCTCGAGGCCGAGGGCCTGGCAGGGCCCGAGGACGATGCCTCCCTCCGGATCACCGTGACTCGGGGGGCCTTCCACGGCCGCGGGCTGCTGCCGCCGCCGGGCGCGGCACGGGCGACGATCGCCATCCAGGCCTGGCCCGTCGTCCCGCCGGCGCCGGGCCACCTCACGGACGGCCTGCACCTCGTCGCGAGCGCGGTTCGACGGGATCCGGAAAACCCGCTCGCGGCCTTCAAGACGACCAGTCGGGCGGACTACGTCCACGCTCGCCTCGAGGCCCGCCGAGCCGGCGCCGACGACGCCCTCTTCCTGACCACCGACGGCCACCTCTCGGAGGCCACCAGCGCCAACATCTTCCTCGTCCGGGGTGACGAGCTGGCGACGCCCGACCTGGCCTGCGCGATCCTGCCGGGAACGACGCGGAGCTGGATCCTCGGCTGGGCTCCCAGCGCCGGCCTGCACGCCGTCGAGGGCTGGCTCACGACCCGGGACCTCGCGGAAGCGGATGAGGCGTTCGTCTGCTCCAGCGTCGCCGGGATCCTGCCCGTGACCGCGTTCGAGGGACAGCCGATCGGGACCGGGCACCCGGGACCGCTGACGATGCGTGCCCGGGCCGATCGCGAGGCCTTCATTCGGAGCGGCGACCCGGCCGCGAGCGGCGACCCGGCCGCGAGCGGCGACCCGGCCGCCGCGAGCGACCCGGCCGCCGCGACTGACACCGCCGCCCCGAGCGCCGCCGCCGACATGCGAGCGTCCACCCCGGACCGATGACCCGCAGCGAGCTCATCTCGCGGACGGCCCAGCTCGTCGACGAGGGCGTCCGCCTGCAGGCGGACCCGTCGCTCGCCGGCCTTCGAACGTGGCTCCAGCTGTCGGACGACCTGCTGTCGGCGGCCTGGGGCAGCATGGACCGCTACCACCTGTCGTGGCTCCAGGTGGGCCGCCCGAGGGAGATCGTGCGGGGGCGCCCGATGCGCGACGAGGAAGCGGCGGCCTACGTTCGGGCGGTCGCCGCGGCGAAGACGGCGGTCCTCCGGATGAGCCTCGATGCCGTCGATCGGCTGGCGATGCCGTTCGTCGGCGAGACCGCGGAGCGCGACGGGGGCTGAGGTTCGAGGCGCGAGCTCAGTTCGCCTTCAGGGAGCCGCTGAACTGCGCGTCGTCGAGGCGGTAGGCGTAGCAGACGATTCCCTTGTCGCCGCCCTTCCAGCCGTCCGCGGTCGGCTGGAACCAGCCGATGTCGAAGGTGTCCTGCGCCTCGATGGCGGTCCCCGTGTAGCTCGTGTACGCCGGAAGGCAGGTCTGGACGAGGAATGAGAGAACCGCGTCGTCGCTCGGGTAGGCGTCGCTGCTCGAGCCCGGGAGGTCGCCGGCGTAGATCACCTCGCCGCCGTGCGCCTGGTCACAGGGATGGTGCTGGACGTCCTCGACGGTCTCCTGGTCCGAGGCCGGCAGATCGAAGCACTGGCCGACCCGGAGCTCGCCGGCGTTGCCGGACAGGAAATCCCGGAAGATGAAGCCCCCGATGAGGATCACGGCCACGATCCCCAGGCCGAGCAGATTCCGCACGTCTGTCCCCTTCGCCTCCCTCGCGACCGGCCACGCGGCCAGTCACGGCGCCATCGTAGCCGCGGCCGGCCGCGATCCCCTATAGGACCAATGTCCCGAGCGGCGCGATCGGGATGAACCAGGCGCTCGAGGCCGGAATCAAGCCCGCCAGCGAACCGGTCCGGCCCCGGCGCCCCAGACGGCGGCGAGGCCGGCGAGGGCAGCCTCCGCCGGGACGAAGGGCCCGAATGTCGTCCAGAGGTAGGTGAGCGGGTCCATCACGCCGCCCTCCAGCCGGCCGTAGGCCCACATTCCGAGGGCGCCCACGACGATGCTGGCGATTGCAAGGCCAGCCGCGATTCGCGTGACCCCCGTTCGGGAGAGCGGGGCCGGGATGACACCGTCGGGCGACACGCCGGCCGCGGCTGCGACGAGGCCGATCGCGGCGCCGCCGAGCCCCGAGATCGCGAGCAGGCCGCGCTCCTCGGCCAGCACGCCACCGTCGAGGACCAGCGCCACGGCGGTCACCGCGGCCGCCGCGATCGCCGGCGCCAGCGCCCGGAGCGCCGATCGGCGCGCTCCCCCGGTTCCCTGGACTCCGGCCGGCCGCGGGACGTATCGCTCCGACGGCGGCCGCTGCAGACGGCCTGGCGGGGGGCGGTCACCGGGTTCGGGCGTCCGTGCCGAGTCGCCGCTCGAGGTCGTCATCACGGCATCGTAGCCCCGTCGATCGCGGACCAGGCCGGGGCCGGACGTCGCCCCCGGGGCACGCTAGACTTCGGGCTCGTGAGCCATCCCTCCCTGGGCCTGCCGCCCCTCGACCTGACCGCCGGGCATCCGGCCGCCGCGGCCTCCGTGACCGCGGCCCGGTCGCGGCTTGCGGCTCGGGCACTCGAGGTCGCCGTGGATGCCGATCCGACGTTTCGCGGCCGGTACTCGGAGCTCGCCCTTCGCGAGCTCCTCGCCGACGCGGAGGCCATGGTCGATCGGCTGGCCGTCGCCCTCGGGTCGGGCTCGAGCGCGGTCATGGGTGGCTGGGCCGAGCAGCTCGCCCCGCGCTACCGGAAGCGAGGCGTGCCCCTGGACGACGTCATCGGCATCGCCGAGGGCCTCCGGGCTGCCGCGGCGACGGTGATCGCTCCCGCCGACGTGGCGGGTCTCGACGCCGCGCTCGATGCCGCGATCGCCGCCTTCCGCTGGCACCGCCGCCTCGCCGGCGACGCGCGGAAGCGGAACCCGGTCATCGCCTTCATCTACAAGGGCGCCTGAGCCGATGGGCCGGCCGGCTCGATGACGATCAAGTGGGTCCAGGCCGATCCGCTCGTGATGAACGGCGAGCCGTTCTGCTACGGGTCGCGGATCACCGTCCGCCAGCTCCTCGAGCTTCGTCGCAACGGCTACACGCTCACGGAGCTGATCAAGGACCATCCCGAGCTCAAGACGATGGGGATCGCCGCCGCCTATGCCTACGCGGCCGATCACCGCGAGCGCTATGCGGAGTTCTTCGAGCCCAACGGCTCGATTGCGGGACCCGGCCTGACCCCGGTCGAGGCCGCCGACCTGCCCGAGCCGTACCGCGCCCCGGGCATCGTGGTGAAACCCGGCTGATCCGAGGAGCCCTGCCTCGCGCGCCCCCGACCGGCCATTCGCGGGTCTGGTGATACGCTGACGGCGCAAGTACCGGAGCGCCCCATCACCATGACCGACACCACCGACACGACAACGACGACGCCCGCGGCCCCGACGCCCGACGCCCCTGCCTTCGATCCCGAACGCCGGGCGACCGAGCTCGCGATCCTCGACGCCCTTCGCGCCGTCGTCGACCCGGAGATCGGGCTGAACGTGGTCGAGCTGGCCCTGATCAAGCAGATCCTGCTGGGCCAGGACGAGACCGAGATCAAGATGATCCTGACGACCCCGTTCTGCCCGTATGCCGGCTCGATGATCCAGCAGGTCCGCGAGCAGGTCGAGTCGGTCGTCGACCACCCGGTCAAGGTGACCCTCCTGGCCGAGCGCTGGGACCCCCGCGACGCGGGCCTGATGTGGTGAATTTGGCGACCGCTGCCATCGCCCGATGACCGCGTTGTCGGCTGCGCGCGCTCGTTCACGCACGTTCGAGTGCGCTCGCTCGCGGGCTCGCCTCCGCCTTGTCCTCGGGTGCCACAGCGGTCGCCGGGTGAGCTGCCGTCCGTGACCGCTCGCTCTCCGATCGCCTCTGCCGTCGCGACGACGAAGGGCGATGACGGCACGACCGGCCTGCTCTACGGAGGCGCGCGGATCGCCAAGGACGATCCCCGGGCCGAGGCCTACGGCACGATCGACGAGGCCGTCGCCGCGCTCGGGCTGGCCCGCGCGAACCTCGGTGCGAAGCGCCGCATCGGCACGCTCTCGCCGACGCTCGGCGGGCTTGGCGAGCTGATCCTGCGGCTCCAGCGCGAGCTCTTCGTCGTCGGCGCGGAGCTGGCCACGAACCCCGACGCCTGGGACCGGCTCGAGGACGGCCGGACGCGGGTCTCGGCGGCGATGGTCGCCGGCATCGAGGCGACGCTCCTGGAGGCCGAGGCCACGATCAGCATGCCCTCGGAGTTCGTCGTCCCGGGCGAGACCGTCACGAGCGCCGCCCTCGAGCTGGCCCGGACGATCCTCCGCCGCGCCGAGCGGCGGGCGACCGGGCTGCAGCGGGCCGGCCTGGTCCCCGGCGAGCACCTCGTGCCCTACCTCAATCGGCTGGCCGACCTGCTGTGGGTCCTGGCCCGAGCCGCCGAAGGCGCAGAATCGAAGGTGGCGACACCCGCCCGAACCAGATCGCGTCCGAGCCCGCCCGAGCGGGCCGCCGACGCACCAGGAGGATCTCGATGAGCTTCCAGATGTCGTCCCCCGGGCAGGCCGGGGTCCGGCCGTCTGCCGCCATGGCGACGGGGTTCCTGAGCCAGGCGTTCCTGTGGATGTTCGCCGGGCTCCTGCTGACCGCCGGCGTCACCTTCGTCGTCGAGGGCAACGCGAGCGTCCGCTCGGCCGTCGGCGACGCCTGGATCTTCGTCGTCCTCGGCCAGCTGGCCCTGGCCTGGGCGATCGGTCTCGGGATCCGGCGGATGAACGCGACGCTGGCCCTCGGCCTGTTCTTCATCTACGCCGCCTCGCTCGGCTTCACGATCGGCGTGATCGTCGCCTACTACGAGACGCCGTCCGTCTTCAGCGCCTTCCTCTCGGCTTCGGCGATGTTCGGCGGGGCGGGGATCTACGGCGTCGTCACGAAGCGCTCGCTGGCCGGGATGGGCGGCATCCTGACCATGGCGATCTTCGGGCTGCTCGCGGCGATCCTGGTCAACATCTTCTTCGCCAACGGCACGCTCGGCTGGATCATCTCGCTCGTCGGGGTCGTCCTGTTCACGGCGCTGACCGCGTATGACGCCCAGCGGATCGCCTCCGGGGCCCTCGTCGGCGTCGCCGGGTCGGTGGAGAAGGCGGCCGTCCTCGGCGCCCTCCACCTCTACCTCGACTTCGTCAACCTCTTCCTGTTCTTGCTGAGGTTGCTCGGCAACAGGCGCTGACGCGGCCCGGTCGTGAGGATCGATTCGATCCGCGCCGGGGCGAGCGGTCGAGACCAGGTGTAGCCCTGGCCGAGGTCGCAGCCGAGCTCGCGGAGGCGCCGGGCCTGGAGCGGTGTCTCGATGCCCTCGGCCACGACGCTGATCCCGAGGCCGTGGGCCAGTGACAGGACGGCCTGGACGATGGCGACGTTGCGGTCCGTCTCGTCGAGCTCGGTCACGAAGGACTTGTCGATCTTGATCGCGTCGAGCGGCAGCTGCCGGAGGTAGGCCAGCGACGACCAGCCCGTCCCGAAGTCGTCGAGGACGAGGCGGACCCCGAGCGCCCGCAGGTCTGCCAGCGCACGCAGGCCGGCCTCGGACCGGTCCATGACCGAGGTCTCGGTGATCTCCAGCTCGAGGGCCGCCGGGTCGAGCCCCGTCAGCTCGAGGACCTGGCCGATCGAGGCGACCAGGCCCGGGTCGCCGAACTGGCGAGGCGACAGGTTGACGCTCATCACGAGCCGCTCGCCGGGCCACCGCTCGCGCCAGGCGCGGGCCTGGCGGCAGGCCATCTCGAGGACCTGGGCCCCGAGCGGAATGATGAGCTCGGTCTCCTCGGCGAGCTGAATGAACACGGCCGGAGGCACGAGGCCGCGGCTCGGGTGGGGCCACCGCGCAAGCGCCTCGAAGCCGACGATCCGCTCCGTCCGGAGGTCGACGATCGGCTGGTAGTAGGCGATCAGCTCGTGCCGCTCGATCGCGGCCCGCAGGTCGGTCTCGAGGTCGACTCGCTCGAGCGCCGCCCGGCTGCGATCCGGGTCGAAGCGGGCGACCCGGGCGGCCGGGTCGGCCTGCGCCTGGACGAGGGCGACCTCGGCTTCGCGGAGCAGGTCGCCGGCGCTGGAGACGCCCGCCTCGCCGAGCGCGACGCCCATGCTCGCCGACATCAGCCAGATACGGCCGTCGAGCTCGAAGGGCGCCTTGAGCTCGCCCTCGACGGCGTCCGTGAATCGCTCCGCCCGGTCACCCTCGGCCGGATTCAGCAGGATCCCGAACTCGTCGCCGCCGAAGCGGGCCGCCACGTCGGACGGCTCGAGGACGAGGCTGATCCGTCGAGCGACCTCGCGCAGGACCCGGTCCCCGGCGGCGTGACCGCGCGACTCGTTGATGACCTTGAAGCGATCGATGTCGAGCAGGATCACGGCGACGGATCTCGACCCCGGATCGGTCGCGTCGGGGAGGAGCGCCTCGTCGATCCGACTGAGGAGCACCTCGCGGGCAGGCAGGCCGGTCACCGGATCGGCCTGCTCGTGCCGGGCCGCCTCCTGGAGGGTGGCGTTCTGGAGGGCGATCGAGGCGAGCTGGGCGAACCGGCTCAGCGCGTCGACCTCGGGCTCGCGCCAGGTGCGGCGGCTGGACCCCGAGGCCAGGCCGATCACCCCCACGACCCGGCCGGCCGCCGTGAGCGGCACCCCGACGACAGCCCCGATCTGCTCGAGCTCGAAGTCGGGGGAGCGCCCGGCGAACTCGGAGTAGTCGTCGACGGCCAGCGTGCGCCCCGTCTGGTAGACGGCGCCGGCGAGACCCTGGTCGACCGCCATCAGGTAGCCGATGTACGAAGCGAACAGCCCGAGGCCGGCCCGGACCTCGAGGTTCGCGCCGTCGGGCTGGACGAGGTAGAGGTACGCGTGCGACGTGCCGAGGAGCCGGGCCGCCCGGGCGAGGATCGTCGCCAGCAGCTCCTCGGGGCTGCTACCCTCGAGCAGCGCGCCGGCCGTCTCATCGAGGGCGACGATGAACGGGTCGTGGGCACCACTGCTGAGGCGCGAGCCCTTGGCGACGTAGAGGGCGGCGTCGGCCCGCTCGACGATCGCGTCCTTGCCCGTCCCGTCCTCCGGATACCAGGCCAGCCCGACGCTGATCGAGACCTCGGGATCCGGGGTCCCGGGACCGAGCGCCTCGACTGTCGCCCGGATCCGAGCCGCGATCTCCGCGGCGCCGACCCGGTCGACCCCGGGCAGGATCACCGCGAACTCGTCGCCGCCGTAGCGATAGACGTGATCGCTCGTCCGGACGGCGCCCTCGATGGCCCGCGCGACGCGGGCCAGGAGCAGGTCGCCGGCCGGGTGGCCGAGGGTGTCGTTGTAGGCCTTGAAGCGGTCGAGGTCCATCATGAGGAGCGCGAACGGGTCGCCGCCGGCGTCGATCATCGCCCCGAGCTCGCGCTGGAAGCTGCCGTGGTTCAGCAGCCCGGTCAGGGCGTCGCGCTCAGCTCGGACCTTGACCTCGCCGTGCGTCTCCGCGTTGCGGAGGGCGATCGCGGCCTGCGCGGCGAAGAGCTTCGTGAGCTCGAACTCGTTCTGGCTGAAGTGGGACTCGGCCTTGCCCATCCGGCCGATGTTGAGGGTGCCGAGGACCTCGCCCTCGATGAGGAGCGGGACGACGATCAGCAATTCGTCCTCCGACGGCGTGCCCGGGATCAGGAGGGACCGCGGGTCGGTCAGGGCGTCGTTGGCGAGAACGGCCTCCTTGTGGTCGACGGCCCAGCCGGTGATGCCGGACTTCAGCGGGGCCTCGTAGCCGAGGATGACCTCGGCGAACCGGTCCCGGGCGATGACGGGACGACGGACGCCCCGCTCCGCGTCGACCCGGTAGATCGTCAGCGCGTCGTAGGCGACCACGGCCTTCAGGGAGTCGGCGATCAGCTCCAGGACGCTCGACGGATCGAGGGTCGAGAGGAGCTTCTCGTTGACGGTGAGGAGGCGACGCTGGCTGGCGACCTGGTGCTCGAGCTCGGCCTGCTGGCTGTGGAGCTGCTCGAGACGCTCGGCGTTGACGAGCGCCTGCGAGGCGTAGCCGGCGAAGATCGCGAGGGTCGTCTGCTCGTCGGGTCCGAAGCGGTGGCGGCCGAGCCGTGAGGCGACGATGACGCCCCTGACCCGGCCCTCGAACGACATCGGGACGACGAGCATCGATTCGGGTCCATCCACGCGCCCGACGACGACGCTCCGCCGATCCGCCTCGGCGTCGCCGACCATGAGCGCCTCGTTGTGCTCGGCGACCCACCCGGTCAGCCCGACGCCCACCTGGAGGCGGAGCATGTCGGCCGTCGGACTGGCCGTTCCCAGGAACGTGCCCTGAAAGGCGATCGGCTCGCACCAGCCGGTGGCGTGGTCCACGCGGTAGATGCGGATCGTGTCGTAGGCGATGAGCGAGCCGGCCTCGGCGACGATGGCCTCGCCGATCCCGCGAACGTCCTGGCGGCCGTTCAGCCGCGAGGCGAGGTCCTGGACGGCGCGGAGGCGGGCGGCCAGGCTGTCGACGGACTCGGCGAGGCGGGCGTTGCCGAGAGCGGTGGCGATGCTGTCGCCGAAGCTCCGGGCCAGGGAAACCTCGTCCGCCGTCCAGTCGTGCTGCCGCCCGTGGTACAGGACGATGAGGCCCAGTGGGGCGCCCCGGAAGACGACAGGGACGAAGCAGACCGTCCGGATGCCGCTCAGGGCGTAGAGGTCGCGCAGCTCGGGCGGGACCCGGGCGTCGGCGGCGTCGCGGAACGCGAGCACGGTTCCGCTGAGGAGGGCCTGCACGCCCGCGGTCTCCGTGGTCGCCGGAAGCCCCCGGATGTACTCGATGATCGAATCCGGCACGTTCCGCGAGGCGGCGACCTCGAGCGGCTGCTCCCGGTCGGGACGCCACAGCCAGAGGCCGACCCGATCGGCATCGAAGAGCCGGATCGAGTCGTCGAGGACGTCGTCGAACAGGCGGGCGACGTCCTCCGAGCCAGCGAGGGCAGCAGCGAGGCGGCGGAGGGTGGCTCCCTCGGCCAGCTCGTTCGGCCGCCGATCGAGGGACGGAGCCGCCGCCGTGGTCGCTGCCGGCGGCGGGTGCCGGTGGCGTTTCAGTTGGCCGGTCCCGGGGAGGCTATAGGCGGTCACGGCGACATGGCCGCGAACGGCGACGAGTCGCTTCCGACGTCGGTCGGCCAGGTGGCGATCGAGGTCGGCGCGCCGGATCCGACGGTCGCCGCGGCGGGTTCCGCCGAGCGATGGAAGACGACCGCTCGCGCACCAGCTCCGCAACGTGTCCCGGTGGACACGCGCGATCGCGGCCGCTTCGGACAGGGTGAGCAGGTCCTCCGGCGGTACGGCTCGGGCGGCGAGGGCCATTCGGTTGCGGATACCTCCCGCCGGCCCGCCCCACCCGCGGAGCCGGTGCTGAACTCGGCGGTGCGGACATGCACAGACCGGCACCGCACCCAACCGTAGCCCTCCGCGGCGGCCGGATCGATAGGACGGGAGTACCAGCGGCCGCTCGGCCGGCGACGTGATCAGCGGGCCGGACGAAGCTCCGAGACCGACCCGATGAGGGCGTCCGCGAGCGGCCTCAGCGAGGCGACGTCGCCGACGCCGGTCAGGACGCCGATCACCCGCCCGACACGGGCCGCCCGACCCATCGCCAGGTCGGCCGGCGAGTCGCCGATCACCGCGGTTCGCGCGGCGGGAACGCCGAGGCGGCGGCAGATGTCGACGACGGCGTCCGGGTGCGGCTTCACGAGGAGCCCGTCGTCGGCGCAGGTGACGGCGGCCACGAACCCCGCGATGCCGAGGTGGTCGAGCGTCCGCTCGGTCGGGACCCGGTCGTCGGAGGTCGCGACGGCGATCCTCATCCCGGCCCGCGCGAGGCCCCGGAACAGTTCCGGCAGGTCGGCCAACGGTTGTGCCGTCGCGATCGGGTCGGGAGCCTGCCAGGCGGAGGCGACCACCCGCTCGGCCTCAGCGGCCGCCAGGCCGGTGGCCTCGACGGCGTCGATGACCATGTCGCGCAGCCGGGCCATCGGCGTCGCCGCGAGCGCCCCGTGGGGCAGGACGCGACCGCTCGACGCGTCCACGCCGAGGACGGCGTGGAGCCCCGGGTCGAGGCGTCGGCCGCCGAGCCCGGCCGAGAGCCGGTCGTCGAGCTCGCGGACCCAGTCGCTCCACATGCCGTGGAAGTCGATGAGGGTGCCGTCCTTGTCGAAGATCGCCAGGTCGACACCGGCAAGGAGCCAGTCCGGCCGAGGGTCGACCCGCCGCCCCGCGCCCGTCGGGGGACCGGCCGTCACGCCTCCGCGATGAGCTGGTCGGGATCGATGACCGGGATCGATTCGAGGACGAGCGGGCCCTCGGCCGGGAAGGAGATCGCGATCGACTCACCGAGCTTGGGCAGGACCAGCGTCGGCTCATTGAACTCGTCGAGGGTGACGACCACGCTGTCGGCGATCGAGATCCGGATCCGGACGATGGAGCCGAGGAAGCTCACGTCGGCGACCTTTCCGCGCAGGACGTTCGAGTCCGCGCGGCCTTCCCCGAGCGAGACCATCTCCGGCCGCAAGGCCAGGGCGATCGTGCTTCCGGTCGCGGCAGCGACCGCACGGCTGATCCGGAACGGCTGTCCGGCGACGGACAGGCCACCCGTCCCGGGATCAATCACCAAGGCCGGCAGCACGTTCAGCGTCCCGACGAACGAGGCCACGAACGCCGTCGTCGGGAAGTTGTAGACCTCGAACGGTGTCCCGATCTGCTCGATCCGGCCCTGGCTCATGACCACGACCCGGTCCGACAGCGAGAGCGCCTCCTCCTGGTCGTGGGTCACGTAGACGGTGGTGATCCCGAGCTGGCGCTGGATCGTCCGGATCTCCTGGCGCAGGGTGACCCGGATCTTGGCGTCGAGGGCCGACAGCGGCTCGTCGAGGAGGAGGACCTCGGGCTCGAAGGCGAGGGCCCTGGCCAGGGCGATCCGCTGCTGCTGGCCACCCGAGAGCTGGTACGGATAGCGGTTCGCGCGGTCCGGCAGGTGGATCAGGTCGAGCAGCTCCGCGACCTTCGTCTTGATCGTGTCCCTCGGCCGTCCGCGCATCTTGAGGCCGAAGCCGATGTTGTCCGCCACCGTCATGTTCGGGAAGAGGGCGTAGGACTGGAAGACCATGCCGATGTTCCGGCGGTTGGGTGGTCGGTTCGTGATGTCCGTGCCATCGAGGGTGATCGTTCCCTGGGTGGGCGGCTCGAAGCCGGCGATCATGCGCAAGGTCGTCGTCTTGCCGCAGCCCGACGGCCCGAGGAAGCTGACGAACTCGCCCCGCTCGGCGCCCAGGTTGAAGCCCTCGACGGCGACCGTCTCGCCGAACTGCTTCCGGATGTTGGTCAGGTCGAGAAAGCTCATCGTCCCTCCGTGGACCTAGCGGGCACCCGCGACCTGGACGCGGGTGCGGGCACCGCGACCGAGGAAGGCGATCACGCCCATCGCCAGCCAGGTCAGGCCGAAGCTGATGAGCGATACGGCGGCCGGCTGGTAGGGCTGATTCCGGCCGAGCAAGGACAGGTATGGGCCGAACGCGTCGATGCGGGCGAGGAAGTTGGCGATCGTGTACTCGCCGATGACGATCGCCAGGGTCAGGAAGGCGCCCGAGATGAGGGCCGTCCGGAGGTTCGGAAAGATCACCCTCCACAGGATCCGGGTCCAGCCGGCGCCCAGGCTCTGGGCGGCCTCGGTCAGGGTCCGGACGTCGATCGCCGCGAGCCCCGTGTCGACGGCCCGGTACATGTACGGGAACGACAGGATGACGTAGGCGCAGACGAGGACGACGTCACTGCCGAGGTTGGTGGAGAGGAGGACGAGGGGCCGGCTGCCATACACCCGGATGAGGCCGAAGACGAGCACGACGGGCGGGATCACGAACGGCATGAGCGTCACGAACTCGACGACCGGCCGCAGCCGCGGGACCTTGAGCCGGACCCAGTAGGCGGTCGGGACGATGATCAGCAGGCTGACCGCGATGGTGATCAGGCCGACCGTGAATGAGTAGCCCAGGCCGCGGAAGAACTTTGGGTCGGCCAGGACCTGGCGATAGGCCAGGAAGATGTCCGGGCGGGTCCGGATCGAGTGGAGGAAGGCGCCGAGGAGCGGAATGAGGAAGTACAGCGCGCCGAGGATGAAGATGAGCCAGGCGATCGGATTGCCGATCCCGCGGCGTTTTGGACTTGTTCCGCGGAACGTCAGGAGGTTGATGACGACGCCGAAGGGCCCGAACGGCGGCTGCTGCATCGCGAACCGGCTGACCTGCACCGGTCGGCCACCCCTGGCGGTCATGTCCGCAGCCACCGCTCGGCCCGTCGTTGCAGGACCGAGTAGAGGCCGATCGACACGGCCATGATCACGACCATGCCCATCGCCATCGCGAAGCCGAGGCCCGGGTTGTGGAGCACGTCGCCGCGGATCTGGGCCCCGATGACGATCGGCACGAGGTTGAGCGTCCCGCCCGTCAGCTGGAAGGCCGTCGCCTGGGCCCCGAAGGCGTTGCCGAACAGCAGGATCATCGTGCCCAGGATCGACGGGGTCAGGATCGGCAGGGCGACGTGGCGCCAGTACTGGTAGGCGCTCGCGCCCATGCCCTCGGCGGCCTCACGCCAGTCGCGCCGGAGGCCCTCCAGGGCCGGGGCGATGATCAGGACCATGAGCGGGAATTGGAAGTACAGGTAGACGAGCTCGACCCCGATCTTGGAGGTCAGACGGAACCCGCCCTTGTAGAGGTCGATGCCGATGTCCTTGAGGAAGACCGTCAGGAAGCTCAGCTGGCCGAGGGTGAAGATGAATGCCAGGGCCAAGGGGACGCCGGCGAAGTTCGAGGCGACGCCCGAGAACGTCATCAGGGCGGTCCGCAGGAACCTCGGCAGGCCGCCGAGGATGACCGAGTAGGCCAGCAGCAGGCCGAAGAGGCCGCCGGCGACGGCGGTGACGAGGCTGACCTCGATCGTCGTCGCAAACGCGCCGGGGATGATCCCGGTCTGGAGGTCGGCGTAGTTCTTGAGCGTCCACTGGTCCGCGTTGTCTCGGAAGCTCCCGACGACGAGATACGAGGCCGGCAGGAACATGAACGCCGTCGAGAACAGGAAGAATGGCACCAGCCCGAGCCAGGCCCAGGAGCGCGAACGGGCAGGGCGCACTCGAGGTGCGCCCTGCCCGGCAGGCGTCGTGGCGTCGGCCACGTCAGTCCCAGCGCGACGTGGTCGCGCCTACTGGATGTTGAGCCCGACCACGGAGTCCCACTGGGTCGTGATCAGGTCCTTGGCCGTGTTCAACTGGTCGAGGGTCGGGAAGACGGCTCCGGCCACGTCCGGCAGCTTCGCCAGCTGGTCGGCCGGGACGGCGTTGGTGGCGACGAGGTTCTCGTACCGGATCGGGTGGCAGTAGCCCGACAGCCAGAGGTTCTGGCCCTCGTCGCTGTACAGGAACTCCATCCACAGCTTGGCGGCGTTGGGATGCGGCGCGTAGGCGCTGATCGCCTGGACGTAGACGCCCGCGAAGCGGCCGCTCGTGGGCACGTTGACCGCGATCACGGGGCCGCCGCTGGCGGCCGTGGTGTCACGGTTCGAGAGGGCGTTGTAGGTCCAGCGGATCGTGATCGGCGTGTCGCCCGAGGCGATCGTCGCCGCGGTCGCGATGCCCGGGAGCAGGTTGCCCGCGGTGTTGAGGTCCTTGAAGAAGCTGAGACCCTTCGAGGCGTCGTCGAGCGAGCCACCGTTGGCCAGGGACGCGGCGAAGACCGTCTGGATCGCCTGGTTCGACGTCCGCGGGTCGCCGGCCAGGGCGAGCTGGCTCTTGTACTCGGGCTTGAGCAGATCCGCCCAATCGGCCGGGACGTTCGACACCACGGCCGTGTTCACTTCGAACGACAGGACGCCGTAGTAGTCGCCGTACCAGTAGCCGTCGGGGTCCTTGGCGTCGTTCGGGATCGTGTCCCAGGTCGCGACCTTGTAGGGCGCGATGAGACCGTCGGCCTTGGCCGACGGGCCGAACGACAGGCCGACGTCGATGACGTCCGGCGCCTGGGGCCCGGGATTGTCCTTGTTGGCCTTGATGGCTTCGACCTCGTCGCCGGAACCGGCGTTCGGATCGAGCTCGGTGATGTCGATGCCGTACTTGGCCTTGAAGCCGTCGATGACGCCGCCGTAGTTGCACCAGTCATGGGGCAGGGCGATGGTGGTCAGCGAGCCCTCACCCTTGGCAGCCTCGACGAGGGCGGCCATCGGATCCGGTGTGGCCTCGGCCCCGTTGGATGCCGGAGGCTCGGTCGGTGGGTTCGTCGCCGGGGGCGATGACGATCCGCCGCCACAGGCGGCGACGACGATCGCGAGGATGGCTCCGCCCACGAAGAGGCGGGGCATCGTGCGGGTTGTGGTCAACTGCTCCTCCAATTAGCGGCCGGCGCACTCCTGGCCGACCCTGGTTCGACGATGGGACGCCGGAACGCCCCGCCGATGCGGCATGCCTCGGACCGCCGACGAAGCTCGGCCGGCGGATGCTCGGCCTCAAGAAGTCGGGGTACCGGGGCGCCGCGCAGGTCGGGAACGTCCAGCCCCGGCGCATCGTCGGGGCGCATCTTGGGCGCTCCGTCAACGTCACGTCAAGGCGCAGCCTCGGAGTCGGCGCCCGACGCCGGATCCACGCTCATGCGGGAGTTCGGCGAGCCTATACTCGGCCGAGGGCCCGCCCAGGACGGCGGGTGCCGGCAGGCAGGCCGGAGGAACGGTCCATGTCCGCGGATGCGGCGTCCCCCGAGAGTCCCCGCACCCTCGCCGATCCCCTGGCCGAGGCGCTCAGGGTGGTCGACCTGGCGGACGAGCGCGGCCTCCAGGTTCGCCTGATCGGGGGAATGGCCGTCCGGGCTCACGCCCCCGACTGGACGGCTCGGACCCGCCAGACCGAGGTCGACCTCGACTTCGCCACCCGCTCGAAGGACCGAGCGGCCCTCTTCGCCCTCCTCGAAGCCGAGGGCTACACCCCGGACCGGCGCCACAACGCCCTCTTCGGCGGGACCCAGGCCTACTTCGTGGACGTCCCCCGCAACCGTCCGGTCGACGTCATCGTCGACAAGCTCGAGATGTGCCACCGCATCGACTTCGCGGACCGGCTCGCCGTCTCGAAGCCGACGCTGCCCCTGGCCGAGCTCGTCCTGTCGAAGCTCCAGGTCGTCAAGATCAACCGAAAGGACGTTCTCGACGCGCTCGTCCTCCTCGCCGAGCACCCCCTCGGGCCGGACGACGGGGCCCCCGACGCGCGCCACGGCCTCGGCTCGATCAGCCTGCCCAGGGTGACGCGCTACACCTCGGGCGACTGGGGCTGGTGGCGGACGGTGACCGGCAACCTCGATGTGCTGGCCCACTTCCTCGATGGTGGCGGCTACGTGCCGGCCGACCTCGACATCGGCTCCGATCGCCCCGTTCGCTTCGATCCGGCCGCCCAGGTGGCCGGCCTCAGGGCGGCCATCGACGAGGCCCCGAAGTCGGCGCGCTGGAACCTGCGGGCGCGAGTGGGCGAGCGGATGCAGTGGTACGCCGAGCCCGAGGAAGTGGGACACGACGACGCATGAGGATCTTCTTCGCCACGGACATCCACGGCTCCGACGTCTGCTGGCGCAAGTTCCTCAACGCCGGTGCCTTCCACAAGGCCGACGTCCTGGTCATGGGCGGTGACATGACCGGCAAGGCGATGGTCCCGATCGTCGCCCGTGACGGGCGCTGGGAGGTCACGCTCCAGGAGCAGCCGACGACCCTGGCCACCGCGGCCGAGGTCGCCGACATGGAGAAGCGGATCCGCGATCGTGGCTACTACCCGGTCCGGCTCAGCCCCGACGAGCTCGCCGCGTGGGACGCCGACCCGGCGCTCGTCGACGCCCGCTTCAGGGCCGAGATGCTCAAGAACGTCGAGGACTGGATGGCGATGGCCGACGAGCGTCTCGCCGGCCGCGACGTGCGCTGCGTCGTCTCGCCGGCCAACGACGACATGTTCGAGATCGACCCGATCATCGACGCGGCCGAGCGGGTCGACCTCGGGGAGGCCAACGTGATCCCCCTCGACGGCTTCAGCCTCGTCTCGACGGGCTGGGCCAATCCGACCCCGTGGAAGACGTTCCGCGAGCTGCCCGAGGACGAGCTGCGGGCGCGGATCGACGTCCTCGTGGCGACCGTCCCCGATCCGAAGCGGGCGATCTTCAACTTCCACGCGCCGCCGTACGCCTCGAACCTGGACGCGGCGCCCAAGCTCGACGCCAACATGCGCTACGTGTCCGGCGGCCAGGCCCTCACCCCGGTCGGCTCGACGGCCGTCCGCGAGTCCATCACCGCCTACGGCCCCGTGCTCTCGCTGCACGGGCACATTCACGAGGGCAAGGGCGCCGTGAAGATCGGCCGGACACTGGCCGTCAACCCCGGCAGCGCCTACGAGGACGGAGTGCTCCAGGCGGCGATCGTCGACCTGGATTCTCAGAAAGGCGAGGTGAAGCGCTATCTGCTGATCAACGGCTGATGGAGGAGGCGCAAGGAGGGAGGAACCATGGCATCGATGACACCAGGGGAGATGGCCCCCAAGACCCCGGCGCTGTTCCTGCGGAACGCGACGGGGCTGGTCAAGGGCTGGTCCGGGTTCGACGCGTTCGCCTACTCGTTCATGTCGGTGAACCTCGTCACCCTGGGCATGTTCTACAGCCTCGCGATCTTCGCCTACGTCCCTGACGGGTCGGCGGTCGCCGCGATCGTCCTGTCCGGGATCGCCGTCACGTTTCTGGCAATCACCTACGCGGGGCTGATCGCGGCGATGCCGCGCGCCGGCGGCGATTACGTCTGGCAGAGCCGGGTGCTCGACGGCATCCCGGGCGCCGTCACCGGGGCCTTGGTCTTCGGCGTGGGCGGCTACCTGGTCGGCGGCGCGCTCGAGCTCGATTCGACCGTGCAGCTCGCGCTGGGCGCCGTCACGCTCGTAGCCGGTGCCCTGCTGGGTCTTCGACGCGGTGGGATCGGCTTCGTCCTGGCGGCCACTGGTTGGTGGTTCATCCTCGCCCTCTGGGCGCCGATCTACGGCGCGATCCTGAAGATCGAGTTCGTCCAGCCCCTGGCGGCCCTCGCCGGCTGGAGTGACGGGGTCGACTTCTTCGGGACGGCGGACGGCACCTTCGTGGTCTCGCTGGCCGTCATCGCCCTCGTCACGGTGCTCGTGTCACTCGGCATGGCGGGCTACGCCCGCATCCAGCGCCTGTCGCTCTACGTGGGCCTGGCCGCCCTGGCGGTGATCTTCGTCCTGATGCTGGTATCCAGCCAGGACACCTTCAAGGCGGCCTTCGACCGGGAGGGCTCGAGCCTCTTCGGGGTATCGGGTGCCTACCAGGCGACGCTCGACAATGCCGCCGCGGCGGACGGCTTCGTCTCGTCCCCGCTCGATGTCTTCGGGTTCGGGGCCGGCACCTGGTCGCTCATTCCGTTCATGATGTTCTGGATCCTGTACCCGAACTGGGGGGCCACGCTCTACGGCGAGGTCCGCGGCGCGGGTGACTTCCGGAAGGTCCTCAACGGCATGCTCGGCGGCATCTGGGTCACCGTCGCCTTGGCGATCGTCTTCGTGCTCCTGGCCGCAAAGACCTTCGGCTGGGACTTCTTCAATGCCACGAACGTCAACTACGTCGACTACGCCTACGGGTACACCGAGGGCCCACCGACCATCCCGATCTGGGGCTATCCGCCGCTGCTGGCGTCGTTCCTGATCGACAGCCACATCATCCAGATGGTGATCGTGGTCCTGTTCGGGTTCTGGTTCCTGGGCTGGGCCGGAACGCTGTTCCTGTCATCGACCCGGATGATCTTCGCCGCCGCGTTCGACCGCGTCCTGCCTGAGTGGGCGGGCCGCGTCTCCAAAGGCCGTGCGGTCCCGTGGGCGGCCCTGCTCCTGATCATGATCCCGTCCGTGGTCCTGAGCTGGTTCTACGCCTACAACTCGACCTTCGTCGGGTTCACGCTGGACGCATCGCTGGTGATCGCCGTGACGTTCTTCGGCAGCGCGATCGCGGCGACGATCCTGCCGTGGTGGAAGCCCGACATCTATCAGAACTCCCCGATCGCCCGGTACTCGATCGTCGGCGTCCCGGTGATCAGCATCGCCGGCGCGATCACGACCCTGTTCCTGGGCTGGACCCTGTACCAGTGGATCACGAGTGCCCTGTACGGGATCGGCACGGGGAACACCGAATCGATCAAGTTCCTCGGGTTCCTGTACGCGGCCGCTGCCGTGCTCTATGTCGTCGCCCGCCTCTACCGGCGGGCGCAGGGCGTCGACCTCGAGGCCATCCACGCGGAGATCCCGGCCGAGTAAGGCGGGTCGCTCCAGCTCGCTCGGACGGCGGGGTGCCCAGACACCCCGCCGTCTCGTCTTGCCGATTGCCCGCCGGCAGCCTGTCAGTGGCGGGGGAGCGCGGCGGGGCAAGGGCGGCGGGGAACCGAGGCCGGGGGGCGCCGGCCGGGGCTCTGCGGGGGCCCGGACTGCCAGACAACGATACGTGCACGATCATGCCGGATGCGCGCGGAACGCCGGCGCCGAGCACGATTCCGGGACTGCCAGACAACGATTCGTGCACGATCATGCCGGATGCGCGCGGAACACCGGCGCCGAGCACGATTCCGGGACTGCCAGACAACGATTCGTGCACGATCATGCCGGATGCGCGTGGAACGCCGGCGCCGAGCACGATTTCCGGACTGCCAGACAGGCGACGGCATCGCGCCGGGGCGCGCGAGAAGGGTTTGTCGGCCGACGGACTCACCGAGCTCGCGTCTGTCCGGCCCGGCCGCGGTTGCGGGCCATCATCGACGCGGCCGCGGTTGCGGTCTGCCATCGAGCCGACCGAGGTTGCGCGCCACCACCGACGCGGCCGCGGTTGCGGTCTGCCACCACCCCCCGCCGAGTTGCGGGCCGTCGCCCGTCCAGCGCAGACTGTGCCGCGTCCCACAGCCCTGAGCGTGGCCCGCCCGCGCCCGGATGCAGAGGAACCCCGTGACCGTCGAGCCCGCCACCATCAACAGCCCGGCCGCGATGTTCATCGACGGCCGCTGGACCGCTTCGGCATCGGGCGAGACGTTCGAGGCGACGAGCCCGTCGAGCGGCCGGGTCATCGGCTCGCTTCCGAAGGGTGGCCGCGATGATGCGCGCCGGGCGATCGCCGCGGCCGTCGCCGCGGGCCCGGCCTGGGCGGCTCGCTCGCCGTTCGATCGAGCCGCCGTCCTGACCCGGGTGGCGGACGTCCTCCAGCGACGGACGGACGAGCTCGCCACAGCCCTGACCCTGGACCAGGGCAAGCCTCTCCAGGCCGAGGCCTACGGCGAGGTCGAGGAGCTCATCGTCTACTTCCGCATGGCCGCCGCGGACGCGACCCGCCTCGAAGGCAGCATGCCGCCATCGGTCGATCCCCGGAAGCGCGTCCTCGTCTATCGGGTGCCGCTCGGGGTCGTCGGCGTCATCACTCCTTGGAACTGGCCGTACACGATGCCGGCCGAGATCATCGCGCCGGCCCTCGGCGCCGGGAACACCGTGGTCTGGAACCCGGCCTCGTCGACATCGCTGTGTGCGACCGTCCTGGCCTCCTGCCTCGTCGACGCTGACCTGCCGCCGGGTGTCTTCAACCTCGTCACGGGCCCCGGCTCGGAGGTCGGCGACGAGCTCGCCGGCCATCCCGACGTGGCCGCGGTCGGGTTTGTCGGCTCGACCACCACCGGCCATGTGATCGCCCAGCGGGCGATCGGCAAGGAGCTCCTCCTGGAGATGGGCGGCGACGGGCCGCTCGTGATCCTGGCCGACGCCGACCTCGACGCCGCGGTCACTGCCACCCTCACGGCCTGCTTCCTGAACGCCGGCCAGAGCTGCACCGCCGGCGAGTGGATCCTCGTCCACGAGGCGATCCACGACGCCTACGTGGAGCGCCTCAGGGCGGCGATCGGGCGAGAGACCCGCCTCGGGGATCCGTTCGACCCGCTGACGACGATGGGCCCCCTCAACAACGAGCGAACGGCGACGAAGACCGAACGCCACGTCGCCGGCGCGACCGCGGCCGGCGCCACCGTCCTGACCGGCGGGGCGCGCAGCCCGGACCTCGGCAGCCCGCTCTATTTCCAGCCGACGGTCCTGATCGACGTCCGGGCGGGCATGGACATCGCCCGCGAGGAGACGTTCGGGCCGGTTGCTCCGATCACCCGGATCGGGGGCATCGACGAAGCGATCCGCATCGTCAACGCTTCGTCGTTCGGGCTCCTCAACGCGATCTTCACGGCCGACCTGAAGGTCGGGCTCCGGTTCGCCGAGTCGGTGCGGGCCGGCTGGGTGAACATCAACGAGGGCACGAACTACTGGGAGTCTCACCTCCCGTTCGGCGGCCGGGCCGGCTCGCAGAGTGGGCTCGGCCGGGTCGGCGGCCGCTACCTCATCGAGCGCCTGACCGAGCTCAAGACGGTGGTCGTCAACCTCGCCTGAAGGGCGAAGAGAGTCCGGGACGCTTCGGGGCGAGCCGACGCCGGGCCCGGTCCGCCTCGAACAGTCGGGTTCGGCTCAGAGCCGAGATCTGTAGTCGCTGAGGCAAGGTGGCGCGAGATGGAGATTCACCCGGGCGTCTTCGTGTCTCGGCTCGCGACGGAGGAGTGGGTCCCCGATCCAGAGCTCGCCGGTCGGATGCACGTCCTCGTGAAGGACGACAGCCAATACGTGGGGCTGCTGAGGATCGATGAGCCGACTCCGCCACAGACGTGGACGCTCTCCGTTCGGCAGACCGTCCTGGTCCTCGAGGGCGGGGCGCGAGTCGAGATCGACGGTGGACCGACACTCGATCTGGCCGCCGGCGATCTCTTCTCGTTGCCGGCGGGCACGCGGGCGACCTGGCACCTGACCGTCGCGTACCGTGAGCTCTGGCTGAACGGCCGACGCGCCGGTTCGGCCGCGCCCACGAACCTCGGGTGACAGCTCCCAAGCGAGGTTTGAACCGCGCGCTCAGCACCGTTCGTCTACATGGGTGACGGACCAAGCGGCGTGCGGGAGGCGATGGACGAGGAACTGGTCAGGAGAGCGCAGCACGGAGACGTCGATGCCTTCGAGGTGATCGTTCGCGAACGTCTCGAGTCCTGCTATGCGACCTGCCTGTCCGTCCTCCACTCGCCGGACGACGCGAGAGACGCCACCCAGGAGGCCTTTATCTCGGCTTGGCGTCGTCTGCCGCGCCTGCGAGAGCCCGACCGATTCGACGGCTGGCTGCGCGCCATCGCGATCAACGTGAGCCGCGACAGTCTCCGGAGACGCCGGCGCGTCCGCGAGATCCCGCTCGACGAAGACACGCCAGGCACGACCGCGCCACCGGCCAGCGATCGGCTCGACATCGAGGCTGCCCTGGGTCGGCTGTCACCCGGCGGCCGCGAAGTCGCCGACCGCTACTACCTCCGCGACGAACCGGTCCGGGCGATCAGCGCCCGTCTTGGCATCCCGGTCGGCACCGTCAAGTCTCGTCTCTTCCACGCCCGCGCGACCCTGCGCGAGCTCCTCAGCAGGGGGTGATGCCATGAACACTCAGTCGAACCGGCCGTCTGCAGCGACCATTGGCCCGTTCGAGGCTGACCTGCTCGTCGCGAGGGTGATGACGGCCGTTCGGGCGTCGCCTCAGGAACGCTCGTCGCAACTGCCGCTCTCGCGGTTCGCCCTCGCCTCCCTCGGCGTCGTGGGGGCCACGGTCGCCGTGATCGGTCTCCTTGTTCTCAGCGCGCCCGCACCGAGGCTGGGCCCGGCTGGTCAAGGCAATCGGGGTGTCGTGGTGGCCAGCGAGCCCCCATTCACGGAGCCGTTCCGGGAAGACTCCGGCTGGGAAACCGGTGAAGCGTCGTTCCGGTACGGCCTGCCAGATCGCTACCCGACTCTCGACCAGGCGCTGGGCATGGTCCGCGACTTCTTCCTCGCCGGGCTCCACGCGCCCCGCGGCGAGGGGGGCGTCACGATCATCGTGCCCGACGGCGCCGACACGGCGACCGAGGTGCACCTCTTCGCCATCCTCCACGGAGGGGCGAATTCGCGGGAAGTCGGCCAGCAATTTCGGGTCATCGCGCGGCACGACGCCCGCGGTTGGTGGATCGATCCCCAGATCGAGGCGCGTGTCTTCTGTGCGGTGCCTTTCGGCGAGGTCCGACCCGGGGTGCCGTCTCACATCTGCTACTGACTCGCCTTGGCGAGTCGTAAGCAGGTGACATTGCCGCACACTGAGCGATCCCCGAGGAGCATGCGAGTAGAGTCAGGCTCTCCGTGATCGTCACGGGGTCCGCCGGTTCCGTCGCTTTCGAGGCGGCCTGGCTCGCATCTGTCGTGGGTCCGTGCGCGGGAACCCGCGAGTGCACTCGGCGGCCGCGAAACGGACCAGTCTAGACGGAGGAACAGCATGCGGTGGGTGACTCGTGAACATCCCCACACCGACCGGATTGCCTGTCCGTGGTTGATCTTGAAGTTCATCGACCCTGAAGCCCAGATCGTGTACGTCCACCGCGATGAGGTCCTCGCGTATGCCGAACGGGAGGGGGCGATAAGCTTCGATGCCCCAGGCGCGCGATACACCCACCGGGATGGCCTTTGTTCGTTCGAAGTGCTCATCAAGGACCATCACCTCGGCGGTGACCCCGCGATTGCGCTGATGGCGACCATCGTCCACGGCGCGGATGTGTCTGAAGACGCCGACGCCACCCCTCAGTCTCGCGGTCTTGAGGCGATCGCCCGCGGGTTCATGCATCTCGGCCTGACGGACGACGAGCAGCTCCGACTCGAGCTTCCGGTCTACGACGCCCTCTACGCCTGGGCGCAGCGGCAGGTTGCCGGGGAGGGATGACCGGGTCACATTCGCGCAGCACCATGCGTCGGCACGTCAGTGTGCTAGCTTGTACACACACCTTCTGTGCACTCGGAGACCGCGATGGCCCTCGCACGGACGAACCTGACCCTGCCGGAGGAGCTCCTCCGGCAGGTCGATGAGATCGCGGGCCCGCGTGGCCGGAGCCGCTACGTTGCGGATGCTGTCGCCCAGCGGGTGAAGCGCGATCGGCTCAGGAAGGCCATCGAGGACTCCTACGGTTCGCTCGTGCCGAAGGGCGGCCGGGCGAGGACGCGCGAGGAGGTCCTTGCGCTGGTGCGCGAGCTTCGGTCGGAGGAGACCGGCTGACGTGCGCTACCTCCTCGATTCGACGCTTCTCATCGACCACGCCAACCGAGATGCCGCCGCAATCGCGCTCCTGCTGCGTCTGTTCGAAGAGGGCCACGAGCTGTACACCTGCGACGTCGTCACGTGCGAAGCCCTCTCGCGGGGCGAGCCGCGCGACCTCCGTCACATCGAGGTTCTCCTGGACGCGCTCGAGTACGTCTCCACGACGCCGTCGGCCGCGAAACGCGCCGGCGCGGCTCGACGCGAGCGCAACGCGGCCGGCGGCAAGCGGGCGCTCGGCGATGCCCTGATTGCCGGGCTCGCCGAAGATCTCGGCGCCATCGTCGTGACCCGGAACGGTCGGGACTTCGAGCGGCAGGGGATCCGGATCCTGGCCTACTGACGGCCTCGGCCTCGGCCTCGGCCCCGAGATAGACCCGAGCCCAAAGCGGATCCGGCGCCACGCGGATCAGGCGCCGGGCGGATCAGCGGCGGCAGGCGGCGGGGTCGCGGCCTGGACGGTCGAGATCATCTCGCCGACCGGGATCGCGGCGCCCTCGGCCATGAGGTCGCGGGCCTCCTCCTCGCCGAGGCGCTCGACCGCGAGGGCGTCGACCGCCGGCAGGTGGAGGACCCTCGTCGGGGCGACCATCACGTTCTTCGTCCGGCCGAGCTCGAGCGTCGTTCCCGCGATCCGCGCCCCGAGCGCCGGGTCTCCGAAGCGCAGCTGGACGAGGGCCGCCATCCCGAGCGATCGCGCCAGGCCGGATGCCATGTCGAGCTCGGCGAACAATCGCAGCCCCTGGATCATCCGGGCCCAGGCCGCCGCGCCGTCTCCGAGCCGGTAGTCGATCGCGGACAGCAGGGTGATGCTGTCGGCGGTCATGAGCCCGAGGTTCTTGCGGCTGAACACGGCCAGGTTCTCCTCCTCGCGCACCCGGGCCGCCTCGAAGTCGCCTCGCAGGAAGTTGGCGAGGTTGAGCGCCTGGCTCGCGCGCAGCATTCCCATCTCGTCGCCGAGCGCCGTGTACAGCTCGAGCGCCCGCTCCGCGTGCGCGGCCAGGGGTTCGACCTCCTCGGCCACCATGAAGGTGAAGGCGATGTCGTAGTGCGCCGCCGCCAGGATCCTCGGGTCGCCGGTTTCCTCGGCCAGGCGGAGCCGCTCGTCGTAGCGCGCCCGAGCGTCGGCCATGTTCTCCATCCAGTAGGCCAGCCCGCCGTCGGCCTCCAGCCCGGCGATCCGGATTCGGACGTCGTCGCGCGACTCCGGCCGGTCGAGCAGCGCCCCGAGCAGGGCCCGCCCCTCGCGGAGCCGCCCGCGCTGCTGGAACCAGCGCCAGGTCGCGGCCACCATGCGGATCGCGGGCGCGACCTCGTTCGTGCGGGTGAGGTACTCGACGGCCGCCCGCAGGTTGTGCTGCTCCCGGTCCAGCTCTTGCAGCGCGGCAGCGCTCTCGGGTCCCATGAACCGGGCGCCGGCCCGCTCGGCGACCTCGACGAACACGGCGGCGTGGGCGGCCTCGAGGTCGTCGCGCTCGCCGGCTGCCTCGAGCCGCTCCGCGCCGTACTCGCGGAGCAGCGGGTGGAGCGAGAAGCGGACGTCGCCCGCGGCGAGCTCCGCCGGCCCATCCTCCTCGCCTCCGGCCTCGACGCGGGCGAGGCTCTTGTCGACCAGCGACTCGAGGAGGCCGAGGACGTCGCCACCGAGGTCTCCGCGGTCGACCACCTGGAGCGCCGTCGCGGCGGTCCAGCCGCCGGCAAAGACCGACAGTCGCCGGAACAGCCGAGCCTCCGCCTCGGACAGGAGGTCATGGCTCCAGTCGATCGCGCCCCGGAGCGTGCGCTGCCGCTCCGGCAGATCCCGCGCCCCGCCGGCGAGGTCGAGGCTCCGCCCGAGGCGCTCGAGGATGGCCGCCACCGGTAGCAGCCGGACGCGGGCGGCCGCCAGCTCGATCGCGAGCGGCAGCCCTGCGAGCCGCTCGCAGATCGCCGCGATCGTCGTCCGCTCCGACGCGTCGAACGTCATGCCGGGCCGGTGCAGCCGCGCCCGATCCTCGAACAGGTCCATGCCCGCTCCGGCCGCGAGCGGCGGGACGAGATAGCCGTACTCGCCGTTGATCCGGAGGAGCTCGCGCGTCGTCGTCAGGACGAAGAGCGAGGCCGAGGCCCGAATCAGGGCGGCCACGCGTCCGGCGGCCTCGGGCAGGAGCTGCTCGACGTTGTCGAGGACGAGCAGCACCAATCGGTCACGCAGGAAGTTCGCGAGCGCGAGGTGGGTCGGCTGGTCGGTCGAGTCGCGGACGCCGAGGACGGCCGCGATGGTCACCTCGAGGAGCGCCGGGTCGCGCACCGCGGCCAGGTCCACGAACCAGGTGCCGTGCGGAAATCGATCCCGGACGGCGTCGGCGACGCCGATGGCGAGCCGAGTCTTGCCGCTCCCACCCGGCCCGGTGAGCGTGACGACCCGGTTGTCGCGGAGGGCGCCGGCCAGCCGTTCGATGTCCGCCTCGCGGCCGATCAGCGAGGTGGCCTCCCGCGGCACGTTGCTCGGGACCTCCAACGTCCGAAGGGGACGCCGGTCATCGGCCGCGCCCGGGATGACCAGTCGGTGCAGCCGGGCCGGCTCGTCGAAGTCCTTGACCCGACGGAGGCCCTCGTCGAGGAGATGGGCCTCGGTTCGGCCCAGGATGGTCCCCAGCTCCGGCCCGAGGGCGTTCCTGAGGGCATCCGAGAGGACGACCTGGCCACCGTTCGCGGCATTGCTGATGCGGGCGGCGTAGTTGACGTCGATCCCGACGTAATCCTCCGCGTCGGCCGGCGTCTCCCGGTGCCGCAGGCGGCCGTCCCCCAGGTGCAGCCCAGCGCGAACTCGGACGGTCACGCCGCCGGGCCAGAGCTGGCTGGCGAGGGCCCGCTGGCCCGCGACGATCGCCTCGATCGCCGCGCCGGGTCTGCCGAAGGCCGCGAAGAAGGCGTCGCCCTCAGTCTTGACCACCGCTCCGCCGGCCGCTTCGATGGCCTCGCGGAGGACCCGATCGTGGTCGGTGACGAGCTCGGCCCACGTTCCCGACCCGACCGCCTGCTCGAGGCGGGTCGACCCCTCGATGTCGGTGAACAGGAAGGTCACGGCTGGACCGGTCGGGAGTGGCACGTCGCTATCTTGTGCTCCGAGGCGACGCCCGTCACGCCACGCGGGTCCCGAGTCAGCCCGCGGCGCCGCGCCGGAGCCGAGTCAACGCGCAGCGGCGCGCCGGTCCCGAGTCAGCCCGCGGCGCCGCGCCGGAGCCGAGTCAGCCCGCGGCGGCGCGCCGGAGCCGGCCCGGACCGAGCGCCAGGGCCAACGGGATCATCGTTGCCGCGATCCCGACGAGGACCCAGAGGACGACGTCGAACGAGCCGGTCGCGTCGCGGATCAGGCCGAGGACGACCGGTGCGATCGACGACAGCAGGTACCCGACCAGGAGCATGAGGGCCGAGATCGAGGCGGCGTCCGCGGGGTCGATGGCGACGTCGACGGGGAGCGTCAGGGCCAGGGGAAAGAAGCCGCCGATGCCGATCCCAAGCAGCGCCGCGGCGCCGAACGCGAGCGGCGACGCCGGCCCTGCGTCCTGGCTGAGCACGACGCCGAGGCTGCCGGCCACAGCCAGCATGGCCAGCGTCGTCATCTGGCTTCGGCGAGTCCCGAACCGATCGCCGACCAGCGGTACCGACAGGCTCGCCAGCAGCCCGACCCCATTGAAGAGCGCGATCAGGCCGGCTGCCTGGCCGGCCGTCCAGCCGCGCTCGACATAGGCCGCGGCGAGCCAGGTGATCACGCCGTAGAAGAGGGTCGACTGGGAGCCGAAGACGAGGCCGATCAACCAGCCCGATGGGCGTCGCCAGGGCAATCGCGGGAGACGCGGCCGGGTGCGCCGGGCGGCGTCGCCCGGCAGGAGGACGAGCCAGGCCACGAACGAGACAGTGGCTGCCGCGGAGATCAGGCCGAACGCCGGCCGCCAGCCGCCGAGCGCGTCGGCCAGCTGGACGACGATCGCGGCCGCGACCGACCCGCCGATGATCAGCCCGGCTACGTACGCGCCGGTCCCGGCCGCCGGGTGCCCGGGAGTCCTCGATCGGACGACCATCGGGAAGATCGGCCCGACGACGGCCATCCCGACCCCGATCCCGACCGTGGCCAGGAGGACGGTCGGCGCGTCGGGGAGCACGGCCCGGGCGATCCCGAAGGTGCCGACGAGGGCGACGCATGCGGCGACGCCGAGGCGGGGGCCGACCGATCCGGCGAGCACCGGCCCGAGCGGGGCGAGGATCCCCATGCAGAGGACGGGGATCGTGCCCAGGAGGCCGGCCACCGCGTGGGTCATGCCGAGGTCGGCCTGGAGCTGACCGACCATCGGACCGATCACCAGGATCTGCGTCCGCAGGGCCAGGGCGACGATGAGGAGGGCGGCCAGCGTCCGCCCGATCGAGGCGTGTGTCGAGGTCGCCGTCACGCGCCGGCCCGAGTTACGCGCCGGCCCGAAGCCGGGCCCCGATCCGTGCCGCCGCGGCCCGGACCGCGCCGGCGACCGCGGCGTCGGACCCGGGAGCGGGGAAGCGGTACGAGGGGCCATGGACGTGAACCGCCGCGACGACCTCGCCATCCGCCCCGGCGACCGGCGCGGCGACCGAGGTGATCCCGTCGGCGAACTCGTCGCGAACCCAGGCGTGGCCGTCCCGCCGGATCTCCCGCAACCGCTCGAGGAGGGCGCTGGCGTCAGTCAGCGTGCGCGGCGTGAATCGCTCGAGCGGCTCGGCCAGGAATCGGGCGAGGGCCGGTGACGCCAGGTAGGCCAGGAAGACCTGGCCCGACGAGACGGCATGCATCGCGATCCGCGAGCCCGTCCAGTCGCGGACCTGGACCGGGTTCGGTGAGTCGACCTGGTCGACGTAGTGGACCGCTCGACCGTCCGCGACCGACAGCCCCGACGCCTCGCCGATCTCACCGGCCAGCGCGGTCAGCGTCGGGTGGGCGATCGCGACGAGGCCGCGGCGGTCCCGGAGCCCGGACGCGAGGACGAGGATCCGCGACCCGAGCCGGTAACGGGTTTCCCCGGGGATCTGCTCGACGGCGCCCTCGGTCTCGAGCGAGGCGAGCATCCGGGCGACCGTCGACTTGGGGAGCCCGACTCGCTCGGCGACGTCGGTGACGCCAGCCGGGCCCTCGGTCAGGGCCGCCATCACGGCAAAGGCTCGTTCGATGCTCTGGACTCTGGACATCGGACCCCTCGTGGGCTAGGCTGGCCGGAGGATCGTTCCATCATACGGCATCGTTCCACGATGTGGCACAGACCACGTGGACGCGAGCGGACCCTCGGCGGATCCCCGCGGATGCGCCGACCGCACGATGGAACCGCCGCCGGGACGGCGGGCGGCCGTGGATCCGACGAGCGGTCGGCCCGCGAGGACGCGGGGAACGTACAGGAGCCTAGACCAGCCCATGGCGCAGGACGGCTACCAGGACATCGATCTCAAGGCGCTCGCCGACGACGAGCTCGTCGAGCAGATGCACAACGATCTCTACGACGGGATGGCCCCGGAGATCCTCGAGGGGACGAACATCCTCCTCGGCCGGGGCTGGTCCGCCGACCGCGTCCTCAACGACGCCCTCGTCGAGGGGATGCGGATCGTCGGCATCGATTTTCGCGACGGGATCCTCTTCGTGCCCGAGGTCCTCCTCGCCGCCAACGCGATGAAGGCCGGCATGGGGATCCTCCGGCCGCTGCTTGCCGAGACCGGTGCCAAGCCGGTCGGCAAGGTCGTCATCGGCACGGTCAAGGGCGACATCCACGACATCGGCAAGAACCTCGTGGCGATGATGCTCGAAGGCGCCGGCTTCGAGGTCTTCGACCTCGGCATCAACACCGACGCGGACAAGTTCATCAACGCGCTCGAGGAACATAAGCCCGACATCCTGGGAATGTCCGCCCTCCTCACGACGACGATGCCGTACATGAAGGTCGTCATCGAGGAGCTCAAGAAGCGCGGCATCCGCGACGACTACATCGTCCTCGTCGGTGGCGCGCCGCTGAACGAGGAGTTCGGGGCCGCGGTCGGCGCCGATGCCTATTGCCGCGACGCGGCGGTTGCCACGGAGACCGCACGACGGCTCGTTGAAGAGCGTCGTGCCCAAGTCGCCTAGGGTCATGGAGCCGCGGCGTGCGCCGCGCCCGCTGGTCATCGGCTGCGGGGCGCTCGCTCGCGAGCTCGTCGCGCTGACGCGCCGGGCCGGCTTCCCCGAGGTCGACCTGACCTGCCTGCCGGCCAGCCTCCACAACCGGCCCGAGCGGATCCCGGACGCGGTTCGGGCCCGGATTCGGCGGGCCCGGGCCGCAGGTCGCGATCGCCTGTTCGTCGCCTACGCCGATTGCGGCACCGGCGGGCTCCTCGACCGCGTGCTCGAGGAGGAAGGCGTCGCCCGCCTCGAGGGCGCCCACTGCTACGAGGTCTACGCCGGCCGAGCTGCGTTCGCGGCGCTCGCCGACGCGGAGCCCGGCACGTTCTACCTGACCGACTTCCTGGCCCGGAACTTCGAGCGGCTGGTGTGGCGCGGCCTGGGCCTCGACGCCCACCCCGAGCTGCTGTCGCTGTACTTCGGCAACTACACCCGGCTCCTGTACCTCGCCCAGACCGAGGACCGCGCGCTCACCGCGCTGGCGCGACGCGGGGCCCGGCGCCTCGGCCTGCGCTTCGAGCGACGCTTCACCGGCGCCGGCGAGCTCGGCCCGGCGATCGCGCGGCTCGAGCCAGCGGCCAGGGACGCACCCCCGCCGGTCACAACGGTGTTCGCCTGATGCCCGGCACGCTGACCGTGATCTGGTGGCGCGACATCCCGGCCCAGGTCGTGGCGAAGGATCGCCGCCAGGCCCACAAGGTCGTCCTCCACTCGCGCTTCCAGGTCGCGATCGACAAGGCGGCGATGAAGGCCGGCCGGAAGGCCTTCGGCGAGTACATCGAGGATTGGCGACGCGAGGGTCGCTCCTGCAGCGACGACCTGGAGGCCGAGGCCAATGCCGAGGCCGCGCGGCTCGAGGCCCATTACACGAAGGCCTTCCTCGCCCGGCTCGTCGCTTCGGGCGGCCTCGACCCGGACCGGGCCCCGGAGGATCGCCCGGCATGACCCACACCGTCGTCTCGTCGGCGACCCGCGAGGTCGTCCTGGGGTTCGACCGGCCGTTCGTCGTCATCGGCGAGCGGATCAACCCCACCGGCCGGAAGCTCCTCGCCGAGGAGATGCGCAATGGCGACTTCAGCCGGGTCGAGCGCGACGCCATCGCCCAGGTCCAGGCCGGCGCCCACATGCTCGACGTCAACGCGGGCATCCCCCTCGCCGACGAGCCGGCGATCCTGGCCCGGACCGTCCAGCTCGTCCAGTCGCTCGTCGACGTCCCGCTCTCGATCGACTCCTCGATCGTCGAGGCCCTCGAGGCCGGGCTCGCGGTCTACCAGGGCAAGCCGCTCGTGAACAGCGTGACCGGCGAGGAGGAGCGGATGGAGCGGGTCCTGCCCCTCGTCCGCAAGTACGGAGCCGCGGTCGTGGCGATCTCCAACGACGACACCGGGATCAGCGAGGACCCCGACGTCCGGTTCGCGGTCGCGAAGCGGATCGTCGAGCGCGCCGCGGACCATGGGATTCCCCGCGAAAACATCGTCGTCGACCCGCTGGTGATGCCGATCGGGGCGATGCGGACCGCCGGGCAGCAGGTCTTCCGGCTCGTCCGCCGGCTGCGCGAGGAGCTCGGGGTCAACTCGACCTGTGGCGCCTCGAACGTGAGCTTCGGGTTGCCGAACCGGGACGGGATCAACGCGGCCTTCCTGCCGATGGCGATCGCGTCGGGCCTGACGTCAGCGATCACCAACCCCATGGCGGCCGAGGTCAGGGCCGCGATCATGGCGGCCGACGTCCTCATGGGCAACGACCAGGACGCGGCCCGCTGGATCAGGGAGAGCCGGCAGCCCAGCCCCGGCGCGGGAGCCGGAGCCGGCGGCCGCCCCGATCACGGCGCCGCGCCGGCCGAGCGCGGACGGCGTATCAACCGGCGCTCCCTGGCGGCTGCCGGCCGGTCGCCCGGCGGTCCGGACGCCGAGTCCTGACGTGGCGGTGACCGCGGACGCCGAGCCGCTCGTCATCTTCACCCCGTCCGGGCGACGGGGCCGGTTCGCCGACGGGACCACCATCCTCGACGCCGCCCGCGCCCTGGGCGTGGATCTCGACTCGGTCTGCGGCGGACGCGGGCTGTGCGGCCGTTGCCAGGTTCGGCCCGCCGAGGGTGAGTTCCCGAAGCATGGGATCACCTCGACCGGCGGCCACCTCACGCCACCCGGCGCCGACGAAGCCGAGTACGACCGCCTCCGGGGCCTCCCCGTCGACCGCCGGCTCGGCTGCCGGGCGTCGATCCATGGCGACGTCCTCGTCGACGTGCCGCCGGAGAGCCAGGTCCACCGGCAGGTCGTCCGCAAGGGCGTTCCGGTCCGCGACTTCGTCATCGATCCCGTCATTCGTCTCTACGAGGTCGAGGTCGACCGGCCGACCCTGGAGACACCCGGTGGGGACCTCGCCCGACTGCTGGCCGCGCTCGCCGCCGAGTGGGACCTCGTGGCCGACGACCTTCGGGCCGACCTCCAGGTCATCCGCGACCTCCAGCCCGCACTGGAAGCGGGCGCCTACCGCGTCACCGTCGCGGTCCACGACGGACGCGACCTGATCGCCGTCTGGCCGGGCCTCCACGACCGCGTGTTCGGGGTCGCCATCGACGTCGGCTCGACGACGATCGCCGGCCACCTGGCCGACCTCGCCGACGGTGCCGTCCTCGCCTCCGACGGCGTGATGAACCCCCAGATCCGCTTCGGCGAGGACCTCATGAGCCGCGTCTCGTACGCGATGCTCCACGACGGCGGAGCGGTCGAGATGACCCGGGTCGTCCGGGACGCGCTGGGGTCGCTGATCGCCGGGCTGGCCGAACGGGCCTCGCTCGAGCTCGCCGACATCCTCGAGGTCACGATCGTCGGCAACCCGATCATGCACCATCTTGTGCTCGGCATCGATCCCGTGCCGCTCGGCTCGGCGCCGTTCGCGCTGGCGACCGATGCGGCTGTCCGGACGACGGCCGGCGATCTCGACCTGCCGCTCCGGCGGGGCGCCCGGGTCTACCTCCTGCCCTGCATCGCCGGCCACGTCGGGGCCGACGCCGCCGGCGCGATCCTGGCCGAGACGCCCTACCTCGCCGATGAGCTGACGCTGCTCGTCGACGTCGGGACGAATGCCGAGATCGTGCTCGGCAATCGGCATCGTCTCCTCGCCGCTTCGTCGCCGACCGGCCCCGCCTTCGAGGGCGCCCAGATCAGCTGCGGCCAGCGGGCCGCGCCGGGCGCGATCGAGCGGGTCCGGATCGACCGCGAGACGCTCGAGCCGCGGTTCAAGGTGATCGGCTCGAACCGCTGGTCGGACGAGACGGGGTTCGCCGCGTCGACCCGCCGAACCGGGGTCAGCGGGGTCTGCGGGTCGGGCATCGTCGAGGTCATCGCCGAGCTCTTCCTGGCCGGCGTCATCACCGCCGACGGGACGATCGACGGCTCACTCGCGGCCCGGACGCCGCGGGTCGTCGCCGACGGGCGGACCTTCGCCTACCTCCTCCACGAAGGCGGACCGGGCATCGACGGCGGCCCGGGCTCACCCCGCCTGACGATCACCCAGAACGACGTCCGGGCGATCCAGCTGGCGAAGGCGGCGCTCTACGCCGGGGCGCGCCTCCTGATGGACCATCTCGGCGTCGAGACCGTCGAGCGGGTCAAGCTCGCCGGCGCCTTCGGCAGCCAGATCGATCCGCTCCACGCGTTGATCCTGGGCCTCATCCCGGACGCCCCGCTCGAGATGGTCGGGCCGGCCGGCAACGCGGCCGGGACCGGGGCCCTCATCGCCCTCCTGTCGGGCGCGGCACGTCGCGAGATCGAGGCCGTCGTCCGGCGGGTCGAGAAGATCGAGACGGCGATCGAGCCACGATTCCAGGCCCACTTCGTCGATGCCATGGCCATCCCGCACAAGACCGCCCCGAGCACCAATCTCGCCACGGCCGTCGAGCTGCCGGCGCGAGCCGGCGCCGGCGCCGGCGCGGGCGACCCGGCGGGCGGCACGGGTCCCGGGCCGACGATCCACGGCCGAAGGGTCAACCGACGACGGACGGTCGCCGCTGCGACGGAGGAACGCTGATGCACGAAGGGCCGCGCCACCGGACGGGCGGACGGGCCGGGCGGATGGCCGCCCGCCTCGCCGCGCATGTCGAGGCCGCACCATTCCTGACCCGCGCCCTGAAGCCATTCGAGGTCCTCAACGAGGAGGGGCTCTCGCTCCTCGAGGAGAACGCCGACACGATCCTCCAGGAGGTCGGCATCGAGTTCCGCGGCGACCCCGACGCCCTCCGCCTCCTGCGTGAGGCAGGCGCCGACGTGACCGGCGAGCTCGTCCGCTTCCCCCGCGGGATGTGCCGCCGGGTCGTCGCCGCGACGGCGCCCCTGATCTTCACCCAGCACGCCCGAAACCCGGCCCGGAGCGTCCAGATCGGCGATCCCTACACCGTCCTCGCTCCCAACTACGGCTCGCCCTTCGTCCGCGACCTCGACAACGGCCGCCGTTACGGGACGATCGAGGATTTCCGGAACTTCGTGAAGCTGACGTACATGAGCCCCTACCTCCACCACTCCGGTGGCACCGTCTGCGAGCCGGTCGACGTACCGGTCAACAAACGGCACCTCGACATGGTCTATGCCCACATTCGCTACTCGGACAAGCCGTTCATGGGCTCGGTGACCCATCCATCGCGCGCGGCCGATACCGTCGAGCTGGCGAGGATCGCCTTCGGCGAGGACTACGTCCGCGACAACACCGTCATCCTCAGCCTGATCAACGCCAACTCACCGCTCGTCTGGGATTCGACGATGCTCGGCGCGGCCCGGGTCTACGCCGAGAGCAACCAGGCGACGCTGATCACGCCGTTCATCCTGGCCGGCGCGATGTCGCCGGTGACCGTGGCCGGGACCGCCGCCCAGACGCTCGCCGAGGCTTTGGCCGGCATGACCTTCGTCCAGCTCACCCGGCCCGGCGCGCCCGTCGTCCTCGGCAGCTTCGCCAGCTCGATCTCGATGCAGTCGGGCGCGCCGACGTTCGGGACGCCGGAGCCGGCCCTCGTCCTCTACGTCATGGCCGCGCTCGCGCGCCGCCTCGGCGTCCCGTTCCGGTCTGGTGGCAACCTCTGCGCGAGCAAGGTCGCGGACGCCCAGGCGGCCTACGAGTCGGCGGCGACCTTCCAGCCGACGATCCTGGCCGGCGTCAACTTCGTCCTCCACGCCGCGGGCTGGCTCGAGGGCGGCCTCGCGATCGGCTACGAGAAGTTCATCCTCGACAACGACCAGTGCGGGATGGCCTCGGTCTTCGTCAACGGCGTCGACCTGTCGGAGAACGGCCAGGCGATCGATGCCATCAGGGAGAACGGCCCGGGCCTCCACTTCCTCGGCAACAGCCACACCCTGGCGAACTTCGAATCGGCCTTCTACCGCTCCGAGGTCGCCGACAACAACTCGTTCGAGCAGTGGCTCGAGGACGGCGGCCTCGACGCCGCCCAGCGGGCGAACGCGATCTGGAAGCGGATGCTCGCCGAGTACGAGGCGCCGCCGATCGACGACGGCATCGACGAGGCCCTCCTGGAGTTCATCGTCAAGCGCAAGGCGTCCTTCCCCGACTCGGAGGTCTGAGTCCGTGGCCTTTCTCCGGCGCGGGGGCAGCGGCTCCCGGCTCGGCGCCGAGCCTCGCGCCGCGCTTGCCGGCGTCCTCGCCCACCCGACCTTCGAGCTCATCCCGCTCAAGAACGCCATGGACCAGGCCGCCGCGCTGCCCCCTGGGGCCACGGTCTCGGTCACGGCGTCGCCGGCCAGGGGCATCGAGGCGACGGTCGCCCTGAGCCTCGCCCTCGAGGGCGAGGGCTTCCGGGCCGTGCCCCACCTGTCGGCGCGGGCGATCCGCGACCGGGCCCACCTCCACGACCTCCTCGCCCCCCTCGCCGAGGCCGGGATCGACCGGGCCTTCGTCGTCGGCGGCGACGGGGAGGAACCCGGCGAGTTCCGGGACGCGCTGTCGCTGCTGCGGGCGATGGCCGAGCTCGGCGGCGGGCCCGGCGAGATCGGGATCGGCTGCTATCCCCAGGGCCATGCCTTCATCCCCGACGAAGCCCTGTTGCAGGCGCTCCGGGACAAGGCACCGTTCGCCAGCTACATGACGACGCAGCTGTGCTTCGATCCGCGGGCGATCGGCGAGTTCCTCGCCGCACGCCGGGCGGAGGGGCTGAACCTGCCCGTCAAGATCGGGATCCCCGGCGTGGCCGAGATCCCGAAGCTCATGACGATCAGCGCCCGGATCGGCGTCCGCGACAGCGGCCGGTTCCTGATGAAGAACAGGCGCTTCGTTGAGCAGCTCCTGGCGTCCGGCGGCATCTACCGCCCGACCGGGCTGCTCGAGAAGCTGGCACCGCTCATCGCCGACCCGGCCGCCGGGGTCATCGGCGTCCACCTCTACACCTTCAACCAGGTCCCCTCGACGGAGGACTGGCGGCGCGCGTATCTCGCCGCGGCCACCGAACCGGCGGGTGCCGCCGCCCGGACGTGACGCCGGACCAGCGGCGGCTCCGCGACGCGCTCGCCTCGACGCCGGCCCGGGCGATGGCCGCCGGCGCGGCCTCGGGTCGCGACCCGGAGATGGCGCCGGAGCCGGGGGAGTGGTCGGCTCGCGAGGTCCTCCTTCATCTCGCGGCGACCGAGGAGCAGGTCTGGCAGCCCCGCCTCGACGCCCTCGCCGCGGAAGACTTCCCGCACTGGCCGTGGGTCGAGCCCGGGCTCCTGGCCGGCCCTCGAACCAGCACCTACCCGGAGGCCGTCGAGGCCTTCGTCACCCGGCGGGCGGCGACCATCGCCCGCGTCGACGAGCTCGACGCCGCCGGCTGGGCGAGGACCGGTCGGCACGACGTCTTCGGCATCCTCGATGTCGCGGCGATGCTCCGGATCCTGCTCGACCACGACGACGAGCACCTGGCCCAGATCGCGCGAGGCTAGCGGCCGCGCGCTCGGGTACGCTCGCGACGACACCGACCAGACTCCTTGGAGGCCCCGATGCCGTCCATCACCGAGATCTCGAGCCGCTACATCGACGAGGTCGCCGAGCTGGACCCGGTCCGCGCCGAGCGCTGGGGCGTCGCCTCGGACCCGACGCGCCTGACCGACTACTCGCCGGCCGGCTACGAAGCCCTCCGCGACCTGCTGACGCGGACGCTCGACGCCCTCGCCCAGGCAGACCCGCCGGCCGATGAGGCCGAGCGTCTCGGGGCGGGTTTTCTCGAGGACTGGGTCGCCGGCGAGCTGGGCGTCCTGGACGCCGGGGAGCGGGAGCGCAGCCTCAGCATCATCGTCGGTCCCGCGGCGAGCACGCGCTCGGTCTTCGACCTCATGGATCAATCCACGCCCGAGGCGTGGGACAAGATCGGGGCTCGCCTGCGGGCGGTCCCCAAGGCCATCGTCGGCTACCGGACCAGCCTCCAGGCGGGCCTCGACCACGGCCGCCCGGCGGCCCGTCGTCAGGCGATCGCGGTCGCCGAGCAGTGCGCGACCTGGGGCGGCGACGGCGACGGCGGCTGGTTCGACGGCTTCGTGAAGGGCGCGGCTCGCGCCGGCGCCGGCGACGACCTCCAGGCACAGCTCGATCCGGCGGCCCGGTCGGCCGGGAACGCCTACGGCGAGCTCGCGACCTGGCTCCGCGACGTCTATGCCCCGCTGGCCGCCGAGACCGACGCCTCGGGCGACGAGCGCTACCAGACCTGGGCCCGCTTCCTCCTCGGCACGGACCTCGATCTCGACGAGGCCTACGAGTGGGGCTGGGGCGAGCTCGCCCGGCTCGAGGCGGAGAAGGCGATCGAGTGCGAGCGGATCCTGCCCGGCGCCTCGTTCCTCGAGGTCCGCCAGCTCCTCATCACGGACCCCAAGCGGTCCGTCGAGGGTGTCGACGCCTACCGGGACTGGCTCCAGTCGGTCACGAACGAGGCGATCGACGGCCTCGACGGGCGCGAGTTCGACATCCATCCCTCGATCCGCCGCTGCGACGTCCGGATCCCGCCGGAAGGCAGCGCGGCGGCGGCCTACTACACGTCGCCCTCGGAGGATCTCAGCCGGCCCGGCCAGACCTGGTTCCCGACCGTCGGCCGGACTCGCTTCCCGATGTGGGACGAGGTGAGCACGGTCTATCACGAGGCCGTGCCCGGCCACCACCTCCAGAGCGCGACGATCCGGCTCGTCCAGCTGACCCGGGCCCAGAAGCTTGGCTTCATCTCCGCCCACGGGGAGGGCTGGGCCCTCTATGCCGAGCGATTGATGGATGAGCTGGGCTGGTTCCGGACAGCGGACACCCGCCTCGGCTTCCTCTGCGCCCACGCGTTCCGGGCGGCCCGGGTCGTCGCCGACATCGGCCTGCACACCGGCCGCGCGGTCCCAGCCGAGGCCCTCGTGTTGTATCCCGGCTGGGCCGGTGAAGCCAGCCGGCCGTGGACCTTCGAGAGCGCGATCGACTTCATGATCCGGGCCGGGGGCATGGAGCATGACAAGGCCGAGAGCGAAGTCCTCCGCTACCTCTCCTGGCCCAGCCAGGCGACCGCCTACAAGATCGGCGAGCGGACCTGGCTCGCGGGACGCGAGGCCGCGAAGGCGGCCGCGGCCGGCGCCGGCCGCGACTTCGATCGGAAAGGCTGGCACGCCCGCGCGCTCGCCCTCGGCCCGCTCGGGCTCCGGCGGCTCGGGGCGGAGCTGGCCCGGGCCTGAAGGTGCCGGGCTTCAGTCGGCGGGGACCTTCACGACGCCGACCCGCCGGATCACGAAGTCGGCGCTCGTGCCCTGGAGGATGAGTGTCAGGAGCACGATTCCGTAGACGGTGCCGGTGACGAGGTCCCGCTGCGGAAGGTCCGCGGGCAGGGACAGGGCCAGGGCCGTGGCGACCGCGCCACGGAGGCCGGACCAGAACAGGACGTGGAGCCAGGGGACGGGGAGCGTCCGACGGCCGGGCAGGATCGCGGCGGCCCCGCCGAGCAGCCCGTAGACGACGACGGCCCGGCCAACGAGCACGGCCGCGAAGCCCCAGGCCACGGTGCCAGCCGCGTCCGCGACGGTCGCGGGGCTGATCGCCAGGCCGACGAGCAGGAAGGTCATCGCGGTCAGGAGGAACGAGATGAACTCCCACACCGTGTCGAGGGCGAGTCGCGTCTGAGCGCTCATGCCCACCGCGCGCCCGTGGTTGCCGACGACGATCCCGGCTACCACGGTCGAGATGATCCCGGACTGCTCGAGCCGATCGGCCAGGAGGTACGTGCCGTAGGCGACGGCGAGCGAGACCGTGAGCTCGATCAGGTGATCATCGACGCGGGCGATGACCCGTGAGCCGACCCAGCCGATCGCCACGCCCAGGGCCACGCTGGCGGCGACGACGATCACGAACGTGGCGCTGCCCCCGACAAGGTCGACGCCGCTGCGGACCGCGGTCACAGCGATGGCGAAGATGACGATGCCCGTGCCGTCGTTGAACAGGCTCTCTGCCTCCACGACCGTGGCCAGGCGCTGGGGGACCCGGAGGTGCTTGAAGATGGTGATGACCGCGGCCGGATCCGTGGCCGCCACGGCCGCGCCGATCACGAAGGCGAGCGTCGGGTCGAGCCCGGTCGCGAAATGGAGCACGGCGGCCACGATCCCGGCGCTGATGAGGACGCCCGGCGCGGCCAGGACGAGGACCGCCCGGAGCGAGCCGCGGAGATCGTCGAGGCGGGTCTGCAGGGCCGCCTCGAAGACGAGGCCCGGCAGGAGGATGAAGAGGAGCAGATCCGGGTCGACTGGGGGGTCCAGCCGGGGCAGGACAGTGCTCATGGCCAGCCCGGCGAGCACGAGCGCGACCGAGTAGGGCAGGACCGTCCGCCGGGCCGCGAGCGCGACCACGGCCGCGATCACGATGAGCACGACGAACAGCTCGGCCGCGACGACCGGCGTGAACTCGATGTTGAACAGCGAGGGCCTCCTCGTTGAGAGGCTAACAGGCGCCCGCCTGCCCGATGGTGGGCGTCGCGATGGGGGTCGCGGGGGCCCCCGCGGAGCTAGCCTATCCGCCCCCCGAGGTGCCGGAGCGCGACCGCCGCGTACGTGGCCGACCCGAGGGCCAGTGGCGCCTCGTCGAAGACGACGATGTTCGAGTGGTTCTGCGGCGCGGTTGCGGGGTCGAGCCCGGCCGGCCGGGCGCCGAGGAAGGCCATCGCGCCGGGGACGCGGTGGAGGACGTACGCGAAGTCCTCCGCGCCCATGATCGGGGCCTCGAGCTCGAGCACCGAATCGGCCCCGGCGACCTCGGCCGCGACCGACCGGACCAGATCGGTGAACGCCCGATCGTTGACCGTCACCGGGTAGCCCGGGTCGACGAGGACGTCGATCTCGGCGCCGTGGGCCGCCCCGATGCCGGCGGCGACGCGCCGGATCCGGTCCTGGACCTCCCCTCGCACCGCGTCCGAGAGGGTGCGGAGGGTGCCCTCGAGCTCGGCGGTCTCGGGAATGATGTTGTTCGTCGTCCCGGCGCTGACCCGGGCGATGGTCAGGACCGCGGGGTCGAGGGCATCGACGGTCCGGGTGACCATGAGCTGGAGGGCGAGGATCAACTCGGCGGCGATCGCGATCGGGTCGACGGCGAGGAAGGGCGCCGAGGCATGCCCCCCGCGGCCCCGGACCGTGATGACCAGCCGGTCGGCGGCCGCGAGGAGCGGCCCGTGGCGGAGGTTGATCGTGCCAGTCGGGTAGCGGGTCGAGATGTGGATCGCGAACGCCGCCGCGCCTGGCGCCTCACCGATCCCCTCGAGGAGCCCGTCCTCGATCATGAACCGCGCGCCGTGATAGCCCTCCTCGCCGGGTTGGAACATCAGGACGACCCGGCCGGCGAACTGGTCACGCCGGTCCCGCAGGAGTCGCGCAGCCCCGAGGAGCATCGCGACGTGGGTGTCGTGGCCGCAGGCGTGCATCGCGCCGGGATGCTCGGAGTCGAAGTCGAGGCCGGTGTCCTCGGTCAGCGGCAGCCCGTCCATGTCGCCGCGGAGGATGATCGTCCGATCAGACCCGCTGCCCGCCCCGGCGCCGTCGACAACCGCCGTCACCGAAGACGTCGACCGCCCGAGCACGGGGTCGAGGCCGACCTCGCGCACCTCCTCGGCGACGAGCGCCTGGGTCTTCGGCAGCTGGAGCCCGATCTCGGGGATCCGGTGAAGCCTTCGCCGGACCTCGATGATCGACGGGAGAAGGGCCTGCGCATCGGCCAGGAGCGTGGTTGGAGCGGCCGGCGTCGTCATCAATCGAGTGTAGGTTGCGCCCTCGGCGCCTGTCTCGATGGATGGGATCGATCAGGGCTGCTGACTCCGGCTCGCCTCAGGCTCCGGCTGTTCCCGACCTTCAGCCTTTTCCGCGACGGTCGTCCAGAACTCGACGGCGGCCTGCTCGTAGAGGATGCCCATCGGCAACGTCGCCCCCCGCCAGTGCTCGACACTCAGGAGCCCTGGGGCCGACGCCTCTGCGCGTCGCTCGATACGGGCAGCACCTTCATACCCTGAGAGCTTCGCTCGAT
This sequence comes from uncultured Chloroflexia bacterium, assembly GCA_963719145.1. Classification (GTDB taxonomy): domain Bacteria; phylum Chloroflexota; class Limnocylindria; order Limnocylindrales; family CSP1-4; genus UBA5189. The sequence goes on from CAVRAX010000001.1 coordinate 457,474, forward strand.
GGATGGCGAGCTGTTCCTGGGCAAGACGGAGGCGGGTTCCATCGGAGGCGAGATCCATGAAGAACAGCTGGAGCAGTCCGATGTCCCGCAGTTCGGTTCGCGCGGTGGTCGGCCGCTCCAGCCAGGCGTTCAGCCTTTCGAGTCCGGCGGGCGTGATCGCAAACATGCGTCGTCGGCGACCCTCCGCCTCACGCGTCTCGGTGACGAGCCCCAACGCCTCCAGGCGGGGCGGTTCGCTGTAGAGCAGCGTATGCGGGAAGGACCAGAAGTTGCCCAGCGTCGCGGCGACACGCTGTTCGAGCGCATAGGGCGTCGAGGGGCCTTCGCGCGCCAGCAGTCCCAGGACGAGGTACGAGGTCGGGGTCAGCCGCTCGGTTGACATCCTGCGGATAGTACCATACACTCTGAACGTTAGTACTGTTTCCATACCAGCTCGAAACGCCGGGAGGCCACACTCCAGGAGCGGCATCGGTCGCAACTGGGCCACCGTCGCGGCAGTGCCGACGAACGCGAAAGGTGGCTCTCTTGATGACCACGAATCTGAAGACCAAGCTCGACCGCATCCCGCTCGAGATCCTCAATCAGGGCAAGCTGCAGCTCATCGACGAGCTGTACGCGCCCGACTACCGAGACCGCACGGTTCAGCCCGGCATGGCGCCGACCCGTGAGGGCTTCAAGCAGTTCGTGACGTCCCTGCGGACGGCCTTCCCGGACCTTCACTACACGATCGACGATTCGATCGAGTCCGGCGACAGGTTCGTGACCCGGCTGACCGCCAGCGGCACGATGCGCGGCGAATTCGCTGGAATGCCGGCCACCAACAAGCACGCGAGCTGGACCGAGATCCATATCGTGCGCGTCACCGATGAGCACATCGTTGAGCATTGGGGCCTGGTCCAGGAGCTGGGCATGCTGGTCCAGCTGGGCGTCATCGCGGCACCCGGACGGACCCTCGTCACCGCCTAGTCATCGCCATCAGCTGAACGGCTGACAGAGGCCCTCCGCGGCGACGCGGGGGCCTCTCGTTGCCACGAGCTTAGACAGCACCGACGCCACCAATGCGGTGTCATGACGCGGGCTCGCCGCCACCGTTCATCTGCTACCCCGTGTCTCGATTGACGGGGTAGTAGATAGACGGGTTCGAAGTTGCCGCCAGGCGCTGTGGCTTAGGGTCGGAGCTGCGAGCCGAAGACAGCGTTCATGGCCTGCGCAAGAAGTCTGGAACCGAGTGCCTGATTGGCACGGTGCAGGTTGGCTGCTCTGTTCGTCCGTTCCCGTACGGAAGCGACCTTGTCCACCACGCGTTGTTGCGCGGCCGATGAAGGGACCGGTATCTGGACAGCCGCGATATCAGCTTGACTTACCTTCCATTGTCCCGATGTAGTTCGAGCCTTGAGTTGCGCCCGGACGAGGGGGGAATTCCAGACCGTGACGAAGTACTCGGGCGAGATCAGATCGCGATCGAGAGCCACACGAATGAGCAGGTCGGGAAAGACCACCGGATATGCCGGATCGAGTCTCCACGACCAGGGGACGAGTCCGGCAGTCCCGACCCGCTCCGAGCTTCCGCTGCCCCTCATGACATAGACGTCGCCGCCCGCGATGGCATAGGGAGCTGCCTCAGGCAACGAGAGGGCGACGGGTTTGCGATGTGCGGCGGAAATCGCACCGTCCTGCAGCGCATCGAGAGTCAGGCAGTGGACCGGGGATCCTTCGAGTCGGCGAGCAGACTTGCCGTTCTGAAGTCCAAGCCGCGATAACAAGGCTGGGACTTCGGCTAGCGGCAACTCACCATCTTGGCCGACCATCAGGCCCAAGAGCCGCCGCTGTGTGTCGAGAGCTTTGTCGCGCTGCGCACTCACCAGGTCCAGCAGCGCCGAAGTTTGTGAGAGGCAATTCGCAAGCGTGCGCTGCTGGTCGATTGGAGGGACAGGAACCTCAATCTCCAGGAACTGCTCTGGCCTTATACGGTTCTTTCCACTCGTGCCGCGAGCCGCAAGATCGCAGCGGTGCCAGAACTCCGGCCACCGGCTAAGCCAAGCTAGCCAACTGGGGTCGGCTCTGGAGCGGTCGATCGTGAAGAGCGGGAATTCCGCGGACACGAATGCCCCGTCGAGCGCTTCGGGGACGACCGCCACGCTGCCATTGCGCGCCCAAATCTTGTTGACGACGACGTCCTCTGCTGCGACCCGGTTCAGCGTCGTGTATCTCGTTGCCGCGCCGTCCAACTGATCGCGCTCGTACGCTCCGTGTCCCCAGAGGCGCACCCCGAGCTGTCGGTATGTTCGGGTCGCGACGGGCGCCTCGACGCGGCGAATGGGACGGAGGATTTCTTTGAGGCGCGCCCGTGGCCACTCGCTCACCGTAGCGACTTGCTGACGATCGAGCGCACCATCTCCATGAGGTCGAGGATCTCGAGTTCGTTTGCGACGATGCGATCGACTAGCTCGGCAGGCGAAGCGCTGTCTTCGGCTGTTGTGGTGCTCGGATTTCTCTGATCAAAGTTGTAGTTCATCTCCTGAAGGAGTCCGGCGGCAACGCGCCACGCGTGGTCGTTCTCAACTCGAGCGCCCCACCAGCCCAAGCACGCTTCGAAGTCGGCTGCTTGAACTGGAGCGGTCTTTGTGTACTGACGTCGCCCTTCTGGCGCAGGCAACTCGTAGTACCAGACATCCTGGGACGCTGGGGCAGTCCGCTCGAAAAAGAGCACATTGGTTGGAATGTTGGTATAGGGGGCAAACACTCCACTCGGCAGCCGCACTATCGTGTGGAGGTTGAAGTCAGTCAGCAGCTCTTCCTTTATGCGCGCGGCAATACCGTCGCCGAAGAGTGTCCCGTTCGGGACGACCACAGCGGCTCGCGCCGGGCCGTAACCAGCTCGCGGACTTCGACGAAGGCGGCGCATGATCAACTGCAGGAAGAGCAGAGCGGTCTCGGACGTCCGTCTGTCTGGCGGGAAATTGTCTCGAATTCCTGCTTCTTCCTCACCCCCAAACGGCGGATTGGTCAGGATGACGTCCACGCGGTCTCGCTCGCCGATCTCGGCAATTCGAGTCGCGAGGCTATTGCCGGCTGAGATCCTTGGGTACTCGACGCCGTGGAGGAGGAGGTTCATCTGTGAGAGCAAATACGGGAGAGGTTTGGCCTCGCCGCCGAGGACGCTCTTGCCCAGGATCTCGCGATCCTTTACGGTCCGGGCCTTTTCGAGCAGGTGCGTGTAGGACTCGACCAGGAAACCGCCCGTACCGCAGGCTGGGTCGAGGACAGTCTCGCCGAGCCGAGGGTCCGTCGCCTGAACCATGAAGCGCACAAGGGGACGCGGTGTATAGAACTCACCGGAGTCGCCGGCAGCATCGCGCATCTCACGCAGCATCGTTTCGTAGAGCGTACCCAGGGTGTGGATCTCGTCTGAGCTTGCGAAATGGATCTCATCGACCTTGTTGATCACATCACGGAGCAGGTAGCCGTTGATCATCCGGTTGACAGTGCCCCGGAAGACGGTCGCGATGACGTCGCGCCGATCGCCGCCGTCGGCTCCCTGGAGGCCACGCAGGTAGGCGAACAAGCCCGGGCCATCGCGACCGTCCGGACGGACGACCTTCTCATTCGTGATGAAGGCGATCAATGCGTCGCCAGTGATCCCATCATCCGGAGATGCCCAATCGCGCCATCGGTATGGAGGATCGATCGCCGGATCGAACCGTTTGCCCTCGAGGCTCGCCTCGGTTTCTCTTACGCGCTCGGCATCGTCGAGGAACTTCAGAAACATGATCCACGTGAGCATGGGCAGCCGGTCGAGGTCGCCGTTGAGGCCCTTGTCTTTGCGCATGATGTTCCGGGCAGCCTTGACCAGGCTTCTGAGACGCTGGGCAGTGGTCGCTGGCGCAATCTCGATCCGTGAACGCGGGCTCACGTTGCCCCTAGTCCTCTGACCCGACCTGCGGGACGTAGATCTGTGTCAATGGAATCAGGCTTTTGTAGCCGGAGTCCAGGTCCTCGTAGTGCCGAAGCACGAGGTCGACTACCTCGTCTCCGTCGATCAGGCGCACGCGACTGCCTGCCTTGGCCCTCGCCTGGCTCGAGAACGTGCCGAGCGTGACGAACAGGCCGTAATCGGACGGACTCATGTTCCCGAGCAGCTCGGCGATAGTCGGGCCACTCACGGAACCTTCGGAACTCTTCACCTGGACCTTGACAATCGGCGGCTCGAGACCCAGTTCATCGCGATGAGCGACGATATCGACGCCTCCGTCCGCGCCCGCGGGCGAGATCCGTGTCCGATAGCCCATGGTCCGGAGGAGCGCCCCAACGAGATGCGCAAAAGGGTGGCCCTTAAGGCGGGTCACAATCCGCGTCCGCACAAAGTCCCGCGTGTTCTGTTGGGTCGCCGCGGATACCTCAGCCAACGACTCGTCGGTTTCGGGTCCGGGCTCCATGATCGTCCCTGCCGCTAGGGCCGCCCAGACTTCACCGTAGTTCTTGAGCTGGAAGAAACTGAGGAACGCCCCGAGTTCGAAGAGCGCCGCGGGTTGCTGAACGCCCGTGACGGGCACCTTCTTGAACCACTGCACCGGGCGGGTGTTCGGGTATTCCGGATCCGTCATTGGATCGTGGGCGTACGGACCTTTGACGCGCCCCAGATGCACGATCGGCTCCGGCTTCGAGCGATAGACGACGATGTCATCAACCGCAAGCTCGTTGATAAAGCGAAAGATCTCACCCGCGTAGACCGGGATCGCGCCAGGCTTTGCGTTCGGATACGCTGTTCGAAGGGCCGACTTGAGGAGATCGCGATCGTGTCCGATCGACGTGAGATCGCCGAGCTTCGGCCAGCCAAGCGCGACCCGCGACTTGGACAGGAAGAGCGCCTGGGCGCGGCCGCTATCGGCGTGGATCCCCCAGTACGTCGGATCGGCCATCTCCCGCTCCTAGGCTACATAGAGCAGTGATTGCAGATGCTCGACCGCACCTCGCAGACGCTCGGCCCCGCCAAACGCATCGGCTATCTCCATGACGTTACCTTGGTCGGAGATCGGTGGCACCTGCAGGATCGCCGGCAGCGCGAATTGGGCAGTACCGTGCTCAGCGTACTTGTCGAGCAAAGCAGTCAGGACCTCTCTGGCCTTCGGACCGTACTGCTCCAAGAACACACTTTCCTCTCGGCGCACGCGGTTCGCCCGCTCGCGGCGTGACCGGAGCGGGGCGCCGTAGCCTAGATGGCAGAGGAGGTCGAACGGGTCAGCATCGGGCTGACCTGCCTGCTGCGCCAACGTCTCGAAGTCAACGCCTCGGTCCTCCAGCTCGGCAATGACCGCAGCTCGGTCGCCTGCGTCCTGCCAGGCACGACGCAGGTCCGCGGCGACCGGATATAGGATGCGCACACGCTCCGCGGCGTACTCAGAGAACTGCACGACCCGGAGCTGCCGGCCTTCCGGATCCAGCTCGTAGACAACGTGGGCGGCTATTTCGACAGTCCCACCGTCAACGTAGAACTTGCGCCCCGGGCCGTGCTCAGCGTCGTCGGAGATGATTGTCGGCCCATCAGGGTCCGCGATCTCGTCCTCGTATTCGACGCTTGCTTCGAGGTCGACCCGCGTGCCGGGGATCTCCTGACCGTCATCAGCGATCTGCACCTCGACGACGTCCACGGGATCGCCATCGAAATCTGGGTCGGCGAACAGGCGGGTTGCCGCGCCGGTGTAGTCGATGATGCTGAAATAGAGCTTCCCGTAATCATCGCGCACCCGCGTGCCTCGCCCGATAATCTGCTTGAACTCGACCATGGAGTTCACAACGCGTGCCAGCACGATGTTCCTAGTCGTCGGGGCATCGACTCCGGTTGTCAACAGCTGCGACGTCGTGAGGATCACCGGCGTCGCCCGATCGACAGTCTGGAAATTGCCGAGATGAGTACGGCCGACGAGCCCCTCATCGGCGGTCACCCGGCAGACGTAGTCGGGATTCTGCGCGACCAGATCGGCATTCAGGCTAACCAGTGCAGCCCGCATCTCGCTGGCGTGCTCCTGATCGACGCAGAAGATGATCGTTTTGGCGAAGCGATCGGTCGCTTTGAGGTACTCGGTCAGATGCGTCGCGATGGCAAGTGTCCGCATCTTGAGCGCCACGAGGCGCTCGAAGTCTGCGGTCCGGTATTCCTGATCCGGGATCTCCCGTCCATACCGATCGAGCTCGCCCGCACTCGGGCGCCAGCCCGTCGCGTCAAAGGAGGTAACCACTCGATGCACCCGGTACGGAGCGAGGAACCCATCCTGAATTCCTTGCCGGAGGCTGTAAGTGTAGAGGGAGGCCCCGAAGTACTCGTAAGTGTTTCGGTTCACATCGCGCAGCGGCGTGGCCGTCATGCCGAGCTGGACTGCAGGCGAGAAGTACTCGAGGATCTCCCGCCACCGACTTTCGTCGCGGGAACTACCACGGTGGGCCTCATCGACGACAATCAGGTCAAAGAACTCGGCTGGATACGTTCGGTACAGGCCCGGCCGCTGCTCGTCCTCGGCGATCGCCTGGTAGGTTGAGAAGTAGATCTCGCGGCTCTTCGGAGCCTCACCGTTCTAAATCTTTTGCCGGGCATCGCCAAAGGGCGCGAACGTCTTGTCCTTCGGATCGTCAACCAGGATGTTTCGATCCGCGAGGTACAGGATCCGCGGCTTGAGGCGGGTCCCGTCGCGACTCCAGCCCGAGCTCCAGAGCTTCCAGCAGACTTGGAACGCCACAGTGGTCTTGCCGGTCCCAGTCGCCATCGTCAGCAGTACGCGGCGCTTGCCAGCGAGGACGGCTTGGATGACTCGGTCGATCGCGATCCGCTGGTAGTACCGAGGCACCATGTCGGGTTGATGAAACGCGGGCGTCAGAACCCTCCCGGCTCGGGTCTCATCCAGGAGGCCGGCAGCGGCTCGATAACGAGCCCAAAGCTCGTCAGGAGCCGGAAACGCGGAAAGCTCCCGTTCTTGGCCATTTGTGAAGTCGTGCTCGACGATGCGGTGACCGTTGGTCGAGTACGCGAAGCGGAGGTCAAGGATCTGCGCGTACTTCATGGCCTGTTGGAGCCCGTCACCCGGAAGCTTGTACGCCGCCTTCGCCTCGACCACGGCGATGTAGACGTCGCGAGTTAGGCGCAGGAGGTAGTCGGCCTTGAGGCCGGCTTTCGGCGGGTATGCGTGCCACGTACCAAAATCCGCCCGTCGGTGAAGTACGCCTGCTCGGTGTACGAATGCGGCGCTTCATTCCAACCAGCAGCGTCGAGCTTTGGCTCGACGTACTTGCGACACGTGTCCGTCTCGTTGATCAGCGCGGCGTCCCCCTGATCCAGCGAGATCCAGTGTATCCGTCCAAGGTGCGCTTAGCTTGGGATGGTCGCTCGACATGCGGACAGAAACAGAATGTGGTGAATGTGATCATCTGGCTTTCTGAGCAGACCGAAGTAGGAAGACGTATTCGCTGGCATGCTTACAAGCTTGGGCTATTGTAGTAGCCGAATGCTTGCCGTAGAACGGTTCGAGACTTGCGCCGTGCGCCCAGGCTCCGTATGTGCAGCGCTCCAAGAGTCGATCATGGTGTCTCGCTACGATGCATTCGATCTCTCTGGAACTGTTGGGTCGTGTTCGACCGTCGGTGGAGGAGGACTTCGATAGCTTCTACCGCCTGCGTCACGAGAACGGGCTGATGACCGATCGCGACTTCGAGCGCCTTGGCGGCATCGCCGCCGACGTCAGAGCTCGGCTACCCAGGCGGAGCTCATCGTCTATTCAGGTGCTGCAGCGTCCAGCTGAGATCTCGGGTGACCGGCGCCACGCATCCGCCAGCCATCGCAGACACGCTCGACCGGCAGATGGCGTTGTACTCGAAGTGGCGAGCTGGTCGCTCCGAAGAGATCCTCGACGTGAACACAACTCGATCAGAGCGGGGACTCTCCGTCGCTTTCACGGGTGAGCGATCGTGCGAGGGCCGGGCCAGCGGCTGGTTCTATTCGGCCTCTTCTGCCTAGTCGCGATTGCCTCCGCCGTGCTTGAGGCGTACATGGTTGTCTCGCTCATTGCGAATCCCGTTGATTCGAGCAAGGCGCTCGCCGCGTCCTTAAGCACGGGCGTCCTCGGTGGGGTGGCGACCTTTCGTTCGGCTCGTCGACAAGACCTTTGTGAGCCGAGCATCACGCCGCTCGCGACACTCGCGGACCTAGCGGCCGAGCGAAACAGAAATCGCTGAGAGGGCCGGTACGAGTCCCGACGCAGACTTCGATACGCGTCGCGACTACGTTACGTCCACTCTCGTCTTTGCCGAGCGCTGTCTCCGCCCATGGGTAGTTGGCACGCACTTCGAACTGACGGTCTTCGTCGATGCGGACCAACCCTTCATCTTCGCCTACTACGATTCGGGTCCGAGTCGGAATGCTCGAAGCATGACGGACCGGGCGAGCGACCCCGATTTCTACGTTCGGAAAGGCTACGAGGTTGTGCGGCCCTGCGGGACTGGACGACCTTTCCGCGTGTGCTGCCAAGAACACATGCCAGGACTCAGGCTACGTATTCACCACGCCCAGCCAGTCAAAGCAGGTCAAGTCCACAGTGCTGTTGTGCCTCGACCCGCAGACACCGTGCGCTTTGGTGGTTGCCAGTGACCACGAAGACGCCTTTGTTGAGAACGATGTAGAACTGATGGCGTTTGTTAAGTACATCGGCTCACTGGTGCGTGAGGATCTATTCCGAGGAGGCTTTGCTCAGGCGATTCGGACGCTAAGACGTGACCTCTTCCCGCAGTGACCGCGTCGTCATGCAGGTGGGTTGACTAGCCTGACTTGCCCGTCGGAAGCGCTCCCGGTCGTCGCGGCCACGAGCGCGCTCCGGGCCCCTCTGTACGGCACCACCCCGCCGTTGAGCGCGTAGCGCAGCGCCCGCTCCGACAGCCCCGACGCCTCGGCGAGGTGCCGCCAGCCCTTCTCGTCCCGCAGCCGCCGAAGCGCCGGCAGCGCCTGGGCCCACTCGGCCCGCTCGTCGCGGTAGGTAACGTAGACGTCGTCCGGGTCGGTGACGAGCCCGTCCTGGACCTCCTCGAGCCGGTTGCTCTCCTTGCCGATGTGGAGCGGGAGCCCGACCGCCCGGACCGTCAGTCGCGGCAGCAGGCCGATGGATCCGCGCCGGCCCAGGCCGCCCCGCGGGTCGCCGCTCTTCGCCTCGGGGTGGTGGCTGTGGGCGGCGACGACGTCGCCGACCGTCAGGAGCCGAACCGCCCCAGGCGTGCCGCCAGGCCGCGTCGTGACCCGGATCGGCCGGCCGGTTCGGCGGTTGCGCCACTCGGCGCGGAGGAGCGCGTCGGGGTCGGTCGTGTACGGGGCAACCGGGATGACCGGTCCGGGCTCGAGGCCGTCGGGCAGCGCGGCGAACGGGTCGGCGTGGCCGAGCGTCAGGAAGCCGAACGGCTTGACCTGCTCGGCCCACGGCCTGCCGGCGTTGAGGGCCGCGAACGGCGCGAGGACGGCCGGGCTCGAGACGGGTAGGTGGCTCACCGCGGGGAGGGCGAACCAGTCCGGTGGGGGCCCCGTGGTCCGGCCCTCGACCGCGTCGATTGTCCGGCTCCAGACGACATCGACCCACTCGGGCCACCGGTGGGGCCAGACCTCGCGCCTGGGCACCGGCGGGCGGTAGAGGCCGAGGCCGTGCTCAGACGGCTTCCGGATCATTGCTCGTTCCTCCGGTTGTACAGCACGTAGCGCTTAGCCGACCCGGCGACGCACCAAAGCTCAACCGGCGTCGTCCCGTCGGTGGCGAAGTTCTCGGGCTCGAGCTTGACGAGGGAGACGACCGTCCCGCGCGCGTACGGGTTGAGGCGGTCGAGCTCGACGAGCACAGCATCGACCTCGACCCAGGACAAGGCCCGGACCGCCGGCGTGCCGTCGGCCAGCCGCTCGATGCCGCCAGGGCACGCGACGAGACCGCCCGCCTCCGACGCGACGACGAGCAGGGAGTCCGTGTCGCAGGCGATGTAGGTGCCGCCGCGGGCCTCGACCCCGGCCTGGGCAATGGCGAGGAGAAGCCTGGCGGCCCCGGTGATCGACGCGGCGAGCGGCGGGAACGCAGAACGCCCCGGGCTCCTCGGGCGTCGCGACACGGGCTTCGAGCGGCCACAGTCCAGCAGCCGTGACGGCCTTGCCGCCCGGGACGGGGTCGAGCTGGCGGACCTCGGCGAAGATGCCGTAGGCGCCGCCGTTGGCGAGAGTCTTGAGGAACTGGCCGAGGCGCTCCCGCTCCGCCGGCGTCCGGGACGGGTCCGAGCGGACCCGGGCCCGTTCCTCGGTCGCGAGCCGGAACAGGTCGTCGCTCCGCGGGTCGACCACGATCGTCCCGCGGAGCCGGATGGGCCGCAAGCCCTTGAGGACCCTGACCGGCACGACCCGGAAGGCCTCGAGAACCTCGGGCGCTCGGCCCTCGAGGACCTTCGCCACGAGGAGGTCCGCGAGCGTGTACCAGAGGTCGACGTCGGCCTCGAGGTGGTTGAGCCCGATCGTCCAGGCCTGGGCCCCTGGCGCACGCCGGCGCCGGCCGTGTCCGCCGGCCCAGCGGCGTAACGGGCCCGCACCGGCAGGAGCTCGCCGGCCGGCCGGACGCGGCAGAAGACGCCCGCCAGCGCCGGCCAGGCGGCCGGGTCGAGAAGGGCCTCGCGGTCGAGTCGGTCGAGGAGGGCCCGGGCCTCGTCGGTCGCGTCCCGGCTGGTGAGGCGGTCGGCGATTACCCAGCTCCAGAGCCGCAGGAGCGCGAACGTCGTCGGGTACATCGAGGCGAAGTCGACGTACCGGACCGGCAGGGCCACGTGCCGGATCCGGCACTCGCTGCGGCCGCCGTAGTACGCGACCATCGCCCGGCCGAGCCGCTCCACCGGCACGTCGGAGCGCTCCGCCGGCGGCGTGACCCCGGCGGCCCGGAGGTATGCCTTACTGATAGCTGCAGGCGAGAAGGCCTGCTCGGGTGCGAGCTCGATCGGGTGGCGCCGCCACTCGGCGACGAGGGCCCGGTACAGCTCCCACGTCAGCCGGACGTCCTGGCGGTTGTAGTCGACGTAGTCGGGCGTAAGGACGCCGTGCTCGGCGACTTCGGCCTTGCCGGCCGGGAGGCCGAACTCGGCCGCTGCGGCGTCGAGCGAGAGTGAGCGGTCGGTGAAGGTGTAGGCCAGGGTGTGGAGGTCGAGGAACCGGCCCCGGTAGGCGCGGCCGCCTCCGCGCAGCTCGGGGTCAAGCCGAGCCGGCGTCGTGAAGCCGATGAAGTTGCGCTTGGAGCCGAGGGACTTGACCGTCACCTCGGGCCGGAACTGGTCAGGCCAGACCCGGCCAGCGGCGTCGACCGACTCGAACAGCTGGAGGGTGAAGCCGCCGTTACGGGCTCGCCGCCAGCCGTAGGCGAGGCGGGACAGGTCGAAGGGCAGGTTGAACCCGACGACCAGCGCTCGAGCCTTGTACGCGATCGGCCAAAAGACCTCGCGCAGGAACCCTCGCCGGCTGCGGAGCCGCAGGCGGCCGCCGCCGTCGGCGGCGTGGTCGTCGACGTAGGCGCGCAGGACCGCGAGCCTGGCGGGGTCGAGGTCGTCGGCGTGGAAGAGGCCCTCTTGGCGGACCCGCCCCGATGCCTCGTACACCCGGTACGACCCGAACAGCAGCGCCTGCCCCGCGTCCGTTTGGGTCTCGGTGTCGAGGACGAGGATCAGGTCGGGCTCCGGGAGTGCCTCGCGGTCGTGATGGGGCCTCGTTCGCGGCGCGTAGGCGCGGACCGCGATCTCGGTCTCGAGGACCGCCTCCCGCCGGCGGGGCAAGGCGTGTCGGCCGCTCACGGGACCACCGGCAGCGGGCGGGCCCCGGCCCAGCCCGCCGGGCCGAGTCCGCTCGTGGCGTGCCGGCCGGCATCGAGGAGCCACTCGGCCAGCAGCCAGAGCAGGGTCGCGAGCCCGCCGAGGACGTGGCCTAGGACCAGGAGCGGGTCGCCGTTCGCCGGCGGCCAGTCGTCCATACCGACGAGCGTCCGGAGCTCGGTCACAGTCCGGTGGTCGTTGCGCGGAGGGTGACCGTCAGGCCCGGCAGGTTGCCCCGGCCGGCGAAGTGGTCCTCCTCGGTTGAGCTTGCGCCGCCCTCACGGCGCAGGCAGCCGTAGCAGAGGACGCGGCCGTCGGGCCGGGTCGAGAGGTGGCGCGTCTCGCCGCAGGTGGCACAGGCGGCGTCTGGTGGTAGACGGCGCCGCTGGCGCGTCGCGCGCGCGAGGGCATCGAGGTCGTGGTCAGGCATGGAAGTATCTCTCCCTAGGTTCGGTACAGCTCGAACTCGAGGGCCCCGCCCGCGGCGAGGCGATCGAGGGTTAACGGGTCGGTGGCCAGCTCAATCGGCTGGCCCCGGATCCGGATGACCCGCCGTCGGAGCTTCCGGAGCGGGCGCTCGTCGCCCGTCTCGACATAGACGCGGACGGCGTTGGCGTGCTCGCCAAGGAGTCTGGCGGTCCGCGAGTCCCGGACGACGACGTCCACGGGGCCACTCGTGGAGAGGGCAGCCATCGGGCGCGGGTATCGGTCCCATGCGGTGGGGGCCCAGCGGTGACCGCGCTTCCGGAAAGCCCTGCCTGCGTGGCGGAGCACGGTCCGCGGGTCAGTCCGGGCAGTGCGGGCCGCGGCCCGGAGCGAGAGGCCCTCGCGCCGGGTGAGCGCAAGGGCGTCGAAGGCCCGCTCCTCGGGGGTGGAGCCCGGCGGGAGCGGCTTACGACGTCCGATGCGTCTTGTCATTCCGCCGGGCATAGTCGGCGTCGACGGACGAGGCGTCAGCCTAGCCTGCCAAACCTGTCACTCTTCTCGCGCCCGTGGACACAACGTCTTTTTCAACCGCCGAGGTGGCCGCGAGGCTCCGACGCCTTGGGCTCGAGAGTTCCGAGGCCTCGCTCCGGCAGGACGTTCGGCGCGGCCTGGCGGACCCCGGAATGCCCCGAGGACGGCGACTTGGGCGCGGGAGGGACGCAGCGTGGACAACTTTCGCGATCCGGCGAGCTGAGTACCTGGCGCGGCTCCGCTCCCGCGGTGTGAACGGCCAAGTCCTCCCGCTCCTCGCGTTTGTCGCGGACGGCTGGGGTTGGCCCGAGGTGTTGCCACGATTGCAGCTCGCAGCCAAGAAGGGGTGGGAGATTGACCGGCGGTCCCTCACGCGGCGCGGTCGCGTAAAGACTCAGCGCGACTTGATGCTGAACGTCGACACGGGAGCTCCAGACGATAGCCCGCTCGACTGGAGGGGCGCGTTACTCCCTGCTCGGGAGGCGGTCGTCACCGGCGTTTGGTTCGGAGCCCCTGCAGACGACCGCTCGGTAGTGCCATTCGCGCGGGCGCTTGCGCACCTCATCCCTGGCCTATCGGCCAGTCCTGTAGACGATGGGCTCATAGTTGAGCTAGGCGCCAAGATCGAGGGTCGTCGTCGCGCTCGCCCACTCTCGGCTGCCGAGGTCCCAGCTTGGCTCGAGACGCTCTCAGCAAGCGACATCACACGCGGATGGCTCGTGCTGCATGGTCTCCTCCTTGGATTTCGCCGGATTCTCCGAGCCCTGGGACAGCAGTCGGCTAACCCACTCAACCTTTACGGCGAGTCACCCGCAGCAGTTGCCGCCTTCCTCAGGCGCCAGACAGGACGTCCCTCGGCAAGCCTCGCGCTGGGCGGCGTGATCGTCCAGGCGATGTACCTCGCGAATTACATTGAGGACGCCGAGATCCCGGAGATCCCCCTCTTCCGGCGCGCCCGCGCCCCATCTTTCGACATCAAAGCGCCCGCTGGATCAGCAACCGAGCCATAATTCGTACATCGAAAAGCCCCCGCGGCCGCGCTAACGGCCCGGGGGCGTGGCACACGGAGGTGAGTCCGCATGCGCCGTCAGGCTATCAATTCGCTGGCCGCCTGGCCAGCCGACCTCACCCCGCCGCGCGGGGTCCTCGTCCTCTCCGGCTACGGCTTGTCCGTCCGCGTCTGGCGCGGCCGGCTCCGGGTGGCCGACGGCATCGGCCGCGACCGCCGGGAGGCCCTCGTCCACCGGGCGACCGGGCGGCTCCGGCGGCTCGTCGTCCTCGGTCACACCGGCTCCGTCAGCCTCGAGGCCGTCCGCTGGCTTGCCGACGTCGGGGCCGGGTACCTGCAGGTCGACGCCGACGGTCGGGTCCTCGCGGCCTTCGGCCCGCAAGGGACCGACAGGCCTGGGCTGCGGCGGGCCCAGGCCCGAGCCCTCGACACGCCGCTCGGCGTCGACATCGCGCGGCGGCTCATCGCCGAGAAGGTCGCCGGACAGGCCGAGACCATCGCTCGGGCTGAGGGGCTTGAGGTCGGCCAAACCACGGTGGCGACCCTCCGCGACGCGACGGCCCGACTCCACGTCGCGGTGACGCGCGACGATGTTCGGTGGGCGGAGGCGGCTGCGGCGGGTGCTTACTGGTCGGCCTTGTCGGGGGTATCGGTTCGGTTCGCCCGCCGCGACGCCGATCGGGTCCCGGCCCACTGGCTGACGCTCGGGAGCCGGACCTCGCCCCTCACCGGAGGACCGCGGCTCGCCGGCAACCCGGCCAACGTACTGCTCAACTATCTGTACGCGGTCCTCGAGGGCGAGGCCGCGATCGCCGCCCGGGTCGTCGGGCTCGACCCAGGCCTCGGCGTCCTGCACGCCGACCAGCTCAACCGCGACTCGCTCGCGGCCGATCTCATGGAACCGGTCCGGCCGCAGGTCGATCGGTACGTCCTCGAACTCCTCGCCCGACGACCGTTCGCGGCGGCCGACTTCTTCGAGACGCGGCAGGGCGTCTGCCGCCTAACGCCGCCTCTCGCCCGTGAGTTGGCCCTGACGGCGCCCGACTTGGGCCGGGCGGTTGGTCGGGTCGCCGAGGACGTGGCACGGCTGCTCGAGCCGTCTGGCCGCGCTGGCATGGGTGCCGCCACGCCGATCAGCGGGCGGAACCGCTCGACCGGCCGAGGCACGCACGCACAACCCACGCGGCGCTCGCTGCCGCGCATCGGCGGTGCCTGTGCGACCTGCGGAGCGCCCACGACCCGAGGCCGACGGAGCTGCTCAGCCGAGTGCGAACGGGATGCCCGTGCGGCTGGCCTCGGAGCCTTCGTCGTTGCTGGAGTCGCCGCGATCCGGGAGAAGCGGGCCGCTGGCTGGCAGCCCCGCATCGGCGCTCTCGGCCGGCAGCGGATCGCGGGCCAGGTGTCCGAGCACGTGCGCGCCGCGCGAGCCTGGCAGCGCGGGCACCGATGGCCGACCGACCCGGAGCAGTTCGCCCGCGACATCCGCCCGCGTCTGGAGGGCGTGTCCGTCCGCGCGCTGGTCGAGGCGACGGGCCTCTCCGAGGGCTACCTCCGGCAGGTGCGGAAGGGCGAAGTCGTGCCGCACCCGATGTGGTGGGAGGCGCTCGCAGCGCTCGGCGTAAGCCGCGGGTAAGCGCGTCGCGCTAGCGTTCAGCTCGCTCCCGCTCCGCGTGCCGACGACGATCCCGGCCGAGGCCGGCCAGCTCGAGCGGCAGCGACGGGAGCACGATTTGCGTCGCGCGGTGGGCCCAGTTGGATCACTCCGGTTTCGGCTCGGGTAGTCCGGCGCGAGGAGGTGGCTCCCCTTCCATCACGCTGAAATCCTGGTATCGACGAGGCGCTTGCGGCGGCTGGCGTCCCACGTGAGACTCTATGCGCAACTTCGATTGGCCATCGACTAGCGCGCCTAGCTCGCCGGTCGTCGGCGCCTCGGCAACAACTGATCTGCCCCCGTCCTGATCGATCACGAATTCAGCGCGGATGCCTTTGTCGATCCGCGACTTATGCGGCACGCTTGCGGGGTCGAACAGAGTCCGAAGCTGAAGCTCCACGACTCGGGCTGATGGATCGTCGCGCAAGGCCTTCAGGCGATCCCAGCATTTGCCGGTCGTGTCGTTTGCAAACGGCAACACAACGAACGACGCACCCCAGAGCACTCCGAGCCCATAACACTCCAAGAAGTCGTCAGGCCAGCTTGGGGGCACCTTCGCGACGCGATACAGCAGGCACGGTTGTGGGGCTGGCAGCGGAGGCTGGATCTTGCCTCGAATGAGAACAGCGGCCTCGGGAAGCGCTCGCTCCGGCTCGAGGATGAGTTGGCGAACGAGGAACGCGCCTGCTGACGCGGCGTAGCGGTAACCCGCGTAGTGGACCCAGGCAAGGTAGGACCATGCAAGCAGGGCCCGCCTCACCGAAACCTCAAGAGGTCTACTCAGGCTGACTTCGAGAACGCTCGGATCGCCTGAGACCGATCGCCATTGATCGATGACGTTTCCGAGCCCTGGCTGGCCATGAATCTGCACGCGGATTGCGTGCTCTTCCTCCGACACGGCAACCCGACGTTTGGCGCGTCCGGTGCCCTTCATCCCGATCGTAGCTTCGTGAAGTGGCTGCCAGAACTCTGCCGCGGCATCCTCAAATGCCGCACCACAGAAACTGTTGCAATCGGCACACAGCAGGACCGTTTGTCGAGGAACGGACCCAACGCTCCGGGCCGGGAAATGGCCCTGGGTCGCTTTGCCTTCGCCCACGAGGCGAAGACACAGCGGACATACGAAACGCGCAACTGCGACTTCGACACCCATATCAGCGAGTTCGGCGTTCGCTCGATCAAGATGTCGCCTAGTTCGCCTATTCACATCACGGAGGGTACCGGTGACCGCTGGTGCGGTGACGGCATCGAGCGGGTGCGGCAGGCAGCCCGCGCGGCAACTTTGCAGAGCTCCATCTACTACCCCGTGTCTCGATTGACGCCCTCCGCCGGCCGCGCCTAGACTAATCCCGACCTTTCAGGTCGGATTTAGCCGGCGTGCCGGCGAGCATCGAGGATCGATCCCTGAGCACCCGACCCGTGTTCCATGGCTCCGGCGCCGTCGCCTTCAGCACGAAGGGCGAGTACGGCGTGCGGCTCATGGTCCAGCTCGGGCGGCATTTCGGCGCCGGACCGGCGAGCCTGGCCGAGATCGCCGCCGCCGAGGATCTGCCCCGAGCCTACCTCGAGCAGCTGGCGATGGGCCTTCGCGACGCTGGGCTCGTCGTCTCGACACGAGGTGCTCACGGCGGCTACGAGCTTTCCCGCGATCCCCGCGAGATCCGGATGAGCGAGATCCTCCGTGCCCTCGAGGGCCCGATCGCGCCGATGTTCTGTGCGACCGACGACCCGGAGCACGCGATCGTGTGCGACCGGAATGCCTCGTGCACCGTCAACTTCCTGTGGGTCCGCGTCCGGGACGCCATCGCCGGAGCCCTCGAGGGGATGACCCTCGCCGACCTCGTCCCCGTCCGACCGCCGCCGCTCGAGCTCGAGGCAGAGCCCACCAATCCAGTCTTCCAGGGAGCCGTGAGCCGCACGTGACCACCGACACCGCCGCCCCGATCGATCGCCGCAAGCACGCCGACGATCGCCGCCTCATCGTCCGCGGCCTCCGTGTCGCCCCGATTGCCGATCCGACCCGCGAGATCCTCCAGGGCATCGACCTCGAGGTCGGGCCGGGCGAGGTCCACGCGATCATGGGTCCCAACGGCTCGGGCAAGACGACCCTGGCCTACGCCCTCATGGGCCACCCGGCCTACGTCGTGACCGGCGGCGAGGTCCACTGGCGCGGCCGCGACGTCCTGAAGCTGTCGCCCGACAAGCGGGCCAGGCTCGGGATGTTCCTGGCCTTCCAGTACCCGACCGCGGTGCCGGGCCTGAGCGTCGCCAGCTTCATCCGGAGCGGCCTGAACGCCAAGCTGCAGGGCATCGACAAGAGCGACGACGTCGACCCCACGGACCCCACCCGGGGCGGCGTCTCGATGCTCGACTTCCGGCGCAAGATGCGCGAGAAGCTGGCCCTCCTGAAGATGGACGAGACGTTCGTCACGCGCTACGTCAACGACGGCTTCTCGGGCGGCGAGAAGAAGCGCCTGGAGATGCTCCAGATGGCGATGCTGGAGCCACAGCTGGCGATCCTCGACGAGACCGATTCGGGCCTCGACATCGACGCTCTCCGGATCGTCGCCGACGGCGTCAACGCGATGCTGAACCCGGACCTCGGGGTCCTCCTCATCACCCACTACCAGCGGCTCCTCAACCACATCGTGCCCGACGTCGTCCACGTCCTGGCCCAGGGCCGGATCGTGAAGTCGGGTGGCCGCGACCTGGCCCTCCGCCTCGAGGACGAGGGCTACGGCCCGATCCTCCGCGAGGCCGGCCTCGAGGTCGACGTCCCGGACGACGCGCTCCGGCTCGACGAGCCGGCCGCGCTCGCCAACTGACGGGCCCCGAGCCATGACGATCACGACTCGACCGGCCGCTGCGGCGGCGACAGCCCGAACCGATGATCCCCGGATCCGCGACGGCCGGCTCGTGCCCGAGGTCATTCGGGCCGACTTCCCGATCCTGGCGACGACGACCTCGACCGGGAAGGCCCTGATCTACCTCGACTCCGCGGCGACCTCGCAGAAGCCCCAGGTTGTCATCGACGCCGTCGACGAGTTCAACAGCACCTACAACGCCAACGTCCACCGCGGGATCTACGAGATCGGCGAGCGGTCCACGGCGGCCTACGAGCGGGCCCGCACCGCCGTCGCCCGGTTCATCAACGCGCCCGACGCGCACGAGATCGTCTTCACCCGGAACGCGACCGAGGCGATCAACCTGGTTGCCTACTCCTGGGGCCGGCGCAACATCGGCCGGGGCGACGCGATCGTCCTGACCGAGATGGAGCACCACGCCAACCTCGTCCCGTGGCAGATCCTCGCGCAGGAGCGGGACGGCGACCTCGAGTTCATCGCGATCACCGACGACGGCCTCCTCCGGCTCGACGTCTACGAGGTCCTCCTGAAGCTCCGGCCCAAGCTCGTCGCCTTCACCCACGTGTCGAACACCCTGGGGACGATCAATCCGGTCGCAGAGATGACGCGGATGGCCCACGAGGCCGGCGCGCTCGTTCTCGTCGACGGCGCCCAGGCGGTGCCCCACGTCCCCGTCGACGTCCAGGCGATCGGGGCCGACTTCTACGCCTTCTCAGGCCACAAGATGCTCGGGCCCACCGGCTCCGGCGCCCTGTGGGCCCGGCGCGAGCTCCTGGAATCGATGCCGCCGTTCCTCGCCGGCGGCGAGATGATCCGGGAGGTCCACCTCCGGCGCTCGGAGTGGAACGAGATCCCCTGGAAGTTCGAGGCCGGGACGCCGGACATCGCCGCCCAGATCGGGCTGGGGGTCGCGGCCGACTACCTCCTAGAGCTGGGCATGGGTCGGGTCCGCGAGCACGAGCGTGAGCTCGTGGGCTACGCCCTCGACCAGCTGATGTCGAAGCACCCGGACGTGGCCCTGTACGGGCCGCTCGACGCCGACCTCCGGGGCGGGGTCGTGCCGTTCAACGTCCCCGGGGTCCATCCCCACGACGTGTCGCAGGTCCTGGACCGGGTCGGCGTGGCGGTCCGGGCCGGTCACCACTGCACGATGCCGCTCCACGAGCGCCTGGACCTGCCTGCCACGGTCCGGGCCAGCTTCAACGTCTACACCACGCGCGGAGACATCGACGCCCTCGTTGCGGGGCTCGACGAGGTGAAGCGGATCTTCGCCATCTGACCTCCCAACGGAGGCAACACAGCCGATGCGCGGATCTCGAGGAGTCGCCTTCGCGGCGGTCGCAATCCTCGTCGCGCTGTTCCTGCTCGTCCCTCGCCTGCCCGCGATCGCGGGTTACCGCGACCTCGGCGTCATCGATGGCGCCCCGTCGCGCCCCCTGATCGGGATCGATCCATTCCTGACGGTCTCGAGGTCGGCGGATGAGACCGCGGCGATCTGGAGCTCCCTCGACCAGCATTCCTGGGAGTCGCCCAGGCCGGTGGGCCCACGGCCAGAGCTCGAGTACGGCCGGGAGGTGCTGGCCCTCGCGACGACCTTCGGGAGCAGCAGCTGCGCGCCGTCGCTCACCGGTGTCCGCTTCGCCGACGCTGGCGCCGTCGTCGAGGTCGGCCAGTGGAACGGCATCGGCGGGTGCTCCGCGGACGCCGTCCCGTACACGTTCGTCGTCGCGATCGCGCGCGATCGGCTGCCGGCCCCGGATGCCCCGATCCTGATGATCCCAACGCCCGGGCCGCGGCTCTGATCCGCTGCGTTCGGAGCGCCGGCCGACCGCAGCCGGCGCCTGGCGCGGCTCGACGGGGGGATCGTCCGGCTCGGCGCCGGTGGCCCGGCGGGTCAGCCGACGAAACGGACCTCGACACCAAGGCGCTCATAGATCGAGCGCGCTCGTCGGTCGCATGTCCAGAGCGTCGCCCCGGCGGTCTTCGCCGTGCTCCCGATGAGCCCGTCGTACGTGCCGCCGCCAGTGACTCCCAGCTCGGCGAGCGCATCGATCAAGCTCGCGATGTGGTCGCCGGGCAGCGTCAGCCAAGGTGGGGGAAATTCGTTCGCGAGGAAGGCGCTCACCGCGCGTGCGGGTGCCCGATGGGGCGGCGGGAGACGGGTCAGGACCGAATAGGCTTCCAGCCCTGCGTGGGCAGGCAACGACGGGCCCGTATCGAGGATCTCGACGGCCGCGTCGTGCGCTTCGTGCCAGGAGGCGAAGGCGGCGACGACGACGCTGGAGTCGACCGCGTTCAGCGCCGGACCTTCTCGAGCGCGTCCCGCACCGCTCCGGAGGTGAGCTTCGGCGTCGGCCGTTCGGGAACGGCGACGAGGTGCTGCCCGCGGCGTTCGAGTCGCATTGGCGCCGGCGGGACTTCGATCTCGATCCGCCCGTCGACTGCAGCGAGGTCCACTTCCTGGCCGCCGTAGAGCGCCAGCTCCTCGCGGATCGCCTTCGGCACCACGATCCGTCCGGCCGAGTCGATGGTCGTGCGCATGGTAGAATTCTACCACGTCCCCAACCACGACGGCACTCGGGGGCCGGCAGACGACCCGACCGACGTGGGCTACGAGCGGGAACGGCCCACAGTTCGGGCGAGGAAGTCCCGACGGTCGCGGCGGGCGTCGGGGTGGCGCATGTCGTGCCCGGCGTCGTACATCTTGAGCTCGACCTGCGGATCGTCCGGCTCGGCGCCGGTGGCCCTCCGGAGCGCCCAGGCCGACATCGGGGCGATGAACCAGTCGCGCTCGCCGAACTGGAGCAGGATCGGGCGTGGCGCGATCGCCCCGATCCGCTCGATGGGGTCGAGCGGCTGGGTCGCCCGCTGGTAGTCGATCCGGTCCTCGCCGATCTCCCAGAACGGCAGGAACCAGTCGGCCCAGCGCGGCGTCGCGGCGATGACGGTGAGGCTGCGGACGCGCGGGTCCTCCGCCGCGGCGAGGATCGCCAGCATCCCGCCGAAGTCGTGGCCGGCGACGGCCAGCCGCTCGGGGTCCACCTCCGGCCGGGCGGCCAGGAGATCCAGGCCGGCCCGCAGCCGCGCAATCTCGGCCTCGATCTGCGCGATGTCGGCTGCCGAGCCCGACGGGTCGATCGTCCACGGGAAGCGTCCCTGGGGCAAGAGCGAGACCACCCCCCGCTCGGCCAGCTCGCCGGCCTCGTCCCGGAACTGGGTCCGGTTGCCGTCGGGCGCGCGCGTCTCGAGCCAGTGCCAGAACAGGATCCCGGCACACGAGCCCGGCGCCGGCGCGCCATCGTCGCCGTGGCCGGGTCGGACCAGATAGGCCTCGACGTCGTCGTGGACGCCGCCGGCGTCGTACCGGATGTCCTCGACCGTCGCGCTCAATACAGCTCGGGGACGACGTGCCCGACGACGATGTTGTGGGTGTCGGTCGCCGACACGCCGTTGATCGCGTTCGTGCCGGGCCACCACAGGGCGTACCAGCCCCCGCCCTTGGAGCCGTAGATGTACGACTCGTCGCCGTCGAACTGCGTGATCACCTTCACCACCTGCGGGCCGATCCGCCCGACGAGAACCACGCCGGTGATGTCGCCGAGCTCGGCCACACGGTAATCGAGGACGTCGATCGCCTCGTCGGCGATCGGGTCGCCGGACTCCTGGAGCGACCGGACCGTGACGTCGGCCGCCGTGGCCGCGGTCGACGCGGCGAGGCACTCCCAGGCGGCGCTCGTGGGCGAGCTCGCGTACACGAAGGTGACCCGGCCACGACCCCGGGTGTCGGCGACCGCCAGCGGCAGGGAGCCGATCCCGGGCGCAGCCGCTCGGCAGGTGGCATCGATGCGGTCGAGGTCCGCGGAGCTGCGAGCGTCGAAGGGCACCCGCCGCCAATCGCCCTCGATCAGCGCGCCGAACCCAGCCGCTTGATCCAGTGTCGGCGCGGCACTCGCGCCACCGTCCGAGACCGCCGGCGCCGGCGTCGGCGTCGGGAGGCCTGGCGTCGTGGCCTCGGCGCAGGCGGCCGCCGCGATGGCGGCGCCCGCCAGCAGCATCCCGAGGCGGCCCGCCCTCCATCCGGTCATCGACTGCGAGTACCGGGCCCAGCGTGGGAAGGTTCAGGAGTTCCCGTGGCGGCTTCGGCGCACCGAGAACGCAATCCCGAGGAATGCAGTCGGGATTGACCGGATGTACACTCCCCAATCGGAATGGACGACCTCTACCGCGACTACATCCTGGAGCACTACCGGCGGCCCCATAACTTCGGGGTCCTGGAGAACGCCAACGCGTCCCACGAGGGCGCCAACCCGCTCTGCGGTGACCGGATCACGCTCCAGCTCCGCCTGTCCGACGGGAAGATCGCCGCCGTCGGCTTCACCGGCCGCGGCTGCGCGATCAGCCAGGCCTCGGCGTCGCTCCTGACGGACGAGGTCAAGGGCAAGCCGATCGTCGATGCGGCCGCGATGACCTCGCAGGATGTCCTCGACCTCCTCGGCATCGAGATCTCACCGGCGCGCCTGAAGTGCGCGCTCCTCAGCCTGGACACGCTTCAGCAGGCCCTGGCCGAGGTCGCCAGCCCGGCCGCCGCCCCCACGGGCGCACCCGCGGAGGCCCAGGCGTGACGCCAACCTCCCCGCCGTGCGGGCCCCCGCGGTCCGAGGTCCAGGGCGGAGCCCCGCGACGCCATTGGCCCGAGGATCGCTGCAGGTGTCTGCCGCCGGCGGCTTGATCGCCGGCTGACCCGCGACCGCGTCTCCGCGGATCGCCCCCATCCACTGCCTTCCCGTCGCCGTTCGACGACGGCCCCATCGACCACCGGAGCGACCCCACCGATGCCCAAGACCTATGCCGAGCTCCTGAAGGAGGCCAAGGCCTCCATCCGGGAGGTCAACCTCCAGGAGGCCGAGCGCCTCCGCACCGACGGCGTCTCGTTCATCGACGTCCGCGAGACGAGCGAGTGGGAGCAGGGCCACATCCCGGGCGCGATCCACGTCGCCCGAAGCTACCTGGAGCAGCAGATCGAGGCCGCCGTCCCGGACCACGCCGCGCCGGTCGTCCTTTACTGCGCCGGCGGGGTCCGCTCCGCGTTCGGAGCCCAGACGCTCAAGGAGCTCGGCTACGCCAACCCGATCTCGATGAGCGCCGGCTTCCAGGGTTGGAAAGGCGCGGGCCTGCCTTGGACGACGCCGATCGTCCTGTCGAGGGATCAGCAGCAGCGCTACAGCCGCCATCTCCTCATCCCGGAGGTCGGCTCGGCCGGCCAGGCGAAGCTCCTCGATTCGAAGGTCCTGCTCATCGGCGCGGGCGGCCTGGGCAGCCCCGCGGCGCTCTATCTCGCCGCGGCCGGCGTCGGCACGATCGGGATCGTCGACTTCGATGTCGTCGATGCTTCGAACCTCCAGCGCCAGGTGCTCCACACCACCGATCGAGTCGGGCAGAAGAAGGTCGACAGCGCCCGCCTCACGATCGGGGCCCTCAACCCTGACGTCACCGTTGTCGGCCACGACGAGATGCTGGTTGGCGACAACGTCGAGCGGATCATCCAGGGCTACGACGTCATCCTCGATGGGACCGACACGTTCGAGACGCGCTACCTCCTGAACGACGCCGCGGTTGCGGCGGGCGTGCCCGTCGTCCACGCCAGCGTCTTCAGGTTCGAGGGCCAGCTGACAACGTTCATCCCGTACGAAGGGCCGTGCTACCGCTGCCTCTACCCGACCCCGCCGCCGCCCGAGCTTGCCCCCGGCTGCTCCGTGGCCGGGGTCCTCGGCGTCGTGCCCGGGATCATGGGCCTGCTCCAGGCAAACGAGGTCCTCAAGGTCCTCCTCGGAATCGGCACGACGCTCGCCGGCCGGCTCCTCATCTTCGACGCCCTCGAGTCAGAGTTCACGGAGCTGAAGCTCCGTCGTGATCCGGCCTGCCCGGTCTGCTCCGACGAGGCCCGCGCGACCCGCGATCGGGGCGAGGCGCCGGCCCTCGCCGCGTTTCCTGCCGACGCTCCGTTCGTCCTGAGCGGGGCCGGGTTCGGCAGCGTCGGCGCGGGTGCCCCGGAGCCGCGGGCATGAGCACGGTCTTCATCCCGGCCGTCCTCCGCCCCTCGGTCGGCGGCGTCAAGTCGCTCGAGCTCGGCGGGGGGACCGTCGGCGAGCTCGTCCATGCGCTCCTGGAGCGCCACCCCGGGCTCGGCGGCCAGCTCCTGACACCGGAGGGCGAGCTCAACCGGTTCGTCAACGTCTACGTCAACGGCCAGGATGTGCGCTATCTCGACGGCCTGGCGACGCCGGTCGAGGCCCGCGACGAGGTCCGCCTGCTACCGGCGATGGCGGGCGGCTGACGTGGCCCTCCGCCAGCCGAAGCGGCCGGCGCATCTCCGGCCGGTTCCGGGTGGGGGGGCGAAGGGGATTGCCCCGGAGGTCGCCCACGCCGAGCATGCCCGGGCTCACGCGGACCTGGCGCCTCACGGCGGTCGGTACGAGAGCATCCTCGAGGCGATCGGCCACACCCCGCTCGTCGCGGTGCCCCGGATGTCGCCGAACCCGGCCGTCCGCATCTACGCCAAGCTCGAGCTGGTCAACCCAACGGGGTCGGTGAAGGACCGGGCCGCGCGGGCGCTGATCGAGGACCTCGAGGCCCGCGGCGCGCTCGGGCCCGATTCGATCATCCTCGAGCCGACCTCCGGCAACACCGGCATCGCCCTGGCCATGATCGCCCGGCGGAAGGGCTATCGGATCGCGCTCGTCATGCCCGACAACGTGACGCCCGAGCGCCGCCAGGTCGCGGCGCTCTTCGGCGCGGAGATCATCGATTCACCCGGCGGGCTCGGGTCGAACGGGGCGATCGCCCTGGCCAAGGACCTGGCCGCGCGCGACCCGCAGTTCGTCATGCCCTACCAGTACGGCAACCCGGCCAACCCGCGGGCCCACGAGGAGACCACCGGCCCCGAGATCCTGGCCGACTGCCCCGAGGTCGACGCCGTCGTGGCGGGCCTGGGAACCGGCGGCACGCTGATGGGGGTGGCCCGGTTCTTCCGGCGAGCCAAGCCGGGCGTCAGGATCATCGCTGCCGAGCCGCTGCCGGGTGAGGCTGTCCAGGGCCTGCGCTCGCTCGACGAGGGATTCGTGCCGGAGATCCTGGATCCGAGCCTCCTCGACGCCAAGCTCATTGTCTCGAACCGGGACGCGATCACCGCCGTCCGCGATCTCATCGCCCTCGAGGGCATCTTCGCCGGCCCGTCGTCGGGTGCCGTCCTCGTGGCGGCGGCCCGGGTCGCCCGGGAGATGGCCGGCGGCACGATCGTCGCGATCCTCCCGGACGGCGGCTGGAAGTACCTGTCGGCCGGCACCTACGCCCGCGACCTCGACGAGATGGAAGCCGACCTGGAGGGCGGCATCAACTGGTGGTGACCGTCTCGGGGTCGGCGCCCCGCCCCGCTCATCCCGGCCCGGCCGCCGCCACGATCCCTCGCGTCATTCGAGAGGCCATCGTCGCTCACGCCCGGGCGGAGGCGCCGAACGAGGCCTGCGGCCTGATCGTCGGCGACCGACCGGCGGCCGACGGCGGCCGCGCCCTCCGCTGGGAGCCGACCCGCAACCGGGCCGCCTCGCCATTCCGCTACGAGATCGATTCGGACGACCTTCTCCGGCTCACGATCGAGGTCGACGATGCCGACGAGGTCTTCTGGGCGATCGTCCACAGCCACGTCGCCTCGCCGGCCCGGCCCTCGCCAACGGACATCGGGCTGGCGTTCTACCCGGACGCGCTGTACGTCCTCGTCTCGCTCCACCCGGACGAGGCCGATCCGGCGAGCGGGGAGCCCGGACTGCGCGCCTGGCGGATCGTCGACGGCGCCGTCCACGAGGTCGCGATCAGCGCGGAGTGAGCCGCGCGCCGGGCAGGAAGCGTCAGGCGCCGCCGGCAGCGGCGCCCGCGGGTGCGGGTTCGTCGCTCGGACGGGTCGACTCCTTCACGACGAGGACCGAGCCGGGCGCATGGAGCAGGACGTTCCTCGCGACCGAGCCAAGAACGACTCGGGCCAGGCCGCCATGACCGCGGGTTCCGACGACGATGAGCGACCGTGGCCGCGAGCTGGCGAACTGGACGATCTCGTGGGCCGGATCGCCCTCGAGCAGGTGGGCCTTCGCGTTGACCCCGGACGCGCGGAGGGCGTCGGCGCTGCGCTCGGCGAGGGCGTTGGTGCCGTCGCGGGCTGCCTGGACGTCCCGGGCGTAGGAGGCCATCACCTCGTCGTACAGGCCGGCGGCCATCCCCGCGCTCCACGGCAGCTCCGTTTCGGCGACCGAGATCACGTCGACGGGCAGCCCGCGGAGGATCGGCCAGGTTCGGACGACGGTCGCCGCCCGAGCGGCGCCCGGGGACCCGTCCTCGGCGAGGATCACCGAGAGGATCTCCGCGTCGCGGACCACGAGCACCGGGCAGGGGGCGTGATCGACGACCTCGGCCGAGACCGAGCCGAGGACCATCGAGGCGATCGGGCCGTGGCCGCGGTTGCCGACTACGAGCAGGTCCGCCTTCCAGCTCCGAGCCTCCTCGACGATGACCGCGGCCGGACGCCCCCGGAGCATCAGGCGCTCGATGCTGCGGCCGGGCTGCTCGAGCGTGCGCTCTGCGTCGTCGAGGGTGACGCTGGCATGGCGAAGGAGCTCGCTCTCGACGGTGTCGAGCTCTCCCGACGACGGCAGCATCCACGGCGCCGCGAACAGCTCGCCGCGTCCTTCGAGCGCGGAGACGACGCAGAAGCGGGTTCCCTCGGGCCAGGCGAGACGGGCCAGCAGGTCGCGGGCCCGATCGGCGGAGCGCGAGCCATCCGTCGCAAAGAGGATTCGCACGGGAGGACCTCCTTCTGGCCCCATGATCGCGCCCCCGATCGGGCGGCCCCCGATCCGGACGGCCTGATCTGTGCGGTTCGCTCGGCCCGAACCCCGGGGCCCCCGGACGGAGCCGAACCCGGCAGACGCACCCGAGCCCCGCAGACGGACCCGAGCCCCGCAGCCCCGCAGACCCGCCGAGTCCCGCAGACCTCGCAACCCCTCAGATCGACCCGGTCCTCAGACCGAACCGGCCCGTTCGGCGAGGCCGCCGACGCGCTCCACGAGCCGCGCGACGAACGCCCGGGCGTCGCCGCCGACGGCCACATCGACGTTTGGCGGGCGACGGACGAGCCCGCGCCAGTCGGCGACCGTCATTCCGTGGGCCAGGCCGGGACCGGCCTCGACGTCGACGAAGAGGGGTCGCGTGACGACGAGCGACTGGTCGATGGCCGTGGCGAGGACGAACGGATCGTGGACGAAGGCCCCGTAGAAGCCGTCGGATCGGGCATGGAACTCGAAGTAGAAGCGGAGCGCGTCGACGAGGAAGCGGATCACGGGGTTCGCCGCGACCGTGCCCCAGGGCAGCATCGGCGTCGCCGGTCCCGCCAGCAGCGCGGCGTCGTCAGCGTCGGCTCCGGCGCGGCGAGCGATCCGGACCACGTCCTCGGGGAGGAGCCGCGCCTGCTCGGTCACGTCGAGGCCGAGCCCGAGCGGGCGACCGATCCGTGGGTCGGAGGCCTCCGCTTCAGCCCAGGTCGCGAGACAGGTCTTCGCCGCGTCCGGGTCGACGTGGACGTTCCACTCTGCCGTCGGGGTCGTGTTGCCCGGCGAGCGGAAGGCCCCGCCCATGAACGTCCAGTCGCGGAGGAGCGAGGGCAGTCGCGGCTCCCGCTCGAGGGCGAGGGCCAGGTTGGTCAGCGGGCCGAGGGTCACGAGGTGGATCTGGCCGGGCCGGCGCCGAGCGGCGTCCACGATCAGGTCCGCGGCCTCGCCGGGCACGATCGGCAGGGCGGGCGGCGGGAGCTCGGCGTGGCCGATGCCACGCGGCCCGTGCGTATCCTCGGCCGTGGTGAGGGGCTTGACCAGCGGCTGCGCCGCGCCGCGGACGATCGGCACGTCGGACCGGCCGGCCAGCTCCACCAGCGCCGCCGTGTTGGCGACCACCTGGTCGACGGACACGTTCCCGGCCACGCACGTCACGGCCGCGATCTCGATCTCGGGGGAGGCGCAGGCGTAGAGGATCGCGAGGCCGTCGTCGATCCCGGTGTCGACGTCGAGGATCATCGGCCGCCGATCGGTCATCGCCGACCATCCTACGGGCTGCGGAATCGGACGAGGACTGCCCGCCGATCGGCTGCCGCCGGACAGTCGGAGCCGGCCCACCGATCGGAGCCCGCCCGACGGTGGGAGCCTGCCCGCCTTTCGGAGCCCGCCCGACGGTCGGCGCCTGCCGGACGGTGAGCGCCCGCCTGCCGGCTGTCACCGGCGCGTCGACTGCCGCCGGACTGGCGCGCATTGGCCGCCCCGAGCAGGCGCTTCGCCCAGGTCGAGCCGCTGGCCCGGATCTCGTCAACCGTCGCCTCGCGCCCGACGACGCGCCGGAGACCGAGTGCCTCGAAGGTCGCGGTCGCGGCCTCGACGACCTCGGCAGGCGTGGTCGGCAAGCCGTCGAGCCGGTCCCGTCGCGATGGCGCCAGGAGCAGCTCCAGCTCTCCGGAGGGCCGGAGCAGGGAAGCGATCCCCGCGGCGACCCGGGGGTCGGCGCCGAGGCAGCCGCGGAGCAGCGACGCCCACGGGAAGTGGACGGTCACGACGGCGGCGATTCCGAGAAGCTCCGAAGGCAGCGAGCCGGCCGAAGCCGCAACGAACAGGGCGTTCGCCAGGCCGCCCTTTCGGACCGAGCGGACGGCGCGCCTCGAGGCCTCGACCATCGCCGCGACTGACGGATCGAGGCCGATAGCGAGCGTGCTCGGGTCGTGCGCGGCGGCGGCCAGGACAGCCCGGCCGTCGCCCGTGCCGACATCGACCGTCACCCGCCCGTGGCGAGCGACGATCCGGGCGAACTAGCCGACGTCCACCTCGAGGAGCCGGCGTCCGGCGACGGTCGTGATCATGGGCGGGAGGATACCGAAGCGGCCGGCGATCGTCGATCGACAGGGGTCCCGTGTCCGGGCCACGCGCCCCCGCCCGGAGGCGCGGTGCCCGTGTCCGGGTCTCGTGCCCGTGCCCGAGGCGCGGTCGCCCGCCACCCGCCAACGCCTACACTCCGACCCGTGACCGACCTCGGCGACGAGCGCCCCGACCTCGCGATCCTGCCGTACGAGCGGCGGGAGGCCCGCGTCAAGGACTGGAACCCGCGGACGATCGAGGTCGCCGAGCGGATCGCGGCCATGATCCGTCGCCGCCGGGCCGATCTCGCCGTCGAGCACATCGGGAGCACGGCGGTGCCGGGCCTGCCGGGCAAGGGTATCGTCGACCTCTCGGTCGAGGTGGATCCGGAGGCGATCCCCGATGTCGTCGAGTTCCTGTACGGCCTCGGCTTCGGGCCCCAGCCGGGCCCGAACCCCTGGCCGCCGACGCGGCCCATGGTCGTGGGCGCGGTGTCCCTCGACGGCGAGGAGTTCCGGATCCACCTCCACGTCCAGCCGGTCGGCGGCGACATGCCCCGCGATCTCGCCTTCCGCGACGCCCTTCGCAACGATCCCGAGCTGCGCCGTCAGTACATCGAGCTCAAGGCCGCGATCACCGGCGGCACGAGCGTCGACGGCTTCCGCTACACGCACTCGAAGACGACCTGGATTCTCGGTGTCTACAAGCGCCTCGGCTTCCGCGTCCCGGCGATCCAGCCGCCGGCGAGCATCGGCATCCTCGGCGGCGGGCAGCTCGGCCGGATGATCGGCCTGGCGGCCCGCGAGCTCGGCTACCGGGTCGTGGTGCTGGACCCGGATCCGCGTTGCCCGGCCGCCGCCGTCGCAGATCGGGTGGAAGTCGGCGGATACGACGATCTCGAGGCGGCGAGGCTCCTCGCCGCCGGGTGCGCCGTCGTGACCTTCGAGCTCGAGCACGTCTCGCTCGAGCTCGTCCAGGCGCTCGACGATGGGCGAGTCGCCATCCGGCCGGGGCCGTACGCGCTCAAGCTGACCCAGGATCGCCTCGCGGAGCGGTCGTTCCTGGAGGCGAACGGAGCGACGGTCGCGCCGTGGCGCGCGGTCGCGACGACGGATGAGCTGAGCGCGGGCGTGGCCGAGCTCGGGATGCCACTCCGGCTCAAGGCGTCGGTCGGCGGCTATGACGGCCGCAGCCAGGTCCGGATCGCCGGCCCCGGCGACGTCGCGGCCGCGGCCGCGCTCCTCGAGCGTGAGGTGGCCGCCGGCCGGCCGATGCTCCTCGAGCGCGAGCTGGCGTTCGAGGCGGAGCTCTCGGCGATCGTGGCCCGGGGCGTCGACGGGGTCAGCCGCGGCTACCCGATCGCGCGGAACGTCCACGACGGCGGGATCCTCGTCCAATCGTCGACGCCGGCGCGCGTCCCCGAGGCTTCGGCCGCGGCCGCCACTACGCTCGCGACCGATCTCGCCACGGGCATGGGCATGGTCGGGCTCCTGACGGTCGAGCTCTTCCTGATGGCCGACGGCTCGCTCGTCGTGAACGAGCTGGCACCTCGCGTGCACAACAGCGGCCACTGGACGATCGAGGCGGCGGCCACGAGCCAGTTCGAGCAGCACGTTCGGGCCATCTGCGGGCTGCCGCTCGGCTCGACCGATCTCCGGCCGGGCGGGGCGGCGACCGTAAACCTCCTGGGCAGCGGGCCTGATCGGCAGGCGCGGGTCCGCGGCGTGGACGCTGCCCTCGAAGGCCCCGACGTCCATGTCCACCTGTACGACAAGCGGCGGGTGTTCGAGCGGCGGAAGATGGGCCACGTCACGGCGATCGGGCCCGGGCCGGAGACGGCGCTCACGGCGGCTCGTGAGGCGGCCGGCCGGATCAGCTGGGCGGACGAGCTCGCGTCGGCCGAGGCTGTCGCGCCGGAGCCGGCGGCCGAGCTGCCGTCGGCCGAGCTGCCGTCGGCCGGGGCTGCCGCGCCGGCGCCGGCAGGCGGCGCCGCGCTCGGTTCAGGCGAGCCGGCGACGGGCGATTCGGCGGCGGTCGAGCCGGCGCAACAGCAGGAGGCAGGCTGATGGATGACGCGGCGCCGATCGTCGGGATCGTCGGTGGCAGCCGATCGGACTTCCCGGTCCTCGAGAAGGCGATGGCCCTCCTCGAGATGCTGGAGGTGCCGTGCGAGCTGCGGGTCGTGTCGGCGCATCGCAGCCCGGACCACCTCTTCCGCTACGCGGAGGACGCGCCCGGACGCGGCATCCGGGTGATCATTGCCGGCGCCGGGGGCGCGGCTCACCTGCCCGGGATGCTGGCCTCGAAGACGGCCCTCCCGGTCATCGGCGTCCCGATCCCGACCCAGCACCTCGGCGGCCTGGATTCGCTTCTCTCGATCGTCCAGATGCCGAGGGGCGTTCCCGTCGCCACGGTCGCGATCGGCAACGGCGAGAACGCGGCCCTGCTTGCCGTCGAGATCCTGGCCCTCGCCGATCCCACGCTCGCAAAGCGCCTGGGGGCGTACCGGGCCGACCTGACCCAGATGGTCATGGACGACCCGTCGAATGCGGAGACCGGCGGCTAGTTCGGCAGCGCGGTGCCGGCGAGTCATTTGGCGGCCTCCGCGGGTCGGCGGCCGCCGGCCCGGGTGGCCTCCGCCCCCGGCGGCCTCCGCCCCGCCCCGGACGGCCTCGCCGGGGGCCCTCCGGCCGGGGCGGCCCCCGCCCGCGCGCGTTGTCGCTGACAGACACAAGGTCGACACGAATGAAGCGGGTGCCCTCGGACTTCATGCCGCCGCCCGCACGAAGTCGAGCCCCGCCGCGCTCATTCGTCGCCCGGACGCTCACGTCAGCGACGCGAGTCCGGGTCCCGGGCGGCCTGGGCCGCTCGGCGGCCTCCGAGGGTCGGCGGCCTCCGCCCCCGGCGGCCTCCGCCCCGCCCCGGGCGGCCTCGCCCGGGGGGGCCCTCCGGCCCGGGACCCCCCGCCCGCGCGCGTTGTCGCTGACAGATACAAGGTCGACACCAATGAAGTTGGTGCCCTCCGACTTCATGCCGCCACCCGCGCGAAGTCGAACCCCGCCGCGCTCATTCGTCGCGCGGACGCTCATGGCAGCGACGCGAGCCCGGGTCCCGGCCGGCCTGGGCCGCTCGTTCCGTCCGACCACGACCAGTCCCAGGCACGACCGGTCCCGGGCACGGGTGGACTCGGGGCCGGAGTGGACTCGGGACCCGCATGGACTCGGTCCCAGGCACGGGTGGACTCGGGGCCGGAGTGGACTCGGGACCCGCATAGGTTCGGATCCCAGGCGCGGGTAGACTCGGGGCCCGAATGGACTCCCGGCCTGGTTGCATTCCAGGCCGGCGTGGACTCGAGGCTAGTTCGCCCGCGTCCCCTTTGGCGTGCCGCCGCCGAGGTCAGCGGTGAGCTCCAGCTCGTCCGCCCCGCGGACGATGACCACCTCGACCGCCCCGCTCGCGCCGGCCATCGCGTCGAGGAGCGCGTCGGCGTCGCCGACCTCCGTGCCGGCGACGCGGACGATGAGGTCGCCCTCTCGGATCCCGGCACCGGCAGCCGGTGAGCCGTCCTCCACGCCGCGAACGAGGAGCCCGTCACGCTCGGGCAGCCCGACCGATCGGCGCAGGCGACGGGCGACGTGGGCCGGGGCGACGGCGATCCCGAGCCGTGGCCGCTCGACGGACCGGCCCTCGGACAGGGCCATCACCTGCTCGCGGAGCGCGGCATCGGCCTGGCGGGCGAGATAGAAGCCCTCGCCGATCCGGTGGGTGTTGAGGCCGACGAGGCGGCCGGCCGAATCGACGATCGGCCCGCCGGACGAGCCCGGCGCCATCGGCGCGGTGTGCTCGAGGCTGCCGGAGATCCGGCGGCCGCCGGGACCGCGGAAGGCCCGCGCCACTGCCGAGACGGTGCCGACGGTCACTCGGGCCGACCCGCCGCTCGTGGCCGCGAGCCCGAATACAACGCCGCCGACGGCCACGGCGTCGTCCGACCAGGCGAGGGCAGGCGCGTCCGCGGTCGCGACGTCGATGACAGCGAGATCGCCGTCGACGTCGGTGCCGACGACCTTGCCGCGGAGCGACCGGCCATCGGCGAAGGTCACCGTGACCTCGTCGCCGCGGAGGTTGTGGGCGTTGGTCAGGACGCGGTCGGGTCCGAGGACGACGCCCGAGCCGCGAGTGCGGGCGCCGATACCGACGACGCTCGGCGCGGCGGCGGCGGCGGCGCCGGTGATGGCGGCCGAAAGATCACTGAGGAGGGTCATCGGTCAGCTGGCTCCTGATTCGACATACTTGCAGAATGCAAGTAACACGCTACTGCACTCGCTGACCGGGCGCAAGCCCCGCCCCGCGCTTCGCCTACCATGGGCCGATGGCCCGCCCGGACGAACATCGGCTGGCGCCGCCGCCCACGCCCCTCGCTGCCGCTCTGGCCCGGATCGGCGACCGCTGGAGCCCGCTCATCGTCGAGGCGCTGCTGGCCGGCCCCCTCCGCTACGGGGAGCTCCAGGCCGAGGTCGCGGGGATCGCGCCGAACATCCTTGCCGACCGGCTCCGGCGCCTCGAGGCGGACGGCCTCCTGGCGTCGACGGCGTACGAGGAGCGACCACCACGCTTTGAGTACCGGCTGACGGCCGAGGGACGGGCGCTCGCCGGCGCCCTCCGGCTCCTTGCGGACTGGGCCGCGGTTCACGCCGGAGCCGGCGCGGCGGCGGGGCGTGACGGCCGTCGTCATGAAGCGCTCCGTCACGCCGCCTGCGGAACGGCCCTCGAGGCGCGCTGGTACTGCCCGACGTGTGGCACCCTCGTCGAGGCCGATCCGGCGGATGAGGGCCGGCGCCTCTGACCCGCCTGAGCCGCGCCGTCGCTGCGGCTCGCCGGTCGACCGTTACACTCGGCTGATGGACAATTCGCGCTGGGAGCCCGGCATGCCCGTCCTCGACCGCCAGGCGAGCGCCGCGGCGCCGCGGGGAGTCCAGGGCTCGCCGCGGCGAGTTCCGGAGACCGCCCCGACCCCGCTCCAGGCGCACTACATCAACCTCTCGGCGGTCGCCCTCGTCGCCGGCGCGGTCGCGATCACGGCCCTCGAGACCGGATCGACGCTGGCGAGCCCGATCGTCAAGCTCGGGATCCTCGTCGCGGCGCCGATCCTCATCGTGACGACCGCCGACGCCTCCCTCCGGATCTGGCGCTCGGCGTGGGCCTGGCTGCCGGTGGACCGGGGGCGGGGGCTCTTCCGGTTCGCCTGGCTCGCGGCCGCCGGGATCGGGATGCTCGTCTTCGCCGCAGCCGCAACGGCAGCCGTCCTGGCATGAGCGGCCCTGACCGCAGCCGCCGGATCCGTGGCCCGGACGCCCGCTCGACGGACATCGACTCGGGGCGCGGCGTCCCGGAGTGGATCGCCGCGAGCCTCAACTTCTGCTCACGCTGCGGCGCGGAGCTGCGCCTCGGCGTCGTCGAGGGCGAGGACCGCGAGCGGAGCAGCTGCCCGGCCTGCGGCCACATCACCTACGTCAACCCGCGCCTCGTCGTCACGGCCCTGCCGGTCACCGAGGATGGTCGGCTCGTCCTCTTGCGACGGGGGATCGAGCCCGGTCTGGGGGCCTGGGCCCAGCCGGGCGGCTTCCTCGAGGTCGACGAGACGATCGCTGAAGGCGCGATCCGGGAGACGCTCGAGGAGACCGGCCTGCTCATCGAGCCGGGCGAGATCGTGGGCCTCTACACGCGCCTCGAGGCGGCCGTCGTCATCCTCGTCTTCGAGGCCAGGGTCGTCGGCGGGACGCCGGCTCCGACGGTCGAGGCGCTCGAGATCGAAGCCTTCGCGGCGGACGCCCTGCCCTGGTCCGGGCTGGCCTTCAAGACGACGTACTGGGCGCTCGTCGACTGGCTCTCCCGCCGCCATCCGCAGCTTCGGGCGCCGGAGTTCGCGGCCGGTCGCTGAGCGAGGTTGCGGGCGTCGGCGGTCTGCCGCGGCGGCCTCAGCAGGTCGACGCCAGGGTCGACGCCTCCGCCAGGCAGAACGGGATCGAGGGGGCGGCGACGCCGAGCCATGCTGCCGTCGCGACGAGCCCCGGGTCGCCGACGAGGAGGCCGCGCGTCGGGGGCGGGTGGGGCTCGACGAGGCGCCCCACGGTGAACTGCCGGCGGATGGCGCCGAGCGGGAGATCGTCGTCGTCGTAGGCGGTGACGATGACCCACATCGTCCCGTTCGGTCGGGGGTTCGGCAGATCGAAGGTGGCGCTGAAGGTCGGCCCGCGTTCGGGCCGGATCCCGCCGTTCGGGTCCGAGACGTCGACGCTGACCTGCTCGAGGACGCGATCCCCGCGGGCCTCGAGGGCGATGCCGAGGCGAGTGGCGCGGACGAGGAGGGTGCCCTCCACCTGGAGCTGCCGGGTCGTCACGTCGACGCCGGCCGGCGCGGGCGATCGAAGCTCGACGATGTCGATCGCGCTCGCGGCGGGCGTCGCGCTCGCGGCGGGCGATGCCGAGCGATCGGGCAGCCCGGCGGCGGCCTGCCCGTCGCCGGCGCTCGCGGCCGGTTCCGCCACCCCCGGATCGCCGGGCTCGGTCAGCAGGCCGATGCCGGCAAGCGACACGAGGCCGAGGATCCATGCGCCGACGACGAGCGGGCCCCGCCGCGTCGGCGGCCGGATCGCCCGCGGCGCGAACGAGACCGCGGCGGCCGGCGACTCCTCGAAGATCTCGAGGTCGTCCGCCGCCGGGGGCACGGCAGGCCGAACCGATCCGCCGAGGTTCACCGAGCGATGCCGATGCCTCGTCGGCCCGAGCCGGCCGGACGCGGGGTCGCGGCCCTAGGGGCGGAGGTCGATGAAGACGTTCTTGGTCTCCGTGTACAGGTCGAGGGCGGACATCCCGAGCTCTCGCCCGATGCCCGACATCTTGTAGCCACCAAATGGCGCCTCCGTGTGGACGCTGGAGTTCGAGTTGACCGACAGGACGCCCGCCTGGACGCCCTTCGCCGTCCGGAGGGCCTTGCCGATGTCGCGGCTCCAGATCGATCCCGAGAGGCCGTAGGGCGTGGCGTTCGCGAGCTGGATCGCCTCTGCCTCGGTGTCGAAGGGGATGACGGAGACGACCGGGCCGAAGATCTCCTCCCGGGCGATTCGCATCTCGTTCGAGACGCCGTCGAAGACCGTCGGCATCAGGTAGGCCCCGCCGGACAGGGCCGGATCGTCGGGAGCCGTCCCGCCGACGACGAGGTTGGCACCCTCACCGAGGCCGATCTCGATGTAGTCCTTCACCCGGTCGCGCTGCTTGAAGCTGACGAGCGTCCCGACCTGGGTCGCCTCGTCCGCCGGATCGCCGACGACCACCTTCCGGGTCGCCTCCGCGAAGAGCTCGACGACCTTCTCGTGGACCGAGCGCTCGACGAAGATCCGGCTCCGGGCGCAGCAGTCCTGGCCGCAGTTGTCGAAGACGGAATAGGGCGACTCGGAGGCGAAGCGCTCGAGGTCGGCGTCGGCGTAGACGATGTTCGGACTCTTGCCACCGAGCTCGAGGCTGACCTTCTTCACGTTGTTCGAGGCCAGCCGCATGATCTCCTGTCCGGTCGTCGTCTCGCCGGTGAAGGCGACCTTGCCGACGCCCGGGTGGGCGGCGATCGCCGCCCCGGCACTGCCGCCGGGACCCGTCACGACGTTCACGACGCCGGGCGGGAAGCCGGCCTCGAGGGCGAGCTCCCCCAACCGGAGGGCCGTCATCGGCGACAGCGAGGCCGGCTTCAGGATGCAGGTGTTGCCCGCCGCGAGGGCCGGCGCGAGCTTCCAGCTGGCCATCAGGATCGGGAAGTTCCAGGGCACGATCAGCCCGACGACGCCGATCGGCTCGCGGAGGGTGATGTCCAGGCCGGGCTTCGAGACCGGGATCGTCTGGCCGAAGATCTTGTTCGCGGCCCCGGCGTAGTAGTCGAAGACCAGGCTCGCCCCGATCACCTCGCCCCGGGCGCCCGTGATCGGCTTGCCGGTGTTCCGGCTCTCGAGCCGGGCCAGCTCCTCGGCGTGCCCCTTCACCAGCGCGGCCAGCTTGGCCAGGGTCCGGCCGCGCTTGCCGGCGGCCCAGCTCGACCAGCCCCTGGGATCCTCGAACGCCCCCTGGGCCGCCTCGACGGCAATGTCGACGTCGGCCTTGCCACCGAGCGGCGCTGTCGCGATCGTCTGCCCGTCTGCCGGGTTGACGATCTCGAACGTCTGGCCGTCGCGGGCGTCGACGGTCTTGCCGCCGACGACCATCTTGAGGACGCTGATGCCGGAGGCGGTCTGGTCGATGGCCATCGGTACAAACCTCGATTGGGATGGGCCGACCGACGCTCGTGGCGTGCTCCGACGGGTCGGACGGAACGTCGACCGATGATACGCCCGACCTCCCGCGACGAGCGCCCGCCGGCCCGCTACAGTCGGTCCATGGTCTTCGCGGTCGGTCGGCACGTCAGGATCTGGGTGCTCCTGGTCGCGGGCGTCGTCATCGTCGGCACGCTGGGCTACATGGTCATCGCCGGCTGGCCGTTCGACGACGCGATCTACATGACGATCATCACGATGACGACCGTCGGCTATCACGAGGTCCGCGAGCTCGACGACGTTGGGCGCGTCTGGACGATGATCCTTGCCGTCGGCGGCGTGGGCGTGATCTTCGGGTCGATCGGGATCGTGGCCGAGTCCATCCTCGGCGAGGCCGTCAGTGGCAGAAGGGAGCGGCGACGAATGCAGGACGCGGTCGGGGCCCTGCGCGACCACTTCATCCTGTGCGGCTACGGGCGGGTCGGCAGCACCGCAGCGCGGGAGCTCGAGCACGCCGGTCTGGGGTTCGTCGTGATCGACATCAACCCCGAGTCGCTCGAGCTGGCGATGCGTGGCGGCTACCTCGTCGTCGAGGGCGACGCGACACGCGATGACATCCTCCGGCAGGCAGGCACGGAGCGAGCCCGCGGCCTCATCACGACGATGGACTCGGACGCCAACAACGTCTACGTGACGCTCTCGGCGCGGGCGATGCACCCGAGCTTGTTCATCGTCGCCCGCGCCAACGACGAGGGCTCGGAGGCCAAGCTGCGCCAGGCCGGTGCCGACCGCGTCGTCTCACCGTACGCTCGGGCTGGCCGCCAGATCGCCGAGCTGGCCACCCGGCCGCGCGTCGCCGACTTCATCGACTTCGCCCTGTCCCACGGCCAGGTGGCGTTCTCGATGGAGGAGGTCCTCGTCGGGGCCGGCGGACCGCTCGTCGGCCGGACGGTCGGTTCGCTCATGGCCGAGGGCATCCACCCGCTCGCGATCGTCCGCGGCACCGAGGACTTCCTCGCCAACCCGCCGGCCGAGCGAGTCCTCGTGGAGGGCGATGAGCTGGTCGTGTCCGGCACGTCGGACACCCTCCGGCGACTCCGCGAGCGCGCCTGAGCGGCTTCCTGCCGCGCCTCAGTCCCCGTCTGCCTCCGCGGCGGCCATCGCCGCCCCAAC
Source organism: uncultured Chloroflexia bacterium (assembly GCA_963719145.1). GTDB lineage: Bacteria > Chloroflexota > Limnocylindria > Limnocylindrales > CSP1-4 > UBA5189. Next base: position 496,206 of record CAVRAX010000001.1, read on the forward strand.
GATCCCGGCGTCGTTCCGCAGCTGGGCCGGGACCACCGGCGGCCGCACGGTCAGGAGCGGGATGAAGCGGTCGGCGTTCTTCGAGACCCCACCGCCGAGGATGATCAGGTTCGGCCAGAACAGCTTGTCGATCGCGTGGAGGTGCTCGTCGAGGTCGCCGGCCCAGGCCTTCCACGACAGGCCGCGGCGGAGCCGGGCGGCTGCGGCTGACCGACGCTCCGCGTCGCGGCCCCGGATCTCCATGTGGCCCAGCTCGGTGTTCGGCACGAGCCGGCCGTCGCTGAACAGGGCCGATCCCAGGCCGGTCCCGAGGGTCAGGACGAAGACGGTCCCGCCAACGCCCCGACCCGCCCCGAACCGCATCTCGGCCAGGCCGGCGGCGTCGGCGTCGTTGAGGGCGATGACCCGGCGACCGACGGCCTTGGTCAGGGCGGCCCCGGCATCGAAGTCGACCCAGCCCGGATCGATGTTCGCCGCTGACTTGGTCACGCCGTCGATGACGACGCTCGGGATCCCGACCCCGACCGGCGCGTCGGGCGCGCCGGCCTCCTTCGTCAACCGGGCAACGAGCTTGGCGATGACCTTGACGACGGCCGCCGGGGTCGAGGGGTTGGGCGTGGCGACCCGCCGCCGTTCTCCGACGAGCTCGCCGCTCGCGACGTCGACCGCGGCGACCTTGACGCCGCTGCCGCCGACGTCGACGCCGATCGCGATCCTGCGGTCCTCGGGGCGCTCCATGGCCGGAGATTCTAGGCGCGCGGCAGGCGATCCGGGCAGTTCACGATCGGTCGATCCGCCGAACCGAGTTGGCCGACCCTCGACCTAGAAGTAGTTCACGGTGATGCCGCCGTCGACGACCATCGCAGCACCGTTCGTCCAGCGCGACTCGTAGGAGGCCAGGTAGATCTCCATCGACACGGCCTCTCACGCGGCTCATCCCGGACCCGGCACCGGTGATGATCGAGACCTTGTCAGAGAGCCGCATCGGCGGCTCCTGGCGGAAGGGCGGCGGGTGATCTCGTGGATGGCCGCCGGGACCGAGGGTTGCGCGCTCATCGTGGCGAGCACGAACGTGCAGCGAAAGGCGCGGGGAGCGCTGCCGAAGGGTGGTTGCTGACCTCTAGCCAGCTCGGCGGGGCTGCGCCAATGTGTCTCCACGACTGCGGGCGGGCGACATTTGGCTTCGGGGCACTTGGTCGGCGACGCAGGATGGTGGAATCATGCGGCTGAGATTGGCCGGGCGAGCGGCCGTGGCCCAAGCCGGGTCCGATCGCCGCCGAACGCGCGCTTGGCGTGGTTCCGGTGGCCGCGATCTCTGTGCTGCCGGCCGTCAGCGGGGCGAGAGGCGAGAGCGATGCTCCTACTCGAGCGGTGGCGGCTTTGTTGCGTCTGGATTCGGATCCAAGTCAAGATTGCTGGACAACTTCGGGTCGGGAACGAAGTCGAAGGGCTGATCAGTGTACGACGTGACCAGCCACACGAAGCCAACCCTCTCAAGTTGATAGGTGAACACATTGGCATAGGTCCCGCCGATGGTGGCAGTCTCTCCGTCCGGGAGGTCCCATGCAGACTGTTCTACCATCACATACCGACCCGAAATCGTCGCGGACTCCCCATACATGACCGGCTCATCCAATAGGACCTTCAGCAGCTCGAAGTAAACCGAGTGCGACTCGGCAGACGATGTGGCGATGCGGTCCGCCCAGCGCAGCTGATTGGTCAAGATGTTCGTAAGCGCCGTCCCAGTGAAATGTCCAATCAAATTCGAGCGAATGCCGGACCGCACGGTCTCACGATCGGCGGCGGAGAAGAGACCGGGCCGTACCCCAGCGGGCAGTGCGGAACCCGTGTTGAGGGCCGTGATGGCGCCGGTGACAGCGGCATTGAGGTCGCCGACGTCGGCCCCGCTCGTCCGAGGGGAGGTAGCCAGATTCGCGAGCCCCACGGCCACTGCGCCGACCAGCACTGCGGCTAGCAGCGCGGCCCGCCTCCATCCTGATCTTTGCGCCGTCGAGGGAGAACTCATCCTGCTTCCATGGCCTCTGGGTCAGTTCGTCGAGTAGATGTGCACTTGGAGGATTCGGACTGATGCCCGCTGGGATGACGTCAACTGGTAGTAGGCGTTCCAGAAGTCCTTGTATCGAGGGACCGTGTGTTGATTTGCCCAGTCTCCCGTCGTCCAATAGGAGTTGTTGTACGCCGACTGATAGCCCGTTGACGTGGGGGTTCCCCATCCGACTTCGATTCGCACATGATCAATCGAGCCGTTATCCTCCCAATCGAAGAAGAGGAGGTCGCCCTTGCTAAGGGCGTTGTATTTGTCCGAAGCGAGTGCGCCCTTCGTGTTCTCGGCAATGTACCCGCCAGGGTTGCCATTGATGCCTGGATCCTCGTCGACCAAGAAGTACTCAAGTGAGTCCGCGTCCCACCAAGTCCTGGTGCTGTCGGACGTGCTGTGCCACCACCACGATGCCCACAACGTGACAGGGGAACTGCGGAATGGATAGCCGCCGTAGTGCAGCGCTTCCGACACGTAGTTCGTGCAGTCGTTCGCGAGGCAAACGTATGGCGATGGTGGCGTTCCGTTGTACGGTGACGATCCACACTCGGCCCAGTGCGCGTTCGCATAAGCGACCGCTGTCGTGCCATTGTATGCTGCGGCTCCGAGCGGGGTTGCCAGCGACAGAAGTGAGGCGATTACGGCGCTCGCGAGGAGCCGAGACGAAGAGCGCAACCTCGAAATCACCAGCCGGACCCCTTCGAGTCGCTACTAGTACCCACCGAGCCTGGCGCAGGAGTTCAGCGTGCCCAGGCTTGGCCTGTACGTCAACTACGAATTGACCCCGTGCCTAGCCGGTCGCGATCGGGTTGACGCCGGCGGCCGTGATGACCAGGCTCGACCTCGACGTGGAGGCGACCGTCGGCGAACAGCAGGATCCGGCCATCTTCGCTGCTGCACCGCACGCCGTCGCCGGGCTCCGGCAGCTGGGCGGCCGGTCCGCACGGTCGTCGATTTCGACAATAGCCCGCCCGCCCGTCGGCTCGATAGAAACCCGAGGCCTTTGCGGCGGCCCGCCCGGGCCTAGAAGTAGTTCACCGTGATGCCGCCGTCGACGACCATCGCCGCGCCGTTGGTCCAGCGCGACTCGTCCGAGGCGAGGTAGATCGCCATCGAGACGACCTCCTCGGGCTTGCCGAACCGGCCGGTCGGGTTGCGGGCCAGCCGGATCCGCTTCGCCTCCTCGTCCTTGACCAGCCAGTCCATGAGCAGCGGCGTCTCGACCGGCCCTGGGCAGATGGCGTTCGTCCGGACGCCCTTCGGGGCGAACTGGACGGCGAGCGACTTCGTCAGGGCTAGGACCGCGCCCTTCGACGCGGTGTAGGCGTCCTGCGGGTTCGAGCAGCCGACGAGGGCGACGAAGCTCGAGATGTTGATGACCGAGCCCGACCCCTGCTCGATCATCTTCGGGATCGCGTACTTGCAGCCGAGGAAGACGCCCCGGACGTTGACGGCCATGACCCGGTCCCAGTCCTCGACCGCGGTGTCGATGACCGAGTGGTCGGCCTCGGGCATGATCCCGGCGTTGTTGTAGAGGACGTCGACACGGCCGAAGGCGGCGACCGTCTCGTCGACCATCCGCTTCGCGTCGGCCTCCTTCGAGACGTCCGCGGCGAGGGCAACGGCCTGGCCACCAGCGGCCTCGACCTCGGCGACGACCGCCGCCGCCGTTTCGGCCGTGACGTCGACGACGACGACCTTCGCACCTTCCGCGGCGAACATGAGCGAGGCGACGCGGCCCATGCCGCGAGCCACCGCCGGTGATGATCGAGACCTTGTCCTGCAGTCGCATCGGAGTCTCCTGGCGGGACGGCTGCCATCCGGTTCCCCGGACGTTTCGTCGGGATCATGGAGCGGGTCCATCGTAGCCGCCGCGACTCGGCCAGGCGCCGCCCCGACGCAGCGCCTAGCCGACCTCGAGGAGCCGGGCGATCGCCGCCGCCGCGTCGGTGACCCTCCTGGGCAGGAGCTCGACCCGGTCGCCCGCGTCCATCGACCGTGGGCCGGCCGACGCCGCAGCGGCGGCGTCGGAGCCGGGGCCGCCGATCGCGACGATCGGGCGGGTACCGACGACCCGCAGGGCACTCGCGACCTCGATCGCCGCCCCGGCGTCCGAAACCTGGGGGACCCCGATCACCGCCGCCTTCGCCCGGCTCTTGCCGACGACGTGGATCCACGAGGCCACCGGCGTATCCGGCCCGAGGTAGAGGACCTCGACGCCACGTCGCCGCAGGGCCACCGCGAACGCGAGCGTCCCGATCTCATGGCGGCTGCCCGGCGGCAGGCCGACGACGACCGGGCGACCCGATCCCGGGCGGCCGGCGAGATCGAAGAGCGCGGCGAGTCGCCGCTGCACGGCGGCGCTCGCCAGGTGCTCGGCCGCGACATCGATCACACCGTCAGCCCAGGCGGTCCCGAGCGCCGCGACCGCGGGCAGGAGGTGGTCGTCGACGACGGCCTCGAACGAGCCCTGGGCCAGGATCCCGTCGATCGCAGACTCGATGCCCACGGTGTCGTAGGTCGAGGCGGCTCGAACGAGCGCGTCGTCGACGCTCGCCCCTTCGAGTGCCCGAACCGGCTGCTCGCCGGGAACCTCGACCGTCCCGGCGATCACGGCCTCCGCAGCCTGGGATGCAGCCCAGCCCGAATCGACGAGCACTCGCATCGCCCGCAGTCGGGCGATTGACGCGTCGTCGTAGAGGCGGTAGCCGCTCTGGGTCCGGCTCGGCGAGACGACGCCGTAGCGCCGCTCCCACGCCCGGAGGAGGGCGACCGCGACGCCGCTGCGGGCGGCGGCTTGGCTGATTGTGTACACGGTTTGTCGAGCCTATCACACTGGAAACGCCCCGCGTAACTCTTGACAAACCTGCGCCATGTCGCCTAATCTCTCGACATACCCTAGACAAAGGGTCGACAACGTCTCAAAGGAGTTCCGATGCGCTACCTGAACGCCCTCTTCCTCCTCCTCGTCATCGTCGGCGGCCTCAACTGGCTCCTCGTCGGCGTCGCCCAGTTCGACCTCGTCGCCGCGATCACCGGCGCGAGCTTCGGCGAGACGAACACGCTCTCGAGCATCGTCTACGTACTCGTCGGCGTATCGGCGGTCGCACTGCTGCCCGTCCTGGGCCGGTGGCTGATGGCCCGGACCGACGCCTGACACCGACCCGTCGTAGCCTTCGACCAGCGCCCGCAGTGCATGCGGGCGCTGGTCCCACGTTGCTAGAGGCAAGTGTCTTGACCACCACCATCAGCCCCGAGCGATCACGCTCGCTCGCCCGTTGGAATCGCGTCCTCAGCCTTGTCCACGGCAGCCAGTTCCTCGTGATGCTCGCCGTCGCGAGCACGACTGCGGCTTTCGCACCGTTCGTGTCGACGGTCAGGCCGATCATCGAGAACGGCCGCTTCGTCGGCGTCGAGCCGAGCCAGGTCGAGCTGTTCTCGGTGCCGTTGGCCTGGTTCATCGCCTCCTTCCTGGCGATGAGCTCGATCGCCCATGCCCTGGCCGGCTGGCCGCTGCGGGCCCGTTACGAGGCCTGGCTCGCCCGCGGCATGAACCCGCTCCGGTGGGTCGAATACGCGTTCAGCAGCACGGTCATGATCGTGGCCATCGCGTACCTGTCGTACATCCGGGATGTCCCGGCCCTCGTCGCGGTCGCCGGCTGCAACGTCGCGATGATCCTGTTCGGGTGGAGCATGGAATCGGCCAACGAAGGCCGTCGCGACCACCCCGACTGGAAGCACTTTGTCTTCGGGTGCGTGGCCGGGATCGCGCCCTGGCTCGGGATCTTCTCGATCCTCCTGGCCTATGGCCTGCAGCCCGACCTGCCGACCGACGCCGGGATCCCGCCGTTCGTCTACGCGATCGTGATCACCCTCTTCGTGACGTTCAACGTCTTCGCGATCACGATGGTCCTGCAGTTCCGCAGGATCGGTCGCTGGCGCGACTACCTGGTCGGCGAGAAGACGTACATGGTGATGAGCCTGGTGGCCAAGTCGGCGTTGGCCTGGCAGGTGTTCAGCGGCACGCTCCGGCCGGGGGGCTGAGCGAGGGCCGGGCCGGCACGTTGCCGGCCCGGCCCGAAGGGTGCGGACGGTCAGCGACGGATCGCGACCGGCTCGTCAGAAGCCGCTGACCGCGAACCAGCGGCTCGTGGCGTTGGTGAAGAAGACGGCCGGCGCCAGGCACGGCGACGGCAGGTCGACGATGGCGTCGATCTCGGCGTCTCCGTCCGTCGAGAACGGCACCGTGCCGGTCTCGGCCACCGGGGCGTCGCCGCAGGTCACGACCGCCTTGCCGGTCGCAATCGGGTTCACCCCGGTCGCCGTGATGACCAGGCCCTCGATGTCGACATGGAGGCGACCGTCGGCGAAGAGCTTGACCGAGCCGGCCTCGATGCTCCACGGCACGCCGCCGCCGGTCAGGCCGTCAATGACCAGGGAACCCGTCGGCAGGGCGGCCAGCGTGGAATTGAGGACCTTGCGACCCCCGGCCGCGGCGGTGGACGCGGTCGCCGCCCCGAGGGCAACGAGCAGCGCGAGGGCGAGGAGCAAGCGGATCGTGCGGGACATGTTTCACCTCCATGCCGAACCTGGTGTTCGGAATGGAGGCTCTACGCTGGGTTGACCCGCCTGGATCCCAGCGCGGGAATCAGCGCCGTCGGGGAGCCGAGAGGACGAGTGCGACCGCGAGGGAATCCGTGACGAGCCCGACCAGCACGGCACCGATGATCAGTCGGTCGCCGCCGTCGAACACGAAGACCAGCAGCGCCAGCGCGAAGCAGATGACGCCGAACGCGGCGGCAAGTGCCGCGCCGCCGCTCATCTCAGCCGCGCTCCAGGTAGCGCTCGCGCTCCCAGTCGTGGACGACGGAGTCGTACGTCTCCTGCTCGACCCGGGCGGCGTTCAGGTAATGGTCGACGACCGCCTGGCCGAAGATGTCCCCGGCCGCCTTCGAGCGCTCGAGCTCCGAGATCGCCTCGTACAGGGCCCGAGGCATCCGGGGCACGCCCTTGGCGACGTAGCCATTGCCCTTGAACTCCGGCCCCAGCTCCAGGCCGTGCTCGATCCCGTACAGACCGGCGCCGATCATGGCGGCGTAGGTCAGATAGGCGTTCATGTCGCCGCCGGGGAAGCGGTTCTCGATGTGGAGCGACGAGCCGTGCCCGACGAGCCGGAAGCCGGTCGTCCGGTTGTCGCGACCCCAGACGACGTTGACCGGGGCCCACGACAGTGAGGCGTAGCGCTTGTAGCTGTTGATGAACGGGGCGACGAAGACGGCGAGCTCGCGGGACAGGGCCATCATCCCGGCGACGAACTGGCTGAACTGGCGGCTGATGCCGTACGGCAGCCCGTCGGCCTGGTCGTGGCTGAGCGGTTTCTTTCCGTCGGTGTCCCAGATGCTCATGTGGAGGTGGCCCGAGGAGCCCGTCCAGGTGTGGTCGGGCTTGGCCATGAAGGTGATGCCCCAGCCGTTGAGGTAGGCGATCTCCTTGGCGCCGTGCTTGAACAGGACGCTTCGGTCGGCCGACTCGAGGACATCGTCGTAGCGGATGTTGACCTCGTGCTGGCCGGGCGCCGCCTCGCCCTTGCTGAACTCGATCGGGATCCGGGCCTCGGTCATCTGGTTGCGGAGGAGCCGGTGGAGGGGTTCCGCCTTCGTCGCCTGGAGGAGGTGGTAGTCCTCGTTGTAGGTCCCGAATCGCTTCGGGACGGCAAAGCCGTTCTCGGCGATCTGGTCCCAGGAATCCTTCAGGACGTAGTACTCGAACTCCGAGCCCGCCTTGACGGTGATGCCGGCCTTCCTGGCCCGCTCGACCTGGCGCTTGAGGATCGTCCGCGGCGAGATCGGGATCTCCTCATGGGTCTCCTCGTCGATCGTGTCGGACAGCACGAGGGCGGTCTTCTCGAGCCACGGCAGCACCCGCATCGAACCCCAGACCGGCGAGGCGATCCAGTCGCCGTAGCCGGTGTTCCAGTTCATCAGGGCGAACCCCTCGGGCGTGTTCATCTCCATGTCCGTGCCGAGGAGGTAGGTGCAGAAGTGAGCGCCATGGTCGACGACGCCGGCGAGGAATGCCTCCGCCTGGACGCGCTTGCCCATGAGCCGGCCCTGCATGTCGGTGAAGGCCACGACGATGGTGTCGACCCGGCCGTCCCGGACCATGACCTCGAGCTCTTCGAGGCGCGGATGTTTGCCCTGGCTCGTCATGCCGCACGACTATACGGTGTCGAACGGCCGCGGGAAGTGGTTCCCACGTCGCGGCGACTGACGGCCCCGTCCCGATACCATCCCGAACCATGCAGGTCAGCGCGCCGGGGATCCTGGACGTCGGCATCGTGCTGCTCCTCGCGGCGGGGGCGGGCTGGCTGGCCAGGACCCTGGCCCTCCCCGCGGTCGTCGGCTATCTCGCGGTCGGGCTCGCCATCTCGCCCTTCACGCCGGGCTACGTCGCCGATCGCGACCAGCTGACATTCCTCGCCGACATCGGGGTCGCGCTCCTGCTCTTCGAGGTCGGGATCGAGATCGACGTCGGTCGACTCCGGCGCGAGCACGGCGCCGTGTCGTGGGCCGCGCCGCTCCAGGTCCTCCTGACGACGGCCGGCTCGGCCGCGGTGCTCGCGGCCCTCGGCGTTCCGCCGCTCGGCGCCTGGCTCGTCGGCCTCGGCGTGGCGATGTCGTCGAGCGTGGTCGTCGTGAACATCACCCGGAGCCGGCGGCGGACCACCGACCGCCAGACCGAGCAGGCCATGCTCGGCTGGAGCGTCCTCCAGGACCTGACCGGAGTCATCGTCGCCGTGATCCTCCTGGCCGTCGCCGGCCCCGGGGGCCGGCCCTGGCCGGTCGCGCTCGGGGGCGGGCTGGCCTTCGCCGCCGTGGCCGCGGGCGCGGCGCTGGCCCTGCCGCGGGTCCTCCGCGAGCTCGAGGGCGAGACGGACATCTTCCTCATCGTCTCGGTCGCGGTGGGGCTGGCCCTGGCCGGGCTCGGGGCGCTCGTCGCCGGGATTCCCGTCGCGCTGGCGGCGTTCGTGGCCGGCCTGGCGATCGTCGAGGGCCCGGAGGCAGCCGAGGTCCGGCGCCGGCTCCTGCCCTTTCGCGACCTCCTCGCCGTCCTGTTCTTCGTCGTCATCGGCTCGCTCATCGATCCCGCGGCGCTCGCCGACGGCCTGCCCTGGCTGGGCCTCCTCGCCGTCCTCGTCGCTGCCAAGTCCGGCCTGACGGCGGGGCTCGCGCGGGTCGGGACCATCCGGGCCCGGCCGCTCCAGCTCGGCATCGGGCTGGGCCAGGTCGGCGAGTTCAGCTTCGTCCTGGCCACGATCGGGGTCGAGGCGGGTGTCATCGACGACCAGCTGTTCGCCGCGATCCTCGGCGCCGTCGTCGTCACGATCGTGGGCTCCACGACCCTCGTCCGCCTGTCCGGCCGGGGCCCGGTCACCCGGATCGACGAGCCGGTCGGGCCGGAGGAGGTGGTCGCTGACGCCGGGCGTCAGAAGAGCATCGTCGTCCCGTCGGGGAAGTCGAAGTCGAAGGTTGCCGGCGGCAGCGGCACGTCGGGCTCGAGCGAGGTGACGCTGGCCTCCCGGGTCACGTCCCCGCCGATCGTCTCGACGAGCCGGGTGATGATGCCCTCGAGCCGGTCGACCGCGACGTGGACGTGGAAGTCGGGCCGATCGGCGACGCGCTCGACCGCCCGTGGATGGTCGCACTCGAGGACGATGGCCTCGCGGTCCCCGACGACGTCCGTCCCGGAGATCCAGGTCCGGCCCGTGGCCAGCACGTTCTGGCAATAGCCGGCCGGGTGGACGAAGAGCTCCGGCAGCGTCTCGAGGGGCAACGGCGTCACCGGCTCGTAGACGCGGGACGGGCCGGGGAAGCCGGCATCCAGGCCACGAGGGCGATTCCGGACCGGTCGCGACGTCCCCAGGCGATGGCTCCCGGAGAACGTCCGGACGGTCTCGCCGTCGCCGATCCAGAGCTCGAAGTTGCCGGCTGGCCCGCGGTCCGGTTCGGTCGTGGTCACGCGAGCGTGGCCCGGATGCCGGACGGCCACGTCCATCGCCACGAGGAGCTCTCCGACGGCGGTGAACGTCCGCTCCTCGATCCGCATCCGGAGGGTCGAGAACCGCAGCTCCGCGTCGCGCATGAACGTGAAGAGCTCGGCGACGGTCGGCAGCCCGGGCGGCAGCGCCACGACCTCGGGGTAGCGGCCGGCGGCATCGGCGGGCACGAGCGCGGCCCGGTCCCAGAGGCGAGTGGACATCGGCCCGGATTGTAGCCGTCTCACGCCCGCCCGACCGAGCCGGGCTCGGTCGGCAGCGGCCGTCGGCCGGGCGGGCTCGGCGCCGGGGCCGCTCCCGTAGACTCGCGGGAATGGACTTCGACAGCGAACGGTTCCGGCAGGTCATGGGTCGGTTCGCGACCGGCGTCACCGTCGTGACGACGTTCTCGGAGGGCCGGCCCCAGGGCATCACCGTGAACGCCCTCTCCTCTGTCTCTCTCGAGCCGCCGCTCGTCATGGTCGCCCTCGACCGGCGCCGATTCATCACCCCGATGGTCCGGCTCCATGGGCGCTACGCCGTCAACGTCCTCGGCGAGGGCCAGCAGGGCCTCTCGGACTGCTTCGCCCACGCGGCCGTGAAACCGGGCCGGGAGGACTTCTGCGGCGCCGCCTGGCACGAGGGCACGACCGGCCTGCCCCTCATCGATGACGCCATCGCGACCCTCGAGGCCACGGTCGTCCAGACCTTCTCCGCCGGCGACCACGACCTCTTCATCGGCCGCGTCGACGCGCTCGACGACGAGGGTCCGGGCGGTGACGCCGTCGGGCCGCTCCTCTATTTCCGACGCCGCTACCTGCGCATCGAGCCCGCCTCGGACACGCCCGTCGAGGGCAAGCCGGAGGCCTGAGTCATGCCCTCCGTCAAGGCCAACGGACTCGACATCGGCTACGACGTGGTCGGCGCGGGACCGCCGATGGTCGTCCTCCACGGCGCGACCTCGGTCGGGCGGGAGGACTTCGCGGCCCAGCTGCCGCTCTTCTCGAAGGCCTTCCTCGTCCACCTCCCGGATGCCCGCGGCCACGGGCGGACCCGCTGGGACGCGGCCGCCGGCTTCCGCTACGACTGGCTCGTCGACGACCTCGAGGCGTACGTCGATGCGCTCGGCCTCCTGACCTTCCATCTCGTCGGCTTCTCGATGGGGGCGATGACGGCCCTCCAGTTCGCCGGCCGCCATCCGCGCCGCGTCCGTACCCTCGTGGTGATCGGGATCACGACACAGCGCGAGCCGCGGACCGGCGTCGCCCGCCGGCTGATGGACCCGGCGAAGATCCTGGCCGACGATCCGGCCTGGGCCGCGGAGCTGTCGCGGCGGCACGACCCGGGCCAGGGGCCCGGGGCCTGGCAGCGGCTGCTGCCGGCGATCTCGGCCGACGTGGCCATCCAGCCGCTCCTCGGTCCGCGCGACCTGCACCGGATCGACGCGCCGACGCTCGTCGCCTGCGGCGATCGGGACCCCTTCGTCCCGGTCGACCATGCCTGGGGGATCTCCCGCCAGATCCCGCGCGGCCGTCTCTTCGTCGCGCCCGACTGCGGCCACGAGGTCATGGTCCGCAAGCCCGGCCTGTTCAACGAGGCCCTGGCGGGCTTCTACCGGTCGACCGAAGCGGAGGCGAAGCGGCGGGCGGAGGCGGCTGAGGGCGGCGAGATCTCCGCCGCGGGCCCCGCGGCCGCGAACGGTTCCGTCGCCGCGAGCCCGGAGACGGGCCTGTTGACGCATCCCGACGCCGCGCTGGTCCCGGGCGTCGACGAGACCGATACCCGCTGGCTCGACACCCGACGCCCGGAAGGAGACGACCGATGACCACCCTGCTCGTGCTCTATCGCCGGCCCGACGGCGGAGCCGCCGCGATCGAGACGCTGGAGCGGCGATACCGGGACGAGCATCTCCCGCTCGTCGCCAGGACGCCCGGCCTTCGCGGCACCCGCGTCTGGCGGGTGGCGGAGGCCCTCGGCGCGGAGACGGACCTCGTGCTTGCCTGTGCCATGGACTTCGACGACCGGGCGGCGCTCGACGACGGACTTCGCTCCGACCCGATGCGGGCCGCCGGCCGGATCCTCCGGGACATCGCCCCGGGCTTGGCCACCTTCCTCGTCGTCGAGGATGCGGCCGACCTCCTGGCCCCGCCCGGCGCCCGGACCTGACGCCGGGTCCGGGGGCGGTGGGATACTTCTCTCGACGCCAATGGAGGTCGCCATGACCGAGGCCGATCCCGTGTCGCGGGCCCCCTCCGTCGCCGTCGCGTTCCCGGCGCCGGGTGGCGCCGGTCCCGTCGAGGGCGTCGCCCTCGTGACGCTCGACCGGCCGACGGTCCTCAACGCCCTCGATTTCACGCTGATCGCCGAGCTTACCGCTGCCCTCGAACGGCTCGACCGCGATCCGGCCTGCCGGGCGATCGTCATCACCGGGGCGGGGGACCGTGCCTTCGCCGCGGGCGCCGACATCCGGGAGCTCGCCGTCCAGACGCCGGCGACGTTGCTGGGCGACGACGAGTTCCATCACTGGGAGCGGATCAAGCGCGTCCGGACGCCGCTCATCGCCGCGGTCCGGGGGTTCGCCCTGGGCGGCGGCTGCGAGCTGGCGATGACCTGCGACCTGCTCGTCGCCGGCGAAGGCGCCCAGTTCGGCCAGCCGGAGATCAAGCTCGGGGTGATTCCCGGAGCCGGCGGGACGCAGCGCCTGACCCGGGCGATCGGCAAGGCCAGGGCGATGGAGATGGTCCTCACCGGTCGGATGATGAGCGCCCGCGACGCGGCGGCCCATGGGCTGGTCACCCGGGTCGTCCCGGACGCAGAAGTCACGGCCGCCTCGCTCGAGCTGGCCGCCACGATCGCATCGATGCCGCCGCTCGCCGTCATCGCGGCCAAGGAAGCCGTCAACCGGGCCGAGGAGCTCGGCCTGGAGGCGGGCCTCGAGTTCGAGCGGCGGAGCTTCTACCTGCTGTTCTCGACCGAAGACCAGCGCGAGGGGATGGCCTCGTTCACCGAGAAGCGCAAGCCGGCCTGGAAGGGCCGCTGAGGGAGGAGTTCGATGCCCTTTGATCGCGACCTCGGAGATGAGCCCGAGCCGGCCTGGCGAGACCGACCGCCGGACATCCTGAGCCCGATCGACGAGTCCGCGCCGGTCAGCGGCCATCACGCGCCGCCCGAGGCGCCGGCCTCGCCGGCCAAGGCGCCGGAGCAGGACTGGCTCGCCGCCGAGGCGATCCTCATGCCGATCCTCCGGCCGGTCGGGACGTCCGGGAAGCGCCTCGCCGACCTGGACACCGAGCAGCTCGCGACGGAGGGCATGAAGACGCACGCCATGCCGATCCTCGACGACGGCCCGGCGGGGCTGGTGATCGGCTACGTCCTCAAGATCGGGCCGTTCGACGTCCACGTGAATGCCGATCATCTGCTGGCCTGGGGTGCCACCGCCGGCGAGCTCCGCGCGGCGGCGATGGCCAACCTGGCCCGCTGGTCCGAGACCGCCCCGTGGAGCGACGAGGTCTCGGGCAGTCGCCGAATCATCTCGTCCGCCTCGGGCGGCGGCGGCGACGCCACCCGGATCCTGCTGCCCGAGGTCAGGTCCGACCTCGCGGCCGCCCTTGGGACGAGCGGCCGCGTCCTCGTCGGCATCCCGGAGCCGGACCTCCTCGTGGCCGGCGCTCTCCAGGCCGGTGACGAGGAGTTCGCCGTCCTCTTCGCCGAGTTCGTCCGCGACCACGCCGGGGGCGCCGAGGAGCCGCTCGACGAGCGCCTCCACGAGATCGTCGGGGGAGAGCTCCAGCCGTTTGCCGAGTGAGCGCGCGACGGTGACCGCGCGGGGCAGCTCGGCTGCCGACGCCGCAACGCCTGGAAGCGACATCCTCGTCGAGGTCGCCGCCGGCGTCGCCCTGATCACCCTGAACCGCCCCGACGCCCTCAACGCCCTCACGATCCCGATGAAGGAGCGCCTCCTGGCCGCGCTCGAAGGGGTCGCCTCGGACGCCGCCGTCCGGGCCGTCGTCCTCACCGGCGCGGGGCGCGCCTTCTGCGCCGGCCAGGACCTCCGGGAGCGCCTGGCGCCCGGCGCGCCGTCGCTCGGCGAGGAGCTCGAGCGCCGCTACAACCCGATCGTGCGGGCCATCCGCGGCCTGCCCCAACCGGTCATCGCCGCCGTCAACGGGGTCGCGGCCGGCGCCGGCGCCTCGCTCGCCTTCGCCTGCGACCTCCGGATCGCCGCGGAGCGGGCCTCGTTCGTGCTCGCCTTCGGCCGCCTCGGGCTGGTGCCGGACTCGGGGGCGACGTGGAGCCTGCCCCGGCTGGTCGGTGCCGCCCGAGCCGCCGAGATGGCCCTCCTCGGCGATCCGGTACCGGCCGCCGATGCGCTTCGGATCGGGCTCGTCTCGCAGGTCGTCCCGGACGGGGAGCTCGCCAGCGCCGCGTCCGCCATGGCCGCGAGGATCGCCGCCCTCGCCCCCGGCGCAGCGTCGGCCACGAAGCGCCTCCTGGCCGCGGCTTTCGAGCGGGACCTCGACGCGGCATTGGTGGCCGAGGCCGAAGCGCAGGAGCGCGCCGGCGCGAGCCCGGACCATGCCGAGGGCCTGGCCGCGTTCGTCGAGAAGCGGCCGCCCCGCTTCACCGGCGGTTGACGGCCGCGCTTCACGGCCGGCTGTCGGTCGCGCCTACGGGACGCGGTGCGAGACGACGTCCGACTGGGCGACGATGAACTTGCCGAGGCTCGTGACCCGGATCGCCTGAAGCCGGAAGTAGTAGGTCGTCCCCGAGGTCAGGCCGTCGGTGATCGTCGTGCCGGTCGCGCGCCCTGCTCGCCGATCGCGGCGAGGTAAGGGCTGCCCTCGAGGTAGCTCGGTGTCGGATCGTCAATCGAGGCGACGAGCTTGTAGTACGTGAAGCAGTCGCCCGAGCCGGCGAACGCACTCCAGGCGAACGAGACGTCCCCGGAGCCGGGCGCACCGTCGCCCACGCCGAGCCCGCCGAGGGAGGCGACGCCGATCGTCGTGACGCCGGTCACGGCGCTGGCTGCGATCGCTCGATTCTCGCCGTCGTAGGCGACCGCTCGATACCAGGCCGAGCCGGCCTCGGCGGTCGCGTTCGACCCGTCGGTGACCGCCGGGTTCGTCGTGGAGCCGCCGTCGAAGGCGACGACGCCGCCGCCCGGCGGGTAGGTTGTCGGGATCTCGGCCGACGTCCCGCGCAGGACCTGGACGTGGTTGAAGTTGGCGAGCTCGGGGACCGACCAGCCCAGGACGACCCCGCCCGGGCAGGCGAGGGCGGAGATCGACATCGGTCCGAGGGTCGGCTTCGGTGTCGGCTTCGGCGTCGGCTTCGGCGTGGGCTTCGGCGTCGGGGCGGCGGTCGGCTCGGGCGTGGGCGGCGCCGTCGCGGCGGGGGGCTCGGTCGCCGCGGGTGGCTCGGACGTGGGCTGCGTCGGACCCGCGGACGAGGTGGGAGCCACCGTCGGCTGGAAGGCTGCCAGGAGGTCGATGCCGTCGAGCATGCCGATCGGGAGGCCCGCTTCGAGGTCCTCCGCGGCCCGCGCCCGGAGCCACGGGTCGGTTGCGGCAACCCGCGGGTCGACCTGGGTGGTCGTCACGATCGGAGCGTCGCCGAGGTGAACGGTCGCCCCCAGGCCCTCGCCGACCGTCACGCGGAGGCCCGGCCCCTCGGCCACGACCGCGTGCTCGACAGACAGCTCACGGACGACGTCCCCGGCGGCGCCTCCGCTCCGCCGGAGATCGAACGCCGTGCCCGTCGCGGTCCACGTCACCGGGCCGGTCGTCACGACGTACCGGCCGCCGGCCGGCAGGTCGACCCGATGCCATGCGCGCCCGGCGATCTGCTCGATGCCGATCCGCGACGTCTCGATGCTCGTGAGCCGGACGTCGGCCCCGCCGTCGAGGGTGACCCGACTGGTCCCGAGCTGGAGCGCCGCTGCCCCGCCGCTGTCGACGCGGACCTCGTCGCCCGCTTCGAGCCTCGTGCCCTCGACGAGGGCGGTCGTCGTGCCGCTGCGCACGAGCTGGGCGCCCGACGCCGTCGCGACGAGCGAGTCGGCCAGCGCGGGGCGAAGGAACGTTCCGTTCAGGCCGACGACCGCCACGATGAGGGCGGCGGCCGCGGCAAGGATCGTCCAGCGGGGTGCGGGGAGGAAGGTCGGCGTCCGGACCGTCGTCCGGCCGGCCAGGCGTCTCGCCGGAGTGTCGATGCTTCGCGTGGGCAGCGGTCGCGGCATCGGCAAATCGGCGCCGTGCGCTCGCGACGACGTCGAGCCCTCGGCGGGCAGCGGCGGTGCCGTCATCTCGTCCCCGGCCGTGCCAGTGTGGCGGCCCTTGGTCGCGGGCTGAGGGACCGCCTGCGGCGCGGTGGTTGGGTCGGCCGCGACATCGTACGAAGCGACGAGGCGGGTTCGGAGCGCCGCGGCGAACACCGGCGTCACCGCTCCGGGAGATCCGCGCCGGGCGCGATCCCCGGCCGCGGCGAGCTCAGCCTCCAGCGGCCCGAAGTCGACGTCTCCGGGAATCGCCCCGTCGAGCGGCGTGATCCGTCGGCCGTCCATGCCGTCCTCAGGCTGCATCGGTCGACTCCAGCTCCATCGCGCCCCGGAGGGCCCGGAGCGCGCGGTGGAGCTTGACGGCGAAGGTGGGCCTGGAGCAGCCGAGGGCCGCGCACAGCTCGTCGTCCTCGAGGCCGTCGAAGAACTTCAGGACGATGACCCGACGATGGGCCTCGGGCAATTGGAGGAGCGCTCGCCGCAGGCTGTCCCGGTCGAGGGCGGCGGCGAAGGCCCGGGTAGCGGCGTCGTCGCCGAGGGCGGCGTCGTCCCGCCTGCCCACCCCTTCGCCGTCGTCGAAGTCGCTGGCCCGGGCGCCGAGGGGAATGGTCCGCCGGCTGCGCCGCGCGTTGTCGACGATCGCGTTCGCCGCGACCCGGTAGAGGAAGCCGCCGAATGATTCGTTGCGGAAGTCGGCCCGGCGGACGGCGCCGAGGGCGCGTTCGAAGGTGGTCGCGGTCAGGTCCTCGGTCAACATCCGATCCCCCACGCGCCGGGCGATGAAGCCGTGGATGCGGGGCAGGTACCAGTCGTAGAGCTCGCCGAACGCGGCGGCCTCGACCCGGGCGCGGGCCACGAGGGCCTGCTCCCGGGTCGGATCCATCCGCGTCGTGCTGGGGCCTGCGGGCATCGAGAGTCGGACGGTAGGGACGAGGGGACGGCGGGGCCATCGCCCAGCGGTACTGGCGCGAGCGGGACCATGGCCCACATCCATCCGTCCACGACGCCCGAGTGCTCGGTTCCGCGGCCTAGGGGATCGTCACCGCGACGACCGCCGTCTGCCCGCGCAGGACCTTCTGACCGTTCCACGTGCCGAGGCACTGGACCCGGTAGTAGATCGTCTGGCCGGAGGCGACGTTCGTGTCGACGAAGTGCGTGTTCGCGCTGCTCTCGATGGCGCCGATGAGCTCGGTGCCATCGGTGCTCGGCAGATACGAGGGGTTCGTGGTCGTCGTCGAGCGGACGACCTTGTAGTAGGCGAAGTTGTCGACCCCGCAGGCCTGCCAGCTGAGGACGACGCCCTCGCCAGTCGCGGCAGCCTCGAAGCCGAGGACGACGGGATCGGGCGGCGGCGCGGCTGCCGGCGTCTCGATGGCCCTGACCGGCGTCGCCGCGAGGACGACGTAGCCGTCACCGCTGGAGCGGACGCAGAAGACCCGGTAGTAGAGCTTCTTGCCCGCCGGCGCCTCGCCGTCCCAGGCCTTCGTCTCGCCGTCCCTGCCGACGGCCGCAACGAGCGAATCGTTGTCGCCCTTCGGCCAGGTGACGGTCGAGTCGGTGGAGCGGACGACCTTGTAGTAGTCGAAGTCGACCTTGCCGCAGGCGGACCAGTCGACGAACGGATGGCCCTCCTTGATCGCGAGGGCCAGCTCCATCGAGGCGGGCGTCGGCTCGGGCTTCGGTGTCGGCTTCGGGATCGCGACGGTCGCCATCTTGCTGCTGCAGCCGACGACCGTCTCCGCGGCCCACGTCCGGAGGGCGACGACCCGGTAGTTGTACGTTCGGCCGAGGTCGGCCCCACTGTCGACGACTCGCGTCGTCGACGCGCTCTCGATCGTCGCGGCCAGCGAGTCCCCGGCGCCGAGCGGCCAGGTGGCGAACTCGTCGCGCGATCGGATCACCTTGTAGGCGACGAAGCCGTCGACCTCGCAGGCCGACCATTCGACGACGACCGCCGTGCCGTCGAGCCCGACCCCGATCCGCACCTCGACCGAGGCCGGGGCCGGAACGGGCGTGGGCTCGGTCTCGACGACGGTGTCAGGCCCAGTCGGCTCCTGGGTTGTCGCGCCATCACCGTCCATCGCGTCGACCGGCGTCTGCCCGTCGACCTCGCTCCTTCTGTCGCTCCCGCCGCCGTCGACCGCCGTGTCCGGCCCGTGACCGTCGCCGTCGACCGACGCGACGTCGCGATCGCCCGAGTCGACCGCGTCGGTCGGGTCGAGGACCGCGGTGTCGCCGTGGTGGCCGGCTCCGCGGGCGAGGCCGGACTCGCCGGAGATCGGCCCGAGGGCCGCCCCGAGCGCGAACGTCGCCACGAGCAGCGAGCCGATGATCGCGCCGGGCAGGGACATGCTGAAGCGGCGGCCGTGGCCGCCGCCGGAGATGCGGATCGTTCGGTCCTCGAGCAGCTCGGCGCCGCCCGTGGCGGCGCCGCCCGTGGCGGCTTCGCCCGCCCTCACGTAGCCGGTCGGCCGGGCCGAGCCGGCGTCGGAGATGGCCGCCTCGCCCATGACGTCCATGGCCGCCGGCCCCGAGCCCGGCCCGGCGTCCCGTCGCTGTCGCTGCATCCCCGATCCCCTTTCGTCGTGCGAGGCGCCGCCGGAGCGAAATCCGATGCCGGTCGGCGTGGCCGCCAGGCGCGGCCGATGAGTCCGATGCAGGCAGAACGTCGGGCGACGGCCGGGATTACCGCCCGGGCATAGGAAAGTCGTCCCATCGACGGGCGGACCGTGGTGGCTGGCTGCACCGCGGCGAGCGTTGACAGGCGCCGCCGGCCGGCGCTACGGTCATTCCTAACGATCGTTCGTTTGGCGAGGTGCGTCCCGTAACCCATGGTCGAGCTGTCCCGCCGCCGCGCCATCGAGGACGTTGCGTCAGAGCTGTTCCGGGCCAACGGCTACGCGGCCACGAGCGTTCGCGACATCGCCCGGGCGCTGGACATCCAGGGTCCGAGCCTCTACGCCCACGTGACGTCGAAGGAAGACGTCCTCTGGTCGATCGTCGATCGGGCGGCCGGGCGGTTCGAGGCTGCCGCCGATGCGACCACGGCGACCCACGGTCCGTCGGACCCCGCCACCGCCCTGGCAGCGCTCGTGCGCGCTCACGTCCGGGTGATCACCGACGACGTCGGTGCTGCCGGCGTCTTCATCCACGAGTGGCGGTCGCTCAACGAGGAGCGCAGGGCGGCCATCCTCGAGCGCCGCGACGCCTACGAGCGGCGCTTCCGGGATCTCATCGAGGCCGGCATCTCGACGGGCGGCTTCGAGATGACCGACCCGGCCCTCGCCGCGACGGTCGTGCTGTCCGCCCTCAACGGCATCCCGGCCTGGTATCGCCCCGACGGGCGGCTGCCGGCCGGGCGCATCGTCGACCAGTACGCAGACCTCATCCTCCGCATGCTGCATGGAGCGTCCCGATGACCGATCCGCTCGCCCTCGACCCCGTCCTCCCGCCGCCCGAGCGGTCCGAGCCGCGCTCCCGGCCCTGGAACAACGACCTGCCCCACGACGAGCGGTACGAGCACTTCGAAGCCCACGTCCGCTCCGGCGGCAAGATCGAGCCCAATGACTGGATGCCGGACGAGTACCGGACGGCCGTCCTCCGGTTCGTCGAGATGCATGCCAACTCCGAGCTCATGGGCGTGCTCCCGGAGCGGGAGTGGATCATGCGGGCGCCGACGCTCCGGCGGAAGCTGGCCCTGACCTCGAAGGTCCAGGACGAGGCCGGCCACGCCCAACTCCTGTATCGGGTGGCCGAGGACCTCGGCAAGCCACGGGAGGCGATGTACGACGACCTCCTCGCCGGGAAGACGAAGTTCCACAACGTCTTCCACTACCCGACCCGGACGCTGGGCGGACATCGGGATCATCGCCTGGCTCGTCGACGCCGCGGCGATCGTCGCCCAGCAGGCCCTCCGCGACTCGAGCTACGGGCCGTACGCCCGGACGATGCAGAAGATCTGCTGGGAGGAGTCGGTCCACATCATGCACGGCCGCGACGTCGTGGTGACGCTCGTGAACGGGACGGCGGCGCAGCGGGAGATGGTCCAGGAGGCGCTCGACCGGTGGTGGGGTCCGCTGATGCAGATGCACGGGCCGCGCAGCGACCGGTCGAAGGATCGCGACCTCCACTGGCGGATCAAGGCCAAGACCTCCGAGGAGCTGCGCCAGGAGTTCCTGACCATCTACGTGCCTCGGATCCGCGAGCTCGGCCTTGTGATCCCCGATCCGGAGCTGGCATTCGACGAGGTCGCCGGCGAGTGGCGCTACACCGACCCCGACTGGGACGAGCTTCGGACGGTCGTCACGAACCACGGGCCGAAGTCGCAGGAGCGCCTCGAGTTCCGGCGCCTGAACCGCGAGGCCACGGCCTGGGTCCGGGCCGCGATCCTGGCCGAACCGAGGGTCGCGGCGTGATCGACGACCCCAATGGCACCGCCGACCAGATCGCCCGGATGCTTGACGAGGGCGACCCGAACGCATTCGAAGCGGGCTCTGCGGGGGGCACCGGCGTTCTCGAGCCGTACGAGGTCTTCCGCCAGGCGAAGGACGGCGACCCGATGCGCCACGGCGGCAACGTCATGGCGCCCGATCCCGAGCTCGCCCTGCACTATGCCCGCGAGATGTTCTCGCGGCGCGGCGAGTCGACCCGGCTGTGGGTGGTCCGGCGGGCCGACATCCACGTCCTCGACGACCTCGATCTCCTCCAGCCGCCGCTCGACCGCTCGTTCAAGAAGCCGGGCGGGTACCTGATGCGCGACAAGCTCGAGGCGGCCCGCGAGCGGGCAGGGACATCGAAGCCCGGTGCCCGGGCCGGCGCCCACGACACCAGCGGCCGGCGGAACAAGCGATGACGACCTCGGCCAGGCTCGAGTCACCGGTCCGGGCGGGGCTCGCCGATCTGCTCCTCGCGATGGCCGACGACGAGTTCGTCATCGGCTTCTCGGACTCGGAGTGGACGGGCATCGCCCCGATCCTCGAGGAGGACGTGGCGATGAGCTCGATCGCCCAGGACGAGCTCGGACATGCCCGGGCCCTGTACGAGCTCCTGGCGGGCCTCCTCGACGACGGCCGCGACGCCGACGCGATCGCCTACGACCGCGAGCCCGATGCGTTCCGGCACGCCCGGCTCGTCGACCGCGGGCGCGGAGACTGGGCGAACACGATCGCCCGCCGGTTCCTGTACGAGACCGCCGACGCCGCACGGCTGGCCTCGATCGGGGACGGCTGGCCGCCGCTCGCCGAGCTCGTCGCCAAGATCCGGCGCGAGGAGCGCTACCACCTGATGCACGCCCTCGTGTGGGTCGATCGGCTCGCCCGCGCCGGCGGCGAGGCGCGCGAGCGGTTCGTCGCCGCGCTCGAGGCCCTCGGCCCGGACGCGCCGACGGTCCTCGCGCCGCTCGACGACGAGACGGCCCTCCTCGACGCCGGTGTCCTCCGCCGGCCCTTGGCTGACGCCTTCGAGGCCTGGCGGGCGGAGGTCGTGGGCACCCTCGGCCCGATCGGGATCCAGTTGGATCTCGAGCCATGGTCCGACCCGGTCACGGCTCGGACCGGCCGATCCGACGACTTCCGGTGGCTGTGGGGCGAGTTCACCTCGGTCCGACGCTCCGACCCGGCGGCCACCTGGTGACGGCGATGGCGGAGCCGGTCGCATTCGACGCGGACAGCTGTCCGCGAGATCCTCCGCGGGGTCGCGGATCCCGAGATCCCGACGGTCTCGATCGTCGACCTCGGGATGGTCGAGCGGGTGGAGGTCTGGCCCGACCGGATCGACGTCGAGCTGCTGCCGACCTTCATCGGTTGCCCGGCCCAGGAGCTGATCCGCGAGGCCGTTGCGTCGGCCCTCGCGCCGCTTGGCCGAGCGACCGCGGTCGAGTTCGGCTTCCGGGTGCCGTGGACCTCCGACCGCATCAGCGCGGTCGGGCGCGAGCGTCTCGCCGCGTCCGGGTTCGCGCCGCCGGCCGATCCGGCTGACGTCGCTTGTCCGTTCTGCGCCTCGCAGCGCGTCGTGATGGACAGCGCCTTCGGCCCGACCCAATGCCGCTCGTTGTTCTACTGCCGCGACTGCCGGCAGCCGTTCGAGGCGTTCAAGGCGGTCTGAGGGCGTCGCTGCTCGGACGGCCATGGGCCGAGGACCCGGTCGGAGATTCGGGGAGAGGCCCACGCCCCTGATCGCGAGCCCGACCGGCCACGACGGCCCGTTCGCGAAACCGTCACGACGGTTGGCCGCGACCTAGCGTCAAGCGGTCGCGGCAGCCCGGCGGCGTCGGACGAGGTCGAAGCCGAGACCCACCCAGGCGATGCCGCTCATGAAGATGCCGAGCAGCGACAGCGCCACGACGATCGAGGCGACATCGCTGGACACGAGGCCAAAGCGACTCGGACCGTTCCAGGCCAGGACCGAGCCGATGGCCAGAACCGTGCCGGCGAGCCGGTTCCTCGGGATCAGCCACGCCACGACGAGGCCGAACCATGCGTCACCGAGCCACAACAGGGTGGTGGCGACGTCGAACCACGGGCCGTAGTCGCCGGGGCCCGGTTCACCGGGCTCGGCCACGAGCCGGAGCACCATGGCCAGATAGGCCGTGTTGGCGACGATGACGGGAATCGTTCCGACGAGCGTGAACCGGACTGTGGCGGTCGCTCGGAGCTGGGTGGCGAGGGCGATCGCGATCGCACCGGCGTTGAAAGCGACGAGCCGAAGATTGAACACGTCGCCGTTCCACGGGAGCCCCGGCACGAACGCGAGGACGAGGGCGAGACCGCCCACGACTCCCAGCCAGCCAAGCAGCGTCGTCAGGGCGGTGGTGGCTCGGCGCGCCCGAGAGCCCGTGTTCGATCCATTCAGCTGCTCCTCGCCCGCAACGGCGAACATCGAGTGGGTCAGGAGACTGCTCCGTCGAAGCGAGCCGCACCGCGACGATCGGTCCGCAGCGCGCTCACACCGAGGGCGGCCCAGCCGGCCGGGAAGGCGACGATCGAGGCCAGGAGGGCGACGACGGCGACCTCGGACGGCACGAACCCGCCCGACAGCCCGGTCAGCCCAAACACGACCACGACGGCCCCGATCCCCAGCAAGGCGGAGGCCCCGCGCGACAGGCTCCGAGCCCGCCACGTGGCCAGGGCGAACAGCGCGGATCCGGCGAGGAGCCCGACCACGCCGAGCGTGGTGATGGCCCAGCCGCTGAGCCCCCCGATGATCGCGCGGTCGCTATCGCCGGTCACGGCGATCGCAACAGCGCCGAGCAGCGACACGATCGCGCCGATGGCCGGGACGGCGAACGCCGCCCAGGTCATCAGCGGATACCGACGCGCCTGGAACGCGCTCAGCCCGACGAGGGCGACGAGCGTGGTGACGACCGCCGCCAGGAGCGCGATTCCGATCCAGGCTGCGCCCGTCTCCTCGCCGTTGCTGATCGCATTGCCGCCGAGCGCGAGGAACCAGAGCGCGCCGCCGAGGATCGCGGCGTACCCGCCGATGCGGAGAGTCATCGTGAAGCCCTTTCCGTGGTTTGGCGCGGCGCCAGCGCCGCGCAGGTGGAGGTGCGCGTCGAGCGCGCCGAGCAGGACATCAGCCACGTCGAACGGCCCGAGCGGGCGGTCCGCGAGGACCAGCTCGAACTCATCGCCATACCGAGCCCGCCAGTGCGCCGGATACAGCCGGATGAGGAGTCTGATCACGGGAGCCGGCCGGTCATGGGACGCCTCGTTACGATTGCCGATATATCGTGCGACGTACTATCGGCCCGGTTGCGACCGCTGTCAAGTGGGGATTCGAGCCACCGTCGATTGACGGTAAGATCGTCTGGTGATATAACGGCGGGCGTAATACAGGGATCGTAGCTTCGCCGCAGGAGACCATGGCATGACACAGAAAGCCGGCGCACCGGCACCCGACCGTGAGCCGCTCGGCGAGCTCGGGCGCTTCGCCGAGCCATCGCTGTACATCCTTGCGTCCCTCGCCGATGGCCCGAGGCACGGCTACGCGATCATGGTCGACGTGGAGGAGCTGACCGGCAGCCCGCTCGGACCCGGGACGCTGTACGGGGCCTTGGCCCGCCTCGAGCGCCGCGGCCTGATCGAGGCCCTCGAGCCCCAGGATCGGCGACGACCCTATCGGCTTACTGGCCTGGGCGCGACGACCCTGCGAGTCCAGCTCGACCACCTCCGCTCGTTCGCCCAGACGGGCCTGGCAAGGCTCGGACGGGGCGCGACATGAGCCGCCTCGTCGATCTCTACCCACGGACCTGGCGCGAGCGCTACGGCGACGAGCTGCTGGCCCTCCTGGCAGAACGGCCACCCTCGGTCGGCGATCGACTCGACCTCGTTCGGGGCGCCCTCGATGCCCGGCGTCACCCCCAGCTCCCGGGAACGCGGCAACCTCGCGACCGTGCGGGCCTCGCGCCACTGGCCGGCCTGGCCTCGCTCGCGATTGCCGTGGGCCTGGCCGCGAACGGCCCCGTCCAGGTCGACGACCACGGGACCTATCGCGACGGTGTCGCCGCGCTGCCGTTCTTCGCCCTGGCGCTGATCACGCTCTCGTTCGGCTTGTATCGCGTCGTCGACCGGCTGCCGCTCGATGCCGGCGGAGCGCGGGGCGCGGGGCTCGCAGCCATCGTGGCCGGCCCGATCTGGGCCCTGATGCCGTGGATGGTCCTGATCGGCCTGGTCTTCCTGCTCGGGATGATCGGCCTCGCCGTCGGTGCCCGCCGAGCCGGGCTGTGGCCGGCCTGGTCGGTGGTGCTGACCGTGGCCGCCACCGTCGTCCCGGCGGGGATCTTCGCGGCCATGCCCTTCATGCCCTGGTATGCGCTGCGCGAATCGGGCCTGACGTTCCTCGTCATCGTCGGGCCGATCAGCCTGCTCTGGCCGCTGACGGGCGGGCTGCTCATCCGGGGGCTGCCGCAACGGGATTGACGCCCACCGCCCACCAATATATCGTATCGCGATATAGCGCGTCACGATAGTCGGCGGACCGTCGCCGCTACAGGCGTGCTTGTCGAATGGGAGGGTCGGGCCATGTCCCCGACAGTCATTCCGATCCGCGGGCGCCGCCTGGCGGCAACGATCGTCGCCGCGGGCTCGCTGGCCTTCACGCTGGCGATCGGAGCCAACGCCTCGGCCGCCACGGTGGCCCGCGGCACCGTCCATGCGTTCGCCACCGGCGCCGGCCTCGAGATCACCGGCCGTGCCCAGATGGTCCGCACCGCGAGCGGTCGGACGATCGTGACGGTCCACGTCGAGGGCCTCGACGCGGACACGAGCTACCCGGCCCACGTCCACCAGGGGGCCTGTGGCGTCGGTGACGCCGACGGCCACTTCAAGTTCGACCCGGCCGGCCCGGCGGCGCCGCCGAACGAGATCTGGGTCGGCTTCACGACGAACGCCGCGGGCGTCGGCAACGGCCTCGTGATCGCGAACGGCACGGCCGGTCCCGCTGCTGTCTCCGTCGTGATCCACGCCCCAGGAGGCGCCAAGATCGCCTGCGCCGACCTGCATTGAGCGTGGCGGCCCGCCGCCGCCTCGCTTGCTCCCTGGAGCCGGCGATGTGGATCCTCATCGCCCTCCAGGGCGGTCCGCTGACCACCGTCGGCCTGTTCGACCGGGTTCGCCGGATCGACGGCCCGGTCGGCCCCGGATCGCTCTTCGCCGCGATCGCCCACCTCGAGCGGCTCGCCCTGATCAGCGGCGTGGTGAGCGTCCGAGGCCTCCGCACCTACGCGCCGACCGAGGCGGGCGTCACCGCGGCCGCAGCCGGAGAGCTGCTCCTTGCGCCCTGGGGGCCCGAGTCGTGACGAGCGCCCCCGCGCCACCGGTCGATCTCATCACCCGCGAGATCGCGGTTGGGGGTTTCGCCGGGCTCGTCGGCCGCGGCTCCCTGCTCGTCGCCGCGATGCTGGGTGCGCTCAAGGCCGGGAGCGAGGTCTCGGGGATCCTCGCCCAATCGGCAGGTCAACCGCGCTGACCGACACGTGGGGGTTTCGACGGACCGGGAACGCCACCCGGGCATCCGGGTCGTCCTAGCCCGCGACCCGCGGGCGGTATGGTTCTGCGCATGGCGAGAGCCTCGGCAGTCGTGCGCGGGCGGCACGATGCCGACCCCAGGGTCGGCATCGTCGCGGTCATCGGCGCCGGGACGATGGGCGCGGGCATCGCCCAGGTCGCCCTCGAGGCGGGCTGGTCCGTTCGCATGCACGACGCCCAGCCGGGGACCGCCGATCGGGGCCGCGACAGGATCGAGGCGGGCCTCCGGCGCCGGGCCCAGAAGCAGAATCTCGCCCCGGCCTGGCCGAAGGAGCGCCTCGCGGACCTCGCGCTCAGCCGGGACGTTGCCTCGGCGGCCGACGGCGCGGAGCTCGTCATCGAGGCGATCGTCGAGAACCTCGACGCCAAGCAGGCGCTCTTCCGCGAGCTGGATGCGGCCGCACAGCCGACCGCGATCCTCGCGACGAACACGAGCGCTTTGTCCGTCTCCGCGATCGGCGCGGCCGCACCGCGCCACCCGGAGCGGGTCCTCGGCCTGCACTTCTTCAACCCGGCTCCGGTCCTGCTCCTCGTCGAGGTCGTCGCAGGCGCGAGGACCGGGGCGGCGATCTCGGATCGAGCCGCCCAGATCGTCGAAGCCTGGGGGAAGACCGCGGTCCGTTCCGCCGACAGCCCCGGCTTCATCGTCAACCGGGTCAACCGGCCGTTCACGATCGAGGCCCTCCGCCTGATCGAGGCCGGCGAGGCGCGGGTCGCGGAGATCGACGCCGCCATCCGGGCCGAGGGCTTTCCGATGGGCCCGTTCGAGGTGATGGACCTCGTGGGCCTCGATGTCAACCTCGCCGCCGCGACGGCGGTGTGGGAGGGCCTCGGCCGCCCAGATCGCTTCCGCCCGTCACCGGTCCAGTCGTGGCTCGTCGAGCGCGGCCGCCTGGGGAGGAAATCGGGCCTCGGCTTCTACCGCTACGGCCTCGAGCATGATCCGGTCCCGGAGCCGCTGCCGCGGGACGTCGTGCCGGCGATCCCGCCAGGCCCGTCGCTCGACCCGGGCGCGATCGTGGGCCGCATCCGCCGAGCCATCGCCGCCGAGGCGGTCCTGGCTCGCGACGCCGGCGTCGCCACCGAGGCCGACATCGACACGGCCCTGTGGCTCGGGGCAGCCCATCCCGACGGTCCCTTCGCCTGGCTGCGCCGCACGGCGAACCCCGCCGGCCCGCCTAGAATTCGTCCATGACCCGAGACCCGCGCCGGGCCCTCCGCGAGGCCTGGATCATCGACGCCGTTCGGACGCCGATCGGGCGTTACGGGGGCGCCCTCGCCGGCGTCCGGCCGGACGACCTGGCGGCCCTCGTCATCCGCGCGGTCGTGGATAGAACCGGCCTCGACCCGTCACTGATCGAGGACGTCATCCTCGGCTGCGCGAACCAGGCCGGCGAGGACAACCGCAACGTCGCCCGGATGGCATTGCTCCTGGCGGGCCTGCCGGTCGAGGTCGCCGGGCTCACCGTCAACCGGCTCTGCGGCTCCGGTCTCCAGGCGGTCAACACGGCGGCCCACGCGATCGCCGTTGACGACGGCGACGTCTTCGTCGCCGGCGGCGTCGAATCGATGACCCGCGCCCCGTACGTCATGGCCAAGGCGGAGGCTGCCTGGGATCGAGGCGCGCGCGAGCTCCAGGACACCACGCTCGGCTGGCGGTTCACCAACCCGAAGCTCGCGGCCGTGCACTACCCGTACTCAATGGGCGAGACCGGCGAGAACGTGGCCGAGCGCTGGTCCGTCTCGAGGCAGCGCCAGGACGCATTCGCCCTGGCCAGTCACCGGAAAGCTGTCGCGGCGATCGAGCGAGGTGCCTTCGACGGCCAGATCGTGCCGGTCAACGTCCCGCAGCGGAAGGGCGACCCGATCGTCGTGACCCGCGACGAGCACCCCCGCGCGAACACCTCCGCCGAGGCGCTGGCAAAGCTCCGGCCGGCCTTCCAGGATGGGGGCAGCGTCACTGCCGGCAACAGCTCCGGGATCAACGACGGGGCGTCGGCGGTCCTTGTCGTCGAGGCCGAACGGGCGAAGACGCTCGGCCTGAAGCCGATGGCGCGCGTCGTCGCCACGGCGGTCGCCGGCGTCGATCCCGCGATCATGGGTGCCGGCCCGATCCCCGCCGTTCGCAAGGCCCTCGGCCGGGCCGGCCTGGAGGCGGGCGACCTCGACCTCGTCGAGCTCAACGAGGCCTTCGCCAGCCAGTCGGTCGTCTGCATCGACGAGCTCGGACTCGATCCTGAGATCGTCAATGTCAACGGCGGGGCAATCGCCCTGGGGCACCCGCTCGGGATGAGCGGCGGCCGCCTCATGACGATGCTCGTCCACGAGCTCCGCGCCCGCGGTGGTCGCTACGGGCTCGCAACCATGTGCATCGGCGTCGGGCAGGGGATCGCGACGATCGTCGAGCGGATCGAGTCGTAGTACGCCGGGCGATTCGGACCGCGGGAGCAGCGGCTCCCTGCCGGATCAGACCTCGATCGCCTGGAGCGCTCGATCGAGGGCAGCCTCGAGGGTGGTGTCCGAGCCGGTCCC
This sequence comes from uncultured Chloroflexia bacterium, assembly GCA_963719145.1. Lineage (GTDB taxonomy): Bacteria > Chloroflexota > Limnocylindria > Limnocylindrales > CSP1-4 > UBA5189. The sequence goes on from CAVRAX010000001.1 coordinate 525,134, forward strand.
CGCCGCGGCCGCGCGCAGGAGGACCGGGGCGTTCATTGCCAGGAGCCAGACGTCGCAGTCGGCCACGACGCGGTCGGCAATGCGCTTCGCCTCGCGCGCGCTCGTCTCCGGCAGCAACACGTGGAATCGCGCCTCGCTCGCGCGGGTCATGAGATCCGTCTCGCGGAGTCCCCGATGGACCGCGTGGGCGATGGGCCCGGCCACGCGGGTCAGCCAGGCCTCCGTCGAGCTGCCTCCTGGCGCCGGCTGGGCGGCGATCACCAGGACCGCGGCCGGCCGGCGGTAGCGCAGGTTCCGCACGCTTTCCCGGTGGAGAGCCTCCAGCCAGGCCATCCGCGTCTCGAGCTGCGCAAAGGGATTGTCGTCGGGTCGGGCCACATGCGCCGCTCGGCCTCGCCCCCGGCTCCGTTCCGGCGCGCTCAGGAAGGCGTCGATGGCCTTCGAGGCGCGTTCGTCGGCGAGGTCGGGGAGGGAGAAGCGGCGCGCTCGGCTGGAACCGGAAGTGGCCATGGACCTGCAGGAGCGTTGATGAGGACGGGCGCGGCCGTCGTCCGACGGACCTCGACCCGGGGGCCCCAACGATAGCCGAGGTCGGCCGATGACGCGGGGTGACGTCGACCGATCCGGCCGGACGGTCGACGTCGTTCGAGCAATTTCGACGTGGTGGTTGTCGGAATTGGCCGACCTGCGTACGATGATGGCCCTGGTCGGTCGAGCGGCCGGCAACGACGCCAAGCAACCACCTCTTGAGAGGGCGCCCTGATGATCGAACAGCAGCCGACCGTCGTCTCGCTCACCGATGCCGCGGCATCGAAGCTCCGCGAGCTGACGAAGGAAGAGACGAGCCCCAACGTCGGCCTGCGCGTCTACGTCTACTCCGGCGGCTGCTCCGGCTACCGCTACGGGATGATGCTCGAGGATCAGCCCACGCCCGAGGACAACGTCCTCGAGGCCAACGGCGTGCGGGTCTACATCGACGGCCAGAGCGTCCCCCTCCTGAGCGGCGCCTCGATCGACTATGTCGACACGCTCATGGGCGCCGGGTTCACGGTCAACAATCCGAATGCCGTGACGGCCTGCGGCTGCGGCTCGAGCTTCCGGACCGCCGACGACGCCGGACAGGCTCGGTCCTGCTCCCACTGACCACCTGATCGCTCCGTCGAGCAACGACCGAAGCCGCCGGCCGACCGGCGGCTTCAGGATTCCGGGTCCCGGATGACGAACCTCGAAGAGGCGGCCGGCCGCGTCGACGGCGTGGCCGACCAATTCCTCGACGGCCGGCACATCCCCGGTGTGGCCTACGGGATGATCCTCGGCGGCGAGCTGGTCCACAGCCGGGGGATCGGGACGCTGCGAGTCGGCGAGGAGGCGACGCCCGACGCCGACAGCGTCTTCCGGATCGCCTCGATGACGAAGAGCTTCACCGCGGCGACGATCGTCGGCCTCCGGGACGAGGGGCGCCTGGCCCTCGACGACCCGATCGCCCGCCACGTCCCGGAGCTTGCCGGCCTGCACGGCCCGACCGCCGATTCGCCGCCGATCACGGTCCGCCACCTCATGACGATGTCGTCCGGGCTGGCGACCGACGATCCGTGGGCCGACCGTCAGGAGGGCCTCGACCTCGCGGCGTTCGCGGAGCTCCTCCGCGGCCCGCTGACGTTCGCCTGGGCTCCGGGCACGCGGTTCGAATATTCGAACCTCGGGTACGGCATCCTCGGCCGGCTGATCACGAACGTCGCCGGGGCGGAGTACCGCGAGGTCGTCGCGGAGCGCCTCTTCGAGCCCCTCGGCCTGTCGGCCACGACGTATCTCGCCGAGACCGTCCCGCCGGAACGGCTTGCCCACGGCTATGTGCGGCGTGACCCGGCCTATGTCGACGAGCCGATGGACCCATACGGGGCGCTGGCTTCGATGGGTGGGATCTTCAGCTCCGTCCGCGACCTCGCCCGCTGGGTGGCCTTCCTGTCCGACGCCTTCCCGCCCCGCGACGACCCCGAGGGCGGCGCCCCGCTCTCCCGGTCCAGCCGTCGCGAGATGCAGCGGGTGCACCAATCATGGCCGCCCGAGCTGACCCTGGCGAGCCCGGACGGCCAGCCGGCCTTGGCCGGCGGCGGTTACGGCCTCGGCCTGGGGGTCATCGACGACCTGCGCCGGGGCCGCATGGTCACCCATAGTGGCGGCTACCCTGGCTTCGGGTCGAGCATGCGCTGGCACCCCGCCTCGGGGCTCGGGGTGATCGCTCTCGCCAACCACCGCTACGCCCCGATGTCGTTGTTGGCCCAGCGCCTCCTGAACGAGCTCCTGGCAATCGACCTCGCTCCGGCCCGGAGAATCCGGCCCGCGGCGCGGACTGCGGCGGCCCAGGCGGACGTGGAGCGCCTCCTCGCGGCCTGGGACGACGGCATCGCCGACCGCCTCTTCGCGATGAATATCGAGCTCGACGAGCCGATCGAGCGCCGCCGCGCCGCGATCGACCGGATCCGCGAGGCGTACGGCCGGCTCCGAGCCGACCCGGATCTGCCCGGCGAGACTGAATCGCCCCTCCATGCCGCCTGGTGGCTGGCCGGCGAGCGTGGCGGTCGGGTTCGTGTCGAGATCCGCCTCTCGCCCGAGGGGACGGCGCTCGTCCAGACCCTCGCCCTCACGGCGGTCCCCGAGCCCTCCGCGACGCTCGATGCCCTCGCCCGGGCCGTGGTCTCCGCCGTCAACGGGCCCGATCCGGCGATCCCCGGCAACATCGAGCTCGGTGCCGAGATCGATCCGAACGCGCTCATCAGGGTCATCCGGATCGTCGCCGCCCGGTATGCGCCGCTGGCCGTCGGCCCGGCCGTGGGTGGGAACGGGACGACGACTGCCACGTGGCGCCTCAGGAGCGATCGCGGCGAGCTGGAGCTGACCGTCGCCCTTGGTGACGACACCGGCCTCGTCACGAAGCTCGACCTGACCCAGCGCCCCCCGGCCTTCCCGCCGCACGCCGATTGACCCAGCTCCTAGGGAGGCGCCACCGTCCGCTGCGGAAGGTCAGGCCGGCAGCCGACCTCGACCGTCACGGACCCGAACGCGTTCGTCGCGCGGAAGCGCGGGCAGATCGACGGCTCCGCCGGGATCTCGGCCGACGTGACCGGCCCCTGCCAGGGCACGACGAGATCCTGCGCGACCGTCAGTCTGCGGTCGTATGCCCCGTCGCTTCCCCACTCGAGGGTCACCGTCGTTGGATCCCCGTTCGGGTTGACGATGATCTCGAAGGTCCACAAGCCCCCGTCGTATGACCAGGTCTGCGGGCGCAAGATCGGGGGACCCGGCGATGGCGGCGGGCGTGGGGTTGCGGTCGGCGCGACATCGGCGCACGCGGCCAGCGTCACGACCAGCGCCGACGCCGCGACGGCGATCCGCCGTCGATTCGCCATGACCGCGATCGTATGGGCCGGTACGCGCGTGTCCGAGTGCCGAACGCCGCGCCGGGCCGGGTCGGTCAGCCTGTCTCGAAGCTCCGCTTCGACAGGCCGTAGGCGTAGCCCTCGATCGCGAATCGCGGCGCGTCCTCGGGACGAGCGACCGCCCCGAGCGTCACGAAGAGCGGGGCGAAGTGCTCGACGGTCGGGTGGGCGAAGGGCATCCCAGGCGCCTTCTCGCGGAAGGCGAAGAGCGTGTCGAGATCGCCGCGCTCGAGGGCCTCGCGGGCCCACTCGTCGAAGTCGATCGACCATTGCGGGGCGCCGGGCTTGCCCATGAAGTACTCGGCGACGAACGGCAGGCCGTGGGTCATGAACCCGCTGCCGATGATCAGCACGCCCTCGTCCCGGAGCGACGCCAGGCGCCGCCCGACCTCGAACAGGTGGCCCGGATCCAGGTCCGGCATCGACAGCTGGAGGACCGGGATGTCCGCCTCGGGGTACATCGCCTTGAGCGGGACCCAGGCGCCGTGGTCGAGGCCGCGGGCCTCGCGCTCGAGGACCGGCTCGGTCGCCGGCATGAGGGCCTTGACCCTCGCCGCCAGCTCAGGCGCGGCCGGCGCCTCGTAGGTCATCTCGTAGTAGTGCCGCGGAAAGCCGTAGAAGTCGTAGACGAGCGGGACACGATGGGTCGAGCTGATCGCCATCGGCGCGGTCTGCCAGTGGGCGCTGACGATGAGGATGGAGCTCGGTCGGGGCAGGTTCGCCGCCCAGCCGCCGAGCTGGCCCATCCACTCGGCATCCTCGAGGAGCGGGGGTGCGCCATGCCCGAGGTAGAGGGCGGGCATCGAGGGCGGGGGTGGCGTGGGCTGTTCGGCCAAGCGGCTATCCTCGTGCTGGAGAGCGTCGTCGTTGCTGTGGCAACTACTCTGCCACATTCTCGCCGGAGGCCACCACGAGCCAGTCCTTCCGCACGGTCGCCATCCTGGTCATCGCCTACGGCCTGGCGATGGGCTACCTCGAGGGCACGGTCGTCGTCTACCTCCGCGCGGCCGTCGACGCCGGGCCGGCGACGCCCGCCATCGATCCGGCGCTCTTCGACAGGTACGTCCCGATCGAGGCCGCCCGCGAGCTGGCGACGCTCGTCATGATCGGCGCCGTCGGCTGGCTCGCCGGCGCGGGCAGGCTGGAGCGGCTCGCCTGGGCCGCGGTCGTCTTCGGCCTCTGGGACGTCGTCTACTACGCGACGCTGAACGTGGCGATCGGCTGGCCCACGTCCTTCGTCGACTGGGACGTCCTGTTCCTGGTTCCCGTCGCCTGGGTCGGGCCGGTCTGGACGCCGGTCGTCGTCAGCGCCGCCCTCGTCGCCTTCGGTCTCATCGCCGCGCGGCGCCTGCGGCTGGGTCCGCCGATCGTCGTGGGACGGGCCCACGTCATCGGGGCGCTGGCGGGTGGGCTGCTCGTGATCGCGAGCTTCCTCGTGGACAGCAGCCGGGTCATGGACGGCGACACGGCGCCATGGACGGGCTGGCCGATCTACTGGGCCGGCATGGCCCTCGCGATCGCGGCGTCGGTGGCGGCCCTCCGCGCTCGGACCGGCCCCGCCCGGAATCCGTAGAGGGTCGCCGGGCGAAGGGCGCCGGCGGTCCGGCGGCAGCGGCGCTAGCGCTCGACTTGGCTGATCTCGACGATGTTGCCCTCGGAGTCCTTGAACCAGCAGGCCTTGTAGGGACCTGCCGCCAGGAGTCCGTCGACGGTGGCCATGCCGTTGCCCAGGTCGTACTCCTCGAAGACGACGCCCCGGGCGCGGAGATCGCGCATGACGCCCTCGATGTTCGTGACCGTCCAGCCGGCGACGGTGTTCTGCGCCGTGCCCGCGAACTCGGTCTGATAGACGTTCAGCCAGGAACCCTCTCCGAACTTGTACCAGAGGCCGCCCGACGGGTCCTCCGTTTCCGGCTTCAGTCCGAGTTTGGACTCGTACCAGGCGCGGGCCCGGGCGATGTCGCTCGCCGCCAGCGTGGCATGGATCGGGAACTGCTCCAGCATCTTGTCGCCCTCCGATCAGTCGCTGTAGCGCTCTTCTTTCCAGGGATCGGCGTCGTTGTTGTAGCCGTAGCGCTCCCAGAAGCCGAGCTGGTCGTGGTCGAGGAACTCGAGGCCCCGGATCCACTTGGCGCTCTTCCAGAAGTAGCGCTTCGGGACCAACAGGCGGAGCGGCCAGCCGTGCTCCTTCTCGAGCGGCTGGCCATCGAAGGTGTCGGCCAGCAGGACATCGTCATCGTCGAGGACGCCGAGGGGCATGTTCGCGGTGTAGCCCTGCTCGGAATGGGCCAGCACGTGGGTCGCGGCCGGACGGACCTGGGCGAGCCGGAGGATTTCCTGGATCGGGACGCCCTCCCAGGTCGTGTCGAGCTTCGTCCAGCGGGTGACGCAGTGGATGTCCGTGGCGACCGTCTTGCGGGGCAGGGTCTTGAGCTGGTCCCAGGTCAGGCTGAACGGCGCATCGACCTCGCCGTGGACCTTGAAGTCCCACCGGGCGAGGTCCGTGTTCGGAACGGAGCCGTAGTGGAGGACCGGGAACTTCTCGGTTCGGTACTGGCCCGGCGGGATCCGGTCCATGACCGCGGGATCTGGCTCGCGGCTGCCGAAGAGACGCTCGTACATTTCGGGCTGCTCCTGAGGTCTGGCACGGACCTAATCGTCCCACACCGTGACGCGGCGGTGATGACGGCCGCCCGGCTCAGACGGCCACGGACTCGGGACCCTGCGGCCGTGCCGGGCCGGGATGCTCGAGCAGGGCGGCGAAGCGTCGCGAGAGCAGGTGCGCACAAACGACGACGGCGATCGCGAGCCACAGCTCGGGCTCCGTGTAGGTCGAGACCAGGATCGCGGCGAGCAGCGAGAGCTCGAGGCTGGGCATTCCGGCGTCATTCGGCCACAGCCTGACCGAGGCCGCCGGTCGTACCTGCCCTCGTGGTCAGCGTCGGCCGGCCACCTCGATGACCCAGACGCCCCCCGCGGGGTCGGCCAGGAGCGGTCGGAGGGTGTGACTGCCGACGATGACGTCGAGGCTCGTCTCGAGGACACCGAACTGGCCGCCGGGCAGGTCCCCCCGCCGATCGTGGACGATCATCTGCCCGTCCTCGAGCAGCCCGCTCGACGCGTCGAGCCAGGCGAGCGAGAGCCCCGAGACGAGCGTGAGCGGGACGTCGAGGTCGACCGCGACCCTCGGCCGAACGGCGGTCGGGACGATCCAGTCGATCGCGCGGCCGCTCGGCCCACCGGACATTCGCTCGCGCAGGATGGGTTCGACGCGGGCCACGTTCTCGTTGAGCGTCCGGAGATCGGTGATCACCGCGTTGGAACCGGGATCGAACGGTCCGAACCGGGCGAGACCGGCGCCCACGAGGACGATCCCGAAGGCACCCCCCACGATCAGCCGGCGGGCCGCCGTGGAGCTCCCGAGGCGCTCGGCGGCGACGTCGACGAGCCGGCCGAACCCGACCGCCGCGAGAAGGAACACGGAGAGGTCCACCGGCAACACATACCGCTCGGGCGCGTACAGGCCGCGGGCTGCCAGGAGGACGATGAAGGCGCCGATGCCCGGGCCCATCCCGGTGAGCCCGACGAGCGCGCCCCACCGCCGCCGCCGGAACAGGTCGACGAGGCCGGCGATCCCCAGCAGGACCCCCGGCCACAGGTGGGCGTACCGCCGGATGAACCAGCCGATGCGTTCGATCGGATCGAGGACGTTCCGGCTGGCCCGGACCGCGTCAGAGTAGCGCTGCGAGACGCGGACCCAGAACAACGGGTCCCCGGTCAGCAGCCAGTCGTGGGCGAGCATCGCCGGCAGGGCGGCGAAGGGGATGACGACGGCAAGCCAGTAGCGTCGAGGTACCGCCGGCCGCGACACCGTAGACGGCAACGGCCCGATGGACGCCCAGGCCAGGGCGACGGCAAGGACGCCGACGATCACGAGCGTCTCGAGCCGGCAGAGGGCGGCCAGCCCGAGCACGATGCCGGCCAGTCCCGGGCGCGGTCGCGGGCCCGACAGGATGAGTGCGGCCGCGAGCCAACCGAGGAGGGCCCAAGCGACGGCGAGGCCGAGGGCCGCGTCCTCGATCAGGAGCGGCGTCCCGCCGATGACCAGGCCGGCGGCCGCGCCAGCGGCACGACCCGCCGCCCGAGCGGCGAGCACGACGGCCAGCCCGGCCGCCGCGGCCTGGACCGCGAGCGTCAGCCAGACGATCGGCCGCCAGTCGCCGGTCAGCCAGTGGACGGCGCCGTCGACGACGGTCAGGAACGGCTTCGGCGTCGTCGAGAGGGCCTGCTCGAGATGGACGCCGGCGACGATCCGATCGAAGTAGGCGACGGTTGCCTGGGTGTCGAACGCGACCGGGACGTCGACGAACGGCCGGACGACGGCGATGCCGACGGCGAGGCTCACGGCTGCTATCAACCACGGCAGCAAGCGCCCGCCGCCGCGGACATCCGGGTCCCGCACCCGGCCATCTTAGGCGGCCCGATGACCTGTACACTGCGGCCCGTGGTCGACCCAGCGCCGCGAGAGCCCAGGCCGGAACCCGTGCCGCCGGAATCCGCGCCGGAAGCTGCGGACCCCGCCGGCACCAGCATCGTCGTCGTCATGCCGGCCTACAACGCGGCCAGGACGCTCGAGCGGACGTACGCGGACATTCCCCACGACCTGATCGACCGGATCATCCTCGTCGACGACGTCTCCGCCGATGAAACGGTCGAGGTCGCTGAGCGCCTCGGGCTCGATGTCATCGTCCACCGCCAGAACCGCGGTTACGGGGGCAACCAGAAGACGTGCTACGACGCCGCCCTGGAGGCCGGGGCCGACGTCGTCGTCATGCTCCATCCCGACTACCAGTACGACGCGACCCGGATCCCGGCTCTCGTCGCGCCCATCCTCGCCGGCGGGATCGACCTGATGCTCGGCAGCCGCTTCCTGGGTGATCCGCTGGCCGGCGGCATGCCCCGCTGGAAGTTCCTGAGCAACCGCTTCCTGACGATCGTCGAGAACCGCGCCTTCGGCCTCCGCCTGTCGGAGTACCACACGGGCCTGCGAGCCTACAGCCGGCGCCTCCTCGAGACGATCCCGTATCGCCTCAACAGCGACGACTTCGTCTTCGACCAGGAGCTCGTCGCCCAGGTCGTCGCCGCGGGCGGTCTGCCGATCGGCGAGATTGCCGTGCCCACCCGCTACTTCGAGGAGGCCAGCTCGGTCGGGTTCCGCCGGAGCGTGGTCTACGGCCTCTCGACCCTGCGGGTCGTCGCCCGCTACCTGCTCCACAGGGCCCGGCTGCGGCGCTCGGCCAAGCTCACCACGCGTCGACCGACCGCCTGATGCCCGTCCGCGGCATCGGCCGCGCCCTGCTCGGGACGATCGTCTCGATCGCCGCCGCCGCCCTCGTCCTCAGCTCGGTCGACGTCGCCCGGACCGTCGATGTCCTGGCCACGGCACGACCCGCCTGGATCGCGGCGGCGGCCGTCTTCATCGGGACCGACGTCGTCGTCCGTGCGGTTCGGTGGCGACGGCTGCTGGCCCCGATTCGCGACGTTCAATTCAGCCGCGTCCTGGCCTATCTGCTCGTCGGCTACCTCGCCAACAACGTCCTCCCGGCGCGGCTCGGGGAGCTCGTCCGGAGCCATTATCTCGGCGACCGGGAGGGGCTGTCGAGATCGACGACGCTGGGAACGGTCGTCGTCGAACGCGTCATCGACACCGCCGTCGTGGTGGCCATCGCCGCCTTCGCGATCCTCGTCCTGAATGTCCGCGGCGTGGTCACCAGCGCCGTCGCCATCGGCGCGGCGATCGCGGCGCTGCTCGTGGTCTTCCTGGCGCTGGCGGTGGCCGCCCATCGGCTGCCCGGCGCCGCCACCGTGGCCGGCTGGGTCGCCCGGTGGCCACGGCTCGGCCCCGCGGCCCGTCGCCTGCAGGGCGGGCTGTCGGTGGCTGCCAGGCCGCGAACGCTCATCGAGGTGCTCGCCCTGAGCGTGGTTGCCTGGGGTGCCACCCTCCTCGCGTTTGCAGCCGCGGGTCAGGCCGTCGGCGTCGAGCTCCGGATCGGCGAGGCCGCGCTCCTCGCCTCGGGCGTCGCTCTCGCCAGCGCGATCCCGGCCGGCCCGGGCTACCTCGGGACGTTCGAGTACGCCGCGGTCAAGATCGCGGAGGCACTCGGCCGACCGGCCGACTCGGCCTTCGCCCTGGCCCTCCTCGTCCACGCCACGATCCTCGTGATGACCTCCGCAGGCGGCGTGGTAGCGCTGGCGCGCCTCGGCTGGTCGCGAACGCCCGCCGAGCGTCTCCGCCAGGGCTCCTCGGGCGACGTGGAGCCCCGGCGCTGAGGCCGGCCGCGCGCTGAGGCCGTGGGCGGCCCGGCGCTGAGGCGGCCCGGCGCTGAGGCGGCCCGGCGCTGAGGCGGCCCGGCGCTGAGGCGGCCCGCGCTGAGGCCGGCCCCGCGCTGAGGCGGGCCGAAATCAGGCCCCCGGGCCGCCCGGTCGGTCCGTGCGGCCCTCGCCTCGCCTGCGGAGCTGGGGCTAGCCTCGGGGTATGACGATGACCCCGGCACCGGCGTGGGCCGGCGAAGCCGCCGCAATCCTCGGCGATCTCGGATTCAGCCTCGTGGACAGCGACCGGCCCTCGGCGCCCGCAGGATCGCAGCTCGTGGTCGCTCTCCGCGACCGGCCGAGCCTCCGGCACTTCGACCCGGAGCTGATCACCTGCTGGGTCGCGGCCTCGGGGCGGGGAGTGGCCCAGCCGATCGACCGGACGACGCGCCCGGGCGAACGGACGATCCTGTGGGGCCACGTCCACGTCGTGGACCGGCTCGGCGTCGAGAACCGCTTCCTCACGTTCGGTGGATCGCTCGGGATCGCGGACGTCGAGCCCGGGCTGCGCATCGTGCAGCACTGCTCGCCGGGACCCGTCGTCCGCTGGGGCGGCCACAGCCAGGGCTCGGATCCCCTGGCCGGGGAGATCGGCGCGTTCTTCGGGCGCCTGATCGTGCCGATCGAGTCCGTGCCCGGCGGCGAGGCGCGCGTGGCGGCGGAGCCCGCCGAGCACCTCTACGCGGCCTTCCTGCGCGACTTCGAGGCCCGCCGCCGCGAGGCGACCCGTCGTCTCGATCCGGATCGCGACGTTCGGCTCCGCTCCTGGATCGGCGCCGAGATCACCCGGATCCGGGGCATGCACCCGGGCTGGTGGGGCGCGGCGGGGCAGCTGCTCGACGACCTCGATCTGGGCCCGGAGGGTTTCACCACGGAGCGAGCGGCTCATCCACCGTCCGCATGAAGCGGGGGCGGCGGGCAGAAGGCGCGGAGTGACGAGGCCCGCCGGACCGCGGCCTCGCGTCGCTCAGGGCCTGGACCGCGGCCTCGCGTCGCTCACGTGAGCGTCCGGGCGATGAATGAGCGTGACGGCGCTCGACTTCGTGCGGGCGGCGGCGTGAAGTCGGAGGGCGTCACCTTCATTGGTGCGGACCTTGTGTCTGGTAGCGACAACGTCTCTGGGTAGCGACGACGCGCCCCCCGGCGAGGCCCGAAGCGAAGACGGCACGGAATCACGAGGCCCGCCGGTTGACCGGCGGGCCTCGGAGAGCGCGGCGCTCGGGGACGTCAGGGCGCCGGCTTGGCGAGATCGCTGAGCTTGACGAGGCTGTACTTGTCGGCCGTGTCCTTGGTGACGACGAAGCCGTTCTGGTCCGTGGCCGCAGCGTAGTCGAGGGCGACGAGGCCGCCGCCCATCGTCGAGATGTGCTCATTGAGCTTGTCGACGGTCGCCTTCGGGTCCGTGGTCGCCTCGCCGGCGGCGCTGTTGACGTACTCGAGGGCCGTCGCCGCGTACTCGGCCAGGATGTCGATGTCGCCCGCCTCGAGGGCGGGGAAGACGATCTCGCGATTGCCGAGCTGGAACTTTCGCTCCACCGTGATCCCGGCGCCCTCGAGGACCTGGGCGTAGATCTCGGCGAGGATCTCCTGCTCATAGAAGTTCGTCGATCCGACGATGACGGAGCCCGAGCCTCCCGAGAACGAGAAGCCCTGGCCCTGGATCCAGGTCGAGGCCACGTCCGCGGCGGCCTTGGCGTCCACCGTGACCTGCTTGTTGAGGTCAGTGAGCGTGGCCTGGTCGATCTTCGCCATGACGGCGTTGAGCGCATCGGCGATCACGGGGTTGGCGTCGAGGGCGTCCTGTCGGACGACCGGGACGAGGTTGTCGGCCAGCTGGAGCTGCTTGTCATCCTCGAGGAGGACGAAGCCCTTGGCCGCGATGGCGGGATCGGAGGTGAACAGGAGCCCGACCTGGGCGTCGCCCTTCTCGAGGGCCTCGATCGTGATCGGTCCACCGCTGTCGGTCGGCTTGAACTCCTTGAACGTGAGCCCGTAGGTGCCGGTCAGCCCCTTGAGGCAGAACGGTCGATCCGGACACTCGGGAGGTCCGGCGAGAACGAGCTGGTTGGCGATGGTCCCCTTCGGTGCCTGGCTGCCCCCACCCAGCGAGCACGCACTCACCGCGAGCGCAACGATCGCTGCCCCGAGGGCCGCCCTGCGGAATTGCCGCATGGGTTATCCCCTTCTTCTTCCGCCCCCACGACGGGATGCCGTGACCCGGACGCCGAGCGAAGGTAGCAGAGCATTCATGACAGCGCTGTGACCGGTTTCCCGGCGTGCACCGGTTATGAGCCGACAGTCATCCCCGGGTGTGGCATTGGACCGAAGGCGTCCAGGGCGGGGCGGCCGGTGCGCCGCTCGAGGCGGCGCACGATCGTCGTGAGCCCACGCTCCGTCAGCAGCGCCAGGATCGCGACGAGCAGGGCCCCGGCAAGGATCCGGTCGTTCTGACGAAGGGCGAAGCCATCGACGATGTAGCGCCCGAGCCCGCCGCCGGCGACGAGGGCCGCGAGCGTCGCCGTGGCCACGACTTGGACGGCCGATGTTCGGATGCCGGCGACGATCGCCGGGAGCGCCGCGGGCAGCTCGACATCACGAAGGACCGCTACCTCGGTCATGCCCATGCCTCGCCCCGCCTCCGCGATCTCGGCGTCCACGTCGCGGATCCCGGCGGCGGTGTTCACGAGGATCGGGGGGATGCCGAGCAGGATGAGCGCCGGGAGGGCGCTGGAGAAGCCGAGGCCGAAGAAGGGCACGAAGAGGATCAGGAGGGCATACGACGGGACCGCGCGTCCGAGCCCGGCCACGGCGGTGGCCACGATCTCACCCCGCCGCGTGTGACCGATGGCGAGACCGGCGGGGAGGGCGATCGCGGCGGCGGCGACGATGGCGAGGACCGAAAAGACGACGTGCTCGCCGACCCGTATCGGGACTCCGTCGGAACCCGACCAGTGGCCCGGATCGAGCAGCCACCCGACGAGAGAGCCGAAGATGTCCACGTCAGCTTCCTCGAGGCCGGCTCCAGGGCGTCACGGCGCGGCCGAGCCAGCCGAGGCCCAGGTCGGCGGCGAGGGCCATCGCCACCGTGAGGACGAAGCCGACGAGGACGAGCGTGTCGTTCCGGAAGTTGTACCCGCGGAGCATGACCTGGCCGAGGCCGCCGAACCCGATGAGGGCGGTCACCATGACCAGACCGATCGTCGTGACGGTGGCGATCCGGATCCCGGCCACGATGAGCGGCAGGGCCAGTGGCAGCTCGACCCGGACGAGACGGCTGAGACGATCGTAGCCGAGCCCGTCCGCGGCCTCGAGCACGTCAGCCGGGACCGCGTCGAGTCCGGCGAGGAGATTCCGGGCCAGGATGAGCAGGGTGTAGCTGACGAGGGCGATCTCTGCGGTCAGGAACGAGAGGTGGGTAAAGGGCACGAGGAAGGCCAGGAGGGCCAGGCTCGGGATCGTGTAGAGGAGGCCGAAGAAGCCGGTCACCGGGCCGACGAGCCGGCGATGGTCGCGGATCGCGAAGACGACGAGGAAGCTCAGGGCGAGACCGACCATGACGGCCACGACGGTGAGAGCCACGTGCTCGCCGATCTTCGCCGTGATCAGCGGCAGGTTGCCGCGGATGACGTCCCAGCGGATCACGACGCCGCCACCGGGTCGCGTCGTGCCGCGGCCGTGATGTCCTCGGCCGTGACGAGCCCGCGCAACGCCCCGGTCCGATCTACGACGATCCCCGCCTGGACCTCCGCGTCGATGAGCATGGCGAGGGCGTCCTTCAGCGTCGTCCGGCGGTCGAGGAGTGGTGACATCGCCGTGGCCATCGACTCATCGAGGACGCCCGAGGTCGGGATCTGTCGCTCGCCGACCCAGCCGATCGGGCGATTCGACGCATCCACGAGGAGCACGTACTCGAACGGGTCGGCCAGGATGCGGCGGCGCGCCTCGGCCGCGTTGTCGCCCGGACGGGCGGTGATGGCAGGTCGCAGCTCCAGGCTCTCGACATTCGCCAGGGCCAGCCGTTTCAGCCCTCGATCCGCCCCGACGAAGCGGGCCACGAAGTCGGACGCCGGGTTGGCGAGGATCTCCTCCGGCGTCCCGAACTGGGCCAGGTGGCCGCCCACCTGCATGACGGCGACGAGGTCGCCAACCTTGATCGCCTCGTCGATGTCGTGGGTCACGAACAGGATCGTCTTGGCCAAGTCGGCCTGGAGGCGGAGGAACTCGTTCTGGAGGCGTTCCCTGACGATCGGATCGACTGCCCCGAAGGGCTCGTCCATGAGCATCAGCGGGGGATCGGCGGCCAGCGCCCGTGCCACGCCCACCCGCTGGCGCTCTCCGCCCGACAGCTGGGCGGGGTACCGGTCGCGGTACGTCGCCGGCTCCAGGCCGACGAGGCCGAGGAGCACCTCGCTCCGCTCTCGCCGCCGGGCCTCGGGCCAACCGAGCAAGCGGGGCACCGTGGCGACGTTCTCCTCGATCGTCTGGTGGGGAAAGAGGCCGACCTGCTGGATGACATAGCCGATGGAGCGGCGCAGCTCGGTGACGTCGCGGGCCGCGGCGTCGGCACCATCGATGAGGATCCGGCCATTGGTCGGCTCGATGAGCCGATTCACCATCTTGAGGCTCGTCGTCTTGCCGCAGCCGGACGGCCCCACGAGGACGCAGATCTTGCCCGCCGGCACCGCGAAGCTGAGGTCTTCGACCGCGGCCGATTGGTCGGCCGCGCTGCCCGGGTATCGCTTCGTGACGTGGTCGAAGACGACCGTCGCGGCGCGCCGGCCGGGTGACGTCCCCGCGGTCGTCATCGTCGATCGAGCCTAGCCGCGGTCGACGATGGGCTTGACCTCGCCGATGAGGCGCTCGATCGTCTCGACGTCGTAGGGGGTCGCCATCTCGACGATCGTCGACTCGAAGCCCGCCGCGACGTGCTCGAGGAGCCTCTCGGCGATGAGCGCCGGCGGGCCGAAGAAGAGCCGATAGCGCTCGTCGTCCATGAGGTCGTTGTGGTTGCGGGCCATCTGCGCGGCCCAGGCCCGCTCGGCTTCCGCCTGCGAGTCGCGGATCACGATCCACGCGCTCGATGTCCGGGTGATTGCGCCGGGGGCACGGCCGACGGCGGCACAGTGCTCGTCAAGGATCCCGTTCTTGCGGGCGAGGTCCTCGGGCGACGCCGCCACGTTCCAGTAATCGGCCACCCGGGCCACGGTCCGGAGGGTCTTCTTCTCGCCGCCCCCGCCGATCATGATCGGGAGGCGGGCCTGGATCGGGCGCGGCTGGTGGGCGAGCGAGCGGAAGGCATAGTGTCCGTCCGCCGGCGAGGTGACGCCGCCGCCGTCGAGGAGGGTCCGGATCGCCCAGGCGGCCTCGTCGAGCCAGTCGAGGCGGGCGCCGACGCTGGCCCCGAACTCGAGCCCGTGGGCCTCGTGCTCGTGCTCGAACCAGGCCGCCCCGAGCCCGGCGATCGCCCGGCCACTGCTGGCGTGGTCGAGCGTCGCGATGGCCTTCGCCACGACACCCGGGTTCCGGAAGGTGTTGGCGCCGACGAGCAGGCCCAGCCCGACCCGTTCCGTGGCGGTCGCCCAGGCACCGAGGACGGTGTAGCCCTCGAAGATCGGCTGCTCGGGGTCGCCGAGGATGGCGTGGAGATGATCCCAGGTCCAGAGGTGGTCGTAGCCGAGGCGGTCGATCCGACGGGCGGCCTCGAGCATCTCCGGCCAGGTCGAGGCCTGCGGGGCGAGCATGATTCCGAAACGGAAGTCGGTCATCGCGGCGTCCCCTCCGGCTGGGCTGGGCTGGGCTCGACCCAGTATCGCCGAGGACCGTGCGGTGCGCCCCGGAACCGCCTCGCGTCAACGGCCGACGAGACAGACATGAGAGCGCCGGCCCCGATCCTCGGGGCCGGCGCTTCGATATTCGATGGCGTTGCGGAGCTAGAGCGGAAGCGTGGCCAGGTCCTGCTCGATCAGCTGTCGATCCTCGGGGTCGTCGATCGCGGCCAGCGCGGCCCTGGCCCGGGCCCGCCACTCCTCGGCGGCGGGCCGCTCGCCGGCGACGGCGAGAGCCCGGGCCATCGCCTCGTACGACGACGGCACATCCCACGTCTCGGCCTCCCCGGCCGCGGCCGCAGCTTCCGCGTACTCGACGCAGCGGCGGGCGTGCCAGACCGCCGGCTCGCCTCGGCCGAGGGTTGCGTAGACCCGCGAGCATTGCCACTCGCCCCGGCCGAGGTTGACGGTCGTCCCGGCCTTCGACCAGTGGTAGCGGGAGGCGTGGGCGCCGTGGATCATCTCGTCGGTCTCGGCCGGGGTTCGATCGGCTTTCTCGATGAGGGTCCAGGTGCGGTTGAAGAGATCGACGCCGAGGCGGCGGTGGGTCGCGGCGTCGATGTCGCCCGGTTCGGCGGTCTGGTCGGGCACGAGGCGCTCCTTTCCGGTGCTGATCTGGTTGAGGACATGCATGACGAGATGGAGGCGATTGGTCCGGGCCTCGATCCGGGTTCGGTGGTGGGCCAGCTGGCGGCGCTGCTCGCCGGGATCGTCGGCGGCCAGGACCGATCGGATCTCGTCGATCGGGACTTCGAGGTCCCGGAGCCGGCGGATCGCCTGGGCCACCTCGAGCTGGTCGCGGCGATAGCGCCGGTAGCCGGTCGACCGGTCGACCTCGGCCGGCCGCAGCAGGTCGAGCTCGTCGTAGTGGCGGAGCGCCCCGATCGACAGCCCGGCGAGGCGCGCGAACCGTCCGATCGGCAAGAGCTCGTCGGTCGAGTCGTTCATCGCCGCCATCGTGGACCCTCGGGCAGGTCGAGAGTCAAGCCCCGATCAGGCGCTGTCGAGCTCTCGCGAGATGGCCCGCAGGATGAACCGGGCGGCCTCGGCGCTCTTGCCGCCGAGCTTCTGGCCCTCGTCCTGCTCGAGGGCGACCGCGAGGTCGGAGAGCATCTGATCGAGGCGCGCCGTCCGCTGCAGCGTTGCGGCGGCAAACGCGGCGTCGAGGCCGGCGAGCGCTTCGCGGGCATTGTCCACGACGTGGCCCTTGGCCTCCATCCGCTCCCTGAAGGCGGCTCGGGCCGTCTCGGCCGCCGGCCCGACCGAGGCCATGGTCAGCGGCCCAGGAGACGGGCGGCGATCCTCCGCGCCGGGGCGCCTCCACCGTCCGCTCGACTGCCCGATCGATCGGCCGATGCGGTCACGCGGGCCCGGTCTGCCCCCGGATCTGCGCCGGGCTCCGCCCGCCTTGCGGCCGGCCGGCGCCGTCGCCACTGCGGCTCGAGGACGCTCATCGACAGCTCATCCCACCAGCGCCCGTCGCGCCAGATGGCTTCGCGGGCGCGACCCTCGACCTCGAAGCCGCAGGTCGCGTAGGACCGGATCGCCCGCTCGTTGAACTCGAACACGGCCAGCGACACGCGGTGCAGGCCGAGCGACCCGAAGGCGTAGTCGACCATGAGGCGCGTCGCCTCGGTGCCGTACCCCTGGCCCCAGGCGTCCTTCTCGCCGATCGTGATGTGGTAGAGCGCCGAGCCGTTGTCGGCGTCGAGCTGGCTGAACGCGCAGGTCCCGATGAGCCTGTCCGTGGCCCGGACGTGGATGGCCAACGTCAGTGTCTCGGTGCCCATGGCTCGCGCCTGAAAGAACCGGTCGATCTCGTCGATCGCCATCGGGCCGTCCTGGTAGCGAGCGAGGCGGGCGACCTCGGCGTCGCGGTACCAGCGCCGGAACGCCGCCAGGTTCTCGGAGACGTGGCGCCGGAGCACGACCGAGCGGCCCTCGAGCGATGCGGGGAACCAGGACCGGCCAGCCACGGGGGCACGGTATACCATCGCCGCCATGCGCCGCTGGAGCGAGGTGGCCGAGCGCGTCGCCGCGACCACGCGGACCTCGGAGAAGACGTCGCTCCTCGCCGAGTATTTCCGATCCCTCGATCCAGAAGACCTGCCGACGGCCGCGGTCTTCCTGACCGGGCGGGCCTTCCCGGAGACGGATCAGCGCGCGACCGGCCTCGGCTGGGCGACGATGGCGGGGGCCGTCGGGGCGGTCTCGGGCCTGGACCGCCACGCCCTCGGCGACGCGTACGATCGCTTCTCCGATCTCGGCCTCGCGGTCGAGGACGTCCTGGCCCGGGCGAGCCACGCCCCGGACCCGGCGGCCTCGCCGAGTCTCGCCGAGGTGGCCGGTGCCTTCGCCGCGATCGAGGCGGCCTCGGGCCCGGCGGCGAAGGCCGCCATCTTCAGCGACCTCATCGCCCGGTCCGCGCCGGCGACCGCCAAGGGCATCGTCAAGGTCCTTTCGGGCGACCTCCGGATCGGGCTCCGTGAGGGCCTCGTCGAGGCCGCCCTGGCGAAGGCATTCGACCGGCCCCTCGACGACGTCAAGCGGGCCGGAATGCTGACCGGCGACATCGGCCGGACGGCGGCCCTGGCCCGGGCCGGTGCCCTGGGGACCGCGGAGCTGACCCTGTTCCATCCCCTCAAGTTCATGCTCGCCTCGCCGGCCGAGGACGCGGCCGAGATCGTCCGGCGGCTGGGCCCGCTGGTCTGGGTGGAGGACAAGTACGATGGGATCCGGGCGCAGCTCCACAAGCAGGGCCCGGACGTCCGCCTCTACTCCAGAGATCTGCACGACATCACGACCGGCTATCCGGAGGTTGTCGAGCCGGCGCGATCCCTGCCCTGGGACGGCATCCTCGACGGCGAGCTCCTCGGGTTTCGAGAGGGAGTGGTTCTGCCGTTCGTCTCGCTCCAGACCCGCCTTGGGCGGAAGACACCGTCCGCCGCGCTTCTCGCCGAGGTGCCGGTCGTCTTCGTCGCCTTCGACGTCCTCGGCGTCGGACCCGGCAGCGGCGCACCGGTCCAGCCGACCCTGGACCTCCGCCTCGAGGAGCGGCGCCGGCAGCTCGAGGCCCTGGCCCTGCCGCTCGCCGACGGCGGTGGCCCGTTCGCCCTGTCGCACCTGACGAGCGCCGCCTCCGGGGATGCGCTCGAGGCGAGCTTCCTCGAGGCCCGCGCCCGCCGCAACGAGGGCCTCATGGTCAAGGATCCACAGAGCGCCTACTCGCCCGGCCGTCGCGGCTACGGCTGGCTGAAGATGAAGAAGGCCCTCGCCACCCTCGACTGCGTCGTCGTCGGCGTCGAGGTCGGCCACGGCAAGCGCCATGGTGTCCTGTCCGACTACACGTTCGCGGTCCGCGACGAAGGGAACGACCGGCTGCTCACGATCGGCAAGGCCTACAGCGGCCTGACTGACGCCGAGATCGCGGAGATGACCCGCTGGTTCGAGGCCCACACCGTCAGCCGGCACGGTCGCTATCGGGTCGTCGAGCCCACCGTCGTCGTCGAGGTCGCCTTCGACGTCATCCTCCGCTCGGCTCGCCACCGATCGGGCTACGCGTTGCGCTTCCCGCGGATCGCCCGGCTCCGGCCGGACAAGTCCGCGGGCGAGGCGGACACGCTCGGGACCGTCACCCGCCTGTTCGAGGAGCTCCAACCGGCGGCCGAGCGCCTGGTCACCGCGGGCGCCCGCAACGCCGCGGTGCGCACGGTCGACACCGAGGCGCCCCAACTGCCGGGAGCGGGTCATCGGGCGCGAGGCTGACGGCTAGACTGGCATCCATGTTTGGCGACTGGGTCGGCGATGAAGCGCAGGTCGGGATCACCCTCTACACGGACGCCTACTTCGTTCGCGGCTCCATCGGGACGCGCCAGCGGCGCCTTTCCGACATGCTCAACCTCGCCGACGAGGACTTCCTCGTCCTCGCCGATGCCGTGTTCGAGCGGTTTGGCCAGCGCCACATCTCCCGCCGGGCGCCGTTCGCCCAGGTGAACCTCGGCGCGGTCCTCTTCGCCGTGGCCAGCACGACGGTCGAAGCGGTCCCGGAGCTTCGAACCCCGAAGGTCTCGGAGCCGGCGCTCATCAGCATCCCCCCGTTCGAGATCGTGGGTCGGATCCACCTCCTTCCCGAGCGCGAGCTGCGGGATGCCCTCAAGGAGCTCACCGGGCGCTTCATCCCCGTGACCGACGCGACCTACGGATCCGACGTCGCCGGCGAGGCGCCGCAACAGGCGACGATGGTCGCCGTGAACCATTCCCGGGCCCAGATCCTGTCGCCCTACGAGATCGGGAGCGCGACCGGAGTCGGCGACGCCGGCTCGAGTGCCTTCGGGACCGGCCGCGACGGAGGCTCGACCGGCGAAGCTTCGGGCGAGGCCTGACCTTCGCCGGCGACCGTCAGCGGTCGACGGGCAGGTCGAGCCGGTCGCCCCACTCGGACCAGCCACCGTCGTAGACGGCGACGTCGTCGTAGCCGACCAGGCTCAGGATGAAGGCCAGCCGCGCGGCCGCGACGCCGGCCCCGTCGTAGGTCACGATCCGGCGGCCGCGGATGACGTTGGCCTTCAGCAGGACCTCCCGGATCTCGGCGCCGTCGCGGAGGTGCTGGCTGCCCGGCACGTGCATCGTCCCGACCGCCACGTTGAGGGCCCCGGGGATGTGACCGAGTCGCCTGGCATTGCCCTCCAGGCCTCGATACTCGGCGGCGGCACGGGCGTCGACGAGGAGGACGTCCGGCGAGCCGAGAAGCGACCGGACGTCGGCCGTGGTCAGTCGGAGCCGCGGGTTCGCCCGGGGCGTGAAGACGGCCGCCGCCGGCGGGTAGCTGGCGTTCGAGAGGGGCCGGCCCTCGGCGATCCAGGCGGGCAGGCCGCCGTCGAGGATGCGAGCGGATTCGAAGCCGTAGGCGCGGAGGCTCCACCAGGCCCGCGCCGCGTACAGGCCGAGGGAATCGTCGTAGATCACGAGGCTCGTCCCGTCGCCAATTCCGGCCTTCGACATCGCCGCCGCGACCCGGTTGGGACCTGCCAGCCGGAGCCCCGGGCCGGCCTCCGAGCTGTCCGGTTCGATGAGGTCCTCGCGCCAGTCGACGTGGGCCGCGCCGGGGATGTGCCCGGCCGCGAACGTGGCCGGCCCGGTGCCGTCGGGTCGCCAGCGGACGTCGAGGATCCGGAGGTCGTGGCGCCCCAGCTGATCGGCGAGCCACTCCGGACTGGCTACCAGCTCCGGCCGCGCAAACGCGCTCACGGATCAATTCTCCGATCGGGAAGGCGGGGCATCGCCGGTATGATACGGCCGTGGTCTCGCCCTTCATGCCGGATGCGGACAAGCTCGCCGCGATCCGAGCGGCGCTTCCCGCGCTGTCGTCCGGGATCCACTTCAACACCGGCTCCGTCGGACCGCTGCCGGCCGAGGTCGCGGCGGCGATGGCCGAGCGCGAGGCGTACGAGCGCGACATCGGGCGCGCCCACATGGACGACTACGAAGACCTCCTCGAGCGGATGGCCGAGGCCCGGGCCGGGGTCGCGGCGGTGCTCGGCGCGGATCTCGACGAGATCGCCTTGACCCACGCCACGACCGAGGGGCTGAACCTGGCCACCTGGGGCCTGGACTGGCGGACCGGCGACCGCGCCGTCACGACGACCCAGGAGCATGCGGGGCTCCTCGGGCCGCTCTACGCGCTCCGGGATCGCATCGGCGTCGAGCTCGCCTTCGCCGATGTCGGGGACGGCTCCGACGAGGAGCGGACGATGGCCGCGTTCGATCGCGCGGTGCGAGCCGGGACTCGCCTCGTCTCGGTCTCCCACGTCCTGTGGTCGACGGGCGCGGTCATGCCGATCGCCAGGATCGCCGAGCTCGCCCACGAGCGCGGTGCGCTCCTCGTCGTCGACGGAGCGCAGGCCGCCGGCGCCATCCCCGTCGACGTCGGCGCGCTCGGTGCGGATGCCTACGCGGTCCCGGCTCAGAAGTGGCTCCTGGGGCCCGAGGGGATGGGCGCGCTGTGGATCGCCGCCGGCGCGATGGACCGCATCCGACCCTCACTGGCCGGCCACTTCGCCTTCGCCGCCTACGACTCGCGGGGAGGCGGCGACTGGCACCCCGACGCCCGCCGCTACGAGAGCGCCGGCTATCACCGGCCCTCGGTCGTGGGCATGGCCCGCGCGGTCGGCTGGCTGTCGATGTTCGTCGGCCTCGAGTACATCCACCGCCGAGGCCCGGAGACGGCCCGCCACGCGGCGGACGCGCTGGCGGCGATCGAGGGGGTCGATGTCCTGACTCCCCGCCACCGGATGGCGACGCTCGTCGCCTTCCGGATCCGAGGCTGGGCGCCGGAGGCGGCCCTCGAGGAGCTCGGCGCACGGGTCTTCGCCATCGCCCGGACGATCCCGCTCCTCGACGCCCTGCGGATCAGCGTCGGCTTCTTCAACACCAGCGACGAGATCGATCGGTTCGTCGGCGCAGTGGCGCTGCTGGCCGCCCACAGCCCGGAGGCGTTGCCGCCGCGGCGGACCCTCGCGATCCTCGGCGAGCAATGACCCCTCGTCCGCCGCGGCGCTCGGGGTGGGCGGTCCGTTGGCGGCAGTTCCGGAACGCGCCCAGGCCTGTCGTCCGAGCCGTCCTCGCCAGCCTCGTCGTGGCAGTCGTGCTCGGCATCGCCTACCTCGCCTACGACGTCGCCCTGACGAGGGGTGCGGAGCTACCCGGGGGCGATCTCAGGGCGGCGTTCGTCGCCGCCGACGTCGCCCTCGTGATGGGCCTCGGCAGCCTGATCACGTACCTCATCGTCCCCGCTCCCCGTGGCTCCCGGGCCCGGTCGTCCCGGACCGGCTGGAGCGCCGCTCTCGGCCTCCTGGCCGCGGCGCCGATCGCCTACCTCGTGCTCGTGGTCGTCAGCCAGGTCATCAAGCCCCTCCTGGCCTGAGCCCGGCCGAAGGCGCGGTTCCCCCGAGCACCGTCGTCCTGTCCCGAAGGCTCCAGATCGGTTGGCAACGCGGCGGACAGGCGCTATCGTGGCCTGGATCCGCGGACCGGGTGACCGCGGCGGGGTGGGAGACCAGGCTCGTGTCGATGGACGAGTTCCCGCAGTACGCCTTGCCGAAGCTGTACGGCGGGCCGGCCTACGCGCGCCC
Organism: uncultured Chloroflexia bacterium; assembly: GCA_963719145.1. GTDB lineage: Bacteria > Chloroflexota > Limnocylindria > Limnocylindrales > CSP1-4 > UBA5189. The sequence goes on from CAVRAX010000001.1 coordinate 547,898, forward strand.
CGCGGTCGCCGTGGCGCACACGCCGCGCCCGGTCGATCCGGACGACCTGCCGCTCGTCGCCCAGATGACGGAAGACGACATGGAGATCCTCGCGACCCTGGACGACACCGGCGGGCGGGTGCCCGCGACCCGACCCGGACTGGTGGCGACCGCGCCGCCGCCGGACCCGCCGAGGCGTCGGCGACCCATCTCCATCCGCGCCGTCGCCAAACGCCTCCGACGCCCGCGTCCCTGAAATTGACCGGCGGAGGCCGGCGCCGGGGCCGCGCCTCCAACCGCGTGCCGAATCCTGCGAGCCCTGGATGGGCGGCCGCGCAGTGTACGATCGTGGCGGGGGAGTAGCTCAGCTGGTTAGAGCAGCCGTCTTATACACGGCCGGTCCCTGGTTCGAGTCCAGGCTCCCCTACCAACCCGATCGGGCGAGGTAGGTTCCGTCAGGCCTGCCGCCCGAGGGCGCGCGGCCTGCGGGCACGCGGCCCCAGCGGTCAGATCGTTGCGCGAACGAGGCCGATGATGCGCTCTCGTCGGTCGGCGTCGAACGAGCGCTGCGGCGGAAGCGCCGCCAGCCAGGGCGCGACCTGCTCGGGCGTGATGTAGGCGCAGTTCGGAATCCGGGTGACGGTCGGGTCGCTGCCGACGACGGCCGCATAGACCTTGACCACGTGATCCGAGTCGTCGGAGGCGAACCAGACCCGGACGCGCTCGGCGTCGCGCGTCGCTCGCTCCAGGGGCTGGTCGATGAGATGGACCTTCCCGTCGGCGAGCCGAACCTCCCAGCTCCGCGGACCGCGCGACACGACGGCGCCCGGCGGCGGCAGCTCCTCGATGACGGCGGCCCCGAACGGCCCAATGATCAGCTCGGGGATCACCCGGCTGCCGTCCGGGAGGCGGACGCGCGTCGCCACGGCATGGTCGTCGCCGACTGCTCGAGCGACCCGAACGGCCGGGGTTGGCGGCCGGCGGCGAGCGGACAGCAGCTCCACCGCCGAGCCGACGCGGACGATGCCGACGAGCCCGAAGCCGGCTGGGGCGGTCAGGGCGAAGGTCCAGGCGAGGACGCCGCTCATCAGCTGCGTCGTGGTCGCCCGGCCCGAGGGCGTGAACTGCCCGAGGAACTGGGTCGCGAAGACGAGATAGGCCAGGACGCTCGCGCCCGCGACGAGGATGCCGCCGACGATCAGCGCGCGGACGACCTCCGCCCGGCTGGGGAGACCGGCGGCGGAACGCTCCGAGGCGATCACCTGCATACGCGAGATCTTGCCGCACCCCCGCGGCCGAGGGAATGGCCCGTTCGGGTGGGTCCGGCCGGCCGAGGGGACCAGCGACTGGACCGGACCGCACCGGAGCGAACCACGGCCCCGGCCGGACGCCCCGGCGGCGGCGCAGGTCCGGGGTCGAGCGGGACGCCCGTACCATTGAAAGGCAGCCCCGTCGGCAACGATCCTCCCTTGGAGGCGGGCGAAGGGCGCCCGTGCCGAGGTATTCGCGTGACGTTCGTTCGAGATCGCCGGCCGGCCCGACGGCCCCGCGAGCTCCTTGCATCCGCCATGGGCGCGGTGCTGCTGCTGTTCGCCCTCTGCCTCCCGGCGCTCGGTGCGCCCGGGGCCCCGCCCCCCGGCCCGACGAAGCTCCTCTACCCCGACGTGAACCCGCGGACTGCGAACACGGCGACGCCGGTCTCGTTCACGATCACGTATCGAAACTCCCACGACGAGGCGCCCGACTACGTCCGGGTCGCGGTCGCAGGTCAGACCTACCCGATGTCCGGAGCCGGGACCGACTGGAAGGCCGGCGTTGTCTTCACCGTGACGACGGCGCTCCCGGCCGGCACGCACGATGTCCTCTTCGAAGCCCGAGACGCAGAGAAGTTCGTCGATGAGCTCGCGGGAGGCACGGTCGCCATCGCCCAGGCCCCCGCGCCGCCGACGCCCGCACCGACGCCCGCACCGACGCCCGCACCGACTCCGACGCCCATCCCGACGCCCATCCCGACGCCCACCCCGACGCCCACGCCGACGCCGGCCGGCGGCACGGGGGGTTCCGGCTCGAGCGGCTCGAGCGGCTCGAGCGGCGGCTCAAGCGATGGCACCGGTGGATCGAGTGGCGCCCCAGGCACCGGTGCGGGTTCCGCGGACGGCTCGGGCGGAACAGGAACCAGCCCTGCCGGCAGCGGTTCGGGCGACGCTGAGAACGACCGCTGGGGCGGGCGTGCCGGCGGCACGGACACGAGCGCGACGGGCACGACCAGCGGTGCCGAGAACGATCGCTGGGGCGGGCGAACCGGCGGTCCCGACGCCAACCCAGCGGGCGCCGTCGATGGCGCGGCCCCCGGCACCGCCAGCGTCGACCCGACGGGGACCGGAGGGGGCGGCGCCGCCACGGGATCGAGCTCGGGCGGAAGCGCCTCGTCGGCGGGCGACACGAACGGTGGCGGTACGAACGGTGGCGCTGCGAGCGGTGATGCCGCCAATGGCGGCCAGGCGGCCGGCGCGACCTCCGGAGACGGTGGCTCCGCCGATGCCCACGGGTCGCCGGGCGATCCCGCCGGTTGGCTCCGGGCCTCCCTCGACGGCGGCATCGCCGCCCTCGGCCTGGTCGGGCCGGGTCACCTGCCGACGCTGCCGGCGGTCGTGGGCCCCAGCATGCTCGTCACGACCTGGATGGCGTTCATGCTCTTCAACAAGCGGCGCCGGGACGGCGAGCCGCCGGCGCCGGACGCCGTGCTCGGTGCGTCGGCCGCCGCCGGGATCGGCATGGGTGCCGTCGCGGTCGCGCCCTTCGACCCCGAGGCCATGATGCCGCGCTGGCGCCGGCCCTCGCTCCTCGAAGCCCGCAAGACCGACCCGATCCGGTCGCCCGGACCCGAGCGACCACGTCTGACCTTTGCGGGCGCCAGCGACATGGCCGGCGGCGGCGGAGAACGGCGGTCGATCCGATATGCGGTGATCCCGCTCCTCGACCGGCCTGACGAGATCCTCGCCTCGCGGATCGGTGAGCTGGTCGCCGGCGACGAGGTCCAGATCGAGCAGCGATCCGGCTCCTACGTCCACGTCCTCTCGCCCGACGGGCGGCAGGGTTGGATCCACCGGACAACCCTCGGCGACGTCGTCCAGCCGCAGCATCACCTCGGGTCCCGTTCCTCCGACCGCGAGCCCGAGCCCGAGGCCGAGAACGCCCTCGCCGCGATGCTCGAGGCGAGGGGTCTCCGCTAGCCGGTCCCCTCGGCCCGCGGGCCGGACGCGGCAAGACTCCGATCGGCCGGACTCCGTTCAGCCGGACTTGGACCCGTTCCGGCGCCGATCGTCCTCTCGCCGCAGCACCAGGATGTGCTGGTGGGCGATGTTCGGGACGAAGACGTTCGGGTAGCCGTAGGGCCGCAACCGCGTCCCTGCCTGGTACCAGATGACGTCGCCCTTGGGCACCAGCCCGACCGACGCGCCGCGGGCCGCGAGATCCGCCCCGGTGAAGACGTACCGGCCGTCCTGGTAGGCATCCCGCACGATCAGCGCCGCATATCGGCCGGGGACGAGGACCCGACGGACCTGGGCGAGGACATCGGTCATCGCGTCGAGGAAGGCCGGGTAGCTCGCGGCGTTGGCGAGGTCGGCCGGGTCGTCGGTCACCATCGCGTAATCGGTGCGACGGTTGGCGAAGGCCGTGGCCAGCGTCCCGCCGGACATCGTCATCGGCAGCTGGACGTTGTAGGGCGGATCCGTGGCGACGAAGTCGACGCTCGCCGCCGGCAGCTCCCGCAGGAGCTGCCGGGCATCGCCGACCCGGAGCTCACAGCCGGAGGGGTCGAACCCCCGCGGCCCGCCAGGATCCTGGGTTCCCAGGTCCGCCAGCTGCAGCCCCGGCAAATCGTCCGCGGCCGCGGCGGCGGCCACGACCTCGGCGTAGATCTCGGCCCAACGCCGTGACAGCTCGAAGCCGATGGCGCGCCGGGGCCCTCGGGCGACGGCCGCCCCGAGAAGCGTCCCGCCGACCCCCGCAAACGGGTCGAGGACGAGCTCGCCTGGCTTGGTGAAGAACTCGATGAGGCGGGCCATGAGCCGTGGCGGCTTGTTCGCCCCGTGGGCCCGGCGGGCGTCGTGACCGAGCTCCGACGGGTAGGCCGTCGTCCAGAGGGACTTGGTGAAGTAGAGCCACTCCTCGCCGGTCAGCTCGTTGAGCTGGTTCCTCGGGTGCGGGGCACGTCGAGCTTCGCTCACGCCCGCAGCCTACGCGACCGGCGATCGCGGTGCGTCCGGTCGACGGGTGCTGCGCCGGCGGGCACGGATTCCCGGATCTGCGCTCGCATCGTGTGGCACGATGGCGAACATGGCGGCGGCGCTGCGCAGCGAGCGGTTCGTCGGCCGAGAGCGGGAGATTGCCCGGATCGCGGTCGCGCTCGAGGCCGCCGCCGACGGGCACAGCCATCGCGTCCTGCTCTCCGGGCCGGGCGGCACCGGCGTCAGCCGGCTCGTCGACGAGAGCATCCGGCGCGTCGGCCGCCTCGTCGAACCGTTCACGATTCTCCGCTGGCGGGCGGTCGCCGGCCGGGCCCGGGAGCCGTATGCGCCGGTGATCGATGGCCTGCGGCCGTACCTCGCCAACCTCCCGGAGCCTGAGCGCTGGCGCCTGCTGGGCCCGGGCGCCGAACCGCTCTCGGCCCTCCTGCCGGAGATCGCCCCGACCGTGCACGGAGCACCCGAGCGGCCGCTGCGCGTTGGTCCCGACCGCCGCGCGGCCTGGCTCGCCGAGGCCGTCCTCGGGATGCTGGAACGAGCCGGCGAGCAGCGGCCGGTCCTCCTCGCCCTGGAGGACCTCCACGTAGCCGATGCCGCGACACGCGCGCTGGCCGTCTTCCTGGCCCGGGTCTCCCGGCCGTCGCGCCTCTGCATCCTCGCCACATACGGCACCGACCGCCTGATCCGCGGGGACCCGCTCCTGGCCGACATCGCCGCGATCTCCGACTCTGCCGAGCCGCCGGATCGACTCGAGCTCGGACCGCTCCGCCGGGACGAGCTGGCCGACCTGATCGCGGGGATCGAGGGTGAGCGGCCGACGGCATCGCTGCTGCTCCTGGCCGCGGAGCGATCGGGCGGCAACCCGCTCCTTGCAGAGGAGGTCCTCGCCGCCCGGCGCGAGCTGTCGGGTGTCTCGCTCGGAACGTCGCTCGACGAGCTCGTCGCCGCCCGCCTGGGACTCCGGAGCCCCGAATGCCGCCGGGCGCTGCGGCTCCTCGCGCTGGCCGAAGAGCCGCTGCAGCGGGCCGACCTCCAGCTCGTCGCGACGTCGTTCGAGACCGATGCCGTCGGCCTGCCGCCGCGATCCACCGGCCGTCCGCGGCGCGCCGCGCGCGGGCTCGACGCCGACCTCCGGGCAGGGCTCGACGAGGGGATCGAGGCGGGCTTTGTCATCGAGTACAGCGACGGCGCGGTCGAGGTCCGGCACGAGCTCATCGCGCGGGCGATCGCCGCCGACCTCCTGCCGATGCAGCGCCGCCACCACCACGTCGCCTTCGCGGCCGGGACCCGCGGCCGGCCCGCGACGCGGGCGCGGCATTGGCTGGCCGCGCACGAAACGGCGGCCGCCCGCGACGCCTTCCTCGAAACAGCCGGGGAGGCCGCCAGACGGGGTGCCGCCGCCGACCAGCTGGCAGACCTCGAGCTGGCGATGGAGCTCGGGGCCGCCGAGATCGGGGATCGGGCGATCACCGCGCTCCTCCTCCTCGAGACCGCCGACGTCGCCCTCGCGGCCGGCCGACCGGATCGCGCCCTTGCCTACCTGGAATCGGCGGCGGCCCGCTTCGGTCAGCGCGAGGACAGAGCCCGGCTGGCCGGTTTGCATGACCGTCTCGGCCGGGTCGCACGACTGCTCGGCGATCACGATCGGGCGCTCGCCGAGCACCGCCGCGCGGCGTCGCTGGCTCCACCCGGTCCCAGCGTCCTGCGCGCCACCGTCCTCGGTTCGTTGGCCCAGACGCTCATGCTCCTCGGCCAGTTCGCCGAGGCCGAGACGGTCGCGAGCCAGGCGATCGCGATCGCCACGACCGTGGGTGCCGAGGCGCGCGCGGCCGAGGGCCACGCCACCTGCACGCTCGGGATCGCGCGCGCCTGGAGCGCGGCACCGGCTGCGGCGATCGCGCTCCTCGAGCGGGCTCGGGCGATCGCCGCCGAGGTCGGTGACGCCGACGACTGGTTCCGGGCCACCTTGAACCTGACGACCGCCCTGACGCTGCTCCATCGCGGCGACGAGGCGATCGCGCTGACCATGGAGGCGATCGAGCGGGCTCGCCGGGATGGCGTCGAGGCGGTCTACGGGAACGCCCTCCGTGGCAACGTCGCCGAGGCGCTCTTCCTGACCGGCCGCTGGACGGAAGCTCGGGAGGCCATCCGCAAGGCGCTCGAGTGGAGCCCCGCGGCCGACGCCTTCGCCGACGCGGCGGTGACCTCGGCGATGCTGGAAGTCGAGTCGGCCTCCGGGGAGCAGGCCGCCCGCCTGCTCGGGCGGCGGCTGCTGGAGCTTCGGAACGCTCCCGACCCGCAGTCGGTCGTGCCCGCCAGCCGGGCGGCCGCGTCCTTCGCCTTGTGGCGCGGCGATCTCGGCGATGCCGGCCGGGCTGCCGAGCTCGGCTGGAGCATGGTCCGTGACTCCGAGGACTGGGTCCTGGCAGCTCGAATGGCGGCGACCTATCTCGAGGTCCAGGCATCGATCGTCGCCGATGCCCACGACCGCCGGGCCCTGCCGGAGCTCGCCGCGGCGCGCGAGCGCGCCGCACGGACGCTCGCCGAGGCTGAGCGGATCCTCCGCTCGAGCGGCGTGCCCTCGGACGCGGCCAGTCGTGGCGAGGCCGAGGCCCAGCTGGCCACCGCCCGAGCGTACGCGGCCCGGCTCGACGGCCGCGACTCCGCCGTCGCCTGGGACTCGATCGCCCGGGCCTGGGCGGCCGTGGGCGACCCGTACCAGGTCGCCCGCGCCCGGTGGCGCCAGGCCGAGGCCCTCCTTCCCGCCCGCGACGCGCGCGAGGGGCGGGCGGCCGCGAGAGGGCCGCTCCTCGAGGCGGTCCGGATCGGCCGCGAGCTCGGAGCCGGCCCGCTGATCCGCGAGCTCGAGGAGCTCGCGCGGCGCGCCCTCATCACCCTCCCGGCGGCCCCGGAAGAGGCGGCTCCGGAATCCGGAGGTGGCGGGGCGATGGAGGCCGTCGCCGGACGCCTCGTCGCGACGGGTCCGGGAGTCGGGCCGGGCGGGACGGTTGGACCTGCCCGCGGCGCGGGCCAGTCGACGAACGGCCACGGAGTCCGCGCGAATCGCGGCACTGACGGCAAGCGCCGGGAGGCCGTCGCCGTCCCGGTCGGCCGGATCGCGGAGGCGTTTGTCGGTCCGCCCCAGGCTCGGGCGGACGTCGCCTTCGGTCTCTCGAACCGCGAGCGCGAGGTCCTCGGCCTCATCGTCCAGGGCCGGACGAACCGCGAGATCGGCGAGCGCCTCTTCATCAGCCAGAAGACGGTCGGTGTCCACGTCGGAAACATCCTCTCGAAGCTCGGCGTGTCCGGGCGTGTCGAGGCGGCGATGGTCGCCGTCCGTCTCGACCTCATCCCGACGCGCGGCTAGCGCCGTCGCTCCCGGAGACAAACAAACGAGACCCGGAGGAGGGTCCGGGTCTCGTTGCGAGTGGACTGACCGGCAGGAGGGTGCCGGGTCAGGCGAGGTTTCGAGGTGTCAGGTCTACCAGCGCTTCATGGCCGCCTCGACGAGCGCAAGCGCCGCGAGGGGAGAGATGGCCAGTGCGAGCTGCCAGGCCCGCTGGATCCGGAGCTTCATGCTGGGCACTCCTGGGCGGATGAGGATGATTCCGAACCGGTTGTCCACCGGGAAACCCATCCTGCGCACCCAGCGGCGTGCCCTCAATCCGGCCTTAGTACTGGTCGGCAATAGGACCATCGGCTCAACCGCGCGCGGCCCGGTCCGCACCACAAGCCACCCATCCGGTCCGTCCCGACCCTGCCGTGACGCCCCGGACGATAGCCACGGGCGCTTAGCTGCGGCTTATGCGGTGTCGGCGGGCACCGCGTTTGGCGCGCGGTACGGGCCATGAGCGTCCAGGTCTGCGACGTCGACGCCTGCGCTCGCGACGTTGAAGGCGCCGGCGCGGTCACCGGGCGAGGCACGCGATCCGGGGCCCTCGTCGCCAGCGACTCGACCGTCTTTCCAGCCGGGGACAGCGGCCCGCCGGCAGTTCAGGCACCACTGTGGCGTGGGATGGCCGGACCTGGACGGTCCGGTCGGCGCGTCGACAGGCGAGATCGAGCGGACTCCTCGCCCTGACCCGATGCGGACGCCCGCGCCCGCCACGTCCCCGCGCGATGGGACCGCCGAAGACAGGGCGCTCGTGACGGGCGGCAAATTTTGAGCCCAGTGCCGGCGGTCGGACCCGTGTTTCGAACGGATGTCCGGAGGCCTGTTCGGAGCGCCGGGTCCGTGACGCCCAGCGCTCCGAACCACGCCTACCTGGTCGTGGCTTCTGAACTGCTCGGCAACTTCTGCTTGAAGACCGCGTTGTTGCTCGCGGACATCAGCTTGTTATCGAAGGCCATCTGGACCACCGAATTGGCAAACGCCTTCGACATGAATGTGAGGACTTCGGGATCGTTGTTGCTCAGGTTGTCGCACCACACGAACGGGTTGTCGACGCATCCTCCGTCGAAGCTCGGGATGTTGCCCTCGTAGTTCCCGACGGAGCCGCCGAACAGGTCGACCTCACCCTGCGTCTTGCAGCAATCCTGGCCCGTGAGCAGGCCGCCGGCCGGAATGCCGACCGCATTGAAGCTGAACGCGTCGGTCCCCACGGGCGAGAAGAGGATGTGGTTCTGCCCGATCGAGTCGAAGTACGCGACCGCCTGATCCCGCGAGATCCCGGATGCCTTGTAGACCCGATTCGGGAAGGTCGACGAGGAGGTCCCGCCGAAAAAGTCCGGCGCGGCGGGATCGAGAACCCCGACGTCGTAGTTCGGCGTGGCCATGACGTCGGCGTCGAGGTCGTAACCGATGTGGCTCAGCTCGTTCGAGGTGAGCGTGCTGACGTAGTAGTTCGATCCGAGCAGGCCGAGCTCCTCGCCGCCGAACCAGATGAACCGGAGCTTGTTCAGCGGCTTGACGTTCTTCATCTGCTGGGCCACATCGAGGATCGTCGCCGAGCCTGACGCATTGTCGAGCATGCCGGCGCCGTAGATCGCGTCCAAGTGGGCATCGACGACCAGGACATGATTCTTGTCACCGCCCTTCGACTCGGCGATGACGTTGTAGTCGTCGGCGTTCGGGTCAAAGACCGCCTGGATGCTGAGGTCCAGGACAGGCAACGCGGTCTCGGACTGAACCGCCTGCTGATACTCGTCGAGGAGACCCGCGCCGGTCGCGAACGACGTGAAGGACACCGGGATCGTGGGAACGATCGTCGCTCCGGACGCATCGACGAGACTGCCGTTGATGATGTCGGTCCGGTCCGGGTTGCCTTCGTTGAAGATGATCGCGCCCGAAGCGCCCGCGGCCTGGGCATTGAGGACCTTCGTCCCGAAGGTACAGGTGCCGCGTTGGATCAGGGCGATCCGCCCAGGGACGAAGCCGCTGAAGTCGCCCGCGGTACACCCGCTCGCCGAGCTTGGCGTCGGAGTCGGGGGCAGGATGATCCCGCCGGCCGGCTGGAGATCCGCTGTGGTCGATCCGACGGCCCGACCGGGATTCCACTCGTCGAAGAGCACGTACTCATGCGCCGTCGGAGAGATCTCCCGGAACACCGGAATGGCGGTGAAGGCGTAGTAGAAGATCTTGTACGTCTGGATCGTGACGTCGTAGCCGGCAGCCGCCATGAGTCCGGCAACATAGGCCACCGACGCCTTGTACCCGGGCTCACCGGAGTTCCGCGACGGGTGGCCGTCCGGTCCCGGATTGGCATTCGCGATCGCCTGGAACGCCTCCATGTGATTCCAGAGATCGTCCTGCTGGATGCAGGGCAAGAGCTTGCTGGGCGTGTCGTTGACCTGAAGGTCGCACTGCGCCGGCGTGATCGCAGTGGCGCCTGCCGGTGCCAGGAGTCCGAGAGCGACGCAGAGCGCTGCACCCATGGCAACGAGACGACGCGGTTTCCGGCGAGCCACAGAACCTGCTCCTTCCATCGGAGGTTCCCTCGGCGAGCGGGATCGTAGTCCCTGGTCGACTGGATGGATAGCCCCAGTTTCGAGGCGGTCGGTTGTCGCGCGGTTGGTCCGGTCCCGAGGCCCCAATGTCCGTTCTTGGGCGATCGGGCTACCGGCGCGATACGCTGACCGTCGATGCACGCCCAGCTCTGCTACTCGGATGCCTACGCTCGGGAGGTCGAGGCGCGGGTCGTCGCGGTCGAACCTGGCGAGCCAGGCGAGCTGCCGCTGATCGTCCTCGACTCGACCGTCTTCTACCCCGGCGGCGGCGGCCAGCCCGCCGACACGGGGACACTCCTGCGGTCCGCCGATGGCCGTGCGTGGCGGGTGCGATCGGCGCGGAAGTCGGCCGGCGAGATCGTCCACGAGCTCGAGCCGGATGGAGACCCGCCGGAGCTCGGCGACCGCGTGCGGGCGGACCTCGACTGGACCCGCCGGCACGCCCTCATGCGGACCCACACCGCCCTCCACGCGCTGTGCGGCGTCGTCTGGCGCGACTACGGCGCCCTCGTCACGGGCGGCAACATGGAGCCCGGGGCCGGCCGGATGGACTTCGAGTTCGAACGGATGAGCGGCGAATTGGTCGACGCGATCGAGGCCAGCGTCAACGAGGAGCTCGCACGCGCCCGCGACGTCCGCGTGAACGTCCTGCCGCGCGAGGAGGCCTTCGCCATCCCGGACCTCATCCGGACAAAGGTCAATCTCTTGCCGCCCGGAATCGAGCAGATTCGGACGATCGAGATCGTCGGGCTTGACCTGCAGGCCGACGGCGGGACCCACGTCGCCAACACCTCTGAGGTCGGCTCGATCCGCGTCACCGGCTACGAGTCGAAGGGCCGGATCAACAAACGGATCCGGATCGCGCTCAGCGACGACTGATCGTCAACCGGCCGACCGGGGCAAAGGCCCTGACGGTGGCGGGTGCCTGCGTCAGGTCGGCCTCGGCAGCGCTCGAGGCGGCCATCCAGGCCGAGGCTGTCCGTCTCGGTGCCTTTGAACCGGGCCACGCGGTCATCGAGAACGACTGCGGGACCTGGATGGTGTCGTGGAGCGGCGGTGGCCGGGACGCTGGAAGGTACGCTCGACACGCTGGACAGGTGGCGATCATGATGCGGGGCCGGCCATCACAACAGGAGGTCTCCGTCATCGCTCCCGATCATCCGGACCCCGAAACGACCCTCGAACGAGCCGGCGTCGAGCGACCCGGGACACGGCCTCGGCCCGAGCCCGAAACTGCGATCCTGGTGTCGACGCGGCGATCATCGCGGTCGGTCTGACCGACGCTGGCGGCGAGGCCGTGCCAATTCGTCACCATGAACGCCAGGGGAGGGCGACGTGAGCCGGACCGTGTATCGGGGTGGATCGGTCTTCGACGGGACCGGCATCGACCCCCGGCCTGCCGACGTCGCCGTCGAGGACGGCCGGATCGTCGACGTCGGGACGGGCCTCGACGGCGACGAGGCCGTCGACGCGACGGGCCGGACGATCCTGCCGGGACTCTTCGACTGCCACGTCCACGTGGTCCTCGACACGGTCGACGTCTGGCGGCTCGCGAACCGGCCGTTCAGCTACAACTTCTACGTCGCGGCCAGGAACCTCGAGGCCACCCTCCGCGCCGGGATCACGTCGATCCGGGACGCGGGCGGCGCCGATCTCGGGATGAAGCAGGCCGTCGAGGACGGCCTCATCTCCGGGCCGCGGATGCAGATCAGCCTGACGATGCTGAGCCAGACCGGCGGCCACGGCGACGACTGGCTGCCCTCCGGTGCCTCGATCCCGCTCCTGGCCGAGCACCCCGGCATCCCGTCGCAGATCGTCGACGGGCCGGACGAAATGCGGCGCAAGGTCCGCGAGCTCCATCGGAACGGAGCCGACGTCGTCAAGGTGGCGACGTCGGGCGGCGTTCTCTCGGCTCGGGACAACCCGGCCCACGCCCACTTCCGCCCGGTCGAGCTCGAGGTTCTGGTCGAGGAGGCGACCGCGGCGGGGATGTTCGTCATGGCCCACGCCCAGGCCGCCGACGGGATCAAGAACGCCGTGCGCACCGGGATCCGGTCGATCGAGCACGGCATCTTCCTCGACGACGAGGGCATCGAGCTCATGCTCCGGAATGGCACGTGGCTCGTGCCGACCCTCGTCGCGCCGCACGGCGTACTCGACGCGGCCGCGGCAGGCGCCGCCATCCCGGAGCCGATCCTCGAGAAGGCCCGCGCGGTCATGGGCAGCCACGTGGCTGCGGTCCGGCGTGCGATCGAGGCCGGCGTCCGGCTGGCGATGGGCACCGACTCCGGGGTCACGCCGCACGGGCGGAACCTCCGCGAGCTGGCGCTCATGGCCGAGCTCGGGATGCCGCCCGCCGCCGTCCTCGAATCGGCCACACGGAGCGCCGCCCAGCTCCTCGGCGTCGACGACGAGCGGGGGACTCTCGAGCCGGGCAAGCTCGCCGACTTCGTGCTGGTGGAGGGCGACCCGTACGCGTTCGATTCCCTCGCCGAGCGGATCGCCGGCGTCTACCTTGGCGGCCGCAGGATCGCCTGACCGTCGCCGGCGCACCCTCGAATGACGCGCCGGTCCGACGCTGACATCATCCCTGGCCCGGTCGAAGCGTGATCTCGACCAGGCCGTCCGTCTCGTAGTCGGTCACCCAGACGTCTCCAGGGGCGATCACGACGCCGGCGGGCAGGCGGACAGGCACCTCACCGATGGGCCGGCCCGTCGCCAGATCGATCCCGACCACGACCCCGACGCGGCCCGGCTTGCGGGCCGCGATCCAGGCCTGGCCGTCGGCGATGTCCAGGTCGAGGATCTCGATCAGCCCGGCGAGGGAGACCCGGCGGGTGACCTCGTCCGTGGCCGGATCGATGGCCCACAGCTCGTCGGCGCGGGCACCCCAGACGAGGCCGTCGGCGACGGCGAGGGGAATGCCGCCGCCGGTCTCGATGGTCGCCGTGACCGCCGGCGTCGTCCCTTCGAGGCGTCGAACCGGCGTGGAGTCGCTGGCCGCCCAGAAGGCGCCGCTCGCGAAGACCGCGTCGAGATGCTCGAGGCCGGGCACGTCGATCGACGTCCGGCCGGTTGGACCCGTCCGATCGGCGCCGACGACGACGACCTGGCCGAGAGTCCCGAGCGTCCAGACTCGGCCGTCATCCCCAAGGCCGAATCCCGCCAGCGGGCCGACGTCCAGCCCACCCACCGTCCCCGTGGCCGGATCGAGGAAGATCAGGGTCCCGTGCGCGGTTCGGTCGATGGCGGCCACGAGCACCTCGCCGGTCGGGGTCACGAGGACGTGCGAGCCCCCGCCACCGAGATCGAAGGAGCGCTGCCTGTCCGGGGTCGCGAGCTCGACCGCGACGAGGCTCGAGCTGTCGAAGGCAGCGATCCAGGCAACGCCATCCCGGACGTCGATGCCGAGCGGCCCGTGCCCATCGAGGGCCGTTGTCGTCGAGGCCAGGCCCGGGACCGGCTCGGCACCGCTCGGGGACGGGCCGAGGGAGCCAGGTGCGCTCGCGCCCGGTGACGGGCTGAACGTCGGCCCGGAGGCGGGCGCCGTGCCTGTGGGACGGCCTCCGCAGCCGGCGACGAGCAGGGCGACGAGGAGGGCCGCCGCTCGGCGGCGGTGCAGGGCAGGCGCGAACGACGGCACGGGAGAGCCACCTGGCGGAGGGAGTCACTGGGAGTACCGACGCGACCGGGTTCGGGTTCGACGCGATTGGGTTCGGGTTCGACGCGACCGGGCTCGGGTTCGACGCGCCCTGCTAGGCTGAGTTCGTGCCTTCATTGGTCGGTCGCGCGGCCCTGGTCACCGGGGCGGGTTCAGGGATCGCCGCCAGCCTCGCCTTCCTGGCCGGGCCCGGCGGCGACGCCGGCGTCGGCCAGGTCCTCTCGCCGAACGGCGGCACGGTCTTCCCTGGCTGATGGCCGGGGATCGGCCGCGGGTGCCCGCCGCCCCGCCGGGTGAGACGCCGGCGACCCTCGCCGTCGCGGCCGCCGGGATCCCCTACCGGGAGGTCCGCATCGAGCCCGCCCGGAGCGCCGAGGAGGCGGCCGAGCGCCAGGGCGTTCCCCTGGCCGCGCTGCTCCGGACGATCGTCGTCCGCCGCGGTGGCGACGACTACCTGTTCGTGCTCGTCCCGGCCGGGCGGCGCTTCGACTGGCCGAAGCTCCGGTCCCACCTCGGCGTCTCGCGGCTGTCCCTGCCCGACGCCGACGAGGCGCGGGACGTGACCGGCTATGTCCGCTACACGATCACGCCGTTCGGTTCGACCCGGGCCTGGCCGGTCATCGCGGACGCCTCGATCGTCGACCAGCCGGTCGTGGCGATCGGCGGCGGCGCCCACGGCGTGAACCTCCACCTGGCCCCGGGCGACCTCGTCAGCGCCCTCCGAGCCGAGGTCGTCGACGTCAGCCAGCCGGAGGCCGATCGCGCGGCGACGTGAACGCGACCGGCCGCGTCACCGACGGGGACGCGGCTGGCTGCTCGGAGGGCAGGGGCCGGCCGAAGGCCGGACAGAGCCCTCAGGCTCGATCGCCGTGCACGGCTTCGACCACGGGCGCCATGGCCTCGATCGCCCGCTGCCGTTCGCCGGGGGCTTCGCCCGCGACGAGGTTGCAACGGATCTCGTCGAAGCCCAACTCACCCAACTGCAGGACCTGCGCGGCGATCTCCCGGGCATTGCCGGTGATCGCCTGGCCGGCGTCGGAGGAGACACAGCACGGGTCGAGCGAGTAGAGGTCCATTGAGCGTCGGAGCGTGTTCGGCTCGCGGCCGACGACCGCACACGTGCGGTCCAGATCTTCGAGGATCGCGCGGAGCTCCCCGAGATCGGGCGGAGCGGCGCTCCACCAGTTCCAGCCGTCCGCGTAGCTCGCGGCGAGATGCATCATCTTCGGTCCCCTGGCCGCGATCACGATGGGCGGCCCGGTCGGCCGAGGGCCGCGCGGAACGAGCTCGGCCTGGCGCGCGAATTGGTAGTGGCCATCGAAGTCCGCTTGGCCCGTCTTGAGCAGCGCGTGAATGATCGCCATCGATTCCACGAACCGCGAGTAGCGCTGGTCGGCATGGATGCCGAACTGGTCGTAATCGAAGGTGTTCCCGAGCCCGATTCCCAGGATGTATCGACCCGCGGCGATCTCGTCCAGTGTCTCCGCGACCTTGGCGATCAGACCCGCGGAACGGTACGGCGCATTGATGACGGAGTGACCCACCTCGATCCGCGAGGTCGCGCCACAGATCGCTCCGGCGATCGAGACGGCTTCCCAGTAGCCCACGACCCCGTCGTCGTCTCGGTAGAGGAGCCCGTCCTCGACGACCGCGAGATCGAACCCAGCCTCTTCCGCCAGGAGCACCTGATCGCGGACCTGTACCCAGCTGGGCGCCCGTCCGGGGCTGCCGTGCAGGCCGATCACGATCCCGATACGCAAGGCGGGCCTCCATTCGAACCGCAGGGCCGCGGAAGGCGACGCTGCGACCGAGACCTGGACCGTCCCAACGCGGCTGTCGGGGGCGGCGGTCGGTTGCGGATCGCGAGACCCGGCGCTCTGCTCCGGCCTAGTCGGTGTCGGCGAACCCTGTCGCGAAGATGGCGTCCGGGTCGTACGTTGCCTTGATCGCCGCCAGCCGCCGGCCGTTCTCGCCGAAGACGGCCGTCGGGCGGTCGAGATCATCGAGGCCGACGTAGTTCGCGTAGACGCCGCCTGTTCCGAACGGCGTCATCGCCTCGTGGAACCGGCGCGCCCAGGCGATCGACTCGTCGTCGCGCGCCGGATCTTCCCAGCCCGCGCCGGCGGCGAAGTTGTAGGCCGCGCGTCGATGCGGGAAGGCGGTCTCGGCCAGGTCACGTTCGGCCATGGCCCCGCCCAGCGCCTCGAAGAAGGCAGCGCTGAACGGGCCCGGGAGCGGATCCGCGTGCGCCACGAACGTCTCGAGGGCCTCGTCCGGAAGGCCCTTGAGATACTCGGACTTCCAGAAGAATTGCTTGCCCGCCGGATTGGCCGCGTCGAAGCTCTGCTGCAGGGTCGTATAGGGCATCGGCGTCAGGACGCTCAACATGGGCTCGCCGACCTCGGTCAGCGGACGTAGCGCGGCCAGACCGTCTTCAACGGCGCCGCAGTGGCTCGCCACCAGGGCGATCGCCGTCGTGCCGTGGTACGCGGGCGGGAACGGGTCCACCGGCGGCACGTTGACGGCGAGGAGGTAGCAGCCGATCTCGGGAGCCATCTCGCTGGTGAACTCTCGATAGAAGCGCAACGCCTCGGACGCCCCGGCATAGGGCAGGAAGACCTGGGCCACCGCGAGCTCCGGGCCCATCGGATGCAGCTGCAGTTCGATGCCGGCCACGACTCCGAGGCCGCCGCCGCCGCCCCGCAGGGCCCAGAACAGGTCGGGGTGCTCGGCCTCGCTGGCATGGACCATCCGACCGTCGGCCAGGATGACGTCGGCCCCCACCAGGTTGTCGGTGGCCAGCCCGTAGCGGCGTCCGAGGAATCCCATCCCGCCGCCGAGGGTCAGCCCGATGACGCCGGTGGTGGAGTCGGTGCCACCGGTGGTCGCGAGCCCGAACGACTGCGTCTCGCGATCGAGGTCCGCTCCGACCGCGCCCGGTCCGACGCGAACGCGGCGGGCCTCCGGATCGACCTGGGCCCAGCGCATCGGCGCGAGATCGATCAGGAGAGCGCCATCGCGGATCGACCTGCCGGCAACGCTGTGACCGCCGCCCCTGACGCTGACCGGCAGGCGATGCTCCCGGGCGAAGGTGATCGCAGCCCGAATATCGGCGACGCCCGTGCAGCGCGCGATCAGGGCCGGCCGGCGATCGATCATGCTGTTCCACATCGCGCGGGCGGCGTCGTACTCGGGGTCCGTGGGGCGAACGAGCTGTCCCGCGAGGGCTTCGGCAAGCTCGTCAGTGGTCGATGCGTCCAGCCTGCTGGTTGCCTCCACCGCAGCCATTTTCACCTCCATCGTGCTCGAGGGCATCTCCTGGCAAGGGTACCCCGCGCGATCCACCCGCCAACGCGGGGGCCCGGGGCCCGACCATGCGATCGAGCGCCCAGGCCACCCGAGGAGGTCGTGCTCAGTCCAGGTCCGGCGGCGCCGGACAGGTCTTGACGAACTTGATCCAGTCGCCGATGTTCGGGATCTCGATCCCGAAGTATTCCTCGGCCAGATCGCGCCGCTCGACCGGGGTCAGGCCGTGACCGCCTTGGACGGCGCTGTGGCTCGCGCCGTGGCTGACGCGCATGCCCAGGCAGTTGGGATCGCCGGCCTCTCCGACCGGGTGGGCCGCCGCCGGCATGGCCAGGCCCAGGGTCAGGGCCGCCACCGCGGCCGCCGCGGCTGCCACGCTCCGGCGCTTCGCGATACGGGCTCGGGTCATTGGCTCCGTCCTCCTTCGATGATCCCGCGTGGATCGCTGGAGCCCGACGGTAGGATGGGGAACTAAACCGTCTCTAAACGGGGCTGCCCTGGGGAGGAGGTGAGCATTGCGGTTCGCCGTACTCGGGGCGCTCCTCGTGACCGATGACGGCGAGGTGGCCATCGAGCGCCGGTCTCACCGGCGGCTGCTCTCGATCCTGCTCTTTCACGCCGGCCAGCCGGTCGAGACCGACGTGCTCATCGACCGGTTCTGGGGGGAGGCGCCACCCCCGACCGCACGGGCGGCGTTGCAGACGCACCTCTCCCAGCTGCGGCGCCGGCTCGGCGTCGGCGTCGTCGAGACGACCGGATCCGGCTACCGACTGGCCCTCGACGGCCACGGGCTCGACCTCGCCGACTTCCTCTCGGCGAGCGAGATCGCCCGAGCCGCGTCACGGTCCGGCGCCTGGCAGGAGGCGGTCGACGCGACCGGGGATGCGCTCGCCCTGTGGCGCGGCGCACCGTTCGTCGAGCTCCAGGACGATGACTTCGCGGAGCCGGAGATCGTCCGTCTCGACGAGCAGCGGGCGGAGCTCATCGAGAGCCGGGCAGAGGCCCTCCTGGCACTGGGACGGAACGACGAGGCGCTGCCGGAGCTCGAGCGATCGGTCAAGGAGTTCCCCTACCGCGAGCGGATCTGGGAGCAGCTCATGCTTGCCCGGGCGCGCCTCGGCCGGACCGTCGATGCCCTGACCGCGTACCAGGAGGCGCGCCGGCTCTTCGACGAGGTCGGGCTCGATCCCGGGCCGGCGCTGCGAGAGCTGGAGGAGCGCATCCTCCGGGAAGACCCCACCCTCATTCCGACTCGCGTGCGGCACAACCTGCCTGAACGCCGCACGCGTCTGATCGACCGCGCCACGGAGCTGGCCGAGGTCCATGGCCTCGTCCGCGAGCATCGGGTCGTCTCGTTGACCGGTGTCGGAGGGTCGGGCAAGACGCGTCTCGCGGTCGAGGTCGCCGAGCGGGCCATCGACGCCTTTCCCGACGGCGTCTGGATCGTCGACCTCGCGCCCATTGCTGACCCGGATCTGGTCGCAATCGAGGTCGCCGGCACCCTGGGCTTGAGGCCCGAGCGCCAATCCGTGGCCGATGCGCTCCGCGAGTCGCTGCAGGCACGCGCCGTCCTCGTGATCCTCGACAACTGCGAGCACCAGATCCCCGCGGCACGGATCATGGCCGAGGCGCTCCTGGCGGCGGGGCAGCAGGTCCAGATCCTCGTCACCAGCCGGGAGGCACTCGGTCTGGAGGGAGAGCGGATCTACCTCGTTCCGCCCCTCGAGGTGCCCGACAGCGACGAGGCGAGCGTTGCGACGCTGGCGGGCTATCCCGCCGTCCAGCTCTACGCCGACCGGGCGGCCCTCGTCGCCAGCGGCTTCGCCATCAGCGAGGACAACGCGCAGACGGTCTCGAGCATCTGCCGCCGGCTGGACGGGCTCCCGCTCGCGATCGAGCTGGCTGCCTCCCGGATGGGCTCCCTCGCGCCGGAGGACGTCGCCGACCGGCTCGACAACCGGTTCCGCCTCCTC
Organism: uncultured Chloroflexia bacterium; assembly: GCA_963719145.1. Lineage (GTDB taxonomy): Bacteria > Chloroflexota > Limnocylindria > Limnocylindrales > CSP1-4 > UBA5189. The sequence continues at coordinate 567,013 of CAVRAX010000001.1, forward strand.
GCCCGAGACGAGCCCACGGCCGCGCCCCGCCACCAGACGCTCGACGCCACCGTGGCCTGGAGCTACGACCACCTGTCCGAAGTCGAGCGGGGACTCTTCGCCCGGCTCGCCGTCTTCACCGGCACCTTCAACGTGGCCATGGTCGAGGAGATCGGCAGCGATCCCCGAGTCACTCGGGAGGCGGCAGCGTCCGTTCTCTCCGGTCTCGTCGACAAGTCCCTGGTCGTGCCCCTCGAGAACAGCCTGGGACGCCGATACCGGTTGCTCGAGACGATCAAGGATTACGCTCGGGACCGTCTCCGCGAGACCGGCTCGGTGGCCGAGGTCCAGCGCCGCCACGCCGACTGGTTCGCCCGGTTGGCCGAGGAAGCGGCGGAGCACTTCGAGGACCAGGGCCAGCTGGCCTGGCTCGAGCGCCTCGACCTGGAGCGCGACAATCTCCAGGCGGCACTCGACTGGTCGGTCCGGTCCGGCGAGTCGCGCCACGTCGCGCGGCTGGCGGATGCCCTGGGCTGGTACCGCGCCAGGCGCGGTCACTTCGCGCTGGCGAACGCCGACGTGCGGCTGGCCCTCGACCACCTCGACGAGGAGCCCGAGCGCGAGGCGGCGTTACGGGTCCGCCTCGCTGGTGCGCACTACAGCCTCGGGGAGGAGCTGGCCGCGCTCGAGGAGGTGCGCCGAGCGCGCGACCTGGTGACGGGCGGCGAGCCCTCGGCCGTCAAGGTCCGAGCCCTGACCGAGTATGCCGACCTCCACCTGCGCATCGTGCAGGAGAACCCGGACGATGCGGTGGGCCCGGCCCGCGAGGCGGTCGCCGCGGCAGCCGCCATCGGGGATCGGGCGGCCGAGCTGCGGGCGGTGCGCATGCTGGGCAGCGCCCTGGCGGCGTCCGGGAAGGTCGACGAGGGGGTGACGCAGCTGCGTCGCGCCTTGACCATCGCCCGGGAGCTCGAGGCCGCCTCAGGGATCCTGGGCGTGTACACGCGACTCCAGATCGCGCTCGTGGACTTCGCCGCCGACGACGTGGCCGCTGCGGCGCTTGCCGACGACGCGCTCGCCTGGCTCGACGCGGGAGGGGATCGGCTGGGTGGCGCGGCGAGCCTCGTGGAGTGGATCTGCTACGGCTTCATCAAGAGCGGCGACTTGGTCCGGGCGGAGGGCACCCTCGAGCGTGTCGCCGGGTTCCACCTCGAGGGCTCGGTGCGATCCTCGATGTTCTCGTTGCAGACCACGTTGCGCTGGATGGAGGGCCGGCTCGATGAGGCAGAGCGCGCGGCGATGGACCTCCGCGACTCGGTCCGGGCGACCCGCTACTACCGGCTCCTCTATCCGCTCAGCGCCGAGATCCAGGCCGACCGGGGCCGCCTCGAGGAGGTTCGACGGCTGGCGGATGAGCACTGGGCGGCCGAGGTCCGTCCCGCGGAGGAGCCGACCAAGGCGGGCACGCTGTGCGCCCTCGTGCGCGCCGAAGCCGACGCGGCAGCAACGACGGCCGTCGCGGCGCGCGATGACCACGCGCGGCGGGCGCAGGCGGCGATGGACCGCATCCACGAGCTCATCGACCGCTTCCCGCCGCGCGTCCTGGCCGGGTTCCGTCTCGAGACACCGCAGGCGTTCGTGCTCCTTGCCGAAGCTGAGCTGTCTCGCGTCACGACTCCCGACCCCGACCGCTGGCGGCGGGCGATCAATGTCCTGTCATGCGCCTACCTGCGCACGTACGGCCGCTGGCGCCTCGCCGAGAGCCTCCTTGCCGGCGGTGACGACGCCGCCGGGCGGGCGAGCTTCGCGGCTTCCCACGCGGAGGCCGCCGGCATGGGGGCCGCGCTCCTTCGCGACCGCATTGCCGAGGCGGCGGGGCGCGCCGGGATCAGCGTCGACCGGTAGCCGGCGCCTCGCTACGGCCTCGGGCAGGTGACCTCGAAGGTCCCGCTGATCGTCTCGGCCTCCCCGCCCAGGCCGAATGCCTGGAAGTCGACGAACGTCGCGCTGCCGGTCGCGTGATAGCCGTCCGTCGCGAACGAGTCGACCTGGCTCAGGCCGTCGAGTCGCCGGTCGTATCTTACGACCTCGTCGCCGGCCCGCAGATCCAGCGGCCCATCGTCGCCCGACACCCAGACCGACGGCGGATCCCAACCCTGACCCGACGACTCCCAGTCCTCCGGTGGAACCTTGATGTCGACGCTCGGATCGCTGCCCGTCGAGGCCGCGCTCAGTGCGCCGCCCAGGGTCACGCAGTAGAGATCACCGAATTCGTACCGCCGGTCACCGATCGTGACCACCGCCGTCGCGTCCTCGTTACCGAACCCCAACGGGTCGTTCGGTGACGCACTCGCGGCCCCGTCCGAGCCCTTGTCAGCCTGCGTCGCCTGCGTGTCGGCCGAGCCCGGCGTCGGCGTCGCCGCAGCCGCCGTGGCTCCTTCGACCGTCTGGGTCCCGTCGCTCCCCGCCGATCCGCAGGCGGCCAGGACGAGCACGGCCGCGGCGGCAATCACCAACCTGCGCCCCATCAAAGCACCTCCGTCCTCCGCGCACGGTCCGGGAAACGCCGATTCGGCGGACCGACGTGCCAGCGCGACACTTCGCTCGCCGACCGTATCGGGCGCGGCTAAACGAGCCCTAAACCGCCGGCCGCCGGGAATCGGGTATGGACCGACTGTCCGGGAGGACCCAGGCTGCCCCGATCGTCAGCCGTCCAGCCAGGCCCTGAGCGCCGCCGCGGCCGCCTCGGGCGAGCCGTTCATGTGGAGACGACCCGCGCCCTCGGCCAGAAGCGCCCGAACCGTCGCCTCGTGGTCGGCGGTCCAGCCGTCTCCCCACGGCCACAGGACCTCGAGCTCGGCGGCGGCGTCGTCCTCCCCGAGCGGCTCGAATCGCGTCGGTCCGTCGGATCCCCTCACGAGCAGGGCGACCGCTCGCCCGGGCGCGCTCGGCCGGGCGGTCCCCGGCCGGACCGCATCGAGGTCGATCTCGACCTTGTGTTCGCCGTTGAGTTGGAGCAGCGGTGTCAGGCCTGCGAGCTCGGGGAACCGCTCGACCGCGTCCGGCAGGAGCCGCTGGACCCAGGGCATGCCCCACAGCTCCACGCCGTCGGCGGCGGTCCGGACGAACACGACGTCCTCCGCCAGGATCCCCATGCCGAGCCCGGCGCAGGCCATGGCCAGGGTGGACTTGCCCGTCCCGGCCGGCGCCTGGACGACCACGCCGCGTCCTCGATGGATCACCCCCGAAGCGTGGATGGCGACGTAGCCGCGGCCCCGGGCGAGCATCGACAGGCCCATCGCCTCGATGAACGCGTAGCGGACGAAGCGCGCGTCGCGGGCGACCTCCGGCGAGACGATGCCAGCGGCGGCGCCGCGCTCGAGGTCGACGAGGGCGTGGTTCCGGGCGTCGAGGCTGATCGTGTGGAACCGGTCCTGGACACGGGGTCGGAGGTCCCTGGGATCGTAGGTCGCCCCCGGGCCGGTCGCGTCGACGAGCAGCTCGACCTCGAGCGGGACGCCGCCGGCCGGGACCGGGAAGCGGCCGAAGGCCGCATCGGCGGCGTCCAGCAGGCCTGGATCGTTGGTCCGGAATCGAAGCGGCTCGGCCATGAGCCCGTAGCGGCGCTCCAGGGTCGCCTCGAGATGCGGCAGCTGGGGATTGCGCCGGATCGGCCGGGGGCTCCGCCTCGGGCTCGGCTGCGGGCTCATGCGCGGGCGCCCCCGCGGGCGATGCCCTGGACGAGCCAGCCCTGGGCGGCGGCGAACACCGCGATGACCGGCAGGAGCGCCAGCAGCGACAGGGCGATCGTCTGTTGGACCTGGTTGACGTACGTCCCCTGGAACGAGGCGAGGCCGAGGCTGACCGTGAAGGTCTCCGGCGTCCGCAGGTACAGGAGCGGCCCGAGGAAGTCGTTCCACGATCCGACGAAGGCGAAGACCGCGACGGCGGCGATGACCGGGCGGGCCAGCGGCAGGGCCACGTACCAGAGCTGCTGGAGCGGGTTGGCCCCGTCGAGCTCGGCCGTCTCGAAGAGATGCGGGGGCAGGCCCCGGAACCACTGCCGGAACAGGAAGATCGCGAACGCGCTGCCGAGGAACTGCGGGACGACGAGGGGCAGGTACGTCCCGACCCAGCCGAGGCGGCTGAACACGATGAACTGGGGCACGAGGGTCACCGCCGGCGGGACGAGGATCGTGGCAACGAGCAGCCCGAACAGCGGCCCTCGCCCGCGCGCCGGCAGCGTCGCGAAGGCGAAGCCGACGAGCGCCGCCGAGCCCACGGTGCCGACGACGCTGAGACCGGCCAGGAGCAGGGAGTTGGCGACGAGCCGGGGGGCGTCGACCAGGCGCAGCGCGCCACTGATAGCCTCGAGCGACGGCGGGTCGGGCAGGATCGTCGGCGGCGCCTGGTAGAACTCGCCGGCCGTCTTGAGGGCACCCGCGACGAGCCACAGGAGCGGCAGGGCGAAGGGCAGGACGGCGACGACGCCGGCGGCGGTCCGGATCGGCAGGGCGGCCCGGGGACGGTGCGGTCGGCTCACGGCTCGGCGCCGAGGTAGGCGACCCGCCGGCCGAGGCCGCGGAACAGCGCGGCGGTCATGACGACGAGGATGACGACCATGGCGACGGCGAGAGCGGAGGCGTAGCCGAGCCTGCCCCCGGCGAAGGCGCTCTGGTACGTGTAGAGGGCCAGGGTCAGCGTCGCGTGATCGGGGCCGCCCCCCGTGAGGAGATAGGTCGGAGTGAAGACCTGGAAGGCCCCGATGGCGTTGACGATCGCGAGGTAGAAGGTGACCGGCGAGAGGGCGGGCCAGGTCACGTGGCGGAAGCGGGCAACGTGGCCGGCGCCGTCCAGGGCCGCCGCCTCGTCCAGGTCCCGCGGCACCGCGTTCAGGGCCGCGAGGTAGACGACGACGTTGACACCGACGTTCCAGAGCCCGACGACGATGATCGCCGGCAGGGCCCAGGCGGGATCCTGCAGCCAGGCCGGGCCGTGGATGCCGACGGCGCCGAGGACTCCGTTCACGAGGCCGAAGCGAGGGTTGAGGATCCAGCCCCAGACGAGCGCGGTCGCGACGCCCGAGACGATGGCCGGCAGGAAGACCGCGCTCCGCAGCAGCGTCCCGCCCCGCCGGATGGGCCGGAGGAGGATGGCCAGCCCGAGCCCGATGGCGAGGCCGGGAACGACCGTCCCGCCGGCGTAGGCGGCCGAGTTGGCAAGGGTCTTCCAGAACAGCGGGTCGGCGAGCAGGGCGGCGAAGTTGTCCAGGCCGGTCCAGCGGACCGGCAGCGGCGGCCGCCAGTCCGCGAAGGCGAGGACGGACGCGGTGAGGATCGGTCCTGCCTGGAAGAGGACGAAGCCCGCCAGCCAGGGGCCGATCAGCAGGTAGAACCAGCGCTCGCGATGGGCGAGACCCAGCCGGCCCGGGCGCAGGCGCGCGAGCGGCGACGGCCGGCTGCGGGCGAGCTCGGTCAGGGCAGGCGATCCGGGGCGAGGGTGTCGTTCGCCGTCGCCTCCAGGTCCCGCTCCGCCTCGGGCAGGGAGAGGGCACCGGTGTTCATCTTCGTGAACAGGTCGATCGTCGCCCCGTAGGCAGCGAAGGCGCTCGAGGTGTACGGCCGGAACACCTCCCCGACCGCCATCGCGTCGAGGATGGCGCCCTGATTGCCGGGCGGGTGCGACGGGTCGATCACCGAGGCCGCGACGGACCGTCGGGCCGGGACGGCGTGACCCGGGGCCCCCCAGGTCGAGGCCAGGAAGTCGGGGGCCACGAGCAGCTGGAGGAGAGCCCAGGCCTCGGCCCGGTGTGGCGACGCTGCATTGATCACGTAGCCGTTCGTGCTCAACGGCGTGTGTCGTTGCCCGTCGACGCCGAGGAACGGGGGCACGATGTCGTAGCCGATGGTGCCGGCCGAGTTCAGCTGGCCGATGGCGAACGTTCCGTTCGAGCCCATGGCCGCCCGTCCGGCGATGAACGGGTCGCCAGGGACGCCGGTCTGCGAGCCGCCGTAGGGGTCGTACGGACCGAGGTGCTCGTCCCTGACGAGGCCGACCCACCACTCGATGGCCCGGGACGTCGTCGGGTTCGTGAAGTCCATCAGGGTGCAGTCGTCGTTGGCACAGAGGTTGCCACCCAGGGCCTTGATCTCCTCGTTCTGCCAGAAGTACGTGAGGCCGCCGTTCCAGCCCCACTGTCGGACCGTTGCGGGGTCGAAGGCCGGATCATCGGCCGTCCGACCGCTGCCGTCGAGGGTCAGCCTCCGGGCCGCGGCCCGCATGTCCTCGTAGGTCCAGGCGTCGGTCGGATAGGCCAGCCCGGCGGCGTCGAACATCGTGGTGTTGTAGTAGACGATCTCGGGGCTGGCACTGTCGGGCACGCCCCACAGGGCATCTCGCCAGCGGAACTGATCGAGCGTGCCACCGTAGAAGTCCGTGAGGTCGAGCTTCGCGCTCGCGACCAGCGGAGTCAGGTCGATGAACGCCTCTCGGCGGATCCACTGCTGGACGTTCGAGCCCGTCACCCGGACCAGGTCCGGCAGGTCGCCCCCGGCGAGCTCATTGGTGATCTTCTCGACCTCGCCGTCCTGGGGAACCGGCTCGAGCTGGATCGCCCACTCTGGCGTGCGCGCGGTCGATGGCCTCGATGGCCGGGCTGAAGCTGGCCAGCTCCTGGGGCGTCATGCTGACCTCGAGTCGGAGCATCACCGGCGCCGCGGGGTCGGTCGAGCCGTTGCAGGCGGCGACGAGGGCGATGCCGGCCGCGAGGACGAGACCGACGGACCGGCGGGACTCGGGACGGGTGGGCACGGGCGATGGCCTCTGGAGTGGGGGGCCGGGCAGCGCCCAAATCGTAGTCGCGATCCGGATGTCGGGGAATACGTGCCCCGGCCACGGCCGGATCCCGAACCACGCCGCCGGGCGGAGGCCACCAGGCGTCGGCTGCGGGCGCCCGCGCAGCCGAACCGCTCCGTGGGCGCCCGAGGCTTCCCATCCGCTGGCGACGGGACTACCCTCGTCCCAGCGCGCAGGATCACCGGCCTCGGCCGCCAAGCCTGAATTCCGGGAGCCAGGCGGTCCGAAGGTCGACGCCATCGCCGAGCGCACGACGAGAGGTTGGTGCCGCGATGGTGAGCGTGCGGGTGCAGGGCCTTGTTCCCAGCGCACGGGGGTTCCATTTTGCGAATCGCTGGCCGCATATGCCGGTCACCGAGATCAAGCTGGGTGATCTCGTGACGCTCGGGCTCGGCGACGCCGCGAACGGCCTCTGCGGCGGAATGTCGTTCGCCGTCGCCGATCTCTTCATGGCGGGTTTGCCACGCCCCCCGGAGACCTCGAACCCGGACGAGGCGGCGGCGACCTATCGCTACATCGTGGAGCGGCAGTTCGACAGCTTCGACGGCATCGCCGTGCCGCTTCGGTTCTACAGCCTGATGCGTACTGCGCGTCCCGAGCGCGAGCCGTTCTGGGCGCCCTGGCTCGCCGCCGTCGGGATCGATCGCCACAGCCGGAACTACGTCATGACGGCCGTGGAATGGCCGAAGGTCAGGTCCGAGCTCGATGCCGGGCGGCCGGCGATGATCGGTCTCGTCCGCCTCGTCGACGACAACCCACTGAACCTGGGTCACAACCACCAGGTCCTGGCCTGGGGCTACGACCTCGACGCGACGTCGGCGACGCTCCACATCTACGACCCCAACTGGCCGGACGACGACGCGGTGACGCTGCGGTTCGCGACCGTCAATTCGCGGGCTGCCGCCGACGCGACGTACTCGAAGACCGATGCGCCGGTGGTCTGCTTCTTCAGGGCCCCGTACTCACCACGTGACCCGTCGCCCTGGCGCTGACGGAGGGCCACGTCGCTCCACGGGAGCGGGCGTCCCGAGACGGCCCGGTCGGCGCCGACGGCCGGAGCCTGCCTCGCTAGCCGGGAATTGACCGCCGAATCCAGTCGGCGAGGTCGGCCGACTGGCGGATCCGCGACGGCTCGTGGACGTACATCATGTGGCCGGCCTCGTAGTGGGCGAACTCGACGTTGGCCTGGAGCTCGGCCGGGATCGGCAGGTGGGCGACGACGTGCTCGGCCGCGTAGTGCGGCGTCGCCCCGTCGTAGTAGCCGCAGGCGATGTGGACCTTGAGCGACGGGTTGGCCCGCATCGCGCCCGCCGAGATCGTCGACCACCGAGACGGACCGGCCCTCGAACTCCTTGAATGACCAGGCCTCGTTCGTCGGGCTCGACAGGATCTCGTAGGGCAGGTCGTTCTCGTAGCCCAGCTCCTCGCGAACGTACTGGTTGAGGGCGGCCGTGTAGGGGCCCTGGATGTGCGAATAGGAGGGGTCCGCGGAGAACTTCTCCCGCCCTCCGTCCGGCTCCGCGGCGGTGAACCGGGCGTCGAGGCGGCCGACGGCCAGCCCCCGGTCGCGGAGGAGCTCGGTGAAGTAGCGGACGTGCTCGATCCGGAGATTCACCCGCTCGACGTATTCGCGGCGCAGCCCGGTCAGCCGGGCGATCTTGGCGACCGCCGCGCGGCGCTCGGCAGGCGTGAGGCGATGGCCGCGGGCAAGGATCCGTGGGTAGTCGCCCGCGGCGTAGGCCTCGGCCTCGTTGATGACGTCTCGGAGCGCCCGCCCGGGGTGCTTGCCGTGGTAGTGGGCGACGGCGGCATAGGTGGGCAGGTAGAGGACGTACGGCAGGTCGTTGCCCTCGGTGAACTCGATCGTGCCGAGATCCAGCACGGACGACACGAGGCCGATCCCGTTGAGGAAGAGCCCGTGCCGGGACTGGAGGTACGCGGCGAGCCCGGCGGCCCGGAGCGTGCCGTACGACTCACCGGTGAGGAACTTCGGCGACAGCCAGCGGCCGTTCCGCGACGTCCACAGCCGGATGACCTCGCCCACGGACTCGATGTCACGCTTGAAGCCGAGGTAGTCGGCCGGCTTGATCCCGTCGACGGCGCGCGAGAAAGCCGGTGGCGACCGGATCGATGAAGACGAGGTCCGTGTGGGCGAGGAGCGTCTCGAGGTTGTCGACGAGGTCGTACGGCGGCGGCACGCGATCGTCGACGTCGCCGGACAGGACCCGCCGGGGCCCCAGCAGGCCGAGGTGCAGCCAGACGCTCGACGAGCCCGGCCCGCCGTTGAAGGCGAACGTGACGGGCCGCTTCCTGCTGGGGGCGCCGTCGAGGGTGTAGGCGCTGACGAAGACGGTCGCCCTGGCCTTGAAGCCGGCGGCCTTGCCCTCCTCGACGACCTCCTCGCGCAGGACGATCCGCCCCGTCGACGTCGTGTAGGCGAGCTTCTTCCGGCCGATCGCCAGGGTGTGCTTTCGCTCGACGAGGTCGTCGGTCGGCTCGGCCGGCTTCGTCGTCTCGGTCGCGGTCGTTGCGCTGGCCTTGGCCGCGTCGCCCTTGTCGGTGGCTGCCGGCCCGGAGCCCGGCTCGTCGGCCACGTCAGAGCTCCTTGACCGCGCTCACCAGCTCCGTGAGCCCGGCCTTCGCGTCGGCGAAGAGCATCCCGGTCTTGGGGTTGGTGTAGAGCTCGTTATCGATGCCGGCGTAGCCGCGGCCCATCGATCGCTTGATGACGATGATCGCCTTGGCGTGGTCGACGTCGAGGATCGGCATGCCCGAGATCGGCGAGCCCGGCTTCCGAGCAGCGGGGTTCGTGACGTCGTTCGCACCGACGACGAGGGCCACGTCGGCCCGATCGAACTCGGGGTTGATGTCCTCCATCTCCCGGAGCTGAGGGTAGGGGACGTTGGCCTCGGCGAGGAGAACGTTCATGTGGCCCGGCATCCGGCCGGCGACCGGGTGGATCGCGTACTTCACGTCGACGCCGCGGCTCTCGAGGAGCTCGGCCAGCTCGCGGACCGCGTGCTGGGCCTGGGCCACGGCCAGGCCGTAGCCGGGGACGATGATGACCGACGACGCGTAGGCGAGCTGGATCGCCGCGTCGTCGATGCCGAGCTCGCGGACCGAGCCGCCCGCCCCGCTCGTCGCGCCCATCGTGCCTTCGCCGCCGCCGAAGCCGCCGACCATGATGTTGATGACCGAGCGGTTCATCGCGTCGGCCATGAGCTTGGTCAGGATGGCACCCGAGGCACCGACGAGCGCGCCGGCGATGATGAGGACCGGGTTGTCGAGGACGAAGCCGGCCATCGCCACGGCCGTGCCGGTGAAGCTGTTCAGGAGGCTGATCACGACCGGCATGTCGGCCCCGCCGATCGGCAGCGTCATGGTCACCCCGAAGGTGAGCGCGGCAGCGAGGATGAGGAGCATCACCGGGACGCTCAGGTTCGGGATCCAGAGGTAGATCGCGCCGACCACGGCGATCAGGGCGAGGCCGCCGGTCACGAGCTGGCCGCCGGGGATCCGGACCGGCTTCGACGGCGTGATCCGGAGGCCCATGAGCTTGCCCGAGGCGATCAGCGAGCCGCTGAAGGTGATCGAGCCGATGATGATGTCGAGGACGGTCGCGACGTTGACCTGCAGCGTCGGGGCCGCGTTCAGGCCGAGGTAGTCGTCGATCGCGATGAGGGCTGCCGCGCCGCCGCCGACCGCGTTGAACAGCGACACCAGCTGCGGCATCGCGGTCATCTTCACGGTCCGCGCCGTGTACAGCCCGAGGCCGCCGCCGAGGGCGATGCCGACGATGACGATGAGCCAGCCGCTGACGTTGAGCTCGGTGTCGCGTGGCTCGAGGGCGAGGAAGATCGCCGTGGCCGCGATGGCGACGGCCATCCCGCCGGCCGACACGAGGTTGCCGTTCCGGGCCGTCGCCGGCGAGTTCATCCGGATGAGGCCGATGACGAAGGCGACCGCTCCGGCCAGCCAGGCGATGCGGACGAGGGTCTCGAGGACGGTGAGCTCCATCCCTACGCCTCCGCCTTGTCGGCCTTCGGGGCCGTGGGGCGGCGCCTGAACATCTGGAGCATCCGATCGGTGACCACGTAGCCGCCGACGACGTTCATCGTCGAGAAGGCCACGGCCACGAAGGACAGCAGCTGGGCGACGGGGTCGGTCGCCTCGATGGCGATGAACATCGAGCCGACGAGGACGATGCCGTGGATCGAGTTGGCGCCCGACATCAGCGGCGTGTGCAGCGTCGCCGGGACCTTGGAGATCACGGCGAAGCCGCACAGGATCGCCAGGACGAAGATCGTCAGCGCGGTCAGGAGCTCGGCGTTCACGCGGCACCTCCGTCCGGCTGGAGCAGCTTCTTCACGGCGTCCGAGCGGATCTCACCGCCGTGGGTGATCGTCACGGGACCGGCGATCTCGTTGGCCGGGTCGAGGTTCAGGGCGCCGTCCTTCACGAGCTCGAGGAGGAGCGACGAGAGGTTCCGGGCGTAGAACGCGGAGGCCCCGACCGGCATCGAGGCCGGCAGGTTCTCGGGGGCGATGATCGTCACGAGGTTCTCGGTCACGACCTCTTCGCCGGCCTTCGACAGCTCGCAGTTGCCGCCGAGGGCCGAGGCGGCCATGTCGACGATCACCGAGCCGGGCTTCATCAGCGCGACGGCGGCCGCGGTCACCAGGACCGGCGGCTTGCGGCCCGGGACCTGGGCCGTGGTGATGACGACGTCCATGCCGCCGATGACCTCGTTCAGCTCGGCCTGCTGGGCCGCGCGCTCCTCCTCCGTGAGCTCGCGGGCGTAGCCGCCGGCGCCGGTCGCGTCGATCTTCGTCTTGAGGGTGACGAACTGGGCGCCGAGGCTCTCGGTCTGCTCGCGAGTCTCGGGCCGGACGTCGTAGGCCCTGACGACACCGCCGAGGCGGCGGGCCGTGCCGATGGCCTGGAGGCCGGCGACGCCGATCCCGAGGATCAGGACGTTGGCCGGCTTGGCCGTGCCGGCCGCCGTGGTCAGGAGCGGGAAGTAGCGCCCGAAGGCGTTGGCGGCCACGAGGACGGCCTTGTAGCCGCCGACGTTGGCCTGGGACGACAGCGCGTCCATCGTCTGGGCCCGGGACAGCGTCCGCGGGATCGCATCGAGGCTGATCGCCGTCACACCGTCCTTGGCCAGGCGCTCCATCAGCTTCGGGTCGAGGAGCGGCTGGAGGAGGCCCATGACCGCCTGCCCGCGGCGAAGACGCTTCACTTCGTCGTTGCTCGGCTTCTGGACGCGGACCACGACGTCTGCCTGCTTGTACAGGTCGTCGCGGGAGACGATCCGCGCGCCCGCGTCGGAGAACGCGGAATCGGGGATGAGCGCACCGCGTCCGGCGTCCCGCTCGACGAGGATCTCCAGCCCGGCCGCGGTCAGCTTGGCGAGCGACTCGGGGACGAGGGCAACACGCCGCTCTCCGGACGCCGTCTCCCTGGCGACTCCGATCTTCATGGGCACCACCTGATGTTGGGCACGCGGGTCATGTCTGCGGCCCGCGGCTTGGCCGGCTCGGCGCGCCATCGGGCGCCGTGCGGACGGGTTCGGGGCCGGGATGAAGGATACCCCGCCGCGGGCGAGGCCCGCCGATCGCCTCGCGGCGGCCGGACGGCCACGGCGACGGCCGTCAGCCCGCCTTCGCCACGCCGGCGACGGCCACGATGAGCGTCTGGATGTAGACGTGGCCGAGGGCGCTCCACCAGATCGACCGTGTCCGCCAGTCCAGCCAGCCGAAGACGGCGCCGCCGAGGAGGGTCGAGAAGAGCTCGATCTCGGGCTTGCCGAGGTGGGCGAAGACGAACGGTAGCTGGGCGACGACGAGGCCGAGCGGCCCGATCCTCCGCAGGAGCGTGAACATCACGAAGCCGCGCATCAGGAACTCCGCCGGCACGAGATCGAGTGCGTGCGTCGCCAGCAGGTCGCCGACCGGGTCACCCGAGATCCCGTAGTAGGTGCTGAAGTCGGGGTTCGACCCGATCACCACGATGATCGGCGTCATGAGCGCGCAACCGGCCACGGCCAGGCCGGCCCCCCAGCGCCAGTCCCCCAGCGCCAGGCCGTAGTCGGTGAGCCGGGCTCGGAAGGCGAGGACGATGACGAGGGCGGGGACGAGCCCGAAGAGGATCACCCGCTCGAGGGCCTGGTAGCGGAGCGCCGCCGCGGATCGCCCGACCACCTGGACCTCGTAGGGGATCGCCGTTCTCGTGAAGTCGAACAGGAGAACCAGGGTTACGACGACGATGGCCGTGGTCGCCCTGAGGGGCAGGTCGAGGCCGAGCACCCGGACGGTCCGCTGATCGGCCTCGGTCGGCGGGTAGGCTGGACCGGCGACGAACCTCGTGGCGAAGGTCCGCAGTCGCGACGACGGAACCGTCGCCGGCGCAGCCGTCACTGGCGACGAGAGGGCCGGGCGAGGCTGGCCGCGCCGACGGCACCGACCCAGGCGCCGACGAAGGCGAGGGCAAGCGAGAGCAGGACGAGCGCGCTCGTCGACGAGGCGACGACGGGGCCGGACGCGAACAGCTCCGCGATCTTCGCGCCGGCCACGAACCCCACGATCGCCCCGCCAATTCCGCCGGCGACGCCTGCGATCGTGGACCGGCTGATGCCGACCCGGAACGAGACGCGCCCGCGAGCCCGCCACAGCTCGACGGAACCACCGGCCGTCACGACCACGGCTCCGGCTCCGGTCAGCCAGAACCACGGCAGGATGGAGCCGTAGCCGCCGGAGGGGTGGAGCGAGTCGATGTAGCGGATCGCGTCGCCGTGGGCGATGACGAGGAGGATGAGGCAGGCCACCCCGAGGGCGGCCGGGCCGGCGACGAGGAGCGCTGTCCGGCTGTTCCAGGCCTGGTCGCTCCAGGTCAGGGCGAGGATGGCCAGCCCCAGTTCGAGGATGATCCCGGCATCGCTCGCCCGCTCGAAGCCGCTGACCTCGAAGAATCCGCGGTACGGCAGCCACAGGCGCAGCCACGGCAGGACGTCCCCGATGCCCATGATCACGAGGCCGCTCAGGATCAGCAGGCGGTTCCGGTCCGTGAGGGCCGCAGGGAGCCGCCGCCGGGACGGCGGCGGCAGGTCGGGAAACCGGAGCCGCTGATGGTCCATCACGGGCACGCTACCGCATCCGCTGTGCCGCGGCTCGCGCACATCGCCCGGCCATCGGCCCCGCCCCGAGCCGCGCTGCCGACTCCCCGTCCCTGGCGCGGCGTCAGCGTCCGACTCACGCCGCCGCCCGGCCCTCGTACCATAGGCAGGCGATGGCGAAGATCGGCTACGCGGCGATGCTCGAGCAGTTCCATCCGAACGACCTGCTGGACTGGTGCGCCCAGGCCGAGGACGCCGGGTTCAGCGCCGGCTTCATGGTCAGCGAGCACTTCCACCCCTGGACGCCGCAGCAGGGCAACTCGGCCTTCGCCTGGGCGTTCATGGGGGCGCTCGGGCTGCGGACCTCGCTCCGCTTCGGAACCGGCGTGGCCTGCCCCAGCTTCCGCTACCACCCGTCGATGATCGCCCAGGCCGGGGCGACGCTCGGGGCGATGTTCCCGGGCCGGTTCTGGCTCGGCCTCGGTGCCGGCGAGGCCCTCAACGAGCACATCATCGGCGGCCAGTGGCCGGAGGTCGGCGTTCGCTCGGCGATGATGTTCGAGGCGATCGAGATCATCAACAAGCTGTTCACCGGCGACGTCGTCCGGCACCAGGGCAAGTACTTCACACTCGAGAGCGCCCGCCTGTACACGCTGCCAGAGGAGAAGGTCCCGATCTACGTCGCGACCGCGGGACCCCTGAACGCCAAGCGGACCGGCCGGCTGGCCGACGGGATGATCACGGTCGGCGCCGCCGACGCCAAGCTCAAGGATCTCTGGGAGAACAACGACATCGGGGCGCGCGAGGCCGGCAAGGACCCGACAGTGATGCCGAAGATCCTGCAGCTCCATCTCTGCTGGGCGAAGACCGACGACGAGGCGGCCGAGATCGCGGTCAGGGAGTGGCCCAACGGCGGGATGGCCTTCCCCAAGCAAGACATCCGTAACCCGGAGGACTTCGCGGCGATGGCCAAGCTGGTCCGGCCCGAGAACTTCGTCAACCGGATGCTGATCAGCTCTGACCTCGAGAAGCACACCGCCCACATCCAGCACTACCTGGACCTCGGCTTCGACGAGATCCACCTCCACCACGTCGGACGCAATCAGTCCGAGTGGATCGACCTCTTCGGCCGCGAGGTCCTGCCGCAGCTGAAGCTCGGCTGACGCCGAACGGGGTTCACGAGGGGCGATCGGCGGCGGGCATCGACGCTGAGCGAATATCGCTCGCCGGCATGGTGTCGAGGACTTCGGCGGGTTCCGGGCCGGGCTCCGCGGGCGCTGGAGCGACCTTGGGGACCGTGGTCATCGGATGTCCAGCGCCGTTCCCGGCGACTCTATGATCGGTCGGATCGTCCGACGACGTTGCGGTTCCGGGCCATCGACAGCTCGACGACCGCGGCGAGCGCTCGGAGCGCCGCGTCGGCGGTCCGGAACGTCGGGATCCCGCCGGCGACCAGGGCCCAGGCGAGCGGGTCGTACAGAGCCCCGGCGTCGACGACCGTCAGCCATGCCTTGCTGGTCCTTCGCCACAGGTCGAGGAGCCGGCTGGCGATCGCTTCCGAAGCGGTGAGGTCCTGACCGGGCGAGGCGCCGCCCGGCAGCGTCTGGAGGGCCGCGGTGAACGGCACGTTCCCGACGAGGCCGACGTCGACGCCCTCGTCGGCCAGGATCGCCTCGACGACCTCGGCGAAGGTGGCGTCGTCGCCCATCGGGGTGAGGTCGAACGGGTCGTGGACGTCGACGACGTCCGTGAGGCCGGCCTCGTGAAGGATCGCCGCCAGCCGACGTGCGGTCCCCGCACTGAACCGGGCCGCTTCGAGGCCGCCAAGGTTGTCGGCGATGGCGACGCACTCGAAGCCGGCATTCGAGATCGCGCCGAGGCGCCGCCCGGCGACGGTCCGCCCGTCGAGGAGCACGAATGTCCGGAGCAGGTCGTCGAACTCCTCGAGCGTGTCGACGACGACGACGCCGGCCTGGCGAGCGAGGTGCCCGCTGATGACCGCATCGCCGGCGATCGAGGCCGTATGGCTGGCGCTCGCCGACGCGCCGGCCGCCGTTCGGCCGGCCCGATAGAGGACGACGACGCCGCCGCGCTCGGCGATCGCCCGGGCAGCGGCAACGAAGCGTCGTCCGTCGAGGGGGGCGAAGCCCTCGACGTAGACCCCGAAGACCCGGATCTCCGCGTCGCCGGCCAGATGTTCCAGGTGATCACCGATCGTGAGATCCATCTGGTTGCCCACGGAGATCACGTACTTCGGGTCCAGCGCCCCGAGCCGGCTGATCCGGGACAGGACGAAGGCACCGCTCTGGGCGACGATCGCCAGGGGAGCCGGGGTCCCGCTCGGCCGGCCGAGCTTGGCCTCGGGAATGAAGAACGTGTCGTAGTGACCCGGCCGGGACCGGATTCCGAGGCAGTTGCCACCGTTGACGAGCGGGCCGCCATCGGGCCGCCGGCGAGCGCCGTCGATGGCTTCTCGCATGCGCTCCGCCAGAGCCTCGCCGCCGGCCTTCTCCTCCAGCCCACCCGGGATGACGATGATCGACTCGGCCAGACCGCGCTCGGCCAGCTCGGCCACCATGCGGGCGGCGCCGGCGGCGGAGATCGCGACGACGAAGAGGTCCACGGGCGCGGGCAGGGACGCCACGTCCGGGACGCAGCGGCAGCCGTCGAGGACGGATGCACCGGGCTTGATGACCGTGATCCGGTCGGGGTCGAAGCCGTCCCGGATCAGGTTCCGGAGGATCGTCCGGCCCGGGTTGTCGCCGCTCGAGACCCCCGCGATCGCGATCGAGCGCGGCTCGAGGAGCCGGCCCAGCTTCCAGGTCGGCCGCGACGCGCTCCCGTTCCTCGTGGCGGCCGTGGCGGTCCCGCCGGGTCGTCGTCCCGGGCCGAGCGAGACGAGGACATCCAGGGCGACCGGCCCCCCGGGAGTCGCGGCCAGCGGGTTGATCTCGAGGTCCATGACCCCGTCCGGGCCGCACTGCGGGGCGAGGGCCATGAGCCGCTCGATGACGTCGACGAGGGCGCGTCGAGGAAGGATGGCCGGCCGGCCCCGCTGGGGCACCGTTGCCAGCCGGACCGCGGTGGAGGCGAGGAGGGCATCGGCGATGGCCGTCGGATGGTGTCAGGCCGGGCGCGACGATCGCGATCTCGCGGTCGGGCCGCAGGTCCCGGGCCAGGAGCTCGGCGTGGATCCCGCCGGCACCGACGCTGACGACGGGGCCGAAGTCATCCGTCCAGCGGAGGGACACGAGGAGCTCGCCGCCGAGACCGGGCTCGTGGTCGACGAGCTCCTCGACGAGGTAGCCGGTGATCGGCGTCGCCCGCAGTCCGGTCGCCATCGCGCGGGCGGCGGCGAGGACGGCCTGCGCCGTGCGCTCGACGATGATCACGCCGCCGACATCGGACTTGTGGGCGAGACCCGGCGCCACGACCTTGACGACGACGCGGTCGCCACGGATGCCGGCCAGCTCGGCGTCGAGGGCGGCCGTGCCCGCCGCGACTGCCTCCCCGGCGTCGACGACGACTCGGCGAGGGGCCGCGATGCCGAGAGCCTCGAGGAGATCCAGCCCGTCGGGCTCGAGAAGGCTCGTCGCCAACGAGCCGCGCGCCCGCTCCAGGACCGCCGACGCGCGCCGGAGGTTCGGCGCCGGCCGCCGGACGCCACGGGTCACGGCGTTCCCGCCGCGCCGACCGACATGGGCGCTGTCCGCCCGGGCCCGCTCACCATGGTGGCAGCCTGTCCACGATGGATCGGGTCCGCGAGGGCCGAAGGGATGTCGCGCCGGCGGGCCGGATGGCCCGAGTCGCGTCCCCCCGCGCGGGCCGGCCCGCGGCCGTCCTCGCTAGACGGGTGCGCCGCGCACGATCCGTCGCGCCCGAGCGGCGACGGCGACGAACTCCCGCAAGTGGCGAAGCGGCCGGATATGGCTCCGCTCGTCGCCGTAGATCGTGGAGATCGGGACCCACCGGATCGGCCAGCCCTCGCGCAGGCAGACCGCGATCATCTCGACCTCGAAGGCGAACCCGTCCTCATGGCTGGCGAGCATCGCCGCCATGAGCCGCCGTCCGACGAGGCGATAGCCGGACTGGTTGTCGGGGATCCACCGACCGACGGCGGCCGAGAGCAGGAGCGTCCCTGCCGCGTTCGAGATCCGTCGCACGATCGGCATCCCGGAGAAGGTGCGGCGCCCGATGATGAGCTCGGCCGGCTCCGTCCCGAGGACACGGAGGAACCGCGGCAGCTCGGCAGGGTCGTGTTGGCCGTCGCCGTCGAGGGTCACGACGGCCGTCGCGCCGTCTTGGATCAATCGGCCGAAGCCCGCCCGAAGTGCGGCCCCCTTGCCCTGGTTGGGCTCCTGGGTGAGGACTGTCGCCCCGGCCGCTGCGGCGACCTCCGCCGTGCCATCGGAGGAGCCGTCGTCGACGACGAGCACGGGAAGGTGCCTGACCGCGGACCTGACGACCGCCGCGATCCGCGGCCCTTCGTCGTGGGCCGGGATCAGGGCGACGGTCTGTAGATCGAGTGGACCCACGCCGACCGGGTCCGGCGCCTCAGGCCGACGCCGGCGCCTGCTCGACGTCGGCGTCGGCGCCACCCGCCTCGCCGGCGAGGAACCAGGTCGGCAGGAGTCCCTTGCCCTTGACCTCGACGAGGCCCCGGGGCTCGAGCCGGAACCGCGCCCTGAGGCGGGCCTCGGCCGCTGCCGACACCTGCACGCGGCCGGGGACACCGGTCGACTCCATCCGGCTGGCCAGGTTCACCGTGTCGCCCCAGATGTCGTAGATGAACTTCTTCGTCCCGATGACGCCGGCGACGACCGGTCCGCAGCTGATCCCCACCCGGAACCGGATCCCGTGGCGTTCGGCGGCCTCGATCTCCGCGACCCTCGCCGCGAGCGCGATCGCCATGCGGGCGACCCGCTCGGGGTGGTCGGGGCTCGGATCGGTCAAGCCGCCGACGACCATGTACGCGTCGCCGATCGTCTTGACCTTCTCCAGGTGGTGCTCCTCGACGAGGTGATCGAAGACCGTGAACACGTCGTTGAGGATCTCGACCAGCTCGTCCGGCCGCATCGAGCCGGACATCTCGGTGAAGCCCACGATGTCGGCGAAGAGGAGGGTCACGTCGTCGAAGCGATCGGCGATGAGGCGCTCGCCGCGACGGAGGCGGTCGGCGATCGGCTCCGGCAGGATGTTCAGGAGGAGCCGCTCGTTCTCGCGGTGGAGTCGTTCGAGCTGCTTCGCCGCGGTGACATCGGTGCCGTAGACGTTGACGAATCCGAAGCCGGGAACGTCGACCGGCAGGAGGGCGTAGGTCAGCTCGCCGGCCTCGATCTCGACGACCGCGCCGTCGCCCGCGTCGAGGCGGGCGCGGAGGCGGTCCCAGAGGTCGGCGTCGATCATCCCGCCGAGGCGACAGCCGATGCCCTCGATGAGGGGCCGGCTCGCCGGGTTCACGTAGACGATCTTGCCGTCAGAGGCGAGGCGGAACACGGGATTGGGGTTCTCGTCGGGGAACTTGACGATCGCCTTCCGCGCCGAGACGTCCGTCCCGTAGAGGTTGAAGAAGTCGAAGTCGGCGATGTCGACGGCGAGGACCTCGAACGTTCGGCCGCCTGCCTCGACCTCGAACGGCCGGCCGGTTCGGGCCGCGGCCTCGATCGACGCCAGTCGCTCGGGGGAGATTGGCTGGCCGACCCGCCCACCGAGGGCCTCACGGATCGCTTCGGAGGCCTGGTTCGCGTAGAGGAGGCTTCCGTCGCGGGTGACCCGCAGCACGGGGTTCGGGTTCTGGTCCGGGAAGCGGCTGATCGCGGCGATCTGCTCCCCGGTGAGGGCGGGCGCCTCCGCCTCGGCGTGTGTTGCACGGGGAGTCCTGGCCGCGCCCATCCGTAGATCGTAGCGGGCGGGACCAAGCGGGTGCCGCCCTGCTCGCCACCATGAGCGCGACGCGCGCCGGCCGATCGCTCGCCCGGCGCGCCACGTGCGCTCGGTCTACATCAACCCGACGACATGCCCTTCGGGATCCGCGAAGAGCGCGACCGTGGTCTCGGGCGCGACCTCGGTGAGGGGCATGATGACCCGCCCGCCGAGCTCCACGACCCGCCGCAGCGTGGCGGCCGGGTCATCCGCGTGCACGTAGAACGTGACATGGCCTGGCCCGCCGTCCTGCGACTGGCCGAGCCCGGCCGTGAGCGCCTCGTCCCGAAACATCCCGTACCCGCCGGGATTGTCGGTGTCGAGCTGCCAGCCGAAGACGTCGCCATAGAACTTCTGAAGCGCCGGGCCGTCCGCCCCGACGACCTCGACATGGATCACGTGTGCCGCCATGGGTCGAGCCTCTCCGATCCTCTCGACGTCCGGACCCGGCATTCGCCGAACCTCGCCGTCATCCGGACGACGAATGCCGCGCCCCGAAATCGACAGCGGCGAGGCCATCGCCAGGAGGTTCAGCCTTGACAGTTAGTGAGACTCAGTCTCAACATCGGCCCATGTCCTGCAGGCTGCGCCGCTTCTTGCCGCGCCTCGGCCTGGCTCTGCTGCTCGTCGGCTGCGGAGGCGGGGGGACGGCGTCGCCCTCCGGCCCCGCCGGCGCTTCGACCATCATGGTCGTCACGTCCACGACCGTCCACGCTGACGTGATCGGCAACGTCGCCGGCGATCGGGCCACGGTCGTGAGCCTCGTCCCCGCCGGAACGGACGTCCACACCTACCAGGCCAAGCCGGCCGACCTTCGGGCGATGGCCGACGCGGACGTCGTCGTCATGAACGGCCTCGGCCTCGACGACTGGCTCGACGAGACCATCGCCGCCTCCGGCACCCACGCCTCGATCATTCGGTTGGCCGTCGACCTTCCGGGCGTCGAGCTCCTGCCCGGCGAGGATCCCGGGACGCAGAACCCGCACCTCTGGATGGACGTCTCGTACGCCCGGCTGTACGTCGGCCGGATCAAGGCTGCCCTCATCGCCGCCGACCCCGCCGGCACGTCGACGTACGAGGCGAACGCCGCCGCCTACGACGCCCGCCTGGCCGAGCTCGATCGCTGGGTGAGATCGCAGATCGCGACCATTCCCGAGGCGAACCGGAGGTTCGTCCTCTTCCATGACGCCCTGCCATACTTCGCCCGTGCCTACGGGCTCACCGTCGTCGGCGTGGCGGTCGAGGCGCCGGGGCAGGATCCGAGCGCCGGCCAGATCGCCGCGCTCGTGGACGCCATCAAATCGAGCGGGGTGAAGGCGATCTTCAGCGAAAACCAGTTCCCGACCGACCTCGTCGACCAGCTCGCCCGCGAGACCGGGACGACGGTGGTGGCCGACCTGTTCGACGACTCGCTCGGCGACGATCCCGTGACGTCCTACGAGGCCGTGATCCGCTGGGATACGGAGAAGCTCGTCGCTGCCCTCAAATGAGCCGCCTTCGGTGCGCGGGTGGCGCGGCCCGGCCACATCGATGACGGCGAGCCATCCGGTCGGACCCGGGGCCGGCCCGCATCTCGGTAGTGACTCGCCGGGCGGGCACGTCCACGGCGACGCGCCGGGCGGGCACGTCCACGGCCACGAGCCGTCGAGCCCAGGTGCGGCCGACGCCCACGTCCACCACGGCGAGCCGGCCGCCAGCGTCCTGCTGAACGATGTCTCCGTCGGCTACGTCGATCGGCCGGTCCTCGAGCACGTCGACCTGAGCCTCGCCCCGGGCTCCCTCACCGCCGTCGTCGGCCCGAACGGTGGCGGCAAGAGCACGCTCCTCAAGCTCGTCGCCGGGCTCCTCAAGCCGTGGTCGGGCACGGTCCGGGTCCTCGGCGGCGCCCCAGGCGAGCACGCCCGGTCGGTGGCCTACGTGACCCAGGCCGAGGCCGTCGACTGGAGCTTTCCCGTCGTCGCCGTCGACGTCGTGATGATGGGCCGCTATCCGCGGCTCGGGCCGGTCCGGCGGCCGGCCGCGGCCGATCACTGGGCCGTCGCCCGGGCCCTCGAGCAGGTGGGGATGCGGGACCTCGCGCGGCGCCAGATCGGGGCGCTCTCGGGTGGCCAGCGACGGCGAGTCTTCCTCGCCCGGGCGCTCGCGGCCGATCCGGATCTGTACCTCCTCGACGAGCCGGTGACCGGCGTCGACAACGCCACCCAGGAGGACCTCATGGCGATCCTCGACGCCGAGGCCCGGGCCGGCAAGACGGTCATCGCGACGACCCACGACCTGGCCTCGGCGGCCCAGCACTTCCGCTCGATCGTGGCCCTCAACCGAACGGTCGTCGCCCACGGCGACGCGAGCCTCGTGCTCGATCCGGACGTCCTCCTCAGGACGTACGGCGGCCACCTCCTGTACGTCGGCGATCGGGCCGTCCTCCTCGACGACGCGCATCACCACGACCAGGCGGCCGGCGGGGAGGTCCACCATCACGAGGGCGGCGCCGATGACGGGCGCCGCCGCCGATGAGCTTTCTCCTCGACCCGCTCCGCTACGAGTTCTTCGTCCGCGCCCTGGCGGCCTCGATGCTCGTCGGCCTCGTCTGCGCGGTCATCGGGACGTACATGGTCCTGCGCGGGCTGGCCTTCATGGGCGATGCCCTGAGCCACGCGGCCTTTCCGGGCGTCGTCGCCGCCTACCTGCTGAAGGCGCCGTTCTACGTCGGGGCGACGATCGCCGCGGTCGGGACCGCCCTGGCGATCGGCTGGATCACCCGGCGCGGCACGCTCCGGAGCGACACGACGATCGGGGTCCTCTTCGCCGGCATGTTCGCCCTCGGCATCTTCCTGTTCAGCACGATCCCGCATTACGTGGGCGACCTCTTCGGTTTCCTGTTCGGCCAGCCCCTCGGGATCAGCGCGTCCGATCTGGTCGCCCTCGCGATCCTGAGCGTCATCGTCCTCGGTCTGGTCACGATCCTCTGGAAGGAGCTCCTCTACTCGACGTTTGATCCCCTGTCTGCCGCCGCCTCGGGTCTTCCGGTCGAGGCGCTCGAGTACCTCTTCCTCGGGTTGATCGCCCTGACGATCGTCATCAGCCTCCAGGCCGTCGGGATCATCCTCGTCGTGGCGATGCTCGTGACCCCGGCCGCGACTGCCCAGCTCCTCGCCGACCGCTTCTCGCGGATGCTCGCCATCGCCGTCGCGATCGGCATCGCCGCGCCGATCGTCGGCCTCTACCTGAGCTTCTGGACGAACACCGCGAGCGGCGCCGTCGTGGTCCTCGTCGAGAGCGCGACCTTCCTCGCCGCCCTCGGCCTGGGACCCCGGACGGGCATTCTTCGGCGGCGGCGCCTGAGACCCGGCTGACCGGCCGCCGCTCGTCCGGTCTCGCAGCCGGCGTTCGCCGGCGGCTAGAGATCGGCGACGTTGATGACGCCTCGGCGGATGGCGAACTTCAGGAGCTCGACCCGGTCGTGGAAGCCGAGCTTCTCCATGACGGTGGCCCGATAGTTGTGGACCGTCTGCTCGCTGAGATGGAGGGCTCGCGCGATCTCGCGGTTGGTGTGGCCGACGGCGGCCAGGAGGAGGACCTCGTGCTCCCGGTCGGAGAGGGTGTCGTAGGCGTCCTCGAGCGAGTGCTCGGGGTTGCGCAGGACGTAGGTGTTGACCATGCGGGTGACGAGGGCCGGGGCGACGTACGTCTCGCCCCGCCGGATGCAGCGGAGGGCGGCCACGACGTCGACCGGCTCGGCGTCGCGGGTCAGGAAGCCGTCGGCCCCGGCCCGCAGGGCGAGGCTGAACTGCTCGGCCCCGGTCCGGCACTCGAGGGCCAGGATCCGGAGGCCCGGCGCGGTCGTCCGGATGGCCTCGATCGCGGCGAAGGCGGCGCAGCCCTCCCGGCTGACCGGCAGGCACTCGGTGACGACGATGTCGGCCGGGACCGCGGCGACGAGCTCGCGGAGGGCGGCCTGGTCGGCCGCCTCGCCGACGACGGTCATGTCCGGCTCGGCCTCGATCGCCGCCCGGAGGCCGGCGTTGACGAGGGGGAAGTCGAGGATCGCGAGCAGGACCCGGAGCCGCTCGTCGCCCTGGACCATGCCGTTGCCCGTCACCGTTCCTCGCTCCTCGTCGCCGACAGATCATTGCCGGGGGCCGATGGCACCCCGTCCTAGTTCACCTGATGCCCGAACTGGCGGAGAGGGCCAGAGGTCGTCAGAAAGGCCCCTCCGGCCCAGCGTCACGCGGGTCCTCCGGCCCGCGCCCCGGGCGCCGAGCGGCCGGTTCGCCGAGCGTCAGGGGGTGGCGGACGGGAGTGCCGGTTCGGCGGACGGGCCCTGCGGCGCGTCGCTCCCGGCGGGCTCGCCGAAGAGCTCGCTGAACTCCGTGCCGGCGTGGCACAGCCAGCAGTTGTTGCGGCCGGCCATGTCGGTCGGCAGCGGGGCCTCCGAGCCGTGGCAGGACACGCAGGCCTGGCCGCTGACCAGGTGATGCGGTCGAGGCGGCGCGGAGGCCTCGGCGCTCGGCACGGAGTGGCAGATGAGGCAGTCGTCCTTGTGGAGGCTCGAATGACCGGGGGCGGTCTCGACGAGGCGGTTCTCGGCGTGGCAGGCGGTGCAGTCCGTCCAGCCGTCGAGGGGATGGGCGAGGGCCGGGATGGGCCTCGTCCCGACGACGCCACCCGTGTCGACATGGCAGGCGCTGCAATCGGCGTCCGCGGGCATCAGGATGCCGATCGGGGCCCCGGCCATCGGCGAGGTCGGCGCCGGCGTCGCCCCGGGCCTCGACGGCAGCGGGCTGCTCGTCATCCCGAGGAGCTCGGGCAGGGCGGTCGTCCCCACGAAGCCGCCCAGCAGCACGATCGCCACGAGGAGCGGGCCGAAGGCGAGGACATCGAAGCGCTGAACGCGGATCGGGCGGATCATCGTCCGTCCTCCTCGAGGCGCGCGCCTCGCCGCGGATCGCGCAGCGCCTGGCGCAGCTCGGAGAGGCGCTCGAAGGGGAGTCTCGGCAGCGGCAGGTAGGCGTGCACCTCCGACGACTCGCGCAGGTCGAGGTACCGCTCGGCGAGGGTGTAGCCGAGAGCGACGAACGCGACGGCACCGACGAGGATCGCGATCTCGACGGGCGAAGGCGTGTAGCTGGTGAAGGGCGTCGCGACCACGCCCGCCGCCGAGGTCGGGGCAATCTGGCCGGCGGTCACGAACGTGAGGCGGTCGACGAAGACACCGCCGATCGCCAGCGCCGCGGCCAGCCCGGTGCCGGCCGGCGTCCTCGTGGCGGGCAGCCCGACGAGCAGCAGCGGCACGACGAGGCCGAGAGCGATGCGGAGGCCCCAGAACTCGAAGGCCAGCGGGCCGAACAGGAGCGCATTCGTCGCGATCCGGAAGGTCGGCTGGGCCGAGTTGAGCCCGTCGATTGCCTGGCGCCCGACGAGGATGGCCACGAGGACGAGCCCGACCGCGAGGAGCGACCGGATCGCCGGGATCGCCAGGCTCGTTGCCCGCTCCGCACCCTCGAGGCGGAGGCGATGGACCGCGTAGAACACGACCCCGAGCAGGGCCGTGCCGGAGAGGAAGGCCGAGGCGACCATCAGGATCGGGGTGAACGGTCCGTGCCAGAAGGGGCGAGCGACCAGCACCCCGAAGACGGCGCCGAGGGTCGCAGGGGCGACGATGGCGGTGCCGGCGGCCAGCGTGCAGGCCGCCTGATGGATCCGCGGATGGTCGGTGAACATGCTCCAGACCTCGACCAGCAGCACGCCCAGGTAGAAGCCGTAACAGACGCCCATCCACCACATCGGCGAGCTTGGCGATGGGACGAGCACGGCTCCGAAGACCATGCGGATGGGGTAATGGAGGTCGAGGGCGATGATCCCGAAGGCCGTGATCAGCGAGAGCAGGGCCAGGACCGCGTGGCGCTTCTCCAGGGGTCGGAAGCGCTCGATGCCGAACACCGTCCCGAGCGACGAGGCGAGGCAGAGGCCGCTGGTCGTGATCGCGAAGAAGACGTAGCCGACGATGAGGAGACCCCACTCGAACGTCGGCGAGGTTCCGAGGACCTCCCAGCCAGGCGGCAGGGCGAGGAGCGCAGCCGGGACGGCCAGGCCGATCAGGGCGAGGAGGGCGCCGATCCACAGGCGGAGGCCGCGCGGCCAGGCAGCCACCTCGCGAGCCACGACCGCGGCCGCGCCGCGCAGGGTGATCGGGATCGGGCGACCGGCGAGGACGAGGGTTCGCCCGGTGATGGCCATGGATCAGGCCTCCTCGACCGCGGGGCCCAGGTAGAGGACGCGGGGTCGCGTCCCGAACTCCGGGTAGAGGGGCTTCGGCGCGCGCTCGCGGACGATCGTCGCGATCTCGCTCGCGGGATCCGAGGCATCCCCGAACTTGCGGGCCCCGACCGGGCAGACCTCGACGCAGGCCGGCAGGTCGCCGCGACTGATCCGGTGATAGCACCAGGTGCACTTGTCGGCCACGCCCGGCGTGTCACTGGGGGATCGATCGGCGGCCGGGGTCAGATAGCGGGCGCCGTACGGGCAGGCGACGACGCAGTAGCCACAGCCGATGCAGCGGCGCGGGTCGACGAGGATGACTCCGTCCTCGGTCTTGTACGTGGCGCTGACGGGGCAGACCGCGACGCAGGGCGGGTTCTCGCACTGCATGCACAGGCGGGGCTCGAAGAAGGCCTCGCTGACCAGCTGGCCCGCGGCGCCGGGGGCCGTCGAGGTGGGCGGGAAGCCCTCGATGCCACCGTCCGGCGAATCGACGTAGACGGCGCCGTCGGCCGCCACGGCGTGGCGTTCCACCCACGTCCGGGCGAACTTCGGGTCCTCGGTCACCGCGTTCTCTTCCTTGCAGGCGGCGACGCACAGGCCGCAGCCGATGCACGAGGCGGTGTCGACGACAAACGTCCAGGCCTTGGCGGCCGGGTCGTAGGCGGGCACGATCGGCGGCGGGGCGCTCGACGTCTCCTCGAAGATCGGGACGAGCCGTGAGAGGGCGGCCGCTCCCGCCAGACCGCCGACGATGGCCAGGCCGAAGCCGAGGAATCGGCGGCGCGAGACCGAGATCTCGGTGATCGCCGGAGCGAGCTCGGTCAGCGGGACGAGCTCCGACCGACCGGTCACCGACGGCGCCGGAGTGTCGGACACGATCGGGGTCGCCGACGCCATCGGCGTCGGGAGCGTGGCCGGTGCGACAAACGCGGCAGCCGCAACGGTCGGCCAATTCAGCGGCCGTGCCCGATAGCGTCGTTGGCGGCGTGCCCGGGCGAGGGTCGCCGAGGCGCCACGGGTCGGGTCAGGGGTCGCGCCAGGCGTTGCGGCCTCGGTCCGGACGCCGGTGATCCCTGCCATCACTGGTCCTCCGGTCCACGGCCGGGAGCGTGGCAGTCGAGGCAGCGCTCGTCGTTCGCGACGAGCGGATGGCGCTGGTTGCGGGCCTTGAAGCCATCGGGGCCGTGGCACGTCGCGCACGGCGGCAGGTTGTCGAGTGGGTGGAGGACGACCGGCGGCCGCCGCGAGAGGCTGGTGTGGGGGTCGTGGCACTGGAGGCAGAGCTCGACGTAATGCTCGGCCGGCACGATCTGGCGGAGGGCCGCGGGTCGGCCGACCGCGCTCGTGTGGCAGCGAACGCAGACCTCGTCGGTCGGCGTGGCGATGGCCATGGCCGCGGCGGTCGTTGTGGGGCTGGCGAGCGTGTGCTCCAGCAACGCGCCGTGACAGCTCGCACACCCAATTCCGGCGTGCGGCCCGTTCGCCGCCCTGTCCGCCTCGACCGCGTGGCAGGTCGCACACGTTCCCGATTCCGCGTAGGCAGGCTTGAGTGCCGCCCACTGGCGCGGATTGGTGTCGGGATGGACGACCGACTCGAGGTAGGGCGACCAGGCGAGCGTGGCACCGACGAAGAGGACGCCCGCGAGGGCGGCTGCGCCACCGGTGACGGCAAGCAGGCCGAGCACGGCGCCGCGCCGGCTCGTCGGCCGGACGCTCCGCCAGAACCGGCTCATGGCAGCAGCGGCTCGACCGGCCGTCCGGCGCGCAGTGCGGAGGAAGGCGCTGATCGTGTTCACAGCTCGGCGACCTCGATGACGCCGCGACGGATGGCGAACTTCAGGAGCTCGACCCGGTCATGGAAGCCGAGCTTCTCCATGACCGCGGCCCGCACGGAGTGAATGGACCGCTCGCTGAGGCGAAGCTTCCTCGCGATCTCGCGATTGCTGTGGCCGACGGCGGCCAGGAGGAGGACCTCGTGCTCCCGGTCGGACAGGGTGTCGTAGGCGTCCTCGAGCGAGTGCTCGGGGTTGCGCAGGACGTAGGTGTTGACCATGCGGGTGACGAGGGCCGGGGCGACGTACGTCTCGCCCCGCCGGATGCAGCGGAGGGCGGCCACGACGTCGACCGGCTCGGCGTCGCGGGTCAGGAAGCCGTCGGCCCCGGCCCGCAGGGCGAGGCTGAACTGCTCGGCCCCGGTCCGGCACTCGAGGGCCAGGATCCGGAGGCCCGGCGCGGTCGTCCGGATGGCCTCGATCGCGGCGAAGGCGGCGCAGCCCTCCCGGCTGACCGGCAGGCACTCGGTGATGACGATGTCGGCCGGGACCGCGGCGACGAGCTCGCGGAGGGCGGCCTGGTCGGCCGCCTCGCCGACGACGGTCATGTCCGGCTCGGCCTCGATCGCCGCCCGGAGGCCGGCGTTGACGAGGGGGAAGTCGAGGATCGCGAGCAGGACCCGGAGCCGCTCGTCGCCCTGGACCATGCCGTTGCCCGTCACCGTTCCTCGCTCCTCGTCGCCGTCGTCGCCGGTCAGTTGCGCACGCGGTCGGACGGATCGATCCGCCGGATCACCGCCCGCACGCCGAACCACCAGGCGACCGGCGTGGCGGCCAGCAGGATCGCGCTCAGAAGGAGCCCGAAGGCCGCGGCACCCGTGCCGAGGGTGAACAGCAGGAGGTGGACGACGATGAAGATCAGCAGCCCGCCATAGGCGATCGTCAGCACCGTCATGAGCAGCCAGGTCGCGACCTGCGTTGCCCGTCCAGGTGCATGGTGGGTCCGGAGCGGTCCCAGGAACACCACGCCGAGGACGAGCGCGGCCCAGAACAGGACGCCCCAGAAGGCTTCGATGCCGTTCATTCGTGTGTCCTTTCGTTGGACGGAGCGTTCGTCTGGCGACGTTCAACGCATCTGGTCCGAGGCTAGCCCCGAGAGCGGCCGATTCCTACGGCATGCGCGTCTCTACCTGCGTCAACGGTCGGGTGGAAGTGCGACGACGGTCGTGGCCTGCGCGGCAACGGTCGTCGGAATCGGAGCAACGGCCGTTGCGATCGCGACGACCACCGTCGGTTCGGCCACGACGGTCGTCCGCCGGGAGACCCGTGTCAGCCTCCTGGATTCGAGGCTGGCGTGGTGGTGGACAAGGCGCATCCGGCGACCCACGATCCGGACATGACCCCCGGTGCGTCGCCGCTCCGTCCGGGCCGGGTCGTCGTGACCCTGGCGGCCCTCGCCGTCGTGCCGTCGGTCCTCGCTTTGCTCGTCGCCATCGCGGTGGACCGGCCAGAGGTGTTCAACGACTTCCACAGCTACTGGTACGCGGGCCGGCTCCTTGCCGAGGGATCGTCGCCCTACGACCTCCAGGCCCTGCGCGACCTCGCCGCCCGGCAGGGTGACGCGTTCGTGCTCGGAACGGGCTACTCCTACCCGCTGCCGTTCGCGATCCTGATGGTCCCCATCGCGGCCCTACCGTTCGACGTCGCCGTCGTCCTGTTCACGATCGCCTCGCTCATCGCCTTCGGCGCAACGGTCGCGATGTGGCTGGAGCGCTTCCATCCGGCTGCCGCCACCGCGAGGCTCCGGCCGGCGGCGTTCCTCTGCGGCGCCTTCCCGCCGGTCGTCGGCTCGGTCATCAACGGCCAGGTCAATCTCATCGTCCTCGCGGCCGTCGCCTTCGGCGCGACCATGGTTCTCGGAGCATCGCGCGGGCGCGCGGCGATCGGGGGCGTCGCGCTGGGCCTCGCCGCCGTCGTGAAGATCGTGCCGGGGGTCGTGGTCGTGCCGCTGTGGCTGGCGCGGCGGCGCCTCGTTGCCGGCGCAATTCTCGGCGGTGTCCTCGTGCCGCTCGGCCTCGCGGCCGTCCTCGAGCCGGTGGCGGCGCGAGACAGCCTCGGCCTGGCGGCCCTCCTCGGGCCGGATCCCTTCGTGACGAACCAATCCGTCAACGGCTTCGTCAGCCGGCTCGTCGGGGGTTCGGACCGGATGACGGCGCTCGCCGCCGGCGCCTTCGATCCTGCCCCGGTCAGCACCACCCTGACGGGCGCGCTCGCCCTCGCGACAGCCTGGATCCTCTGGCGCGCCAGGGCGACCGTCGCCACGCGTGACGGCCTCGCGATCGGGCTTGCCCTGGGCCTCGTGGCGGCGACCGCCGGAGCGCCGAAGACCTCGTTCTGGAACGTGTCCCTCGTCCTCGTCGCCATGGGCCTGCTGCTCGTGGTCACGGCCCCAACGCTGGAGCTGCACGGGCTCGACAGGGTGGAGCGGAGGCTCGCGGCCGCGTGGGCCGCGGGCGTCGTCCTCCAGCCCCTGGTGTGGGCGATCCCGGCGCAGCCCGCCGGGCCGGCCGCAGCAGCCGTCGTCATCGTCGGCTCGATCTGCCTCTACGGGAACCTCGCCCTGTGGTGGCTCCTCGGGCGCCGCCTGCTTCGGCCCGCGGGCCAAGCCAGCCGTCCTGCCGCAGCAGCGACCGGCGACGCTCCGCTGGCATCCCCTCGATCGCTGCTGTGACCCGGAGAAGCGATCGGCTGGACGGGGCCCGACTCAGCCCGACTCAGCCCGACTCACCGACTCGGACCGGCCTCGCCAGCCCGGGACCTGCCGGGGTCGAGCCGGTCGCTCCGGGAGCGATGGCCGCCTGCCAGGAGCTGGTCCGGTCATCGAGCTCGTGAAGGCCCACCGGCCTGGTCGCCGGCGCGTCACTGACCCGACCCCTGGGGCCTCGCCTCGCGGGCGAAGGCGACGAGCGCGTCGACGTTCTCATGCGGCGTCGCCGCCGGGATCTCGCAGCCCGCGCCCACGACGTAGCGCGGGCCGGCCTGCGCGTGGCGCTCCGCGAGCTGCCGCCTGATCTCGGACGGCGTCGAGCTCATCAGCTCGGTCACCGGGTTGAGGTTGCCGAGGAGGACCTGCGAGGGCCCGGCGTCCGTCCTGGCGGCATCGAGCGGCACGAGCGAGTCGAGGTCGATGATGTCGGCGCCCAGTCGGGCCATCGCCGGGACCGATCGCCTCGTGTTGCCGCAGATGTGCAGCCGCACCCTCGCCCCGAGCCCGTGGATGTGGTCGACGAGGCGCTTCTCGTGCGGCCAGACCAGCTCCCCGTAGATCGCCGGGCCGACGAGCGACGCGGCTGCGTCGCCAATGCCGACGATGTCCACCCCGGCATCCACCTGCGCGCCGGCGAACGCCATCGCCACTCGGGTTGCGAAGTCGAACAAGTCGGCCACGAACCCGGGGTCGTCGTAGAAGTCGAGCATCAGGGTGTTGATGCCACGCAGGTCGGCAGCCTCGGCGATGGGACCCTCGACCCAGCCCTCGACGATCCGGCTCGCCCCGCCGCCGGCCCGGAGGAGCTCCACCGCCCGGATCCGGTCGGTCATCCGGCCGCCGGCCAGCGGATCCGGCAGGCGAAGCGCGGCGAGATCGCGCGCGTCTGCGAGGAGGGCGTGCCCCTCGTCGATCGCGGGTGGCTGGTCCGGGAACCACTCGATCCGAGCGCCGAGGTCGGCGGCCTCGCGGGTCGGATCGGAGATGCAGGACACGTGGTCGAAGCCGAACCGCTCGGCGACGAGGGTCTGGGCCAGGGCCAGCTGCGTCGCATCGCGACAGTAGTCGGCGTATGGGATTCCGGCGAGCCGGGCGGCGAACATCATCGTGATCGGCATCGCCGGTAGCCGGTCAACCTCGGCGCCCGCGAGGTGCGCCAGGACGAGCTCGCGTGAATCCCTGATCGCTCCGGGCGGCTGCGACGTCACGCCGGCTCGGCCCGTGCGCCTGCCGCCCCGACCGCGGCCCTGGCGACCTCGGTCGCGGCGGCCGCATCGGGCGCAAAGCCGTCAGCCCCGATCGACCTCGCGAACTCGACCGTGACCGGGGCACCCCCGACGATGACCTTGACGTCGCCGAGGTCGGCGGCCCGGATCGCCGTGATCGCCGCCTTCATGTTCAGCATCGTCGTCGACAGGAGGGCGCTGATGCCGATGATCGAGGCATCGTGCTCGCGGGCGGCCTCGACGAACCGTTCCGGGGCCACGTTGACCCCGATGTCGACGACCTCGAAGTTGGCGCCGCGCCACATCATCGCGACGAGGTTCTTGCCGATGTCGTGGACGTCGCCCTTGACCGACCCGATCACCGCGGTGTGCTCCGGGTGGATCCCCGACGCGGTCAGGACGGGCTCGAGGACCGCCATGGCATCCTTCATCGCCCGGGCCGAGACGAGCATCTCAGGGACGAACAGCTCGCCGCACTGGAAGCGGTCGCCGATCACGTCGAGGGCTTCGGTCATGGCGGCCAGGAGAGCCTTGGGATCGGCGCCCCGATCGAGGGCGGCCTGCGTGACAAGGGCGGCCGTCGCCTGGTCCCCGGCCATGATCGCCGCCGTCAGCGTGGCGAGATCGGGCATCCCGGCCTGGCTCCTTTCGTGCCGTGACGAAGAGCGCTTGCATCCATCGTCGCCGTGGTGCAACACGATACTCGTCGGCCTCGCCCGGGCAGGGCGGTCGCTCCGGCCGGGGCGCAGCGATCCCGTTGGAATTCAGCCAGCACGGCGAAGCGGCACTCGCTGACTTGCGTGCGAAGTCCGGACTGACGACCGCAGAGCTGATCTACACCGGGCGGGCTGCCGGTTGGCTGGTCGTGCCGGGTTTGGAGCCCCTCTAGACCTTGGTCGCGGAGACCTTGCCTGTCGCGTCGTACCCGAAACGACCGTGTGTCGCGACGACGAGGACGATGCTGATCGCGCCGAAGGCGACGATGCCGACGAGCATCGGCCCAGCCGGCAGGACTGGCACCATGGCCAGCGAGGCGTTGATGCTGGCATGCGTGACCATCGCCAGGAACAGGCTCCCGGTGTGGTTGTAGACCCATGTGAGCAACGGCGAAAGCGTCATGACCAGGACGAGAAACGCCGCGATCGTCGACGGGCCCGAGCCGCCGTTCTGGTCGGCCCACTCCGGCACGAGGAACTGGGGGAGGTGCCAGGCACCCCAGAGGACGCCCAGGATCAGGGTGCCGACCAGTGGACCCCTGTCGCGCTCGAGTCGCGGCAGGGCGAAGCCCCGCCAGCCCGGCTCTTCAAACAGCGGGCCGCTGACGAAGCCGATCACGAGGAAGATCGCGAACGTCCCGACCATCGAGCCGGCGGAGGCCGCTTGGAGCGCGTCCATCCCTCCGGGAAGCACGGCCACCGCGGCCACGCACGCCACCGGGATCGCCACGAGCGCCACGAGGTACCACCGAAACGGCACCTTCCACAGCCGGCCGCCACGCCGCATCTGACGGTACGCGACCTTGCCGCCGAGGGTCGTGAGGACCATTCGCGCCGCAACCGTCGGCCCGAGCGTCTGAACGAAGATCACGAGCGCGGCGGGCGCTCCCATCATGCCGTAGAGCACGAAGAGCAGGCCCCACGACACGGCATAGGCGAGCACGAAAAACGCAGGCGGCATGATCTCACGCGGGGCTCGGCTCAGGCCACCGACCGAGAGTCGCGGCTCAGGCCGGGATGTCCGAGACTGCGCGGGAGTGTGATCGGATGGCGATTCGCGACGAGCTCGATGCGATCAACGCCGCGTTCGGCGAGGGTTGCGCAACACAGGATGCCGAGCGGCTCGCGGCGCTCTATGCGGATGACGCACGACTCCTGTTCCCCGGTCAGCCGATCATTCGCGGACGCGCCGAGGTCGACGCCGCGATGCGCGAGATGGTCGCGGGCGGGCCCGCCAGCCTGCGGTTCGTGACCGACGAGGTGATCGAGGATGGCTCGCTGGTGATCGACATCGGCCGGATCGTCAGCGAGACGGGCCAGAGCAAGTACGTCGTCGTCTACCGGCGGGAGCCCGACGGGAGGCTCAGGATCATCGTCGACGCCGCCAGCAGTGACGGTCCGCGAGCCGCGCCCGGCTGACAGGAATCGCTGGCGCGCCCGGAAGGCAATGGGCGCGCGCGAACAAGAAGAGCGTGGCAGGTGGGCTCCATCCCGGCTGGCGTGGCTGATTCCAACAGGCGAACTCCGGACGCAACGAGCCGAAGCTCAGGTGCCTGCTGCGTCTCTGAGTGACCTGGCCAGCGCGTCGAGCGCGCGGAAGTAGTCCCGATCGCTGATCGAGTCGCCCGTGTCGGCCTGCACCGAGATCACGATGCCCTCCTCCGGCAGGGCGGCAAGCTTGATCACCGAGCAGCAGGTGGTGACAGAGCTCTCCCCGTAGTGACCGACAGCGAGCGTGCCGAACGTGTCTGTGAAGTCGAAGGTTCCCAGCCCATACCAGTCACCGTGGAACTCGGTCATCTCGTGCAGCGAGGACTCGGAGACCACGAACCCCCCGTACAGCTCGTAGCCCCAGCGGGCCCACGACGCCGGCGTCGTCTCGACGCCCCAGCCATCTGCAGCCAGCGCGCCCTCGACCGTGTACGCGATCCCTCCGAGGCCGGGACGATCAAGCACGCCGGCGCGGAGGGCGTCGGACAGGGGGCGGCCGGAGACGTGCTCGATGATCGCTCCCAGGAGGACGTAGTTCGTGCTCGCGTAGTGCAGCTCGAGCCCCGGCGCGACACGTGGTTCGGACAGCTTCCTGAACACCTCGACGGTGGTCGCAGCCTGCTCGGCAGGGTAGAACCCGGCGCTCTCGTTCAGATCGGGTATGCCGCTTCGCATCCCGAGCACCTGTCGGATCGTTGCGCCGTTCCCGTCGAAGAACGCCAGCTCCGGAGGGAGGAAGCCGGATGCCGGATCGTCGAGATCCACTTGACCCTTCTCGGCGAGACTGAGCACCTGGGCGGCGACGATCGTCTTGGCCGAGCTGTGCGTTGGCCGGCGGGTCTCGGGCGTCAGCGGCGCACCGCCCGCGGACCCCGATGCTCCAACCCAGCTCCCCCGGTCCGCGACGGCGACCGCGGCCGTGATCCCCTCGAACGGGCCTGCCTGGATTGCGTCGTCCAACACACGCTGCAGGGAGGCGGCGGTGGGATCGGCGATGGCGCCGATCGGGAAGCCGGGGAACCGACCAAGCGAGTACGGGGCCGGAGTCTCTTCCCGGGGACTCGCGATGCCCGGCGTCCTGGCCGGAGTCGCCGCACCCGTTGGCTGTGCAAGCCCGCTCGACTCGGTAACGCTGGGCTCCAGTGTCGGGGCTGCCGAGGTGCCGCACGCCGCGGCGACGAACACGAGGACCGGGAAGGCTCCGTTCCGGAATCTCGGTCGCCCCAACCTCATGGCGCTCCTCGCGTGTTCGCGGATCCCGATGTCGGTGCATCCCGACAGCGGCTCGGCACCTCTGAACCTACAGATGCGATTGCATCGCCAACTGTCCCGGGGTGTGCTGAGACACTTCGCAGGTCAGAAGCATCCGTAGGGCATGGAGCGCGAGCTGGTGGCCCCCGCCGAGATCCCGTCCGTCGACCTGCTGGACGCAGCCGCAGGCGATCTCTCGGCGTTCGCCCGGATCGTCGCCGAACACCACGACCACATGGCGCGCGTGTGCTTCGTGATCTGCGGTGACCAGGACATGGCCCAGGACGCCGTCCAGGCCGCCTGGCCGATCGCGTGGCGCAAGCTCGCCTCGCTTCGGGAGCCTGAGCGGCTGCGTCCGTGGCTGGTCACGATCGCGGCGAACGAGGCACGCCAGGCCCTCCGGCGCCAGCGACGCCACGGCGTCGTGGAGATCGAGGTGGCGGACGTCGGCAGCCGCCAGCATGACCCGTCTCTGCTCATCGCCCGGATCGACCTCGCGGCAGCACTCCGACGCATCTCGCCCGATGACCGCGCGATCCTCGCGCTGCGCCACGTCTCGGGGTTCGACGCGACGGAGATCGGCCACGCCATGGGCATTTCCGCTTCGGGAGTCCGCTCACGCCTGGCGCGCGCGGCAGCCCGCCTGAGATCGGAGCTCGGTGATGACTGACGACGACCTGGACCCGCGACTCGCACAAGCCCTGCGGGACTACTCCCGGGGCGGCGTCCGTTCGATCGACGCGACGACGATCGCGCACGCGGCGGCTGAGCCGTTGGCCCCGGGCTTCTTCGGGTCGACGGCGGCGGCCCGCGGGTCGGGGTCCCGAAGACCGCTGGTCCCGAGCGGCAGACTCGCCTTCGCCGCCGCAGCGGTGGCGGTCGTTGCCGTCGTCGGCTACGGCTTGGCGGAACGCGGAACCCCTGGCGGGGGCGGTAGCAGCGTGCCGCCACCCGCGTCGGTCCGCCCTTCGCCAACCCCGGCCGCGACGCTGGCACCCACAGCGCAACCGATCCCCTTCAGTCGCCAGCTCGAGCCGGGCGAGTACGAGATCCCGTGGACGCCGGCCGAGGCCACCATCCTTGTCACCGTGCCGGCCGGCTGGTCGACGGACGAGACGGGTGCTTACCTGTTCATGACCAAGGGCGCCGGACCTGGGGGCCCGGGCGATCCGGGCTTGCCCGACCTGGGCATCCATGACGTGAAGAGCATCGTGCGCGAGATCTGCTCGTCCAGGGATCTGGCCGCGGTGGGACCCACCGCCGACGATCTCGTGGCGGCACTGGCTGACCAGGCCGGGTGGGTGGAGAAGTCGAGGCCCGTCGACGTCACGGTGGGTGGGTTTCCCGCCTGGAAGATCGTCGGGCGGCTGCCCGGCGGGTGCCCGGAGCCGGCCGAGGGCGTCACGATCTGGGCGAACGCGGACGGGACGGTCTATGTGCCCCTCGACGGGTCGGAGGGCCTCACGACGATCTACGTGGTCGACGTGAAAGGTAGGCGCCTGGTGATCGCCGCCGGCGGGTATCGAACGGCCACGGCCGACGACATCGCCGAGCGTGACGCCATCCTGGCCACGATCCGGATCGAGCCGGGCATCCCCGCGGGGGTGAACGGCCCGGATTTGGTCGATGTTCGGGGCCCTCTCGGCCCGGGCCGCCACGCCGTGGACGTGTCCGGCCGGTCACTCTCGTTCACGCTGCCGCCGGGCGACGGAACCCCGAGGGATTGGGCGCAATTCGGAGACCTGTACATCAGCAACGACACCGTGGGGTCGCAGACCGCCGAGGCGATGATCCTGTGGACCGACCTGATCGGCGGCCCGGGCGTCACCCGATGCGACGTCGTCCTGCACCCCGGCGTCGGCTCGTCGCTCGCCGGGGATGCAGCTGACCTCGCCTCGACTCCCGGGACAGGGCTCGTGAGCGGACCCACTGATCTCGTCGTGGGTGGGCGCCCGGCAAAGCGCATCGTGCTGATCGTCGAGGAAGACGTGGGTTGCGACCCGGGGTACTTCTTCGCCTGGGACCAGGAAGGGGGGGGTGCCTTCTGGTGGGGCACGGAGGCCGGCGACACAATTCAGATCTGGATCGTCGAGGTGAACGACACGGGCAGGCGCCTGTTCATCGGGGCCACGACGCATCCCGACGCAGGCGCGGCGGTCAAGGAGGAGATCCGGCAGATCATCGACTCGATCGAGCTCGAGTAAGCCGCCCGCGCTCGGCCAGCTGGCCGCGCCGCTGTAGGCCATCATGTGCTGTCGTGGCCCCTTGGAGCGTGCGCCGCGACACGGGAGCGCGACTGCGGCGCTCCCCAGCGTGGGTGGCGCGCCCGGGAGGCCATCGGACGCCCAGGAGCACACGTCCCTCCGCCCCGCAATCTGGAGGCCGCCCGGGGGCCTGCTGCTAAGGCGTGATCGGCCTGCGGTCTCAGGGAAGGGTGGAGGCCGTGGCGCGCCCGGAGGTGGCGCGCCTGGAGGTATCTGAGCGCGCCCGGAGGTGGCGCGTCGTCGTCGCCGGCCATCTCGGGCTGGAGCCGGGGTGCTCGCTCCCCCGGGGCTCGGTTCAGGGTGCGACGGGCTCGCCGCCGCTGATCAGCCAGGTGTACATGGCCCTCCGCGCGCGCAGGGTGTCATCGATCGCGGCATGACCGGGCGCATTGGCGGACGCGACAAGGACGGCCGACCGTATGCGGGCAGCCAGCCACTCGGCGTGGTTGGGCGGCGTGACCGTGTCGTTGGGGTTCGAATAGATCACGGCGGGAGCCCTGATGTCTGAGAGGTCGAAGCCCCAGGGGGCTTCGAGCGCTCGCTCGTCGTTCACCCAGGCGGCCACACCCTGGCGTGTCGGCTCGAGCTTCGCATCGCGCATCGGGTCGTCGTCGGCGAGGGCAGCCCGCGCCTCGGCATCCAGGCGCTGGAACAGCGTGGTGCACGCCGCCTCGCTCGCACGGACGGCCGTCAGGTACTCGCGCGTATCTCCGTCCTGAGCGCGTTGCCACTCGTCGAGCCCGACGAGCTCGAGAGGCGCGATGGCACCGGTGTTGGAGACCCGGACGACCCGGTCGGAGAGTCGGGCTGCCACGGCGAGCGCATGCGGGGCGCCGCCCGAGAAGCCGGTGATCGAGAAGCTGTCGATGCCGAGCCTGTCCGCGATCGCTCGGACATCATCGACGTGGTCCACGACGCGTGTCTCCGGGCCGCGACGGTCCGACTGACCGTAGCCGGGCCGGTCGTAGGTGATCAGCCGCCCGCCGAGCTCCGTGACCACGCCCTCGGTCTCAGCTGCGACGCCGAGCCGGCACCCGGGGCTGCCGTGGAGCGCGAAGACCGGCACGCCTTCCGCCTGCCCCCATTCGGCAAAGCACAGTCTGCGGCCGTCGGCGGTGGTGAGGAACTGGGTCCTTCGGTCGACCATGCCGCAGTCTGGCACGTGGCGACGGGTTTCAGGGCACGGTCCCGTGCGCCGAGGATCCTGTCGGTCCATCGGATCGAGGCCGACAAGGGGTACTGGCGCAACACACGACGAGACCCCGGCCGATGGCCGGGGTCTCAGGCGACAGGAGGATCACAGTGACTCGGATGTCCCGACTCATGTGACTCATATGTCGCGACTCATGACACTGGCGCGCCCGGAGGGGATTCGAACCCCCGACCCTGTGGTCCGAAGCCACATGCTCTGGTCCGCTGAGCTACGGGCGCGCGGAGCGGTAGAGTACCAGCCGTCCCGGCCGGCCCCTCGCGGCGGCCCGCCGATTTAACCCGGCCGCCGAGTTCTAGTTCCGCTCGTGGGTTGTCTTAGGACGAGGCTAATTTGACACTACAGGGCAAGTGCGCCTAGTCTTGGAGCGTGATCAAAGTCAGAAAGGGCGCCAAGCTCGTCGAGTTCCTCCACCTCGTCTTCCTGCAGGTGCTGCCAACCCGGCTGCCCGTCGCGGAGTACGTCGTGAAGGGCGGAGCCAACCTGCGGCTCTTCTTTGACAGCCGGCGCCGGTCGCAGGACATCGACCTTGACTACCTCGGCTCCGCCTTCTGGCGGGCCGAGGAGCGGGTCGATGCTGTTCTCGCCTCACGGGCGTTCGTCGACCTCCTGAGGGTCGAGGGGGTTGAGCTGGTCGATCTGACCAAGACGAAGCAGACCGACACGACCCGCCGCTGGAAGTTCGCGATCCGAGGAGGCGGGGCCTGGTTGAACTCGAAGATCGAGTTCTCGGCCCGGGGCAACACCGATCCCGAGATCGGCTTCGATGAGGCCCGTTCGGATGTCGGCCGGGCTGCGGGTCTCCGGGCGGTTCGCGCCAACCACTACCTCGCTCCGGCTGCGACCCGCCAGAAGATCCACGTTCTCGCCGAGCGCAAGGAGACCGAGCCACGAGACGTCTTCGACCTCGATCTCCTCGTCTCCAGCCACCCCGACGTGGTCCGACCCGGCGACGTGTCGCCCGAGCTCGCGGCCAGGGCCAGCGATGCCGCCTTCGCGATCCCCTTCGACGCCTACGAGCAGCTCGTCGTCGAGTATCTCGAGGACGAGTTCGTGGAGATCTACGATCGTCCGGAAGTCTGGGACGAGATGGTCACCCGGGTCGCGGCGTTCCTGGAGACCCTGCGATGAGCCTCGGATCCTTCGCGACGCTTGACCGCCTGGGACCAACGGTCACGACCGGCGAGGCGGCCGCCGCGCTCGACGTCTCGGTCAGCCAGGCGAGCCGGCTGCTGCGCTCCCTCGAGGCAAAGGGGCTCGCGCGACATGTGCGCTACGGGCTCTGGATCGTGGGCACGGACCCGGTCGACCCGCGCGCGCTCATTGAGGAGATAACGCGCCCCTACCCGGCCTATGTGTCGTTCGCCTCGGCCCTCAGCGCCCACGGCATGATCGACCAGGTCCCCCGCCAGATCAGCGTCGCGTCGCTCGACAGCGCCAAGCGGGTCCCGACGGCGCTCGGTACATACGCGGTCCACCACCTGCCGCCGGAGCTGTTTGGCGGCTTCATCGAACGCAACGGCGTGAAGCTGGCGCAGCCGGAGAAGGCCCTCTTCGATCTCGCCTACGTCTCGGCCGCGCACAGCGGCCGCCCGCGACGGGTCCCCGAGCTGGAACTGCCGAGCCGCTTCGACCGCGCTGAGCTGGACCGGTGGCTCAGCCGCATCGAGTCGCCGCGGATACGCACCCTGACCTCGCGCGGCCTTCGCTACGCCCTTGGTCGAGCGGTGCGCTAGGTGTCCGCTCCTTCGCCGCCTCTCCGGCCGCTCCAGCGGCCACAGCCCGGCCAGTTGGCTGACGATGGACCGGATACGTCCCGCCCCACGACGTGGCCCACGGCGCAACTCTGATTCGCTTCGCTCCCCTCCCTTCCACGCCTGGGCCGGCGTCCTGCGAGTGGTCTACCTGGAGCGGAAGGAGGCCCCTGTCAAGGGACAGGTAGAACTACCCAGTGACGGACACAGGTGCGATAGAGTCAGGTCAAGGGATCTGCCGCGTCGGCCTCGGCGTCCCTGCCGCCGACGCGCCTTTCATCATCGGGCGCGACAGCGCCTTCTTCGTGGTTGCGGGCCTAATTGCGCTGGGCCTCGGGGTCGTCATCGTGGACCGTCGCCGACCCGCGTAAACCCGCCCACGATTGACGCGACCCGTAAGAATCTTGAGTCTTCCCTTTGCATCTCGTCCAGTTGGCGGCGAGGGGCGACCGCGATGGGCGCAACCTGGAATGCGTCGGGCGGTCCTGAGCCCATGCCGACCTGGAGGTTCCCGAGGGCCCGGCGAGATAGCGCTTCATGACACCATGGGCATGTCGTGCGATGCGGGTCTAGGGCGACATCGCCGACCCCGTTGCATGAACGACACCATATAGCTCGCCCTCCCGCCGCGTATCCGCCATTCGGGAAGCCATGGCGTTCAGCCGGATCTGGTCCGAAGCCACATGCTCTGGTCCGCTGAGCTACGGGCGCGCGGAGCGCTAGGGTAGCAGCAGGGTCCACGTGGCCCAGCCTCGCCGGCGCGTCAGCACCTGTTACGGTAGCCGGACGGTTACGGACTACGGCACCGGGAGGGGAACGATGACCACGGGCAGCGGCACGAAGGACGATCCCTGGCAGCTCAAGACGGCGCCGGGCACGTCCGAATACCAGATGTGGCGCGATGAGGCCGCCGATCCGCCGGCGCTCGTCTGCCAGGTCGGGTCGACCCAGCTGAAATACCACCTTCGGGCAATCGACGACCTCCACGCCATGCTCAAGACCCACGGCGACTGGATCGACCTCGGAGCGGCCGACGAGCAGAAGGACGCCAAACCCGGGACGGTCGAGGCCTGGGGCCGGGCCGCCGACAACCCCGTCGGAGGCTGGTACGGCCTTCGCAAGGGCTATCGCGGCCGCTTCGGGATGTACCTGCCGCCGCTGCTCGAGGCGCTCGGCCTCGCCGAGCTCACCCATGACGCCCGGGGCAACCGGATGCGGGCGCGCTGATCGGCCGACCATCGATGAGTGCACCTGCGCCGGCCGGTGATGCGTTCGAGGCCCTCGGCGATCCGAACCGCCGTGCGATCGTCGAGCTGCTCAGCGCGGGCGAGCGCTCAGTCCAGGAGATGGCCGACGCCCTGCCGATCAGCCGGCCGGCAGTCTCACGCCACCTCCGGCTGCTGAAGGCCGCAGGCCTCGTGACCGGCGATCCGCGTGGCAGCCGGCGGATCTACCGCCTCGACGACGCGGGGATCGCGGCGGTTCGGGCGTACCTCGAGCGAGTCTGGGGCGGAGCCGGTGCGCGCCTCCGGCTCGCCGGCGACTCCCCGCCCGCCCGGCCCGAACGGCGCCCCGGGTGATCGAACCGATCACCCGGGGTGATCGAGCCGATCCGGTTGTCGTTCGAGGTCGACGGCCCTCCCGATCGAGCCGTCCGCCGCACTTCGATGGTCTCGCCGGCGTGGACGATCGGCCCGGGTGACAGCCCGACCGCCCCGCGCTACGGTTCGGGCATGACGGCTCGTTCGCGGCGCAGCCACCGGGTGTCCGCCGCCCTCCTCGCCGCCCTCCTGACCGGTCTCGTCCCGTCGAGCGTTGCCGCGTCCGGCGGCTCGCTGCCGCCCCCATCGACCGATGTGGCGGCAGCGGCAACGACGCCCTACACGCTCGACCTCTCGTCGAAGGGCGACTTCGTGGCCCAGACGAACTTCGTCCAGTGCGTCGGGGCGAGCATGCAGATGATGCTGAACATGATCGGGTCATCGGACGACCGGACGGCTGCGACCCAGCTCGACCTCCAGGTGCTGGCTCGCTCGCTGAGCGGGCAGCGACCCGACGGAGCCGAGCGGAAGGGCGCCAGCGTCACGGGCTGGACCGCCGGCCTGAACGAGGTCGGCGGCGGGCCGTACCGGACGGTCGGCGACCGCGACCTGCAGGCGACGCTCAGGATGGCGGCCCGGGCGATGCGCGAGACGAATCGGCCCGTCGGGCTCCTCATGTGGCAGGGCCGCCACGCCTGGGTCATGGCGGGCTTCACTGCGACGGCCGACCCGCGCCTGACCGCCGACTTCCAGGTCACCCGGGTGATCGTGATGGACCCGCTCTACCCCTACGGGTCCAAGAGCTGGGGCGCCAGCCCCGAGCCTCGCGAGTCGCTCGCGGTGGCCGATCTGGGCCGCCAGTTCGTGCCCCGCGGCAGCCACCCCTCGTACCCGGGCGGCGCCGGCGGGGCGAATCCGGCGATCGGCTGGTCGCAGGGCCTGACCGGCAAGTACGTCATCGTCCTGCCGTACGTGCAGCTGCCGCCACTCAGCGGTTCTCGGAACACCCCGCGCTGACCCTCGGAACCTTTTCGCCGCCGGGCGCGTACGATCGAGTGCGCGGTCCGGCCTCGGTATCTCAAGTGCGGCTCTGCGGCCGGCGTCGCGCGTCCCGACGGACTGA
The DNA here is from genome assembly GCA_963719145.1 of uncultured Chloroflexia bacterium. Taxonomy (GTDB): domain Bacteria; phylum Chloroflexota; class Limnocylindria; order Limnocylindrales; family CSP1-4; genus UBA5189. The sequence continues at coordinate 610,259 of CAVRAX010000001.1, forward strand.
CTCCCGCTAGCGCCCTGGAGGTCGCCGCTGCGCTCATTCGGCCTGTGGCGCTCCGTCATCCGCCGGATCCGGACGGACCGGGCCGTCGTGGCCGCGGCCTGGGTCCTGCTGCTCTGCGCCACGACCCTGCTGACCGCGGGCACGATGTACGGCGAGGCGGTCGCGCTCGGTGGGCTGCGAGCCGCGATCGCGGAGGCGGCGCCGGCCACGCGGTCGATCACGGTCGACACGACGGATCGCCCGGGCGCCGCAGCGCTCCTGGACCCGGGTATCCGCGCCGAGCTCGGCCGGGCCATCGCCCAGACGGGCGGCGAGATCGCCCTGATCACCAGCACGTCGTCGTTCGCCGACGCCGCGGTCGATCCTGCCGTCGTCACCCAGCTGACGTACTTCGCGGCGTACGAGGGCTTCGATCGGCACGCGGTGCTGGCGACGGGCCGCTGGGCCACGGCCGGCGCGGTGCCCCAGGAGGCGACGCTCTCACAGGCCGCGGCCGCGGTCCTCGGCCTCGGACCGGGGGATCGGCTGACGCTCGTCGGGCGCCGGGACACGGCGCTCCGGATCGAGGTCCTGATCACCGGGCTGTGGAGGCCGGACCCGAGCGACCCCTACTGGCTGCGGCCGGATCTCGAGATCGGGGCCCTCGTCCAGGGCGGATCGTTCGCGACCGTCGGCCCGTTCGTCGTGCCCGAGGCCGATCTCGTCGGCCGATCATTCGGGGATCGCCTCGACTACGAGTGGCGCGCGGTTCCCGATCCGGCGGGCTACCGGATCGATGACGTCGCGGCGGCCCGTCGCGCCGTTGACGAGCTCGATGTTCGGCTCCGGGTCGCCGTCCCGGGCGCCCAGCTCCGGATCGCGACCGGGCTGCCGGCACTGCTGGCCGATGTCGATCGAGCCGCTCTCGTGAGCCGGACGGGCGTGCTCCTCCTCCTCGTCCAGTTCGCCGTCGTGGCGGCCTACGCGATCGTCCTCGTCGCCGGCATGCTCGCGGATCGGCGCCGCGCCGAGACCGCCTTGCTGCGCTCGCGTGGGGCCTCGTCCGGCCATCTCGCCGCGATGGCGCTCCTGGAGGCGGTCCTGCTGACCGGCCTGGCCGCGGTGCTCGCGCCGATCGTCTCGCTCCTCGTCGTCGGCTGGCTCGGGTCGGGCGGCGGCCTCGCGGTCGCGGGCGTCGCCGGGTTGTCCCGGATCAGCCGTGACGTGCTGCTCGTGGACGGCCTGACGGCCGCGGCCTGCGTCGTCGCCCTCGTCGTCCCGATGCTTGGCGGCGGCCCCAACCTCGCCGGAATCCGGGCCGCGATCGCCCGCCAGACGGGCCGCACGCTCGCCCAGCGCCTCGGCCTCGACCTCGCCCTCGTCGCCCTCGCGGCGATCGCCCTCTGGCAGCTCCGCCTGTACGGCGCGCCGTTGACCCGGAACGCACGGGGCGTCCTCGGCATCGACCCGCTGCTCGTCGCCGCGCCGGGGATCGGGCTCCTCGCCGGGGCCGTCATCGCCACCCGGCTGATCCCCCGCGCGGCCGAGATCGGGCAGGTGCTCCTCGAGCGGGGCCGCGGGCTGGTCGCGCCGATGGGCGGCCGGGGCCTGGCTCGCCGGCCGCTTCGATACACGCGGTCCGCCCTCCTGCTCATGCTCGCCGCGGCGCTCGGGACATTCGCCGCCGCCCACGTGGCGACCTGGACCAGATCGCAGGCCGACCAGGCCGCGTACCGGGCCGGCGCCGACGTCCGGGTCGAGGTCTCGCAGCAGGCGGTGCCGGCCCGGATGGTCGGGGCCGGGCTCCTGGCGATCCCGGGCGTCGGTGCCGCCATGCCGGTCGACACCGTGTCGGTCGACGCCGGTCGCGACGTCCGCGGTGGCGTGGTCCTCGCCGTCGACGCGGCCGCGGCCGCGTCGATCGTGAATCCGCCGCCCGACGCGGAGGGCGGCGCGCTGCCGGGCCTGTTCGACCTGCTGGCAGCCGATCGGCCCGTCGCCGGGGGCGTGGCCATCCCGGCCGGGAGCGATCGGCTGGCGATCGTCGTCGACACAGCGTTCGAGAGCTCCTTCTTCGATCCCGAGACGACGCCCCCCGAGACGACGCCCCCCGACCTGTCGCTCTTTCCGGGGCTTCGCGTCACGGCCGTCGTGGAGGACGGGTTTGGTCGTCTCAGCCGCCTCGTCTCACCCGACGCGGCCACGCTCATCGGCGCAGGGCAGCGCCTGACGATCGACCTCGGCGCGGAGGCGGATGGCTCCGGTGCCGCGCTCAGCCAGCCGCTCCGGCTTCGGGCGCTCGAGTTCCGGCTGTCGGCACCGTTCGTCCCTCGCGGCTGCGAGTTGTGCCCAGCCGCCGTTGGCGTGCTAGGCGCCTTCGACGTGCTGGCGGTGGAGGCCGCCGGTCCGGGCGGGCCAGGGGCCGGCTGGTCGCCGCTCGGTCTCAAGTCGGGCGAGGCGACGTGGTCCTGGCGATACATCCGTGGCTCGACCCAGGCGCCGTACGCGCCCGATTCCGCGGCTCCCTGGCACGTCGAAGTCGGGACGCAACCCGGCGGGATCGACCCGGTCTTCGGCGGCGATCTCACCCCGGTGACGCTCCGGGCGGCCGCAGGGCCGTCGACCGTGGCCACGCTCGGCGCGATCGCCAGCCGCGGTTTCATGGACGCGACGGCGGCCGAGGTCGGCGACACGGTCGTGGCGACCGTCGGCGGCACCCGCAAATCGGTCCGGGTGCTCGGGGTCCTGGACACGTTCCCGACGCTTGACCCGTCGCGGCCATTTCTCGTCGTCGACGATCGCACGCTCGCGATCGCCGGGTTCGCCGCCAACGGCACGGTCGACGATCCGGATGCCTGGTGGCTGACCGCGGCGGACCCGGACGCCGTCGCCGCGGCTGTCACCGCCGGCCTCGACCCGGATGCGACGATCGTGACGACGGCCGGCCTGACGACGGAGCTGTCGACCGACCCGGTCCCGCTCGGGGTCATCGGCGTCCTCGGCCTCGGATCCGCCGCAGCCCTGATCTTCGCCTCGATCGGGTTCGTGGTCTCGGCGACGGTGTCGACGCGGGAACGGCTCGGCGAGTTCGCGCTCCTGCGCGCCCTCGGGCTGTCGGGTCGGCAGCTGTCGGTCTGGCTGTCGCTGGAGAATGCCTTCCTGCTGACCATCGGCATCGGCGCCGGCATCGGTCTCGGGCTGGTGCTGGCGTGGCTGGTCCTGCCGTTCTCGACGCTCACGAGCAGCGGGGCGGCCGCGGTTCCGTCGCCGATCGTCGTGATCCCGTGGGTCACCCTGCTGCCGATCGCGGTCGTCGCCGCGGGGGTCTTCGGGGCGACCCTCCTCGTCCTTCGAGACCAGCTCCTCGGCATCAGGATCGGCGACGTCCTCCGGGGACGGGACGAGTGATGGCCTGGCTGTCGAGCTCGCTGCGCCGCCTTCGCGATGAACGGCTGACCGCGGTCGGGTTCGTGACCCTCGTCCTCGTCACCGCGTTCGTCTTCGCGGTCACGCCGCGGCTCGTCACCCGGACGGCCGACGAGACCCTCAGAGCGACCCTCCTCCGCGCCCGACCGGAGAGTCGGAACATCCAGTTCATCGAGCAGGGCCGCTTCGAGTCGCGACCCGGGGATCCCTTCGGCGCGGTGGACGCGGCCGCGGATGAGGCCCACCGGCTCCTGCCGCCGGACGTGGCCGGACTGGTCGCCGACCGGGCCTGGACGATCGACAGCATTCGCTGGAAGCTGCCCAAGGCCACGGCCGACTCCGAGACGATGCGCCTCCGGATCCAGCCCGACGCCGCCGATCGGCTGCGGCTGGCCGCGGGCCGCTGGCCGACGGACCACACCGAGCGGGTCGCCGACCCGCTCTCCACGGAGGTGCCTCCGCCGAGCATCACCCAATTCGAGGCGGCCTTGTCGACTGCGACCGCCGAGGCGCTCCATGTCGGCGTCGGCGACTCGCTCGCTCTCGCCTCCGACTCGTCTGACCCGCTGGCCGGCCATGGCCCCGGCTGGGTGCTCGGCGTCCTGATCGTGGGCACCTTCAGCGAGGTCGACGAGGGCGACGAGTGGTGGCTCGGGAGCACGGATCTGGCAAAGCCGGCCATCCGATTCATCGGCGATCTCGAGTTCTACGACACGACGGCGCTCCTCGCCCCCGAGGCGTATCCGGCCTACATGGCCGAGACGCAGCGCCTCTTCCTCCCGAGCCGCTACACGTTCCGCGAGTACATCGATCCCGCGCGGCTCGTCTCCAGCTCGGTTGACTCGCTCCTCGTCGAGCTGCGCCGCCTCGAGGCCGCCCATCCCTCGACGAACGTGACCTTCAACCAGCCGATCGCGATGCTGACGGGGTTGCGAGCGATCATCGACGGCTTCCGCAGCCAGTGGGCATCGGCCTCGGCGATCCTCACCGTCGCCGCCATTGGGCCGGCCGCCGTGGCCGGCGGCGCGGTCGCCCTCGTCGCGGTCCTCGCAGCTCGCCGCCGCCGGGCGGCGCTGGCCCTGTCGCGCGGACGGGGCGCCTCGCTCGGGCAGGTCGTGGCGGCCGTCGCGACCGAAGGGCTGCTCCTCGCGGTCCCGGCCGCGCTCGTGGCCGTTGCACTCGCCCTGGTGCTCATCCAGACGGGCGCGACCGGGGCCAGCGTCCTGGCCGGATCGGCCGTCGCGATCGGCGCGGTGGCCACGCTCGTCGTCGCGACCGTGCCCGGGACGAGCGGTCCCGCGTTCGGAGTGTCGCGCGATGCGTTCGTCCCTCGACGGCCGACGCCGCGGCGCCTCATGTTCGAGGCCCTCGTCGTCGTCCTCGCGATCGCCGGCGCCGTTCTCCTCAGGGAGCGTGGCGTCCGGGGCGCCAGCAGCGCCGCGGGCCTGGTCGAGGCGGATCCGTTCATGGCTGGCGTGCCCGCCCTGGTCGGGATCGCGGCCGCCCTGGTCGCGGTGCGGCTGGTGCCGCTCGTGATGCGGCTGCTGGCCTCCCTCGCCCGTCGTCGCCGTGACCTCGTGCCCCTCCTTGCCTGGCGCCGCTCGATGCAGGGAAACGCCGGGGCCCCGATCTTCGTGGTCCTCCTGGCGGCGGCCGCGATCGGTGCCTTCTCCTCGGCCGTGCTCGTTCACCTCGACCGGGCCGCCGACGTCGTCGCCTGGGGCGAGGTCGGGGCCGCCCATCGCGTCGACGGCAACGGGGCATCGCTCGGTGGGGCGTTCGACCCGATGGCCATTCCCGGCGTCGAGGCTGCCGCCGCCGACTGGACCGGGCCCGTGGAAATCGGGCCGGGCAAGGTTCGGGCGCAGTTCGTCGCCCTGGCTGCCGCCGACTATGACGCCGTGGCCGCCGGCACGCCCGCGGACGCCGACCTGCCGATCGACCTGCTGGCGGCCGAGTCGCCGGTGATCCCGCTCGTCGTGTCCCAGGTCCTGGCCGCGCGACCCGACGGGGTTGCCGCCGGCGCCGAGTTCCCCGTCACCGTCCAGGGCCACACGTTCCCGGCGCGGGTGGTCGCCGTCCGGGGCGAGGTCCCGGCGCTGGCCTCCCAGGCCCTCTACGTGATCGCCTCGCGCGACCAGATCAAGGCCCTCTTCCCGACCGCGCCGCTCGTCCCGACGACGTACTTCATCCGGGCCCCGGACGTGGTCGCGCCGGCCATCAGGGCCGCGGTGTCGGAGTTCCTCCCGGCGATCGCCACGGTCACCTCCCGGGCGGACGCGAGCCGGGCCCTGCGGGCGTCGCCGACGTCCCGGGCCGTCGAGCTCGGGGTCGCCGTCGCGGCCCTCGTCGCGCTCGGCTATGCCGTCCTCGCGGTTGCGGCGGCACTCGCCCTCGCCGGCGCTGCCCGCGCCGGCGAGATCGCCCACCTCCGCTCGCTCGGGCTCAGCGGACGCCAGGCCGGCGGGCTCGTCCTCCTCGAGCATGGCCCGCCCGTGATCGTCGCGTTCGCCCTGGGTGCCGCCCTCGGCGTCGGCCTCTTCGTGGCGGTGCGGGACGGCCTCGGCCTCGAGCAGCTCGTCCGGTCCAGGGTCGACGTCCCGTTGACCATCGAACCCGGCCAGCTCCTCGCCGTTCTCGCCGCGGTCGTCGCGGTGGTCGGCCTGGGCCTGGCCCTCGGTACGCTCATGCAGCGCGGCGCGGCCCCGGCGGCCGCCGTACGACGAGGATTTGAATGACAGACCAGATCGATCGCGGCCGCGGGCCCGATCGCGACGCCGAGATCGTGGACCTGCCCGCCGCCGGCGCGGACCTGCCCCCGACCGTGCCGACGCCGGTCCCCGGCTCAAACCCGAGCCCGCCCGCGATCGCCCATCGGCCCAGGCGCCACTTCGGCGACGGCGCCCTCATCGCCTGCGACAACCTCGTCCGGATCTACAAGGTCGCCGACCTGGAGGTCGTCGCCCTGCAGGGCCTGGACCTGCTCGTCGAGAAGGGCGAGATCGTGGCGATCGTCGGTGCCTCGGGCTCGGGGAAGTCGACCCTCCTCAACATCCTCGGCGGCCTCGACACACCGTCGGCCGGCCGGGCCGTCGTCGGCGGTCACGACCTGGGCCAGATGGGCCGGCGGGAGCGGACGCGCTATCGCCGCCGCGTCGTCGGGGTCGTCTGGCAGCAGACGGCGCGAAACCTGCTGCCCTACCTGTCGGCGGTCGAGAACGTTGAGCTGCCGATGATCCTCGACGGCGCCCGGGACCGGCGGCCTCGAGCCCTCGAGCTTCTCGATCTGGTCGGGCTCGGCGCGCGGGCGGGCCACCGTCCCGACCGCCTCTCGGGCGGGGAGCAGCAACGGGTCGCGATCGGTGTCGCGCTCGCCAACCGGCCGGACGTCATCCTCGCGGACGAGCCGACAGGCGAGCTCGACAGCACGACCTCGGCCGAGGTCTTCGGGCTCCTTCGCCGGGTCAACTCGGAGCTCGGGACGACGATCCTCGTCGTGACCCATGACCCGCTCGTCTCGGAGCAGGTCCAGCGGACCGTCTCCATCCGCGACGGCCGCACGAGCACGGAGACGTTCCGCCGGACCGAGCAGACCGAGGAGGGTGACCACCGGATCATCGCCGAGGAGTTCGCCGTCCTCGACCGGGCCGGCCGCCTCCAGCTGCCGCGGGCCCACGTCGATGCCCTCGAGCTGAAGAACCGCGTCCGCCTGCGCCTCGAGGATGATCACGTCGGGGTCTGGCCGGACCGGCGGGCCGAGTCCGAAGCGCGAGAGGAGACCACGAAGTGACCGCCGGAGCATCGCCCGCCCCGATCTCGCGCCCCGCGGCCGCGACCGGGGCCGTCGTGGCGGCGACGGCGCTCGTCCGCGACTACCCGTCCGGTGACGGGGTCGTCCACGCGCTTCGCGGCATCGACCTGGCCGTCGGGCGGGGTCAGCTGCTCGCCGTCCGGGGGCGCTCCGGGAGCGGCAAGACCACGCTCCTCAACCTGCTCGGCGGCCTCGACCGCCCGACGTCCGGCCGTGTCGTGGTCGACGGGCGCGAGATCTCGTCGATGGGGGAGGACCAGCTCGTCGAGGTCCGCCGGCACACGATCGCGTTCGTCTTCCAGTCATTCGGCCTCGTCCCGATCCTCACCGCGGCGGAGAACGTCGAGGTCCCCCTCAGGCTCGTCCGAGCCGAGCCGGCGGAGCGCGATCGGCGCGTCGAGGAGCTGCTCGAGCTCGTCGGCCTCCATGAGCGGGCAAGGCACCGGCCGCACGAGCTGTCAGGCGGCGAGCAGCAGCGGGTCGCGATCGCCCGGGCCCTCGCCAATCGGCCGCGGCTCCTCCTCGCCGACGAGCCGACCGGGCAGCTCGACTCCGAGACCGGCCACCGGATCATGCTCGTCCTGCGAAGCGTGGTTCGAGCCGAAGGCATCACGGCCATCGTCGCGACCCACGATCCGATGATGCTCGACGTCGCCGACCGGGTCGTCGAGCTCCGGGACGGCCACGTCGTGGACGGCCGGTAGTCCGTCGCTTGCGTCGAGCGGCATGAACCGGTATACAGGCGGCCTCGTGGACGACGCTCCCGCCCAAGCTGGTCGGCCGCGCCGGCGCATGTCGCCCGGCCGGGCGCTCCTCGCCGCGTTCGCCGGGCTCGCAGTGCTGTTCGTCGCTCCGTTCCGCCCGGCCGGCTACCCCGCCACCCCCGTGAACGACGTCCTCGGGGCACTCGCGACGCCGGCGCCGCGGGTCCTCGATGCCGTCGCCGCCGCGGCCCACGCCCGAGCGGGGAGCGGGGCCTTGGCGCGGCGCCCCGATCCGCGCGGCGCCGAACCGCCGGACGTCCGCTGGTTCGCCCCGCCGGTCCAGATCCTGACCGGCTATCGCTGGCCGATCCACAACGCCCGGCTGACCCTGCCCTTCGGGCCCACGCCGTGGGGCTCGCGGGTCGTCGATGGGCAGCTCTTCCACGACGGCATCGATCTCGCCACGTTCTGCGGCGATCGCGTCACGGCGGCTCATGCCGGAACGGTCCTGGCCGCTGGTCGGCGGTACGACGAGTTCATCGGCTGGCTCGGTGACCTGGCCGCGTACACGGCGCGGCTCGACGAGAAGCACCTCTGGACGGCGTTGCCGATCGTCGTCGTGATCGATGACGGCAACGACTACCGCAGCATCTACGCCCACTTCGGGAAGGTCGTCGTCAAGCCCGGCGACGTCGTGGAGGCCGGCGATCTCATCGGCTACGAGGGCCGGACCGGGCGGGCGAGCGGCTGCCACGTCCACTACGGGCTGTTCAGCCCGCACGAGGTCGGAAGGTTCGGGCTCGATCCCGTCGCGGCCGCCCACATGCTCCTGCCGACCGAGCTGATCGCCCGCGTCGATCCGCTCCTCGTCCTGCCGCCCCTGGAGGACGCCGGGATCCACTGAGGCTCGCTCCGGTCGACGCCGAGGGCCGCCCCGCAGATCAGTCGAGTCGTCGATAGCGCCGGGCGATGAGGGCCCAGCCCGGCACTCGCGGGATCGCCCGCGACAGGGGGATCGTGGCCCCGTCCCGCCCCTCGATCACCAGGACCCGCGCCGCGGCGTTGTCGCCCAGCCTGGCGTCGACGCCGGCCAGGTCGATCGTCACCCGGCCGGGCTCCTCGGTCCCCAGGGTCGCGACCTCGGCCGACGGGAATCCGCCGTCCTCGTACGAGGCCCGGACCTCGGCCTCGGCGCGCCAGCGTGGCCGCCGGAGGAGGATCCCGCGCCAGCCCTCGGCCACGGCGCGCGAGACCCGGCCGTCGCCCGGTCGAGCATCGGGCTCGGCCACGACCGACTCGCCGCGAGCCCAGCGCGCGGCCTGGTGGAGGAGCGCGTACTCGTCGAGGTCCGCGTAGCCGGCAAGGTCGTCGGCCGGCGAGGCATCCCCGAAGAGGGCCTGGATCGACGGCGCGAAGACCTCGCCGAGGTCGAGGTCGATGGCCCGCACCGTGCGGTGGAAGTAGACCTGCTGATGGAGGAGGAGGCGGGCGCCGAGGAAGCCTTCCAGGGCGGGGACGCCAGGCTCGTAGACGGTGAGCCCACGCTCGGACACGAAGGCGTAGCGCCGGAGCCGCTCGACGTCAATCCCGACCCGGACCCCGGTGAAGAACGCGTCGCGCCGGACGTAGTCGAGGTTGTCGACGGTGAAGACGCCCGACAGGAGGGGCTGGAGGAGGCGGACCCAGGCCGGCATCGAGGGGTCGTTCAGGGCCGGCTTCGAGACGAGGAACGAGACCCAGTGCGGGTCGATCGCCTCGTCCGGCCCGAAGGCGTCGCGCTCCGGCACGGCCCCGGGGGCGCGGCGCAGGCCGGCGATGAGCGGGCCGAGCTCGCGCTCGATGATGAGCTGGCTCAGGTCCTCGTGGGAGAGCTGCTTGCCGGCTGGGCGGCGAGGGTCGGCGGGGGCCCGAAAGCCGGCCAGGACATGGTCGTCGAAGAAATGGGCGAACGGCCCGTGACCGACGTCGTGGAGCAGCCCGGCCACCCGCAGCGTCTCGACCACCAGGCCCTCGGACGGCAGCGGCTCCGCGGCGGCGATCCCGGCGAGCGTCGGCCGCAGCGAGGGGTAGAGCGACCGGCCCCAGAGCCCGGCCTCATGCATCACCCCGAGGCCGTGGGTGAAGCGCGAGTGCTCGGCCGTGGGGAAGACCCAGCGGGCGCTCTGGAGCTGGCTGACCCGGCGCAGCCGCTGGAGCCAGGCGGTGTCGAGGAGATCGTCCTCGGCGACGTCCTCCGCCGGCAGCTCGGCCGCGGCCGCGTCCTCCGGCCCGAGCCGCTTCGTCAGCTCGACGTAGCCGTGGATCGGGTCGCTGATGAGGTTGACCGCCGAGAACGGATGGCGCGCCACGCCGATCAGGATAGGCGCGCGAGCGCCCGGCGATGGGTCTCCCGCACGTCGTCGCGAAGGGCCGCCGGCCCGAGGACCTCGACATCGTCGCCCCAGGACAGGACCCACAGCCGGATCTCGATCGTGCCGCTCACGGTGGCCCGCCAGACGAGCGACCCGTCGTCCCGCCGCTCGACCTCCTGGCTGGGGTGCCAGGTGGTCTCGGCAACCCGGTCGGCCACGGTCGGTGCGAAGACGAGCACGACCTCGGTCGACGGCTGGTCGGCGATGATGTCCCAGGCTTGGCGAAGCATCGTCTCGACCGTCCCCGGCTCCGGCGGCTCGAAACGCCGTGGCGTGACGACCACCGTCCGGATCCGTTCGATCTTGAACGTCCGGAGGCCTTCCCGGCCCTCGTCCCAGCCGATGAGGTAGAGGGCGTGCGTCTGGGTCGACGGCTCGATCAGCCAGGGCCGGACGGTCGCCCGGCGGGTCTCGCCGGTCCGGCCCTCGTAGCGGGCCGGCGCATACTCGATCTCGACGACCCGCCGCTCGGCCCAGGCCCGGGTCAGGGCGTGGACGTGGTCGACGAACTCTGGATCGCGGCGGGCTCGCTGGAGGACGTCGAGCGAGCGTTCGACGTGCTCGGTCAGCGGCGCCGGCAGGCCCTCGGCCAGCTTCTCGAACGCGGAGGCGAGGTCGGGGTCGTACTTGTCGGCGTAGCGGACCATGAGCCGGGCGGCGAGGAACACGGCCATCGCCTCCGACGTCGTCAGCTTGAGCGGGGGCAGGAAGGCAGCGTCCAGGATGCCCCAGCGGCCGCCGTCCGACCAGGTCGGCATCTCCAGCTCGCCCTCCAGGGCCAGGAGGTCGCGGTAGGCGGTCCGGCGCGAGATCCCGAGGCGCTGGGCGATGTCCTCGGCCCGGATGCCGTCGGGATGGGCCTTGAGGACGTTGGCGACCCGGAGCAGACGGGCACCGCGGTCCCGCTTCGCGCTCGAGCCGCGGTCGTCGTCGAACTCGCTCATCCGGCCTCCGGCTGCCGAGCATACCGGGCGGCCGCGGCGGCCGCGCCAGAAGTACCGGGCCTACCAGGACGCCCGGGTCATCGCCGCTCCCGGACGATCGACCGACCATCACCTCACCGGACCAGCCGGGACATCCCCGGCGGCCGAGGCAGAGGACGCCGACCGGCGATGGCGACGCGGGACCGGGGCGAGAGGACGACGACGCGGGAGACCTATCGGTCGCTCCTCGTGCGCGGTTTCACGCCCGGCGAGGCGGCCAACCTCACGGCCTACCTGTCGGGGATCGAGGTCGGGGCCGGCCGGCCCTGGCGTCTGGCCGACATCGATCGGCTGCTCTTCCTCCGCGAGCTCTGCCGGAGCGGTCGCCTCGGCGCCGACGACGGCCTTGCCGCGGCGCCCCTGGCCAGCCCTGCCGGCACCGCCTGAGGCCGGCCGGACCATATTCGTCGGCCTGGGGGCCTCCTCTCCCGGGTCGGCAGCCACGACCGAAGCGGCGCCCTCCTCCTCCGGGCGCCGCTTCGGATTCACGAGCCACCTGCCCGGTCCTTGGGTACCATCGCTGACCATGGATCGACCCGTCATCAGCTTCCTGTCCGACTTCGGCCCCGAATCGGCCCCGGCGATCTGCCGCGGCGTGATGCTGTCGATCGCTCCCGATGCCCAGATCGTGGACATCAGCCACAGCGTCCGGAAGTTCGCCATCCGCGATGGGGCCTATCTCCTGTGGTCGGCCGTTCCATGGCTGCCGATCGGGGTCCACGTCGTGGTCATCGATCCCGGCGTCGGCACAGCCCGGCGGCCGATCGGCATCAGGACGCCCCGTGGCGACGTGCTCATCGGGCCCGACAACGGGGTGCTCCTCCCTGCCGCCGCCACCCTTGGCGGTCTTGCGGAGGTCCGGCTTCTCGCAAACGCCGAGCTCATGCTGCCGAATGCCAGCTCGACCTTCCACGGCCGCGACGTCTTCGCCCCGATGGGCGCGCACGTGGCCGCCGGACGCGTCTTCGCGGACATCGGACCGACGCTCGACCCGGCGAGCCTCGTCGACCTCGGGTTTCCCCGTCCCGACGTCGGCGACGGCCGGCTCGAGACGACCGTCCTGTTCATCGATTCGTTCGGCAACATCCGCCTGGCCGGCGCGCCGGCCGACCTCGAGGCGGCGATCGGGCCGCTGCAATCGGGGCAGCCCCTCGCGGTCGAGTTCGGCGCCGTCGACGGCGTGCCCGCGCGGACCGAGATCATTCCATGGGGGCGGACCTTCGGTGAGCGTCTGCTCGGAACACCGCTGGTCTACGAGAACTCCTTCGGCGGGCTCGCGATCGCCGAGAACCAGGGCAACGCCGCCGCCCGGCTCGGCGTGGGCCAGGAGCGGCCGGTCTCGATCCGCCGGGCCTGAGGGGAGTCGCCAATGGCGCGTCCCGTCATCACCTTCACCAGTGACTTTGGGCCCGCGGCGCCGGCGGTCTGCCGAGGCGTGATGTCATCCTCGAGCGGTCCGCGAAGCTCTGGCCGCTACCCGCCGATCCGCCCGCCTGAGCCGACGAACGTTCGTTCGTCAGGCCGGCGTGGCCGACGGGTCGACGGTCGGGACGGGGGTCGGCGGGCCCGGGCTCGGGGTCGGCGGGTTGTTGTCATCGACCTTCGTCCCGGGGATCAACACGAGGATCCAGCCGGGCTCGATGTGGTTGGGGTCGTAGGTGGCGGATTCCGGATCCAGGTTCGGATACGTTCCGCGGTTCCACCAGGCCAGGCTTCGCGCCGAGGTGTTGAAGGCGTGGGCGATCGTGTTGAGGCTTTCGCCGGGGCGGACGACGTAGCTCGTGAACGTCGGCTCTGGCGTCGGCGTCGGGCGGGCGAACGTCGGTGACGGGACGGCGGTCGGGGATTCGCCGGCCGCGGCCGTCGGGGTCGGCGTCCGTGACGGGGTTGCACGGGGCGAGGGCGAGTCTGTCGCCCCGGGCAGGAGTCCCGGGAAGAGCACGATCGTGGCAAGCAGGGCGATCAGGACGATGGCCAGCGCCGCCGCCAGCGCGGGCGACGCCAGGGGGTTGCGGGCTGTCCGGGCTCGCGTGCGACGAGCGGGCTCCGGCTCGTTCATGGCTCCTGTCTGACGCGGGCTCGGCCAGGGTCGTTACGAGTTGCCGTCACCCTTGCGGACGGTCGCCGGGGATGGCGTCGCGGGTGGGGCACGCTGTCTGGGTCGATCGGGGCCATGTCGATCGGCGTCGGGACCTGGAGGGTGAACTCGCCGGCGAGGGCGTCGCCCTCCGCCGCCGCCGCCACTCGCCCACCACCGCTGCGCTTGGCAACGAAACAGGCCCGGTCGGCGGCGAGGAGGATCTCGTCGGGTGTCGCTCCGTCGCTCGGGTAGGTCGCCACGCCGGCCGATGCGTCGAGATTGAGGCCCGCGGCATGGAGCCCTGAGCTGGGGCCGACGAGCGCGGCGATCGAGCCGCGGATGCGCTCAGCGACCGGTCCGGCATGCTCCGCATCCGTGCCCGCGAGGATGACCACGAACTCATCGCCGCCGTACCGGAACGCACTGTCCGAATCGCGGCTCGCGCCGCGGATCGCGGCGGAGATCTGCTTGAGCAGGTCGTTGCCGGCCGCGTGACCGAACCTGTCGTTGACGAGCTTGAACCGGTCGAGGTCGATCATCACGACGCTGAAGGGTGCGCCGGCCTCGACCGCCAGCGCAAGCCGCTCCCGGAAGCTGCCATGGTTGAGCAGCTCGGTCAGGTCGTCGGTCTGGGCCCGCTGCACGAGGGCTACGTGCGCCTGGGCGTTCTGGAGGGCGATCGACACCTGCGCGGCGAAGAGCTTGACGAGGTCGAACTCCTCGTCGGTGAACGTCCGTCCCTCGCCGATTCGCTCGAGGGTCAGGACGCCGATCGCACGATCCCGTCCGCGCAGCGGGACCCCGATGATGCTGCCGTGGACCGGCCCGCTCTCGAAGTGGGCCACCCGCTCGTCGACGAACTGGTCGGGCACGAGGACCGCCTCATTGTGGGCGACGACCCAGGTCGCCAGGCCCTCCTCACCCGGCTCCCAGGACTCCATGTAGTAGGCGGCGTGGGTGCCCTTGGCGATGAGCGGGGTCAACGCCCCACGCCCGGTGTCGATGAGCTCGACGGCGACGTTGTCCCAACCGACGAGCTCGCCGAGGCGATCGGCGACGGACTCGAGGATCGAGCGGACGTCCAGGTTCGTCAGGATCGACTCGGTGATCTGGAGGAGGTCGCGCTGGCTCCGAACCTGGCGTTCGAGGGCGGCCGACTGGCGGCGGAGCTGCTCCGTCGCATCGGCGTTCGCCATCGCCTGCGCGGCGAAGCTCGCATAGATCTCGAGGAGCCGGAGGTCGTCGTCGCGGAACTGGCGGAGGCCCAGCTTGGCGAGCACGAGCACGCCGAGGACCCGGTCCTCGAAGAGCATCGGCGCGAGGAGCATCGACTCGTCGAGGTCGTCCTCCGTGCCGGGGATCGTGTTCGCCCGCGGATCCTTTGCCGCGTCGTGGAGGAGCTGGGCGACACGGTGCTCGGCGACCCACCCGGTGATGCCGTTCCCGAGCTTGACCCGGAGCTGCTCGGGGGTCTCGTCGATGTACTCACCGACCTGGCCCTTCATCGCCACGGGGATGAGATCCTCGCCCTCGAGGCGATAGACGCGGACGTTGTGATAGTCGATGAGCTCCCGGAGCTCCGTGGCGATCGTCGCCCCGATCTCCTCGACCGTGGAGAGGCGGCTCAGGCGCGTACCGAGCTGCTGGATCGACTGGAGCTGGGCGGCCCACGTCGAGAGCTGTGCGTACGTGCGGGCCGTCCGGATCGCGACCGACGCCTGGGTCGCAAGCGTCTGCATCGTCTCGAGCTCCTCGTCCGACCATGGATGCGGCTCGTCGTGGTAGACGCTCAGGCTGCCCAGCGGCTCGCGGTCCGGGCCGTCGAAGAGCGGGGCCACGCACCGCGTGTCGTAGCCCTCCTGGACGACGGCGGCGCGGATCTCGGCCGCCCGCGGGTCGTCCCGGAAGCCGACGGAGAACGCCGGCCTGCCTGAGGACACGGCGGTCCCGGCCAAGGAGACATGGGTGGCCGGACCGATCGCCGCGAGGTAGGACGCCGACAGACCCCGGGATGCCGCCGCATGCCGGGTGCCATCGGGCTGGTAGACGAAGACGGCTGCCCGGTCGCCGCCCAGGAGCACCAGGGCATGATCGACCAGGCCGGACAGGATCTGGTCCAGGTCGAGACGGCTGCCGATGTCGGCGGCCACCCGGCGGAGCGCCTCGGCGCGATGGAGCTGGTGGGCCAGGTCCGTGGCCGCCTGGGCCGCCTGGATGATCGCCGCCACGGCGCCGGCGGCGGCGCCGACGAGGTCCCGTGAGTCCGCACCGGCCGAGCCTTCGGCCCCGGTCACCGCCAGCAGCGCGCCCCACGAAGCCCCGGGCCCCGGAATCGCGGCGGCGATCTCGCGGCCCATCGATACGGCGCCAGGCGTCGCCGGCGGCCCGGCCCCGACGACCTGGGCGAGGGCCGCGCCGAGGATGCCGCTGTCGCGCCGCTGCTCGGTGGGCGCCTCCGGTGGACCGGCCGCACAGATTCGGACCAGCCGATCGCCCTGGAGCCGCCAGGCCGACACGTGGCGGAACCCGGCGCCATCGCGGATCGTGCGGACTGCCGTCCCCAGCGGGATCTCCGGATCCACCGGATCGCGAGTGACCGAGCCGGCGATCCGAGCGAGCCCGGCGAGGACATCCAGGTTCGAGCGAGCAGTGCCTTGTCGTTCGGCGTCGCTCCGGAGCGAACCGAGCGCGGTTCGGGCGGCCGGCAGCTCGGCGACGGCCGCCGCCGTCAGCCGGCCCTCGCCGCGCCGGCCGTGACGTGCGCGCCCACTCGGCGCCGCGAGCTCAGACTGAGGGCCTGCCGCGGCATTGCTGAGGAAGCGCTGGAGGTCGCCCATCCGGTAACGACGGTCGCCGCGCGGGTTGATCCGGTAGTAGCGGAGTCGCCCGGCTTCACTCCACGCCCGGATGGTGTTCGGGTGAACGCCGAGCACCTGGGCAGCCTTCGTCACGGTGAGCGTGGCGTCGGCGGGTCGCGGATGGATCTGGGCGATGGTGGCCAGAGGATCTCCCGGCAAGATTTGTGAAGTTGGGCTTACTCTACGAACCCCACAGATCCTGCCAATAGGTCAATCGTCCCACGACGCGCCCCGGCCGGGTCCCAAGCCCGATCCGCCCGAACTCCGCCGTCCCGTCAACGGTCTCGCGAGGAGTGCGCCGGGCCGGCGGTCAGATGCACGAATGCCAGCGTCAAGCCGATCGCCAGGCCGGCGATCAGAACGACGGCCAGCAACGCCGGACCGATTGCGCCGACGAACCCTGGACCCTGACCCGAGCTTCGGGTGTCCGAGCCGGTCACGGCGGTCGGAGTGGGAGAGGCCGCGAGGGCGTCGCCGGGCAGGACGAGCATGGCGAGTCCGAGCAGGATGAGGAGGCCGGCCACCACGAGGAGCGCGGCGATGATCCGGGACCGGGTTGCCGTCGCCGCGCCGATGATCCGCCGCGCCTCGGCAGGCTCGAGGGTGGTGAGCACGAGCGGCCGCCCGCGTCCCGGCTCGAGCCTGGCCGCGCCACCCGCGTCGAGCGCCGGCACGCCAAGTGCGATCGCGTGCTCGACGCTCGAGACGAGCTCGATGACGACGCGGGCCGGCAGGTCGTCCGGGACGTCGTCCGCGACCCGGTCGCCGAGGTCGCCGATCACGCCCACGCTCTCACGCGGAATGACCACGAGCCCGTCCGTCAGCGACGCTCCATCGATCGCGATCCCATCGAGCCCTTCGCGGATCTCGAACGGCACCGTCTCGTTGATCACCTCGAGATCCCGCCAGCCGCCCTCGTCGAGGACCTGGATCCGCGTCCGACGGAGGACGAGCGGACGGTGCTCGGCATCCTCGAACTCGGCCTCGCTGTCGATCCGCCCATCGACGCGGACGTAGACCCTGCGATCGCCGCGGGCGAGGGCGATCGCCTCGCCGACGGTCACCTTCGGCGCCGCACCCAGGAGCCGGGCCACGCGTTGCCGCGGGCCGAGGGAGACCAGGATCGTGGCCGCCGCGCCGAGCGCGACGAGACCCGCGATGAGGGCGAGGAGGGCATCCACGGCGGGGATGATCGCACGCGCCGCCGCTCGGACCGGGTTCGCCGGCTCGGGGCTGCGCGGCTGCGGGGCCGGGAGGGGGCAGGCTCTCGGCGCGAGACGCGGCCGGGACCGGGCGGGGGCAGGCTCTCGGCGCGAGACGCGGCCGGGACCGGGCGGGGCCGCCCGTCCCGGGACATGGAAGGGCCCGGAGAAACCTACCCGACACGTGGGCTTTGATGCGATCGCGGCCGTTAGTGTCGCTCGGCCCCTCCGGGCTGTCGTCAACGCTACGGGCGATCGAGTGGCCGCGTCAACTGCCCCTATCCACCAGAATCGATGCTCGAGCGCGGGTTATCCACGCGGCGTCCACACCCGGCGGCGTCCACAGGAGGCGGCGTCCACACGAGGCGTTGTCCAGACGAGGCGGGCCCGCCCGCTCTCAACCCGCGGCCTGCCCGGTGGCCGGGTCCAGGGCGTTCACCTGGCCGGTGTAGCTCGTGAGCACGAGCCGGCCGCCGACGAGGTCGGCGGCCGTGACCACATCCGAGTGGCTGACGCGCCAGGCGACGTCGCCGCCCGCCTCGATCGCGAAGGTCTCGAGCTCGCTCTGGACGAGGATGTGCCGCAGTCTCGAAGAGGCCAGCACGGCCAGGATCGGCGTCGCGGACCGATGGGTCCAGCGGAGGTCGCCGGCCCGCGCATCGAGCGCGTAGGTGTGGAACCCGTACTTCACGATGAGCAGGCCCGCGACGTCCCAGAAGACCGCGGCCGGTTCGTCGTGAATCGTTGACGCGAACCGGGCGGACCAGGCACCCTGCGGACCGTCGACGCGGAGCTCGGCGCGACAGCGAGCATCGGGGTCAGCGGCGACGAGCGGACCGTGGTCGGTCAGGATTCCGCCGGACTCCGAGAGGGCGAAGACCGCTGTCGCCTGGCCGCTGCCGCCCCAGCGCCACCGGGCGCGCAGGCCGCCGGGGTATGAGACGGTCGCATCCCGCGGCTCAGCGCTCACGACGCGGCCTGGATGTCCGCCTGCCGGCGCTCCTCTGCGATCGGGGCCACGTGCGCATCGGAGAGCATCCGCAGCACGCCCGGGGCGACCGGGAAGACTGCGGTCGGCAGCCCCGCGGCCGCCCAGACGACCGGGAAGCGGCCGAGATCCGGGTCCATCACGACCCGGACGCGACGAGCGTGGCCGAAGGGTGGGATCCCGCCGATGACGAAGCCGGTCAGGTCATTCGCCTCACGGGCGGTTGCCCGCCGGACGTCCGAGCGCCCGACGACCGCGGCGAGCCGCTGCAGGTCGACCCGGTTCGGGCCGGAGACGAGGCAGAGGACAGGTTCGGGGTCCGCCTCGTCGTCGCCTTCGACGACGAACACCAGCGACTTCACGATCTGCCCGAGATCGGCGCCGACCGCCCGGGCGGCCTCCTCGGCCGTGTGGGTCGACTCGTCGAAGAGGGTCACCTCGAGATCGACACCCTTGCGCCGGGCGGCATCGAGGACGCGCTGAACCGCCGCGTGTTCGATCGTGGGTGGCACGGCCCGAGTCTAGCATCGCGAACCGCCCGGACGACCCGCTGGCGCTACGATCGGCGGTGGATGGATGCCATCGTCTTCGACTGGGACGGGACCCTCGTCGACACCCTGCCGGCGATCACCCGGGCCAATGCCGAGGTGCTCGAGTCATACGGGATCGCCTTCGACGCCGGCGCGTACCGAGCCGCCTACAGCCCGGACTGGCAGGAGATGTACGTCCGGCTGGGCGTCGCGCGCTCGGAGATCGCCGAGGCCGGCACGCGCTGGCTCGCGGCCTACCAGCCGCTGGTTGACGGGATCGACCCGATGCCCGGCGCGAGGGAGGCGCTCGCGCGTCTCGCCGCCGCCGGGATCGCGATGGGCCTCGTCACCGCCGGCGATCGCAGCGTCGTCGAGGAGCAGCTCGAGACCACCGGGCTGGGAGCGTTCCTGGTCGTTCGCGTGTGCGCGGGCGACCTGCCGGTCATGAAGCCCCATCCCGCGCCGCTCCGGCGGGCGCTCAAGGAGCTCGGGTTGGCCGACGTGCCGGAGCGCACCGTCTACATCGGCGACTCCCAGGACGACATGCGGATGGCCCGGACGGTCCGTGCCCGCGGGGTCGGCATCGTCTCGATGCTCGGCACGCGCGAGGACCTCCTTGCGGCCGGCGCGGACGAGGTCGCCGACTCGGTGGCCGGCTGGGTCGATCGCTTCCTGGCCGGCCGATGACCGACGGGCGTCGGACAGCTCGGCGGGCGCTCGTCCTGGCCGACGGCGACCGGCCGACTCGCGCGGCCCTCGACGCGGCCTGGCCGGGCTGGGCGGATGGCATCGACTACGTCATCGCGGCCGACGGCGGGGCGAGGCTCGCCGGCGAGCTGGGCTTTCGGCTCGATGCCTGGGTCGGTGACGGCGACTCGATCAGTGCGCCGGGCCTCGAGGCGCTCCGGCGGGCGGGGGTGCCCGTCGCGCTCGCGGCACGGGACAAGGACGAGTCGGACGCCGAGCTCGCCCTGCTCGCCGCCGTCGGGGCAGGCGCCGCGGAGGTGACGCTCGTCGGCGCCCTCGGTGGCCCTCGGCTGGACCACGCGCTGGCGAACGTGTCCCTCCTGGCCCACCCATCGGCCCGCGGGGTGGAGCTCCGCATCCTCGGCCCGAACAGCCGCCTCCGATTGCTCCAGGCCCCGGGATCCGACGGTGCGGCGGCGGACGCCGAGCTGCCCGGGCAGATCGGCGATCTCGTCTCCCTGATTCCCTTGGGCGACGTCGCCGGCGTCACCACGGAGGGCCTTCAGTACCCGCTCGATGGCGAGGATCTGGCGCTCGGCCCGGCTCGCGGCTTGTCGAACGTTCGAACTCGGCCGGTCGCCAGGGTCACCGTCAGGGAGGGCCGGCTCCTCGTCGTCGAGGTCCCTGCTACGCTGCCTGAGTGAGCATGCCTGAGGTCGGCGAACCCGCCCCCGAGATCGCCCTGCCGGACGAGGGCGGCAGCGTCCACCGGCTCTCCGATCAGCACGGCCGATGGACGGTCGTCTACTTCTACCCGGCCGACGACACGCCCGGATGCACGACGGAGGCATGCCAGTTCCGGGACCTCGACGTCGAGGTCCGCGAGACGGGCGCGGACGTCTGGGGGGTCAGCCCGGACGGCGCGGCGAG
This sequence comes from uncultured Chloroflexia bacterium, assembly GCA_963719145.1. Lineage (GTDB taxonomy): Bacteria > Chloroflexota > Limnocylindria > Limnocylindrales > CSP1-4 > UBA5189. Next base: position 630,848 of record CAVRAX010000001.1, read on the forward strand.
CCATCGCCGTTTCCGTGAGAAGTTCGGCCTCCCGTTCATCCTCCTGTCGGACGAGGACCACTCGGTCGCCGAGCGCTACGGCGCCTGGCAGCTCAAGACGAACTACGGCCGGGAGTACATGGGGATCCAGCGCTCAACGGTTCTCGTCGGACCCGGACGGTCGCGTCGCCCGCGTCTGGCCACGAGTCAAGGCCGACGGCCACGCGGTCGAGGTCCTCGCGGCCCTGGCCGAGGCCCAGGCCGCCCGAGCCGGTTGACCGGGACTGCCGGTGCCGGCCACGACGGGCCGGGGCACGGATCGAGGCTTCGCCCGTGGGGGGATACGAGTGAAGCCTCGGCCCGCATTCTAGATCGGCTGAACCCGGGAATCCGGGCAGGCGCGCACGGATTCGACGTCGGGAGATCGATCGTGGTGGCGGGCTGATGGCGGATGCGCCGAGGGAGACGCCGGCGGCCCACGACTGGCGTCCGGATCGGTTCATGGTCATCGCGGCACATCCCGACGATGCCGACTTCGGGCCGGCCGCGACGGCCGCCGCGTGGATCGACGCTGGTTCCGAGGGCTGGCTCGTGTGCTGCACGAGCGGTGACGCCGGGGGCGAGGACCCGGACGCCGATCCGCTGGCCCTGGCCGCCTTGCGCGAGGCGGAGCAGCGGGCGGCGGCGGCCATCGTCGGCTTCTCCGGCGTCTCCTTCCTCCACCAGCCCGACGGGGCCCTCGCGAACGACCTCGCCCTGCGTGAGCTGCTCGTCCGCGAGATCAGGGCATTTCGGCCGGACGCCGTCCTGGCCACGGATCCCGAGACCCTCTTCTACGGCGACGGGGGCATCAACCACGCTGATCATCGGGCGGCCGGCATGGCCGCCGTCGACGCGGTCTATCCGGCCGCCCGCAATCCCATGGCCTTCCCCTGGCTGGCCCGCGACGGGTTGGCCGCCCACAAGGTTCGGCGGCTCTACCTCTTCTGGTCGAACCAGCCGACGGTGCGGATCGACGTCAGCACGACCCTCGATCGGAAGATCGATGCCCTGCGGGCCCACGCGAGTCAGATCCACCAGCCCGATCGGCTCGCCGACCGGATCCGGTCCTGGGCGGCCGAGGAGGGAGAGCCGATCGGGGCGAGCGCGGGCGAGGCGCTCCGCCTCGTGGTGATCGACGAGGATGCCGATGAAGGCCCCGACTCCGCCGTCGATGCCGACATCGCCTCGGGCTAGATCGGACCGGTCAGGACCTCCCGGACGAAGCCCCACGAGCTCCACAGGAGGGCGAGGTCGTCGCGCTGTCCGGCGGCGACCTCCTGGGCCTCGGCGAGGTCCATCCTCGGCGCCCGGGCCATGAGGTACTCGTCGGCCGCGACCGTGACCTCGCGATAGAGCGCCGCGATCTGCTCCTGGGTCGGCCAGGCTCGGACGCGCCGCGGATCCACGCCCGCGGCGGCGACGGCCCCGGCGAGGTCGCGGTAGGTCGGCACGCGTTCGTCCGCCCAGCTGTCGATCCCGTCGAATCGGAACCCGCTCGCTGCGAGCGCGCCGGCGATGGCGCGGCATTGCCGGGTCGTGAACGTGTCCCAGAAGGGGTTGCCGACCGGGAATGCGAGGACCCCGCGATCGATAGCCCCGTGGATCGTGGCTTCCGCCAGGCCCGTCACGGCGGCCTGCCACGGGCGTCTCATCGCCTCGTCCGCGCCGGCGAGCCGCTCGACCGTTCGCAGCATCGCCCGGTGGTTGCCGCGCAGGATCCGGATGATGGCCGGGGTGGGGTCGGACGGCGCCGCGGCCGGCTCCGGGGCGGCCTCGGCCGCGCCGCTGAGGACCGCCTTCGCCGCGGCTCGTGACTCGAGGACAGCGGTCATCGTGGGCCCGCCGGGTCCCTGCGCCCGTTGGGCGTCGAGGACCGCCCGGACCCGGAGGTCGTCGACCAGGGGGTCGCGACCGGGGGCGCTCGACAGGGCTGCCATCGCGGGCCGATCGGCTGCGCCGAGCCGGAACGGTGCCTCGGCCATCGGGGGCAAGGGTCGAGAAGGAACGATCGTTCGAATCGGGGCTGCCCTGGATGCGGCTCCGCCGCTGGTCGCGAACGCGGTCCCAGGCGCGATCACCGGCACGCCCGCGGGAGTCCGCAGACCGCCGAACGGCAGGGCCGGGGGATCCTCGGCCGGGGCGTCGCGGTCGATGAGGCGACGATCCGCAGGCCCGCCGCGAGCCGGCTCGCCAGGAGCCATGAAGGCGTCCGAGGAGAGTGTCGCCGCACGCCGGGGCACCGCGTCGCGCCCGACGGTCACCTTGACCTCTCTTGCCGGGGGCCGGCCGCCGAGGACCACGACGAGCGCGGATCCGCTGGCGACGCCGAGCACGAGGCCGAGTGCCAGGAAGGCGAACTCGCTCGCGGTCATCTCCCGTCCTTTCCCGGTCGGGCGGTTGCTCGGGACCGTCGTCCCGCCGCGGAGCGTAGCTGCGGCGTGAGGGCGCGTCAACACGATCCGGGCTCGGGTCCCGGTCTTTGCAGGCTCGCTCGGGCGGATGGTAGATTCGGGATGCCGGCCGACGTCCCCGCCGGCCTTGCTGTCTCGCCCTCCGTCAGGTCCCCGCGCACGACGAGAAAGGCACGACCGCGTCTTGGCTCTCGACCCGCACCAGGAGTTCCTCGTCCAGCCCGTCGACGCCTCGTGGTTGCAGTGCAACATCGAGTGCCAGGAGGCGTGCCCGGTCGGGACGAACTGCCGTGGCTACCTGAACCTCGCGGCCGAGGGCCGCTTCGAGGAGGGCTACATCCTCTCCCGCGAGCCCAACCCGGTCGCGGCGATGTGCTCCTACGTCTGCTCGGCCCCGTGCGAGCGGGCCTGCCGCCGCGGCGACATCGACCGGCCGCTTGCGATCCGGGCGATGAAGCGGTTCCTCGTCGAGTGGCACGAGGCGTCGGGCATCCCCGACGTCATGCCCCACATCGACGCCCGCGCCGAGCGGGTCGCGGTCGTCGGCGCCGGCCCGGCCGGCATCTCCGTCGCCCGCGAGCTGGCGATGAAGGGCTACGGCGTCGACGTCTTCGACAGCCTGCCGTACGGCGGCGGGACGATGCTCATCGGCGTCCCGGCCTTCCGCCTGCCGCGCGAGGCGATCGAGATGGACATCCGCCTCGTCGAGCGCCTTGGCGTTCGCTTCCACTACAACACGACGATCGGCCAGGACATCACCTTCGAGGACCTCCAGCGCGACTACGACGCGATCGCGATCACTGCCGGGGCCATGAACCCGGTCGTCCTCGACGTCCCGGGCTCGGACCTCGAGGGCGTCGACTACGGCGTCGACTTCATGAAGCGGGCCAACCTCGGCCAGGAGATCACGGTCGGCAACGACGTCGTCGTCATCGGCGGCGGCTACACCGCGATGGACTGCTCGAGGACCTCGCTCCGCCACGGTGCCGAGAACGTCTCGATCGTCTACCGCCGGACTCGCTCGGAGCTCGTCGTCGACGAGGAGGAGCTGGGCGAGACCGAGCGCGAGGGCGTCCGGATGGAGTTCCTCGCCAGCCCGGTCGAGGTCCTCGGCGAGGACGGCCACGTGACCGGGGTCAGATTCATCCGGAACCGGCTTGGCGCGCCCGATGCGTCGGGCCGGCGCTCGCCCGTGCCGATCGAGGGCTCCGAGTTCGTCATCCCGGCCGATGTCGTCATCCCGGCGGTCTCCCAGGCGGCCGACCTGACGTTCCTGCCGGTCGAGTCGACCTTCGAGGTCAACCGGGGCCGGCTCAAGGTGGACCCGGCGACGTATGCGACGAACGTCCGCGGCGTCTTCGCCTGCGGCGACTTCGTGACCGGCCCGACGACCCTCATCGAGGCCGCCGGCCACGGCAAGAAGGCCGCCTACGCCATCGATCGGTTCCTGGCCGCCGAGGCCGAGGTGACCGTCGCTGCCAACGTCAAGGTCACGAGCTCGTGGCGCCACGAGATGCCCGAGTTCTACGACGTGCTGCCCCGCCAGCACATCCCGATGGTCCCGCTCGTGGAGCGGATGCCCTCGACCGACCCCGCGGTCAACTTCACGACCCCGGTCGAGCTCGGCTACGACGCGACCGGCGCCGTCGCGGAGTCGACGCGCTGCCTGATGTGCAACTTCAACATCTGGTTCGACCCCTTCCGCTGCGTCCTCTGCGGGGCCTGTGCCGATGTCTGCCCCGAGGGCGTCATCCACATGGTCGACGTCAACCAGCTCAAGGCCGAGGGCCTGCTGCCCGAGATCGAGGAGGCCTACGGCTGGGAGAACGGGGCGGCGATGATCCTCGACGAGGAGCGCTGCATCCGCTGTGCCCTGTGCGTCAAGCGATGCCCGTTCGACGCCATTACGATGGAGCGGTTCGAGCTCCAGGAGGTCTCGAGCGACGGCCGGCTCTACAAGGAGTCGTACCGCGATGCCCAGCTCGCCGGGACGGCGGGCGTGGCAGGAGGGTCCAGGTGAGCTTCCTCGAGCGGGTGGATACCACCATCCGCCGCAGCCCCGTCTGGCGATCGCTGTTCCGTCAGGCGTACCCCAACGACGAGCGGTCGAGGGCGTACGCGGTGATGAACAACGTCTTCCTCCACCTCCACCCGGTCCGGGTTCGCCAGCACGCCGTGAAGTTCGCCTACACCTTCTGCCTCGGCGGGCTGTCGTTCTTCCTCTTCCTCGTGCTGACCGTCACCGGCGTCTACCTGATGTTCTTCTACGTCCCGTCGGCGACGCAGGCCTACACGGACATCCTGGACATCCAGACACGCGTCACGTTCGGGCTGATGACCCGGAACATCCATCGCTGGGGCGCCCACCTGATGGTGTTCTTCGTCTTCCTCCACATGATGCGGGTCTTCTATCACGGCGCGTACAAGCCGCCGCGCGAGTTCAACTGGGTCGTGGGCGTGGTGCTCCTGTTCCTGACGATCATGCTCAGCTTCACCGGCTACCTCCTGCCCTGGGACCAGATCGCCTACTGGGCGATCACGATCGGCGGCAACATGGCCGGCTACGCGCCGCTCTTCAACGTCCCCGGCAAGGTCCTCCTGCTCGGCGGCCTGGAGGTCGGCCAGAACACGCTCCTGCGGTTCTACGTGCTCCACATCATGGTCTTCCCGCTCGTCGCGGCGATCTTCCTGGCCGTCCACTTCTGGCGAATCAGGAAAGACGGCGGAATCAGCGGCCCGCTATGAGCAGCGAGTCATGAGCGATCAGAAGACCGACACGAAGAAGCCCCAGGAGTCGCGGGTCGTCCTGCCCGTCGATCCGACACGACGGACCGAGATCGACAAGCAGCGGGTGCCGATGTCGGCCCGGCCGTACCGGCTCCTCGCGCTGGTCAAGCAGGATGCCGTGGTCAGGGTCCAGAAGGAGCCGGACGACACGGTCATGACCTGGCCCCACCTGCTCTCGATCGAGTTCCTCGCGGCCGGCGTGATGAGCATCTTCCTGCTCCTCATGGGCCTCTTCATCAACGCCCCGCTCGAGGACCTCGCCAACGGCAACGTGACCCCTGCCGTGGCGAAGGCACCGTGGTATTTCCTCGGCCTCCAGGAGCTGCTCAACTACTTCCACCCGACGGTGTCCGGAGTCATGGTCCCGGCGTTCGTTCTCGTCGGGGCCGCGCTCATCCCGTATGTCGACCGCCGCAACATCCACGCTCACCACCCCTCGGAGCGGAAGACCGCGATCGTGCTGTTCACCCTGTTCTGCATCCTGGGCCTGACGGTCACCTTCATCGGGATCTTCTTCCGGGGCCCCGGCTACAGCTTCGTCATCCCGTATCTGCCGTTCTTCGAGAACAGCACGAACGGCCTCCACTTCGCCCTGTGACCGGCACGCCGAGGATTCTCGACCGACCATGAGCAACTACCACGTCGAGCCCGTCGATAAGCCCCAGGCGCTGACGACCGAAGCGCTCAGGAGCCTCCGCAACCACCCCGTCCAGGGCATGTCCCGGCGGCGCCTCCTGCGCGTCTCGCTGGGCGGCGGGATCGCCCTCTGGCTGGCCGAGATGACGGGTGGGTTCATCGCCCTCTTCTGGCCCAACCTCCAGGGTGGCTTCGGCGACCCGCACTTCAAGATCGGGACGCTCGAGGACGTGAAGCTCCAGAACTCCACGCTGCCGGTCGCGTCCGGATTCCCGTCGTACTTCCCGGACGCCAGGGCCTTCATCGTCCTCGTGGATCCGGCGCGCCAGGAGTTCCTGCCGGGCGAGGACGAGAAGGGTGACGGCACCGCCCTCAACGTCCGCTCCCTGTACCAGCGCTGTCCGCATCTCGGCTGCAAGCCCAACCCGTGCATCAAGAACTTCTGGCTCGAGTGTCCCTGCCACGGGTCGCGCTACGACCGGCTGGGGATCAAGGCCCAGGGCCCCCAGTACGGGCCGGCGCCGCGGAGCATGGACCGCTTCGCCGAGATGGTCGAGGCGGACGGGACGCTCTACCTGAACACGTCGAAGATCACCCTCGGCCCGTTGCCGATTGCCGTGGGCCAGCCGGGGATCATCCCGCCCAAGAGCCCGACGGGCTGCATCTGACCGGCGGCCGATGACGATCCCGCCGACCACCCATCGAGGAGCCCGATGACGGACCAGCCCGGTCGCGAGCCCGAGCAGCGTCTGCCTGCCCGCCGGCCGCCGAGCGAGGTGGCGCCGGCGGATCGCTTCTCGGCGCCCGAATCGGCCCATCCGCCGGCCCTCACTCCCGAGCGGGCCGCGAAGATCGTCAGCCAGTCGGCGAGCGCCCGCTGGGTCGGATTCCTCGTCGTGATCGTGGTGATCCTGTTCATGACGATCTACTACTTCTACGAGGTCGGGGCCCCGCTCGGCCTGACGACGCCGCGGCTCGACGCCCAGGCGGACGTCCAGCAGGTGACCGCGGTCGAGCGCGGCTACAACCTCTACCAGGCCAACTGCGCCCGCTGCCATGGTCCCGACGGCGAGGGCACGAACGGCGGCTACATCGCGCCGCCGCTCCACGACCAGATGAAGCTCTTCGACCACCTCAACGCGGGCTACCTCCACAACGTCCTGACCGTCGGCGGGCGCTACGTCTGCGGCAACGCCACGAGTCTCATGCCGATCTGGTCGAACGAGAACGGCGGACCCCTGAACTACGAGCAGATCCAGGAGCTCATTGCCTTCATCCGGGCGCCGTCGACCCAGGAGTACATCATCCGCAACCCGACCCTGAACGAGCCGGTCGTCGGCCCCGACGGCAAGGTCAAGACGTTCAAGGGCTGGGTCGATCCCAGCTTCAAGCCGGACCCGGCGGCCACGGCGGTTCCGGCCTGCTGGAGCGGAACCGGCGGGGGCAACAGCCAGACGCCTGGGCCGACGGTTCCGCCCGACACGCAGACGGTCGCGGTGACCGCGGAGGGCATTGCCTACAACGTCAAGGAGCTGACGGTCGATGCCGGCAAGGACTTCGCCATCGACTTCACCCAGAAGGACGCCGGTGTGGGCGGCCACAACGTCGAGATTCGGACCCAGGACGGGACGTCGATCTTCAAGGGTGAGGTCCTGATGAACCCCGGCGAGACGACCTACCTCGTGCCGGCCCTTGAGCCCGGGACGTACACGTTCATCTGCTCGATCCATCCCATTCCGGCAATGACCGGCACGCTCACCGTCAAGTAGGCAGGGACGATGACGCAGGCGCTCCCCGCGGGCACCCCGATCCGCCGCCGCCGGGTCCTCATGGGCCTCCTCGACGCGGACGGCTGGGGTTGGGCGGTGGTCAAGGCCCTGATCTGGTTCGTCCTGATCATCGTGCTGCTCGGCTACATCCCGGACCGGGCCTACTACTTCACCGTCAACCGGACGATCGACCTCGGGCTCCTCGCCTGGTCGCCGGTCAACTTCTGCCCGGCGGAGAACAAGACCCTGCCCTGCCCGGCCCCGGTCGGCTCGGTGATCCCGTGGGAGGCCGCACCGGGCGAGCTGTCGCTGCCGGAGGCGCGAACGAACGCCGCGGTCAGCCAGCTCGGGACCCGGCTCCTCGTCGTCGGTGGCTCGAACGGCTCGTCGGCAACGACGACGACGTACGTGGCCGAGCTCAGCGGCGGCACGTTCGGCACCTGGACGGAGGGTCCGGCGCTGCCCGAGGCCCGGATGGGGGCCTCGATCGTGGTCGTCGGGACGACCGCCTACCTCCTCGGCGGGTCGGACGCGGACGGCGCGCCGACCAACACCGTCTGGTCGCTGCCCATGGACACGGACACCTCCGAGCTGGGGGACTGGACGCCGGTCGAAGGCGTCAGTCTCCCCGAGGCCCGATCCGGAGCGGCGGCGATCGCCGTCTCCGACGGCCTCGTCGTCGCCGGCGGTCGCGGCCCGGACGGCAACCCGACCTCGACCGTCTGGAAGGCCGGTCTCGATCCGAAGGGAGCCCCCGGTGCCTTCGAGGCCCAGGCCGAGCTGCCGGTCGCCGTGGCCGACGCGACCTTCGCCCAGATCGGCGACTACCTCTGGCTCTACGGCGGCTCGGACGCCAACGGCCCCGTGGGTGCCGTCCAGCGCGGCAACCTGAACGTCGAGCCGACGCCCGAGACGCCGGCCCCGAACGCGACGCCGGCGCCGCTCAAGGTGCTCCAGTGGAAGATCGACAACGCCTGGAACCTGCCCGGGGCACGATCGGCCTCGGCCGGCTTCGCGGCCAACGGCACGCTCTACGAGGTCGGCGGAAACGACGGATCCGGCCCGCGGAGCGAGTTCTACTGGACGGTCCCCAATGGCGACGGCTCGCTGCCCGGCTGGAAGCATCTCGACCAGACGGACCTGCCGGCGGGGCTCGAGGGCGGCTCGGCGATCGTCGCCGGCCCGAACGTCGTCGTCATCGGCGGTTCGACCGGGGATGGCGTCCTGGCGAGCTCGATCCGGGCGAACCTCGCGCCCCAGGCCCCGTACTTCCAGGCCGGCCTCGTCGGCGTCGTCGTGCCGGCCCTCAAGATCGGCGACGAGATCGGCCAGCAGCTCGGCTATCTCGCCGCTGCCGGTGCCGGCACCCTGAACTTCGTGATCCTGCTCCTCCTCGGCTGGGTCTGGGCCCATCCCGAGCGGATCCGCGGCTGGATCGAGGCGCGCCGCGCCCGACGCCGCCGCGGCGTCGCGTAGGTCAGCCCGGCAGGTCGCCCTCGCCCGGCTCGGGGCCGCCCCGTCGGACCGCCAGGCCGGCTCGCTCCCAGGCGGTCGTCCCGCCGGCGACGTTGACGACGTCCGTCCAGCCGTTGGCGAGGAGGAACGCGGTCGCCTGCCCGGAGCGGGCCCCCGTCTGGCAGATCATCAGCAGGGGGCGGTCCCGGGGGAGCTGCTGGTAGCGCAGCAGGAACGTCGAGAGCGGCAGGAGGACGGCGCCCGCGGCCCGGACCTGGACGAACTCGTTCGGCTCCCGGACGTCGACGAGGAGAGGAGCCTGGTCGCCGGCGCCGTCGAGCCCGTCCGTCTCGGCGGCCTCGGCTGCCTCGCCCAGGCGGCGCTCCGCCTCCAGGACGTCGACAGCGGGGATCCGGCGTGGGTCCATCACCGGACGGCATCCGCGACGCGGCCGATCTCGACCGCGATGGGGGACGCACCACCTTCCACCGCGGCCAGGGATGCCTCGACCTGGCCCAGGACCGCGGGCACGTCGATCGCGAAGGCCGGTCCGGCCGCCGTCGCGTTGCGCAGCCGCGTCGCCGCACCCCGCAGGTTCTTCGCCACGCCCGCCGGATTGCCGCGAACGTCGTGGACGAACGCGGCCGCGACCTTGATGAGCCCGGAGTGGAGGGCCCGCTCGGCGGGGTCGCGGGCGCCCATCCAGGCCGGCTCGAGCAGCTCGTGGGCGAGGAAGAAGTCGCCCCCGGCGTAGGCTTCCAGCGCCGCCGCCAGGGCCGCCCGCCGCGCCTCCTCGGGCAGGGGCCGGTAGGCCTTCGCCCGGCCATTCTCCGAGACGGTCGCCGGCTGCCCGGTCACGTCAGGTCCGTCAGGCGGCGCCGACCGGCGAAGCCGTCGTCGTGCTCGTGCCACCACTCGATGTCACCCTCGCCGAGGCGCCAGCAGAGCCAGATCTGGCGGCCGCTGGCGAGGGCCGGGAAGTCGATGAGGCCGGTCTCGATCTCGCGGAGGGTCACGTCCCGATCGACGAGGCGGGTGACGCCGGCCTGCATCTGGTCGATCAGGCCCTGCATCCGGAGACGCATGAGGCGCCTCTCGGTCGCCGGCGGCATCGCCGCGTCGGCGATCGGGGCCTCCGGCTCGCCTCGGGCCTCGTGTTCGCCTCGGGCCTCGGGTTCGCCGGACTCGCCCGTCTCACCGGGCTCTCCCTCGCCGGGCTCGGGCTGGCGCTTGGGGTCCGAGGCCTCCAGGACGGCATCGCGGAGCCGGATCAGCTCGGCCCGCTGGTCGCGCAGGTCCAGCAGGATGCGCTCGACGCCGGGCAGCGCCTCGTTCGCCTCGTCGATCCGGTAGAAGCGAGTCATCCGACGATTCTAGGCACGTATCATCCGGGGCATGCGAATCGCGGCCCGGATGGACTCGATCGGCACCGAGACGGCGTTCGAGGCGGCGGCGAGGGCTCGCGCCCTCGAGGCGGCCGGGCGGTCGATCATCCATCTCGAGATCGGCGAGCCCGACTTCGACACGCCGGCCAACATCCGCGAGGCGGCCAAGCGCGCCCTCGACGACGGCTACACCCACTACCCGCCGTTCTTCGGGCTGCCGGCCCTGCGCGAGGCGATCGCCGCCGACGTCTCGGCCCGCAAGGACGTCCCGGTCCTGCCGGACCACGTGGTCGTGACCCCGGGCGCCAAGCCGGTGATGTACTACGCCATGCTGGCCCTCGTCGAGCCCGGCGACGAGGTCATCGTTCCCGACCCCGGGTTCCCGATCTACGAGTCGATGGCCCGCTTCGCCGGGGGTACGCCGGTGCCGCTGCCGATCCGCCAGGAGCGTAACTTCCGGGCCGATCTCGACGAGCTCGAGGCGCTCATCACCCGTCGGACCCGGATGCTCGTCCTGAACTCACCGGCCAACCCGACCGGCGGCCTCTTCACCCGCGAGGACATCGTCCGGATCGCCGAGCTCGCCCTGCGTCACGATCTCGTCGTCCTGGCCGACGAGATCTACGGCCGGATCGTCTACGAGGGCGAGCACGTCTCGATCGCCTCGATCCCGGGCATGCTCGAGCGGACGATCATCCTCGACGGCTTCTCCAAGACGTATGCGATGACCGGCTGGCGGCTCGGCTACGCGGTCCTCCCGGACGTCCTCCTCTACGCGTTCGGCCGGCTCATCATCAACTCGGTCTCGGGGACGTCGTCGTTCAGCCAGATGGCGGCCGTCGAGGCCCTGACCGGTCCCCAGGACGAGGTCGAGGCGATGGTCGCCGAGTTCCACGCCCGGCGCGACCTCATCGTCGACGGCCTGAACGCGATTCCCGGCATCAGCTGCCTCCGACCGCACGCCGCGTTCTACGTCTTTCCCGACATCTCGCCGACCGGTCTCGACGGCGCCGAGCTTGCCGACCGGCTGCTCCATGACGCCGGCGTCTGCGTCCTGGCCGGCTCGGCGTTCGGCGGGGTGGGGCGGAACCACATCCGGATCTCATACGCCAACTCGCGCCAGAACCTGACCGAGGCGCTGGCCCGGATCCGGTCGGTCGTCGAACCGCTCGCTTCGCGAGCCGACGCGACGGCGGGCTGACGCAGGCTCGTGTCCGCGTCCAGACGGCCACGCGTCTTCGTCGCCCGGGTCATCCCCGGCGAGGCCCTCGGGATCGTCCGGGCGGCGTGCGAGGCGGCCGTCTGGGAGGGGGACGACCCGCCGCCCCGCGAGGCGCTGCTCCAGGCGATCGAGGGCTGTGACGGCGTTCTGACGATGCTGACGGACCGCGTCGACGAGGCCTTCCTCGAGGCGGCCGGGCCGGGGCTGCGCGTCGTGAGCAACATGGCCGTCGGCTACGACAACATCGACGTCCCGGCCTGCACCCGGCGCGGGGTCGCCGTCGGCAACACCCCCGGCGTCCTGACCGACACCACCGCGGATCTCGCCTGGGCCCTGATCCTGGCCGCGGCCCGCCGGCTGCCCGAGGGGGAGCGCTACGCCCGGTCCGGCTCGTGGCGGACATGGAGCCCGACCCACCAGCTGGGCCTGGACGTCCACGGGGCGACGCTCGGCATCGTCGGCTTCGGGCGGATCGGCCAGGCCGTGGCCCGGCGGGCCCTGGGATTCGGGATGCCCGTCCTCTACGCGTCACGGACGAGGGCCGCGGCGGCGATCGAGACTGGCCTGAACGCGACCTGGCTGCCCCTGGAGGATCTCCTTGCCGGCGCCGACATCGTGACGCTGCACGTCGATCTCAACCCCACGACCCGGGGCCTGATCGACGCCGCGGCGCTGCGGCGGATGAAGCCATCGGCGATCCTGGTGAACACGACCCGCGGCCCGGTCGTCGACGGCACGGCCCTGTTCGAGGCGCTCCGCGACGGGACCATCCGGGCCGCCGCCCTCGACGTGACCGACCCGGAGCCGATCCCCGCCGACGATCCGCTCCTCGGCCTCGACAACTGCCTGATCGTGCCGCACATCGGCTCGGCGACCGAGGCGACGCGGGGCAAGATGGCCTCGATGGCCGCGGCAAACCTGCTCGCGGGTGTCCGCGGCGAGCCGCTGCCGACCTCGGTCAATCCAGAGGTGGGCGGGCGTCGGTAGGGCGGCCGGGCGGCGTTCGTCAACGCCACGAGGCCTCAGTCGAGGCCGAACCGGAGGCCGTCGACGATCGGGCTGGCGACCGGAAGGAACTCGTCGATGAAGCGCCCGTCGAAGTCGTCGATGTCCACGACGATCGTGCCGCTGCCCGGGACGTCGAGGACCGCGAGCCGGAGCCGCTCACCACCGGCGATCACCCAGCGGTAACCACCGGCGGCGCCGCTGACGAAGAGGGGCACGGCCGGCAGGTCGTTCGCGAACGGACACGACGACGTCCAGCTCTCCGCGATCCCCACGTCGATCCCGAGTCCGCCGAGGCCACCCAGTGATGTGGGTGCCGGGTCGCTGACGACCAGGCCAGGGCGGGCGGCGATCCACCCGACGATGTCGGCCGCGGTCGTGCCGACCTCGGCTGCCGAAGCGTACGAGCAGTCCGCGTCCTGCGAGGCTGGCAGCGGCGACCGGAACAGGTGGACACCGAGCACGTCTGACGACGCCGGCCGGATCGCGAAGTAGTCGGCGGTGTCGTCGATGACCAGCCAGCCCTCCGGCACGGTGAAGGTGACGGGCGGCCTGAAGACGCTCGAGACGTACGTCCCGGGCGCGAGCGTCGGCGGCCCCGCCGTCATGGCCGGCTGCGGCGAGGCGGCGCCGCCACAGCCGGCGGCGACGAGGATCACGGCCGCCATCGCCACGGACCGCCGGGAGCGGCGCGTCATTCCACGGACCTCATTCGGGCCGTACGGTGGCACATCGGGCCCGCCGGCGTCACCTCCGATGGCTGCCCCCGTGGCTCATCAGGCCCATCGGCTACGCTCACGTCGCAACGCTCAGGGGCGGAGACCAGACGGATGTTCGCGAACGCCAATGCTTTGGCTCGCCGCTTCACCCACCCGATGATCGTCTCGTCGCGGCGCTGGAACGGCGGCGTCGACGTCTCGGTCGGCGCCTACGTCGTCCTGAATCGCGAGGGCTGGATCGTGACCTCGGCCCACGTCTTCGGGCTCGCCTCGAAGGCGCAGGCCGACGCGCCGAAGGTGGCGTCGCTCAACGCGCGGATCGCCGCCCTGCGGGCCGGGCCGCAGACACCGTCGAGCAAGGTTGCTCGTGAGCTCGGCGAGCTGGAGCGGTCCGCCGAGCCCGGCTGGATCACCAACCATTCCTACTGGTGCGGACGTGATGGCGTGGCCCTCCGGGACATCCGCCTCGTGTCCGGCGCGGACATCGCGGTCGCCCGCCTCGACCCGATCCCGCGCGGGTTCATCGCGGCCCTGCCGATCCTGAAGAACCCGGCCATCGACATCCAGCCGGGCCGGAGCCTGTGCCGGCTCGGGTTCGCCTTCACGAAGGTGACGTCCACGTTCGATGAGGCCGTCGCGGGCTTCCGCGTCCAGGGCGAGGTGCCCTACTTCCCGCTCGAGGGAATGTTCACCCGGATCGTCGACGCCGGCCGGACGGCCGACGGGAAGTACCCGATCCGGTTCATCGAGACCTCCTCACCCGGGCTCCGAGGCCAGAGCGGCGGTCCCCTGTTCGATGTCCAGGGCCGGATCTGGGGCATCCAGAGCCGAACCCAGCACCTCCCCCTCGGCTTCAACCCCGTGGCCGAGATCGGCGGCCGCAAGACCCAGGTGCCGCAGTTCATCAACCTCGGCCTGGCCGTCCACGTCGGGACGCTGATCGAGATCCTGGACGCCGCCGGGATCGTCTACCAGGTCTCGCCCGACTGAGGGCGGCGCGCATCGGATCGGGATCGGGGTCCGGCCGGATGCGGCCGGGCGTCGGACGGACGCGGCTGTCAGCGCTGGGCGAGTCCGGCGGCCACGGTCCCGAGCGGCGGCGGGTCAGGCGGCCAGGGTCTTGAGTGGCCGCGGGTCAAGCGGCCGAGCCTGCCCGCTGGCGGCGCTCGACGTCGAGCCGGCGCTCGGCCTCCATGATCGCCCGGGTCGTGCCCTCGGCCGGAACGAGGATCACCCAGCCGATCGCGAGCCGGAGGGCGACCTCGCCGGCCTCGAGCCAGCGATCGCAGTCCGCCCTGATCCGCTCGGCAAAGTTGATCGCGGCGATCTCATCCGTCTCGGGCAAGAGGATCGCGAACCGCCCTGGCCCGAAGCGCGCGCATCGATCCGCGGCCCGAGCCTCGGCGCGGATCGTCCGGGCAGTCGCCACGAGGAGCCTCGCGGCCGCGGCCTCTCCGAGCCGCTCCCTGAGCCGGTCGAGGCCGTCGAGCTCGACGAGCATGACCGTGGCCGGCCGCTGATAGCGGGCCAGGCGGGCGATCTCGTCCTCGACGGCACGGCGCCACGCCATCGGCGATTCGAGCCCCGTCTCGTCGTCGAGCAGCGTGACCGCCCCGACCTGTGCGTCGTCCGCCACCGGCAGGTCGTCCGGCGGCGGCGTCGCGTCGCTGCCCGCCTGGTGCTCCGAGGCGCCGTCGATCGGGTCGGCTGCGGTCGTGACCGTGGCTGCGGACAGGCCGAGGGCTCCGTCGGCGGTCGCCATCGTGACCATCGCCTCGTGCGTCCCGGCGGCATCGAGCTCCTCGTCATGGTCACCTCCGCGTCGGCGCGAGGCGCGCATCGAGACGAGGGCGGTGGCGATGAGCAGGCCGTTCGCCACCATGGCGAAGGCGATGATCGAAAGGAGCTGCTGGCTGGTCACCGGGGTGCGTCTCCAGGGTCCGGATGTCCGGGAACCTGACCATAGGCGGCGGTGACGAGCCGGACGACGGTACGGAGGTCCCTGGACGAATAGGCGTTTTCTCCGGGCACCACGCGAGCCGGCCGTCGCCGCTCGGGCATCGGCTACCCTTCGGGCGGGCCCGTAGCTCAGCGGCAGAGCAGGGACCTTTGATCGCGGGGACGAGTGCCACGACGTGTCGCCGGGTGCCGCCCTGGGTTCGGACAAAGCCCGGTGCGGGCCCCGGTCGTGCCGTCCCGTTTCGGCCGGTGTTGGCCCTGAGTGGGGTCCGGCGTGGGGTCCGCTGTCCTGCCACGCCATGACGCTGCGCTCGCGCCGGGCGGCGAGCCGTGCCGGGATCTACCCGCCTCGGCGGAGACGTGGGAGTAACAGCGGGCGAGCCAAAACGTCTCTGCTGGTGCTCCTCCGGAGGACATGAGATGCGCTCGTTGCACTCTCGCCTCGCCACGACGATCATCGTCGGCCTGTTCATCGTGGCGGCCTGTACGTCAACTTCGAGCGCGGCCCCGGCGGTGACACCGACGCCAACGGCGTCGCCTGCGACGACGGCCACGGCAATCCGGCCGCCGACCCCGGTCGTGACACCGGCGACGCCCTCCTTCCCGGTAGCGACCGCCAGCGGCGACGCGGAGCCGACGGGCGCCCGGTGGGTCGAGGCGGGGACCCTCCACGTGGGCCGCCATAGCGTGACGCAGCTGGCAGTACTCGACGAGACGGGCGAGGTTCTGGCCGTCGGGTCCGACCGCGCCTGCGGGCTCGAGAACGAGGCGAGCGCCGCAACCGAGCTCTACGACATGGAGACCGGCACCTGGCAGCCGGGGTCCCGCATGCCAACCGGCCGCCACGGCCCGGCCGTCGCGGCGCTCGACGATCGCGTGCTCGTGACCGGAGGCTCGAACCAGGAATACGTGGCGAAGTCGGGCACGGTGCTGTACGACCCAAAGACGAAGACATGGTCGCAGTCGGGGCTGCTGAACACGGCTCGGATCGATCCGGCCATCTCCCTCATCTCCGGGGGGCGCGTGCTGGTCGCGGGCGGGCTGCTCATCAACCTCGACTTCACGGGCCGCGCCCTCGAGGGGGGCGAGATCTGGGACCCTGGCTCCGGCGCCTGGAGCCGGACGGCGAATTTGTCGGGCCCGAGATCCGGGCCCGAGGCCGTCACGCTCGACGACGGACTCGTGGTCGTGGTTGGCGGCCTGCCCGCATGGGGTGCCCTGGACCAGCGCCGGTCGGCTGAGCTGTACGACCCGCTGACAGGACGCTGGCAGGCAGCCGGCGAGCTTGCCGAGACGCCGACCTGGATATCGCTCGTGGCGACGTTCGGCGGCGCTCTGGCCATCTACGCCCCGGCCGGCGAGCCGGCACTCCGAGCGGAGTGGTTCGATCCGGACCAGATGACCTGGTCGTCTGCCGGCGACCCGGGCATGGCCCTTGGGGAGGGACGGGCAGTGGCGGTCACGCTGCGGGGCGATCGCGTGCTCGTCATCAACGGCAACGAGGTGCGGATCTTCGAACCTGGGAGCACCTGGACGTCGGCTCCGTCGATCCCGGATGGTCCGCGGAGCGACGCCTCGGCAGTCCTGCTTCCCGACGGATCGGTGCTGGTCGCTGGCGGCTGGTCCATCGGGACGCCACTGGGCGACACGGGCGGATGCGAAACGCCAAACCCGCAGGCGTGGCGGTACATCCCCAAGCCCTGACGCTGTCATCCCTCGCGGTGGGGGTCCAGCGAGTCCGAGCAGGGGTCCACGGAGGGCGCGAAGCCCTCGATCTGAACGTGATACGGTCCGCCGCGGGCCCGTAGCTCAGCGGCAGAGCAGGGGACTTTTAATCCTCGTGTCGTGGGTTCGAATCCCACCGGGCCCTCGATGCATCGTCTCGAGGACCGTTCCCGTGATCGTCGAGCCGCCGCCTCACCGGGTCGAGCGAACGCCGGACGTCGACGCGTTCCTGGCTCGCGTCACGGGCTTTCTCGCGCCGCGGGAGGCCGAGAACAACCTGGTCTTCGGCATCTGCTCGGGCCTCAAGCGCGCGACCCGACCACTCACGGCGCCGCCGCAGTTCTTGGTGGTCACGGCCGCGGACGGTGGGGTCGCGGGTGCCGCGCTCCAGACGCCGCCGTTCAACCTCGTCCTCGCCGACGGTGGCCAGCCCTGGGTGGAGAGAGTCCTGGCCCGGACCCTGGCGGGGGCGAGCCTGCCCGGCGTCACCGGGCCCGTCGATGCGGCCGGGCGGTTTGCTCGCAGCTGGACCGAATTCACCGGTGAGCCCGCCCGACATCACATGGCCGAGCGGATCTTCCGGCTGACGCTCGTTCGACCGCCGCGACCGGCCAGCGGCGCGATGCGACCGGCCGGGTTCGATGACCGAGCCCTGCTGGTCGCTTGGCTCCAGGCATTCAACGAGGAGGCCCTGGGCGAACCCTCGCCGGACGCTCCCGAGCTCGTCGACCGCTGGCTGACGGGTGGTCGCACCCTGGTGCTGTGGGAGGACGGCGGTCGACCCACGTCGCTCGTCGGGGTCGGCGGTGAGACGCCGAACGGGATCCGCGTCGGTCCCGTCTATACGCCGCCGGAGGACCGCGGCCACGGCTATGCCAGCAACCTCGTGGCCGTCGCATCGCAGGCCGAGCTCGACGCCGGGCGCCAGTTTGTCTTCCTGTTCGCCGACCTGGCCAACCCGACCGCCAACAGGATCTACCAGGCGATCGGCTACGAGCCAGTCTCCGACTACGCGATGTACCGGTTCGAGGGCTGACGCAGGTCGCTCGTCACCCTCCCGCAACCGGTCCCGTCCCCGAAGCGCAGCGCATGTGGCGCCACCGCGACGGCGCGCGCCGGCCGGCACCGGCCCGAGACTCCGGAGGCAAGGGCCTGCTGACCCTGGCGGGCCGGGATGGAGGGACCACGGCCGATGCGACGGATCACGACCGCGTTGTTGACTTCCCTGCTCCTTGCCGTGGCGGTGCCGGCCGCCGCCTTCGCCGCCGACGGCGCGAAGATCGACACGGGCGACACGGCCTGGCTGCTCGTCGCCACGGCGCTCGTCATGGTCATGCTGCCCGGGTTGGCCCTGTTCTACGGCGGCCTCGTCCGCCGCAAGAACGTGCTGTCGACGATCATGCACAGCTTCTTCGGCCTGGCCCTCGTCAGCGTCGTCTGGGTCGTCGTCGGCTTCTCGATCGCCTTCGCCCCGGACGCCACCGGGACCGGCCTGTTCGGGGGCCTCGACTTCTTCATGTTCAACAGCGTCGGCCTCGAGCCCGCGGCCGGCGCCACGATCCCGTTCGTCCTGTTCGCCGCCTTCCAGCTGATGTTCGCGGCGATCACGCCGGCCCTCATCACCGGCGCCTTCGCCGAGCGCAAGCGCTTCGCCTCGTTCGTGATCTTCACCGTCCTGTGGTCCGTCTTCGTCTACTCGCCGATCGCCCACTGGGTCTGGGCCTCCGACGGCTGGCTGTACCAGCTCGGCGCCCTCGACTTCGCCGGTGGCACGGTCGTCCACGCCTCGTCCGGGGTCTCGGCCCTGATCGTCGCCCTGCTCATCGGACGGCGCGTCGTCAACGGCGACACGATGGAGCCCCACGACATCCCGATGACGGTGCTCGGCGCCGGGCTCCTGTGGTTCGGCTGGTTCGGCTTCAATGCCGGCTCGGCCCTGTCGGCGAGCGGCCTGGCCGCCAGCGCCCTCCTCGTCACGAACACCGCCGCCGGGGCAGCGACGATCACCTGGGTGCTCGCCAGCTACATCCACAAGCGCAAGGTCAGCGTCGTCGGGGCCGCCTGCGGCGCCGTGGCCGGCCTCGTCGCGATCACCCCCGCCTCGGGCTTCGTCAACGCCGGCGGCGCCCTGGTCATCGGGCTCGTCGTCGGCGGGCTGTGCTACGCCGCGACGCTCCTCCGATCCCGCCTCAACGTCGACGACGCCCTCGACGTCTTCGCCGTCCACGGCGTCGGTGGGACGTTCGGGGCGATCGCCACCGGCGTCTTCGCGACGACCGCCGTCAACGCCTTCCCCGGCCTCATCGACGGGAACCCCGGCCAGGTCGGCATCCAGCTGGTCGCCGTCTCGGCGACCATCGCCTATGCGGTCGTGGCCACCTTCGTCATCGTCAAGATCGTCGACGCGGTCCTGGGCATCCGGGTCGCCGCGACCCAGGAGGAGCTCGGCCTCGACATCGCCGTTCACGGCGAGGTCGCCTACCAGGCCTGACCAACAGCGAGGGGACGCGCCCCGGGCCCTCCACCCGGGGCGTCGTTCCCGTCCCCGCCGCAGGAGGCATCGATGATGCGCCGCGGATCCGCCGCCCCGCCGCCGCTCTACGACCCGACGACCGAGCACGATGCCTGCGGCGTCGGCTTCGTCGCCGACGCCGGCGGCCGATCGGCCCGCCGGGTCCTTCCGCTCGCCCTGGCGGGGCTCGCCTCGCTGGGCCATCGGGGAGCGTTCGCGGCCGACGGTGCGTCGTCCGACGGCGCCGGCGTGGCCCTGCCCCTGGAGGCGGCGATCCTCGCCCGGCTGACGGCCGGGCTTCGCCCCGACGAGACGGCAGCGGTCGGGCGCCGGCCGGCCATCCTGCAGCTCTTCATGCCCCGTGGCCGGGTTCGCCAGCGCCGGGCCCGGGCGGTCGTGGCTGCCGGCCTCGACGAGGTCGGGCTCGCGCCAGCCGCGTGGCGGCGCGTGCCGGTCGACCCGTCGGTCCTCGGGCCCGTCGCGTTCGCCGCCGGCCCGGCGTTCTGGCAGGCGTTCATCGCCCGGCCTCGCGGCGCCCCGGGCGGCCCGATCTCCGACGCCGCCTTCGAGCGCCGGCTGCTGCTTGCCCGCCGCCGGATCGCGTCCGAAGCGTCTGCCGCCCGTCTCGACGACCTCGTCGTCGCCTCGGGTTCGTGCCGGACGATCGTCTACAAGGGCCTCGTCGCCGGGGATCGCCTGGCCGGCCTGTACCCGGACCTGGCCGGCGCACTGCCCCTGTCGTTCGCGACCTTCCACCAGCGCTACGCCACGAACACCCATCCCACCTGGCGCCTCGTCCAGCCCTTCGGGTACATCGCCCACAACGGCGAGATCAACACGGTCCGGGGCAACCGGGAGGAGCTCCGAGGGCGGCGGGCCGACCCGGACCCGCGGGGGATCCTCGAGGAGGTCGGGCGACGTGGCCCGCTGCTCAGCGCCGGCGGGTCGGACTCCGCGTCGCTCGATGAGGCGGTCGAGCTGCTCGTCGCGTCCGGCTGGAGCGTCGCCGGCGCCCTCGCCGCGCTCATCCCCGAGGCGGCCGCCCTCCGGGCGGACGACCCCGCCGGGGTCGCCGGGGTCGCCGGCCCCGCCCGCCGGAGCGCCGGGTTCCTCGCCCCGTGGGACGGCCCGGCGGCGATCGTCTTCACCGACGGCCGGGCCGTCGGCGCGCTCCTCGACCGGAACGGCCTCCGGCCGCTCGCCGTGGCGACGACGGGCGAGGGTCTCGTCGCGGCCGCGTCCGAGGCCGGGGCGGTGCCGCTGGAGGCCGCCGAGATCCGGACGCTCGCCCGGCTCGGGCCCGGCGAGCTTTTGCTGGTCGAGCCGGCCCGCCGGCGGATCCTCGCCGATGCCGCCGCCCGCCGCCGGCTGACTCGAACGGGTCGGGTCAAGGCCCATGACCGGCCTCGCCCGTCGTTCGACGATGAGCTGCCGTCCGGCGCGGTCGCGCCGCCGGGCTCGAATCCGTCACCTGGCCGGCGCTACCTCGCCGGAGTCGACGCGGAGCGGCTTCGTCTCGACATCCGGACGATGGCCCTCGAGGCCCACGAGCCGCTCTGGAGCATGGGCGACGACACGCCGACGCCGGGGCTCGGGCGCGTCCAGCGCCGGGCCGCCGATCATCTGAAGCAGGCCTTCGCCCAGGTCACGAACCCGCCCATCGACCCGGAGCGCGAGCGCCTCGTCGTGGACCTCCGCGTCCACCTCGGCCGGCGGCCGCCGCTCCTCGGGGGGCTGCCCCGGCGGAGCCGCTGCCTGCGCCTCGAGCGCCCGATCATCGCCGACCTCGACGGGCTGCTCACCGCGGTGCGGGCCCTCCGGGCCGGCGGCGCGGTGAGCCTCGACGCGACCTGGAGCGCCGCCGACGGCGCGGACGGGCTCGAAGCGTCGATCGAGCGGCTGGCGGTCGATGCCGTGGCCGCCGCACGGCGCGGCGCGGTCATCGTCGTCCTCTCCGACCGGAGCCTCGACCTCGATCGGTTGCCGGTGCCGTCGGTCCTCGCGGCCGGCGCGGTCCACGCCGCCCTGACCGAGGCCGGCCTCCGCGGCCGGACCGACATCGTCGTCGAGGCGGCCGACGTCCTCGACGTCCACGCGCTGGCGATGGTGATCGCCGCCGGCGCTCGAGCCGTCCATCCGTGGCTGGGGATCCGGCTGGCATGGGAGGTGGCCGGCTCGCGCGGCGCCGAGGACGTCACGGTCCCCGCCGCCGTCGGAAACCTGCTCGACGCGTTCGAGGCCGGCCTCCGCAAGACGCTCGCCCGGATGGGGATCAGCGCGCTGGCGTCGTACGCGGGCGGGGCCTTCTTCGAGACCCTCGACCTCGCCCCCGGGGTCGTCGCCCGCTGCTTCCCGGCCGCGCTCGGCTGGCGAGGCGACGTCGGCTTCCGCGACCTTGCCGAGCGACAGCTGGCGAGGCGGGACCTCGCCGCGGAGATCGAGGCGAAGGCCGCGGCGGCCAAGTCGGCGGCCGGCGCGGCGGCCGCCTCCCACGAGCCCCGGTTGCCCGACCCGGGACTCGCGCGCTTCCGGTCGGACGGCGAGCTGCACCTGTTCGCCCCCCGGATCGTCGGCGCGATCCAGGAGCTCGTCGGCGACGGCTCGAGGGTCGCGGCCGACGGCTCGCTCGCCGCCTATCGGGCCAGCCTCGACCGGCCCCGGCCGGCCGTCGTCCGGGATCGCCTGGCCATCCGCCCGGCCGCTCGCCGCCGGGCCGTGGAGCTCGCCGAGGTCGAGCCGGCGCGGGCAATCGTCCGGCGCCTCGTCGTCAGCGCGATGAGCGTGGGGGCGCTCTCGCCGGAAGCGCACCAGGTCCTGACGATCGGCATCCAGCGCGCCGGCGGCGCGGCCAACACCGGCGAGGGCGGCGAGGACCCGGCCTGGTACGCGCCGGATGCCGACGGCCGGCGGCACGACGCGAAGATCAAGCAGGTGGCCTCGGGCCGGTTCGGCGTCACCGCGACCTACCTCGCGCGGGCCGAGCAGCTCGAGATCAAGATCGCCCAGGGCTCGAAGCCCGGCGAGGGTGGCCAGCTGCCGGCCAGGAAGGCGACCGCGTACATCGCCGCCCTCCGCCGGGGCCAGGCCGGCCAGGCCTACATCAGCCCGCCGCCCCATCACGACATCTACTCGATCGAGGACCTCGCCCAGCTCATCGCCGACCTCCGGGCGATCAATCCCGCGGCCAGGATCGGGGTCAAGCTCGTGGCCTCGCGGGGCGTCGGCACGATCGCCGCCGGGGTCGCCAAGGCCGGCGCCGACTACATCCACCTCGCCGGTGGCGCCGGCGGGACGGGCGCCTCGCCGCTCAGCTCGATCAAGCACGCCGGCGTGCCCTGGGAGCTGGGCCTGTCCGAGGTCCACCAGGTCCTCCTCTGGAACGACCTGCGCGACCGGGTCGCGCTGCGCACCGACGGCGGCCTCCAGCATGGCCGGGACCTCCTCATCGCCGCGCTCCTCGGCGCCGAAGAGTTCGCCCTCGGCACGGCCGCGCTCGTGGCGGTCGGCTGCGACATGGCCCGCCAGTGCCACCTCGACACGTGCCCGACCGGGATCGCCACCCAGCGGGCGGACCTTCGGGCGAAGTTCGCCGGGACGCCCGATCAGGTCGAGCGGTTCGCGCTCAACCTGGCCGAGGACCTCCGGCGCGAGCTGGCGGCGATCGGGGCCCGCTCCGTCGGCGAGATCGTCGGCGAGGCGGCGGCGGTCCTCCGCGCGAGTGATGGCGATATCGGTCTGCGCCAGATCCTCGCGGCACCGACCTGGCGGGCGGGCGCCGCCCGGCGGGCCGATCCGGCGAGCGCGGGCGCGGCCATCGAACGGCTGCCGTCGTCGCCCATGGAGGTCCGCCTGGTCGCCGCGCTTCGAGGCCACGGTGCGATCCGCCTCGACGGGCTCCGGATCTCGACCGGCGAGCGCTCGTTCGGGGCGGCCCTGACCGGCGAGGTCGAGCGCGGCGCCCTCCGGGTGCCGGTCGACCTCGGCCTTCGCGGCTCTGCCGGCCAGTCGTTCGGCGCGTTCCTCGGCGCGGGCATGTCCCTCCGCCTGGCGGGCACCGCCAACGACTACGTGGCGAAGGGGCTGGCCGGCGGGACGGTGATCGTGGGCCCGGACCCGGCGGGCCC
The DNA here is from genome assembly GCA_963719145.1 of uncultured Chloroflexia bacterium. Classification (GTDB taxonomy): domain Bacteria; phylum Chloroflexota; class Limnocylindria; order Limnocylindrales; family CSP1-4; genus UBA5189. The sequence continues at coordinate 654,578 of CAVRAX010000001.1, forward strand.
GGACCTGGTGGCACCGGCCGCGGCCGCGGTCGGAACGACGGGGGGTTCGGCACCGACGCTGGCCGGCAACACCTGCCTCTACGGGGCGACCGGCGGCCGGCTCCACGTCCTGGGTCGGGCGGCGATGCGCTTCGCCGTTCGGAATGCCGGCGCGGATGCCGTCGTCGAGGGCCTCGGGCCGCACGGTGCCGAGTACATGACCGGCGGGACGCTCCTCGTCCTCGGGCCGGTCGGGCCGAACTTCGGCGCCGGGATGACCGGCGGGCGGGCGTACGTCCTCGACGCCGACGGTGCGATCCGGGGACGGGTCGATCCCGGGAGCGTGACCGTCCGGCCCGTCCGGATCGGGGCGACCGGTCCCGGGCCCGCCGACGTCGAGGCGGTCGCCGAGATCGACCGGCTCCTGCGGCTCCATCGCGATGCCGGATCCGCCCTCGCGGCCGCCCTCCTGGCCGACGAGCCGGCCGCGATCCGGGCGTTCTGGGCGATCGAACCGCGGCCCGTGCCCGCCACGGACGCCGACGTGGCATCCGCGAGGACGTCCGGGGAGGTCGCCGCCGCATCGGCCTCGCCCGCCGCGTCACCGGCGGGCGGCCGGGCGGCCGCAACCCCGACGCAACCCAATCGGCCCCGCGCCGTCATCGCCGCGCGGGCCTGAGCCGCGCGACACTCCATCCCCAGCGTCCGCGAACGTGCCCGGAGGGCGGCCATGCTCCAGCAACCCGAAGATCTGTCGACCCCACCCGCCGTCCGCGACGGCCGGATCACCGTCGTGACCTGCGAGGCGTGCGGCTGCCGGCTCCAGCCCGACGCGACCGAGACCGGGGCGTGGCGCCACTTCGGGGCCCTCGGCGGGCGCGACGCTCGGAGCCATCGAACGGCCTGCATCGACCTCCCGCACGACGCCCTGGGCCGCGCCGCCGTCCCCGCCTGACCGCGAGTCCCGCGCTGGCCGCGCGTTCCGCGGTGTCCGCGCGTCCCCGGCCGGCTTCGACCCTCCGACCCCTCGCCGCGGTCCGCGGCGCCGGTCAGCCGGCGGCCCCGGCCTCGATCCGGTAGCCGACGCCCCGAACGGCCACGATCGCCGGCCCGCCGGCGGCGTCCAGCTTGGCCCGCAGCCGGGCCAGGTGCGGCTTCAGCCAGAGGAGGTCGGGATCATGCTCCGCCGGCCAGCCCGCGCGCGCGAGGCGCAGGTGGGGGACGAGATCGCCGCCGGCCCGGGCCAGCGTCTCGAGGAGCCGGTATTCCGTCGGGGTGAGGGTGAGGAGCTCTTCGCCGACCCTCGCCTCGTGGCGTCCCGGGTCGAGCGACAGGTCGGCGAAGGCGACCGGTCCGCCGAGGTCCGTCGCCTCGGTCCGGTCCGCCCGGCGCATGACCGCCGCGATCCTGGCCAGGAGCTCCTGCCGCCCGAACGGCTTGACGAGGTAGTCGTCGGCGCCGATCCCGAGGGCCCTGACCTTGGCCGCCTCGCTGCTCTCCCCGGAGACGACGATGATCGGGGCCGACCCGGCGGCTCGCATCTGGCCGGTGACGGTGAAGCCGTCGGGGCCGGGCATGGCCAGGTCGAGGAGGACGAGGTCGGGGTGCTCTTCCCGGAAACGGCGGACCGCGGTCAGGCCATCGTAGGCGGTGATGACCTGGTGGCCCTCGGTCCCGACGAGGGCGTTGATCGCGCCGACCATCGCCGGGTCGTCGTCGACGACGAGGATGCGCAGCGGGCGACCCGGCACCTGTTCGTCCCCCTAGACCGCCGCCGCCGCGGGCAGGGCGATCACGAACCGCGCGCCGTGGTCGGGCGCCGGCTCGGACCAGAGGTGCCCGGCCATCGATTCGGCCAGCCGCTTGGCGGCGTAGAGCCCGATCCCGGAGCCACGGGCGGTGTGGGTGTCGAGCCGCGCGTAGGGCTGGAAGATCCGCTCCCGCCACTCGGGCGGGATGCCCGGGCCCTCGTCCTCGACGCCGATCCGGACGATCCCCTCGGCCATCTGCCAGTCGATCCTGATGTGGGTCCCGGGCGGGGCGTACTTGACGGCGTTCTCGATGAGGTGCTCGAGCATCTGGCGGAGGCGCGGCGGGTCGGCCAGAACGTGGAGCCGGACCCCGCCGACGATCACGACCTCGTGCCCGCCGAGGATAGGCGTCAGGCCGCGGACGACCTCGCGGACGAGCGCGTCGACGTCGGTCGTCTCGACCGCCGCCGGCTGGTCCGGCACGACCCTGACCGAGGCGAGGATGGAGTCCACGAGGCGGTCGAGGCGCTCGATCTGCTCGATCGTCCCGTCGTGCCAGCTCGCCCGCCGATCACGGCGTTCCTGGTCGCGCGACCGGCGCCCGTCCAGCGGCGGCTCCTCGGCCAGGAGGTCGGTGTACGCCCGGACGACCGCGAGCGGCGTCCGCAGCTCGTGGGTGACCAGGGCGATCAGCTCGGTCCGGGCCTCGTCGATGGCCTTGAGCTCAGCCGCCCGCTGCTCGGCCTCCTGCTGCTGGCGGCCCTTCTCGACGATCCCGGCGAGGAGGTTGGCGATCGCGCCGAGCTGGGCGACGTCGGCGTCGCTGAAGTCGCGGGTCTGCTCGGTCTGGATGTTCAGGACGCCGACGGTCTGGTCGTGCCAGACGAGCGGCACGGACAGCATCGAGGTGATGAACCGGCGCTGGTCGATGCCGCGGACCCACAGGAACCGGGGATCATCCTTGATGTCGCGGATGACGATCGGTTGCTGGCTGGCCGCCACCCGGCCGGTCACGCCTTCGTCGAACGGCACCCTGGCCCGCCCGATCTGGAAACGGTCGAGGCCGTTCGTCGCGGCCAGCGTGAGGTAGGCGCCGTCGCGGTCGACGAGGTAGAGCGACGAGACGCTGGCGCGGAGGGCGTCGCGGGTCTCGTCGACGACGGTCTCGAGAAGCTCGTCCCACGTCTGGGCGGTCGTCACCAGGCGCGCGACACGATGGAGGAAGCGGAGCTGGTCGAGCTGCTCCGCGCCCGGGACCTGGATCATCTCGGCGTCGGCCACGGCCATCACGATACAAAGGTACGGTCCGCCGCGGGCCCGTTCCGTTGCGGCCGAGTCGAACGAACGTTGCGGCTCGGAGCCGGCTGCAACCTCCGGGAGGTCGCGTGACCCGATCGGATCCGCTCGTTGCCGAGATCGACCGCCTCGGGCGGCTCGTCGGCGACGTCCTCGAGGAGCAGGCCGGTCCGGACCTGCGCCGGCTCGTGGACCGGTCGCGCCGCCGCGCCCGTCGAGCCGGCCGCGGTGACGCCGTCGCACGCCGCCGGCTTCGGGACGAGCTCGACGGCCTCGCTCCCGACCGGGCCGAGGGAGTGATTCGTGCCTTCCTCCTCCACTTCCGCCTCGTCAACCTGGCCGAGGAGCGGCATCGCGTCCGCGTCCTCCAGGAGCGCGGCCGGCGATCCGGAGACGGCGCCCGCGACGACACCCTGGCCGGCGTCATCCGCGAGCTCCGGGCGGGGGGCGACTTCCCGGCTGATGTTCCCGGGGCGGCGGACGTGCTTCGACGTCTCCGGCTCCAACCGGTCCTGACCGCGCACCCGACCGAGGCTCGTCGCCGGACCGCGCTCCAGGCCCTCGGCCGGGTCGGTCGGATCCTCGACGCCCGCGACGACCCGCGCCTCGCGCCCGCCGCGGCCGGCGTCCTCGACGACCGGCTGCGCGAGGAGCTCACGATCCTGTGGCGAACGGCGGAGGTCCGCTCCACCGTCCCGAACCCCCTCGACGAGGTCCGGACCGCGCTCGTCTTCTTCGACTCGACGCTGTACTCGCTGATCCCGACAATTCAGCGATCGATCGAGACCGCGCTCGGCAAGCCCCCGGTGGCGAGCGGCCCGGACGAGGAGCCGCTCCCGGCGATCCTGCGCTGGGGCAGCTGGATCGGGGCCGACCGCGACGGCCATGCCGGCGTCACCGCCGAGGTGACCGAGCAGACGGCCCGGATCCAGGCCGACCACGTCCTTCGCGGCCACGAGGCGGTGGCGACCCGGCTGATGCAGACCGTGGCCGTGGCCGTCCCGGCGGCGTCGCTGGACCGGGCCCTCGTCGCCCGGCTCGTCGACGACGCCGAGACCCTGCCCGAGCTCGACGCGACGCTCCGCCGGCGCTTCCCCGACGAGCCGTTCCGTCGCCGCTTCGGGGCGATGGCCGAGCGCCTCCGCCGGACCCGGATCCACCTGACCGGGGCGACCGGTCCCACGGCCGGGCGTTACCAGCGAGCCGGCGAGGTCCTCGGCGAGGTCGCCGAGATCCAGCGCGCCCTCGCCCACCTCGGGCTGGAGCGGGTCGCCGCCGGGACCGTCCAGGACTTCCGCTGGCAGGTCGAGACGTTCGGCTTCCACCTCGCCGAACTCGAGGTCCGCCAGCACGCCGAGGTCCACCGCGTCGCCGTCGCGACGGCCGACCCGGAGGCCGAAGCCGCGCCCGGCGTGCGCGTCGGCGAGGTCCTCGACACGTTTCGGGCGATCGAGCGGATCCGGTCCAGGTTCGGCCCGGACGCCGCGGGTCGTGTCGTCGTGAGCTTCACGGAGGGGATCGCCGACGTCTTCGGCGTCCTCGACCTGGCCGAGCGGGCGATCGGCCCGGATGGCGTCGCCGGCCTCGACGTCGTCCCGCTGTTCGAGTCCGCGGCGTCCCTTCGTGGGGCCGGGTCCGTCCTCGAGGCGATGCTGGCCGACGGCCGCTACCGCCACCACCTCCGGCGTCGGGGCGATCGCCAGGAAGTGATGCTCGGCTACTCGGACTCGAACAAGGAGTCCGGGTTCCTGGCCGCGAACTGGCTGCTCTGGCAGGCCCAGGCGGCGCTCGCCGCGACGGCCGCCCGGGCGGGCGTCGGGCTCACTCTCTTCCACGGCCGCGGCGGGACCGTCGGCCGGGGCGGCGGCCGCCTCGACCAGGCGATCCTCGGCCAGCCTGCGGGCACGATCGGCGGCCGGCTGAAGGTCACCGAGCAGGGCGAGGTGATCGCCGCGCGGTATGGCAACCCGCAGATCGCGCTTCGTCACCTCGAGCTCCTCGTAGGTGCTGTCCTGGCGGCCGAGGCGCGCCCACCGGCCGAGCCCTCGGCGGCGGATCGGGCCGTTCTGGACCGACTGGCCGGCGCCTCGTCCGGCGCCTATCGCGCGCTCATCTACGGCGACCCCGGCTTCGCCGGCTTCTTCCGGCGGGTGACCCCGATCGACCTGCTCGTCGACCTCCGGATCGGGTCGCGCCCGGCCGCGAGGAGGCGCGGTGCGGCCGAGGCGGACGAGGTCTCGATCGAGCGGCTCCGGGCGATCCCGTGGGGCTTCGCCTGGGCCCAGTCGCGGATCGAGCTGCCCGGCTGGTATGGGCTCGGCTCGTCGCTCGAGGCAGCGTCCTCCGCCGACCGCGCACGGCTCGCCGAGCTCTACCGGACCTGGTCGTTCGTCACCGCGGTCCTCGATCACGCGGAGCTGGCGCTCGCCCGGGTCGACCTCGAGGTCGCCCGGCGCTACGCGTCCCTGGCGTCGGAGCCCGGCGACAACGCCCGCTGGGCGGCGATCGAGGCCGAGCACGAGCGCTCGGTCGGCGGTCTCCTCGCGATCACCGGCCGTTCGCAGCTTCTCGAGGCGTCACCGGCGATCGCCCGCCAGATCGAACGGCGCAACCCCGACGTCGAGGTCCTCTCGGAGCTCCAGGTGGTGGCCCTCGACCGGCTCCGGGCGCAGCCGCCCGGCGCCCCCGAGCGCGAGGAGTTCGAGCGCCTCGTCCGCCTGACCGTGAGCGGGATCGCGGCCGGCCTCCAGGGAACCGGCTGACGCCTCCGACCGAGTCGGGGAGCGCAGTCCCCCGTGTGACCGGGTGACGGCGGAGGCGGAGGCCCTGACGGCGGAAGATCTGCCGACCCAGATCGTCAGCCGGCCGCACGACAGGTCAACCCGGCAGATGGCGGCCTGGACCTCCGGCGGCCATTCGCGGGTCAGCCTGGCGGGTCAGCCGTTTGGCGGGCCCGCATTGCCCTCGCCGGTTCCGTCGCTCGTGACGATCAGTTGGGCGCCGAGGTCGAAGTGGCGAGCGATATCTGCCGCTGCTGCCGGGTCAGCGCTCGAGACTTCGAGGGCGACGGTATTGCGTTCGACGTCGGCGCCGGCCGACATGACTTGGTAATGCGCCTGGAGCCACGGGTCGTCGGCGACCTGGCGCGCCAGCTCCGTCAGCTCCTGGAACGACCAGCGAGCGGGCATGACGACGAGGGGCTGCGGAACGGCGGCTCGGAGCTCCTGCTCGACGGTGCCGTCGGGGTCCACGAGCATCACCACGACAGTGTTGCCAACGAAGTAGTAGGCGCCCCACGCGTCAACGTGGCCCGCGCCGAACCGGGAGAGAGCTAGCAGGAGCCTCTCTCGGTCGGAGATATGCGCCGCCTCCGTGTCGAGCATGGGGATCGAGTACCGCCAGACGTTCGCGAGAGCTTGTGGACTGGTGGCGACGAACCGGATCCAGGCGTCATCGGCGCGCAGGCCGAGCGAAGGTCCGCAACGCTTCGGCGCGGGCCATCCCGTCAGTCGACAACCACTCATTGATCGGGTTCGACGCAACGGTCGGCGCGGTCGCTGACGGGGTCGCCGCGGGCTCTTCGGATCCCGGACGCGAGGAGACTGCCGCGACAACGACGCCCCCGAGCGCGAGAGCCAGGACGAGGCTCAGCAGCCGCCGCCGCTCAAGCCACCGCAAGCCCAGGACCATCCGAGCCCACCCCGGGTCCAGCGTCAAGACCACGCCGTCGGGTTGTCTCGAGGAGGTCGTCTCTGGCGCTCACACGACGGAAGTCAAACCTCCGGCCGTCGCGAGGCGATCCCAGCGCGAGGCACGATCTCGGCGAGGACGTGGCCGAGCCGCTCGTAATCGTCGAGCTCGTTGTAGCGCTGGGCCGAGATTCGGACCACCACGGCGTCCGGGACGGCATCGGGCGCCTCGCGGGCAGCCGGGACCGGCCAGCCGAAGATCGGGACCTCGATCCGGTGCTCGCGGACGATCAAGGCCTTGAGGGCGTCGATCTCGGCGTCCGGCATCGGCTCGATCGGCAGGCGAACGATCGCCGTCGACCCGAGCATCGACTCGGGGATCCGCGGCCTGATCCCGAGCGCCGCCGCGACCGTCGACCGACCCTCGACAACGAGGTCGTGGTTGGCTCGCATCACCCCCGGCCAGCCGTCCTCATGGAGAGCGGCCACGGTCCGCAGTGCGACCGGGAGCACCTGGTACGGGCTGAGGTCCCGGGTGCCCTGCCAGTCGAACTCCTTGAGCAGGCGCGGCCGGCCCGGTCGCAGATCGTTGAAGCCGTGGCTGACCACGAGTGGCCGGATCCGCTCGCGGCGATCGGCCCGGACGACGAGCAGGCCCGAGCTCTTCGGGCCGCACAGCCACTTGTGGCCGTCGGCCGTCCAGTAGGCGGGGTTGAGGGTCTCGACGTCGACCGGGACCATGCCGGGCGCGTGGGCGGCGTCGACGAGGGTGTCGATCCCGCGGGCCTCGAGCTCACGGACGATCCGCTCGATCGGCTGGACCGTGGCCGTCGGGCTGGTCACGTGGCTGACGATCGCGAGAGCGGGTCCGGGGCGTCGCGGCGCCGACGACGGCCTCGACCACCTGGTCGTCGGACTCGATCTCGAGCGGCAGGCGGGCCATGACGACGCTGGCGCCCGAGAGTCGGGCAATCTCGGCCTGGGCGTTGAGGACAGCGTTGTACTCGTGGTTCGTCGTCAGGAGCTCGTCGCCGGGCTCGAACCGCAGCGAGCGCAGGACGGTCGAGACGCCGGTCGTGGCGTTCGGCAGGAAGACCAAGCCCTCCGGGTCGGCGGAGATGAACGCCGCCACCTCGCGGCGGGCCGTATCCATGCGCGTCTCGAGCGTCTCCCAGAGGACCTCGATCGGGTCCGCTTCGAGGGCATCGATGAGCGCCCGCTGGGCCTCGAGCACCGGCACCGGGCAGGCGCCGAACGAGCCGTGGTTCAGGAAGGTGACCTCGGGATTGAGTCGCCAGGGCGAATCCGGACCGTGCGGCTTCACCCGGCGAGGATAGGGGAGCAGGCGGGCGGTCGATGACTCGACAGTTCCCCGCACCCCGGCGGCCGACGGTATTCCAAGAAGGCTTCGTCGACGGCAGCGCCCCGATAGCACCGGGTTCGCAGCCCGGAATCCGACGGCCTTCCATGCGTCCCGGGCATGGCAGCCGCGCGGGAGCGTTGGGTTGGGCGGATCCGGCTCCCGTCGACGACCGGTCCTGCCGCCAGCTAATCCTTCTCGGAATACGGATCGGTGGTGCCCGAAGCGCGGGAGGCCGAGGGCCCTGCGTCCGCAGGTCAGCTTCGGATGACCGCGCCGACGCGCTCGTGGCGCGGAGCCTCGTCGTGCGCCGCCCACCACCACGCGCCCGCCTCGCCGATGACAGTCCAGGCGCCCGGCGCGCCGATGATCCCGACCCGCTCCGGGAGTCCGACGATCGCGAGCTCGTCGCCGTGGGGCAGGCCGTCGACCGCGGCCCGCGCGCCGGCCATCCGCTCCGCCGTCGCGTGGGGCACGACGACGAGTCGCCCGGCCCACCCGAACCCGGCGACGTAGCCGGCCGGCGTCCAGGTCCGCTCGCCGAGGGCCATCGCGCCGGCGCTCGCCCCGGCCACGACCGCGCCTCGGGATCGGGCCGCCTCGACGCTCCGCCAGGCGGGGGTGCCGGCGAGAATCTCGATCACGGCGTCGGGATCGCCGCCGGGCAGGTAGACAAGATCGGCGCTCGCGAGCCGCTCGGCGACGTGGTCGTCGGCCGCGGAAGCCGCGTCGACGACCCTCGCCTGCCGGACGTGGACGGCGCCCAGCTCCGACCGCGCCCCGGCCGCGACGCGCTCGAACGCCGCGGCCCCCACCGCGAACGCGAGGTCCGGCCGGTGGCGGGCGACAGCGGTCGTCAGGAGCTCCACCCGGATCGTGCCGGCGGCGCCCTGCCGGCTCGCCGCGGCCGCCGCAGCGAGGCCCAGGATGGTGCGAAGGAACGGCTCGTCGCCCGCGAGGAACTCGCCACCGCCGTGAAGTGCGAGCGGACCGATCACGGCTCCCGTTGCTCGGGCGGGGTGACGTTCTTCATCGGGGGCCGATCGCCCGTCGCTCGCCCTGCACCCGACCCGCCCCGGTCCCGGGGCGGGCGCCCCAGCAGGCGGTCGAGCCCATCGCGCAGGGTCACGAACGGGGCGAGGTAGGCGACGATGAGGATCGGGACGAGGAATCGGGCCGGGCTCGGGAACGCGGCCACGGCGGCGCCGAGCAACCAGACCACGACGTAGTAGATGAGGAGCCCGTCCCGGCCGAGTCCGGCGAGGTACAGCCGCCGCGTCGGCAGCAGGACCAGGAGGGCGATCAGGCCGGCGAGGGCGATCGTCGTCGGCGACATCCATGGGATGGTACGCGGCCCCGACGCCACGGGACGACGGGCTACGATGCGGGGCCATGCCCACGATCCCGAGCCCCTCCGCCCTGGTCGGCCGCGCCGGCGACTGGGTCCGGACCTGGCAGGCGGTCCTGCCCCTCCTGGCCGCGGAGTTCATCCTCTGGACCGGCTTCGGGGCACTGCTGCCGGTGATGCCGCTCTACTTCACCCAGCAGGGCGTCGACATCGCCTTTCTCGGCGTCGTCATCGCCGCCTGGCCGGCGGCGAGGCTGTTCACGGAACCGTTGTTCGGCCACATCGCCGACCGGACGGCCCGGGTCCCGCTCATGATCCTCGGCCTCGTGATCGCCGGTGCGTCGGTCGGGGGAATGGTCATCTGGGCCGCCCCGGTCGCGTTCATCGCCCTCCGGGCGGCGTCCGGGCTCGGGACCGCGATCTACGACCCGGCGGCGCGCGGCTACCTCATGGAGGCCGCGCCCGAGGGCCGGCAGGGCGAGGTCTTCGGCCTCTACAACGCGGCCCAGATGGGCGGCATCCTCCTGGGGCCTGCGATCGGCGGCGTCGGGACTGCGCTCGTGGGCTCGTTCACCTTCGTGCTCGGCCTCTCGGCGGTGACCACGTTCCTGGCGGCGATCGCCGTGGCGGTTCGCGTCCGCGAGCTGCCTCGGGCCGGGACCGCGGCCGGGGAGGCCGGCCTCCGCTCGGCCGCCGCCACGGGGTCGGGCGGGACCCTGGCCGAGTTCCCCGCCGAGCCAGGCCCCGACCCGGCGAGGCCCGGCCGTCCGGCGCGGACTCCGCCGCGGACTCCGCCGGCCTCGCTCCGAAACCGGTTCATCGCCGCGGCGATCCTGGTCAACCTGGCCGGCTACTTCGGCGGCGGCCTGTACGAGACGATCTGGGCCCTGTTCGTCGTCGATCGCGGCGGCGGCGTCGAGCTGATCGGGCTGACGTTCGCCACGTTCGGGCTGGTGACGATCCTGCTGTCGCCGATCGGCGGCCGGGTCGTCGACCGCCGGGGGCCGTTCCCCTTCATCGTCTTCGGCCTGGTCGTGATGGCCGCGATGATGGTCGGCTACCCGCTCGTCGACGAGACCCTGGCGTACGTCCCGATGGTCGCGCTGGAGGCCGTCGGTTTCTCGTTCCTGGGACCGGCGACGTACCTCGTCATCGCCTGGGGCACACCAACCGGGAGGTCATCGACCGCGCAGGGCGTGCTCGGTGCCGCAGGCACGACCGGCACGATCGTGGCGTCCCTCGCCGCCGGGGTCCTTGCGGCCAACGACATCGCCACCCCATTCATCGTCGGGGCGGCGGTGGTCACGGTGCTCCTGATCGTGACGATCGTCGTGGCCGGGTCGGCGCTCCGGCCAGGACCCGGACGGATACCGGCCGCCGCCGTCCAGTGAGGTGCCGCAACCGGCGAACCGGGTCCGAACGGCCTCGCCCCGGCGGTCGTCCCTCGTCCTCCGTTTGTCAGGATCGCGCCCGGCGGCTAGAATGCATGCGCGGGGTGGAGCAGCGGCAGCTCGTCGGGCTCATAACCCGAAGGTCAAGGGTTCGAATCCCTTCCCCGCAACCAACTCGCCTCCACCGAGAACCCCGGTCCCGACCAACCGGGGTTCTTCCCTTTCTCGAGCCGAGGAAGCCGCCTCGGCCGGGCCCGCCTTACGGCGCGATCCGCTGCCAGGCGGCGCTCGTCGAGGTCCAGGGCGCCTGCCGGATGGCGTGCGCGGCGACATCGACGAGGACCTGCTGGCGCTGCTGCCCATCGGCCCCGATCGGTGTTCCGAGCACCATCGAGTCATCGGGCGCCCACTCCCAGGCGTAGCAGCAGCCACCCTGGATCGCGCCCTCGTACGGAATCTCGACGCCGACGCTCGTGCCATCGGCCGGGATCACGACTGCCCGCGAGTCCTCCCACTGGCCGGGTAGCCACGGATGAGAAGCAGCCGCGTGCCGTCGTTCGACCACGCGGCGGCCACGTCCCACAGCGCTCCGGGCGGTCTCGGGAGCGTCCGGTCATTGGTGCCGTCCGCGCTGACGATGTGGGTCGTGGCGGTGAGGTCGTTCGCCGTCGTGTCCCAGCTGACGTACGACAGCTGCCCGCCATCGGGCGCCCACGAGCCGGAATCGAGGTCGGCATTGCCGCCTACCTCGACGATCGTCCGGATCGGCCCGCTCACGGGATCGATCGCAAAGAGACCGGGGCCGCCGTTGGCGGCGCTGTAGTCCTCTCCCGCGAACAGGATCTCCTTCCCGTCCGGCGGCCGGAAGGTTGGCTCCAGGGCAGTCGACACGCGATCCGCCAGTGGGCTGAGGTCGAGTCAGCGGGCGCCACTCCCGTCCGCCGCCGCGAGCAGGATGCCGGGGCCCCCGGCGCGGATGGCGGCGATCGCGATCGATCGGCCGTCCGGTGAGAACTGATCGGGGCTGCCGCCCGAGTTCGTCGCGAGGCTGATCGCCTCGGGAGTCACCCGGACCACGTCGCGACCATCGGATCGGGCCACGTACAGCGAGCGTGCGTGGAAGGGTGCCAGCACGACCTCGAACGCGCGACGCCGTCGGCGGCGCGCGATGTCGAGGCAGGCATTGACGGTCAATCGATGGAGCCAGGCATCGAACCGCTCGGGCTCACGAAGCCCGGGCAGGTCTCGCCAGGCCCGGATGAGGCCCTCCTGGACCGCGTCGCGTGCGAGCTCCGGGTCCCGGAGGATGAGGCGAGCCGCGCGGTCCAGCCGCACGACGGCCGCGCGGACGAGCTCGGCGAAGGCGTCGTGATCGCCCTCCCGTGCCCGTTCCACGAGCCGCCGCTGGTCCACGTCGTCAACCACCTCGGTTTGGGGCGACGCGACCCGGGCGGCCGCGTGTCATAGCGTATGGCGTCGCCGGCGGGGTTTCGGTTCTTGGAACCGCGGCCGGCCTCGCGGCTCGGGGCTCGTGGCTGGAGATCGGGGCTCGCGACTCGGCGAAGCGGTGGCCGGCTTCCAATCGCCGCGTCGACCTGGGTATTCTGCCGATCCGAGGAGGCCCGGACCGTGGAGCGCTGTCGATCCGCCATTCGCCGCTGGAAGCCGGGTGCCACGGGTGGGCTTGCCGTGGCCGACCTGCCGGCGGACGTCGCCACCGCCCTCGGCGGACTCAAGCAGCGACGGGTGACCGGGAGGATCAACGGGGCGCCGTTCACCTCGAACGTCATGCCGTCGGGCGGCGGGGTCCTGGCGCTGAGCGTCAGCAAGGCCATGATGAAGGCCGGCGGCGCCGACGTCGGCGATGAGGTCGACGTCGAGGTCGAGCTCGCCTGATCCCACGATCCGGGTCGCCCGGGCCGGATCTCGCCCGGGCCGGAGCTCGCCCGGGCCGGAGCTCGCCCGGGCCGGATCTCGCCCGGGCCGGATGTTGACCCGGCGCGGCTACTCCCAGCGGAAGGTGCGGATCGCGAGCCCCGCGGCGCCGAGTCCCCAGGCCGCGACGACCAGGATCGGACTGGCGACGTCGAGGCCGTCGCCGAGCGCGGCCCGGAACAGGTCGGCCAGGGCGCTGGCGGGGAGGAGTCGGGCCAGGGAATCGACCGGCGCCGGCAGGTGGTCGACCGGGAGGACGATCCCGCCGACCATGAGGCAGACGAGGAAGAGGCCGTTCGCCAGGGCCAGGGTCGCCTCGGCTCGAAGCGTCCCTGCCAGCAGGAGGCCCAATCCGGCGAAGGCCAGCGTCCCGAGGAGCAGGGCGGCCAGGAGGAGCCCGATGGACGAACCTCCGGGGGCATGCCAGTCGAGCAGGGCCGATGCGACGGCGACGAGCAGCGCGACCTGGATGACCTCCACGGCCAGGACGGCGGCGAGCTTGGCCGCAAGCAGGCCCCACCGTGGCAGCGGCGAACCGCCGAGCCGCTTCAGGACGCCATAGCTCCGCTCGTACGCCGTGGCGATCCCGAGGTTGACGAGGCCGGTGGCGATGACGCCGAGCGCGAGCGTCCCGGGGAGGAGGAAGTCGACCGGACGGCCGGCGACGCCGGGGACGATGCCGACGGTCGCGAAGAAGAGGAGCACCGCGGGCGGGATCACGATCGTGACGAGGACGTTCTCCCCGCGCCGAGCGGTGAGCCGGAGCTCGTGGGCCGCCAGGGCGCCGACCGCCGAGAGCGCGGGTGCCGGCCGGCTCACGCGACCAGCTCCACGTCCCGGTCGCCGGTCAGCTCCAGGTAGCGCTCCTCCAGCGTGGCCGCCGCCGCCCGAAGCTCGACGATCTGGATCCCCGCCCGGTCGCACCACGCCGCGACGGCCGCCACGAGCGAAGGATCGGGGGCGACGCCGTCCACCAGGTAGGCGCCCACTGCGCCGTCGGTCTCGCCGACCGGCCGAGCCCCGGGCACGCCGCCGTCGAGCGTCGCCGCCAGGTCCTCGAGCTCCACGTCCGCCAATGCCCGGGCGAGCCGGAACCGGAGCCGCGGCGCCGACCCGGCGGCCAGCTCCACCGGCGTCCCCTCGGCGATGATCCGGCCGTGGTGGAGAATCGCCGCGCGGTCCGCCAGCCGCTCGACGTCGCCGAGGTCGTGGGTCGTGAGCAGGATCGCCCGGCCCTCGGCGCGGAGGGCGGCGATCATGGCCCTCGTCGCGCGCCGCGCCTCGGGGTCCATCCCGGCCGTCGGCTCATCGAGGATGAGGACCTCGGGGTCGCCGACGAGCGCGAGCGCCAGGGCGAGCCGCTGGCGCTCCCCGCCCGACAGGCGCCGGACCCGTGTCGAGGCGACGTCGGCGAGTCCGACCGCCCGGATCAACCCGTCCGGGTCTCGCCCGCCGGCGTGGAGGCGGGCATAGAGGCGAAGGACGTCGCGAGGCGTCGAGCGGGGGTCGAGGCCGCCGCCCTGGAGCATCAGCCCGACCCGCGCCTTCAGCGCAGGTCCGCCGGATCGCGGATCCGTGCCGAGGACCCGGGCCCTGCCGCCGTCGGCCGCCCGGTACCCTTCCAGGATCTCGACCGCGGTCGTCTTGCCGGCGCCGTTCGGGCCGAGCAGGGCGACGAGCTCCCCGCTTCGGACCTCGAGCGACACGCCGTCGAGGACGGCTCGCGAGTCGTAGCGTTTGATGATGCCGTCGAGCTCGAGAGCGGCCGTCGGCGGCGTCACCGGGCGGCGCTGGAGCCGGCGCCGGTTGCGGCGATCAGCGGGTAGAGCCGGTCGAAGTCGGCCTCCGTCAGCTCCCCGACCTGGATCTTGCGGAGGATCCCGTCGCGGTCGATGAAGTAGGTCTGGGGCCGGGCGATGGCCCGATAGGCAGCCCGGATCGAGCCGTCGGGATCGTCGACCGTCGGCCAGGAGGCCGCGTAGTCGGCGATGAAGGCACGGGCGGGTCCGGGCGGGTCGAACATGAGGACGCCGACGATCGCCAGGTCGTCGCCGGCGTGCTCGGCGAGCTTCGAGACGAAGAGGGGGAACTCGTCCCGGCAGGGGACGCATGACGGGCCCCAGAAGTTGACGATCACGGGCCGGCCGCGGAGGTCCGACAGGGCCAGGGGCTCGCCGTCGAGCGTCGTCCCGGCGAAGCCCGGCGCCGGTCGCCCGATCTTGACCGGGTCCTCGGTGGCGGACAGGGCGCCGCGTATCACGATCAGGCCGACGATGGTGGCCGTGGCGATGACGGCCAGCGCGATCGCGACGACGATCGGCCGGCGGCGTGGATCGACCTTGCTTGCCGTGAGCTGCCCCTAGCGGACGGTGATGGTGCCGCTCATCTGCGTGGGGTGGATCGAGCAGATGAAGACGTAGGTCCCGGCCGCCAGCCCGTCGTACTGGTAGGTCGACGTGCTGCCGCCGTCGGTGAGCGGCTGGTCCTGGATCACCGTGGTCTTGTCGGACTGGCGAACGTCGACGTCGTGGACGACGCCGGGCAGGTCCTGGTTCACGAAGGTGATCGTGAACGCGGTGTCCGCTGGCACGACGATCTCGTGGCGGTCGTAGGCGATGTTCTTGGCGGTGATCGTGAAGGCCGTCGCGGGCTCACCGCCGCCCTCGGCCCCGCCCGACGGAGCCGGCGAGCCCCCGGCGCCGCCGCTGGCGTTGGACAGCAGCGGCGGCAGCACGCCGGCCTGGGCGAGAACCGCGAGCGTGAAGAGCACCGCCGCACCCTGGAGGAATCCCTTCGGCCAACCCGGGGCCGGAATGTTCTCGAGGTGCCCGGTCCGGTCGGCCAGCTCGACCTGGACGTACTCCTTACGGGCGTCGACGAGCCAGCCGACGAGCGTGGCGACGAGGATCACGACGCCTGCCGCGAGGACCCAGCCGCCGAAGACCAGCCCGGCCATGAGGGCCGCCGTTCCGATGGCGCCGAGGAGCGGCCGGAAGGATGGGCCGGGCATGTGCACGCCGGGCGGCGGCTCTGCGTGGACGACGGCCGGCAGCGTCTCCGCGTGGGTCGCGCGGTCGTAGTCGCGAACCGCCTCGCGGCCCCAGTAGAGGAGGCCGAGGACGAGGATCACGGCCCCGATGAGGGCGGCAGTCCCGCCGATGACCAGGCCGGCGAAGAGCGAGGCGGCGCCGACGGCGCCGAGGATCGGGGCGAGGGAGCCGCCCGGCATGTGCACGCCGGGGGGCGGGGCGGGGCTGAGCCGGGCCGGCGCCCGACGGGTCGGTCCCGCGGTCGCGAACAGCCGGACCGTCAGGAGGAGCCACAGGAGGACGAGCGCCGCCAGCCCCAGGGGCAGGAGCTTGATGAGCTCGCCCCAGTCGGGAGTGACGATCTTCGAAAGCAGGTCGAGGATCGACTGGTAGAGCGCTTCCATGCGGCCCGACCCCGGCCTCAGTCCTCGGACGAGCCGGCGATCAGGACGTAGAACATGATCGCCATCGCCACCCCGAGCGCACCGAGCATCGTCACGCCGGCCCACTCGATGTGGTACCCGAGCGGCACCGCACCGAGGGCGTAGAGCGCGGCGATGACGACGAAGGCCACGCCGATGACGATCGTGTTACGCGGGTGACGAATTGGATGCATCCGGCGCGCCTCCCGCTACAGGAAGTAGAGGATCGAGAAGAGGAGGATCCAGACCACGTCGACGAAGTGCCAGTAGAGGGATGCGGCCTCGACCGCGTCATGGTGGCGGGCCGAGAACTGGCCGCTCATGCCCCGGTAGAGGACCACCCCGAGCATGATCACCCCGCCGAAGACGTGGGCGCCGTGGAAACCGGTCAACGTGAAGTATGTCGTCCCGAATGGCCCGGAGCCGAGCGTCATGCCCTCCCCGAACAGGAGGCTGTAGTCGTACGCCTGGAGGAGCAGGAAGGTGATCCCGAGGACGAAGGTCACGCCGATGTTCCGGAGGAACGCGCGCCGGTCGCCCCGGCGGATCGCCCAGACGGCGAACTGGCAGGTGAACGAGCTCGAGATGAGGATCACCGTCGCCACGAGGATCAGCGAGAACGGGTTCAGGATGTCGGCGAACTTCTCGGGTGGCCAGGGCTTGTTCGCCGCGCGGGTGCTGAAGTAGGCCGCGAACAGGCCGGCGAAGAACATCACCTCGGAGGTGATGAACAGGATCATCCCCAGGACCACGTTGCTGATCCCGCCCCGGCTGTCGTGGGCGAGACCGGCGATCGGCGATTGCTCGGCAGGCGTGAGGGCCTGGCTCTCGGCGGTCACGGTGATCCAGTCTCCATCAGTGGCCGGTGAGTCCGTGGCGGGCGTCGAAGACCGGCCGCTCCGACCGGATCTCCGGCAGGTGGTCGAAGTTGTACGGCGGCGGCGGCGATGAGGTCGCCCACTCCAGGGTGTTGCCCTCCCACGGGTCGTCGCCGGCGATCTTGCCGTTCCGGAGCGAGACGAAGACGTTCCACAGGAACGGCAGGATCGAAGCCGCGATGAGGAAGCCGCCGATCGTCGCCGCCAGGTTCCAGTCGTTCCAGCCGGCGTTGCTCGAATAGTCGGCGATCCGCCGCGGCATGCCGGCCAGGCCGAGCATGTGCATCGGGAAGAAGGTCAGGTTGAAGCCGATGAACATGAGGACGAACTGGAGCTTGCCGAGCCCTTCGTCGAGCATCCGGCCGGTCATCTTCGGGAACCAGTAGTAGATGCCGGCGAAGACGCCGAAGACCGAGCCGCCGAACAGGACGTAGTGGAGGTGGGCCACCACCCAGTAGGTGTCGTGGAGGGCGAAGTCGACCGGCACCGACGCACTGAAGGCGCCGTTGATCCCGCCGATGAGGAACATCGTCAGGAAGCCGAGGGCGAAGATCAGCGGCGTCGAGAACGTCAGCTGCCCCCGGAAGAGGGTGAAGACCCAGTTGAACATCTTCACCCCGGTCGGGACGGCGATCATGAACGTCATCAGGCTGAAGAAGGGCAGGAAGACGGCGCCCGTCGTGAACATGTGGTGGGCCCAGACCGAGAAGCCGAGGGCCCCGATCCCGGCCGTGGCGAAGATGAAGGCCTTGAAGCCGAACAGCGGCTTGCGGCTGAAGACCGGCAGGACCTCGCTGATCACCCCCATGGCCGGCAGGACCATGACGTAGACGGCCGGGTGCGAATAGAACCAGAAGATGTTCTGGTAGAGCACGGCCGACCCGCCGAACTCGGGCAGGAAGAACGTCCCGCCGTAGTTGCGGTCGATGAAGAGCATGACCAGGGCGCTCGTGATCACCGGCGTCGCCATGACGACGAGGACGCTCGTGACGAGGACCGTCCAGACCATGATCGGCATCCGGAAGAGGGTCATCCCCGGCGCCCGCATCTTGAAGATCGTGACCAGGAAGTTGATCCCCCCGAGGATCGAGCTCGTCCCGATCAGGATGACCCCGACGATCCAGAGATCCTGACCCGCCCCCGGCGAGCGCAGCGGCCCGTCCTCTGACAGCGGCGGATAGGAGGTCCAGCCCGCCACCGCGGTGCCGCCCGAGAGGAAGCCCGACAGGAGCAGGATCCCGGCCAACGGCAGCATCCACAGCGACAGGGCGTTGATCCGGGGAAAGGCCATGTCCGGGGCGCCGATCATGAGCGGGACCGCGTAGTTTCCGAGGCCCGCCAGCATCGGGATGATGAACATGAAGATCATCAGCGTGGCGTGCATCGTGAAGAGCTCGTTGTAGAGGTGCTCGTCCTGGAGGAACTGGAGGCCCGGCTGGGCGAGCTCGGCACGGACGCCGAGGGCGAGAACCCCGCCGATCATGAAGAAGATGAACGAGTTGATCACGTACATGATCCCGATCTTCTTGTGATCGGTCGTCGTCAGCCACTCGTACAGGCCCCCCCGATAGGTTGTCGAGGCGGCGGGGGCCAGGGCGTGGGTCGCCATTCCGCGCTCCTTACTTGACCGTCAGGGTGCCGAACATTGCCGTCGGGTGGATCGAGCAGAAGAAGGTGTACGTGCCGGCCGTGAGTGGTTGGTACACGTAGTTCGTGCTCGTGCCGCCATCGATCGTGTCCTGGGTGGCGAGCACGTTGCCGCTCGAGTCCTTGATCTCGACGTTGTGGAGGATCCCCGCCGGGTCGTCGTTCTTGAACGCGACCCCGAAGGCCACGCCGGCCGGGACCTCGAGGGCGTCCGTGTCGAACTTGATGTTCTTGGCGGTGACGTTCAGGACCGGTCCGCTCGGGAGCGGCTCCGGCGTGGCGTTGTTCTTGGCAATGAGCGCCTGCAGCCAGGTGTCGTAGTCGGCCGGCGAGAGGGCGATGACGTCGAAGAGCATCGTCCGGTGGCCGGTCCCGCAGAGCTCGGCGCACTGGCCTCGGAAGACCTGGTTGGTCTCGTCGGGATCGACCGTGAACTCGAAGCGGTTAGTCTGGCCGGGAACGACGTCGCGCTTGAAGAGGAACCGGGGAACGTAGAAAGCGTGGATGACGTCGGGGCTGTCCAGGCTGACCTGCACGGACCGGCCGACCGGGATCGCCATCCCGCCCTCGTGGGTGTCCGGGCTGTACGTCGGGGTGAGCTGCGAGGCGACCTTGTTGCCGTTGGCGTCCTGGTATTCGAACTGCCAGGCGAACTGGGCGGCGATGGCATGAATGCGGATGTCCGGCTGGGCGCTGACGGCATCGACCGTGTTCAGCGTCTGCCACGAGATCCCGAACAGGAACAGGACGATGGCCGTCGGGACGACCGTCCAGATGACCTCGACGAGGTTGTTGCCGTGCGTCTGGGCCGGCAGGTCCACGTCCGTCGGTCGCCGGCGGTAGCGGATGACGCTCCAGACGATGAGACCCTCGACGACGACGAAGATGGCGACGGCAAAGGCGAAGACGATGTCGTAGAGCCCGCGCACGTCCCGGGCCTGCGAGGTCGCCGCGTCGGGCGGGTAGAGCGTCGAGCCCAGGCCGCTCAGGAAGACGGCCGCGACGAGTGCGATCAGGATGGCGACGACCACGCCGGCGACGACGAGGTCCGGCGCAGGTCGCTTCCTGGGGATACTCGACATCGGGTGTCCTCGGATGGGTCGGCGGGTAACGGTGCCGGTGGTGGGGACGGACCACCGGCGGGACGCGTGCGCGGCCCGCCGCGGGGACGGGCCGTTCGACATGATACCCGAGGGCCGTTGGTCATGTGCCTCGCCGGACCGCCGCGGCGACGGTCGGAGCGGACCATGGGACGATGGCCGGGTGCAGACGCCGCCGTCGACCGGTCGCCGCCACGGACATGGCGCCCGCGGGCGCGCCCGTGACCACGGGCCCGCCACGGACCACCGGCTTGCCTCGGACCACGGGCCCTCCCGGGAGCGGGCGACGAGCCGCCTCCGACTGGCCGTCGCGAGCTCGATCGCGACCGCGCTGGCGGTCCTTGCAGCGGCGATGTCGGCCGGACCGGCGGTCGCCCACGGTCCGGTGCCGCCCGACCCGCCGACCGCGCTCAACCTCGTCTTCGGCTGGAGCTACGAGCCGGCACTGATCCTGCCGGTTCTGGCAGTCGGGATTGCCTGGTGGCGGATGCTGAATGCCATCAATCGGGCCCACCCGCGGCACCCGGTCCCGGGAATGCGGCGCTGGTCCTTCCTGGCCGGATTGGCCGTGATCCTCATCGCCCTCCAGTCCGGGATCGAGCGCTACGACACGACCCTCTTCTCGATCCACATGGTCCAGCACATCCTCCTGGCGCTCGTCGCCCCGCCGCTCCTGGCGCTCGGGGCCCCGATCACCCAGCTCCTGCGGGCGTCCTCGCCGGCCACCCGCAACCGCTGGATCCTGCCGGTTCTGCGGTCCCGTCCGGTCTGGTTCCTCAGCCACCCCGTCGTTGCCTGGGTCCTCTTCGCCTCGGTGATGTGGGGGACCCACTTCTCGCCGCTCTTCGATCTCTCGCTCGAGAACCGGCTCGTCCATGACTTCGAGCACGCTCTCTACCTCGGCTCGGGCCTGCTCTTCTGGTGGCCGATCGTGGGCCTCGACCCGGCGCCCCACCGGATGGGCCACCCGGGCCGGATTCTCGACCTGTTCATGCAGATGCCGCAGACCTCGTTCCTGTCGATGGCCATCCTCTTCGCCGGCCAGCCGCTCTACCCCCACTACGCGACGCTGAACTCGCCCTACGGCATCGACGCCCTGGCCGACCAGCAGCTCGCGGCCGGGATCATGTGGTTCGTCGGCGACGTCATCTTCATGGTCGCCCTTCTCGTCGTCCTGGCCGGCTGGATCCGGTCCGAGGAGCGGGGGACGGCCGCCGCCGAGCACCGGGCGGACGTCGAGCGGGAGGCGATCCGGGAGCGCGAGGCAATCCTGCGACGGCGCCGCGCCGCCGGCGAGGTGGGTCCGCTGGGTCCGGTCGAGCCGGTCGGGCCGGTCGGGCCGGTGGGTTCGGCGGGTCAGGCGGGGAGCGGCGAGGCCAGCAGCTCCAGGTAGCGCGCCGGGTCCACGTTCCCGCCGCTCACGATCGCCACGACCGTTCCGGGAGCGTCCCGCAGCCCCAGCTCCTCGGCGTGGTAGCGGGCGGCGGCGATCGACAGGGCCCCTGACGGCTCCACGACGAGACGGCTCGCCTCGGCGGCCAGCCGCACCGCGGCCGCGATCTCAGCTTCGGTCACGGTCACGATGGCGTCGAGCAGCCGTGACAGGTGGGCGAACGGCCGGCGCCCGATGGCCTGGGTCCGGGTGCCGTCGGCGATGGTCCGGGCGGTCAGGGCCCCGTCCCAGCGGATGATCCGGCCCGCCCGAAGCAATTCGGCCGCGTCGGCGGCGAGCTCGGGCTCGACGCCGACGACCCGGGCCGACGGCCGGAGCGCCTTCACGGCGACGGCGACGCCGCTGGCCAAGCCACCCCCGCCGATCGGCACGAGGACGAGGGCGAGCTCCGGGAGATCCTCGGCGATCTCGAGGCCGACGGTCCCCTGGCCGGCGATGACCCGATCGTCGTCGTAGGGCGGGACGAGGACGAGCCCGCGCTCCTCCGCCAACCGCGAGGCCATCTCCTCGCGGGCCCCGCTCTCGACCCCGACCGTGACGATCTCGGCGCCGTCCGCCTCGACCCTGGCCCGCTTGACCGCCGGTGCGTCCGACGGCATCACGATGACCGCTCGCGCGCCGAGCAGCCGGGCCGCCCGGGCGACGCCCTGGGCGTGGTTACCCGAGGAGTGGGTCACGACGCCGCGGCGGCGTTCCTCGGGGGTGAGCTGGGCGATGGTGTTGTAGGCGCCGCGGATCTTGAAGGCTCCGATCGGCTGGAGTGACTCGGCCTTGAGGAGGACGGCTGGCGGCCCGGCCGAGAACGGGACGAGGGGGGTCCGGAGCGCCACGCCGCGAAGGCGCTCCGCAGCGGCCCGGATGGCCTCGATCCCGACGAGCTCCCGGTCGGCCTCCGGCTCCTGCGCCGGCGCCTCGAGCCCGGGCGCCGGCGCCGCGAGCCCGGGCGCCGGCGCCGCGAGCCCGGTTGCCGCCGACTCGAGCCCGGTCGCGGCTGCCTCGGTCATCGGGGAGCGGTGCGCGCGCAGTCGATGCAGGTCGGCACCCACGGGATCGCCTCGAGGCGTGCCTTCGCGATCGGCCGCCCGCAGTTCCGGCAGGCGCCGTACGTTCCGGCCTCGAGTCGCTCGAGCGCCTCCTCGACCTGGCGGAGCTGGGTCCGTTCGCGCTCGCGCAGGGCGAGGTCGCGCTGCTGCTCGAAGACATGCGTCGCCGCCGCGGCCTGCGAGCCGTACGTCATCTGGCCGGGGCCCTCGATGGGCTCGCCGATCTCGGCCCGCAGGCGCGCGGCCTCGGCCTCGAGGGTTGCGCGGATCGTCTCGGTGTCGAGCGTTTCGGGCATGGTCCGATCCTAGCAGCGGTGCCGTCCCGGCAGGGCCGGTGCGACCCTCAGCGCACGCTGCCGGCGCTCTCGGCACCGGCGAGGCGGGCGGACAGGTAGACGGGGAAGACGCTCAACAGGATCATCGCCAGGGCCACGACGTTGACGATCGGTCGCGCGTTCGGCAGGCGGAAGTTGGCGAAGATCCAGATCGGCAGGGTCTGCTCGGTGCCGGCCGTGAACGTGGTCACGATGATCTCGTCGAACGACAGCGCGAAGGCCAGGAGCGCCCCGGCGAAGAGGGCCGTCGCGATCCCCGGCAGGGTGATCCGCCGGAAGGTCTGCCAGGTGTCGGCGCCGAGGTCCATCGAGGCCTCCTCGAGGGACGTTCCGACTCGCCGCAGGCGGGCGACGACGTTGTTGTAGACGACCACGACACAGAAGGTCGCGTGCCCGACGATGATCGTCGCCAGGCCGAACTGGGGGCTCGTGACGTGGACGGCGCCGATGTCGAAGCCGGCGATCCCCGCGTTCATCGCCGCGTTGAGGGCCATGCCGGTGACGATGCCGGGCAGGGCGATCGGCAGGACGACGACGAAGCTCACCGCGTCGCGCCCGAAGAACCGGTAGCGATGGACGGCGAACGCCGCGGCCGAGCCGAGCAGGAGCGCCACGACGGTTGCCCCGACGGCTGCCTGGATCGAGATCAGGAAGGATTCCCGAACCTGATCGTTGTTGAGCGCGGCGTCGAACCACCGGAGCGAGAACGTGCCGCCGAAGCCGTTGGCCGAGATGCTCTCGACCAGCCGGTCCCAGGCCTGGTTCTTCGAGTCGTTGAAGGCGTAGACGATGACGATGAAGATCGGGACGTACAGGAACACGAGCGTCAGGCCACTCGCGAGCCGCAGGCCGATCCTCGTCGCGCGCCCGCTCATCACAGCGCCTCGAACGCGCCGAGCCGGCGCGCCAGGAACAGGTAGACGGCCATGATCGCGACCGGCACGGTCGCATAGGCCGCGGCGAACGGGAGGTTGCCCGACACGCCGACGTGGCCGTAGACGACGTTGCCGATGAACTGGTCGCCGCTGAAGAGCGTCGGGGTGATGTAGTCGCCGAGCGTCAGCGAGAAGGTGAAGATCGAGCCGGCCACGATCCCGGGCAGGGCCAGCGGGAAGATGACGCGGCGGAACGTCGTCCAGGCGCGGCCGCCAAGGTCCGACGAGGCCTCGAGCAGCGACTCCGGGATCCGTTCGAGCCCCGCATAGACCGGCAGGATCATGTACGGCAGCCAGATGTAGCTGAAGACGAGGCTGATCGCGACGTCGCCCAGGACCCCGGGGCCGCGGAGGCCGACGAAGCCGAGGACCCAGTCGAGGAAACCCGCCCTCGGCCAGGATCACCCGCCACGAGTAGACCCGGACGAGGTAGCTGATCCACAGCGGCAGCAACGCGGCGATGAACAGGGCCCGGCGGGTCCGGCCCGAGGCCACCCGGGCCATGTAGTACGCCAGCGGAAAGGCCAGGACGGCGTCCACAAGCGTCACGATCGCCGCGATCCCGGCGGTGTGCGCGGCGATCCCGAGGTAGGGCTTGCCGGGCGCGAACAGCTCGAAGTAGTTGTCGAGGCTGGGCTTGCGCACGATCGCCGTCGTCGCCGGGTCGAGGCGCCACAGCGACGACACGAGGAGGAGGGACAGCGAGCCGAGGTACACGACGACCAGCCACAGGATCGGCGGGGCGAGGAGCACGCCGAGGACGACGCGCGGCCGCCGGTAGAGCGCGGCGGCCGCGCTCCGCAGCGGCGAGTGGCGGATCGGTGCGGGTGCGCTGGTCGTGGTCATCGCCGGATCAAAGGCGCCCGGCACGCGGGGCGTGCCGGGCGCGGCTTCATCAACCGACCGGGCCGGCTAGCCGGCGGCCTTGATCTCGTCCCAGGCCTTGAGCCACTCGGAGAAGTCGACGCAGGTCGCCCCGCGGTCGTCACCGCATTGGACGAGTGGCGTCTTCCAGAACTTCACGGCCGATGCGTACGCCTCGTCGGACGCGTGCTGGTCGGCGCAGAAGCCGGCGTAGCCGTACGGCCCCGGGTTCAATTCGATGAGGTCGCAGGCCTTGAGGTTGGCCGGCGCCTCGCCGAAGTACTCGACCACCTGCTGCTGGGTCTCGGGCTGGGACATCCAGTCCATCCACATCAGCATGCAGTTCGGATGGGCGGCGTTGGCCGACAGCATCCAGGTGTCGGCCCAGCCGGTCGCGCCTTCCTTCGGCAGGATCGCCTTGATCGGGATCGGCGGATCCTCGGCGAGGAGCACGCCGATCTGGTACGGCCAGGTCGTGCCGAGCACCGAGGTGCCCTGCTCGAAGTCGGCGATCTGGTCGGTGTACGTGCCCCAGTACTTGCCGATGATCTTGCGCTGCTCCTTGAGCAGGGCGACCGAGGCGTCGAACTGGTCCTGGGTCAGCTCGTAGGGATCGGTGATCCCGAGGTCAGGCTGCGTCTTCGAGAGGTAGAGCGCGGCGTCGGCGATGTAGATCGCATAGTCGTAGGCGGTCACCTTGCCGCTGTACGCCGAGCTCGGGTCGAACACGACGCTCCAGCTGTCGGGATCGGGCGACACGACCTCGGTGTTCCACATCAGGAGGTTGGCGCCCCAGCCGTGGGAGATCCCGTAGTGGATCCCGTCCACCGTGTTGTGGGGCGGGCTCTGCATCGGGCCCCAGAAGTTCTTCCACTCGGGGAAGAGCTTCTCGACGTCGACGGCCGCGATGCGGCCCTCGGTGATGAGCCGGATTGTTGCGTCACCCGAGGCCGACAGGCCGTCGTACAGCGAGCCTCCGCCCTGCCGCATCAGGGTGACCATCTCGTCTGAGCTGCCGGCTTCCTTGATCGTCTTGACCTTGCAGCCCGTCTTGTCCTCGAACGGATGGACCCAGTCGTACTCGGGCTTGTTGGCCCCGGACTCGGCGTAGCCGGGCCAGACGATCAGGTTCAGCTCGCCCTCGCCGGTGCCGATCGAGTCGATCACGGTCGGACCGGCGGTGGCCGGGGGCGTCTCGTTCGGCGCCGAGCTCGGTGGCGCCGTGGCTCCCGAGCTGGGGCTGGCCGTCGAGCCCGACCCGCAGGCCGCCGCCACGATGGCAGTGACGGCCAGGACCGCTGCCAGGTTCTGCTTGCGCATGCTCCTCCTCCTCGTGGGCGCTCCTCGTGAGCGCCCCTCGCGTCACTCCTCGACGCGAAGCACGTGTTGCCGCTTCCAGACGAGACGAACCGGGTTGCCCTGTGCCTGGAGCACCTCCATCGACGACGTGTTCAGGTTCTGCTGGGTCACGACGAGCTCGGCGCCCGCGTCGAGGGCGACGACATAGCGCGTGTCGGGGCCGAGATAGACCACCGTCCGGATCCGGCCGTCGGCACCGACCTCGTCCGGCGCCACCGGGGCGCCGGGTTCGGCCAGGCGGATCTTCTCGGGCCGGACCGTGAACAGCCCGTGGCTTCCGACGAGGGACTCCGCGACGCCGCCGCGGAGGAGGTTCGAGGTCCCGACGAAACCGGCCACGAAGGCGGTCGCCGGTCGTTCGTAGAGATCGGCCGGCGTTCCGACCTGCTCGATCCGGCCCCGGTTGAAGACGGCCAGCCGGTCGCTCATCGTGAGCGCCTCCTGCTGGTCGTGGGTGACGTAGATGAAGGTGATCCCGACGACCTGCTGGATCGCCTTCAGCTCCAGCTGCATCTCCTCGCGCAGCTTCAGGTCGAGTGCCCCGAGCGGCTCGTCGAGGAGCAGCACCCGGGGCCGGTTGACCAGGGCCCGCGCCAGCGCCACCCGCTGACGCTGGCCGCCGGAGAGCTGGCCCGGCCGGCGCCGCTCGTAGCCCTCGAGGCGAACCATCCGGAGGGCGTCGGCAACGCGGGTGTTGCGCACGCTTCGGGCCACCTTCCGGACCACGAGGCCGTAGGCGACGTTGTCGCCGACGGTCATGTGCGGGAAGAGGGCGTAATCCTGGAAGACCGTGTTCACGTCTCGCTCGAACGGCGGGCGAGTCGTGACATCCTCGCCGTGGAGGAAGATTCGCCCCCTCGTGGGGGCCACGAAGCCGGCGATCATCCGGAGCGTCGTCGTCTTGCCCGAGCCCGACGGGCCGAGCATCGAGAAGAACTCGCCGTCGGCGATCGCGAGGTCGATGCCGGCGACAGCGACGATGGCCTCCCCCGAGGTTCCGCGGCGCACGCCGCGTTCACCGCCGAAGTGCTTCGCGACCCCCTCGAGCCGAACGGCAGGCACGAGCGAGACGTCGACCGCCGAGGGCGGGCGAGTGGCGCTCAGGGGCTGGGCAGGGCTGGCGGCCAAGCGGATCCTCATGCGTGGCCCGCGCCTGAGGGGACGATCCAGGACGCGATTCGTCGATGATGCGCCATCAGACCGCGCCCATTCGCACGATCCGGCGTCGGTTCGGGGGCTTCGGGTGTCGGCACTATCGGGTGGCCGGGGACGGGTGTCAAGCCGATCGTGCCGACCCGTCGACTCGCGCCCGGCCCCTCGGCCGCCAACCCGGCAGGCGTCCCTGGAGGTCGTCGGCTACGCGCACGCGCGACCACCGGTGATACGCTTCGCTGCGCTCGTCCAGACGGGTTCAAGCGCAGCGTCGCGATAGGAGTCGAAGCCCCATGACCTACGTCATCGCCGAGCCCTGCATCGATGTCCTCGACCTCGCGTGCGTCTCGGTCTGTCCGGTGGACTGCATCCACTACGAAGAGGGCGTCGACCGGAAGCTGTTCATCGACCCGAACGAGTGCATCGACTGCGGCGCGTGCGAGCCCGAATGCCCGGTGAACGCGATCTTCCCCGAGGACCAGGTGCCGGCCGAGTGGGCGACCTACACCCAGATGGACGCCGTCTGGTTCAACGACCGCGTCGCGGCGCGCGAGATGGTCGACGCCGCGAAGCCACCCGCCTGAGCCGGGCCGCCCGCCTGAGCCTGGCCGCCAGCCCGAGCCTGGCCGCCCGCCGCCGCGGGCCGGTCGCTCGAACTCCAGCCTCGTGACCTGAGCCCATTTGGGCTCGATGGCGCATGGCATACTCGGCCCATGCCCCCCCTCTCGAAGCGGACGATCGCGACCGTTGGCTCCGGCGTGATGGCCGAGGCCATCATCACGGGCGTCCTCCGGGGCAAGCTGGTCGAGCCCGCGCAGATCGTTGCGAGCCATCCGCGGGCAGAGCGCCGCGAGGAGCTCGCGGCGGTCCACGGCATCCGAACCGTGGTCTCGAACGCCGAGGCGGTCGAGGGCGCCGACGTCGTGCTCCTCGCGATCAAGCCCCAGATGCTGGGCCGGGTCGCCCGGGACATCGGGCCGCACCTCCGCCCCGGCCAGCTCGTGCTGAGCATCCTCGCCGGGGCCACCACGCGGGCGCTCACGGGTGCTCTCAACCACCCGCAGGTCGTCCGAAGCATGCCCAACACGCCGGCCCGGCTCGGCCGGGGAATGACCGTCTGGTACGCCACTCCGGAGGTGACCGCCGAGCAGCGAGCCCAGGCGGCGGCCCTCCTCGGCGCCCTCGGGGCCCAGCTCGAGGTCGACGACGAAAAGCTCGTCGCGATGGCGACCGCTGTCTCCGGCACCGGTCCGACGTACGTCTTCCTGGTCATGGAGGCGCTCATCGACGCGGCCGTCCATCTCGGCTTCGCCCGCCACGTCGCCCACGACCTCGTCATCGAGACGCTCGAAGGCAGCACCCTCTTCGCCAAGCAGTCGGGGATGCACCCAGCCGAGCTGCGCAACATGGTGACCTCGCCCGGCGGAACGTCCGCGGCCGCGCTCCACGAGCTGGAGTCGGGCCGGCTCCGAACGGTTTTGTCGGAGGCGGTCTGGGCGGCATTCCGCCGGACCGTCGAGCTCGGCGACCAGCTCGAAGCGGCGCTCGTGCCGGAGGACGGCACACCCCGTTGATGCCACGGGCAGTGGCGTCTCCCGGACCCGCGCGCAACACCGGACCGTTGGATTCGCCCAGGTGAACCGGCTGCGGCAAGCCCTTGGGGGCGCGACCGAGCGAGCCATGCGGGCGATCCTGCTGTGGCTGTCGCGCCGCCGCTCCATCGGCCGGTTCGCGAAGTGGATGCCCCTGACGCGGCCGATGGTCGCCCGGTTCGTGGCCGGCGAGACCCTCGAGGCGGCGCTGCCGGCCCTCGAACGGCTCCATGCCGCCGGCTACGGCACGAGCGTCGACATCCTCGGCGAGGCCGTGACCTCGGAGGCCGCCGCCCGCGCCGCGGCCGCCGGTTACGTGGCAGCGATCCCCGCCCTCGGCGCGGTCGGCCTCGACATCAACGTCAGCATCAAGCTCAGCCAGATGGGGCTGGCGCTCGGCCCCGAGCTCGTCCGCGAGAACGTCGGCCGGATCTTGACGGCCGCCTCCGCCGCCGACGGCTTCGTCCGGATCGACATGGAGGACCACACCACGACCGACGCGACGCTGTCCGTCTGGCGTGATCTCCGGCCGCTCATGGCCGGCTCGGGCGACGTCGGCGTCGTCCTCCAGGCGGCGCTCCGGCGGACGCCCCGTGACGCCGAGGACCTCATCGCCGCTGGCGCCCGGATCCGTCTCTGCAAGGGCGCCTACCGCGAGCCGTCGTCCGTGGCGTTCCCCGACAAGGCCGACGTCGACGCGACCTATGTCGCGGTCATGCGGCGACTCCTCGACGACGGCAACTTCCCGGCCATCGCGACCCACGACGACCGGATCGTCGACCAGGCGATCGCCTACGCGCGCGAGCGTGGGATCGGGCCCCAGCGGTTCGAGTTCCAGATGCTCTACGGCGTCCGGCGCGACCTGCAGGAGCGGCTTCTCCGGGACGGCTGGGGCGTCCGGGTGTACGTGCCCACGGGGTTCCAGTGGTACCCGTACTTCATGCGCCGCCTGGCCGAGCGGCCCGCGAACGTCGTCTTCCTCGCCGTCAGCGTCCTTCGGGAGGGACGCCGCCGCTGAGCGTCTCGGCAGCCCTCGTGTCCGCCCCCGTCTCGGCGTCCTTGGTTCGGCGTCCCAGTCTCCGTAATGACCGCAGCGCGAGCCGTATCCGAACTCATCGCCATTCCGGCCTCCTCGGTCGTCGGATGAAGTGCGACTCTCGGAGCGGTGGGGCAGTCTCGCCTCGAACTTCGCGCCACCGGCCGCCACCGCGTGGGCCCGGACCGGGCGCTGCGTCCGTAACGCCCGCCAGGTGGCCGTTGTGAACCGTCAATTGGAGAGCCGGTGGGATCGTTTGTCGCAGACGGTCTGCTCGAGGCACCGATGATCAACGACGGCCCGCCGGCCCGGCCGGGCCATCTGGGACCGAGCCCCGGGACCGCATCGCGGCGCCGATCGCCACTGCGACCCCGACGCCGATCAGGACGTCGCCGACGCTGAAGACGTTGGCGAGCGGGACCCAGGCGGGCAGCGCGTAGATGTCGGTCAGCGGCCGCAACGCCGGCTCGGCCAGGACGATGCTGTTGGTGTGCTCGCCGGGTCCCCCGAAACCGGCGAGGGCGAGGGCGCCGGGATCGGCTGGCATGGCGCCACCGTTGGCGCCGATGGCGACGAGGTTGGAGGCCGCTCCGATCGCCGCGAGCGGCATCCCCGGGAGCCGCAGGTTCCGCAGGACCGCCACGAAGACCGCCGCGGTCGAGGCGACGTAGATCGCCGGCCCGAGCGAGCCGGCCAGCCGGTCGCCGGCCGGCGTGAACAGCGCGACCTGGACGAGCAGGCCCGCCACCGCGAGGGCCGCCCACCGGAATCGGAGGTGGAGCAGGCCGTCGAGGTGGCCACCCACCAGCAGCCCGGCGGCGATCCCGATCGGGATCGCCGCGAGGATGAGCACGGCTCGTCAGGCGCCCTGGTCCGAGAGGATGGCCCGGAGCTGCTCGAGGTGCTCCTCGAGGTGTCCGACGACGAAGCGCTCGAAGAGCTCGGCCACGGTCAGCTCGCCGCGCGTCGGGCGATTGCCCCGGCAGTTGACCTCGACCTCCGTGAGCTCGTGCATCCGTCTCGCCACCCGGGCGCCATCGGCCTCCACCCGTTCGAACAGCGCCCGCAGCGGCACGGTCCGGTCACGCCCGATGATCCCGATCCGGACCGTGTCGTCGGCGACTCTGCCGAATGGCGTCACGTCGCCGCAGCCGTCGATCAGGCGCTCGGCCTCACCGAGCCAGTAGGGCAGCATCTCGGCGACGTGGGCGAGGAGCTCCGGCGGGCCCCACGACGCCTCGGCCTCGGTGCCGTACAGGTCGGCGAGCGGCCACGGGCCGGCGGCCTCGACCCGCGGTCGCAGGGCCAGGACGGAAGCGAGCGTCGACTCGAGACGGTCGGCCTGGGGCGAGAGCGGTGCCATCGCCGCCAAGTGTCGCATGGCCGCCGCGGTCGAGCGACGGGTCTACCATGGGTGGCCACTGATCCTCCACCAGCCAGCACGGAGGGATCGCGTCCATGACCGAGACGCTCTCGCGCGGGGCGGCCAACCAGGCCGGCGCCCACCTCAACAAGGATGCCTACGCCGAGGCGAAGGACTTCCTGCCGCTCAACGGCATCGACCACGTCGAGTTCTGGGTCGGCAATGCCCGCCAGGCCTCGGCCTACTTCCGGGCCCTGTGGGGCTTCACCCCGATCGCCTACGCCGGACTCGAGACAGGGGTCCGCGATCGCGCCAGCTACGTCATGCGCCAGCACGACATCACGATCGTCCTGACCGCCCCGCTGACGCCCGACGGCGAGATCGCCGAGCACGTCCGGCGCCACGGCGACGGCGTCCACGACATCGCCTTCAGCGTCGACGACGTCCGCTCGGCGTGGAAGGAGACGACGAGCCGGGGCGCCAGTTCCTACCTCGAGTACGCCGAGGCCGGGACCGACGAAGACGGGGTCCTCCGACGGAGCGCCGTCCACACCTACGGCGAGGTCATCCACTCGTTCATCGACCGGCGCGACTATCAGGGGGTCTTCGCCCCCGGCTATCGCCGGGCAAAGAAGCCGCCCCGGGCCGCCGAGGGCCTGAGCCTCCTCGAGATCGACCACTGCGTCGGCAACGTCGAGCTCGGCGACATGAACAAGTTCGTCGACTACTACCGCGACGTCTTCGGCTTCGCCCAGCTCATCCACTACGACGACACGGTCATCCACACCGAGTACAGCGCCCTGATGTCGAAGGTCATGACCAACGGCAACGGGCGGATCAAGTTCCCGATCAACGAGCCCGCCACCGGCAAGAAGAAGAGCCAGATCCAGGAGTTCCTCGACTGGTACCTCGATTCCGGGACCCAGCACGTCGCCCTCCGGACCGAGGACATCGTCGGGACCGTCCGCCAGCTGCGCGAGAACGGGGTCGAGTTCCTGGGCATGCCCCACGCCTACTACGAGACGCTGGCCGACCGGGTCGGCGACGTCGGCGTGCCGATGGAGACGCTCGAGGAGCTCGGCATCGAGGCCGACCGGGACGAGGAGGGCTACCTCCTCCAGATCTTCACCCGCCCGATCCAGGACCGCCCGACGTTCTTCTTCGAGATCATCGAGCGCCACGGCTCGCGTGGCTTCGGCGTCGGCAACTTCAAGGCCCTCTTCGAGGCGATCGAGATCGAACAGGCCCGCCGAGGGAATCTCAGCCGTCCCGTCCCGTCCGTTTCCGGCCCGCCCGGTCGCGGGCCGCAGCTCGCTGGAGGCCGTGCCTGCGGACCAGCGCAGGGCCCCGAGCCCGACGCTTGATCGAGCGCCCCGATTTCGGGCACTCTCTGGCGAGTGGGGGGCGCGTTCCTGGGAGGGAGGGATCAGTGGATCTCTACGGCTGGATCGTCTATGGCCACATCCTGGCGGTGATCCTCGCGTTCGCGGCCCACGGGGTGTCGGCGTTCGTGGTCTTCAGGGTCCGGCGAGAGCATGATCGGGCCCGTCTGGGAGCCCTCCTCGACCTGTCGGGGACGTCCCTGATCGCGGCGAGCATCTTCCTGCTCGTCGCGATCATCCTCGGGATCACCGCCGCGATCATGGGCGGACACTTCTCGAAGTTCTGGCCCTGGGCCGCGATCATCGTCCTCGTCGTCGTCGTCGGCTCGATGACGCCGCTCGCGGCCACCCCGCTCCGGCGGGTTCGGCAGGTCCTCGCCATCGCCCCGGTGAAGGCCGGCGAGCCGGAGCCGGTCCCGGGGACCGACGCCGAGCTGGCCATGGCGGTTGCGTCCGTCAGGCCCGAGCTCACGGCGGTCATCGGGGTTGCCGGGATCGCGATCCTCGGCTGGCTGATGCGGGCAAAGCCGTTCTAAATCCGCAGCCGTCCGGGGGCGCCGCTTCACCGGCCTTGCGGGCCGGGCCGCCGTAGACTCGGGCCATGCGGATCGCCGCGATCATGCTGGTCGGCGTCGCCGCGCTCCAGGCGTGCGGCGGCGACACGGGCGCGACCGAGGCCGCGCTCGAGCCGAGCGGCACGGCATCGCCGACCCCATCCGAACCGTCTCGGCGACCGCCTCGCCGACCTTCGAGGCCAGCGCCGAGCCAACGCCGACGATCAGCCCGCCGACCGAGGAGCCGCCGATGCCGATGGCCCTGACCAGCACCGCCTTCGCCGAGGGCGGGAGCATTCCCCGCGAGCACACCTGCGACGGCGCCGACGTCTCGCCGCCGCTGGCCTGGGCCGGCGTTCCCGGCGGGACCGCCGCGCTCGCCCTCATCGTCGACGATCCGGACGCGGGCGGGTTCATCCACTGGGTCGCCTACGACATCGACGCGGCGACCTCGGGGCTCGACACCGGGGCCTCGACCGCCAGCGGTGCGCCGCCCCAGGGCCGGAACAGCTTCGGTCGAGTCGGCTACGGCGGTCCCTGCCCACCGAGCGGGACCCACCACTACGTCTTCCGGCTGCTCGCCCTCGATGCCCCGATGTCGATCGGAGAGACGCCGTCCGCCGCCGACGTTCTCGCCGCCGCGAGCGGGCACATCCTGGCCGAGGCCCGCCTGACCGGGACCTACAGGCGCGGCGGCTAGCCCTGAAGGCATTCCCTTCTCGGGGCCGCCGGCGCGCGCTATCCTCGTGCCTGGCCGCGAGACGGGCAGGTCCGACCCGAGAGGAGCGACATGGCGAAGGATCCGAAGCTCGACCTGCTCAGGGCGATTCCCCTCTTCGCCGACCTCAGCGGGCGGGAGCTCGAGCGGATCGCCCGGCTCGTGGATGAGGTCGACGTCCCGGCCGGCAAGGTCCTCATGAACGAGGGTGATCACGGCGCGGAGATGTTCGTCGTCGTCGAGGGTCGGTTCACTGTCGAGCGCAACGGCACCGTGGTCCGCGAGTGCGGCCCGGGCGAGATCCTCGGGGAGCTGGCGCTCCTGTCGGAGGGCCCGCGGACCGCGACCGTGGTCGCGGCCGAGCCGGGCCACCTGCTCGTGGCCGGGCATCACGAGTTCCATGAGCTCATGGAGGTCTCGCCGGAGATCTCGGCCAAGATGATCGATATTCTCGCCAGGCGCGTCCGCTCGCTCGACCCCGGCGCCGACGCCTGACGTTCGACCCCGACGCCTGTCACTCGACGCGCGCCCGGCCGACCGTGACCCGAGCCCGGAACGGGACTCGAGCCCCGACCGGCCCTAGACTCCCGACATGCGAATCGCCCACGTCCGCGAGCGACACGCGCCGGCCGGCACGCCCTGGCGGCTGGCGGCGGCACTTGGTGACCGCGCCGAGGCCGAGCCGGAGCCTCGCGCCTGGCTGGACCTCGAGGTCACCCGACGCCGGCTGGCCGCCGCCGACAAGCGGCGGGCCCACAACAGCGTCCTCTTCCGGCTCCCGATCCTGACCCTCGACGAGCACCTCGCCCGCGGTCTTCGGGTGGAGGCGCTCGCCGACCTGCTCGAGGGCTCCCGCCGCGCCGGCCGCGGCAAGATCGATCCGGACGACGATGCGGTCCTGGATCCCGCGGATCTGCAATTCGGGCCACCCATCCTTCGGCCGCCGGCGTTCCGCGACTTCTATGCGTTCGAGCAGCACGTCCACACGATGTGGGAGCGGCGGGGCGGCGAGATTCCCGAGGCCTGGTACCGGCTGCCGGTCTTCTACCTCTCGAACGTCACCGAGCTTCGCGGTCCGGGCGATCCGGTCTGGGCACCTCGCGGCTCGGCCGAGCTCGACTTCGAGCTCGAGGTCGGCGCCCTCATCGACACGCCGGCCTTCGACCTGCCCGAGGACCGGGCGGAGGAGGCGATCGGCGGCTACTTCGTCCTGAACGACTGGTCGGCGCGCGATCTTCAGCGCGACGAGATGCCGGTCCGGATGGGACCGGCCAAGGGCAAGGACTTCGCGACCTCGATCGGGCCGTGGCTGGTTACCCCGGATGAGTTCGCTGATGCTCGGGCGCCGGGCTCGACGGGGCCGGACGTGACGATGCGGGCGGCGGTCGGGACCGCCGGGACCGCCATCGAGATCGCGTCGGGCAGCTGGGCATCGTGCCATTTCTCATTCGGCCAGATGCTGTCGCGAGCCTCCGCCGACGTCCACCTCCGAGCCGGGCGAGATCCTCGGGTCCGGCACGGTCGGCGGCGGCAGCCTGCTGGAGTCGAGGGAGGACACGCTGGGTCGCTTCCTCGAGCCGGGCGACGAGGTCGGGCTGGCGATCGAGCGGCTCGGGACGCTGCGATCGCCCGTCGTGGCTCGCCCGACCTGATGGCGTCGCGGGCAACGGCGCCGGCCGGCGCCCTGTCCTTCCGCGACCTGCCCCCCGGCGTCGACACGCCGGAGCTCGTCGTCGACCTCGACCGCGTCGGGGCGAACGTCGCCGGCCTCCAGGCCGAGCTCGACCGGCGGGGGATCGCCCTCCGGCCACACGCGAAGACCCACAAGAGCGTCCGGATCGCCCGGCTCCAGATCGACGCCGGCGCGGCCGGGCTG
The DNA here is from genome assembly GCA_963719145.1 of uncultured Chloroflexia bacterium. GTDB lineage: Bacteria > Chloroflexota > Limnocylindria > Limnocylindrales > CSP1-4 > UBA5189. Next base: position 690,065 of record CAVRAX010000001.1, read on the forward strand.
ACCGTCGGGACGATCGGCGAGGCCGAGGTCTTCGCGGCGGCGGGGATCAGGGACCTGTTCATCGCCTACCCGATCTGGGCGGCCGAGGGCCCGAAGGCGACGCGGCTGCGAGCGTTGCACGAGGCGCTGCCCGAGCTCCGGGTCGGCATCGACTCCACCGCCGGGGCGGAGCGGCTCGCGGCGGCGGTCCGGGGCCGCGCGGGGCGCCCGCTGCGCGTCCGCGTCGAGATCGATCCGGGGCAGGGTCGGACTGGGGTGGCCGGGCCGGGGGCCGCGGTCGAGGTTGCCCGGGCGGCGCGCGCCGCGGGGCTTGACGTCGAGGGCGTCTTCAGCCACGGCGGCCACTCGTATCGGCCGGGCGCCGCGGATTCGGCCGGGGCCGACGAGGTCGTGGCGCTGACGGCGGCGGCGGAGGCCCTCGAGACCGACGGCTTCGACGATCCGGGTCGTGAGCGCCGGCTCGACCCCGACGCGGTTGGCTGCCGCGACGGGGCGGGTGAACGAGATCCGGGCCGGGACGTACGTCCTGGGCGATCGTCAGCAGTGGATCCTCGGCACGATCCCGGCCGAGGGCTGCGCGGCGGCGGTCGCGGCGACCGTCGTCTCGGCGTTCGACGATCGGATCGTCATCGACGCGGGGGCGAAGTCGCTGACGAAGGATCGGCCGGGCTGGGTCGAGGGATTCGGCGCGGTCGTCGGCTACCCGGACCTCGTGATCGAGCGCCTGTCCGACTACCACGGGATCGTGACCGTCCCGACGGGCGCCACGCGCCCAGCGCTCGGCGAGGTCGTCGCCGTCATCCCCAACCACGTCTGCCCCGTCGTCGACCTGTTCGACGAGTTCGTGGTCCTCCGTGCCGACGGTTCGACGGAGCGCTGGCCGGTCGATGCCCGCGGGCGAAGCGGCTGAGGATCTCGCCCGGGACGCAACAGGCCGCTGGCGGGACGTCGTCATCCTGGAGCGGCGCGCATCCGCAGCGACAGGCCGCGCTACCTCCGGCTGAACGTTTCGGCGTCGACGCGAATCAAACGGTCAAGATCGCGCCACCCGGCGCGACGCCCTGGAGGTCGAGGTGGATCGAGACCTCGTGGAGCGGGACCGACGCCGCTGCCGAGGATCAGGCACTCGGCGCGCTCTCGTTCCAAGAGGCGGCGTTCCCGGAACAAGTACGGCCTCGCGGGCTGCCCCTGAGAACCGGAGCACACCCTAGACTGGCCTCCTCAGCGAGGAGGCCAGTCGCGTTCATGTATTACGTCCAGCATGGCAGCGTCCCGCCCCAGCGCCACACCCAGCATCGCCGGCCCGACGGCGGCCTCTATGCCGAGGAGCTGTTCGGGGTCGAGGGATTCGTCGGGCGCAGCTCGCTCCTGTATCACCTCACGCCCCCGACCGTGACCCACCGAATCGAGCCGGTCCGGAAGGTCGAGGTCGAGGCGGCCGAGGAGGCCGTTCATCGCCACCACCTCGTGAAGGCCTGGGGCCTGGAGCCGTCAGGCGACGTCGTCTCAGGTCGCGTTGCGCTGTTCTTCAATCATGACGTCGTCATGGGCATCGTCCGCCCCGCCCAGGCCATGGAGCCGAGGCGCTTCTACCGCAACGGGGTCGCCGACGAGCTGCTCTACGTCCACGAGGGGACTGGCGTCTGCGACACGATCTTCGGGCCGCTGCGGTACGGTCCCGGCGACTACCTCGTCCTCCCCATCGGCACGACGTGGCGGCTGGACCCGGACGAAGGCTCCACGCAGCGGATGCTGTGGCTCGAGTGCCCCTCGGAGATCGAGCCGCCCAAGCGCTACCGCAACGACTACGGCCAGCTCCTCGAGCATTCGCCGTACTCGCAGCGCGACATCCATGCACCCGAGGAGGTCCCGCTCCACGACGAGACCGGCGAGTTCGTCGTCGACGTCCGGTCAACGGACAAGATCACGGCCTACCACTACCGCCGTCACCCCTTCGACCTGATCGGCTGGGACGGCTACCTCTGGCCGTTCCGGTTCAACATCGGCGACTTCCAGCCGATCACCGGCCGGGTCCACCAGCCGCCGCCGGTCCACCAGACGTTCCAGGCCCGCAACTTCGTCGTCTGCTCCTTCGTGCCCCGCAAGTTCGACTATCACCCGCTGGCGATCCCTGCCCCGTACAACCACTCCAACATCAACTCGGACGAGGTCATCTACTACGTGGCCGGGAACTTCATGAGCCGCCGCGGCGTGGAGATCGGGTCGTTCACCGACCACCCGGCGGGCATCCCTCACGGCCCCCACCCCGGGACCGCCGAGGCCTCGATCGGCAAGGACGCGACCGAGGAGCTGGCGGTCATGGTGGACACCTTCAACCCGCTCCAGCTGACGAAGCAGGCGATGGCCCTCGACGACCACCGCTATCCGTACTCGTGGCTGCCGCCCGACGACACCGACGCGGCGCGAGAAGCCTCCGAGCTCGCGGAGCGAGGCCCGGAGGCGTTCCCGGACTGATCCCGGCTACTTCGACGCCGACGGGCTCGGCGCCGCGCTCGCGGCTGGGGCGCTGGCGGGGTCGAGCGTGACGCCGGCGAGCCAGGTCAGTGCGTCGGCCGTGGTGATGTGGCCATCGATCGTGAAGGTGTAGCCGCGTCCGCCAGCGATGACCTCCACGTCGTAGATGTACCCGCCGAACTCGGCGAGCGCGTTACAGCCGTTGATGCCGACCACGGCCTCCGCGGGCTGGGGGCTCGCCGCCGTGGTCGCCTGGTAGGCGATCGTCAACGGCGTCGGCAGCGGCGCAACCGGGGAGCACGGGTCGGGATTGAACGGGGCTGACAAGGGGCTGGCGAATGCCCGGAACTGGTCCATCGTCATGCCGCTGGGCAGGGCGATCGAGGCGCCGGAGAGCCGAACCTGCTCGCCACCGGCAGGCCTGACGATCGAGTCGCTGACGGGGTTGCCGGGATAGCGGGCGGTTTCGGGCGGCCACGGCCCGGTCCCCGGGGTGACGGTCCACCCGGTCGGGTACCCCACCCGGTAGCCGTTCGATGGCGATATGAACGTGGCGTCGAGCGTCGGCAGCGGCGGTTCGGACGCCGACGTGCTTGGGGAGGGGGACGGGCTGGGCCCGCCAACGCCGCCTCTCGGCCCGGCGAGGAGCGCCAGCCCTCCGATCGCGACAACCGCGACGACCAGCAGGACCGCCCCACGGGCGAACATGTTCATGTGCGGGAACCTCCATGGCGCGAGAAGGCCGCGCCGGGCCTGTGGAGTCGTGGGAAGGGAGGTGACGATCGCCCGACGCGTCGCGTCGGGAAGATCGGTCGGGCCTTCGTCCAGCCAGGCCGCCAGGATCGCGTCGGGATCGCGTCTCGGGTTCATGCGGGTCGCACCTTCCGGCTCTCGATCCGGTCGGCCGCGAGCGCGTCGCGAAGGATCCGGGTGGCGTAGTGGAGCCTCGACTTGACGGTTCCGACGGGCACTCCGGCAACCTCGGCGATCGAGGCCAGCGGGATGCCCGCGTGGTGATGCAGCACGACGACGGCTCGATGCTCGGGCGACAGGCGCTGAAACGCCCGCTCCAGGGCATCGCGATCGTCGATCGACACGGTTTCGTCGGGCCCTCCCGGTCCGTCGGCCGGCAGGGTCCTGACGTTTGCGCTCCATCGCCGGTACCGGCGGAGCTCCTCGTAACAGGCGTTGACGACGAGTCGATGGAGCCAGACCTCGAAGCGCTCCGGATCACGCAGCCGGGGGAGCTCGCGCCAGGCGAGGAGGAACGCCTGCTGGACGGCGTCCTGGGCCCGCTCGACATCGCGCAGGATCCGGTACGCGATGGCGTAGCAGCGGTCACCGTCCAGGTCGACGAGGTTCGCGAAGGCGATCTCGTCGCCTTCCCTTGCCTGTTCGACCAGCCTCGTTCGCATGGACCAACCTCTCGGCGGCGCCCGGTTGGGCGCTTCGCCACGTAGAGATGGTCGCAGGACGAAGAAGGTTCAAATCTCGTTTTGGGTGGCGGTCCGTCCCCGCCCGGCATCCGGACCAGCTCGGCGGGCGCCCGCGCGGCCGTCGAATGGGCCGCACAAGGAGAGGCGGTGACGTCTCCAGGCACCGTTGCGCGAGGCCCGGAGGCATCACCGATCGGCGGGAGTGGGGGATCAGCTGCGGCCGGGCCTCAACACCTGGGTGTCGTCGGCGCTCGGCGCCGCCGCGGACAGCGGCCAGTCCAGCCGTGAGCTCAGGGAGCGAAGGTGAAGCTCTGGAGGAACTCGTCCAACTTCGGTCGAAGGTCGCTCGCCGTGAACGGTCCATCGTCGAGCCAGGCCACCTGGTAGGCGAGTCCATCGTGGATCGCCACGAGCCAGAGGTCGATGTGCCCCGGACAGAAGAAGTCGAACTCGTTGGCCGGCTCCCCATCGGAGGCAGTTTCCGAACGACCGATGATGCTCGTCAACGTCACCTTGCCGGCGCGGTCGCGCCCCACTGGAACCCTGTGTAGGTGCCCGGTGAGCGCGTGACCTGCCACACGTCGCCGGCGAGCGAGACGATGAAGAGGTCGTTGTGCTGGTCGTCGGACGACGTCCCGGCGATGAGCAGCGCCTTCCCATCCGGTGACCAGAGTCCGCAGCAGACGCCCGGGTCAAATGAAGCGCTGAGGTTCGTCTCGCCCGTCCCATCGGGATGGACCACGAAAAGATCGTGCGCGGCGCCGAGGCGTGTTGCTCGATCGAAGGCAACCCAGGATCCATCCGGCGAGAAGTGGGCAGACGTCGCGCCCATCGCGTCGGCCACGAGCGTCTGGACCGTTGCCCCGACGGCCGGGGCGATCGTGAAGATGCTGGTGTGCGCCGTTCCGGACGACGTATCACTTGCCGCAAAGGCGATCGACGACCCGTCCGGGGACCAGGATGCGGGCCCCTGGGTCAGGCCGTTCGTCGAGACCGTCATGCCCGGGGGCGTGACCTGGCGCGTGGTTCCGTCCGCAATCGTCAACAGGTACATCGGACCGATGGATGTCGGACCCGATGTCTGTTCCTCACGCATGTAGAGCAGCATCGAACCGTCCGGCGAGAACGCGATCGGGAAGTCGCGGTGGACGCCCGTGAAGTGGCTCTTCGGTATCCCCCATGGATAGGGTGGGAAGTCCTTCGTGGCGATGGCGAGCCCGCTCTGGGCGGGGTCGGCGTCGCTCCAGAGATCCACGGCGACCTGTGCGCCGTCGCTGGACCAGGTGTCCGGCGCGATGTTGAGGTCGGCGATCGCGCAGCCGGTGCAGTCGCTCGGTATCGTGAACGCGGCTGTCGCCCCCGGCATGTCGAGGACTTGGATCCCGAGCAGCGTCGACCCGCGATTCGCCGGACCGACCCCCGGCACCGCGGCGGCCAGCAGGCTCCCGTCCGGCGAGAACAACCCGCAGCACGCGTCGGGCAGGAGCAGGCGCTCGTTCAGACCGGCGGGATCGATGAGGTAGAGCGAGTCGCCGACCTCGGCGTTGTGACGGGTGAACTCGATCAGTCCGCCGCCGTCGTATCCGAACGGAGCGAGCGGGCTTACGGCCGGCGTCGGAGCGGGCGAAACCCTCGTCGAGTCGGACGGCGAGGGCCCCGGGCTGACCGGCGACGATGGCCCCCGACCGACGCCGGCCAGGATGGCGCCACCGCCGATGAGGAGCACGCCGATTACGAGCGCCATGGCCACGAGTTGCCTGGTCATCGCCTTCATCGGAGCCCTCGTGAAGATGGCCAGCGCGCGGCGCTGGTGGGTCTGGTGGATCTCGTCGAGGGCGGCGTCGAGCACGCGATCGGCAAGCTCGCTCGGGCCCTCGGCCAGCCAGGCCCCGGCGATCCGATCGAAGTCCCGATCCGTGCTCATGCCAGCCGCTCCCTCGAGGTGTCGGTGGACGACCGCAGGTCCGCCTCGAGGGCAGCCCGCAGCGTGTTCGTGGCGTAGTGCAGCCGCGACTTGACCGTGCCGAGCGGAACGCCGAGCTGATCGGCGACCTCCGCCAACGTCAGGCCGAGGTGGTGATGGAAGACGAAGACCGCCCGCTGCTCCGGCGGAAGTCGCCGAAAGCCGCGCTCGAGCTGGTCGCGCTCGACGACCGAAACATAGTCGTCGACGCGGCCCGGCTCATCCGCCGGCAGGACGTGGACGATGGCCCCCCAGCGACGACCTTGGCGGGCCTCCCGGTAGCAGGCGTTGACCAGGAGCCGATGGAGCCAGGCATCGAATCGCTCTGCGTCGCGAAGCGCCGGCAGCTCGCGCCAGGCGAGGACGAGGGTCTGCTGAACCGCGTCCTCGGCGTGCCCGAGATCGCGCAGGATCCGATAGGCGATCGTGAGGAGCCGATCGCCCGCCCCACGTGCCAGGCTGGCGAACGCCTCTTCGTCTCCGGCTCTCGCTCGCTCGACGAGGGCAAGCTGCACCCTCGACTCCTTCTGCGATGCGCCCGACCTGGGCGCCTACCCTACTTGAGCCAGGGCGCGAATGGATGGTTCGATCTTCGGTGACGCCGGGGCGTCGTTTGCCTCCCGCGCTCCCGCGTCACCCGCCGTTCAGGACTCCGAGCAGCGTGGCTCCGGCCGCGGACGGGTCGCCGGTCGTCAGGTACTCGATGTTGGGCAGCACCGGCTCGGCGGCACCCGGTTGGGCAGTGGGTCAACGACACATGGTGGCGGACCGGCGCATGCCCGAATGCCGTTCCCCGGGGAGATGCGGCCCCGGTAGCATGCCGGGATGACCGAGGAACGCAGGCTCGTCACAGTTCTCTTCGCCGATGTCGTCGGCTCCACGGCCCTCGGCGAAGAGCTCGACCCGGAGGACACCAGGGCCTTGCTGGGGCGCCTGTTCGCAATCGCGACCGAGGCAGTCGAGGAGCGCGGCGGCCGGGTCGAGAAGTTCATCGGCGACGCGGTCATGGCGGTCTTCGGGTTCCCGGCGGCGCACGACGACGACCCGGAGCGCGCCCTGCTCGCGGCGCTTGACCTGCGCGACCGGGTCCGGGCCGACCCGGCACTGAGCGCCCGGATCGCAATCCGGCTCGGGGTCAACGGCGGCGAGGTCGTGGCGACGCGCGACCGGGATGCGCGGGAATTCCTCGTCACCGGCGATGCGGTCAACGTGGCGGCGCGGCTCCAGTCGGCGGCCGAGCCATGGTCGATCCTGGTCGGCGAGCGGACCGTCCGGGCGGCGGGCGACGACTTCGAGTTCGGGCCGCCGGCAATGGTGGAGGCGAAGGGCAAGTCAACTCCGGTCGCGGCCCGGGTGCTCATCGGAGCCGCCCGGTCGCGGACCCCAGCCGCTCGCCGGCGGATCGTCGGGCGGGATGCTGATCTCGCGCAGCTCGATCTCGCGGCACGCCGCGCGTTCGAGGAGCGACGACCCTATCTCGTGAACATCATCGCCCCGGCAGGTGTCGGCAAGTCGCGACTGCTCGAGGAGTTTCTCGACCATCGACCGGCCGGGGCGACGGTCGCCATCGCCCAGTGCCTGCCCTACGGCCAGCGGCTCACCTACTCGCCGATGCGAGCCATCCTCCTCTCCATCGTCGGTCTGGCAGAACACACGCCGGCCGAGGCGATTCGCGGCGCGGTCGAGGCATGGCTCCGTGAGGCCGGCGATTCGGAACCGCGCCGGAGCGCCGAGCAGCTGGCAGCCACGATCGGCGCCGCCGAGGTCGAGACGGGCGACCGGGTGGCGCTCCTCTCGGCCTGGCGCCAATTCGTGGAGCTGGCCGCCGAGCGGGCGCCCCTCGTGCTCGTGCTCGAGGACCTCCACTGGTCGAGCGACAGCCTGCTCGATCTCATCGAGGCGATCCTTCAGCCGCGGGCCGACGTGCCGCTGCTGATGATCGCCCTGGCGCGGCCGGAGCTCCTCGATCGGCGCCCGACCTGGGGCGGAGGACGACGGAACGCGGTCTCGATCTCCCTGGAGCCGCTCGCCCGGGCAGCCGTCGCCGAGCTCGTCGCCGATCTCCTCGAGTCGCCGGCCCCGGCGGTCGTCGCGGCCGTCGTCGAGCGGGCCGAGGGCAACCCGTTCTACGCCGGCGAGATCGTCCGATCGCTGGCCGAGCGGTTGGGTTCCGCGATGGACGATACCGAAGTGGCCGCTACGATCGCGGCCCTACCGGACACCGTCCAAGCCACCGTCTTGGCGCGCCTCGACGCGCTCGACGCGGCAGCTCGCCGGGTCGTGCAGCTCGGGGCGGTCATCGGTCGGTCGTTCCAAGTCGAGGCAATCCCGGCCCTTGACGGATCGCTGGGGCAGTCGGCAGTCGAGACAGCGGTGGAGCTCCTCGTCGACCGGGATCTCGTTCGGCCGTCGGGCCCGAAGCTCGTCACCTTCCGCCATATCCTCATCCGGGAGGTGGCGTACGGGATGCTGACCCGGGCTGACCGGGCTCGCCTCCACGCCGCCGCCGGCACGTGGCTCGAACGGGAGGCCATCGGTGCCCATCGCGAGGACGAGCTCGCGGAGCTCGTCGCGTTCCACCTGCGGGAGGCCGTGTCGCTTGGTTCGATCCTCGGCGAGACGCCGGACGCCGAGACGCTCGTCCGGACCGTCCGCTGGCTGCGGCAAGCGGCTGACGCGGCGGCCGCGGGCGCGGCGACGACCGAGGCGGCGCGCCATCTCAACGCCGCCATCGAGCTGGCCGCGGACGAGGCGAAGCCGGCCCTCTACGAGCGCCTGGGGCAGATCTGGATCAGCGGTGACCAGGGCCTGGAGGCGTTCGAGCAGGCCGTCGATCTCGGGCGTCGCCACGGCCTCGGCCCCGAGCAGGAGCTCCGAACGCTGGCCCAGGCTGTGACCATCGCCACTCGCTTCGGCGGGTCGATCAGCTCCCGGTCGCCACGGGAGCGTGACGCGGCGCGGCTCGACCGCCTCCGCGAGCTCGTCGCCGGGCCTGTCTCCGACGAGGCCCGGTTGCTCGGATGGATCGCGCTGTCATTCGGCGGCGGCGTCGCAAGTCCGTTCGACAAGGCGGACCTGGCCGCGGCCGATGCCGCCGGCGTGGAGGCCGTCGAGCTGGCGAAACGGCTCGGCAGCGCCGATCTCTTGAGCGCCGCCCTCGACGCGCGCGCGGCCGCCGCGATCAGAGATGACCGGATCGACCACGTCGTGCCGCTCCTCGAGGAGCGGCGCCGGCTCGCGCCGAAGCTCGCCATGAGCGAGCGGATCGACACCTGGTTGATGACGGCCTGGATGAGTGCATTGGGCGGCGACCTGGGCGCTGCGGAGGCCGCCGCGGTCGAGGCGCGGGCGGGGCTCGGCGAGGGCCAGGGTCCCGCCTGGAGGCTCGGGGCATCCGCCTGGCGGATCCTCGCGCTGTACGCCCTGGGCCGCTGGGACGAGGCCATGGTCGAAGCCGGCCGCGCCGAGGCGTCATGGCACGAATCGGACCTTCGAGCCCCGTGGTTCGCTCTGAACGGCTTCCTCGCTGCTACGGCCATCGCCCGCGGCCGCGCCGACCCGATCGGCCTGGACCGCTGGCGGGGCGCCTGCCGGACAATCTTCGAGCGCTCGGACCCGGTGATCCGGACCCAGCGGATGGCGGGCTTCGTCGACGACGATCCCGACGCGCTGGCCGAGACGGCCATCGGGGACGGCGACGGGCTCTCGGTGTTCGCCGGTCGCCTTGATTACCTGTTCCTCGCGCTCTCGTTCCTGGCTGATCGGCGCCACGCCGTCGACCGTGCCGCACTCGACACCATCATCGGCTACACGGAGGAGCGATCGATCCGGCTCGTGTCGTCGCAGGGCCGTCGGCTGCGCGGCCTGCTGGCCGCGGACCCCGCCGATCTCGAGATCGCGCTCGCGACCTTCGAGGAGATGGCGGCCCGACCGTTCCTGGCCCGGGCCTGGATCGAGCTCGGGGGCCTGCGCCGCGATGCGAGCCTCGTGGATCGCGGCATCACCGAGCTCGAGGCGCTCGGCGACGTCGAGCACCTCGCCAGAGTCGGCCCGGCCGCTGGCGGCAGCGGGTGACGGCCACGCCGTTGAGTGGGGCATGATTGGGGCCATGGCCGATCACGCTTCCTCCCGCGACACCATCCGCCGCCGCATCCTCGACGGTGAGACGACCTTCGGCGCCTGGACCGACCTCGCCTCGCCGCTGGCGACCGAGATCACCGGTCGGGCCGGCTTCGACTGGCTCATCGCCGACCTCGAGCACGGCGCCCCGACCGAGGCGGACCTCCTCGCCATCCTCCTCGCCGCCGAGGCGAGCGGGGCGGCCGCGTTCGTACGGCCGCAATCCGGGGAGCGACTCCGGATCGGGCGGGCTCTCGACCTCGGCGCGGCCGGGATCATGGTCCCGCGACTGGACACCGCGGTCCAGGCCGCCGAGGCGGTCACGTTCCTCCGGTACCCACCGGACGGAGTACGGGGCGTCGCGCTGCGGACACGGGGCGCGCGGCTTGGGACGGTCGGCCACGCCGACGTCGGCGGCCTCAACGAGGCGATCGTCGGCATTGTTCAGATCGAGACGCCCAGCGCGGTCCGCGAGGCCGACGCGATCGCCGCGATCGACGGCGTCGACGTCCTGTTCGTGGGGCCGGCCGACCTCTCGCACTCGCTCGGAATCCCGGGGCAGTTCTCGAATCCGACGTATGTCGCGGCCCTCGACGCGGTCGTCGCCGCGTGCCGGGGACATGGCAAGGCCGCCGGGATCCTGCTGTACGACGCACCGTCCTTCGGGCCGCACCTCGCCCGCGGGTTCCGCTTCCTCGGGGTGGGCTCCGAGGGCGCCTTCGTCGCCGAGGGCGCGAAGGCGGCCCTGGAGGCGGCTCGCGCGGCCGCCGCCTACTGAGCCCCGGCCCCCGAGATCCCCGAGAGTCCGGTCGGCCCCCGAACACCGGCCGATCGGCCCGAGGGTCGCCTCCCGCGGAACGCTCTACACTTTCTCCTCGTGACCGACCTAACGGAGCGAGCCGTCGCGTCGCGCGTGCCGTCGCTCGCCGACGAGAAGCTCAGCCTCATCGCCCGCCGCGACCCTGTCACCGTGCGACCCGGCACCAGCCTGGGTGCATGCATCGCCCGGATCCGGGATACCGGAACCGGCGACTCGGTCTTCGTGACCGACGAGGACGGTCGCCTCTGCGGCGTCCTGACCGAGCGGGACATCTTCGCGAACCTCGTTGGTCACGAGGTCGATCTCGACCAGCCCGTCGAGGCTCTCATGAACAAGGAGCCTCGAACGCTCCACCTCGACCAGATGGTCCGCGACGCGATCGACCTCATGCAGACGGGGCGCTACCGCAACGTCCCCCTCGTCGACGACGCCGGCCGGTTGGTCGGGGTCATCCGGCCCGTGGATGTCCTCCAGTACCTTGCCGAGGCGTTCCCCGAGGAGCTGCTCAACCTGCCGCCGCGCCCTCACCAGCGGATGCGGCAGCCGGAGGGCGCGTGACGACGGTCCAGGATCGGCCGACCGAGTCGCGCCAGCTCGAGCGGGTCACGATCCGATTCGCCGGTGACTCCGGCGACGGAATGCAGCTGACCGGCTCGCAGTTCACCCGGACGGCTGCGGCATACGGGAACGACATCAGCACGTACCCGGACTTCCCGGCCGAGATCCGCGCGCCGGCCGGCTCGTTGCCCGGCGTCTCGGGATTCCAGCTCAGCTTCGCCTCGACCCGGATCCACACCCCGGGCGACGAGCCCGATGTCCTCGTCGCGATGAACCCGGCGGCCCTGAAGTCGAACCTTGCCGACCTGCCGGCCGGCGGCGCGCTCGTCGTCAACGAGGACGCCTTCACGCCGGTCAATCTCAACAAGGTCGGCTACGCGAGCAACCCTCTGACCGACGGCTCGCTCTCCGCCTACAACGTCTTCGCGGTGCCGATCTCGAAGCTCAACGCCCTCGCCTCGGAGGGTCTCGAGCTCACCAACAAGCAGGTCGACCTGACGAAGAACTTCTTCGCCCTGGGCCTGATGTTCTGGCTCTACGACCGGAGCATGGAGCCGACGATCCGCTGGATCGACGACAAGTTCTCGAAGCGGCCGGTCATCGCGGAGGGCAACAAGCGCGCCCTTCGGGCCGGCTACAACTTCGGCGAGACGACCGAGATCTTCCACGAGCGCTACATCGTTCCGCCGGCCCGCCTGGCGCCCGGACGCTACCGGAACATCACCGGCAACGAGGCGACGGCCCTCGGCTTCGTGGCGGCCTCGCAGCTCGCCGACCGACCGCTGTTCTACGGCTCGTACCCGATCACGCCCGCGTCGGACATCCTGCACTCGCTCGCCGCCTACAAGAACTTCGGGGTGAAGACCTTCCAGGCCGAGGACGAGATCGCGGCGATCGGCGCGGCCATCGGCGCGTCGTACGGCGGCGCCCTCGGGATGACGGGGACGTCAGGACCAGGCGTCGCCCTCAAGAGCGAGGCACTGGGCCTGGCGATCATGGTCGAGCTGCCCCTCGTCATCATCGACGTCCAGCGCGGCGGCCCCTCGACGGGCCTGCCGACGAAGACCGAGCAGGGTGACCTCCTCCAGGTGCTCTTCGGCCGGAACTCCGACTCGCCGCTCCCGGTGGTCGCCCCGGCCACGCCGGCCGAGTGCTTCGTCATGGCGATCGAGGCCTGGCGGATCGCCCTGAAGTACATGACCCCGGTCGCCTTCCTCAGCGACGCGTTCCTCGCCAACGGCGCCGAGCCGTGGGCGATCCCCGATGCCGCCGACCTGCCGAGCATCGCCGTGCCGAACCGGACGGAGAAGGAGGGCTTCTACCCGTACCTTCGCGACCCCGAGACGCTGGCCCGCCCGTGGGCCGTCCCCGGGACGCCGGGTCTCGAGCACCGGATCGGCGGCCTCGAGAAGTCCGACATTCTCGGCAACGTCAGCTACGACCCGGACAACCATCACCGGATGACGCTCCTGCGAGATGCAAAGGTGGCCGGGATCGCGAAGGACATCCCGGCCGTTGACGTGTTCGGCGCTCCGGAGGGTGACCTGTTGATCCTCGGCTGGGGCTCGACCTACGGTGCGATTCGCAGCGCCGTGGAGCGACTGCGAGGCCGCGGCCTGGCCGTGTCGCATGCGCACCTCCGCCACCTCAATCCGCTGCCGGCCAACACGGGTGACGTGCTGGGTGCCTTCCGCAGGGTCTTGATCCCGGAGCTCAACCTCGGCCATCTCCGGATGCTCATCCGGGCCCGCTACCTCATCGACGCCGTGGGCTACAACCGCGTTCGGGGCAAGCCGTTCCGGATCAACGAGCTCGAGGCCGAGGCGGAGCGCCTGCTCACCGAGGGCGCGGGAGCCAGAGCGAGCGTGGGGGCACGATCATGACCGACCGGCCGAGCGGCGCCGACACGGCAACGGGCACCGTCCCAACGAACGGGACTGCCACGCTCCCGGTCCTCACTCGCAAGGATTTCGTCTCGGACCAGGAGGTCCGCTGGTGCCCCGGCTGCGGGGACTACTCGATCCTCGCCCAGACCCAGAAGGTGATGCCCGACTTCGGCTACCCGAGGGAGAACATCGTCTTCATCTCGGGGATCGGCTGCTCAGGCCGCCTTCCGTATTACATGAACACCTACGGTTTCCATTCGATTCACGGACGCGCCCCCGCGATCGCCACGGGGCTCAAGGCGGCGCGGCCCGACCTCATGGTCTGGGTCGTCACGGGTGACGGCGACGCGTTGTCGATCGGCGGCAATCACCTCCTCCACTCGCTCCGCCGGAACGTCGATCTCAGGATCGTGATGTTCAACAACCGGATCTACGGCCTGACGAAGGGCCAGGCGAGCCCGACCTCGGAGTTCGGCAAGGTCACGAAGTCGTCGCCGTACGGGACGATCGACTATCCCGTCAGCCCCCTGGCCATCGCCCTCGCCGCCGAGGCCAGCTTCATCGCCCGGACCGTCGACACCCACACCGACCATATCCAGGCGACGCTCGAGCAGGCCGGTCATCACCGCGGCTCGGCCTTCGTCGAAGTCCTCCAGAACTGCAACATCTTCAACGACGGCGCCCACCGCGAGTTCACCGACCGAGAGGTCCGAGACGACCGCATGCTCAGCCTCGAGCACGGCGCGCCGATGATCTTCGGCAAGGAGCGCAACCGGGGCATCCTGTTGCACGGGCACCAGCCCGAGGTCGTGACGATCGGCGAGAACGGGATCACCGAGGCCGACATCCTCGTCCACGACGAGACCGACCCCCTGATCTCGTTCATGCTCGCCCACATCTACTGGCCCGAGTTCCCGGTCCCGGTCGGCGTCATCCGCCGGATCAGCCGGCCGACGCACGACGAGCTCATGACCAACCAGATCGAGCAGGCGATCGCGAGCCGCGGGCGGGGCGACCTGGCAAAGCTCCTCGCATCCGGCGAGACATGGACGGTGTCGGGAGACGGCGAATGACGTGCCCGGTCTGCCACTGGCAGAACTTCGAAGGTGACGACCTCTGCACGAACTGCGGCGCCGACCTCCGCGCATCGGACACGCCCGAACCGGCGACCAGCTTCCACGGTCGACTCCTGGGCCGCCACCTCGACGAGCTCGGCGCCCCCGAGGCGATCACCGTCGAAGGCTCCGCTGACGTCGTGGAGGTCGTGGAGCGAATGCACCGCGACGGGATCGACTGCTTTCTGGTCACCGAGGACGGCCGCCTGACCGGCATCTTCACCGATCGCGACGCGCTCCTGAAGCTGGCCGGGCGGGGCCTGGAGCATCGCCCGGTCCGCGAGCTCATGACGCCCGACCCCGTGGTTCTCCGGCATGACGACCCGATTGCGGTCGCGATCAACAAGATGGCCGTCGGGGGCTTCCGCCACGTTCCGATCGTCGAGGATGACCGGCCGCTCAACGTCGTCTCCGCCCGCGACATCTTCCGGCACATCGCCAGCCGTCTCGGCTGAGGCCGGCGGGCGATCGCCGAGCGGGCCGCGTGACGATGCCTGACCCGGCCATCCCCGATGCCCGTTTCGGCGAGCGGATCGCCGCGGCCCGCCAGCTGCTGGCGGAGCGCGGGGTGGCTGCCCTTCTCATCGGCGTCGGGGCCGAGCTGCGCTACCTCACCGGCTACCTGGCCATGCCGCTCGAGCGCCTCACGATGCTCGTCCTCACCCGTTCGGGAGCACCCACCCTCGTGGCCCCGCGCCTCGAGGCGATGGCCGCCGCCGGGGCGCCGGCGATGCGGTCCGGCCTGGTCGAGGTCGTGGCCTGGGACGAGACGGATGACGCACACGCGCTGGTCGCCGATCGCCTCGGCGACGCGGCACGCGCCGCCGGGTCGCGCGTCCTGGTCAGCGATCGCCTCTGGGCCCAGCACGTCCTGGGCCTCGAGCGCGTCCTCGGCCGGTCCGCGTTCGGGCTCGCCAGCGAGCTCCTGCGCGAGCTGCGGATGATCAAGGACTCCGACGAGATCGCCCTGCTCCGGCTCGCCGCCCAGGCCGCGGATCGGGTCGTCGCCCAGGTCGCCGCCGGTCCCCTCGTGGGCCGCACCGAGATCGACGTCAGCCGCGAGGTCCGCGAGCGCCTCCTCGTCGAGGGACACGACGTCGCCGAGTTCGCGATCGTCGCTTCCGGACCGAACTCGGCCTCGCCGCACCACCAGGCGTCCGATCGGCTGATCCAGGCCGGTGAGCCGATCGTCCTTGACATCGGCGGCTCCTTCGGCGGCTACTGCTCGGACACGACGCGGACGTTGTGGGTGACCGGCGGCGACCCGGCGAACGGCCCGACCCCCGAGTTCCGTCAGCTGTTCGATCTCCTCCGCGAGGCGCAGGCCGAGGCGTCGTCGACGGTCCGGCCGGGAGTCGCCTGCGAGCGGATCGATGCCGTCGCTCGCGGGATCATCGCCGCCGGCGGCCGCGGGCCTGCCTTCCTGCATCGCGTCGGTCACGGCATCGGGCTCGAGACGCACGAGGACCCCTACCTCGTCGCCGGCAACGACGAGCCCCTCCGCAACGGCATGACCTTCAGCGTCGAACCGGGGATCTACCTCGACGGTCGGTACGGCGCCCGGATCGAGGACATCATCGTCTGCGGCGCCGACGGGCCGGACGTCCTCAACGAGTCGAGTCGCGATCTCTGGGTGGTCGCCGGCTAGCCCGATCTGACCGTGTCCGGCCGGTGGGCTATCATCGGTCGACCGGACGGTCCGTCCGGCGGTCTGTCAGTTCGAGCCCATGAACCCGACCTTCCTGCGGCGCCTCGGCGCCGCCGCAGCCGGCCGATGAGCCGTCGCTCGCACCATCCTGCGCGCCGCCATGCCCGGTCGCACTCGGAGCCACGACCGCCGCGGGCGAATCCGCCTGGCGAGGGCGGCACGGCTACGCACGGCACCGTGATCGACCAGGCGCTCACCGCCGAGGAGCCGGGCCGGCCGAGCACGCCGGCCGCCCCGATCCGGCCGGCGCCCGAGGCATCGCCGGCACCGTCGGTGCCGCGGCCACCGTCGCGACCTGCCGGCCCGGATCGGCGCGCCACGACCGAGTCCACCGCCCTGAGTGGCGCGGATGCAGCCTCCGGGCCCGGCCCATCGGTCGTTGCGCAGGGTGAACCCCCCAAGCCGGCCGCGAACGGGGAGGCCGGCCCGCCCGGACCGGGCCGGCCCGGCCCAAGCCGCGGCTACCAGGGCTCCGCCGACATCGAGCGGGCCGGCTGCACGGGCCCGCAGCTGCGGCGCTTCATCAAGAGCCGGGCCTACGTCCCCATGCACGAGCTCCGTCGCCGCTTCGCGATCGACGGCGCCGACGACGACGTCACGCCAGTGGATGTCGATCGGCAGACGCGGGTCTACATCGGCCTGCCGAGCCGCGAGGGTCGGCTGCTGGGCGAGCTGCTTCGATCGGGCGACATCGGCTACGAGCTCTCGTTCGACCCGATCGCCCCGATCGTCGTCGGCGTCTTCCCGATGCGCCCCGTGCCGCGTAGCTGAGGAAGCGCCTTCCCGCCCGGGTGACGGTGCCACAGCGCACCACCAGGCGATGTCGCCCAACCGACCGGTGCGCCGACGCACCGTTGACACGTCTCGCGTCGCGGTCCCGCTTGACCCCGGCCCTTGCGAGGCCTCATCCTTCCCCGATAGCCCGATTGGGGAAGCGGGCGTAGGACCATCGTCCCAGGGCTACGAGCGCGCGCCGATTTGCCTCGGCCTCCAGGAGGGATTCCGTGTTTCGTCACCGTCAAGTCAACCGGCTCGGCGCCGCCGCGTCAGCGGCCGTCCTGCTCCTCTCAGCGCTCGGCGTCGGCGGCGCGGCCGCGGCGAACACCCGGTTCGTGTACTTCGGGTCGCCCGACGGGACCGGCGGTGACCGCGACAGCAACGGTAACCTGATCTCAGGGACCTTGACCTTCTCGTCGGTGACGGTCGGCGGTCGCAGCGCGACGCAGCTCCTGATCCGGAACGACGGCGGCCAGACGCTCAACCACATCAGGTTCGCCGGCGGGTCTGTCGCCGACGACCTTCCGTACAACCCCGGGTTCACGGTCGTCGGCACGAATCCGCCGTCTCCAACTCCGGCGGGCGACAGCATCCCGGCGGAGGCGTCGTTCGCTGCCGTCTTCAAGGGCGCGGACCTCGCGGCCTGCGACCCGTCGAGCGGTGACGGGATCATGTGTGACGTCGGTACCCTCTCCGCGCACACGTCCGCGTCTTACACGATCGTCATCGCGCCACCCGGCGCGGCCGGTTCCTACCACGTCTGGCTGACGGTCTCGTGGAATGAGGGCTGGTCGACCACCGGCTCGAACGCCGACTACCAGTTCGCCGAGGGCGACATCGTCGTCGGAACGGCGAGCTGCGACACGGCCACCTCCAACTACTTCCTGCCCGGTGAGACCGTTGACCTCGAGAATGGTGGCGGGACATGTCGGAGTCAGGACGCGTCGATCGCTTCCGGAAACGGGCTGGTCGGCGCTGGCGGTCATGCCTCGGTCAAGATCAACGACGACATCGGGTTCCAGTGCCCGGCGAGCGTCAAGGGCACATGCTACGGCGCGACTGTCGAGGCCGAGGTGCTCGCCGGCGCCCCGGTCCCCGGCGGGGTCGAGTGGACGGTCACCTGGCATGGCATCAAGTCCCTGAGCGGGGTCATCCACTTCCTCGACGGCTACACTCCCGGGTCGAACCTCTTCGACGACATCCCACTCACGAACAAGTTCAAGTGCAGCGCGTCCCTGCCCACGAATTGTTGGGTCGACGGGAGCAAGATCGTCGTCAATGGATCGCCCTCGGTCCGATCGTTCACCGTGACGTTCCGGACCCCGAAGAACGGCCGGGGCGGCGGCTACACCTGAGCCGGGGAACCGAGTTCCCGTAGGCGGTCCGCCGCCCGGGTTGCGGACACGACGTCACCCTTCGCGTGATATCGACGCACGGCCTCCTCGAGCGGCGGCCGTGCGTCGTCGTCTCGGCCGGCGGCGCTGAGCACCTCGCTGAGCTCGGCCAGCGCGTCGGCCTGCAGGACCGGGTCGGCAGTCAGCCGCGAATCATCTACCGCCTTCTCGGCGACGGCGATCGCCTCGCTGACCTGCCCCCCAGCGCACAGGATCCGGGCCCGAAGGCTGCCGAGCAACACTTGGGTATCGATATCGTCCTCGTCGGTCAGCGTGACCGCCGTCTTCAGGAGCGCCTGCGCCGCGGCGACGTCGCCGCGGGCAAGGACGACTTTGCCGAGCACGCCGACGATCCAGGAGCGGTAGTAGGTTTCGCCGAGCTCGGCCAGGATGGCGTCATCGCGCCGAAGTTCGGCCTCGGCCCGCTCCAGGTCGCCGGCGAGCAGCTCGACTCGTGACGTCGCGATCGAGGTCGTGGCCGCACTGATGCTCGGGCCGAGGTCCGCGAGGAGCGCCTGGCCCTGGTTGTAGAGGGCCCGGGCCCGATCAATCGCACCTTGCATCGCCTGGAGCTGCGCCAGGCCGAGGGAGGCGGTTGCCTCGGCCTTGCGATCCCCACGCACGAGATCGAGGTAGGACTCGATCCGAGCCGAGATCTCGGCGATCGGTCGGGAGCTCAGGACCGCCTGGTCTGCGTAGACCGAGACGCCCCGCGCGACCAAGCGCTGCTCGCCGGCTCGTTTCGCGTGCTCGATGATGCGCTCGGCGGCCTCGGCGACGTCGTCGTAGCGGCCGGCCTTCGAGCGGATCATCGCCCTGACCCGCCACGCCCGCGCCAGGCCGGCGTCGTCGTTGGCCTCGCTGAACGTATGGATCGCCCCCTCGACGCCGCCCTCGAGGTCGACCGACGGGCCGACCAGGTCGGGCGCGTAGACGCCGAGCGCCAGCCGGCGGAGCTCCGCCCTTGCGGTGAGCCGAGGATCGCCGAGGTGCTCGGCGGCCTCCTTTGCGGCGGCGACGCTCTTGGCGACGCCGTCGAAGTCGCTCAGGGCCTCCTGGGCCTCGGCGAGCTCGGTGAGGAGGTCCACCCTCGGCGCGTCATCGTCGGGCAGCAGCTGGACCGCGCGGCCCAGGAGGTCGGCAGCCGCCGGCATGTCGGTCCGGCCGAGCGCCCGTCGACCGGCCGATCCAAGCTTGTCGGCAGCCCGACGGCCCACGGCTCGACCTTCGTCGTCGAGTGGTCCAAGCTCGAGGCGATAGCGATACGACTGCTCGAGGTGGTAACCAAGAATCTCCTCGAACTCGGTCTCACGGCCACGCTCCCGATTCACCCGCTCGGCCCAGGTCACGAACTGCTCATGGAGCGCGACACGGATGCGCTTGAGCATGCTGCCGTAGGTCGTGTCGCGGATGACGGTGTGCCCGAATCGATACGTGTGCTCGGCGTCGGCCGGCCGGACGAACTGGCGCGTTTCGAGGCCGTCGAGGCAGACCGAGAGCCGGTCGTGGACATGGTTGGGCACGAGTTCGGCCAGCGCGTCGACCGGGAACGACAGTCCGATGACCGAGGCCGGCTCAACGGCCGCCCGCTCCTCCGGTCCGAGCGTGTCGAGGCGTGCGGCGACGAGGGCCTGGACGGTCGGAGGCACGCTCACGTCAGAGTCGGCGGCCACCGATATCCAGCGATCGCCCTCACGCCGGATGGCGCCGGTCTCGACGAGCATCGAGACCATCTGCTCGACGTACAGCGGATTTCCCTCGGCCGCAGTAGCGATCCGCTGCCGGACCCGGTCGTCGAGGCCGCCGAGCAGCTGGTCGATGATCGCGTCGGCGTCCGCCTGCGAGAGCGGCGTCAAGTCGATCCGTTCAGGGGCATGTGCGTCGACCCAGCCCGCGTGGGCCTGCAGCAGCTCGTACCGGGCCGTGCACAGGAGGAGGACTGGCGCATTCGTCGACGCCTCGATGACGTGATCGAGCAGGTCCAGAAACGTCGGCGCCGCATTGTGGACGTCGTCGATGATTGCGACCAGGGGACGCTCGCTCGCCATCGCCTCGAGAAGGCGCCGGGTCGCCCAGAACAGCTCAGCGATCTGGTATGTGGCGGCTGAGAGGCCCATCGCCACGGCGACCCGATCGACGATTGCGGCAGCGTCGGCGGCGTCCTCGTCGCTGAGCAGCCGGGCGATCCGCTCTCGGGCCGTTGCCGGCAGGTCGTCCTCTTCGATCCCGGCCGCAGCCCGAACGATCTCGGCGATCGGCCAGAAGGTGATGCCGTCGCCATACGGCAGGCACCGGCCCCTGACCACGGTCGCGCCGCCTCCGACCCCGGTCGAGAACTCCCGGATGAGCCGCGACTTCCCGACGCCGGCGTCACCGAGGATCACCGCCAGGCGGGCCCGCCGGTCCGACGCGGCCCCGCCGAGCACGTCACGGAGTCGGCCGATCTCGGCCTCGCGCCCGACGAACGGTGTCGAGGTCCCGGCGTCCTCGGCCGGACGTGCCTCGACCCGGAGGAACCGGTAGGCCGGCACCGGTTCGGCCTTGCCCTTGAGGGTCAATGGCTCGATGGGCTCGTCCTCGACCTCGTCGCGGGTGAGGCGGTGGGTGAGCTCGCCGAGGATGATCTCGGCCGGGCCCGCGGCCTGTTCGAGGCGAGCGGCCGTGTTGACGGCGTCGCCGGTGACGAGGCGTTGGGCGCTCGTCGCGTCGCCGGTCGCGATGACCTCGCCGGTATTGACGCCGATGTGGTTGAGGAGCCGGACGCCGTACTGCTCGCTGAACGCCTCGTTGAGGGCCGGCAGGGCCGCCTGCATGTCGGCGGCGGCACGGACCGCCCGCAGGGCGTCGTCCTCGTGCCGGACGGGCAGGCCGAAGACGGCCATGACGGCGTCGCCGATGAACTTCTCGACGGTCCCGCCGTGCCGCTCGAGGGCGACCTTCATCTCGTCGAAGTACCGGGCCATGACGTCGGTGAACGCCGCCGGCTCGAGCAGCTCGCCGCTCTCGGTGTGGGGCTTCGGGTTGGCGAAGACGATCGTCACGGTCTTGCGGCTGTCGCGCGTGGCGACGACCTCGGTCGCGGAGGTGCCGCACATGAGGCAGTACTGGTAACGCTCGGGAGACTCCTCGCCGCAGACCTGGCAGGCGCGCATGCCGGGCGCCGGCGGGGGCGCCTCCGTCTCCGCCGCCGCTACACGCTCGTGGACGGACACCAGTCGATAGGACCGGATCCGGACGTCGGAGCCCTTCGGCGACTGGAAACCCATGTCCTCGGCCTCGACGAGGTCTCGGACCTGGACATGGGTCGACGCCGCCATGAGGACATCGAGCGGCGGCGAGTTCTGCTCCATCGCCGTCGACGCGTCGATCGTCTCGCCGATCAGGACGTGCTGGCCCTCGGCATCGCGCCCGAAATGGACGATCCCCGTGGCGATCCCGGTCCGGTTGACGAGCCGCACGCCCCAGACCATCTCGAGCTCCTCGTTGAGGGTCGCCAGGGCGCGCTGGCTCTCGGCGGCGGCCTCGACGGCCCGGATCGGGTCGTCGTCGTGCCGGAAGGGCAGGCCGAAGACCGCGACGATCGCGTCGCCGATGATCTTCTCGATGCTTCCGCCGTGAGATTCGAACACGCTGCGCATGACCGCGAAGTAGCGGTTGAGGACCTCGCGGAGCGACTCCGGGTCGAGCTTCTCCCCGAGCGCCGTCGAGCCCTTGAGGTCGGACGTGACGATGGTGACGAGCTTGCCCCCGTCGCCGGCCGCGGTCTCGTTGGCGACGAGGGTCCGGCACATTCCACAGTGCCGGGCGTTCGCCGGGTTCTGCTCGCCGCACGCGGGACACTCGAGCGCCTGCATGAGTGGAGTCTAGCGGCGCCTCGCTCGGCTACGATGCGGGTACGTCGCGCACCGGCGACGCGGCATGGAGGAGGGATGGCCTTCGGTCCCCGGCAATCAGTCGGTCTCGAGGCGCTCCGGCGCTGCCGCCTCTTCGCGCGCCTCGACGAGGAGCGCCTGGCGCCGTTGGCCGCGTCGCTGCGGGCTCGTCGCTTCCGCAATGGCGAGACGATCTTCCACCAGGACGATCCGGGCGACGCTCTCCACGTCGTGGCCGCCGGCGCGGTGAAGATCGTCCTGCCCTCGGCCGAGGACGAGGAACCGGCGATCATCGCGACCCTCGCCCCGGGCGACTTCTTCGGCGAGCTCGCCCTGTTCGATGACGCCCCGCGCTCGGCGACGGCCATCGCCATCGGGCCGACCGAGACCCTCGTCCTGCGCCGCGACAAGTTCCTCGAGCTCATCGACGAGGACCAGTCGCTGCGTCGGGCCCTCCTGTCGTCGCTTGCCGACGAGATCCGCGCCATCACGGCCCACGTCCAGGACCTCCACTTCCTCGACCTGCCGGGTCGTCTCAGCCGTCGCATCCTGCGTGAGGCAGAGGCCGTCCCGGCCGAGCCCGACGGGTCGTCGCGCCTGCCCTGGCCGTACACCCAGGCCGAGCTGGCCGGGATGATCGGCGGCTCGCGGCAGTCCGTGAATCGCCTGCTGGCCGATCTCGTCGCCCGGGGCCTCATCCGCCTCGAGCGAGACGTGCTCATCATTCCCGACCGGGCCGCCCTCGAGCGATCGATCCGTCGATGAGCGGCCGCGCGCCCGGCGCCGACGGGGACCCGGACGCGCCGGCGGCTGCCGCACTCGCGGTCCTCCGCGAGGTCGCCCGTCGCGTCGGGGCGGCGGCCCGTCTCGAGTCGTCGGCCGGGGATGCGGTCCTCCGTTCGGTCGTCGAGGCGGCGGCGGCCCTCATCCGGGCGGAGGCGGCGTCGATCGCGCTGCTCGATCAGGCCACGGGTCGGCTCGTGTTCCGGGTGGCGGCCGGAGAGCGTGGCGCCGGGGTCATCGGCCTGGACATCGACCCGGGCGAGGGCGTGGCCGGCTACGTCTTCTCGACCGGCCAGCCGCTCGCACTCGGGGACGCCGCCACCGACCCGCGGTTCGGCCGGGAGGCCGCCCGCCAGACCGGGTACGTGCCCCGCTCGCTGATCGCGGTGCCTCTGGGCGACGACTCGGGCACGCTCGGCGTGCTCGAGGTCCTCGATCGACGCGACGGCGAGCCGTTCGACCTGCGCGACCTCGACACGGCCGCCGTCTTCGCCCGCCAGGCGACGGTCGCGATCCGCGCAACCCGGCTCGATCGCGACGCGGCCACGTTGCTCGCCGCCGCCATCGAGGCGCTCGATCGCGAGGCCAGCCTCTCGCCCGATCAGGCCGCCGCGCTGGTCAGCGCGGCCACGGCCGACCTGGCCGGCCGTGATGCCGGCGATGCCGGCGATGATGTCTGGGCGCTTGCCGACGCGGTCGCCCTGGTTCGCGACGCGGATCCCGCCCAGCTCGGCCTGGTGCGCGACATCCTCGGGGCGCTGGCCCGGCGGTCGCTCGTAACGACCGCCCGCCGGCAGCGGGGCGGGCGGCCATGACGGGCCCACAGGCCGCCCTGCCCGCCTGGAGCGAGCCGTTCGCCGGGCCGGTGCGGGCACGCCTGGATCGTGCTCGGCCGTTCGGGACGATCTCGCGCCTCGAGGCCTTCGGCGACACGGACGGCAGCGGCGCCCGTGTGGCCATCGTCGACTCCGGCGTGGAGGGCTCTCACCCGGGTGTTGGTGGCCGGCTCGTCGAGAGCGTGCGCGTCGAGCTCGCCGGTGACGAGGTCTCGATCCAGCCCGACTCCCCGGCCGACGTCGTCGGCCACGGGACGGCGGCGGCGGGGATCATCCACGGGATCGCCCCCGGCGCCGACCTCATCTCGATCCGGGTCCTGGGTCCCGACAACCGGGCGAAGGGCCTGGCGTTCCTGGCAGCCCTGGAGTGGGCCATCGAAGCCGGCGTGTCGGTCGTCAACCTGAGCCTGTCGTCGAAGAGCGAGGCCCTCTACGCGGACTTCCACGCCCTCGCGGATCGGGCCTACTTCGCGAACGTCCTGCTCGTCTCCGCGGCCAACAACGTCCCCGGGCCGTCCTATCCGTCGCTCTTCGCCGCCGTTGTCTCGGTCGCCGCCCACGACCTGCGCGACCCGAGCGTCTGGTTCTACAACCCGAGCCCGCCGGTGGAGTTCGGTGCCTGCGGACTCGATGTCGACGTCGCCTGGCGCGACGGCGGCCGCATGCGGGTGACCGGGAACAGCTTCGCCGCCCCCCACATCACCGGAATCGCGACGCTCATCCGGGCGCAGCACCCGGGAATCAGCCCATTTGAGACGAAGGCACTGCTCGCGGCCACCGCGAACGACCCGGCCGAAGCCCGACCCTGAACGCAGGCCGGGTGTGCCGATGGCGCCGCCGTAGCGACGCCATCCAAGGCTGCGGGCGGACTCGTCCGCCGGGCCGAGATCCCGGCTCCGGATTACCTCCGGTGTGTCCCGTCCGGCCCGAAGTCGGGGATGTCCTCGCCGCCGGTGCCCGGCATTCGCACGAGGCCGTCATGGCCGGTCTTCGGCTGGCCGGTCAGGCCGTCGATCGGCCGGGTCAGAACGTCGCCGATCGTGTGGCCCTCGACGTCGAGCTCGTCGCCGTCGGTGCCGGACTGCTGCTCACCTGGCCCCGGGTTCCGGAGAAGACTCTCGCCGGGTCCGACCTTCTTGTTCATCAGGACGCCTCCTGCTTCCGTCATCGCGGCGGAACCTATGATCGATGATTCGTTGACCGGGCTGATCGTACTCGCGCGGGCACCGGCGATGGAAGCGGATGGCCGACGAGCACGTTGTCAGGTGGACGACACTCGCTCGTCTATCTCCGCGCGACGACTCGGCTCCTCGGGAGGGTGATGCCCTCACGCTCGAGCAGCGCCGCCTTGAGCTCGAGGAGGCGCTCATGATCGCCCCACCAGCCGCCGCCGTAACCGCCGAGCGTGCCGTCACCGGCGACCACCCGGTGGCACGGGACGAGCACCGCGACGGGATTGCGCCCGACCGCCCCGCCCACCGCGCGGGCCGCACCCGGCCGGCCGATGGCACGGGCGACCTGCCCGTAGCTCCGGACCTCGCCCCGCGGAATGGCCCGGACGGCGTCGAGCACCGCCCGGTCCCAGGCCGGTCGGTCGGCCAGGTCGAGCGGCAGCTTGGACAGTCTCTCCAGGGCGGCCGGCTCGCCACCGAGGGCGCCCTCGAGGGCACGCACGACCGCGCCGACGGACGGGGCCGCCGCGGCCGGGTCCTCGATCCAGGTGACCGGTTGACCCGGTCTTCGGCGGGCGAGGCCGGCGACGAATGCCTCTCGTGATGTGGTGAGCTCCAGGGCCAGGACACCAACGCCGGTCACGGCGAGGTGCACCGGCCCTGCTGGTCCGGCGATCGTCGTGGCCACGATCGTCGAGGGCCCTTGGGTTCCGGGCGCGGCATCCGCTCCGGACCCGGGGCGGCCCGGTCCGGCCCGTTGGTTGGTCTTTGCCGTCATCGACAGATCCTCGCACGACCGATCGCGGCCGGTACACTCCGACGCGTGCCCACCCAGCCACCGGCCCGCGCGCGCGTCGCCGTCCCGGCCGATCCCCGCGACGTGCCCGGCGACTTCGCCCACGCGCACCCGGTGGAGGTGCGCTTCTCCGACACCGACGCGATGGGCCACGTCAACAACGCGTCCTACCTGACCTATTGCGAGATCGCCCGGGTCGCCTATTACGAGCAGGTGTCCGGGGCACCGCTGCCGCTGGCCACGCACGGCGCGGCCGAGGGCATGATCCTGGCCGAGATCCGGATCACGTACCGGAACCCGGCGTTCTACCCGGAGACGCTGACCGTCGAGACCCGGGTCGACCGGATCGGCCGGACGAGCTTCACGATGGTCCATCGCCTGACCGCGCCCGACAGCCGCCACGCCCCTGCCCGGCTCATCGCGGTCGCCGACTCCGTCCTCGTGACGTACGACTACGAGACCGAGCACCCGATTCCCGTCCCGGCCTCGCTCGTCGCCGCGATCGAGGCCTTCGAGGGACGCCGCCTCCGAGACTGAGCGCCCCTCGCCGCCCGCGGGCCAACGCGCCTCGCGCCCGTCGTTCGGGTGGCGCTCGGGTTGGCCGTATTTGTTTGTCCCGCCGTGCTGTCCCAGATCTAGCCTTGGGGGTCGGTCGCATCGGGCACGGGCGTCGCGTGGTTCGTCGACGCGGCTTCGCGGGCCCGCGACTCCGACAGCGCCTGCTGCGCGAGGGCGACGGCGTCGGCGATCGAGATGGCGACGAATCGGTCAGCGGCTCCGAGCGTCTGGTATGCGGCCCGTAGCTCGATCAATCGCTCGAACTGGATGCTCCGTTCGTAGCGGCCCATGACTTCGCGCTCCTCTCTGCCTACGAGGTGAAACCGGTCGTTCTTGCCGGTCCTCCCGGGGCCGTGCCGGGGGCCAGTCGAACGTACGAGACGGCTCGGGTGCGGGCATCGGGAAGACTCCCCGTTTGCCGACAAGGTCGATACCTGACCGCTCTTCCTGAGGTGCCGACGATCGCGGACGACTCAGCGCTGCAGGCGAGGCTGCCGGCTAGGCGCGCCATACATCGGTCCCAGAACGGCGCTGTCGCGACCCGAGCCGGCGACGGCCGACAGGCCTGGCGAACGCCGGGACTGCTCTCCCCGGCACGGAAGACAGGGTGCGGGTGCTGACAAGAACGAGGACATCGCCCGATGCGTGTGACGCACCGGGGCTTGACCATGGGGCAGTCGCCTCGCCGAGGCGCCGTCGTGCTGCGTGGGGCAGACTCGAAACATGAATTGGCCAAGCGTGGTGCCAGCCCTGAATGTCCGACCCTCGGGCTCGGCGGTAATCAGGCCGCGATCGCTCGAACGAGCGTCGCATAATGGGGCGCCCCGGCACGCCGGGGGACAGTGGAGCGGGCCCGGTGTCGGCGGAATGGCCGCCGCGGAATCCGTCGGTCCGGGCTCCCGGTGCATCCTGCCGGGCCATGGGGAGGCGGGTTGATGGCGGTCGGGCGACTCGTCGCGCTCGTACTCGACGTCTGCGACGTCGGCTTGGCAGGCCTGCCGGACGGAAGCACACGCGACGCCATTGGCCGTATCCGCGACGGGCTGCTCGAGCCACTTCGGCTGGCCGTCGCCGGCAGAGCCAAGGCCGGAAAGTCGACGCTTGTGAACGCCCTCGTCCGCGAACGCATCGCGCCGACCGGTGTCGGTGAATGCACCAAGGTGGTGACTTGGTATCGCTATGGCTATCCAGAGCGAGTCACGGTCGAGCCCCGCGACGGTCAGGCCTGGGAGCTCGCGCTCGGGACCGACTACGCGTTGCCGGAAAGCCTTGGCGCGGACCCGACGTCGATCGCCCGGGTCGTGGTCACGCTCTCGATCGACGCACTGAGGTCGACGTCGATCATCGATACGCCGGGCCTGGCTTCGGCCAACATCGAGTACAGCGCGGCGACGCGCGAGCTGCTCGCGATCGACGCCGCCTCGCGCGACGCTGTCTCGGACGCGGACGCCGTCCTCTTCCTCATCGCCCAGGGAGCGACACGCGAGGACGCCGACGCGCTTACGGCGATCCGGCGCACCGGGGGAGGCCCGAGAGCAAGCGCCACAAACACCATCGGCGTTCTGAGCAAGGTCGATCTGCTTGGCGACGGAGGCGATGTCTCGGTCCTTGCCGATACCCTTGCGGCCGCGCAGGCGTCGGCCCTTCGATCGATCGTTTCAACCGTCGTTCCCGTTGTCGGACTCCTCGCCGAGAGCGCCGGCACCGGGGCGTTTACCGAAGCGGACGCCCGGACGGTGATCGCGATTGCCGAGCTCGAGCCGGGCGTGAGAGAACGACTGCTGATCTCGGCCGATCGCTTCCGGTCGGCCGATGTCCCCGTCGATGCCGAGGCTCGAGCCCGCCTGCTTGACCTCATTGGAACGTACGGCGTCAGCCGCGCTGTCGAAGCAGCCGAGAGCGGAATGCGTGACGGCACGGGGCTCGCGTCACACCTGAACGAGCTCTCCGGGATGGACCGACTTCAGGGCCTCCTCGAGGCGACGTTCACGTCGAGAGCCGATGCCCTGAAGGCGGACCGTGCCCTGCTCGCGCTCGAGCGAATCTCGTATCAACCGGGCCAACCGGAACTCCAGGCCCCGCTGTCGGAGCTCCGCAACGCCATCGAGGCCCTTCGGATTCAGCCCGAGATGCATGTCCTCGCGGAACTTCGCGCCCTCCAGCTATGCCTGGAAGCCACCGCCGGCGACATCCCCGACGCTCTGGAGGCTGAACTGCGGCGCCTGTCGTCTGGACAGGCTGTCCGCTCGCGGGTCGGCCTGCCGCCGGCGGCGACGGACGTGGACGTCGTCGAAGCGGCGGCGTCGGGAGCCGGCCGGTGGCGCGCATTCGTCAACGACGGCCAGGCCAACACCGTGGCCTCGCGCGTCGCCGATGTCGTCGCCCAGTCGTACGAGCTTGTCTGGGTCGAGGCCTCGGCCAGCGCCCGTGGCAGCGAGGTGTCGAGCTGATGGCCAGCCAGTCCTCGGCGAGTCCTGGCCGCAGCCCGACGGACGCCGTCTCGGCCGTTCAGGCCCTCGTCACTGACATCGCCCGGACGGCGCGGTCCAACGGACGGCAGGACCTCGAGGAGCGCCTCCGGGCCGAGGCTGGCCGCTGGAGTGCGCGCGGAACGACGCTCGTTGTGGCCGGCGAGACGCAGCGCGGGAAGAGCTCGTTCATCAACGCGCTCCTTGGCTATCCAGACTTGCTACCTGTGGGCGACCTGACCTCGACGAGCGTCCACGTGGTGGTCCGGTTCAGCCCAACCGTCGTGGTCCGCGTGCACCAGGAAGGCGGCGACGCCAGCCAGGAGACCGTCCTCGAGAGGATTCGCGAGTGGGTCACGGAGCGTGACAACCCCAGCAACCTCCATCGCGTTCAAGCCGTCGAGATTGGCCTGAACCACCCCCTGCTGGCCAAGGGCCTCGTGATCGTCGATACCCCCGGTGTCGGTGGGCTCGCGTCCGTCCATGCGCAGGCAACGCTTGCCGCGCTGGCCTGGGCCGATGCCCTCCTCTTCGTCACGGCCGCGGCCGCCCCGTTGAGCGCCCCCGAAGTGGACTTCCTCGAGCGCACCGCGGAGCGCGTCGAGTCCGTCGCAGTGGTTCTCACCAAGACCGACGCCTATCCAGGCTGGCGGACGATCGTGGACGAAGACCGCGACATTCTCCGCAGGAGGATCCCCGCCTACGGCGAGAGCCCGATTCTGGCCGTAAGCAGCCGGTTGAAGACCCGAGCGGATCGTCTCGCCGCCGAGGGAGACCCTGAGCTCAGTCGCGAGCTCGCGGCCGAGAGCGGATTCGAAGGTGTCGTCGGGCAGCTCGGGAACTCGGTTCTTGGCCGAACCCAGGCCCTTCGCCTCGCGAACCTCCTCCGGACTGCCGAGACGGTCATTGCCAGTCTTGAGCTGCCGCACCAGGCGATCATCGCGATGTCGGAGGGAACGCCCGAGGCGCAGGCCGCGTTCGAGGCGAACCAGGCGCGCCTCCAGGAATACGTCAGGGCAGCATCGACGGCACTCACCCGACTGAGCGACGCGTTCGAGATCGTTCGGATCCAGATCGGCGGCCAGCTGGCCAACGCGACTGCTGATCTTTCACGCCGAATTCGAGGCACAGATCACCGAGCGCCCGGCCGATCCGCCGGAGGCACTTGGCGAGTCGGTCCGAGCGGCACTGCTCGACCTGAGTCGCGACTTGACCACGAGCCTCGAAGAGCAGCTGGTCGAGGTCGTGGCGAACGTCGGGCAGGCCCTGGCCGCAGAGATGGCCGTCTCTGTCGAGGCCTTGACGGCGCCCGAGATCAAGGCCTCGAGGGGTGGACCGACGCCGTCGGACGGCGGTCTGTACGCGACCTTCCGCGCCACCTACTATCCGTTCCTCATGGGTAGTGGAATCACCGGGACGCTCGGGAGCCTCGCGACGGCGGTCGGCCTCGTCAGCGTTCCGATTGCCGCGCCGCTTGCCGTTGCCTCGCTCGCGGCGGGCACAGTCACGGCTCTGATCGGCCGACGCGCCGCGTCACGGTCCCAGGCCCGCCAGCAGGCTCGCGAGCTCGTCCGAACCGCGATCGGCGATGCACGAACGGAACTCCAGATAGGCCTCCAGAAGCGGCTCGTCGAGTGTCGCCGGGCGATCGAGAGCGATCTCCGCGAGCAGGTCGAGGCTCGGACCCGAGAGCTGCGGGAGGCGGTTGAGCGAGGGCAGCAGGCAATGAGTGCCGACCGTGCGACGCGGGTCCGAACACGCTCTGAGGCCACCCGCCGATTGGAGGAGCTCGCAGCGCTCCGATCCCAAATCCAGGACCAGCGCGGGGTCGGTCGCCCTCGCCCGGCACCGTTCCCGATGGCCAGCCCGTCCTCGCCGCCGCCAGCCCGATGAAGACGACGGCCTGGGCCCTCGGGATCGACTTCGGGACCTCGTACACGGCGGCCGCCATCGCGGCCGGCGACCGGGTCGATGTCCTCGAGATCGACGGCCAGCCCCGGATGCCGTCACTGATCCTGCTCGGCGAGGACGGGGAGATCGTCGTCGGCCAGTCGGCGGTCCAGCAGGCGCCGCTCTTCCCGGGTCGGGTCGAGCGGGCCCCAAAGCGGTATCTCGGGGTGCCCCGGCCGCTCCTCGTCGACGGCGCCGTCGTCCGGCCGGTCGAGGCCGTCGCCCGGATCCTCGGGGTCGTCCTCGCCGAGGCTCGCCGCCGACGCGGCGGGACCGAGCCAGCCGCGGTCGTCCTGACCCACCCTGCGCGCTGGGCCGCCGCCCGGACCGAGGCCCTTGTTGAGGCCGCCCGACTGGCCGGGATCCGCGACCCGGTCCTCACCGCCGAGCCGGTCGCCGCCGCCCGCTACTTCGGCGAGGCCCACCTCACGGCCGGCCAGTACGTCGCCGTGTACGACCTCGGTGGTGGCACCTTCGACACCGCGGTTCTCCGTCGGACCGAGATCGGCTACGAGCTCGCCGGCCCGCCCGGCGGGGAGGAGGATCTCGGCGGTGAGGCGTTCGACGACCGGCTGTTCCGCTATCTCGGCGAGCAGCTCGACCCGGCCGCCTGGGACCAGCTCCAGCGCTCGACCGACCGGCGCTGGCGCCAGGCTCGGGCGGCCCTTAGGGGCCAGGCTCGCGACGCCAAGGAGGCCCTGTCGCGCGACAACGCCTACTCCCTGGCGATCCCGCTGCCGGTCGACCAGCAGCTCCGGGTCACCCGGGGCGAGCTCGAGGACCTCATCCGGTTCGATCTCCGCCAGACGATGGTCGAGTTGGCCGAGACGATCCGGGCCGCCGGCCTCGGGCCGGGCGACCTCGCGGCGATCTACCTCGTCGGTGGCTCGAGCCGGCTGCCGCTCGTCAGTCGCCTGCTGTCCGAGACGTTCGACCGGTTGCCCGAGACGTGGGACGACCCGAAGGCCGTCGTCTCGCTCGGCGCCGCCCGCCAGGCCGCCGCCCTGTCCGCGCCGGCCGGGTCGGTCGAGGTCCCCGTCCCGCCGATCGTCATCGCTCCACCGGCCGAGCCCGAGGCCCTCGCGCCCGATCCCACCCCACTGGCCGAGACCGAGCCACTCGCGCCGGCCCTACTGGCCGAGGTTGCGACTGCCACGATTGCCTCGGGGTCGGCCCCCCCGGCCCCGCCAACGGCGCCTGCCGGCGGTGGCGGTCCGACGGGCTCCGCGGGCCGCCGACGCCGGCCATCGGTCCTCGCCCCGCTGCTTGCCGCGGGACTGGTCCTGGTCATCGCCGCCGGTGCCCTCGGCGCTCGCTACCTCCTCGGCGGACCGGACGCCAGCCCGGACCTGTCGGTCAGCCCATCGTCGAGCAGCGACACCGCGGTCGCGACGGGGACGCCACTGGCGACGGCATCGCCCGGGACCCTGTCGGTGAGCGTGAGCGCCGCAGTCGATGACGC
This sequence comes from uncultured Chloroflexia bacterium, assembly GCA_963719145.1. Taxonomy (GTDB): domain Bacteria; phylum Chloroflexota; class Limnocylindria; order Limnocylindrales; family CSP1-4; genus UBA5189. The sequence continues at coordinate 722,213 of CAVRAX010000001.1, forward strand.
CGACGGGATCGTCAGTCGCGGCCAGCAGGTCGGCTTCGTCGTCGACATCTCCGTAACTGGGCGGCCGCTGACCGACGCCGTCCTCACCGAGCACCTCGCCGATGGCCTGACCCTTGTCGCCGGATCACAGACCTCCTCCCCGGCCGCGACGTCGGCCGTGGTCTCGGCCGACGGCCGGACGCTGACCTGGACGTACGACAGCCTCCTCGGGGCGCTGACCATCGGCTTCTCGACGACCGTCGGCCCGGCCGCGTCTGGCATCCAGGCCACGGATCACGCCCTCTGTGGCTCGGAGCTGACGTCGTCCTGCCCGACGTCGAACGTCACGATCAGCGTGGCCGTGCCGCCGACACAAGCCCCCGCGACGCCGAAGCCCGCGACGCCGAAGCCCGCGACGCCGAAGCCCGCGACGCCGAAGCCCGCGACGCCGAAGCCCGCGACGCCGAAGCCCGCGACGCCAGCGCCGCCGACGCCAGCGCCGCCGACGCCAGCGCCGACCCCTGTGAATCGTCCACCGTACGTGAACAACACGTCCGGATACGTTACGTTCGATGTCAGCGCGTACTGCGCCTCCACGCGCGACTGCTACATCTTCGTCCTGGACCTGGTCGCCGATCCCGACGGAGATCCGATCACGCTGGTTAGCGTCAGCGCGACCTACTGGGGGAACACGATCTTCAAAGACACATATAACGGAAAGCAGGTTGCGCACTGGATCGCCAAGGCGGGCTTCGCCCAGCCGACAGACTCGTTCTACTTCAACTTCTCGGACGGTCACAACCCAACCGTGCAGGCCATCTGCTACGTCCAGAACATCCCGCCGCCGTAAGAGGCACCGTACCCCGATGGCCGGCCCATCCTCGCCGTCGCCGGCCCGAATGAGGACGACGGCCGGGGCCCTCGCGATCGACTTCGGGACCTCGGACTCGGCGGGCCCCCGGGCCGAGCCCGAGCCGCGGCTGCCGGAGTCCGCTCGCCGTCCGAGCTCGAACCCCTCTCACGGGCCCCGGCTGACCGAGGCCGTCTTCTTGCAGCCGTCTCGGGCTCGAGCGTACCGGCCGCGCCAATAACGGCCGCCGGGAATGGCGGTCGGACCGGCTCGCGGGACCGTCGACCCGGTTACGTTCGCATCTCGTGGACCGCCGCCTGCGGCCGGCGTCGAGCACACCGTGACCGTCGACTTGATCCCATCCTCGACGTCCACCTCGGAACCCTGAGCGCGTGGTACACGATGCGACGGCCGGCCGTAATGGGGATCAATCGCCCTGCGACGTCTGCTCATCGACGATGCCCAGACGGTGGGCGATGCCCGCTGCCTCGACGCGTCCGGCGACGCCAAGCTTCCCGAGGATGTTTGAAACATGGGCGCCCGCCGTCTTCTCGGTGATGAACAGCGATTCCGCGATCCGGCGGTTCGTGCGTCCGGCTGCTACGAGAGCCAGCACCTCCAGTTCGCGGCTCGTCAACCCAAGTGCCGTGACCTCCGGTCGAGCCTGCGGCGCTTCGGTCCCGGGCGCCTCGTCAGGCGACAGATCGAGCCGGGCCCGACGAGCCAGGGCCTCCACCTCGCGGCGCAACGGCTCGGCTGCGAGCGTGCCGCAGAGCGCCCAGACCCCCCGCAGCAGTTCCTGGGCCTCGAGCTTCGAACCGCCCCGACCGAGCCGCGCCTCCGCCTCGCGCCAGCGTGCATAGGCTGCTGGGTAGGGGACCTGCAACGCATCCCACGCCTCCGCCGCCGCGGACCAGCGCTGGGGGTCGGAGCTGCCGGCCAGGCGTGAGCTCTCGGCTTCGCAGAGTTGGAGATACGCGCCGGGCAGCCGGCTGCCGAATGAGCCGTCGGAGGGTGTATCGCCGCGCACTGCCTGTCGGGTCAGATCGAGCAGCCGCGTTGCAACGTCGGCCGCGGTGGCGGCTTCGGCCTCGATGCGCCGGGCCCGTGCCAACTCGGCGCGATCCGCTTCGGCCCGAATCCCGAGTGACCCGAGACGAGACCGAAGTAGGGCATCTTCGGTGTCTCCGAGCAGTTCAAGGCCGCGTGCCACCTCTGCGCGAGCATCGTCGAGTCTGCCGCGCCAGATCGCCAGCTCCGCCTTGACGGCATGAACGTCCCCGATCAGCTGGCTGTTCGCGACGGGTTGGGCCAGCCGATCGACGGAGACGAGATCAGCCTCAGCGGTGGGCCAATCACCGCGGCCGACCGCGAGCTGCGCCCGGGTGAGCAAGAGATGGATCCCGACGAGGTCCTCGGCACCCTTTTCAAGGGCCTCATCGATGAGTTGGGCGGCCTCCGACCATCGTCCCTGATAGAGACGGGTGATCGCCGCGTTCGTGACCATCGAGCGGCCAAGCGTTCGATCCAGCCCGAGATGGCGAACCGCCTCGCGACCCGCGAGGGACGCCTGCGTCGATGCCTCGAGCTGCCCGGCGTGCCAGAGGACCAGCCCGATATTGAGCAGAGCCCGGCCTAGGTCGTCGGGTCGGATCAATGACTCGGCGATCTGGCGGGCGACGTTGAGCTCCGAAATCCCGTCTTCGATGCGGCCCTCGTAGGCGAGGTCCACCCCGAGGGTGCAGCGCGCATGCCCTTCGACCGCACGCGCGCCGACCGAGTTCGCGATTTCGATGGCGCCCTGACACGCGGAGATCGAGTCGTTGTAGTGGCCCGCGAGCATGAGCATCTGGCCTCGCGCTGCACGAACGCGCGCAAGGCCCTCACTCGGGGGATCGGTCGGCAGGAGCCAGGCGGCTGTCTCGTACGCCGCGCGTGCCGCAGCGTCGTCCCCGGCGTCCCAGAGGTATTGCCCCAGGCGCTCCTGCAGCAAGCCGGCCGTAACCGGATCAACCTCCGAATCAATCAGGTCAATTGCACTCCGTATGCGTGAGACCGCCGCGCGCCCATCGCCGGCGAGCCATGCTGCGTCCGCCGCCTCCCGGGTCACATCGATCCTGTCAGCCCCGGCGACCGCCTCCGCGTCTGGGACTTGGTCCCACACCAGGAGGGCGACATCGAACTGGGCCGCGGCCTCGGCGAAGGCGTATGCCCGGGCGGCGGCTCGACCTGCTGCAACGGCTGCCTTGAGGGAGCGCGGTTGATCGTGTGCCGCGTGCCAATGTCTCGCGATCGAGACGGCCGCCGCGACGTCGAGGGGACCCACGCCCCCCGCATCTGGGCCCGTCAGCGCGCGGGCGGCGGCGGCATGACGCCGAGCGCGCTCCCCGGGAAGCTGGTCCGCCTCGACCACCTCCTGGGTCAGGGCGTGACGAAACCGGTAGGCGGGCGCCGGTGCGTCAGGTACGGGCTCGATGAGTTGGTGGTTCACTGCCGAGCGGAGTGCCGTCTCGAGGTCCGTGACATCGTGGCCGGTGACGCTTTGAAGGACGGACTCGTCGAATCGCGGCCCGATGACGGCCGCCGCCCTCAGGACATCCTGGGTCACGGGCTCGAGCTCCTCGAATCGCGTCAGGACAACGTCGCGCAACGAGTTCGGCATGCCGCCACCGCCGAGCCAGCCGGCGACCAGCTCCTCGACGTAGAAGGCGTTGCCGGCGGAACGGTTGGCGATCGACTCGACCATTGTTCGGTCGGCGGGACGGCCGAGAATTCCGACGACCAGATCGCCCACTTCGACACGTGTCAATGGCTGGAGGTCAAGTCGCTGGACGCGGCTGGTCCGCTCGAGTTCAGCGAGCAGAGGCAGCAGCGGGTGGCGTCGGTGGAGAGCGTCGGTCCGATACGTGCCTACGATGAGCAGGCGCTGGCGGTCTGCGTTCCGGACGAGGAAGCGGAGGAAGTCTCGGGTGGCCGGATCTGCCCAGTGCAGGTCCTCCAGGACGAAGATGAGTGGGGTCGTCGCGGCGAGCCGCTCGACGAACCCGAGCGTGAGCTCGAACAGGCGCGCCGTGGATGTCGCGCTCGACTCGACGACGGGTCCTGGCCCGTCGCCGATTTCCGGGACCAGCCTGCTGAGCTCGGCTCGCGCTGGCCCGATCAGTGACCCGAAGGCTTCCTGGCCGATTTCGTGTCTGAGCTCGCGGATCGCCTGGGTGAGGGGCGCATAAGGCAGGCCGCCGTCGCCGAGCTCGAGGCACGCGCCCGAGAGGATCAAAGCCTCGCCCGCCGGGAGGGCCGCCGCGAAGGCGTCCACGAGGCGACTCTTCCCGACGCCCGCCTCACCACCTACGAGGATCGTGACCGCGCTGCCTTCGACCGCCTCGTCAAGTGCGCCGCGTAGACGTCCGAGCTCCGCCAGGCGGCCGACCAGAATGGGGCTTGCAATTCGACCGGCCATCGCGCGGATTATCGCGTCTGACGATCGCGAAGACCGGTTGGGCAGCCTCTCAATAGATCGACATGTCGTACTTATCCATCCATTCGCCGGGCGAGTAGACGAGACCGGAGTCGTACTCGGACGTGTAGGACGGCAGGATCTGGAGCCGAACCTGGTCGTCGAGGCTCTTCTGGAGGTTGAACAGGGTGGTGACCGATGTCGGGTCGTAGTAGCCGACGTTCGAGACCGGGTTCAACATCATCTGGTTGAGTTCGTCCTGGGCTCGCTGGTGCATGTCGGCGCCGACCTGAACCAGCTGCAGGTAGGCATCCGCAAAGGAACCTGACTCCGGCAAGTCGTAGCCGCCGATCGTGATCACGCCGACGTCGGAGGTCTGGGGGTCGACCGGCGTGATGCCGCCGAGCGGATCGTAGCCGCCGATCGTGATCACGCCGACGTCGGAGGTCTGGGGCTCGACCGGCGTGATGCCGCCGAGCGGATCGTAGCCGCCGATCGTGATCACGCCGACGTCGGAGGTCTGGGGCTCGACCGGCGTGATGCCGCCGAGCGGATCGTAGCCGCCGATCGTGATCACGCCGACGTCGGAGGTCTGGGGGTCGACCGGCGTGATGCCGCCGAGCGGATCGTAGCCGCCGATCGTGATCACGCCGACGTCGGAGGTCTGGGGCTCGACCGGCGTGATGCCGCCGAGCGGATCGTAGCCGCCGATCGTGATCACGCCGACGTCGGAGGTCTGGGGCTCGACCGGCGTGATGCCGCCGAGCGGATCGTAGCCGCCGATCGTGATCACGCCGACGTCGGAGGTCTGGGGCTCGACCGGGGCAGTGTCCCAGACCGGCGTGGTATCAACCGGAGGCAAGCCGACGTCCATGCAATTGCAGTTGTCCGTCGCCCCCACCTGGATGACCCCGCTATCCGTCGCGACCCAGGAGGTGTCCTCTGGCTGGACTGCGACCGGGTCGACGCCACTATCCGGGGCGTCGACGTAGACAAGGGGGTCGACCATGGGCGCATCCGCCTGGTCGGTGACATCGGGTGTCTGCGTCAAGGCCGCATCGAGTGCATCGACAGCCTGCGAAAGGGCGTCGATGCTCGTCGAGAGCTCCGCGAGCTGAGCCTCGAGGTCTGCACCGGACGCGTCGAAGGCGCCCTGATCGACCGCGCCTGCTTGCTCGGCGCCTAGCCAGGCGTCCTGACCAGCATCCACACCGTCTGCATCGTCGTAGGACGTCTCATCGGAAGCGTCTGTCGATGCCTCCCAGCCGTAGGGATCAGTCATGGTTCGTCATTCTCCGATTGCCGCGGGATCGACATCCACTTGCCGATCGATCGTCTCACCCTAGGATCCGGGACGGCCCTGGACATCGGGAATGCTCCCGATCCTCGACCGACGTAGATCCCAATCTCACTCACCACTCTGCCCGAGCTCCAGCGACTGGTCTGGATTCGAGCCGGCACGCAGTGCATCCGAGAGTGACCGGCCAAGCTCCGGCGAAAGCCGAAGGCGCCCGACCAACTCCGCTCGCTGCGGGGCGCCGCTCCTGGGCGGCTCGGTCAGGAACAGGGAAACCGTGACGCCATACGGTCCGACTGCAACACTCAAAGCGTCGGCATACAGATCGATCGGCTTGCGCTCGTCCACGTGCGGTTCCTCCTGGTCGAAGACTGGGATGACGAGTTCGGTGTCGGGTTCCCGAGGGAACCCGACAGCCTTGTTGCTGCTACCGGTCCGAGTCGGTGAGTCGTGCCCAAGGCGTCACTCGCCGCAGGACGTCTGCGGCGATCACAACTGGCAGGAGGACGAATCCGGCCTCCTCAACATGGTCCCGGGGCTCGGCACCAGGCTCGCGCACCTCGGCCCCCGCGGGAACTCGCTCGGCCTCGGCAAGCGGTCCCGGGCCTCCCTGCGGCCGGTCGTCGGCGACGACCATCTGGTGGCCCCCGTCAGCCCACGCGTCGTCGATGGTCGACAGGGTAACCTCGAAGCCGGGACCGTCCGGCTGGCCGGGGTCATTCAGGTAGGCGACGCCGGTGTCATCGTCGATGCCCGTGAGAACAACAGCATGATCCATGCCGGCATCCCCCGGTCCGTCGTCGTCTCCGTACCAGATCTCGTCCGCATCGACCATCAGCACGATCTCACGGCCTTCGTCGAGGTACTGTCGGAGCGTATCGAGGGATCCGTACTCCACGTCGGCGGTAATTCCGTAGCTTTGGAGCAGGTCGACAGCCCCCTCCGCTGTCATTCCGAGCCAGTTTCCGGGTTCGCCATAGAGAATCCCCATTTCGATTGATCGGTCGACGAGCTCATGCTCGTTATGAATCACCCCAGTGATCTCCGAGACCACCATCGCCACCGATACGGGAACGCAGTAGCCGTTCTCGCTCTGGACCTGTGCCCAGCGCAATTCGTCGCCTGGATCGCCATGCAAAGGGCTGTCGACATGGGTCGGACCATCGATCGCTGGAATGTCCAGCGGCGACAGGCCGAGCGAGGGATCGCTCAGCGGGACGCTCAGGTCTGGGAACGTTGTTGGTCCGTCCACGGGTAGCTGGGGAACGTCTGAGTTGGCTTGGTTGCGCAGCACGTCCCGATCGTCGGGGCTGTAGTCCTGATGCGTTCCTCCCGGTTCGAACGGCTGGCCAGTGGTCCGCAGCACGTCCCGATCGTCGGGGCTGTAGTCCTGATGCGTTCCTCCCGGTTCGAACGGCTGGCCAGTGGTCCGCAGCACGTCCCGATCGTCGGGGCTGTAGTCCTGACGGGAGTGGACACCCGGTCCAGGTGGGATCAGCACGTCGGGAATGTTGGGTTGCACGGGCACATCTGGCGGCGTCAGGTCGTCAACCGGCGCGGGCCGTTCTGCGGGCGCAGTCGCCTCGTGTGTCCGCGGCGCGATGGGAAGGGAGGGCGGCGCCGGGGCATCTGACGGCCCGAGGCCTGGGATCGTCAGCGACTCTGGCATCGCGAGGATGTCAGATGGCCCAAAGTCTGTCGGCATGTTCTCGGGAGTTGCCACGACCACCGGCGCGCTGGACTCAGGCTGCGCCATGTCGACAGGACCGGTCTCGATCGGGGACGAGCTGTCGATCTGCGGATCGTCATCTGGTACCGGTGGGGCGGGCGGCGTTTCTGAACCGACCGGCTGTGGCATGGTCGTGTCAGCACCGTCTGGCGGCGGCGGCACGAGGTCATACGGTGGCTGCACACCCTCCGGAGGCAACTGGTCGGGCGGCATGACATCCGGCGGGGAGTTGGTCTCCTCCAACGTGATTGGCGGTCCGGATTCCAGGATCTCAGCCGGCATACCGACCTGGATGACCGACTGGTCGCCGGTCGGCGCGAGGATGTCCTGGGGTGGCAGCGGCTCGCCACCGGGCTGACCCGGCGGGATGACCGACTGGTCGCCGGTCGGCGCGAGGATGTCCTGGGGTGGCAGCGGCTCGCCACCGGGCTGACCCGGCGGGATGACCGACTGGTCGCCGGTCGGCGCGAGGATGTCCTGGGGTGGCAGCGGCTCGCCACCGGGCTGACCCGGCGGGATGACCGACTGGTCGCCGGTCGGCGCGAGGATGACCTGGGGTGGCAGCGGCTCGCCACCGGGCTGACCCGGCGGGATGACCGACTGGTCGCCGGTCGGCGCGAGGATGACCGGATCGATCAGCTGAGTCTCCGCTCCTGAGGCGGCGTCGCCATCGACCGGAGGCAAGGTTTCGCCGAGACCCAGATCGTCCGTCGTCGTGGCCAGTGGGTCATGACCGAGGAGATCAACCATCGCGTCGGCGGGAGAAACGAGCTGGGGGCCGTCGATCGAGAGGTCAATCGACTCCGGCAGGTCGGTCGTCTCGATCGCGGATCCATCGTCGTGGGACTCAGGCGTCAGGTGCTCCGTCATCATCGCGTGCCTCGCTGATCGCGGCTGGCTACCGCGTGCGTGCGGCTGGGCTCGAGCCGCGACATCGAGACCAGGAGTGGACCGTACCCGTGTGATTGAGCGTCGCCATCGGGAGGTCTCCGAATTTCGACGCGGATTGGCTCCCGATATGAGCCGTCACCCTCTCGGGGTGCCATGCCCCCGATCAATGGGCTTGCCCGGCTCGCGTCGATCTGCTTGGCCCTGAGGTAGATCGCGGGAATGGCGCGCCTCCGATTGTGACGGCTACGAAACGAGAGCGGAAGCCCCGCGGGCCGAATCGGAGGTCGCATGGGAGCTCGGAGGCCCGAAATGGGGAGCCCACGCGACTCACGGTTGGGTGAGATCCCGATGGTTTCTTACTGTCCTCGCCCGACGATCGCTTCAGGTCCGAGACGCAGCTGTCGGACCCCAAGCGATAGGAGACGGCGATGATCCGAACATTCTTGACCCGAGTGACCCTCACCGCGATGCCACTCGCACTCAGTGCCACGTTGGTATTCGGGCCCAGCCCAGCAAGTGCCCTGTCGCCCAACCAAACGACGCCAACCGGCGTCGTCCAGGCCCTGAACGCGGACCTCAACTACTTCTGGTGGCTTACGTTCCGATCCTCTGGCTGGTCGTACACGGCCCCCGTCGCCTATGTCTGGTATGACGGCGCGGGATACCCGCAGACCGTACCGATGTCGGGGTGTGGCGTGACCTCCCTGAACAACTCCTATTACTGCTCGACTGATCACAGGATCTATGTCGACCTCAACTGGCATCAGGCCCTGATCAGTCGCTATGGCGACATGGGTTCGGGCGTGGTGATCGCTCACGAGTGGAGCCATCACATCCAGACGATTTGCCAGGGCGACTGGATGCAGTGGGCCGCCCATTGGGGCCTCTTCGCAGGCCGCGAGCTCCAGGCCGACTGCTATGCCGGCACATACTTCCGATGGCTCGCGAATCATGGGCGACTTGCAGCCGGGGACCTTGAAGAAGCCCGGGCTTGGATGCGGGACAATGGCGATCAGGCCGGCACCTCCCCGTACGCTCGACAAGCCCATGGGAGTGGCTGGCAGCGCGAGCACTGGTTCCTGGTCGGCTACTCGTCCTACAGCCTCGGGTCCTGCGATCAGGTCTACGCGTCGACCTATTGGCCGTCACTGGGCGCCAAGGCGAACTGACACGGATCCTTCCGGGCTCCAGTCGCCGAGGGTTGGGTGCGTCGACGAAACGTAGGGGGCTGATGGCCGCCAGATCTCGAGAGCACCGCGCAACTGTTGCGGCGGTAGGTCACGACTCCGCATCGCGGCGTGACCTACCGGCCTCCTGGGACTTCGCGGAGTTGGTTGACAACGGATTCCGACGACGCTCGCGACGAATTGGGATCAGTCGACGAGCGAAGCGACCTCGCGCTGCGATACTGTGGAACCGGCGCTCGTCGCCGGCCACGAGGCGATGCCGTCGGTGGCCCGGTGTTCGCCGTGGAGGGTCGAAGAATGCCTTCGTCTGGGTTCGCGCAGTTCCTTCGACGTGGACCGCGCCGTAACGACGCCATCCTCGCCATGGCTGCAGTCTCGTGTGCTGTCTGGGTGAGCGCGTGCAGTTTGGCCACGACATCGTCGCCAGTCCCGGAATCGACGATCGCCGCGCTCCCGATCCCCAGTGACGCCCCGCTGCCGCTGGCTGCTCCGTCGTTTGAACCTGGTCAACTCGCGGGCAGCTCCGTCAACCCGAACCCGATCTCGCTCGACTGTGTTGGTGACCTGGGGGACGGACGAACCGACTTATACGCGCTCCTTCCGCAGAATGTCGTTGCCGATCGCTCGGGATCGTACAATTTCTACATCGCGCGGCTGTGGTCGTGGAACGGGACATTCACCGACCGGGGTCTGTCGGGTTGGGACTGGCAGGTCGGCTCGTCGGTTGGGCTCGCGGGATGGAATGACGAGGCCGGCCGTCCTGTAGTCGTCAGCTCGCTCTGGCGACTCGTCGGCCAGCCGCGTCAGTGGTACATCGCGGACCAGGCGGTGTACCTCGGTGACAGTCTCCAGTGGCAGGGCTTCTACTCACAATGGGTGCAGTGCTAGCGCGAGTCCGGACCGCGCCGGCGAGTTGCCAATGCGTTGCCGAGATGCAGTCTCCCCAGCCGAGACTGGGCAAACCGCCCCACAATGGCAGGCGTCCAGTAGAGGAGGCAGCGATGCTGCGAACAGTTCTCACCACTCGTCTCGGCCGGCTCGTGACCGCGGCCCTGACCTCGGGCACGCTCGTGATCATGTCCGCGGCCCAGGTCTTCGCCCACATTCGCCAGCCGTAGGGAACCATCACTCCGGCTGAAGGTTGTCGACTGACGAGACCCCGTAGCAGACTCCAAGCCAGCGCCATCGCGGGTGTTGGCCGAGCGCGCGAGCCCGACTCGACCCGAGGCGGGCTCGCGCTATCTCTCCCGACCTCCGTTACCCGTCATGCGGCGGCTCGCGACTTCGGTTGACACGCTTCGAAGAATGGGACCCGAGCCGCGATGCTTCTTCGCCTCTGGAGACACTTGCAGCGGCTGCCAGCCTGGAAGGACGGCATCGTGAAGCGGTCACCTTGTTCTCGGGAGCCTCCGCCTGGCGTGACGACACTTGATTCGCAGGGCGTCCGCTTGAAGACCCCTGCCGTTGCAGCGATGCACGGGGGCGAGTTTCCTCGCGTCGAGTCCGCGGCTCGCACCCTCGAGGTCGAAGCGCCCATTACCCTGGCGCACGCGCCAGTTGCCGAGTAGCTCCGACGCCGGCAGGGAGGTCTGATCCTGGAGCCCATCGAGCCAGTCGCGAAGCCGCCGCATCCCGGAAGGCACGATGGCCCGCGCTGGTCTGTGGAGGCCGACATCGACCTCCGGCGCATCGCCGTGGTGGCGCCCGGGCTCGGACCTCACCCGCAGACCCGACGTCTCTTTGTGTGTCGCGCCCGGGATGCGAGCGGGGCCGAGCTCAGCCTCCACCTCGACGCCGACGGCGCGCTCCGCGCGGTGCGCGTTCGCAATCTGTGGCCGCTCCTCCGACCCGCGGCCCTCAGATTGAACCGGTATCGCCTCGAGCGCGGGTGGCCGGACCCCATTCCACGGGTCAGGATCGATGCGAGGACCGCGCGTCTCGTCTACGGACCTTTCTATTGGACCAAGACGTGGGACGCGCTGTTTGTGGCATTCGTCGAGGAGCCATTGACCCGCGAATGGGACGACGTCTACCTCGCCGACAGGTGTCGATCACGGCATCGTTCGGGATGGTTCGGCGCATGCCTGGCGCAGGATGGCCTGGTAAATGGGCTGATCATCCAGGGACCGCATCCGCTTCTGCGACCGGAGGCTGCAGCCCGCATCTATCGGATCCGCAGGGGCGACCGACGCTGGCCTGGATATATGCGCGCTTGACTCGTTGGTTGCCCCGCCGCAGCCGATCCGTTGCCGGTGACCGTCATCGTCCGGCCCACAGATCGCGCTTGACGCGTCTGGGAGCGAAGGAGGCACCGGCGATGCGGCACCATGAGATGAACCAGCACTTCGAAGTGGACGTGCAAACCGGCTCGGTCATCGCGAAGCAAGATGCGCGCGCCCGGGCTTCGCTGGGGCGGCTGCGAAGTCTGGCCGGCGCCGGGCTCACCGTCACCGCCCTGGCTGTGGGCGCGGCACTGCCGCTGCCTGTCGCGGCGGCCGAGGGTTATGCCCCCACCTACCACAGCACCGGATCGGTGTCGTGTGAGGTTGACCTCATCACCAAGCGACAAACGATCACCGTTCAACCGGGAGCCATGTCGGCCGGCATCAAGTCGTCGGATGGCTTCGCTGGCACGTTCCTGACGCAGTCTGCCGTGCTCTATTCGTACGACGGCCTGCAGTGGCATCTTTGGTACGCAACACCTGTTCAGTCCGCTACCACTACGGGCACTGGTCGGACGGCCGGCTACGGGGCGCTGGCTCCCCAGCAGGACCAGCGGACCTTCGGCATCAACGGCACGCCATTCTTCGTCCTCGTGGCTCAGATCTACGCCTGGCTCGACAGCAATGGGAATCAGATTGGGAACACACAGATCCTGTTAGTCGACTACTACATCGAAACGACCAAGTCGGCCAGTGATCCGACAGGCCTCTACACGCAGAGCCGTGGTGCTACCGGATGCAGGTTCCGCTAGGTCTGATCCCACGTATTGCGAGATCGCCCGGGTCGCCGATTACGAGCAGGTGTCTGGGGCGCCGCTGCCGCTGGCCACGCACGGCGCGGCCGAGGGCATGATCCTGGCCGAGAGCCGGATCACGTACCGGAACCCGGCGTTCTACCAAGAGACGACTCACCGCCGAGACGCACGTCGACCGCGTCGGCACACCGGGGGCAGGCTGCCCTCCGGGGCATTTCGCCACGGTTGGGCACGGCGGCATCGGGCTCATCCTTGGTCGCCCGTGCTCGCCTCACGGTCGAGGGGTCTTCCGGATGCTCCCCGCCCCCCGTGATCGGGGTCGCGCTCAGCCCTCGAAGCGACGGAAGATCGCGACCGCGTTCTGGCCGCCGAAGCCGAAGCCGTTGATCATCGCCGTGTCGACGTGGAGCTGGCGCTTCACGTTCGGCGTGTAGTCGAGGTCGCACTCGGGATCCGGATCGTGGTAGTTGATCGTGGGCGGGATCCAGCCGTCCCGGATCGCGCCTACAGCGGCGATGGCGGCGACCGCGCCGGCGGCCCCGAGGAGATGCCCGACCATCGATTTCGGCGACGAGATCGGCAGCGTCGGGGCCCGGTCGCCGAAGGCCCGCTTGATGGCCTTCGTCTCGGTCACGTCGTTGAGCGGAGTGGACGTCCCGTGGGCGACGAGGTAGTCGATGTCGGCCGGGCCGATGCCGGCGTGTCGCAGGGCCCCGGTCATCGCCATCGCTGCCCCGCGCCCGGTCGGCTCGGGCGCCGATATGTGGTACGCATCGGACGTCAGGGCGGCCCCGATCACCTCGGCCAGGATCGGCGCGCCCCGCTCGAGCGCGTGCTCCGCCGACTCGACGATCATGACCCCGGCGCCCTCGCCGAAGACGAATCCGTCGCGAGTCCGGTCGAATGGCCGCGAGGCGCCCTCGGGATCGTCATTCCGCTTCGAGAGCGCGCCCATGTTCGAGAGGGCGGCGAAGGCCATTGGCAGGAGCGGCGCCTCCGAGCCGCCGGCGATGACGAGGTCGCACTCGCCGGTCCGGATCAGGCGCAGGGCGTCCTGGAAGGCAATGACGCCCGAGGCGCAGGCCGCGACCTGGGTCATGACCGGGCCCGTCAGCCCGTAGCGCATCGAGACCTGGGCGGCGGCCATGCTGCCCGAAAGGGCGGGGATCGCAAACGGGCTGACCTGGCCGGGCCCCTTGTCCCGGATCGTGTTTGCGCCCTCGATGACCTGCTCCATGCCGCCGCCGCCCGTGTTGAGCACGACCGCAGCGCGGTCCCGCTGCTCCGGCGTCCACGCCGAGAAGTCGAGCCCGGCCCGGTCGACGGCCTCGGCTGCGGCGGCCATGCCGAAGTGGATGAAGCGGCTCATCCGGCGGGCCATCTTGCGGTCCATCGCGACCGTCGGGTCGAAGTCCTTGACCTCGGCCGCGATCTTGACGTCGTAGCTGGTCGTGTCGAAGGTCGTGATCGGTCCGCCACCGGGCTTCCCGGCAAGCAGGTTGGCCCAGTACGTCTCGGCATCGTTGCCGATCGGGGTGACGGCGCCCATCCCGGTGACGACCGCGCGGCGCGCGGGATCCAGGTCAGGCACGCGGGTCACGTCGGCACTTGATCATCGGCCTGCGGATTGTAGCCGTGCCGGGGTCGGGGCCGGCCCCCGCGGCGCGCGGTGCGATCGCGAGCCCGGCCGACCATGCACCTCGGCGGCATAGCCCACGAGTTGCGCGGCGCGATCGCGAGCCCGGCCGACCATGCACCTCGGCGGCATAGTCCCGGGCGCGGGGCTTCATGCTCGCGCGGCGGGAATGATAGTCGCTGTCACCCTCTCGTAAGCAGCAGTCGATGGACCGATGAGCGCCGGCTGCTTTCATGTCGCGTATGTACCTCCATGACCGCCACCCCTCGAAGTCGCGCCGGGTGCTCGGGGATGTGCTTCGTCGGGCCCGCCAGGCGCGTGGCATCTCCCAACTCACGTTGGAGGAGTGGTCGGGTCTCGACCAAACGGTCATCTCGAGGCTCGAGAACGGCCGGCCCATCGGACTGCGGCTGCGGACGCTCCTGCGCCTGATGGATGCGCTCGGCATCAGCGGCCTCGAGCCGACGTACGAGCCCTGGCAATCCATGGTCGATCACGACCGACGATCCACCGGTGCCTCGCAGCTGAGGTCGAGGGCAGGCGCCGTATGCCGGCGAGGTGCATACGGGACGAGGGCGCGTCTCGCACGCCGCGGGACCGCGCCGCGCGACCAAGCGAGCCGTGCCGCGCGACCAAGCGAGCCGTGCCGCGCGACCAAGCGAGCCGTGCCGCGCGACCGCCCCACGGAACCGCCCCACGGAACCACGCCACCAAACCTGGCGCCGGACTGACGAGACCCGAACGCGGAGGCGCCGATCCTCTTCAGTCGCCGTCGTACCGCTTGAAGATGACCGCACCGTTGTGGCCGCCGAGACCGATGTTGTTCGAGAGCGCATAGCGGATCGGCATCCGCATGGTCTCGTCCACCACCCACACGTCGCAGGCGGGATCTGCATCGCGGAAGTTCAGCGTTCCCGGGACGGTCTGCTCGGCCACGGACATGACCGTCGCGAAGGCCTCGAACGCCCCGGCCGCACCCATCATGTGGCCGGTCATCGATTTCGTCGCGCTGATCGCCAGCGACCGGCGATCGGCCGCAGCACGTTCCCCGAAGACCGTCCAGATGGCCTCCGCCTCGCGGGAATCACCGACCGGCGTCGAGGTCCCGTGGGGGTTGATGAGGTCGACCTCGTCGGCCGGAACGCCGCGCCGCTCGAGGGCCATCGTCATCGCCCTCGCCGAGCCGGTTCCACCCTCGATCGGCTGGATCATGTCCCAGCCGTCGGCGGCCGAGCCGTAGCCGACGACCTCGGCGTAGATCTTCGCCCCGCGAGCCTTGGCCAGCTCGAGGTCCTCAAGAAAGAGCCCGCCCGCGCCCTCGCCCAGGACGAACCCGTTGCGGGTCGCGTCGAACGGCCGGGAGACGGTCTGGAGCGGCTCACCGGGCCGGGGCGAGCCCAGGCCCCGCATGTTCCCGAAGCCCGCGTGCGCCACCTCGATGAGCGGGGCCTCGGTCGAGCCACTGATCACGGCGATGCAGTCGCCCCGTCGGATGACCTCGGCTGCCTCGGCCACGTTGTGGGTTCCGGTCGCGCACGCGGAGACCATGCAGACGTTGTGGCCGATCGCCCCGGTCTCGATGGCGATCATCCCGGACGTCGAATCGACGAGGGCGTTGGCGATGAACGTCGGCTGGACGCGATTGGGGCCCTTGTCCTTGAGGGTCTGATAGCTGTCGATCATGAGCAGCTGGCCGCCGGCGCCGGAGCCGAAGACGACCCCGACCTCGGTCCGGTTCTGGTCGGTGATCTCGAACCCGGAGTCGGCCAGGGCCTGCTTCGCGGCGGCGACGCCGAAGTGCATCTCGCTCTCGCTGCGGCGCGCGGCCTTGGCGTCCATCCAGGCCGTCGGCTCGAAGTCGCGGACCTCTCCGGCGGCCTTGTGCTCGTAGCCGGAGACGTCGAACCTCGTGATCTCGGTGAGGCCGGAGACCCCGCTGACGAGGTGGGACCAGGCGGTAGCGACGTCGTTGCCGACCGGGCTGATGACGCCCAGGCCGGTGACGACGACGCGGCGGTTGTAGTCGGGTTTGCGCACGAGTTGGGGGCTCCTTCGGGTTGCTGTCAGGCGCCGGGAGACGGCGTTTGGAACGGGAGGGCGAGTCGATCTGGCGCGCCTGGGTCATCGACCGGGACGACGGTCGCGTCGGGCGCGATTCGCTTGGTGAGCCCGGTCAGGACGCGCCCGGGCCCGATCTCGACGAAGGTCTCGACGCCGTCGCCCGCCATCGTCTCGACGGCGCGGACCCAGTCGACGCCGGTGGTGAGATGCTCGACGAGCTCGGCCCGGCAGGCTGCGCCGCTCGTCAGGGGCCGCGCATCGGCGTTCGCCAGCAGCGTGGCGCTGGGCTCGGCGAAGTCGATCGCGGCCAGCAGGTCGCGCATCGCCGCCGCGGCATCGGTCATGAGCGGGGAGTGGGCGGCGACGCTGACCGGCAGGACGATCGCCCGCTTGGCGCCGAGGTCCTTCGCGATCTCGGCGCCCGCCTCGATCGCCGCCCGTTCGCCGGACACGACCACCTGGCCGGGCGCGTTCCGATTGGCCACGCCGAACATGCCGGCCGCGGCGGCCCTCGAGACGAGATCCGGGAGGGCCGAGTCGTCGAGACCGATGATCGCGGCCATCGCGCCGTCGCGGCCCTGGCCCGAGGCCTGCATCTGACGACCTCGCTCGCGAACGAGGCGGACCCCGTCGGCGAGCGACAGGACGCCGGCCGCGACCATCGCCGAGTACTGGCCCATGGAGTGGCCGGCGGCATAGCGGGGTGCGGGTGCCTCGACGCCCGCCGCGCCCCAGCGCTCGTTGAGCGCGGCGAGATACGCGATCGAGGTGGCCAGCAGGGCCGGCTGCGCGTTCTCGGTCAGGTTCAGCTCGTCCTCCGGCCCGTTCCAGGCGAGGTCGCTGATCCGCTGGTCGAGGGCGGCATCGGCAGCCTCGAAGACGGCGGCGGCGGCGGGTGACGCGGCCGCGAGGGCCTGGCCCATGCCGACGGATTGGGATCCCTGTCCGGGAAACATGAAGGCGACGCTGATCAGTCTGCTCCTGCGGCGCGCGGTCGCGCGAGCTGGTGTGGCGGGGAGGACGCCCCGCGGGACGCACCTCGAATGGTGCGCGTTTCATCGGGTCCCGAGCGTGAAGCCCGTGCGTCGGTGCACACGTTCGGTGCTTCCTGCGGTACCCTCCGGGTCGACATGGCACTTCCGACCAAGCCTCGCCGCCGCCCCCGGGCCGTCACCGTCCGGGCCATCGCGCGGCGCTTCGAGTCGGACCTCTCGGCGTCGGTCCTCGCGGCGGGCCCGCGCCTCCCGAATGTTCGCCAGATCTCCGAGCGAGTCGCCATGGGTCGAGCTCTCTGGCGCGAGCTCGTCACCGGCTTCGCCTCGCAGCTGTCCGAGCTCCGCCTCGGCTTCACCCAGCTCGCGGCGCTCTACGTCCTCGCCGACGGCAGCACGACGACGATCGGCGAGCTCGCCGATGCCCTGGGCAGATCACCGTCCGCGACCAGCCGCCTCGTCGAGGGGCTCGTCCGCCGCCGCCTGGTCGAGCGGCACGAGGAGCCGGAGGACCGGCGACAGCGCTCACTGTCGCTCACCCACCGCGGCCAGGCGATCCTCCGGGCCGTGGACCGGGCCCGGGCCGACCAGTTCCTGACGGCCGTCCGCCCGCTGCCCACGCCGGAGCGCGCTCTCGTGGCGATGGGCGTCGCGGCGCTCGCGACGCGGGCCTTCTCGCGCAAGGGCCGGGTCGTGCGCGGCGAGCCCGACGCCCGCTGATCGCAGGCGAGAACAGCCGAGCTCCCGCTAGCCGCAGAAGCGAAGCACCGCATCGTACAGGACGGGCAGACCCCAGCGGAGGGCCTCGATCGGGACCCGCTCGTCCTCACCGTGGAACCAGGCGAAGTAGCGGTCCTCAGGGCGCATCCGCAGTGGCGAGAAGCCGTAACACGGCACGCCGAGTGGGGCGAGGTGCTTGGCGTCGGTCGCGAACGGCATCATCGCCGGTACGGGGATCCCGCCCGGGTCGTGATCCGTGATCGTCGCCGCCAGGATCCGGTAGAGCTCGCTGTCGCTCGGCGACTCGACCGGGCCGCCGGCGATGACGAGCTCGACGTCGCAGACGCTGGCCAGCTCGGGCCCGAGCCGTTCGATGACCTCGGCCCGCATCGAGGCCTCGTCGGTGTCGGGCAGGACGCGGCAGTCGATCTCGAGCGTCGCGAGGCCGGGGATGACGTTGTACTTCACCCCGGCCCGCACGATCCCGACCGTGATCGTGTCGCGGAACAACGCCTGGAGGGCGAGGGCCGTCTGCGGCTCGACGAGCGCGGTCGCGGCGCCGTCGTCCGAGCCGTCGGCGACGGCCCGCAGCGCGCTCACGACGTCGGCCGGGAGGTGCGCCGCGAGGGCCTCCAGGAAGCGGGCCATCGGACCCGTGATCCGGGGCGGACCGGGGGTCGCCAGCCGCCCGATGGCCTGGGCCGCGAGGACCGCCGCGTTGTCGGGCCGCGGCATCGAGCCGTGACCCCACGTCCCCCGGACGGTGATCCGGTAGACGGCGTAGCCCTTCTCGGCCACCTGGATCGGGTAGAGCCGGTGCTCGCCGAGCGGGACGGAGAAGCCGCCGGATTCGTTGATCGCGCCTGCTGCGCGGAGGTGCTGCGGGTGCTCGGCGGCCAGCCAGCCGATGCCCTGGAGGCCGCCCGCCTCCTCGTCGGCCGTGGCGGCGAAGAGGACGTCCCGCCGCAGCCCGGGGATCGGATCGCTTGCCGGATCGAGGCCGGCCGCCGTGGCCCGCTCGGCCAAGAGGCGGATGAGCTCGATCTCCATCGCCACGAGGTCCTTCATGTCGACCGCGCCGCGACCCCAGACGTAGCCGTCCGCCAGGTCGGCGGCGAACGGGTCGTGCGTCCACGTGCCGGCGGCCGGTACGACGTCGAGGTGCGACAGGAGGAGCAATGGTTCGCCGCCGGAGCCGTCGCCGCGAAGCCGGGCCACGACCGAGCCCCGGCCGGGGAACGGCTCGTAGACGGTGGCCGGCACGCCGCTCCCCGCCAGCATGGAGGCGATCGCCCGGGCGGCCTCCAACTCCGGGCCCGGTGGATCAGGCGGGTTGATGGACGGGATCCTGATCAGCTCGCGGAGGGTCATGACGAGTCGCTCGTGCGAGGCCGACCAGCGGGCGCGGTCGAGCTCATCCGATGGGCGCGGGCCGGCGGCGTTGATGGCCTCAGCCACCGAGGGAGACGAGGTTGGCGATGATCCCCAGGACGAATCCGGACAGCACGATCACGACGACCATGAGGACCAACCAGCGGAGCAGCCGACGCTCCTCCGCCTGGGCGGCTTCCGGGTCGGGATCCCGGCCGCCGCCGATGTAGGGCGCGGCGAGGCCACGCTGGCGGGCGTGCTCGTTGCGCTCCGTGTCGTAGGCCGCTGGATCCGGAGGCAGCGTCGCGCCGGGCGTCGGCGTCGAACCGCCGGGCGTCGGCGTCGAACTGCCGGAGGGCGCCGTCATCGGCCGCTCATCGCCCGGCGAGCGCGCTCTCCAGGCGCCGCCCGGTCGTGACGGCGCCCTCGGAGGCGGATGCGACGAGGGCGGCGTACTTGGCCATGACCCCGGAGGCGTAGCGCGGTGCTGGGGGGGACCACTCGGCCCGGCGACGGGCGAGCTCGGCGTCGTCGACGAGGAGGTCCATCCGCCGGGCCTCGACGTCGATCTCGATCTCGTCGCCCTCCCGGACGAGGCCGATCGGACCGCCGAGCGCGGCTTCCGGGGCCACGTGGCCGATCATCAGGCCGTGGGTGCCGCCCGAGAAGCGGCCGTCGGTCAGGAGGGCGACAGATTCCCCCAGGCCCTCGCCCACGAGCGCGGCCGTGACGCTGAGCATCTCCTGCATCCCGGGTCCGCCGACCGGGCCCTCGTAGCGGATGACGACGACGTCGCCGGGGCCGATCAGTCGCTCCTTGACGGCCTGGTAGCAGGCCGTCTCCGAGTTGAAGACCCGGGCCGGGCCTCGATGGTGGAGGCGCTCGTGCCCGGCAAGCTTCACGACGCAGCCCTCGGGCGCCAGCGATCCGCGCAGGATCGTCAGCCCACCGACCGGCTTGATCGGCGTCTCGATCGGGACGACGACCTCCTGGCCCTCGGTCTCGACCGCGGCCGCGGCGATCTTCGCGATCGTCCGGCCGTCGACGGTCTTCTCCCCGCCGTGGAGGAGGTCACGCTTCAGGAGCTCCCGCATGACGAGGCCGACTCCGCCGGCGTCGTACATGTCGGAGGCCGTGAACCGGCCGCCCGGGAGCATGTCGGCGACGATCGGGGTTCGATCGGCGATCGTGGCGAAGTCCTCGAGCTCGAGCGGGATGCCGAACTCGTGGGCGATCGCCAGGAGATGGAGGACGCCGTTGGTCGAGCCGCCGGTCGCGGCGACGGAGGCGATGGCGTTCTCGATCGAGGCGCGGGTCACGATGTGGCGCGGCCGGATGTCGTGGCGGACGAGGGTCATGGCCAGCTCGCCGGTCCGCTGCGCGGCGGCATCCTTCTTCGGGTCCTCGGCCGGGATGCCGTTGAGGCCGCCGGGCGAGAGGCCGAGGAACTCCATGACGGTGCTCATCGTGTTGGCCGTGTACTGGCCGCCGCAGGCCCCGGCACCGGGGCAGGCGGCGCTCTCGATCTCGTAGAGCTCCTCGAGCGACAGCTTGCCTGCGCGATACGCGCCGACGGCCTCGAAGACGGAGACGATCGTGAGGTCCCGACCCTTGTACGTGCCCGGATAGATCGTGCCGTTGTAGAGGATCAGCCCGGGAACGTCGAGCCGGGCCAGGGCCATCGCCGCGCCGGGGATCGTCTTGTCGCAGCCGACGAGGCAGACGAGGCCGTCGAGGAGGTGGCCGCGGACCACGAGCTCGATCGAGTCGGCCACGACCTCGCGGCTGATGAGCGACGCCTTCATGCCCTCGCTGCCCATCGAGACCCCGTCCGAGATCGAGATCGTGTTGAACTCCATGGGCGTCCCGCCGGCCTCGCGGACGCCCTGCTTCACGAACTCCGCCAGGCGGCGCTGGTTGAAGTTGCAGGGCATCGTCTCGATCCAGGTCGTGGCGACGCCGACGAGCGGCTTGGCGAGGTCGTCGTCGGTGAAGCCGATGGCCTTGAGCATCGCCCGGGCGGGGGCCCGGTCGGGCCCATCGGTCAGGGCGTGCGAGTGGCGCTTTCCGACATCGGTTGGTCTGTCGTACGGAAGGCTGGTCATGTCCCAGAGTGTAGGCGTCGCCGCGGTCGTCGGGTCACGATGGAGCCCCGGGCACCGCGGCCGAGCGCGCCAGGCGGGCCTCGGCGATCTGCTCGGTCACCGCCGCCGCGGCCGGCCCGGACACCGCCGCGAGGAACGTTCGGCAGTCGATCGAGAAGGCGGTCACGTCGGTCACGGCGGTGGCAGTCGCGGTCCGCGGTGAGCTTCGGACGAGCGCGATCTCGCCGATCCCGGCACCGCGCCCGAGGCGCTCCAACTGGCGGCCGGCGACCGAGATGTCCACGTCGCCGTCCTCGATGACGAGAAACTCGTCGCCCATCTCGCCCTCGCGCAGCAGGATGGTGCCGGCTGGCGCCTCGATCCGGCGGAGGCCGGCGGCAACGCGCTCCACGGCGGTCAACGGCAGCGCCGCGAAGATCGGGACCTGCCGGAGCAGGCCGACGGTCGGCTCGTCGACGACCGCGAGATCTGTCGCCCGGCCGATGGCACCGTAGACGACGAGAGCCACGATCGGCAGGAACGAGCCGCCAACGGCCAGGGCACCTTGCGGTCCGAAGGTCACGACGAGCACCGGGCCGAGCAGGCTGCCGATGACGAGGCCCAGGCCGGCGACGCCCTCGAAGACCGAGAAGACCGGTGCGCGCTCGTCGTTGCTGGTGCCCGCGCTGGAGGGTCGTGAAGATGGCCACGTCGAAGACGGCGTTGGCGACGCCGATGACGACCATCGCCGCGAGCGCGACGGTCGGGTAGGGCAACAGCCCGATGATCGCGATCGGAGCCCCCCAGTAGGCCAGCGCCACGCACTGCGTCCGGATCAGCTGGTCGGTCCGCGTCATCGTCGCCGCGAAGACGGCTCCGCCGAGGCCGCCCACTCCGAGGGCCGCGCTGAGCAGGCCGACCCCGGCGTCACCCATTCCGAGGAGCTCGATCGCGGCCACGACCACGAGCGTGTTCAACACCCCACGCGTCATCACCTGGGCGAAGGCCGAGACGACCGTCCAGCGCGGCACCCGGCGCCGACGGAGGGCCCGCAGACCATCGAGCAGCCGGATCCCGCCGCGAATCCGCCCGGCGCCGCCGGTCGCGTCCGCGGCCTGCTCGAAGCGAAGACCGGCCACGGCTGCCACCGTGATCGCGTAGCCGGCGGCGGCTGCGACTGCCACGCCCGTCTCGAGGCCGGAGGCAATCAACAGGCCGGCGATGAACGGGCCGGCAAAGGCCCCGAGCCCTTCACCGGTGGCCCAGGCCATGTTCGCGGCGACGAGCTCCCCGGAGCTCCTGGCGATCGCCGGCATCAACGTCACCTGGATCGGCCGGACCGGAGCGCCGGCGGTCGCGGCGATCCCAGCGAGGCCGATGAGGAGCAAGGTCGAACCCCCTGAAGCGATGACGATCGCCGCGAGCACCGCGCTGGCCATCCGAACGATGCCGATCCCGACGAGGAGGCGATTGCCCGGGACGCGCTCGAGGAGCGAGCCGGACAGCATCCCCGAGAGCACGCCTGGAACCATCCGGACCGCGCCGAGCGCACCCGCCGCGAACGCACCATCGCGCTCATAGACGACGACGAGGAGCACGACGAGGAACGCGGCGTCGGACGCGATGCCCGCCGTCCAGCCGATCTCGAGCCGGCGGATCCCCTCGTTCGACAGCGCCTCGCGGAAGGCGGCGACGGCGGAGCGGATCGGGCGAGTCAGCCGTTCCACCGGGCTAGGATGCGGGGTCCGGCGTCGCGGCGCGAGTCGCGGCGCGCGACGGACCCGCGTCGAGGGCGCGCCGACGGCAGCCGGCGGGCGGGCTATCCTCGCCGGACATGCCTGACAGGTCGGCCGTCCTCTCCCGCTTGCCGCTCTTCGCCCGGCTCGATGCCCGGAGCCTCGAGGCGGTTACGGCGCTTGCCCGGGAGGTCAGCGCGCCGGCCGGGACCGTGCTCATGCGCGAGGGCGATCCGACCGCCTCCTTCTACGTGATCGTCAGCGGCACGGTCCACGTCGAGCGCGGCGGCGGCCTGCTACGGTCGATGGGCGTCGGCGGGTTCCTCGGCGAGATCGGCCTCCTCGAGGCGAGGGAGCGAACCGCGACCGTCACGTGCGCGAGCGATTGCGAGCTGCTCGAGCTCGGCGGCTTCGAGTTCGAGCGCGTCATGGCGACGTTCCCCGACGTGCGCGCCCGCGTCGAGGCGGCCGTGAGCCGCCGTCCTCATGCGGACCGGCCGGGCGAGCCCGGTCCGCCCGGGACGACGGGCTAGCTCACCTCGCCCGCGCCGGTCGCCGTCCGATCCTCGCCCGCAGCGTCCAGCCACGCCTCGACGATCCCGTCCAGCGTGGGCAGGGCGACGGCGCCCGACCCGAGGACGACGTCGTGGAAGTCGCGGATGTCGAAGCGCGGCCCGAGGCGGGCCTCGGCCAGGCCGCGGAGCCGGAGGATCTCCAGCTGCCCGATCTTGTAGGCGAGGGCCTGGCCCGGCCAGGCGATGTAGCGGTCGATCTCGACGGCGATGTTGTTGTCGCCGAGCGCCGTGTGGGCCCGCATGAAGTCGATCGCCTGATCGCGGGTCCAGCCCATGGCGTGCATGCCGGTGTCGACGACGAGCCGGCCCGCCCGCCAGGCGTCGAACGACAGGATCCCGAACCGGTCCAGATCGGACGTGTACAGGCCCATCTCGTCGGCGAGGCGTTCGGTGTACAGGCCCCAGCCCTCGGCGAAGGCGGTCGAGCCGAGGGCGCGCTGGAAGTCGGGCAGGCCCTCCAGCTCCTGGGCGATCGCGATCTGGAGGTGATGGCCGGGAACCGACTCGTGGAAGGCGAGCGCCTCGGCCTCGAAGCGCGGCCGCGTCTCGGGCTCTCCGAGGTTGACGTAGAAGCGGCCCGGCCGGCTGCCGTCCAGGGCCGGCCAGGCGTAGTAGGCCAGCGTCTGGTGGGCCTCGCTCTCGGACGGGATCGGCAGCACCTCGCAGGCGGCCTTCGGCAGCCGGCCGAACCAGGCCGGGACGGCGGCCTCGGCCCGGGCCAGGGTGTCGCGGGCCGCGGCGAAGACTTCGTCCGCCGTCCGGAACCGAAGCGCCGGGTCACCACGAAGCGCGGCCAGCGTCGGGTCGAGGCCGTGGACGCCGAGGACCTTCGCCCCGAGATCGACGAACGCCCGGTCGATCCGCTCGATCTCGGCGAGGCCGAGCTCGTGGACGGCCGCGGGATCGAGGTCGAGGGTCGTGTGCGTTCGGATCAGGGCCCGGTAGGCCGCCTCGCCGCCCGGCACGTGCACGATGCCCGGTCGATCCGACGGCCGCGCGGCCGGGCGGATCTCCTCCTCCAGGACCTCGAGGTAGCGGGCGAATGCCGGAACGACCACCTCGCCGACGACGGCCCGCAGCGCCGTCCGGAACCGGTCGAGCTCCGCCGGCGGCCAGTCGTCGTGGGCTTCGGCCGCGGGCGCGGCCAGCCGCCACTCGTCGGCCGGCGTCGCGACGAGACCGCGGACCTCGTCGATGACCCGCTCGACGGGGACGATCGAGGCCACCTGGCCGCGCGCCATCGCCCGCCGGAGACCCTCGATCGCCTGGTCGAGATGGACATCGATCGCTCGCCAGCGGTCGACCATGGCCCGGCCTTCCTCGACGGACCTGATCGGCTGGTAGTCGACGAGGTCGACGAGCCATGACTGAGGGCCGCTGATGGGGCTGAGCGACCACTCATCGACCTGCGTTCGAAGCGTCGCCAGCTGGCCCTCGGCCTCCTCGACGAGCATCGAGCGGGTGACCCGATCCCGCCCGCCGAGGCCCGCCGGACCGATCGCCCGGGCCGCCCTCGCGGTCGCCTCCAGCCGGTCCATCTCGGCCGCTCGGGCCTCGGGCGAGAGGTCCTCGAGCCGAGCGTCGAAGCGACGATCACCCATGACCGTAGCAAAGGTTGGATTCGCGGCCAGGAAGCCTTCCCAGAAGGATTCGCTGAGGGCGCGGAGGTCGGCGGATGCGGGCGGGTCGGCGGCGACGATCCTGGTCTGCATTCGGCCGATGGTACGGCTCAATGCAGGCACGGTCCCGTGTCGACCGGCCGGGTCAACCCGATGGCGGGTCGCACCGCGATCGCGACGTCGGTCGGTGAGAGGGCGTAGCCGACCGAATCGTCGGACCTGGATTCGGCGAACACGACCCCGCCGACGGTGCCGTCGACGAGGAGCAGCGGGCCGCCGCTGTCGCCCGGATCGACGACGCCCCGGAGCTCGATGATCCCGCGGTTCACCCGCCGCGTGCCGGTGATGTCGAGGCCCTCGGCCTCGTAGGCCGCCGTGACCGCCGCCGGTTCGACGACGGCGTCGCCCCCGCCCGGATAGCCGAACGTGGCCCCGAGCGCACCGCGCGCCGGCGCCGCCCGGGCGAAGACGAGGGACGGTGCCACCAGCCCGTCGACCCGGAGGACGGCGACGTCCAGCTCGGGGTCGAAGAAGACGACGACCGCCGGCCGGCGGTCAACCGGCGTGTCGACGACCACGTTTCCGGCGCCGGCCACGACGTGGGCGTTCGTGACGACGTAGCCCGCGTCGATCACGAAGCCGGTGCCGCTCGAGCGCGTCGAGCAGGCTTCCGCCCGGACGCGGGGCACGGATGCCGCGGCCCGCCGGCCGAGCTCCTGCGCCAGCGGGTCGTCGGGCAGGTTCACCGCGTCGGCGGGCAGGCGCTCGAGACCGAGGAAGACGTCCGGGAGGCCCGCCTCGTCGAAGGCCTTGCCGAGCTCGAGGACGATTTCCGATGGCGGTGGCAGGAGGACGGCCATCGCCCGGACGGCGCTCGAGGTCTGGGCCACCTGGGCCAGCTGCGAGACGGCGCCCGTGGCCAGGATTCCCGCGGCCAGCCAGAAGACGAGGATGGCCTGCCCGGCCCCCACGATCGCACCGGCGACCCGGTCCGCGGCGCCGAGCAGCCCCATCCCGAGCCAGCTCGAAGCCGCCCGCCCGAGCTGGGCGCCGAAGGCTTCGCCGAATCCGACCAGGGCGATGAGGACGGCGATCACGACGGCGGCCCGCAGGACCGGCGGGCCATCGGCGAGGATCGTCAGCAGCCAGGGCATCGTGGCGAGGCCGATGACCACGCCCAGCGCCGCACCGAGGAGGCCCGCCACCTGGGGGAGTGCGCCGGACCGCCAGCCGAGGAGGATCGCGAGCACGAGCAGGGCGATCGCGCCGGCATCGAGCGGATTCACGAGGCGATGGTGGCACAGGACACGCCGACCGGCCGCCCGGGGCGGCCGGAGCGAGCGTCGCCGCTGCGCTCCGGTCGCGCGCGCACGTTCATGCGCGCTCGCGCCCGGTGCTCAACGGTGCTTTCGTCGCGGCGCGCCGGAGGCGGCCGGTGACCTACTCGATCGTGATCGTCAGCGGCGCGAGATCGCCGCTCGGGGCAAGGGTCCACGTCCCGGGCTCGAGCTCGCCGAGGTCGACGATCGTTCCGTGGAGCATCGCGATGTCGGGGCAGGCGACCTGGTCGCCGGCGGCTGGATCGGATCCTTCGCGGGGCGTCAGCCCGATCATCGTCCCGGCCCGCGTGATCTCCACCGAGTCGAGCACGGAGCAGGGGGCGACGCCGCTCCACCAGGACAGCAGGACGGTGACGTCCCGGCCGTCGATCGATGGCTCGATCTTCCAGACGTTGACCGGGGCCGGGTCTCGCTGCCCGGGCACCGGGGTCTCGATCGAGGGCCGCGCCCCGCCCGCCGGGTCGTCGCCACCGACGGGCGGCGGCGGCGCCACCAGCCCGCCACCACCGCCCCCGCCCGGCGGCGAGATCCCGATCGCGCCCGGCCCGTCGTCGCCGCCGGGCAAGCCCCAGCCGGCACAGCCGGCGTTGACGAGGCCGAGGGCGGCGATCAGGAGGAGTGTGGCTGGGCGTCGGAGCGGCACGACCGGTAGACGTCGCGGGGCCGGGGGCGGTTCCGCCCGGCCGGTTCGGGCCGGACGGCCTGCGCGTGGACGAGCGACGCCGCGGTATACTCCCATGGAGTATCAAACAGCGCCAGGAGCACGCCCATGAACGAGAACCTCCCGATGGCCGGCCGCCACGACATGGCCGAGCCCGGCCCCGATTCCGCGACGGACCCGGTCTGCGGCATGACCGTCGACATCGTCAGCGCGACGGCCCGTGACCTCGTGGCCGAGCACGCCGGCACGACCTACTACTTCTGCGGCAAGGGCTGCAAGCTCGAGTTCGGCGACGATCCCGGGAGGTACCTCGACCCGTCGTACCAGCCGTCGATGTAGGCGTCCCGCCCCGCCCTGATGAGCCGATGACCACCGCCCCACCCATCGCCCCGGACGACCCCCGGGTCGGCCCGATCGAGATCGTCCTCCCGATCGAGGGCATGACCTGCGCGTCGTGCGTCGCCCGGATCGAGCGATTCCTCAAGAAGACGCCGGGCGTCGAGGAGGCGAGCGTCAACCTCGCGACCGAGCGGGCAACCGTGCTCCTGGATCCGTCGCTGGCCGGCCGGGACGAGGCCGTCGCCGCCGTGGAGGCGGCCGGCTACGAAGTGCGGCCGGAGGCGACACCGTCGGCGGGCGCGCCATCCGCGACCTCGTCCCTCGCCGACGAGGTCACGGCCGACGACCTGGAGCGCGAGCGAGCCCAGCGGCGGATGCTCATCCAGGCCGGCGTCTCGATCGCCGTGGCTCTCGTGATCATGGTCGCGATGTTCACGCCCCAGACGGCCGTCGCGATCCAGGACATCAACCGGCTGGCGCTCTGGCCGGCGACGTTCGTCCAGTTCTGGGCCGGTGGCCGCTTCTACCGCGCCGCCTGGCGGGCCGGGATCCACGGCTCGGCGACGATGGACACGCTCGTCGCGGTCGGGACGTCCGCGGCCTGGATCTATTCGGTGGTCGTGACGATGTGGCCGGAACCGATCCACCTCGCCGGTCTCCACCCCGAGACCTACTTCGACTCGTCGGCGATCATCGTCGGCCTCATCCTTCTCGGGCGCTGGCTCGAGAACGGGGCCAAGGGCCGGACGACGGGCGCGATCCGCCGGCTCGTCGGGCTCCAGGCGACGACGGCCCGGCGGATTCGCGACGGGGTCGAGGAGGATGTCGAGCTGGCGCTCGTCGTCCCGGGCGACCTCCTCCGGGTCCGGCCCGGCGAGAAGGTCCCGGTCGACGGGGTCCTCGTCGAGGGAGCCTCGGCGGTCGATGAGTCGATGCTCACCGGCGAGCCGATCCCGGCCTCGAAGTCGGTCGGCGACGAGGTCATCGGCGCTACGCTCAACACCAGCGGCTCGTTCGTGATGCGAGCGGTCCACGTCGGGCGCGACACGGCGCTGGCGAAGATCGTGGACCTCGTCCAGCGAGCCCAGGGCTCGAAGGCCCCGATCCAGCGCCTCGCCGACCGGGTGAGCGAGATCTTCGTTCCGGCCGTTCTCGGTGTGGCGGCCCTCACGTTCCTGGCCTGGTTCCTGGGCGGCCCCGAGCCACGTCTGACCCTCGCCCTGACGGCATTCATCGGGGTCGTCATCATCGCCTGCCCCTGCGCCATGGGCCTGGCCACGCCGACCGCGATCATGGTCGGGACCGGCAAGGGCGCCGAGGTCGGGATCCTGATTCGGGGTGGCGAGGCGCTCGAGGGAGCCGGACGCGTCGACACCGTCGTTCTCGACAAGACCGGGACGCTGACCCTGGGCCGGCCGGCGGTCTCGGCGACCGTGCCCGCGCCCGGCTCCGATGAGCGCCGGCTCCTCGATCTCGCGGCTTCGCTCGAGGTCGGCAGCGAGCATCCGCTCGGCGAGGCAATCGTCCGGAAGGCTCGCGAACTGGAGCTCGGGTTCCTGTCGGTCGAGGGTTTCGAGGCCGTGACCGGGCGTGGCGTCCGCGGCCGCGTCGACGGCCACGAGGTGACGATCGGGAGCGGGCGCCTGCTCGGTGAGCTCGGCGTCGAGACGTCCGCGCTGGCCGACGCCGCCGGAGCAGCCGCGGCAGACGGCTCGACCGTGGCCTGGGTCGCGGTCGACGGGGCGCTGGCCGGCCTCATCGCCATCGCCGATCCGGTGAAAGCCGAGTCGGCCGAGGCGATCCGCGAGCTTCGCGGGCTGGGGCTCGACGTCTGGCTCCTCACCGGCGACGGTCGGGTCACGGCGGAATCGGTCGCCCGGCAGGTCGGCATCCCGTTCGAGCGCGTCATCGCCGAGGTCCTGCCGGCCGACAAGGACGCGGTGATCGAGCGGCTCCAGGGCGAAGGCCACCACGTCGCGATGGTCGGCGACGGGATCAACGACGCGCCGGCGCTCGCGCGAGCGGACCTGGGGGTGGCGATCGGAACCGGGGCCGACGTCGCCATCGAGGCTTCCGACGTGACGCTCGTCGGTGGCGACCCGCGGCTCGTCGCCTCGGCCATCGGCCTCTCGCGGGCGACGATCCGGGTCGTCCGCCAGAACCTCTTCTGGGCCTTTGCCTACAACGTCCTGCTGATCCCGGTCGCGATGGGCGCGCTCTATCCGACCCTCGGGGTCACCCTCAATCCGGCACTCGCGGCCGGGGCGATGGCCCTGTCCTCCGTCTCGGTCGTGACGAACTCCCTCCGACTGCGCTCGGTCGATGTCCGCCCCGGCCGGGTCCGGCCCCTCCGCCGTGGGCCGCTCGGGCTCGTCCGCGACGGCGCCTTCCTCATCGGGGTCGCCGGCCTGGCGCTGGCACTGGCAGGCGGCGTCCTCGCCGCCGACCGGGCCCTCGACGCGGCGGCGCGGCACGTCGACATCATCGCCGCGGACTTCCACTTCAGCCCGGCCGACATCACGGTCCGCGCCGGCGAGTGGGTGGTCGTCGAACTTTCCAACGAGGACGACGTCGTCCACGACTGGATGGTCGAGGGCATGGCCAACGTCGATGTCCCCGCCCGGCCGGGTCAGACCGCGAAGCTCCGCTTCGTGCTCGACGAGCCGGGGACCTATCGAATCGCCTGCTCGATCCCCGGCCACGCCGAGGCCGGGATGACGGGGACGCTGACCGTGGTCGAGCCCTAGATGTGATTCCCGGACACGTTGTTGACGAGGACCGCCATCGGCGTGAGCCCGTTCAGCGCGGTGTGGGGTCGGTGGTTGTTGTAGTGATCGACGAAGTCTGGCAGGGCGAGCAACCGCTCGTTGTTGGACGTGTACGGGCGGGTGTAGGCCCACTCGTCGAGCAGGGTCCGGTTGAAGCGCTCGCTCTTGCCGTTGGTCTGCGGCCGGTGGAAGCGGGTCCGCTTGTGGCGGGCTCCGAGGTCGCTGAGGGCCGCCTGGAAGTCACGCGAAACGGTGTAGTTGCGGGCGTTGTCGGTCATGACCCGCTCGATCCGGACACCCTGCCGAGCAAACCACGCCGCGGCATCGCGCAGGAACGCGGCGCAGGTCGGACCACGCTCGTCGGCGAAGACGTCGACATAGGCCACCCGGCTCATGTCATCGATGGCCTGATGGACGTAGTCGTAGCCGGACCGCGCCTTGGGTGTGCCGTTGCCCCGGCCGCGGAACCGATGGCCGCCACCGTCGGGGATCCGCCCCAGCTTCTTGACGTCGATGTGGAGGAGCTCGCCCGGTCGCTCTCGGACATAGCGGATCGGGACACCCGACGGCCGGTCGCGGTCACGTAGCCGGGACAGGCCATGACGGCGCAGGACGTCACCGATCGTCGAGCGCGGGCTGCCGACGACCGGCGCCAGGCGATGCGGGCCGTACCCCAGCTCGTGGCGGGCGGCGAGGATCGCCGCGACCCGCTCCGGCGTGAGCCTGCGGGGCGAGCGATGCGGCCGGGAGCTGCGATCCTCGAGACCGGTCAGGCCCTCGGCCCGGTACCGCCGGACCCACTTGGTGGCCGTCTGGCGGCTCACGCCGGTCATCGCCGCGGCATGGGCGATCGGCCAAGCCTCAAGCTCGATCCGTTCGACCAGCAGCCGCCTGCCGAACACCGTCAGCTTCGCCGTACGATGCATCGTGAGAGCCCTCCCGTGGTTTGGAGCCAGACACCCCAAATCCCACGGACAGGGCTCTCACCTGTCAACAACGTCCTCATGAATCACACCTAGATCAGCCGGAGGTGCTCTGCCGGGTGTCCACCCGCGCGAGATGCGACGCCTCCCAGGCCTCGATGGCCGGGAGCTTCTCGAGGAGA
Organism: uncultured Chloroflexia bacterium; assembly: GCA_963719145.1. Taxonomy (GTDB): domain Bacteria; phylum Chloroflexota; class Limnocylindria; order Limnocylindrales; family CSP1-4; genus UBA5189. The sequence continues at coordinate 753,587 of CAVRAX010000001.1, forward strand.
TAGCCGAGCTCGTCGGTGCCGCGCAGGAGCATGAGCTTGGCAAAGGTGTCGACGTCGAACTCGATCGTCGTGCCGTCGGGCAGGAGGATGCCCTGCTCGGCGAGGTCGATCGTCAGCGGCGCGTCCGGGTCGTCGGCAAGGAGCCCGAGGATGTGGGCGTGGGTCTCCGGATCGACCGCGATCGGGAGGACCCCGTTCTTCAGGGCGTTGTTGCGGAAGATGTCGGCGTAGCTCGTCGAGATGACGGCCCGGATGCCCCAGGCGGCGAGCGCCCACGGGGCGTGCTCGCGGGAGGAGCCGGCCCCGAAGTTGTCGCCGACGACGAGGATCTGGCGCCCGGCCATGCCGGGCTGGTCAAGGATGAAGGGCGGGTCCATGAGCGTCCCGTCCTCGTTGAAGCGCCAGTCACGAAAGACGACATCGGCCAGCCCGGCCTTGTCGGTGATCTTCAGGTATCGGGCCGGCACGATCTGATCCGTGTCGACGTTCTCGGCCAGGATGGGCACGCAGGCCGAGGTGAAGCTGCGATAGGGCTCGGGCATCGCGGGCCTACCGGCCTCCGAGCCCGGCGACCGCCTCGATGCCCGGCAGCCGCCGCGGGTCCGCGACCACGCCGGCGATCGCCGATGCCGCGGCGGTGAGCGGCGAGGCGAGGAACGTCCGGCCGCCCTTGCCCTGGCGGCCCTCGAAGTTGCGGTTGCTCGTGCTGACCGCGTACTGGCCGGGCGAGAGCTGGTCGCCGTTCATGGCGATGCACATCGAGCAGCCCGCCTCGCGCCAGTCGGCGCCTGCGGCCCGGAAGACCTCATCGAGGCCTTCGGCCTCGGCCTCGCGCTTCACCTCGTCCGACCCGGGCACGACCATCAGCCGCACGTTCGGGGCGATCGTGTGGCCCTTGAGGGCCGCGGCGGCGAGGCGGAGGTCGCTGATCCGGCCGTTCGTGCAGCTGCCGATGAAGACGACGTCGATCGGCTGGCCGAGGATGGGCTGTCCGGGCCTGAGGTCCATGTACTCGAGGGCATGCTCGAGGGCGCGCCGCGAGCCGGCGTCCTGGGCCGCCTCCGGATCCGGGACCCGCGCGCTGATCGGGATGCCCATGCCCGGGTTCGTGCCGTAAGTGACCATCGGCTCGAGGGCCGAGGCGTCGATGACCACCGACGCGTCGAAGGACGCCCCCTCGTCGGTCGGCAGCCCTCGCCATCGCTCGACGGCGTCGTCCCAGGCCGGCCCGCTGGGCGCGTGCGCGCGGCCGTGGACGTACTCGAAGGTCGTGTCGTCCGGGGCGATGAGGCCCGCCCGCGCCCCGCCCTCGATGCTCATGTTGCAGATCGTCATCCGCTGTTCCATGGTCAGGGTTCGGATCGCCTCACCGCGGTACTCGAAGACGTGGCCGGTGCCGCCGCCGACGCCGATCCGGGCGATGAGGGCGAGGATGACGTCCTTGGCGCTGACGCCGGGCTCCAGGCGTCCGTCCACCCGGACCTCGTAGGTCTGCGGCTTCCGCTGGAGCAGGGTCTGGGTCGCGAGGACCATCTCGACCTCGGACGTGCCGATCCCGAAGGCGAGCGCGCCGAACGCCCCGTGCGTGCTCGTGTGCGAGTCCCCGCAGACGATCGTCATCCCGGGCTGGGTGAGCCCCAGCTGCGGTCCGATCACGTGGACGATCCCCTGGCTCGGGTCACCGATGCCGTGGAGCGGGATCCCGAAGTCACGGCAGTTCGTCTCGAGCTGCTGGACCTGGGCCGCGGCCAGCGGGTCGAGGAACGGCAGGCCGCGCGGCGTCGTGGGCACGGAGTGGTCGGCCGTGGCGACGGTCCGCTCCGGATGGCGGACCGTCAGTCCGCGCTCCCGCAGGCCGGTGAACGCCTGGGGGCTCGTGACCTCGTGGACGAGGTGGAGATCGACGGCGAGGATGCTCGGCGCGTCCTCGCCCGTGACGACGACGTGGTCGTCCCAGATCTTCTCGACGAGGGTGCGCGATCGGCGAGCTGCGGCAGTGGACACGCAGTGAGCGTACCCCAAGCGGATCCGAAGCCCGTCCGCGCCTCCGGCCCGGGCCGGACGCCGGGCATGGCCCCGCCCCTGCTGCGACCCCTGCCGGCCGGGCCCCTCCGGCGCGGACCAGTACTTCTGGGGCCGTGCCGCGGCGCAGCGTACGGGGTACAAGGATCGGAGCGTTGAGCAGCGCATGAGGATTCAGTTTGTCTACCCGGCTTCGGGTGACGTCCGGCCGACAGGCATCGCCATCGATCACCGTTCCGAGCAGGTCCGAGATCGTCGTGGCCGGCGGTCGCGTGCGCCGCGCCTTCTCGGTCCACTCGGCCGTTCGGTTCTGGTCGCAGACGGCCTTTCTCGCCGGGGCGGCTGCCCTGATCTACGTCGGGCTCCTTCGCGACCTGCCCACGCCGACGGGCGCCTGGATCCCCTGGCCGGCGCTGGCCGTGGCCTTCGCCGTGGCGGAGCTGAAGGTCGTCGAGGTCCACTTCCGGCGCGAGACCACCTCCTTCTCGCTGAACGAGTTCCCGGCCGTGATCGGCTTCTTCTCGCTCTCGCCGACGGACTACCTCCTCGCCTATCTCATCGGATCCGGGGTCGCCCTCGTCCTCCAGCCGCGCCAGCGTCTGATCAAGACGGTGTTCAACCTGGCCAACTTCGCCTTCGTGGCGACGATCTCGCTCCTGATCGTGCGGACCTTCGCCACCATGGACGGCACGCCGGGCCCGACCGACTGGGCCGCGGCGTTCGCGGCGACGCTGACGGCGACCGTGATCAGCGCCGTGTCGATCGCCCTCGTGATCACGATGTCCGGCGGCGCCCCGCAGTTCGAGAAGCTGCCGGAGATGATCCGCTTCGGCAGCATGGTCGCGCTCGCCAACACGAGCCTGGCCATCCTCGCGGTCGTCATCATCCAGCGCGACCCGGTCCTCCTGTGGCTGCTGGTCCTGCCGCTCGTCATCGTCTTCGTGGCCTACCGCTCGTACCTGTCCGAGCGGGAGAAGCACGAGCGCCTCGAGCTCCTCTACCAGTCCTCGAGAATCCTCCAGCACTCGCCCGAGCTCGACTCGTCGCTGGTGGCCCTCCTCGGGCATGCCCGGGCGATGTTCCGGGCGGAGCTGGCGGAGGTCGTCCTCTACCCGCGCGTCCGTGAGGCCGAAGCCCTCCGGACGAGCTCCTGGCATGACGGCGATCCGGAGGTGATGGTCCCGGTTCCGGAAGCCGCCGCCGAGCCGTATCGGGCGATGGCCCGCGAGGCGAACGGTCCGTTCTTCTACGAGCCGGCCGGGGATCCGAAGGTCCGCCAGGGAATGGTGGCTCCGCTTCGCGGTGAGGCCGAGCTCATCGGGTCCATGCTCATCGCCAACCGCCTGACAGAGGGGACGTCGTTCGGCGACGACGACCTGCGCCTCCTCGAGACGCTCGCCAACCAGGTCGCGGTGGCCCTCGAGAACGGCCACCTCGAGCGTTCGCTCGCCGAGCTCTCCCGACTCAAGGAGCAGCTCCGCTACCAGGCCTATCACGACCCGTTGACCGGCCTGGCCAACCGGAGCCTGTTCGTCGAGCGCGTCGATGAGCGGCTGGCGACACGCGACCACGAGCGGATGCCGGTCGTCCTGTTCCTCGACCTCGACGACTTCAAGATCGTCAACGACACCCTCGGCCACGCGGCCGGTGATCGGCTCCTCATCGAGGTTGCCGAACGGGTCCAGGGTGTCCTTCGGGCGGACGACGTCGCGGCCCGTCTCGGGGGCGACGAGTTCGCCATCCTCCTCGACGATGGGCCGGATCTCGCGACCGGGATGTCGGTCGCTGAGCGGATCGTCGCCGCCCTCCGGGTCGCGTTCCTGATCGAGGACACCGAGGTCCAGCTGGGCGGCAGCGTCGGCGTCGCGGCAGCCCGGCTCGGCTCCGAGCGGGCCGACGAGCTGCTCCGGAACGCCGACGTCGCGATGTACACGGCCAAGTCCAAGGGCAAGAACCGGGTTGCCGTGTTCGAGCCCACGATGCACGCGGCGATCGTCGCCCGCCACGAGCTGAGCGCGGAGCTCTCGCGGAGCCTCGGCCGCGGTGAGCTGGTCCTGCTCTACCAGCCGATCGTGGATCTCCGGACCGGGGTGGCGGCTGGGGTCGAGGCTCTCGTCCGGTGGCGCCACCCGACCCGGGGCCTGCTCGGGCCGAGCGAGTTCATCCCGTTGGCGGAGGAGACCGGGATGATCGTCGGCCTCGGCGGGTGGGTCCTCGACGAAGCGTGCCGGCAGGCCGCGGAGTGGTCCTCCGCGGCCGCCCTCGGCCGCCCCCTCACGGTCACCGTCAACCTCGCCGCCCAGCAGCTCCAGGAGGCCGACTTCGTCGACCATCTCGTGACCGTGCTCGAGGGGACGGGCCTGGCGCCGGAGCAGCTCGTCCTCGAGATGACCGAGACCGTCATCTTCCACGACACGATGGGCACCCTGGCCCGCCTGGAAGCGATTCGCAACCTCGGCGTCAGGATCGCCATCGATGACTTCGGGACCGGGTACTCGTCCCTCGGCTACCTGCGCCGCTTCCAGGTCGACATGCTCAAGATCGCCCAGGAGTTCATCGGCCAGACGGACAGCCCGGAGGAGTGGCCGTTCGCCGCGGCTATCGTGGCCCTCGGTCGGGCCCTCGGGATGACGATCATCGCCGAGGGCATCGAGGAGCCGGGCCAGCTGGCCCACCTCCGCGGGCTCGGCTGCGAGCTCGGCCAGGGCTTCCTCTTCGCGCCGCCGCTCGATGCCGAGTCGGCCGGCCGCTTCCTCCGCGAGCACGCCGTCCGCCGCGGCCTCCCGCGGCGGCTCCCCGCCGTGCCCTTCGACGGGCTGGAGGGCGTCGCACCGCGGCGGCTCGAGCAGGCCGGCGGGTAGCGGGAGAGGATCGCGCGTGTTCATCCTGTACGCGCTCGTCATCGGCCTGGCGGTCGGGCTCCTTCTCGGCGGCCGGCCCTCGGGCCTGGGCGAGCTCCAGTTCCGCTGGGCCTGGGTCTTCCTCGCCGGAATCCTCATCCAGGTCGCGCTCTTCTCGGATCCCGTCACGGCCCGGATCGGGGACCTCGGCGCCCCGATCTACGTCCTCTCGACCGGCCTCGTCCTGGCGGCGGTCCTGGCCAACCGAAGGATCGCCGGGCTGCCGGTGGTCGCCCTGGGCGCCGCCTCGAACCTGGCGGCCATCGTCGCCAACGGGGGCTACATGCCGGCGTCGGCGGGGGCGATGGCCGCCCTCGGTCGCACGCCGCCGAGCGTCTACTCCAACAGCACGTTCGTCGCCGACCCGATGCTCGTGCCGCTCACCGACATCTTCGCCCTCCCCGGCTGGCTGCCCTGGACGAACGTCTTCAGCGTCGGGGATGTGCTGATCGCGATCGGCGTCGTCGTCGTCCTGGTCGCGGCCATGCGACGGCCCCCTGTCGCCGCGGTCGGTGCGTCCTGACACTCCCCCGATCGCTGGGCCGACCCAGTACCCCTGGGCCATGGTCGGGATAGGCCGGCCTTCCTACCGTCGACGAACGAGACGATGGTCGTCTCTTCGCTCCGGGATCGTCCAGGGCAAACCCGTCGCGAGGCGGGGACGCAAAGCCAGGGACCTCCGCAGGGAGGCCGCCCAGCTGCCGAGACCGGGGTAGCCGTATCCCTGTTGGGAAAAGGAGAACCGGTGAAGGCGAACCTGGCGCGCTTCACATGGGCCGTCATGCTGCTCGGCTCGATGGCCCTCTCAGTCGGCGCAGGAATTCGGTGGTGGTAGCCATGAGGGCTTCCTTCAAGGCTACCTACCTTCGTGTCCTGATCGCGCTCATGACCATCGCAAGCTCCGCGTACGTGCTCGAGGCGGGGCAGCGCTGGCGCTAGACGCACCGGCGCTCAACGCGCGAATCTGAGCGGCCGCCGTGACCCGGCGGCCGTTTCGATTCACCGAACGGGCGGGCCATGCACGCATGGGACGTTCGGCGAGGTTGCACGATCCGTCGCTCGCGCCGTAGACTGCGCGGACCGTGCGTAGCTCGAACGGACTGGACCGCCGCCCCGTCGCCGTCGTCGTGACGAGCGACGGCCGCCGCATGCAGATGCCGATCGACGACGGCTCGCTCGAGGTATCCCTTCTCTCCCTTATTCGCTCGCTCCTGGTCGGCATTGAGAGCCTCCTGGCCCTCATTACCGGCTCCCGGCGGGAGAACGGAGGAACGCGGAGGGACGAGCGCTCGTAGCGCACGCGACGACCGAAGACCGAAGGGACCCTCGCCGGGTGGCGAGGGTCTCGCTGTTTCTCCGGGACCTCCGGCGGCCGCCGGGCCGCCGCCGGCGCACCGGTTACGGAAGGGGCGAAGTCGATGACGATGACGAGGGGAGGCTCCGGCAAGCCGCCGGGTTCGGGCGCGCCGGCGACGGAACCCCGGTCCCGGGTCCGGCGCAGCCACGTGCCGGCCGCCGGGACCGAGCACGCCGCCGCCGTCGAGCGGGCCCAGCGCGAGATGCTCCACGAAGGCACCTCCGCCGCCTCGGTTCCGGCCGACGCCGCTGCCAAGGCCCGGGCGACGCGCGCGGCGCGCGCCCGGATCGGCGCCGACGTCGTCTGCGAGGCGCTCATCCGCCAGGGCGTCGGCGTCTTCTTCAGCTATCCGGGCGGGGTGATCCTCCCGCTCTACGACGTCCTCGGCGACTACCCCGAGCTCCGCCACGTCCTCGTCCGCCACGAGCAGGGCGGCGCCCACGCCGCCGACGGATACGCCAGGGCGACCGGCAAGGTCGGCGTCTGCATGGGCACGTCCGGGCCGGGTGCGACGAACCTCGTCACGGGGATCGGAACGGCCCAGCTCGACTCGATCCCGATCGTCGCGATCACCGGCAACGTGCCCTCCGCATTGATCGGCAAGGACGCCTTCCAGGAGATCGACATCAACGGCATCACCCTGCCGATGACGAAGCACAACTACCTCGTCCGGAACGCGGACGACCTGCCCCGCGTCCTGGCCGAGGCATTCCACATCGCCCGCACCGGCCGGCCCGGGCCGGTCCACGTCGACATCACCAAGGACGCCCTCCAGCAGGAGACGACGGCCCCCCATCCGACCGATGCCGAGGTCATGGCCGGCCTGCCCGGATTCCGGCCCAACATGGACGGCCACTATCGCCAGCTCAAGACGGCGGCGGCCGAGATCGCGGCCGCCAAGCGGCCGATGATCCTCGCCGGCCACGGCGTCCTCCATGCCGGCGCCGAGGCCGCCCTGCTCGCCGTCGCCGAGAAGACGAGCATCCCCATCGCCTGGACGCTGCTCGGGATCGGCGCCGTCGACGAGCGTCACCCGCTGGCCTACGGCTACATGGGGATGCACGGCTGGAAGCACGTCAACCGGGCGATCCAGTCGGCCGATCTCCTGTTCGCGATCGGGATGCGTTTCGACGACCGGGTGACCGGCAACGTCCGGACGTATGCGCCGTACGCCCGGATCGTCCACGTCGACATCGACCCGGCCGAGATCGGCAAGAACGTCGCCGTCGAGGTCCCGATCGTCGGCGACGCCCGGCGCGTCCTCGAGGCCATCCTGCCGATGGTCGACGAGACGCCGCTCGAGGCCCGCCGTGAGTACCTCGACCAGCTGGCCGAGTGGAAGCAGGACTCGCTGGCCTCGTCGTGGCACGGCTCGGGGGCCTGGCGAGACGGGCTCCTGTCGGCCGACTACGTGGTCCAGCGGATCGGCGAGCTCACCGACCACGAGGCGATCTACGTCGCCGACGTCGGCCAGAACCAGATGTGGCTGGCCCGCTACGCCGGATTCCGCCACCCCAACACCCATCTCAGCTCCGGCGGCCTCGGCACGATGGGCTACAGCATGCCGGCGGCGATGGGTGCCGCCCTCGGCGTCCCGGAGCGGGAGGTCTGGGCGATCGCCGGGGACGGCGGCTTCCAGATGACCCTCCAGGAGCTGATGACGCTCGTCCAAGACAGCATTCCGGTGAAGATCGCCCTGTTCGACAACAAGAAGCTGGGGATGATCCGGCAGTGGCAGGAGATCATCTACGCCGGCAACTACCACTCGGCGCATCTCCTGGGGCCCGACTACCTGAAGCTCGCCGAGGCCTACGGCATCCCGGCGACGAAGGCATCGACGCCGAAGGAGGTCGACGACGCGATCCGCTTCGCCCAGGGCGTCGACGGCCCGGCGCTCGTCTGGTTCGAGATCGCGGGCGAGCAGAACGTCTTCCCGATGATGCCGGCCGGCAAGGGCCTGTCCGATCTCATCGAGCACTGGGGCGGGCCGGAGGAGTGAGCGACCAGCCCGCCTCCCCGGCCCACGTCGCGCCGCCGCCCCGGGAGGTCCCCGGCAGCGGGGCCACGAAGGTCCATCGCCTCGTCGCCCTCGTGCTCGACAAGCCGGGCGTGCTCAACCGCGTCGCGAGCCTGATGCGAGCCCGCAACTTCAACATCGACTCGCTCGCCGTCAGCCACACCGATCAGGCCGGGCTGTCCAGGATGACGATCACCCTCCACGGTGACGACGTCGCGGTCGAGCAGGCGGCCAAGCAGCTCTACCGGCTGATCGACGTCCTCAAGGTCCAGGATGTCACCGCCGAGCCCACGATCGAGCACGAGCTGGCGCTCGTGAAGATCAGGGCCGGCGACGCCAACCGGGCCGAGCTGCTGAAGGTCGTCGAGCTCAGCAAGGGCCGCGTCGTCGACCTCACCCCGGAGTCGGTGGTCGTCGAGGTCAGCGGCACCGAGGCCGAGGTCGACGCCTTCGTTGCCCTCGTCCGGACCTACGGGATCAAGGAGCTGGTCCGGACCGGGGCGGTCGTCATGACCCGCGGCTCCGGGTCGATTGAGGAGGCACTCAAGAAGTGAGCGCGCGCATGTACTACGACGCCGACGTCGACCCCTCGGCGCTCGCTGGGCAGACGGTCGCGATCATCGGCTACGGCAGTCAGGGTCATGCCCACGCCCTGAACCTCCACGAGTCGGGCGTCCGGGTGATCGTCGGCCTCGCCGCCGGCTCGAAGAGCAGGGTGCTCGCCGAGGAGGCGGGCCTCGAGGTCCGGACCGTGGCCGAGGCGGTGAAGGCCGCCGACGTCGTGATGATCCTCGTTCCGGACACGGCCCAGAAGGCGGTCTACGACGCCGAGATCGAGCCGAACCTCCGGCCAGGCCAGCTCCTCATGTTCGCCCACGGCTTCAACATCCACTTCAAGCGGATCGTCCCGCCGGAGTCCGTCGACGTCGGGATGGTCGCCCCGAAGGGACCGGGGCACCTCGTCCGGAGCGTCTACCAGGCCGGCGGCGGCGTCCCGGCCCTGTTCGCCGTCCACCAGGATCCGAGCGGGACCGGCCGGGCCCGGACGCTGGCCTACGCCCGGGCCCTCGGCAACACCCGGGCCGGCGTCCTCGAGACGACGTTCGCCGAGGAGACCGAGACGGACCTGTTCGGGGAGCAGTCGGTCCTCTGCGGCGGCACGGCGGCCCTCGTGAAGATGGCTTTCGAGACCCTCGTCGAGGCCGGCTACCAGCCGGAGCTGGCGTACTTCGAGACGATGCACGAGCTGAAGCTCATCGTCGACCTCCTGTACCGCGGCGGCCTCAACTTCATGCGCTTCAGCGTCAGCGACACGGCCGAGTACGGCGACTACGTCTCCGGCCCCCGGATCATCGACGACCACGTTCGGACCACGATGCGGGAGGTCCTCTCGGAGATCCAGGACGGCTCGTTCGCGGCCCGTTGGATCGACGAGAACGACACGGGCCGGGCGGAGTTCGAGCGCCTCCGGGCCCAGGATCGCGATCACCAGATCGAGCGGGTCGGGGCCGAGCTGCGGGCCCAGATGCCGTTCCTCGACCCCGTCGTCGTGCGAGCCGGCGAAGCGCAGGCGGCGGCCGGCCGACCGGGCGGGTCCAACTGATGGGCGCCGGGGTAGCCCGCCCGTCGGGACCGTTCGTCCCGCCCGGCAGCGTCCGTATCTTCGACACGACCCTCCGCGACGGCGAGCAGGCACCCGGCGCCGGCCTGACCGCGGCCGAGAAGCTGGAGGTGGCCCGCCAGCTGGCCCGCCTCCGTGTCGACGTCATCGAGGCCGGCTTCCCGGCGGCCTCCCCGGGCGACTTCGAGGCCGTCCGGCGGATCGCCCAGGAGACGAAGGGCGGCATCGCGGTCGCGGCCCTGGCGCGCTGCCGCGACGGTGACCCACAGCGGGCCATCGAGGCGATCGAGGTCGCCGAGCGCCCCCATCTCCACGTCTTCATCGCCACCAGCGACATCCACCTCAAGCACAAGCTCCGGATGGATCGCGACCAGGCCCTGGCCGAGGCGGTCCGCTGGGTTCGCCACGGGCGAAAGGCGCTCGGCCGGGACGCCGAGATCGAGTTCTCCGCCGAGGACGCCTCGCGGACCGACGTCGACTACCTGATGCAGGTCTACGAGGCCGTGGTCGAGGCCGGTGCGTCGACGATCAACATCCCCGACACGGTGGGCTACGCGATCCCGAGCGAGTTCGGCGCCCTCGTCGAGCGGGCCGTCAGACTCGTCGGCGGGCAGGCCACCGTGAGCGTCCACTGCCACAACGACCTGGGTCTTGCCACGGCCAACACGCTGGCCGCCGTCCAGGCCGGCGCGCGCCAGGTGGAGGTCACGATCAACGGCCTCGGCGAGCGGGCCGGCAACGCGTCACTCGAAGAGGTCGTCATGGCCCTCCGGACCCGGCCGACCCAGTTCCCGGGGTTCGCGGCTGACATCGCGACCGAGCAGATCACGGCCGCCTCCCGGCTCGTCAGCTACCTCACCGGCTTCGCCGTCCAGCCGAACAAGGCGATCGTCGGCGGCAACGCCTTCGCCCACGAGTCGGGGATTCACCAGGACGGCGTCATCAAGAACCCCCTCACGTACGAGATCATGACCCCCCAATCGGTCGGGCTGACCGGCAGCCAGCTCACGATCGGCAAGCTCTCCGGCCGGCGCGGCCTCCAGCAGAAGCTCCACCAGCTCGGCCACGATGTCGAGGGCGACGCGCTCGACGAGCTGTACCGGGCCGCGGTCGCCCTTGCCGACGCCAAGAAGGAGGTCACCGACGACGACCTCCGCGCCCTCGTCGAGCAGCGCGTCGCCGAGGTCCCCCAGGCCGTCCGCCTCGAGGGCTGGAACGTGACCTCGTCGCACGGCGGCAAGGCCACCGGCAGCGTCTCCCTCGCCGTGGGCGACGAGGAGCGGGCGACGGCCGCCATCGGCAACGGCCCGGTGGACGCGCTGTTCGCCGCCGTCGACCAGGCGGTCGAGCCGGCCTTCGGCTGGCGACCCGTCCTCGAGAGCTACGAGATCAAGGCGGTCTCGGGCGGCGAGGACGCCCAGGGCCGGGTCCTCGTCCGCTGCCGGCGCTCATCGGACGTCGGCCCGGGTGCGCTCGTCGTCTCCGGGCACGGCCTGTCGACGAACATCATCGAGGCCTCGATCGACGCCTACCTGACGGCCGTGAACAAGCTCCACGGCGCCGAGATCGGGCCGGCATCGCCGGCCTACGTCGCCCAGCGCACGGTCGAGCTGCCGTAGTGGCCACGACGTACCGCATCGCGGTGATCCCCGGCGACGGGGTCGGACCCGAGGTCGTCGCCGCCGCGAAGCGGGTGCTCGACGCCTGCGCCGCCCGCTTTGACTTCGTCATCGACTGGCTCGAGGTCGTCGCCGGCGGCGTGGGCATCGACACCCACGGCGTCGCGATCCGGGCCGACGACGTCGAGGTCGCCGGAGGAACGGACGCGATCCTCCTCGGCGCGGTGGGTGGCCCGAGATGGGACGACCCGAACGCCGCGGTCCGGCCTGAGCAGGCCCTGTTTGCCCTCCGCGGCGGCCTCGAGCTGTTCGCCAACCTCCGGCCGGTGCGCGTCCACCCGTCGCTCGTCCCCTCGTCGCCCCTTCGGCCCGAGCTCCTCGAGGGTGTCGACCTGCTCATCGTCCGCGAGCTCACCTCCGGCCTCTACTTCGGCCGGCCATCCGAGGAGCGGGCGACGGCAGACGGCAGGGTCGCCGTGGACACCCTGTGGTACACGGAGGCCGAGATCCGCCGCGTGGTCAGGCTGGCATTCGAGCTCGCGCGCGGGCGGCGCGGGCGCCTCACGAGCGTCGACAAGGCCAACGTCCTCGCCACGTCAAGGCTCTGGCGCAAGGTCGTCGAGGAGGAGCGGGCTGCGTTCCCCGACGTCGAGGTCGGGCACCAGCTCGTCGACTCCTGCGCCATGCTCCTCGTCCGCCAGCCCGCGACATTCGACGTCCTCGTCACCGAGAACCTCTTCGGTGACATCCTCTCGGACGAGGCGTCCGTCCTCGCCGGCAGCCTGGGGATGCTGCCCTCGGCGTCCCTCGGCGAACGGCGAACCGCCCACGGCCGGTTCGGCCTGTACGAGCCGATCCATGGCTCGGCCCCTGACATCGCCGGGCGCGACCTGGCCAACCCGCTGGGGACGATCCTCTCGGCGGCGATGCTCCTCCGCTGGTCGGTGGGGCTCGAGGCGCCCGCCGCGGAGATCGAGGCCGCCGTCCGGGGAACCCTCGACGACGGCTATCGAACCCGCGACCTCGTGCCGCCCGGCACCGACGCCGGAGGGCTGCGGGTCGTCGGCACGGCGGCCATGACCGAGGCGCTGATCGAGCGCCTCGTCGGTCGCTCGGCCAGCCCGGGCGCACCGTCCGGGGGCAGCGACGCTGACGTCGCGACGATGGTCGCCACCAACACGCTGCTCGGCCTGCCGTGATGAGCGCGCCGCCGACCGACCTCCCGGTCTTCCTCTACGACACGACGCTCCGGGACGGCACCCAGGGTGAGAACGTCACCCTCTCGCTCGCCGACAAGCTCCGCGTGGCCCGGATGCTCGACGAGTACGGCCTGCCGTACGTCGAGGGCGGCTGGCCGGGCTCGAACCCCAAGGACATCGACTTCTTCCGGGCGGCGAAGTCGATGACCTGGCAGACCGCCCGCCTCGCCGCCTTCGGCTCGACCCGGCACCGGAGCAACACCGCCGAGACCGATCCAAACCTCCAGGAGCTGGTCCGGGCCGAGACCCCGGTCGTGACGATCTTCGGCAAGAGCTGGCTCCTCCACGTCACCGAGGTCCTTGGCGCGAGCCCGGACGAGAACCTGGCCATGGTCGCCGACAGCGTCGGCTTCATCGTCGACCGCGGGCGCGAGCTCGTCTACGACGCCGAGCACTTCTTTGACGGCTACGCGGACGACCCGGCCTACGCCCTCGCCACCCTCCGGGCGGCCCGGGACGCCGGCGCGACGACACTCGTCCTGTGCGACACGAACGGCGGGACGCTGACGGGCCGGCTCCTCGAGATCCTCGAGGCGACGCGAGCGGCGCTCGCGGCCGATCGCGGCGCCCGTGCGGTCACCTGGGGAATCCACACCCACAACGATGCCGAGCTGGCGGTCGCGAACTCGATCGCAGCCGTCCAGGCCGGCGTCCGCCACGTCCAGGCAACGATCAACGGCTACGGCGAGCGCTGCGGCAACGCCAACATGGTCTCGATCCTGGCCAACCTCGCCCTCAAGACGGAACTCGCCCTGGCGCCCGTCGGCGGCGGTGATCTGGCCCGCCTGACCGAGCTGTCGCGCTCCGTCGCCGAGATCGCCAACCTCGCCCCGAACGACTGGCAGCCGTACGTCGGGCGCTCCGCGTTCGCCCACAAGGGCGGCGTCCACGGTGCCGCGGTGGCCAAGGTCGAGCGGAGCTACCAGCACGTCGACCCGAAGGCGGTCGGCAACGAGGGTCGCCTCGTCGTCAGCGAGCTCGGCGGTCGGGCCAACACCGCCATCCGGGCAGAGCAGCTCGGCCATCGCCTCGAGGGCATCGACCCGAAGCAGCTGTCGGCCCTCATCAAGCGCCTCGAGCACGAGGGTCTCAGCTTCGAGGGCGCCGAGGCGAGCTTCGAGCTCCTCATCCGCCGTCAGCAGGCCGGTTACGTCGCCCCGTTCAGGATCCTCGACTACACCTGCCTCGTCGAACAGCGCGACGCCCGCGACCTGCGGGCCGAGGCGACGGTCAAGGTCGAGGTCGCCGGGGAGGTGCTCCACACGGCGGCGGACGGCAACGGTCCGGTCAACGCCCTGGACGCCGCCCTCCGCAAGGCCCTCCGGGCGTTCTACCCGATCCTCGATGGCGTCCATCTCTACGACTACAAGGTCCGGATCCTCGATTCGGACGCGGCGACAGGGGCCCGGACCCGGGTGACGATCGAGTCCGCCGACGGCGCGCGGGAATGGTCCACCATGGGCTCCGACACGAACATCATCGCCGCCTCGGCGATCGCCCTCGCCGACAGCCTCGAGTTCGCGATCTGGAAGTCCGGGGCCGAGCTCCGGCGGCGCGACGAGCGCCACTTCACGACGGTCATCCCCGGGAGGTAGCCCCGATGCCCCAGCAGGACGCGCTCCATCTGACCCGCTGGACGGTCACGTCCGGGAGCAACGCCCGGAGCCGCGGGGCGGTGGTCATCGAGGCCGGCGACCACCACTGGCAGGCGAGCTCCGAAGGCAACGGCGCCGTCGATGCGCTCTTCGGCGCCGTCGACAAGGCTCTCGCCGAGGTGCTCACCGGGCACCCGCGGCTCGTCGGATTCGTGGTCCGCTCACTCGAGGAGGGGCCGGGCGCGGAGGGCCTCGTCAGCGTCACGATCCTGCCGCCGGCCGGCGCCGAGGGTGCCCGGGGAGAAGGGGAGTACTCGGGTCAATCGAGCAGCACGAACATCATCGCGGCATCGATCGAGGGCTACATCGAGGCGCTCAACAAGATGCTCCACGAGGCCCACTGGGCCGGGGCGGCCGAGGCGGCGGCCGCGGGCCGGAAGGGCAGCAAGCCGGCCAGCCACGGCCGCCGCGCCGAGTACGATCGCGAAGAGGCCAAGCCGGACACGACCTCGTGGTTCGAGCGCTAGCACGCCGGTGAATCCCTCGGCCCCGGCCAGCGACTGGGGTCGATCGCCGGCGCCCATGAAGCCAGTCGCGTACGCGGGCGAGCCGGGGGCGTTCGCCGAGGACGCGGTGCTGGCCGCGTACGGCGACGTCGAGCGGATCGCGGTCGGCAGCTTCCGCGACGTCTTCGACGCCGTCGCGGCCGACCGGGCGAGCGGCGGCGTCCTGCCGATCGAGAATCTCCTGAACGGCACGGTCCGCGAGGTCTACGACCTCCTGCTCGAGCACGATCTCGTCGTCAGCGGCGAGGTCGTCGTCCCGGTCAGGCTCTGCCTCGCCGCGCTGCCGGGTCAGTCGCTCGACGACATCGGCCGCATCTACTCGCACGTCCAGGCGCTGGGCCAGGCGGAGGCGTTCCTCCGATCACGACCGTGGACGACCCTGACGACCTACAACACGGCCGGAGCCGGCAAGCTCATCCGCGATGCCGGGGAGCGGGGGTCGGGTGCCGTCCTCTCGCCCCGGGCCGCAGCTCTCTTCGGGCTGGTCGTGCTGGCCGACGACATCCAGGGCGCCAGCGACAACCGGACGCGCTTCCTGCTGGTCGCCCCGCCCGGCCCGAACGGCGAAGGTCCGGGTCCGCTCGCCCCGACGGACGGCTCGGCCGGCGCCAGTCGGACGACGCTCGCCTTCGCAGTCCGTAATGAGCCCGGGGCGTTGCTTCGTGCGCTGCGGTCCTTCGCCGAGCGCGGGGTCAACCTCTCGAAGCTGGAGTCGCGGCCGAGCCGGACGGCAGCCTGGGAGTACGTCTTCTGGGCCGATCTCGACGCCGACGCTGCCGACCCCGCCTGCGCCGACGCCCTCGACGACCTGCGCGCCGCCTCGACGATGGTCCGAGTCTTCGGTTCGTATCGCCGGGTCGCGGAGGGCGCGTCGCGCTGACCTCCCGACGATCCGGCGGCGCATCGCCGCCGCCGCCGTGCGTCGATCGCCGCCGGCCGCTCTGACCTCCCGCCCTCGCCGCCGGCCCACCTTGTCAGCCAGCCCTCGCCGCCAGCCCTCGCCGCCGGCCCTCGCCGCCAGCCATCGCCGCCGGCCCCCACCTGTCAGCCAGTCGCTGAGGGTGGCGCCATCGCGATGAACAAGCTCGTTCCGTGGCGACTTCTCGCGGTTGAGGGCACGAAGTCGCCGTGCACCGTGGTCGTTCGTACAGATCGTGACGCTGGAGGACACCAACGGGCAGATCCTGCCGCGGAGCGTCGGCGCCGCGGATCGCCCGCGCCGCCGGGCGCCAGGGCCCCCGGGGCCGCCTTCAGATCGCGCTCGTGCAGGCGCGGCACTTCGTCGCCGCGGCCGGGACGAGCTCCCGGCAGTAGGGGCAGGTCTTCAACTCCGGCGCCGCCGCCGCGGGCTCCTCGCGAATGAACATCTTCGAGATCCGCCAGACGACGAAGGCGACGATCACGAAGGTGACCACCGAGTTGACGAACGCGCCGTAGCGGATGGCGACGCCGTCGCCGAGGTCGATCAGCAGCCCCGAGAAGTCGACGTTCCCGAGGGCCTTTCCGATCGGCGGCATGATGACGTCGCCGACGAGGGACGTTACGACGCCGCCGAGGGCGGCACCGATGATGACGCCGATCGCGAGCGCGAGGGCGTTCGTCTTGAGCAGGAATGCCTTGAATTCAGGCCACATCCGAGGACCTCCCGAGTAGGCGCTATGGCCGGGCAACCGGCTGATCGGTGCTCGTATCAACGGCAGCCGGCTGACTGATGATACGGACGAACGGGCCCCGAATTGCGGTGCGCCGGCGCGCCAACGAGTCCGGCCCCGAGGCGGATGCCGACCCGGTGGCAGGACTATCGGCTCATAGAAAGGCTCCTCTCGACCCGTACCTTGGGGGTCCGGGGGTTGCAACGAGAGGCCACGATGACCAATCCAGGGCGATGGCGTCGCGTCGTCCTCACGACCGCGATCCTGCTGGCCGCTGCCTCCGTGGCCCCGCGCGAGGCCGCGGCGGCGAGCTGCGCCGGGAAATCGCACCAGATGGCACTGTCCGGCGGGACGGCCTCGCCCGCGTCGGGGACGACTGCCACGGTCTTCCACTTCCGGGTGACCTACACGGACAATGCCGCCTGCCCGCCGACCCGCATCGTCGTCGTCATCGATGGCGTGGGTCAGTTCACGCTTGCCCAGATCGGAGGCGACCCGCAGAGCGGTGCCACCTATGGCCGCGACCTGACCCTGCCTGCCGGAACCCGGGCCTATCACTTCGAGGCGTCGAGCGGCAGCGGCGCGGGAGCGGTCACGGCGACACTGACCGGTGTGGCCCCGCCGACGGTCACCGTCGTGGCTCCGACCCCACCGCCGACCCCCAAGCCGCCACCGCCCAAGCCCACGCCGAAGCCCACGCCCAAACCGACGCCAAGGCCCACCCCGCGTCCGACGCCCGTGCCCACCCCGACGGTGACCGAGGCGCCTCCGCCCGCGACGGTCGCGCCGACCCCATCCGATGCGCCTCCATCCCCGGCCGATTCGCCCAGCCCGCCGACGACCGCGCGGTCGACCGAACCGCCCGGCTGGCTGCCCGGGACGGGGGCGGCCGCCGCGGGCAGCACGCCCCGGCCGAGCGCCGCCACGGGCGCGATCGGGGCCGACGCGGGGTTGCCCCCGGGGCTCGAGGTCGACCAGCTGCCGCGCCCCTTGCTCGCTCTCATCGTCGCGACCCTGGGGACCGTCGGCGGCCTGGGCCTGTTCCTCGCCCTGAGCCTGCTGTTGCCGGGTCTCTCGCCGGGAGGGCTCCGCCTTGTCCCCGCGGCCCGACGCCGCTCGCGCGGTGATCGAGTCCCGGCCGAGCCGGCGACGGGCGAGGCGTCACCGGTCGTCGAACCGCCGCCACCCGACGAGGTCCTCGATCCTGCCGAGGGCAGCGTCCGGCGGGAGCCGATCACGTTCACCTCGCCCGCCGCCCGGGGCGTGGATCGCTGCCGCGTGGTCTCCCGCCTCGTGCCGATTCGCTCCGAGCCGGACGAGCTCGTCGGGGCGCTTGTCGGACGCCTCGACGCGGGCGACGAGGTGGACGTCCTGCGCCAGGAGGGGACGCACTGCTTCGTCCGGACCCCGACCGGCTCGGAGGGTTGGGTGCAGGGGCTCGCCCTCACCGGGGTCCGAAAGCCACCGCGGCGGGGCTCGAGCCGATGAGCACCCGGAGCGGCTCGCCGATGTCGCGCCCGAACGACCGGGCCGAGATCGACACGCTTCGAAGGCGGGTCACCGCCTCGCTGGCGGTCATGTTCGCCACGGTCATGGCCGCGGCCGGGCCGCTGATCGACTGGCCCTTCGGGCCTGACCGCTGGGTGACCCAGCTCGTCGCCCTGGCGATCGTCACCCCGCTGCTGATGGCCGTCCTGGCTCGCTGGACCCTGGCCGCGGCCAACCGGCTCGACGTCGAGCGGCACGAGATGCGCGACCTCTACGAGCGAGCGCGTCTCGACTCGCTCATCGACCCCCTGACCGGTCTCGGGAACCACCGCGCCTTCCAGGAGGAGTTCGCCCGGCAGGTCGAGGACGCCCGCCGCCAGGCCGCGCCGCTGTCGCTCATCCTGATCGACCTGGACGACCTGAAGCGGGTCAACGACGAGCTCGGACACGCCGGTGGCGACGCCCTCCTCGCGGCGATGGGCCGACTCCTCGGCACGGACGCCCGCCGCAGTGACCGCGCCTTCCGGATCGGCGGCGACGAGTTCGTCGTGCTGATGCCCCGCACCGACGTCCTGAACGCGACGGTCACCGCCCGGCGCCTCCTCGCGGCGGCCCTGGAGGGGACGCCCTCCGGCGAAGAGGGCCGGCCGTTCTCCTTCTCGGCCGGCGTGTCCGCATTCCCCGAGCCGAGCACGAACGGCGCCAGACTGTTCCGCCATGCCGACGCGGCGCTGTACTGGTCTAAGCGCCACGGGCGGACGGACGTCCAGGTCTACGACGCGGAACGGCACGGTCAGGCCGGCGACGAGCGGAACTCGACCGAGCTCGCGGCGGCGGTGGCCTCGATCGCCGCGAACCGCTCGCTCGTTCCCGTCTACCAGCCGATCTTCTCCCTGACGACGGGCGACGTGATCGGCCACGAGGCCCTCGTTCGGCCGTCCCCGGAATCGGGCTTCGTCGATGCCGAGGCGCTGTTCGTGGCCGCGGAGGCGACGGGCCGGACGGTGGAGCTCGACACCGCCTGCATCGAGGTCGTCGCGGCGGCCGTCGGGAGCCTCCCGCCGGACCGCTACCTCGCCGTCAACCTCTCGCCACGAACCCTCGAGACCGACGAGTTCAGCGCGGCCCGCCTGGCGGCGGCCTTCACGGCTCACGGGATCCAGCCATCCAGCCTGGTCCTCGAGCTCACCGAGCGCGAGGCCGTCGAGGACATCGACCGCCTGCGCCGGAACCTCGACGCCTGCCGCAAGATCGGGATGCGAATCGCGGCCGACGACGTCGGGGCCGGCAACGCCGGCCTGCGCCTCTTGAGCGAGATCAAGTTCGACCTCGTCAAGATCGACCTGAGCCTCGTCCAGGGTGGCGTCCTCCGGGAGTCGTCGCTGGCCGTGATGCGGGCGCTCCGCGAGCTGGCCGACCGGTCGTCGGCGACGATCGTGGCCGAGGGCATCGAAACCGCGCACCAGCTCGAGGTCGTCCGCGAGCTCGGCCTCGCCGCGGGCCAGGGCTACCTCCTCGGCCGCCCGTCCCGGACGCTCAGCAGCGATCGCGTCGACATCGATGCCCTCATCGCCCTGGACCACGAGCGCCAGCGCGAGGTCCTCGGGAGCCTCGACATCGAGGCCGTCGCCTAGCTCGGCCCGGGCCCGCCCCCGCCGGGCGGCGAGGTAGGATGGCGACATCCGCCGATCGCGATCAGGGAGCCGCCCGAGCATGGCCACGATCACCGTTGCGAAGCCGCACCCGATCTACCTCGCCGGTCACTGGGAGGAGTCGGGCGATCCGCTGTCCGTGGCCAACCCGGCCGACCCGGCCAATCCCGCCGGAGCGACGTACCACGCGACCCCCGAGCAGTATGAAGAGGCGGTCACGGCCGCCGTCCGCGCCTTCGAGGTCACCCGGACCCTGCCCGCGTACGAGCGAGGCCGGATCCTGCGCGAGATCAGTGCGGGGATCCGGGAGCGGCGCGAGGAGCTCGGCCGGCTCATCAGCCTCGAGGCCGGCAAGCCGATCCGGGACGCCCTCGTCGAGGTCGATCGGGCCGTCCTGACGTTCAGGCTGGGGGCCGAGGAGGCCGAGCGCATGGTCGGCGAGGTCATCCCCCTCGATCTCATGGCCAGCAGCAAGGGCCGGGTCGGGATCACCCGGCGCTTCGCGGCCGGCCCGGTGGCGGCGATCAGCCCGTTCAACTTCCCGCTCAACCTCGCCGCCCACAAGCTCGCGCCGGCGATCGCCGCCGGCTGCTCCATCGTCCTGAAGCCGCCCTCGAAGGACCCCCTGACGATGCTCACGGTGGCCGAGATCATCGACCGCGTCGGTGTCCCGGAGGGCGCCGTCAGCATCCTGCCGATGACCCGGGAGCTGGGCGATCGAATGGTCGCCGACGACCGTTTCAAGGTCCTGACCTTCACCGGCAGCCCGTCGGTCGGCTGGCGGATGAAGGAGCGGGCCGGCAAGAAGCGCGTCGTCCTCGAGCTCGGTGGCAACGCCGGGGTGATCGTGGATCGGACCGCCGATCTCGACTGGGCGGTCAAGCGAATCCTCGTCGGCGCGTTCGCCTACGCGGGCCAGGTCTGCATCAGCGTCCAGCGGATGTTCGTCCACGAAGAGGTCCGGGAGCCGTTCATGGAGAAGCTCCTGGCCGGGGTCGCCGGGCTTCGGATGGGCGACCCGGCCGATGCCGCCACGGACATCGGGCCGATGGTCGACGCCGCCGCGGCCTCCCGGACCCAGCGCTGGGTCGACGAGGCCGTCGCGCTCGGTGGGCGGCTCCTCGTCGGCGGGCACGCCGACGGTTCGTTCTTCCCGCCGACCGTCCTGGAGAACGTGCCGGTGACGGCGCAGGTCTGCAGCAACGAGGCCTTCGCGCCGCTCGTCGTCGCCTTCGGCTTCACTGACTTCGGCGAGGCGATCCGCGAGGTCAACGACAGCTTCTTCGGCCTCCAGACCGGCGTCTTCACGAACGACCTCTCGAACGCCTGGCGGGCCTTCTCCGAGCTCGAGGTCGGCGGGGTCATCGTCAACGACATCCCGACCTATCGGATCGACCACATGCCCTACGGCGGCGTCAAGGACTCGGGTCTCGGCCGCGAGGGCCTGCGCTGGTCGATCGAGGACATGACCGAGCTCCGGATCATGGTCCTCGCCGGGCCCCAGTAGCGCCCCGGATCCCTCGCGGTCCGGCGCCGAAGCGGCGGTGCGCCGGGGCAACGTCGTCGGTCCGAACGCTGGCCCGCCGATGGACGGCCCCAGGTCCCTCTCGTATAGTCGAGCCTGCTCTCAGGCCCCGAGATGCGGCCGGACGAATGCGTCCCACAGTCCAAGGAGATCCGTGCACGTCCCGAACCCGGTGAGTTGACCCATGGATCTCCGTCATCAGCTCGCCTTCCTGCGCTCCGCCCTGCCGCTCATGGTGATCGGTGCCCTCGTGGGCGCCGCAGCGGCGTTCGGCCTGAGCTCGGCCCTGCCGCGGACCTACGAGTCGCAGGTGACCGTCCTGGTCGGACAGGCATCGAATCCGAGCACGGCGGCCGACTACACGCAGCTCCTCATCTCGCAGCGGCTCTCGCAGACCTTCGCCCAGCTGGCGACGCTGCCCAAGACGGCCGTCGACGTGATCGAGGAGCT
Organism: uncultured Chloroflexia bacterium; assembly: GCA_963719145.1. Lineage (GTDB taxonomy): Bacteria > Chloroflexota > Limnocylindria > Limnocylindrales > CSP1-4 > UBA5189. The sequence continues at coordinate 775,310 of CAVRAX010000001.1, forward strand.
GGGCCTGTCGACGACCCCGGCGGAGCTCCTGAAGCACGTCCAGGCCGGGGCGCCGCTCGACAGCACGCTCCTGACGATCACCGTCGAGGACGGGACGCCCGATGGGGCAGCACGCATCGCGGATGCGTTCGTTGACCAGCTCATCAAGTCGCCGCTCGCCAGCGCGTCCTCCCCGTCGGAGGTCGACGCGTTGATCGAGCAGGATCTCGCCACCGTCAGGGGCCAGATCAAGGAGATTGCGGCAGAGATCGAGGCGCTCCTGGCGAACCCGGACCGGACCGCCGCCGAGGAGGCCAGCCTGACGGCCTACCAGGAGCAGATGGCCGGCCTGACATCGACGCTGGCGACGCTCCTGTCGCTGTCGACGAACTCCTCCGTCAACCTCCTGACGTTGGTCAACCCGGCCCAGGCCCCGCTCGAGCCGTCGTCGCCAAAGGTGCTCCTCAACACGATCCTCGGCGGCGCGCTCGGGCTGCTCGTGGCGATCGGGATCGCCTACGCCATGCGCCGGCTCGACGACACGATCAAGACGCCCGACGACATCGAGGTCGTGACCGGCCTGCCGCTTCTTGGGACCATCGTCCGGATGCCCGGCGACCGGGACCGAGCGCTCCGCTACCGGCTCGCGGCCCTTCTCTACCCTCGCTCACCGGCAGCCGAGGGGATCCGCCACGTTCGGACGAATCTCGAGTTCGCCCAGGGCGACAAGCCGCTCCGCTCCCTCCTCGTCGCGAGCTCGGTCCCAGGGGAAGGCAAGACCGTCATCGCGGCGAACCTGGCGATCGCGTTCGCCCAGGCCGGCCGGACAACCTGCCTCATCGATGCCGACCTCCGCCGGCCGGCCGTCCACGAGGCCTTCGGTCTGCCCAACGAGCACGGCCTCTCGAGCCTGCTGCGCGGCGAGAAGACGACGTTCGAGTCGGTCACCCACGAGACCGAGGTCCCCGGGCTGACGGTCATGACGACGGGGCCCCTCCCGCCGAACCCGGCCGAGCTCCTCGTCTCGCCGCGCATGCGCGCGATCACCAGCGAGGTGCTCAAGAAGGTCGACCTCATCGTCCTGGACAGCCCGCCTCTCCAGGCCGTGACCGATGCCGCGATCCTGTCGTCGCTGGTCGACGGCACGCTCCTCGTGACGGCATCCGGGCGCACCCGGCGGGGCAGCCTCCTGCACGGCCGCGACGCCCTCCAGCGCGTCGGGGCGCGCGTCCTGGGGACGACGCTCAACCTGGTATCCGAGAGCCAGGACAACGTTGCCGCGTTCGCCTACTTCGGTTACTACGGCCAGGCCGGGCAGAACACCGCCGAGAACGAGGAGGTTTCGGCGAGCGTCTTCTCCTCGCCCGGCGCCGACTCCCTCGCCGATGCCGGTCGCGGCAACGGCAGCCGACGGGACGGCGCAGCGCGGCGCTCCGGGACCCGGGCGGGGACGTCCGCCCCCGTCGCGCCGGGCGCCGAGAGCCCCGGGACGCCGCCGCGCGCTCCCCGCCCGAGGCCTCGCAAGCCAGACCCGTCATGACCCCGGCGGTCATCGTGGCCGGGGCTGATCGGCGAGACGTCGGCTGAGACGCTTCGGGCGCATCGCCGCCCTGCCGGTCGCCGGCCGCCCGCCGGACGGGATCCCGGATCTCCCTGCCCGCGCAGCGGTCGGCGACTCGACGATCCCACCAGGAGCGTGGGGGATCCTGACGGTCGTCGCGCTCGCCGTCGTCCTCGGCGGGCTGACGGCGATCTCACCGGTCCTGGCCATCGTCGCCACGGCCGGCCTGGCCGGCGTCGGCCTCGTGTCGGCGGGCCGGGCGATGATCCCGGTCTTCCACGTCTCCCTCGTCGCGATCCTTGCCGGCTATGCATTCCTGGGGCGGGGCCTCGCCCACCTCGGCGTCCCGCCCGTGTACGTGGGCGAGGTCGTCCTCGGCGTCGGCCTCATCGCCATCGCCGTGTCGCTCCCGGGAGCGCGCTGGAGCGCGACCCATCTCGCCATCGCCGCATTCGCTGCGTGGGGCGCCATCCGAACCGTGCCCTACCTCGGGATCTACGGCCTCGATGCCCTCCGCGACGGCGTCACCTGGGGCTACGCGGTCTTCGCCGTGGCCGTCTCGCTGACCGTCCGGGCCGAGCACTTCGAGGCGATCATCCGGCTCTATCGCCGCCTTCTGCCCGTCTTCGTCGCCTGGGTCCCGTTGGCGGCCGTCGTGACGATCGCCTTCGCGGGAGCCCTGCCTCAGGCCCCCGGGTCAGAGGTCCCGATCGTCGTCTTCAAGGGCGGCGACATGGGCGTCCACCTTGCCGGCGTCGGGGCCTTCCTGATCCTCGGCCTCGGTGGCAGCGCCGCCGTCGGGCTCCGCGAGGTGGCGATCTGGGCCGGCTGGATCCTGGCCGTGGTCACGGCCGGGGCGATCAACCGCGGCGGCCTGCTCGCGGCCTCGATGATGATGACGGCCGTCCTCTTCGTCCGGGTCACCGCCCGCTGGTTCGTCCTCGTCGCCGTGGGCATCATCCTGGCCGCGGTCGTCGGGCTGGCCGACCTGCGGGTCGATCTGGGCCTGTCTCGGCAGATCTCGTTCGACCAGATCATCACCAACGTCACCAGCATCTTCGACAGCAACACGAGCGAGAACCTCGAGGGCACGAAGGAATGGCGCCTCCGGTGGTGGACGACGATCGTGGACTACACGGTCGGGGGCCCCTACTTCTGGACGGGCAAGGGTTACGGCGTCAACCTCGCCGATGACGACGGGTTCCAGCTCCTGGCCGACCACTCGCTGCGCGCCCCCCACAACGGCCACATCGAGATCCTCGCCCGGAGCGGCGTTCCGGGCCTGACCCTCTGGATCCTCCTCCAGGTCGTCTTCGGGATATCGCTGCTTCGAGCGGCCGCGCGGGCCTGGGCCGCCGGCCTGCGGCGATGGGTCGCCATCCTCGGCTGGATCCTGGCCTACTGGCTCGCATTCCTGATCAACGCCTCGTTCGACGTCTACCTTCAGGGACCGCAGGGCGGCATCTGGTACTGGTCGATCATCGGCCTCGGGATCGCGGCCGCCATGGCCGTCAACGGGCTGCCGGCGGCGCCGTCGGTCGCGGCCCGCCGCACGCCAGCGGGGGCGCGCTGAGCGCCGCCGGCCGCCGGTTCAGATGAGGCGGGGCGGCCGGCCGACGATCTTCAGCATGAACCGGGGGACGATCGAGACGTAGCGGCGCCACAGGCGCCGCGGCTCGCGGATCAAGCGGTAGAACCACTCGAGGCCGCTCGCCCGCATCCAGTGCGGCGCCTGGGCCAGCGTTCCGGCATTGATGTCGAAGGCGGCGCCCACCCCGAGCAGGACCGCGGCATCGAGCCGGTCGACGTGACCGGCCATCCAGCGCTCCTGCTTCGGCGTGCTGAGGCCGACCCAGACGAGGTCTGGCCGGGCCGCGTTGATGCGCTCCATGACGGCGGCGTCTTCCTCGTCGGACAGGGGTCGGAACGGCGGGGAGTAGGAGCCGACGGCGACGAACCCGGGAAATCGGGCCACGAGCGCGGCGATCAGCCGGTCGGCAACCCCGTCACGGCCGCCGTAGAAGAAGCTCCGCCAGCCGTGCTCCGCGGCCCGCTCGGCCAGCGCCAGCATCAGGTCCGGGCCGTACACGCGGCGCATTCCCGCGGCGCCCGCCCAGCGACCCGCCCAGACCATCGGCATGCCGTCGGGCGTGGTCAGCCCGGAGGCATTGTGGATCCGCCGCAGCTCGGCGTCGCGCTGCGATTCCATCACGCCATGCACGCCGGTGACGCAGACGTAGTGCTGCTCCCGCCGCTCGATCCAGCCCGCGATCTCCTCGACCGCCGTCGTCATGTTGACGGCGCTGACGCCGACGCCGAGGACGTCGACTCGGGGGATCAACCGACGGCCGCCGCGGTCGTCGCTCGCTCGGTCGCCCAGCGCTCACGACCGAGCTGCCGCTCGATCCAGGCGTACGTCGGCTCGAGACCCGCTTCGAGCGACGTCGTCGGCTCCCAGCCGAGGACTGTCCGGAGCCGGGTGTTGTCGGAGTTCCGGCCGCGAACGCCCTGCGGCCCCGCGACGTGGCGGAGGGTGATGCCCCGCTTGCCGGAGATGTCGATGATGATCCTGGCCAGCTCGTTGATCGTCACCATCCGGTCCGTCCCCAGGTTGAGGGGCTCGCGGTGCACCGATCGCATCAGGCGGACGATGCCCTCGACGCAGTCGTCGATGTAGCAGAACGAGCGCGTCTGCTCGCCGTCTCCCCAGATCTCGATCTCACCGCCGTCGTCGACCAGGGCGATCTTCCGGCAGAGGGCGGCCGGGGCCTTCTCGCGGCCGCCGTCGTAGGTCCCGTGGGGCCCGAAGATGTTGTGGAACCGGACGATCCTCGTCTCCATCCCGTAGTCGCTGGCGTAGTACTGGCACAGCTTCTCCGTGATGAGCTTCTCCCAGCCGTAGGCGTCCTGGGGGTCGGCCGGGTAGGCATCCTCCTCACGCAGCGGCGTCACGTTGGCGTCCGTCTGGAGGTGCTCGGGGTAGATGCAGGCCGACGAGCTGTAGAGGTAGCGCGAGACGCCCGCCAGACGGGCCGCCTCGAGGGTGTGGAGGTTGATGAGGGCGTTGTTGTGGAGGATCTCGGCGTGATGGGCCGAGATGAAGCCCATCCCGCCCATGTCCGCGGCGAGGGCGTACACCTCGTCGATCCCGCCGCGCATCGCCTGGAGACAGGCGTCCCAGCGTCGCAGGTCGAGCAGCTCGAACTCGTCGGCATCGGTCGACCGGTACTCGGGCGCCTTGAGGTCGACGCCGCGGACCCAGTAGCCGCGTCGCTTGAGGTCGCTGACCAGATGGTGGCCGATGAACCCGCCGGCCCCGGTCACGAGGACGCGCGTCGTCATGAGATCTCTCCCTTTGGCTGAGCTCGCTCGCCGACGGGCACGGCCTCGCGCCGGCCGTTCTCGGCCGGCGACGACGCGGTGCGCCGCTCAATGAACCAGTCGATCGTGTCGCGGAGGCCCGCCTCGAGCCCGACCCCCGGCCGCCAACCGTAGCGCTCCGATATCCGGCTGATGTCGGGCCGCCGCCGCTCCGGGTCACCGGGCCGGCGAGGGTCGAACCGGAGCCGCGATCCGGAGCCGGAGATCCGGATGATCTCGGTGGCGAGGTCGCGGATCGTGATCTCGTCGGGGTTGCCGATGTTGACGATGTCGCCGTCGGCCGCAGGATCGAGCGCGACCAGCAGGAGGCCGGCGACCAGGTCGTCGACGTAGCAGAAGGAGCGGGTCTGGCCGCCGTCGCCATGGACGACGAGGTCGCGCCCCTCGAGTGCGGCCGAGATCATCTCGGGGATCGCCCGCCCGTCGTCGGCCCGCATCCCGGGGCCATAGGTGTTGAAGAGCCGGACGATCGTGGCCGGGACCCCGTGGACCCGGCGCATCGAGCTGATCAGCGCCTCGCCGAACCGCTTCGCCTCGTCGTAGCAGGACCGCGGCCCGACCGGATCGACGTTGCCCCAGTAGCCTTCCGGCTGCGGATGGACGAGCGGGTCGCCGTAGATCTCGGACGTCGAGGTGTAGGTCAGGCGAGCCCCGGTCTCCCGGGCGATCTCGAGCAACCGCCACGTCCCTGTCGAATTGGCCGCCAGGGTCTCGAGCGGCAGTCGGTCGTAGTCGACCGGGCTCGCCGGCGAGGCGAGATGGAGGATGACCTCGGCGTCGAGGATCGGGGCGGCGGAGACGTCGGCCTCGATCATCCGGAAGCGCGGACTGGCGGCCAGCGCCTCGACCGTTCGTCGGCTGCCGGTCACCAGGTTGTCCACGCAGGTGACCTCGTGGCCGCGATCGAGCAGGGTCCGGCAGACGTGACCGCCGATGAATCCGGCGCCACCCGCGACGATGACCCTCATCGGTCGCCCCGGCGACGGGTCGGCGTGCGCTGGACGCGCCCGACGCCGAGGTAGGCGAAGCCGTGAGCCTCGACGTCGGCCCGGGACAGCAGGTTGCGACCGTCGAAGATCACCCGTCCCGCCATCGTCGAGCGGACATCCTCGAGGGAGACGGCGCCGAACTGACTCCAGTCGGTCAGGATCGCCAGTGCGTCGGCGCCCCGCGTCGCCTCGAGCGGGCTCGGGCGAAGGATCGACCGAAACGACTCGGGCAGGCCCAGCGCGTCTTCGGTGATCCCCGGATCGTAGGCCTGGACGTTGGCCCCTTCGTTCAGGATGAGATTGACGACGTCCATCGCCGGCGAATCGCGGGCGTCCTCGGTGTCGCCCTTGAAGGTCAGGCCCCAGACGCCGATCGTCTGGCCCTCCAATGGTCCGAGCCGGGCTCGCAGCCGGCGGACGGCGTAGGTCCGCTGGGCCTGGTTGACCTCCTGGACGGCCGACAGGATCGGCGTCGCCACGCCGACGGTCTCGCCGACGTAGCGGAGGGCGGCGACGTCCTTCGGCAGGCAGCTGCCGCCGAAGCCGATGCCCGGCGCGAAGAAGTGGCTGCCGATGCGCGAGTCGGCGGCGATCCCGCGGACCACATGGTCGATGTCGACCCCGATCTGCTCGCACAGCCGGGCGATCTCGTTGATGAACGAGACGCGGGTGGCGAGGAAGGAGTTGGCGACGTACTTGATCATCTCGGCGGTCCGCACGTCGGTCAGGACGACCTCGCCCCCGAGATCCGAGAAGAGTGACGCGACCGCCTCGGCGTCGTCGTTGGAGCGAGCGCCGATGACGATGCGCTCGGGGTTGAAGAAGTCCCGGACGGCCCGGCCCTGGCGCAGGAACTCCGGGTTGCTGACGATCCGCGGCGGCACCTGGCGGTTCGCCAGCGCCCCCTCGAGGATGCCCTCGATCGTCTCGCCGGTGCCGATCGGTGAGGTGCTCTTGTTGACGATGATCGGCGTCTGCCCGTTGAGGCTGCCGGCGATCGACCTGGTGGCCAGACGGATGTTCCTGAGATCCGCCGCCCCGGACTTGGTCGCCGGCGTGTCGACGGCCAGGAAGATGAAGTCCGCCGTCGGGATCCCGAGGTCGTAGTCCGTCGTGAACGTCAGCCGGTCCGACGCCAGGCCGGACCGGACGAGGTCGGCCAGGCCTTCCTCGAGGATCGGGACGTCTCCGCTGCACAGCGCCGCGACGAGCTGCTCGCTCCGATCGATTCCGACGACGTGATGCCCGAGCTCTGCGAGGCCGGCGGCGACGACGATGCCGACATGGCCGCAGCCGATCACGGCGATCTGGGCCATCAGCGGCCCTCCGCCCGGAGCAGCGCCGGCAGCGTCTGGACGATGACCCGCAAGTCGAGCCACAGCGACCAGCGGTCGATGTATTCGAGATCCTTGATCACCCAGCGGTCGAAGTCCTTCTCGGTCCGCGCCCCGATCTGCCACAGCCCGGTGATTCCGGGCTTCATCGACAGGCGGCGCCGGTGCCAGTCGTCGTAGCCCGCAACGTCATCGAACGGGTGCGGTCGCGGTCCGACGAGGCTCATCTCGCCGGTCAGGACGTTCCACAGCTGGGGCAGCTCGTCGATGCTCGTCCTCCGCAGGAGCCGCCCGATCCGGGTGACGCGAGGGTCGTTGGTCATCTTGAACGAGGCGTTGCCACCGATCTCGTTGAGGCTCCGCAGCTCGGCGCGGCGGGCGTCGGCGCCGCGCTCCATCGTCCGGAACTTCACGATCCTGAACGGCCGCCCGTTGAGGCCGGCACGCAGCTGCCGGAAGAGGATCGGCCGGCCGTCGGACCGAGCGATGGTGAGGGCGACGACCAGGAAGATCGGCGAGAGGATGAGGAGACCGAGCGCCGAGCCGAGGACGTCGAGCAGGCGCTTCGCGGCGAGGGCGAGCTCGCGGTCCGGCCCGGCGACGATCGAGAGGACCGGGGTGCCGTCGAGGTCCTCGATGTGGCCGATGGCGAGGGCCACGGCCGGGACCTCGAGCGGAATCCTGACGATCTTGCCCTGGTCGGCCGCGAGCCGGCTGATCGACTCGAGGCGATGCGCCTCATCCGGCGGAAGGCAGACGGCGACCTCGTCGACGACGCGCTCGTGGAGGATCGACGGCAGCCGGTCGATCGGCCCCAGGTTGGGCCAGTGGCCGGTCGGCGCCGCCGGCGTGGGGCCAACCATCCCATCGACGACGAGGCCGAGGGACCAGTGACCCTCGAGCTGGCGCGCGAACGACTGGGCCGCCGGTCCGGTGCCGACGACGATGACCCGGCGGAGGTTGCGGCCCCGCCGACGGGCCATTCGGAGCAGGAGACGCAGGACGGCCCGGTTCACGATGGTGCAGATGGCGAGGAGGGGGATGAGGGCGAGGATGATCGAGCGGCTGACGTCCGCGAGATCCAGGATGAACAGGGTTGCCAGGGACCCGAACCCGAGGACAAGCGCGGCGCGGGCGATCGCCGCGCCCTCGCCCCAGGCAGACCAATGGGCCCGTGGTCGATACGAGCCGTTGAGGCCCAGCAACCCGACCCAGGCGATGGCGTAGGCGGCCAGGAGCAGCCAGGCCAGGGCCACCGAGGACTGCCAGACGGCCTGCCAGTCCGGCCCGAAGCGGACCATCGAGACGATGATGAACAGGCCGGTGGCGACGAGCGCGTCGACGACCATCATGAGGAGCCGCAGGAGCTGACCGTGGCGGCGGATCATGGGCGACCGTCCGATGGCGGTAGCCATCGTCGCGGGCGTCCTTCCCCGCGGCTGGAGAGCGGCGTAGACACGGGCACGGCATCCCCCTCCCCCAGATGACCGGCGCCGACCGGGCGGTGCCCAGACGGGCACGTCCGCCGGGTTCCGCGCGCTCTCTGCTTCCCATCTCGACCCAGCTCGAGAGGAACTCCGAAAGTACCACGCGGGTCCTGCCCGTGTATCTGGTCTGAGGGGTAATTCCGCAGACTCGTGTTGCCTCGGCGCACCGTTTCGGAGGACCGACTCGACGACGGGTCAGGGAGGCCCGTCGGGGGACCTGCGCAGCGTTGTCGGGGCGCACCGGAGAATCGGCCCAGCCCGACCGCCGATCACGCGAACGGGGGTGTCGCGGGTACCATACCCATCCCAAATCTCGCAGGGGGAGAGATCCGGACGTGAAGGCCACCCGAAGATGACGGTCGCTGATCAACCTACTGCCCCGGCATCGACCGCCTCGGTCCCTGCCGCCCAGCCGGATCCGCGGTTCGAGCGAATCGCCTCCGCGTATCTGGCCGACCTCCAGGCGATCCTGGCGAAGCTCGATCTCGACGCCCTCATCCGGATCGTCGATCGGCTGCGGGTCGCGCGCGACACCGGCCGGACAGTGTTCGTCGCCGGCAACGGCGGCAGCGCAGCCACGGCGAGTCACTGGGTGAACGACCTGGCCAAGGCCGCCACCCGATCCGGGCGGCGGCCGTTCAGGGTGATGGGCCTGGTCGACAGCGTCTCTTGGCTGACCGCGATCGCCAATGACGATGGCTACGAGCGGATCTTCGCCGACCAGCTCGCGAACTTCGCCGAGCCCGGCGACGTCCTGGCGCTGATCTCGGCCAGCGGCAACTCGCCCAACGTCCTGCGGGCGGCGGAGTTGGCCCGCACCAGGGGCGTCGTCTCGATCGGGTTCGTCGGATTCGACGGCGGCCAGCTGCGGCAGCGGGTCGATGAATGCCTCTGGGTGCCGACGGCCAAGGGCGAGTACGGGCTGGTGGAGAGCGCCCACACGGTGGCCTGCGACATCGTCACGACCTGCCTCATCGGCGACACACCCACGGAGCCGCGCTCCGCGGCCCGTTGAGCACGACGCTTCCGTCGGGCGGCGTGCGCCAGGCGGTCATCCTCGCCGGGGGCCGCGGCGAGCGGCTCAGGCCGCTGACCGACACGCGCCCCAAGGCGATGATCGAGTTCCACGGCCGGCCGTTCCTCGAGTACCTCGTCGACCTCCTCAGGAGCCAGGGTCTCGAGGAGGTGCTGCTGCTCCTCGGCTACCTTCCGGAGCCGATCCAGGAGCACTTCGGCGACGGATCGCGGTTCGGGATCCGGATCCGGTATGCGGTGACGAGCCCGGACGACCTCACCGCCGCGCGTGTTCTCGGGGCGAGGGACCTGCTCGATCCGACGTTCCTGATGCTGTACTGCGACAACTACTGGCCGATGCCGCTGGACCGGCTATGGGCGCGCTACGTCGAGGCCGGTGCGCCGGCGATGGTCACCGTCTACCGCAACGGCGACGGGCACACCCGCGACAACGTCCGGCTCGACGAGGACGGCTTTGTCGTCGAGTACGACCCGAGCCGTGCCGCGCCGGGGCTGCACGGGACCGAGATCGGCTTCGCCATCCTGCGCCGCGATCTCCTCGACCTCCTGGCCGACGGCTCGACCCAGATCGAGGCGGGCCTCTATCCGGTCCTGGTCCGGGACCGGCGCCTGGCGACGTTCGTGACCGACCACCGCTACTACAGCGTCGGGTCGCTCGAGCGCCTCCCCGTCACGGACCGGTTCCTGGGTCGCCGACCGACGGTCTTTCTCGACCGCGACGGCGTGCTCAACCGTCGTCCGCCGGTGGCCGGCTACGTCCGCCGGGCTGACGACGTCGAGTGGCTGCCGGGGGCCCTCGAGGCCGTCGGCGACCTCACGAGGGCCGGAGTGCGGCTGATCGTCGTCTCCAACCAGGCCGGCATCGCCCGGGGTGCCATGACCATGGACGACCTGGGCGGGGTCGAGCGGCGGATGCGCGACGACGTCGGGTCCGCCGGGGGCGAGATCGAGGCATTCCTGTATTGCCCACATGGCTGGGACGAGGGCTGCGACTGCCGGAAGCCACGCCCGGGCATGCTCTTCGAGGCGCAGCGGCGGTTCGATCTCGACCTGTCGCGGACGCCGTTCGTCGGCGATGACGAGCGAGACGGCCAGGCGGCCGAGGCCGCCGGCTGCCCATTTCTTCTCGTGACCGACAATTGCGCGCTGGCGGACTTGACCAGCCAACTGATAGCGGGGGTATAGAAAGCGACGATGGCTGAACCACAACGAGTGCTCATCACCGGCCACGAGGGCTACATCGGATCCGTCCTGGGCCCGATCGTCGCGGCCGCCGGCCACGAGGTCGTCGGCCTCGACACCGGATACTTCCGGGAGTGCACCCTCATTCCGCCCGACGAACGGATCCCGAGCATCGACAAGGACATCCGCGACCTGGTCGCGGCCGACCTGGAGGGGTTCGACGCGGTCATCCACCTGGCCGCCCTGAGCAACGATCCGATCGGCAACCTGAACGAGGGCTGGACGGCGGAGATCAACGATCGGGCTTCGTTCCGGCTGGCCGAGCTGGCGAGCGCGGCCGGGGTCCGGCGGTTCCTCTTCTCGTCGTCCTGCATCATGTACGGGCTGGCCGAGGGCGGCGTCGTCGACGAGAACTCGCCGCTCGACCCGCAGACCGAATACGCTCGCTCGAAGGTTCGAAGCGAGCGGGCGATCGGGACCCTCGCCTCGGAGCGTTTTTCGCCGACGTTCCTGCGCAACGGCACGGTCTACGGCCTCTCGCCGCGGATGCGCTTCGACACCGTCTTCAACAATCTCATGGGCTCGGTCGTGGCGACCGGCCGGCTGGTGATCCACAGCGACGGCAAGCCTTGGCGTCCGGTCGTCCATGTCACCGACGTCGCGCGAGCGTTCCTCGCGGTCCTGGAGGCGCCTCGGGACGACATCCACAACCAGGCCATCAACACCGGCGCCGACGCGCTCAATCACCAGGTGATCACGCTCGCCGAGATCGCCGCTCGCACGGTTCCGGGAGCCAGCCTCGAGGTCCTCTCCCGCCCCGACGCGGACCAGCGGACCTACCGCACCGACTTCTCGAAGTTCGCCCGGATCTTCCCGTCCTTCCGGTTCAACTGGACGCCCGAGGACGGTGCCGAGGAGCTCCTCCGCGGCTTCCGCTCAGCCGGCCTGACCGAGGCGCTCTACACGGATGCGCGGTTCACCCGGCTCAAGTGGCTCCGCCATCTGCTCGACACGGGCCGGCTGGACGGCGACCTGCGCTGGGCCGAGATGACGTCGGGGGTGAAGGGGTGATCGACGGCGTCAAGATCGTGCCGTTGCGCCAGATCGTGGACGAGCGCGGCAAGATCATGCACATGCTCAAGGCGACAGACCCCCACTTCATCAACTTCGGCGAGATCTACTTCTCGTGCGCCTGGCCGGGGACGGTCAAGGCGTGGCACATCCACCAGACGATGACCGTCAACAACGCCGTCATCTCGGGCCGGGCGAAGCTCGTCCTGTACGACCTCAGGGACGGTTCGCCGACGCGGGGCGAGCTCCAGGAGATCTTCCTCGGTGAAGACAACTACGTCCTCGTCCAGATCCCGCCGGGGATCGCGAATGGCTACAAGGCCTACGGCGACAAGATGGTGATCCTGGCGAACTGTGCTACCGAGCCGCATCGCCCGGAGGAGATGCTTCGCCTGGACCCGGCCAGCCCGGACGTGCCCTACGACTGGGCGCTCCGGAATGGATAGTCGCTACCCGCGGCGGCAGCCCTCGCTGGTCATCAGCCGGACACCGCTCCGGATCAGCTTCGCCGGCGGCGGCACCGACCTGGCGGCGTACTACGAGCACGATCACGGGGCCGTCCTCAGCACCGCGATCAACAAGTACATCTGGGTCACGGTCAAGCGCCACAGCGAGATCTTCGACGAGCCGATCCGGCTCAACTACTCCACGACCGAACAGGTCAATACGGTGTCCGAGCTCCGCAACGACATCGCTCGCGAATCGCTGCGCTTCCTCGAGATCGAGCCGCCGATCTACATCAGCACGGTCGGCGACCTGCCGGCCTCGACCGGCCTCGGCGGCTCGAGCAGCTTCGCGGTCGGCCTCCTCAACGCCCTCCACGCCTTCCGCGGCGAGCGCGTCTCGGCCGGCCAGCTCGCCGAGGAAGCGTGCCACATCGAGATCGACGTTCTCGGCCAGCCGATCGGCAAGCAGGACCAGTACGCGGCCGCGTTCGGCGGCCTGAACCTCTTCAACTTCCGCCCCGGCGGCGCCGTCACCGTTGAGCCGCAACGCGTGCCGGAGCGGGTGATGGCCACTGTCTTCGACGACGTCATGCTCTTCTGGACCGGCCATCAACGCGACACGGCCTCCGTCCTGACCGAGCAACGGGCCAACACCGATCGGCGGCTCGACGATCTCGACGCCATGCGCGAGCAGTCCTACGAGCTGGCCGCCCTCCTCCAGCGGGGCGATCGGTCGCCGTCCGACATCGGCGGTCTCCTCGATCGTGGCTGGCACCTCAAGCGTGGCCTGGCCAGCGGCGTGACGAACTCCCAGATCGACGACTGGTACGGCCGGGCCCGCGAGAGCGGCGCGTTCGGCGGCAAGCTGTGCGGCGCCGGCGGCGGCGGCTTCCTGATGTTCCTCGTGGAGCCCTCCCGGCAGGATGCCGTCCGGGCCGCGCTCGGCGACCTCAAGGAGGTGTCCGTCCGGCACGAGGTCCACGGCTCGCAGATCCTCCTGCCGCATGTCGACTGAGGGGCAGCTCGTCGCGCCCGCGAGCGACGCTGCGCCGCGACTGAGCATCGGCCTGCCCGTCTTCAATGGGCAGCGCTACCTGGCCGAGGCGATCCAGTCAGTCCTCGACGGGACGTATGCCGACTGGGAGCTGATCATCTCGGACAACGCCTCGACCGACGAGACCGAGGCGATCGCCCGGGGGTTCGCCGAACGGGACAGCCGGGTCCGCTACGTTCGAAACGCGACCAACATCGGACCACTGGCGAACTTCAACCGGGTCTTCCGGGCGTCGCGCGGCGAGTATTTCAAGTGGCTCGCCTATGACGACCTGTGCGGCCCCGACCTCCTGTCGCGCTGTGTCGACGTCCTCGACGGGGACCCCTCGATCATCCTTTGCAGCGCCCGCTTCGTCGAGATCGACCAGGACGGCCAGGCGCTCGGCGAGCAGCCCTACCGGCTCGACCTGACCGCCACCGCGCCGCACGTCCGGCTCGGCCGGCTGATGTGCACCTCGCGCGGTCATCCGATCCTGTTCGGGGTCATGAGGGCGGGGGTGCTGGGAAAGACCCGGCTCCTCGCCCTGTATCACGGCTCCGACCGGGCCCTCCTCGCCGAGCTGACCCTGCACGGCCGCCTCTGGGAGATCCCCGAGGTCCTGTGGTCCAGCCGCGACCACCCCGAGCGGTCGCCCTACGTCCGCATGACCCGGGCCGGCTGGAGCCCCAGCCGTGGCATCGCCATGCCGCCCCACCTCGCGAGCATCGCCCACCTGGCGAGGGTGCTCGCCACGGCCCCGGTCGGTCGCCGCGAGCGGATCCGCTGCGCGCTCGCGCTCGGGTCGTGCGTCGCCCGACGCTTCGGGAAGCTGGCCCCGGTCCTCGGCCGCGAGCTGCTCGAGACGGGTCGGGGATTGGTACGCCGGCCGCTGCGCTGAGGAGCCTCGTCGAGCGGCGCTCGGCCCAGGGGCCCCTCGATGTGCCTCCGCCAGGGGGCGCGGGCCCTCAGGACGACGGTTTCTCCGCGAGGATGAGGTACTGGCTCGCGGCCGCGGCGAGGAAGGATCCGCCGAACTCGGCGCGCTGCTGCAACCGCCGCTCGATCGCCCGGCCGAGGCGATCGGGCAGGCCCTCCCGGCCGAGGACTGTGAACGGACCGAAGCCGAAGGCCTGGCTGCCGACCTGGCGGAGTCCGACCGCCGCCAGCTGATCCGCCATCTCCGCCGGCCGGGCGAAGCCGATCGGTCTCGCCCGCGGAGGCCGCCCCTCCCCCCGGATGGCAGAGACCAGCCGTCGCCCGCCGTCGCGCAGTGGTGCGAGCACGGGGAGGCGGATCGGGTCCGCGAGGGCGTGCAGGGGGCGGCGGTTGTTGGTGCTGACGATCAGCCGGCCGCCCGGCCCGAGCACCCTGGCCATCTCGGCCAGGGCAGCCGCGTGGTCGTCGATCCAGGGCATGACGCCGAGGGCGATGACGAGCTCGAAGCGGTCAGCGGGGGAGGCCAGGTCGTGGACGTCGGCGGATGAGACCCGGATCCGCTCCGACAGCCCCGCCTCGGCCGCCGCCTGGCCCGCCAGGTCCCGCATCGCCTCGAGCGGGTCGGTGGCCTCGACGTCGAGCCCGCGCCGGGCGAGCTCGACCGACAGCAGCCCCGCACCACAGCCGACCTCCAGCACCGGCGACGACAGCGGCAGCTCGAAAGCGTCGACCCAGCGAAGCGTGAGGGCCGACCGGTACCGGTGGATCGTCGCCATCACGCTCTCCGCGGCATACAGGTCCCGCCAGAAGGCCGCCTCGGCCGAGAACAGGGCGTCGAGGCTGGCCTGGCGGGCGACGTCGGGTCGCGGTCCCGGGTCCGACATGTCCTCCTGTCCCTGCCCGCTACAGGCGCGCCGGCCGGCGCTCGTCCCGGTACTCCTTGGCCCGGCGGACGATCACCTGGGGGGCGACGAGCGCGAAGATGGCACGACCGAGCTGACCGGGCAGGAGGACGGCGCGGGGGCTGGCGCGGAGGGCGAGGATGAGGTCGCGCAGGGCCCCGCGGCGGCCCGCGCCGCCCCGGATCGACCGATGCTGGAGGGCCCGGGCGACGTGTGTCCGGGCGACCGCCGCCTCGACGTGCGCCCGCTCCGCGGGGGTGACGTCGCGGCGGTCCTCGTGAACGCCGAGGCCGGAGAGGAGCGCGGCGCCCATCGTCGTCGTCCGGCCGTGACGCGCCTGGCCGCGGAAGAAGTCGACGTGGCGCATCGAGTCCTCGCGGACGGTGTAGAGGAGCAGCGGCTCATCGATGTAGGCGACGTCGCCGTAGGCGGCGGCGCGGAGGGTCATCTCGACGTCGGCCGAGAGGCCGATCTCGGGCCGGAAGAAGCCGCCCATCTCCCAGAGGGCCTCGCGCGACAGGGCCACCGACCCGATGTTCCAGGGCAGGGGCCCCGGGTCCGCGGTGATCCGCAGCCAGGCGCTCGCGTCGTGGCGGCCGCCGGGCACCGGGTTGATCCGCCACGTCCGGTAGTACTGCCAATCGGCGGGCCGTCCGAGCTCATCGACGCGCCGGCAGGCCGTGACGACGAGCGCCAGCCGGCCACGGCCGTCCTGCTCGGCCTCGGCGATCCGGTCGGCCATGCGCTCGAGACACGACGGCTCGAGCCGGTCATCCGCGGACAGCATCTGGATCCACTCGAACCGGCCGAGCTGGGCGGTCCGATTGAAGTTCTCCGCCGGTCCCACGTGGGTCGCCCAGCGGTGGTAGCGGATCCGATCATCACGGTAGGCGCCGACGATCCCGGGAAGGTCGTCGGACGACACGTTGTCGCCGATCACGACCTCGAAGTCGGCGTGCGTCTGGGCCAGGAGACTGTCGAGGGCCCCGGCGATCCAGCGGGCGTCGTTGTAGACCGGGATGAAGACGGAGAACCGGGTCATCGGGGCCACCCCAATTCGTCGATGGGCCGGTCGCGGCGCCGCGCGGGATCACGAGGGACGGCCGACCGAATCCCGGCCCCGAAGGACCGTCGGCCGGATCGGCCGACGGGCGGCGTCTGCCCGAACGAGCTGACCATGGTGGCGGCCTACCCGGACTCTGCCCGGGCGCGGTCGTGGAGCCCTCCGCGGAACTCCCACCACCACACGCCGATGCCGATGACCTGGGTGATCAGCAACCCCCAGGCCGCGCCCTGGATCCCGGCCGTCGCCGCGCCGATCACGGCGCCGGCGAACCCGATGACCGATGTCACGACCGCCGCGCGGAGGGTTCGGGGCGCGGCCGCCAGGGCCCGGAGCCCGATCGAGGCGCCGGTCCCGAGATTGATCGCGGCGAACGCCATGCCCCACGCGAAGAGGACCGAGTGCGCGGGGTCCCAGACGTCGCCCATCAACGTCAGGCCGACCGCCTCCGGGAGCAGGACGAGGATCACCGTCCAGACGACGGCCACGGCAGCGAGCGACAGGCCCGCCGCCAGGCAGATCTGGGCGAGCCGACGGGCCGACTTCCGCAGGACCTTGACCGCCTCGGGCATGACGACCAGGTAGAGCCCCTGGACCACGACGTTCAGCGGCCCCAGCAGGACCTGCGCCCCGCGGAGCGCGCCGACCACGGCGAGCCCGGCGACCAGGCCGACAGCACCCAGCAGCAGCTGGCCGGACAGGATGTACGCGGCGACCTCGCCGATGTACGGCGGCAGGAGGTCGTGGTGCTCGCGCCACCAGCCGCGGGCCGCGGTCGGCCTTGGGATCAGCCGAGCCTGGCCGATCCCCACGACGGCGGCCAGGGTCGCGGCGCCTCCCCAGGCGATCACGGCCCAGAAGACCGTGCCGGCGCCGAGCTCGATCGCGGCGACGAAGCCGCTGAGCTGGACGACCGCCCAGACGAGATCGTTGAGGAATCCCGCCCGCCCGCGCCCATGGGCAAAGAAGGCGAAGCGCCAGGCGTCCTGGACGATCAGGCCGGGGAGCACGAGCGCGAGGGCGATGAACGCGGACCGCAGCGAGCCGTCACTCGCCAGGGCGATGGCGAGGGCCAGCATCGACGCCCCCACGCCCACGAGCAGGGCAGTCCCCGTCGTCGCCGCAGCGCCGCGCCGCCAGTCGGCCGTCGAGACGCCGCTGTAGCGGATCAGGAGGGGCTGGGCGGTGACCGCGCGCGACAGGCTGGCCACGATGAGGTACGCCGCGAACGCCAGGCTGAACGCCCCGAACTCCGTGAGCCCGACGGTCCTGGCCACGACGATCCCGAGGACGAAGTTGGTCAGGCTCGAGAGCCCCTGATCGGCGAGTCCCCAGCCGAGCCGGCCGGCGACCCGGACGATCGCGGCCGCCCGGACGTAGGTCACGCTCATGGAGCATCGATCAGCGACAGATAGGAGCGGGCCACCGCGTCGGCCGCGAACCGGGGAGCCATCGCAACTGCCTCGCCGGCCATGGCGGTCCACCGCGCGGGGTCGTCGAGAACGCGACCGAAGGCCGAGAGCCGCTCGCCGTCATCCCGGCAGGCCAGGCCGTTGCCGTCGTGTCGCAGCAGATCGGCGCTGAGCAGGGTCGACCCGACGATCGGGGTTCCGGCGGCGATCGCCTCGACGACCGTCGCCGACGCCGTCGGCACGGCATAGCGGGTCGGAAACGACGCGACCCTGACCGACCCGAACACCTGACGGATGCGGTCCGCCGGCAGCTCGCCGAGGAGCTCGACCCTCGTTCGCGTCGCGGCCGGCAGGGCCATGACCTGGCGGCTGACCTCGTCCGTCACCCCGCCCTCGACGAGGAGCCGGGTCGGGCGCTCGCCGAGCGCCGCGAATGCCCGGATCGTCGCCGCCGGATCCTTGTAGCCCTCGGTCCCGGAGTGGAAGATCGCGTCGTCACGGACGGGCGATCGCGCCGCCGCGGACGCCGGGAGGTCGACGCACGGCGGGATGACCTGGATCCGCTCCGGCGGCAGGCCGAGCTGACCAGCCAGGCCGGCCCCGACCTCGCTGCCCAGGGAGACGATGTGGTCGCAGCGGCCGTAGGCGTAGCGCTTGTACCAGCGTCGGAGCGGGTCGAACCTGCGGGGGCGCTCCCAGCCCAGGTCGTGGGCAAGGTTGCACGAGACTCCCGGAACGGCAAAGGGCAAGGCCCCGTTGTTGATGACGAGGTCCGGCTCGTGCCGTCCGATCGAGCGGGCTCCGCGCAGGAGCCAACCCACGGTCAGGCCTTCGACGCCGACGCGCGGTCGGGCGCGCTCGATCGACTCGAGCGCGGGCTCGGAGCGCATCGCGAACATCGATCTGAGGCGTTCGCGATCGCCGGTCCGCGTCGCGATCAAGGTGACCTGGTGGCCGGCATCGCTGAAGGCGTCGGCCAGGGCGAAGATGAAGACGTTGATGCCGTCCCGGAAGTCGAGCTTCGAGCGCCGGGTGATCACGATCCGCCTGGCCGCCCCGGACGCAGCCGCGCTTGCCGTCGCCCGGCTCACCCGGGGACCGGTTGGGTCACGCCGGTGAAGAAGCGGCGTGTCTGCTCGTCGCGCAGGCGATCTGCCAGCCGCCCCGCCGGCACCTCGACGTCATCGTACGTGAGGACCTGGTCGCGGGGGACGTCGCGGACGAGGCGACAGCCCTCGGCCAGGCCCATCGGCAGGAGGCGCTCCGCGAGCGCCGGCTCGGCGTTCTCGCACTGGCCGTAGGTCATGTAGTTGCCGATGCCGTCGAGGACCGCGCCGGCTGCCAGATCGATCTTGGCGGTGGCGACGACGTCGACGAGGGGCCCGCCGAGGGGCGCCAGAACGTGGTCACCGAAGAGGACCGCGCGGGCGGCCGACGTCGGAACCTCGAAGTGGCAGAGGTGGTACGGCGTGTAGAAGCTGTAGAGCGGTCCGTCGCCGCGCTTGTACAGGCTCAGGTAGTGGCGCTCCCGCGGATCGTCGGTGGTGGCGAAGACGTAGACGCCGGGTGCCGGCTGCGCACCGACGACGTAGTCGACGATCCCGCCCAGGCGCTCGAGCTCCTCGATGTCGTACAGCCCGGTGAGCTCGTCGATGTGACCCTCGACGACGTGGCCGTACATGCCCCGTTTCGCCACGACCATGCCGGTGCCGTTGGCGACGATCGCCTGCTCGAACGAGATCTTCGTCCCGTCGGCGAAGCTCGTGACCATCTCGACCCCCATGCCCCAGCGGGTCGCCCAGCCCTGCTGGGTGGTCGGATTGCGGGTCCGATCCTGGAGGCCCTTGATGTTGCCGCACAGCAGCGGCCGGAGACCGAGGCCCTTCACGAACCGGTAGAGGTTCGCCTCGACGCCCGGCTGATCGCCCTCGCAGGCGGTCAGGACGACGCCTGCCCGGTCGGCGTGGACCTTGAGGATCGGCCCGATCGTCCCGTCCAGCTCGGCGTTCATCAGGACGACATGCTTGCCTTGCTCGATGGCCCGTTCGACGACGTGGGCAGCGTACTCGATCGTCCCGGTGACTTCGATGATCACCTCCACCGACGGGGATTCGGCGACGACCATCGGGTCGTCGGTGACCGCGTACCGGCCGGCCGCCAGGGCGTCCTCGAGCTGGCCGACGGTCCCGACGGTCGCGACGTCCTCGGCTTCCGCGCCGGCCTCGACGTAGGCCCGGACGGCGGTCGGCAGGGTGCGGTTGGCGATGGCCACGAGCCGCATGCCGGGGAAGGAGTGGAGGATCGAATTGGCGATCCCGCGAGCCATGAAGCCGGCTCCGATCATGCCGACCCGGACGGGGTCGCCGGCCTCGGCCCGCGCTCGCAGGGCGGTGTCGACGAGGATCACGACCGCACCGCCTCGGCGTCGAGCAGCGGCCAGGCCAGGTCCTTGGCCGAGATCTCGGATACCGGAAGCGGCCAGGTGATTCCCAGGGCTGGATCATCGTGCCGCAGGCCGCGCTCGGTCCCGGGCGCGTAGAACTCGCTGACCTGGTAGGCGACCTCGGTGTCGTCGGCCAGCGTCTGGTAGCCGGCGGCGCAGCGCTGGGGGATGTACAGCTGGCGGCGGTTCGCGGCGCTCAGTTCGACGGCGGCGTGGCGGAGGTACGTCGGCGAGTCCGGCCGCATGTCGACGAGGACGTCGAGGATGGCCCCGGACACGCAGCGGACCAGCTTCGCCTCGAGGGCCGGCTCGTCCTGGTAGTGCATGCCCCGCAGCGTGCCACGACGGTGGTTGAACGACGCGTTGACCTGGGCGACGGTCGTCGTCAGCCCGTGCTCGGCGAATTCGCGGGCGCAGAACGTCCGGGCGAAGAAGCCCCGCGAATTGGCATGGGGCTCGAGGTCGACGACATAGGCGCCGGGGATCTCCAGCTCGGTGAAGCGCATGGTCTGCGGAGCCTCGACTCTCAGGACGCCCGGCGCTAGCCGGACGCTGCGCCGGCCAGCTCCCGCCCGGCCTGCTGGCCCGGCGTCGGAACGTGAGCGCCGATCAGGCCCTCATGCCGCAGCTCGGCCCACAGGTCGTTCGGGATCGGGTGGCCGAGCATGGCCGCGTTGTCCTCGACCTCGGCCACCGAGCGAGACCCCGCGAGGATCGTCGCGACGGCCGGATGGCCCAGCGGGAACTGGATCGCGGCGGCCTTGAGCGGGACACCGTGACGGTCGCAGACCGCCTTGATGCGGAGGGCCTTGTCGAGCCAGGCCTGCGTGACCGGCTCGTAGTTGAAGTGGCTGTCGGGCCGCGGGTCGGCCAGGATGCCGCTGTTGTAGACGCCGCCGACGAGGACACTGCTGCCGCGCTCCTCGCAGGCCGGCAGGAGGTCCTCCAGGGCGCCCTGGTCGAGGAGCGTGTACCGGCCGGCAACGAGGAAGCAGTCGAAGTCGCCCTCCCTGGCAAAACGGGCGAGCATCGCCGACTGGTTCATCCCGACGCCGATCGCGCCGACGGTCCCGTCGGCGCGCAGCTGCTCGAGGGCTCGATACGCTCCGGCCATCGCCTCCTTGAAGTAGAAGTCGGGGTCGTGGAGGAGGAGCACGTCGACCCGGTCCAGGCCAAGCCGCTCGAGACTCTCCGAGAGCGAGCGCATGACCCCGTCGTAGCTGAAGTCGAACACGGATCCGAGGCGAGGGTCGGGCATGTCCGTATCGGGGTCGGCGGGTGGCGGCTGGGTGTGGCGGCCCTGGAGGCGGTGGGCAACGTGGCGGGCCGCCCCCAGGATCCTCGTCGGATCGCGGTTCAGGGCCGCCTCGCGGAGGACGGTCACGACCTTGCCCGGAACCGAGATCGGCCGGATCAGCCGGCCGACCTTGGTCGAGACGACCAGGTCCTCTCGGGGCATGGTGGGCAGGACCCGTGCCAACCTGCGCTCGGCCAGGCCGGCGCCGTAGTGGGGCGCCGTATCGATCAGGCCGACGCCGAGCTCGACAGAGCGGCGAACGAGGGCTTCCGCCTCGGCGTTGCCGACCGCTTCATACAGGCCGCCGAGCGGGTTCGTCCCCAGCCCCATTCGCGTCACATGGACCCGGCTCGAGCCGAGCGCCACGCGTGCCGAAACGTCCATCCAGGCTCCTCCCGGGGAGTCGCTCCGCATCGTCGGGGAGGCGGTCGCCTCGGCGCTCGGCCGAAGCCGAACCCCACCGATGCCCCCCGGATCCAACGGGCTTCGGAGAGTACAACACGATCGCCGCGAGCGACGACGCCGACCTGTTCCCGCGGTGCCAGCCCGCACCGCCATCGATCGATGTCGCCCGGATGTCCCTGCTCCGCTGACCCCCGGGGAAGCGTCCCCGGGGGTCAGTCCCGGATCGAGCCCCCCGGTCGTCCCCGCCGCCGCCAGGCGAAGATGCCTGCCCCGGCCACCGCCAGGGCGGCGAGGGCGAGGCCGGCGATCAGGACGACGGTCCGCAGACGGGGCGGTTCCTCGGCCGAGTGGGCCAGCGGCGTGGTCGGGATCCCGGAGGCCTCGAGTGCTGCCGTGGCCTCGGCGTCCGACACGTATGTGCTCTCCCGGCCTCCCGGGGTCGCGGCGAACGCCGTCAGCCGGTCGACGCAGCCGGACCACTCGAAGCGGCAGCCGGCCTGCTCCGCCGTTGCCGGCCAGAACCGATTCCCCGAGCCTGCGTTGGCCGAGCCCGAGGCGAACATCGGGCCCGGCCAGTCCTGGAGCCAGGCCAGCAGGTAGCCGCCGGCCGGATCGGCGATGACCAGGTTGTCGATGACGCTCGTGTCGGAGACGGCGTCCCCGGCTGGTCGGTTCCTCGGCTGGCTGATGATCGAGATTCCGTCGGCGTTCCAGGCCAGGACGTTGTCGCGCACGCTCGCCCCGGTCGACGAGCTGACCAGGATTCCCGCCCCCCAGCCCCAGGTCGGATGGCCCCAGCCGTTCTCCCAGACGACGTTGTCGTCGATGCTCGCCCCGTCGCTGATCTCGAACATGATCCCGGGGCCGGTGTTGCCGTGGACGCGATTGCCGCTGGCCGTGAAGTCGCGGCAGTCGATGTCGCACCAGAGCCCGGGGCCGTCGTTGTCGCCGACGTCGTTGTCGATCAGCCGAAGGTTGGTCGCCAGGGCGGCCTTCAGCCCGCCCGCCTCCCAGGCGGGATCGAAGCCCTCGGTGTTCGAGGACGTGATGCGGTTGCCCTCGATCGTGAGGTCGGTCGTGCCCGCGCCTCCGGCGTGAACGCCGAGCTGCCCGGCCCGGCTCAGGTCGCTCGAAAGGAGGCTGGCCCCGGCGACGCCCTGGAAGCTGATGAGCGCGCCGTGCGCATCGGACAGATGGACGTTCCGTACGGTCAGCCGGTCGGCCCCGGGAAGGGCCTGCAGCGCGCCGTGCTGGGGCGGGCTGGCGGCCTGGCGCATCGTGAAGCCGTCGATCGTGACGTCCGCGGCGCGGACCGTCAGCCACCGCTCGCGGACGGTGACCTCGACCGTCCGTCCCGCGGGATCGTCCGCGAGCCGGACTCGGCGGTCGCCATCGATCGAGAACTGGCCGGGCCGCGGATCGGCCGCGACCTGCAGGAGGGGCAGCCCGTCGAGGAAGACCTGCTCGGGCCAGGCGCAGCGCGGCTCGCGGCAGACACCTCCGCCCTGGAAGGCCGGGACCGTGGCCGCGCTCTGCCAGCCGACCCCCGCGGCCTGCCAATCGGACCACACGTCCGAACCCCGGATCTCGGCCCCATCGGCCTGCAGGGTGAGCGGCCGGTCGATGCTGACTTCCTCGCGATAGATGCCCGGCGGCACGACCACGACGTCGCCGGCCCGGGCCGAGTCGACCAGGGCTTGCAGGGTGCCGGGGGCCAGCTCGTCGGGCGACGGCGCGGCCGCGGCCGCGAGAGCGAGGTGAACGGGAGCGGCGACCGGGGTCCAGCCGGAGAGGCCGATCAGGGCCAGCAGGGCGGCCGGAACGGCGGCGCGGCCGCGATGGCGCGATCGGGCCATGGCCGCGACACTCCTCCAGCTGGCTGGTCCGCCGCCGCCGCGCGGCGGTCGGCCCTCGACCCGCGGGGTCAGCCCTCGATCAACGAACCGCCCTCTCGGCCGCAACGGTCGGTGCTCAGGCGAGCGATGCTAGCAGGCCTGCCCGGACGCGCGGTCCGGGGCGCGGGTCGGTGCAGCGTGGCGGCCCGTGCGGGCGTCGGATCGTCGGGCGGGGCGGCCCGGGCGCCGGTGCCGGCCCCGATCCGTGTTCCGAGTTGCGCCGGGCTCAGTGCGGCCGCTGCGTCAGCGGCACCCCGGCAGCGGACAGGGCCGCGTCGCGCTGTGAATTGGTCAGGTAGCTCCCGCCCTCCTCGCCCGGCGTCGCGTTGAAGTCGTCGAGCCGGGACATCGTCCCGTTCCATCCGAATCGCCCGGTCGGCTCCGCCAGGGCGTGCCAGTAGCGGTTCGACGCGCCGCGGTTGTTGGACGCGGGATCGAAGAGGACGCCCGACCAGTCCTGGAGGAAGCCGACCAGGAACTTGTCCGACGTGTCCGAGGCCGTCGGGGAGATGACGACGGTGTTGTCGTGGACGTTGTTCCCGACGATCGGGCCGGGCGCGTCCGACCGGTTCTGGGTGAGGATCGAGATGCCGTCCGCATTCCAGGCAACCACGTTGTCGCGGACCTCGGCGTTGGCCGACGAGCTGATCAGGATCCCGGCGCCCCAGCCCCAGGCCCGCGAGCCCCAGCCGTTCTCCCAGACGACGTTGCCGGCGACGACCGCGCCGTCGCTGATCTCGAAGAAGATCCCGGCCTTGGTGTTGTCGTGGACCCGGTTGCCGCTGAAGGTGACGTTGTGGCAGTCGATGTCGCACCAGAGGCCGGGTCCGTCGTTGCCGTAGACGTCATTGCCCGACATGACGAGGTTGGTCGAGACGGCCGCCTTCAGGCCGCCCGCCTCCCAGCCCGTCTGGAAGCCCTCCGTGTTGTTGTCGTGGATCCGGTTGCCGGCGATCGTGACGTCCCTCGTGAACGAGCCACCGATGTGGACCCCGAGCTGACCGCCGCGGCTCACGTCGCTGTTGAGCAGCTCGCTCCCGACGGTGCCCTGGAAGTTGACGACGGCGCCGTGGGTGTCCGAGAGGACCGAGTCGCGGACGATCAGCCGATCCGCACCGGCGCTCTCCTGGAGCGCCCCGTTCTGCGGCCCGCTGGCGGCGTGCCGCATGGTCAATCCGATGATCGTGACGTCATCGGCCGCCACGGTGATCCAGGTCCGACGGACGGTGACCTCGACCGTTTTGCCGGTGGGCGAGCTGCCGAGGACCACGTGGCGGCCGGAATCGAGCTTGAACTCCCCGGCGCCCGGAGTATCCGAGGAGCCGACCTGTCGCTGCGGGGCGCCGTCGATGAAGACCTGCTCGGGCCAGGCGCAGCGGGCCGCGCTGCAGTTGCCGTTGGTCGGCAGCGACGGGACGGCCGACGCTGACACGTTGCCGTTCCAGTCTGTCCAGACGTCGGAGCCCTTGATCGTCGCCGGGCCTCGGAGGGTGAGAGCCTTCGAGATCGTCACCGCCTCCCGGAAGACGCAGTTCGGGAGCTGGACCACCGAGCCGGTCGGCGCGGCGTTGATCAGCCCCTGCAACGAGGTCCCGCAGCCGCCCGCCGTGCCGGTCGGCGCCGGGGTCGGGCCCGGGGCAGACGTGGGGACGGGTGTCGACTGGGACGGCGCCGGCGTCGGGTTGGGCGCGGCCGTCGGGCCCGGGGTCGCCGTCGCGCCCGGTGGGCTCGGCGGGACCGTGGAGCTCGTGGGGCCGGGGACCGTCGTCGGGCCCGGGACCGTGCTCGGCCCTGGCGCGGAGGTGGTCGTCGGACTCGATGCCGGGCTCCCTCCGGGTGATGGTTCGGGTGGTGGGCTCGACGACGCCGCAAGCGAGACGATCGAGATCGTGGTGCTCGCGGCGTCGCCGGTGGCGACAGCATGCCGGGCCGCGATGGCGGTCGCCGCGACGACGTGAAGGCTCCCGGCCTCGGCCGGCCGAACGCGGAACGTTGCCCGGAAGCCGCCACTGCCGTTGACGTTCTGTGACGGCATGCCGATGCTGCTGCCGTCCCAGGTGAGCTGGACCGAGCCACGACGGGCGAAGCCCTTGCCGACGACCACGACTCGCTCGCCGACGGCCGCGGGCGACGGGCTCACGGCGATCGTTGGCCCATCGGACGCGGCGACAGGGAACCAGGCGATCGCCAGGGCTGGCAAGAGGAAGATGATCGGCAGCGTGGCCAGCGTCGTCGTGACGCGGCCGGGTTCCGCCCGAGGCGGGGTTGCGGGCTTGAGGGGAATCCGATCAGCCGGTGGGGCGATCCGAATGTTGCGCACGGCTGTTCAGCGCCTCCAGGGATGCCCGGAGACCGGCCGCGCGAGCGTCAGGGACGGTCCGGGCCGGCGCGGACAAGCCGTGCGCCCGGATCAGTCGACATCGGCGGCTCGGCAACCTGTCACCAGGCCCGTAGCTTTGCGACCCCGCCTCGCGACGGGTGTGCCTTTTCGTGTCGCCGCGCGCAACCCGTGGACGGGGGGCTGTCGCCGGCTGCTCAAGGATGGCCGCGGGCGGCGCGCCGGGCAACCCCTACGATGGTCCCCGGGGTCGGTCGTGCCGGCCGACCGGGTTGGGGTCGTACGGTCCGACGAGGTGCGGTTGAGGGGGCTCCAGGGCCTACGACTCGAGGGCCTACCGCTCCAGCCCGGCGCGCGTTCCATCCGCCGGCCCGGGCGGCCCTGCCAGCCCGACTCGCCCGGCCGGCCCGACTGGCCCGGCCGGCCCGGCCGGCCCTGAGCGCCGTGCCACGGCCTGCCCATAGATGCTTGCGAGCTGGGCGTAGTTGGCCTCCGGCCCGTAGGAGTCGACATACGTCCGGCGGGCGGCCGCTCCCATCGCCGCGGTTGGGTCCGGCTGTTCGGCCACCGTCTCGATGGCGGCGGCGAGCGCCGCCGGGTCGCCCGGCCTGACGAGGAGTCCGGTCCCGCCGTCAGCGACCATCTCGCTCATCGCCCCGAGGCCTGAGGCGATCACCGGCAAGCCGGCCGCAAAGGCCTCGATCAGGGTGAGCGGCATGCCCTCGTACCAGAGCGAGGGAAAGAGCAGGGCTCGGGCCGAGTACATCTCGGAGCGGACGTCCTCCGGCGAACGGCGCCCGACGAGGGTGATGCCCGGCATCGATTCGGCCGCCGCTCGGACCTCGCCGGACAGCGGTCCGTCGCCCACGATCCGCAGGGCCAGCTCGGACCCGACGAGGCGCCACCCGGCGAGCAGCGCCCGGACCCCCTTCTCCTCGGCCAGGCGGCCGACAAAGAGAAAGGGGCCACGCGCGTAGCGTTCCGGCCCCGCCGGGCCGCCGAGCTCGAGCTCTCCGGGATCCGGCAGGAAGTTCGGCTTCACGAAGAGGCGCTCCGCGGGCAGCCCGCCGGCGATGAAACGGTCGCGGCCGAATGGGGTCAGCGCGATGAACGCGTCGACGTCCCGGTCCCACGTCCGTCGCGCCCGATGGACGGCCAGCATGGCCGTCACCGCGGCGGTCTGGGGGCGTGAATCGCGATAGCAGGCATGGACAACGGCCGGCAGGGCGATGCGTCGTCCGACGCAGTCCTCGCACGGCGCACCGTCACGGAAGAGGGTCGCGGCCGGGCAGATCAGCCGGTAGTTGTGGAGCGTCTGGACCACGGCCGCCCCCGTCGCCCGAGCCGCGCCGTGAACCGCGGGGGACAGGAGCGGCAGGAAGTTGTGAACGTGGACGACGTCGGCCCCGACCTCGCGTGCGCGGCCGGCCATCGCCCGGGCGGCGCCGCCGGCCCAGACCGTCCGGGTCGCGAGGCGGACCTGATCCGCGCGCGACGGTCGATCCGGGATCGCCTCGTTGCCCACGACGAGGCGCTCGACTCGGTGGCCGTGGGCCGCGAGGAGCGCGGACTCGGCCTCGACGACGGCGTCTTCCCCGCCGGCCTGCCGATAGCGGTTGTGGACGATGAGGATGGAATCGATCGCGGCGTTCGCGGGTTGCGGGGTCACGACCAGCGTGGCCAACCCGGCGCGAGGATCGACGTCGCGATCGGCACGCGGCTCGCGTCGACCTGACCGGCCGAGGCCAGGTAGAGGGCGACGATGATCGCGATCGCCAGGACGATCACCAGGGCCAGGGCAACGAGCTCCGGGCTGACGACCGACGCGATCCGGCCCCGGATCGACCTCGACTCGTCGGGCACCCGTGTCATGCGGATGCCCGGGCGGCGATCCGGGCCGCCTCGACGATGGCCTCGGCGACGACGTCCGGCGTGGTCCCGACGATCGAGGTGAAGACGAGGATCACCGGCCCACGCTCGGCCTGGCCGCTCACGACGAGCCTGCCGGTGTTGGCCGTCGCGTCCAAGCCCGCAAGGGACCGTTCCATGGTGACCGCCGACGGGTCGACGTCGACGGGCCCGAGGATCCGCAGGTGCGGTCCGTGAATCCCGATGATGTATCTGCATCCGGACACGAGCGGGCTGCTGCCGGTGACATAGACGGCGGTCGTCAGGATTCGGAAGTCCACCGTCGCGGCTTCCGCGGTGCCCCCGGCCTCGGCGGCCCTCGGGCGGCCGGCGGAAGCCCTGGCCCCGCCGGAGGACTTGGCCTTGCCGGAGGCCCCGCCCCGCGACGGCGCGGCCCGCGAACGACTCGCGTTCGGGCTGCCGGGCTGGCGTGAGCGGGTGGTGCGGGGCGATCGGTCGGCGCTCGGCGACGGGGAGGCGCCGGAAGGCTCCGCCGCCTCGGCCCGTCCGGCCTCCAGCTTCGGCGTCCCCAGCGTCGAGGAGGCGGACCGGCTACCCGCCGAAGCGCGCGAGCCCCTCCGCGCGGTCGCCCGACGATCCCGCTCCCCCTCGGCAGGTTCCGTCGAGGGGGGCTCGTCCAGGCTGTTCCACCAGCCGACGAGCCGTGCGACGAGGCCGGGTGAGCCGCCCGCGGGGCGCGACCGCGCGGGGCCTGCGCCGGCTGCCGGGGCCGTATCGGGTACGACCTCTCGTACGACCTCCGGTTCGACCCGCGGTTCGACCCCCGGCTCCTCGTTCCGGCCGACGCCCGAGCCAGCCCCCACCGCGACGCGCGGGCGGTGGTCCGCAGCGGCCTCCGCGCCGACGTCCGGGGTCGTGGAAAAGCGCAGCGGTCGCCACGGAGTGACCTGGAGCCGCTCGCCGCACCAGGCGCACATGGTCGGCCAACCTCGAGTCGGATTGGCGCACGCCTGACAACGCCCATGCGGCGCCAGCCCGAGGAGGAGCAGCGCGATGGGCCCCAAGATCGCCCCGAAAACCAGCCAGACGGGCACGGTGCGGTCGACCCGCTTGGCGAAGCGAGCGGCGGCTAGCCCGAACCCGGCAACCCAGCCAAGGGCCGCGACGATTTCGACGACCTGTAGCAGGACGTTCCCCTCCGCACTTCCGGCCGCCGCTCCGATGGCGGTCGCCGGTGAACTGCATCGACGCCGGCACGCCCGGGTTCAGGGCCGGGGTGAGCGCGCTCGCTGGCGCATCCAGCTGGCGACGCCGCTCGATGATAGCGGTGCTCTGCACGGCCCCGGCGCGGCGCGTTGCCTGGGCGCGACAGACGGTCAGCCAGCCGACCGCCCGCTCGCCTCCAGCAGCCCGGCATCCAGGAGGGCGGTCGCGGCCCGCCACAGGTCGTCGAACGGCAGGCCCGATCGGCGGGCGATGTCCAGGAGCGACTTCGTGCCGTCGGACTGGTTGAGGACCCAGAGCAGGGCCAGCTGGTTCGGCCGGCCGCTTGCCCCGCCGATGGAATCGTAGAGTCCTCGCCTGCCGAGCTGCGGCTCGCCCCTGGGGCTGAGGTTTCGATAGGTGCGGTTCCGCTCCAGGAGCCGAACGACCGCGTCACAGGTGGCGAGGGACGCGGCGAGGCTCTCCGGGCGGACGAACTCGGGATCGTCGGCCGAGGTGTGGTATTCGGGGTAGGCCCCATGCGGCGAGCGCATCAGCAGCCCGACCGGGAGATCGACGCCGGGCGAGTTGAACTGCCGCTCGTCGTACCCCCACGGCGAGAACGGGCTGATCTCGAACGGTCGGCCGGACTCCCTGAGCACCTGCTCGACGGCCCGATCGATCTCGGCGTCCTCGCGCCGCGACTGCTTGTAGATCGGGTCCGCCGCGTCGCCGACGCCGGCCAGGACGAGGCCGTGCCGGATCAGCCCCAGGTGATCCTCGTGTCGGCTCAGCCAGGTCAGGGATCCGATCGTGCCGGGGATCAGGAGGATCCGGTACGAGAAGCGGTGCGGACGGCGTCGGAGGCGCGCCGCCAGGAACGTGGCGACGGCGACGCCCGAGAGGTTGTCGTTGGCGAGCGACGGATGGCAGACGTGGGCCGAGACGAGGATCTCGTCCGGCTCCTCGCCGGGGAGGTAGATCTCGCCGTACGTCAGCGAGCCCTCGCGGAGGCTGGAGTCGATGCGAACCTCGTATTCGCCCTCCTCGAGGCCGTCGAGCTGCCGTTGGCTGAGGCAGAAGCCCCAGGCCTCCTGGTAGTAGGACGTCCGGTAGGGGATGAGGTCGGGCTGGTCGGGAAGCGTATGCAGGTGGGGGCGCAGCTCTGCCAGGGACATCCGGCCCTGGACGGGAACGCTGTAGCTGACCACGTGCAGGTTGGAAGCCTTGAAGTCGACAACCCGTCGGCCGCTCGCGTCGCTGATGAAGGCATCCCGGATGTTCCATTCGCGAGGTACCGTCCAGTCCAAGGCGGCCGCCCCGCTGGGGACCTCGTGGACCTCGATCGGGACGTATCGATCGAGAATCGAAAGCGTCTCGCGGACACCGTCGCCGGTGATGCTCCGGCAGATCGGGAAGAGCGTCCGGACGAGCTCGTGCATCGCGCGGCCGTCGTCGAATTCCAGGCGGGCCGTCATGGATTCCGAGCGGGCCGGAGTCGATCCGGGGCTCGCCGCTCCGATCGTCAGGCATCGGACCGCCGGGTCCCGCCGCGCGATGGGCGATGGCGACCCCTACCATCGGGCCACAGGAGGCGAGCGATGGCCGAGCCGAGAGTCATGCCCACGTCGCTGGAGGGCGCGCTGCTGATCGAGCCAACGCCCATCGTCGACGAGCGCGGGTTCTTCGTCAGGACCATGTCAGCCGACGTCCTGGCCGCCGCGGGCGTCGACCATCGGTCGTTCGTCCAGGAGAACCAGTCGAGGTCGCGCCTCGGGACGCTGCGCGGCTTCCACATGCGCCGCCACCTGAGCGAGTCGAAGCTCGTTCGCTGCGCTCGGGGGACGATCTTCGAGGTCGTCGTCGATCTTCGCCCCTGGTCCTCGACCTTCGGCCGCTGGGAGTCGTTCTGGCTCGACGACGAGGCCCACCGTCAGCTGCTCGTCCCGGCCGGCTGCGCCCACGGCTACCAGGTCGTGAGCGACTGGGCAGATGTCTGCTACAAGCATGACGCCTACTACGCGCCGGAGCTCGAGGCGGCGTTCGCCTGGGACGATCCGGAGCTGGGCGTGCCCTGGCCGATCGGCGAGCCGATCCTGTCCGACCGCGACCGCCGCGCTCCGCGGCTGGCCGCGATCCGGGCCGAGCTCGAGACCTGGTACGGGTCCCGGCGGCCGGCCGGTGCCGCTCCCGACAGCGGCGCGGGCTCGCCGGCGGCCGAAGCCGGCTCGGGACCATCCGGGCCGGCACCGTCGGGCCGGAGACCGCCCGGCAGCTGAACCGCTGATCACCCGGCCGGCCGGCGATCGAGGGCGACGGCCAGCTTGGTCCCGCTGAATCCCTCCGCGAATCCGCTGGCCGCGTTCGACTCGATGCCCCGCAGCCGGAGCAGCCCGCGGAACGCGTCGGCCGTGAACCACGATCGCTGCCGCTGGCTCGGAAACGCCGCCATGAGGTGGCTGATCTTGCGCTCCACGGTGTCCGTCGAGAGGGGCACGAAGACGTTCGGCTGACCGAGGTCGCCTTCGAACTTCGGGATTTCGTACTCGAGGATGAGGTGGTCGCGGAAGGTCTGCCAGGCGAGGTCGGCGACGACCGCGTGATCCTGGTGGCGGTCCTCCCGGCGGGGCGACAGGATCAGGTCGGGCCGCAGCCGGCGCCCGAGCTCGTCGAAGTGCTCCTTGAGGCCGGCCTGGTGCGGGAAGTAGCGCTCCCTGAAGCCGGCGATCTCGATCGACAGCTCGGCGCCGTCCCCCACCAGCGTCGCAGCGCTGGCCCGGGCCTCGGCGGCGCGGACGTCGTCGCCGCTCAGGACGATCCAGTCGAGGGCAAGGTCGCGGTCGCCGCCGAGGAGCTCGAGCAGCAGCCCGCCGGCGCCGATCTCGATGTCGTCCGGGTGGGCGCCGATGGCCAGAACCCGCAGCCGCCCGGTCCCCGGGATCGACAGGCCGATCACGCCGGCTCGGCCGGATCCGGAGCCGCGACTCGCCGCTCCCAGACGGCCCAGGGCGGGCTGCCCGCGGACACGAGGCCCTCGAGGTTCTGCCAGTCACGCACGGTGTCCATCGGCATCCAGAACCCCTCGTAGCGATAGCCCAGGACCTCGTCGCGCTCGATCAACCGGGGCAGGACGTCGGGGACGAGGTCATCGAACGGCCCGATCTCATCGAGGATCTCCCGTCGCAGCATGAAGTAGCCGCCGTTGATCCAGAGATCGGCCCTGCTCACCTCCTCGACGCCCTGGACCGTGTCTCGGTCGCTGAGCTTCACGAGGTGGAAGGTGTAGGCGCGGGGCCGAACCGCGATGAAGGCGGCCAGCTTGCCGGAGCGCTCGAAGCGGTCGACGAGCTCCGGCAGCGGGGCGTCCGTCAGGACGTCGCCATAGTTGGCGAGGAGGATGGCATCGTCGCCCGTGTACCCCCGGGCCGCCCGCAGCCGCTGTCCGATCGATGTCTCGACCCCGGTGTCCACGTAGCTGATCCGCCAGTCGTCGACGGCGCCGTTGGCCGGATCCACGAAGCGGCGTTGCTCGAAGTACTCGCGGATCGTCTCGGCGCCGTAGCCGAGGCAGAGGACGAACTCCCGGTGCCCGAAGTGGGCGTAGTAGTTCATGATGTTCCAGAGGATGGGACGGCCGCCGATCTCGACCATCGGCTTCGGGATGGAGCCCGAGTGATCGCGCAGCCGAAGCCCCTGACCTCCGCAGAACAAGATGACCTTCACACGAACCCCTGGTCTCGGACGGGGCCTTGGGCGCGCACCCGTCCTACCTCGATCATATCCGGCCGAATCCAGCCGACCAGCGCTGGCCGGCGGCCGCGGCGACCAGCGGGGGAGGTGAACAGCTGATGCGGGTCCTCATCACCGGGAGCGAGGGATACATCGGGACGGTCCTCGGGCCGTACCTGCTGACTCACGGGCACGAGGTCGTCGGCGTCGACGCCGGATTCCACCGGGCCGGCTGGCTCTACAACGGGGTGGACCGAGAGCCGGCCTGGATCAACCGGGACGTTCGGCGCCTGGAGGTCGCCGACCTGCGGGGCTTCGACGCAGTGGTCCATCTGGCCGAGCTCTCGAACGACCCCCTCGGCGAGCTCAATCCGGAGGTGACCTTCGAGATCAACCACCGGGGCAGCGTCCGGCTTGCGACGCTTGCCCGCGACGCCGGCGTCGAGCGCTTCGTCTACATGTCCTCGTGCAGCGTCTACGGCACGGCGGATGCCGAGCCGAGCACCGAGACCTCGGAGCTCCAGCCCCTGACGGCCTACGCGCAGTGCAAGGTGCTCGTGGAGCGCGACGTCCTGGCCCTGGCCGGCGACGGCCTCTCGCCGACCTTCCTCCGCAACGCCACGGCGTACGGCGCGTCGCCACGGCAGCGTTTCGACCTCGTCGTCAACAACCTCGCTGGTCACGCCTGGACCGAGAAGGTCATCCGGATGGTGAGCGACGGCCGGCCGTGGCGCCCCCTCGTCCACATCCTCGACATCTGCCAGGCGATCGAGCGGGTGTTGGCCGCGCCGCGGCAGGTCGTCCACGGGGAGACCTTCAACGTCGGCAGCAACGACCAGAACTACCAGATCCGGTCGATCGCCGAGATCGTCTCCGAGACCTTCCCCGGCTGCCGGCTGAGCGTCGGCGACAGCACCGGCGATCATCGCAACTACCGGGTCAACTTCGACAAGATCCACGAGCGACTGCCCGGGTTCGAGTGCCGCTTCGACGTCGCCCGGGGGGCCCGACAGCTGCTCGACGTCTTCCGGGCCGTGGACCTGACGCCCGAGCTGTTCGAGTTCCGCGGCTACACCAGGATCAAGCAGATCCAGTACCTGCTGGCGACCAGCCAGATCGATGACCGCTACTTCTGGCTCGATCCGGTTGGCGCGGCCGCCCGGGAGCCCGCCTAGCCAGGCTCGACGACCTCGAGCCTGGGGATCGCGACGACCAGTCGGGCACCCCAGGACCGGGTGGGGGCGAGCTGGGCGGCGATCTCGTCGCGCAGGTTCCAGGGCATGATCAGGATGACGTCCGGGCGCGCCGCGTCCAGTCGTTCCGGCGGGAAGATCGGGATGTGGGTGCCCGGCGTGTATCGCCCGTGCTTGTACGGGTTGCGGTCGACCACGAAGTCGATGAGGTCCGTCCGGATCGCGCAGTAGTTCAGCAGGGTGTTGGCCTTGCCCGGCGCGCCGTAGCCGGCGATCGTCGAGCCGCGTCGTCGCTCGGCGATCAGGAACTCCAGGAGGTCGCGCTTCGTGGCCTGGACCCGCTCGGCGAAGCCCGCGTATCCCGACGGATCCCCGAGGCCGGCGTCGCGCTCCCGGGCCTTGAACGCCTCGACCGACCCACTCGACGCCCGCTCGTCGCCGTCGTGGGCGACCCACAGCCGGAGCGATCCGCCGTGCGTCTCGAGCTCCTCAACGTCGAGGATCCGGAGGCCGTGCCGGGCCAGCGCCGTTTCCGCGCTCAGGACCGTGTAGTACATGAGGTGCTCGTGGTAGATGGTGTCGAACTCGTTGCCCTCGATGAGCCGGA
The DNA here is from genome assembly GCA_963719145.1 of uncultured Chloroflexia bacterium. Lineage (GTDB taxonomy): Bacteria > Chloroflexota > Limnocylindria > Limnocylindrales > CSP1-4 > UBA5189. The sequence continues at coordinate 810,100 of CAVRAX010000001.1, forward strand.
CGAGATAGGCGACCTCGATCGAGAGCAGGCCGCCGGGCCGGAGGAGCGTCGCCAGGCCGGCCGTGAAGTCGTTCAGGTCCGGGACGTGGGCGAAGACGTTGTTGGCGACCACGAAGTCGGCCGGGCCGGAGGTCTCGACGATCTGCCGGGCCACCCCGCTCGAGAAGAACTCGTTCAGGGTCGGGATCCCCGCGGCGACGGCGACCGCGGCGATGTTCCTCGCCGGCTCGACCCCGAGCGCGGAGATTCCCCGGTCCAGGACGTGCCGGAGCAGGTAGCCGTCGTTGCTGGCGATCTCGACGACCCGTGATCCGGCGCCGAGCCCCTGGCGGCGGACTGCCTCATCGACGAGGCGGGCGGCGTGGGCGACCCAGCTGTCGCTGTAGGACGAGAAGTAAGCGTACTCCCCGAAGATGCTCTCGGCCGACAGGTACGCCGGCAGCTGGACGAGCAGGCAGCGATCGCAGATCCGGACGTCGAGCGGATAGAACGTCTCCGGCTCGAGGAGTCGCGCCTCGGTCAGGAAGTCCTCGCACGGCGGTGACATGCCGAGGTCGACGAAGAGCCGGTCCAGCCGCGCGCCGCAACTGCGGCAGCGGCGCTCCAGCGAGGTCGTCGACGTCGATGCGGACGCGCTCTCCGCCGCGATCTCCGACGCTGCCGATCTGGTCATGGGTTCAATGATGGTACGGGCTGGGGGGTCGACGCGGCGGCGCCGATCAGGCCGGCCGTCGCCTCCGAACGCGACCTGGGACGATGGTACCGATGGGTTGCACCTGAACGGGTGATGGCAGCCGCGCAACGGCCGGTCCAACCTGCGCACCTAAGAGCGCGTGTGGCCCTCGCGAATCCCACTCGGCCAGCGTTCGTCGTTGGGTGGCCGCTGCCCCCGACCACATTGGCCAGCGGAATCCTGTATCCGGATTCCCGGGAGGTGCATTCGCATGGACACCACGTCTGTCCGGCAGCGTCCCTTGGCGCGCCGCGCCGGTCTCATCCTGCTCCTCGCCGCGAGCGCGGCCCTGACCTTCGGGGCGGGCACGTCGACGCTGGCGATCTTCACGGACTCGGCGAACGCGTCCGCCGCCTTCAGCACCGGTACGGTCGACCTGACCGCAGCTCCGGCGACCGTCTTCACCGCGACCGGCATCTACCCCGGCGACAGCGGCAGCCAGACCGTCACTGTCGCAAACGGCGGGACCGGCGCGCTCCGCTATGCCATGACGACGGCGGCGACGAACGCCGATGGCCTCGGCCTTTTCGCCCAGCTCCTGCTGACCGTCACCGTCGGCACCTGCCCGGGCGCGGGTGCACCGATCTATGGCGCGGCCTCGCTCGGCTCCGCCGCCTTCGGCGACCCGTCCCAGGGCGGCCAGGCCGGTGATCGGACGCTCGCCGGCCTGGCGAGCGAAGACCTGTGCTTCGCATGGTCGCTGCCGGGTTCGACCGGGGACGCCTTCCAGGGCGCTGCGACGACGGCGACGTTCACCTTCGCCGCGGAGCAGACCGCCAACAACCCGTAGGGACTGGCTTGAACCGGCACGCCGGCCCGCTGCTGCGGACCGGTCCTGCCCCGCCGCCGCCCGGCGGCTCGAACGCCGGGGACGCGGCTCCTGCCAGAGGGAGTCCCATGAGGCGCGTCGTCCTGGCGAAACCCATCCGGGCGCTCAGACGGCTCCTCGACCTCGCCTTCCTCGCCCTGGCAATCGTGGTCGTCGCAGCCCTGCTGCTGGCGCGTGGCGTGCCACTCACCGATCGCGCGACCTACGTGGTGAGCGGGCCGTCCATGGAACCGGCGATCCATCGGGGCTCGGCGATCGTCGTCGAGCCGGTCGATGCCGCCGTGCTCCGTGTGGGCGACGTCGTCACGATGCGGGTCGGCCCGGACCGAGCGATCTTCACCCACAGGATCGTCCGCCTCGTGGCGGGGGCCGACGGCCTGTGGCTCGAGACGAAGGGCGACGCCAACGAGGGGCCGGACCCGGCGCTCGTCCCGGCGAGTGTGGTGATCGGCCGCGTCGCGGTGACCATCTCGGCGATCGGTTATGTCATCGCGGCGCTGTCAACACCGAATGGTGCGCTGCTCGTGGCGGGTCTGGCGGGGATCCTTCTCGCCGTCGTCCACCTCCTCGAGGGAGCCGACGCCGACGCGATGAATGCGCGGCGCAATGCGGCCGTGATCGGGAAACCGAAACGTGCCTGAAGTGGACCCCATCTCGCCGCATCGCTCGGCAGCCGCGCGACGGCACATGCCCGGGTCGGTCGCCATGTTCCTCGTCGCGCTCGTCGTCGCAGGCCCGCTGGGGTCGGGTCAGGGAGCGCGGCCGTCGGCCGCGTTGTTCACCGATGTCGCCGCCGCCACGGCCGGTCTCGCCGCGGACACGCTCCAGCCACCGTCTGCCCTGACCGCATCCGGCGGCTCCGACGTCCGCCTGACGTGGACGCCGAGCCCGGATGCCTATGCCGACGGTTATCGAATTGAACGAGCGCCATCGAGCGGCGGGCCCTACGCGGTCATCGGCACCGCCGGCCCGACGGCCACCGGGTACACCGACCCTCCGCCGGTCGACGGTGCGTACTGGTATGTCGTCCGCACCCTGGCTTCGAGCTGGGTGAGCCCACCCGCCGGCCCTGCTGGCGCCACGGCCACGATGGGGGTGACCGGGTTCCACCCGTGTTCTGCCCAGGCCTACGACAGCGGCGGCGATGGCGACGGCTACGAGGTGAGCCCGGCGAACGGCTGCGTCGTCGACGGGACCGTGGCCACCGACGCGAAGTCGGGGCGGGGTACCAGCACGTCCTGCGCGAGCAGCGCCAAGGACCGCCATCGCTTCGGCAGCTTCGGACTCGGCGTCCCGGTCACGGCCTCCTCGATCCAGGGGATATCGGTTCGTATCACCATCGCCGTCGACGACCTCACGGGGACCAATGCGGTCTGCGCGGAGCTCTCGTGGGACGGAGGAGCGTCCTGGACCGCACCTCAGAGCGCACTGTTGACCTCGACCGCCCTGACCGCATACGCGCTGGGCGGGCCGACGGTCCCGTGAGGCCGGCCATGGACGCCCGCGGAGGTCTCCGACACCAACTTCCGGATCCGGCTCACCGACGTGGCGAGCCGACCCACCCACGACTTCTCGCTCGACGGGGTGGAAGTTCAGGTCGACTACACGCCCTGATCGCGGCCGCCCCCGGTGACGTCATCGGGCTCATCATCTCGTTGTCGTCGTGCTCATGGAAACGGGCGCCCGGGGTTCGCTGGTCAAGGCACCACCTGCCCTTGTCAGGCTTGGGCCGTCGACCGGACGAGCGGCCCGGCATGCGACACTCCCGGCCATGACATCGACCGCTCGCCGCCCCCGGACCGGCGCCGACCTCCTCGTCGAGTGCCTCGAGGCCGAGGGCCTCGACTACGTCTTCTCGGTGCCCGGCGAGGAGACGATGGACCTCCTCGACGCCCTGTCCCGGACGGACCGGATCCGCCACATCACGACTCGCCATGAGCAGGGCGCGGCGTTCATGGCCGACGTCCACGGCCGCCTGACCGGGCGGGCCGCCGTCGCGATGGCGACCCTCGGGCCGGGGGCGACGAACCTGATCACCGGCGTGGCCGACGCCTTCCTCGACCATGCTCCGATGGTCGCGATCACCGGCCAGGCCGGCTCGGAGGTCCTCCACAAGGAGGCCCACCAGGTCGTCGACATCGTGGGCATGCTCCGGCCGGTGACGAAGTGGAACACCCGGGTCGAGCGGGGGGACGCGATCCCCGAGATCGTCCGCCGGGCCTTCCGCGAGGCGACCCTGGAGAAGCCCGGACCGACCCACATCGAGCTGCCCGAGAACATCGCCGCCGCCGCCCCGGAGTCCGGCGTTTCGACCCGGCCGCTCGTTCCCGCCCGGACCTACTTCCCGGAGCCGACGGCGGAGGCGATCGAGCGGGCGGCGCACCTGCTTGCGGCCTCGGAGCGGCCCCTGATCCTGGCCGGCAACGGCGTCCTCCGGCGCCGGGCGTCTGGGGCCCTGCGAGCGCTGGCGAAGGGCCTCCACATCCCGGTCGCGGTCACGTTCATGGGCAAGGGCGCGATCGATGACCGCTCGCACCTGTCGCTGATGACCGTCGGCCTCCAGGCTCGCGACCACGTCCTGACCGGCTTCGACCGAGCCGACCTCGTCGTTTGCGTGGGCTACGACCTCGTCGAGTACGCGCCGTCGCGCTGGAACCCGGATCGAACGAAGCGGATCATCCACATCGACACCCAGCCGGCCGAGATCGACGCGGCGTACCGGCCCGAGGTGGAGCTCGTCGGCGGCATCGACGACGCCCTGCGCGGGCTCCTCGAGGCGGTCCTGCCGAGCGGGGTCGGGGGCCGCGACGCGAGCGCCCGGCATCTCGCCAAGGAGACGCTCGTCAACAGCGATCTCCGGACCGAGCTCCTGCGCGACCTCGACGCCGTAGAAGGCGACCAGGGCTTTCCGATCAAGCCGCAGCGGGCGATCATCGAGCTGCGGCGGGCGCTCGGGCCGAAGGATATCGTGGTCAGCGATGTCGGCGCCCACAAGATCTGGGTCGCCCGGCTGTTCCAGGCGTATGAGCCGAACACCGTCATCATCTCGAACGGCTTCGCCGCGATGGGAATCTCCGTGCCCGGGGCGATCGCGGCCAAGCTCGTCCACCCCGACCGCAAGGTCGTGGCCCTGTGCGGCGACGGTGGCTTCCTCATGAACTCGCAGGAGCTCGAGACCGCGAAGCGGATCCGGGCGAACATCGTCGTGGTCGTGTGGCGCGACGACGGCTACGGCCTCATCGACTGGAAGCAGCGCAACCAGTTCGGGCAGCCCTTCGGGGTGGAGTTCGGCAACCCCGACCTCGTCGCCTACGCCGAGTCGTTCGGCATCGCCGGCTTCCGGCCGGCCTCTGCCGACGACCTCGGTCCGACGCTGCGGCGGGCGCTCGAGGTCGACGGCCCGGCCCTCGTCGAGGTCCCCATCGACTACCGCGAGAACCTCCGCCTGACCGAGCACCTCGGCGCTCTCGCGGGCATGGGCTGAGGGCCGCGAGGCAGCAGGCCGCGCGAGATCGCGAGGCATCGCCCGCCGGGCTCGCGACCCCCTTGGTGCCAGGGTGCACCGTGTCGGCAAGGTGACACGACCCCTGACGCAACAGGCCTTGCGCCACGGATTCCCAGGTCGCACAGTTCGAACCTCGCCGCTCCCGGTCGGGGAGATGGCCGGGTCGAGGCGCCGTAAGCATCGTCGAGGAGTGAAGCTCCGGGGGCTGGGCCGTTGAGCTTCTCGCGCTGCGCCACCCGGGGGAGGGAGGACGAGCGCGCGTGCCTAGACAGCGGGGTCCGTAGGGCGGGCCCAACTTCAGCGTCCGGTACTCATCACCTGATTCGGCGTGACCGCCTCTGGATCCCCGAAGCGTCCGGAGCCGTGTCCGCCTCTGTCCCTACGTTCCATGGAGGGGAACCATCGTGACAATTGGATTGTCTCGCCGACGGGCAAGATGGTGACCTCGGCCTGACCGAGGGCATGATCTGCGGCGGCGACGACCAGGGCACCGATCCGAGCCTCGGAGGCGCGGCCTCGTTCGGTGGCCTCAACCCGGGTATGTATGACTTCCGGGCGATCATCCCAAAGGCGATCTGAGGTACTGACTCGCGGCCGTCCCCGATGGCCGCGGATCAGATGACGACGGGGGCCGGCATCCGCCGGCCCCCGTCCAATTCCGGTGTTACTGCACGCGCGAGAAGGGAGGAGCCCAGCAAGCGTGACTGGAGGAACCTCACCGACCTTCAGGCCTCGGCAACTGTCGAGACCTCCACCCCGAGGAGGTTGCATTGACTCGCGTCTCACGACTGCGACCGACGAGGCGCCAGGGCGCCATCCTGTCGGCCGCGATGCTCATCGCTCTGGTACTTGCCCCAACGGCCCAGGCCGTCCACGATCTCACGTTCGAGCTCGAGGGCAACATCGCCGCAGCTACCCAGTTCGACTGGGCGAGCTTCTTCGACGCCAACGGCGCCGAGAGCCCGGTGCTCCCTGACGCGTCACGCCCCGGCTATACGGACTCGGGCTTCAGCAAGGACTTTAGCCGCAAGGCGAACGGCGCCTTCAGCACGGCCGATCCCACGACCTTCGCGACCGGCAGCAAGGACAGCCTGCCGATCACGCCGGGCTGGCAGTGCAACAAAGACAACAACGTCAACGACAAGATCGACATCCTCAACGCCTACGCCGTGGCGTACGTGGACCCCGCGTCCGGTGACCAGATCCTGTACTTCGGCATGGAGCGATACTCGAACGACGGGGATGCCAACGTCGCCTTCTGGTTCCTCCAGAGCAACGTCGGCTGCGTTTCGCCCGGCGGCGGCAGCACGCCGTTCACCGGCCATCACGTGGACGGAGACCTGCTGGTGGTGTCAGCCTTCACGAAGGGCGGCGTCGTCAGCAACATCGACGTCTACGAGTGGAACGGGGACGACAGCGGCTCGCTCAACCCGACCGCGATCTCCCACGGCGTCGACTGCAAGAGCACCGTCGCGCCTGATGACACCTGCGCGACGGTCAACGGTCCGACGAATGGCGTGATCGATCCGCCATGGGACACGCAGAACAAGTCCGGGACCTCGGACCTCCAGGTGTCCGAGTTCTTCGAAGGCGGGCTCAATCTCACGCACAGCGGCATCGGCGACCATTGCTTCAACACGTTCATCGCCGACACCCGCTCCTCGCAGTCGCTGACCGCGACCCTCTTTGACTTCGCCCGTGGCTCGCTCGGCGAGTGCGACGTCAACCTGACGAGCACCCCATCGACCACGACGACGTCGCTCGGCTCGTCCGATCCGGTCACGGACCTCGCCGACGTCCACGGCACCACCGCCGGCGGCGGCGCTGGCCCGACGCCGACGGGTACCGTCTCGTTCTTCCTGTGCGGCCCCGGCGTCACGAGCTGCACCAGCGGCGGGTCCCCGATCCCGTCCAACCCTGCGGCGGCCGTCACGCTCGGCGCCTGCAGTCCGCCGGCGGCCGGTCATGCCTGCGCCACCTCGGCGAACGTCCGATCAATGCTGACCGCCGTCGGGACATATTGCTTCAGGGCCGTCTACGCCCCGGGTGCGGATCCCAACTACGGTGGCAAGACCGCCGAGGATGGCTCGGCGACCGAGTGCTTCACCGTGACCGACACGTCGTCCGGTTCCACGGCCCAGAACTGGCTGCCGAATGACTCGGCGACGTTCAGCTCGGCCGGTGGCTCGAATCTCGTGGGCTCGGTCCAGTTCACGCTCTACGACAGCGGCGACTGCACCGGGACGCCCCTGTTCCAGGAATCCCGCAATCTCGTCGGCGGCAGCTCGTCAGAGACGGTGTCCACGACGAACGGCGACGGGGTCGGATCCGGCCTCGCTGCCGACCTCTACCTCGACGTCTCCGACTCGCCCGCCACGGTGTCGTGGCAGGCAGTCTTCTCGAGCTCGAACGGGGTCAGCGGCTCGACCGCTCCCTGTGAGGCCTCGACGCTGACGATCGACGACGACATCACGGTGCCCTGACGCCGTCAGGCACTCGCGAATCAGGGAGGCCCCGGCACCCGCCGGGGCCTCCACGCGTTGCCGCGCGGCGCCACTGTGCGTGCGACCCCCGCGCGTTGGCCCCGGGACGGCCTGGCCGCACCGCTCCACGCCGATCCCCCCTTGACTGTCCCGGACCACTCTCGCAGACTATCGGCGACCGCTCGCAGCCACCGGCGGGGGCATCGGAAGCCGCGCGGCTCGGGGCGCCAGAGATCCGGTCGGAGGGACCGGGCCAGATCGGCGTCCCAGCAGAAATCGAGGGCTTCCGATCGCGTGACGCGGCACCGAGCGAGATCGCTCTATCCCAACGACGCGAGCAGCGCCTGCCTGCCGCGATGTGCCGCGATCAGCACCATCACCAAGCGGTCCCCGAGACCGGGCGTGGAGCCCCTGTGCCCTGAACACAGGGGCTCCCGTCTTGTCTCGCCGCCGCGCCGACGCAGCTGACTCGTCCAGGGAGGGTCGCATCGTCATGCCCGCATCGTCCGCCAACCGAACGACAGTGGAGGGGAGTGTCGTGCCGACCAGGACCATCTCGCCGGGCGACTTCGAGCGTGAGCTCAGCGCCCAACTCGCTGCGGCCGAGCCAGGCCGACGCAAGGCGCTCCGCCGTCGCCGCATCGGCGGCCGCGCGCGGGTGCGCTACGCGGGCCTCCTCGGGATCGCGGCGTTGCTGGTCGTCGGGATCAGCGGCGTCTTCGCCGTCCACGACGAGGGCTTCCAGCTCGAGGGCAACCAGGACAGCAACGACCTCAGTACCGGCCTGGCCTCCCCGAACGACGCCCTCACGTCGCCGTTCGACGGCCAATACGACTGGTTCGACTCGTCCCCAACGAGCGGCGGGACCGATGGCATCTTCAAGCTCGACGGCACCGGCGAGGCGGTCAATAACACGCCGCTCCCGGGCGACTTCCTCGCGGCCGGCTTTGCCAAGGACTTTCGGACGAAGGTCACGAACAAGGGGACCGTCTTCGACACGTCCGACGGTACAACCTTCACCGGTGGGTCGAAGGACACGCTCGATGTCAACGCGTGGAGCTGCGTCGGTGCCAACAATGTCACGGACAAGGGCGACATCACGAACGCCTACGCCACCATGCAGGTCGTGGGCGGCCACCGACTCGTCTACTTCGCCCTGGAGAAGAACGCGGTCCAGGGCGACAACAACGTCGGCTTCTGGTTCCTCCAGAACCCCGCCAGCTGCCCGCCAGACTCGACCGGGAATGGCACCCACTTCACCGGCTCGCACGCGGACGGCGACGTCTTCGTTGTCTCCGAGTTCACGAACGGCGGAGGGATCAGCTCGATCAAGGCATACGTCTGGAGCGGCGGCGCCCTGACCGGACCCGTCTACTCTGGCGTGGACTGTCTCGATACCCCCACCGGCAACGACCCGATCTGCGCTACGACCAACCGCGTCGCGATCACGCCTGCCTGGCCACACGCCTCAAAGGACAACGGCCTCACTGGGTCGATCCCCACGGCGGCGTTCTTCGAGGGCGGCGTCGATCTGGATGCCCCGGACTTCGGCTTCGCCAACCAGTGCTTCGCCAACTTCCTGGCGAACACTCGCTCGTCGCAGTCGACGACCGCCACGCTGTATGACTACGCGCTCGGCGAGCTGTCGACCTGCGGTGACGTGACGGTTCGGAAGGTCACCGTCCCAGCCAACTCGGGCAGCGACTCCTTCAGTTACACGACGACCGGTGGGGCGCCGCTGGCGAGCTTCAGCCTCGATACCAACCCGGGGACCGCAACGCCCAGCGAGAAGTTCTTCGGGAGTGTCCCGCCCGGCAGCTACACGGTCGACGAGGGCTCGACGACGGGTTGGAACCCGTACGACCTCACCTGCACCAAGAACGGGTCGCCGTTCTCCGGCGGTGACACGACCAACACGAGCACCGGGGTCGCCTCATTCCACGTGGACTTCGGCGACCACATCATCTGCACCTACACGAACGTCCAGCCGCTGGCGAAGATCAGCATCAGCCCCGATGCCACGAACCAGGTCGGCGAGCCGCACACGTTCACGGTCGACGTCCAGCAGGACGCGAGCGGCACCGGAAGCTCATACGGACCGGTCGCTGACGGCACGAAGCCGACGGTCACCCTGACCGACTCGGACGGCGCCTCGCACACCGGGGTCACTGACAACTGCGCCACGACCGGGACGACCAGCGGGACCTGCACGGTCGTATTCACGTCGAACTCGGCCGGCAAGGTGACCGGACACGCCACGGCGAGCGTCACGGTCGGCTCAGTGACGCTCAATGTCGCCACCGATGGCATCAGTCCGAACAGCGATGACGCGGTCAAGACCTATGTCGATGCCCAGATCACGATCGCGTCCTCGGCGACCAACAAGGTCGGCGAGGCCCACACCTTCACGGTCACGGTCGAGAAGGATCTCGGTGACGGCAGCGGCTTTGTGGCCGCGGCCGGTGAGACCGTCGCGACCAGCCTCGAGGCTGGTTCGGTCGGCTCGATCAGCGGTGGTACCTGCACGACGACCGTCACCGACGGGAGCGGCCAGTGCACGGTCATCGTCGACTCCGACGACACCGGCACCGCGACCGTCAACGCCAGCACCACCGTGACCATCGACAGCGTCGACATCGACGTCGCCACCGATGGCTACGGGGCCCACGACATCAGCAACGTCAAGACCTGGGTCGATGCCCAGATCACGATCGCGTCCTCGGCGACCAACAAGGTCGGCGAGGCCCACACCTTCACGGTCACGGTCGAGAAGGATCTCGGTGACGGCAGCGGCTTTGTGGCCGCGGCCGGTGAGACCGTCGCGACCAGCCTCGAGGCTGGTTCGGTCGGCTCGATCAGCGGTGGTACCTGCACGACGACCGTCACCGACGGGAGCGGCCAGTGCACGGTCATCGTCGACTCCGACGACACCGGCACCGCGACCGTCAACGCCAGCACCACCGTGACCATCGACAGCGTCGACATCGACGTCGCCACCGATGGCTACGGGGCCCACGACATCAGCAACGTCAAGACCTGGGTCGATGCCCAGATCACGATCGCGTCCTCGGCGACCAACAAGGTCGGCGAGGCCCACACCTTCACGGTCACGGTCGAGAAGGATCTCGGTGACGGCAGCGGCTTTGTGGCCGCGGCCGGTGAGACCGTCGCGACCAGCCTCGAGGCTGGTTCGGTCGGCTCGATCAGCGGTGGTACCTGCACGACGACCGTCACCGACGGGAGCGGCCAGTGCACGGTCATCGTCGACTCCGACGACACCGGCACCGCGACCGTCAACGCCAGCACCACCGTGACCATCGACAGCGTCGACATCGACGTCGCCACCGATGGCTACGGGGCCCACGACATCAGCAACGTCAAGACCTGGGTCGATGCCCAGATCACGATCGCGTCCTCGGCGACCAACAAGGTCGGCGAGGCCCACACCTTCACGGTCACGGTCGAGAAGGATCTCGGTGACGGCAGCGGCTTTGTGGCCGCGGCCGGTGAGACCGTCGCGACCAGCCTCGAGGCTGGTTCGGTCGGCTCGATCAGCGGTGGTACCTGCACGACGACCGTCACCGACGGGAGCGGCCAGTGCACGGTCATCGTCGACTCCGACGACACCGGCACCGCGACCGTCAACGCCAGCACCACCGTGACCATCGACAGCGTCGACATCGACGTCGCCACCGATGGCTACGGGGCCCACGACATCAGCAACGTCAAGACCTGGGTCGATCTCCGGATCAGCATCGGCACGTCCGACACGAACCAGGTCAACGACTCGCACACCTTCACGGTCACGGTCGAGGCCGACTACGGAGACGGCAACGACTTCGTCCCTGTCTCGGGGGCGAATGTGCTGGGCAGTTCGACCGGAGTCGGAAGCATCACCGGCGGCAGCTGTGACAACAGCAGCGGTGACACCAACGCGTCCGGTCAATGCACGATCATCGTCGACAGCGCCGTCACCGGGACCACGACCGTCAACGCGGCGACCATGGTCAACGTCGGCGGCGTGAGCATCAGCGTCGCGACCAACGGGTCCAATGGACCCGGTGCGACCGTCAGCAACGTCAAGACCTGGGTCGACGCCCGGATCTCGATCGAGACCGACGGCACGAACAAGGTCGGCGACGCCCACACGTTCACCGTGACGGTGCAGAAGGACATCGGCGACGGCAACGGATTCGGCCCGGCTCAAGGCGTCAACGTGGACGCGAGCTCGACCGGGGCGGGATCCATCACCGGCGGCACGTGTGACAACACCGGCGGCGACACCGACAGCAGCGGCCAGTGCACGATCGTCGTCAACTCCGATGACACGGGCGTGGCGACGGTCGACGCCTCGGCCACGGTCGACGTGTCGGGCGTCATGATCGACGTCGCGACCGACGGCTACGGTGCGACCACCGTCGAGAACACGAAGACCTGGGTCGACGCCCAGATCACGATCCACACCTCCGGCACCAACCAGGTCGGCGAGGCTCACACGTTCACGGTCGTGGTCGAGGCCGACTACGGCGACGGGGCCGGCTTCATCCCGGTCGAGGGCGTCGACGTCCTCGCCTCGGAGACCGGGGTCGGAACCATCACCGGCGGCACCTGCGACAACAGCGGTGGTGACACCGACAGCAACGGCCAGTGCACGATCATCGTCAACTCGAATGCCGCCGGCCAGGGCGAGGTCAACGCCACCGCCACGGTCGACGTGTCCGGGGTCATGATCGATGTCGACACCGACGGCTACGGCGCTCACGACATCAGCAACATCAAGACCTGGGTCAGCGCCGACATCTCGATCCAGACCAACGGCACCAACAAGGTCGGCGACCCGCACACGTTCACGGTCACCGTTCGGGCCGACTTCGGCGATGGAAATGGTCTCGTGCCCGTCGCGGGCGCCAACGTCCTCGGCAGCGAGGATGGGGTCGGAAGCATCACCGGCGGCACCTGCGACAACAGCGGCGGTGACACCAACGCGTCCGGTCAGTGCACGATCATCGTGAGCTCGGACGCCACCGGGCAGAGCACGGTCGACGCCAGCACGACGATCGACGTCAACGGCGTGCCGGTCGACCTCGCAACCGATGGCAATGGCGCGAACATCGTCGAGAACACGAAGACCTGGGTCGACGCCCGGATCTCGATCGAGACCGACGGCACCAACAAGGTCGGTGACCCGCACACCTTCGTCGTCACCGTCGAGGCCGATTACGGCGACGGCGCCGGCTTCGTCCCGGTCGCGGGCGTCAACGTCCTCGGCAGCGAGGACGGGGTCGGAAGCATCACCGGCGGCACCTGCGACAACAGCGGCGGCGACACCAATGCGTCCGGTCAGTGCACGATCGTCGTCAACTCGAGCGCGACCGGCGAGAGCACGGTCGACGCCTCGGCCACGGTCGACGTGGCGGGCGTCATGATCGACGTCGCGACCGACGGCTACGGCTCGAACACCGTCGAGAACACCAAGACCTGGGTCGACGCCCGGATCACGATCCAGACCTCCGGCACGAATGCCATCACCGAGCCTCACACCTTCGTCGTGACGGTCGAGGCCGATTACGGCGACGGAGCCGGCTTCGTCGCGGTCGAGGGCGTCGATGTCCTCGCCTCGGAGACCGGGGTCGGAAGCATCACCGGCGGCACGTGTGACAACACCGGCGGCGACACCGATTCCGCCGGTCAATGCACGATCATCGTGAGCTCCAACGCCGCCGGCCAGAGCGAGGTCAACGCCACCGCCACGGTCGACGTGTCCGGTATCGATATCGATGTCGACACCGACGGCTACGGCGCCCACGACATCAGCAACATCAAGACCTGGGTGGACGGCTCGCTCACTTGGCTCAAGCACGACAACAACGGCCAGCTCCTCGGCGGCGCGACGTTCGAGGTCTGCCGCACGCATGACCGCTTCGGGGCCGACATCCCCGATGAGTGCGTCACCGTCGCCGACGACGTCGACAACGTCGACGACACCACTGGTGACTGGGACGGCACGCCCGGCGAGTTCAAGCTCGGCAACCTGCTGCTCGGTCGCTACACGATCGAGGAGACCGTCGCGCCGGTCCCGTACACCCTCGATCCCTTCGTCGAGACGATCGAGCTGACGCTCGCCGACCCGGACAAGTCCGCGACCCACATCTGGGTCAACACCCCCGCCGGCGAGGGCTGCACGCCCGGCTTCTGGAAGAACCACGCCAAGGTCTGGGATCAGCTCACCGACCCGACGGTCGCAGCGATGCCGGCCGGCTACCAGTTCATCACGACAACATCGTTCAACGCGTACTTCGGGTTGACGCCGGCACAGACCGGCGTCCCGAATAGCTTCACGATGCTTGACGCCGCCTCGGCGACCGGCGGCGGGGAGGGCAAGCTGATGCGCCACGGCGTCTCGGCGCTCCTGAACGTTGCGGCTCTCGGTGGCGCCTACCCACTGCCGGCAGGGATCACGGACTTCGTGGGCCTCTACGACGCCCTGAAGACAGCCTTCGCCACCGGCGTGTACGAGCCGTTGGCGACGCAGATCGCTGCCAACAACGACTTGGATCACCAGAACTGCCCAAGTTGATGGGCTGACGGCCGGCACCGTCGGCCGTTGATTGGGAAGCCCGCGGAGGCCCGGCCGTTCGGCCGGGCCTCCGGTCGTCCTCGCTAGGATTGGCGGCCCATGGCCAAGCGACGCCGAGGCTTCGATCGCCGCCCCGCAACGGTCCGCCCTGCTCCAGCGCCCGGCAGCGCGCGCCGCCGCCCGATCGGGGCCGTCCTGTTCGTCGGGGCCGGGCTCGTCGTGGCGATCCTCATCGTGAGCCTCGGGAGCACGCTCGGCCGCGACGAGGCCTCGCCATCGGCGGCGGCGATTCGATCTCCGTCCCCGCCCCCTTCGCTCGTCGGCACCATCGCGCCAACACCGACGACGGGCGGAAGCGCACCGGTCATCTCGGGCATCGCCTGCGACGTCGACGAGAAGACGACCTATCACGTCCATGCCCACCTCAACATCCGGATCGACGGCCAGCTCGACCTCCCGCCGGCGGGGGTCGGGATCACGCCGACCTGCCTGTACTGGCTCCACACGCACCAGGGCCAGGGCGTGATCCACATCGAGGCTCCAGTCGAGACGACGTTCACCCTCGGCCAGTTCTTCGATGTCTGGGGCCGGCCGCTCAGCTCGACCCGGGTCCTCGACGCCTCGGTCGGGGGCGGCCGCTCGCTCTTCATGTTCGTCGACGGGCAGCCGTACGACGGCGATCCGCGGGCGATCGAGCTCAGGAACCTCGAGTCGATCGAGCTCCAGGTCGGAACCGAGTTGCTCGAGCCCCTGCCCTACACGTTCCCGGCCGATCTCCAATAGGCCGCCAGGTCCGCCGGGACGGTCACGGGCCCGACGAACCGCCGCCGAGACGATCGATCGCGGCCCGGATCGCCGCGGCCTCGGGATCGTCGGGGACGAGCTCGAGATAGCGCTGCCAGAGCGGGACGATCTCGGCGGCCGTCCCGCCGTTCGTCTGGAGCAACAGGCCCAGGTTCTTGTAGGCCGAGGCGAGGGTCGGCGAGATCCGGATGGCGGCTCGGTAGAAGCGCTCGACGTCGGCGGCGTTCGATTGCGGCCCGAGCTCCTGCAACGCGAGGCCGGTCTTGAAGGCGACGTCCGCGTAGTGGGCGGCGATGGCGGCCTCCCACGACGTTTCGGGATACACGCGGTCCGGCGGGTGGAGCCGGTCGAACAGGCTTGGAGTGTTGCGGACGAACGCGAGTGGATCCGGCGCGTCACCGTCGGGGACGACTTCATCCGCGAGCCCCTCCTCGACGATGTCGAAGCGAGACGAAAGGTCCTCCTCGAGATCGCCGGCCACGAAGACGCGACGCTCGGCGATGACCCCGTCGATGAGGTCCGCCAGGTGGGTCCGGACGCCGCCGTCATAGTGGGCGAAGGGGATCGCGACGTCAGGGTGTCGGGTGCCGATGAGCTTGACGTAGGAATCGAGCTTGAGGAGCTCGACATCGATCGCGACGACATCGGGGCGCACGGCGCGGATGGTCTGGGCGTAGGTGACGCTCGTGTAGTTCTCGTCGCTCCGCATCAGGAGCAGGGAGTCGACCGGCAGCAGGCTGAGGAGATCGTCGGCGTATGCCTCGGCCACCCGGTTGCCGGATTGGTCGACGGCGGGGAGACGGATGGCGGCGAGAACGCCCAGCCCAACAAACGCGACGGCGACGGTCGCTGCGCCGGCCCATCGGCGGATCGCCGGCGGGACCGACCCGGCTCGCTGGACCCAGCTGCCGACGGACCAGACGCCGACGGCGACCACGAGGGCGACCGGGAGGCTCGGCAGGAGGTAGAACCGCTCGAGGACGCCGCGGGTGACGGGATCGGTCAGGGGCGGGTTCGCCAGGGTGAGGAAGATCGGGCCGGTCATGAGGAACCACAGGCCGAGCGCCGCCGCTTCGCTGCCTCGCCGGAGTGCCAGTCGGATCGAGCCGACCACGGCCAGGGCGACTCCGACCGGCGTGAAGGCATTGACGAGATAGCTCGTGAAGAGCCCGAGATGCTCGAGCACGGAGCCGCTCGTGTCGCGGACCGTGAAGCTGAAGGTGCCGTACGCTGACCGGACGACGATGGCCAGGAAGCCGCCGGGCGTCGTCGGGTCGCCCCAGACGGCCGGGGCGCCGCCGGCGGCGGCGATTGGCAGGTAGAGGTACGGGAGGAGCCCGGCGATCGCCAGGAGTGCGGCGATGCCCAGCGCGCCCCACGGCATCGGCCGGCCAGCGCGACCAGTGGCCGGCGCCGCGGTGAGTCGCTGGAGCCCGACGCCGAGCAGGATGACCAGCGCCGGAGCGGCGAACAGGATGGTCTGCTGGTTCGTCAGGGCAAGCCCACCCACCAGGGCGGCGGCCCAGAGGAGACGCCGGTCGGCGGGCCGACGCGACCATTCCAGCATCAGGAGGAGCAGCAGCAGGGCGAGCACGTTGGCGAGTGCGAAGACCTCGGCCACGAGCGAGTACCGCCAAAAGGCGGACGACAGGGCAAGGCTCAGCCCGCCAATGGCGGCCGACCCCCAGGCGAGCCAGCCGGGCTCGAGGGGGCCGCCGCCCCGCCGCAACATCTCGATGAGCCGGCCGGCAGTGGCCGCGGCGACGAGAACGGCCGCCGCGTCGAGGACCGCCGACATCAGGTTGACCCGGAAGGCGCTGTCCCCGAACGGCAGCAGGGTGAACAGGTGGCCCAGGACGGTGAACGTCGGGTATCCGGGCGGGTGCGCGATCCCCAGCGTCGTCGCCACAGTCGACAGCTCGCCGCTGTCGCCGGTCGCCACGGTCGGCGCGAGCGTGGCGAGGTAGATGACGAAGGCCACGCCGGCCGGCCCCAGGGCAGCGATCCAGCGGGCGCGCTGGTCGCTCGAGGTCAGCGTCGACGCGTGCGTCGCCACCTCGGCGCCCGCCCGGGGGGCGCGCTCGGCTGTCTTGAACAACGGCCGGGGTTGACCAGAGCGCGTGGCGCGACGCTTGCCCATGCCCGGTCAGGATAGTGGCCGGACAAACGAAGAAGCGGCCGGGAAACCCGGCCGCTTCTGGTCAGAGGAGCTTCGGCGTCAGCCGCTGACGGAGAACGTCGTCGTCGCGACGACGCGCCAGCGGCTGCCCTTGAACCAGGTGCCTTCCTCGCCCCGGCACGAGGCCGCGCCGCTCGACCAGCTCGGGGTCGGGCCGAGGGTCAGGGTTGCCTGGTGCGTGGCCGGGTCGACCTTCACATATTGGCGATAGACGACGGTGCCGTTCTGGAAGCACTCGGCCATGACCCACGTCCCGTCGGTCCCGGGATTGGCCGTCGCGGTCGTCGTCCCCGCGAAGGAGCCGTCGGGGATCGCGAGGGCACCGCCTCCGTGGCGGGCGAAGGCGTCGGTTGCGCCCCCGGGGTCGCCGTGTGCGGCGAACGTGACGGCGAGCATGAGTGCCGCCGCGACGGCAAGGATCAGGAGCGCCTCGACGGCCACACCCGCGGTGTGGCGTGCGATGGAGACAGGCCGCATGGCGGACCTCCGTTGGGCGGACCGGCGCGCGGCGGCGATCCTCGGCGTTCGGTAGCCCGGCTGACTCGCCCAACTGGTCGTCGAGGCGAGACCCGTGGCTTTGCGTCCCCGGGTCACCCCGGGTTTGCCCTTATCGCGCCAGGTCCTCCACGAGTGGCCTGGCCGCCTCCCGACCGATCTCCTGGTGAGACATCGATCCGAAGGTCACTGCTGACCCTACGCGGGAGCACCCATCGGGGCGATGGCGAGATGGTCATGGCCGGTTCCCTCAAGGTCGGGGGAGGACTGCTCCGCTCGCCACCGGACCTCAGCACGGCCCCTGACCGTGGTGCGCGGCAGCAACAGCATCCCGCCCCGCCGCCGTCGCAGCCCGTTGCGGCTCAGCCCGTCAACCCTGGGCGAAAGGATTCGGCGCGCCGCGGGCGATGACAGAAGCCGCCGTCGGCAGCGGGGCCGGCGCGCCGACGCTCGCGGCTGTCGCGGGCCGTCGGGGCGCAACACCCCAGCGCATCCGGGGATCGGCGTGCGGCGATCCCGGCGCGCCGTCCGAGGGGGCCGGCGGCGGGCCGCCGGCGAGCGCGTCGAGGTCGACCCGGCCGGCGTCGATCACGGTGTCGGGCCGGCCGAGGAGGTAACCCTGGCCTGCGTCGATGCGGAGCTGGCGGATCATCTGGAGCTGGGCGGCTGTCTCCACGCCCTCGGCGACGGTCAGGGCGCCCCAGCGTCGGGCCAGCTGGACGAGCGAGGTCACGACGGACAGCGTCTCGGTCTGGCTCGGCCCGCCCTGGACGAGCGACAGGTCGATCTTCACCACGTCGAACCGGAACTGGCTCAGGAGCCGCAGGCCCGCATTGCCGGCCCCGACGTCGTCGGCGGCGACGCGGACCCCGGCGGCCTGGAGGAGCGTGATCGCGGAGCGAATGCGTTCCGGGTCGCGAATCGCCTCGCGCTCGGTGAGCTCCAGGATGACCTGCTCCGGCGCCATGCCGTGGCGGCGGAGGATGGCGAGGAAGATGCTCGCGTTGAACTCGGCCACCTCGAAGCTCCGCGGCGAGACGTTGAGGGAGAGGAGCGTCGAGGCGGGGAGGCGACGGGCGCCGCGAAGGACGACGTCGAGGGAAGCCCGATCGAGGTCGAGCACCCGTCCGGCGACCTCGGCCGCGTCGAAGAGGGCCCCGGTGTTCGGGAATCCGCCCTCCGCACCGGCGCGGACGAGCCCTTCGTAGCCGATGATCTGGCCGTTCGCGAGCTCGACGATCGGTTGGTAGACGGGGCTCAGCACGCCCGTCTCGATGACGATCGCCACGGCCGCCGAGAGCTCGGAGCGCATGCCCTCGTCGACGTGGCCCCGGTCGAGTGCCGGGTCGAACGTGTTGACCACGGTCCGGCCGCTGCGCTTGCCCCGGTAGAGGGCCGCGTCGGCCTGCGCCGTCAGCTCAATTCGCGTCGCGCCAAGCTCCGGACAGGCGGTCAGGCCGGCCGTGAAGGAGATCGGGCCGCGGTATTGCCCGGCCGGTCGATCCTCCAGGCCCCGGGTCAGGAGCCGGCGCGCCGTCGTCTCGGCGCCGATCGCATCCGTGCTCGGGAGGAGGATCGCGAACTCGTCGCCGCCGATCCCGTAGCCGGCGTCGGCGTGTCGGACCGTGGAGCGGATGAGGTCGCCGACCTCCATCAGGAGCTGGTCGCCGGTGGCATGGCCGCGGGTGTCGTTGACCCGTTTGAAGTCGTCGACGTCCAGGAGGACCAGTGAGAACGGCGAGCGATAGCGCCGGGTGTGGTCGACCATCCGCTCGACGGCCTCCTGGAACGCCCGATGGTTGCCGAGGCCGGTGAGGCTGTCGCGGAGCGAGGCTTCCTTCGCGTCCTCGTAGAGCCGGTGGAGGCGCGCTCGCCGGGCATCGAGCTCCGCAGTCGGTCGAAGGATCTGGCGGGCCATCCACCAGATGAAGGCAACGAGGAGGGCGAGCAGGCCGACGAGGGACGCGAGGACCGGGATGGGCAGGTCGGTCACGGGGATCGCGGCTGTCGCCACGACCCGCCAGCCGTCGAGCCCGACCAGCCTGACCGGGGCGGCCCTGGCCGAGGTCTCGGAGCCGTTCGAGGCCATGTCGATGACCGCTCCGGGCAGGTCGAGGGAGGCCCCGGGGCGAACGGTCGCGAGGACCCGGCCGGTCCCGTCGAGGAGCTCGACGGACCGGCCGGCCGCGGCGGTGGTCGGGCTGGCCCAGGCCACCAGCCTGGCGAGCGAGACCGACGCGACCACCGACCCGACCGGCGGGCCGTCCGCCGCGGCCGGGATGGAAGCCGCGATCTCCAGGGCGGCCCCGCCACCCAGGGAATCCGGCACGAGGACGTACTGCGCCTGACTCGTCGGCGGCGGTGCCGGGCCGGCGAAGGCCACCGTGTTCGGGCCGGCCCGGGCGTGGGTCGCCCCGGCCGGATCGATGACGCCGACGGCGGTGACCACGCCCGATGGGCGCTCGATCAGCTCTTCCATGCCGGCGACAGGCGGCGGGGCGGATGGATCTGCCGGAGCGGCGGTTGCGGCGCCCGCGACGGCCGGGTCGGCGGCGAGCCGTTCCAGGGCGGCGCCGATCCCGCTCATCTCCCGCTGGACGTCGGCCGCGGCGTGATCGGCGTCGGCGGCGAGTCGCTGCTCGAGTCCCGTTCGCGTACCGTCGAGGACCGCCCGGGCGAGCGGCGCGACCGCCGCGATCGGCAGGATCGCCACGGCGACGAGTGTCAGGGCAAGCCGGATCTTGACGAGCCGCAGGCTGTCGCCATCGTCCTGCACCTCGCCTTGCGCGCCGCGGGTGACGTCCGATCCGGGGCTTGGCTGCATCGCTTCTTTCGGGGCGGAAAAATGCTCCGTCCGGTATCTCAGGTAGCGGTGCCCGTGTGCAGCCACCCGAACGTCCTGTGCGCGGCCGGGACCGTCGGCGGGCGGGCTGGATCAGATGCGAATCGAGCCCCCGGCCCGGGCTCGGGGACGGTCACGTCAGCGACCCCACCGGCCTCGAGCGCCGCCCGCAGCATGGCGGGCGTGCCGGCGAGCACCGGGAAGGTGCCCTGCGCCCACTGCGCGCCTGCCCCGCCGCCCGGCCCCAGGCCCCGGCCGCGTCGGCCCGCCCGGCCGCGTCGGCCCGCCCGGCCCAAGCCCTGGCCGCGTCAGCCCGCCGGCCGCGTCAGCCCGCCGGCCGCGTCAGCCCGCCCGGCCCAAGCCCTGGCCGCGATGCTGCCACCATCACCCGCGCAACAAGCTGGGCCACAAGCGCCCGGCCGCCGATGAATCGTCGTCGAATCGTGCACGGCCGCCACCGAGGCGGGCCGCTTAAGCCCCACGTAATCCGTGTGGTGATGATGGGATCAGTATGCAGTCCCAGAAGCGCCCCGCTGCTGCGCCAGCCGGGGCCCGCGAAGCGCGCACCCTCGCGGGCTCGCTGGGCCGCGACGCCCAGACGACCCGCAGGCGGCGCCGGCTGAAGCAGGAAGACGTCGCGCTCCGGATCGGGATATCGCGGCCTCGATATGCGGAGATCGAGCGTGGCTTGGGGGAGAACGCCCCGCTCGCCACGTGGGTAAAGATCGGGATCGCGCTTGGGCGGCCACTTGCGGCGGGCTTCTCACGCGACATCCGGGCGGAGGCGTCGCCGACCGATGCCGGCCACCTGGCCGCCCAGGAGCTCGTCCTGCGACTGGCGCGAGCGCATGGTCGTCGCGCCAGCGTCGAGCTCGCCACGCGTCCCGCGAACCCCGCCGCCTGGGCTGACGTCGTTCTTCGAGACGACCGGCTTCGAATCCTCATCCTGGTCGAGATCGTCAACCGTTCGGGCAATCTCGGCGCGGACGTTCGCACGACCGATCGAAAGCTCGCCGAGCTCGAGAGCCTGGCCGTCCTCGCTGGCGGCGACGGCGCGCCGTATGCGGTGCGCGGAGGGTGGCTGCTGGTCCATACGGCCGCGAATCGTGCCATCGTCGGCAGCTTCAGTGAGTTGCTTCGGACGCGATTTCCAGGATCCTCGAGCCGCTGGGCGCAGGCTCTCGCCACGGGTACGAGGCCGCCCGACGAGCCGGCCCTCGCCTGGATCGACGCTCGCAATGGACGTATCTACGGCCTCCGCCGACGGGCGTGACGCGCATGTCATTGGGCGATTCGCGCTGGATGGCGGTCAAGCGACGATCGGTCGCGGCGCTCGGGCGACTCCTTCGTGCTCGCACGATCACGGTCGATCCGTGGGGTCCCCCAAGCTTCGGTCGCGAAGAGGCCCGAGGCAACGCCTCGGGCCCTCTCATCTGCCGGCCAGACCGCCGCTCATCTCGCGCGTCGCCGGCGGTCAGAACCGGATCGTCACGCCGGGCTCCGGCTCGTACACGGTCACGTCCGACAGACCGCGACCGGCAAGCTCGGTCCGGAGCTGGGCCGGGGTTCCGGCCAGGACCGGGAAGGTCCCGTAATGAAGTGGCAGGACGTGCTTCACGCCGAGTAGCTCGATCGCCATCGCGGCGCCCGCGGGGCCCATGGTGTAGTGACCGCCGATCGGCAGCATCGCGAGGTCGGGGCGGTAGCGCTCAGCGATGAGCCGAAGGTCGCCGAAGACGTCGGTATCGCCCGAGTGAAAGAGCCTCGTTCCGTCCTCGAGCTCGACCACGAACCCGACCGGTTCGCCGAGATAGAGGGTCGTCTCGCCGCCGGCGTTCCAATGGCCGGCCGAGTGGTCGGCATGGGTCATCGTGACCCGCAGGCCCGCGGCCGTGACCGTCCCGCCCTTGTTCATCCCGATGACGGCGTCCTTGCCGGCGTAGTTGCGCTGGAGCCACAGGTCCAGTTCGTGGATCACCGGCCAGGCGGGGCGGGTCCTCGACGCAATCTGGACCGAGTTGTCGAAATGATCGAAGTGGCCGTGCGTCACGAGCATGAGGTCGCAGCGCTCGACCGTTTCGGGGCCACGAGGGCTGCGTGGGTTCTCGAACCACGGGTCGAAGAGGACGGTCTTGTCGCCGGGCGTCACGACCTCCACGCACGAATGCCCGTACCACGTGATCGCGGTCTCGCCGTCGCGTCGCATCTGCTGCACCTCCGCCGGGAATCGTACTCGTGTCCCGGAGAGAGGAACCGCCGTCGCGGGGCCCTGCGACGGCGGCCAGCCCCGATCCCGGGACGCCCGGCCGGCCGGCGGTACACTCGCCGACGTGCCCGCGACGCAGATCGCCGCCAGCCTCGCGTTCATCAACTGGACCGTCCTGACCGGGCTCGCCGTCGGCTCGTACGCGGCGGTCGTCGTCGGCCGCCTGCGGACGTCGGCGACGAAGGGCTACCTCGGATTCGTGGCCCTGACCTCGGCCGGCTTCGGCGGGCTCGCCTGGCTCTCGGATGGAGCCCTGCCGAACCCGGCCGCCTCGGACCTCCTGGCCAGCTGGGACCTCGCCTGGTCGGCGCCACGGTCGATCGCGCTCGGCGTCTTCGCGGTGATTGCGTTCGTGACCGCCATCGGCATCTTCGCCGGAGCCCAGACGAGGCTTGTGGCCGGCGCCGGGGTCGCGACCGGGCTCGCCGTCCTGGTCGCCGCTGCCGGCTCGTGGGGTGGCGGGACGCTGGGCGGAGCGCTCCTCCTGGTCCAGCTGCTGGTCCTCTCGGCCGCGACCGGGGGCGTCTGGGCCGCGATGATCCTTGGCCACTGGTATCTCGTCACCCCGAAGCTGCCCGAGGCGCCGCTCGTCCTCTTCGCCCGGCTGCTGACCGGCGTGATGGCCGTCCAGCTCGCGCTCTTCGTGCTCTGGCTCGTGACCGGGGCCGGGCCCGAGGGCGTCGCCGGGCTCGCCGCGCTCACCGGGACCTGGGCCCTCTTCGTCTGGCTGCGCCTGATCGTCGGGATCGCCTTCCCCCTCGTCGTCAGCTGGGCGGCGGTCCAGACGGCGCGGACGCGGTCGATGGAATCGGCGACGGGCCTGCTCTACATCAACGTCGGCACGATCGCGGCCGGCACGATCCTCGCGGCCGGCCTGTACTTTGGCGCCGGCCTCCTCGTCTAGGAGGTGACATGAAATCAGACGGCAGCTGGTCCCCGGGCGACGCCGACCTCGAGTGGATCGATTCGCTCGGACGCGAGATCCATCCCGTCCTCGCCGCCCTGGAGGTGGCCGCCCAGCCCGGCCGCGTGCCGATCCTGAGCCGCGACTCGGGCCGGGTCATGGGCGCTCTCGTCTCGAATCGCCACCGGATCGTCGAGGTCGGCACGGCCATCGGCTACTCGACCCTCTGGATGGCCCTCGGCCAGCCCGCCGACGGGACGATCGTGACGATCGACCCGGACAAATCGCGGACGGCCGTGGCCCGCGAACACTGGCGCCGAGCCGGCATCGACGACGCCCGGATCAGCGTCGTCAATGCCCCGGCCCTGGACGCCTTCCGGCGCGGCGAGCCGGCCCTGGCCGGCCCGTTCGACCTGGCCTTCATCGATGCCCTCAAGCCGGAGTATTCGGCCTACCTCGACGAGATCCTGCCGCGCCTGGACCCCGGCGCCCTGGTCGTTGCCGACAACGTCCTGTGGAGCGGCCGGACGTCCGGTGGGCGGCCCTCAAGTCCCGGCGATCGGACCGCCGAGCTGCGGGCGTTCTGCGAGCGGGTCCTGGGCGACTCGCGCTTCACCGGCACGATCCTGCCGGTCGGCGACGGGCTGCTCGTCGCGGCCTACCGGCCGTGAGCCCGACGAAGCGGTCGTGACGAAGCCCGCCCGGCTCGAGATGCGGGTCCGAATCCGGCTCTTCGCCATCCAGCGCGAGCTGGCCCGAACGCGGGAGCTAGGCGTCGAGCTTCAGCCCGGGGCCACGGTCGAGGACGCCTGGGCGGCGCTCGTCGCGGCGCACCCGGTGCTCGCGGCCGGCCGGGCCTCGGTCCGCTTCGCCGTGAACGGCGAGTACGCCCCGGCCGACGCCTCGCTCGCCGACGGTGACGAGGTCGCGATGATCCCGCCGGTGAGCGGCGGCGCTGGGACGGGTCCGTCGGGCGCCACGCCTCCGCCGCGACAAATCCTCGAGCTTCGGGCGGAACCGTTGTCGGGGGCCATCCTCGACGAGCTCGCCGGCCGCCTCGCCAGCCCCGAAGACGGCGCGGTCGTCGGCTTCCTCGGGATCACCCGCCGATCGCCGGGGACGCCGGCGCCGGGCCAGGAGGCGGAGGCCGCTCGCCACGCGGGCCGCGCGGTCGAGGCGCTCGACTACGAGGCCCTCGAGCCGATGGCCCTCCAAATCCTCGGCGAGATCGCCGACGAGATCGCGCTGAGATTCTCGGTGGAGCGGCTGGCGATCGTCCATCGAACCGGCCAGGTGCCGCTCGGCGAGGCTTCCGTCGCGATCGTCGCCTGCGCACCGCATCGTGCGGCCGCGTTCGAAGCCGCGGCTTATGCCATCGACGAGACGAAAGCTCGAGCTCCGATCTGGAAGGCGGAGCGGTTCGAGGATGGTCATATCTGGATCGGGGAGCCGGCCCGGAGCGGCCCAGCGGCGGGCGACAAGACACCGGATTGACGCGCCTCGCGCCGTCGGCGCCTTCGCCCATCGCCGCCGCGCCTCGCGCGGTCGGCCCTTTCGCCCATCGCCGCCGCGCCTCGCGCCGTCGGCGCCTTCGCCCATCGCCGCCGCGCCTCGCGCGGTCGGCCCTTTCGCCCATCGCCGCCGCGCCTCGCGCGGTCGGCCCTTTCGCCCATCGCCGCCGCGCCTCGCGCGGTCGGCCCTTTCGCCCATCGTCGCCGCGCCTCGCGCGGTCGGCGCTATCGCCGATCGTCGCCGCGCCTCGCGCGGTCGACCCTTTCGCCGATCGCCACCGCGCCCGTATCCTCTCCTCGATGGCGCCGACGCTGGGTCCGGGGGAGTTCGCCGCTGAGCTCGATCGGCTCCGCGCACTCGCGGCGACCCTGGCGGCCGAGCACGGGACGAGCGCAGCGGCGTCCCGGACGCTCGGCCGAGAGCGGGCGGCGCTCCGGCTCATCGGGGTCGGCGGGATCGATCGGGAGGGTCGCCCCCTTGCCGCCGAGGTCGTCGATCGCTACGTCGGCGGCCGGCCCGCGCGCCTCGCTGCCGGTGTCTTGATGCCCTTCACGATGGCCCTCCTCGAGTACGAGATTCCGCCGCAGCAGCTGGCCCTCGACGTGGCCGGCGGGGCGGTCGACCTGGCGATGGAAGCCGAGCTGCTCGGCGATCCGGTGCGCCACGCGGCCGCCGCCGAGCTCCTCGGGCGTCTCATCGCGACGGCCTTCGACCGGATCGATGCCAACCGGACGGCCCGCCGGGAGCTCCTTGGCGTCCTCGGGGACGAGCGACCTCCGCGCGTCGGAACGACCCTTCTCGAGCCGAACGCCCACGGGGCGACGGGTGAGGCGGCCGCGCTCGTCCGCGCCGGGGCCGACCTCGTTCGGGTGGAGGTTCCCGTCGGCCGCGAGCTTGCCATGCGGCTCGGCGAGCTCGGGCGGGACGTCGCCACCTGGAACCCGGGCCATGACGATGAGCCCGACCCCGCCCCAACGGGCAGCCAGCGCGGGCTCGGCCGGCTGCGCGACGCCCTCGACCAGGCCGCCGCGGAGCGGGGCGCCTATGTCCGCCTCTCGACGGTGCCCGCGGCCCTGGCCGGTCCGGAGGGCGCGATCGTGGCCGCATTCGAACGGGCGGACGTCATCGAGCTCGATCCCATGGAGGAGATCGTCGGCACCGGTGTCGACCCGGTGCGAGCCCTCGCCGACTTCGCCTTCGCGGTTCGCGTCGGGCGCCGCGCCGGCACGGCCATCCAATTGGGCGCCGGGCCGCTGGTCGTCGCACCCGACCTCGACGCCGGGGTGAACTCCGACCCGGCGACCCGGGCAGGTCGCGCTCTCGCCTTGCAGCTCCTGGCCGTTGCCCTGACCGAGTCGCATGGGCTGGCGAGCGACTCGGTGGTCATCGGCGCGCTGCCGGCCTGGCTCATCGATGAGCCAAACCCGGCCGTGAGAGCGGCCGCCGAGGTGGCCGTCCGCCTGGCGCTCATGCCGGACCATCCGCTTGCCTTCGTCGAGCCGCCGGGACATGACGGCCAGGGCCTCTGGCCGGCCATCGTCGGGGCCGTCGTCCCGGCCGACCGCTCGGCCCTCGTCCTTCGCCGCGGGACGCCAGGCACCGCATTCGGTCCGATCGCGACCGGAACCAGGGCGGCCGCCGACGTCGCCAGGGAGCTGGAAGCGGTGCTCGGCGATCGCGTCCTGGCCGGCCTCGCCCGGACGCATGCGGAAGAGGCGATGGCGTCCGCGCTCCGGACCCTGGAGCGCCTGACGGACGAGGGCTGGGGCGCCTTGACCGGCGCGGCCGCCGGGCGTGGCGGGCTCGGCGGCGACGCCGTGGCCTCGGCCGCCGACAGCCCCGATCCGCTCGACCGAGCGCTGGCCTAGCGGCCGGTCAGGGCCTGTGCGGGCCCCGGGGCGGCACTTCGGGTGCTCCCCTCAGCCGCCCTCCTGGACCGGCAGGGGGGCCTCGACGGTGGCCCAGGCGCGGATGCGATCGCGCTTGACCTTGAGCGTGTGCGTCCGGGGGAAGTCGGCGTCCGGCCAGAGACGCCAGCCCGCGATCCGCTGATTCGGTCCGAGCGTGGTGTTGGCCGCCTTCACGGCGCTGTCCACGGCGGAGCGGACGGCAGCCGAGTCGTCGGTGATGCCCGCGGGCGCGGCGCCCGGCAGGTCGCCGCCCTGGGGCAGCCCGTGGGTCCCCGGCGCCAGGACGATCGCCTCGATCCGGCCGGGTCTCGTCTCGAGGATCACCGAGTCCCGGATCCCGGCCACCCGGAGGGCGTTCTCGATGTCCTCGGGGTACACGTTGAAGCCGTTCGGCAGGACGATGATGTCGCGCTTCCGCCCGGACAGGATGAGCCGTCCACCGTCATCGAGGTGTCCGATGTCCCCGGTCCGATACCAGCCATCCGGCGTGTACGCCTCCGCCGTGGTCTCGGGCCTGTTCCAGTAGCCGTGGAAGAGCGTCGGGCCCTTGAACTGGACCTCGCCGTCCTCGGCGATCCGCAGGCTGATCCCGCCGGGTGGCCGGCCCACGGTCCCCGGCACGTGGTCGCCCAGGGTGGTGCAGGTGCCGGTCCCCGTCTCCGTCGAGCCGTAGCCCTGGAGGACCGTGACCCCGAGGTCCTCCCAGGCCTGCTGCAACGCCGGCGGCAGGAACGCCCCGGCCGAGACGAAGAGCCGGAAGTGGCCGCCGAGCTGATCGTGAACGCCGGCGAACAGACGCTGCCGGACCGCGGCGGGGAGATGCCGGGCGATCGATCGGAGGCGGTTGAACGAGGTCGCCCGGCCGCGCTTCTCGACCTCGCGCTCGATCGCGCTCCAGAAGAGGTCGAGGACCTGGGGGACGACGATGAGCGAGGTGACCCGGTGCTCCCGCAGGGCGTCGAAGATCACCCGCGGATTGCGACTCCGGACGTACTCGATCACGGCGCCGACGGAGAGGGCATAAAAGAGCCCGACCGACTGCTCGAGGAGGTGGCTGAGCGGGAGGAGGCTGACGATCCGGTGCTCCATCCGGGGCACGATCTCGTAGAACGTCTCGATCGAGCCGGTCATGTTGTCGTGACCGAGCATCACGCCCTTGGGCGTGCCGGTCGTGCCCGAGGTGAAGATCACCTCCCAGACGTCCTCCGGGCGCGGGCGTTCCCAGCCAGAGACCTGGGTCTCCCAGTCCTCGGGAAAGGCACGATCCGGCTCGGCGGTCAGCGCCTCGACCGTCGTGGTCGGGAGGTCCTCGAGATGGGCGTCGCGAGGGTCCGGCGCCTCGCGCCCGGTGCCGACGACCAGGTGTCGCGGTTCTGCGGCCGCGACGATCCCCTCCACGGCATCCATCGACATCCGGAGGTCGAGGGGGACGAGGACGACGCGGGCTCGCATCGCGCCGAAGTAGGTGGCGGCGAGCTCGGGCATCGACGGCGACCAGGTGAGGACCCGGTCGCCCGGCCGGAGCCCGGTGGCCTGCAGCCGCCAGGCTGCGATCCTCGAGCGACGATCGAGCTCTCGGTAGGTCCACTCGAGCCTCGTGCCGTCGTCGCGGCGCATCCCCAGGGCCGGGCGCTCTCCGAACTTGGCGACGCTCTCGTCGAGCAGGTCCAGCAGGGTCTCCATCGACGATGCCTCCTCCACTTCGAAGGGTACGACGTGCCGGGGGCCCGACTGTCACGACCCGGCAGCGAACGCGTCTTCCCGGTTGACCGGAGCGTCTTCCGGGTTGACCGGCAGCCGCGTATCGTGCGAAGGGCACGGGGGAGGAGTGGAGGGAGCGTCGCTTGTATCCGGCCCTCGTTCAGGTCGGGCCGCTGACGATCGGGACGCATGACTTCTTCTCGGTCCTGGCGGTCGTGGTGGGTCTCGCGATCTACTACCGCGCGCTCCGCCGGCGGGGCCTCCTCGACGAGCGGATCATCCTCATCTCGATGGCGGTGGTCGTCGGCGGGATCGTGGGCGCCCGGGCGATCACCGCCTGGGAGAACACCGACGAGATCGGCCGGGCGATCGCCGATGGCGCGCCCGTGAGCTGGGTCATCCTGCACGGCAACAAGAGCATCCTCGGGGGCCTCGCCGGTGGGTTCCTCGCCGGCGTCCTCGCCAAGGCCGCACTCGGGTACCGCCGCTCCACCGGCGACAACTACGCGCTGGCGATCGCCGTAGCCACGGCCATCGGCCGCGTCGGCTGCTTCCTGTCCGAGCTGCCGCTGGGGACGCCGACCAGCCTGCCCTGGGGGCTCAGCGTCAGCGCGGAGGCGGCCGCGGCATTCCCGCGTTGTCCCGGCTGCGGCGGCCCGATGCATCCGTCGATGCTCTACGAGATCGCGTTCAACCTCGTCGCCGCGGCCCTCATCATCCGGCTCGGCCGGAGGGTGCCCGTCCCGGGCGACCTCCTGAAGCTGTACCTGCTCGCCGCGTTCGTCTTCCGGTTCTTCGTGGAGTTCGTCCGGGGCAACGAGGTCCAGCTGCTGGGCCTCACCGGGCCCCAGGTGGTCCTGATCCCGCTCATCGGCTGGCTCGCGATCCACTTCTGGCGTCGCTACCGGGCGGGCGCCTGGCGGGTTCCGGAGCCGCCCCTACCTCTGCTCACGGAGGCCCGGCCATGACCGATCCCGAGCGACCGCGGCTGACCGGCGACCTCGTCGAGGGTCCCCCGTCGGACCTGGTCGCATATCTCCGCCGCTATGGCGATGAGTACACCCGCGAGGCGATGGCCGAGCGGCTCATCGAGGCCGGCCACGATCCGGGAGTGGTGGAGGAGGCGCTCGCCGAGCTCGACCTCGTCGCCCCGGCGACGGTCGGCGCCGTCGATGAGCACGCCCAGGCCCGCAACCTTGCCCGGGTGATCGTCGGGATCGCCTTCGTCGGCCTTCTCGCGTGGACATTGAGCGTCGCGCCGAGCGGAGCGGGCTCGACCGGGTGGGTCGCGGGCGCGATCGCCTTCTTCGTCCTCTTCGGCGGCGGGTCCCTCTGGCTGCTCGGCCGGGTGAAGAGCATCGGGTCGATGGTCGCGATCGCTGCCATCGCGGTCCTCGTTGGCCTCCCGGCCACGTTCCTCGGTGCCTGCCTCGCCTATCTCGGGACCGGTGGCAGGGTCGTCTGAAGGCCACGGCCCAGGAATTGGAGGCGACGCGATGAGCGAATCAGGCCCGGCAGACCCGTCGCGTGAGGCGATCGCCGACTACATCCGCTCGAACCGGGACCGGTTCACCCGGGAGGCTCTCGACGACTACCTCATCCGGCAGGGCCACGCAAAGGCCGACCTCGAGGCTGCCTGGTCGACGATCGAGGCCGAGTCGGAGCGGGCTCGATCCGCGGCCGCGCAGGACACAAACCGGCCGCGGCTGCGGCAGTCCATCCTGGCGAGCGTCGCCGTCCTGCTCGCGTTGGCGGCCTTTGTCGCCGGGATGTTCGGGATCCTCGCCACCAGCAGCGGCCGGCCCCTCATGATCCTGTACGCCGTCCTGTTTCCGATCCAGATCATCCTCGTGACCCGCTGGATCTACCGCCGGATCCGGGGGTCGAGCGCGCTCCGCGGCGGCGACGCCGCCGCGACGATCGGCTGGCTCATCGTCCCGCCGCTGGCCCTGATCGCAATTCTCGGCGTCTGCGTCGCGTACAGCGGCTCGTTCGGCTGCATTCTCCACTGCTGAGGAGGGCTGATGCTCGACCTGCGCCCCTATACCCCGCTCCGGATGGTCCTGACCGTCTGCGGGCAGTGCTTCAGCGACGACCCTGACCGGGAGATCGACTACGAGACGGACATCCTCCAGGGCAACCTCGTGGCGATGGACGGCCGGGTCTACCTCCGCCGGACCTGCCGGCGCGGGCACGGGACGCTCACGAGCCTGTACGAGGAGGACCACCGGCTGTGGGAGTACCTCCAGCAGTGGCGGACGCCGACCCGCGAGATCATCCCGGACACGATCGGTAATGCCCGGCCGATCCCGATGGGCTATGCCGATGGCCTGGGCGACCTCCAGACCCAGCACTCGTGCGTCCTGCTCATCGACATCACCGAGAGCTGCAACCTCGAGTGCCCGACCTGCTTCGCCGCCGCGGCGCCGGGGATCGGGAAGTTCGCCCGCCTGCCGCACATCCTCCGCTCGCTCGACGCGGCGATCGAGCGGGAGGGCGGACGGGTCGACGTCCTGATGCTCTCGGGCGGCGAGCCGACCGTCCACCCCGAGATCCTTGAGATCATCGAGGCCGCCACGGAGCGCAACGTCGTGCGCGTCATCCTCAACACGAACGGGATCCGGATCACCCGGGACGATGCCTTCGCCGACGCCCTCGGCCGCCTGCGCGGCCGGTTGGAGGTCTATCTCCAGTTCGACGGCTTCGAGGCCGAGTCGTCGCTGTATCACCGCGGCGAGGATCTCCGGGCGGTCAAGGCCGAGGCGATCCGTCGCCTCGCCGACCGGCACGTCTTCACGACCCTGGCCGTGGCCGTCGCCGAGGGCGTCAACGACGGCGAGGTCGGGGCGATCGCCGAGTACGCCCTGGCGACGGACTTCATCGCCGGTGTAGCCTTCCAACCGGTCTTCGGGTCGGGGCGCTCCAATGCGATCGACCCGATGCGGCGGGCCACGACGACCGGGACCCTGCTCGCCCTGGGTGAGCAGACCGACGGGCGGGTGGGACCGGACGATTTCATCGCCCTGCCATGCTCCCACCCCGATTGCTCGTCGCTCACGTACTTCGTCAGGGGCGATGCCGGGGAGTGGCGGTCCCTGCCGCGGATGCTCGGCGTGGATCAGCTGAAGCAGTACCTGGGGCTGGTCTCGAACCGGATCGCGCCCGACGACGCGATGTGGACGGCCCTCGTCGGGATGATGTCCGAGACGACCCTGGTGTCCCGGCCCGAGATGGTCGACCACCTGCTCCGCATCTGCGAGGCCTGCGACATCGGCGTCACCGGCTTCGTCAAGACACTCGGCCGGTGGGTCTTCGACAAGCAGGGGGCGGTCGAGGACATCGCGAAGCGGGTCAAGCGGATCTCGATCAAGACGTTCATGGACGCCTGGACCCTCAACGTGGAGCGGCTCCAGCAGTGCTGCGTCCACGTGGGATCGACGAACGGAGAGGAGAACCCCGTGCGCGTGCCGTTCTGCGCCCGGCAGCTCTTCGGCGGGCTGCGGCGCCACACCTCGGCCGGGATGGTCCCGGCCCGGGAGCTGATCTCCCTGGACGAGGTTCGGCCGCGCGTCGCGGCCCGGCCCCGGCTCGCGGTCCGGCCCGTGGTCGGGCCCGCGGTCCGGCGCGCCGTCCCGCCCTCCGCGCCGGCGGGGCCATCGTGAGCGCGGCCATGGGGGCGCCAGGAGGCCCCGCCTGGATCCGATCCATCGATCCGGTCGGCCCGCAGTCGTACATCAGGCCGCCGCGGACGCGGCCCGAGAAGTACGAGAACCTGGCCTTCACGTTCTGCCGGATGGGCACCGTGGGGCTGATCGCGTGGGTGCTCTCGCCCGCGGTCTTCGTGCTGATCGTCGCGGTGGTCGCGATCGCCCTCTATGCGCGGTCGATCACGCTCGGGGTGTCGTGGACGAAGTGTTTCCTCCGCCGGCCGACGCTGATCATCGGATTCTGGGGAGCCGTGGCCGTCGCCGACGCGTACTGGCTGGTCGTGCTCGGGTCCCGCTGGCCGGGCTGAGGCGGAGCCGGATGGCGGCCAGCCGGCGGCCAGTCGGCGGCTAGGGGCCCGCAGGGGTCCGCCGGGGTCCGCCGGGGTCTGCAGGGGCCCGCAGGGGTCCGCAGGGGTCCGCACCCGTTTCTCCATAATGGCCAGCCAGCGACCCCTTCTGCAGACCGGCGTCGCCCCGGGACCATCACCAGGCCGCGACCCGCGGCTGCGTGGGCATGACGACCAGCGGATGATCACTGACCGCCCCGGATGGCCGTCCGCGGCAGCCGTACCCGCTGGCGGCCGGCGACGACCCGGATACGGGCCACCCCGTGGTCGATACGGACAACGAGGAGCCCTGAGAGGCGGCCAGACGGGTGCGCGATCCACCGCCGCACGGCGACAGCTCGGTCCGGGTACGCGGCGTCGAAAACCTCGGGGAGGGCCGCCAATCGCTGGCGAGCCGTCGAGCCGTCAGCCACGACGAGCAACCCGCCCACGACCGCTGCCTGCCAGCCGCGTGACTTCGCGATCTCGGGTGCCAGCCTGACCTTCCGATCGTGGACGGCGATCGTCGCCTGGGCGTCGGGGATGACCGACTTGACCTCGACCACCAGGACGGCTCGGGCACCCGGCTGCCATCCGACGACGTCGACCGAGCCGCGTTCGCCCCAGACGTTGAACGACACCTCCACCCGGCACTCCCAGCCGGCCTGGCGAAGTCGGCGGACGACGAGGTCGACGAGCCGGGCGTGCGCGGCATCGAGCAGTCGATCGAGCCCCTCGCCGTGCCACCGGATCCGGATGTCGAGGTCGGCGCCCAGCGGGGCGCAGGTCGCCTCGAGGTCGCCGATCCGGACACGACGAAGCTCGCCGCGCTCGATCCGGGCGTACTTTGATCGCGACAAGCCGGCCCGCTCTGAGACATCCGCCTGCCGCCAACCGCGGCGGATACGCAGGGCCCGCAATGACCGGCCGATCCGAAGGGCATCCATTCGGGCTGAGGATGCCAGCGAGCGCTCAATTCCCGGTTACGGGCGACGTGGCGCCACGTTTGACGGGAGAAGCGCCACGTTTGACCCCTCGCAACGCCTGTGGGACACTCCGGCGGCTCCGCAGGGTCGGGGCGCGGAATGGGCCACGCGGCCCGTCCGGCGCCACGCACAAACCCGTCGGGAACCGCGCCGTGCCGCTGGGCCACGAGCACGCCGCGGAATGCGAGACGAACAGCCCGAGGAGGTGAATCCGGAGTTGGCAGAAGTCCGAGTAGGCGAGAACGAGACGTTCGAGAGCGCCCTGCGTCGCTTCAACAAGAAGATCCAGCAGTCGGGCATCCTCGCCGAGGCTCGCCGCCGCGAGCACTACGAGAAGCCCAGCGTGAAGCGCAAGCGCAAGGAAGCCAAGCGCAAGAAGAACGCCCGAACGCCACAGGGCTGATCGGCCGGACGGCCGGGAACCGTCCGCAGGGTCGACCCGATGCGTCCCGAACTGTCGGGGCCCACGACCTCACCGACGACTCCGTGACCGCCGTCCACCGCCGACGCCCAGGGCGTTCCCGCCCGAGGTGCCATCACCGGTGACGCTCCAGGACCGGCTCCGCGCCGAGGTGACCGCAGCGATGCGGTCGGGTGACGCGCTGCGCCGAGATACCCTCCGAATGGCCCAGAACGCGATCTACAACGCCGAGAAGCGCGATCAGCGGGCCTACACGGCCGACGAGGTCGCGGTGATCCTCGCGAAGGAGGTCAAGACTCGTCGCGAGAGCATCGAGGCCTTCGAGAAGGGCGGCCGCGCTGACCTCGCCGCCAAGGAGGCGGCCGAGATCGAGATCCTCTCGGAGTTCCTGCCCAGGCAGCTGACGGGGCCTGAGCTCGACGCCCTCGTCGGGCAGGCGATCGAGGCAACCGGCGCCGCTTCGCCGCGGGACATGGGCAAGGTCATGGGCTGGCTCTCGCCTCGGACCCGCGGCCGGGCAGACGGCCGCGTCCTCAGCGGGCTCGTCAGTGCTGCATTGGCCGCCTCGCCATCCGGTGCCGCCACGCCTCCCACGCCTCCCACGCCTCCTTCGCCGACCGACGCGGCCCGAGCGTCGGAGCGCTGAGGTGCTCGCCCATCGCCCAGTCGACGCCGTTCGACTGACCCGGCGCGAGGCCGGCCGACTTGCCCTCGCCGCGGCGCTCCTCGTCGTCTCGATGACCGCCATCCTCGGGGCCAATCTCGAGTCGACGAGCTTCAACCTCCAGGTCGGCGACCTCGTCCCGAGCGACATCGTCGCGCCCCGGGCCCAGACCTTCGAGAACCCCGTCCTCACCGAACAGGCGCGCCAGGAGGCTGCCGACAGCGTCAACCCGCAGTACGACTTCACCTCCGAGCGGGCGATCACGATCGCCTCGGCCCAGGTCGACGCCTTCGACCGCAGCGTTCGGTCCCTCGACACCGCCTTCGATTCGCGGACGTCCGACAACCAGCGCGCCCTGATCGTCGCCCGGTTCGCGGAAGGATTGTCGGCGACCTCGGCCGACACCGTGAGCTCGATCGACGCCGCTCGATGGATTCCGATCAAGACCGAGGCTACCCGCGTCCTCGACACGACCGAGCGGAGCCAGCTCCGCGACACGGAGGTCGCCGTCACCCGGGCCCACATCTCGGAGCAGATGGCCGGTGGCCTCTCGGAGGCCGAGCGGATGCTCGCCGCCGAGCTCGTCGCCCCCTACATCGTCGCCAACAGCTCGTTCAGCGAAGAGCTGACGAACCAGGAGCGGGACCGGCAAGTCGAGGCTGTCGCCCCGGTGGAGGAGCAGTTCCTCCAGGGCGAGGTGATCGTCCGGGGCGGCACGAAGCTGACCGCCGTCGATGCCGCCCGAATCGTCGCCTTCGGTCTCAACGACGCCACGCCCGACATCGCCGGTCTTGCCGGCTGGCTCGTCCTCAGCGCCCTCCTCGTGACGCTCCTGCTGGGCTGGATCTGGCGGTTCCGGCGCGACTTCTGGCATCGCAACAACGTCCTCGTCCTGATCAGCGTCCTGCTCCTCTTCGCGACGTTCGTCCTGAAGCTGACGGCCGGGCGCGCCGCCCTGCCGTTCCTGATGCCCCTGGCGGCGATCCCGATCCTGCTCGCCGTCCTCCTCGACGCCGAGGTCGCGATCATCGTCGCGGCAATCCTGGCCGTGGTCGCCGGGGCGGTGAACGGGACGCTCGAGATCTCGACGTACGTCTTCCTGGGCGGGCTCGCCGGGGTGATCGCGATCCGCCGCGGTGACCGGCTCCAGACCTTCGTACAGGCGGGGACGGTCGTGTTCCTCGTCCAGGCCCTGGTGGTCACGGCGTTCTCCCTCCTCGGTGAGCGGGACCTGACCGGGATCCTCCAGCTCGTCGGGGCTTCGGCGCTGTCCGCCGGTGGCGCCGGGGTCGCGGCGGTCGGCACGTTCGCGGTTCTCGGCAACGTCTTCGGGATCCTCACGGTCTTCCAGCTCCTCGAGCTGGCGAACCCGTCGCAACCCCTCCTGCGCCGCCTCCTCGTCGAGACGCCCGGCACCTACCACCACTCGCTCATGGTCGGCAACCTGGCCGAGCGGGCGGCGGAGGCGATCGGCGCCGACCCGCTCCTGACCCGCGTCGCGGCCTACTACCACGACACCGGCAAGCTCGCCAACCCGATGGGCTTCATCGAGAACCAGGGCGGAGGGGAGAACGTCCACGACCAGATGGAGCCCGAGCAATCGGCCCAGGTCCTCAAGCAGCACGTCGCCGACGGCATCGACATCGCCTACCAGGCGCGCCTGCCGAAGGCGCTCATCGCCTTCATCCCGCAGCATCACGGGACTGCCCTGATGAGCTTCTTCTACGCCAAGGCCCGGGAGGAAGCCGCCGCGCCATTCGGCGGCCTCGGCACCGAGGAGGGTCGCAAGGCGGCCGAGGCCGTCGACGCCCGCCGCTTCCGGCACGCCGGGCCGAAGCCGCAGTCCCGCGAGGCCGCCCTGATCATGCTCGCCGACGGCGTCGAGGCATCCGTTCGGTCGCTCTCGTCGCGGGACGAGACGGCGATCCGGGCGATGGTCGACCGGATCTTCGCCGAGCGCATGGACGACCGCCAATTCGACGAGTGCGACCTGACGCTTCGCGATCTCGAGAACGTCAAGGCGGCTTTCGTCCAGCAGCTCCTGGGGATGTACCACCAGCGAGTCGCCTACCCACAGAGCAAGATCGTGGAGCTGGAGGCCCGGCGGGCCGCGGCCGGCGGTGCTGGCGGTGGGACCGTCGGGAGCGCCGGGGCGGGGGGTCGGGCGGACGCAGGCTCGGCGAATCGCGACCGGCCGACGGACCGGAGGTGACGCGGAGCCACGTCGTCAACGGCTGGCGAATCGACGTCACGGTCCGGCCGAGCGTGCCGCGCCTGCTCCCGGGAAGCGAAGTGGCGCGCGTCGTCGCCGCGGCCCTGGCGCTGGCGGGAGCCCCGACGCCCGCGTCGCTCTCGGTCGTCCTTGCCGACGACGCCGAGATCGCCGAGCTCAACGAGATGCACATGGGCGACCGAGGACCGACCGACGTGCTGTCCTTTCCGCTCCTCCCGCCAGAGGCACTTCCCCGCCATGACGGCGAGCCGGCCGGCCGGCGAGAGGGGGCCGCAGCCGCCGGACCGTCGTTCGTCCTGCCGCCCGGAGCACGGGTTCACCTCGGGGACATCGTCGTCTCCGTCGAGCGGGCGATCGCGCAGGCGGGCGCGGGCCGCGGCGGCCAGACCGGGGACGTCCGGTGGTCGTCGCCGCAGGAGATGCGGCTGCTCCTCACCCACGGCACCCTCCACATCTGCGGATGGGATCACGCCGAGCCCCGGGAGGAGTTCGCGATGCGACAGCTCGAGCGTGAGCTGCTGGGAGCCGTGCCGGACTGAGGCCTCCGGTCGCGCCGGCCGAGCCGCGCCGACCGCTTCCCGCGCCGGAGCCGCGCCGAGCCGCGCCGACCGCGCCGACCGCGCCGAGCCGCGCGCCGAGCCGCGCCGACCGCGCCGACCGCGCCGACCGCGCCGGCCGCGCTGGGCGCGGTCAAGTGGCTCGCGCGGCGGTACCATCTGCAGACCCCGCGGGACCCGTCCCCGGGGCGATTGCCGTGTTCGGAGGACATCCGGAGAAGTGCCCTCGAAGATCGTGTTCGGGCTGGGGAATCCCGGCTCCCAATACGCGAAGACCCGACACAACATCGGCTGGATGGTCCTGGACCGGCTGGCCGATCGAGCCGGGTTGACGGGCCGTGCCCGCAACAAGGACGCCGCGGCCACGGTCGGCGGCCGCTTCAACGGCCTCGATCTCGTCCTCGTCAAGCCGATGACCTTCATGAACGAGTCAGGGATCGCCGTCCGCAAGATCCTTGCCCGTGAGCGCGCACCCCTTCACGAGATCCTCGTCGTCGTCGACGACTTCTCCCTGCCCTTCGGCAAGCTGCGCTTCCGCGAGGGCGGTGGGCCCGGCGGCCACAACGGGCTCCGTTCGATCATCGCCGAGCTGGGCAACGAGCAGTTTGCCCGGCTGCGGGTCGGGATCGGCGAGCCGGACCGCAGCTTCGTCGACCACGTCCTCTCGACCTTCGCGGCCGAGGAGACGCTGCGCCTCGACGAGCTGCTGGACGCGGCGGCCGACGCCGTGGAGGCCTGGGCCCGCGACGGCGTGAACAAGGCGGCCAACCGGTTCAATCGCTTCGAGCTGCGGCCCGCCGACACCGAGCTCAAGGCCCCGCCCGGGGAGATCGACGGGCCGCCGGGCCCGGACGGGATCCGCAGGACCAGGACCGGCTGGCGGAAGGTCCGAGCTGAGGCACCCGAGTGATGGTCGGAGCGGCCGACCGCGGGACCGTCGCGGTGAGCACCTCATGACGATGTCGCCGCTTCGCGGGCGGCGTGGCTGGGAGCGACGCGTCGACGAGCGAGTCGAGCGCGAGACCGCCGACCGCGGGGCCGCCGACCGCGGGGCCGCCGAACGCCAGGCCGCCGAACGCCAGGTCGCTGGACGCGGGGGCGGGCCGGCCATCGCCGTACGCCGGGCAATTCCCGCGGCGTCCGCCGAGGATCGGCACGGGCCCGGGCGCCGCCTGCCGGACCTCTCCGGCCTCCCGCCGCTCCTGGCCGGCTCGGGCGCCTTCGACGACCTCCGCTCACGCCTCGGCCCGACCGGCACGGCCCCGCCGACCGCGCGGGGACATCACGCCGGCCTGACCGGCGTTCCCCACGGGGCAAAGAGCTACCTCGCCGCCGCGCTGGCCCTGGCCGCCGGTGAGCGGATCGTCTGGATTGCCCGGGACGCCGAGATCGGCGACCGGGTGGCGGAGGAGCTGGCGGCCTGGGCCGGTGATCCCGGCGGCGTCGCGGTCCTGGAGCCGCGCACGGCCCTCGCCTACGAGCGGAGCGAGCTCGTCGCCGACGAGACCGCGGCACGCGTCGCGGCGCTGTCCGCCTGGCGAAGTGGCCGCGCCCGGATCCTCGTGGCCAGCGTCCAGGCCCTTCTCCAGCACACCATCGCGCCGGCCGATCTGCCCGCCGAGCCTCGCCGCCTGGCTCCCGGCGACCGAGCGACCCAGTCGCAGCTCCTTCGCGACCTCCTCGCGCTCGGCTACACGCCCGTCCTCGAAGTCGCCGGCAAGGGCGAGTTCGCGCGTCGAGGCGGGATCGTCGATGTCTTTCCCCCGTCGGCGAGCCTCCCGGTCAGGATCGAGTTCTTCGGCGACGAGATCGAATCGCTGCGGGCGTTCGACCCGACCGACCAGCGGAGCACCGATCCGCTCGCGCAGATCGAGCTCCTGCCGGCCTCCGAGTTTCTCCTTCCCCACGATGGCGCGGAGGGGCTCGCCGGCCGCCTGGCGACGACCCCGTCGAGGCTCCCGGAACGCCTCGCCGCCGACCTCGAACGCCTGACCGTTGCCGGCGCCGAGACCGACCGGGGGGAACGCGTCGCCGGGGAGCGCCGGAGCGTCGCTGGGGAGCGCCGGAGCGTCGCCGACGCCACCACGTCCACCCGGGCCGCGGCCGTCGGTGACGGGGCCGAGATCTGGGCACCGGTCCTTGCCCCGAACACCGCCCTGGATCACGTCGACGGGGGCGCGCTGCTCGTCCTCGACGAGCCCGGCGACCTCGCCGAAGCCGCCGAGTTCCTGTGGCGCCAGGCGGACGAGCGACGGGGCGAGCTCACGGCCGCCGGCGAGCTGCCGAAGAGCTGGCCCGAGACGCTCCTCGGCCGGCGGGCCTGGAAGGGGCGGCTGCTCGCCGCTCGGACCCTCGAGCTCACCTGGGAGTCGGAGACCGCCGCCGGCGCGGCGATCGCGGGCGGCGGACTCTCGTCCGGCGACGCGTTCGGTTGGCGGGAGCCGGCGCTGCCACTCGGTCGGGCACAGCAGCTCGGTGCCGCCGTCGAGCGCTGGCGGGCAGCCGATCCGGGGGCGATACCGCGGATCGTGATCGCCTCGGACCAGGCGCCCCGGCTGGCCGAGATCCTGGCCGAGAGCGGCCACGACGTCGGCGTCACCGGCCACGTTCCCGACGCCCCCGCGCCGGGAGCCGTCGTCCTCGTCGAGCGGAGCCTGAACGGCGGATTCGCCGGGGGGCCGGACGGCCTCGTCTTCGTCACCGACCGCGAGCTGTTCGGCAACGTCCGGGTCCGGCGTCCGAAGGCGATGCGCCGGGTCGTGCCTCGCGACATCCTCGAGCGTCTGACGGCGGGCGACCTCGTCGTCCACATCGACCACGGCGTCGCCCGCTACGAGCGGATGCTCCGGCGGAGCGCCGGCGAGGGCGACGAGCGCGACTACCTCGAGATCAGCTTCGCGGCCGGCGATCGGATCTACGTCCCGGTCGAGCAGATCGCCCGCGTCACCCGCTACTCGGGCGGCGAGCGGCCGCAGCTCTCGAAGCTCGGCGGGACGGAATGGCTCCGCACGAAGCAGCGGGTCCGGCGCGCCGTCGCCGACCTGGCCGAGGAGCTCCTGGCCCTCTACGCCGCCCGCGAGAACGCTGCCGGCTTCGCCTACGCCGAGGACTCGCCCTGGCAGTCGGAGATGGAGGCGAGCTTCCCGTACGAGGAGACTGTCGACCAGCTCCGGGCGTCGCTCGAGATGAAGCACGACATGGAGGCCGGCCGGCCGATGGACCGGCTCGTCGTCGGCGACGTCGGGTATGGCAAGACCGAGGTCGCGCTGCGCGGCGCCTTCAAGGCGACCCAGGACGGCAAGCAGGTCGCGGTCCTCGTCCCGACGACGGTCCTCGCGGCCCAACACCACGAGACGTTCCGGACCCGCTTCGCCGCGTTCCCGGTCAACGTCGGGATCCTGTCGCGGTTCATCTCGCCCAAGGAGCAGGAGCGGACGCTGGCCGGCCTCGCGGACGGGGGCGTCGACATCGTCATCGGCACCCACCGGCTGCTGTCGCGCGACGTCCGCTTCCGCGATCTCGGCCTCCTCGTCGTCGACGAGGAGCAGCGCTTCGGGGTCGCCGCCAAGGAGCGTCTCAAGCAGCTCCGCCGTGAGGTCGACGTCCTGACCCTGTCGGCCACGCCGATCCCGCGGACCCTCAACCTCGCCCTCGCCGGGATCCGCGACATGTCGGTCATCGAGACGCCGCCCGAGGACCGCCTCCCCATCCAGACCCGGGTCGCCGAGGCGTCGGCCGGGCTGGTCCGCGACGCGATCCTCCGCGAGCTCGACCGCGGCGGCCAGGTCTTCTACGTCCACAACCGGGTCGAGACGATCGAGGCCCAGGCCGAGCAGCTCCGGCGGCTGCTGCCCGACGTCCGGATCGTCGTGGGCCACGGCCAGATGCCCGAGGGCGTCCTCGAGAAGGTCATGCTCCAGTTCGCCGGCGGCGGGGCCGACATCCTCGTCTGCACCACGATCATCGAGTCTGGTCTCGACATCCCGAACGCCAACACGATCATCATCGACCGGGCCGACACACTCGGGCTGGCCCAGCTGTACCAGCTGCGGGGGCGCGTCGGTCGCTCGTCGCGGCGGGCCTACGCCTACCTCCTCTACCGGCGACGCGAGCGGATGAGCGAGGACGCGCGGAAGCGGCTCCAGGCCATCTTCAACGCCTCTGAGCTCGGCGCCGGCTTCCAGATCGCCCTGTCGGACCTCGAGATCCGGGGCGCCGGCAACATCCTCGGTGGCGAGCAGTCCGGTCACATGGCGGCCGTCGGCTTCGACCTCTACTCCCGGATGCTGGCCGAGGCGGTCGAGGAGCAGAAGGCCGGGCGCGAAGGTCGCGCCCCGGCGATCGAGCGGCCCCAGGCCGTCGTCGACCTGCCGGTCGAGGCGCACCTGCCGGACGACTACGTGCCCGACGAGGCCCAGAAGCTGGAGCTCTATCGCCGGCTCGCACGGACCAGGAGCGCCGGCGACGTCGCGGCCTTCCGGCAGGAGGTCACGGACCGTTTCGGCCCGATGCCCGCGCCGGTGTTGCGGCTCGTCGAGGTCGCCGAGCTCAGGCTCACCGCCGAGGGAGCCGGCGTCTCGTCGATCTCGCGCGAGGACGGCCAGCTCGTCGTCCGCTTCGGGGCGGGCCTCTCCCGGGCGACCGCGATGCAGTTGCTCCATCCCGGGGCGTTGCCCGGCCTCCGCGCGTCGGAGGTGACCTTCGCCTCGAACCAGGTGCGCATCCGGCTGCCCCGTGACCCCCTCAAGGGCTGGCAGCTGACCCAGGCGGTCGTGGCGCGTCTGGGTACGGAGCTCGCGACGATCGCCTGAATTCGGCTCGCGACCTTGGGTCCGGCCGAGTACATTTGCCGGCACAAACCCAACCACCTGGAGGAGGCGTTGATGCCGACATACATGGACATGCACGATATCCCCGGGGTGAAGGCAGCCGACGTGGCCGGCGCCCATGAAGCGGATGTCCGCGTCCAGGGCAAGTA
Organism: uncultured Chloroflexia bacterium; assembly: GCA_963719145.1. Taxonomy (GTDB): domain Bacteria; phylum Chloroflexota; class Limnocylindria; order Limnocylindrales; family CSP1-4; genus UBA5189. The sequence continues at coordinate 852,712 of CAVRAX010000001.1, forward strand.
CGGCGTCAACTACAAGCAGTACTGGGTCGACGAGCAGGAGGGCAAGGTCTTCTGCCTTGTCGATGCCCCGGATCGGGAGACCGCGACGAAGGTTCATCGCGAGGCCCACGGCCTCGAAGCGCACACACTCTTCGAAGTCGAGCAGGGCGCCTGACGGCATCCGAGGGCCGGAAGGCGCCACCGGAGCTCCCGCCTGTCCGACCAGGGGCGCCTGGCCGCCGGGCGACGGACGACATCACACGGCTGCGTCGGATCAGGATGCCGTGACCGAAGGACGAGATGAACCGGATCGTCCGCATGCGCGCTTGTCCGTCCTGGTGTCCGCGTTCGTCGTGGTCATGGGTTGCGGCCGGGGGTGCATTGGGCTCCCCGCGACCCGGATGACACTCCTGCGCACCAGGCGACAATGGCGGCGCCGGTCGCATCCGCCACTGGCGGAAGGGCGAGGTCAGACGAGGACTCGAAGGCCCAAGCCGATCCGATCGCCCACGATCGCGTCACGGAGCCGGGCGTGAGCCTCGATGACCGTCGCACCCTGGCCGACGCTCTCCACCGTCTCGTCGGCCATGCCGTACCGCGCTCGCAGGGCCACGACGTCCGGGCCGTCCCGCTCCAGCGCGAGCTCGATGAGCTCGATCCCGGGGCCGAGCAGCTCGGTGATGTCGACCGCGACCTCCTGGAGATGGCGGCTCGTGGCGTCGTCGAGCGTTTCGCGCTGCATCTGCCTCATCGTACTTGACAGGTGACGCACGCGGTGGTGACCCGCCTGCCCTTCAAGTTCACGGTCCGTAGGTCATCGTTTCGAGGGCTCCGGGGAGCGGAGACTCGCCGGGCGCTCAGCCTTTCCGAGCTCGAGAACAGCCTCATCGCGGGCCTCCTGAAGCCGGGCCGCCTCGAGCCGAGCCAGCGCGTCAGGGCCGTGCCGGCGATCGATTCGAGGAAGCCCGGACGCTACAGCATCCTGTCGCCGGGTACCTTGTCGCCATGAACCAACGACTCAGCCTCGTGACCCTCGGCGTCACCGATCTCGCCCGAGCGCGGGCGTTCTATGAGGCGCTCGGCTGGCGTTCGAATTCGAAGCCCGAGGAGGGCGTCGTCTTCTTCCAGTCCGCCGGAATGGTCCTCGCCCTGTGGGGCCGCGCGGAGCTGGCCGCGGACAGCGGTACGGTCGACAGCTGCGGCTGGGGCGGCGTCACGCTGGCCCACAACGTCGGCTCGGCGGCCCAGGTGGACGCGGTCATCGCCGAGGCCGAGGCCGCCGGGGCCACGATCGCGCGACCCGGCGCCGCGAGGTTCTGGGGCGGCTACTCGGGCGTCTTCATCGACCCCGACGGCCATCCCCGGGAGGTCGCCCACAACCCGCTCTGGGCGCTCGAGGCTGACGGCTCTGTCCGGCTGCCCGGCGGCTGAGCAGACCGTGCGACAGGCCGCATGGGACGACCCGATCTCGGCCTCGCCGGGCGCTACGCTGTAGCGATGACAGAGCCGTCCAACGAGGAGGTCGTCCGCGGCTATCTCGACGCCGTCGCGAACCGAGATCTCGACGAGGCGACGAGGCTCCGCCATCGCGACTGGGTGTCCGAGTGGCCGCAGTCCGGCGAGCGGGTCCGCGGCGACGACAACTGGCGGGCGATCGACGAGGCGTTCCCCGGCGGCCACCCGGATGTGCGCCATGCACACGTCGTGGGCAGCGAGGACCGCTGGGTCATGACGCCGGCATTCACCTTCCAGCGGATGGTCGGGAGCGGCCAGTTCTGGTGGGCAGACGGCGACATCACCTACGCCAACGGCGAGACCTGGAAGGTCGTGATTCTCCTCGAGGTCCTCGACCGACAGATCCATCGCGAGGTGGTCTTCTACGCCGAGCCGTTCGAGGCACCCGAGTGGCGGGCGTCGTACGTCGAGCGGATGGACTGACCGGTTCTCGAGCAGATCGGGCCTCTGTGACAGCGTCCCCGCCCCGCGGACCGGCGATCCATGTCGCCGACCTTCGCAAGACCTTCTTCGTGCCCGTCCGCGAGGGCGGCCTCCGGGCGGCCGTCAAGAGCCTGTTCCGGCGCCGGACGAAGGCCATTCCCGCGGTCGACGGCATCTCCTTCGAGATCCAGCCGGGGGAGATCGTCGGGTTCCTGGGGCCCAACGGCGCCGGCAAGACGACGACCCTCAAGATGCTCAGCGGCCTGCTGTACCCGACGTCCGGCGAGATCAGCGTCCTCGGCTTCGAGCCATCGCGCCGCCAGTCCGACTACCTGCGCCAGATCACGATGGTCATGGGCAACCGCAACCAGCTCCAGTGGGACCTGCCGGCGCTCGATTCGTACGAGCTGCTTCGGGCGATCTACCGCCTCCACCCGGACGACTTCAGGAGGACGCGCGACGAGTTCATCGAGCTGCTCGACCTCGGCGACCTGGTCCGGAAGCCGGTCCGCAACCTCAGCCTCGGCGAGCGGATGAAGGTCGAGACGGCGGCCGCGTTGCTCCACCGACCCACGGTCCTGTTCCTCGACGAGCCCACGATCGGGCTCGACGTCACGATGCAGAAGCGGATCCGGTCATTCGTGGCCGAGTACAACCGTCGCTACGGCGCGACGGTCCTGCTGACCAGCCATTACATGGCCGACGTCCAGGCCCTCTGCAAGCGGGTCATCGTCATCCACCATGGCCGGATCCTGTTCGACGGCGACCTCGCCGCGCTGGCTGTCCGGTTCGGGGCGGACAAGACGATCGGGGTCACGCTGAAGGAGGGCACGGCCGATCTTTCCGGCTACGGCGAGGTCATCGGCGAGGACGACGCCAAGGTCTCGATCCGGGTCGCCCGCGCGGTTGCCCCCGATGTCGCCGCGCGGATCCTCCGCGACCTCGCGGTCGCCGACCTGACGATCGAGGACCCGCCGATCGAGGACGTCATCGAGTCGGTCTTCGCCGTGGCTACGGCGAACCAAGCCAGCGGAATGGATGGAGGTACCGATGCAGCCTGAGGGTTTCGACGTCGTGATCATCGGGGGCGGCGCCGCCGGCTGCGTGCTCGCCCGACGCCTGTCGGAGGCGAGCGACCGATCGGTGGCGCTGTTGGAAGCCGGGCCGGCTCTCCGGGACGTGCCACCGGCCTACGCGGACGGCTGGGACAACCCGATGGGCCCGGCCTGGGCCACGGATTGGGGCTTCCGGTCCGAGCCGGACGCCGCCGGGGGGACGCTACCGCTCCGTCGTGGTCGGCTCCTCGGCGGGACATCGTGGCTGACCCGGTTCGCGGTTCGCGGCTCGGCCGCCGACTTCGACGCCTGGGCCAACCGGGGCAGCCCGGGCTGGTCGTTCGAGGACGTCCTGCCGACGTTCCGCCGGCTCGAGGCCGACGCGGAATACGGGAGCCGCCCGCACCACGGCGATCGCGGTCCGATCCCGATCACCCGCTACCCGGAGCTGCCTCGCTCCGACATCCATCAGGCCGCCGTGGAGGCGCTCGCCGCGACAGGCTTTGCCCGGGTCGAGGACCACAACGCACCCACCGCTGTCGGCGTGGGCCCGATGCCGATGAGCACCCGCGCCGGACGCCGGATCACGACGCTCAGCGCCTACCTCGCCCCGGAATCGCGGCCGCGGAACCTCACGGTCAGAACGGATACCGAGGTGGCGACGGTCGAGATCCGGGCCGGCCGTGCCGTCGGCGTCCGGCTCGTCGCCGGGTCCCGGATCGAGGCCGGCCTGGTGATCCTGGCCGCCGGGACGTACGGCAGCCCGCCAATCCTCCTGCGCTCCGGGATCGGGCCGGGCGCGGACATCCGCGACCTCGGGATCGAGGTCGCGGCCGACCTGCCGGGTGTCGGCCGGAACCTGGCCGATCATCCCGGCGTCGACCTCGACTCGGGCTGGCGCGGCGGACCGCTGCCCGAGGCGCGCGCTCTTCACTCGATCGCGACGCTCCGCAGCACAAGCCGCCCGCCCGCGGCGTCGCCCGACCTGATGTTCTGGCTGTCCGATCCGTCGGGCCCGGAGCCCGGCTTCTACCTCGACCCCGTCCTGCTCAAGCCGGAGTCGCGGGGGTCCGTGTCGCTGCGGTCAGCCGACCCGACGGCGCCGCCGCGAATCGTCCTGCCCGGGATCGCCGAGCCGCGGGACGTGGAGCGCCTCATCGAGGGCTGCCGGATCGGGCTCGAGGTCGCCAACCACCCCGCTATCCGGGCCGTGGCGACCGCGCCCGCGCCCCGGTTCGACTCGGCCGAGGTGCTTCGCGAGCACGTCATCGCCAGCGCCTACTCACTGCCGCACGTCGTCGGGACCTGCCGGATGGGCCCCGCGCCGGAGGACGGCGATGTCGTCGACGCGACGGGTCGCGTTCATGGCATCGAGAGCCTCGTCGTCGCCGATGCCTCGATCATCCCGGAGCCGCCGGCCGGCTACCCCCACCTCGTCACGATCATGCTGGCCGAGCACCTGGCGGCGACCTCGCTGGGAGCCCGTTAGCCGTGGCCGCCCGGTCCGGCCTCGCGCCGCCGGCCAGCGCGCCGCGGCTGGTGAGCCCGATCCGGGGCCTCGCCGACGTCTACCTGCAGGAGGCCCGGATCGCGATCGCGGAGCAGATCCAGTACCGCGCCGCGAACTACATGTACATGCTCGGCATGGTCGCCGAGCCCGTCATCTACCTCGTCGTCTGGTCGACGGTCGCCGAGCAGCGGGGCGGCTCGGTGGGAGGCTATACGCCGGCCGCCTTCGCCGCGTACTACATCGTCTGGACGCTCGTCCGCAACATCAACATCGTCTTCACGCCATGGGGCTGGGAGGAGCGGATCCGGGAGGGCCACCTCTCCGTCCGGCTGCTCCGGCCGTTGTTCCCGATCGTGGAGGACCTCGGCTTCTTCCTGGGCTGGAAGCCGGTCGTCATCGTGCTGTGGCTGCCGATCGCTGCCTTCCTGGCCCTGATCTTCCGACCCGAGCTCCACCCGTCGGCGCTCGCGATCGCGGTCTTCCCGGCGACCCTCCTTGGGGCATACCTGATCCGATCCCTCAACCAGAGCTCGCTCGGCCTGATCACGTTCTGGACGACCCGTGTCGGGCCGATCTTCGAGCTTTATATCACCGCCGAGCTCCTCCTCTCGGGCCGTCTCGTGCCGATGTCGCTGATGCCCGACTGGGTCCAGCAGCTGGCCGGGTTCCTGCCCTTCCAGTGGACCTTCGGGTTTCCGATCGAGGTCCTCGTCGGCAACCTGTCGAGCGAGGAGCTCCTCCGTGGCCTCGGCGCCCAGGTCTTCTGGATCGTCGTCGGTGCCCTGCTCGTCCGGGTCGTCTGGCGCTTCGCGATCCGCCGCTATAGCGCGGTCGCGGGATAGGACGGGTCCATGCAGACCTTCCGGCTCTTCGGGCTGTACCTGCGGATCGGGGCCCTCAACGAGGTCCAGTACCGGGCCAACTTCTGGCTCCAGCTGCTCGAGTCGGCGATCGCCCTCGGGACCGGTCTCGCCGTGATCGGCCTCGTCTTCAGCCAGACGCCCGACCTCAACGGCTGGTCGCACCCGGAGCTGCTCGCCGTGCTGGGTGTCCATGGCCTCATGGGCGGCCTCATCGGCGCCCTGATCCAGCCGAACATGAACCGCCTCCGGGACGACATCCGCCAGGGCACCTTCGATTACGTCCTGACGAGGCCGGCCGATGTCCAGCTCCTGTCGAGCATCCGGGAGGTGCGGATCTGGCGCCTCGTGGACGTCATCGTCGGGGGATCGGTCCTCGGCTATGCGATCTCGCAGCTCCGGACCAGCGTCGGGCTCGTCGACGCCGTGGCCTTCGCGGTCGCCCTCGTCCTGGGCGGACTGATGATCTACTGCTTCTGGCTCGCCCTCACGACCGCCGCGTTCTGGATCATCCGCATCGACGAGATCCACGAGCTCTTCGAGGGCGTCTACCAGTCCGGCCGCTGGCCGGTCACGATCTACCCGGGCTGGCTCCGGGTCAGCCTCACGTACCTCGTGCCGATCGCCTTCGCGATCACGGTCCCGGCCCAGGCGCTGACCTCCCGGCTGACCCCGGACTCCCTCGCCCTGGCCGCGGGCTTCGCAGCCGTGCTGCTGCTCGGCACCCGCTGGTTCTGGCGGATCGGGACGCGGCGCTACTCGGGAGCCTCGGCGTGAGCGGCACGACGATCAGCAACCGCTCGGTCCCGCGAGCCCAGGTGATCCCGGTGCCGGCCTACCCGGACGTCGAGCCGGACTGCCGGACCTCGAGCAGCGTCCAGTCACCGGCGGCGTCGAGCTCCACGAGCCCCGGCGTGGCGCCGAGGTGCTCGAACGTTCTGCCCGGCGTGGCCTCGCGCCACTGCCCCTGGAGCGCGGCAACGTCGACGAGGAGATACGTCGGCCCGGCGGCGACCAGCGCGTCGGCTTCCTCGACGGTGAGGGTGTAGAGCTCGACGACGGCGCGACCCTCGTGGCGCAGCGCGCCGGTCGCTCCGAGCGAGATCAGGGCCGCGTCCTTCGGTAGCTCGGCCGCGAGCCGCTGGATCGCGGCGAGGTCGGCCGCCTGGCGAAGGACGAACGCATCCGCGTGGCGCCAGGCGAGGCCCGCGTTCGCGACGAGAAGGAGGACGAGGCTCGCGCCCGCGAGTGCCCGGCTCCGCGGCCGCGACAGGTGGTTCCAGATCCTGGCGACTCCGCAGGCCGCGAGGATCGCCAGCGGCGGCAGGAGACCGAGGACGAAGCGCGTGTTCTGGTATGGGTACAGGACGAGGACCAGGCCCATCAGCCCCGGCCAGGCCACGAGCGCGGCGAGCTCGGGGGCCCGGGGCAGGCGTGTCCGGGCGACATCGATGAGGCCGATGGGCACCAGCAAGCCGAGCCCGCCGAACCAGTACGGCTGCACCGGCTGGAGGGTGAGCCACACCGCCATCGGAAGGTCGTACTCGAGGCGGCCGTCGGCTGTGGCGAAGGTCGATCGGACGGGGGTCAGCGGGTCCAGCGGCGCGACGCCGAGCTCGACGCCGAAGGGTGCCGGCCGGCCGGCGAGGAGGGCCGCGACCACCGGGACGAGCATCGGGGCGAGGACGCTGACTCCGACGGCCGCGGCCCCGCCGGCGAGGGCGAGCGCCCGCGCCGGTTCGGCCCGGAGGTCACCCCGCAACCGTCCCAGGACGAGCGTGCCGAACACGGCAGCGGTGACGCCGTAGACGAGGCGGATCTCCGTTGCCAGAGCGAGCGCTCCGGCGGCGACCAACAGCCATCTCCCTCGGCCCGTCCGATGGAAGCGAGCCGCGGCCAGCGTTCCGAGCGTCGCCGCTGCCAGGGCCGGCGCGTCCGGCATCGCGACGAGGCTCGATTGCCAGAGCTGTCCCGGTACCGCCGCGATGAGGCCGGCCAGGATCGCGATGCGGCGATCGGCGTCGGGCCGGAGCTCGCGGGCGAGGATGGCCACCAGGACGGGAACCGACGCGCCCGCGACCAGGCTCACCGTCGTCGCGACGGCGTCCGACGGCCCGGCGACGACCGACGCCAGGGAGACGAGAAGCGGATAGCCGGGCGGGAGCGGGAAGTCCGGCGGAGCTTGCCCGGCGAGCAGCGCCGCCCGGAGCGGGCCGAGGGCGTAGTCGACGTAGGCGAACGCGTCCTGCCCGTAGAGTCCATCGAACCCGTGCAGGCTCGAGATCAGGAGGGCCGGGACGGCAACGAGCAGGGGCAGCGCCGCGAAGCCGAGCCGGAGAGCGACCGTCAGACGACGCTCCATCACCGCATCGTCGCACGCGACGGGAGCGTCGTGAACGATCGCCGGGTGCCTCGCATACTCCGCCGGTGACCGCCAACGACTCCGCCGAGCCGATCCCGACCCACCGGCCGGATACCCTCTGGTCGCCGGCCCACCGGCCGTTGACGCTCGGCCTCGTCCTGACGATCACCCTGGTCGCCTCGGAGGCGCTCGCCGTCTCGACGGCAATGCCGATCGTCGCCCGCGACCTCGGTGGCCTGCGGCTCTACGGCTGGGTCTTCTCGGCGTTCTTCCTCGGCTCGCTGATCGGAATCTCCGTCGTCGGCGGCCTGATCGACGAGCGGGGCATGGTCGTTCCGTTCGTCGGCGGCCTCATCCTGTTCGGGATCGGGCTCGTGATCTGTGGCTCCGCCCAGTCGATGGAGATGGTCGTGTTCGGGCGCTTCATCCAGGGCCTCGGCGGGGGCGCAGTGCCGCCGGTGGCGTACGTGGCGATCGGGCGGAGCCTGCCCGAGCGACTCCGGCCCCCGATGTTCGCGACCCTCTCCGCCGCCTGGGTCCTGCCGGGCGTCGCCGGCCCGGCGATCGCCGGGTTCGTCGCCGAGACGTGGCACTGGAGGCTCGTCTTCCTGGGCCTCCTGCCCCTGATCGCCGTTGCCGGCTCGATCGCCTTCGGGGCGATGCGGACGATCCCGGACCAGCCCGGGCGCGCGGGCGCCCGTGCGAAGGGCGCCGGCGCCCAGCGCGACGACGGCCTCGAGAGCGACGGCGCCGAGGCGGCGGCCGGGGCGGAGCGACGGCGACGCTACGGCTGGGCCGTGATCGTCGCCTTCGGCGCGGCCCTCCTGACGACCGGGTTGCTCAACCCGGATCTCCGGGTCCTCGTGGCGCTGAGCACCCTCGGGATCGCGACCACCCTCGTCGCCTTCCGGCGGCTGACGCCGGATGGGACCATGCGCCTGGCGAGGGGCTATCCGTCGGCGGTCCTGCTGCGCGGCTTCCTGACCTTCGCCTTCTTCGCCATCGATGCCTACGTCCCCCTGCTCCTGGTCGAGGTGCGGGGCTGGTCCGCGGCCGCAGCCGGCCTGGCCCTCACCGGCGCGACCGTCTCGTGGAGCGCGGGCGCCTGGATCCAGGCGCGGACGGTGGCCCGGGTGGGGGCCGAGGGCTTCGTGCGGATTGGCTTCCCCGTCGTCGCGCTCGGGATCGCGGGATTGGCGTTGACGCTGATCCCCGCGGTCCCAGCCTGGATCGCCGTGCCGACCTTCGCCGTCGGCGGGCTGGGCATGGGCCTGGCCTACTCGCAGTTCGCGATCATCGTCCTCCGTGACGCCCCTCGCGACAGCCAGGGCACCATCACCGCGGCGGTGTCCCTGTCCGACGCGCTCGGGACCGCGCTCGGGACGGGAATCGCCGGGGCGATCGTTGCCGCGTCCGTGCGCGCCGGCTCGGGTCCCTCGACCGGGCTCGGCGCGGCGATGGCAATGGGCGTCGCGGTCGCGCTCACCGGCTTCCTGCTCGCCCCGCGACTGCACCACCGGCCGGTCCGGCAGTCGAGCGGCGACCCCGGCCGGCGGCTGCCCGACCGGCCCGGGCCGGAGGGGATTGACCCGGGCGCCGTGCGCTAGACTCGACGGGTCGCGGACGGTCGCCCCCGCGCCCGATCGCTTCCGACCAGGAGGACGCCGCATCGATGTCCGTCGAGACGCTTCGCGCGAAGATCCGCGAGATCCCGGACTTCCCGAAGCCGGGCATCCTCTTCTACGACATCACGACGCTGCTCAAGGACCCGGCGGCGTACCGGGAGTCGATCGCCCTGATGCTCGAGCCGTACACGGGCGAGAAGATCGACATCGTGGTCGGGATGGAATCGCGCGGCTTCATCTTCAGCGCCCCGATGGCCTACGAGATGGGCGCCGGCCTCGTCCCCGTCCGCAAGCTGGGCAAGCTCCCGGCCGAGACGCTGTCCGTCGAGTACGCGCTCGAGTACGGCTCCAACACGCTCGAGATCCATCGCGACTCGATCCAGCCCGGGCAGCGAGTCCTCATCGTCGACGACCTGCTCGCGACCGGCGGCACGGTCCACGGGACGATCGAGCTCGTCGAACGTCTCAAGGGCGAGATCATCGGGCTCGCCTTCCTCGTCGAGCTCGACTTCCTGAACGGCCGCGAGCGGCTCGACGGGCGGCGGGTCACGAGCGTGATCCGGTACTGATCGGGCGACGGGTCGAACGGCACGGATCGATGCGCCCGGTCCCCGCGCTGCGGTTCGCCTCGCGATGAGCGGCTCCCCGCCGGACCCATCCCGTCGCCGCTTCTTCCGGGAGTTCGCGGGCGAGATCGCCACGAGCGCGGCCCAGGTCGTGGCCGCGGTGGCCGAGGTTCGCGATCGCTCGGCGGCCGAGGCGCAATCCCTTCTCGGGGCGGTCGACGAGGCGCTCGGCGGACCGGGCGCCACGCCGAAACCCGGTCCCAACGCGGCCGGCGCTCGCGGCGGCGTTGCCGGTCGCGCGGGTGGCGACCGGGCCTCCGGGTCACCTGCCGAGACCGCGCCGACCGGCTTCCGGACGCCGTTCCGCTTCGACGCGGACGACGCCCTCCTCGTCATCGACCAGCGAGAGCTCCCGGACAGGCTCGTGGAGCTGCCGGTGAAGAACGGCCACGACGGCGCCCGGATGATCCGGGACATGGCCGTCCGCGGGGCCCCGGCGATCGGCCAGGTCGCCGCCCTGAGCCTGGCCCTGAGCGGCCGGCTGGCCCGGAACGCGCCAGCGCGCTCGCGGGAGGCCATCCTGCGGGCCGCCGCGAAGGCGCTCCGCGAGGCCCGTCCCACGGCGGTCAACCTGGGCTGGGCGGTCGGCCGTGTCATGGCCGCCTGCGACGCCTCGGTGGAAGCGGGCGGGACCGGCCTCCAGATCGCGGCCGCGATGCGCGCGGAGGCCGATCGGATCGTCTTCGAGGCGACCGACGATCACGGCCGCCTGGCCGAGCACGGCCGCGCGATCCTGCCGGCGACCGACGATCGCGAGCTCCGGCTTCTGACCCACTGCAACACCGGCCCCCTCGCCTGCGGGCAGTTCGGGACCGCGCTGGGGGTCATCCAGGCGGTCCACCACGCCGAACGGCCCGTCCACGTCTGGGTCGACGAGACGCGGCCCTATCTCCAGGGGGCCCGGCTGACCGCCTGGGAGCTCGCCCAGGCCGGCGTCGCCCACACCCTGATCGCGGATGGTGCTGCCGGATCGCTGCTCGCGGCCGGCAAGGTGGACGCGGTCCTCGTGGGCGCCGACCGGGTGGCCGCCAACGGCGATACCGCCAACAAGATCGGGACCTATCCGCTGGCCGTGCTCGCCGCCCGTCACGGGGTTCCGTTCTACGTCTGCGTCCCGACGTCGTCGATCGACCTGGCAACGCCCGACGGCGCGTCGATCCCGATCGAGGAACGGCCCGCCCGGGAGGTGACCGAGGTCCGTGGAACCCGGATCGCGCCGGCCGGCACGACGGCCTGGAACCCGGCCTTCGACGTCACGCCGGCAGAGCTGATCACGGCGATCGTCACGGAGGAGGGGGTCCATCGGCCGCCGTTCGGTCCGGCGCTGGCCGCGGCGGCCGTCTCGCGAGAGGCTCGGCGCGGACCGGTCCCGTCGCCGGTGACCTGGGCCACGCCCGAGACCGCCGGCGCATCGGGCGCCGGCGCGGCACCCGCCGAGGGCGACTGATGGCATCGGTCGCGATCTCCCGCAGGGACGCGGCCGTGAGCACCGCGGCGACCACGGACCGGGCCCTCCTGCGCGGCTTCCTCGAGCGGGACCGCCTGTACGCCGCATACGCGATCTGCGACCTCGACGACCGCGAGTTCGGCAAGACGCGCTGGGCGGCCGCCTGGAGCGGCGGATCGGTCGTCGCCCTCGTCATGGAGTATTCGGGCGCCTCGCCACAGCCGCTCTTCACGATGGGCCGCGAGGACGGGATCGCCGCCATCCTGAGGACCGTCATTCGGCCCCGGCTCGCCTTCATCGCCGGGCTCCCGGCGGCGATGCCTTCGATCGCGACGGCCTATCGGCTCGATGGCGGCCCGCAGATGGTTCGGATGTGGGTCGATCGAGGGCGATTCCGGCCGGCTGACGATCCGGCGGTGGAGCGGCTCGCGCCCTCCGACGCCAGCGAGCTGAACCGGCTCTACCAGCTCGGCTTCGGAGCGTGGCTCCCGCCCCATGCGATCGGCGACGGCGTCTACTACGGCCTCCGGGTCCGCGGCCGCCTCGTCGCCGCGGCCGGGACCCACGTGGTCAGCCCGTCGGCTCGGCTGGCGGTCGTCGGCAACGTCCTGACCCACGCCGACTACCGCGGCCGGGGCTACGCGACCGCGGTCACCGGGGCCGTGACGGCCGAGCTCCTCAAGTCGTGCGACGATATCGTCCTGAACGTCCGGGCGGACAACCCGCCCGCCATCAGCGCCTACCGCCACCTCGGCTATGCCGAGCACGTCCGATACGAAGAGCGCCTCGCGCATCGACTGGGATCGCCGTGGGCCGATCTCATCGCGGCGATCAGGCGCCGTCTGCGCGTCACCAGGGAGCCGCCATCACGATGACCGTTGCGCCTCGCCAGGATGCTCTCCCCGCCCACGACGTCACCGATCTCGGCCTGGCCGCCGAGGGCAGACGCCGGATCGAGTGGGCCGATCGCGAGATGCCGGTCCTGCGGCTCATCCGCGAGCGGTTCGCCGCGGCGCGCCCGCTCGAGGGCCTGCGCATCGGCGCCTGCCTCCACGTGACGTCGGAGACGGCGAACCTCATGCGGACGCTCAAGGCGGCCGGCGCCGAGGTGGCCCTCGCGGCGTCCAACCCCCTGTCCACCCAGGATGACGTCGCGGCCGCGCTCGTCGCCGAACACGGCATCGCCGTCCACGCCCGTCGCGGAGAGGACCGCGACACGTACTACGCGCACCTCAACGCCGTCGCCGACACGCGGCCCCTGGTGACGATGGACGACGGCTGCGACCTCGTGTCACTCCTCCACCAGGAGCGGCCCGCCCAGGTCGCGGAGGTCCTCGCCGGAACCGAGGAGACGACGACGGGCGTCATCCGCCTCCGGGCGATGGCCGCCGACGGCGCCCTCGGCTATCCCGTCATCGCCGTGAACGAGGCCCTCACCAAGCACCTCTTCGACAACCGTTACGGGACCGGCCAGTCGACGGTCGACGGGATCATCCGGGCCACGAATCTCCTCATCGCCGGGCGGAACGTGGTGATCGCCGGCTACGGCTGGGTCGGACGCGGCATCGCCTCCCGGATGCACGGTCATGGGGCCCACGTCACGATCGTCGAAGTCAACCCCGTCCGTGCCCTCGAGGCGCTCATGGACGGTTTCCAGGTCATGACCGTCGGCCAGGCCGCGGGCTGGGGCGACCTCTTCGTGACCGCCACCGGCAACGTCAACGTCTTCCGGCGAGAGCACTTCGAGGCGATGAAGGACGGGGCGGTCCTCGCCAACAGCGGCCACTTCGACGCCGAGCTGGACCTGGCAGCCCTCCGGGAGATGGCCGAGGGCCACGTCCGCGAGGTCCGCAACAACGTCCAGGAGTTCGATATCGGGGGCAAGCGCCTCCATCTCATCGCGGAGGGGCGGCTGGTCAACCTCGGCGCGGCCGAGGGCCATCCGGCCGCGGTGATGGACATGAGCTTCGCCAACCAGGCCCTCGCGGCCGAGTACGTCGCGATCCACCACGACGAGCTCGAGGACCAGGTCTACGTGGTGCCCGAGACGATCGACGCCGAGGTTGCCCGCCTGAAGCTCGCGGCGATGGGGATCAGCCTCGACGCGATGACCCCCGAGCAGGCCGCCTATGTCGCCTCGTGGCGGCAGGGCACCTAGCCCACCGTCACCCGGCCTCGCGACCCGCGACCGCCCGATCCCCGCTTGCCCAGATACGAGGAGTACCCGCGTCCGATGACTGAACTTGCGATCGCGCCCTACGGCAGCTGGGCGTCACCGTTCCCGATCGATCGCCTCACCGAGGGCGTCGTCTTCATCGGCGAGACGCATGCTCTCGGCGGCAGTCGCTGGTGGCTCGAGGGGCGACCGGAGGAGCAGGGCCGGCAGGTCCTCGTCCGTCGCGACCCCGATGGGACGGTCACCCGCCTCACGCCCGAGGGCTTCAACGCCCGGAGCCGCGTCCACGAGTACGGCGGCGCCGCGACCCTCGTCTCGCCCGACCTCGTCGTCGTCTCCGACTTCGCGTCCGGTCGCCTCCATCGCGTCGTGGCCCCCGGCGAGCTGCTGCCGATCACCCCCGAGCGGGCCTGGCGCTTCGCCGACCTGGAGCACGACCCGGCCCGTGGCCGGCTCATCGCCGTCCGCGAGGACCACGAGCCCGATACCGTCGCCGGCCACGGCGAATGGGTCAACGAGCTGGTGACGATCGACCTGGCGAGCGGCGAGATCGAGGTCGTCGCCTCCGGCGCCGACTTCTACGCGGCGCCGCGGCTCGCTCCCGACGGCCGGACCATCGCCTGGCTCGAGTGGAACCATCCGAACATGCCCTGGGACGGCACGGAGCTGAAGCGCGCCGCCGTCGGCGAGGGCGGCGAGATCGGCCCCGCCGTGACCGTGGCGGGCAGCCCCGAGGACTGGATCAGCCAGCCGCGCTGGTCACCCGACGGCGTGCTCCACTTCGTGGCCGAGCCTGACGGCTGGATGAACCTCTACCGCTACCGCGGCGGCGCCGTCGAGGCGATCGCGCCGATGGAGGTCGAGTTCGCCTCGCCCGACTGGGTCTTCGGCAACGCCGAGTACGCCTTCCTGCCGGACGGCGGGATCCTGGCCGTGGGCAGGAGCGGTGGCCGGGATCGCCTCTACCGGATCGCCCCGGACGGGTCGTGGCAGACGCTCGACGTTCCGTACACCGAGGTCGGATCCGTCGTGATCGACGGTGACGTCGCCGTCCTGCGGGCGGTCTCCCCGTTCGAGCCCGCCGCCGCGGTCGAGCTGTCGCTCGCCAGCGGCGAGGTGAATGTCCTGCGGCGGGCGACGCCGTTCGTCGCCGACCGGGCCGAGGTTTCCGCCGCCCGGCACGTCGCGTTTCCGACGACCGGCGGCCGGACGGCCAACGCCAACTACTACGCCCCCCACAGCACCCGCTACCGTGCGCCTGACGGCGAGCTCCCGCCGCTCATCGTGACGTCCCACGGTGGTCCGACGGCCGCCGCGTTCAGCGGCTGGGCCACCGGCGTTCAGCTGTTCACGAGCCGCGGCTACGCGGTGCTCGACGTCGACTACGGCGGCTCGACCGGCTACGGCCGGGACTACCGCAAGGCACTCGAGGAGGAGTGGGGCATCGTCGACGTCGACGATTGCGTCGCGGGGGCCGAGTGGCTGGTCGGGCAGGGGCTGGCAGACCCGCAACGGCTGGCCATCCGCGGCGGCTCGGCCAGCGGCTTCACCACCCTCGCCGCGCTTGCCTTCCGGCGGACCTTCGGCGCGGGCACGACGTACTTCGGGATCGGCGACCTGCGGGCGTTCGTGAAGGACACCCACAAGTTCGAGTCGCGCTACCTCGAGCGAATGGTCGGCCCGTGGCCGGCGGCGCAGCAGCGCTACCTGGATCGCTCGCCGGCGCTCCATGCCGACCGGATCGTCGCGCCCGTGCTCGTGGAGCAGGGGGCGGAGGACCGGGTCGTCCCGCCGACCGAGGCCGATCGGATCGTCGACGCCCTGTTCGAGCGGCGGGTGCCCCATGCCTACCTGCTCTTCCCGGGCGAGGATCACGGGTTCCGGAGCCGCGACGCGATCATTCGGTCGTTCGCGGCGGAGCTGTCGTTCTACGGCCAGGTCTTCGGCTTCACCCCGGCCGACGAGATCGAGCCGATCGAGATCCAGTTCCTCGACGAATGGCGGGCGAGGGGCGGTCGCTGACGGGTCGAGCGGGCAGCAGGGCGGCCACGGCGATCAGCCGTCCGGGGATCGCATCAGCACCGGCCGCTCGGCGCGTGCCCATCGCTCAGGCGAGGAGGGTCCGCAACGCGGCGAGGCCGCGGTGGACGTCCGCGAAGCTCGTCGACAGCGGAGAGAGGCCGATCCGGATCGAGTCAGGGCCGCGGAAGTCGGGGACCACGCCGCGGGCGATGAGCTCGCTGGTCAGGCGGCGGGCCTCAGGGTGGCGGATCGCCACGTGGGCCCCGCGGCGACGCGGGTCACGCGGCGATCCGAGGCCGCAGCCGCGCGGCGCGAGCCAGGCGTCGTGGAGCTCGATCGCGAACTCGGTCAGGGCGATGCCCTTTGCCCGGATCCGGCCGATGCCTGCCTCTGCGACCAGCTCGATGCCCGCCTGTGCGGCGGCGAGTCCGAGGATGCCGGGGGTCCCGATGAGCCAGCCGCCGATGCCGGAGCGGCGCACGAACGCCGGACCCATCCCGAACTGGTCGCGCTGGGCGAACCAGCCCTGGATGGGTGGTCGCAGCTCGTCCTGGAGCTCACGCCGCACGTAGAGGTACGCTGGCGCGCCGGGCCCGCCGCTCAGGTACTTGTACGTGCAGCCGACGGCGAGGTCGGCGCCGGCCGCCGCCAGCTCGACCGGCACGGCCCCCGCGCTGTGGGACAGGTCCCACACGACGAACGCCCCCACGGCGCGGGCGGCGGCCGTCGTCGCCGCAAGGTCGGCGATCGCGGCCGAGCGGTAGTTGACGTGGGACAACACGACAAGGGCCAGGTTGTCGTCGAGGACCGCCTCGACCGCGGCGAGGGACGATCCTTCGACCGGGTCATCGGCCAGCCAGCGGATGTCGAGACCGCGGGCGGCGGCGAGCCCCTCGAGAACGTAGCGGTCCGTCGGGAACTCCGAGGGCGCGATTGCAACGGCCCGCCGGCCCAATCGGGCATCGAGCGCCGCCGACGCCAGCCGGTACAGGTTCACCGTCGTCGAATCAGTGACGACCACCTCACCGGGGCGGGCGCCGATGATCGGGGCGAGCTCATCGCCGACCCGGAGCGGCGCATCGAGCCACTCGTCCCAGCCCCGGATCAGGGACGCGGCCCATGTCTCGCCGGCGCGGCGGACAGCTTCGAGCGCCGCCTGCGGCGGCCGACCGAGCGAGTTGCCGTCGAGGTAGACGAGGGCCGGGTCTGGGCTCACGAACCGGTCGCGATACGGGCCGAGAGGATCTTCCGCGTCGCGGGGCAGGGCATGCTCGAGATCGAGAGGATCCATCGCCGCAGTCTACGGGTGGGGTGGCCGGACGGGCCCGGCGCGGGCGGACCGGCGACCTGCTAGGCTCGCCCCGAACATGACCAGCATCGTCGACGCCGCGCACTACCTGTTCACCTCGGAGTCGGTCACCGAAGGCCATCCCGACAAGATGTGCGACCAGGTCAGCGACGCGATCCTGGACGCGATCATCCGGGATGATCCCAACGCCCGGGTGGCCTGCGAGACGGCGACCACGACCGGCCTCGTGGTCGTCCTCGGCGAGATCACGACGACGACGTACGTCGACTTCCAGCAGGTCGTTCGGGAGACGGTTCGCGACATCGGCTACACTCGGGCGGACTACGGCTTCGACTACGAGACATGCGGGACCCTCGTCTCGATCAAGGAGCAGTCGCCGGACATCGCCCTCGGCGTCGATTCGGCCCTCGAGGTCCGGGGCGAGAAGCTCCAGGTCCACGAGCTCGGTGCCGGCGACCAGGGGATGATGTTCGGCTTCGCCTGCCGTGAGACCCCGGAGCTCATGCCCCTCCCGATCGCCCTCGCCCATCGCCTGGCCCGCCGCCTCGCCGAGGCCCGCAAGAGCGGCCAGCTGCCGTACCTCCGGCCCGACGGCAAGACCCAGGTGACGGTCGAGTACGAGCACGGCCGCCCGACCCGGGTCGCGACCGTGGTCGTGGCCGCTCAGCACGACCCCGACGTCCGGATCGAACGCCTCCACGACGAGCTCATCGAGAGCGTGATCCTGCCGGTGATTCCGGCGGAGCTGCGGGAGAAGGATCCGGTCATGCACGTCAACCCGACCGGGCGATTCGTCGTCGGCGGGCCGATGGGCGACGCCGGGCTGACCGGTCGGAAGATCATCGTCGACTCGTACGGCGGGATGGCTCGCCACGGTGGTGGCGCCTTCTCCGGCAAGGACCCGACGAAGGTCGATCGTTCCGGGGCGTACGCGGCTCGCTGGGTGGCCAAGAACGTCGTGGCCGCCGGCCTCGCCGACCGCTTCGAGCTCGAGATCGCCTACGGCATCGGGATCGCCCGGCCGCTCTCGGTCTCGATCGAGTCCTTCGGCACGAACCACGTCCCGGACGAGACGATCGAGGCCATCATCGAGCGCCACTTCGACCTCCGGCCGGCGGCGATCATCGACGCCCTCGACCTGTGGCGGCCGATCTACCGGCAGACGGCTGCGTACGGTCACTTCGGCCGGATCGATCTCGACCTGCCGTGGGAGCGGACGGACAAGGCCGCGCTCCTCGCGTCCGACGCCGGCCTCCCCGGCCCGATCCTGGAGCCGACCCCGACGGCCTGAGGCCGGACGCCGTCCACCCGGCCCTGACTCCCCGGCCCGGGGCTCGGCTGCGGATCCGGGCTAGGATTCGGGGCGTGTACGTCGTCATCCTCGCCGGCGGTGGGGGGACCCGGCTCTGGCCCCTGAGCCGGCCGGAGACCCCCAAGCCGTTCCTGCCGCTCCTCGACGAACGCTCGCTCATCCAGCGGACCGTGGACCGGATCAGCGGCCACGACGCCCTGCCGATCGGCCCGGACGACGTCACGGTCGTCACCGATCGCCGCTATGCCCAGCTCGTCCGCGAGCAGCTGCCGGGCATCCGGATCCTCGGCGAGCCCAGCGGCCGGAACACCGCGGCCGCGATTGCGCTGGCCGCCATCCGCCTGGATCGCCCGGACGACGAGGTGATGGTCGTCCTGCCGGCAGATCACCTCATCGAGCAGGAGGACGTCTACCGCCGCGTGCTCGCGTCGGCGGCGTCGCTCGCGGACGGCGCCTTCGACATCGATTCGCCACTCGTCACCCTGGGGATCGAGGTCGACCGCCCGGCGACCGAGTTCGGCTACCTGATCCCCGACGTCGACCGCGGGTCCACGCTCCACGGGCTGCGGGCCTACCCCCTCCGTGCCTTCGAGGAGAAGCCGACCCAAGCCCGCGCGCTCGCCCTTCTCGCCGAGCCCGGCGTGGCCTGGAACGCGGGCATCTTCGCCTGGCGCCGGGGGGCGATCGTGACTGCCCTCAACCGGTACACGGGCCTGGCCACGCTGCTGGGCTCGTTCGCGGCGAGCGAGGCCGGTCTCGCCGCAGTCTACGACCAGCTCCGGCCGGTCTCGATCGATCACGCGGTCATGGAGGGCGCCGCGAACGACCACCGCGTGGTCATGGCGGCGATGGCCGCGGGCTGGAACGACCTCGGCAGCTGGACTGCCCTTCTGCGTGCGCTGGGCGGAGCCGGGACGGGCTCCGTGATCCAACCGAACGAGTCCGCCGAGGCGACCGCCGAGGACGTGATCGTCGAGCGTCGCGACGGCCGGCTGACCGTCACCTCGGGTCCTCGCGGTATCCTCGACTCCTCGCCGGTGGCGCTCCTTCGAGGCGCCGCGGCCGGACGCCCCGCGGTCGAGGCGCTCGTCGATCGCGTGACCCGCTGGGAGGATCGATCGTGACCGACGTCCAGACCGCCACCCGAATCGTCTTCGGTACCGACGGCTGGCGGGCTCGGATCGCCGAGGACTTCACCTTCGATGCCGTCCGCCGCTGCGCCGACGGCGTCGCCCGCTATGTCGTCGAACGCGGCGAGGAGGCGAAGGGGGTCGTCATCGCCTACGACCGGCGATTCGCGTCAGAGCACTTCGCGATGGCCGCCGCCGAGGTCCTCCTGGCCCACGACATCCGGGTCGCCTTCGGCGACCGGGCAGTGCCGACCCAGATGAGCTCGTTCGAGGTCGTCGAGCGGGGCGCCTCCGCCGGCGTGGTCATCACCGCCAGCCACAACCCCTGGACGGACAACGGCTTCAAGGTCAAGTCGCCGAGCGGGTCGGCGGCCGGCCCGGAGATGCTCGGCGTCATCGAGGCAGGGATCGCCGAGAACGGCGGGCGCGCGATCGCCCGGCGCGACTTCGCCGAGGCCGAGGCGGCCGGCCAGGTTGAGCGCTACGACCCGTACGAGGGCTACGAGCGATTCCTGCGGCGGACCGTCGACCTCGATGCCCTCAAGGCGGCGGAAGCCTCCATCCTCGTCGAGCCGATGTGGGGAGCCGGCGCGGGCTGGATCAGCCGGCTCCTCGCGGGCGGCCGGATCAAGGTGACCGAGATCCACCAGGAGCGGAACCCGTTCTTCGGTGGCGTCAACCCGGAGCCGATCCGACCGAACGTTGACGAATCCCTGGGTATGCTCGCCGCCGGCGGCTACGACATGGGGCTCCTCCTCGACGGGGACGCCGACCGGGCGGGGGCGGCCGACGAACGAGGCACGTTCATCCACCAGCTCGAGGTGACCGGCCTGCTGATGTACTACCTGGCCGAGCATCGCGGGCTGCGGGACCCCGTGGTCATCTCGGTCAACAACACCTCGATGGCCGGCCGGCTCGGGGAGCGCTACGGGATCACCGTCCACGAGACGCCGGTTGGATTCAAGTACATCGGCCCGAAGATGATCGAGACCGGGGCGATGATGGGCGGCGAGGAATCGGGCGGCTTCGGCTTCGGGATGCACCTCCCCGAGCGCGACGGCATCTACGCCGACCTCCTCCTGCTCGACCTCTTCCTGCGCGAGCGCGAGCGGGGTGTCTGGCCGGTCTCGAAGATCCTGCAGCAGTTCCACGACATCGCCGGGCAGTCCTACTACCGCCGCGTGGACGTCCACTTCACCCGGGCCGAGTACGACGCTGTCAAGCGCCACGTCCTCGTGGACCTCGTCGAGAAGGCGCCCGAGTCGCTGGCCGGCCAGGCCGTGACCAGGGTCCAGCCGCTGTCCACGAACGACGGCTTCAAGTTCTTCATCGCCGACGGCAGCTGGCTCCTCGTCCGGGCCTCGGGCACGGAGCCGTTGATACGGGTCTACACGGAGGCCACGTCGCCCGAGGTCCGTGAGGCGATCATCGCCGCCGGCGAGCAGCTGGTGCGGGACCAGTGAGCGCGCCGGATGCGCCCGCCCTGCCACGGCGGGTCGACAAGCCCTGGGGGCACGAGTTGATCTGGGCGGTGACCGACCGATACGTCGGCAAGATCCTCACGATCGAAGCCGGCAAGCGCCTCTCGCTCCAGTACCACGAGCAGAAGGACGAGTGGATCCACGTCCTCTCCGGCAAGCTCCGCCTCGTCCTGGAGGACGACGACGGGCAGCTCGAGGAGCGGATTCTCGAGCCCGGTCAGGGGGCCCACGTCGCCGCCCACCGACGGCACCGCTACGTGGCCGTCGAGCGGACAGAGCTCATCGAGGTCTCGACCCCCGAGCTCGACGACGTCGTCCGCCTCGACGACGACTACGGCCGCGAGGGGACCTCCGCCCCCTGACAATTCTCTGGGTGCCGATTCGCCGTCGAGGATGTAGGCTTCGGAGGCGACCGCCTCGCCCGGTCGAGTGGTGCAGGATCGGACGGCGGCTCGCGATCTGCCCCTGTTGGGGACGGAGGGTCTGGCCCGATGCACAGCTCCCTGATCGGCAAGGTCGAGAAGGCGAATCGGTACGCCCGTGAGCTCGATCGGATTTCGATCGATCGCATCTCGCTCACGTTCCGTGGCGACAACGATACGCACCACATCAGCCTCGACGCCGGTCAATGGCGCTGCAACTGTCATTACTTCGAGAGCTGGGGCGCCTGCGTCCATCTGCTCGCCCTCCAGAAGGTCTTCGGGGTGATGCTTCCCGAGGACGCCCAGGTGTCGATCTTCAGTCCCACGACGGCGGCGCAGACCGCCTGACCGCGGGAGCCGAGCCCTCGGCGGCAAGGCTCCCGAATCCGTCGAGCGTCCCGCGTCCCGCGACCCGCCAGCGACCCTGGCGGGTCGCTTCTCGTCTTCGCGGCGCGCGGGTGGTCCGGCCCGGTGCTACCCTTCGAGCGTTCGCTCCGAACGACCCCGCGCAGTCGCGAAGCCGGTGTGATTCCGGCACAGTCCCGCTACGGTGAACCGTCGCCCAGCGACGGCAAGTCCGGTCGCCGACCCGCGGTGGATGCACGACCTTCGAGAGAAAGGCAGGCACCGCGATGATCCCCTCCGACTGACCGCCCGGCCGGCCCCTGTCCGTCGCCCGGGATCGCAGCCCGGTCCCATCACCCGGTCGGAGACCCCCCATGGCCACGTTGCTCCGTCCGCGCGCGCGGCGCGCGGGCCCTCCCCGCCGCCCCCGGCTCCCTGCCGGCCTCCTCATCCCGATCCTGGCGCTCCTCGCCGCCTGCGGCCCGTCCGCCGTCGTCCCGACGCCGCCGCCCGGGGCGACGTCGTCGACCGCCCCGGCTCTGACGGCCACCCCGCTGACGCCGACGCCGGCGGCGACGCCGGCCCCATCCTTCCCGCTCAGCGTCGTCGACGACGAGGGCACGTCGATCTCGATCCCGAGTGAGCCGCAGCGGATCGTCTCCCTGACGCCCGCCGCCACCGAGACGCTCTTCGCGATCGGCGCCGGCGACCGGGTCGTCGCCAAGGTCGAGGACATCGCCCCCTTCCCGCCCGAGGCCGACGGCCTCCCCGTCGTGGCGACGTTCCAGGGCGTCGACGTCGAGCAGATCGTTGCCCTCGAGGCCGACCTCGTTGTCGCCGGCGGCAACTTCTTCACGCCGCCTGACAAGGTCGCCCAGCTGCGGAGCCTCGGCATCCCCGTCATCGTCCTGTACGCGACGACCGTCGACGGGGCCCTGGCCGGGATCCGCCTTGTCGGGCAGGCGGCTGGGTCGTCGGCCGCCGCGGACCGCCTGACCGACGCCATCGCCACCGAGATCAGCCAGCTCGGGGCGGCGACGGCCGCCCTGGACCATCCGAAGACGTTCTACGAGATCGACGCGACCTCGAAGATCTACACCGTGCCGGCCGACTCGCTGTACGCGGAGATGCTCGTCCTCGCCGGCGCGGACCCGATCACGACCGACAGCAGCTACGAGATCTCGCTCGAGGAGCTCGTCGCCGCCGACCCGGCGGTGATCCTCCTCGGCGATGATGCCGACTACACGACGGCCGCCGACGTGGCGGCGCGGCCGGGCTGGGCCGGCATCGCCGCAGTCCGGAACGGCAACGTCATCCCGATCCCCGACTACGTCCTCGTGACGCGACCCGGTCCCCGCCTCGCGGACGGCCTTCGGGCGCTCATCGAGGCCCTCCATCCGGAGGTCCTGCACTGACGATGCCGCCCGCCTCGGCCCTTGCCGCAGTACGAGCTCGGCCGTCGTGGTGGGCCGGGCTCGCCCGCCGGCCGCTCGCGGTCGCGGCCGTCGGGCTGGCGTTGCTCGCCGTCGCGTTGGTCGCGGGCATCGCCGCCGGGACCGTGGCCATCGCGCCCGGCGAGACGCTCGGAATCCTCGGCCGGCGGATCCTCGGGCTCGACATCGCGCCGACCTGGGCCCCGGCCGCGGAGACGATCGTCATGGAGCTGCGATTGCCCAGGGTCCTCACGGCGATGGTCGTGGGTGGCGGGCTCGCGGTTGCCGGGGCCGCGTTCCAGGGCATCCTCCGGAACCCGCTCGCGGACCCATACGTGCTGGGCACGGCGTCCGGGGCCGCGTTCGGCGCCGCGGTCGCGGTGCTCATTCCCGTCCGCGGGCTGGTCCTGGAGTTCGGGCTCCTCCACAGCCTCGCCTTCCTGGGCGCCCTCGGCGCGGTCCTGGTCGTGTACAAGCTGTCGCGCGTCGGGGCGAGCTCGCCGATGACGAGCCTTCTCCTCACCGGCTACGCGGTCAGCTCGCTCCTCGCCGCCGGCCTGGCGATGGCGATGTACCTGTCCGGAGCGGGGCTCCGCCAGATCTTCGCCTACCTCCTCGGCGGCTTCGATGCCTCATCGTGGGGCCGGTTGGCCGTCGCCGCCCCGCTGATCACCCTCGCCTCGCTCGGGATCCTGCTGCGCGCCCGCTCCCTCAACGGGATGCTCCTCGGCGAGGAGGCAGCCGCGCACCTCGGGGTCGACGTCCGACGGGAGCGGGCGATCCTCCTGGCCCTGGCATCGCTGGCGACCGCCGCGGCCGTCGCCGTCTCCGGGCTCATCGGCTTCGTCGGTCTTGTCGCGCCGCACGTCATTCGGCTGCTCGTCGGGCCGAACGCCCGGCTCGTCCTGCCGCTTGCCGCGCTGCTCGGGGCGAGCCTGATGGTGGGCGCGGATCTGGCCGCCCGGCTCCTCGGCGAGATCCCGGTCGGCGTCGTGACCGCCGTCATCGGGGCGCCGTTCTTCCTCGCCCTCCTGCGCCGGGCGCGGACCGGCTACGAGCTGTGATCCACCTCGACGGCGTCACCGTCCTCTATCGCGAGCGGGCCGCGCTCCGCGACGTCGGCCTGCACGTCGACGGCGGCGAGCGGGTCGCGGTCATCGGACCGAACGGGGCGGGGAAGTCCACCTTGCTGCGGGCCGTGGCCGGGCTCCTGCGACCGGCCACCGGGACCGTCGAGCTCGGCGGCGTGCCGATCGAGCGGCTGGATCGCCTCGCGATCGCCCGCCGGCTGGCGGTCGTCCCGCAGCTCCCGACCCTGCCGTTCGCGACGACGGTCGAGGAGGTCGTCGCCCTCGGCCGGCTGCCCCACGAGCACCCGATCCGCGGGATGCGACCGGGCGACCGGGCGGCCGTCGCCGCGGCGATCGACCGGGTCGGGGTCGGGCATCTCCTGGGACGGGACGCCCGGGAGCTCTCGCTCGGCGAGCGCCAGCTCGTGCTCCTGGCGATGGCAGTCGCCCAGGGGGCGCCGGTCCTGGTCCTCGACGAGCCGACCGTCCACCTGGACCTGCGCCACCAGGTCGAGGTCATGGAGCTCGTGAGCGACCTCAATACGCGTGACGGGACGACGATCCTCGCGGTTCTCCACGACGTCGGGCTCGCGGCCCACTTCTTCCCCCGGATCGTGCTCCTCGACGGAGGCCGGATCGTGGCCGACGGGTCGCCGGCGGATGTGCTCGCCCCGGACCGGATCCGGGAGGTCTTCGGCGTGGATCCTCGGTTCGTTCGGCTGAGGGCCTGACGGCAAGCTTCCAGGGCCCCGGGCGCTCCCTTGTCGAGGATCCCGAAGGCCGAGAACCCCTCCGGCCGCGTGCTACGCTCCCGCCGTGATCCGAGCGCGTGTGGGCCGCGCTGACGCGCGCCGGGCCCGACTCCGAGCGATCGCCGCGGCTGCGGCCTTCGTCGTCGCGGCCTTCGTCGTCGCGGCCTGCGACTTCGGGACGACGACGGGGCCGACGGCCCGGACCGAGCCGACGGCGCAGACCGAGGCCACGGGCTCAGCTGACAGCGAGCCACCCGCCACCGCATCCGGCGAGCCGACGGACACGGGTTCGCCGACGGACTCGGCCTCCCCGACGGCAACGCCGGTCGGGGGCCCCTCCCCGAGCGACGTGCCGGGAGCGACGCCGACATCGGCTGAGAGCCCATCTGGGATCACCTGCACGGGCAACGCCGAGAACCTCGAGTTCTTCCGCCAGGCGGCGATCGCGATGAGCTGGGCCGTCTACTGCGGGGTGGTCCCCGGCGGCTGGTTCCTCGAGACCGGGTCCTACCGGCTGGCGGACGGCGGGCGCCTCGAGGTGACCTACCGCGGCCCGTCTGACGCCCATCTCGCGCTCGTCGAGGGCAACGTCTGCGCCGGCGCCAATGACATCGAGACCTGCGCGCCGCGCGACGCCGTCATCGGGCCGGCGCTGTTCGGCGACCTGGAGGGGGAGCTCGGGCGGCTCTCGAACGGCCTCGTCCTCGACGTCGATCGCGGCGCGACACCGTCGTGGCGGGCGACCGGGCTCGGCATCTCCGAGGACGACTTCCGGGCGATCTGCGCCGCCCTGCTCCACGTCGAGGGCTGAGGCACTGCGCGGGGCTGAGGCACTGGCGCGGGGCTGCGACGACGGCGAGGCCTGAGAGACCCTCTCAGGCCAGGGCCTGCCTCCGCCAGCACGGCGACGACATCGGCCGTCCGCTCCGGGACACCGCCGCCGGCCGATGTCGAAGTGGCCGCCGAGCGAGGTGGGCGAGCCCACGAGCCCGATCGGTCCGTTCGCGTGCGGACGATACGGCCCGACTCCGCGGGCCCGGCGACGACGCGCCATGATGCGGCCATGCGCATCGCCGACTTCGAGCTGGAGCGCTACTTCGCCCGCTGGGAGTTCGCCGTCCGGCACCTCCTCTGTGCCAGCGACGTCGAGGCCTGGCCGATGGCCGACCTCCTCGCCCTGGCGGACGAGGACACGGCCAGGCTCTGGCGCGACCTCCGCCTCGGCTACACCGAGTCGCTCGGCCACCCGCTGCTCCGCCGGGAGATCGCGACCCTGTACGGCACCGCGCATCCCGACGACATCCTCGTGACCTCCGGCGCGGAAGAGGGGATCTTCGCCCTCGTCACCGCGCTCCTCGAGCCCGGCGACCACGCGATCGTCACCTGGCCCGGCTACCAGAGCCTGTACGAGGTGGCTCGCGCGGTCGGTGCCGAGGTGAGCCTCCACGAGCTCGGCGAGGCCGACGGCTGGGCCATCGACGTCGACGCGCTCCGCAGGCAGGTCACGCCGCGGACCCGGCTGATCGTCGTCAACGCTCCCCACAACCCGACCGGCATGTTGCCCGATCGATCGACGTTCGAGGCGATCGTCGAGCTGGCGGCCGAGGCCGGCGCCACGCTCCTGTCCGACGAGGTCTACCGCTACCTCGAGGTCGATGAGGCCGACCGCCTGCCGGCCGGGGTCGATCTCGGGCGGCACGTCGTCTCGCTCGGGGTGATGTCGAAGTCGTTCGCGATGGCCGGCCTCCGGATCGGCTGGCTGGCGACGCGTGACCGTTCGATCCTCGACCGCGTCGCCCGGATCAAGGACTACACGACGATCTGTGCCTCGGCGCCGTCCGAGATCCTCGCCCTGATCGGCCTCCGTGCCCGCGATGGCGTCCTCGCCCGGTCGCGATCGATCGTTTTCGACAACCTCGCCGCGCTCGACGGGCTGTTCGAGCGCTGGCCGGGCACGCTGTCCTGGGCCCGGCCGCGCGGCAGCTCGATCGGCTTTCCCCGCCTGCGCCCCGACCTCGACATCGATCGTTTCGCGGCCGAGCTCGTCGAGGCGGAGGGCGTGCTCCTCCTGCCGGGGTCGAGGTTCGGGCACCGCGGCAACCACTTCCGGATCGGCTTCGGCCGGACGGACCTGCCCGAGGCGGTCGCGGGCCTGGAGCGGCACCTCGCGAGAGTTGCCGGCGGCTGAACGCTGGGGCCGACCTCGGACGCGGGTCGTGGCAGAAGCGCCGCCGGGACGGGTCATCGCCGGGACGGGTCATCGCCGGGGCGGTCGGCTCGGCCGGCGGGATCGGCGCACCAATCTGGCCAGATCGTCACCGGGGGTCGGTTAGGCCCGAAACTGACCCTCTCGAGCGCGATGACGGTGAGACCGTTCGGTCGCCGGGAGCACGATTTACGTTCGGGCCTGTCGGAGGCAGGTCTTCCGTCGGCCCCTCTTCCTGGCCTTGTCGTCCTGGGATGTCGATCTGGCCAGGTTCCTGAAGGCCGCTGAAGGCCGCTGAACCCGCGCTGGTCCCGGACCGTACCCTGAGCCGATGCAGCCCTTCCACTTCCTCGCCGACGCCCGGGCGATCGTCGATGGTCGTGAGCTGGCCGCGCGTGCTCGCCGGGCCGAGGCGATCGGCTACCACGCCCTCGTCATCCCGGACCACCTGATCCCCCAGCTCGCGCCCGTCCCGGCGATGGCCTGGATCGCCTCGGCGACCGAGCGGCTGCGGATCGCGGCCTTCGTCTTCAACAACGACCTTCGCCACCCGGCGGTCCTGGCCCAGGACCTGGCCTCGATCGACGTCCTGTCGGGCGGCCGGTTGGACGTCGCGATCGGCGCCGGCTGGAACCGGCCGGAGTACGAGGCGGTCGGCATCCCCTTCGACCCGACGTCGGTCCGCCAGGCCCGGCTCGCCGAGGCGGTCGCCGTGTTGAGGGGCGCCTTCGGCCCGGAGCCGTTCTCGTTCGCCGGCGAGCATTACACGATCACCGGCCTCGACGGCCAGCCCAAGCCGGTCCAGCAACCGCACCCGCCCTTCCTCATCGGCGGCGGCGGCCGGCGGACCCTCGAGCTCGCGGCTCGCGAGGCCCAGATCGTCGGGCTCGCGCCGCGGATCCTGAAGTCCGGCCTGTCCGACCCGCACTCGCTCACGGTCGCCGGCAATGCCGAGAAGATCGAATGGGTGAGGGCCGCGGCGGGCGACCGGTTCGACGAGCTCGAGCTCAGCGTCTACCCGTCGAGCGTCGCCGTCTCCGTTACCGACCACGCCCTGGCCGAGGCCCGCGACGCGGCGGCCTTCCTGGCCGGGCGGACCGAGGTCGACGTGACGCCCGAGGAGGTCCTCGAGGCGCCCCACATCTTCATCGGCTCGGCGGCCCAGCTCGAGGCCAAGTTCGTCCGCCTCCGCGAGCAGCTCGGCATCAACTCATACATGGTCGGCGAGATGGGCCCGCTCGACTCGGTCGTGGAGCGCCTCGGCGGAACGTAGCCCGCGGGGGAGCGTTGGGTGGGGCGGAACCGGCCCGGACCTCGTGACCTGTGGCCCTCGACCTCGCCCAGCGGCCTGGTAAGACTCGGTAGATCACGACTGAGCGTCTAGTGAGGCGCGGAGACTGACTGGTCCCGAGGCGGAGGGCGTCCCGAGACGGAGGATATCCGGGGGCGGAGGGATGGCCATGCTGCGGCCCCGAAACCTGCTTCTCGTCGCCGGATCACTCGTGCTCTTGTTGCTGAGCTTCGGCGCGGCGGCCGCGATCGAGTCGTTGTCGCCGAACGAGGCCCTCGGCAAGGCCATCTTCTTCGACCAGAACCTGTCGTTGAACCGGAACGAGTCGTGCGCCTCCTGCCACGGTTCGTCGTTCGGCTTTACCGGGCCCGTCGAGGCGATCAATGCCCACGGCGCCGTCTACGAAGGATCCATCACGGGTGCGTTCGGCAACCGCAAGCCGCCCAGCAGCGCCTATGCGACGCTGAGCCCGATCCTCCACCTCGACCGCCACGGCACCTGGGTCGGGGGCAACTTCTGGGACGGCCGGGCGACTGGTGAGAGGCTGGGCAACCCGGCCGCGGACCAGGCCCAGGGCCCGTTCCTCAACCCCAAAGAGCAGGCGCTTCCGGACTCGGCCTGCGTCGTCTATCGCGTCGCGACGGCCAGCTATCCGGTCTCCTTCGAGTCGGTCTGGGGCCCGGGCCTGAGCTCGGTCGCCTGGCCGTCTGACATCGAGACGGCCTGCGCCGATCCGGGTGGCAGCGTGTCACTCTCCGCTGCCGACCAGATCCCCGCGGCCGAGGCGTACGATCAGATCGCCCTCTCGATCGCGGCCTATGAAGGCTCGGCCGAAGTGACCGCGTTCACGTCGAAGTACGACCAGACGTTCGGCGGCGGGGCGAAGCTGACCAGGGAAGAACAGCGCGGCCTCGCGATCTTCCGCGGCAAGGCCGGCTGCTCGGCCTGCCATCCTTCGAACGGCAAGGGAGCGCTGTTCACCGACTTCACCTATGACAATCTCGGGGTCCCCGCGAATCCCGAGAACCCGGAGCTGCTGGCGGACCCGGCCTACGTCGATCTCGGTCTCGGCGGCTATCTTCAGAGCGCGGGCTACCCGACGTCGGTCTACCAGGACGAGATGGGCAAGCAGAAGGTGCCGACGCTCCGGAACGTCGACCTGCGGCCGTCTGATGGAACCGTCAAGGCCTACACGCACAACGGCTACTTCAAGACGCTCGAGGGAATCGTCCACTTCTACAACACCCGTGATGTCCTGCCGAGGTGTGCCGGCGCGTTCACGGAGGCCCAGGCCCTCGCGGCGAACTGCTGGCCGGCCCCGGAGGTCGCGGCGACCGTCAACCACGACGAGCTCGGTGATCTCGGCCTGAGCCCGGACGAGGAGGCGGCCATCGTCGCCTACCTTCGGACACTCTCGGACGGCT
Source organism: uncultured Chloroflexia bacterium (assembly GCA_963719145.1). GTDB lineage: Bacteria > Chloroflexota > Limnocylindria > Limnocylindrales > CSP1-4 > UBA5189. Next base: position 882,487 of record CAVRAX010000001.1, read on the forward strand.
ATCCGCGCTGACGGACTGCGATGGCCCGGGCGCCTCGCAGGTAGTCAGGCTCGAGCGTCTCGATCGAGCTCCCGGGTGATCCCGCCCGTGCCTCAGCGGGCCGGTTCCGCGCGCTCGATCCTCGCCCCGATCGCCGACAGGACTCGGACGAGCGCCTCGCGATCCGTCGGATCCAGGTCGGCGAACAGCGCGATCATCGACGAGCGGAAGGCGTCGAACTGTTCCTCGACGGTCGCCGACCCGCCGGTGATCTCGATCATCGTCACCCGCCGGTCGGTCGGGTGAGGGAGGCGGCGAACCTGCGCGTCGGCCTCGAGCCCGTCGACGAGGGCGGTGACGTTCCGGGGCGTCACGCCGAGCCGATCCGCGAGGTCGGCCATCTTCTGCGGCCCATTGCAATGGAGCTCGTTGAGGAGCCGCAGCCGCGTCACGCCCTCACCGGCGCTGCTCACGGAGGCTCGGCGCATCCACGCGTCGAAGGCGCGGACGAACGACATCGTCGCATCGGCGACAGAGGCCGCGTCCGGGGTCGACCTAACTCGTGTAGACATACACCATGCACTACTATACGATGTGGGCTCTCATGATAACCCCGGCGGACAGCGTACCCGCTGGCACGTCCGCCCGTCAGCCCGCGAGGAGGTCCCCATGCGTGCATTCCTGATCCCCGAGTTCGGCGCCACAGGCTCGGTCGGCGAGAAGTCCAGGCCCGAGCCGGGCGAGGGCGAGCTGCTCGTCCGCGTCCGCTACGCCGGCGTCAACGCCATGGACCCGATCATCCGGGCCGGGTTCATGAAGGACTTCATGGAGCACCGCTTCCCCCTCACGCCGGGGCTCGATTACGCCGGAACGGTCGAGGAGATCGGGGCGGGGGTCGAAGGATTCGCGATCGGCGACGAGGTCTTCGGCAGCGCCGGCAAGCCCCATGCCGGGGACGGAACCTTCGCCGAATACGCCACCGTGAACGCGGCGCTGGCGGCGCACCGACCGGCCGAGCTCGCCCCGGAGGTGGCCGCGGCGCTCCCCCTCGCCGGTGGGACCGCGCTTGCCGCGGTGGACGCGCTCGAGGCCAGGGCCGGCGACGTCGTCGCGGTCGTCGGAGCCGCCGGCGGGGTCGGCGGGCTCGCGACCGAGATCGCCGCGCTCCGCGGCCTGCGAGTCGTCGCCGCCACCCGTGGGGAGCACCTCGACCACGTTCGAAAGCTGGGTGCCGGCGACGCGATCGACTACACGAAGGGCGATCTCACCGAGCGGCTCCGCGCCGCCGTGCCCGACGGCCTGGCCGGGATCATCGACGTCTTCCACGACGCCCAGGGCCTGCTGGCGCTGGCCCCCGCCGTCCGAGCCGGCGGCCGGATCGTCACGCCGATTGCCCGCGGGCTCGAGGAGGCCTTCGCCGACCAGCCCGTCACGGCCGTGTTCGTCGCGGCGGCGAGAGACCGGGTCGCCGAGCTCGGGACGCTCGCTGTGGCCGGATCGCTGCACGTGCCGGTTGAAGTCCTGCCGCTCGACGAAGCGGCCGAGGCGATCCACCGCCAGTCGACCCGCGGCAACCGGGGCAAGCTCGTCCTGCGGATTGACTGAGGCAGGTAGCGGCGGATGGGGCCCGGGTCGGGTTCGGTCTCCGAGCCCGGACGGTCCGGGGTCCGGGGCGATCAGGCCGTTGCGCCGAGGACGAACACAACTCCCACGACCAGCGTCGTGAGGTAGTACGGCTGTGGCGGCAGGTCCTTGCCGCCGATCCTCACGTGGGCGATGGCCATGCCGAGGCCGACCACGATGCTCAGCCAGCCGAGCCAATCGGGGACCGGGCCCTCCACGAACAACGCGCCGTAGGCAACGAACGCAACGACCAGGAGGACGAGCGCGGCGTCCCCGACCCACGTGACTCGATCGGCCAGGTGGTATGACTCGGGTCGGGCCGTTGTCTGGGCGAAGAAGACCGCGATGAAGATGGTCGCGCCGGTGAGCGACGCGGCGGCCAGCACGTTCAGCCAGACGGTCGCGTCGTCCCTCGACTCGAGCGACCACCAGAGGTAGCCCACCGCGACGAGCACCGCTCCGAGGGCGGTCAGGCCGTTCCGTACGAGGACCCGGGTGGCACGCGCCCGGACGAACGCCACGCGCTCTTCCGGCGACCGCTGGTACTGCCCTGCGGATCCGACGAACGGGGTGATCAGGAAGAGCAGCGAACCGGCGACGACGATGCCCCCGGCGAGGGCCAGGCCTCCCATGCGGACCTCCGCGTTCGGTCTCCCGATTGTCGGTCCGATGGCAAGCCGAGCCATCCCGCCAGCTGTGGTGCGCCGTGTCCCGCGGCCGTGCCTCGGGCCGTCAACCGTCCCGCAGGAGTCTTGCTCCCCACCCGATGGCGGCCCCGATCCCGCTGAACAGGAACGCCACGAGCGCTCCGCCGCCGGCCGACCCGGGCAGCTCGAACAGCGGCACAAACATGCCGGTCGTGATCGCGAACAGCCACGGGAGCCGGCCAGCCACGAGCGTCGACGCCGCAGCCGCGACGACGAGGAGGCCTGCCGTCACGCCCGTATCGTCCCACCCCGGGCTCGAGTCGAGGCGACCTACTACCACGCCCGCCACCAGGGAGACGAGCACGCCGGCCGCCAGCCGGTAGCGTTCGGTCTGCGTCATGCCGCTGTGACGACCTGGCTCCGGGGCCTGTGGCGTCAGGCTCGCTTGCGCGGCAGGTCCAGGAACGGCAGCGGCACGACCGTCGCGTCCACCCGGCCGCGACGGCCCTCCACGGTCCACTCGGCCTGGAGCCTCGTCCCGATCGGCTCGTAGGCCGCCGGGACGGAGGCCAGGCCGATCGCCTGCTTGAGGATCGGGCTCCAGCCGTGGCTGGTGAGCTTGCCGACCTGGCTGCCGCTCCGCCCGAACAGCGGCACCGCCGAGCGATCGACCGACGGCGAGATCGCCGGGGGCAGGTCCTGGGCCGAGTAGAGGCCCTCGATGCCGTACCAGTCCAGGGTCACCCCGACCAGCCGCCGCGCCGGCCCACCCTGCGCCGCCTCCCGGCGAAGCGCCAGCTGCCCGACGAACTCCTCCTCGGCATCGAGGTCGACGAGCCGGCCGAGGCCAAGCTCGAACGGCGAGTAGCTCTGGTCCGGGTTGAGGGCGTGGCGGGCCGAGGTGTAGTCGACCTCGAGGAGGATCAGCCCGGCCTCGAGCCGGACGACGTCGAGGGCCAGCATCCCCGCCGGCCGGATGCCGTAGTCGGCGCCGGCGGTCATCAACGCGTCCCAGGCCTCGATCGCCCGCTCAGCGCGGATCCAGACCTCGTAGCCGAGGTCGCCCGTGTAGCCCGTTCGCGAGACGTCGACGCGGATGCGGCGCCGTCCGGCCTTGAGGGTGCTCGCCCGCCGCCGAAAGTAGCGGAGGTCGACGAACGACTCGCCGGTCGCGGCCTCGAGGACCGCCCGCGACAGGGGGCCCTGGAGGGCGACCGCCGCCACGGCCTCGGTCTCGTCCTCGATCGAGACATCCAGGCCTCGGGCGTTCAGGGTCAGCCAGCGGAGCTGCGGGTCGGCCGCGGTCCAGCGGAAGTCGGTCTCACTGATCCGGTGGACCGTCCCGTCGTCGACGACCTTGCCGTGCTCGTCGCACCAGGGGGTGTAGAAGACCTGGCCGACCTTGAGCTTCATCGCGTCGCGGGTGATGACCCGGTCCACCAGCCCCAGCGCGTCCGGCCCGGAAACCCGGTACTTGTAGAGCGGGCTGACGTCGATGAGGGCGGCTGCCTCGCGGACGGCGTTGTACTCGATGTCGTGGGCGTCGGCGTAGACCGAGGACGCGAAATAGCCCGACCACTCGCGCCACTGCTGCTTGCGGTTCAGTGGCGCCGTCGCGGGGTGAAACGGGGTCCCGACGCTCATTGCGCCGAGTATGGACCCGCCGCCGATCCCCGGCCGACCCGGCCCGCCGGGCAGGACGTCACGCAGTCCGCCCCGCCGGCAGATCGCGTCGAGGTCGAATTCGGCTCAGTCCGAGGCGGTCGCCCAGCGGTCGGCCACCGCCTGGCGGCAGCGCCGAATGGCCGCCGCCGAGACGTCGATGTCGGCCTCGGTCGTGCTCCAGTTCGAGACCGAGATGCGCATCGCGGCGAGCCCGTGCCAGGTCGTGCCGCCGAGCCAGCAGGTGCCGTCCTCCTGGACGGCCCCGATGACCTCGCGGGTGAACGCGTCGCTGTCGTCGCCGGGTGCGGCTGGATCGCCGCCGCCGGGCGGCCCGAACCGAACGAGGACCTGGTTGAGGACGACGTCATTGAGGATCACCGTATCCGGCGCATCCCGGAGCGCGTCGGCCATCCGGGAGGCAAGGCGGCAGCAGCGCTCGACCAGCTCGGTGACGCCCCCTCGGCCGAGCTCCCGGAGCGCCGCGTAGATCGGGAATGCCCGGGCTCGCCGCGACGACTCGCCGACCCAGGTTCCACCGTCCCGTTCAGCGCCCGCCCCGGCGACGTAGTACGCCGCGCCGTGGGAGACCGCGGATCGATGGGCGTCCGGATCCCGGACGATCGCGATTCCCGAATCGTAGGGCACGTTCAGCCACTTGTGGGCGTCGGTCGACCAGGAGTCGGCGCCCTCGACGCCGGCCACGAGGTGCCGGAGCGACGGCGCCGCGGCGGCCCACAGCCCGAACGCTCCATCGACGTGGAGCCAGGCGTTCGGCAGCTCGCGGACGGCCGCGACGATCTCGGGCAGGGGATCGAAGGAGCCGGTGTTCACGTTGCCGGCCTGGGCGCAGACGAGGACCGGCCGGTCGCGGAGGCCGGCGAGCGTCGCCCGAAGCGCATCGGCGCGCATCCGGCCCTGGCCGTCGACCTCGACCCGGTGGACCCGTTTCTTGCCGAGACCGAGCATCTGGAGCGACGCGGAGACCGTCGCGTGGGCCTCGGCCCCGGCGACGACCGCGATCTCCGGCGCGGCGGCCAGCCCCTCGTCCTCGACGATGACTCCGGCCCGCTCGAGGATCCGGTGCCGACCCGCCGCGAGCCCGATGAACGAGGACATCGTGACGCCCGTCGAGAACCCGACTGAGCAGTCTGGCGGCAGCCCGAAGAGCTCGAGCAGCCAGGCCGCCGCGGTCTCCTCCACGACGGCCGCGGCCGGCGACAGCACGTAGGCGAAGCCGTTCTGGTCCCAGGCCGATGTCAGCCAGTCGGCCGCCAGCGCCGCCGGCAGGCCGCCGCCGACGACGAAGCCGAAGTACCGTGGTCCGGCGCTCGCCACGAGGCCGGGATCCGCGGCGCGGGCAAGGTCGGCGACGACCTCGCCGGGCGCCTCGCCCGGGTCGGGCAGGGGACCGCCGAGGGCAGCGACCAGCTCGTCGCGGGTCGCGGTCGCCCGGACGGGCCGGTCCGGCAGGCCTGCCAGGAAGTCGGCCGCGATGGCCGCGGTCTGATTGAGAAGCTTTGCTCGATCGCTCATCCGCGGAGGGTACCGCGCGCCGCGCCTTGCCTCCGCGAGGCTCCCGGGACCGGGCGAGGACCGGCCGGCGCGGCCGGGCGGAGCGGCCGGTAGACTGCATGAAGTCGATGCAGGCCGGACAGGCGGCGCCGTCCCAGCGCCGGAGCGAGGGAGACGCGTTGGCGCAGCGCTACGACGCGGTGATCATCGGCGGCGGCCACAACGGCCTGATCGCGGCCGCGTACCTCGCCCGCGCCGGCATGGAGACGCTCGTCCTCGAACAGCGCCACGTGCTCGGCGGGGCCGCCGTGACCGAGGAGATCTTCCCGGGCTTCCGGTTCTCGGTCTTCAGCTACGTCGTCTCGCTCCTGCGGCCCGAGATCATCCGCGAGCTCGAGCTCCCGAAGCACGGCCTGGACATCCTGCCCCTCGATGGCACGTTCACCCCGCTCCGGCCGGGCGAGGGCCGGCCGGCACCGAAGGACGCGGCCGGCGAACCGATCGGTACCGGCGACTACCTGTGGCGGGTCAACGACCACGGCCGAACGATCCGCGAGCTCCGCCGCTGGTCGAAGATCGACGCCGAGGCCTACGAGGAATACGGCCAGCTCATGGTCGACATGGCCCGCTTCATCAAGCCGATCCTGTCGATGGTGCCGCCCGATCCGGCTTCGAACGATCCGCGGCCGTTTCTGCCGCTGACCGGCCTCCTCCGCGCGTTCCAGAAGCTCACCGAACGGCAGCAGGCGGTCTTCGTCCAGCTCATGACGATGTCGGCAGCCGACTTCCTGGGTCAGTGGTTCGAGACCGATCCGCTCAAGGCCACGATGTCGGCGTCGGGGATCATCGGGACGTACCAGGGGATCAGGAGCCCCGGCACGGCCTACGTCCTGCTCCACCACTACATGGGCGAGATCGACGGGGCATTCCGGGCCTGGGGCATCCCGAAGGGCGGCACCGGCGGCATCTCCGAGGCGATCGGCAATGCCGCCCGGGCCCAGGGGGCCGAGATCCGGACCGAGGCGCCCGTTGCCCGGATCCTGACCCGCGGTCGACGGGCTCGAGGCGTCGTCCTCGAGGACGGCGAGGAGATCGAGGCCGGCGCGGTCCTGTCGTCGGTCGACAGCCGCCGGACGTTCATCGACCTCCTGGAACCGGGCATCCTCGACCCCGATTTCTTGGCCGAGGTCCTGCGATTCAAGTTCCGGGGCTCGTCGGGCAAGGTCAACCTTGCCCTCGCTGGCCTGCCCTCGTTCACCTGCCTGCCCGGGCCCGGCGAGCACCTCCGGGGCGCGATCTCGATCAGCCCTTCGGTCGACGAGATGGAGCAGGCCTACGACGACGCCAAGTACGGCCACTGGAGCCGCCGGCCGTACGTCGACGTCATCATCCCGACCCTCGTCGACCCGTCGATGGCGCCGCCGGGCAAGCACGTCATGAGCTGCTTCGTCCAGTACGCGCCGTACCACCTCGACCCGGCGCTCGGGTCGTGGGACGACAACCGCGAGGCGTTCGGCGACGCGGTCGTCAACCGGATCGCGGAGTTCGCCCCGGACCTGCCCTCGAAGATCCTCCATCGCAACGTCCAGACGCCGCTCGACATCGAGCGGACGACCGGGCTGTCGGAGGGCAACATCTTCCAGGGCGAGCTCTCCCTCGAGCAGCTCTTCTTCAGCCGGCCGGTGCCCGGCTGGGCCCGCTTCAAGACCCCCGTTCGCGACCTGTGGCTGTGCGGCTCGGCGACCCACCCGGGCGGCGGGATCATGGGCGCCAACGGCCGGATCGCGGCGATGGAGCTGCTCCGGTCGCGCGGGAGGCGGGTGGCCTGATGGCGGGCGCGGTGTCGAAGCCCGGGCCGGGCGTGGGCCGCTCCTGGGACGCCGTGATCGTCGGCGGCGGCCACAACGCCCTCGTCACCGCGGCCTACCTCGCGAAGGGTGGTCTCCGGACCCTCGTCCTGGAGCGGCGCGACCGGATCGGCGGCGCGGCCGACACGTCCGAGCTGGCGAAGGGCTTCCGCGTCCCGACGCTGGCCCACACGGTCGGGCGGCTGCGGCCGTCCGTCCACCGCGACCTCGACCTCAAGGCGCACGGGCTGGCGTTGCTCGCCCCCGATGTCCGGGTGTTCGCACCCGGCCCCGAGGGACGGGCGGTGACCCTGTGGGATGACATCGCCCGCACGGCCGACGGCCTCCGGCCGATCTCCGCCGCCGACGCCGACGCGTATCCGGCCTTCGATCGCCTCGTGCGGTCGCTGGGGCGCTTCCTCGACGAGCTGGGGCGCTCGACGCCGCCGGACATCGAGGCGCCGGGACTCGCCGACGCGCTGACGGGCCTCAAGCTCGGCCGGACGTTCCGCGGCCTCGGCAAGGCCGATTCGCGGACGATCCTGCGCGTCCTGCCGATGGCCGTCGCCGACTTCGTGGCCGAGGCCTTCGAGACCGACGCGATCCGGGCCGCCGTCGCCTGGCGCGGCGTTCGGTACTGCGCCGTCGGACCGTGGTCAGCCGGCACGGCAGCCGTGCTCCTCACGGACGCCGCCGGCAACGATGGCGGTGCCAGCGGGGACTCGGTGTTCGCGCGGGGCGGACCGGGAGCGCTCTCGGTCGCACTCGCATCGGCGGCGCAGGCTCGGGGCGCCGAGATCCGGACCAGCGCCGAGGTCGTGGCGATCACCGCCCGGGACGGGCGGGCCACGGGCGTGGTCCTGGCATCGGGCGAGGAGATCGGAGCGCGAGCGGTCGTCTCGGGAGCCGATCCGAAGCGGACGCTGGTTGACCTGATCGACCCCGTCGCGCTCGGGCCCAGCCTCGGCTGGCGGGCCGGCAACATCCGAACGCCGGGGGTCGTGGCGAAGGTCAACCTCGCCCTCGGGAAGCTGCCGGTCTTCCCGGCCGCGGCCGGCGACGACGAGCGGCTGCTCCGGGGGCGGATCGTCGTCGCCCCGGGCATCGATGCCATGGAGCGCGCCTTCGACGCCTCGAAGTACGGCCGGTTCAGCGAGGCGCCGATCCTCGAGGCGACGATCCCGTCGCTCGTGGACCCGCTCCTCGTCGAGGGTGCCGAACCTGGCTCGCACGTCATGAGCGTCATCGCCCAGTACGCGCCGTACACGCTCCGCGACGGCGACTGGCGTGGCTCGGCCGAGGCGCTCGGCGACGCCGTCGTCGCGACCCTGGAATCGGTCGCGCCCGGGATCGGCAGGCTGGTCACGCATCGGCAGGTCCTGACGCCCGTTGACCTCGAACGTGACTACGGCCTGACCGGCGGCCACCCGCTCCACGCGGAGCCCGGCCTCGACCAGTTCTACGCCTGGCGCCCGATGCTCGGCCACGGCCGCTACCGGATCGGCGGCATCGACGGCCTCTACCTCTGCGGCTCGGGTGCCCATCCCGGCGGCGGCATCACGGGCGGACCCGGCCAGAACGCCGCGCGCGAGATCCTGTCCGACCTCAGGAAGCGGCGGTAGACGAGGGCGTCGGGCAGCGACCAACACCCGTACCCCGAAGGCGCCAGGCTGGGGAGCGTGTTTCGAACGAACGAGCACGATGGGTCGCGACTTCGAGCAGATTGCTGCGCGATCTCGGGGTTGGCCACGCTCATTCATGACGGAACCGCAACTCCCACGAGCGTGGAGCCCCGGCGAGCTCGAGCGTGGAGCCCCTGCGAGCACGGCCGCCAGCCGCCCGTCCCGGAAAGTCACGCCGTTCGGCCCATGAACGCGTGGCCAGCCATGTGAATGATCCGGCCATGGCACGGCGAGTCGCGAGTCCAAGGGCGACGGGGCGCGGTCCGGCCGATGGGCCTCGAGGGTTCACGCTGGATCGGATCGTCTTCTTCTCGGATGCCGTCTTCGCGATCGCGATCACGCTCCTGGCCCTGAACGTCCACCTCCCCGACGGAGATGTCTTCGCCTCGGACGCGGCCCTGGTGGCGGCGCTCGGCCACCTGGCCCCCCAGGTGTTCGCGTTCGTGATCAGCTTCATCGTCATCGCCGCGTTCTGGCTCGGGCATTACCGGACGTTTCGCGTCCTCATCGGGGCCAACGCCCAGCTGGTCTGGTTGAACTTCGCCTTCCTCCTGTTCGTCGCGCTGCTGCCGTTCCCGACCTCGGTGGTGGCGAGCCATGCCGGCCTAGCTTCGGCCGCGATCCTGTATGCCGGATTCGTGGCGACGACGGGGTTGCTGTCGGCCCTCGTCTGGGTCTACGCCGCCCAGGTCGCCGGCCTCGCCCGCCCGACCGTGACTCCTGAGCTGGCGCGCCACCTGACCTATCGAGCGCTGAGCGTGCCGCTCGTGTTCGCCCTGTCGATCCCGGTCGCGCTGATCAACCCCCAGCTCGCCGAAGCGTCGTGGGCCCTGGCAGGTCCGATCGAGGCCATCGTCTCGCGGCGGTTCGGTCTGCAACGCGCCCTGGACCCGCCCGTCGGGCGAGCCGTCGAGTCAGTCGAGCCCGGCTGATCCACCCCGCACTTCGACAACGTGGTCGTCGGGCCGTCGCCGCTGCGGGTCAGCCGGCCTCGGCCGGTGAGCCCGCGTCCGGCGAGTCCTCGACCTCGCCTTCGGCCTCCACGTCGAGGTCCGTCGCCGGATCCGGCTCCCTCGGGATCCGTATCGCGCGGCCCTCGCGTTGCTGCAGCCGCTGGGCCGCGCGCGTCGCCACCGGGCCGCTGTCGACCGTCCGGCCGAGAGCGTGGAGGAAGAAGGCCGAGAGGACCGCCGCGATCGGGATCCCGAAGATCGCCCCGCTGATCCCGGCGATCTTGCCCCCGACGAGGACCGAGCCCAGGACGATGATCGGGTGGATCCGGAGGGCCTGGGCCATGAGGCGCGGCTGGAGGACGTTCATGACCACGAGCCAGCCGGCGGCCATGACCACGACCGTGCCCAGCGTCGCCTCCGGCTTGGTGAGGATCGAGGCGAGGACAGGCGGGGCCCAGGCGACGAACGGCCCGAAGAACGGGACCGCCATGAGCAGCCCGGCCGCGGCCGAGGTCCCGGCCATGAAGGTCAGGCCGAAGACCGCGCTGGCGAGGGCGGCGACGGCCGCGTAGACGAGGCCCAGGATCGCCTGACCGCGAAGGAAGCCCCCGAACGACCGGGCGACGCTGACCTCGACGACCCGGGATTCCTCCTTGTACTGGGGCGGCACGAGCCGGAAGACCGAGGCCATGAGCCGGTCGCGGTCGGCGACCATGTACAGGGACAGGATCACGATCAGGAGCAGATTGGCGATCGCGCCGAAGCTGGCCACCGCGACCTGCTGGAGCGGCCCGGCCAGCTGCGTCGCGTAGCGGTTCAGGTTGTCGAGGAAGGTCCGGGCCTGGGCTGCGAGGTCGACGTCGGTGAAGCCGAGGCCGTTGAGCCGGTCCTGCCACGGCGCGAGGATCCCCGGCAGGTCCTGGCGGAGGGTCGGAACGCTGGCGATGAAGTTCTCGACCGAGCTGGCGAGCGCGCCGGCCACGGCGACGACCAGGATGACCAGCCCGCCGAAGAGCAGCAGGTAGACGATGAAGACCGCGCCGCTCCGCGACAGGAACGGGATCGTCGCGACCCGCGTCACCAGCGGGGTGAGGATGAAGGCCAGGAGCCAGGCCAGGAAGAAGACGAGGATGAGGTCGCCGAACGCGGCCAGGAGGTTCGCCAGGTAGCCGAGGATCACGAACCCCAGGGCGACGGCGGACAGGAACAGGACGATGTCGAGCCAGCGGCGCTCCCGCGGTGTCAGCTCGAAGGTCACGGCTCCAGCTCGTTCGACATCCCGCCCGTCTCCTCGTCCTCGACCGGCCTATCGGAGCCCCATCTTCGTCCGGACCTCGTCCATCGTCGCCGACGCGATCGGCCTCAGGCGATCCGCCCCGGCCTCGAGGATGCCGTCGATCTCGGCCGGGTTCGCCACCAGCTCCATGTACCGCTCCCGGGCCGGCGCGTAGTGGCGGACGATCCGGTCGGCCAGCAGCTTCTTCGTGTCGACGCAGCCGGTTCGGGCGGTCCGCTCACCCTCCTGGACCTCGAGGTAGTCGAGGCCGAAGAAACGGTGGAGCTGGCAGACGTTGCAGACCTCGGGCCGGCCGGGGTCCGTCCGCAGGATCCGCTGGGTGTCGGTGACCATCGACATCACCTGGCGGCGGATCACGTCCGGCTCGGCCAGGATGTCGATCGTGTTGCCGACCGATTTGCTCATCTTCCGCACGCCGTCCGTCCCGAGGACGGTCGGTGCGTCGGTGAAGACCGCCTGGGGCTCGGGAAAGGTCTCGCCGTAACGGCGGTTGAAGGCCCGGGCAATCTCCCGCGACAGCTCGAGGTGGGCGGCCTGGTCGCGTCCGACCGGGACGAGCGTGGCCTTGTAGATGATGATGTCGGCCGCCTGGAGGACGGGGTAGGTCAGGAGGCCGTGGTTCACGTCGTCGGGCTGCTGTTGGACCTTCTCCTTGTACGTCGGGGTCCGCTCGAGCCAGCTCACCGGCGTGACCGTCGCGAGCAGCCACGCCAGCTCCGTGTGCTCCGGGCGGTGGCTCTGGACGAAGAGGGTGCAGCGCTCAGGGTCGAGGCCCAGGGCCAGTAGCGAGGCGGCCATGTCCCGGGTCCGCGCCCGCAGGATCTCGGGGTCGTGCGTGCTGGTCAGGGCGTGGTAGTCGACGATGCAGTAGATCGCCTCGTACTCGTCCTGGAGCCGGACGTAGTTCCGGATCGCGCCGAGGTCGTTGCCGAGGTGGGCGACCCCGGACGGCTGGATGCCGCTGAACGTCCGGAGGGCGGTCGACGGCGGGGCGGCCGGCGCTGCCGTTGTCGGGCTGGTCATCGTCGGCCGAGTGTAGCCGACGTCATGAGGCCGGATGGCCCCGCCCTCCGGGCCGGTCGGCCGGTGCCCGTGCAGGGTGAGTCACCGAGGATGGGGCTATGGCCGTTGCCAGCGCCCCCGGGCTCCCGAGCGCCCCCGGGACATCGAGCACCACCACCGACGCCTCCGCCGATCCCTCCGAATCCGCGGTGATCGTTCCGATCGCAGACGCGGCCGAGGCGCCGCGGTCCGCGCGCGGTGCGGCCCTCATCCGTGACGTGATCCTGGGCGGCCAGGACGGCCTCGTGAACGTCCTCGGGCTCGTCCTCGGGATGGCGGTCGCGACCGGCTCGGCCCGCGTCGTCGTCACCGCCGGCCTGGCGGCGCTCCTCGCCGAATCGATCGCGATGGCCGGTGTCGCCTTTACCGCGACGGGCGCCGAGCGGCAGCTCGGGGCGACCATGCGGCGAAGCCTCGACGAGCGTCGCGAGGCGCTGGCCCGGACCCGCACCGTGGCTCGCCGCCAGCGGCTGGCGCGGGCCGGCCTGGACGAGACCGTCGTGGCGATCGTGGCCCGGGAGGCCGATGCCGAAGCCGACGTTTGGCGCGAGCAGGTCGAGGTGATGCGGACGGCCCTGGCGCCGGTCCGCGAGACGCGGCCCGTCCGAGCGGCCGCGGTCGTCGGCCTCTCGACCGCCCTGGGCTCATCGGTCCCGCTCCTGCCGTTCGTCCTCCTCCCGATCTCGGTCGCGCCGGCCGTCGCCCTCGGGGCGGCCGCCGTCGTCCTTGCCGTCGCCGGGGTCGAGCGCGCCCGGACCACGGGCGGCCGTTCGCTCCGCGCCGCCGTGGAGATGGTCGCGATCGGGCTCGTGTCGGCGCTCGCTGGGTACCTGATCGGCCGGCTGCTCGGCGGCCCCGTCGCGTAGGCCGGCGGCCCGGCCGTTCTCGTAGGCCGCCGACCCTGTCGCGTTCTCGCGGCCGGCGACCCGGCCGTTCTCGTAGGCCGGCGGCCCCGTCGCGTAGGCCGGCGACCCGGCCGTTCTCGTAGGCCGGCGACCCCGTGGCGTTCTCGCGGTCGGCGGCCCGGCCGTTCTCGCGGCCCGCCGCGACCCCGTGGCGTTCTCGCGGCCGGCGACCCGGCCGTTCTCGTAGGCCGGCGACCCCGTGGCGTTCTCGCGGTCGGCGGCCCGGCCGTTCTCGCGGCCCGCCGGGACCCGGGCGATCCCGTGGAGACCCCCGCCCGCTACCATTCCAGCGATGCTCCCCCCGCTCGCACTCCCGTGCCCGTGACCGCGTCGCTGCGCGTCGTCGTGCTCGGGGCGGGGACCGTGGGTCGCGAGGTGGTCCGCGCCCTGCTCGAGCGACCCGAGTCGCTCCGCGCGGCCGATGGGGCGCCGCTCGACCTCACCGGCGTGGCCGTTCGCGACCTCGGGAAGGCGGCGGCCGCCGGGATCCCCGAGGCGCTCCTCACCGATGCTCCCGCCCATCTCATCGCCGCGGCCGAGACCGACGTCGTCGTCGAGCTCATGGGCGGGGACGAGCCGGCCCGGACCCTGATCGAGGCGGCGCTGTCGGCCGGCAAGGCGGTCGTTACCGCCAACAAGCACGTCCTGGCCCACCACGGACCCGAGCTCGAGGCAACCGCCCGCCGGGCCGGGGCGGCCCTTCGCTTCGAGGCGTCCGTCGGCGGCGGGATCCCCGTCCTCGACCCGATCGCGACGGACCTCACCGTCAACCGCATCGAGACGATCCGGGGGATCGTCAACGGCACGACGAACTACATCCTGGACGCGATGGATGACGGCGCCTCGTACACCGACGCCCTGGCCGCGGCCCAGCGGGAGGGGTACGCGGAGACGGATCCGAGGGCCGACCTCGAGGGCCTCGACGCGGTCAACAAGCTCGTGATCCTCGCCCGCCTCGCCTTCGGCGCCTGGCTCGATCCGGCGAGCGTCCCGAATCGGAACGACGGCGCGCCGCCCGGAATCACCGGCGTGACGCAGGAGGATCTCGCGGCCGCGACGGAGGCCGGCCTGGCGATCAAGCTCGTCGCCGAAGCGAGTCGCGAAGCGGAGGCCGCCCCCGACACGATTCGGGCCGCCGTCTCGTGCGTCGCCCTGTCCCGGTGGTCCGAGCTGGCCTGGATCGGCGGGGTCACGAACGCCATCGAGATCGACGCGACGCCGCTCGGTCGCGTCGGCTTCAACGGTCCCGGTGCCGGCGGCCCGGCGACCGCGTCCGCGGTCCTCGGCGACGTGGTCGCGATCGCCCGCGGCGGCGGCAGCACCTGGGCTGGCCTGCCCGAGGCCGGCCGCGGCAGGGTCCTCGCCCTGGCCAGGGACGAGGCATTCACGGCGCCGTCCGGCCTGGCCTATCCCGTCATCCGATGATCTGCCCCCGATGACGTTCACGCCACTCGAGCCGCGGCCCCGCCTCCTGGATCGCTACCGGGCCTGGCTGCCCGTGACCGACGCCACGCCAGACCTTTCGCTCGGTGAGGGCGCCACGCCGCTCGTCCACCTCCGCCGGTTCGGCGAGCAGCTGGGTCTCAACAATCTCCACGCCAAGGTCGAGGGCACGAACCCCACCGGCTCGTTCAAGGATCGCGGCATGGTCCTGGCCGTCGCCAAGGCGATCGAGGCCGGGGCGGGGTCCGTGGTCTGCGCCTCGACCGGGAACACCTCCGCGTCGGCGGCGGCCTACGGCGCCGCGGCCGGCCTGGAGGTCGCGGTCATCCTGCCGAAGGGCGCGATCGCCCTCGGCAAGCTCCTCCAGGCGCTCGTCGCCGGGGCCAGGGTCGTCGCCATCGAGGGCAACTTCGATGCGGCCCTGGCGATCGTCCGCGACCTCGCCGGTCAACGCGATCACCCGAGCACGCTCGTGAACTCGATCAATCCGCATCGGCTGGCCGGCCAGAAGACCGCGGCGTTCGAGGTCTGCGACGACCTCGGCCGGGCCCCCGACGTGCTCGCGATTCCGGTCGGCAACGCCGGCAACATCAGCGCCTACTGGGCCGGCTTCACCGACTACGCGAGGGCCGGCATCGTCGAACGCCGGCCGCGGATGCTCGGCTTCCAGGCAGCGGGGGCGGCGCCGATCGTCCTCGGCCGCCCCGTGGAACGGCCCGAGACGATCGCGACGGCGATCCGGATCGGCAACCCGGCGTCGTGGGCGCTGGCGACCGCGGCCCGCGACGAGTCCGGCGGCAGCATTCGGGCGGTGACGGACGACGAGATCCTCGCGGCCTACCGCGACGTCGCCGCGCTCGAGGGGATCTTCTGCGAGCCGGCGTCCGCGGCGAGCCTCGCCGGCGTCGCGAAGCTTGCCCGCGCCGGGGAGCTCGACCCCGATACCCTCATCGTCGCGGTGCTGACCGGCACCGGGCTCAAGGACCCCGGCACGGCCGAGGCGCAGGCCGGCCGGGCCATCCTCGAATCCGGGGCGACCGCGGACGCGGTTCGGGAGGTGCTTGGATGGTGACCAACTGGCTCGCCGAGCTCGACGGGCGGCAGGTGACCGTCGAGGTCCCGGCGACGATCGCGAACCTCGGTGCCGGCTACGACTGCCTCGCGATGGCGATCGAGCTCGTGAACCGGGTCCGCCTCGAGGTCCGGACCTGGAGCCGGGGCGGCATCGAGCTGGAGGTCGAGGGCGAGGGCGAGGGCGAGCTCCCCTCGGACGGCAGCAACCGGTTCGTCCAGGGTGTGGAGGCCGCGATCCGGGAGGCACGCGGTGACCTGCCCGAGGGGGCGACCTGGCGGCTCGAGATGAGCAACAAGATCCCGCTCGCCCGCGGCCTCGGCTCGAGCGCCGCCGCGACCGTCGGCGGCCTCCTCGCCGCGAACGCGCTCCTCGGAGACGCTCTGGCACCCGCCGACCTGCTCCGCCTGGCGACCCAGATCGAGGGCCACCCGGACAACGCCGCGGGGGCGCTGCTCGGCGGATTCGTGGCCTCTGTCCAGGTCGGCGACGACGTCGAGGCGATCCGGCTCGACGTGCCCCGTGGGATCCGGGCGGTGATCTTCGTCCCTGAGCTCCGCCTCGCGACGAGCGACATGCGCAAGGTCCTGCCGGCCAAGGTCCCCCGCCCCGACGTGGTCGCGAACCTCGGGCGGGTCGCGTTCGGTGTCGCCGGGATCGCCACCGGCCGGCGCGACGTCCTCGGCCTGCTGACGCAGGATCGACTCCACGAGCCATACCGCGCGGCCATCTATCCGCAGCTGCCTCGCCTCGTCGACGACGCGCGGCAAGCGGGAGCGCTGGGTGCCTGTCTCGCCGGTGCCGGCTCGTCGATCGTCGCCTTCACCGACACGGTCTCGGGCGTGGCCAGCATCGAATCCGCCTTCCGGGCGGCGGCGGCGGACACGGACCTCCCCGGCCGGGTCGAGGTCCTCTCCCCACGGAACGCCGGCGCGAAGGTGATCCCGGAGCGCTGACCGCCTCCACTCCGGACGCCGCTGCCGCCTCCACTCCGGACCCCGCCGGCCGCGGCTGACCGCCTCCCCGCCGGACGCCGCTGGCCGCCGCCGACCGCCTCCACTCCGGCCGCCTCCACTCCGGACCCCGCCGGCGTCGCTGACAGACACAGCCTGTCTACCAATGAGCGCGGCCAGACCCGAGTTCGTGCTGCGCGTTGCAAGAACCGGGGGCGTGTCCTGTGTGTTCGTCTCGATCGTGTGCCTCAGTGACACAAGTGTCGTGGCGTGCTCTGGGCACGTTCGCGGCGGAGCCGGCGGGTCTCGCCCGCCGGATGCCCGCGCCCACGCCCCGTTGACGGATCGCGGACACTTGGCCGGTGGAAGGGATCGGGGGGCTCCTCCAATCGCTCGCCAACGCGATCGTCGGCCTCTTCAGCGATGCCGTCCGCGCGTTCGGGGCGGCGGTCCAGGGCATCGTCGGCGTCTTCGAATTGATCCTGCCCGGCCTGTGGCTGCCGGCTGTGGTCATCGTGGTGGTCCTCATCGTCGGCTGGAACCTCGCCAAGCGCTGAGCGCGGCCAGATGGGACGGGCCCGCGAACGCCGCGTGACCACTCCGGCCATGACCCCGCGTGACCACTCCGGCATTGCCCCGCGTGACCACTCCGGCCGTGACCCCGCGTGACCACTCCGGCCATGACCCCGCGTGATCACTCCGGCCATGACCCCGCGTGATCACTCCGGCTATGACCCCGCGTGACCTGCCCCAGGCAAGCCCCAGCCTGACCAGTGCCGGCCGGCTTCGGTCGCCGCGTCAGGCAGCGTGGGCCCGGATGAACCCGAGCGTCTCTTCCCAGGCCGCCGCCGAGGCGGCCGCGAACTCGGTCGCCTTCCTGTCGAAGAACGAGTGCGGCGCGTCCGGGTAGACGATCGTCCGGTGCTCGACGCCGGCCGCGTCGAGGGCTCGATCGAACGTCGCTCGGATCTCGGGCGTGATCGCCTCGTCGGCACCGCCGTAGATCGCCAGGACCGGTGAGGTGAGCGAGCCGGCGAGATCGACCGGCGCGGGCATCCCCGTGCGATGCGGGCCCGCAGGCCAGCCGTAGAAGCCGATGACCCCGGCCAGGGCCAGGCCGAGCGTCCCGGTCAGGAAGGTGATCCGGCCACCGATGCAGAACCCCGTTGCGAAGACGCTCGCCGGGGCTCGGCCGTTCGCCCATTCGGTCGAGCGAAGCGTCGCGATCCCGGTCCTGATGTCGCCGCTGAGGGTCTCCCACCGAACCTGCGTGACGTGCGGCGCATGCTCGAAGTCCGGCGACCGCTTGCCGACGCCGGCCGTCCGGCCGAAGTAGTCGATCGCCAGGGCATCGATGCCGTGCTCCGCGAATCGAAGGGCAAGCTCCTCGTAGTAGGGGTTCAGGCCCCGGACGTCGGGCAGGACCAGGATGCCGGCCCCGGACGGCTCGGCGGCGACGGCCCGGAACGCGTTGAACGGCGTGCCGTCCTCCGAGGTCAGGGTGAGCGGGCCGGCATCGAGCGCGCCTCCCGCGATCGGCGGGACGGGCGGGCGGCTGTCCGTGTCGAAGCACATGGTGCGACCTCCTCCTGGCCTCTAGTGATGCGAGGGTGCCGGCTCGCCGGACTCGGCGCCGCGGCTCGGGCGCGCGTAGGGGACGATGTCGACGCTCGTGGTGAGCCCGAGGCTGGCATACAGGCCCACTGCCCCCGGGTTGCTGCGCTCGGCGGCGATCATCGCCCGGCGGGCGCCAAGCTCCCGGGCGACGCGCAGCGTGTCGCGGCAGACGGCGGCTCCGAGCCCGCGGCGGTGGAACT
This sequence comes from uncultured Chloroflexia bacterium, assembly GCA_963719145.1. GTDB lineage: Bacteria > Chloroflexota > Limnocylindria > Limnocylindrales > CSP1-4 > UBA5189. The sequence goes on from CAVRAX010000001.1 coordinate 900,944, forward strand.
CGGGATGGACGCCGACCGGCTCGAGCTCGACGCTCGCCGTCACCGGATCGAGCCAGCCAAGGGCGAAGGCGACGACCCGGCCGTCGCCGGTGACGGCGACGCGATCCAGGTCGGGCCGGTAGAGCCAGCATTCGAACGTGGACAGATATCGATCCTCGGTCATCGTGGAGGTGGTGAATGCCGCCCGTCCACATTCGACGCGGGAGGCGAGGTCGACGTCCGGATCAAGCGGGCGGAGGGCCAGGCCCACGGGCAGCGTCGATGCCGGCCACCGGTCGGCGATCGAGAGATCGGCCGTGAAGTGGACATACCCGGGCTTGTCCTCGGCGACGAGGCCGGTGGCCTCGAGCGCCGCGACGACGGCCCGGTCGAGGGCACTGGCCCAGGCTCGAAGCGGCGCCGTGCCGCCGTCTCCGAAGCGGAGCCGCTGCCCGTCCGCCCAGGTCACGACCTCGTCGACCAGCACGGCCCGGTCCCTCGTGAGGCGCGGTGAGGCGATGAGGTCGAGGTCCGACGGCGGCGAGAACCAGCCGTAGGCGAGGGGCTGCTCCGCGTCACCCGGGAACCAGAGGCGAACCCGTTCCTCCATCCCGGGAACGCGCCCGAACGTCCCGACGGCCCACCAGTCGACATCCCCAGGGTGGAGGCGGACTGCCGGCCAGTCATGCTCGAGGCGGTCGCGCACGAGGTCCTGGAGCAGGCGCGTGTCCTCGCGCGACTGCCACGGCCGGGAGTGGAAGGGGGACGACGGCATCGACCTCATTGTGCCGCGCCGAGCATGGTTGGGGGCGATGCGGGCGGCCAGCGTGCCGAGGCGGGCGGCCGGCGAGCCGATGGGGCTGGCCAGCGCGCCGAGGCGGGCGGCCGGCGTGCCGATGCGGGCGGCCAGCTTGCCAATGCGGGCGGCTAGCGTGCCGATGCGGGCGGCTAGCGTGCCGATGCGGGCGGCCGGCGAGCGATGTGGGCGGCCGGCGAGCCGATGGGGCTGGCCAGCGTGCCGATGCGGGCGGCCGGCGAGCCGATGCGGGCGGCCGGCAAGCCGATGCGGGCGGCCGGCGAGCGTGCCGATGCGGGCGGCCGGCGAGCGTGCGCCGGAGGTTGCCATTCAGGATCTCGCGAGCGCGGCCGGGCCACTGTGTCCCTGAGGCACACGATCGCGACGAACACGCACGACCGCCCGCTGGTTCGTGCGCCGCGCCGCACGAAGTCGGGTCTGGTCGCGCTCATTCGTCGGCAGGCTGTGTCTGACGGCGACGCCGCCGGCGGGGTTGAGTCCCCAGACTTGGTGTAACAGCGGACCGGCCGACAACGGATGCGGCCACCGCGTCATCCTCGCGTCGTTGGAGTAGCAACCGACGACACGAAGGGAGGCCGCAGTGGCCGAGGACAGGATGGCCGTGCTCGAGACGGTGCGCAAGGCGATCGCGGACGGCGACGTCGACTTCCTGCGGGAGGGCGTGCGGGTGTTGGCCCAGGCGGTCATGGAGGCCGAGGTGACCGAGCTCACCGGCGTGGCCAAGGGCGAGCGCGACCCGGAGCGTCGCTTGACCAACCGCAACGGGTACCGCGACCGGCGCTGGGACACTCGGGTCGGCACGCTCGAGCTGTCGATCCCGCGGGTCCGCGACGGGTCGTACTTCCCGTCGCTGCTGGAGCCCCGCCGGCGGGCCGAGCGAGCGCTTCTGGCGGTCGTCCAGGAGGCGTACGTCCTGGGTGTCTCGACCCGCCGTGTCGAGGATCTCGTCGACGCCCTCGGCATCGCCTCGATCAGCAAGAGCGAGGTCAGCCGGATCTGCGCCGCCCTCGACGCCGAGGTCGCGGCCTTCCGCTCGCGCTCGCTCGCCGACGAGACGTACCCGTACCTGTGGCTCGATGCCACGTACGTCAAGGTCCGCGAGGGAGGCCGGGTCGTGTCGATGGCGGCGCTCGTGGCGACCGGTGTCGCCCACAGCGGCGAGCGTCGGATCCTCGGCCTCGAGCTCGCCGCCGGCAACGACGAGGGCTCGGCCTGGCCGGCCTTCATCCGCTCACTCGTGGAGCGCGGCCTCTCGGGCGTTCGGCTGGTCATCAGCGACGATCACCGCGGTCTGGTCAAGGCGGTCCGCGAGCAGCTCCTCGGCGCGGCCTGGCAGCGCTGCCGGGTGCACTGCACACGGAACGCTCAGGATCTCGTCCCGCGCCATGCCCGGAGCATGGTCGCGTCGGCCATCCGCTCGATCTTCGAGCAGCCCGACGAGCGCTCGGCGCGGGAGCAGTCGGGTCGCGTCATCGAGAGCATCCGGCCACGCTTTCCGGCGGTCGCCGAGCTGCTGGCCGACGCCGAGCCGGACCTCCTGGCCCATTTCACCTTCCCCGACAGCCACCGCCGCCAGATCCGCTCGACGAACCCGCTCGAACGGCTCAACAAGGAGATCAAGCGCCGGACCGCGGTCGTCGGGATCTTCCCCAACCGGGCCAGCCTCATCCGCCTCGTCGGGATGGTCCTCGCCGAGCAGGACGACGAGTGGCAGGACGGCCGGCGCTACTTCCGGCCCGAGACGATGGCCCTCATCGATGCCGTCGTCGACCACCAGGAGGTGAGCCCCGGGCTGCTCATGGCAAGCTGACGAACGAGGCGCGAGGGTGACGCCCTGTTACACCACGTGCCGGGACTTGACCGCCGGCGGCTCGCCGAGAACGCGCCGAGTACTCGCCGCAAACGCGCCGCGACCTCGCCGAGAACGCGCCGCGAGGGCTGGCCACGGCACGGTGTGTCCCTGAGGCACACGATCGCGACGAACACGCACGACCGCCCGCTGGTTCGTGCGCCGCGCCGCACGAAGTCGGGTCTGGTCGCGCTCATTCGTCGGCAGGCTGTGTCTGACGGCGACGCCGCCGGCCCGGCCCGGAACTTGGTCAGGGCCCGGCCCGGGGATCGGCCCGGCCCGGAACGTGGTCGTGCGATCCGTCCCGGAGCGTGGTCAGGGATCGGCCCGGCCCGGAACATGGTCAGGATCGGCCCGGAGATCGGCCGCGAACGTCACACGAGATCGGCAGGCACTGGGCCGCGAAGGCGGTCGGGTAGAATGCCCGCCCGATGCAACGCCCCCTCGTGGTCCAGAAGTTCGGCGGCTCCTCCGTGGCCAACGCGGACCGGATCCGTCGCGTCGCGCGCCGGATCGCGCGGGAACGGAGCGCCGGCTCGGACCTGGTGGTGGTCGTCTCGGCCATGGGCGACGCCACGGACGAGCTGCTGTCGCTGGCCCACGCGATCACCGAGGAGCCCGACGAGCGGGAGCTGGACATGCTCCTGGCCACCGGCGAGCACCAGAGCGCGACGCTCGTGTCGATGGCCCTCCACGCCCTCGACGTCGACGCGATCTCGCTGACGGGGCCCCAGGCCGGGATCACCACCGACGGCCGCTACGGCCGGGCCCGGATCGCGAACGTGGAGCCGCGCCGGATCCGGGCCGAGCTGGAGCGGGGCAATGTCGTCATCGTCGCGGGCTTCCAGGGCCAGAGCGAGACGGCGGCCGACCAGGCCGAGATCACGACCCTCGGCCGCGGCGGCTCGGACACGACCGCCGTGGCCCTGGCGGCCGCCCTCAAGGCGGACCGCTGCCAGATCTTCACCGACGTCAGGGGCATCTACACCGCCGACCCGCGGGTCGTCCCGGCGGCCCGGCAGCTGCCGGTCATCGGCTACGAGGAGATGCTCGAGCTGGCTCACCAGGGCGCCGGGGTGATGCAGGTCCGGGCGGTCGAGCTGGGCTGGGTCAACGACGTCGTCATCGAGGTCCTCAGCTCGTTCGAGGACGCGCCGGGGACACTGATCAGGGAGGATCCGCTCGTGGAGCAGCGCAACAAGGTCCGCGGCCTGGCCCATGACCGGAACGTCGCCAAGGTCACCCTCGTGGCCGTGCCCGACCGGCCGGGCGTCGCCAGGAGCGTCTTCGTGCCCCTCGCCGATGCCGGGATCAACGTCGACATGATCGTCCAGAACGTCGGTCACGGCGGCGCGACGGACCTCTCCTTCACCGTGCCCCGGGCCGAGCTGGGCCGGGCGAAGAAGGTCCTCGAGCCCGTGGTCCGCGAGCTCGGCGCCCGCGAGATCACCACCGATGCCTCCGTGGCGAAGGTCTCGATCGTCGGGGCCGGGCTCCATAACGCCCCGGGCTACGCCGCCCGGATGTTCGGCACCCTCGCCGACGCCGGCGTGAACATCGAGATGATCTCGACTTCGGAGGTCCGGATCACCTGCATGATCGCCGAGGACGAGCTGTCGACGGCCCTGGCCGCCCTGCACGGCGCATTCGAGCTGGCCAAGCCGGACGCGGTCGACGCGGCTGCCACCGGCCTGGCGGCCGGCTGACGGCGGGCGACGAAACCCATGCCCACGGCCACGCCGCCGTTCATCGCCCGCCTCGAGCGTCTCGAGCGTGTCGGGTCGACGAACGACGTCGTCCGCGACTGGCTGGCGTCGGGGGTCGATGAGGTCGCGGTCGCGGTCGCCGACGAGCAGGTCGCGGGACGCGGACGCGGTGGCCGGACCTGGTCCGCGCCGCCGGGCGCGGCCCTCCTCGTCTCGGCCGGCTTCCGACCCGGGTACCTCGCGCCGGACCGGGCCTGGCGCCTCGCGGCGATCGTGGCCCTGGCGATGGCCGACGCGGCCGAGGACGCGGCCGGCCTGGCGAGCGGCACGATCCGGCTCAAGTGGCCGAACGATCTCGTCGTCGTTGCTGCCGGCCCGGGAGCCTGGGCGGCGGGCGACGAGCAAGGGGAGGCCGCCGCCCGCGCGCTCCTCGCGGGGCCGCTCGAGATCCGCAAGCTGGCCGGGATCCTCGGCGAGACCGAGGGGCTTGGAACGGCCGACCCGAGGGCGATCGTCGGCATCGGCGTCAACGCCGACTGGCCGGCCTCGGCCTTCCCGGCCGACCTGGCGACCTCGATGACCTCGCTCCGCGAGGTCTCGCGGGGCCGCCCCATCGATCGAGGCGACCTCCTCGACGCCTTCCTCGCCCGCCTCGAGACGCGGCTCGAGGCCCTCCGCGGCGGCCGCTTCGACGTGGCCGGCTGGGCCGAGCGCCAGGTTGCGACGGGCAGGATCGTCCGGCTGGAGCCGCCGGGCGGGCCCCACGAGCTCGTCCGGGCGAACGGTGTCAACGGCGCGACCGGGGCGATCCTGGTCGAGGCGCTCGACGGCCCCGAGGCGGGCCGGGAGCGCGCCGTCCACGCCGGCGAGATCGTCCATCTCCGTATTCCGTCCGCCGGGGCGGTGTAACGACATGGCCCGGCCGGTGTTCTGGAGATCGGGAGCGGCAGAGGAGGCCGCGCCCCGGATCGCCCACTTGGATCACGATCGGCCGCTCGTCGTTGCGGCCCGCCGGGATCCGGAGCGGTTCGAAGCCCTCTATCGGCGGTACCTGGCACCCGTGTACAGCTTTGCCTACTACGAGCTCGGCGATCACCACGCGGCCGAGGACGCGACCGAGCGGACGTTCCTCGCCGCGCTCGCCAACCTGCATCGGTTCGACGAGCGAGCACGTCCCGCCGACGGTGAGGGCGCCTCGACCTTCAAGGTCTGGCTCTTCCGGATCGCCCGGAACGTCGTCGCCAACGAGCGTCGGACCGCGCGCCGCCACCCGACGACCGCCCTCGATGATGCGACCGCGGGGATGGCGATCGTCGCCGATCCCCTGGACGTCGAGAGCGACGTGGTCCACCGAGACGAGGCCGCCGCGGCCTGGCGTGCGGTCGGGCGGTTGCCGGGCGATCGGCGCCGGGCGGTCGTCCTGCGCTTCGTCGACGAGCTGAGCACGTCGGAGATCGCCGGCGTCCTCGGCCGGTCCGAGGGCGCCGTCCGGGTCCTGATCCACCGGGCCCTCCGAACCGTGGCCCGCGACCTGCGGGGTCGGGAGCGCGAACGAGCCGGCAGCCGCACTTCCGGCCCCGCCGACGGGAGTGGCGCCGGTCGCGACGACCGCCGCCACCGCGGTCGGGACGGCGGGCGGTGACCCTGGCCGGTCGCGACGTCGCCGAGGTCGACGCCCTCGTCACCGATCGATACCTCGACGCCCTCCTCGCCAGCGGTGAGCTGGCGCGCTCCGGGCGGCCCATCGCCGTCCCGGGCCCGGCTGGGCGCACGGCCGGGCCGGCCCTCGATGCCGCCGTCCGCCTGGCCTCCGCGCGCCTGACCCGCGATCTGCCCCGCTTCCACCCGTCGTTCCGGTTCGAGGAGCGGCTCGCGGTGCGGCTGGCGGAGGCTGCCGCCGCGATGCGCCTGCCGGCAGCCGCGGGGGCCGAGGGCAGCGTGACGGTCCTGCCGATTCGGCCGGCCGAGCTTCCGCCCGGCTTCGACCCCCTTGCGGACCCGGACCCGGATGCGGAGGACATCGCCGCCCTGATGTCGTGGCCGCTGCTCGTCCGCGGTGCGGTCGCTGCCTCGGCGATCAGCCTGGCCGGGGCGGCCTGGGTCGCCTGGCGCCGTTCGCGGGGCCTCTCCCCGAGGGGCCTCTCCCCGAGGGGCCGCGCCGCCCGCGCCGCGCACAGCCTGCGCGGCCGGCCGGCGTAGGGGACCGACGATGCCGATCAAGCTCCCGTCGTTCCGACCCCGCAAGGACGCCTACCCGCCCGATCTCTGGACGAAGTGCCCGTCCTGCTCGGAGATGCTCTTCAACAAGCAGCTCGACAAGGCGGACCGGGTCTGCCCGAACTGCGGCCACCACTTCCGGCTCTCGGCGCAGGCCCGGCTCGACAGCCTCCTCGACCGCGACAGCTTCCGGGAGCTCGACGCCGGCCTCCAGAGCGTCGACCCGCTCGGGTTCGTCGACCAGAAACCCTACCCGGACCGGATCGCCGCGGCCCAGGTCGCGACTGGCCTCCGCGACGCCGCCGTCCGCGGGACCGGCACGATCGACGGCCGGCCCGTCTCGATCTGCGTGATGGATTTCGGGTTCATGGGCGGCTCGATGGGCGCCGTCGTCGGCGAGAAAGTGACCCGGGCCGCGGAGCTGGCCCTCGCCGGGCGGATCCCGCTGATCGTCGTCTCCGCCTCGGGCGGCGCCCGGATGCAGGAGGGCACGCTGGCCCTGATGCAGCTGGCCAAGACCTGCGCCGCGCTGGAGCGGCTCCGTTCCGCCGGCATCCCCTACATCTCGATCATGAGCGACCCGACCACCGGCGGGGTCTTCGCCTCGTACGCGGTCCTCGGCGACGTCAACCTGGCCGAGCCGAACGCCCTCATCGGATTCGCCGGCGCGCGGGTCACGGCCGGGACGACCGGGGCGGAGCTCCCCGAGAACTTCCAGCGCTCGGAATTCCTGTTCGAGCACGGGTTCGTCGATCGCGTCGTCCACCGCCGTGACCTTCGCCGCGAGATCGAAGTCCTGCTCGTCTATCTGGCCCCGGTCTCGGCCTCCACGAACGGCGTGGCGCCCGAAGCCAGGCAGGCCTTCGATCCGATCGGCTTCCTCTCGTCCCTGGCCGACAGGGTCGTCCCGACCTCTGGGCAGAACGACCACGCCGAGGCGCCGCCGCCGTCGGTCCGCGTCGCGGCGTCAGCGCCGGCCGCGTCTGCGTCCACGTCGCCGGCCCCGGCGGCCGAGCCGGTCGCATCGCGCGCGGCGGCCAAGCCGTCCGCATCGCGCGCAACGGCCGAGCCCGCCGACCCTGCAGGCACTGCCGCCCCTGCGGGCAACCCCGACCCCGCGGGCAACCCCGCCCCTGCGCTCACCGCCGACCCTGCGGGCACCACCGACCCCGCGGGCACCGCCGACCCCGCGGGCACCGCCGACCCCGCGGGCACCGCCGACCCCGCGGGGACCACCGATCGCGAGGCCGTCGATGGTTGACCGTCTCCTGGGCCGGACGCGGGACGGGGCCGACGAGGCGCCGGTCGACGCGAAGACGGCGAACTGGAACCGGATCCTCCTCGCCCGCAACCTCCGCCGCCCGCGGACCCTGGACCTCCTCGCCCTGATGGCCGAGGACGTCGTCGAGCTCCATGGCGACCGCGGGTTCGGCGACGACGAGGCACTCGTCGCCGGCTTCGCCAGGATCGACGGCCGGCGGATCGCCTTCGTCGGCCAGCAGAAGGGCGCCGACACGGACGAGAACATCCGCCGCAACTTCGGGATGCCGCACCCGGAGGGCTACCGCAAGGCGATGCGGGTGATGGAGCTGGCCGAGCGGCTGGGCCTCCCGATCGTGACCTTCGTCGACGTCCCGGGGGCGGACCCGCACCAGGAGTCAGAAGAGCGCGGGATCGCCGACGCGATCGCCCGGTCGATCGCCCTCATGACCCGGCTGCGGACGCCGATCGTCGCCGTCATCACCGGCGAGGGTGGCTCCGGCGGGGCCCTCGCGATCGCCGTCGGCGACGTGGTCATCGCCCTCGAGAACGCGGTCTACTCCGTCATCAGCCCGGAGGGCTGCGCCGCGATCCTGTGGCGGACGGCCGACGAGGCTGCCACGGCCGCCCTCGCCATGAAGATGTCGGCCGACGACCAGCTGGCGCTCGGCGTGGTCGACATCGTGGTGCCCGAGCCGGGCGAGGGCGCCCACGCCGACCCGGCCGAGACCGCCCGCCGCCTCCGGTCGGTCATCGGCGCCCAGCTGAGCCGCCTGGCGCAGGTGCCGCATGACGACCTCGTCGAGGGGCGCTATCGGCGCTATCGATCGCTCGGCGCCTACACTGAGGTCGCCGCGCCGGCGGTCGTCCCGCCACCGAGCCGTGGCCTGGGCGACCGGTTGCGCGACCTGCTCGATCCGACTCGCTGGTCGGTCGTGAACCCGCTGCCGGGACCGTCGCGTCGCGACGAGCCCCCTGCCCGCGAGGAGGTCTGACCCGTGCCGGAAGATCGCGACGACGCCGGGCAACCGGCCGTCCGCGCAACCGACGGCGCAGCCGCGGGGCCGGCCCCGGATCAGGCCACGCGAACCGCCGGGCGGGCCGCCGACCACGAGGCCATCGACCGCCTCGCCAGCGCGCTCGTGCCGGCCCTCATCGCCAAGCTCGGGTCGCTCAACGTGGGCGAGCTCGAGGTCCGGGAGGGCAACTGGCGGATCCGCCTCCGCCGGCCGGCAGGGGCAACCGGCCCGCTGTACGGCCGCCGGTCGACCGACCGTCCGTCCCGGGCCCATCCGGGCCACGAGCAGCACGGCCACGCGCCGGCCACGCCCGAGCCGCGACGGGGCCAGCGGTCGAGCTCCGCCCCTGCCGACCCATCCACGAACGGCAGGGGTGGCCCGGGCCTCGACCCCGGATCGGGAGAGCGCGGCGCCGGCAGCGGGATGACGGCGGCCGGCCCCGGAACGGCGGGCGGCGCGAGCCGAGGCGCGCGCGATGCCGACGCCCCCGACGATCCCGGCCTCGGTCAGATCGCAACGTCGCCCGCGGTCGGGGTGTTCCAGCCGGGCCCCAACGCCGTCGGCGGGACCCGCGTCCGGGCCGGCGACCGGCTCGGCGTGGTCGACATGCTGGGCGTGCCCCAGGAGGTCGTGGCCCCGGCTGACGGGATCGTCGTCGGCGTGATCGTCGATGCCGGGACCGCCGTCGAGTACGGCCAGGAGCTGATCCACCTCGAGCCGGCGGCCGCGGTCGAGGGCCGCTGAGCGATGTTCCGCAAGATCCTCATCGCCAATCGCGGCGAGATCGCCCTCCGCATCCTTCGCGCCTGCCGGACCCTGGGGCTCGAATCCGTCGTCGCCTACAGCGAGGCGGATCGCGACAGCCTGCCGGTCCAGCTGGCCGACGAGGCGATCTGCATCGGGCCGGCCGACGCCCGGCGCTCGTACCTCTCGGCGCCGGCGGTGATCTCCGCGGCGGTCGTCACCGGCTGCGATGCCGTCCACCCGGGCTACGGGTTCCTGTCCGAGGACGAGACCTTCGCCGAGGTCGTCGGGGCCCACGACCTGACGTTCATCGGGCCGCCGCCCGAGGTCCTCGACCGGTTCGCCTCGAAGGAAGGCACCCGACGCCTGCTCGGCGGCCATGGCCTGCCGACGATCCCCGGCTCGGACGGGATGCTCCGCGACGACGAGCACGCCCTGGCCGAGGCCGGCCGGATCGGCTACCCGGTCCTCATCAAGCCTTCGGCCGGTGGCGGCGGCAAGGGGATGCGGATGGTCCGGACCCCTCGCGAGCTCGACTCGGCGATCAAGGTCTGCCGCTCCGAGGCGCGCTCGGCCTTCGGCGACGATTCGCTCTACCTCGAGAAGTGGCTGGAGGACAACCGCCACGTCGAGGTCCAGGTGGTCGTCGACCGCTACGGCCAGGGCGTCCATCTCGGCGAGCGCGACTGCTCCGTCCAGCGCCGCCACCAGAAGATCATCGAGGAGGCGCCTACCCCGGCCCTCTCGGCGGCGGCCCGGGCGGATCTCTGCGACCGGGCGATCCGGGCGGTCGTGGCGGCCGGCTACGAGAACGTCGGGACGCTCGAGTTCCTCGTCGACGGGGCCGGCGACTTCTACTTCATCGAGATCAACTGCCGGATCCAGGTGGAGCACCCGGTCACGGAGATGCTCACCGGCATCGATCTTGTCGCGACCCAGATCCGGATCGCGGCCGGCGAGCCGCTGGGCTTCAGCCAGGCCGACGTCCAGCCCCGCGGCCACGCCATCGAGTTCCGGATCAACGCCGAGGACCCCGAGCACGACTTCCGGCCCGGGGCCGGGGTCGTGGAGGCCTACCACACGCCCGGCGGGCCGGGCATCCGGATGGATTCGCACCTCTACCCGGGCTACGAGGTCCCGCCGTTCTACAATTCGCTCCTCGGCAAGCTCATCGCCTGGGGCCCGGACCGGCAAACGGCGATCGAGCGCGGCCGGGTGGCCCTCGATGAGCTCGTCGTCGACGGCCTGACGACGAACGTGGCGATCCACAAGGCGCTCCTCGCCAACGAGACCTTCCTCGACGGCCGGATGACGACGAATCTCCTCGATCGGATCGGCAGCGCCGCGTTCCTGGCGGCCGCGGCGAGGACGTGACCGTTGCCCGACCGACCGTTGCCCGACCGACCGGTGCCCGACCGACCGGTGCCCGACCGACCGGTGCCCGACCGACCGTTGCCCGACCGACCGTTGCCCGACCGGCCACCGTCCAGCCATCGAACCGGAGCCTGCCCGTGAGCGAGACGATCCACACGACCCGCGAGATCGAGGCCCTCATCCCGCATCGCTGGCCGATGCTGATGGTCGATCGGATCGTCGAGTACGACGCCGAGCTGAAGCGGATCGTCGGGATCAAGGGCATCACCGCGACCGAGTGGTGGGCCCAGGGCCACTTCCCCGGCCTGCCCGTGTTGCCCGGCGTCCTCCAAGTCGAGGCCCTCGCCCAGACGATGGCCGTCTACGTGGCCAAGCAACCAGGGTTCGGCGATCGGATCGGGCTCTTCGCCGGGATCGACGAGTGCCGCTTCAAGCGGATCGTCGTGCCCGGTGACACGCTCCGCCTCGAGGTCACGATGGAGAAGCTGGGCTCGCGGATGGGCCGCGGCCGCGGCGTGGCCAGCGTCAATGGCGAGACGGCCTGCGAGGCAACGCTGAGCTTCATCATCCCTCCTGAGGGCGTGCTGCGATGACGGCGAAGCTCGTGGTGCTCAGCGATGTCCACGGCAACGTCGTGGCCCTCGAGGCCGTGCGGAAGGCCATCAAGAAGGAGAAGCCGGACGCCATCCTCGTGGCCGGGGACCACGTCCTCAACGGCCCCGAGCCGGCGGCAACAGTCGACGCGCTCCAGGCCATGGAGGCCGATGGCGCGATCATCATTCAGGGCAACACCGACGTCGCGGTCGCCGACTTCGACTTCGTGGCCGCCTATCCCTCGATGACGGACGGTGTCCCGGACGCCATCCGCTACGGCGCGGAGTGGGCCCACGAGGCCCTCGACGACGCCCGCCTCGACTGGCTCCGGCGCCTGCCCTCCGAGCGCCGGCTCAGGCTCGAGGACACGCTCGTCCTCCTGACCCACGCCTCGCCCGGCTCCCAGACGGCGGGCTTCGACAAGGACCTCGACGCGAGCGTGACCCTGGAGCGGCTGTCCCGGACCGACGCCCGGATCATCTGCTGCGGCCACACCCACCTGCCCGACATCCGCGATTTCGGCTGGAAGCAGGTCGTCAACGACGGCAGCGCCGGCTACGTCTTCGACGGTGACCCCACCGCGTCCTGGGCCCTGATCACGTTCGACGGCGAGACCGTGTCGGCCGAGATCCGGCGCACGGAGTTCGACGTCATGACCGTCTCGGACGCCATCTCCTCGCGGGGGCTGCCCGGCGACGTCTATCGGGCGGCCACGGTCCGGACCGGAAGACTGGTTCGGTGAACCGGACCTCGATGCCGGCGCATCGCCGCGTTGTCGTCTCCGCGCGCTCGCTCACGCACGTCGGAGTGCGCTCGCTCGCGTGCTCGACTCCGCCTTGCGCTGCAGCCGGCCTCGCGGTCCGGGGATCGTGTCGATGATCCGCGTCGTCGTGACCGGCATGGGTGCCCTCTCGGCGCTCGGCAACGACGTGGCGTCGACCTGGGACGGCCTCGTCGCGGGGCGCTCCGGGATCCGTCGGATCGAACGATTCGACCCGTCGCGGCTCGCCGTGCGCATCGCCGCCGAGGTCCACGACTTCGATCCGAGCGCGATCCTCGACCGCAAGGACATCCGCCGCACCGATCGCTACATCCAGTTCGGGCTCGTCGTCGCCCGCCAGGCCCTCGACCAGGCCGGCTTTCCGAGCCGGATGGAGGGGGAGCTGGCGGAGCGGACCGGCGTCATCCTCGGCTCCGGCCTGGGCGGGGTCGAGACGCTGTTCGACAACGTCCTCGTCATGGCCGAGCGGGGGCCCGACCGGATCAGTCCGTTCTTCATCCCGATGGGGATCGCGAACGTCGGCGCCGGCCAGGTCGCGATCCAGTTCGGCCCGCTCGGGCCCAACTGGGCGACCGTCTCGGCCTGCGCCACCGGCGCCCACGCGATCGGCGAGGCCTGGGAGACGATCCGGCGCGGCGACGCCGACGTCATGCTCGCCGGCGGGGTCGAGGCCGGGATCCACGAGGCCGTCGTCGGGGGCTTCGCGTCGATGAAGGCGCTCTCGACCCGCAACGACGACCCGCCGGCTGCCTCGCGACCGTTCGACGAGGATCGGGACGGCTTCGTCATCGGCGAGGGGGCCGGGATGCTCGTCCTCGAATCACTCGACCACGCCGAGGACCGTGGAGCAGAGCCCCTGGCCGAGCTCATCGGCTACGGCGCGACCGCCGACGCGTCGCACATCACCCTGCCCGCGCCCGGCGGGATCGGTGCCGTCCGGGCGGCGCGGCGGGCGATCGAGAAGGCCGGCCTCGAGCCGTCCGATATCGACCACCTGAACGCCCACGCGACCTCGACACCCGAGGGTGATCGAGCGGAGCTCCAGGCAATCCGGACGATCTTCGGCGACCGCGCCGGCGAGGTCGCCGTGACGGCCAACAAGTCGATGCTCGGGCACACCCTCGGCGCGGCCGGGGCCCTCGAATCGATCTCGGTCATCCAGGCCCTGCGGACCGGGACGATTCCGCCGACGATCAACCTCGAGCGACCGGACCCGGCGGGGGAAGGGCTGGACCTGACCCCGAACCGGGCCTCGAAACGGGAGCTCCGGATCGGGCTCAACAACTCCTTCGGATTCGGCGGCCAGAACGCCGCCCTCGTCTTCCGGCGGTGGGACGCGTGACCGACGACGGCGAGCGCCGCGAGCAACCGGCCGTCGAGCCGGGTCTGGTGGAGGCCCGAGCATCGGCGCCGAGTGGCGACGGCCCCGACCAGGTGGCCGCCCCGCTGCCGACCGACCCCGGCGACGTCGCCCTCCTCGGGCTCGTCGACCGGCTGGCCGCCCTCCTCGACCGGTCCGAGCTGACCGAGCTCGAGGTCCAGGTCGGCGAGACCGGGCTCGTCCTTCGCAAGCCGGTGGCGGTCGCGCCGCCGGCGGCCCTGGTCGGTGCCGGCGCGCCGGGCGCTTCTGGCGGCGCCGACGTGGCCGCCGCGCCGGCCGCTCCGGCCGCTCCGGCGCGGCCCTCGGTGAAGGCGCCCCTGACGGGGATCTGGTACGGCTCGCCGTCGCCCGGCACGGACCCCTACGTCGTCGTCGGCGGCGAGGTCGTGGCCGGCCAGGTGATCGGCCTCATCGAGGCGATGAAGCTGTTCAACGAGATCAAGAGCGATCTCTCGGGCCGGGTGGCCCGGATCCATGCCGAGGACGGCAAGCTCGTGAAGGCCAGACAACCGCTCATCGAGGTGGACCCGCTGTGATGAACCAGGGCTCGCCGGTCCGCCGCGCGCACGTGACCGGCTGGGGGCGCTACGTCCCCGACCAGATCCTCACCAACGCCGACCTCGAGAAGATGGTCGACACGAACGACGAGTGGATCGTCTCCCGGACGGGCATCCGCGAGCGGCGCGTGGCGGCCGCCAACGAGACCACGGCGTCGATGGCGGCGGTCGCCTCGCTCCGGGCGATCCGGACGGCCGGGCTCGACCCGGACGACATCGACCTCATCCTCCTGGCGACGCTGACGCCCGACTACTGGATGCCCTCGACCGCGGCCCTCGTGAAGGAGGCCATCGGCAACGAGAAAGCGGCGGCGATGGACGTCGCGGCGGCCTGCTCCGGGTTCGTCTACGCCTTCTCGACGGCGCAGGCCTACGTCACCTCCGGCCTCGCGAAGCACGTCCTCGTCATCGGGGCGGAGCTCCTGACCCGCTTCCTCGACTACACCGATCGGAGCACCTGCATCCTCTTCGGTGACGGGGCCGGGGCGGTCGTCGTCTCGGCCTCGGAGGAGCCGGGCGGAACGCTCGGGGTCGAGCTCACGACCGAGCCCCAGGGCGCCTACATGATCTGGCTGCCGGCCGGCGGGGCGAAGAGCCCGCCGTCGCGCGAGACCGTCGCCCGGGGCGAGCACTACATCCGGATGGAAGGCCGGGAGACGTACCGGTTCGCCACCCGGACCCTCGCCGCGACGGCCCTCGAGTCGATCCGCAAGGCCGGGCTCACGCCGGATGACGTGTCCCTGTTCATCCCGCACCAGGCGAACATCCGGATCATCGAGGCGGTCGCCAAGGGCCTGAACCTGCCGATGGACCGGATGTTCGTGAACCTCGACCGCTACGGGAACACGTCGGCGGCGTCCGTGCCGATCGCCCTCGCCGAGGCGGTCAACGAGGGCCGGGTGGCGATCGGGGACAACATCTGCATCGTCGCCTTCGGGGCCGGCTTCACCTCCGGCGCCGCCACGATCGAGTGGACGGCCGACCCGGCGCGCGGGGTCCCGGCCGACGCGTCGGTCCGTGCCGAGGACGTCCACGTCCGGCTGCCGGTCGACTGGGACTCGGTCGACCCCATCCCCCCGCGCTCGCCGAGCTGATGGCCCGCCCCGGCGAGCTCGAGATCCCGCTCGACGACGTCGCCCCGGGTGACCCCGAGCCCACCCATCGCGAGGTGCACGCGTGATCGACCTGACCGGCAAGAGCGCGGTCGTCACCGGAGGCTCGAGGGGGATCGGGCGGGCCATCGCCCTTCGGCTCGCGACCCAGGGGGCCGACATCGCCTTCAGCTACCGCGGCAATGCCGAGGCGGCCGAGGAGACCGCCACGGCCATCCGCTCCTGCGGACGCCAGGCGCTCGCCTACCAGGGTGACGTCACCGACCCGGAGACGGCCGACGCCCTCGTGAAAGCCGCCCTCGATGCCTACGGCAAGGTCGACATCCTCGTCAACAACGCCGGGATCACTCGCGACGACCTGATCATGCGAATGTCGATCGAGGCCTGGCGGTCGGTCCTCGAGACGAACCTGTTCGGGGCCTTCTACGCGATCAAGGCCGTGGCCCGCCCGATGCTCAGGGCCCGCGCCGGCCGGATCGTCAACATCACCTCGGTCTCCGGGCAGGCCGGCCAGACGGGCCAGGCCAACTACTCGGCCGCGAAGGCCGGCCTCATCGGTCTTACGAAGGCCACGGCCCGCGAGCTCGCCTCTCGGGGCATTACGTGCAACGCAGTGGCGCCGGGCTTTGTCCTTACCCAGCTGACGAAGGACCTGCCCCAGCCGCTCCAGGACGAGATCACCTCGCGGACGCCGCTCGGTCGATTTGGGACAGTCGAGGAGATCGCCGCCGCCGTCGCGTTCCTGGCGAGCGATGAGGCCGCCTTCATCACCGGCCAGGTCCTGGCCGTCGACGGCGGTCTCGTGATGATGTAGGTCAGCCCCCCGGGGTGAGCGCCAGCCGCGCCGCGGTCCGGGCTGCAAGCCGCATGCGTCTTGCCTGGGCCGGTCGCCGGCCGCGGTAGGCAGACCATCTCGCCGCAAGTCCCACGGCCGCGATGGCCGACGCAAAGCGGGCCGCAGGGCCGCCGCGGCGCTGCGCCAGGTAGGCGTGGAACGCGCGATACCAGCGAGCCGGCTGGTCCTCGGACTGCGAGCCGCCGATCGCATGGCGGACGACGGCGCTTGGCTCGTACCTGATCGTCCAGCCAGCCTCGCGAAGGCGGCGGCACAGGTCCACGTCCTCCATGTACAGGAAGAACCGCTCGTCGAAGCCACCTACCGCGTCGAATGCGGATCGCCTGACGAGCATGGCCCCACCGCTGACCCAGTCGGGCAGCGCATGTCGCGCGGCATCCGCTAGTTGGAGGGGTGGAAACAGACGACCAATGAAAGGCAGCCGCGACAGCAACAGGAAGTGCCCGGCGACCGACCGAATGCTTGGTTCGGCGCCCGCCGACGCGGCGGTCAGCTCTCCGTCGGGATCGACGAGCCGCGCTCCGACCGCGCCCACCCGCGGATCCCGATCGAGCCCGGCGGCGAGGGCCTCGACGGCTCCGGGCTCGACCAACGCGTCGGGATTCAGGAACAGGATCTCCGAAGCGGCCGACACGCCGGCTCCGGCATTGCAGCCACCGCCGAAGCCGACGTTGGTGGGCAGGCGGACCACGTCGGGTCCCAGCGGGTGACGCTCGGCGATCTCGGCCGATTCGTCGGGTGACGAATTGTCGACGACGATCGTTCGTTCGACGCTCGAGCCGAACGACCCGATCGCGTCGAGGCAGGCCGTGAGGTGGCGGGCCGAGCGGTAGGCGACGACGACCACATCCACCGGCATGCCGCTCGCTCCCGCGTAGGCGCCACCGGCGCACGCCGGCGGCGAGATGATAGGTTGTCGCTCGGTGACACGATACGGGGTCGAAGCGCGCTGGCTCGACGGCGGGCCGCCGAGCGGCCGGCGATTCCTCGAGGGCCTGCTGCCCGAGCTGGCGCAGCACGCCGATCGCCCGGACGCGGGCATCGTGGCCTTCGTCCAGGGGTGGGCCACCGCGCCGGTTCCGGGGGTCCGTTTCGTTCGGCTCCCGCGTGCCCCGGCCCCCGTCTTCCATGGCCTTGAGATCCAGGCGGTACTCCCGCGCGACGTCCGATCGGTCCTCTACCAGAGCATCACCCCGCCGATCTCGCGAGCGGGACGTGCCGTGGTGATCCATGACCTGATCTATCTGGCGCGACCCGACCTGTTCACGGCCGTCGAGCGCGCCTATCTCGGACTGATCCCACGCCTCCTGCCGCGGGCCGAAGTCGTCGTCACCGTCTCGGCGCACGTCAGGGAGGCCGTGCTCGAGCGCTTCCCGCGGCGGGATCCGGAGACGGTGGTCGTCGTCCCGAATGGAGTTGCCGATCGCTTCTTCCTGGCTGAAGCAGAGCGTGTCGCTGCCGGCCGCCTGGCGCGGGCCGGGCTGGGCCTGCCCGATCGGTTCGTGCTCTTCGTCGGTCGCATCAACCCCCGAAAGAATCTGGGCCGGCTCGTCCGAGCGTTCGTCCGGCTGCAATCGAAAGACCACATCCTGGTCCTCGCCGGCCCGCGGGACGGCCGTGCCGACCCCGATCTCTCGGCCGCCCTCGCCGCCGCCCCAGCGGGGATGGTGCGGCTCCTCGGTGAGGTCCCCGACGACCTGATCGCCGGCCTCTACGCGGCAGCGGAGCTGGCCTGCTACGTGTCGCTGGACGAAGGCTTCGGCGTGCCACCGCTCGAGGCGATGGCGACTGGAACGCCCGTGCTCGTCTCGGATATCCCGGTCCTCCGCGAAGTCGCTGGCGAGGCCGCAATCTACGTCCCGCCGCTCGACGAGGCGGCCATCGCGGATTCGATCCAGGTTCTCCTCGGGAACCCGGGCCAGTCGGCGGATCTTCGACGACGGGGCCTTGCCCATGCCGCCGGCTACCGCTGGTCGGCCTCGGCAGGGCGCGCCTTGGCCGCGCTCCGGCTCGCGGCCGAGATCCGCCGCGGTTGATCGACCGCCTGGTCGAGCGCCGCCGCGACGTGCTCGGCGGTGGCCCGGCGGGTGAACGCGGTCAAACGTGCGGGATCGGGGAGACGCTCCGCGCCTGACGCCCAGTCACCGTACAGCCGCAGGACGGCGGCCTCGACCTCCTCCTCGTCATCCGGATCGGCGGCCGCCCCGATCCGAAGCTCTCCGAGCAACGCCCGGGCAGGGCCTTCGGGTGTCAGGAGGAGGATCGGACGCCGAAGGCCGAGGTACTCCATGAACTTGCTTGTCATCGCCGCGGACCCGGCCTCCGCCCGGCTGCTGACGACCAGCAGGGCGGCGGCTCGACCCGCGCGCTCGAGTGCCTCTCGATGCGGCAGGATGCCATCGACGGTGACCGCTTCCGTCCCGAGAGCGGCGACGGCCGCCTCGCCCACCCAGAGTGGGATGTTGCCCATCAGCCGGAGGTGGAGGTCCCGGCGCAGGTCGTCTCGCGCAGTGACGAGGCGGCCGAGGACGTTCAGCAGGGCACTCGGATCTCGGCGGCGGTGAAGCGACCCGGCATAGGCGATCTCGAACGAGGACGGCCGCGGGGCGAGCGCCGGCAGGTCGTCGGCATCGAAGCCGTTCTGGGCGACCTCCACTCGATCGCCCAGGAAGGGAAAGGCGGCGAGCATCTCACGTCGCGCCGCGTCGCTCACCACGACGACGCCGGCGCAATCGCGAAGGAGCCAACGCTCGAGCCGGCGAAGGAGCGCCTGGATGGGTCGGGCTCGACCGTAGAGCGGATTCACCGTCCAGTTGTCGCGGTACTCCGCAACCCACGGGACGCCCCGGCGACGATGCACCCAGGCGCCCACGAGATGGGTGGAGAACGGCGGGCCGGTCGTCAGGAGGACGTCTGCCCGGGAAGCGAGGGCCGCGGCGACACGGGTCGCCGGGATCGCCCAGAGGACGTTCGAGTCCGGCAGCAGCCAGCCGGCGACCCGACCTCGACTGCCCAGCCGCCACTCATCGGGGCTGGGCAGTTCCGGGCCCGGTCTCGTCGCGAGGCCGGCTCGCGGATGGAGATTGCGGGCGAAGAGGCGCGGGACGCGCGCTGCATCGACCCCGGCGCTCTCGGTGGAGAGCGATGCGTCAACCGCCCAGGCATGGTCGATCGGGGTCGTCACGACACTGGCCCGCCATCCGAACTCGGGGAGGTACTTCGCCAGCTTAGAAACCCGGAGGGAGTGGGGACCGATGGCCGGCGGAAACTCTCGGGTGATGATGAGGACGCGGCGGGGCGTCCTCTCGGGTCGAGCCGGCACGTCCCCTATCCTAGAGACATGGAGTCCGTGGGGTCGGCGCACCGCACCTGCCGACCCATCCGAGAGGGCTGAGCCGTGTGCGGGATCGCTGGGGCCTTCTTCCTCGACGACGCTCCTGCGACGGACGCCTTCGCGGCGACCGCTGGACCCATGCTGGCGCACCGGGGCCCGGACGATGAAGGGCGGTTCGAGGCCGCAGAGGGCGTCCTGATCCACCGGCGCCTGAGCATCCTGGATCCGACGGCGGCGGGCCACCAGCCGTTCGTCGGCGCCGACGGCCGATTCCGGATCATCCACAACGGCGAGATCTACAACTACCTCGAGCTGCGGGACGAGCTGCGGCAGCTCGGCCGCCGCTTCCAGACCGACACCGATACCGAGGTCATCGCCGAGGCCCTCGCGACGTGGGACGTCGATGCCATCGCCAGATTCAATGGGATCTGGGCGTTTGCGGTGTGGGATGTGCAGGCGCGCCGCCTGATCCTGTCCCGGGACCGCCTGGGCGTGAAGCCGCTCTACCTCGTTCGACAGGGGCGGGGCATCGCCTTCGCCAGTGAGATCAAGGCGCTGATGGCGTTGGCCGGACGGGAGCCGAACCTTTCGGCCCTCCGCGACTATCTCTGGCAGGGCTGGACGGACCACGCTGCGGCCACCTTCCATCGGCGGGTCGAGCCACTCGGCCCCGCCACGACACTGGTCCTGGGCGCCGATGGAGAGCAGCGTCGGCGGTATTGGCGGATGGCAGACCCCTCGACAGACTCCAATCCTCGTCCGGATCGCCAGGATCAGGACACCCTCGCGACCTTTGCGGAGCTCCTCACCGATGCCGTCGGGCTGCAGCTTCGCTCGGATGTCCCGGTCGGTACCTGCCTGTCGGGAGGCCTCGACTCGTCGACGATCGTGACCCTCGCCAGCCGGATCGCGACATCACGACCGAGTGCCCACCAGGCCGAGGCCCGGATCGCCGTCACAGCGTCGTTCCCCGGCTCCCCCGACGACGAGACGGCGCGCGCCGCGATCGTCGCCTCCGCGGCGGGCGTGGAACATCTCGCCGTCGAGCCCCGGCACGACGGCATCGTCGCGATGCTGGACGACCTGCTCGGCGAGCATGACGAGCCGTTCCTGTCCTCGTCGATCCTGGCCCAGCGGGCGGTGATGCAGGCTGCGAGCGAGCGCGGGATCAAGGTCATGCTCGACGGCCAGGGAGCGGACGAGCTGCTAGCGGGCTACCCGCACTATCGGTACGCGTGGCTGCTCGGACTCGTGAGGACGCATCCGGTCGCCGTGCCGGGTGCGCTCCGAGCGCTGCGCCGCCTCGGACTGCCGCCGGCCGTGGCGCTTCGTCAGGCCCTGCTGGCGCAGCTCCAGCTCGGACGATCGGGTGTGGCGCCGGTGGGACGCGAGTCACGATCGCCGGACTGGCTCGGCCCCGCTCTCCGGTCCGTCGCTCCATTGCCACTGGTCGGTGCCGACGAGCCGGACCAGCGTGGCACGCCGCTCGCCCGTCACCTCCGTCGGGCGATCCTGTCGACGAGCCTCCCGGCACTCCTTCGCTACGAGGATCGGAGCTCGATGCGGTTCGGCGTGGAGTCACGCGTCCCCTTCCTCGACCACCGCGTCGTGGACGCGGTCAGCCGAATGCCGGACCGCTTGAAGATCGCCTCCGGTGTCACCAAGGTCGCCCTCCGGGACGTGGGTCACGGTCTCCTGCCGGAGGTGGTCCGGACAGAGCGTCGGAAGATCGGTTTCGCGACCCCGCAGCTGGCCTGGCTTGCCGCGGACGCCGCCACGGTCCGTCGGATCTTCGAGGACTCGGTTGCCGTTCGCGAAGGCTGGCTCTCCCCGACCGGAGTGTCGGAAGTGCTCGCCGCCGGCGCGGCGGCCGACGGTGGTCAGGCGATCTGGCGCTGCCTCTCCGTCGAGCTTTGGGCCCGCCGGATGGTGTAGGCGACGGCGGCTTCGGGGCCTGTGGCGCGAGTGCCTGTCACGCAAGAATCATCGTGGTAGCCTCGGTCAGGGAACCTGTGCCACCCTGCCCGGCGTCTGATCGACACTCGACCACAAAGCTTGGCCTGGTTCGCAGGTCCATCACTCCCGGGGCGCGCGAGAGAGACTCGATAGCCGATGCCCGACCCTGCCCTCGTCGCCCTCCTCGGCCTCGACCTTGCGTTCCTGGCCTTCGCCGCGCTTCGACCATGGGCCGGCCTGGTCCTGCTGCTCGCCGGGTCGCCGCTCAACGGCTTCCTCGCGAACGTCGTCCGCCGCGAGCTCCACCTCGGAGAAGCACACGGGATCGCCCTCTCCGCCTGGCACGACGTCGTCCTCCTCGGTATCGTCCTCGCCGCCCTGCTCGTCGTCATTCGGTCGCGGCGCAGGCCCACGTTGGTCGAGGGCCTCGTCGGGGCCGTCCTGTTGGTGGGCCTCCTGTACGCCGTCGCCTCCCCGTTCCGCCTCGCCGCGGCGTACTCATACCGGATCCTCTACGAGCCCGTGGCGCTCCTCGGCGCGATCGCGATCCTGGCCCGCGCTGATCGCCTGCCGGATGGACTGCCGAGGCGCGCAGGCCTCGCCATCGTCGGAGCGGCAGTGGTCGCTGCCCTGTTCACCTGGTGGCAGGTCTACGCCGGTGGGTTCATGTACCTGGACCTTCACTACCACGATGCCGGCGAGACGCTCGCCACCGCGTACACGGCCACGTTCGTCCACCAGCCTCGGGGGATCGGGACGTTCCAGGGTCCGAACGAGTTCGGCGCCTACCTCGCCATCTCGTCGGTGCTCCTCGTGGTGCCGGGAGCGATCCGCCTTCCCCTCTGGGCACGATCGTGGGCTCTCGCAATCATCGGGCTTGCGCTGCTGCTGTCGTTCTCCCGGAGCGGCTGGCTCTCCACGGGCGTCGGTGTCGCCATCGGCGTCGCCCTGAGCCGTCCGCAACTGCCCGGCCGCGATCGAATCCGGGCGACGGTACGGAGTCGCCGGTTTTTCACCCAGGCCGGGCCTCCGATCGTCGTGGCCTGTCTCCTCACGGTCGCGATCTTCACCTCCTCCGGTGCGCCGAGCTACGTGGGCGGGACCGTGACCGGGAACGAGCCCTCAGCCGGCGGCCGACCGGCCTCGTCGGCTGAAGCCGTCAGGAGGATCGCCCTGAGACCATGGGGAGCCGGCCTGGGCACCGCCGGCCCCAAGTCGACGAGATTCGGGGGTCAGAGTGCGGCGCCGCCGTTCAACAGTGAGACCTGGTATCTCAACTACGCGGTTCAGATCGGATTGCCGGGCCTCGCCGTCAGCGGTGCCCTGATCGTCGCGATCGGGACCGCCCTGTGGCGAGGCCGACGCAACCCGTGGGCGCGAGCGGCGATGGCGGCGGGCGTCGGGCTCGGGACGGGAGCCCTGTTCATTCCGATCGTCGATGACCCGTCCGTCGCGGTGCCGCTGTGGGCACTCGCCGGGATCGGCCTCGCGCTCGCCGAGGTCGACCGCAGGCCCGATCAGGCCTCCGAGCCGTCCACGACGGCGGCGGTCGCGGGCGGCCGCGTCGCGTAATACGTGAAGCTGTCGATCGAGCTGGCTGCGATCACGTCAGCGTGCACCTCACGGATCGCGAGACCGACGCCGTCCAGGATCCCCCGGACCTCACGTTGACCGAGGCCTGTCATCCGGATCGGGCTCAGCCCGAAGCGACCAAGCAGGGTCGGCGGCGGAATCCCGAGCGCGGATAGAACCGCATAGATGCGACGTCGCGGCTGGACCCGGTGGCGAATTGGGATGCGACCCGGTACCTGGACCGCCAGCAAGCCATCGGGCGCGACGAGCCGGGCGAGGCTCCTGATGGCATCCCGGACGGCGGTCTCGGAAGGAAGGTGCTGAAGGACCCAGGTCGAGAGGACCAGATCGAAGGAGCCAGCCCCCATCCCATCGAGCGAACGCCGGTCGCCGACCGAGAACGACACGTTCGGCTGCTCGGCACACGCCTCGCGGGCGAGCTCGACCATCGCCGCGGACACGTCGAGGGCGGTGACGCGATCGAATTGCCGGCCGAGCGCTCGGCTGATCCGGCCCGCGCCGGCCCCGAAGTCGAGGGCCGCCGCGCGAGTCGTCGGGTGCCCCAATCGCCGAGCGACCGCCATCAGCCGATCGACGTCCGCCTCGCCCGTGGCAAGGAACTCGTCCCTGTTCCAGCGCCCCCCGCGCTTGGCCGGATCGGACAGGACGGCCCACAGCGGGTCGGTCCGACCGAGCATCTCCCAGTCGTCGCGATGGCGGGCCGCCTGCCTGGATCCAGGACCTGACACTCGCTCTCCCTCGTGCATGGGCGCGTCGGCAGTCACGTAGCCTTGGCCGGTGCCGCGCACGGCCGCCACCCGGAGTGAAACGGTACACTCCCACGCGAGACGTCCCCCGAGTCCAGTCGACGTTCAAGCGGAGATGGCATGAGCAAAGTTCTCGTGGTCGGGGGTGCCGGCTACGTCGGGTCGGTCCTCGTGGACGAGCTCCTCGCCGTCGGCTTCACGGTCCGGGTCCTGGACCGGATCTTCTTCGGCCGGCGGTCGGCAGAGCACTTCCTCGACCGCGTCGAGCTGATCACCGCCGACATGCGCGACATCGACGCCTCCCACGTCGACGACTGCGCAGCGGTGATCAACCTCGGTGGCCTCTCGAACGACCCGACGGCCGAGTTCAATCCGAAGGCCAACGAGGAGCTCAACACGGACGCCTCGATCCGGGTCGCCGACATCGCCCGCCGGGCGGGCGTCCCCCGCCTCGTCTTCGCGAGCACCTGCTCGATCTACGACCGCGGCGTCGGCGAGGACGTCCGGGACGTCCTCCTCGACGAGGGCTCGCCGGTCGAGCCACGCGCGGCCTACGCGACCTCGAAGCTGGCGGCCGAGCGCGAGATCCTGCCGATGGCGAGCGACGCGTTCGCCCCGGTCGTCTTCCGGAAGGGCACGATCTTCGGCTTCTCGCCACGCATGCGCTACGACCTGGTCGTCAACACGTTCGTCAAGGACGCTCTCTCGAAGGGCCGGATCTCCGTTCACTACGGCGGTGCGATGTGGCGCCCCCTGATCGATGTGCGGGACGTTGCCAGGGCCTACGTGATGGCCCTCCAGGCACCGGCGGAGGTGATCCGCGGGCAGATCTTCAATCTTTCGGCCGGGAACTTCCGGATCTCGGAGCTCGCCCTCCGGGTCCAGCACGCGCTCGGCGAGCTGGGGATCCCGACCGAGCTGGACATCGAGTTCGGCTATCGCCTCGTCCGGAGCTATCGCGTCTCCGCCGACAAGGCGAGCCGGGTCCTCGGCTTCCAGCCGCAGGTCTCCGTCGAGGAGTCGGTTGCCCAGATGGTCGCGGAGATCCAGTCCCAGGGCTTCACCGACTTCTCCCATCCCCGGTACTACAACATCGAGTGGATGAAGCTCCTGGAAGAGGCCGTCGAGATCGTCGCGACCCACGGCTACGTACTGTCGCGGCCGCCCGGCGAGGCACCGGCGACGACGCGCAACGGGCGTGAGGGCGCGACCGCAGGCCTGACGCGGACCCCCTCGGCCTGACGGTGCGGTTGCTCGTCTTCGGGGGCTGGGGCCAGCTCGGCAGCGATCTCGCCCTGGTCGCGTCCGGTCGCCACGACCTGATCCGGCCCCGCCATGCCGACGTCGACGTCACCGACGCGGAGGCGGTCCGAGCGGCCGTCGAGGGCGTCCGCCCGGACGCCGTCGTCAATGCCGCC
The DNA here is from genome assembly GCA_963719145.1 of uncultured Chloroflexia bacterium. Classification (GTDB taxonomy): domain Bacteria; phylum Chloroflexota; class Limnocylindria; order Limnocylindrales; family CSP1-4; genus UBA5189. The sequence continues at coordinate 926,237 of CAVRAX010000001.1, forward strand.
GCCTTTCACAAGGTCGAGCTGTGCGAGGCCGATCCCGAGCGAGCCTATGCCGTCAACGCGGCGGCACCGCTGCGAATCGCCCGGGCGGCCTACGCGGTCGGGGCGAGATCGGTCTTCATCAGCACGGACTACGTCTTCGACGGGAGCCAGGCGGCCGGCTACCGCGAAGACGACGCGGTGGGACCGCTGAACGTCTACGGCCTGTCCAAGGCGGCCGGGGAGGCGGCGGTCAGGCAGGCCGATCCCGGCGCGATGGTCGTCCGCGGCTCCGGCCTGTTCGGGCACGCCGGGTCGGCGGGGAAGGGGGGGAACTTCGTCGACAACATGATCCGCCGCGCCCGGGCCGGCGAAGCGCTCTCGGTCGTCGACGATCAGCACCTGGCTCCGACGGCCACCCACGACATGGCGGAGCGGATCCTGCTCCTCCTCGAGTCGACCGCGCCGCCCGGGATCTACCATGCCGCGAACGCCGGGTCGACCAGCTGGTTCGGGCTCGCCTCTCGAGCCATCGAGCTGGCCGGCGTCGAGGGCCGTGTGGAGCGGCAGAGCACCGACCAGGCGCCGCCGCGGCGACCCGCCAGCTCGGTCCTGCTCGACACGAAGTCGGCCGGTCTGGGGCTTCCGAAGAACCGCTCCTGGGATGAGGCCCTGCGCTGGTACCTCGACGCCCATCCATCGCGGGTGGCGGTCCGGTGAGCGGGCTTCGGATCGCGATGATCGGCAGCCGCGGCATCCCGGCCGGCTACGGCGGGTTCGAGACCTTTGCCCAGGAGCTCGCGCCCAGGCTGGTCGCACGGGGTCACGAGGTGACGGTCTACTGCCGGCGTGGCTACACGGGTGATGACGAGCTCCAGGAGTACGAGGGCGTCCGGCTCGTCCACACGCCGGCCCTTCGCAGCCGATCGCTCGAGCAGCTCTCGCATGAGTTCACCTCGATCGTCGACTCGATCCGCCGCGGGTTCCAGCTCTACTACTTCCTCGGCTACCGCGGTGCGCCGTTCTACCTCCCGATCCGGGCCTCGAAGCGGGTCGTCGTGGTGAACACGGACGGGCTCGAGTGGAAGCGGCGGAAGTGGAACGGCCTCGGGCGAACGTACCTGCGGACGGCGGAGTGGATCGCGGCCCACATCGCGGCGGACGAGCTCGTCTCGGACGCGCGGGCGATCGCGGACTACTTCGAGAAGGCCCACGGCAAGGCGTCAACCTATCTCACCAACGGCGCCTACGTCATGGGTCCGGACGACCTTCAGCCGGAGGTCCTCGAGCGCTATGGCGTGGAGCGTGACGGCTACTACCTCGTGGCCTGCCGGATCGAGCCCGAGAACAACGTCGACATCATCGTCCGTGAGTTCATCGCCTCGGGTAGCCCCCGCGAGCTCGTGATCGCCGGCGGGATGAACTACGAGACGCCGTACTGGCAGGAGCTCCAGGCGCTCGCCGAGGGCCACCGCGTCCGCTTCCTCGGGCCCGTGTACGGGCCGATGCTCATCGAGAGCCTCCATCTCGGTGCCTACGGCTATCTCCATGGCCACGAGGTCGGGGGGACGAACCCGGCGCTCCTCAAGGCGATGGGTTGTGGCAACCTCGCCATCGCCCTCGACACGCCCTTCAACACGGAGAACCTCGCGGACGCGGGGCAGTACTGGACGAAGGAGCCCGGGAGCCTGGCCGCCCGGATCGGGTGGGCCGACGCGAACCCCGCGGCCGTTCGGGAGCTGGGTGCGCGGGCCCAGGATCGGATCCGGGAGCGCTACACGTGGGACGGCGTCGCCGACGCCCACGATCGATTCTTCCGCGAAACGGCGAGCCGCCACGGATACGCGGTTGCCGCAGCCAACGGCGGCGCCGGGGAATGAAGATCACGATCGAGCGGACCGCCCTTCCGGACGTGGTCGTCCTCTCCGCGGATGCGTTCCGGGACGACCGCGGGTTCTTCGTCGAGGTCTACCGGCAGGACACGTTCCGCGATCTCGGCCTGCCGACGAGCTTCGTCCAGCTGAACCACTCCAAGTCGGCCGGCGGGGTGCTCCGGGGCCTCCACTTCCAGTGGGAGCCGCCAATGGGCAAGCTCATGCGCGTGACCCAGGGTCGGGCGTTCCTCGTCGCCGTCGACATCCGTCGAGGCTCCCCCACGCTCGGACGCTGGGTCGGTGTGACGCTGGATGCCGCGGACAGGCGGCAAGTCTGGGCGCCGGCCGGCTTCGCCCGTGGGTTCTGCGTCCTGTCCGACTCCGCCGAGATCGAGTACCTGTGCACGGGCACCTACAACGGCGCCGCCGAATCGGGGATCCTGTGGAGCGACCCGGAGATCGGCATCGACTGGCCGATCAGCGATCCCGCCCTGTCGGCCAAGGATCGCGACGCGCAGACGCTCTCGGCCTGGCTCGCCCGGCCCGAGTCGGCTCGGTTCTCGTTCCCGGAGTAGTCCTCAGAACGAGGCCGCCACGGCATCGAGGACCGTGTCGGACACGACGCCCGTGCTGCCGAGGACGACGATCCGGGCCGGCCTGAGGCGGGCCAGCTCGGCCGCGGTGGCGGCCGGGACCGTGTCCCGGGTGACGAGGAGGACCGGGCCACCGAGGACGCCGGCCGCGGCCGCCCCGGCGAGGGCGTCGGGGAAGTTCGCGCCGGTGGCGACGAACGCGATCGGCGGGCCAGTGGCGAACGTCCAGGCGCTGACCGCGGCCGCCGTCGCATAGCGGTCCGCGCCGCCGAGCCGGCCGACCGGCCCGTCCGTGTAGGCGTGGAGGGCATCGAGGACCGTGTCGGACACGACGCCCGTGCTGCCGAGGACGACGATCCGGGCCGGCCTGAGGCGGGCCAGCTCGGCCGCGGTGGCGGCCGGGACCGTGTCCCGGGTGACGAGGAGGACCGGGCCACCGAGGACGCCGGCCGCGGCCGCCCCGGCGAGGGCGTCGGGGAAGTTCGCGCCGGTGGCGACGAACGCGATCGGCGGGCCAGTAGCGAACGTCCAGGCGCTGACCGCGGCCGCCGTCGCATAGCGGTCCGCGCCGCCGAGCCGGCCGACCGGCCCGTCCGTGTAGGCGTGGAGGGCATCGAGGACCGTGTCGGACACGACGCCCGTGCTGCCGAGGACGACGATCCGGGCCGGCCTGAGGCGGGCCAGCTCGGCCGCGGTGGCGGCCGGGACCGTGTCCCGGGTGACGAGGAGGACCGGGCCACCGAGGACGCCGGCCGCGGCCGCCCCGGCGAGGGCGTCGGGGAAGTTCGCGCCGGTGGCGACGAACGCGATCGGCGGGCCAGTAGCGAACGTCCAGGCGCTGACCGCGGCCGCCGTCGCATAGCGGTCCGCGCCGCCGAGCCGGCTCACGCCGTTGACCGGACCACCACAGGTCCCACCCAGCCCGGCATAGAGGCTCGCCCCAGCGCACTGGAGCTTGGCGTAGGCAGGCTTCGCCGCGAGCCCAGTCGTGACGACCCCGTAGTTCCCGAGATCACTGCCGGAGCCGCTGCTCGCATCGCGGAGCTCGAACCAGATCGTGCCCACCACACCCGAGGCGACGGCCAGCGAGTAGGCCGAGGCGAGGTACAGCGCCTGCTGGGCCTGGCTGACGCCGCCCGCGTACGTCGACCAGCCGAACTCGGTGATCCAGATCGGCTTCTGGCCGTACTGGTTGACGATCTGGTGGGCGAGGCTGAGCCACACCTCGAAGGTGCTGCCGCGGGGCTCGCCGGAAACGTAGGTGTGCATCGCCAGCACGTCGAACGACGACCAGCCGCCGGCCGCCTGGATGCCCGAGAGGAACGACTGGTCGGGGCCGGTCGAGAGACCACCAAGCACAACCGTCGCCGACGCGTCCTCGTCCTTGACCGCGGCGTAGGCGACCTTGAGCATCGCGGTGTACTGGGCGGCATTCGGGCTCGGCAGCCACAGCCCAACGGCATTCGGCTCGTTCCAGACCTCCCAGAAGTGGATCCGGTTCTTGTAGCGATGGACGACGGCGCGGACGAAGTCGTAGTAGGCGCCCATGTCGGCGGGCCCGTAGTAGCGGGCCGTCTGGAGCGGGGTCCCCGGCGGCGCGGAGCTCGCCCAGGGAGCCGTGTAGAAGAGCTTCCCGAGGATGTCCACGCCGTGGGCACGGTCGACCTCGACAGCCTGGTCGAACTTCGCCCAGTCGAACCAACCGCGTCTCGCCTCGAGGCGGACCCAGTCGAACTCCTCTCGGGCCATGTGGACATAGGCGTCCTCCTCGAGGCGCGCCTGCGCCTCCACCGTGCCACGCGCGTTCGTATCGAGCTGGGTCAGGAAGGCGTTCACGCCGCTGAATGGGCCGCTCGAGGGACCGGGAGGCCGAACGAGGACGCCACCGAGGTAGGGGACCACGTACCGCCACGTGGTTGGCCCGCGGACGACCGTGAGGTACCCGCGAACGGCCCCTCGCATCACCGTTCCGAGGTTGTCGCGGCCGTCCCAGGCCCGGCTCGCAGTGGCGCCCGAGCCGATGTTTCCGGACCACGTGAGCTCCCGACCGAACTCGTCGAGCACGCGGAGCGTCGCCGAGCCGGCTTCCTGGAGTCCCATCTGGAGGGTGGTCGCCTGGCCGGCGCTCGGCGCGAAGGCGTACGGCGTCGCCACGGGAACCGTCGCCGCCTCGTAGCCGTAGGTGAGCTGGTCGAGGTAGATCGTCCCGCTCTTCGTTGCCGAGCTGTCCCAGACCAGGATCTGGAAGACCGAGACCGGCAGGTCAAGCAGCCCGTCGGCGTTCCCGGCTCGGAAGGAGACCGGCGAGCCGGTCCCGAGAGCCGCGGTCAGGGTGTGCCAGCCGGCGAGGTAGGGGTTCCCGAGCCAGTACCTGAAGATCTCGCCGGTCGCGTCGCGCAGCTCGACGTAAACGGTGTTGTAGCTGCCGTCGCCGTAGACGTCGAGCGAGATCGTCCGCGGGAGTCCGGGCAGTTCGGCCGGCGTCGAGCGGGGTGAGATCGAGATCGCGCCCGCGCTCGAGAAGTCGTAGGCCACGCGCATGGATGCCGCCCCCGCATGAACGGTTGACGTGGATCTGGCGATCGACCCGCCGCCGCCATCCACGAACCAGCCGGCGGCGGGATCGTCCATCGAGTCGACGACGAGGGACGAGGTCGGCGAAACGGCGGCTGCGGGCGACGGGGTCGCGCCGCCGACGAGCGTCAGGGCGAGGAAGAGGGCGGCGACGGCGCGGCGTTGATGGGTCAAGGTCCGGCGTATCCCCGAGGAGTGGATGCCCATCGTCGCGGTCGCTCGACTCCGGCGCTACCAGTCGATCGACAGGCGTGGCGAGGGCTCTTGGTACTGGTTCGACGCCGGCTGGTGACGCGGGACGTCGACCTGACCCGCCTGACGGAGCTCGTCAGCGCCCTTCCCGGTTCAGGACCGCCGGAATGGTCCGCGCCATGATCTTGAGATCGAGCCAGAGCGACCAGCGATCGATGTACTCGAGGTCGGTCTGGACCCATCGATCGAAGTCCACTTCGTGGCGGCCTCCGATCTGCCACAGGCCCGTCACTCCGGGCTTCATCGACAGCCTCCGTCGATGCCAGATGTCATAGCCGGCGACCTCAGAAGGGAGAGGAGGTCGCGGTCCCACGAGGCTCATCGCTCCGGCGAGGACGTTCCAGAGCTGTGGGAGCTCGTCCAGGGACGTTCGACGTAGCCAGCGGCCGACCTTCGTGATCCTTGGGTCATCGGTCATCTTGAACGCGTGCCCGCGGATCTCGTTGCGCGCAAGGAGGTCGCCGAGCTGCTCCTCGGCACCGTCCACCATCGTCCGGAACTTGATCACCTCGAAGGTCCGGCCGTGGAGCCCGATCCGTCGCTGCTTGAAGAAGACCGGTCCGGGTGAGTCGCGTCGAATCGCGATGGCGATGCCGAGGGCAAGCGGCGAGGTGACGATCAACCCGAGGACCGCACCGGCGACGTCGACGGCTCGCTTGGCAACCATCGCGATGACCCGATCCGGACCGGATACGATCGAGTAGATCGGGACCCCCGAGAACTCTTCGACACGTCCGGTCGCCAGGGTGTGCTCGAGGTGGTACATCGGAATTCGGACGATCTTGCCTTCCTCTTCGCAGAGGCGGGCGATGTCATCGATCCTCGACCATTGGCTCACGGGGAGGCAGATCGCCACCTCGTCGACGACGTTGCTGTGGAGGATGGTCTCGATGTCCGCCAGGACGCCGAGGATCCGGCGACTCACCATCGATTGCTCGGCTTCGCCGGCGTCGAGGTGACCGATGACCCGGAGGCCCAGTGAGTGGTGTGACTCGACCAGGTCAGCGAATGCCTGTGCCCAGCCGTTCGTGCCGACCACGGCCACGAATTGGGTGTTGTAGCCGCGCTCGCGAAGGCGCCACAGGAGCCATCGCATGGCCAGCCTGGTCGCCAACGCCGTCGCGGCCAGGGCCGGGAAGACGACGAGCAGCACCTGCCGGCTGACGTCGGGGAGCTTGAAGAGGAAGAGGAGGCTCAGGACGCCCGCGGCGAAGATCAGCGTGGCGCGAATGACGTCGACGAGCTCGGTCCAGGCACGCAGGCGAGCCCTGGGCCGGAAGAGGCCCTGGCTCCACAGGGACAGGGGCCAGGCCGTCGCGTAGATCACGAGCGCCAGGAGCGGGCTCGGGAGGCCGAAGAACAGGGGATCGAACGGCGCGAGCGTGCCGTAACGGATGATCCCCGCGATGGCGAGAACGGCGATCGCGGCGGTCGCGTCGATGGCTGCGAGGAGCAGGCGCAGCATCGTGGCGTGGCGTCGGATCATCCTTGGTCCATCCTCGGCGCGAACGGTCGCCGCCGGCCGCGCCGTCCGGTCGGGCGTCATTCTATGTGACGCCGCGCCCCGTGGTGTGTTTCGCCCAGGCATTCGCGCCGAAACACCGCCCGGCGGCCCGGGAATCGACGCCCAGGGATCGCCCGAAACCCTGTGCTAGACTCGCGCCGCTTTGACGACATCGCTGCCGCTGGAGGCCACTCGACGCCCCGCGGTGGCTGCGGCTCTTTCGTTCATCTGGCCGGGTCTGGGCCAGCTCGCCGCCGGACGCCGCCGGGAGGCCGCGCTCCTCGCGGCCCCGCCCCTGCTGGTCTTGCTCTTCGTCACGGCACGCCTGGTCGGCCGGCTGGACCTTGCCGCGGTCACGATGCTGGATCCCGCCTTCGCCGGCTTCCTCGTCATCGCGGTCGTCGCGCTCGGGGGCTGGCGGATCGTGGCGGTCGTCGATGCCTGGCGGCAGGCGCTCAAGGCGCCGCCGACCCGCCGGGCGCAGGGCGTTCTGGCCGGTCTCCTCGTGGCGATCCTGCTGTCGCATGCGCTCGTCGGCTACTACGCGTGGGCGTTCTTCGATGCCGGCTCGCGGATCTTTACCGGTTCGTCTGAGCCGCAGCCGACTCCCACGCCGCCGCCGGCGGCCCCGACGAGCACGCCGGATCCCTCGGCCACGCCGGCGCCGCCGACCGCTCCACCGCCACCCACGCCGCCGCCGAGCGACCGGATCTCAATTCTCCTGACAGGTGTCGATTCAGGGCACGATCGCAACCATGCCCTGACCGACACGATGCTGGTGATCAGCGTCAGCCCGTCCAAGGGCACGGTCGCGATGATCAGCTTTCCTCGCGACATCGCCCAGTTCCCGCTCTATCTGGGCGGGACCTACAACGACAAGCTGAACTCGCTCCAGACGGCGGCCCGCAACACCCCGGCCAAGTACCCCGATGGGCCGAGCCTGACACTGGCCAAGGAGCTCGAGTTCCTGCTCGGCATCCCGATCCAATACACCGCCGCGATCAACCTCGTCGGCTTCGAGAGGATGGTCAATCTCGTCGGCGGCGTCGACGTCGTCGTCCAGCGTCAGATCACCGACCCGTCCTACGACTGGTTCGACGGCACGTTCGGCTTCTTCCTGTCGGCCGGCAAGCATCACCTCGACGGCAGGACCGCGCTCGCGTTTGTCCGCAGCCGGATGGGCGCCGGCGACAACGACTTCACCCGGGCCAGGCGCCAGCAGCAGCTGATCGTGGCCCTCAAGGACAAGATGACCAACCCTGGGATCCTGGCGAAGCTGCCACAGCTTCTCGACGCCGCGTCGCGGACGGTGACCACGAACGTCCCGCCCGACAAGGCGCGCGACTACATCGAGCTCGCGGGATCCATCGACGAGGCCAACATCAGCCGCTACGTCCTGGGGCCGCCCTATGCGGTCCACCCGCCAACGAACACCACAGGGGGGACGTACATTCTTCGTCTGGACCTCCACAAGGTCGCCGTCCTGTCGGTGGACCTGTTCGGCACGGACAGCCGGTACTACGGGACCCTTACCTCCCGCCCGCGGTCGCCCTGACGATGATCGGCATCAAGAGCCTCCCTCGCCTCGCCCTTGCCGCCCTCCTCGTGGGGGCCTGCTCCTCGACGCCGTCGGAGAGCCCGACACCTACCGATCCGCCACCCACGGCGGCCGCGACCCCATCGCCCAGATCGACGCCCACCCCGAGCCCGACCGCGACCCCAAGCCCGACCGAGGCGCTCTACGCCGCGCTTGATGGGATGCCGGCCGATCCCGCAATGGGAGGTCGTCTGCCGCTGGCCGTCATGATCGACGACAACGTGCCCGCCCGGCCGCAATCCGGGTTCAACGCCGCCTCGATCGTCTACCAGGCACCCGCCGATGGGGGCGAAGATCGGTACATGCTCGTCTTCCAGGAATCGGACGGTCCGGATATCGGGCCGGTTCGCAGCGGCCGGCCGTACTTCGTCTACTGGGCGGCCGAATATCGAGCCGGATTCGCCCACTACGGCGGGGACGAGAAGACCCTCAAGAAGGTCATCCCCCCGATCAGCGGCTCGCTCATCTTCGATCTCGACGCGCTCGGCGGGAGCGCCGCCGCCTACCATCGGATCAGCGGCCGCGATGCGCCGCACAACGGCTACACCTCCACGGCCGACCTGCTCGGGGTCGCGGCCAAGAAGAAGTACCCGGCCCTGATGGTCGACGGCCTCGGGATGCGCCCGTTCAAGGACGACGCGCCCGCCTCGACCCGACCGGCCAAGGGTTCGATCACGGTTCCCTACGGACGCGGTACGACGGGCTATACCTACGACCCCGCCGCGAACAGCTACCTCCGGTCGGTCGCCGGCAAACCCCACATCGATGCCGGCGACGGCAAGCGAGTGGTCGCCCGCGACGTGGTCGTCCTGTGGATGGGCCTCTCGTACGACCCCGAGTCGGAGCCGGGCCACCGGCGGCCGGTCCTCGCCCAGATCGGTGAGGGGACCGCCTGGGTCTTCCGCGACGGGACGATCGTCAAGGGCACCTGGCGCAAGAAGGACAATGGCGACCTGACCCGCTTCTACGACACCTCGGGCAAGGAGATCAGCTTTGTCCGCGGCAGGATCTTCATCCAGGTCGTCGCCACCGGGACGAAGGTCACCTACGAGGCCGGCTGATTGGCGCGTCTCCGCGCACTCGTCGTCTACGCCGCCGATCACTGGCCCCTCCGGACGGCCATTGAAGACCACCTCCTTGCGTTAACCCGCAGCACCGCCTTCGACACCGTCCTGTTCAACGCGCTTCGCCGGACGGCCCCGTCATGGATCTCCGAAGCGAGCTTCGATGTGGTCGTCTTCCACACGACGTTCCTCGCCCAGCGCTGGCAGGACACTGTCTTCGCCTCGGCGCGCCGGAACGTCCAAACGCTGAAGGCCGTCGATTGCCCGCGGGTGGCCATGCCCCAGGACGAGTTCCTGAAGACCGAGGTCCTCTGCGACTTCCTGCGTGAATTCGAGGTCGGTCACGTCCTGTCCTGCGCGCCTCAGACTGAGTGGCCGAAGATCTACGGTTCTCTCCAGCCGCAGCCGACCATTCGAAGCGTCCTGACGGGCTACCTGGCGCCATCGACCGTTGCTCGCTTCGCCCGGTTCGCGTCGCGTCGCGCGACCGCGCAACCGGTCGACATCGGGTACCGGGCCTGGCGCGCCCAGCCTTGGCTGGGACGCCACGGAATGCTCAAGACAACCATCGCCGCGGCGGTGAAGTCGGCGGCACCGGCTCACGACCTGCTGATTGACGTCTCGCTGGAAGAGCGCGACACGCTGATCGGCGACGCCTGGCTGCGGTTTCTCGTTGGCTCTCGATATACGCTCGGAGTCGAGGGCGGGGCGAGCATTCTCGATGCTGACGGAAGCGTCAAGGCCTGCACAGAGGCCCTCCTGGCCGGGCGTCCGGACGCGACATTCGACGACGTCGAGGCCGCCTGCTTCCCGGGTCGCGACGGGGAGTTGGATCTGTTCGCGATATCACCGCGCCACCTCGAAGCGTGCGCGGCAGGGACCGGCCAGATTCTCGTTCGCGGCGAGTTCAATGGGATCCTTCGGCCGGACGTCCACTATCTTCCGCTGGAGCCCGACTTCAGCAATCTTGACGCGGTGCTCGACGCTGTTCACGACGAAGGCCTGCGTCAGCGATTGACCGCGAATGCCTACCGCGATGTCGTCGCGAGCAAGGCTTACAGCTACGATCGGTTCGTCGACGAGCTGTTGGCATCGATCGGCCCCGCCGCCCGTCATCCGTCGCGACCGAGGCCGATCGCTCGATTGGTGGCGACCCTGGCCGTGGCCTGGGATCAGCTCGACCGGCTGATCCTTCGTTGTAGGCCCGGTGCTAGATGGGCGCTCGGGATGGTCGGCCTGCTGGGTCCGTTGCGGGCGGCACGTGCGAGAATGCGCCGGGCGCCAAGGGCGCAAGGCTAGAAGAGGGCGACGAGGAATGTGCGGCATCGCCGGCGCCGTAAGTCTGAGCGGCCGGCGGATCGAGGATCTGCCAACGCGGCTCGACGTGATGAATGGGCTGATCGCCCACCGCGGCCCGGACGGGTCCGGAGAGTGGACGCACTCCTCGGGGCGGGTCGGCTTCACGCATCGGCGCCTCGCGATCATCGACCTCGTCTCCGGAGTCCAACCCATGACGGATCCGGCTGGGAACTGGATCACCTGCAACGGCGAGATCTACAACTACCTCGAGCTCCGTGACGAGCTGGGGGCGGACACGTTCCGGACGACCTCCGACATCGAGGTCATTCTCCGGGCCTACGAGAAGTGGGGAACCGACTGCCTGACGCACCTTCGAGGCATGTTCGCCTTCGCCCTGTGGGACGAGTCCCGCCAGCGCCTGTTCTGTGCGCGAGACCGCTTCGGAATGAAGCCCTTCTATTTCAGTCGCGTCGGTGACGTCCTGTACTTCGCCAGTGAGGCCAAGGCCATCCTTCCGTTCCTCCCTGACATCGAGACCGACACGGAGGGTTTCAAGGACTACCTGACCTTCCAGTTCTGCCTGGACGGAAAGACCCTCTTCAAAGGGGTCCGAGAGCTCCTTCCGGCGCACGCCATGACGATTCAAGGCGACGTGATCCGCTCGGAGCGCTACTGGGACGTCTTCTACGAGCTCGACTTCAACCATTCCTCGGGCTACTTCGAGCAACGCCTGCGGGATCTCCTCACCGACTCGGTGGAGGTCCACCTGCGAGCGGATGTTCCGGTCGGGACCTACCTGAGCGGCGGCCTTGACTCGACCATCGTCGCGTCGCTCGCTGCGGATCTGCGACCTGAACTTGCCGCCTTCCACGGCAAGTTCGACGCCGGGGCCGCCTACGACGAGAGCGCCTACGCCCGGGAGCTGGCTCGGGACCGTGACCTTTCCCTAGACGAGATCGAGATCACGGTCGACGACTTCGTGACCAACCTGCGTCGGGTCATCTACCACCTCGATTACCCGGTGGCCGGGCCGGGCGCCTTCCCGCAGTTCATGGTGTCGGAGCTCGCCGCACGCAAGCGCAAGGTCGTGCTCGGCGGCCAAGGCGGAGATGAACTGTTCGGCGGCTACGCCCGCTATCTGATCGCCTACTTCGAACAGTGCCTCAAGGCGGCAATCGACGGCACGATGAACAACGGCGAATTCATCGTGAGCTATGAGTCGATCCTTCCGAATCTGACGGCACTTGCTCAGTACAAGCCGTTGCTCCAGGAGTTCTGGCGGGAAGGTCTGTTCGACTCGATGGACAGACGATACTTCCGCCTCGTGAGCCGTTCGCCCCAGCTCCTTCATCACGTTCGATGGAGTGAGCTCGGTACCTACTCACCATTCCAGACGTTCAAGGCCATCTTCGACGGGACGAACGTCTCGTCCGAGTCGTACTTCGACCGGATGACGCACTTCGACTTCAAGACCCTGCTCCCAGCCCTTCTTCAGGTCGAGGACCGGATGAGCATGGCGCATGGCCTCGAGTCCAGGCTTCCGTTCCTCGATCACCCTCTGGTCGAGCTCGCCGCGACCATCCCAGCGGACGTCAAGTTCGAGGGCGGGACCCTGAAGCGAGTCCTGAAGGCGGCATTCCGAACCGCGATCCCCGCCTCGATTGCGAACCGGTCCGACAAGATGGGCTTTCCAACCCCCCTCAACCAATGGGCACGCTCGGACGCGCGCGAATTCGTGATCGACGTGTTGTCGAGCGGACCGGCGCTTGAACGCGACCTGATCGACAACCGGCTGGCAATCAAGGGCCTGGATGCGGAGTCCGACTTCGGCAGAAACATCTGGGGCGCGTTGGCGCTCGAGCTGTGGCAACAGGAGTTCCATGATCGCGCGCACGAGCTCCGCAATCTGATGAGCGAGAGAAGGGTGGTCGAGGCTTGAGACTTGTCGTAACCGGGGGTGCCGGTTTCATCGGCTCGCATCTCACTGAGCGCCTACTGGACCGTGGCGACGAGGTCGTCGTCGTCGATAACTTCGTCACCGGGCGGCGGGACAACCTCCCGGACTCCGCCCCGGGGTTCAGGCTCGTCGAGGGCGATATCGCGGACGATTCGGTCCTCGAAGATGCCTTCGCAGGCGACGCCGAGATCGTGGTCCACGCTGCCGCCTCGTACAAGGATCCCGACGACTGGGCTTCCGACGCCCGGACGAATGTCGTGGGCACCGCGAAGGTCGCGAAGGCGGCCCGAGCCGCCTCGACCCGCCGCATCATCTATCTTCAGACGGCGCTGTGCTACGGACTTCGCCCGATTGAGCAGCCGATCACGCTCGCGCATCCGCTGTTGCCGGGGAGCAGTTCCTACGCGGTCAGCAAGACCGCTGGCGAGCACTACGTCGCGTTGAGCGGACTGGACTGGCAGTCTTTCCGTTTGGCCAACGCGTATGGGCCGCGCAATCTGAGCGGACCGCTGCCGACCTTCTTCTCCAGGCTCTCCGACGGCCGCAAGTGCTTCGTCATGGACACGAGGCGGGACTTCGTCTACGTCCAGGACCTCGTCGATGTCCTCATCAAGGCCGTGGACGGAGCCGGTCGCGCTGGTCCCTACCACATTTCGTCTGGTTCGGACTATTCCATCAAGGAGCTTTTCGACGCGGCGGTCGCGGCGCTTGGTGTCGCGCTGGACGAACCCGTCGAGGTCAGACCGCGCTCCACCGATGACGCGGAAACGATCCTGCTCGATCCGACCGAAACGAATCGCGACTTCGACTGGCATACATCCACGCCCCTGGCCGAGGGCGTGGCCCGAGCCATCGCCGACTATCGCGTCCGGGGCGTCAGCGACACGTATACCCACCTGAAGCTGAACGAGCTGCGCGCGTGACTGAGCTCCCTTCGGCGAGCCGGGTCCTCGTCGTCGGGGGCGCCGGGTTCGTCGGGTCCAATCTCGTCCGTGCCCTCCTGTCCGAATCGGTCGAGGAAGTCGTCATCGTCGACAACCTCCTGTCATCGAACCGAACCGAGGTCCTCGAGCGACCGAGGGTCCGCTTCGTCGAGGGGTCGATCGTGGACGACAGGATTCTCGATCTCGTCGGTACGACGTTCGATTACGTCTTCCACCTGTCGACCTATCACGGCAATCAGAGCTCGATCGCCGACCCGTTGGCCGATCACGCCAACAACACCCTCACCACCCTCAAGCTCTACAACCACCTGTCGGGGGCGAACGGGATCAGGAAGGTCGTCTACGCGTCGGCCGGGTGCACGGTCGCTGAGAAGACGTATGACCTGCCGCGGCCGACGACCGAGGACGACCCCGTCTCGCTCCACCTCGACTCCCCATACCAGATCTCCAAGATCGTCGGCGAGATGTACGGGAACTACTTCCATGCGCAGTGCGGGCTTCCGGTGGTCCACGCACGCTTCCAGAACGTATACGGGCCCTGGGAGATCCTCGGTGCCGGTCGCTGGCGGGGGACGCCCGACACGGTCTGGCGAAACGTCACACCGACGTTCGTCTACCGCGCATTGAAGGGCCAGGCCCTTCGTCTCGACAACCAGGGCATGTCGACGCGTGATTTCATCTTCGTCGAGGACATCGTCCGAGGGCTTCTTGCCTGCGCAGCTCGAGGCGAGGCCGGAGAGGCCTACAATCTCGCGAGCGGCGTCGAAACCACGATCCGCGAGCTCGCCGAGACCATCAACTCATTGCTGGATCGGCCGGCACCCCTCGATCTGGCGGGCCGACGATCATGGGATCACTCGGGTCGCCGTCTCGGAAGCCCGGAGAAGGCCAAGGAGGGGCTGGGATTTTGTGCGACCGTGCCCCTCGGCGAGGGCCTTCGACGGACCGTTGATTGGACCCGAGCGAACCTCGACATGATCGATCGCTCGATCGATCGGCACCGTGAGCAGCTCGCTCGGCGAGGCGCCGCCGCACCGACTCTGTAGCCAGGCATGCAATCGCAACTCGTGCGCCTCGGCCGTAACGCGGCGATCTACGGAGTCGCTCAGGTCCTCTCGCGTTTCATCACGTTTCTCCTCCTGCCGCTGTACACACGGGAACTGACTCCCAGCGACTACGGCGTGATCTCGATCCTCGGCCTCGCGGCGCTCTTCGCGACAAATGTCTTCTCGCTTGGCCTGACGACATCGCTCGGCGTGTCCTACTTCGGCGGCGATTCGCCCACCCGGCGGCCAGCCTCGATCTGGACTGCCTTCGGGATCCTGTGCCTGAGTGCGGTTGTGCTTGCGGTGACCGGGATCGTCGGCAGTCGCGCGATTGCAGGCCTCATCTTCCAATCAACCGACGGCTACGACCTCCCGTTCCTGGTCGGCCTCACCGCGACCTCTGCCGCCATCAGCCTGCTCGCGCCTCCCTTCCTGCAGTACCTTCAGTTTGAAGAGCGGGCGAAGCAGCTCGTGGCCATCAGCCTGGCGAGCACGATCCTGTCGATCGTATTCAGCGTGGTCGGCGTGGTCGTGCTCCACCTCCATGTCCTGGGCTTCATGGCCGCCAACCTCCTCGGTCAATGCGCTGCACTGGGTCTGGCAGTCACTCCTGCCCTGCGCCGACTGCCGGTGATCCTCGACCGCGGGATCGCGGCCGAGCTGGTGCGGCTCGGCGTTCCCGTCGTGCCGGCCTTTGCATTCCTGTTTGTGATCCAGCAGGCCAATAAGTTCGTCCTGCAGGTGGACGATGGCCTGGACAGCGTCGGGATCTACGCGATCGGTTTCAACCTTGGCAATCTCATGACGCTCATCGTGGGCGGCTTCACGATGGCCTGGTACCCGTTCTTCCTGTCATTCAGCGATCGGACCGAAGAGGCCAAGCCCGTCTTCGCACGGGTCATGACCTACTACATCATCGGCTTCGGCTTGATCGACATCGGTTTCTTCGTCGGCGCGAGAGCGGTCGTCTCGGTGATGACTGCCGCCCCGTTCCACGATGCGTACCTGACGGTCGGCGCGTCAGCGGCAACCCAGTACCTCGTCGGCATCTTCAGCATCTCGTTGGCGGGAATGTACTTCGCAAAGCAGGTGAAATACATCAGCCTCATGCAGGGCATCTCCGCGCTGATCGCCGTTGTCTCAGCTCTCGTCCTGGTCCCGATGCTTGGAATTCTTGGAGCCTCGATCAGCCTGGTCTTGGGTTACGTCGCGATGGTGATCCTGCAATTGGCCTGGAACAGCTGGCGTGCGTACCTGCGAGTGCCCTATGACGGGCGCCGCATCGGCCTGTTTCTTGGCATTCACGCTGTGGCCGTTCTGATCGGGCTTTGGCCTCGGTCCGTTCCGGTCGCGGCCGAGTTGGCGATCGCGGTCGTGACGTACATTGCCGCGATCTTGGCGTGCCTGCTCTTGCTGACCGCCGAGGAACGGACCGCCGCTCGAGATGCGATTGGTCGCTTCCGCCCGCGCCGGGCGGTCGGCGCAGCCTAGGCGCCGCCGATGGCACGACGTCATGTCCCCGGCATCCTCGTGGTGTACGACTTCATTCGACCGTACGCCGCGACCGTTCTGGAGCACGCAACCGCCTTCGAGCGGCACTCGCGATTTCCGGTCTGGAGCATCAACACGGCGAATGGCTTTCCTGGCGGGATCGCCGACCTGGAGTTCGACGTCCTGCTCCTCCACTACAGCCTGTTCGGCACCTCGCGGTATCGGTTCGACGATCAATTCCGCGCCTACTTCGACGATGTCGACTCGTACAAGGTCGCATTCTTCCAGGACGAGTACTACTTCTGCGGCCAGCGCTTTGCCTTCCTCAACGAAGTCGACGTCGATTGCGTCTACACGCTTCTCGAACCGCAGCATGTGGCTGCCGTGTACGGCAAGCACACGAACGTTCGTCGGGTGGAGTCCACGATCCCCGGTCTGGTGAGCAGTGAACTCCTCGCTGCGGCAAACGCATATGCGCGATCGCCGTCCGACCGAAGTGTTGACATCGGTTATCGGGCGCGCCGGTTGCCGTTCTACATGGGCCGGGGCGGGCAGGAGAAGCACGAGATTGGGGCGAAGTTCCTCGAACGGGCGCGCGACCTGGATCTGGTCCTCGACATCGCCGTGGAGGAGCGCTCGCGCCTCTACGACGACGCGTGGTACAGGTTCCTGGGCGACTGCCGCGCCGTGCTCGGTGTCGAGTCAGGAGTCTCGATCTTCGACATCGAGAACGTGGTGCTGAGGTCGTGTGACGAACTCCTTGCCCGAGAACCGGAACTCACCTTTGAGGAGGTCTTCGAGCGCGTCCTGCGTCCCTGGGAAGGGAACATTCCATATCGAACGATCAGTCCTCGTCACTTCGAGGCCGCCGCCTTCCGTTGCTGCCAGATCCTGTACGAGGGCGACTACTCGGGCGTGCTCGAACCGATGCGTCACTACATTCCGCTGCGAAAGGACTTCTCGAATTTCGCGGAGGTGGTCGGGATGTTCCGGGATGAACCACTCCGGAGCAGGATTATCGCAACAACTCACGATGACCTGATCGGGTCCGGCCGCTACACGTACCAGGCGTTCGTAGCCAGGTTCGACCAAGTCCTGGAAGAGGAAGGGATCCGACCCCGTCATGGAGCCTGGGAGGTCGATGTTACGCACCTGGTCCGCTATCGCGAGCGGGTCCGGGTGGCGGAGCATCGAGCACGTCGATGGCTTCGCGGACAGCGGCAGCGGGTTCGCGACAAGCTGGACCGAGTGATCGAGACCGCCCGCGATCATCGCTAAGCAACACGGACGTGGTCGATTACTTCACGGCGACCACGTACAGATCCAGCCCGAGGACTCGGTCGACCCAGCCAAGGAACCAATTGCGGCGCAACCTGATGCGTCCGCGGAAGTAGTAGTAGTCGTCGAAGTTGCGGCGGTCGACTTGGACATGGCGAAACCCGTGGAAGAGTCGCCGCGCTTCCCCGGCGCTGATGAATTCCGTGTGGGGGGCGGCTTCGCCCGCGAGATTCGCATCGTACTTGCGCCGCAGTCCCTCGAGGCCACCCGGGCTCCGCCGAGGTCCAACGACAAGCGCGCGGAGGCGCGATCTTGCGACGTGGGCGAGTCGCCTGAACGAGTTCCGGTTGTAGATCATCACCAGCGCCGTGCCGCCGTTCACCAGAACCCGGCTTGTCTCATCGATCGCGGCGGCCAGGTTGCCCGAGTGATGAAGACACCCGATCGAGACGACGATGTCAATGCTGCCATCCGGCAACGGCAGGTCGAGTGCCGATGCCTGGGCCACCTCGGCGTGTCGGAGGTCGTTGAACTCCAATCGCTGTCGGAGAATCCTTACTGGTTCGCCGGCGATGTCGAATGCTCGATATGACGCCGAGCGTTCAGCGAGATACTGACCGAGCGACCCGTACCCGAGCCCGATCTCGAGAACCCGCGAAGTTTCGAGCGGCAGGGCATCGACGTACGCCTTCAAATAGGGGTAGTAGCGGAAGTAGGCTTCATCGAAGCGCCGAAGGGACTCCCGATCGTCACTCGAGATCCCGAGCGACCGGGCGAGGATAGTCCCGCTCGGCTCGCTCCAGAATCGAGCGTTTGCCGTCGAGACATCATCTTGTGATGTTGTATCCGGCGTAGCGTCGCGATCGTGAGGCGAGCCCACCGGCCGAGTTTCCCACAGACGCCGCTCGTCAGTTCGTTTGTGAGGGTCTGGCCGGGCTCCCAGGCAACTCACGGTGCGGCGGCTCAAAGAGACCGCGTCGCTGTTCAGCCCAGCTCGAACCGCTCGATCGCCTCCTCGGCCAGGGCTCGTCCGATGGCCAGCGACGAGGTCGCCGCCGGTGATGGAGCGTTCCGGACGTGGAGCACGCCGTCGCCGCCGTCCAAGACGAAGTCGTCCGCCAGCGTCCCGTCGCGATTGAGGGCCTGGGCTCGCACGCCAGATGGCCCGAAGACGAGATCCTCGCCCTGAACCTCCGGGATGAACCGGCGCAGCTCGGCGACGAACGATCGTTTCGAAACGTCCCGCCACATCTCGGCCAGGCCTGTCCGCAGGTGGCGGCGGGCAAGGCGCAGGAATCCCGGGTAAGAGAGCGCGGCGGCCGTGTCACGGATCGAGACGTCGCGACGCCGATAGCCCTCGCGGGCGAAGGCGAGGACCGCATTTGGGCCGGCCCAGACCTCGCCGTCGATGCGGCGGGTGAAGTGGACCCCGAGGAAAGGAAACCGCGGATCAGGGACGGGGTAGAGGAGGCCTCGAACGAGTCGTCGCGCCGACGGCACGAGGGTGTAGTAGTCGCCTCGGAAGGGCACGATTCGCGGCGCCGTCGGGTCTGGCTGCCCGGTCATCCCCGCAACCCGATCACTCTGCAGCCCGGCGCAGGTGATCACGCCTCTGGCCTCGACGGCGCCGAGGCTCGTCTCGACGACACGGCGCTTCCCGCGTGAGCGGATTGCCACGACCCTCGCACCCGTGTTGATCGTGGCTCCCCTGGCGCGAACCTCATCCGCGTACGCGAGGGCGACGCGCCGGAAGTCGACGATCCCGGTCGTCGGACTCCACAACCCGCGGATGCCGGCCGCGTGCGGCTCGATCTCGTGGATTCGCTCGACGTCGACAGCCTCGAGGCCCGGAACCGCATTCGCTTCTGCCCGCTTGCGCAGGGTCTCGAGCCGTGGGAGCTCCTCCTCCGTAAGCGCGACGATCAGCTTCCCGCACCGCTCGAGCGGGATCTCGTGCAGCTCGGCGAACCGCTCGAGCTCGGCTTTGCCCTCGCGGCATAGGCGAGCCTTCAGGGAGCCCGGCGCGTAGTAGATCCCTGCGTGGACGACGCCGCTGTTGTGGCCGGATTGGTGGAGCGCGACGTCCGCCTCTTTCTCGAGGATCGTCACGCGCAGGTCGGGGCGACGATCGAGCAATCGATAGGCCGTCCCGAGGCCCACGATTCCAGCCCCGACGATGACGACATCGACTTCGCGACGATCGAGCAATCGCGACCCCGAGGCGCTGCCGTCGCCCGTGGGGCCGGTGTTACGGCCCATAGATCGGGGTGCCGTCACGGGCCGCGGCTGCGGGTACGCGGTAACTCCCTGGGACCCAGTGGACGTCCCAAACGTGCGGGTCAATTGGCACCGTGCAAACGGCCCGTCCTCCGATGCAGCCTGCGTACGCAGCCCAATGCGTGTCCTCGTTCGGCCACCCCCGCCATCCGGAGACGAGACCCGCGGCGAGCAGAGCAAAGAGAACGACTGAGGTTCGCGGGCGAGCCGAGAACGCCATCCCGAAGGCGACCCAGGCGAGCCAGGCGGCAGGAACGAAATAGCGTGCGCCGAAGATTCCTTGGCGGAAGTCCTCTGTTGCCCCGGCAATCATGCCCATTGCTGGAAGCGCAAGCGCGATATACCCGAAGGCCAGCAATGTCGGGCGAGGCAGACTCCAGGCGGCGATGGCGAACGCCCCGAGGCCAACGAGGGCGGCCGGCAGCGCCAAGTCGCCTCTCATGACGGCGTCGCCGAGCTCGTCGCCGAGAGGAATCGTCCCGAGTCGCTCAAGGAGCACGAGAGGAAGCTGGAAGAGGTTGATCTCGTCCGATGGGACCCGTGGTGACCCCGCGTAAGCGGCGACCTGAATGACCGCGCCTGCCGTCGTGATCACCGCGATATCGAGGCGGCGTCGAACGAAGAAAGCCGGCGCAAGAACAATCGTGGCTGGCCCGGTCAACGCGGTCAGTGCGGCCCCAATGCGGTCGGCCCAGGCTGCGCCGCGAGTCCGTGGCGGACGGGTGACGAGGAGCGCCGTCAGGTAGATCGCCATCCACCACTGAATTTGGAGGCTCGAGGAGTAGACACCCGAAGCGAATGGCAGGAGAAAGACCGCGACCCCGGCGACCAAGCGGGCCCTCGGATCGGGGAGGGCGTCGACCATCCGATCACTGGCAAGGAATAGCGCAATGACACCAAGCTGGACTCCGAAGATTCCGAGCACCACTGCCGGAGCGATCGTGGCCGGCCAGATCGACGCCACTTCGAATACGGCCCGAGGTACCACGTAGACAAAGCCGTTCCAGGGCGTGAGCAGCGCATCCAACCTGTGGAGGACAGCGGTCGCGGCCCAGAAGACCCCTGCCTCCTCGCCCAAGAACTCTGGCCGGATGAAGGCCTCCGGCCTCCGCAGTGCGAAGGTCACAAGGCCGGTGACCATCACGGCTACTGAGGACCCAACGAGAGACGGTCGGATGTCTGGGCGTGGCAACGACCGCACGCGATGGATCAGCGGGTGAGAGTGAGTGATCACGATGGCGCTAATCGTTGTCGGGTACAACCACTTTGTCAGCCGTCAGGTACCGCTCGAGGGCGAGCGTCAGGTCGCCGGCATGCGCGAAGCTGACCAGCGACGCGGCGTCTCGCTGCGCCAGGAATGCTCCGAGGCTCAATCCGCCGGCGTGGACCCCGTAGGTCGGGTCGATCCAATGCCAGCCGGCCGTATCCCGGTACTCGACAGATGCGTGAGCCTCCGACGACTGTCGAATGATCCCCGTGGGCAGGGTCCGCATGTCCGGCTCCAGGTAGTCCACGCGAGCCACGTACCCGGCATCGCGAAGTGCATCTCGGACGATGATGGCCATTCCGGTGCACCACACGTAGCACTCGCCGATCGCGATCTGGGTCGTCAACTCGGCCCCTGTCGCGCCGGGGCAGACGCGACCGGAGTCCGTTCGGTTCGTCACCTGAATCCAATTCACCTTGGCCGCCACGAGAGACACGACGGCGGGATCGATCGGCCCGGGCGGGCCCGTCGGCTCTGGCGGGGTCGCCGCCACCGGCTCCGCCGCCTGACGAGGCATGTTCGTCACCAGCGATACGTACCCGGGGTCTGTCGTTCCGAGGCGCTGGTACAGGGTGGGCGGGTAGTACTCGACGGTGATCTGCCCGAGGATTCGCCCGGCTCGGCGCAGGGTGGCGGTCGTGGCCTGCATCTCTGCCCCGGGACCGATCTCCAGGGGAAGGGCCAGGCCGCCATCTTCAATCGTCCCTGCATCGGTGGATACGCCTGCCTCAAGGTCGAGTTCCACGCGCGCCGTGGAGAGGTCATCGGCGACCTCGAAACCGCCGACGGCGACCCGAGTCGACTGGAGCTCCATGGTCGCCTTCGTGGCACGCCCACTCATCCCGAGCGCGACGATCCCGAGGAGAACAACCGGGAGGACGTTCACCGCGACCGTGCCAAAGCTCATCCGCCGTCGCCTGATGTCGTCAGCCATCGATCCAGACCGTACACCGTCCCAAGGCCGACGATCGGCGTTCGCGCCCCCTGTCAGCCGACCTCGATCTCGACGAAGCCGAGCGCCGTGACCCCGAGCAGCACGGCGTCCAGCATGATCAAAAGCCCGATGGCACCCCAGGCGACGACGTTGGCCAGGCGCCCGTTCCGATGCTTCCCCATGAGCCGGGCGTCGTTGACCAGCAGGACCATGAAGACGAGGATGGCACGTTCGCCGAACCTGCCGTCAAGAGACCTGCTACCTCCGCTGGTCGGTTGAGCTTCGCCACCGTACCCCGCCGCGCGGGCAGGCATCGTTGACAGGCTCAATCGGCCGCCCGTAGCATCGAGCCAGAACCGAAGAGCGCTTATCGAGAGTGGCGGAGGGACCGGCCCTGTGAAGCCACGACAACCTACCGGCGTCGAGCCGGCAAGGTGCCAAATCCGGGCAGGTCATCCTGCGAGATAAGGGAACCCCCGAGACCCTTCCTCAGCAGGAAGGGTCTTCTCGTTTCCGGTCCCGCGCGTGACGAGCGCCACAGCCGGAGGGGCACGTGACCAACAGGACCTCGCGACGCCGGGAGCCCCGGTGACCCAGCCGCGCGAGCGATTCCGCCAGAGGCTGGCCGACCGCCCGCTCCTCGCCGACGGCGGCATGGGCACGCTCATGTACAGCCGCGGCGTGCCGCAGAGCGCCTGCCTGGATGAGCTGGTCGCGAGCCGGCCCGAGCTCGTGGGTGCGGCGCATCGCGAGTACCTCGACGCCGGCGCCGAGCTCATCGAGACGCTCTCGCTCGGCGCGAATCGCCATCGCCTGGCCGTGTTCGGGCTCGAGAGCGAGGTCACCAGGCTCAACCGTCGAGCGGCCCAGCTCGCCCGCGAGGCGCGCGACGTCGGCGGTCGCGACGCGCTCGTCGGCGGCTCGATCGGCCCGCTCGCCCCTCCGATGCGCCAGGCGGCGCGGCCGGCCGAGGCGCTCGCCCGGGCCCTCTTCCGTGAGCAGATCGACGGACTTCTCGAGGGCGGGGTGGACCTCATCGTCCTCGAGACGTTCTCCGACCTCGACCAGCTCCTGGTCGCGGTCGACGAAACCCGCCGGGCCACCGACATCCCGGTCATCGCCTCGCTGACCTTCGGCGAGGACCTCGTCCTGGTCGACGGCACGAGCCCGGATCGAGCGGGGGCGGCGCTCGCTGCCGCCGGGGTCGATGTCATCGGCGTCAACTGTGGCGCCGGCCCGAGCGCTTCGATCGAGGCGCTGGTGGCGATGGCTGCGCCCGACAGCGCCGCACCGTTCCGTTCGATCATGCCCAACGCCGGGCTGCCGCAGCGGCTCGAGGGTCGCTTCGTGTACACGGCCGGGGCCGAGTACTTCGCGACGGTCACGCCGCGGATGCTGGCGGCCGGGGCGCGGATCGTCGGCGGTTGCTGCGGGACGACGCCCGACCACGTGGCGGCGATGCGCGCCGCGCTCGCCACGGCCGAGCTCGCCACGGCCGAGCTCGCCACGGCCGAGCTCGCCACGGCCGAGCTCGCTGCCCTGCCTGGCAGCAGCTCGATCGAGAAGCCCTCGGTCGGACTTCGGTCGGCGGCCCCGACCGAGGTTTCGCGACCGCGCGCCGTCGCCCTCGCCGAACGTGCGGTGCCGGATCAGCCGGACGGGGCCCCGCCGCCGACCCGCCTCGCGGGGCTCCTGGCCGCGGGCGCCTTCGTCGTCTCCGTCGAGATCGACCCCCCTCGGAGCGTGCGCATCGAGCGGACGATCGAGGCTGCCCGGCTCCTGCGCGATGCCGGCGTCGACGTCGTCAACGTCTCCGATTCGCCGATGGCCCGCGTGCGCATGGGGGCGTTCGCGGTGGCCTTCGGTATCCAGCACGATCTCGACCTCGAATGCCTCGTCCATTGCACGACCCGCGACCGGAACCTCATGGCCCTCGAATCGGAGCTCCTCGGAGCGCACGCGCTCGGCGTGCGGAACATCATCGCCTTGACCGGCGACCCGCCCCGGGTCGGCGACTACCCGACCGGGACCGGCGTCTGGGACGTCGACTCGATCGGCCTCATCGAGATCCTCACGCGGCTCAACCGCGGCGAGGACCAGGCCGGCTCGCCGATCGGCCAGCCGGCCGGCTTCACGATCGCCTGCGCCCTCGACCCGACCGCCGCCGATGCCGCCACCGAGTGGGATCGGCTCGAGCGCAAGCTCGAGGCCGGGGCCCACCTCGTGATGACGCAGCCGCTGTACTCCGTCGAGCAGGTCGAGGCGACGTTCCGGGAGGCGCGGCGGCGCTTCGGCCCGGAGGGCTTTCCCGTCCCGTTGCTGCTGGGCGTGCTGCCACTCGTCTCGGCGCGCCACGCCGAGTTCCTCCACAACGAGGTGCCCGGGATCACGATCCCGGACGAAGCTCGGGCCGCGATGCGCGCCGCCGGCGAGCGCGGCTCGGAGCTGGGGATCGAGATGGCCGACGCGCTCCTCGGCGCGGTCGAGGCCGAGCTCGCCGGTACCTACATCATGCCGAGCTTCGGTCGGTACGAGCAGTGCGCCGGGCTCGTCCGCCGGATCCGGGAGCGCCATCCCACGGCCAACGCGACCGTGGCGGCGACGTCGAAGACCGTTGCCCACGCCGGAGCGACCGAGTGACGGCCACCGCCCCACCGCTCGCGATCCCGTACACCCGGGCGACCCGGCTCGCCCGCCTGCCCGAGCTCCTGCGCGAGCGGATCGTGGTCCTCGACGGGGCGATGGGCACGATGCTCCAGGCCCACGCGTTCACGGAGGAGGAGTTCCGCGGCGAGCGGTTCCGCGATCACCCGCGCGACCTGCGCGGCGACAACGACCTGCTCTGCCTCACCCAGCCGGCGGCCGTCGGGGCGATCCACGCCGCCTACCTCGAGGCGGGTGCGGACATCGTCAGCACGAACTCGTTCACCGCGACCCGTATCGCCCAGGCCGACTACGGGTTCGGGCCGGACGTCGTGCGCGACATCAACGTCGCCGCGGCGCGTCTCGCCCGGGACGCCGCCGACGCCGCCGAACGTGCCGATGCCGGGCGGCCACGTTACGTGGCCGGCTCACTCGGGCCGACGAACCGGACCGCCTCGATCAGCCCGGACGTGGCCGACCCGGCGGCGCGGGGCGTGACCTGGAACGAGCTCGAGGTCGCCTACCGGGAGGCGGCCGCGGGACTCATCGAGGGCGGGGCGGACCTCCTCCTCATCGAGACGATCTTCGACACGCTCAATGCCAAGGCGGCGATCTTCGGCATCGAGGGGCTCTTCGACGAGCTCGGGGAGCGCCTGCCGCTCGTCATCTCGGGCACGATCGTCGACGCGTCCGGGCGGACCCTCTCGGGCCAGACCATCGAGGCCTTCTGGCACAGCATCCGCCACGCGCGGCCGCTGATCGTCGGCCTCAACTGCGCCCTCGGGCCGAAGCAGCTCCGCGAGCACCTCGACGTCCTGTCCCGCGTCGCCGACGTGCCCGTCTCGGCCTATCCGAATGCCGGCCTGCCGAACGAGCTCGGCGGCTACGACGAGACGCCGGAGCAGATGGCGGCTGCGCTCGGGGAGTGGGCGGAGCACGGCCTCCTCAACGTCGCCGGATCGTGCTGCGGCTCGACGCCGGCGCACGTCGCGGCGATCGCCGCCGCGGTGGCCGGCCACCGGCCGCGCCAGCTCCCCGAGGTGCCGGCCGTCACGCGGCTGGCCGGTCTGGAGCCGGTCGTGATCCCGCCGCCGGGCAACGCGTTCGTCAACGTCGGGGAGCGGACGAACGTCACCGGTTCGCGCAAGTTCGCCCGGCTCATCGCCGACGGCCGCGAGGACGAGGCCGTCGACATCGCCCGCGAGCAGGTCGCCAACGGCGCCCAGCTGATCGACGTCAACATGGACGAGGCGATGCTCGACGGGGTCGAGGCGATGACCCGCTTCCTGCGCCGGATCGCGGCCGAACCCGACATCGCGGCCGTGCCGGTCATGGTCGACAGCTCGAAGTGGTCGGTCCAGGAGGCGGGCCTCCAGCAGCTCCAGGGCAAGGGCGTCGTCAACTCGATCTCGCTCAAGGAGGGCGAGGCCGAGTTCCTCCGCCAGGCCCGCCTGTGCCGGCGGTACGGCGCCGCGGTCGTGGTCATGGCATTCGATGAGCAGGGCCAGGGCGATTCGGTGGAGCGCCGGATCGCCATCCTGCGGCGCGCCTACACGCTCCTGACCGAGGTCGTCGGGTTCGGCCCGGAGGACATCATCCTCGACGCCAACATCTTCGCGATCGCGACCGGGATCGAGGAGCACAACGCTTATGCGGTCTCGTTCATCGAGGCGGTCCGCCGGCTCAAGGCGGAGCTGCCCGGGACGCGGACCTCGGGCGGTGTGTCGAACGTCTCGTTCGCCTTCCGCGGCAACGACCGGGTCCGCGAGGCGATCCACTCGGTCTTCCTGTACCACGCGATCCGGGCAGGGCTGGACATGGCGATCGTCAACGCCGGCGTCCTGCCGGTCTACGACGACATCGACCCGGAGCTGCGCGAGCGGGTCGAGGACGTCGTCCTCAATCGCCGGCCCGACGGGACCGAGCGTCTGCTCGAGATCGCCGCCCGCTTCGCCGGAGCGGCGGGCATGGAGCGGGCGCCCGAGGACCTCGCCTGGCGCGACCGGCCCGTCGGCGAGCGGCTGACGCACGCCCTCGTCGAGGGCATCGACACCTGGGTCGTCGAGGACACCGAGGAGGCCCGCCAGGCCGCCGCCCGCACGCTCGACGTCATCGAGGGGCCGCTGATGGACGGCATGAACGTCGTCGGTGACCTGTTCGGCGCGGGCCGGATGTTCCTGCCCCAGGTCGTCAAGAGCGCCCGGGTCATGAAGAAGGCCGTCGCCCACCTCATCCCGTATCTCGAGGCCGAACGGGCGGGCACGGGCGTCCACCGGGCCGGCCTGATCGTGACGGCCACGGTCAAGGGCGACGTCCACGACATCGGCAAGAACATCGTCGGGGTCGTCCTCGGCTGCAACGACTACGAGGTCGTCGACCTGGGCGTCATGGTCCCGGCGGCCCGGATCCTCGAGAAGGCCCTGGAGCTCGGCGCCGACCTGATCGGGTTGTCCGGGCTCATCACGCCGTCGCTCGACGAGATGGTCCACGTCGCGTCCGAGATGGAGCGTCTCGGCATGACGACACCGCTCCTGATCGGCGGGGCGACGACGTCGCGCACGCACACCGCGGTGAAGGTCGCACCGGCCTACAGCGGCCCGGTCGTCCATGTCCTCGACGCCTCTCGCGCGGTGGGTGTCGCCGGCAACCTGGTCGATGCCGGCCGGCGCGGCGCCTATGCAACCGGGGTCCGCGACGAGTACGAGATCGTGCGGAGGGAGCGCGGCGACCGCCGGGCGAAGGAACGTCGCCTCACGATCGAGGCTGCCCGCGCCAACCGGGTGCCGATCGACTGGACGCGGGCGACGCCGCCCCGCCCCACGTTCCTCGGAGTCCGGACCTTCGAGCACTACCCGCTCGCCGAGCTCGCCGAGCGGATCGACTGGACGCCGTTCTTCGCCACCTGGGAGCTGCGCGGCGCGCACCCGGCCATCTTTTCGGACCCCAAGGTCGGCCCGGCGGCGCGCGACCTCCATCGCGATGGTCTCGCGATGCTGGACCGGCTCGTCGCCGACGACCGCCTCCGGGCGAACGCCGTGGTCGGCTTCTGGCCGGCCAACGCCGTCGATGCCGACGACATCGCCGTCTGGCGCGACGAGTCGCGGACGGAGCGCCTGGCAACGTTCCGGACGCTTCGCCAGCAGATGGAGAAGCCGGCCGGCCGCCCGAACGTGGCCCTGGCCGACTTCGTCGCTCCGCTCGAGACGGGGGTGCGGGACTACATCGGGGCGTTCGCCGTGACGGCCGGGCATGGGTTGGATGGGCCGGACGGACTGGTCGCCGAGTTCGAGGCGGCCCACGACGACTACTCGGCGATCCTCGCCAAGGCCCTCGCCGACCGCCTCGCGGAGGCGTTCGCCGAGCGGCTCCACGAGCGCGTTCGCCGCGAGCTGTGGGGGTACGCGCCGGGCGAGGATCTGTCGAACGAGGACCTCATCGCCGAGCGCTACCAGGGGATTCGACCGGCCCCCGGCTACCCGGCCTGCCCGGACCACACCGAGAAGAGGACGCTGTTCGAGCTGCTCGAGGCGGAGTCACGGACCGGCATCAGGCTCACCGAGTCGTACGCGATGTTCCCCGGCGCGTCCGTCTCGGGCTATTACCTGTCCCACCCCGAGTCGCACTACTTCGGCGTCGGGCGAATCGGCCGCGATCAGCTCGAGGACTACGCTCGCCGGAAAGGGATCGATGTCGCCGAGGCGGAGCGCTGGCTCGGCCCGAACCTGGCCGACGACGCCTGATCGCTCCCCGGGGAGGCGCCGCGGCGCGACCACCCAGGCGGGCCCCCCATCAGCCCTCGCCCCCATCAGCCCCGCGTCCCACCCGTCCCCAACGCGTGTTTGGGACACAACAAATCGCTTGAGTGAAGGCCTGATCGGACAGCAGCCACGCTCGACGGGCGCGTCAGAGACTGCGATTCCGGCCCGTTGCTGTTTCGTGCGCAACCCGAGATTGGGAGTCGCCGATCCTCACGAGCCCGGCACCCACAGGATCCCGTCGCCAGGCCACGGAGCGTCGGGCGACTCGAGCGCCCGGCGTAGGTCGACAGAGCCGACCGGGAATGCCGCACGCAGCGTCGCCGGAAGCTCGCGAGCGAGCGCTTGATGGTGGCGCGTCGGCGGGAGCACCAGCACGACATGCACCCGGAGACGACCACCCACCGCCACTTCGACCGCCTCCCGCTTGGCATGGAGCTCGCGAACGAGCTGCTCCACTCGCCGGGCCCGAGACTCGATCTCGCACAGGACGACGTCTCGAGCCGCGGTCAGCCGCACGTCGGAGGAACGGCGACCCGGGCCCGGGACAGGCGCCTCCACCATCGCCCGCCAGCGCCGATGCCGCAGGGCGAGGAGTCGTTCCACGATTCGCGAATGCGCCGCGTCGTAGATGAGCGGCGCTCGCCCCGGGTACAGGGCGACCCGGAAGTCCGCCCCCAACACCGCGCTTGCGTGTGATCGGATTACGTTCGAAACCTTTGGGTCACCGCGTTCGATCCGGGCGATCACGGAACGATCCACGCCGATCGCGCGGGCGATTGCGGCCTGGGTGACACCGAAGCGAAGCCGCAGCTCCCGGAAGTCCTCGCCGAAGCGTGTGGCCACGCGGCGCAGCTGTCGGTCACCGTCGTGGATCGCCTCGCGTCGGAGCGTCATGTCGAGGTCTCCTATGGCGGGTGGTGGCAAGGGCGGGCCACACGGCGTGTTCGACACGACAGCACACCGCGCTTATCGGGCGATCAACCGGCGGACGCAGCAATCACGGCCGGCGCGGCGTGCTCACGCCCGATCACTCAGCTCACGAGATACCGGCGCCGCGGCGCGGCATGTTTCAGGAGCAACAAGAGTCCGGAATCACGGCCGCGCTGGCGCCGTCCCACGCACGACCACGCACGATCGCCGGACGCCCGGCAACTGATTCAATGGACTTGGTGTTCTGGGCGCACACTCCGTCCCCCGGGGTAAGCAGCAGCGTCCCCGCCGGCTCAGCCGACCTCGATCCCGACGAAGCCGAGCGCGGTGACCCCGAGCAACACGGCGTCCAGCACGATCACCAGCCCGATGGCACCCCAGGCGACGACGTTGGCCAGGCGCCCGTTCCGATGCTTCCCCATGAGCCGGGCGTCGTTGACCAGCAGGACCATGAAGACGAGGACGATCGGCAGGAGCAGGCCCTGGAGGTTCTGCGAGGCGACGATGACCGGCAGGAGGTCGAGCCCCGGGATGAGGACGACGAGGGCCCCCAGCCCCAGCACGAACGTGTAGATCCCGAAGAACGCCCGGGCGTCCTCGAAGCGCTTGTCGACGCCCGACTCCCAGCCGAAGGCCTCGCAGATCACGAAGGCGGTCGAGATCGGCATGATCGTCGCCGCCAGGACGGACGCCCCGAAGAGCCCGATCGCGAACAGGGCGGTCGACAGGTCCCCGGCGACCGGGCCCAGCGCCCGGGCGGCGTCCTCGGCGGTGTCGATCCGTCCGCCCACGGCGTGGATCGTCGTGGCCGTGGCGACGACGATGAAGACGGCGATGACGTTCGTCCAGATCGCCCCGCCGACGGCATCGGCCTGCTCGAGCCGGAGCTCCTCCTCGCCGATGCCCTTCTCGGCGACCGCGCTCTGGAGGTAGAACTGCATGTACGGCGTGATCGTCGTGCCCACGAGGGCAACCATCAGCAGCAGCACCGTCGGCGACAGGTCGAGCGAGGGGCTGACGAGGGCCGTGCCCACGGCGCCCCAGTCCGGATTGGCAAGCAGCGCCGAGGCGATGTAGGCGATGAAGACGACCATGACCGACAGGAAGACCCGTTCCACGGTCCGATAGCTGGCGAAGAGCACGAGCGCCCAGATCGCGACGCCCACCACAGGCACGGTCAGCCAGCGGGGGATGCCGAAGATCTCGAGGGCCGCCGCGGCACCCGAGAACTCGGCCACCGTGTTGGCCAGGTTGGCCACCAGGAGGACGACCATCGCGAAGGCCGTCCAGCGGACGCCGAAGCGGTCGCGGATCAGGTCGGACAGGCCCTGGCCGGTGACGACCCCGAGCCGGGCCGCCATCTCCTGGACGATGGCCAGGATGACGATCGTGACCGGGAAGAGCCACAGCAGGCGGAGGCCGGTCTCGGCGCCGAGGACGCTGTAGGTCGTGATCCCACCGGCATCGTTGCCGGCGATCCCGGCGATGAGGCCGGGCCCCATGACCGCCAGGAAGGCGAGCAGGCCGCGGCGGCCGCGGAACCGGCCTCGCAGGCGCAGCCACTCGCCCGACTCGAGACGGTCGCGGAGGCGGTCGAGCAGCCCGATCCGGGGCGGCGGACCGATCGCCCGCCGTCGCCGGTTCGCACGGGCGACCACCTCGCGCGCCTCGTTCCCGGCGCGGCGAGCGACGCCCGGCAGCTGGGGCATACGCCCGCCAGGCAGCTGGGGCACGCGCCCGCGTCCCGCTCAGCTCCGCCCGGCGAGGCGGGGCAGCCGCTTCCGCCAGGCGTCGGGCAGGATCGCGTCCATCGCGTCGTCGACGGTCACGATCCCGACGAGGTGGCCCGCCGGGTCCACCACCGGGACGGCCAGCAGGTTGTAGTGGGCGACGATCTCGGCGACCTCGTCTTCGTCGGCCAGGACGCCCACGGTCACCGGCTCCGGGATCATGACCTCGGAGATCGCGAGTTCTGGCTGGGCGACGATGAGATCCCGCAGCGAGAGGACGCCGACGAGGCGGTCCTCGTCGTCGGTGACGTAGACGTAGTAGATCGTCTCGGCGTCGGGCTCGAGCTCGCGGAGGCGGTCGATGGCCTGGGCGCAGGTCAGGGTCGCGGGCAGGGCGACGAGCTCGGTCGTCATCATCCCGCCGGCCGTGTCCTCGGGGTAGGCGAGCAGCTCGCCGAGCTCCTCGGCCTCGTCCCGCTCCATGAGGGCGAGGAGCTCCTCGCGGGTCTCGTCGGAGAGATCCGCCACCAGGTCGGCGGCGTCGTCGGGCGACATCTCCTCGAGGATGTCGGCCGCCCGCGCGGGATCGAGGTCCTCGAGGACCTCGACCTGGGTCTCGGGCTCCATCTCCTCGAAGACATCGGCCGCGATCTCGTCATCGAGGGCGGCCAGGACGCCGGCCCGGTCCTTCGGTGCCAGCTGGTCGATGATCGTGGCGAGGTCGGCCGGGTGGAGCTCGGCCAGGCCGCCGTGGGGGATCCGGAGCTTGATCGAGGCGATCGAGGTCTCGACGGGGTCGACGTCCTCCCAGTCGATGTAGCGCTCGGGGACGGACAGCTTCAGGTTCCTCGCGATCGTCCGCCAGCCGCGCTCGATCCCCAGCCGTCGGAGCAGCCCGGCGGCACCGACGTCGACCGCGTCGAGATGGAGCTTGCCCTCGATCTCATCCAGCCGCAGGTCGTTGACCCGGACGACCTTCCGGCCATCGATGTCGACGATCTGCTTGTCCATGAGATCGGCCCGCAGGCGGATCTCGTCGGGTCGCTGCTGGAACTTGCCGATGTCGATCGTCTGGGTCCGGAGGCGCGCCCCCGCCTCGTCGAGGCTCTCGACCGATGTCCAGGGCAGGAAGATCTGGCGCCGGTCGGTCTCGACGACGAGGCCGGTGACGGGCGGGTAGTGATCGCCGACGGCGACGATCAGGTCGGCGACCTTGCCGATCGGCTCGCCGTTGCCGTCGAGCACGGGCCGGCCGATCACCTGGCTCAGGTAGAGCATCTGCCACCTCACGGGCGGTCCGGCCGCCGGTGGGTGGCCCGGGCCCCGGAGGGCCGCGTGTCACGCCCGGAAGGCGGGCTGGACCGTCTTGTCGGGCGCGGCGAGCGCGCCCACGGGACTGGGTCCGGTCTCCACGATGGGAGCGATCCTCCGAAGCGAGCTGAGCGGTCCGGGCGCCGCGGCGCCGAGGCGCGGGCGAGGGGACCGGGCCGAGTGTAGGCGCCGTCCAGCGCGACGGTCAACGCGATGATCGGGTCGGCGGCACGCGCGGCTCCGTGGCAAGCGCGGCTCCGTGGCACGGCCGGGCCGCCCGCACGACCAGGGTCGGCGGCAGGGCCGGCCGCCCGCACGACCAGGGCCGGCCGGTTGGCTCGTGCTTCTCAGGGACACAGCCTCGCGACGAACGAGCGCGGCCGCCGCCGAGAACGTGCCGCAGCCTGCACGAACTCGCCAGGGCTCACGTTCATTCATCGCGGACGCGTGTCTCGTGGCGACGGGGGAGCGGGTCGGCGGCAGGGCCAGGGCTGCCAGGGCCGGCCGGACGATCAGCGCCGGCGAGTTGGCGAGTTGGCGGGTCGGCGGCGCGCGCGGGTCCGCGGCAGGGCCGGCCGCCCGCACGACCAGGGCCGGCGAGTTGGCGAGTTGGCGGGTCGGCGGCAGGGCCGGCCGGACGATCAGCGCCGGCGAGTTGGCGAGTTGGCGGGTCGGCGGCACGCGCGGGTCCGCGGCAGGGCCGGCCGCCCGCACGACCAGGGCCGCCCGGTTGGGGTTGAGTCCCCAGACTTGGTGTAACAGCGGACCGGCCGACAACGGATGCGGCCACCGCGTCATCCTCGCGTCGTTGGAGTAGCAACCGACGACACGAAGGGAGGCCGCAGTGGCCGAGGACAGGATGGCCGTGCTCGAGACGGTGCGCAAGGCGATCGCGGACGGCGACGTCGACTTCCTGCGGGAGGGCGTGCGGGTGTTGGCCCAGGCGGTCATGGAGGCCGAGGTGACCGAGCTCACCGGCGTGGCCAAGGGCGAGCGCGACCCGGAGCGTCGCTTGACCAACCGCAACGGGTACCGCGACCGGCGCTGGGACACTCGGGTCGGCACGCTCGAGCTGTCGATCCCGCGGGTCCGCGACGGGTCGTACTTCCCGTCGCTGCTGGAGCCCCGCCGGCGGGCCGAGCGAGCGCTTCTGGCGGTCGTCCAGGAGGCGTACGTCCTGGGTGTCTCGACCCGCCGTGTCGAGGATCTCGTCGACGCCCTCGGCATCGCCTCGATCAGCAAGAGCGAGGTCAGCCGGATCTGCGCCGCCCTCGACGCCGAGGTCGCGGCCTTCCGCTCGCGCTCGCTCGCCGACGAGACGTACCCGTACCTGTGGCTCGATGCCACGTACGTCAAGGTCCGCGAGGGAGGCCGGGTCGTGTCGATGGCGGCGCTCGTGGCGACCGGTGTCGCCCACAGCGGCGAGCGTCGGATCCTCGGCCTCGAGCTCGCCGCCGGCAACGACGAGGGCTCGGCCTGGCCGGCCTTCATCCGCTCACTCGTGGAGCGCGGCCTCTCGGGCGTTCGGCTGGTCATCAGCGACGATCACCGCGGTCTGGTCAAGGCGGTCCGCGAGCAGCTCCTCGGCGCGGCCTGGCAGCGCTGCCGGGTGCACTGTACACGGAACGCTCAGGATCTCGTCCCGCGCCATGCCCGGAGCATGGTCGCGTCGGCCATCCGCTCGATCTTCGAGCAGCCCGACGAGCGCTCGGCGCGGGAGCAGTCGGGTCGCGTCATCGAGAGCATCCGGCCACGCTTTCCGGCGGTCGCCGAGCTGCTGGCCGACGCCGAGCCGGACCTCCTGGCCCATTTCACCTTCCCCGACAGCCACCGCCGCCAGATCCGCTCGACGAACCCGCTCGAACGGCTCAACAAGGAGATCAAGCGCCGGACCGCGGTCGTCGGGATCTTCCCCAACCGGGCCAGCCTCATCCGCCTCGTCGGGATGGTCCTCGCCGAGCAGGACGACGAGTGGCAGGACGGCCGGCGCTACTTCCGGCCCGAGACGATGGCCCTCATCGATGCCGTCGTCGACCACCAGGAGGTGAGCCCCGGGCTGCTCATGGCAAGCTGACGAACGAGGCGCGAGGGTGACGCCCTGTTACACCACGTGCCGGGACTTGACCCCGGTTGGCTCGTGCTTCTCAGGGACACAGCCTCGCGACGAACGAGCGCGGCCGCCGCCGAGAACGTGCCGCAGCCTGCACGAACTCGCCAGGGCTCACGTACATTCATCGCGGACGCGTGTCTCGTGGCGACGGGGGAGCGGGTCGGCGCTGGCGGAGGCACAAGGTACTTCCGGCGATCTCGGACCAGACCTCTGGCGCCTCCCGGCGACCAAGGCGCGCCTGCCACCATTTCCTCGTGCGCGCGAAGAATTCAGTCGCCATCGAGGCCGGATCGAGATCCGGCCACGGCGGGGTCGGACCATGGCTCGGGCCTGCCCGAGTTCGTGCGCCCGCCGAGCCCCGAACGGACCGCTATCGGGCCCTCCTCGACGTTGCCGAGCGCCTCTCGACATCGTTTGATCCGGTCGACCTCCACCAGACCGTGGTCGACGCGGCGAGCTCGCTCACCGGGGCCGACATGGTTCTCCTCCGGACCATCCGCGGCGACGTGCTCGATCTCGTCGGCTGGTTCGGCTGCGCCGACGCCCAAGCCGCCGGCCTCGCCCCGCTGACGACCCACGAGCCGTGGCTCCGCGAGGCCCTCGCGGCCGGCCGGGCGTGGGTCTGCGACGACGTCAGGGCCCTGCCCCCGACGAAGTGGACCGACGGCTTCGGCGGCGGCCTCCCGATCCGCGGCGACATGTTCGTCCCCCTCGTCCACGCCGGCCGGCTCATCGGCTCGCTGACGGTGGCCACGCTCGAGCCTCGCGCCTGGACGACCGAGGACGTCGAGATCATGACGGCGCTCGGCGCCCACGCCGCGCTCGCGCTCGGAAACGCTGCCCTCTTCGAGCACCTCGAGGTCCGGGCAGCCCAGATGGCCGTCGTCCAGGCCGCCTCGTCCCGGATGAATCGGGCCAAGAGCGTCGAGTCCGTGGGCCAGGCCATCGTGGAAGAGGTCGGCGCGATCGTCGACTACCACAACGCCCGGGTCTACCTCAAGAACGGCGAGGACGACCTCGCTCCGATCGCGTTCGAGGGCAAGGTCGGGGCCTACGAGATCGTCGACTGGGACGTCCTTCGAGTGAAGGTCGGCGAGGGGTTCACCGGCTGGGTCGCGGCGAACGGGATCCCGCTCTGCCTGCCCGACGCCAATGCCGACCCGCGGGGGGCCCAGATCCCCGGGACCGACGAGGTCGCGGAGTCGATGCTGGTCGTCCCCATGCGCCATGACGACGAGGTCGTCGGGGTCATCACCCTGTCGAAGCTCGGCCTCTACCAGTTCGACGAAGACGACCTGCAGGTCCTCTCGATCCTCGCCGATCAGGCGGCCACGGCGCTCGAGTCGGCCCGACTCCTGGGGCGTACCGAATCGCTTGCCGCGGAGCTCCGACGGCTGCTCGAGATGAGCCAGGAGCTGACCCAGACACTCGACCCGAGGCAGGTCGGCACGCTCCTGGCGCGGCACCTCGGCGCGGCCCTCGACGTCGACGGCTGTGCCATCAGCTCGTGGGACGTCGGCGGCGATCGGATCGTCTCGCTCGGCGAGTACCCCGAGAACCCGCTGACGACGACCCGGCCGTTCTATCTCCTGTCCGAGTACCCGGAAACGCGCCGCGTCCTCGAGACACAGGCGACGGTCATCATCGATGCGGAGGACCCGGCTGCCGATCCGGCCGAATCGGCGATCCTGCGCGAGGGGGGGCACCGCCTCCTGGCGATGATCCCGCTCATCGCCAAGGGCCAGTCCGTCGGGCTGGTGGAGCTGATGTCGGTCGAGCTCGTGCCCTTTGACGAGAGCCGCCTGGCCATCGCCCGGACGATGGCCAACGAGGCCGCCATGGCGCTCGAGAACGCGCGCCTCTACGAGGCGGCCAGGTCGCTCGCCGATCGTGATCCTCTGACCGGCTACTTCAACCACCGCTTCCTGTACGAGCGGCTCGGCGAGGAGTTCCTGCGCGCCCGTCGCGCCCGGCGGCCGCTGAGCCTCCTGATCCTCGACATCGACGACTTCAAGCTCGTCAACGACACGTTCGGCCACCAGTTCGGCGACCGCGGCCTCGTCCACCTCGCTGAGGTCGTGAAGGGCACGCTCCGTGCCTCGGACGTGCCGGCACGTTACGGCGGCGACGAGTTCGCGATCATCCTGCCGGACGCCGATCAGGCCGCCGCGGAGGCCGTTGCCGCACGGATCACCGAGGAGCTCGCCCGGAACCCGCTCGTCGTCGACGGGCGCGGGCCGGTCCCGGTGACCGTCTCGATCGGAGTGGCGACCCTCGGCCCGGATGTCCGGACGCCGACGGAGCTGGTCGGGGTCGCCGATGCCCGCATGTACAGCGCCAAGCTCGGCGCAGCGCCCGAGCTCGGGTTCGACCGGATCGCGGAGGCGATCGCCGTCGAGTAGGCCCGCACCCAGCCGCCCGGCTGGCGAGTGCCAAGCCACGCCCAGCCGCCCAGCTGGCGAGCGCCGAGCCCGATCGCCGCGGCTGGCGAGTGCCGCGGCTGGCGAGCGCCAAGCCACGATCGCCGCGCCTTGTGAGTGCCGCGGCTGGCGACCGCTGGAGCTGCCGCGTCCCGAACCCCGATCGCCGCGGCTGGCGAGCGCCGAGCCCGATCGCCGCGGCTGCCGATTGCCAAGCCACGATCGCAGCGGCGCGATTGCCCTGGCCGTCGCCACCAGACACACCGTTGCGATGAATGGGCGCGAACGACGGCGAGTTCTGGCACGTCCTTGCACGTTCTTGAGGTGGGTCACGCTCATTCGTGCCGAACCCGTGTCTGTCAGAAGCGCGGGCCCGCAGTGCCGAACCCTGGCCCGCAGCGCGAGCCCCCTGGGCCCGCAGCGCCGAACCCCCTGGGCCCGCAGCGCCGAACCCCCTGGGCCCGCAGTGCCGAACCCGTGTCTGTCAGAAGCGCGGGCCCGCAGCGCGAACCCCCGTGCCCGCAGCGCGAACTCCCTGCCCCGCAGCGCCCGCTGACGGCCTGCTCCGCGGCGCCCGCAGGGGCGGCCGCCCCGAGGCGCTCCTCACCGTCGCCAGCAAACACACGGCTGGGATGAGCGAGCATGCGCCACGGCGAGTTCGTGCATGGCACCGCTCGTTCTCGGAGAGGGCCGCGCTCGTTCGTTGCGGACCCGTGTCTGTGAGGAGCACAACTCCGCTGCTGAGCGCACATGGTCGCTCGGCAGCCAGGTACGGAAGGACGGGTGGCGAGTGGGACGTCGGTACCAGCGGCCCGACTGGACGCGCAGGCCACCCGGCCGCATCCTTGGGGCACGTGAACCCCGGAACGCCACGTCCCGACCGCCGGCTCGCGGAGGACCGTCCCATCCGCCGGACGTGGTGGCTCCTCTCCGGCGGGTTCCTCCTCCTGGCCCTGGTCACCGGCTTCCGTGCGCTCACCTCCGGCGATGTTCTCGACTGGATTCCGCTCGGAGCCGTTGTGTTTGCTGTCGTCGCCGCCGCCCTCCATCGAAACGCGGTCGCCGGCCTCGAGGCCCGCGGGCGTGCGGAGGCAGAGAACTTCGCCCGGATCCTGCAGGGCCTGTCACGTTCGGTGTCCGTCGATGCGATCGTGGGGGCGATCGTCGACGACCTGGCCGAGGGAACCGGGGCGGACCACGTCGTGGTGGTCCGTCGCCGCCCGGAGGGTGGTGCGCTCGAGGCGACGCTCGTGTCGCGCCGCCCGGGCGTGCCGAGCTCGAGCACGCTTCTCCCCCTGACCGACCTCGAATCGCCGATCGATCGCGAGCCGCCGCCGGCCATCCGGGTGCCGATCGATCCTGAGGGCAACCGAGAGGCCAGCGCGGCGCGGGCTGGGCTCGCCACGGCCGGCGTACGGAACGCCGAGCGCCAGACCGCCGGAGGCGGAGGCTCGACCGCCGGAGGCGGAGGCTCGACCGCCGGAGGCGGCGACTCGACCGCCGTCCGGGACTCGACCGCCGGAGGCGTCGCGGCCCCCGCCTCCGTCCGGCCCTCGACCGCCGCCCGGGACCTCGCCTCCGCCGAGGCCCCCGCCTCCGTCCGCGCCTCGACCGCCACCCGCGCCTCGACCGCCATCCGGCCTCCCGCCTCTGTCCGCGCCTCGACCTCCGCCGACGTCGCGGCCGTCGAGCCACGCCGGTCGGTGGGCCCGGCCGTCGAGTCACGCCGGTCGGCGGCCTCGGCCGCGCGCCCGGGAGGAGCGCGCGAGCGGACGGCGGCGTGGGTCAGCGCTGTCCTCGACGACCTGGGCATCGGCCAGCGGTTCCGCTCACGAGGGCTGCCCCTCGCAGCTCGTTCCGAGGTCCTGGGCGGGGGCTCCGGCGCGGCGGTGACGCGACGGGTGGCCGATCGCGTCCGAGGCCTCTATGGACTCAGTCACACGATCGCAGCGCCGCTCCGAACTGAAGCCGGCGTCATCGGCGCCATCGTCCTCTCGCGTCGCGACCGGGAGCCGTGGCCCGACGCGGCCCGCCGCCTCCTCGAGGGCGCGGCCGTCGAGGCCGCCGCGGCCATGGCTCGCGCCTACTCGCATCGCGAGGCGACAGCCCACGCCTCGACCGACCCCCTGACCGGCCTGCCGAACCGCCGCTACTTCGACGAGTTCTGCGGTCTCCTGGCCCGTCGCCGGCGGGCTGGCGACGCGGTGGCGGTGCTCATGATCGACATCGACCGGTTCAAGGTCCTCAATGACAGCTACGGCCACCCGGTCGGCGACGAGGTCCTCCGCGCCGTGGCCGGCGCGATCGTCACCGCCGTCCGCGAGGAGGACGTGCCGGCCCGCGTGGGCGGCGAGGAGTTCGCGGTCCTCCTCCGCAATCCCGGACGGGAGATCGCCATCGAGGTCGGCGAGCGCGTCCGACAGGCGGTCCGAGCCGTGGACCTCGATCGGTACGGGATCGCGGGGGTGAGCGTCTCGGTCGGGGTGGCGAGTGCCCAGGGGCAGGATGAGCCGATCGCCGAGATCGTCGAGCGCGCGGACCGGGCGCTGCTCCGCGCCAAGCGGGACGGGCGGGACCGGGTCGTCGCCGCCACCTGACGACGCCCGCGACCCGAGCGTGGCTACCATCTGGGGGTGCCCGAACCTGCCGACACCGACCTCCTCTCGAATGAGCTGCCGGCCGATCCACTGGCCGATCTACCGGCCGATCTACCGGCCGATCTACCGGCCGACCTGCTCGCCGACGAGGAGCCCGGGCAAGAGCCTGAGCTCCTCTCCAACGCGGCGCTGGCCCAGGTCTTCCACGAGATCGGCGACCTCCTCGAGGTCAAGGGCGAGCTCGTCTTCAAGACGGTCGCCTACCACCGCGCGGCCGATGCCATCGGGCGGTCACCGGTCGAGGTCGCGCGCGCGTACCGCGATGGCCATCCGCCGGACATCCCCGGAGTCGGCAAGGCGATCGCCGACAAGCTGGCCGAGCTCGCGAACACGGGCCGGCTCGGGTACCACGAACGCCTGCTGGCGGAGTTCCCACCGACCCTCCTGGACCTGCTGCGCGTGCCGGGCCTCGGCCCGAAGACCGTTCGTCAGCTCTATACGACCCTCGGGATCGCCACCCTGGACGATCTCCGCACGGCCGCCGAGTCGGGGCGGCTCCGCGGCATGCGCGGCCTGTCCGCGCGCACCGAGCAGCTGATCCTCGAGGGGATCGCCGGCCTCGAATCGCGCGAGCGGCGCCTCCTCCTCCACGAGGCCCGCGCGATCATCGACGAGCTGGTGACCCATCTCGAGGGCGTGGCCGGGGTCGGCCGGGTCGTGCCGGCGGGGTCGTTCCGCCGGCGGCGCGAGACCATCGGCGACCTCGACCTCCTCGTGGAGGCCGAGAAGGAGGCCGGCCCTGCCGCCGTCGAGCGCTTCGCCTCGCTGCCGAGCGTGGCCGAGGTCGTCAACCGCGGCTCGGCGAAGGCCACCGTCGGGCTCGGCGGCCGCGGCCCGCAGGTCGACCTGATGCTCATGCCGCCGGCTGCGGCCGGCAGCTACCTCGTCCACTTCACCGGCGCGAAGGAGCACAACGTCCGCCTCCGGGCCCGGGCCCGGGACCGCGGCTGGAGCCTCTCGGAGAAGGGATTCCAGCGCCTCGGGGAGGACGGCGTGCCGCTGACCGGCGCCGCGGCCGAGCTCCGGACGTTCGAGACCGAGGCCGAGGTCTACGCCTTCCTCGACCTGCCGTTCATCGAGCCCGAGCTGCGCGAGGACGGGGGCGAGATCGAGGCCGCCATCGAGGGCCGGCTGCCGCGCCTCGTGGAGCTGGGCGACCTGCGCGGCGACCTCCACTCCCACTCGGACTGGTCCGACGGCTCGCAGCCGATCGAGGTCATGGCCGAGGCCGCGCGTCGTCGGGGGCACGCCTACCAGGTCCTGACCGATCACTCGATCTCGCTGGCGATCGCCCGCGGCCTCGCCCCGGATCGGGTCGCCCTCCAGCGAACGGTCATCGCCGCGCTCAACCGTCGCTACGCCGAGGAAGAGGAGGCCGGGACCGCTCCGCCGGAGACGCCGCCGGAGGGGTTCCGCCTCCTCCACGGTTGCGAGCTCGAGATCCGGGCCGACGGCCGGCTCGACTACGACGACGCGCTGCTCGCGACCTTCGACCTCGTCGTTGCCTCCCTGCACGTCGGCCGGCGGCAGACGCGGGCGGAGCTGACGGCCCGGGTCCTCGGCCCCATCCGCAACCGCCACGTCGACGTGATCGCCCACCCTTCGGGCCGGATGATCGGCACCCGCGACGACCTCGACCTCGACTGGGGGGCCATCTACGCGGAGGCGGCCCGGACCGGCACGGTCCTCGAGATGAACGGCTCGCCTCACCGGCTCGACCTCGCCGTCGAGCGGGCGCGCCACGCGGTCGAGGTCGGCTGCCTCCTCGCCGTCGACTCCGATGCCCACCGGACGAGCGAGTTCGAGCACCTCGAGTGGGGCGTCTCGCAGGCCCGGCGGGCCTGGGTCGAGCCGCCGGTCGTGCTCAACACGAGATCGAGGGCCGAGCTGCTCGAGTACGTCCGGCGGGACGGCTCATGATCGGCGGAGCGCGGCGTACCATCGAGCGAATGCCGACCCGCGCCGCCTCCCGGGAGCTCGTCCTCAGCGCGGCCGCCGTGATCCTCGTCGGGCGTCTCGTCGACGGGCCGATCGCCTGGGCCGTGGGCGGCTGCCTGCTCGTCGCCGTCGCCGTCGGGAGCCTCCAGGTGCTGGGCGCCAGCGAGGCGCCGGCGGTCGCCACCGGCGTCCCGGTCGAGTCGCTGATCGTGCCCGGCGTGGCGGCGTTTGCGGCCTTCGGCGCGCTCCGTCTCGTGCCGGTGGGGATCCTCCTCGTGCCGGCGGTCTTCGCCGGCGCCTGGCTCGTCGCCCGCGTCCTCGCCACCGAGGCCCGGATTCTCACCGCGTCGACGGGTCCGTCCGGGGCCGACCGAACGGCGATCCTCGTCAGCGCCCTGATCGTCGGCTTCCTCGCCTTCACCGGCATCGCCGGCCTCGTCCCGGGCGGCCTGCCCGATCCGGCGACGACGGTGAGCCTGGCACCCACCGGTCCCGACCTCGCCGCGCTCGCCGGCGCGGACGCCGCGGTGGCCTTCCTCCTGGGCTATCGGGCCGCGGCCCTCCGGTCATCGAACCTCCGCGACGTGGCCTGGTTCGGGCTGACCAGTGCGATCGTCGTCGCCATCGCCGCCGCGGCCCTCCGGGCGATGGAGATCCCGCGTCTCCTCGGGCCGGCGCTCCTCGTTCTCGTCTTCTTCCTGTGGGACGCTGTCCACGGCACGCCGCCGTCACGGCGCCGCGATCCGCAGCGGATCTGGGAGACGGTGCTCCTCCTCGTTCTCGGAATCCTCGTCGTCGCCTGGACCCTCCGCCTGCGCACCTGACCGACGGACCGCTGTTGGAGGCTCCAGGCCGCGGCGCCATTTGACGGTTCACGGCGCCGGTGCTAGAAACCATTGCCCCCCGACCGAAAGGATCCATTGCCCGTGACCTTCCCCGACACTGACAACGCGGCCAGCCCGATCGCCGCCACCCGCATGAAGCGCCAGCTCGCCGAGCAGGCGATCGCCGAGGCCTCGTCCGGCGACTGGACCAAGGCCGCCGAGACGAACCGGCGCCTGCTCGAGCTCGGTGCCGACGCCGAGGCCGAGAATCGTCTCGCCAAGGCGCTCTGGGAACAGGGCGAGCTCGGGTCCGCGCGCGAGCACTACCAGGCCGCGCTCGCCCTCGACCCGACAAACCGGATCGCCGAGCGCAACATCGACCGGCTCAAGACGCTTCTCGTCGCGGCCGGCGAGAAGACGGTCCCGGCCGCCGATGGCAGCAAGGCCCCCGTTCGGATCTTCGTCGAGGAGACGGGCAAGACCGGCTTCGCCTTCCTCCTGGACCTGCCCGATCCGCGCAAGCTGGCCCAGGTCAACCCGGGCGACGCCGTCGAGCTGGTGCCCGAGGGCAATCGGCTTGCCGCCACCAGCAACGGCATGCGCATCGGGGTGGTCGAGCCGCGGGTTGCCGCCCGGCTGCTCAAGCTCATCGCCGACGGCAACAAGTACTCGGCCGGGGTGACCTCGCTCGGCGCGGTCGACGTCAGGATCATCATCCGCGAGATCTATCAGGACCCGCGCAACTACGGCAAGGTGAGCTTCCCGACCGCGGCGAAGTCGACCGACCTCCGGCCCTACACGAAGGGCACGCTCGTCCGCGAGGAGGAAGAGCTCGAGGAGGACCTCGAGGACGACGTCGAGGACGAGGAGATCGAGGATCTCGACCGGGTCCTGCCGCCCGAGGACACGACCGACGAGGCCTTCGTCGAGGAGACGGACGAGCTCGACGAGGCGTAGCTCTCGCCCCGGCCCGCCCGGCCCACCCTGCGCCACCGCGGCCCACCCGGCGCCGCCCGGCTCCTGCCGCCCCGGCTCCCGCCGCCCGGCTCCCGCCGCCCCGGCTCCCGCCGCCCGGCGCCGCGAATTGTCCAGGCTCCCGCCGCCCCGGCTCCCGCCGCCCGGCGCCGCGAATTGTCCAGGCTCCTGCCGCCCCGGCTCCCGCCGCCCGGCGCCGCGAATCGTCCAGGCTCCTGCCGCCCCGGCTCGCCCCGGGCCGCCCCGGACCGCCGGACTTGTTGTTCCGGGACACAGCTTCCGAACGAATGAGCGCAACCCGGGCCCGAAACGTGCGGTCACCCGCACGATCTCGGGGGTGGTCGCGCTCGTTGGTCAGATTCGTGTGTCTCTCACCGACGAGGTCAATCGTGGGTCGAGGGCTCGTGGCTGCGGCCACGACCGGACTTGTTGTTCCGGGACACCGCTTCCGAACGAATGAGCGCAACCCGGGCCCGAAACGTGCGGTCACCCGCACGATCTCGGGGGTGGTCGCGCTCGTTGGTCAGATTCGTGTGTCTCTCACCGACGAAGTTCTTCGTGGCCCCAGTGCTCGTTGCGCGGCGACGAGCGAGAAGGCGCCCCGCCCGAGAGGGCCCCAACCCGAAAGGGCCCCGACCCGAGAGGGTCCCACGACCCGAGACGACGCCACGACCGAGACGACGCTCC
Organism: uncultured Chloroflexia bacterium; assembly: GCA_963719145.1. Classification (GTDB taxonomy): domain Bacteria; phylum Chloroflexota; class Limnocylindria; order Limnocylindrales; family CSP1-4; genus UBA5189. The sequence goes on from CAVRAX010000001.1 coordinate 970,147, forward strand.
GACCGGGTTCCGGATGCCAGGCGCGTGACTGGCCGCCCGCTGGACCCGTGATCCTCCGCGCTCAGGCGCCCGCCGCCGCCCTCGCGCTTCGCGCGTCGGCAACGAGCTCCGGTCCGAGCGCCCGCAGGACGAGGTCCACGCTTCGCCCCCGATCGTCGGTGGCTGCAAGGAGCGGCGCCGCAATCGGAAAGACGAGCGCCTCGAGCCGGCCGTACGCCGCGTGAACGATGCGGACGAGTCGCTCGACCTCGGACGGCTGGCGTCCCAGGCTCGCCAGCGTCTTGTCGAGCTGGACCGTGTGCTCGATGACGTGGGATGACCATCGCCCCAGCCGGAACCCCACGGTGACCGGAACACCGGACCAGCGGGCCGGCCGGGCCAGGCCGTCGTCGTCGAGATGGGCGAGCCGCCCGGCGGCCAGATCGAGGGTCGCGTCGAAGCGCTCCCGGATCGTGGCGATGCTCCCCTCGGCCTCGGCATCCTCGTCGGGCAGTCCGGAGTCGCGGGCGACTGTTTCGGGAACGCGGTCCGGCGGCGGTTCGCCGGGCGGCAGCGACGCCCACCAGGCCGTGAACCAGCCATAGGCTCGCTGCCCACTGACGATGTGGCCGAGGGTCTCGCGCGCGGTCCACTCCTCGCCGCCGGGGTGCCGATCCAGGGTCCTGTCATCCAACGACACGAGGAGCCCGTGGAGATCCCAGCGGGCCGCCGTCGCCGGTGCGATCCGCTCTGCGGCCGGCGTTCGGGCCGCGCCGGTCGCGCGAAGGATCCTCGTCGAGTCGGCCGCGGCTTCCTCGATCGCCTCGATCGCCCGGTAGAGCCCATAGCGGACGTCGGCTTCGTCGTTCCGCCAGGGCCAGCCCGACTCGAGGGCCGAATTGGGGATCGCGAGGAGGTCCATGGCCGCCTCCGACACGGCCCGGCGCAACGCGCCGACGGACGGCGCGACCTCCAGCGTGGGGTCCGGGGTATGGCGCAGCAGGAACTCGTCGGTCATGCCACGGGAGGGTAGTCGCCGGCAGCGTCTGCGACAATCGGGCCATGGTCGGACGCGCCATCCTGTCCCGCGCCGAGCCCGGGTTCACCCTGCCGGCATTCGACCGGCTCGCCCCTCCGCCGCCCCCCGAGCTCATCGCCGCCCGGGTCGAGGCCCAGTCCGCTCCGGGCGACATCGTGGCCGACCTGCACGGCCGCGGCGGCTGGGTCGCCCGGGCGGCGGTCGACCGGCAGCGCCGGGCGTGCACGCTCGAGACCAACCCCCTGACGAGGCTGCTCGCCGAGGTCGTCCTCCGGCCGCCGGATCTCCGCCACCTCGATGCGGCGTTCTCCACGCTGTCGGCCTCGCCGCGTGGCGAGTCCAGCCTCAAGCTGTCGATCGGATCACTCTTCGGGACACGCTGTGCGACGTGCGGGCGGACGCTCGCGGCGGACGAGGTCCAGTGGGCCGGTGGGGACGACCCGGCGGCCGCCCCACGCCCCGTCCGGAAGCTCTATCGCTGCACGCTCTGCCGCGACCAGCAGGGCGGCCACGAGCAACGCCGGGCCGACCCGGACGAGGCTGACCTTGCCCAGGCCACCGCCGACGTCGGCGCGGCGGTGGTCCGCCAGCGCCTCCGCGATCGGTTCCCGATGCCGGACGGCGGGAGCGAGCTCGTCGACGCGATCCTGGGCCTCCACACGGACCGCCAGCTCGTCGGCCTGGCGGCCATCCTGGAGCGAATCGAGGGCGAGCTTCGAGCGGAGCCGGTCGAATCGGCGCTCCGGCTGGCCTTCCTGCATGCGGTCCTGCCGGCCAGCCGCCTCGGCGCAGGGCAGGCGCGGGTCCCGGCGATCCGGATCGCGGCCGGCGTCATCCGAACCCCGATCGCCGACCCGTTCCGCGAGCGGAACCCGTGGCTGGCCTTCGAGGAGGCGTTCCGAGTCGTCCGCGGCTTTGTCCAGCGGCTCGAGAGCGGCGCGCTCGGTGCGCTCGAGGCCCGGATCTCGGCCGACCTGAGGGGGCTGGTGGAAGGCACCGGCACGGCGGTCATCCGGGTCGCGACCGCCGGCGCCCTCGATGCCCTCGCCGCTGAGGCGCGCGATCCGTGGCGCGAGCCGGGTCGCGACACGCCCCGGCCCCGAATCCGCCTGCTCCTTGGTCAGCCGCCGCTCCGCTTCAGCCAGGAGCGGCTGGCGGCCGCCTACCACGGCACGTGCTGGGCCCTCGGCCGGGAGGCCGCATCGCTGCTGCCGCTGGAGTCCCTCCTTGGTCCGTCGATCCGGGCGCCGTGGTCATGGCAGGCCGCGGCGCTGCGGCGGTCGTTGGCGGCGGTGGCACCGCTGATGGCTCGTGACGGTCGCGCCGTGTTCCTCCTCGACGCGGGCGGGGCGGAGGCGCTCGCGGCGGCGGCCCTCGGCGGCATCGGGGCGGGCTACCGGCTCTCCGAGGCCCGTCTCGCGGAGGCCGACGAGGACGTCGGCGGCATCGTCGAGCTGATCCCGCCCGGGGCGAGCATCCCGCCGGGCCCGCGATCGCGGTCCAACCGGCCCCTCGACCCGATCCCCGGCGGGAGCGGCGATCCGGATCTCGTCCCGGGGCCGGGCCTCTTCGCACCGCCCGAGCGGCCGGAGGCGCGTCGCTTCTCCCACGCGGAGGCGTCGCGCTCGATCACCGAGACCGCGGTCGAGGTGCTCCGCGAGCGTGGCGAGCCGGCTCGCTACGAGCGGCTGCTGGGAGAGATCCTCGTCGGGCTCGATCGGGCGGGCCACCTTCGTCGGCTGGTCGCGCTCGCCGATTCCGGCGACCGCCCCGAAGAGAGCCATCGCCCCGCAGACCGCGAGGTGCCCGTAGACAGCGATCGCCAGGCGGACGGCGATCGCCAGGCGGACGCCGATCGCCATGCGGACGGCGAGTTGCCGGGCGCCGACGACGGGTCGGCCGCGGGCGAGGCCCACGCCGGAGGGCCCGGGCCGGGCCGCGACCCTGCGCCGAGTCCCGAACTGCGGCCCCGCGCCCGCGACGCCTCCGGACCGGGCTCAACCATCGGGATCCGGGCGGCGTCGCTCCCTCGGCCGGTGGACCCCGACCCCGTCGAGCGGGTCCTCGCCCTCGTTCGAGACGAGCTCACCCGGCCGACCCAGCACCGCCTCGAGGAGATCGAGCCGGGGCGATGGTGGCTCGGCGATCGTCGCGACCGCGAGGCGGCGGCGGTGCCCCTCGCGGATCGCGTGGAGTGGGCCGTCTACAGCCTTCTTTCGACCGCGGGACCGCTGGCCGAGCGGGCCTTCTTCGAACGGGTGGCGGCTCTCTTCTCGGGCCACGACCTGCCCGACGAGGCGCTCGTCAGGGCCTGCCTGGCGAGCTACCGGAGCCCGGCCTCGACCGCCGACCGGCTGGTGACCGGCGAGGACGTCCGTCGCCGGACGAGCGAGCACACCGAGCTGCTCGCCCTCCTCGCCAACGGCGGCCACCGGCTGGGGATGTCCGTCTGGCTCGGCCGTCGAGAGCAGGGCCGGCGAGTCGGCGATCGAACGCTCGGTGACTTCCTGGATCAGCGGGAGCAGACAGCCTGGCTCGCCTCGATCTCCCACGCGCCCGCCGAGGACCTCGAGGCCGTCGACTGCATCTGGTACGTCCGGGGCCGGGCGGCGTTCATGTTCGAGGTCGAGTGGACGGCGATGCTCGGCGACACCCTCCTTCGGCGCCACGCCCGGATCCCGGCATCCGAGCAGCTCGTCCGCGTCCTCGCCGTCGCCCCGGAGCGAGCCGACCTCGTGCGACACAAGCTCGAGGCCTCGCCCCTGCTGCGGGCCGCGATCGCCGAATCGAACTGGCACATCGTCCTCTGGCCGTATCTCCGGGCCTGGCTCGAGCACGATCCGCTCGAGCTCGACGGCCTGGAGCCGTACCTCGGCCTCGAGCCGGCCATCGAACGCCGGGGCCAGCAGCTCGGGCTGTTCGATCGGCCCGACGCGCTACCCTAGACCGGCGTCCGCTCGAGCCGCCGCATCCGCGGCGCCTGCGCCTGCGTCCCGCCGCAGTGGGAGGCTCCCCGTGACCGAACCCGCATCCGCCGTCGATCGCCTGGCCGAGGCGTTCTGGGAGCGCTTCCTCGAGCTCTTCCCGCTCATCGCGACGCTCAACGGCGACCATCGCTGGGACGATCGGTTGCCGGACCCCGGCCCCGAGGGACGGGCCGAAGCCCGCGCCCTGGCGACGTGGGTCCGCGACGAGGCCGCGGCGATCCCCGATGCCGGCCTCTCCGTGGAGGAGCGGATCACGCGCGACATGCTGGGCGTGGTCGGCGAGGTCTTCATCGAGGACGACAACCAGCGAATCGACACGCTCCAGGTGGTCGACCAGATGGCGGGGCCCCAGACGCTCCTGCCCCAGATGGCCCAGCTCCAGCCAGCCGACACGCCGGAGCGCTTCGAGGCCTTCGTCAGCCGCCTCCACGCCTATCCCGCCTACATGGCCGCCAATCGTGAGCTCATTCGCGAGGCCCTCGCGAGCGGCCTGACGGCGCCCCGCATCGTCGCCGAGCGGACGATCGGCCAGCTCGAGCGGATGCTGGCGATCCCGATCGATCAGGCGGTGGTCGCGGCCCTGGCCCAGGTCGCCTCCGAGGGCGATCGCGAGGTCATCCGCGAGATCGTCCGCGACGAGATCCAGCCCGCCGATGCCGCCTTCCTCGAGGCGCTCAGGGGTGACTACCTGGCCGCCACCAGGACCGAGCCCGGGATCTGGTCGGCCCCGAACGGCGAGGCCATCTATCGCGCCCAGATCAAGCACTGGACCACCCTCGACCTCGACCCCCCCGAGACGCACCAGGTCGGACTCGACGAGCTGGCCACGATCGACGCCGAGCGCCGGGCGATCGCCCGGGCAGCCGGCTTCGGTGACGACGCCGACGCCTACCGGCGATCGCTGGCGACCGATCCGGACAACGTCCCGGCGTCCCGCGAGATCCTTCTCGACCGGGCTCGGGAGGACATCGAGCGGGCGAACACCGCGGCGGCCACCTCGTTCACGCGCACGCCCCGGTCCGGGTGTCGCGTCCTGCCCGTCGAGGAGTACAAGGAGAAGGACGCGCCCTTCGCCTACTACTTCCCGCCGGCGCCCGACGGCAGCCGGCCCGGGACCTACTACGTCAACACCTACGATCTCGAGAGCCGGCTGTTTCCCAAGCTCGCCTCGACGACCTACCACGAGGCGACGCCGGGCCACCACTTCCAGATCGCCCTCGAGGTCGAGAACACCACCCTCAACCGGTTCCGCCGGTTCGGGGCCCGGATCGTCGGCGGGGCGTATGTCGAGGGCTGGGGCCTGTACTCGGAGCGACTGGCCGACGAGCTGGGGCTGTACCGCAACGAGGCGGAGCGCTTCGGGATGCTCGACGGCCAGGCCTGGCGCGCCGGCAGGCTCGTCGTCGACACCGGGATGCACGCCCTGCGCTGGACCCGCCAGCAGTCGATCGACTTCCTCCTCGAGAAGGTCGGCTTGTCACCGACGGACGCGACCATCGAGACCGATCGTTACATCTGCTGGCCGGCCCAGGCGCTGACGTACAAGACGGGCCAGCGCGAGATCGAGCGGCTCCGGCGTGAGATCTCCGCCCGTGACGGCGCGGACTTCGACCTCCGGACGTTCCATGACGAGCTCCTCGCCCACGGCTCGATGCCGCTCGCCACGCTCGCCCGCGAGCTCCCGAACTGGGTGACCGCCCGGGCCTGATCCGCCGCCGCGGCCGGCCTCGGCCCTGCCGGCCTCGGCCCTGCCGCCCCGGCCGGCCTCGGCCCGCTACCCCGACGCCGGCCTCGGTCCCCTCCGGCCCTCGGCCCTGTCGGCCCTGGTCCGGCGCCGGCGCATTGTCACCACCACCGGCGCGATCGGAACGAGTGCGCACGACTCCTCCCGACTTCGTGTCATCGCCCGCTCGAACCGTCGGTGGTCCGCGCTCGTTCATCGAAATCGCGATGCTTGGGGCGACAAGGGTCGCCGGAACGAGAGGTCCCCGCAGCTCGCCGACGCGGCGGTTCAGTGACAAGGTAGGTCCGCGACGCGATCGCTCCGCGACTCGCCCGTGGCCCGTGAACGAATGAGCCAGGCCGCCACCGGAGCGACCTGCCGACGCGGAGCGATGGCCCATGTCGGCCGCGGTGCCAACTCGCCACGCATCCAGTGGTGTCTGACCATCGTTGCCTCGAATCTCGAAGGATCGACGGTCGGCGCCCACGAATCTCGCGTTGACGCTCCGAGCGTGCCTGTGGCACGATGACGGCCCGCGTTCCACCCACCGCAACGGTCCGTCGCGCGCTCCGGACCCGGTGCGTCGGCCGCCGACACCGCAGACGGAGGCAACATGACCAGCTCCGCCGACCAGCCGCAGCTTGCCCGCGCCCGCCAGACGGAGCTCTATCGACGCGCGAGGAAGATTCTTCCCGGCGGCGCGAATTCGAACTTCCGGAGCTGGGGCGACGACACGATCTACGTCGATCGCGGCAAGGGCGGCCGGGTCTGGGATCTGGACGGCAACGAGTACGTCGATCTCCGCCTCGGCTACGGGCCGGTCATCCTCGGCCACGCCGACGCCCGCGTCGATGACCACGTCAACGAGAGGATGCGACAGGGGGTCAGCTTCTCGCTCACGACCGAGGACGAGATCCGGGCGATGGAGCTCCTGTGCGAGCTCACCGGCTGGGTGGACATGGCCAGGATGACCGTCTCCGGGACCGAGGCGACGATGCACCTGATGCGGCTCGCCCGGGCGTACACCGGCCGCAACAAGATCGTGAAGTTCGAGGGCCAGTATCACGGCGTCCACGACTATGCCCTGATCAGCGTCTCGCCCACCGACATGGCCGAGCTCGGTGATGCCGACAACCCGGTGCGGCTGGCCTGGGGTCGGGGCATCCCCGATGCCGTCGCCGACACGATCATCCCGGCGCGGTTCAACAACATCGAGCGGCTGCGACGCCTGTTCGAGCGCCAGGGCGATGAGATCGCGGCGATCATCGTCGAGCCGGTTCTCGGCAACGCCCAGGGGATCCTGCCCCAGGAGGGCTTCCACAAGGAGCTCCGGGCACTGACCAAGGAGTTCGGCATCCTCGAGATCTTCGACGAGGTCAAGACGGGCTTCCGATTCGCCCGCGGCGGCGCGGCCGAGTACTTCGGGATCACGCCCGACCTTGCCTCGTTCGCCAAGGCCATGGGCAACGGCTACCCGGCGGCGGCCTTCGGCGGGCGCCGCGAGATCATGAGCCTGCTGCCCGAGAAGGTCAGCCACGGCGGGACGTACGCCGGCAACCGGGTGGCGGCTGCCGCGGCGGTGAAGACGCTCGAGATCATCCGTGACACGGACGTGCTCGAGACGATCCACCGGACGGGCCGGCGAATCCAGGACGGCCTGCGAGAGGTGATCAACGACGCCGGCCTGCCGTTCCACTTCACCGGCCACGCGTCGATGTTCGGGATCATGTTCTCGGAGAAGGTCGCCACCGAGTACCGCGACTGGGCGGACACGGATCACGCTCTGTACGACGCCGTCGCGGTGGGCATGCACGCGCGCGGGGCAATGCCTGAGCCGGACAGCCGCGAGCCGTGGTTCATCTGCGAGGCCCACGCCGCCGACGACTCGGTCGACCGGGCGGTGACGGCGTTCGAAGAATCGCTCCGGGCGGCGCTCGAGGCGCGAGCCCGCGGGACGGTGCCCGACCCCGGCCAGGGCGCCATGGCGCACCCGGCCGGCGGCTGACGGACACATCGATGGCGATCGGCTTCGACGGCAGCGCGGTCCGAAGCGTGGATCGCGCGGCCTCGCTGCTGCTGGCCCTCGGCGACAGCCAGGGCGAGGCCGGGGTCACCGAGCTCGCGCGGCGCCTCGGCCTCCATAAGTCCACGGCCTCGCGACTGCTGGCCACGCTCCAGCGGCGGGGGCTCGTGGAGCAGGACGGCGAGACCGGCAAGTACCGGCTCGGGCTCGTCGTGATCCGGCTGGCCGAGCGGGCGGAGCGAACGCTCGACCTGCGGAGCCTGGCGCTGCCCGAGCTCGAACGGCTCGCCCGCCTCAGCCACGAAACCGCCGGTCTCGGTGTCCTGGAGGCCGACCAGGTGCTCTTCGTCGCCCAGGCCGACGGGCCGAACCTCATCGCGGTGGGGGACTGGACCGGCCGGGCATCGACGCTCCACGCCAACGCCTCCGGCAAGGTTCTCCTCGCCTCGCTGGCCGAGCGCGACGTCCTCCGCATCGTCCGGCGCGGGCTGACCCGCTACACCGAACGGACGATCACGGACCTCGAGCCTCTCCTCGAGGAGCTCGCCCGGGTCCGTCGCCGCGGCTACGCCACCGCGATCAGCGAGCTCGAGGGTGGGCTCACCGCCGTTGCCGCGCCGGTCTTCGACGCGCGCGGCCAGGTCATCGCGGCGGTCGAGGTCTGGGGTCCCGCCTTCCGCCTCGCCCCGCGCCGGCTGCCCGAGCTTGCCGCCCAGGCCCGCGAGGCCGCGGCCGCCATCACCGTCCGCCTCGGCGGCGCCGTCGCCTGATCCCCGGTCGGGCCCCGGCTCGCCTCCGCCGTGTGGCTCGCCCCGGTCGCCTCGCTTGCCCCCGGCGCCCGGCTCGCTCCCGCCGTGTGGCTCGCCCCCGGCGCCCGGCTCGCCTCCGCCGTGTGGCTCGCCCCCGGCGCCCGGATGGAGCCATCTCGTCGTGTGGCTCGCCCCCGGCGCCCGGATGGAGCCATCTCGTCGTGTGGCTCGCCCCCGGCGCCCGGCTCGCCTCCGCCGTGTGGCTCGCCCCCGGCGCCCGGCTCGCCTCCGCTGTGTGGCCGGCCCCCGGCGCCCGGATGGAGCCATCTCGTCCCTGGTAGGCACGCGTCTGAAACGTACGAGCGTGCCCGGCTTCGAGTTCGTGCACCGGGTCGCCAGAACTGATCACCGTTCGCTCGTGTTCATCTCGATTACGTGTCTGTCACCGACAGGCCACGGCCCCAGGCGTCACGGCACGCGGCCTTCGCTCACGGCGGCCGTCAGGTGCCGCGCCCGCCCTCAGGCGCCACGGCGGCCGCCAGGTGCCGCGCCGGCCCCAGGTGCCGCGGCCTCAGGTGCCACGGCGGCCGCCAGGTGCCGCGCCGGCCCCAGGTGCCACGGCGGCCGCCAGGTGCCGCGGCCTCAGGTGCCACGGCGGCCGCCAGGTGCCGCGCCGGCCTCAGGCGCCACGGCGGCCGCCAGGTGCCGCGGCCTCAGGCGCCACGGCGGCCGCCAGGTGCCGCGCCGGCCCCAGGTGCCGCGGCCTCAGGCGCCACGGCGGCCGTCAGGTGCCGCGGTCGAAGGCCCGGCGTGCGGCGCCGGCGACGTTGGCCGTTCCCGATCGACGCCCCTCGTCGCGCCAGCGCGACGCCGCGTCGGCATAGTTCCGGTACGGGGCGGCTCGTCGCCGGCCGTCGGCTCGGCTCGGGAGGAGCCAGTCACGCCTCCGGCGGGTCGGATCGATCAGGGCAAGCCCACGGCCGCGCGCCGGCCCCGGCGAACCGGCAAGGTCCAGACGCATCGAGCGCGCGCGGGCCGGGAACGCGACCGCGAGCGCGTCTCGACTCACCCTGATCGCCTCATCGACCTCGGTCGAGGCGAGGCAGAGGAGCCACCCGCGACGCCGCGTGCAGGGCCAGCCGTGGGCTCGCGCGATCTCGTTCACGTGTCGTTCGTACCAGCCGAGCTGTCGCTCGATGGCCCCGACGTCGAGCAGCGCCGTCTTGATCTCGATCACGAGCACCGTGCCGCTCGCCCGACCAAACGCGACAACGTCGATCCAGCCGTGCGTTCGGCCATCGACGACTTCGACCTCGCGCAGACACTCGAACCCCAGGCCCACAAGGCGTCGATGGACGTAGGCCGAGCATCGAGCGTGCACGAGATCCCGTTGCCGAGGCTCGATGACGACGGGCTTCCTCGCGACGAAGTCGACCTCGAGGCCGAGTGCCGCGGCGAGCCGGCTCACGACATCGAGCGTCGGGTTGGCTCGGCCGGTCTCGATCGCGGCGATGTGGGCGCGCGAGACGGCGGCTGCCCGACCCAGCGCATCCTGGGTGATGTCGAGATCGGCGCGCCCCTCGCGGCACAGGTCGGCGAACGAGGCGCGGAGTCGTGATCGCATCGGGCGATTGAAGCGAACAGCGCTTACCCGCCAATTACGCGGCGGCCACGGCAGGCCGTTGGTCATAGCCGTCGGTGTGAGACACACGCATCGGACGAACCAGCGTGTCCACCCCCGAGATCGTGCCCGAGACTGCACGTCTAGGCCTCGGGTCACGCTCGTTCGTTCGGTATCTGTGTTCCAGGGCAACCTGGCAGGTCGGGCAGGGGCTGGTGCTTGGCTGATCGCCGCGGGGCCGTGGGCCGCCGCGAGTCGCCGCGGGTCCATGGGTCGCCGCGGGTCCATGGGTCGCCGCGGGCCCATGGGCCGCCGCGGATCCATCGTCGCCCGTGAGCCCGGGTCGCGTCGGGCAGGCGTGTTCCGGTACCCTCCAACGATGCCGGACTTCTCGCTATCGCCCTGGCCCCAGATCATCGACATCATCCGCCACCCGATCCTGCCGATCCTCCTCGTCCTGATCGTGGCGGCGCTCCTCAGCCGCGGCACGCGCCTCTTCGTGCACGGAATCGTGAAGACGCTCATGGACCGGGAGGCGACCGAAGGCACGGCCCAGGAGCTCTCCGCGGTCGAGGTCAAGAAGCGGATGGACACGCTCGACGAGCTGGGCGGGAACGTGCTCCGGTTCTTCATCGTCGTGATCGCGGGCCTGATGATCCTGCAGTCCACCGGGCTCGACATAGGCCCCGCCGTGGCCGGCCTCGGGATCGTCGGGGTGGCTGTCGGCTTCGGTGCCCAGCACCTCGTGAAGGACTACCTGAACGGGGCGCTCATCCTCATCGAGAACCAGTTCAGCATCGGCGACGTGGTCCGGGCTGCCGGCGTGGCCGGGGTCGTCGAGGACTTCAGCCTGCGCCGGACGACACTCCGGGATCTCGACGGCAACGTCCACACGGTCCCGAATGGCGAGATCTCGGTCTCCTCGAACCTGACCCGCGTGTGGGCCCGCGTCAACGAGGACATCTCGGTCGCGTACGGCACGGACATCGACCGGGTGATCGAGGTCGTCGCCGAGGTCGGGCAGTCGTTGATGGAGGATCCCGATTGGCAGCGCCGGATCCTGGAGCCAGCGCACGTCGAGCGGGTCAATGCCCTGGCCGACAGCGGCATCGAGCTGAAGATTCTCGCCACCGTCCGCGCCCCGGAACGCTGGGCCGTGGCCGGCGAGCTGCGGAAGCGGCTCCTGGCGGCCTTTGCCGCCAGCGACATCGAGATCCCGTTCCCGCACCGGGTCATCGTCACTCGCAGCGCCGGAGAGGTCGGGGGCGAGGCGACGGACGGGTCGGCGGACGGGCCGGTGGACGCGGCAGCCCTCGAGCCGGCCAACGCGGCCGCGGGCGGGCCGGTGGACGCGGCAGCCCTCGAGCCGGCCAACGCGGCCGCGGGCGGGCCGGTGGACGCGGCAGCCCACGAGCCGGCCAACGCGGCCGCGGGCGGGCCGGTGGACGCGGCGACCGACGGGTCGACCAACTCGACGGCGGGCGCGGCGCGCGGGGGATCGGCGGACGCGAAGAGCGCCCAGGCGAAAGCGGTGGCCGAGGCACAGGCCGACGCGGCCGCCGAATGAGCCGCACCGGCCGACGCGGCCGCCGAATGAGCCGCACCGGCCGACGCGGCCACCGAATGAGCCGCACCGGCCAACCCGGCGGCCTCCAAGCCGGTGGCCTGCAACCCGGCCGCCGCGCTGCTCGCGCGGCCAGGCCGGCCGTCGACGCTCGTCGCTCTGAGCTCACGACGACCAATGACACCCGGCGGGCGGCCCGATGGCGGTACGATCTCCGGGCCACGACAGGCACGAGCCGGAGGTACGCGAGTGAGCGTTGAGCAGCGGAGCCAGGACGGGCCCGAGATCGAGAACCTCCTCGCCGAGCGTCGGACGTTCCCACCCGCGCCCGCCTTCACCGCCCAGGCGAACGCCAAGCCCGGCATCTACGAGGAGGCCGAGCGCGACTACGTCGGCTTCTGGGAGCGACTCGCCCGAGAGCGGATCAGCTGGACGAAGCCGTTCGACAAGGCCCTCGAGTGGGACCTCCCGTTCGCCAAGTGGTTCGTCGGCGGAGAGCTCAACATCGCCTACAACTGCGTCGACCGACACGTCGAGAACGGGCTCGGCAACAAGGTCGCCTATCACTGGATCGGCGAGCCCGGCGACACGCGGACGCTGACGTACGCCGATCTCCAGCGCGAGGTCAGCAAGGCCGCCAACGCCCTCCTCGAGCTCGGTGTCAAGACCGGCGACCGGGTCGCGATCTACATGCCGATGATCCCGGAGCTGCCGATCGCGATGCTCGCCTGCGCCCGGATCGGCGCCCCCCATACGGTGGTCTTCGGCGGATTCTCGGCCGAGGCGCTCGCCGGCCGGATCAACGACTGCGAGGCCAAGGTCCTCATCACCGCCGACGGCGGCTTCCGGAAAGGCAAGGAAGTCGGGCTCAAGCACCACGTCGACGACGCCCTCACGTCGACGCCGACGATCGAGGGCGCCATCGTCGTCAACCGGACCGGACACAAGGTCCACATGGTCGAGGGCCGCGATCACTGGTGGCACGACATCGTGGATCGCCAGTCACCGAGCTGCCCGCCGGTCCCGGTCGACTCGGAGCACATGCTCTACCTGCTCTACACCTCGGGCACGACGGCCAAGCCGAAGGGGATCGTCCACTCGACGGCGGGCTATCTCCTCGGGACGAGCTACAGCCACGAGATGATCTTCGACCTCAAGGCCGACGACGTGTTCTGGTGCGCGGCCGACATCGGCTGGGTCACCGGCCACAGCTACATCGTCTACGGGCCCCTCGCCAACGCCGCTACCGGGATCATCTACGAGGGGGCCCCGGACACCCCCACCTGGGATCGCTGGTGGCAGATCGTCGAGCAGTACGGGGTCACGATCCTGTACACGGCGCCGACGGCCATCCGGGCGTTCATGAAGCAAGGCCCCCAGCACGCTGCCGCCCACGACCTGTCCTCGATCCGTCTGCTCGGCTCCGTCGGCGAGCCGATCAACCCCGAGGCCTGGCTCTGGTATCACGAGCACATCGGGCGGGGCAACGCCCCGATCGTCGACACCTGGTGGCAGACCGAGACGGGGATGATCCTCATCACGCCGCTGCCCGGGATCACGACCACCAAGCCCGGCTCGGCCACCTTCCCGTTCCCGGGCCTCGAGGCCGACGTCGTCGACGCCGCCGGCGAGTCGGTCCCGTTCGGAGGCGGCGGCTACCTCGTCCTGAAGCGACCCTGGCCGGCGATGCTCCGCGGCATCTACGGCGACCCGGAGCGCTATCGGGAGACGTACTGGAGCCGGTTCCCCGGGATGTACTTTGCCGGCGACGGCGCGAAGCGCGACGAGGATGGCTACTTCTGGCTCCTCGGCCGAGTCGACGACGTCATGAACATCGCCGGCCACCGGATCAGCACGACCGAGGTCGAATCGGCCCTCGTCGACCACAAGTCGGTCGCCGAGGCGGCCGTCGTCGGGGTCAAGGACGACGTGACCGGTCAGGCCATCTACGGCTTCGTGATCCTCAAGGCCGGCCAGGACGCGGACAAGGCCCTGGCCGTCCAGCTCCGCGAGCATGTCGCCTACGTCATCGGCCCGATCGCCCGGCCGAAGTACCTGATGTTCGTGCCGGACCTGCCCAAGACGCGGTCGGGCAAGATCATGCGCCGCCTCCTTCGCGATATCGCCGAGGGCCGGACGCTCGGCGACACGACCACCCTCGCCGATGCGACGGTGGTCGAGACGATCCGCGAGAACACCGGCCAGGCTGAGGAGTAGGGATGCCGTTCGGGTTCGGGCGAAAGAAGGGGCCCAAGGAGTCCGACGAGGGGCCGGCGCAGCCGGCCGCCGACGAGCGTGGGCCGCGGTCGATCGCCTTCCGCGCCCTGACCAACGAGTGGCGGCTGAACGGATCGATGACGATCACCGGGCGCCTCCTCGACACCCTGAACAAGCGCGAGGAGATCGGCCTTGCCGACGTGACCTGGGCGCCGCTCGACGGGAGCGCCGCCTTCGAGCCGGCGCCCGGGATCCAGGCGGTGGATCCCTACGATCTCATCGTCGTCCTGGCCGGCCCGGACACGGTGGCGACCCTGGCCGACGACGAGCGGACCGCCCATCGGGTCCACAAGATCTCGTTCGACGTGGCCCTCGAGGCGCCACCCCTCCGGGTCGTCGGAACCGTCCAGCTCCACCCGGGGTCGGAACCCGACAGCCTGCTCGAGCGATCCAGCCAGATGTTCGTCGCGGTCACCAGTCCCAGGGTCTGGAACGGCGACATCGAGGTCGACATCGGCGAGCCGGTGGATGCGGTCCTCGTCAACCGCTACTACCTGCGGGGCGTGGAGCAGGTGGACCTCGCGACAGGCGTGCGGCACGTCCGCTTGCCGGGTACCCCGCTTGGGGGGACGACCTGGCGGGAGCGGACCTAGGCCCGGAACGGGAATCCCGGCGCCTCCCGGACGGGCCGGCCGGACGTGGCGGGGCCCCGCGATCAGCCCGCTGCACGGGCATGACCTCGGCGATCAGGCCCTGACGGCCTCCTTGCGGCTGCCGAAGATCCCGCCCAGGAGCGAGCGCTGGTCGGCGCCGGCGGTCACCGGCTCGGCCTCGGGCGCGATCCCCAGGACGCGATCCGCGAGCTCCTCGAAGTCCCCGGAGACCTTCTCCTTGGGGAACAGGTCGATGACGGTCCGGCCGACGTTGGCGGCGCGGACGAAGAGCATTCCGCCCGAGCGGATCTGGGCGAGGGCCGGAAGGCCGACGGCCCGCTCGATCTCCGCCACCGAGACGCCGCTGTTGGCCCTGTTGATGACGAGCCCGAGGCGATCGTGGATCCCGAGCTCGGTTGCGACCTCGGTCAGCTGGACCGCGGCCCGAATCGCCGGCAGGTCAGGCGTGACCGGGACGAGGATCCGGTCGGCGATCCCGAAGATCACCTGGTTGACATCGCTGTACGAGGGGTGGAGGTCGACGATGATGATGTCGACGCCCCAGCGAGCGGTGAGGAGAGCGTCGGCGACTCGCTCGGGGTCGAGCCTGGACATCGCCAGCGGGCTCGAGACGAGGGCGGCGACGCGAACACCCGACTCGTGGGTCGGGGCGACGTCGAGGATCTCCTCCGCCGGGCCGCCGTCCTCCTGGTCTGCCCAGGCGTCGGCGATCGTCCGGCCGGCATCCATGCCGAGCGACAGCGACACGTGACCGGTGACCGTGTCACCGTCGACGAGGAGGACGCGCTGGTCCCGCCGGAGCTGGAGGGCCGCGGCGAGGTTGGTGGCGATCGTCGTCTTGCCGACGCCGCCCTTCGGGTTGAAGATGGCGATGATCGGCGAGCGCGCGGCCCAGGTCGCCTCGACGGGGCCGCGCGTCAGGATGGCGCCCTCGGTCGTGTCGGTCGTGACCTGGGCTCGGATGAGCATCGCCTCGGCTCGCCAGCGGATCGCCTCGGGGTCGATGGGTCGAAGGACGACCTCGTCGTCCGGTCCCAAGCCACCCGAGCCGTCGAGCGCATCGAGGATCGTGTCGTCGGCGACGACGAGGAGCCGGATGCCGTGCTCGCGGAGCCGGACCTGCTCGATCGTCTTGATCAGCTCGGCGAGGTCGGAGCCGGCGTCGAGGACGGCCAGCCCGACCGGCAGCGCCGCGTTGACGACGGCGGCCAGGTCAGACGTCGACTCGAGGGCGACGGTTCCAAACTCCGCGGCCGTGAGCGCGGCGATGACGCTGTCGCGCTCGGGTCCGGGAAGTCCGACGGCGATCGTCGGGCGGCTCATGGGCTCCTCCAATTCAGTGATCGCCCTCGGGGTCGCTGGCCGTCACGGTCAGGACGCCATCGGCATCGCCCGTGATGGAAGCCGCGAACCCGTCGAGCGCGGGGACAACCGACGTGAGGTCGGTATTGGAGTCGTGAGCAACGGTGAAGACGAAGTCGCCGCTCGGGCCGGAAGCGACCGTGACCGATCGGACGCCATGAACCTTGGCCAGGGCTCGCTTGAACCCGGCGATGCTCGCGACGCTGACGAGGCCGACCACGGCAAGGCGGGTCACGACCGCGTCGGCGGGCGGCGTCGGCTGGCTCGTGAATGACTCGAGCCGCCGAACGACGTCCTCTTCGGCGATCTCCTCGACGCCCTGATCGGCGTCCGGTGAAGTCCCGTCCTCGGCGTCGCCTTCAGCGATGGCAGCGCTCGGATCGAGTCCTTCGAACGCCTCGGCCTCGGCGGCCTCGGCGCCGCGGGCATCCAGGGCGCCCATGGGGAAGTCGGCCACGGAGCCGTTTCGAGGCTCGTCGACCTCGGCAACATCGCCGTCGAGGCTCGGCGGCTCCGGCAGCTGCTCGGCGAGGCTGGCCAGGTGGGCCGGATCCTCCTCGGCCAGGAGCTCTTCGAAGAATGCGTCCATGCGGCGCTCGAACCCGGCGATCGCCTCCTGGACCCGCTCGATCCGGCTCTCGACCGAGGCCGCGTGGGATTCGATGTCGGACTCGAGGCGCTGGCGCCGGTCGGCGATGCGTTCGTCGGTCTCCTCGCGGATGCGGGCCATCTCTGCCTTCGACCAGTCGCGGATCTCGACGATCTCGGCGTCCGCCTCCTTGCGCAGCTCGGCGGCCTCGTCCGCGGAGTGAGCGTGGATCTCCTCGATGCGCGCCTTCGCGTCCTCGGCGAACCGGGTCGCGCTCTCCTCGCGGGCGGCTCCGGCCGCGTCGCGCATGGCTCGGACCAGGCCGGCCACGAGCGGATTGTCGCGTCGCACCCGGGAGCGCGTGGCCACGACCGCGGGCGCCGGCGGGGCGGGCTCGGTGGCATCGCCTGCATGGCTGTCGGGCGGCGCAACGACCGGCGCCTCCGCCGACGCCTCGGGCTCTTCGTCCGAGCCGCCCTCGGCCTCCGGAGCAGCGGACTCGGCCTCGGCAGGCTCGGCCTCGCCGGACTCGATCTCGGCAGGCTCGGCCTCGCCGGACTCGATCTCGGCAGGCTCGGCCTCGCCGGACTCGGCCAGTTGACCGCTCGCCGTGGTCTCGGCCTCGGCGTCACCCGCCGGGGGGTCGGCATTGGGCCAGGTCATCGCATGCTGATCGGGGAGCGTCGTTTCCTGCATCTCGGTCGCCTCGGCAGTGGACGGATCGGTGGTCTCGGTCACGCGTTCGGCGTCCGGCGCCCGGTTCGGTTCCGGGCCCTGGTCGCCATCGGGGTCGGCGGGGTGACCGTTCATGAGCGTGCCGGGGCGCGCGTCGGAGGCCCACGGGAGGCGGAAGCCGCTGCGCTGCTCGGTGGTGGCCATCAATACGGTCCTTCAGACTCGGCCCGGTTCGGGTTTCGGGCGTCAGGAGGATCGTCAACCGTGAGGTGCGACCGCGCAGTCGGCTAGACGTACTCTCCAGTGCTGACGGAGGTACCAGACCACCCCCAACCCACGCCCCCTCCACGTTCCCGGGGTAGGATCCCCGCCATGACCCAGCTGGCAGCCGACGACGCACGGGGCGGAGCCGCCCCGCACGAGGAGGGCTCCGCGGTCGCGGCTGCCTCGAGCGTGACGTTCGATGGGCGACCCGGTCTGCTCGACCGGCGCGGCCGGGCCCTCCGCGATCTCCGGATCTCGGTCACCGACCGCTGCAACTTCCGCTGCACCTATTGCATGCCGGCCGAGGTCTTCGGCCGTGACTACGCCTTCCTGCCGCACTCGGAGGTCCTGACCTACGAGGAGATCCGTCGACTGGCCGGGATCTTCGTCGATCTCGGCGTCCGGAAGCTCCGGATCACCGGCGGGGAGCCGCTCGTCCGCAGGGCCCTGCCGGACCTCATCGGGATGCTGGCCGAGCTGCGGACACCCGACGGCGAGCCGGTGGACCTCACCCTGACGACAAACGGCTCGGCGCTTCGAGCGCTGGCCCGACGCCTGGCCGAGGCGGGCCTCCGCCGCATCACCGTCTCGCTCGACTCCCTCGACGACGCGACGTTCCGACGGATGAACGGGGTCGACTTCCCGGTGACGAAGGTGCTCGACGGGATCGCGGCCGCGCGCGAGGCCGGACTCTCGCCGCTGAAGGTGAACATGGTCGTGAAGCGCGGCGAGAACGAAGCCAGCATCGTCCCGATGGCCCGCTGGGCCCGCGACGAGGGCCTGGTGCTCCGGTTCATCGAGTACATGGACGTGGGCACGGCCAACGGCTGGCGCCTCGACGACGTCGTCTCGGCCGCCCGGATCATCGCCGCGATCGATGCCGAGCTGCCCCTCGAGCCGGCCGCGCCGGCCTATCGGGGCGAGGTCGCCGGTCGATGGCGGTACCGCGATGGGTCGGGCGAGATCGGGGTCATCGCCTCGGTCACCCAGCCGTTCTGCGGGGACTGCACCCGCGCTCGCCTTTCGGCCGAGGGCAAGCTCTACACGTGCCTCTTCAGCGCCATCGGGACGGACCTCCGGGCGCCGCTGCGGGCTGGCTCGACGGACGCCGAGCTGCGGACCGTCCTGGGGCGCGTCTGGGGGGCTCGAACGGATCGCTACTCTGAGCTGCGGACGGAGGCGACCAGCCATCTCCCGCGCGTGGAGATGTTCGCCCTCGGCGGGTGAGCCACGGCCCGGGCGGCGCGTCGCGAACGGTACCCCGGGGCACAACCAGGCGGACCCGCCCCCAGGACGGGCCCACCTGGTGTGGGAGGGAGATTGGCGTCTGACGAGGCGGGCAATCCCGATCGTCGCTGGACTGTCTCGTATTTGACGGACCCCGTCATTACGATCCGTCATCTCCCAGCTCGAGTGCCGCCGGCGGCACGCCGCGCCCGTGGCGTCGGACCTTCGAGCACGGGCGGTCTCCGGCCCGTCTACGTCCGGGGGGCTTGCCCCCGCGTCCAGCCGGTATTCGAGAACGTCGGGATGAACCGGTAGCCCTTCCCGGGCACGGTCTCGATGAAGCGTGGGTGCTTGTAGTCGTTCTGGAGCTTGATCCGGAGGCTCCGGATGTGGCGATCGACGATGTTGCTCTCGGCGACGAAGTCCGTGCCCCAGATGGCGTCGAGGATGTCCTCCCGCGAGACCACGCGGCCACCGCGGCTGGCGAGGAGATACAGGAGGCTCTGCTCGATCCCGCTCAGGTGGACGATCAATTCACCGGCCCGAACCTGGCGGTTGACGATGTCGATCTCCATCTCGCCGAGCCTGATCGTCGGCACGATGGGCTGGTCCGTGCCGGTTGCCCGGCGGCTCAGGACGATCGACCGGGCCAGCAGTTCCTCGGGCGAGAAGGGCATCGTCAGGATGTCGTCGACCCCCAGATCGAACGCCTGGAGCTTCGTCTTCAGGTCCCCCCGTCGAGTGAGGCCGAGGATCGGCGTCGAACTCCGCGACAGGCTGTTCGAGGCCCCCAACCGGGAGAGCAGGGTCGTGCTGTCGTCGTGGTCCATGTCGACGACGGCCAGGTGGGGCCGCTGCTCGCCGAGGATCACCTCCGCCTCGGCCAGGTCCCTGGCCGCGCGGACGACGAACATGCCGTGATTCAGCGTCAGCTCGATGAGATCCACGACCATCGCCCGGTCGTGGAGGACGAGCGCGCGCCGGGGCTCTGTCGAAGGTATATCCGAGGGGTGGTCCGTCAAGTCCCGTCAGCCTCGCCTCAACTTGGTCGTTGGAGCATCAGGATCGTTTGGGGCAGCGCGCTCGACTGGGGCGCGCAACCGAGGTGCCGCCAATGGTTGCCTCTGGCGCCGGGCTCCCGGACGATTCACCGGTAGAGCTCGGTGATGGCCTCCTTGCGTACCTGTCAAGCGATGCCGGACTTGGCAAGCCTCACGTGTTCCCCCCAGTCCACATGAGGCCCGCCCGCGAGATCCCGTACCACCGTGGCGCAGTCGCGGACGTCAGCAGGGAGGCAATGGAAACGTACCTCAGTTTCGTGCGCCGGCAATGTCAGAGTTCACACCTGCGCGGGACACGCCTTGGTACGATCGGCAGGACATGAGCTCGCCGCTGCCCGCCACCGAATCGGTCGGTTCCGAGCTCCCACGGCTGCTGCCGGGCGCCAGCGCCAGCACGCTGCGCCGCATGGAGCGAGCGGCCCGCGTTCAAGCCTTCGGACGTCGCGACCTGCTGCACTCGAGGGGGGTCCGACTTCCCCCCTTCGTGATGCTTGCCGGGCACATCATCGCGCGCCGCGTCGCGGAGACCGGACAGGTCCGCGCCGCCCTGATTGCGGGGCCTGGCTATTTCGGCGGACTTCGGTCGATCAGTGATCCGGACGAAGAGCCGACATACGAGCTCGTGGCCTTGAGCGAAGGGACATGGGCGACATGGGATCCGCGATTCCTGCGGGAGCTTGCGCTCGCTGACGCCGGGCTGGCCGTTGGGCTTCTCGACCATTCGTCGGACTTCTCTGTCGTTCTCAACATGCGGCTCGACGAACGCTCGTTCGAGAGCGCGCGCCAGCGGATGGCCGGGATTCTCACCCGCTACGGGAAGGTGATCTTCGACACGCCCCATCCGGTCGCGCAGCGGGCCGACCTCGCCGCGTTGATCGGGGCGAGCCGCGTGATGATGTACCGCGCTCTTCGCGAGCTGGAAGCTGACGGGCTCGTCGAGCGTCAGCGGGGCGGCGGGATCAACGTCCTGGACGGAGACAGGCTGGCGCGGCTGGTGTCCGTCGCAGCCCCGACCGACGCGCCGCCGCTCTGACCGTCAGGCGGCGCTCCGCTCATCCGGGTTGCTGCAGTCACGGCTCACGTCTGCGTCTTCTCCTCCCCGGCGCCGCGCCAGCCGGTATTCGAGAACGTCGGGATGAACCGGTAGCCCTTCCCGGGCACGGTCTCGATGAAGCGTGGGTGCTTGTAGTCGTTCTGGAGCTTGATCCGGAGGCTCCGGATGTGGCGATCGACGATGTTGCTCTCGGCGACGAAGTCCGTGCCCCAGATGGCGTCGAGGATGTCCTCCCGCGAGACCACGCGGCCACCGCGGCTGGCGAGGAGATACAGGAGGCTCTGCTCGATCCCGCTCAGGTGGACGATCAATTCACCGGCCCGAACCTGGCGGTTGACGATGTCGATCTCCATCTCGCCGAGCCTGATCGTCGGCACGATGGGCTGGTCCGTGCCGGTTGCCCGGCGGCTCAGGACGATCGACCGGGCCAGCAGTTCCTCGGGCGAGAAGGGCATCGTCAGGATGTCGTCGACCCCCAGATCGAACGCCTGGAGCTTCGTCTTCAGGTCCCCCCGTCGAGTGAGGCCGAGGATCGGCGTCGAACTCCGCGACAGGCTGTTCGAGGCCCCCAAC
Source organism: uncultured Chloroflexia bacterium (assembly GCA_963719145.1). Classification (GTDB taxonomy): domain Bacteria; phylum Chloroflexota; class Limnocylindria; order Limnocylindrales; family CSP1-4; genus UBA5189. Next base: position 991,528 of record CAVRAX010000001.1, read on the forward strand.
CGGGAGAGCAGGGTCGTGCTGTCGTCGTGGTCCATGTCGACGACGGCCAGGTGGGGCCGCTGCTCGCCGAGGATCACCTCCGCCTCGGCCAGGTCCCTGGCCGCGCGGACGACGAACATGCCGTGATTCAGCGTCAGCTCGATGAGATCCACGACCATCGCCCGGTCGTGGAGGACGAGCGCGCGCCGGGGCTCTGTCGAAGGTATGTCCATGTGCGGCTGGCTCTCCGCCATCCCGGCCTGGTAGAGGCAGGCCGGTGCCCCAATTCTACCGCCAGCCGGCCATGGGCCTGAAGTCCGGGCCCCGGATGACGTCCCGTCATGACAGCCCTGTGACTCGAGCGGACACTCATGACCGGCGTTCAGCGCGGCGGCCGTTCGGCCTGCATGCCCGGATCTCCGCGGCACAGGGAGAGGTCATGGCCATCGATCAAGTGGACCGCAAGGTCGTCAGCACCGAGCCTGCGACCGCCGCGGGCCCAGAAACCATTCGGACAGAGAGCCGGCACGTCTCGACGACCAGCCCTGGTCAACCGGAGCTGGCTCGGCGCGTCCTCGTCCTCCTGTTCGGTCTCGTGCAGGTCGTCATCGGACTGCGGTTCGTCCTGCTCCTCCTCGATGCCCGCGAAGCGAACGGCCTCGTGTCGGGCATCCTCAACGTCAGCCAGCTCTTCGTCGCCCCGTTCGAGGGGATCCTCCGGACTGACGCGCTCCACGCGTCGGGCTCGATCCTCGACATCACCGCAGTCGTCGCGTTCGTGGGCTGGACGATCCTCGAGCTCATCGTCCTCTGGGCCGTGGGGATCTTCCGGCGCGAACCGGCATGACGACGTTGGAAGCGCGGCGATTGGTCGAGACCGCCAGGCCGGCGGCAGCGGCCACGCTGCGCGACCTTGCCTGGGTCGCGCTCGCGGCGATCCTGATCCTCGAATTGCTTCCGGCCGCGCTCCGCGCGGCCGGGTGACAGGTGCCGATCGTCGGCTGACAGCCTGGACGGTGACGGCCGGTTCGCGGCCGACCACCAAAGAAGGGAGCGAACTGCAATGGGAATTGTCGCCTGGATCGTCGTCGGCGCCATCGCCGGCTTCCTCGCCAACCAGGTCATGGGCTCCAAGGAAGGGCTCGTCATGATGGTCGTGCTCGGCGTCGTCGGCGGCCTCATCGGCGGCTTCGTCGCGACGAGCGTCCTGAAGATGGGCTCCGTCGACGGCATCAACATCGAGAGCATCTTCATCGCGACCCTGGGGGCCATCGCCGTGGTCTTCGTGGCGCGAGCGCTCAATCGTTCGGGTGGAGTTCGCCGCGGCGCCGGCTGAGGCACGAGCGCTGATCCCGCGGGGCCGTTCGGCCCGACGCTGAGCGGCCTGCGGGGGCCGACGGAGCGGGTTATCCACCGCCCGTCCACAGGTGTCGAGAAGTCGTGGACACGGCGTCCGAGTCTTCCGGCAACTTCGTGGATAACCGCGTTGATGGTCCGGAAACACGACGAGTACAGTTCGTCTTGCCCGAAGGGGCCGTCAAGGGACGAGGAACCGAGATTGCATCAAGGAACCCCGTGCCGGACCGGTCGCTTCGGGCGCTTCATTACCCGGTCGCGATGGTCCTTCGTGGCCGTCCCCGGGTTGGTCGCCCGGCGGGACGTGACCGGCATCCCGGTGTCGGTACTTCCGTCGGGCGGCTGAAGCCGCGGGCCCCGGCCGTCGACCCCCTGGACGCACCCCGGAGGCCCGCTTGAGATCAGTCCGGCCGTGATGGATCCCTCGACCCCGATCGCCCCGCGCGACCAGCCTGCCCGCCTCGACGCTCTTGAGGCCGCGGTCCGCGCTCGCACCGCCGTCGTTCCCGAGATCGGGCTCGTGCTGGGTTCTGGTCTCGGCGGCCTGGCCGAGGATCTCGAGGACGCCGTCGCCATCCCCTTTGCCGACCTGCCGGGCTGGCCCGCCGCGACGGCTCCGGGTCACGCCGGCCGGCTCCTCCTGGGGCGCCTGGCCGGCCGCCCGGTCGTCATGCTTCAGGGCCGATTCCACGTGTACGAAGGCAACGACCCGGGCCTCGTCGTCCAGCCGGTGCTCCTCTTCGCTCGCCTGGGAGCGCACGCTGTCGTCCTCACGAACGCCGCCGGCGGCCTCGATCCGAGCTTCGGCCCGGGCACGCTCATGGTCATCCGCGACCACGTCAACCTGACCGGGCGCAACCCGCTCGTCGGTCCGAACGCCGAGACGATCGGCCCCCGCTTCCCGGACCTGACCGAGGCCTGGAGCCCGCGCCTGCGGGTCCGCCTCCAGGCCGCTGCCGTGGCCGAGGGCGTCGAGCTCGCCGAGGGCGTCTACGTCGGCCTCGTCGGGCCGAACTACGAGACACCGACCGAGGTCCTGATGCTCGCCGCGCTCGGCGGCCATGCCGTCGGGATGTCGACCGTCCTCGAATGCATCGCCGCCCGCTGGGCCGGACTCGAGGTCTGTGGTGTCTCGCTCGTCACGAACGCCGGCGCCGGTTACAGCGGCGAGCCGTTGAGCCACGAGGAGGTCCTTGCCGCCGGCGCCGAGGCCGGGCCGCGCCTCGCTCGCGTCATTCGCCGCTTCGTGGCGGATCTCGAGGACTGAGGCGGCACGATCGCGGCCCGCTGCTACGGTTCCCGAGCGGAGCGTCGAGTCGACCGCCATGACCGGGGGCAAGTGATCCCCAGGTTCATGCAGGCGGGGGTCCGCGTCGGCATGGACCCCCGCTCCTTCCCGGCGTCGCCATCGCGGGCGCGGGCCTTCCCGGCGGCTGACCGGACCGATATTCCAAGAAGGATTAGCTGGGTGCACCTCACGTCCAAGAAGCGTCCGGGTCGGGGCAGCGAGCCGTTCAGCGTGCCCGCCGGGGAGCCCGATTCAGGCGTTCTCGGACGGATCTCGCCGCTGCGAAGCTGGACTGAACCCGAACTTGCCTTCCGATAAGCCTTCTTGGCATGGCCGGCGTCCATGGGACGGGGCGTGGCGGCAGCGTGACGGCGCGCGTGGGGTGTGGCTCATCCCGAGTCCGCGGCGCCGGCGACGGTGGGCCCGGCTTTCTTCGGCCGCGCTTCTTCGGCCGCGCCTCCTCCGCCTACGCCTCCCGGCGCCGCCCCGGGGCTTCGGCGGTCTCGCGGTCCTCGAGCGGGTCCAGGCCGGGCGAGGCGCAGACGAGATAGCGCAGGGGCGTCCGGCCGGTGTTCTCGACGCGATGGGGCCGGCCCTCCTCGATGCGGATGCCCCTGAGCGGCTCGAGCGTCTCGGTCTCGTCCCCGACGGTGACCCTGCCCCGACCCTCGAACACCACGATCGCGTGCTCGGCCTGGCGGTGGCGGTGCCATTCGTCGCCCGCCCCGGGCTCGAGCTCGACTTCGGTGACGGTGAAGGCGGCCGATCCGAAGTCGCCGGGGGTGACGATCCGCCGGCGGCGGATACCGCCGTCCTCGACGATGGGCGCCTCGGCGCCTCGCCGGACCGGCTCCTCGTCCGCCTCCCAGCGCCGGAGCATCGTCCCGATCCGGCGCGGGTCCGGGTCCGTCGCCGCCAGCAGCGCGAGGGCATCCACGGACCCTTCGTTGCGAACGCGGTGATGCTCCGCGGGAGCCTCGTACAGGACGTCGCCCGCGCCGACGATGGCGCGCCGGTCGAGCTCCTCACCGTGCTCGAAGACGAGCTCGCCGCCGGCGAGGTAGACGAGCGTCTCGACCCCGTGCCGGTGAGGCCCGATCTCCACGCCGGGCGCGATCCGGTCGAACTCGAGCCGGATCCTCACGACTGGACCGGCCACTCGCGTCCCGCTGCACGCGCGGCCTTCGCCTTCTCGGCCCAGGCCTCGAGGACGCGATCCTTGTGGGGCCGGATGGGGCAGTGGCCGTCGCGGTTGTTCATCTCGTCGCAGTAGCCGAGGGGCACGCACTTCGGGGCGAGGAAGGAGCCGAGGAACGGGGACACGCTGAAGATCTCGTGGCGGATGAGCTGGAAGAGCCGCCGGATCTCCCACTGGGCCATCGTGCACAGCCGCAGGCCGGACATGTGGATGAGGGCCCGCAGGTTCGTCGTCATGACGAGGTTCGTCCGGGTCGCGTTGGGAAAGACGAACCGGGCGTCCTCGCCGGGGATGCCCGCCGCCACGAGCTCGCCATAGAGGCCCATCGAACCCTCGACCTGGTCCTCGAAGCGCTCGCGCAGGTCGGGCTCGGCGTCGGCGATCGTCTGGGGCAGCATCGTCGCGGCGTGCTTGTAGGTCACGTAGCGCTGGCTCTGCTGGTCGAAGGCGACGCCCGCCCGATGGCGGACCAGCTGATGCGAGAGCGTCCTCGACACGCCGGTGATGCCGAAGGTGAAGACGACGTGCTCGATGGTCGAGCCGTGGCCGGATTCGATGACCCCGTTGATGAGCCGCTGCATCTTGGCGACGTCGATCTCGCCGGCCGTCGCCTTCCGGAAGATCTCCTCCGGCGGCAGCTCCGAATAGCAGGTCCGGCAGGCCGTGTAGATGAGCGGGACGTAGTACTGCTCGACGATCTCCCGGGAGGGGAAGAGGAGCGTCGCCTTCATCCCGAGCTCGGCCCGGCCGGGGTTCCGGGGGATGCCGGTCTTCTCGGGCCCGGGGGCCTGGACGGTCATGGGCCGGAGTCTAGTCGGTCGAGGCTCCGACCGCCGGTTCCCGGAGGTTGCCGGAAGCCGCGGGCTCCGCCTCGGCCGGGACCGCGCCGGACCCGGCCGCCTCGGCGTCGTGGAACCAGCGCCAGTAGAGCCAGGTCGCGAGCGTGTACAGGACGATGATCGTGACGAAGTTGACGGTATAGCCGGCATCGAAGCCGAGCGCGGCGTGGACGGCCGAGTAGTAGGCGCCGGCGATCACCCAGCCGATCGACCACATGAGCGACATCGCGGCCGCCAGGGTCGCCCGCTCGGGCTGGCTGACCCGGTCCATGGCGAAGGCCGTGAAGATGGGATTGCCGGCGTTCATCAGCGAGTTCCGGACGGCCATCGCGGCGATGACCGTCCAGAGGACCGGGCTGAAGCCGAGGACGATAAGGAACGGGATGCTGACACCCTGGACGAGGACGACCGAGTTGACCCGTCCGAAGCGGCGCGCCAGGGTCGGCTGGTAGAGGACGGCCAGCATCGTCCCGATGCTCGTCAGGGCGAAGACGCCGTTCAGGGAGGCGAGGTCGAGGCCGAACTTCTGCTGGACGAAGATGTTGAGGAAGGGGATGACCTGGCCGGCCCCGATCGGGATGAGGAGTCCCGGCAGGAGGAGCCGGAAGAATGTCCGCCGGTCGCGGATGGTGAGCCCGAAGCGGCTCAGGGACAGGCCGCGCCGGCGGAGGCCGGGGAAGGCCGCCGGCTCGCCGACGGCCATGAGCCGGCCGCGTCGCAGGACGGACGGACGGTCGTCGTGGAGCCGGAGGATGACGAGGAGGCCCGCAGCGAGGAGGACGGCCATGAAGACGAGGATGATCCGGTAGGTGTTCGGGCCATCGGGGACGAAGCCGAGCCCGTCCGAGATCGAGCGGGCCACGACGCCGCCGAGGGCCGCCGCGAGGACGTTCGTGGCGCTCCCGATCGCGAACTGGAGGGCGAACAGCTCGTTCCGGTGACCCGGATCCGAGTGCTCGGACATGTAGGGGACGGCGACGACCTGGACCGCCTGGTTGCCCGCGCCGTAGAGCGCGGCGAGGAGGAGGATCGCCGCCGGATCCGCCGTCGCGATCATGCCCGCGACCGCGAGCACGCCCGCCCCGGCGCCGGCGGCCATCACCAGCCGCCGCCCGATCCGGTCCGACCAGGACGACGCGGGGAAGGCGGCCAGGGCGGCGGCGACCGACCCGGCGGTGGCGGTGATCCCGATCCGGGCGTCGTCGAAGCCGAGGGCGGCCAGGTAGAGGTTGAAGTCGATCCACCACAGGCTCGTGGCGGCGCCGCCGACGAGGGTGACCAGCAGGAACCGCCGCGCGTCCGGCTCGAAGCCGCCGTAGTGGCCGGCCAGCGACGCCAGCCGGGCGAGCCGGCTGCGCCCCGAGGCGCGGGGATCGGGTCCGTGGCTCACTGGCGCGCGGCGTCCTCGAGCAGGTCGCGGAGATCGTCGAGGTAGCCGGACCAGTAGGCCTCGTGATCGTCGCGGATGGCCTCGTCGGCGCCGGCCTCGTCCCAGCCTTCGTGCAGGAGCTCGATCTCGGATCCTCCGCCCGCGGCCGGCCGGACGATCCAGGTCACCAGCGTCTCCTCGTACGAATCCGCGTCCAGCCAGGCCCAGCGATGGGCGAACCGGCGGCCCGGCTCCAGCTCGACGATCTCGCCCTGGACGAGGCTGCCGTCACCGAAGTCGAGGACGTACACCTCGCCGACGGTCCCGATGGCGGTGGCCGAGGTGAACCATTCCTCGACCCGGGCCGGATCCGTCAGGTACGACCAGGCGACGTCGGGCGAAGCCGGCGTCCGGACGACGAGGCGGATCGGCGCGACGGGCTGGGCGTCCATCGTGATCTCCTGGGACGCGGGTGGCGAGCTGGCGGGCCGGGATCGGCGGCTCGGGGGGGGGGCGCCTCGAGCCGGCTCGATCAGTAATAGTCCGAGCAGGACAAGAAGTATCCGCAGCGGCAGACGAGCTTGCACTTCCGCTCGTCCATCGCCGCGCCGCAATTGGCACAGGTCAGGATCAGCACGGACGGGTCGGCCGCCCGGCCCGCGACGCCCGGCGTGGTCCCCGCGACCGACCGGCCGGTGTCGTCCGCGCGCAGGGACAGCCTTGCGACGCGCATCGGGGAGGTGGCGCTCGACGTGCCCGGCATCGCCATCATCGTATCCCGCCGGGCTCCGAGTCGTGCCTCGTTGTGAGCGCGTCGACGGTCGTTTCGAGGGCGTAGGCCACCGCCTCGTCGAGAGTCATCCTGGCGCCCTCCTGTCCGTACCGCTCGAGCTCCTCGGGCGACAGGGCGTTGGCGACGTGGGGTCGGCGGGCCTGCTCGAACTGGGTGTCGACGAAGCTCGCGAGCTCTGCTCCGGTCGTGGCGGTCAGGCGGCGAGCCGCGCCGCGGAGTCGTGCCGCCCGCGGCAGGTCCCCGTCGGTGACGGCCAGCGAGGCCAGGTCGTCGAACAGGAGAGCGATCCCGGCCGCGTCGCTGGCGTCGTAGAAGTGGCGGAGGGCATGCCGAATGATCGGTCGCGCCTCGTCGGTCCGGCCCAGGCGGGCGAGGCCACTCCCGAGCATGTGTTGCGACCAGGCCTCCATCGTCACGTCGCCAACCGCGCGAAAGAGCTCGAGCGCCTCCCGGAAGCGGCCCGTCCCGGCCTCGTTGATGAGGCCGAAATATTCGCGGTTGCCGAGGCCCCAAAGCACGTTCGCCTCGCCGTGCCGGTCGCCGAGCTCCCGGTACAGGGCGAGGGCCTCCTCGAGCGACTTGAGCCCGATGCCGTCGGGATCGGCGGTCCGCGGGTCGTCGAGAGGGTTCTCGGCGACCGAGAAGCCGAAGGCGTAGTTGTAGAGCGCGTTCGCGATCTCGGCCTTGTCGCCGATCGTCCGCCAGATGTCCAGGGCCTCTCCGTAGGCGACCTTGAGCGCCGCGATGTCTGCCTGCCACCAGAGCACGCCGCCGAGGGCCTCCATGAGGCGGGCGCGGAGGACCGGCGAGTCATGCGACCACGACAGAGCGGCGAACGCCTCGAGTCGCCGGCGAGCCTCGTTGAGATGGCCGCGCTTCTGCCAGAACCGCCACATCGCGAAGGCGAGGCGGATGGCCGTGTCGGCGTCGCCGGCCGCGGCGGCTCGGTCGAGCGCCGCCCGGACGTTGTCGTGCTCGCGCTCGAGCTGCTCGAGAAGCGCGCGCTGCTCCACCCCGGCGAGCCCTGGCGCGGCCGCCTCGACCAGGGCCAGGCACCAGGCGGCGTGGCGGTCGCGGACCCCCTCGGCATCGGGGCGCTGGTCGAGCATCTCGGCGGCGAACTCGCCGATCGTGTCGAGCATCTGGAATCGTGGCGGATCCCGATCCAGCGATCGCAGCAGCGACTGGTCGGCGAGGGCCACGACCCCGTCGAGGACGTCGATCCCGAGCTCCTCCGACGGCCCGCTGACGGACTCTGCCGCGTCGAGCTCGAAGCCGCCGGCGAAGACCGACAGCCGATCGAGCAGGCGCTGGTGCGGCTCGTCGAGGATGTCATAGCTCCAGGCGATCGCACCCCGGAGCGTCTGCTGCCGCTCCGGCAGGTCCCGGGCCCCCGCCGAGAGGAGGCTCAGCCGGCGCTCGAGGCGGCCGAGGATCGCCTCGGGGCTGAGGAGCTTGATTCGGGCCGCGGCGAGCTCGATGGCGAGGGGCATCCCGTGGAGCCGGGCGCAGATCGCGGCGACCGCGGGCGCGTTGTCGCTGGTGACCGCGAAGCCCGGCTTCACGGCTTCGGCCCGGGCGATGAAGAGGCGGACGGCCTCGTACGTCGAGAGCGTCGCCGGGTCCAGGGCGCCGCCGCCGCCGAGGGCGCGCTCGTAGCCTCCCTGGCTGCCCGGGTCGGGCGGCGTCGGCAGGCCGGGGACGGGGTATTCCTGCTCTCCCGAGATCCGCAGCGGCGCCCGTGAGGTCGCCAGGACCTTGAGCCCGGGGACGGCGCGGAGGAGGTCGGCCACAACAGGCCCGCTGGCGACGACCTGCTCCAGGTTGTCGAGGACGAACAGGACCCGCTTGCCGGCCAGCCACTCGACGAGGACATCGCGGCCCGACCTGGCGCCGCTCTCGTGGATGCCGATCTCGCCGGCGATCCGTGACGCGACCAGGTCTGGTTCCCGGACCGTCTCGAGGGGCACGAAGAAGACACCGTCGGGGAAGTCGTCGAGCGCCTGGGCCGCGACGTGGAGTGAGAGGCGCGTCTTGCCGGTTCCCCCGGGGCCGGTGAGCGTCACGAGGCGGTTGGCGGCGAGCAGCTCGCTGACCGCCCGGAGCTCGGCATCCCGCCCGACGAAGGAGGTCAGCTGGGTCGGCAGGTTGTTGGGCCGGGCGTCGAGCGTCGCCAGGGGTGGGAACGAGGCCGGCAGGTCGGGGGCGGTGAGCTGGTACAGGTGCCCCGGCTCGCCGAGATCCCGCAGCCGGTGGGCGCCGAGATCCTGGAGCCCCGTCCCGTCGGCCAGGCGTTCGCCGCCGCCGACGAGGGCCCGGACGGCCTCCGAGACGAGGACCTGACCCCCGTTGGCAACGCCGGCGATCCGGGCGGCCCGGTTGATGGCCAGGCCGACGAGACTGCCGCCGACGCGCGCGGCCTCGCCGGCGTGGATGCCCATCCGGACCCGGACCTCCGCGCCTGCCGGCCAGGACTCGGCGGCGATCGCGCGCTGGGCGGCGGCAGCCGCGGCGACGGCATCGCCGGCGGCGGGGAAGACGACGAAGAACGAGTCGCCCTCGGTGCCCTGCTCCTCACCGCCGTGGGCGGCGAAAGCCGTGCGGAGCAGCTCTCGATGGCGCTCCCGGATGACCGCGTACTCGGCCGTCCCGACCGCCTGCTCGAGTCGCGTCGAGCCTTCGATGTCGGAGAAGAGGAATGCCAGCGTGCCGGGCGAGCCGGTGGGACCGGGGGGTGTGACGCTCATCTGGCCGCGATTTCGTCCTGGCTCCGTCGGTCAGTGTCGAACCGCGTCGCTGACCTCGCGCAGCCGTGTCGCCACGCCGCGCAGGATGGCGAGGGTCAGGGACGGGTTGGCCAGCAGAACGGCCTCGAAATCCCACGAGGCGAGGGCGAGGCAGGTCGTCGACGTCTCGGCCGCCACCATCGCGTTGCGGGGCCGCCCGTCCAGGACCGACAGCTCGCCGAAGAACTCGCCGGGTCCGAGCGTCGCCAGGACGGCTCCATCCCGGACGACCCGGACGTTGCCCTCGACGACGACGAAGAAGCCCGTGCCGATCTCTCCCTGCCGGGCGATGACGTGACCGGCCGGGAACTCGACGTCGGTGGCCCGTGCGGCGAGGGCCGCGATGCCGTCCGCGCCGACGCCCCGGAAGAGCGGACAGGCGGCCAGCAGCTCGGCTCGACGGGTGGTGGGCAGGGACATCAGGCTCCTCGGCGTGCCGGGGTGAACGCCGAGGATGCTGCGCGCCCGGGATGGCCGCGTCAAGATTGCCGGGTGCGCCTGCGGTCCGGTCCCGGACCGGGCGGCGCGGCGTCCCCATGCTGGATGGGCCGCCGTTCGCACGCCGAATGGGGCCGTTCGCGAACCCGCCATGTCGCGGATGCGGCGAACGGCGCACAATCGGGGGGAGTCCCGGACTCGGGACGGCTCGGAGGACGCCGGACACCATGGCAACTCGCGACGAGATCGCCGACGCGATCTCCGGCATGGCCCTCTTCGCCGACCTGGCCACGCCCCAGCTGATGGGCGTCGCGAGCCAGTTCGAGGAGACCTTCTTCCCCGAAGGGGCCCGCGTGCTTCGACAGGGCATCACCGGATCCGCGTTCTACGTGATCCTCGACGGCGAGGCCGCGGTCGTGGTCGACGGCGAGCAGCGAGCCACGCTGGGCCGGGGCGAGTTCTTCGGGGAGGTGTCGATCCTCCTCGGCGAGCCGCCGACCGCTGACGTGATCGCGACCCGACCGTTGCGCTGCATCGTCCTGGCCGGGACGGCGATCGAGCCGTTCCTCGTCGGGCAGCCGCGAGTCATGTTCCGGATGCTCCAGGCCCAGGCGCGCCGGCTCCGGAACGCGAACCAGCTCCGCAGCTGAGCGAAGCGATGCCCGAGCAGGACCGGCCGTTTCCACCCGGCGAGTACCCGGTCCTCGTCGTCGGATCCGGTCCCGGCGGCATCCAGGCGAGCTACTGCCTGTCACGGCTCGGGATCGACCATGCCGTCATCTCGGCGGATCCGGGACCCGGCGGCATGTTCAGGCGCTGGCCCTTCTTCCAGCGGCTGCTGTCGTGGACGAAGCCGTACGCGCCGGCCGATCGCGGAAGCCGGGCCTTCGAGCGCTGGGACTGGAACTCGCTCATCGCCGAGGAGCCCGAGTTGCGGGGCCTCCAGGCCGAGTTCATGGACGGGTCGTCCGATTTCCCGTCCCGGCCGGAGATGGAGGCGAACCTGACGGCGTTCGTGGAACGCGCCGGGCTCGCGATCCGCTTCGGCTGCACCTGGGAATCGACGCGCCGCGAGGACGGCCCGGACGGTGGCCGGTTCGTCGCGGTCACCTCCGACGGCGAGTACCGCTGCCGCCACCTCATCCTGGCCGTCGGCGTCGCCGAGCCCTACAGCCCATCGCCGCCGGGGATCGAGCTTGCCGTCCACTACGCCGACACGCGGGCCGCGGAGACCTACGCCGGCAAGCGGCTGTTCATCATCGGCAAGCAGAACTCGGGGTTCGAGCTTGCCTCGGGGCTCCTCCAGTGGGCCAGCCGGATCACCCTCTCGTCGCCGTCACCGGCGAAGACCTCGATCGAGACGCGCTCGCTCGTCGGCGTCCGGGCCCGCTACGTCCAGCCCTTTGAGGATTCGGCCTTCGGGGGTGGCATCGACATCCTCGCTGCCACGACCGAGGGCATCGTCAAGGTGCCGGGCGGGCTGCGCGTGGACCTCAAGCGGAGTGACAACGGGCTGCCGGTGAGCATCGAGGTCGACGAGGTCATCGCCGCGACCGGGTTCACCTGTCCGCTCCGGGATCTCCCGGCGCTCGGGGTGGCGACGTTCGGCCAAGCCAAGCTGCCTGCGCAAACGTCGTTCTGGGAGTCGGCCACGGTGCCCGGGATCCACTTCGCGGGGACGATCTCGTCGGGCGCGGCCGGGCTCAAGAAGCACGGCATCCCGAGCTACTCGGGGGCCGTCCAGGGCCATCGCTACAACGGCCGGATCCTCGTCCGCCACCTCGGCGAGACCGCGTTCGGGATCGAGCCCGCTCATCCCGAGATCGCGCTTGGCGACCTCCGCGACTTCCTCCTCGCCGAGGCCACCAACGGGCCCGAGCTGTGGCACCAGAAGGCCTATCTCGCCCGCGTCGTGACGGTCTCGCCGGACGACGGGATCCGGGACCGGGGGATCCTGCCCCTCTCCGAGTTCCTCGATACCGCCGGACCGGACGCCGTGGCCATGACCATCGAGGCCGACGGCCAGGGGGCGATCTACCCGGTTGCCTACATCCGCCGCGGCGGCAAGACCGAGGAGCAAGCCCTCGACCCGCACCCGCTCAACGACTTCGAGGGCAGCCCCTACCGGCGCGCCCTCGGTGCCGTCGTCGACCTGATCGCTCCGGGCGCCTCCGCCGCCTGAGGGTGGCCGCCTCGTTCGTCGCCGGCGCCCTCGCCGGCTGGGCCATCGCGATCCCCGTCGGCGCGATCGCCATCCTCATCATCGAGCTTGGGATCCGGCGCGGGTTCCGTGTCGCCGCGTCAGCCGCCGCCGGAGCCGCCTCGGCCGACGGCCTGTACGCGAGCCTCGCCGCGGCCGGAGGCACCGCCCTGGCGGCCATCATCGAGCCCCTCGGCCGGCCCCTCCGGATCGTCGCCATCGGGGCGCTCCTGGTCATCGGGCTGCGCGGCCTCCGGAGTGCCGTGCAGGCTCCCGAACCGGTTCCCGGACGCCAGCAGCTGCCGGGGCGGCCGGTTGCCATGTACCTGCGGTTCCTCGGGCTCACCCTGCTCAACCCGCAGACCGTGATCTACTTCGCCGCCCTGATCCTGGCCCTGCCCGGCCTCGGCCGGGGCCCGGCCGAGCGAGCCGCATTCGTCGCCGGGGCCTTTCTCGCCTCACTCTCATGGCAGCTCGTCCTGGCCGCCGTCAGCGCGGCCGCCCATCACCGCCTGCCGGCCCGATTCCAGGTCGGGATCAGCGTCTTCGGCAATCTCCTGATCTGCGGCTTCGCGGTCGTCTTCGCGCTCGACCTCTAGATCAGGTCGCGAGGGCTCGCGGCGATCTCCGGGCCTCGTGGTGACGGGCCCTAGTCGTCGTCCCCCGACAGGACCCGGAAGACGCCCCAACCGACAGCTGCGCCGACGAACGGTGCGGTCAGGTAGATCCAGATCGAGGCGAAGTCGACGGCAACGATCGCCGGGCCGAGGGCGCGGGCGGGGTTGACCGACGAGCCGCTGAGGGGGATCCCGGCGACATGAATGACGAGCAGGGTCAGCGGGATCACGAAGAGGGCCTGGTCGGGGGCCTTCTTCGTCACGGTCAGGATGACGGCCACGAAGATCGCGGTCAGGACGACCTCGGCGAGGAACGCCCCGCCGTCGCCGACGCCGGCTCCCGGGAGGTTCTTCGTCGCCGCAACGTGAGCCTGGTCGCTCAGGGCGAGGACGACGCCCGAGGCGACGACCGCCCCGACGACCTGGGCAACGACGTAGCCCACGGCGTTCAGGGCGTCGATCCGACCATCGAGGAAGGCACCCAGTGTGACGGCCGGGTTGAAGTGGCCGCCGGAGACGTGGCCGGCGACGGCGAGCGCCGCGAGCAGGCCGATGCCGAACCCGATCGGGACGGCGACGAGGAGGGGCGTCCCGTCGACCATGCCGGTCGACAGGATCGCCAGCGATCCGAGCCCGACGAGGATGAACGTGCCGACGGCCTCGGCGATCAGCTTGCGAGTGTCCACGGTACCTCCAAAGCTCACCCCCGCGGGGCGCCTCGAATCATAGCGAGCCCGAACCGGCGTTTCGGAGCAGGAGCGCGTCTCGCCAGGTCCGGCAGAGGACGTCGACGAGCTCGAGGCGGTCGACCGCCTGGATCAGGGCGCGCTCGAGCCGGGCCGCGGCGTCATGCCCATCGGCGCCGACGGCGGACCCGACCGCGACCGCGCCGTGGCGCTCGAGCAGGACGGCTCCCGGCAGCGGCATCTCGTCCGGCGAGAATGCGGCCGCGATCCGCGAGGCGAGCTCGTCGCTGCCCATCTCCCCGAACGGGACGAGCGGGAGGATCGGCAGGAACCGGGCGGTCTCGGGAAGGACCGCAGGATCGGGCGTCGTGCCGGCGAGCGAGAGCGCCATCGCGACGGCCGGGTGGGCGTGGGCGACCGCCACGACGTCCGGCCGGGCCCGGTAGATCGCCCGATGGACGGCGATGTCCGAGCTCGGGCGGGGACCCTGGCCGCTCCGCTCCGTGACCGCGGGATCGGCACCAGCGTCGAGGGGCACGACCGCGAGATCAGGCGGCTCCAGCTCGTCCTTGCGCCGGCCGGTCGGCGTCGCGAGCAGGACGCCCTCCCCGAGCCTCAGGGACAGGTTGCCCTCGGCCGCGGCGACGAGGCCGCGCGCACCGAGTCGGCGGCCCGCGGCGCAGATCGCCGCGCGGAGGCGGGCCTCGTCGCGGCCAGATCGCGGCTGCCGGTCCATCCGCCGATGGTAGCGCCGGTTCCGCGCCCGGCAGCACGGTGATCAGGCGGCGAGGACCGACCGTTCCGGCTCGGGATCGGTGATGGTCCAGCTGACCGCGCACTCGTCGCAGTGGGCGGTGTCCGGCAGCGGGAGCTCGACGGCCAGGGGGATGTCGCAGCAGGGGCGTTCGATGGTGACCATGGCGGGAGCCTGACCGGACGCCGTGCCAGCTAGCGTGGCACGATGCGCTGCGACCAGCGGAGGATTCGTGACCAGCTCGCCCGCGCCCGTCATCGACGTCGCCGATCTCCGCAAGCTCTACGGCCGCGTCGAGGCCCTGGCCGGCCTGACGATGGCCGTCGGGCCCGGCGAGGTCTTCGGCTTCCTCGGCCCGAACGGGGCAGGGAAGACCACGATGGTGAAGCTCCTCCTCGGCCTCGCCCGGCCATCCGGTGGGACGGGGCGGGTGCTCGGCGCGCCGCTCGGCGACCGCGAGGCGCGCCGCCGGATCGGCTACCTGCCCGAGCTCTTCCGCTATCAACCCTGGCTCCGGGCCCGCGAGGTCCTCGCCCTCCATGCCGATCTCATCGGCCTGCCCGCCGCTGGCCGGGCCAAGGCCTTCGAGGACGTCCTCGAGCTGGTCGGCCTGGCCGACCGCCAGGCGGACGCCGTCGGGGGATTCTCGAAGGGCATGCAGCAACGCCTCGGCATCGGCGTGGCCCTCGTCGGCGATCCCACCCTCGTGATCCTCGACGAACCGACGTCGGCGCTCGACCCGATCGGACGGATCGACGTCCGCGGCATCCTCCGGACCGCCAGCGACCGGGGCGCGGCGATCTTTCTCAACTCCCATCTCCTGAGTGAGGTCGAGCAGGTCTGCGACCGGGTCGCGATCGTCGATCGTGGCCGGGTGGTGGCGGAGGGACTGCTGACCGAAGTCCTCGGCGTGCAGGAGACGCGGATCCGGGTCGAGGGCCTCGCGCCGGCGGGGCTCGCGGCACTGGCTCCGTTCGGATCACCCCGCCTCGAAGGGCGGGACGTCATCTTCCGGGGGCTGGCCGCCGAGCACGTGCCGGACGTCGTTGCCGCACTGGTCGGGATGGGCGTCCGCGTCTACGAGGTCGTCTCCGGCCGCGAAACGCTCGAGCAGCGGTTCCTCGAGCTCGTGGGCCGCAGCCGCGAGGCGGCGTGAGCCGATGACCGGCGGCGTGAGCCGATGACCGGCGGCGTGAGCCGATGACCGGCGGTGTGAGCCGATTACCGGCGGCGTGAGCCGATGACCGGCGGCGTGGTCACGGTGGCCCGGCTCACGATCGGCGAGGCGGCCCGGCGGCGGATCCTGTGGGTCCTCGTCGGGCTCGCGATCGTGGCCGTTGCCGTGACCGGCTGGGGCGTTGACCGGCTCGTCACGATCGCCCGGGCGAACCACTCGACCGAGCTGTCGGTCCAGCTGGGGACCTCGCAGATCCTCATCTTCATCGCCTTCATGTTCAGCTTCGTGCTGGCCATGACCGCGGCCTTTCTCGGCTCGCCGGCGATCGCAACCGACATCGAGTCGGGGATCGCCCAGGCGATCCTGGCCCGGCCGATCCGACGATCGTCCTACTTGCTGGGGCGCTGGATCGGGCTGGCGATCGTGCTCGTCGGCTACGGCGCCGGCTCCGCGTACCTGGCCATCGTCGTCGTCGGCTGGACCTCCGGCTATACGCCGCCGTCGATCCTCCAGCCGATCGCCTACCTCGTTGGCCAGGGGCTCGTGATCCTGACCTTGAGCCTCCTCCTCTCGACCCGGCTGCCACCGATCGGGGCCGGGGCGACCACCGTGGTCGCATTCGGACTGTCGTGGATGGCCGGCGCGATCGAGCGGGTCGGGATCGCGTTCACCGCGGCCAGCCCCGGGATGAACCTCGAGGGCGTGGGCCTGGTGGGCCGGACCCTCCTGCCGACCGACGGCCTGTGGCGCGGCGTCATCTACGGTCTCGAGCCGGGGGTTGTGATCGCCGCCGCCAGGACGACGCCGCTGGCCGAGGCAAATCCCTTCTATGCGGGCTCGCCGCCCGCGCCCCTCTTCCTCGCCTGGGCCGTGGTCTGGACGGTCGCGATCCTCGGCCTCGCGGCGGTCTCGCTGGGGCGGCGGGAGCTCTGACGCGAGCCTCGGGGCGGGAACGAACAGCGCGTCCCGCCCGGTCGCCGCTGGCCGGAGCTCAGCCGCGGTACCGGAAGCAGCCCGGCAGGTGGTCGTCGACGAGGCCGACGCTCTGCATGAAGGCGTAGACGATCGTCGAGCCGACGAAGCGGAAGCCCCGCCGCTTGAGGTCCTTTGACAGCGCATCGGCGACCGGCGTGGTGGCCGGGACCTGGCCGGGCCCGGCCGTCGCCGGGAGGCGGGTCGGCGGCCGCGGCACGATCGTCGCCAGGTAGGCGTCGAACGACCCGAACTCGCCGACGAGCGCGAGAGCCGCGCGGGCATTCCCGATCGTCGCATCGACCTTGGCCCGGTTCCGAACGATCCCGGCATCGGCCAGGAGCCGGGCCCGGTCGGCGTCGTCGAAGCCGGCCACGACGGCAGGGTCGAAGCCCCGGAAGGCGTCGCGGAAGGCGTCGCGCTTGTTGAGGATCGTCTGCCACGACAGCCCGGCCTGGAAGCTCTCGAGCGCAAGCCGCTCGAACAGCTCGGTGTCGCCGACGACCGGCACGCCCCATTCCTGGTCGTGATACGCCTGCATCCGCGAGTCCGGGCGATCACCGGCAGCCCACCAGCAGCGTCGTAGCTCGTCCATCGGGCCGCAGGATACGCGAGCCGGCCGCTACCCTTCGTTCATGCCCGCCAGCGCACGGACGCTCTACCTCGGCCACGGCGCCAGCGGCACCGCCGCGAGCATGGCTCCGTTCGTGGAGGGCCTCGCCCGGCGCTCGATCCCGGCGCTCGCAGTCGATCTGCCGAAGCGACGGGCCGAGGAGGCCGTGCCCGCTTGGCGGGCGGCCGTCCCGGACGGACCGGCGTCGCTCGTCGCGGTCGGCGGTCACTCGTACGGCGGCCGCGTCGCCAGCCTCGCGGCCGCGACGCCGGACACGAGCTACGCGGCGGTCATCCTGTTCAGCTACCCGCTCCACCCACCAGGACGGCCGGAGCGGACGGAGGCCCGGGTCGCGCACTGGCCCGAGATCGGCTGCCCGGTGCTGCTGCTGTCCGGGGAGTCGGATCCGTTCGCCCGGATCGAGCTGCTCCGGACGGCGGTCGGACTGCTGCCCGACGCCCGCCTCGTGACCTACCCGCGCCTCGGCCACACGCTCCGTCCGGTTCTCGACGATGCGCTGGATCGCGTCGCGGCCTTCCTTCGCGAGGTTCGCTCCTGATCGGCCGCTGAGCCGCGGCAGGACGGCGCGGCGGCGACGGCGAGCCCGGGCGCCGCCGGGCGACCGGGCTCGCTGGAGCGCCGAGGACGGTCCCTACCGGACCACGATCTCGCCCTGCATCCAGGGATGGATCGCGCAGAGGTACCGGAGCGTGGTGCCCGGCGGCGCCGTGACGGTGGCCGAGATGGAGCTGTCGGCGAACAGGAAGAGCGAATCCCCGGGCGTGTCGAGGCCCGGGCTCCCGGCTTCGACGACGGGTGTGAAGCCGTTGGCCATGTGGGCCGCCAGGGCCTGCGCACAGACGGCGCCGGGCTCGCCGCAACCGAAGATCTCGTCGAGCGTGGCCCCCGGGTACTCCTCGACGATCGTGATCGTGTGCGGCTCCTCGGTCGCATCGTCGTGCGTCCAGGTGACGGTCTCGCCGCTGGTGACCTTGATCATCCCCGGCGTGAACCGCAGCGTGGCCTGGACCATGGCGTTCGGGATGACCCGCTCGTCGCCGGCCGTCCGGACCAGGTGACCGGCGGCCCCGAGGACGCCATTCGCGGCCAGGGCGACCGCGGCCAGTGCAGCGATGACAGCGATGGATCGGCGCATCCGGAACTCCTTCCAACGAACCCCCGGTGTGGCCTGTTATCGGGGCTACCTCGGATCAGGCGTGGATCTCCTCGCGCTGGTGCATCGCCGCGAGCTCTCCCAGCTCCGGCGACCGGAGAGCCTCGGCCGCCGCGGCCGCGACCCGGGCGCGGGTCGTCGCTCGCAGCGTGGCGGTCCGGAGACCCTGCTCGAGGGTCGCCCGCTCGCCGACGATCGCGCCTGGACCGATCTCGGCGACGGTCTGCCCGTCGACCTCGACCTCGAACATCCCGTCCAGGATCAGGTAGACCTCGGTCGCCGCCTCGCCTTGCGTCGTCAGGGTCTCGCCGGCCGCAATCGTCCGGATCGCCGGCTTCCGGCCGCCGTGCATGATCTCGGCCGACAGCTGCCGTTCCAGGTCCGACTCGACCGCGGTGACGACGGCCGGCGAGTCGAACGCGCCCCACGGTGTGTGGGCACCGAACGAGTCGTTGAACCAGGTGGTGAAGTCGACGAGCCCGGACTTCTGGACGAGCGCCCCGGACCCGTCGTAGATCCAGTGGCGGGGGAACGGGCTGGCCCCGGCGAGGGCGTACGAGGACGAGCCGTCGGCGTCGATCGTCAGCTCGAGGGTCGTCCACGCGATCGATGGCCAGAACTGGGCGAACGGCTTTCGGGGCACGGGCCGCGGCGTCGGCAGGCCCATCCGACCGCCGACGGTCTGGACGAACCGTGCCGATGTCGGGCCGACCTCGGGCGCCTGCTGGATGTCCGGCAGGTGGACCGCCGGGAAGCGGATCGCGGCCGGCCCCACCCGGACGGTCGTGGCCCCGATGTGACCGCCGGCCAGGTAGCCGGCACCGACGATCCGACCGTCCTCGACGTCGACGTAGGCGCGGAGCTCGTTGGCCTCGCGAAAGCGATCGGTCCTCCGGAGCTCCTCGATGTCGTCCAGCCGGTCCGGCGGCGGCTGGTCGTAGTGAGTCACGCCGAGCTCGAACGGGATCTTGGAAAGGCCCTCGATCGCCTCGGACGGGATCCACGAGATGGCGGTGACGCTCGCCTCGTATCGGGTCGTGGTCATGCTCCCTCCTCGTCTGCCTGGATCTGGTCCGTCAGCGTGGCCCGTGATCGGCCCACCGTCATGGGCCCGCCGTCCCGGGCCGTCCGGGAACTCCGGGACGCTTCGACGCCTGAGCACGCACGGCCGCGCTCAGCGGCTGCTGTCAGAACGGCTTGATGACCATGAGCGTCGCGATCAGGGTGATTCCGCCGAGGCCGACGGCGGCGACGATCGCGGGTCGCGGCGACGCGAGCAGGAGCGCCAGCTCATCACCGGAGACCGGCGCCGGCGGATCGAGTCCCTTGCGGAGGTCCTGGTAGGTCGGCAGCCCGACCGCATGACGGAGCGACTCGAAGTACGGCGCCGCGACCGCGTACATCCCGACGATCACGGCGACGAGCAGCCCGACCGAGACCCACAGCCAGAGCTGGCCGCCCGTCCACCAGCCGCCGACGATCCCGGCGACGATCCCGCTCACCAGCAGCACGAGGAGGGCGACGTATGCCCACGTCAGATACGCGTTGGAGAGCTCGAGCAGCGCCCGGACCCGGGCCGGATCCCGTTCGCCCCGGAGCCTGAACGCGACGCTCGCCGAGGCCCCGTGGACCAGGACGAAGCCGAGCACCGCGAGGACGTGGACGAGGATGAGCCACGGCCGCAGCGCGGTCAGGTCCACATCGCGGCTCCCTGCGGCACGGTCATCGCGGCCTACCGCCCACCGAGGCCCGGGGCGGCCTGTGCCATGGGAGCGGTCCCGGCCGACGAGGCGGCACTCGTCCGGGCCAGCCAGGCGTCACGCGCCATCGCGATCCCGACGAGCAGGATTCCGAACCCGTTCACCGGATGGAGTGCGGCCACCATCGGGAAGTCGCCACGCAGGGAGACGAAGATCGACTGGAACATGAACATGACGAAGATCAAGATCGGGTAGAGGACCAGCCGCCGGCCGAGCCCGCCGGCCAGCGCAAGGACGAGCAGGATGATCGGCAGGAGCTCGAGGGTGTAGCCCCAGCCCGCGTGGACGCTGAACATCGACGGGTCATCGAAGACGCCGAGGCCGGCCAGGAAGACCTGGACGACCACGCCGACAACGAACAGCCACGCCACGACCAAGTGCAATCGCCGGACGGCGCTCATCGGTCCCTCCCTCACTGATCGGCGGCCACGGCCCGACGGGCCGCTCCCCCGAGCCTCAGGTCTACCCGTGGACCGTCCCGTCGCGGAGGGGTGGGAGTCCCGATGCGCCCGGGAATCGGATGCGCTCGGCCGCGGCCCGCCCGGACCGCGGTCGCTGCCGGCGCGACGGCTACGAGCGCGCGGCCGGGGACGTCGGCGCGGCCGCGGAGGCGGCGGCGGGCCGCGTGTCTGTGGCCGCCGCGTCCGGCTCGCCGTCGGGCTGACGGCGAGCCAGGGCCGTCGTCCGTCGGGCCACGCTCCAGGCGAGCCAGAACACCAGGAGCGCGTTGACCGGGTGGAAGGCGGCGAGCAGCGGAGCCTGGTTCCGGGCCTCGGCCAGCTCGGGCTGGATGAACGTCGCGACGCTCAGACCGACGATCAGCGCATTGCTCCGTCGGTCGAACCGGGCCGGAATGGCCAGCACCAGGAGGACGAGGGGCATCGACCCGAGCAGCCACCCAAGGCCGACGTGGGCGTCCCAGCCTGCCAGCTTGAAGAGGCCGACGCCGGCGAGGAAGACCTGGATCACCACGCCGGTGAGGAGGAGCCAGGCCGCCACGGCCAGGGCGAGCCGCCAGCGTCTCACGACCGGTCGGCGGCCAGCGCGCCCTGGACCACGTCGGTCGCCTGGCGGGCGACCGTGATCGACAGGCCGAAGATGATCAGGGCGTTGACCGCGTGGAACGCCGCGAGCGGTGGGTAGTCGGCCTTGAGCGAGGGCAGGACGGTCTGCGCCGCGAACAGGAGCAGCAGGATCACCGCGAGCGTGCGCGTGCGCGGCGGCATCCGGGCGGCATCGCCGATCAGGACGAGGAGTGGCGCCAGCCAGCCGTAGAGGTAGGCGAAGTTACGGTGGATCTCGGGGCCTACCTTGGCGAAGATGTCGAGACCGACCAGGAAGACCTGCAGGACGACGCAGCCCACGAACAGCCAGGCGCCCGCCACGAACGCCAGGCGGGCAGGGCCGATCGCACGGACCGCATGCGCCATCGCCCGATCGTCGCGGCTCGACCGTCCCGCCGTCATGAGATCGGCGTCCCCCGGGGCCCGGGACGTGTCGGTCACGGCCGGCCTACCCGGTCGGCCGTGGAGCGCGCGGCTCGCGGACCCCGAAGCCGGCCTCTCTGGCCCGGACGATCGCTTCGGCCCGATCGACGACCATGAGCTTGCCCAGGATCGTGCTCACGTGATTGCGGACCGTCTTGAGGCTGATCCCGAGGCGGAGCGCGATCGTGGCATTGCCGGCGCCCCGCGCGAGCTCCTCGAGGACCTCGCGCTCTCGATCGGTCAGCTCGGGGAACGGCTGGACGCCCAGCTCCCGGGCCCGGGCGAAGAAGCCGACCATCCGTTGGCCCACGCCGGCCCCGAAGATGGCCTCGCCGACGCCGACACCCTCGATCGCTCGGCGCAGCTCGTCGGGGCCGGAGTTCTTCAACAGGTAGCCGCGCGCGCCGGCCCGCATCGCCGCGAAGATCGACTCGTCGTCGTCGAACATCGTCAGGATCAGGACGGCCCCGGCCCAGCCGTTGGCGGCGATCTGGCGGGTGGCCTCGATCCCGTTCCGGCCCGGCATCGCCAGGTCCATGAGGATGACGTCTGGCCGGAGCTCGCGGGCCAGCTCGACCGCCTCGTCGCCCGTGGTCGCCTCGCCGGCCAACTCGATCGTCGGCGTGGCGGCGATGAGGGCCCGGAGGCCGTCGCGGACGACCGGATGGTCATCGGCGACGACGACCCGGACAGCGGCGGTCATGACGGCCCGTTCGGCGCGAGCGGCAGCCGGGCGACGACGCTCGCCCCCACGTCGGCCGCCGACTCGATCTCGAGGCTGCCGCCGAGCTCGTCGGCCCGCTCCCGCATCGAGGCCAGGCCGACGCCCGGCGACACCCCGTCCGGGATGCCCACCCCGTCGTCGATCACCGCCACGACGAACCACTCGCCCTCGATCGCGAGCCGGATGGTGACGTGGTCGGCGGTCCCGTGGCGGGCCGCGTTCGTCAGGCCCTCGAGCGCGATCCGGAGACCGGCGACCTCGACGGCCGCGGGCAATGCCGGGAGGTCGTCCGGCGCATCGAGCGCGATCCGGAGGCGGTGCTCGGGCGTTCCGCCGTCGAACGCCGCGACGTGCTGGCGGAGGACGCCGACGAGGCCCAGCTCGTCGAGCGCCGGCGGACGCAGGTCCCGGGCGATCCGCCGGACCTCGTCGATCATCGACCGGACGTTGGACTCGAGGTCCTCGAGCATGGCCGTGGCCCTGGTCGGATCGGACGGGATCAGGCTCCGCGCCGCACCGAGCTTCATCGCCGAGCCGGCAAGGGTCGGTCCGAGCTCGTCGTGGAGGTCGCGACGCAGACGCCGCCGCTCCTCCTCGCGGGTCGCGACGAGCGCCTCGCGCGAACGGCGCAGGTCGGCGGTCAGCCGGACCGCCTCGACCGCGGGTGCTGCCTGCCGGGCGAGGTCGGCAAGGAGACGCTCGTCAGCGGCCGAGAACGCCTCGCTCGGCGCTCGGGCCGCGGTGGCCAGGCGGCCGACCTCCAGCCCGCGGTAGACGATCGGCACGCGCACGAGCTCGCGCGGCCCGGCGACGTCGATCGGAACCTGACCGTGCGCCGCCTGGACGCGTGACAGGCCGTCGCGCTCGAACTCGATCGCGACGTACGGCGAGCGAAGCGCGTCGGCGACGGCGTCGACGAGCGTCTGGGGCACGGTCTGCGGGTCGAGCGAGCCCTCGAGCCGGCGGCCGAGCCGGCGGAGCGCCTCGTCCGGCCGGTCGCGATCACCGTACATGAGCCGGTCGACGGCTCGCTGGAGCCGGGCCCGGAGGGGCAGCGACACCACGGCCACCGCGCCCGTCCCGAGGAGCGCGATCGCAAACGGGGCATTGCCCGGGATCATCCCGCCGATGAGCGCGACCGTGGCGGCGTAGGTCAGGACGATCCCTCCCGTGAGGCCGCCGTAGACGAGCGAGCGGTTGACGAGCCGGTCGAGCTCGAACAGGTGGTGGCGGTCGACGGCCACCGCGAGCGCCGCGGGGAACGGCAGGCCCAGGAGCGCCACCGCGCTGCGGGGCACGAGGGGCTCGCCGCCGACCGCCTCCGGCCCGAACCACAGGAGGAGTGCGCTGACCGCCGCCAGCCCGACGGCAGCGGTGATCCAGCGGAGCTGGCTGCGGCTGGTTGGGTCGGGCAGGCGCCAGAAGCTGTAGCCCAGCAGGACCAGGGCGGTAACGCTCACGACGACCTGGAGGATCACCTGGCCGTCGATCCACGCGGCCAGCGCCGGAAGCGCGCCACGAGTGGCGCCCGCGGCCACGATCGCTGCGAGCTGCAGGAACAGCGGGACCGCATAGGCGATCGCGACGAGGCGTCGCTGGCTGGTGACGAACCGGTGGGGCCGCGGGAAGACGAGGGCGAAGTGGAGCACACCGCTCCAGAACAACGCGTAGGCGACTCCCGCCCCGAGCGCGTAGAGCCAGAAGGTCGAGCCGATCGCGAGATCGGTCACCTGGAGGCCGAGCGCCCACACCGCGGTGCTCGCGAACATCGCCGTTCCCACGACGAGGAGGGCCTGGATCGCGGCCTCGCCGGGCCGGCGAGCGTAGAGCGCAACCCCCACCACGAACATCGCCAGGGACAGCATGAGAACGCCCCAATCGTCGGCCAGGGCGGCCGCGGCATCGAACGGGACGGCCGCGGTCGTGACATCGACGACCCGACCGTCGCGCGCGATCGAGTAGTCGAGTCGATCGCCCGGCGCGATCGCGGGTCGGGCGACACCCGGGTCGAGCAGGCTGGCGGTCCATGCCTCGGTCGGGCGGCCGAAGACCGCGACGACCCCATCGCCCGGCCGGATCGCCGCGGCCGCCGCGGAGCCACCCGGAGCCGCCGCGACGCCGACGCCATCGGGCTGGAAGGCGAGTCCGGCGAGCTGGACCTCGGTCCCGTCGGCCGGGCTGCCCAGCCGGAGGGTGGCGAAGGCGAGCATCCCGGCGACCAGGGCGGCCGCAAAGCCGGACAGCACGATTCGCTCGACGTCCACGCGGGGGACGCGTCGGGCGGGCGCGATCGATGCATCAAGGGCCATCGGCAGGATGTCAGGACGGCAGTGCCAAGGTGCCAGTCTACGGGGCCGGACAAGCCACGATCGACCGTGCCCGATGTGGCACTCCGCGCCGGTCCGGCGTGGTTGCCGGAACGCCGGGGCACGGCTATCCTCGCATCTCCGCGGAACCTCTTGGAGGAGGATTATTGCCCGAGGTCTCCGGCCGCCTGCGCGCGGCCGCCACAGCCCTGATCGCCGCGCCGCTCCTCGTCGGGCTCCTCGGCCCGGCCACCACCCAGGCCGTGGATCCACCGAACATCGCGCGCTTCATGGAGGCGCTCGGGGCGGTCGAGTCGCACGGCCGCTACGATGCGGTCAACGCCACGAGCGGCGCGATCGGCAAGTACCAGATCCTGCCCGCCAACTGGTCGGCCTGGGCGGGTAAGTACCTCGGCGACCCGGGCGCGGCGCCGACGCCGTCCAACCAGGACACGGTCGCCCGGCACAAGCTCACGGCCCTCTACGGCTGGCTCGGCGACTGGCCCTCGGTGGCCCACTGGTGGCTGACCGGGGACGGGGACACGAACCCCAACCACTGGTCGGATCGCTCGCGCGGCTACGTGGACAAGATCCTGGCCCTCATCGGCGAGCCGCTCCTGCTGGTCCGCCGCTCGGCCCCGCCGTCGTCGACGAAGCCGGCCGTCGCGGCCGCGCCGGCGGCGCTGGTCTTCGATGAGTCCAACCACGCCATCGACTTCTCCGGAGGCTGGGGCCAGGCTGAGCACGCCCGCTACAACGACGGCATGGTCCGCTACGCGGTCCTGCCCGGCGCGACCGCCTGGTTCACCTTCAGCGGCACGTCGATCGCCTGGATCGGCCCCAAGGGTCCCACCCGGGGCGAGGCCAACATCTACCTCGACGATGAGCTCGTGGCCACCGTCGACGTTTACGCCCGCCACTTCAACGCCCGATCGGAGATCTTCAGCCGGACCTTCGATCGGAGCGGCACCCACACGATCAAGATCGAGGTCGTCGGGACGCCCGGCCGCGAGACGATCGCCCTCGACGAGTTCGTCGTCGGCGGCTGACGCCTCCCCGCCGCGCCCCGTGCGCCCGCCTCAGCGGGCGCGCTCCGTGCGCCCCTCTCAGCGGGCGCCCCGTGCGCCCGCCTCAGCGGGCCGCGACCACCTCGATCTCGACCCGGAAGTCACGGGCCAGCGCCGTGACGCCGACGGTGGCCCGCGTCGGCGGCTCGGTCGGGAAGAACTCGCGGTAGACGGCATTCATCCGATCGAACTCGGAGAAGTCGCGGAGATAGACGGTCGCCTTGACGACATCGGGGAGGTCCAGCCCGACGGCGCGGAGGAGCCGGGCCACGTTGTCCAGCATCTGCCGCGTCTCGGCCTCGATGCCGCCCGGTACCGGGCCGGACGATCCGGGAGCGTCGCCGACCTGGCCGGCGAGGAAGACGAACCCGTTCGCCTCCACGACCTGGCTGAAGGGATACCGCCCGGCGGGCGAGTTCGGACCGGTTGGGACGTGCTTCGGCATCAGGCGCTTCCTCTCGCGGGATCGATGGGCGGAATGCTAGCCGCCGATCCCGGCGGCCGGCACGCCGACCACCGGCGCGATCCCGCCGACGCTCAAGCGGATCTCGTCGACCACGCCGTGCCCGGTCAGCCCGCCCAGGCCACTCGCCAGACCCGCCAGAGGGCGGCCGGGTCGGACAGGGGATCGCCGTGGACGAGGAAGAAGTCGGCCGGTCCGCCCTCCGCGATGGCGCCCGCTCCCGGCTCGCCGATGAGCTCACCGCCGCGCCAGGTCGCGGCCGCCAGCGCCTCCCACGGCTCGAGGCCGGCCCCGACGAGCGCCTCTACCTCCCAGGCCAGCTGGTTGGCCCGGAGCGAGCCGCCTCCGAAGTCCGTGCCGGTCGCGATTCGCACGCCGGCCGTGCGGGCGAGGGCGACGCTCGCCTCGGCCCGCTCGCGGCGAGCCGCGATGGCCACCCGCCCCGCATCGGCGGCGAACCGCGCCAGGCTCGTCGTCGAGCCGAACGTCGCCCACGAGCGCATCACCGCGAGGGTGGAGACGAGGAAGGTGCCGCGGCGGGCCATCTCGGCGGCGACGTCACCGTCCAGGTCGAATCCATGCTCGATCGAATCGACGCCGCCCTCGACGGCGGCGACCGCCCCGTTCAGGCGGCCGGAGTGGGCAGTCACCGGCACGCCCCTGCCGTGGGCTGCCTCGACGACCCGGGCGACCTCGGCTGCCGACCACGGCGACGTCTCGGCGTCGGGCCCGTCCATGTACAGCTTCAGGAGATCGACCCCGTCGTCGAGCTGGCCGATCGCGTTGGCGAGCAGCTCGTCCGCCGTCGCCGCCCCCACAGTGTGGGCAGCCTGGGGCAGGGTCCCCGCCCGATCGAGCCAGGTCCCCGCGCAGCGAAGATAGGGGTGGTCGGAAAGCCCGGCCCAGCGCTCGCGAAGGCCGAGGCTGAGGGCCCGCATCCGTCCGTCGACGGGATCGACCAGTCGCGGCGCGCCGACGTCACGCGCCCAGCGGACCCCGGCCCGGGTGAGGAGCCGGGCGTTGCGCTCGGCGACACCGAGGAGTGCCTCCGGGGGATCGTCGATCCGCTCGATCCAGTGGGCGCCTCCCGGCAGCGTCACGTGGCTGTGGCCGTCGACCATGCCCGGGACGAAGGTGGCGCCCGACGCGTCGACGATCTCGAGCCCGGACCGGGCGCCCGCCTTCCCTTCATCGTCTGACGGTCGGATCCAGCTGATCCGACCCTCCTCGACGAGGATGCTGACGCCGATCTGCAGGCGATCCGAACGGGCGTCGGCCAGCGCCCCGTCGCGGTAGATCGTCCGGCTCGCCGGCCTGCCCGGCGCGTCCCCGCTGGCCCGGCGCCCGGTCACTGGACGACGACCGTCCCGGTCATCGTCGGGTGGACCTCGCAGATGAAGTAGTACGTCCCCTTCGGAATCGGGCCCGCGGTCAGCACGATCGTCCGGGCCGAGACGGGGTCGAAGCGGAAGATGACGTCGCCGTCGTACCCGGGCTTCGTCCGGATCGCGATGTTGTGCTGGTCGCCGTCCTTGTTGACGAAGACGAGCGGGAATTCCCTGTCCGCAGGGAGGACGAGCTGGGACGTGTCGAACGTCCGGTTCTGGGCGCTGACGACGATCGCCCCGGGCGGATAGGTGGGTTCGGGCGTTGCGGCCCCGCCGCAGGCGCCGAGGGCGGCGATCGCGACCACGAGAGCGACCGTGGCTGCGAGCCGGCGGGCGGTCATGCGAGCGACCGACGGGCGGATGAGGGCAGGGAGGTCGGAGACGGGTGGCACGGGCGAACTGGTCTCCTTTTGGCGGGCCGTTTGGGGCTGGGGATTGCGAGGGCGCGCATCGCATCCTACCGTGGTCCGGAGCGATCGCAGCGAGGAGGGCGGGAGGCACGATGGAGACACGACGCACGGAGCAACGCGGCATGCTGATCCTCGGCGCGCTGTTGCTCGTGGTGGGCGTCCTGGCCCTCGCCGGCCGGGGGCTCGGGATCAACGCGTTCGAGGTCGGCTGGCCGCTCTTCGTGATCGTGCCCGGCCTGCTGCTCCTGGCGTTGGCGACCGGGATCGGCGGCCCGGGCGGCGCGGTCCTCGCCGCACCCGCCGGGATCGTGACCATGACCGGGGTCGTCCTCGCCGTCCAGGCCGCGACGGGGCTGTGGGCGACGTGGGCCTACGCCTGGGCGCTCGTGGCACCGGGCGGCGTCGGGGTCGGCCTGCTCGCCTACGGGGTCCTCACCGGCCAGCGCGAGCTCGTCCGGGCCGGGCTGCCGCTCCTGGGGGTGGGCCTCGGCCTGTTCCTCGCCTTCGGGATCTTCTTCGAGGGCGTGCTCGGGCTGAATGGAACGGCGATCGTCGGCGCCGAGACGCTGCTCGCCGGCGGCCTGGTCATCCTGGGCCTGATCATCCTGTTCGGCGGCCTCGTCGGACGGCGACCTGCGGGCTGAACGGCCGGTGCCGACGGGCTGCGCCGGTGCCTGACCAGGCTCAGCGGATCTCGACCACGCGATAGCGGACGGGACCCCGCGGCGTCCGGACCTCGACCTCGGCACCGGCGGTCGATCCGACGAGCGCGCCCCCGACGGGGGAGGAGACGCTGATCCGGCCGCTCGCCGGATCCGACTCCGTCGACCCGACGAGCGTGTAGGTGAGCGTCTCGCCGTCGTGCTCGACGACGACCGTCGAGCCGATGCGGGCCCGATCACCGCCTGATTCCTCGATGAGGACGGCGTTCCGGAGCCGCTCCTCGAGCAGCCGGACCCGACCCTCGAGGAACGACTGCTCCTCGCGCGCCGCCTGGTACTCGGCGTTCTCCCGGAGGTCGCCGAGCTCCCGGGCGGCCTTGATCCGGGCGACGACGTCCGGCCGGCGAACGCGGGTCAGCTCGTCGAGCTCCGCGGTGAGACGCTCGAGGGCCTCCGCCGTCAGGGGCACCGGCTCTGGCCGGGCGGACGGCGGGACGAGCGCCGTCGTCGCCCTCCGAGCCCGCGGCGCCGCGGTCGGACCCGCCGATCCCGGCCGCGCCGACTTCGGCGCTCGCGGGGTCGGCGAGCGGCGAACAGTTCCCGTTCCCAGGGTCTCGACCCGAGCCCCGTCGGCGTCGCCGGCCGCGACCTCGACGACGTGGGTTGGCGGGGCGGGCGGCCCGGCCTCGTCCGGGCGGAGCGCGCCGGTGAGCCCGTGGACCTGGCGCTCGCCCGTGGGACGACGGAGGTTGGCCCACGGAAGCGGCAGGGCGCCCGCGGGCCGGTCCGCGGGCAGTGGCGGCCCGATCGTCGCGCCGAACGCCTCGAGCAGCCCGTCGAGGTATTCCTCCGGCGCGTCCGTCTCGGCGAACCAGATCCGTGTCCGCTCGATCCCGCGCAGGAGATGGAGCCAGTGGCCGTCGGGATGCGGGCGCCGGTCGCCGAGGACGTGGTGAGCGAGGGCGAGAACGCGGCCGCCGAGGCTGCCCCTGGTCGCGCCGGCGTAGACGACCGTCGCCCCCGGCAGCCAGAGCGATGCGAGCCTGGCAACGAGCGACTTCGAGGTCGGACGCTCCCCGTCGAGCCTCAGGCCGGGCAGGGTCTCGATCCATTTGCCGACGCGAATCAGCTCGATCGGCGCCGTCGACACCGGCTGGGCAAGCTCGACGACATAGATCCCCGGGGCCCGGGTCGTCAGCGGGCGACCCCAGAGCGCGGGGCCGTCGGGCCGCAGCCCGATCTCCCGGAACAGGTCGGCGGCGGTCGGGACCCCGTCTGCCAAAGGCGTGCCTCCTCGATCCAGCCCGCCCACGGGTCACGCGACGGGTCGCGGTATCGTCGCATCATCGTTGCCGTTCGTCGCGAGGGTCGTCCAGCCATGCGCCGCCTTCCGCTCGCCCTCGCCGCCGCCGCCGGCTCGATCGCGATCGCCTCGATCGTCGTCGCCGGCGGTCTCCTCGACGCGGCGCCGGCCGCCTCGCCGGGCGCTGCGGCCCGGGCCTCGGTCCCGGCGGCCACCGACGGGACCGCGGCACAGAGCGTCAGCCCGACCCCCACGCCGGCGTCGACGCCCGCTCGTCCCGCCAGCACCCCGTACATCGCCAGGGGGGCCGACCGCCCAGGCGTCGCGGAAGCACTGCAGGCGGCCCTGGAGGCGGGTCGCGTGGCCCTCGCGGCGCCGGGCATCCAGGCCAGCGTGATCTTCCCCGACGGGCACCAGTGGACCGGCGTGGCGGGCGTCGCCGACCTGGCGACGGGGCGCCCGCTCACGCCCGACACGCCGTTCGCGATCGCCTCCGCCAGCAAGACCTTCCTGGCGACCGAGATCCTCCTCCTGGTGGATGAGGGGCGGCTGGCCCTCGACGATTCCGCGGCCGGCGACCTCCCGACGACGCTCGTGGGCGGCAAGGCGATCGACCCACGGATCACCATCCGGATGCTCCTCGATCACACGAGCGGGCTCGGTGACTACCTGGTCAGCCCGGCCCTCGACAAGGCCGTCCAGGCCGATCCGCGGGCGGTCTGGACGCCCGATCAGGCGCTCGCCTACGCCCGGCCACCGGTCGCCCCGCCGGGCAGGGGCTATCACTACGCGAACACCAACTACGTCCTCCTCGGTCTCATCGCCGAGCGGCTGACCGGGCGAACCCTGGCCGAGGAGTACCGGGCCCGATTCTTCGATCGGCTCGGACTCGCGAGCGCCAGCTACCAGGGGGCCGAGCCGCCGAAGGCGGAGCTCCCGACGGCCTACCGCTACAGCTCGACCCGGCTCAGCGCCAAGCCGACGGACGTGACCGACGGGACCTCCATCCGGCCCTTCACCGCGATCACGACGGCCGCCGGCGCCGCGGGCTCGATCGCCATCAGCGCCCGCGACCTTGCCCACTGGGCCCGCGCGCTCTACGACGGCTACGTCCTGCCGCCGGACATGCTGGCCCTGATGCTCGCCGACGCCGCAGCCACCGAGACACTCGACCCGCCCTACCCGTACGGCCTGGGCGTTCAGGTCTACACGATCGACGATCGGGTCAGCTTCGGTCATTCGGGCCGCCTCGTCGGGGCTCGCAGCGTGGTCCGCTGGTTCCCCGAGGACGGGATCGGGATCGCCGTCGTCACGAACGAGAGCCGGTATGACGTGACGACGGTCGTCAGGCACCTCCTGGCGATCGCGGCCCCGCACGGGACCGGGCGGCCGGACCGGCCGATCTGATCGCATCGCCGGAGCGCGGTGCGGCCCGGAACCGGATTCGGCGCTCGCGGTACCACTGCCGGCCCGGGGCCGGTACCGATGGGGCTGTCGCACGCGCGCGGATGGAGGGATCCTGCCTTGATATCGCTGGGGGGCCAACCATGCAGCAGATCGAGGCCTTCACCGCCGGGGGAATTGCGAGCGGAGCGTGCGCGGAGGCATGGACGGTCCGCGACGGCCTCGAGGCGGAGCAGCCGATCGACGTCGACAAGGCGACCTGGTATCCGATCGCCGGTGGCGCCGCCGAGCGCCGCCGCCGGATCCACGTCGAGTCGGACGACCTGCTCGTCCTCTGCGCCGAGACGCAGGATCTCCCGATCCACGCCTCGTGGCATCCGGTCGAGCTGGACCTCGGGCCCTACCGCATCACCGGTGAGCTGCCGACGCTGCCCGGATTCGACCCGGGTCGCGCCCTCGCCCGGCCCGGCGGCCCGTTCATCCTGCTGCGTGACGTGGTCGTCGAGCTGGCCGCCCGGCCCGATGCGGGCCGGGTCGAGCGGCCGCACGCCTTCGTCAACCGGTATGCCGTCGATCGGGTGGCGGCGGGCATCGACCTCGGCTTCTTCTTCCCGGGCGCCAGGTTCCTGACCCCGGCCGGCGCTCCGCTCGCCTGACGCCCGGCAGCCGTCCCTCGCCCGTCGAGTCATCGATCCCTGACCTGACGCGCCTGTCTCCGACGCGGCTCCCCGCGCTCGCGAGGGCACGACTCCGCAGCGCGGCCTTGTCCGAGCCCGGGTCACGGCGTATTTTCAACCCGATGGTTGAATATTCGAGTCGTGGATTGGATGCGACCTACCGGGCCCTGGCCCATCCGGTTCGTCGGGGCATGGTCGAGCGCCTCCGCGGCGGGGACGCCGGCGTCACCGGCCTGGCGGCGGGCTTCGGGATCTCGCTCGCCGCGGCCTCGAAGCACATCAAGGTCCTCGAAGCCGCAGGCCTCGTCCGCCGGACAATCTCCGGTCGCGAGCACCACCTGGCGCTCGACGTCGAGCCGCTCTCGGAGGCGGCCGCCTGGATCGCGCGGTCGACGGGCTTCTGGGCGGGACGGCTGGATGCGCTCGAGGCGGTCCTGCGGGATCGGGACTCGTCGTGACCGAGCCCGGCGCGGACGGCGCGACGGTCGCCCGGATCGAGCGGCTCCTCCAGGCGCCGCCGGAGGTCGTCTATCGGGCCTGGACCGACCCGCTGATCCTGGGCCGCTGGATGTCGGCGTTCGGACGGGCCGAGGTCGCCGCGGACGTCCGCGTCGGTGGCCGGCTCCATGTCGCCATGGTCGACGACGACGCCCGGATCGAGCATGAAGGCGAGTTCCTCGTGCTCGATCCGCCGAGCCGTCTCTCGTTCACCTGGCGCTCGCCGTACACGGGGCCGGAACCGAGCGTGGTGACCGTCGAGCTCACCCCGCGCGGGGCGGGGACCCGGTTGGTCCTCACCCATGAACGCCTGCCCGGCGAGGTCGTGGCGTCGCACCAGGGTGGCTGGGGTCGGATGGTCGATCGGCTGACAGACCTGCTCGGCGCTGGGGCCGGGCCGGCGGCGGCAGCGGAGGAGGTGGCCCGATGAGCAGCGTCGACATCGAGACGGAGGTCGTCATCGATCGCCCGCGGGCCGAGGTCGCGGCGTTCGCCGCCGACCCCGACAACGTGACCCGCTGGTACAGCAACATCAAGTCGGTCGAGTGGCGGACGCCACCGCCGGCGGCGGTCGGCTCGCGGATCGCCTTTGTGGCCCGCTTCCTCGGGCGGACCCTGGCCTACGTCTACGAGGTCCGCGACGTCGTTCCCGGCGAGCGATTCGTGATGAGCACCGCCGACGGCCCCTTCGCCATGGAGACGACGTACACCTGGCGGGACGAGCCCGGCGGGGCAACGCGGATGACCCTCCGCAACCGCGGCGAACCGTCCGGGTTCTCGGCCGTCGCCGCGCCGCTCATGGCCGGCGCGATGCGCCGGGCGAACCGGCAGGACCTGGCTCGGCTGAAGACCCTCCTGGAGGCCTCCGCCCCCGGATCCTGAGCTGGGGCGGGCGGCGCGCGGGAGGCGTCGCCGCCGGCGACGCGATCAGCGCCGCGAGCCGCTCCGGGATCGCGACCTGCCCGGGCTTCGGTGAGCGTAGTGGTGGGTCCGCACCGGTCGGGCCGCGAGGGGCCCGCGGAGCGGCTGCGGCTCGGCGTTTCGATCCGGCACGAAGCCCTCCTCGACGGTCCACGGGATCGCCTGTTTCAGGAGGCGCTGGACGCCCCGGAGGAGGTCGGCCTCGTCGATCGAGACGAGGCTCACCGCGTCCCCGGTGGCGCCGGCCCGCCCGGTCCGGCCGATCCGGTGGATGTAGTCCATCGGCTCCCACGGCAGCTCGAAGTTCACGACGTGGGGGAGATCCTCGATGTCGAGCCCGCGGGCGGCGACATCCGTCGCCACGAGGACCCGGATCTCGCCGCTCTTGAAGCTCTCGAGGGCGCGGGTCCGTTCCGGCTGGCTCCGATCGGAGTGGATCGCCACGGCCTCCAGGCCGCGCCGGTCCAGGTAGGTCGCGAGGCGTGATGCCCCGATCTTGGTCCTGGTGAAGACGAGGACCTGGCGCCAGTCGTGGCGGGCGACGAGGTGGGCCAGGAGCGCCTCCTTGCGGTCCCGGTCGACCGGGTAGACGAGCTGCCGTACGGTCTCGACGGCCGTGTTCCGTGGCGCGACCTCGACCGTTGCCGGGTTGCGGAGGATGGTCCCCGACAGGCGCCGGATGTCGTCCGAGAAGGTCGCCGAGAACATCAGGTTCTGGCGCCGGGGCGGGAGGAGGCCGATGATCCGCTGGATGTCCGGCAGGAAGCCCATGTCGAGCATCCGGTCCGCCTCGTCGAGGACGAGGATCTCGACCTGGCCCAGGTTGACGCCCTTCTGCCCGACGTGGTCGAGCAGTCGCCCCGGCGTCGCGACGAGGATCTCGATGCCGGCCCGAAGGGCCTTCGTCTGGGGCTCGATCGGGACCCCGCCGTAGACGACCGTCGAGCGGAGGGGGACCGTCCGGCCGTAGGTCCGGACGCTCTCGTCGACCTGCATCGCGAGCTCCCGCGTCGGGACGACGATGAGGACCCGGACCGGGTGGCGGGCCGGCGAGAAGGAGGTGTTCGCGTGGTGGCGGAGGCGATCCAGGATCGGCAGGACGAACGCGGCCGTCTTGCCGGTCCCGGTCTGGGCGGCGGCGAGGACGTCGCGGCCGGTGAGGACGAGGGGGATCGCGACCGCCTGGACGGGCGTTG
The DNA here is from genome assembly GCA_963719145.1 of uncultured Chloroflexia bacterium. Lineage (GTDB taxonomy): Bacteria > Chloroflexota > Limnocylindria > Limnocylindrales > CSP1-4 > UBA5189. The sequence goes on from CAVRAX010000001.1 coordinate 1,026,033, forward strand.
GCTCAACGTAGCCCTCGTCGGCCACCATGCCGACGAGATCAGCCGACAGGCCGAGCAATTCGAAGGTCAAATTCACTCCAGGTTGTGAGCGGCCGCGGTCGCGCGCGACGGCGCTGCGACATTCCGCAGGCGTGCCGAGGATAGCCGATCGGCGCCGAACGGCCCCGCGCTCGCGCCTACGATGGCTCGGTGAGCGGGCGGACGACGAGGGCGACCGAGGCCCTGGCGAAGGCCGGGATCCCGCATCAGCTCCACGAGTACGAGCCTCCAGAGCGCCTCGGCGCCGCGCGCGACGCCCGGCCGGCATACGGTCGCGAGGCGGCCGCAGCGCTCGGGGTGGGGGAGGACCGGGTCTTCAAGACGCTGGTCGCCCGCGTCGACGGGCGGTTCGTCCTCGCCATCGTGCCGGTCGCCGGATCCCTGGACCTGAAGGCGCTTGCCGCTGCGGTCGGCGGCCGTCGCGCCGAGCTCGCCGCCTCCGTCGAGGCCGAGCGGGCGACGGGCTATGTCGTCGGCGGGATCAGCCCGTTCGGCGGCCGGCGCGCGTTGACGGCCGTCGTCGATGGCTCGGCCATGGACCACCCGACCGTCCTCGTCTCGGCCGGCCGCCGTGGGCTCCAGCTCGAGCTCAGGCCGAGCGATCTGGTTCGCGCCTGCGAGGCGCGGGTCGCCCCGATCTCCAGGCCGGGTCGTCCGGGGCGAGCTCTAAACAGCAAGACGACTTCCGAAAAGTGAAAGACGATCTTGACAAAAGGAAAGTCATCATGCGATAGTCTCGCCATTGACCTCACGCACCGCAGCCAAGGATCAGCCAGCGCATGCCGCACGACGTCATCTCCACCTGCCCCGTCTGCTCCGGCGAGCTCGCGGTCACCCGCCTCCACTGCCGGAGCTGCGGGACGACGCTCGAAGGCGACTTCAGCGTCGGCCGCTTCGGCCACCTGACCCGCGAGCAGCTGGCTCTCCTCGAAAGCTTCCTCCGTGCCCGCGGCAACCTGCGCGACATGGAGCGCGAGCTCGGCATCTCCTACCCGACCGTCCGGTCGCGGCTGGAGGCGCTCGTCAGGGCCCTCGGCTTCGGCCCGCGGGACGAGGCGAGCGAGTCGGAGCCGGAGGCCGCGACCGACGCGGCGCCCAACCAGGCCAGCCGCCAGGACGTCCTGGAGCGCCTGGCCCGGCACGAGATCACAGCGGACGACGCGGCGGACGCGATCCGCGCCCTCGGGAGGGATGCACGATGACAACGACCACGAGCGGCGCGGCCCTCGAGCACGAGATCGGCGCCAGCGGCCGCTTCCACCTCCGCCAGGCGTCGGGCAGCGTGCGCATCCGCGGCGTCGACGGCGGAACGGCCCGAGCTCGCGAGCTGAACGGCCGAGCCCTCGCCGAGTGTTTCCAGATCGAGGCCGGCGAGGGCGAGCTGTCCCTGACCGCGCCGGATCGCTTCGGCCTGGACATCGTCTTCGGGATCGGCCGCCGAACGTCCGCCGACCTGGAGCTCGAGGTTCCCCGGGGCGCGACGGTCAACCTCGAGACGGCCAGCGCCGAGCTGCGCGGCCGGGAGCTGCTCGGCCGAACGAACATCCGCACGGCGTCGGGTGACGTGACGCTCGAGGCCCTGGCCGGGACGCTCGAGCTCGATTCCGTCTCGGGCGAGGTCAGGATCGTCGCCGACGCGGCCCTCGACCTGCGGGCCCGGACAATCTCCGGCGACCTGGCCGTTCGGGCGCCCCGCCTCGGCCGCGCCGAGATCGGCACGACATCCGGGGACGTCCGCCTCGATGCCGAGCTGGTGGGCGGCGGACCGTTCGGGATCGAGACGGTCAGCGGCGACGTCACGATCGTCGGACGGATGGGCATCCGCGTCGAAGCCAGGACCGTGACCGGCGACCTCCGCAGCGACCTGCCCCACCGCCGCGAGGCAGGGCGGGGCCGCAAGCTGCTCGTCGTTGGCGACGGCAGCGTGCCGCTCAGCTTTCGGTCGGTGTCGGGCGACCTTCGCGTGACGGCGCCCCGAGACGTGCTCCCGGGGATGCCCGCGCCGGACCCCGCATCGAGCGGGAGCAGCCAGGCCGGCGAGGTCGCGCCGGCCACGCCGGACGCGCCGGCCTCACCGGACGCGCCGCTGCCGGCCGCGCCGGGGACGGGTGGTCGCGAGGTCGCCCGCCTGGACATCCTCCGCGCCGTCGAGCGCGGCGACCTGAGCGTCGAGGCGGCCATGCAGCGCATCGCCGAGATCGAGGAGGCCTGAGATGGAAGGCGCCCTGGAGCGGATCCTGCGCCTCGTCGCCGAGGGCCGGCTGACCGCCGCGGAGGCGGGGCCGATCCTCGACGCGCTCGGCGCTGCCGATCGTCTCGCCGGGTCGACGCCGACGATGGGCGACGGTGCGACCGGCGCCGACGGGAGCCCCCGGTTCGCCAGGATCGAGGTCCGCGACGCCGGCAAGCGCGTCGTCGACCTGCGGATCCCGATCTCCCTGGGGCGGTATGCCCTGGGTCGGGTTCCCGGACTCTCGTCCGCTCAGCTCACCGAGATCGAGGAGGCGGTGGCGAGCGGGACGCGCGGACCGATCCTCGACGTGGAGGACGCCGATGGCGACGGCGTTCGAATCGTCCTCGAATGACCAGATGGAACGACCACCAGACCGACAGAAGGGACGGACTGATGCTGCACTCGAGCTTCATGGTGAATGATCGGATCAGGGATCTCCAGGCGACTGCCGCCGAGATCCGCCACGAGCGGTCCATGGCAGTCGCTGGAAGGACCGGGGTCGTCCAGGGGCTGTGCCTGCGGCTCGGCACGACGCTGCTGGCGATGGGGTCCGCGCTGGTGAGCAGCGCGAACCCGGTGGTCCAGGGCCGGGCCGGCCGCTAGGTCGGGAGCGGGGGCGCCCGAGGCCGTCCCGCCGGCCCGGTCGCAAACGCCAAGTCGCCGGCAGGCTCCTCCGCCGGCGACCACGAACGCCGAAGACCCGCGCTCTCAAGGGCGCGGGTCTTCCCGTGTTGGAAGTGGTCGGTGAGCCGGGCGGGGCTTGCGCCCCCGGCTCACCCGGCCAGGCCCGCGCGCGTGTCTGTGCTGATGTTGCCCGCGCGGGGCACTGAGGCGAGGTTGCTGCGACCGCGACTGACATCCGCGGTGTTCGCCAGGTCCGGGACCCAGAGGTCCTCGGGCCTGCGACCGGACTCCGGAGCCGGGGAGCGGTGCTGTCCCGTCATCGGTTCAGGCAACCTCCTGTTGGGCTTCATCCTACGACCCGGACGCAATGGTGTCGCGGCGGCGAAGACCGCCCGTCGCGGGTACCATCGCGGCCATGTCGAGCACCGCCGATCGGCTCCCGCTCACCGGAGATGACGCCGCCGACCGATATCTCGTGGAGGAGCCGCTGGCGCTCCTCATCGGCTTCGCCCTCGACCAGCAAGTGACTGTCCAGAAGGCCTTCTCCGGGCCCTACGAGCTGCGCCGCCGCCTCGGCCACCTGGACGCGGCGAAGATCGCCGCGATGGATCCGGCCGAGCTCGACGGAGTCTTCCGCGACCGACCGGCCCTCCACCGGTTCCCGGGCGCCATGGCTGGGGTGGTCCAGGAGCTGTGCCGGGTGATCGCCGCTCGATACAACGACGACGCGGCGACGATCTGGCGCAACGCCGGCGACGGACGCGATCTCAAGGAGCGGCTGGCCGGACTGCCTGGCTTCGGGTCGATGAAGGTCGACGGCACGCTCGCCATCCTGGCCAGGCGGCTCGGCGTGGACGTGCCCGGTCTTGATGCCGTCCTGCCCGCGCATCCCACCCTCGGCGACGTCGATTCGCCTGAGGCGCTGGCCCGTTACCAGGCCGGCAAGCGGGCGGCCAAGGCCGCAGCCCGGGCGGCAAAGGCGAGCGGCGCCGGCTGAGCCCCGTTGACGTCATGTCGCCCGGGTGGCAAGATCGTTGCATCATCAACTAACGGCCCGGGCCCCACAGGGATGACCGGGCGCACGAGGCCTACACGAACCCGCAATGGACGAATCCATCCGCCGCGCGCTGTCGCACGGCCACGTCATCGACATCACGACCACCGGACGGATCACCGGGCGACCACGCCGGATCGAGATCGTCTTCCACGTCTTCGACGGCCGGATCTACATCTCGGGCATGCCTCGGGCAGACAGCGTCCGGGCCTGGCTCCGGAACCTCGAGGCGGACCAGCACCTCACGTTCCACCTCAAGGGCCCGGTCCTGGCGGACCTCCCGGCCACCGCCAGAGTCATCACCGACCCGGCCGAGCGCCGCGAGGTGCTCGAGAAGGTCGCCCGCGTCTGGCGGCGCGATGCCGACGAGATGGTCGCCCACAGCCCGCTGATCGAGGTCACGATCGAGGGCTACTCCGCGGATCGCGCTGCCTGACCGGCGCCCCATGCCCGAGCCCCGGCATTGACGGGGTTGCGGCCGCCGGACATGCTCCGAGGCGAGCGGTCGTCGGCGTCGACGCGGCGCAAGCTCCGCTGGGGCGTACCGGCGGTTCTATGGTTCGGCCCGCTGGCAATCCCTTTCAACGAGTTCCCGCACCACGGGTGACATGAACGCAGCGATCGAGGTCGATGTCCGCAACCCGTCGGGTCTGCATGCACGGCCGGCGGCCGTGTTTGTCAGGGCCGCCGCCGCGATCCCGGGGAAGGTTCGGGTGGCGAACGTGACGACCGGTGGTCCGGAGGTCAGCGCGAAGAGCATCCTCGCGGTCCTCGGCCTGGGGGTCTCCTCCGGCCATCGGATCCGCCTTCGAGTCGACGGCGCCGATGCGGCCGACCACCTGCGGGCCCTGGTCGACATCGTGGGCGCCGGCCTCGGCGAGCCGTCGCCCGAGGCAGCGGACGGCTGAGATGCAGCTGCGCGGGCTGCCCGCGGCGCCGGGAGTGGCGATCGCGCCCGTGTGGCGATACCGGCGCGGGGCGGCGACGGCGACGCCGCTGCCCGACATCCGGGCCGCCGCCAAGCAGGCCGCGGCCGAGCTCGGCGACCTGGCCCGGGTGGTGCGGGCGCAGGGCCGGACCGACGAGGCGGCGATCTTCGACGCCCAGGCGCTCATGGCGATCGACCCGACGCTCGTGGACGCGGCCGAGGCGCTGGCGCGATCCGCCGGGGCCCACGATCCGAACGCGATGGCCGTGGCCGTCGAGACGGCCGCCCGGAGCGTCGCCGAGCCGCTGGCCGCACTGGCCGATCCCGTGATCGCCGCCCGCGCGGCGGACGTCCGCGACGTCGGGTCCCGAATCGCCAGGATCATCGCCGGTCGCGTCGTCGCGATCCCGGAGCGGCCGTCGATCGCCATCGCCGATGACCTGCCGCCGTCGACGACGGTCGAGCTGCCGCCGGGCTCGCTGCTCGGGATCGCGCTGGAAGGCGGCTCGCCCCTGAGCCATACCGCGATCCTCGCCCGGGGCATGGGAATCCCGGCCGTCGTGGCTGTCCAGGGCCTCGTCGCAGCGGCCGACGCGGCGGAGGCCGGGGCTGGCGCCCGTCCCGCGTCGGCCGGCGGCCCGCGAACGCTCATGGCCGCCCTCGACGGCGAGGCCGGCCTGCTCCTCCTCGAACCGAGCGCCGACGAAGCCGCCGTGCTGGAGGCGCAGCGGGAGGCTCGACATCGCAGAACCGCGGCCGCCCGGGAGCTGCGTGGCCGGCCGGGCCGGACCGCGGACGGCGTGGCCGTCCCGCTCCTCGCCAACATCGGCCGGCCCGAGGACGCGGCCCGGGCCATCGAGGCCGGCGCCGAGGGCGTCGGGCTGTTCCGGACCGAGTTCCTGTTCCTGGGCCGCCCCGAGGCGCCGACCGAGGACGAACAGGTGCGGGCGTATTCGGCGGTCCTCGCGGCCTTCGGCCCTGACCGGCCGGTCATGATCCGGCTCGCCGACATCGGCGGCGACAAGGGGATCCCGTTCCTCCGGCTGGCGGCCGAGGACAATCCGTTCCTCGGCCTGCGCGGGTTCCGGACGTGCTACGACGATCCAGCCCTGGTCAGAACTCAGATCCGGGCCATCGCCCGCGCCGGCGCGGCGTCCGGGACGCAGCCCCACCTGATGGCCCCGATGATCACCACCCAGGACGACGTGACCCTGCTGCGGGAGATCGTGGCCGACGCGCTCGCCGGCCTCGATGCCGAGGGCGTCGCCCGGGCGGCACGGCTCATGGTCGGGATCATGGTCGAGGTCCCGAGCGCCGCCCTCTGCGCGGCGGAGCTGGCGGCCGACGTCGACTTCTTCAGCATCGGCAGCAACGACCTGACCCAGTACATCCTGGCCATGGATCGGACCAATCCCCGGCTCGCCGCGGCCGTCGACGCGCTCCACCCCGCGGTCCTGCGAGCCATCAGGGCTACCGTCGACGGGGCGGACGGGCGCGGCGTTCCGGTCGCCCTCTGCGGCGAGCTCGCCGGGGACCCCCTCGGCGCCGCGGTCCTCGTGGGCCTCGGGGTGGACGAGCTGTCGATGGACCCGGGTTCGCTCGACGCGGTGCGGCTCATGCTCAGCCAGGTGACCTCTGAGGCGCTCGCCGGACTCGCCCGCCGGGCGCTCGCGGCCCGCTCCGCCGCCGAGGTTCGTGCGGCCGCCGCGATCGTCGTCGGCGACGCGCCCGCCGCGGTTGCCGGCGGCGCCTGAGCGGGCCCCGCCGAGCCGGGCCGCCGGTCAGCCGGACCGACGAGGCAGGCCGGAGCCCGTCTCGCCTGCCAGCCGGAGGATGCCCTCAGCCGTCGGGCGGTCGGTGGCGATGTGACTGGCCAGCCCGGACCGCATCGCCCCGAGCAGCGAGCGCTGCTTGTTCGAGCCGGCCGCCACGAGCAGAACCTTCGGGACCCGGCGCAGCTCCTCGACCGAGATCGCGATCGTTCGCCGGCTCCACTCGTCCTCGACGATCGTCCCGTCGATCCGGATCAGGTGGCCGCTCACGTCGCCGACGACACCCAGCTCGAGCAACCGGCGTCGGCTCACCTCGTCGAGGCGGTCCATGACCGTGCCGTAGCCCGGGCGGATCGTGGGCCCGCCGCTGACGCCGAGGAGCACGGCATCGAGCGACGCCCAGTGGCGCGTCGTCGCAGCGACGCCGCTGTCGCGGAGCAGGGCGTCCTTCGTCTCCTCGTCGTCCAGCATCCCAGGGGCATGGAGGTAGTGGACCTGGGCGCCGAGCCGGTCGGCGATCCGCCGGGCCAGCTCGTTGACGTCGAGGAACCGGTTCCTGGAGTCCCAGCCGCCGACGACCGGGACGATCGTCAGGCCGGCCAGGTCGCGGCGGGCCAGGGCCGAGGCGAGCGCATCGACGGTGTAGCCGCCCGCGATCCCGAGAACGCCCGAGTCGGGCAGCCAGGCAGCGACCGGGTCGGCGGCCCCGACGCCGCAGAGCCGGGCCGCCGCCGCGGGATCGAGTTCCCGGCCCGGCGTCAACCAGACCTCCACGCCGAAGCGTTCGCCCAGCTCCCGTGCGAGGGCCGGCTGCTCATCGGTCGGCGGCTCGATCGAGATCCGGACGACCCCCGCGTCGCGGGCCTGGGCGAGGATCCGGCTCACCTTGGAGACGGAGTAGCCCGTCATGTCGGCGATCTCCGGCTGTCGCAGCTCCCGCGAGTAGTAGAGCTCGGCCACGAGGCGCAGCACCGCGCGATCGGCGGACACCGACGTCCTCGTCGCCTGGCCGGCCGCTCGTGCCATGCGCACCTCCGCGGATCGATCCGGGGTCGCCGGACTGAATCCCACATGGATTACCCTGACATCGTCCCGACGCGGACGGTATACAGCGAGTGGGGGCTTTGCAAGAATGTGCCGCAAGGATTCTCTCGCGGCAGGCGAGGCCCTCGAGGCCCATCGAGGAGGCCCAGTGCGGGACTTCCGGATCGTGGTCGCGGCCCACGGCGACCTCGCCGGCGCGTTCATCGCGACGGCAGAGCTGATCTGCGGCCGACTCGAGGACGTCCACGCGGTCAGGCTGCTCCCCACCGACTCGCCCGAGACGTTCGGCGAGCGTCTCCTCGCGGCCGCCGGCGACCCGGCCGGCAAGCTGCTGATCCTCACCGACCTCGTCGGCGGTACGCCCCAGAACGTCGCGCTCGTCGCGACGCGCCGCCTGCCGAGAGCCGTTCTCATCTCGGGCGTCAACCTGGCCGTCCTCATCGAGGCGGCCACGAGCATCGAGACGCTCGACGGCGAAACCGTGGAGCGTCTCGTCGTGAGCGGCCGCGAGGCCCTCGTCAATCCGAGCCAGCTTCTGGCGGCGAGACGACGCTGAGATAACGTCGGCCGAGCCTGGAGGACATCGGCCGATCGAGACTCGGATCCGGCGGCCGATCATCCGGCACCGCAGCGGAGGATGCGATGACCCTGACGCTCGTGCGAGTCGACGACCGGCTCGTCCACGGGCAGGTAGTGGCGATCTGGCTCAAGGCCCTCAACGCCCGCCGGATCGTGATCGTCGACGACCGCACGGCCCACGACGAGTTCGTGAGCGAGGTGATCACGCTGGCGGCGCCTCCGGGCGTGCCGGTCGAGATCCACGACCTCGCGACCGGAACCGAGCGGGTCCGCGAGCTCGTGACTGACCCGGAACCTGTCTTCGTGCTCATGCGCTCGCCGGTCACCGCGCTCCACCTGCGTGAGGCAGGCGTCGAGTTCTCGCTCCTCAACGTCGGCGGGATCGGGGCCGGCCCGACCCGCAAGCCGCTCTACCGGAACATCTCGGCCTCGGTCGAGGAGCTCGCCGCGATGCGGCAGCTCGAAGCCCTGGGGACAACGGTGGAGCTTCGGATCGTGAAGGACGACCGGCCCGTGGCCTTCAAGTCGGTCGACAAGTAGGAGGGGATCAGAGAGGTGTGTGGGAGGTGCGCGACATGACGCGCGACATGGCCTCGCCGCGAGCCATCAGGCTCGCCGCGCTGGTGACGACCTTGCTGCTGGGGGCGGCACTGGTAGCTAGCCCGGTTCTCGCGGCGGAGGGGAGTGAGCCAACGGCAGGGTTGCTCCAGGCGGCGCTCGTCGGCGTCGGCTACTACCTGTCGAACAGCCCGTGGCTCTTCGGCAACGGCGGCTTCTTCGGACTCTACCGACCCCTGGTGGCGGGCTTCTTCGTCGGTCTGATCTTCGGTGACCCGGTGAAGGGTGCCGAGATCGGTGCGTCGATCAACTTGCTGTACATCGGGTTCATCTCGGCCGGTGGCTCGATCCCAGCCGACCCGTCGGTCGCCGGATGGGTCGGCACCGCGCTGGCGATGGCCGGCGGGCTCGACGCCGCGACGGCGATCTCTCTCGGCTTCGCCGTCGGCCTGCTTGGCACGATCATCTTCTTTACCCGGATGAGCGTCGATGCGGTGTTCGCCCACTGGGCCGATGCCCGAGCCGAAGAGGGGGACATCGCGGGCGTCTCTCGAGCGAACTGGCTGTGGCCGCAAATCTTCCTGTTCGTCATCAGCTTCGTCCCGGCGACCATCGCCGTCTACCTGGGCGCCAACGTCGTCCACGACGCGATCGTGTGGCTTAACGGCGACACGGCGACGCGGGCTGTCGGCAACGCCCCGTGGGTTCTTCGCGGGTTCCAGATCGCCGGCGGCCTGCTGCCCGCGATCGGGATCGCGCTGAACATGCGGTTCATCTTCCGGGGCAGCGCGATCCCGTTCTACTTCCTTGGCTACGTGTTCGCGATGCTCATCGGCGGCAAGTTCTTCCCCGGCGTCACCGCGCCGTCCATCGGCACGATCGTCGTCACGACGGCCATCGTCGGCGCTGCGGCGGCCTGGATCTTCGTGAGCCTCCAGGGGCGAGCGAGCGGATCGCGGGAGGCCTGAGATGACTGACATGGGCCCGCGACCGGAGAAGAAGCTCGAGCGCCGCGACGTCCAGCGAGCGTTCTGGCTGTGGACGTTCTTCAGCCACGCCAACTACAACTACGAGCGGCTCCAGGGGACGGCCTTCGCCCAGGCGATGACGCCGATCATCCGGAAGCTCTACGACTCGCCCGACGAGATCAAGGCGGCCCTCAAGCGCCATCTCGTCTTCTTCAACACCGAGCCGAACGTCGGCGGCGTCATCCACGGCGCGGTCATCGCCATGGAGGAGCAGCGGGCGAACGGAGCCGACATCGACGACGACGCGATCAACAGCGTCAAGGCGGGGCTCATGGGCCCGCTGGCCGGCGTCGGCGACTCGATCAGCCAGGGCACGATCACGCCGATCCTGCTCTCGATCGGGATCGGGATCGCCGCCGCCGGGCAGCCCCTCGGGGCGATCCTGTATCTCGTCCTCGAGGTCGGGATCATGCTGGCCCTGGCCTACTTCTTCTGGATGCAGGGCTACGACCGCGGGCGCGAGGGCGTGACCACGATGCTCCGGTCGGGGCTGCTGGACCGGGTCCTCACCGGCGCCGGCGTCCTCGGCAACATGGTCATGGGCGCCCTGACGTTCCAGTTCGTGACGATCTACCTGACCCTGAGCTGGAACATCGACGTCGGCGGCGGCCAGACGAAGCTCTTCGACGTCAACCAGGACCTGCTCGGCGCGATCATGCCCGGGCTCCTGCCACTGGGCTTCACCCTCTTCACCTGGTGGCTGCTGGCGCGGCGGCACGTGTCGCCGCTGTGGCTCCTCGTGGCCTACGTCATCTTCGCGATGATCGCGGCGTACCCGTTCTTCGGGCCGGCCGGCGAGTTCAACTACTGCCAGTCGCTCCTGAACCCGTTCTTCCAGCCGGGCGCCGGCTGCCCGCCGCCGCCGCCGGCCTCCTGAGCCGACCGACGGTCCGGTGAGATGAGGTCCGCGATCCGGAGGAGGGCGGCCGCGCGGTCCCGGGCCGGTGTCCGGCCCCAGGGGCCTTCGTCGAAGGCCGCCCGCGCGGCGGTGACCGCGTCGGCGACATCGGCCGACCCGGCCTGGGCGATCGAGGCGATCGGGTTGTCCCGCGGGCTGATCGCAGGGAAGACGGCCCGGTCCCGGGCCAGCATGAACCGGCCGCCAATGAGAAGAGGGTACGGCTCGCGGCTGATGAGCGACCACCGCGGATCCGCGGGAGGCTGGACGTGAACCGCCATCGGACGGGACCTCCTCAGCCGGCGACGAGCTGGCCCGCGACCTCGAGCGCCTCGTCCACGGACTGGCCGCCGTGGATGATCGCGGCCAGGCCCCGGGTGATGGCGGCCGGGTCGGGATCGCGCCAGATGTTGTTGCCGATCGCGACACCGGCACAGCCGGCGATGACGACCGCGTCGTACACGTCCTGGAAGAGGTCGCGGACGTTGCCCTTCTTGGCGCCGCCGAGGATCACGACCGGGACCATCGCGTACTCGACGACCCGGCGCATCGACTCGGGATCCCCGGTGTAGAAGGTCTTGATCATGTCCGCCCCGGTCTCGGCCGAGATCCGGGCGCCCGCGGCGATCTTGTCCGGGGTGTGCATGTCGGCGGCGGCGAAGCCACCGGGCACCGACTCGGCGATGTACGGCAGGCCGAAGCGGGCCGCGTCCGTCGCGAGCCGGGCCGCCTGGCGGACGCTGTCGTCAGCGGTGAACGGGTAGAGCATCGACTTCACGGCATCGGCGCCGACCGACAGGGCCCGCTCGACCGCGACCTCGAGGAAGGGTGGCGTGGTATCGAACGAGGCGATCGCGGCGGCCGACCCGATCGAATCACCGAAGGCGATGATCGAGCCGATCGGCGAGAGGAACGCGTCCGCCCCAGCCGGCACGACGGCCCGGCAGGTGTCGCCATACCTGGCGAGCCCGTCGACCGGCGCGTCCATGAACGCCGTGTGGTCCATGGCCACGATGAGGATTCGGCCATCCTCCTGGAGGAGCCGGTGCATCTTGCGCTTCATGCCTGCGTTCTCCTTCGACCCGTCTCGGTGGCCGGCTACATCTCCACGATGACGCGGTAGGTGCCCGGCTTGATCGCGTGCTCGAGCGCGGCGCCGATCTCCTCGAGCGGATACCGGATGTCGATGAGCGGCGAGAGGTCCACGAGGCCATAGCGGATGAGCCGGGTCGCCGCATAGAAGTCCTGCTTGTCCCCGGAGATGACGCCGAAGACGCCGGTCTCGCGGTTGTGCATCTCGTTGGGAGCGAACGTGAAGGCGGGCTCGGGGTGGGCGGCGGCGAAGAGGACGAAGCGGCCTCGATCGCTGAGCATCGCCAGGCCCTGCTCGTTGGCCGTCTCATGGCCGATGGCGGCGATGACCACTTCCGCGCCCCGGCCCTCGGTCAGCTCCTTGACCCGGGCGACGGGATCCTCCTTGGAGGCGTCGATCAGCTCCGTCGCCCCCATTCGCCCGGCCATCGCCAGGCGCGCCGGGTCGACCTCGCTGACGATGACCCGGCAGGCGTACTGTCGGGCCGCGACCACGTTCATCAGGCCCATCACGCCGGCCCCGATCACGACGACGTCCTGGCCGACGCGGAGGTCCAGGAGCCGGTCGGCGTGGAGGGCGCACGAGAGCGGCTCGGCCAGGGCCGCGGTCTCGAACGACGCGTCGCCGACGCGATAGACGCCGTCGGCGGCCTGGACCTTGTACTGGGCGAAGCCGCCCGGGCCCCAGGCCGTGCCGTACTTGGACACGACCCCGTAGTGCTGCTTGCAGGCCCGATCCTGGCCCGTCTTGCACCAGTGGCACTTGCCGCACGAGGCCGAGCCGATCGCGACCCGCTCGCCAACCTGGAGGTCTGTGTCCGTGCCGGCCCCGATGGCCGCGACCTCGCCGGCCATCTCGTGACCGCCGACGAACGGGAACTTGTTGGCCTGCGCTCCCGAGTAGCTGCGCTGCTCCCAGGTGCAGATCGCCGTCGCCCGGAGGCGGACGAGGATCTCGCCGGGGCCGGGGACCGGCGTCTCGATGTCCACGACGCTGATGTCGTGGATGCCGGCCATGACACCCACCCGCATCGTGGTGCCAGTTCGGCTGCCGTGGGCTTCGATGGCTGACGCCGTCATCGTTCAGTCCTCCCACCCTGTGGGCCTGCAAGAAATTGCAGCAAGGAATTCCGAAGGTGCGCCAACTATAGCAGGGGCACACCGGGATTCCGAGACCTCGCGCTCCGAATCTCGGGTCGGTCGGGCCCCGACTTCGAGGGCCGTGTGGCCCGTTCCGAGGCATCATGCGGGGATGAGCACCGGACCGGCCGTCGTCATCGCCTATGCCTACGGCGCGAGCGACTGGAAGACCACCGAGATCCGATCGGCCTTCACGAGGAACCTGCCGGGGCTCGATGTCGCCTTCGAGCCGATCGACTGGCGACCCTACCTGCCGTCACCCCAGGCCCACCTGCTCCGATTCGTCCGCAACCGCGATGCCGAGGCGGGTTGCGAGGAGGCCGCGAGCCCGCTCCGGCAACCCGTCGCGAGCCGAGCAGAAGGCCGAGGAGGGAGCCGGCGTCCGCCACGAACGTTCCCGGCCCGAAGCGACCTGGCGGCCACGGCCACCGAGCGCGCCGCCGTCGCGGCGCGGCGTCGTGAGGGCCGCCTGTCCCTCGACCCGCTGACGCGGCCGGCGATGCGGGTCGTTCATCACGCCATCGTCGACCACGCCGGGATCACGATGGCCGACGTCCTCGGCTACCTCCGCGACCCGGAGGCGGTGAGCGGCCCGGCCGCCGAGCGACTGCTCGAGATCCGCCGCGGGGCCGGTGGTCGGCCCGTCGTGGCCGTCGGCCTGAGCCTCGGCGGGATCATCCTCGTCGACACGCTTGCCGCGCTCCTCCGCGACGGAGCCCGCTCCGAGGCGGATCGCCGCCCGGCCGACCTCCTCGTCACCGTCGGCTCGCAGTCCGCGGCGCTTCGGGCGCTCGGCGTGATGCCCTCAGCGCCTCGCGACGTCGTGCGCCCGGTGCTGTTCACCCCGTGGCTCAACGTGTGGCACGAGCACGACTACCTGTCGTATCCGGCCGGCGCCGTCTTCGAGCACCTGGCCGATGTCTGCGACCGGCGGGCCGTCCAGCGCGGCGCCTTTCCCGGGGTCCACTCGGGCTACCTGAATCGCTCGTCCCGCTTCTTCGACCACCTCGGGGCGGCGATCGCCGAACGCTTCGGCGAGTGAGGCCGGGCCTCTCGAGGCCGGGCCGCTCGGATGGCTCGTACGCGGGGCGCCGTGGATGTGGCGGGCGTCGCGTCGCCGGCGGGGGGCCGCGTGCTGGGGCCGCTGCGGTTGGCCCCTGCAGTTGGCCCCTGCGGAGACTCGTCGGGCGTCCGCGGCGCGGTCAGCGGCCGGCCGCCGCCTCGGCGATCGCGGCGTCGAGCTCCTCGTCCGACGGCTCGACGACGACGCGGGCGGGCCGTTCCGGATCCCCGATCAGGATGACCGGCGTCACCCGGACGCCCTCGTTGTACGAGCGATTGATGGCGTCGGCCTCGGCGTCGCGCTCGACGTTGCGATAGCTGAACGGGATTCCCCGGGCGGTGAGGTGAGCCCGCGAGCGGGTGGTGTCCTCACAGGTGTCGCGGCCGAGGATGAGGACCGCGGGCCATTCGGTCACGTTGATCCACCCACCCTGGGTCAGGCGTCGAAGCGCGGCGCTTGGCCGCGAGTTGCGGCCGAGGCCGCGGCGAGGACCTGGTCGCGGAGCAACACGGCGCCGGCCGGCGTCCGGCAGGCGGCGCAGCGGATCTCCGGTCGATCGACGGGCTCGAGGCCGTCCTCGGGGGTGGCAAGGCCCAGGAGTCGGATCCCGGCGGGGTCGAGCACCACCCGGTCGAGGGCTCGGACGGGGCTATCGATCTCCCAGGCTGCGAGCGGGCTCTCACAAGCCGGGCAGAGGGGCACGGCCGAGGCCCTCACAAGCGTCGGATCAGGGGGCGGAGGCTGCCACGCGGGACCCGCCGGCGATCGCTGAGCATCGTCGAAAGGATACGACGACCGACCGCCGAGGGCCGTCCCCCGCTTGACGGATCGCTTCGACCGCCCGCACAGTGCCGCCGTGCGTTTCGGGGTTGCCGGCCTTCTCGGGTTGATCGTGCCCGGGGCCGGCCACCTGTTCGCCGGCCGGAGCCGCGACGCCCTCGTCTTCCTGATCCCGACGGCGGCCGCCATCGGCGGAATCGTCGGCGCCGTCCTGGCCGTGGGCCCGACCGGCATCCTGGCGTTCATCGTCGCACCCGGCGTCCTTCCGGTCCTGGCGGTCATCAACATCGTCATCGCGTTCTGGCGGGTCTTCGCGGCGATGGAGGGCGCCCGCCTCGAGCCCCGAACGTGGCGGTCTGCGGTGATCGTCGGCGTCGGCCTCGCCGCCCTCGTCGTCGGGCCCCATCTCGTCGCCGGCCGACTGATCGCCTCCACGAACGACTTCCTCGACTCGTTCTTCGCGGGCCCGGCCGCCGTGGCGCCGTCGTCCGAGCCATCGTCCGCCGCTGCCTCCGCGGCGGTGCCGGAACCGACGTACCGGGAGGCCGACTGGAGTGCCTGGATCCGCCGGCCCGACGGCGGGATCGACGAGGGCGGTGTGCCGCTGCCGACGCCGCCCCCGACACCGCCGCCGCCGAAGGGTCCATATGGCGGCGGGGGCGGGGCCGGGTCGTTGCCGCCGCTCGGCGCCGCGGTGCCCTGGGACGCCCCCGGCGCGATCCCGTGGGGCGGCGATGGCCGCTTCGACCTGCTCCTCCTCGGTTCGGACGCCGGTACGGGTCGGTGGAGCCGCCGGATGGACGTGATGCTCCTCGTCGAGATCGACGTCGCCAGCGGCAAGGTGGCCCTGATCGGGCTGCCGCGAAACCTCCAGAACGCGCCGTACCCGCCCGGCTTCGCCCGCGACGCCGTCCCCTGCGGATGCCTGACAGGGCTCCTCAACGAGGCCTACGTCGAGGCGACCGCCCGGCATCCTGATCGCTGGCCGGGCAGCGGCGCCTTGAAGGGCATCGGCGCGGTCCGGGGGATTGTCTCCGAGCTGACCGGCCGGCCGATCGACGCCGTCCTCGTGGCCGACCTCATGGGCGTCATCGATGTCGTGAACGCCCTCGGCGGCGTCGACATCTACGTCCCCTCGCCCGTGACCGACAGCCACTACCCCGACCCGATCCTCGGCTCGATCTACCTCCACATCAAGGCCGGCCAGCAGCACATGGACGGGCGAATCGCTCTCGCCTACGCCCGGAGCCGTCACAGCAGCTCGGACTACGACCGGATGGCCCGCCAGCAGACGCTGCTCCTCGCGATCCACGACCAGATCGGCCCGGCCGCGATCCTCGGCGCGCCCGACCTCTTCGCGGCGGCCAAGGGCCGCGCCTGGACCGACCTGCCGCGGGAGTCGCTGCCGGCGCTCGTCGAGCTCTTCGCCAGGGCCGCCAACGCGTCGGTCAAGCAGCTCCGGATCGTGCCCCCGACCTACCCGTCCTGGCTGACCTCAACGGAGATTGCCAGGATCCAGCACGACATCGCCAACACCCTCGGGCCCCTGCCGAGCCCGACGTCGGAGCCGAGCCCGACGCCGGAACCGAGCCCGACGCCCGAACCGAGCCCAACGCCCGAACCGAGCCCGAGTCCGACGCTCGAACCGACCGTCGGCGCGAGCCCGTCGCCGAGCCCGACGCCGTCGCCGGCTGCCTCGCCGACTCCCGGGACCTCCCCCTCACCGAGCCTCGGGTCGTCCCCGTCGCCGACCGCAACGTCGTCGCCGACGGCCGGTCCGACGCCGACCGCGACCTCGCCCTAGACGCAGATCCTCGCCGGGCGACCCGAATCTCGCTCTAGGACCCCGCGTCGAACGACCGCTCGGAGTAGCGGGCCAGGCGCTCGCCGGGCAGGGGACCGGATCGGCCGCGGCGGTCCGGGTCACCCGGTCGTCTCGCGGCCTCGGACGGTCCGGGACCGGCCCAGCGCGGGGCCGCGGGCGCTCCGGCCTGCCGGGGCGTGGCGGGTCGGTCGTGGACCGGCCCACCCGACCCTCGCCGAGGGACGTATCGATTCGGCCGCGACGCCGGGGGGCGTGAACCGCGATGCGACTGCACCTCGACTCCGGGCATCGTGTCGCGCCTCGAACGATGGCCGCCCTGGCGCCGGCCGTCCCCGCTCGCGGCGAAGGGGACACGCCCGGGCCGCGCGCCCGGCCCGCCTCCGCTTCGCAGGCGGATGGGCTGGGGCGCGATCGAGCGATCCGGCTCGAAGCCGGCGACGATCTCGACCGCGATCCGTTGACCGAGGAGGCCCTCGATGTCGCGGAGGAGCCGGTTCTCGTCAACGCAGACGAGTGAGATCGCGTCACCCATCGAGCCTGCCCGCCCGGTTCGACCGATCCGGTGGAGGTAATCCTCCGGGACCATCGGCAGCTCGAAGTTGACGACGTGGGGCAGCTCCTCGATGTCGATGCCCCGGGCGGCGACCTCGGTCGCCACGAGGATCGAGACCCGGCCCGCCTTGAAGTCATCGAGGGCCCGGACGCGCTGTGACTGGCTGCGGTTGCCGTGGATGGCCGCGGCCCGGATGCCGTCCTTGCCGAGCTGCTCGGCGAGCCGGTTGGCACCGTGCTTCGTCCGGGTGAAGACGAGGGCCTGGTCGATCCGGCCGGAGGCGACGAGCTCGCGAAGGAGATCGCGCTTGCGTTCGCGGTCGACCCGGATGACGACCTGGCGAACGAGCTCCGTCGGGGTGTTGCGGGGCGTCGCCTGGACCTGGGCCGGATCGTGGAGGAAGCCCGCGGCGAGGGCCCGGATCTCGTCGTTGAAGGTCGCCGAGAAGAGGAGGTTCTGGCGCCTCTCGGGCAGGACGGCGAGGACCTTGCGGATGTCCCGGATGAAGCCCATGTCGAGCATCCGGTCGGCCTCGTCGAGGACGAGGACCTCGATCGCCGAGAGGTCGGCCGTCCGCTGGTTCATGTGGTCGAGCAGCCGGCCCGGGGTCGCGACGACGATCTCCGGGCCGGACCGGAGCGCCCTGAACTGGGGCTCGTAGCCGACGCCGCCGTAGATGGGCACGGACCGCACGGGTCGTTGGGCGCCGTACGTCCGGACGCTCTCCTCCACCTGGAGGGCGAGCTCGCGGGTCGGGACGAGGACGAGGACGCGGGGCAGGCGACGAGGCGGCTGGCCGGGGCGGCCGGCGGCGAGTGCGCGCCCTGCCGGCGCGGGCGTTCCGTGGAGGTACTGGAGGATGGGGAGGACGAAGGCGGCCGTCTTGCCGGTGCCGGTCCGGGCGCCGGCGAGGACGTCGCGACCCGCCAGCACGTGGGGGATGGCCTGGGCCTGGATGGGGGTGGGCTCGGTGTAGCCCTGGTCCGCGACGGCGCGGAGGAGCTCGGGCGTCAGCCCGAGACGATCGAATGACAAGGGAGTGTGCTCCTGGTCGGGCCCTCCCGCGATCCTGCGGGGCCCGGTCAGGGCGAGGGGTGGATCGAAATCAGCGGCAAGGGACCGGGGCGCTGACCGGAGCGCCCATCGAGCTCGAAGGCGCGAAGCATAGCCGGGATCCGACGATCGCGCCGGCCTCGGCGGACCCCGGCCGCGCCTCGGCCGTCGAAGCCGGCCGCGCCCGAGCCGTCAGGCCCGAGCCGTCAGAACTGGCGCCAGCCCTCGCGCGAGACCCAGACGGTGACGTCCGGTTGCCCGTCGAACATCGAGCCGACCTCGGCCTGGACGGCCGGGTCGCCCAGGAACTTCTGGATCGACTCGGCCGAGTCCCAGGCATCGATCGCGAGGAACTCCATCGGGTCCGCGGCGTTGGCGAAGACCATGTGGCCGGTGCCGCCGAGCTCCTGTGTCCGCGGGATCAGCGAGTCCACGATCCGGTTGTGGTGCTCCATGGCGGCCTGTTGGTCGGACGTGGCAAGCCGGCCCTGGACCTTGGTGATTGCCGACAACTTTCGACCCTCCGTCTCGTCTATGAGGTTGACGCAGCCATAGACGGCGGTCCGGCCGGAGACTGTGCGGTACCGTGGAGGGAGATGTCGGAATCGGCGGCCCCGCACGACGATCGCGACGCCTTCGGCCGGGCCCTGGAACAGCACCACCACGACCTCGTCCTCCTCTGCTACCGGTTCCTCGGCTCGGTCCACGACGCCGAGGAGGCCGTGCAGGAGACGGCGATCCGGGCCTGGCGTGGGCGGGCGAGCTACCGCGGCGACGCCTCGATGCGGACCTGGCTTCACAGGATCGCGACCCGCGTCTGCCTGGATCTCCTGCGAAGCCGCCGCGGGCGCGTCCTGCCGGTCTCCGTGGCGGGCCCGGCCGACCCGACCCGCCCGGCGCCCCCGCGGCCGGCTGCCGAGGTCGCCTGGATCGAGCCGCTGCCCGATGCGTTCGTCGCCGGCGTCGAGCTCGACCCGGCGGCCTGGTACGACCTCCGGGAGAGTGTCTCGCTCGCCTTCATCGCCGCGCTCCAGGCCGTCCCGGCACGCCAGCGCGCCGTCCTCCTCCTGCGGGACGTCCTCGGCTGGTCGGCGCGCGAGACGGCCGAGGCCCTCGAGATGACGGAGCCGGCCGTGAACAGTGCCCTGCACCGGGCGAGGACCACCTTCCGGGCGACCCATCATCGATCGGGTCGTGACACCGTCCCGGCCGCGCCGCCATCCGACCCCGCAATCCGGCGGCTGCTCCGGGCCTACGTCCGCGCCTGGGAGTCCGACGACGTTCGAGGCCTGCTCGCCACGATGCGGGCCGACGTCCGGCTGGCGATGCCCCCGTCGCCGTCGTGGTACGCCGGCGTGGCCGACGTCGAGACCCTCTTCCGGACCTGGGTCTTCGGTCCCCTCCGGCCGCCCGCCGGCTACCGGGCGGCCGCGACGATCGCCAACGGCCAGCCGGCCGTCGTGTTCGGGAGCCGCGCCCCAGGGTCGCCGCCGAGCGGCGTCCAGGTCCTCGACCTCGAGGACGGGCAGGTGTCCGACCTCACGATCTTCGTCGAGCCGGCGATCGCGGCGGCCTTCGGGTGGCCCGAGCCGGCGGGCTAGTTCGGCCGGCCGCCGCCGCCCATCTCGCGGCCCTGGTCTCGCAGGAAGCGCTCGATGTCGGCGATGAGGTCGTCGCCGGCCGGGAGGCGCGACTCGTCGGCCATGCCCTCGAGGCGCTCCACGTAGTTGCGGGTGTTCTCGTCGAGCGAGGCCGCCGTGTCGAGGCGCGTTCGGAGCGTCTGGGCTTCCTCGGCGAGGTCGCCCAGCGGGGGCTCGATGTCGAGGTGCTGGCCGAGGACCCGGAGCAGCTCCGCGGATGCCCCGGGGTACTCGCCCGACACGTAGTGCGGGATCTGGGCGAAGTAGCCGACGGCCGGGATGCCCGCCCGCGACACGGCGACGTCGAGGACGGAGATGCAGGCGGCCGGGACGCGGAGGAGGCCCTCCGGACCGGGCCGGACGTCGGCGCGGAGGAGGCCCGGCCTCGACGACGTCCCGAGGATCGGCACGGGCCGCGTGTGGGGCACGGCCGCCGGGATCGCACCGAGGCTGATCCACTGGGCGACCTCGAGCTTCTTGGCGATGTCGACGACGTCGGCCGCGAATCGGCGCCACTTGAAGTCCGGCTCGGCCCCCGTCAGGACGAGGAGGTCGCGCTCGCCGATGCGCTGGCTCCGCATCTGGAGGGCCGGCCAGGTCAGGCGCTCGGGCTTGCCGTCCTGGATCTCGAGGGTCGGTCGCCGGGCCCGGAAGTCGAAGAGCTGGTCGCCGTCGAACTCGACCACGAGCCGGCCGCTGCCGGCGAGGAGCTTGGCGGCGGCCGTGGCCGCGCTGCCCGCGTCGACCCAACCATCGAGCGCCGTGACGACGACGGGCTCGACGAGGCCGTCGGGTTGGGTGAGCCGATAGAGCGCCATCGCCCGAGCCGCTCGCTATTCCTGCCCGGGCCAGCCGAACGTGCTGCCGTCGATGACCGGCAGTCCGTCCCAGTCGCTCCGGACCGGGTTGAAGGCCTCGATGATCACGGCCCCATCCGGGCCGGCCGTCACCCCATGGGGCAGACCCGAGAGGATTCGCCAGCCGCCACCGGCCACGACGTGCCGTGTTTCCGCGCCGATCGTGATCTCGACATCGCCCTGGATCACGATGCCCACCTGCTCGGCCTCGTGCTGGTGGACGGGGACGATCGAGCTGGGGTCGATCTCCACGACGGCGAGGGTGATCCGCTCCCCGACGACCCGACGGGCTCGGACCGCGTCGCCCCACAATGCCAGGACCGGCATGCCCGTACCCTTCGCGATGATGCTCATTCGGTGAGGATAGCGCGGGGAGCTCGATGGCCCGCTCAGGTGCAGGAGAGGCGGCGGCTCGTCGCACGCCCGGCTCGCACCGCCGGCCCGTCGCCCGCTGGAGGGTTTGCCTCCTGACGGCCGCCGGGGCGATGCTGGCAGCGGCCGCGTGGGCTCCGGCCGTCGCAGCGCCGTCGGCGTCGCCGACGGCGCCGGGGTCGCCAATGGTCTCGCCGGACACCGGGCCGACCCTCCCGCCGCCCGAGAACGACCTTGGTCTCGAGGCCTGGCTCGACGAGCCGGTGACGATCGACGCGCCGGCCGGAGCGAGCGTCCGCGTGGGGGCGTTCATCTGGTCGAGCCGGGAGGCTCAACCCGTGCACAACGTGACTCTCCGGGTCCGGCTCCACCCGGCGAGCGGCGGGGCGCAGCCGTCGGTTGCCTATGCGGTCGAGGACTGGCCCGGCCACGTCGTCGCCGAGCTGCCGGCCCCGGTCGGGGGCGTCGGCGAGCTCGAGATCCTCCTGCCGGGGACGATGTGCGATGCGACGGGGTGCTCGCCCCAGGACACGTCGATCCCGATCTCCGGCGTCGGCCCGCCGACCGGGGTCCCGTTGACGGCGATCGCGTCAGCCGTCATCGAGCCGCCCGTCGAGGCGCTCTTCGCCGGGGCGCCTGCGATCTTCGGCGTCACCGTGCAGCCGCGGATCGCGTGGCCGCCACCCGGAGTGCCGCTCCCGAGCTCGATCTGGCTTCAAGTCCGCGTGCCGCAAGGCCCGACCCTCGACGATGTCGCCGCTCCGCTCGTCGACATGTCAGCGGGCCGGTTCGCGGCCGACGTCACCTTCGACCGGGCGGGCGAGCTCATCGTCCAGGTTGGGGTGATCGAGGGCGCCGAGGGCACCGACCTGTTCAGCACCGCCGTCCGGCGCGTCACGGTCGAAGCGGGCTCGGCGCCGACGCCGGCGGGGGGCGGCGCGGGTGGCGGCGAGACCATGCCCGGCTGGGCCGTTGTCACGATCGCCGTCCTCCTGGTCGGCGGTCTCGGGCTCGTTGTCCTCGGGCAGCCGAGGGGCCCGACGCGGCGTGGTTGAGCCCCGATGCGCACTCGGGACCGCGGTGGAGCCGGGCCGGGCGCGGGATGACTAGCCCGCGAGTCCCTCCGGCGCCCAGCCCGAGACGAGGACGAGCCACAGCGCGACGAGGTCGATGGCGACCCCGATGCTCAGCCAGGGCTGATAGAAGATCGCCAGGATCGCGAGTGAGGCCAGCGTGCCCACCGCGACGATCGGCGCCCACAGGCTCCCGGGACCCAGCCCGAACGCCACGAGCGCCGCCAGCGCGTAGGCCGCGATCATCACCGCGATGAGCGCGATCGCGAGGGCCCGCAGCGCGTCGGGTGAGATGCCGATCGGCGAGAGGGCCCATGACCGCCCGAGCTCGAACGGCCAGTTCGGGCCCTCGGCCGTCTGGGCCGGCGGCGGGGCGAAGAAGAGCAGATGAACCGCCCCGTGGGCGAGCAGGAATCCGGCGATGAGCAGCTTGACGGCCATGTGAACCTCCAGCGCGGGACGCGCCGGGACGCGCCGATCGCGATGGTGGCCTCGCAACGCGCCGGCAGTTGAGGGCCGAAGGTCAGGATCGACCGATCGATGTCGACCGTTCGCGGCTCAGCCGGGATCGTCCGGGGCCACCTCGACGGCGAAGAGCTTCGGCCTCGTGACGACCGAATCCTGGGTCGCGACCGAGACGTCGACCTCGCCGGGCTTGTCGAGCTCGGGCACGACGGTCTGGATCTCAGCGTCGGAGGCACGCTGGAACGTGTCGGTGTCGACGCCGCCGAAGCGGACGGACTGGACCCCGCCGAAGTTGGTGCCTCGCAAGGTCACGTCGGTGCCGGCCGGCCCGTGCGTCGGAGAGACCTCGGTGATCGTGGGCGTCGCGCCCGCGTCCCGCGTCGTGAACAGGATGTCCACGACCTTCCGCAGCAGCGTCCTGAAGGCGTCCTCCCGGTAGCCGGTCGCAAACGCGATGACGTAGTAGAAGAGGTCCTTCGGCGCGTCACCGGTCGTCTCGTTGGGATTTGCCCCGATCGCCAGGACGCCGGACTGGAAGACCAGCACCGCGACGATCGCGACGAACCCCCCGACCAGGGGGCGCGCGACGTACCAGGTCCAGTAGCGGCGATCCCAGTCGTAGCGATGGTCCTGGACCCCGACGAGCGAGGTCAGGACCCCGCCGACCGCCCCGAACCAGGGCACGGCGGTCGGAATGATCGAAAGACGGGGCGGGACCTCGTATCCGGCGACCTTCTGGCCGGTCGCGACCAGCCAGCCGACCCAGGCGATGACCACCAGCCAGGCCATGGTGTAGGCGAAGACGAGCTGCCGCTGGCGATCGCCCGCCGCCAACCCCGAGAGTCGACCACCCGCCATCTGCGTGCCTCCCTCCCTCGGCCGGTACATCGGCACCGGCTGTCTCGGAGTCATGGCGCGCGCTCCATGTCCGCCGCCCTCGCGGTGTTCGGGAGTGTACGCGCCCGATCCCGAGAGTCCAGTCTCGTCAGCCGCGCCGGATCTGGCTGACGATGGAGGGATCCGTGATCCGCGCGTCCGCGGCGAGGAGGAACGCCTTGCTCAGGATGATGCTGAGGGTCGGGTCGTCGTCAAACGGCAGGAAGACCCGGTCGGCGGCGCCACCACGGGCGGGCACGATGCAGAGATACGTGTCCGACGGCTCCATGAGGATGTTGCCGCTGCCGAGGTGGATCCGGTACGTCCTGAGGTCGCCGCGGACGACGAGCCAGCGGTCCTCGAGGGCCAGCCGGTCGGCGATCGCCAGCCCCGGCAGCATCCGCTCGAGGGCGTCGCGCCGGACGATCGAGGTCGCCGTCAGGTCGCCGGTCCAGTAGCCCGCCCAGTAGCCGTCGAGCGGCGGGACCTCGCGGCGGCCGCCGTCCTGCCAGTTCCGATCCGCCCCGACCGAGGTCACCGACACGAACAGGTCGACGTCGCGCATCGCCTCGGAGAAGACGATCGCCGGCACGTCGGCGACTGGGACGACTTCCTCCGGCGCGCGCGGCGGGCCCGGTCGGAGGAACCGCACCTGGTCCGTCGTGCAGTGCTGGACGGTCTCGGCGCCGAACTCCGCTTCGAGCTGGCCGTGCCAGAACTCGGCCCGGATCCCGTGGCTCGGGAAGTCGTGCTTCGCAACCCCGGTGTCGCCGCCGTCGAACGGGCCGAGGAAGTTCGAGCCCCAGCGCCGGGCGGTCATCAGGGCCCGGGCCTGCGGGTAGCGGAGGATGTGGGCCGCGAAACGGTTCGAGTAGCGGCCGGTCTCGGCCTCGGCCGCGGTCGCGATGTAGACCTCGCGGAAGGCCTGCTTGAAGGGCTGCCGGATCCGGGCCTCGAGGAGGCGGGCCCGCCAGGCCGCGATGAGTGGCTCCGGGGCATGGATCGGATGCCACAGCCGGACCCGGGCGTCCTCGCCCGGCTCGAACGCGGTGCCGTCCGCGGTCTCGAGGCCCCCCGTGGCGGGGATCGCGGTCACCTCGCCACCGCTCTCGCCGTCGCCGTCGACGAACGTCCAGATGAGCCGCCGGCCGATCGTCCCGGTCAGCGGGTGGTCGAGGTAGCGGGCCCGCCAGTCGCTGATCGACCACTCGCGATCCTCGACGAACAGGTCCTCGATCCGGCCACGCTCGATCCCCAGGCCCTTGCGGAGCTCCTTGAGCTCGTCCTTGACCCGCGTCACGGCGGCCTTGTTCGCCGCCGCGACGGCGGCCGGCGGCCGGGGGCTCACTCGACCGTCCGGGCCGCGCCAGGTGAGGGTGGCCTCGTCGCCCTCGACGGCCATGACGGCGACGTGGTCGCCGACCGGGATCTCGCGGCGGCCGTCGGGATCGAGGCCGTGGTCCGGCACGGCGAGCTCGAGCAGCTCCGAGGCGGTCAGACCCGCACGCTCGGCGGCCGCCTCGAGGGCCCGGGCAATCTGTTTCGAGACATTCCGGTTCGTGACCTTCGCCTTGAGCCGGCCCAGGGCGGCGAAGGCCGCCGCATCGTCGAGCGAGCCGAGGGCGGCGGCCGCGGCATTGGCGAGACGCTCGTCGCGGGCCACGTTGTCGCCCCGGGCGCTCGTGCCGAAGTGGAGGCCGATCGTCGTCAGGGCGTCCACGGCCCAGGGCTCGGCGAGGATCGCCGACGCCCAGATCGCGCCGCGCAGGACGATGACGTTCTGGTCCCCGAGCGGCGGGGCCGCAACGACGAGATCCTCGCCACCGACGTGATAGACGGTCGGTGCTCGGAGTGTCTCCGACCCCGGCGCCTCGGCCAGCATCTGGTGGAGGAGGAGCCCGGCACCGTGGGCCCGGATGGCGTCAGCGGCTCGCTTCCGCCAGGCGCCGGTGGGGGTGACGGAGGTGACGAGCCCGAGCGCGGCCAGGAGTGGCGCCAGCTCGGCCTCCAGGCCGGAGGTCCTGGCGGCCCACACCTTGCCCCACGTGTCGGTCGCGTCGAAGAGGTTGGGGTCGATGCCCGCGCCGCCGGCCTCGAGCAGGGCGACGAATCGGCCCCTGTACTTCGCCGCCTGGCCCCGCGAGTACTGCTCGAATCTCCCGAGGCCGTCGATCACCACGGAGATCGGACCGGCGAGCTCGCCGAGGCCCCCCGCCTCGACCGCCCGCTCCGTCGCGGCCAGCGGCTGCCCCACGAGCGAGATGACGAGCCACTCCTCGTGATGCTCCATCTCTGACAGGGCGGTCGCGAGCATCTCGAGGAGCAGCTCGGCGTCGTCGCGGGCCCACGGCAGGCGGCGGCCGCCGAGCGACCGCAGGACGTTGATCGCGACGTAGGCCCGGGTCGGTCGATTCGCGGCCCCCCGCAGCCGTTGGATCAGCGAGGGCCGCTCGATGGCCCGCGCGAAGAGGGCGACGACCACCGAACAGAGGATGTCGGGTGGCAGGCGCCTGAGCTCGGCGACCTCGGGCCGCCTCGAGACGGTGTACGGGGTGGTCTCGGCGGCGTCGATGGCGAGGTCCACGCGCTCGCCGGCGCGGGCGAGATGTCCGGCGAGGACCGCGAGCGTCGAGTCGCTCATCGGCCTCGGTCAGCCCCCGACGAGCGGCAGCAGCTTGACGAACGCCACGTCCATCGCGTCGAAGGTCGAGATCTCGGCGTCGAGCTCGGTCACCTGCTTGCGGTTGACGAGAACGAAGAAGCTGTTGTGCTGGAAGGCCGCGATCGCGACCCCCGCCTGGCGCTCCCAGTCGATCCGGTGCGGCGAGGCGAGCCGGTAACCATCAGCCGAGACCTCGGCGCCCTCGGGCTGGACGAACCCCCTGAACTCGGCCGTCGGGCGGAGGTTGTAACGGGCGACCTCCTCGCGGACGCGAAGGCGAATCAGGTCCCGCAGGGTGATGCGCTCGGGCACGTTCGGAAGCTCGATGTCGCCGGTCGGCCGGCCGGTGCTCGTTCGATCCTCGATCCGCAGCGTCGTCATGGGTGATCGCCCTCGTCTGCGTCGACTCTACCCATCAGCCCCAAGCGGCGCCAGGCAAGTGGGCGCGCGATGTCGTCGGAGCCGCAGGGACGTCTCGCAGGTCGAGAGCACCAGGGCCAGCGGCCCTCTTCGTCGAGCGCGTCGGCGCTCGGCCCAGGCGCGACTCGATTGGCGCGAGGCGGACATGGTGGGGCTCATGCGCCAGCTCGGCGCGAGCCCGGGTCCGGGCGGCCACGGCGACTGAAGGAGCGGCGGTCTACTCGAGGCCCAGTGTCTCGACCAGGAGATAGGTCGTCAGCGTTCCGAGGCCCTTGACGTCGACCTCGCGGGTCTCGTACTCGTGGGTCCCGCCGAGGAGCTCGCGGGTCGACGCCGCCAGGTGGATCCGCCCGGGCACGCCCGATGACTCCATCCGCGATGCCGTGTTCACCGTGTCGCCCCACAGGTCGAACAGGATCCTGCGCTCGCCGATCACGCCGCCCACGACCGGCCCGCTGGCGATGCCGACCCGGAGGCGCAGGTCGAGGTCGTTCGCCGATCGCCAGCCCTCGGCCGCGGCCAGGATCGCCTGGCTGAAGCGGACACCGATCTCGGCGTGATCCGGCCGGTCGACCGGCGCGCCGGCCGCCGCCATGTACGCGTCGCCGACGGTCTTGATCTTCTCGGCCCCGACTGCCGCGGCTGCCGCATCGAACCGGCTGAACAGGTCGTCCAGGAGCGCGACGACGCGGGCGGGGTCGGTCTTCTGCGCCCATGGCGTGAATCCGGCGATGTCGGCGAAGACGACCGTCGTCTCCGGGTAGAGCTCGGCGATCCGGGCCTCGCCGTGCTTCAACCGGCTCGCGATGGAGGCCGGGATGGCGTTCGTCAGCAGCTCCTCCGAGCGGGCCTCCGCGGCGCGCCGGCGGAGGTCGGTGTAGCGCAGCAGAAGGAAGGCGATCGTCAGTGGCGCCGCGACGTTCTGGGCATAGAAGGCGAGCTGGACCGCGTACGGTGGTGGATCGACGAGCCCGCGGACGAGCGGATCCGTCACCACGGCGAGGCCGAGTGTCGCCAGGAAGACGAAGAACCACGGGGTCGCCCGGCGCGGGCCGACGGCGAGGAGGGCGTAGGCCGGACCGACGAAGGCCCAGACGAGGCCGGCGCTGCTCGAGGTCACTCCGCCGCCGAGGATGTTGGCGGCGAGCACGAACGGCGGACCGAACACCAGCAGGAGGGTGACGTAGCGCTCGAAGCGCCCGGTTCTGGCCAGCAGGACGAGGTTGGCGGCGCTGAAGGCCGAGAACGCGCCGGTGATGAGCCAGGCGAGTGGCTCGCTCGGGGCCTCGAGCGGGAGGCCGAGCGGGGCGACGATCGTCAGATAGCCGGCGATGACCCCGACGCGCTTCCGCAACCGGGTGCCGTCGTCGTCGGCCGGGTGGTCGGCGATCGAGACGAGGCGCGCGACGATCTGCCTGAGCCCGGCCGTCACGCGCTCAGCTCCTGCTCGAGCGGGGTGCGGAAGCGGGGAGCGAAGCGCAGGTCGCCGAGCCAGTCCTGGAGCGTGGCCGCCCGGGCGGCGACGAGCGCGGCCGCCTCGCTGCCGACGTCCTCGAGCAGCCGGAAGGCGATCTCACCGTCGCGGCGCTGGGCCCAGCCACCCACGACCCTGCCGTCGAGCATGATCATGGGGCCGGCGTTGCCGTTCGTGTCGAAGACGCGCTTGCCATGCTCCCCGAGGTACCAGGCCCGTTCCTGCCAGCCCATGATCGTCGGATCGAGGGCCGGCAGCAGGGCGACCCACGGGCCGGCCGGCGGGACCACCGGCTCGAGGTCGTCGGCCAGGAGATAGCCGGTGGCGCCGCCATCGAGCTCGACCTCGACCGGCCCGAGCCCCGCCAGCGCCCGCTTCACCATCGCCACCGTCCAGCCGGTCCACCATTGGATGTCCTTGCGCGTCCCAGGGCCGAACGTCCTCAGCCAGCGGCGCAGCAGGTCGACGCGGGCCGGTTCTGGCGGCATGAGCGGCAGGCCGCCCAGGACCCAGCGATCTATCGGCGCCCAGCGGTAGAGGCTCGAGACGAGCGTCCCTTTCGGCCGGCCGCGGATGATCCGACCCTCGGCCGCCAGCAGGAACAGCAGGCGGGTCGCGACGCCGACCTGGCCTTGCCACTTCTTCCCGGCCCCAAAGGGGATCTGGGCGCGGAGACCCTCGACTCGCTTCGTCAGGTCGGCGGCCGTCGCCTCGCCCAGGTGGTAGAGGGCCTCGACGGTCTCGGCCTCGACGCCGGCCAGCCAGCGCTCGCCGTTCTCGGCGATGCCGGCGTCCTGGATCATCCGCACGAGTCGCTTCCGCTCGCCCTTGGCGATCGTCTCCGTGCAGGCTGCCTGGACGATCCCGGCGACCTCGATCGGCACGACGAACATGGTCCGCCGCATGCCGAGGATCTTGAGCAGGCAGCGGTCGTCGTAGAGGGCCCGGTCGAGGTCTCCCGTCGTGAATCCGTGGACGCGCGCCCACGCGGCGATGTAGACCGAGACCGGATCGGACCCGTGCAGCCCGATGAGGTCGGCCGCCGCCTCGATCGACGTCGACGTCAGTGCCGACGGCACGAGGTGATGGCGGAGCCCGAGCCGGGCTCGCCGCTCGGCGGCCTTGATCCTGGGTCGTGCGTCCGTCACCCAGCGGAGGGTAGCGCGCGCCGGGCGAGGCCTCGGACGCGGACGTAGACAACCGTCGCCGCGAGGAGCGCCGCGAGGGCGACGCTCGTCGCGCGGTGAGTCCGCTCGCCCGCGAGGAATCGACCCAGGAGCCCGCCGGCCGCCCAGACCGGGGCGCCGACGAAGATGACCATCGCGACGACCGAGGTCACGGCCCAGCATTCGACGTGGAGCAGGGTCTCGCCGCGGAAGGCGAGGACGTCGCCGACGATCCCGCCTTGGCCTCGAAGCTGCGACCCTGACGCGGCATCATTGGGGCAGGCGCGTCGCGTCGACGGGAGGGAGCGGTCGGACGGATGACGGAAGACCAGGTCTGGGCCTGCAGCGCCTGTCGCACGATCGATCCGCGTCGAGCGGAGCGCTGCTATCGCTGCCACACGCCGCGCGCCGTCGTCGCCGTGAAGCCGAGCGAGATGCCAGTGACCGAGGCGCCGCCTCCGCCGAGGGTGGTGGGCACGTACCGAAGCTCGGAGGGCCGGGCGGTGATCGTCACGCTCGCGACGGTCCTGTTCGTCCTGAGCGCGACGGTCGCGAGCTGGCTGGTCTGGTCGATCGGTGACCTGCGGGCCGCCGGCGAGGCGGCAAAGGCCGACGAGCTCCTCTCGGATCGCCTGCCGCTCCTCGCGGCCGCGCCGATCCTCGGGTTGGTGGCGCTCGTCCTGTATGCGGCCTGGATCAGCCGGGTCGTCGACAACCTGCCGGCGCTCGGTGCCGGCTACTCCAGCGTCGGCGCGACGATGGCCTGCTTCGAGCCGCTGATCCCTGGGCTCAACCTCTACGCCCTGCCGGCGAGGGCCGGCGAGGTCATCAGGAAGATGGAGACCGGAAGCCGCGGCCTGGCCCTGATCGGGCTCGGCTGGATCCTCGGCTTCGGGCCGGTTGCGATCGGGGCCTGGGTCCTGAGATTCGGCCGCTTCACCGAGACGGGCGCCGAGCTCCTCCGAACCATCGGCCTGACCCTCCTCGCGATGTTCGCGTTCCAGGCGACTGCCCTGGTCATCGGCCTGTTCGTGATCTGGCACGTC
This sequence comes from uncultured Chloroflexia bacterium, assembly GCA_963719145.1. Taxonomy (GTDB): domain Bacteria; phylum Chloroflexota; class Limnocylindria; order Limnocylindrales; family CSP1-4; genus UBA5189. Next base: position 1,056,347 of record CAVRAX010000001.1, read on the forward strand.
GAACGGCTGTGCCGCGCCCGAGCGACGGCGGCGCGGCAGGATCGGGCCGCATGACGAGCGATCTCGACGTCTTCTTTTACGGCCTCTTCATGGACCCGGATCTCCTTGCCTCGAAGGGCCTCGATCCGGGCCGCCCCCGGATCGGGAGCGTCGCCGACCTCGAGCTCCGGATCGGCCGGCGGGCGTCGCTGGTGCCGAGGCCTGGCGCGCGAACGTTCGGCGTCGTGATGCGCCTCGGCCCCGACGAGCTCGAGCGCCTCTACGCCGAGTCGAGCGTCCGCGACTACGAGCCGACGACCGTCGTCGTCGAGCTCGAGCGCGGCGGCGCAGTCGAGGCCCGCTGCTACGTCCTGCCTGTCCCGCCGACCGTCGAGGAGCGCAACGTGGCGTATGCGGAGCAACTCCGGACCGTGGCGGCCGGCATTGGCCTGCCGGCCGCCTATGTCGAGTCGATCGGCGGTCGATCCGGGCCACCGGCTCCCGGATCGCGTCACACTTGACTTCCGCGGCGATTGGGCCTTGTATCCGCCTTGCGTCGGTCCGAGCGCGCGGCGAGGAGGGCGCCCATGGCTATCGTGCGCGGGGGCCGCGGAGGGTCCGGTCTCGATCGAGCGCTCGAGCACGCCCAGCGTGCCGATCTCGACGACATCCTCGAGAGCGGTGAGCTCTACGACGGCGAGCGGGACGAGCTGCCCGAGCCGTACGGGCCGTACGACCCTGCGGCCCGCCCCTGGCAGATGCCCCTGGGACGGCGGAAGCCGCCGGCCTCGGGTGAGCCGCTGCGCGCGGCGCTTCGCGAGAGCCTCGGCCCCGCGGCGTCATCGTCCTCGGCGGCGTCATCGTCCTCGGCGGGACCAGCAGCCCAGGACGGCGAGCCGGAGCGGAGCTCGCTCCCCGGCATCCCGCCGCCCCCGCCGGTCGCCGACGGCAAGCGCGGTGGGGCACTCCGGCGAAGGCTGGGCCGCCTCCGCGGCAGCGGCGAGGCGGACACCGAGGCGGGTCGGGAGCGGGCAAGCTTCCAATTCCGTCCCGAGCTGACGGGCGTGGTCCTCATCCACGGCGTCGGCCGCCAGCTGGCCGGCGAGACCCTCCTGAACTGGACCCGACCGGTCATCACGCTCCTGGCCGACGCCGCCCGCTACGACGCCGGCCGACCGGAAGCCGAGCGCCGGCTCAAGCCGTTCGCTCAGGTGCCGCGGCCGGTGTCGGACCCGGTCTTCCGCTCCAGCATCGACTTCTCGGGCGAGACGTTCCCCGTCGTCCACCTCCGGATCCCCGGACGCACGGACGTGCCGGAGACGGACCCGCGCGCCGGCGAGCGGCGCTGGCTCGTGACGGAGGCGTGGTGGGCGGCCCAGGTCAAGCCGCCGACGCTCCAGGCGATGATCAGCTGGCTCGGCGAGGAGGGCGGGCTCGGGCGAATCCTCCAGGGGATCGAGGACAACCTCCTCGGCACGGATGTCATCGCCCGAGCGGCCAGGGTGAGCCTCCAGGCCATCGTCTCGGTCGTGGTCGCCTTCGCGATGCTGGTCTTCGCCGTCCTGCTGGGCATCTCCAAGCTCCTCCCGATCGGGCCGCTGAAGGACTTCGTCGCCCTGCAGGCCGCCTCGAGCTGGCTGACGGGCAACTTCGGGGGCGCCCGGACGCTCCTGCGCGACCCGGCCCAGAGCGCGAACGTCCGGAGCCGGCTGGTGGCCGCGATCAAGGCCCTCCGCGCCTACGGCTGCCGGCACATCGTCGTCATCGGTCACAGCGGCGGCACGATGGTCAGCCTCCAGACGCTGACCGACCCCGCCTACCCCCGGCTGCGGGTCGACAAGCTCATCACCCACGGCGAGGCCCTCAACCTCGCCTGGCGCCTCGAGAACGAGGAGCAGGCCGCGGACACTCCGCGACTGCCGCCGGGCGACCGGATGGCGGGCGACATGGCCGCCGCCCAGCCGCGCCTCCTGTGGCGGGACTTCTGGGCGACGCACGATCCGGCCTCGAGCGGCCCACCGATCCTGCCCCAGGGCATGACCGATCCCGGCCCGCCGCGGTTCCTCGCCGAGCGGGTCTACAACCGGATGAACATCGGCGAGGACCACAACGTCTTCTGGGACAACGACGAGCAGTTCCTCATCCCGCTCATCCGCGAGATCGACACCGTCACGACGGACCGCTCCAACTCGGCCTTCTACAGCGACGCCGCCGAGTCCGCCGTCCGGGCGCGGCGCAAGGAGCGGGTCTCCCTCCTCGCGCTCTGGCGCCGGGCAACCCTGGCCCTGCCGGTCATGGCGATCCTCGCCGCCCTGCTCGTCACCGCCGGAGGCGCGCTCGACGATGCAGCCCGGCTCGCCCTCGGCGCGTTCGAGTCGGTGCCGTTCCATAAGGAGCTCGTCGACGCCGGGCGGTCGCTCGCCGGGCTGGGCGACGCGAAGATCGCGGCGGCGTTGCCGGACGCCTTGACCTGGCGGGCCTGGTACGAGCTCGGTGTCCTGGTCCTGCAGGTCGCGTTCCTGGTGACCCTCGCGATGGCCCTCCTGCCCGGGCGACCCGACCGGCTGTGGCTCGGTCGACCGCGGGCTCGGGCGGTCCTGGTGGCGTTCGACGCGGCCGTCGGACTCGGTGCCTTCGTCGTCATCGCCCTGGCCTGGTCCGTGGCCCCCGATCCGGACGGCTTGATCTCCCGCCTCGGTGGTCTCGTCACCGGCTCGGGGTTGCTCGGGCTCGTCGGGCTGGGCGTGGCGGTCCTGGCCGTCGGCTCGATCGGCCGGCGAGTCCGGGCCTCGATCGCCTTGCTCGAAGGCAGCGATGGCTACGGCGACCGGTTCCTGCGCGACGCCGCCATCGTCGCCTCGACGATCTTCCTGGCCGCGGTCCTGCTCGCCCTGATCGTCGCCCTCGTCGGGGTCGTCCTCGTCTTCGCCGGCAACGGTGCCGTCGCGGATGCCGACGAGGTTCGCCGGCTCGTCCTCGGCTCGATCGTCGTCCTCGTCGCCTTCCAGGCGATCCAGCGCCTCGGCATCTGGCGTTGGAACGCCTGGGACGTCCGCGAGCGGCGGGCTCTCCGGCGACGCCCGCTGGACTACCCGTTCCGCAACTGGACCTGGTTCCTGGCTGCCGCGCTCGCGGCGATCGCGATCCTGGCTGCCCTGATCGTCGCCCTGACCGCAGCGACGGCCTGGGTCGCGACCCTCGGAGCCCTGATCCTTCTCGTCGTCGTGCTCAGCGTCGGCAAGGACGTGGTGGACAACGACGTCGACACGGGTGAGCCGGTTGCGGTCGTGCCGGACGTCGGCGGCCCGGCCGCCGGTGCGTCCGCGGGGTGAGCCGGGCCAGAGCAAGGGACCGGGCACCGGGCGGAAGATCGACCGGATCGCGCAGCGAGGAGGACATGCCCGTGAACAGCAACGCCGGTGCGACGCGGGCGGGCGACGCGTCGACGCAAGGCGCCCCATCCCCGGCGTCCGGCTGCCCGGACGACGCCCCCCGGATCGACTGGCTGATCTGCTGGTACGAGCGCGAGGCCAAGGTCAAGAACCGGGCGCACAAGGGCCTCCGCGTCGCCAGCATCGCGGCCGCCGCCGCCATCCCGGTCCTGGCGGCGGCGTCGGCTCAGCCCGTCTTCGGCGCGCTCCTCGGCGGAAGCGTCGTCGCCCTCGAGGCGATCCAGGAGCTCTTCCAGTTCCAGCGGAACTACGTGACCTTTGCGACCGCGAAGGAGGCCCTGAAGCGGGAACGGGCGCTCTACGCGGCGGCCGCCGGCCCGTACCGCCGGTCGCGGACGAACGACCCCGACCGCCTCCTGGCGGAGCGCGTCGAGGCCCTGGTGGCCACCGAGACCGCCGGCTGGGCCGACCTCCAGCTCGGCGACAAGAAGTCGGGCGCATAGGTCGCAGATCGTCCGAGCCTTTCCGGAGCGGGCCGATGACCGAACTCCCGGCTCCCGGGCGCGGTACATCCTGACGATGCTGGAGCTGCGCGCATCGACCCGCGAGCCCCTCGTGCCCGGGCACTACACGCGGACGGGCTTCAGCCCGCGGATCAGGTTCGAGGTCGACGGTCCGTGGCACGCGGTCCAGCTCTTCGACGGCTTCTTCGACATCCAGCAGGACATCGGCTCGCCCGACGTCATCGCCGTCCAGTTCGCGAGCCGGTCCTGGCCTCGATCGCGATCGGGGGGCAACCCGGCGGCCAGCCTCGTGGCGTCGCGCGGCGCCCGGTCGCGCGTCGCACGTCGCGCGTCGCGGGGCGAGGGTCGAGGGTTTTCCCGACTGGTACCCGGCCGGGCCGTGCGGTTGACTTGAGGCGAGGATCCGCGGCCGCCGGCGCCCCCGTACGCGGAGCTGGACGCGCCGCGGTGGGGAATGGACATGGGCCGCCACTTCCGATCGATCGCCCTGGCTGTCGCGGCGCTCCTGGCGGCCTGCGGCGGCGCGCCGGCGACCGACGTCAGCGCGCCGACCGCGACGCCCCTCCAGGCGACCGCCCAGCCAACGCCGACCCCCGGGCGGAGCGAGGCGACTGCGACCCCGACACCCGAGCTCGGGATCGCCCCGATCGGGCCGACCGAGATCGCCGTCGTCCTCTCGATCACCGACGGCGACACGATCCGGGTCGACCGCGGACTCGGCTCGGAGCGGCTGCGCTACATCGGGATGAACACGCCCGAGGTCGGCGACCCCGGTGCGGACCAGGCGACCGCCGCCAACGCCCGCCTCGTCGAGGGCATGGGCGTCATCCTCGAGCGCGACGTGTCCGAGACCGACCGGTTCAGCCGGCTCCTCCGCTACGTCTGGATCGATCGGGGCGCGGGCTGGACGTTCGTCAACCTCGAGCTCGTCCGACTCGGCTTCGCCGAGGCCGCCACGTACCCGCCCGACGTCCGCTACGTGGACCTGTTCGTCGCCGCCGAACGGCAAGCCCGCGCGGCCGGCGTCGGCCTGTGGGCCCCGACGCCCACGCCGCCGCCCGAGCCCACGTCAGCCGCCGAGCCGACGTCAGCCGCCGCGAACTGCCACCCCTCGTACGATCCCTGCCTGCCGATCGTCGCCGACCTGGACTGCCCCGACGTCCGGGCGATGGGCCTGGCGCCCGTCCACGTCATCGGCCCCGACGACTACCACCTGGACGGCGACCACGATGGCATCGGCTGCGAGTAGGCAGCGACTATCAGGCCAGACTATGATGATTGACCATGAGAACGATCACGCCACTCGACCTGCGGCGATCGCTCGGCCGGATCCTCGACGAGGCGTCGGCCGGGCAACGGTTCGTCATCGAGCGCGACCACCGGCCGCTGGCCGTGCTGGTCTCGATTGAGGACGGAAACCACCTCGAAGACGACGTCGAGGCTCGGCTCGCCCGGATGGACGCCGCGCTCGAGCACCTGGGCGAGATCGGCGACCGCCTTCGCGAACGAATGCCGGATGCTCCGGACGCCGCGACCGCGATCCGGCTCGAGCGTGACGAGCGCGGCGCGCCGGACGCCGGTGGACCCCGATGACCGGCGGGATCGTGCTCGACGCGTCGGTGGCGATCGCGATCGCTCGGCGTGAGCCGTCCGCCTCGGAGCTCGTCGGCCTCCTGAGGGCTTCGGTCGAGCGCGGTGAGCGCCGGCTGGTGCCCGACGACTTCTGGCTCGAGCTCGTGAACGTCCTGGTCCGGCGATACCGCCTCGCCCCGGAAGCGGTCGTCGAGGCTCTGCGCGACGTCGACGGCCTCGGGGTCGAGTCCGTCCGCATCGACAGGGCGCTGCTGCTCGTCTCCCTCGACTTCGCGACGCGGGCCGGGCTGTCCGCGTACGACGCGGCCTACCTCGCCCTAGCCGAGGTCGAGGATGCGCGCCTCCTGAGCCTCGATCGCCAGCTCGTCGAGGCCGCCGGCCCGCGCGGCATCTCCCTTGCCTCGACCGGCCCGCGTCGCCTCGCGGAGCCACCAGCGGCGTACGGCCCTCAACCCATCGACTGGGCCCGGTTCGGGCCGTACCTCGCCGAGCTCCGGGCAGCTGCCCGCCTCGCGGCCGGCGCGCACGACGGCTGACGTCTGGACCTGCGGTTCGGCGGGTATGCTCGCGAGGCGATGCGGCGCGACGTTGTCATCCTGATCCGCGATCCGACCGCCTGGCTGCCGATGCTCCTCTCGATGCTGGCGCTCGGCGTCGTGGTCGGCTTCGTCGCCCTGAATGGCGTCGTGCACCAGCAGGATGAGGGCGCCCCGGCCCGGATCTTCCAGCTGATCCTGGTCGACGCGATCCTGATCGGCGTCTTCGCGCTGCGCCGGCTGCCCGGATCGCCGGGGCCGGCGTTGGCGATCGTCGCCCTGCAGGTCCTGCTCGCCGCGATCCCTCTCGCGACCTTGAAGCTCCTGGAGATGTAGCCGGTCAGCCGGGCAGGCCGAGCACCGCGACGTCGACGGCAACGGACTTGCCCTTGAGGTCGAGCGACCGACGAGCGAGGCCCTCGGCGGCCACGTTCGACCGTTCGAGGGCCGGGAGCGTCACGAGGATCTCGCCCTCTTTGGCCGCTCCGGCGAGTCGGGCCGCCGTATTGACGACGTCACCGAGGGCCGTGAACTCGACGTGCTCCCCGGAACCCACGGCTCCGACGTACGCGACGCCGGTGGCGATGCCGCAGCCGATCGGCAACCACGGACCGCCGCGATCTCCGTGGCCGGTCGCCCGGAGGAGGCCCTGTGCCGCCGCCACCGCCCTGGCCGCATGGGCGTCCTGGGCCAGCGCCGGGATGAAGATCGCGACGACCTCGTCGCCGATGACTTGTCGATGATGCCGTCCTGCGCGTACAGGACGGCGCTCGAGACGCGGTAGAAGCGGTCCAGGAGGTGCCGGAACTCGGTCGCCGACATGCGTTCGGCGATCGTGGTCGAGCCGCGGACGTCGGCGAAAAGGAGCGAGCACTCGATCTCGGCGCCGCCGCCGGAATGCTCCATCAGGGCGAAGCAGATCTTGCAGAAGTTCGGGTTGCGGTGCCACGGCGCTCGGCCGAGGAACCGCATGAACGGCGCCGCCGGCCCGCGGAACGGCGCGGCGCACATGTGGCAGCGGCGGGATGCCGGGAGCCGCTGGAGCCACGTCCGCCAGTTCCGGTAGCGCGGGTCGGTGCCCTCGAGGATGCCCCGCCAGATGGCGTCGTGCTCGGGGTTTCGCTCAGCCGGGGCGCCGGTGTCGACCGGCGCGACGGGATTCGGCGATTGACCGAGATCGGGCGGCGGATCGTTGGTCACCATCAGGCCAAGCATAGAGCCGAGCCGGCCCGACCACGATCCGCCGCATCTGCGTCTCAGCGCGGGGGCGGCATCCTCCGGCGTCCGACGCCGGCGACGGCCGCGTCGCCGGGAAGTGCTCGGGCCCGGCTGCCATGCGGGGACGCCGGCGGCATGCTTGACCGGGGCCGGGGCCGAGCTTCGTCGAGGCCGTTCCTATGGCGACGACGCGAGGAACTGCGGCGGGACGCGGACGTGGGTCGCCTGCTCGAAGGCATAGGCGAGGCCGATCAGGGTCGGCTCACTCCAGCGGCCGCCGATGAAGGTCACGCCGATCGGAAGGACGCCGTCGTGTCCGGCCGGGACCGTGATGTCAGGGTAGCCGGCGATTGCCGACGGGCTCGACGAGCCGACGAAGGCCGAGAAGTCGCCGCCGAGGTCGCCGTTGACGGGATCGGTCACCCAGGCCGGGCCGTTCGTCGGGCCGATGATGGCGTCGAGGTCGTTCGCCGCCAGCGTGTCGTCGATGGCCGCCTGGGCGACCGGCGTCGCCGCGGCCCGAGCGGCCGTGCACTCGGGATCGGTCCGGCCGCCCGTCTCCTGGGCCAGCTCGAAGATCAGCGAGTTCCAGTCCGAGATCGGAGCGCCGGACTCGAGCTCCGGGTGGGCGTCGTTGAAGTCGATCAGGTCCTGGAGCGTCTTGGGGTAGCCCGGGCCGGTGTAGGTCTCCAGGTAGCTGGCGATGTCCGTCTTGAACTCGCACAGGAGCGCGGCGAACTCGGGGTCGTAGGCCGGCTCGATCGGGATCGTGATGTTGTCGATGACCGTCGCCCCGGCGGCCTCGAGGGCCGCGACCGTCGCATTCATCACGGCGTCGACCTCGGGGCTGGCCTCGGGATCGTAGGTGCCCTCGCGCCAGACGCCGATCCGGGCGCCGGCGAGGGCATCGGCGTCGAGGAAGGCCGTGTAGTCGGTGAAGGCATGGCCGGCCTGGTCGGCCGTCGCCGGATCGGCCGGGTCGATGCCCGTCATGGCGCCGAGGAGTGCCGCGGCGTCAGTCACGCTGCGGGCGATCGGGCCGGAGGTGTCCTGGTCGGCAGAGATCGGGACGATCCCCGCCCGGCTCAGGAGTCCGAGGGTCGGCTTGATACCGACGTCGTCGTTCGCGCCGGACGGGCAGACGACCGAGCCGTCGGTCTCGGTGCCGACGGCGGCGACCGCGAGGTCGGCCGAGGCGCCGACCGCCGAGCCCGAGCTCGACCCGCAGGGGTTGCGGTCGAGGACGTAGGCCATGTTCGTCTGGCCGCCGATGCCGCTCCAACCCGAGGACGATGGCCCCGACCGGAAGTTGGCCCACTCGGACAGGTTCGCCTTGGCGAGGATGATGGCGCCGGCCGCCTTGAGCTGGGCCACGACGAAGGCGTCGGGCGGGGTGCTCCCGGCCAGGGCCCACGAGCCCGCGGTCGTCGGCATGCCGGTCGTGTCGAGGTTGTCCTTGACGATGATCGGCAGTCCGAGGAGTGGCCGGTCGTCGCCGTGGCGTCGGGCCGCATCGGCCGCGCGCGCCTCGGCCAGCGCGGTGGGGTCGACGGTGATCACCGCGTTGAGCGCCGGGTTCAGCTTGGCGATCCGGTGGAGGTAGAACTGGACGAGCTGGACCGACGACAGCCGCTGCCGGTTCATGAGCGACTCGAGCTCCGGGATCGTGGTCGCATCGACGTCGATCCCGGCGACCCGGGTGTTCGTGGGCTGTGACGCGAGCGTCGCCGGCGCCGAGGCGCCGGCCACCCCGCCGAGGAGGGCCATCGATATCGCAAGGGCGAGAATCCGTCGGATCAGGGAACGCATCGCGGGACCTCCACGGGATCGGGTGCACCCCGGCGCAGTCGACGGAGCGACGATCGACCTGCGCTCGCCCGAAGTCAACCCCCAAACCTCTGTCACGCACGCGTCAGCCTCGACCCGCGGCGCATTCGCATCGCTGCCATGTGTCACCGCGGCGCTCCGATGGACCGTGCCGGACGGCTGCCCGGTGGGTGACAAGTGTCCTTGACAAGAGACCGCTGTCAAGTTACCTTGACAACATGCAGAACGACGTTCGGAAGCTCCGCGAGGGGCTCGGCCTGAGCCAGGGTGAGCTCGCCGTGCGGCTGTCCGTGTCCCGGCAGACGATCAACGCGATCGAGACCGGCCGCTACCTGCCGTCGCTGCCCCTCGCGTTCGCGATCGGGCGTTTTTTCCGCAAGCCGATCGAGGAGGTCTTCCGCGATGACAGCCCAACGTAGTCCGGTCCTGGCGTTCAGCGTCGTGGTCGGGCTGGTCTTCGGCGGAGCCGAGCTCCTCAGCGGTCACCCGATGTGGCGCGCCGCGCTGTCCACCGCGATCCCGATCGGCTATGGCGTCCTCGTGACCGTCATCGCCGGCCGGAGCGAGACGGCCAGCGTCCTCGCCGGCCGCCCGGTCGACGAACGCTGGGAGCTCCTCAACCTGGAGGCGAGCGCCTGGGCCTTCGGCGCGACCGCCATCGTCGTGCTCGCCGCGTTCGTCGTGTCCGACGCGACCGGCGGGGACTGGCTGCCGTACGCCGGCATCGCCGCGGTGATGGCGATCACGTACGCGGGGTCACTCGGGATCCTCCGCCTCCGCGGCTGACCGGGCAGGCTCAGCGTTCCGTGTCGGCAGCCCCGCCCTGGGCCGGGATCGAGCTCGCCCGGACGACGCCCGTCTCGTAAGGCGAAGACGACGATCTGGGCACGATTCCTGAGCCCCTGGGCCTCGAGGATCATCCGGAAGCCGGCCCGAACGAGGGCCTGGTCGTCGGCGATCAGGACGCGCAGTGGCGCGCTCACCGGGCTGAGGGCTCCGGATCCGCCACGGCCTCGAGGCCGGACCCGCCGCGCTGCCTGGGCCAGGGTCGCGCCGGTGCTCCAGGCCGAGTGACGGGTGCGCCGGCCCGCCACGTATGCCGGCGGCGATGACCGCCGGCCCGTCGCGCGGCGGTCTCGACTTCGCCGTCGGGTCAGGCGGGGATCGGGCTGTCGAGGAAGTCGAGGGCCACGGCGGCGAGGAGCGGCGAGGCGAAGATCGTGTCGTGGGTCAGGCCCGGCAGGATCGCCAAGGCGTGGCCGCCCGCCGGCCGGCCCTCGCCCATCCAGCCGCCGTCACGGAGGCTCGGAGGGATCGCCGCACGCTTCAGCGCCGGCCGGCGGCAAGCACCGCCTGCGCCAGGTCCGTCGCGTCATCGAGGGACAGACGTTCGCCGGCCGCGTGGGCAGCCGCGACCGCGGTCACACCGAGGCGGTCGCGGACGCCGAGCTCCACCGGCTCGCGGTCGGCGGCACTGTCATCGGCGAGTCCGTGGCGCACTCGAAGAGCCGTGACCGCACCATGCAGTCGGGCCGCCAGCTCGGCATCGCCGGAGGCCAGGGCCAGTGCCGCGGTCGCCTCCAGGCCACGAAGCGTGGCGTGGAGCATGCCCAGCCGTCGTGCGGCGTCCAGTCCCTCGCTGATCAGGTCGCGCCCCGCGACCACGTCGCCCTGAAGCAGCCGCACGTGGCCGAGCTGGATCGGGACGTAGGCGCCGAACTGGCCGGCCACGCGACTCGTGAGCCCCGCCTCGCGGAGGGCCGGCAGGTGCTCGGCAAGAAGGGCTGCCGCGGTGTTGACGTTTCCGCTGCGGACCTCGACGTCGGCCAGGACGGCAGACGCGTGGATGATGCCGGTCCGGCTGCCAAGCTCCTCGAAGAGCGCCCGGGCATCGGTGCCATAGCGCCTGGCTGCAGGCAGATCGTCGCGAGCCAGGGCAATCTCCGACAGGTCGAGCAGGGTCGCGGGCCGGAGATCCGGGCTGCTCGTCGGACCTTCCCGGCGGAGTGCCTCGAGCTTCTGTGCCTCTGCGCCGGCCAGGTCGCCCCGCACCCGGCGAAATTCGGCACCGATGGACAGGATCTCGGCGCGGTCGTAAACGCCATCCGGCGCCAGCCGCGATGCCGCCTTCTCGAACCACGCCTCGCCCTCGGCGACGCGACCCTGGAAGATCCAGGTCATCCAGAGGAGCATCGCGAGCTCGAAGGCTCGGTCGGTGGTCTGCTCGGCGCAGAGGGTCGCCATCGCGATGCGTTGGTTCGCGACATCCTCCGCGAGGATCCGATACTGGACCTCGCCAGCTTCCGTGGCCGCGCTCTGGCGCAGGGCTTCGGCCAGGAAGAAGTCGGCATGCCGGGCGAGGAGGGCCGGGCGCCGCCCCGACGCATCGAGACGCGCGGCGGCGAACTCCCGAAGCGTATCGAGCATCGTGAGGCGCCCGCCGACGCGCCTGACGAGGCTCTGGTCGACGAGTGCCCGGAGGCCTTCGCGAGTTGCGCCGCACACCGTCTCGGCCGCGGACACCGTCCACCCGCCCTCGAAGATGGCGAGATCCGCGAACAGCCGGCGCTCGGGTTCGCCGAGCAGCGCGTAGCTCCAGTCGATCGTTGCTTCGATGGTGGCGTGACGTTCGGGCCCGCCGGCGGCACCACCCACGAGCGCCGGCAGTCGCCGGTCCAGGGTTCGAAGGAGGTCGGGGCCGGGGAAGGCGCGGGCCTGGAGGGCCGCCAGCTCGATCGCGAGGGGCAGTCGGTCAAGACGCTCGCAGATCGCCTCGACGATCTCCGGCTTCTCGGTCGGCGCTCCGGCGGCCCGCGCCCGAACCTGGAACAGGTGCGCCGCGTCCTCGCGGCTGAGCGGTGCCACCTCCTCGATGGCCGCCTCCGCAACGCGCAGGGCAACGCGAGTCGCCGCAAGCACCTGCAGTCGAGGGGCCTCGCGCAGAAGCTCGGCAAGGGCCTCGGCTCCTCGAGCGATGCGTTCCGGGTTGTCCAGCACGATCAACGCCCGAGCGCCACCGATCGCTCCGCCAGGCGGGCCGTCCGCGCCGACGACCGCGGCAACAGCCGGCCAGAGCTGCTCGGCCTCGCGGACCGCCCCGACGTCGACGAATGCGACCGCGCCGTTGAAGGCGCCGGCGAGCTGCCGCGCCACCTCGATTGCGAGGCGTGTCTTCCCGCTCCCGCCCGCGCCGGTCAGGCTCACGAGGCGATCACCGCCTGGCCGGAGGCGCCCGACCAGCGAGGCAAGCTCCGCCCTTCGCCCGACGAAGTCGGCACCGTGGGTGGGAAGCCGGGTCTCGAACGGTGCGTGAATCCGGTCGATCGTGATCGCCCTCCGCCGGAGGACCGCGTCATTGAGCTCGGCCAGGGCTGGGCCCGGTGGCACGCCGAGCTCATCCAGAAGCGTCGCCCGAGCTGTCTCGAAGACGGCCAGCGCCTCCGGATGACGACCGGCGAGGGCCAGAGATCGGATCCAGCAGGCCCAGAGGTCTTCGCGCAACGGATCCTCGGCGACGAGGCCCGGGATTGCCGCGAGCACCAGATCGCGCTGGTCGAGACGCACGAGCAGGTCGATCCAGGCTATCCGGGCCTGCCATCGGAGCTCCGCGAGACCTCGAGCCGCGGTGCGGATCGGATCGAGCTCCAGCGTGTCGGCGAACGGCTCGCCGTCGGCGTCGCGAAGCGCGACGGCGAGCCTGTCCAGCGCCACCAGCGGGTCGTCGGCGACCGCGGCGAGCCCGGCTCGAACGAGCCGCTCGAAGGTCTCGGCTTGCTCGACCACGACATCGGTCAGCTGATAGCCACCGCCGTTCCGGGCGATCGCGTCCGGACCGAGCGCTGCTCGGAGCCGGCTCACGTAGACCTGAACGGTCTTGGCCGCCGTCGCAGGAGGCTCATCGGGCCACAGCAGATCGACGAGCCGCTCGCCCGTCAGCGGCCGCCGGCGATGGACGACCAGCAGGGCGAGCAGGGTTCGCTCCTGGCGACCGCCGATGGGGACGGTCACGTCGCCGCGCCGCGCCTGCACCCCGCCGAACAGTCGAATTCGCACGCGCGGGTCCGTCTCGATCATCGGCCCTCTTGAAGGAGCAACTTCCGCCCGCAGATCGTAGGTCTCCGGCATGGGGTCGGGGCACCATTTACCGCCTGTTTCCGCCCGACCTCCAGGATCGCCGCGGGTCGCGAGATGGCGAACCACGCGGGTACGCGGAACGGCCGGCCGAAGCGTCGGCGCCGCCTCATAGGGAGGTTCACATGCAGCATCTGATTGCGCTCGCGCGCCGCCTGGCACTCACCGGCGGCATGGCCGCCGCGCTCCTCGTCATCACGGCCCCGGCGACCCTGGCCGGGAAGCCGGTCACGGAGCCGCAGGAGTACCCGGACCAGATTACGTTTGAACCGGGCGAGACCTGCGACTTCGCGATCGTCGTCGACTTCCTCGCGAACAAGGAGCAGGTGAAGACGTTCACCTCGAACGGCTGGGACCGCAGCTTCATCTCGGGTCGGCTCGTTGTTCGGCTCACGAACCCCGAGAGCGGGGCAAGCCGAGTGTTCAACATCTCGGGACCGGGCCCGACGGTCCTCCACGATGACGGCTCCTATACCATCTACTACGACGGCAACAGCATCATCTTCGGACCCGGGTTCATGATCGCGACGAGCGGACCGGCGTGGCAGGACTACGCGGCTGATGACTCGTTGACGAATACGCACGTCTCCCATCAGGCCGTCGACGTCTGCGCGGCAATTTCCTGAGGCCGGCCCGAACGTTCGATCCTGCCTGTCCCGAACCCGGCTCGGCCCCGCGTCCGAGCCCGCGGCCGATCGTGCTGCGGCGACGAGGTCTGCCTCGGTCAGGCCCTCTGGTCGAGGACCTCGCGGAGCTTCGCGGCGAAGGCGTCGGGCTTGCCCATGCCGCCGTACTCTCCGCCGAGGAAGCCGTCGTGGCCGCCCGGGAAGGTCAGCGGCGACGTTCCGAGCCGCTCGGCGATCGCCACCGCGCCGCGCCCAGCGATGGTGGTCGGCGAGTCCTCGCTGACGGCGAGGACCACGCGGGTCGAGGCGGCCCGGAGGGCGTCGACGTCGTGCTCGTACCCGGTGGAGGTCATGATGTTCTGCCACAGCAGCGCGTCGGTCCGCGTCCCGTCGTCGGCCGTCGGCAGCCCGAACATCTGCGGGTCCGGGGCCGGCCGCGTGGCGTAGTCGGCCGGCAGGGGACCGGCGAAGGCGACGAGGGCGATGAACCTCGCCATGCCCGCGCCGAAGCCGCGTTGCTGATAGGTGTCACGGATGTCCCGACACGCCGCGAGCACCAGTTCGCGGTCCGGCAGCGCGCTGGCGGCGGGGGGCTCGTGGGCGACGAGCGACCGGACATCGCCCGGGTGCCTGGCCACGAGGGCCAGCGCGTTCACCGCGCCGCCGCTGCTGGCGAAGAGGTCGACCGGGCCGCCCCCGATCGCCTCGATGATCCGATGGAGGTCGTCGGCGTGCTGGTCCGGCGTCGACTCGCTGCCGGGATCAGCCTTCGAGCTTCGTTCGACGCCCCGCGGGTCGTAGGTGACCACCGTGCGATCGGTGAAGTGGCCGGCCAGGGTGACGAACCCTCCGGCGCCCATCGGCGAGCCGATGAGGACGAGGATCGGCTTCGGGCTGGCGTCGTTGCGGCGGACGTCGTAGGTCAGCCTTGCCCCGGGGACGTCCAGGGTGTGGCTGGTGGGCTCGGTCGTGGCGGACGTCGGTGCGGTCATGGGACGCTCCTCTCTGGCTCTCGATGGTCTGGAGACGGTTCGCGGGAGCCGGAACTCATCGCCTCGCGGCCGACGTCTTCCCTTCGGCCAGGATCGCGTCGATCTGGCCGACCGCCTGGGTCAGGCCTTCCTCCATGCCCATGGCCAGGAGCTGCTCCATGGCCGAGGTGTCGGGGAAGACGCTCGCGATCGACATCCGGGTCCTGCCGCTGCCGAGCTCGGTGATCGTGACCACGAACTCGTTGAGCGGCATGTCGGAGTTCGGGGTGCCGTCGGCGTTGGCGAAGCCGTCGCGGACGACGAGCCGGCGCGGCGGATCGATCTCGACGATCTCCCAGTAGGCGTGCGGCTGGTCGCCGCTGGGGCCGGTCATGTGGTACTCGACGCGCCCGCCCGGGCGGAAGTCGTGGGCGGTCACCGTGGCGGGGTAGGTCGGCGGGCCCCACCACCGCTCGAGCTGGCGCGGGTCGGCCCACAGCTGCCAGACGCGGTCCGGCGGGGCCTCGAACTCCGCGTCGAGGGTCATGGTCAAGCTCTCGGCGTCCTTGCGGACGGCGGTGACGGTCATCGGTCCGGGTCCTCCATGTTCGTGTCCTCGGCGACGAGCTCGGTCATCCGGTCGATCCGCCCGCGCCACAGTTCCTCGTATTGGTCGAGCAGGCGTCGCGCCACGCGCAGCCCCTCGAGGTTCGTGTGGACGACCTTGCGGCGGCCGTCCCGATCCTTCGCGACCAGCCCCGCCCGCTCGAGGATCGCGACGTGCTTCTGCACCGCCGCGAAGCTCATCCGGTAGTGGCCGGCCAGCTCCGCCACGCCCTCGCCGCCGTCGATGGCCCGACGCACGATGTCACGCCGCGTGGCATCGGAGAGGGCACCGAAGAGGCGGTCGAAGTCGGCCGGCGCGATCTGCATGGATACAACCATATGGTTGTATGAAGGCAATGTCAAGCCCTCGCTGCGACGGCCCGGGCTCGCTCGGCCAGGAGCTCGAGGACTGCCGGTGCGGCGGCCCGTTCGGCAGCCGTGAAGCGGCGGCGCTCGTGGCTGCTCCGGACCTCCAGCGCGGCGCGGACGAGGGGCGCATGCTCGGGCAGCCGGTCGATGACCCAGGCCGCCCCTTGCTCCTTGGTGCACAGGGCCCCGGACTCGAGCGAACGGAGCAATCGACACAGGGTCAGGAGCCGATAGGCGAGAAGGCCGTCGGGCGCGTCATCGCGCGGCGCAGCGACGAAGTCGTCGAGACGCCCGACGATGGTCGCCAGGAACTCCCGCGCCTCGATTGTCGGGATCAGCGTCGACGGCGCGGGGCCGACGAGGGCCCGATCGGCGTCGCGGACCAGGAACCAGGTCTCGAGCCAGTCGTCGGCCCGCGCAAGACGCCGGAGCGGCAGCGGGTGGCTGATCTCCAGGAACGGCCCCCCCGACCGGAAGTCGGCCAGCGTTCGGTGTCCGATGAAGACGATGTCGAGCCGATCGGCCCAATCCGGCTCGCGCTGCTGGAGCCGCTCGATGATCCCGGCGAAGACCGCCTGCGGGGTCGAATTCGACGGATCGCTCGGTCGTCACGACGAGGTCGAGGTCGCTCAGCTCGGGATCGAAGCCACCGCTGACCGCACTCCCATACAGGTAGGCGCCGACCAGCTCGGCGTCGAGGGCGGACCGGAGATCCGCGATGAGCGCCTCGAGGATCCGGTCGAGTGGTGGCAGTGCCTGGGCATGCCTCACGGCGCTGACACCTGCCTGCTGTTCACCGCTCATCGAGTCTACGCGTGCCTCTGCGGCCACGGTGAGCGTTCGGCAGGCGGCCGACCCTCGAATGCGCTGCGAGCACTCGCCGGTGACGACCTCGATCTCCGTCGGGAGTGAGCCGGGCGCCACTCCCTGGGTTTCCCCCAACCTGGCTCCCCCGCGTTGGCAACGCGTGTGGTCTTGGTGCCCGGATGGGCCAACCTGGTTCAGTGTTTGGAGCGGCTTTACGGTCTCAGTGGGCGATCGGGGTGCCGCCTCCATCGGCGAGGGCGACGGCGGCCGACATCAGGGCGATGGCGGTCCCGATGATCCAGGAGGTGACGATCGGACGCGAAATCCGGAAGCGACGAAGCATTGGACAGACCCCTTTCTCTCCGAGGGGCCCGTCCGGGCTCAAGACGGCGGCCGCATTGCCTGCAACCACCAGTGATGCTACGGTTCCAGCATGGGGAAGTCAAGTATTGCTAAACATCTCCACGTCGGCGCCGGCTCGGCCGCAGCGTGGGAAGTGGGGCGACGCGTCAAGGCCCGACGCCTGGCGATCGGGATGACCCAGTCGCAGCTCGCCGCGCCCCTGTCGCGTGGGTTCGTGTCGGCCGTCGAGAAAGGGCAGGCGCTTCCCTCGCTCGGGTCGCTCTGGCTGTTCGCCTCGCGGCTCGGCACCGGGGTCGGCGATCTCGTCGACGGAGTCAACGGCGTAGAGACTCCGGAGTACACTGGCGGTCATGGCAGCGCGGCCACCCCAACCCAGCTCCCCGGGGGCAACCACGACCCGACGTCATCGGGTCGTCGCTGACGACACCCCGTTGGCCCGCCGGATCGGCGAGCGCCTCCGGCGGGCGCGCAGCGCGGCGGGCCTGACCCAGTCGCAGCTCGCGGCCGGGCGGTACACGAAGGCCTACGTGAGCGCCCTCGAAACCGGCCACAGCAAGCCGTCGATGGCCGCCCTGAACTTCTTCGCGGGTCGCCTCGGCATCGCGGCCAGCCGCTTCCTCGACGACGAGCCGGCCTCGTGGCGGCGGCTCGAGGTCGATCTCGACCTGGCCTCGGGCCGATGGCAGGCCGCCGCGGACGGCTACCGCGACCTCCTCGAACAGGCCCCAGGCCGCGAAACCCGGGCCGAGCTCCTCCGCGGCCTGTCCGAGGCGCTCGCCGCGCTGGACCGCGGCGCGGACGCATCCGCCGCCGGGGCCGAGGCGGCCCACATCTTCACGTCGCTCGGCCGGGACGCCGACGCTGCGATCGCCCGCTACTGGCTCGCCGCCGGCGAGTACGCCCAGGGCAACACGGTCGAGGCCGCGTCCATCTTCCGCGACATCCTCGAACGAGTTCGGGCTGGCCTGCGCGTCGAGCCCGACTTCGAGCTGCGCCTGGTCATGGCCCTGTCGAGCACGGCCTCGCGGGATGGGCGCCACGAGATCGCCCTTGCCTATCTCGAGGAGGTTCGGGCGCTGGCCGAATTGCTCGACGATCATCGGCGGGCGACGTTCCTGTACGACCTCGCGTACAGCTATCGGGAGACCGGCGACTTCGAGGCCGCCATCCGAACAGGGATCGCGAGCCTGGCGCTGTACCGGGGATCCACGTTCGACCTCGGGACCGCGTCGCTCGAGAACGACCTCGCGCTCTCGTTCCTGGCCGTCGGCAACCTGGCCAGGGCCGCCGAGTTCGCCACGAGCTCGCAGGCCCGGTTCGAGAAGCTCGCGGATCGCCGCTACCTGGCGCACGTCCTGGAGACACGCTCGCAGATCGCGTTCGCCGCCGGCGACCAGAGCGGTGCTCGAGACCTCGCCGCCGAGGCCCTCGACCTGGCCGAGGAGACCAAGAACGAGAAGGCGACCGTCGGCGCCCTCCTGGCGCTGGCCCGGGCTGATCGAGCCCTTCAGAACCCGGGGGCGGCCGCCCCGCTCTATGAACGGGCGGTTGCGCTGGCCCGCGGCTCGATGCGACCGGGCCTCATCCGCGACGCCATCGGCGAATGGGCGGACGTCCTGACCGAGATGGGCCAGCATGAACGAGCCGCAACCCTCCTCCGCGAGGCGCTCCGAGTCGTCTGAGCCCGGCCGCGCCGGCTCGGCGCGCGTGCCCGACACCATCGGGATCACCCGGATCGATCGAGGACTCGTCCACGCGGTGCCATGAAGTACAGTTATGCTTGACCTCGAGCAGCCAGACGCATCACTGGAGGGCGCGATCAGTAGCGTGCTGTCAGCCGAGCCCGCGCGAACGAGGCAGCACGTCGTCCGGCTGCTCGCGGCGGTGCTCCAGGATCCAGCGTCTCTGCGGCCGGTGTTCCAGCCGATCCTGTCGCTGGCCAGCGGCACGATCGTTGGCTACGAGGGCTTCAGCCGATTCGCCGTCGTCCCGCGGCGGCCGCCGAACGCGTGGTTCGCGGAGGCGACCCGTTTCGGCCTCGGCGCCGAGCTCCAGGCGCACGCGATCCGGCGGATCCTCGGCGCCGCCGGAGATACCGGCCTCCCGCCCGGCACGTTCCTGTCGGTGAACGTCAGTCCCCAGTACCTCGCCCACGAGGAGGTGGTCGCGGCGTTCGCCGAGGCCGACCCCTCCTCGCTCGTCATCGAGCTGACCGAGGACGAGGCCGTCCGCGACTACCGGGCGTTGCGGCGGGCGATGGCCCCCTATGTCCGGCGTGGCGTGCGCTTCGGGGTCGACGACGCCGGCGCCGGCTTCGCCTCGATGCGCCACGTGATCGAGCTCCAGCCGACGTTCGTGAAGCTCGATGCCACGCTCATTCGCGGGATGGGCAGCCGCGAGACGCTGCGAGCCTTCCTGCGCGCGATCAACGGCTTCACGACCGAGATCGGGGCGACGCTCGTCGCCGAAGGCGTCGAGGACCCGAGCGACCTCACCGTCCTGACC
The DNA here is from genome assembly GCA_963719145.1 of uncultured Chloroflexia bacterium. Taxonomy (GTDB): domain Bacteria; phylum Chloroflexota; class Limnocylindria; order Limnocylindrales; family CSP1-4; genus UBA5189. Next base: position 1,075,794 of record CAVRAX010000001.1, read on the forward strand.
GAGACCGGGTTTCCGATCCTGGCCCAGGGGTTCGGCATCGCCCGCCCGGGTGCCCCCTGGCCGGCCCCCAGCTCCCTCTCGATGCGCTCCTGGCGCGAGGCCAGCCGAGTTCGTTCGTGAAGCGCCGCCGCCGCACCCCCGGGGCGCCGGTGCCGTCGAGATCTCAGAGGCCCGACGGGATCGACGCCTCCAGCAGCTCCCAATCGCCCGGGACGCCCTTCAGCGTGAATGAGCCGATCGACCGGAAGGTGAAGCCGGTCCCGAACGTCAGGTCCCGAACCGTGCTCGTGACGAGAACCTGACCGGCCCCGGCCTGGGCGGCGACGCGGGCCCCGATGTGGACGCCGATCCCGCCGAAGCCGGTGTCCCGGCGCTGGATCTCGCCGGTATGGACCCCGGCCCGGATCCGGAGATCGAGATCCGACAGCGCTCGCTGCAGGCCGAATGCGCACTGGAGGGCCCGGGTGGGCGTGTCGAAGACCGCCATGATCCCGTCGCCGGTGCTCTCGACGTGGCGGCCCAGCCAGCGCCCGACTTCGCCACGGGCGATCTCGTACTGCCGATCGACGAGCTCGCGCCAGGGGCGGTCGCCCATGCTCGCGGCGCGGGCGGTGGAATCGACGATGTCGGTGAACAGGACGGTGGCCAGGATGCGGTCGGCGTTCTGGGCGGCCTCGAACGAGCGGATCTGCTCGTCTGTCCAGCTGTACTCCTCGACGTACGGGCTGGTCGGTACCTCGAGCTCTCGGCGATACGTCAGCAGCACGACGCCGGTAGCGAATGTCCGCGTGCTGACCAAGGCCAGGTGGCGGGTCGCGATCCGATCGGCGAAGAGATGCTTGCCGCTGCCGAGCACGACCGGGAAGACGAGGAGGCGGTACTCGTCGATCAGGTCGTGAGCCAGGAGCGCATTCGTGAGATCGGCGCTGCCGTACATCACCAGGTCGCCGGCCTCGCGGGCCTTGAGCCCCTCGACGTCGGCCGCGGCGTCACCCGAGAGGATCGTCGTGTTCGTCCAGTCGGCCCGACGGAGCGTCCGCGAGACCACGTACTTCGGGATCTCGTCGAGGCGGGTCTTCAGGAGGCTGGCCGGAGCCGTCGGCCAGAAGGCGGCCCAGAGCTGGTAGGTCTTCCGGCCGAGGAGGATCGCATCCGCGTCCAGGATCTGCTGCTGGTTCCAGGCCTCGTTCTCGGCGTCCTGGAGCCGCAGCGCCCAGGCGTTGCGACCATCGCGATGCTCGTCGTGCCCTGGGGCTTCCATGACCCCGTCGAGGGTGAGGAAGGCGGTCGAGATCAGGCGCATTCGGCGAGCCTACTGCCGCGGGCCGCGAGGCGGGAGGTCGCCGGCTGGCTCGGGACCGGGATCCTCGCCTGGCTCACCTCGTCCCGGTGATGAGGCGCTCGCGGTCGAACAGCCGGGACACGAGCCGCCAACCGAGGGCGTCGACGACGACGAGCACCGCGAACAGGGCCAGCCCGAGGCCGAGCGTGGCGTGGATGACGTCGAAGGCGATGAGCGAGGTCACCAGGAGCACCGGCAGGACGCCGAGGAGGCTGAGCTGCTGGGCGACCCGGAGATCGCTGGCCCGGGTCGAGATCGCGATCCCGACCCAGGTCGTCAGCAGGGCGAGCAGCGGCGTGGCCAGGACCTGGACGACGACGTCCGGGGTCCGGAGGATCGCCGGCGCGACCTGTGGCTGGGCCAGCGGCACGGCGACGACGAGGAAGACTCCGTACACGATGAAGGCGATCGCCACCGACGGCGCCAGCACCGCCAGGGCCTTGGCCACCACCAGCTCCTCGCGGCGGATCGGGGTGGTCAGCACCGGTTCGAGGCTGCCCTGCTGCCGCTCGCCGGCCACCGCCGTCGCGGCCATCGTCGCCGGCACGAGCACCGGCACGCCGAGCATGTAGAGGAGGAAGTGGTACCTGGCGAGCTCGCTCGCCGAGGAGGCCGGAACCGAGAGCATGATCGCGAGCGGCTGGATGAGGAAGATGAGCGGGAAGATCGCCATCGCCGCGAGGAGAGAACGGTTCCGCCGGTACTCCCGGAGCTCCTTGCGGACGATCGCCCGGATCCGCCGCCAGCTCATGCCCGGGGCCCTCGCGCCTCGACGTCCTCGTCGATGAGCTCGAAGTAGACGTCCTCGAGCGAGTGGCGCGACTCGCCGATCGACAGGACGTCGGCGCCGACGCCGACCAGCGCCCGGGTGGCGGCCGGCGCCGCGACCGCCGGGTCCGAGACAGCCAGGACATACGTCCCGGGGCCGTCCGCGTGCCAGCCGTCGACGGCGGGGAGCCCGGCCAGGACCCGGTCCGGCTCCGCCAGCGGAGCGACGGTCCGGATGGTGAGCGTCCTGGTGAAGAGGCGGTCGCGGAGCTCGTCGGGCCGGCCGATCGTGCGGAGCGTCGTGTTGAGGATCGCGACCCGATCGCAGAGCCGCTCGGCCTCCTCGAGCCGGTGGGTCGTCACGAAGATCGTCACCCCGCGCTCGCGCAGGCCGGCGATCAGCTCGTGGACCTCGCGGGTCGCGACCGGGTCGAGCCCCGAGGTCGGCTCGTCGAGGAACAGCACCTCCGCGTCGCTGAGGAGCGCCCGGGCCAGCGCGACCCGCTGGCGGAGCCCCTTGGACAGCGTCCCGCACGTGTCCCGGGCCCGGTCGACGAGGTTGACCGAAGCGAGGGCCCGATCGATCCGCCCGGCGGGGTCATCGAGCTCGTAGAGATCCGCGAAGCACTCGAGGTTCTCGAGCACGCTCAGGCGCAGGTACAGCCCCGGCGACTCCGGCATGATCGCGATCCGCCGCCGGATCTCGACGCCGTTTCCCAGCGTCAGAGGCAACCCCGCGACCGTCGCCGAGCCCGCCGTCGGCTCGATCAACGTTCCGAGGGTCCGGACCGTCGTCGTCTTTCCCGCGCCATTCGGCCCGAGGAACCCGAACACCTCGCCGCGCCCGACCTCGAACGACACATCGGCAAATGCATCGCGTTCTCCGAACCGCTTCGACAGGTGCTCGACCTGAAGCGCCGGGCCGAGGCTGCCGCCGCCGGCCGAGCGCGGCTCCGCGGTTCGTTGGTCCATCCCAAGCATCATCCGACACGAGCCGGAGACGCGTCACCCACGGGCCGACCGGCCTCCGGGTCATGCGCCGCCGTTTCGATCGCGCCCGTCAGACCGACGAGCCGGCGGAAGGCGGCAGCGGCCCCCAGCGGCAAAGCGTGACCGGCTCCGTGATGCCGCGGACCACGACGTCGCCGAGGCGCTCGAATCGGCCCCCGTGCTCGGGGCACGCCGCCACGACCGAGTCGCTCACGAGAATCGACCCGGCGGGCGCGTGGGCGGCGATCCGGGAGGCCATGTTGACGGTCGTCCCGAAGACGTCACCGTCCCGCTCGACGACCGGGCCGGCGTGGATCCCGGCATGCGCTGCGGGCAGGCCGGCCCGGACCATCAACCGGGAGAGATCCGTCACGGCCTCGATCGCTGCGCATGGCGCGTCAAACAACAGCAGCACGCCGTCACCCAGGAGCTTCATCACCCGTCCGCCGCGCCGTCGCACGACCGTGTCGGCCAGCTCGCCGAGCCGTACCGACGACCGGGCGCCCTGCTCGTCCCCACGCTCGAGGGTCATGCGGGTGTAGCCGCTCATGTCGACGAAGGCGACCGCCGGCGGGTGGGCCGGTCTGGACGGGATGAGGCCGCGCTGCTCGAGGCGACGCTCGATCCGGGCGATGTTGAGGTCGTTCATCGTCCGTTCCATGTGGCGTTCCAGGAGCCATGCCAGGAGCCTGGGGCTGAGCGGCGAGAGGATCGCCGCCGGGCGAAGGAGCCGGGCCACGACGTCGTCGAGGGTCGTGAAGTCCGACTCGATCGGCTCGCTGATGCCCTCGGCGAACAGGGCGACCCAGCCCTCGGCGGCCCGTCGCGCCGCATCGCCGAAGATCCGCGCCGCCCGCAGGGTGTACGCCTCATCGACGGACGACCAGCCCTCGATCAGCTGCTGCAGCACGGCCTCCTCTGCGCCGCGGGTCGGCGCGTCGGGCGCCGGCGCGGACAGGCCCATCGCCCCGAGGATCGACCCCAGGAGCTCCCCCCGCGGCCCGAGCTCCGCCCCGAACTCGCCGAATGTCCGCCCGGTCCGAGGGCTCGGGTCCGGGTAGAAGAGGGGCACCGAGTCGAGCGCGATCAGGTGCTCACGGATCGCGGTCCGCATCTGCTCGAGCGAGAAGCCCTCGGCCTCGTACGCCGCCACGACGCGCGCTCGGATGACATCGCCGCGGTCGAAGCCGCCGTCCGGACCCGGCGCGATCGCGCCGATCTCGATCAGCTGCCGGATGCGCTCCGGCGTCGTCTCGGCCTCAGCTGCGAGCTCCTCGAGGTCGAGGCGGGCGGGCAATGGCGCTTCCGGCGGCCCTGGCTGGCCACCGTGCTGGCGGATGATGTCCGTGACCTCGGGCCCCGTTTGCATCCGCGCATCTTGCCACGGCGCGCGCCGGCCACAACGGCCGATTCTCGCTGGTTCCCGAAGGCCCGGGGAGACCGAGGGTCAGCGGGCGCGGGCCGCTCAGACGGGTCATCTGGGTTCGCCGCGGCCACGGCGGCCAGGACCGCATCGAAGAGCGTGGTGGTGATCCGCTCGTACTCGGCCTGCTCGCCCGGGCGCCGTCACCCGGCGGGATGCAGCTCGAAGACCGGGTGACGGGCGGCCGCGGCGATCGGGTCGTCCAGGACGGCCGGGTCGGCGACGGAGAACAGCAGCCGGACGAACGCTCGGCCGAACCACGGGAGCGATCGCACGAACGCGGGCAGCGTCTCGGCGTAGAAGGCGATCGCCTCGTCGGGCGACAGCTCGGTCGCGGTGATGGCCTCGGTCCGGCCGCCCCGGCGGATCGCGCCGACGCCGGCGGCGCGGAGGTTGCGGACCCACTGGACATCGCCGTACGCGGCGATGATCCAGCGCCGGCCCTCGAACTCGGCGATCGCGACCGGCGCCGACCTCGGCAGCCCGGACGTCCGGCCGCGGACGGTGAGCAGGACGTTCGGGCCCATCGGCAGGCCGAGGCGGAGGAACCGGCGGGTGAGGGGATTTGAGGCTCGGACGAAGGCAGGAGCGGTGGTCATGGGAGTCCTCGGTCACATCGGCCGCGGTTGCGGCCGTCAATCAAGTGACGGACCCTGACCCGAGGACGTGACCGACCAGATGAGCGACGACATGACGGACCAGGCCTGGCTCGCCGCGCGCTTCGAGGAGCACCGCGCCCACCTGCGCGCCGTGGCCTACCGGATGCTCGGCTCGCTCGCCGAGGCGGAGGACACCGTCCAGGACGCCTGGTTGCGGGCGAGCCGCGCCGACGCGTCCGTGGTGGACAACCTCGGTGGCTGGTTGACGACGATCGTTGCCCGTCTGTGCCTCGATCGGCTTCGGGCCCGGGCGGCCGGGCGCGAGGACCTGATGGGCCTGGAGCTGCCCGAGCCGATCGTGACGAGCCTGGAGCCGGCCGCGTCGGGCGGGGTCGGCAGCGCTCGATCGGCGGACCCCGAGCGGCAGGCCCTCCTCGCCGACGCCGTCGGAATGGCGATGCTCATCGTCCTCGACCGGCTGCCGCCCCCGGAGCGGATCGCGTTCGTGCTCCACGACACCTTCGGGCTGCCGTTCGATGACATCGCCCCGATCGTCGAGCGGACGCCGACCGCGGCGCGGAAGCTCGCGAGCCGGGCGCGCCAGCGGATCCGGGGCGCCGGCCCGACGTCGTCGGACGTGCCGCTCGCGCGCCAGCGCGAGCTCGTCGACGCGTTCATCGCGGCCTCCCAGGCCGGCGACTTCGAGGCGCTGCTGCGGATCCTCGACCCGGACGTGGTCGTCCGGGCCGACACGGCCGCCGCGACCGGGCCCTTCGGCGGTGTCCGGGAAGTCCGCGGCGCCCCGGCCGTCGCGGCCCAGGCGATGGCCTTCCGCCGCCTCGCCGGCGGGGCCCGGCCGGCGATCGTCAACGGCGGCGCCGGCGCAGTCGTCTACTCGAACGGCCGGCCCTACGCGATCGTCAGCGCCACGATCCGTGGCGATCGCATCGTCGAGCTCGACTTCGTCCTGCGCCCGGATCGGTTGCGGCGGCTCTCCCTCACCGGAGTCGAGCCGGCGTCCCGCTGATCGAACCGAGGAAGTCGAGGATCAGGCGGTTCGCCAGGTCGGCGTGCTCAAAGAGCAGGAAGTGGTCGGCCTTGGGGAGGACCGCGAGTCGAGCGTCCGGGATCGCGCGCCGGATCGCGGCGGCGTGCTCGATCGTCACACCGTCGCGGTCGCCGATGAGGATCAGCGCTGGCGCCCCGATCCGGGCGAGCTCCGCGAGTTCGTGACGCGGCTGGGTCCGCCACTCGGCGACGAGCCGCTCGACGACGATCGGGAAGTGGTCGGGCCCATCGGGCGACAGGCGATCGTAGGCCTCGCGGATGAATGGCGGCAGAGAGTCCGGGGTCGTCGACGCGGCATCGGCGCGCGAATCCTCGGTCCAGCCGTCGACGTTGGCGGCCGCGCCCACGAGGACGAGCGAGCGGGCAAGGTCCGGCCGCGCCAGCGCCACTTCGAGGCCGACGATCCCGCCGTCGCTCCAGCCGACGAGGTGCGCGCTCGACAGCCCCAGGTCGTCCAGGAACGCGATCGTATCGTCGGCCATCCCGCGGTAGGTCAGCGGTCCCTTGACATCCGGCGTCCGGCCGTGGCCGCGTCGCTCCGGCAGATACAGGCGGTAGCGCCCCGCCAGCGCCGCCCGCTGCGGCCGCCAGGACTCGATCGTGACGAAGCCACCGTGCAGCAGGACGACCGGCTCGCCGTCCTCGGGCCCGTCGACCTCGTAGTACGTGTCCACGCCGTTCAGTTCGATCCGGGGCACGCCTCTCCTCCTCGGTTGCCGGAGACACTATCAAGCGGCGCAGGAACGTCGCGTCGTCGCGCCGTTCAGCCGTCGTCGCCGACCCGCTCAGCGGTCGTCGGCGCGGAGAAGCTCGAGGACCGGGGCACAGGCCTCGAGCCCCTCGATCGTCGGCGGGCCCGAGCTTGACAGGCGTAGTATCACGATATATCGTGATGCGACGTGAGCGCACGTCAGACGCTCACCGCATGCTCAGGAGAACCATCATCGAGATGTTCAATGACCACCATTCCGGCGCCCGACCGCGCCGCAACGCAGACCCCTTCGACATGGGTCGTCAGCTCCGCCAGGAGCTTCGCCGCAACTTCGGGCATGGCCATGGCCGCCACGAGCCCGGCTTCGGTGACCTGCTCCGGGCCGGCCGCCACGGCCCGATTCGCCGGGGCGAGGTTCGCCCCCTGATCCTCGCCGCGCTCGCCCAGCGGCCGATGCACGGCTACGAGCTCATCCGGGAGCTGGAGGCGCAGAGCGGGGGGCGCTGGCGCCCGAGCGCCGGCTCGATCTACCCGACCCTCCAGCAGCTGTCCGACGAGGGCCTCGTCACCGGCGAGGACGTCGACGGCCGCCGCGTCTACACCCTCACCGAGGAGGGCCGCCAGGCATCCGCCGAGAACCCCACCAGAGCGCCCTGGGGCGACGCGGATGACGAGCCGGGCCACGACATGCGCCAGCTGGCGATGCAGCTCGCCGCCGCGGTCATCCAGGTCTATCGCGTCGGCACCCCCCAGGCACGCCAGGAAGCGACCCGAATCCTGACCGACGCCCGCAAGCAGATGTACCGGCTGCTCTCCGAGGACGACGAGCCGGCGAGCGAGGCAGACGCCCAAGCCTGAGGTTCAGCCCACTGCGCCGGATCGGTCGATCCGACCCAGCAGCGCGGGGAGTGCCGAACGTTCCATCTCGTCACGGGCCCCCGAATGTGGAACCTTTGGGCCGCGAGCAGAGCACATCATTGGCAGCGCGGCAGGACGCCGCGGCAAGGCGGGTGGTGGACGGTGCGGGATCTCGTGGTCCGGGCGAGGGAGGGCGATCGAGATGCCTTCTCGGAGCTCGTGGCGCGATCGATCGGGCGGCTCACCGCGATCGCGCGGATGATCCTGCGGGACGAGTACGCCGCCCAGGATGCCGTCCAGGACGCGTGCATCGAAGTCTGGCGGTCGCTGCCCGGGCTGCGGGACCCAGACAAGTTCGATGCCTGGATCCGACGGTTGCTGGTCCGGGCCTGCTTCAACGGGTCCCGGCGCAGGAAGCGGGTCGACGCGGTCGAGATCCGCCTGACCCCCGGCGATGAGCCGGCCGTCGCGGGACTCGAGCGACACCTCGACCTCCACGACCAGCTCGAGCGCGGGCTGGCTCGCCTCCCGGCCGAGCAACGCGCCGCGGTGGTCCTCGTCTACTACCTCGACCTGCCGCTCGCAGATGCCGCGCAGGCGATGGGCGTCCCGCTCGGGACGACGAAGTCCCGACTCAACCGGGCGACCCAGGCGCTGCGAGCCGCCATCGACGCCGACGATCGCGAGCCGTCCCGGATGGGGGAGCGATTCGCATGATGAACGACAGGTTCTCGGCCGAGCTTCGACACCAGCTGCTGGAGATGGCGGACGAGCGCCCGGCCGACGGCCAGCTCGCCGCGATCGTCGATGGCGTTGCCGTCACGGGCCAGCGTCATCCTCTCGTCGCCCGGCTGACATGGGATCCCGGGCGGATCGGCCCGTTCCCGTCCGCGGCGCTCCGATACGGGCTGATCGCCCTCGCCCTGATCGGCGCGATGCTTGCGGCGACGATCCTCGCCGGCGGCGGCAAGCCATCCGCGAGCACCGTCTTCGAGGACACCTGGACCTCGACCGACCCCGGAGATGGGAGCAGGCAGACCCTCATCGTGGGCGCCGGAGTGACGCCCACGGTGCACTTCGAGGACGATCTGTCGACCGGTGGCGCATGCGACCTCGACGTGGTCAAGTTGTTCAAGGCCGACGGCAACGGCCGGGTACTCGGCAGCCGCCTCGCCTTCTCGTTTCCCGACGGCGGCGGGTGCGGCCTGATGATCGTGGACGTCGGGCCCGGGTTCTACGACTACGACGAGGCCACCGACACCCTGACCGACGACATGGGGCTCACCTGGTTCCGGGCCCAGGATCTCGGCCTGGAGCCCGTCATCATCTCGTCCTCGATGATCGACGCCCCATCCGGAGCGAACATCGGCACGTTCGAGACGTCAGGCGCTGCCAGCGAGCGAGGGATGGTGTGCCGCGGCGGCGTCGTAACGGATCTCGTCGAAATCGACTCCGGGGCGGTTGGGCGCGGCGAGTTGGTCGACTTCACGGTCCCAAAGCAGCTTGCCTGCGACGACGGGAGCGGCACGTTCACCGCCACGCTCGAGATCCACGCCGACCTCGAGACGGGGACCGAGTCGTTCTCCTGGGTGATCACCGGCGGGACGGGCGCCTACGCGGGGCTCCGCGGCGAGGGGCACGGGGGGACCCAGAGCCCGGCCACGGACACGTATCTCAACACCTACTGGGGATCCGTGCGATACGACCGAGGGCTTGGGCTGGCGACGGAATCAACGGCACCGCGACCGCCGGAATCGCAACTGCCGGAGTCGCAACCGCCGGAGTCGCAACCGCCGGCGACGCCCGCCCCGGCGACGCTCGCGCCGGCGACGTTTCCGGCGTTCGAAGTGACCCAACCGTATTTCTGTACCCTCGAACCGGGAACGTATGGCGGCCGCTTCGGGAGCGTCCTGGTGACCGCCACGACACCGACCACCTGGCATGGCCTGGCAGACGATTTCCACCTGGAGGACGAGGGCTGCCTCGGAGGTGGGGCGGTCCAGCTCGAAATCACCGTGGTGAGCCAGGTGTACCCCGGCGCCTGCCACTGGGCGGGCACGGGCGTCGACATCGGTACTCCGGGCGCCGCGACCGCAGCCTTCTCCGACCAGGCGCCCTTTGGCGCCGTCGGCCCCGCCGACGCGACAATGGGCGGCTACCCCGCTCGCCGCTACGATTTCTCGTTGCCGGCCGGCTTCGACGTGAGCACGTGCTCGAACTCAGCCATCCAGCTGTGGCGAGATCCCGCCCGTGGCGAAGGGTCCGGCCCGACCATGATCCTCATTGACTCGGTGACGATCTACTTCGTCGAGGTGGACGGATTGACCCTCGGCGTGTACGCAGGGCATTCCAGGGAGCTCGCCACCCCGGCCATGATCGCCGAGCTCGACGCGGTCGTCGCCTCCCTACAGATCGAACCGTAAGCCGACCACCCCTCCCGAGGGGACGCGCGGCGAGGCCCGGGCGGCGGTCACCCTCCGAAGTCCGCCCCGATCTCCCAAGCCGGGATCGTGCCCGCCGTGACGCCGACCCACTCGTACAGCACGACCCCGTGATCGGCGTGGTCAGCCAGGACGCACCCGACGCAGGTCCAGCTCACGGTATGGCCCCACGGTCCGGCGTCGTTCGCTCCCACCGTTCGTCCGCAGATCCGTTCTTCGGTCGGCCCGACCCCGCCCGGTGGTAGGTCAACGACAACCTGGCTGCAAGGGCCGTCGATCGTGCCATCCGGCCAACCCTCGAAGACGCCGTCGGCGGGCGAGCCCAGCAGATCGGCTCGGACGGTCCACCAGCGGACGCCGTCCCCGCCGCCGCTGAGCGTGCCGTAGACGCGGAGGGTGTAGTAGTCCTTCGCCGCATCGGCATCCGGTGACCGGGTGGCCTCCCAGCAGAGGTCGAGCCAGCCGGCGGAGCGCTCAATCCGATCGAGGCAGGCCTGGCCGACGGGAGCCATCGCTACCGTTTCGGGATCGATGTCGTCGCCGGGATCCGAGGGCACCGGACCCTCGAGGTTCGTTCGGGCGAGCACGGCGGAGGCGGCGTCGGCGGGGATCGTCGGAGTCCAGCCCGAGACGAGGAGGGCTCCAGCGGCCACCAGGATCACGATGACGATGACGGCGGGGGTTGCGATGGTTCTCGATCGCATCTCGACCCTCCCGCGGAGCTGGATCCGCCTGGGTGACGGTATGCCGACGGCCGTCCGCCCTCAACGCGGCCACAGTGGCCGCAGCGTGGATCCGGGGCCGCAGGCCGTCGCCTGCCATTCGGCCCAACTTACAACGATGCCGGCAAGGGGGCGCTGGCGACCGGCTCGACGGTCACCGTTGACTCCGATTCGGGCCAGCTGGCGTCGCGGCCGCGGGTCGGCCTCAGCCAGTGCGTCATGTCCCCCGAAACGCTGGTCGAGCGGTTCGGCCTCTTCACGAGGAGCGCGGCGATGCGCCGATGCCGAGGGCGGCGCTGAGGGGGCGGGAGACAGCTCGTGATCGGCTTCGGCTTCTGGTGGATCGGGCCAACGCGCGGAGGACGACCCCGTGACGTCCCTCGGCGGACGCGGAGCCGCCCGCGGCGGCGCGCGAGCATGCGAGCTGACCGCGCAGAGTCGTTCGGTTGCCGCGAGGATCCCTCCGCCGAGACTCTGATTTGCCAATGCGCAGAGCCGTGGCGCGGCGACGTGCTCATCTTCCGTGGTCCGATCATCTGTCCGCCGCGGGCCGCATCGCCGAGATCCCAGGGCCGCGGCGAAAGCAACGGAGCTCGATGACGTCAGGTACGAACCATTCCCTCGCGAGCAGAATCCGGCGGCCCGTTACATCGGTGTCGACCTGCTCGAGATGAAGAAGGGGCGTGCCCGTCACGATGTCGAGGACTGCCGCCAGATGCGCCTCAGCCACGGCTGCCTCGATCACGGCCTCGCCGTGGTCTATCGGGTGCCCCAGGGAATCCAGGAACGAGTAGAGAGACTCTCCGAAGACTGCGTCGTCGACTTCGGCGACCACGTCAGCGACGAGCACGTCGATCGAGTAGATCGCCGGGCGTCCGTCCGCGGTCCTGACGCGCTCGACTTGCACGACCGTCGCCGTCGGTGCTATTCGTAGCCGCTCCGCCACGAAGTCGCCAGCCTCCATCCGGAGGACTGAAAGGACGTGCCGGCTTGCCGGGACACCCAAGCTCTCGAGGTACGCCGTGTAGCTGAAGTTGACGTCAAGGGAATTGCGCAGCAAGGGGCGCTCGGTTACGAATGTGCCTGACCCTTGATGCCTCACCAAGTAGCCCTCCTCCACGAGCCCCCGCACCGCCTCCCGTAATGTGGTGCGGCTGACCGCGAACCGATCGCACAGCGCCGTCTCGTTGGGGAGCACCGACCGAGCCGGGAATTCCCCGGACAGGATCGAGCGACGGAGCCCGTCGCGGACCGTGTCAACTTGGAGCGGTCGCGTGCGTCGACGGCGCGGCGGTGGCTCGATCATCGATCCGCGGAGACCTGACGAGAGTTGCGGGCCATCACCTTCCTCGCTCCGAGGCGTCGGAGGCGCGAGGAGACGGCCCATCGTGCACGACCGGCAAGGAGCAGACCGGCGATGAAGAGCAGCGACAGGGTCACGCCTAGAAGGGTCGCCGCAATCGCGTTCACCTCCGGCGTCACGCCGCGCCTGATCGAAGAGAACAAGAAGATGGGCAGGGTTTGATCCTGGCCGCTCGTGAAGAACGCGATGATGAAGTCGTCGAAGCTGAACGTGAACGCAAGGAGGGCACCGGCAAGGATTCCCGCAAAGAGCTGCGGAAAGGTTACCCGCCAGAACGTGTGCCACGGGGAGGCATAGAGATCTTCGGACGCCTCCGTCAAGGTCCGGTCCAGGGACCGCATCCTCGTGCGAACCAGCACGTTGACGAGCGCGAGAGCGAAGACGGTGTGTGCCGCGATGATGCTGTGCACGCCGAGTCCCAGATGAGCCGCAGCGTCGCCCGCGAAGTAGGCGACCCACTCGTTGGCCCATCCGAAGATCGTCACAAGGAAGATGAGCGTCGCGATCCCGATCACGATTCCCGGGACGATGATCGCGATGTACGTCAGCTGCTCCATCGCCACGCGCGTCCGCCTGCCGGTGGTTGGCATCGCGAGCGCTGACAGGGTTCCAGCGACCGTGGCGATCAAGGCTGAGCTGGTGGCCACGAACAGGCTGTTTCGAAGGGCGCGCTGGGCGAACGGATCGGTCCACGCGGTCGAGAACCAGTGGGTCGACACCCCCGTCATCTCGGTCGCACTGCGCCCGGCGTTGAAGGCGAAGACCACGACGACAACGATCGGGGCGAACAAGAACACATACACCAGCGCCGTGTATCCGCTCAGAATGATTCTCCCCGCACGCTCAGCGATCGCCCACAGGCGGTCGCCGCGATCAGCCCCACCGCGAACCGCACTCAAAGCAGGGAGCCCTCCCGGCCGGGGCTGGACAGCCGCCGTGTTGCCCAAGCGTAGCCTGCGACGACGATCAGCATGGCGATCACGAACGTTGTCGCGATTGCCGAGCCAAACGGCCAGTTGCGGGACTGGAGAAACAGGTCGGCGAGGGCGTTTCCGAGGAAGTAGGTCTTCCCGCCACCGAGGAGGACGGGGATGAGGTACTCGCCCATGACCGGGATGAAGACGAGCAGGCAACCGCTGATGATGCCGGGAGCGGAGAGCGGCAACGTTACCGATCGAAAGGTCGCGAGCGACCCTGCCCCGAGGTCGCGGGATGCCTCGAGCAATGACCGATCGATCCGCTCGATGCTGACATAGATCGGAAGCGCCATCAGCGGCAGATAGTTGTAGACGATGCCCAGAAGGACGGCGAACGGCGTGTTCAGCAGCTGGACATGCCCGAACCCGAGGTTCTCGAGCACGTGCGGGATGCCGTTCGAGCCCAGCAGGAACATCCAGGCGTAGGTCCGGATCAGGAAGCTCGTCCACATCGGGACCACGATGAGCGCCATGAGGACGCTCTTCCAGGAACCTCCGCGAGAGGCGACACCGTAGGCCAGGGGATACGCGACGAGGAAGCACCCCACGGTGCCCAGGAAGCCGAGCCCGATGGTATTGATCAGAGGGGTGAAGCGGGAGGGCAGGCTCAGATATTGCTCAACGGTGAGTGCGGGCTCATAGCCGCCATTGGGTGAACGAATCCCGAACGAGACGACGGCCAGCGTCACGAGGGGTGCGAGAAGGAAGATCGAGTACCAGGCGCCGGCCGGAAGCAGGAGGAGGGACGCAAGACGACCACGCCCTCCCCCATGCCCCCGGCCGCCGCCCATCCGAACGAGCCCCACCGTCACTACGCGGACGCTTTGACTCGGGCCCACATCTCCGCGCGCGCCGGACTGTTGTAGCTCTCGCTCGACGCGTACTCGAGCTTCGTCAGCTTCGCCGCAGCCGGGTAGATGATCGGGTTGTTCTTGATCTCATCAGACAACAAGGCCGTCGCCTTGTTGTTCGCGTGCGGATAGAGGCAGAACTCAGTCTCCTTTGCGGCAATCTCTGGAGACAGAATGAAGTCGACGAAGGCGTAGGCAGCATCTCGGTGCGGAGCGTCCGCTGCGACCGTGTAGCTGTCGATCCAGAGCTCCCCGCCGTCGTCCGCAATGGCGTAGGTCGTGGTCGGCGTGTCGCAATTCAGCTGGAGTCCGTCCCCCGACCACGCGATCGAGAGCCAGGCATCCCCATTGCGCATTGCCGGCTGAACGTCGCTCGTGATCGCGTACAGCTTCGGCTTGAGAGCAGTGAGCATCTGCTCGATGGCTGCGAGATCGTTGGGGTCATTGGCGTTCAGGCTGTAGCCCAGACCGACCGCCGCCGAACCGATGCTCGAGATCTGATGGTCGACGATCATCGCCTTGCCCTGATACTTCGTGCCGGCGAGGTCGAAGAACTGACTCCAGGTCGAGATCTCGTCAGAGACATCTGAGAGGTAGGCGATCCCGGTCGTGCCCCAGTTCTTGGGGAGCGAATACTTGTTGCCGGGATCGAACGCCTGGTTCATGAACCGGTCGTTCCAATCGGCCCGGGTGAACGTCGGCAGCTTGGCATAGTCGATTGGCTCGATCAGCTGGTCGCTGACCCAGCCCTCGATGGCGTAGTTGCTCGGGACGACGACATCGATACCCGAGTTGCCGGCCCGGAGCTTCGCCTCCATCTCTTCGGTGGATCCGTACGACGTCAGGTTGACCGCGACGCCGGTCTTGTCGGTGAACGCTTGGATGTCCGCGGGATCGTGATAGTTGAACCACGTGGCGAGGTTCAGGGTGTCGCCGAGATCGGCCGACGCTGCCGGCGCCGACGGCGAGGTGCTGCCTTTCGGCGCGCAAGCCGCAAGCACCAACGAGGCGGCGCCGAGGGCGCTCGCGCCGAGGAACTGCCGGCGACTGTAGCGACGCTGAAAGATCAACTCGTTGAGGCGCTGTTGATCTCCGTAGACGGCGCGTTGTTCAAGCTCACGGTCAGGCATTTGCTCCTCCGATTGGTCACCAGCCCCGGGAATCGCGTCGTCGGTCAACGCGCGGGGCCCGCGGGGACAAGACGGGCTGCATCCGGGTCCCAGTCGACCACCACCTCCTCTCCGGGTTTCAATGCCGAGGCGGCGACTCGTCCGTCATTCGGGATGCGAGCCTGCACAATCCCGAGGGCCGGGCAATCGGCGACGACTTCGATCTGGTCACCCAGATAGGCCGAAGAGACGACTCGCCCGGCGCCCTGCTGCCCGTCGACGGGCCCGGCATGGACGTTCACCCGTTCCGGGCGGATGGCGACCGCGACGTGCTCGCCAGAACCGGTGCCGCCCCACTCGCCGGAAGCCATCACCCGGGCGCCACGTTCGGTCCGCACCGACCAACCGCCCGCCCTCGTCGAATCCCGCTCGGCTTCCGCGATCTCGAAGAAGTTCATCTGGCCCACGAACTCGGCGACCCAGCGATTCGACGGCTGTTCGTAGATCTCGGCCGGCGATCCGTCCTGCAGGACCACACCTGCCCGCATGACGGCGATCCGATCGGCCATCGAGAGTGCTTCGTCCTGATCGTGGGTGACGTAGACGAAGGTGATGCCGACCTCTCGCTGCAGGCGTTTGAGCTCGCCCTGCATCTCGCGCCGGAGCTTGAGATCGAGGGCCCCGAGCGGCTCGTCGAGCAGGAGGACCGTGGGCCGGTTGATCAGCGCGCGAGCCAGAGCGACGCGCTGTTGCTGACCGCCTGAGAGCTCCCAGATCCGTCGACCACCGTATCCGTCGAGCCGCACCAGCTGAAGCGCCGCTTCAACGGCCACGTCGCGTTCCTTCCGGGGCATCCCGCGGCGTCGTGGCCCGTAGCCGACGTTCGCCGCCACGTCCATGTGCGGGAAGAGCGCGTAGTTCTGGAAGACCATGTTCACGTGGCGGCGATAGGCGGGAATCGACACGACCGATCGGCCCGCGATTCGGATGTCTCCGGCGGTGGGCACCTCGAACCCGGCGATCATGCGGAGGAGGGTGGTCTTGCCGCAGCCCGAGGGCCCGAGCAGGGCGAAGAACGTCCCTGCCTCCAGCTCGAACGACACCCCGGCGACGGCGCGCACGTCGTTGAATTCCTTCACGACGTCGACCACCTCGACGTCGAAGGCCGCACCTGAGTCGGCCCGATCAGCCGGGCTCGCCGTCACGGTTCCGGGTTCCGCGCTCACCGCGTTGCTGCCGCCTGCGTGGCGTCGAGGACGAATGCAACCTGGTCGTTGACGGTCGAGTTCGCGGGGAACCGGTTCTCGAAGACCGCGCCGCCGACCGTGAACGCCCAGATACCCTGCTCGGCCAGCCAATCGATGCGGTCGACCGAATCGACGCTGCCGGCCGCGATCACCGGGCCGGTCGCCGCCTCGAGCACGGCCGGAACGAGGAGCTCCGAGTCGCCCTGATACCGGTAGACCAGGAGATCCAGGCCATGAACGCCCTCCCGCGCCGTCAGGGACCGGGCACTCTCCGCGATGTCGGAGATCGACCCGGTCAGGACGCTCGGGTGGCCATGAACGTCGCCCGGGAACGGGCAGTACTTGAGCCCCGAGCCTTCGAGGAGGCGTAGGGCCTCGTCGGGATGCGTGCCGCCCATGACCCAGTCCACGCCGATCTCGAGAGCCGCGGCGACGCTCCGCAGCTCGTCGTCCGCCCGCTCGGAGACCACTTCGAGCATGACCTGGCGACCGTCGGCATGCATCTCCGCAGCCAGGTGTTTGAGGACGCTCGGGGGCTGGCCCACGTCCTTGAACCCGACGTAGCGAAGCGGCAGCGATCGGATCCCGTCATAGACCTCGAGGGCGTTGGGCACCGTCTGGTCATGCCACGTGAGCATGAAGATGAACTCCATCACGAAACCTCCAATTCGCCGGGCTGCGAGACTGGCGCCGGTAGCGCGGCAGCGCCCTGCTGAGCCAAGGCACGCGGGATGAGATCGCGGACGTCCCGCACGACGAAGTCAGGCTGGTGCGCGGCGGACTCGAGGTCCCCGATGGCCGTAACACCGCTCAGGACGAGCGCCGAGGGCATCCCGGCCGCGCTGGCCATCCTCACGTCGGTGAGGAGACGGTCGCCCACCAGCAGCACGTCCGCCGGCGCAAGAGCGAACCGGGCAAGGACGGCCTCCACCATGTGCACCGAGGGCTTGC
The DNA here is from genome assembly GCA_963719145.1 of uncultured Chloroflexia bacterium. Classification (GTDB taxonomy): domain Bacteria; phylum Chloroflexota; class Limnocylindria; order Limnocylindrales; family CSP1-4; genus UBA5189. The sequence goes on from CAVRAX010000001.1 coordinate 1,093,215, forward strand.
CGACGATGGCTTCCGCCTGTCGGCCAGCGGCCGTCTCGAGGGCCGCAAGGATGGCACCGCAGTCGGGGAGGCCGCCGTCCGGCGTTGGGCAGACGGGGTCGGGGTTCGTTGCGATGATTCGGGCCCCACGACGCACGGCCCGATACCCGGTGAGGAGCTTCGAGTAGTCGAACGTGCGGTCAAACGAGACCACCACGACGTCGGTCTCCGCCGGCTCTCGCGTCAGCGCCCAACCGTCGTCCTCGAGCGCGCGAACCACGACGTCCTCGGCCATGGCGTAGACGCGCGCGCCCGCCGCGTGCGTGCGGAGGTATTGCCGCAAGGCCTCGACCGAGGTGACGACGTCCGTCTCGGTTGCCGGCACCCCCAGCTCCGAGAGCTTCGACGCGTACGCCTCGGCCGTGTCCAGCGGCTTGTTGGTGATGAAGGCCACCACGGCGCCGTGAGCCCGCAGCTCGCGGATCGTCTCCGCGGCGCCGGGAACGAGGGCATCCCCGATGTAGACCGTACCGTCCAGGTCAAACGCGTACCCCGGGTAGATGCGATCCGGGCGAGTCAGGCTCGTCACAGCCCGGCTCCGCTGCGTTCAACCGTCGCGAGCAGGCCATCGACCGCCGACGACCGCCACAACCCGGACAGGAACGCCAGATCGACGACCGTGAATCAATTCCGCATGAGGTGGCAGTTCTCGATGGCCCACCGCGCCCGACCCGGTTCGATCGACGGCTTGAGGCTCTGGAACCTGACCGCGGCGCCGGCGTCCGACAGCGCGGTGACGATCCGCCCGGGTGGTGCGACCAGGGACCGGATGAAGGCGCGGTGTTGTGGCCAATCACGGATGAACGACGCGATCCTGGGCCGGCAGCTCTCCCAGCGGACAAGCTTCTTCTCGTAGTCACGCCAGCACTCCGCCGCCATCTGGCCCGTCGGGTCGAGGTCCCCGAAGGCTTTCCGGACTCGTGCTTCCATCGCGGCTCGATCCGGGTGGGCCGTATCGGAATCGAGTGATGCCGGATCGAACTCGCGAAGCATCCAATCCCATGTGGCGGATGCGATGACCGCCGCGACGCCGACCTGAGCTCCGTGGAGCCCGACCTCCTGCCCCGATGCCTCGGCCGACATGTCGAGCATGTGGCTGATCGTGTGCTCCATCCCCGAGAGGGGCGCCGTCCGGCCGGCGACGCCCATCGAGATGCCGGTCACCGTCATCATGCCGGCAAGCTCACTGAGCCCCTCGTGCCGGCGTTCGGCGACGTCGCGGCCGATGTCGAGGAACCTCTCGGCCCGTTCCCGGAAGATCTCGAGGACGCGCGGCTCGAAGCCATCGTCCATCCCCAGTGCCGCGGCCAGGTACCAGTCGGCCGGGGCCGTGTAGATGGAGATCAGCTCCCCGTAGCCCGACGCGTTCATCTCGGGCGGAGCGAACGCGATGGTTTCCAGGTCCACGATGAGCGCGTCAGGCCAGCGCGACGGCATCGTCCGCTTGACGCCACTCCGGGTCAGGACCGCCATGTTGTCCGAGAAGGCGTTCACGGATACGGCGGTCTGAACGGCAACCATGGGAATCCCACCGGCCCGGTAGGTGGCGTCCTTGCCGAGATCCGTCACGGTTCCTGAGCCAACCGTCACGACACAGTCCGCCCCGATGATCGCGCGATCGGCTTCGGCCGAGGCGAGCTCGTCGGCGTGCAGCTCCGGCCGGTCCGCCCCCAGGACCTCATAGCGAACCGAGAAGGTCTCGCCCAGGATCGATCTGACCAGGGCCTTCAGGTCATCGGATCCGCGCCGCATGGGCGTCGAGTCCGCGAGAAGGACGACACTCGACCCGGCTGGCACCAGGGCCAGGGTCGCGTCGGTCAGATCGGCGAGCGCGTCGTCACCGATCACGACACGACCCAGGCCAATCGTGCCGAGCGGGTCGTCGGCTCCACCCGGGAAGCTCGCCTTGAGCTCGGCAAGGTCGATGTCGGGGACGGGCTTCATGGCGTCGCACCGGTGTCAAGGAGTCCCTCGGTCGCGTCGTACAGCCGCCGATACCGTTCGTACGCCTCGGCGTAGACGTCGCGAGTCGATGGGTCGGGGGCGTACGCACGCTCATCGAGGACGGCCACGCGATCGACGGCCTCGGTCAGATCGACGAAGACCCCGGCCTGGACGCCGGCCAGGAGGGCTGCACCGAGTGCGGTTACCTCGTCGGCCTGGACGGTTCGAACGACCCTGCCCGTGACATCGGCCTTGATCTGCAGCCACAGCTCACTCCGCGCGCCGCCCCCGACCACCCGGATCTCGGGTCCGCCCAGGCCCAGGTCAGCGAGTCGGTCAACCAGGTCCCGGAGGGCGAATGCACAGCCCTCGAGCAGGGCCCGCGTGATGTGCGCGCGCCCGTGACTCAAAGCGAGCCCGGCAATCACGCCCCGGGCACGATCGTTCCATCTCGGTGTCGTGGCTCCGCCGAGCGTCGGAAGGAAGGTGAGGCCATCGCTGCCCGCCGGCACGCCGGCGGCCCCGCCCATGGCCGCCTCGTCCCAGCCGAGCAGGTCGAGCAGCCAACGCACCGTGCCGCCCGACACGAACCCCGGGTTCTCGATCAGCCACAACCGGTCATCGGCGTGCGCATGCGTCTCGAGAAGGCCGGTCGGGTCGAAGACTGCTCGGCTGGAGGCGCACGCGACCGGCTCAGCCGTGCCCGTGATGTCGCAGATCACATCCTCGCGGATTGCGCCGGCACCCAGGCATGCACCGTGTTCGTCGCCCGTCCCCACGACGATCACGCAGCTCGGGTCGAGCCCCAATCGCTCCGCGACACGCGGACGAAGGTGCCCAGCCGGCTCCAGTGCCGACCGGATCGGGGCGAGGAGGGATGCGTCGAGTTCGCACCGCTCGAGCAGTGTCGGCGACCATGTCCGCGCCTCGACGTCGTACAGCATTGTGGACGACGCATTGGCGTGATCGACCACGATCTCGCCGGTCAGCTGCGCGACCAGGTAGGAACCCGGGAGGAGGTATGCCCGAGTGCGGCCGAGGAACTCCGGCCGCTCTTCCCGGAACCACATGATCTTCGGTGCCACGTGGCAGGCATCGATGTTCAAACCGGTGGTCCGGAGAACGGACGCCTCGCCGAGCGAATCACGCAGCCGTGTGGTCTGCTGGGTGGCGCGCCGATCGATCCAGATCATTGCGGGCGCGAGCGGCGTAAGCGACGGGTCGACGGCGACGAGGCCGTCAACCTGTGTAGCTAGTCCGATCGCGGTGACCAATTCGCGGTGGACTCCCGCGTCAGCCAACAGCCTCGGAATCACGGTCTCGATTGCGGAGATCCACGCCTGCGGGTCCTGCTCTGCCCACCCCGCATGCGGATAGGAAATCGGATACGCAGCGGAGGCTTCCGCGAGGACCCGTCCCTCTTCATCGAGAAGAAGGCCCTTGGTTGACTGAGACCCCACATCGCATCCGATGACGTGGATGGCCCGTACTCCAATTCCTCAGTCGTAAGACGACTGACAACGTACCATTCTGGGCGCGCTCGGGTCAATGAGATTGACGCTCGAATTCGGCGGCCGTCATGCAGGTCAGCCGTATCGGCTCGCCCGCCGCGCACCGCGAGGCAGCTCGGATCCGGACCGACGCTCGCAAGCAGCTCTACCGGCTGCTCTCAGAAGACGAGGACTCGTCCGAGGACCCACCAACGACGAGGCCGGCCGCCCACGCACGCGTTCAGTCGCTGGCCGCCGACAGGAACAGGATGGTGTCGCCGTCGGGCGACCAGATAGGGAAGGTGTCGAAGGCGGCGTCGTGGGTCAGCTGGACGACCCCGGTGCCGTCGGCGCGCATCACGTAGATGTCGAAGGCGTCGCCCGTGGCCCGGATGAACGCCATCCGCGTGCCATCGGGGGACCACTTTGGCACGTACCCCGCCCCGAGGTCGGTCACCGCTCCGGTCGCGAGGTCGAGCACGCCGATGTGGTGGTCGTCTCGCAGCTCCAGCGCGATGCGGGTGCCGTCCGGCGACCAGGCTGGATAGCCCACCCGCGCATCGAGCAGCAGCACCCGGTTCGACCCATCGGCATCGATCGCCCACAGCGCGCCCGTCTCGCCGAAGCCGTTCACCGCGTCGTGGCCCCAGACGAAGGCGATCCGCGTGCCGTCGGCCGACCATGTCGGGGAGTTCTCGAAGCCGTCGAGTTCGGTCAGCCGGGTCTCGCCGGCACCGTCGCTGCCGACCAGGTACACGTCGCTCGTGGACGGGCTGCCGCGCGTGAACGCGATGCGCGAGCCGTCGGGCGAGAACGCCGGCAGGCCGTCGGGGGCGAGGTCGCGGGTGAGGCGGGTGAGGTCGGTCCCGTCTGGCGCGATCGTGTAGATCTCCAAGTTGAGATCGCGCCGGTCGAGCTGGATAGCCAGGCGCGAGCCGTCGCGTGACCAGGAGGTGGCCAGGCCGCCGGCTGGCCAATCGGTCACGGCTGATCGGCCGCTGCCGTCCGGCCGCATCGTCTGGGCCAGCAGCTCGAGGGGCGGGCACCGGGGTTCGCGCGGCGCCTCGGTCAATGGGAAGACGGCGGCCTTCGCGACGGCCCCTGGCAGAACCTGGTGGTGGTCCGGGTCCTCGGCCCTGGACGTATCGTGGGTGACGACGATCACGAGGTCGAGATCCGGCGCGATCCAGACCTCCTGGCCGCCGTACCCGGAGGCGTTCCAGACCTGGAACCCGTCGGCGTCGTAGAGCCACCACAGGTAACCGTAGCCCACGTGCGCCCCGATCGCGGGCCGGCAGCCGCGGTCCCAGCGTTCCGCCAGCGACTGATCGAGCCAGTCGGCGGACACGAGCTGCTCGCCCTCCCAAGCCCCATGCTGGAGCACCAGCTGACCGAACCGGGCGAGCTCACGCGGGGTGATGAACACGGAGTGCCCTCCGGCGAACGCCCCGTCCGGTTCGACCCACCACCGCTCGACGTCGATGCCGAGCGGGTTGAGCAGGCGGTCCGCGACGTAGGCACACAGCGACTCGCCGGTGGCCTCGGTGAGGACCGCCGCCAGGACCTGGGTCAGGCCGGTGCTATACGCGAACTCGGATCCCGCGGGCGCCACGCTGTCCCACTTCAGGACCTGGCGGGCGAACGAGAAGTCGGCCGGCAGGTTGCCCTCGTCGACGTCGGCCAGGTACTCGACGTCCTCGCTGTTCGCCAGCCCGCCGGACATCGTCAGCAGGTTCTCGATGGTGAGGTCGCCGTGCGCCCCGACGACATCGGGCGGCAGGAACGCGTCGATCCGCGACTCGAGGGCCAGGAGGCCTTCATCGATCGCGATGCCGGTGGCGACGGACAGGATCGACTTGGAGGCAGAGGCGATCGTGCGGGCCTCGGTCGCGTCGCTGCCGTTGAAGTAGCGCTCGAACACGAGCTTGCCGTCTCGCACGACGAGCAGGCTCCGGATATCGGCCGACAGGGCGGCGTTCGTCGCCGCTGTCTCGAGCAGCGACGCGTCCAGCCCGACGTCGGCCGGCGTCCCGGTCGGCCAGTCGAGCGGCGTCGGATCGTGATACGACAAGCCGTCAGGCTCGTAGAACGCGCCGGACGGGTCCGGCGAGAACGCGGTGCAATCGGTGCCAGTCGAGCTGGAAACGGGTGGCACGGCCGTCGGGCTGCGTGTCGGGGTCGGTGTCGCGCATGACCCCGCGACGAGTGCCGCGATCAGCGCGGCTCGGACCCGTGCCGACCGGCGGCGATTGGACCGCGACCTCGCGCTCATCGGAGGCACTCCTGCAGGGCCGGGAGTCGATATATCGCGTCACGATATAGCACGGCGGGCTGATGTCAATGGGTCGTCGGGCGCTGGTGACCGAAGCGACGAGCGGACGGTGGGCCGAGTCCGTGGCTCGCGATCAGGCGGTCTCGTCGACCTCGAACCCGATGAGCCAGCGGACCCCGTAGCGGTCGATCACGTGGCCGTCCGAGGCGCCCCACGGCCGTGCCTGGAGGTCGTCCAGGACCCGCCCGCCATCGGAGAGCCTGGCGAACCAGGTCCGGAGCGTGGCCGGATCGGCCGTGCCGAGGAGCGACAGCATCAGGCCCTCGCTCCGGAACGGCGCTTCGTCGCCCGAGGCATCGGCGCCGAAGAATGCGACCGGTCCGCCGGTCAGATAGCCGTGGGCGATGGCGTCGGCCGGCCCGTCCGTGCGCCCGAAGTCCGCGTAGCTGTGGAGCTGGACGTCACAGCCAAAGGTGGCGCCGTAGAACGTCAGGGCCTCACGGGCGGTTCCCGGGAGGAACAGGTACGGCGTGGGGTCAGCCACGTGAGCCGGCCATCCGCCGCAGTCCCTCGAAGCGGTCGGCCAGGCCAACGACAACCAGCATCGAGCCGGCCAGCATCAGCCAGTCGCGGACCGTGTGCGGCTCGAAGACGTCATGGAACGCCAGGGCATCGGCAAGCAGGAGCAGGACGACCGCTCCCACCAGCGACAACGTCGACCACTTCAAGGCTGGAACCTCCCCTTCTCGGGTCACAGCATAGAAGTCGTCGATCTGCGATGAGGCCTGGTGATATCGGGTGCCGTCGACCCCCGACGTGAAGCTTCGGAACTCGCCCTCGTCGCAGCCGGGGACGTGTCGGTCAGTAGTCCTCGCCCATCGCATCGAGGTCGTCCACACCGAGGATGTCCTGGTAGAGGACGCTGCGTCGGTCGGTCGAGAGCGGCAGGCCGAAGTACAGGACGCCGATGTCTCGAGTGGCCATCTTCCGCAGCCGGGCCGACTCGATGACGTCGTGGAAGAGCCCCGAGCCCGCGCTCATGCGAGCGGTCGACACGACGCCGAGATGGGCTTCATCGCGCGGCCCGAACGCCCACCGCCAGTCGGGTCGACCGCGAATGTAGAGGTCGTCCGTGACGAAGCCTCGTTCAGGCATCGATCGATCTCTACGACCCCCAGCTGAACGCCCAAGAGCGAGTCAAGCCGACCATCCTCGGGCAACGCAGCTGCGCCGACGTGGATCGGGTCACTTAGAGGGCCAACCCCAAGCCGGTGTGCCAGGCGGTTTGCGATCAACTCGGCGCCCAGGCCTTCTTGGGCGCGGACCTTGACCCGACAGATCTGCCCGCCATCGACCACAAATCGATGCGGAGTCGCGTAGGTTAGGTAACCCGACGGCCCGAGATAGCTCGTCGCACGTCGAGGATCGATTGACGTGGCATCCGCTCGACGAATCGCGACGAACAGGCGCCCCCGCCTTTCTTGCTTGACCGCATAGGAGTCTCGGCGTTCGGTGCGGCGCTGAGACACAGGATCGCGAGGTTCCACGGGGGCTCAGAATCGATTGGGCGTTCCGGGGCTCTACTTCTTCCTCGGGGCTCGCTGGCTGTGGGCGCTCCCTGCAGCGGTCTTTGAGTTCTTACTGGTTCGGCCGTCGCGAAGGACCTTCGAGGCAGCCGATGCCGCCTTCTTGCTGGTGGTTCTTCCTGCCTTCTTACCTGCCATGTCTATTCCTTCTTGCGCTCCGATCGTCAGCTGCACCCGCTCGTGCTCCCGCAGTTCAGGCACTTGTAGCAGCTGCCATTGCGGACCATGATCGAGCCGCAGTCCATGCACGACGGCGCGTCGCCCTGGAGCGCGAAGGCGACCTTCGTGTTGCCGAGGCTCAGCGTGATCCCGCCGCTGCCGTTGGCCTTCGCGGCCCCATTCCCGTTGGCCGCCGCGTGCCCATTGGCATGCCCATTCGAGGCGATGACGGTGAGCTCGTCACGGTCCCCCTCCCCCTTCTCAGCAGGGGTGGTTGCGACGGCTGTGGCCGTGGGCGGATCGTCGTCGGTCGTGCTCTCACCGGCGGGTGACGCCGGTTGCGGCCCCGTCGCAGGAGAGCCGGCCGCCGCCGACGGCGACCGCGTCCCGATCGGCGGCTCGTCCGCCGAGCCGGGACCGTAGCCGGCGAGCAGGCCGGGAGTCCCGCCACTGCCGAAGGCCGGCTGTGACTCATACCCGGCGCGATCGATGAGGCCGAGATTGGCCTTGTCGTCGTCATCGAGGAACCGGCTCCCCAGCCACCGGAAGATATAATCCACGATCGACTTCGCAATCGGGATCTCCGAGTTCCCGGTGAACCCGCTCGGCTCGAACCGGACATGGGCGAACTTGTTGACCAGGTCCTTGAGCGGCACGCCGTACTGGAGCGCCACCGACACCGTGGTCGCGAAGGTGTCCATCAGCCCCGAGACCGTGGACCCCTCCTTGGCCATCTTCAGGAAGATCTCGCCCGGCTGGCCGTCGGGGTACAGCCCGACCGTGATGTAGCCCTCGTGGCCGGCGATGTCGAACTTGTGCGTCATCGCCGTTCTCTCGGCCGGCAGCCGCCGGCGATGCGGCTTGCCCGCCTCGACCTGGGCCGCCGCGAGCTGCTTCCTCAGCTGCTCGACGATGACAGAGTCGACGACGTCAGCCGCCGCGTCCGTGCCCTTCTTCTTGCCGGTGCTGAGCGGCTGCGACCGCTTCGAGTTGTCGCGGTAGATCGCGATCGCCTTGAGGCCCTGCTTCCAGCCCTCGAGGTAGACCCGCTCGATCTCCTCGGCCGTGGCCGCCTCGGGCATGTTGACCGTCTTGGAGATCGCGCCGCTGATGAACGGCTGGATCGCGCCCATCATCCGGACGTGGCCCATGTAGTGGATGGACCGGACCCCGTTCTGGGGCTTGAAGGCGCAGTCGAAGACCGGCAGGTGCTCGGGCTTGAGGCCCGGCGCGCCCTCGATCGTCTCGTGCTCGGTCAGGTAGGCGAGGATGCCCTCGACCTCGTCCGGTGAGTAGCCGAGCTTGCGGAGCGCCGCCGGAACCGTCTGGTTGACGATCTTGAGGAAGCCCTCGCCGACGAGCTTCTTGTACTTGATGAGGGCGATGTCCGGCTCCACGCCGGTGGTGTCGCAATCCATCATGAAGGCGATCGTGCCGGTCGGCGCCAGGACGGTGACCTGGGCGTTCCGGTAGCCGTGCTTCTCGCCCAGCTCGAGGGCCTCGTCGAAGACGACCCGGGCCGCGTCCTGGACATCGCGCGGCACCCCGGCGCTGGGGATCTGGTAGGACGCGTCGCGGTGCTTCCGGATGACCCGCAGGAACGGCGCCCGGTTCTCGTCGTACATCAGGAACGGGCCGCCATGATCGCGGGCCACGACGCTCGACTGGCGGTAGGCCTCGCCGTGCATGATCGCGGTCAGGGCCGCGGCGAAGTTGCGGCCCTCGTCCGAGTCGTAGGCCAGGCCCCGGCTCATCAGCAGGGCCCCGAGGTTGGCGTAGCCCAGGCCGAGCGGCCGGAACTTGTGGGAGTTCTCCTCGATCCGGGGCGTCGGGTAGCTGGCGTTGTCGACCAGGATCTCCTGGGCCGTGATCGTGAGCCGGGCCGCGTAGCGGTAGTCCTCGACGTCGAACTCACCGTCCTCGCGGACGAACTTCATGAGGTTGAGGCTGGCCAGGTTGCACGCCGTGTCGTTGAGGAACATGTACTCGGAGCACGGGTTCGAAGCGTAGATCTTGTCGGTGTTGGCCGAGGTGTGCCAGTCGTTGATCGTGGTGTCGTACTGGATGCCCGGGTCGCCGCAGATCCAGGCGGCGTCGGCCATCCGCCGGAAGAGGTCCCGGGCCCGGTACGTGTCGACCGGCTCGCCGGTGGTGACCGAGTGCGTCGTCCAGTCGCCGTCCTCGACGACGGCCTTCATGAACTCGTCCGTGACCCGGACGCTGTGATTTGCGTTCTGGAAGAAGACGGAGCCATAGGCCTCGCCGGTGAAGCTCGGGTCGTAGCCCTCCTCGATGAGGGCCCAGGCCTTCTTCTCCTCGAGCATCTTCGAATCGATGAAGTCGACGACATCGGGATGGTCCGCGTCCAGGATCACCATCTTGGCCGCGCGGCGGGTCTTGCCGCCCGACTTGATGACCCCGGCGAAGGCGTCGTAGCCCTTCATGAAGCTGACCGGCCCCGAGGCGATGCCGCCGCCCGACATCCGCTCGCGGCTCGAGCGGATGGGGGAGAGGTTGGAGCCGGCGCCCGAGCCGAACTTGAAGAGCATGGCCTCGGTCTTGGCGAGGTCCATGATCGAGCCCATGTTGTCCTGGACCGAGTTGATGAAGCAGGCGCTGCACTGGGGCTTCGGCTCGATCCCGACGTTGAACCAGACCGGCGAGTTGAAGGCCATCTTCTGGTGGACGAGGAGGTGGGTCAGCTCGGCCTGGAAGGCGCGGAGGTCCTCGTCCGTGGCGAAGTAGCGCTGGGTCTCGGCCCAGGCAGCGATGCTGTTGACGACCCGGTCGATCAGCTGGCGGACGCTGGTCTCGCGCTCCGGCGTGCCGACGTGGCCCCGGAAGTACTTGCTGACGACGACGTTCGTGGCCAGCTGGCTCCAGGCCTTGGGGGCCTCGACGTCCTTCTGCTCGAAGACGCTCTTGCCCGACTCGTTGGAGATGCCCGCCGTCCGGAGCTCCCACTCGATCTCGTCGTAGGGATGGATCCCGGGCGTGGTGTGGCGGCGGGGCCAGCTGATGCCCTTCGCCGGCTTGCCGTCGGCGGCCGTGCCGTCGAACGAGGCGCCGTAAGGGCCGGAGAGGGTGCGACGCGTTGCGCTGGAGGAGGACGCACCGTGCGCCGCACCCTTCCGTCCCGGCTTGGGGGTCGTGGTCTTTGCCGAGGTGCCCGCCGTCCGGGCCGTGGTCGCGGCCGTGGTGGCGGCGGTGGTCGCGGCGGTGGTCGCGGCGGCCGTGCCGGCAGCGCCGGCAGCGCGGGCCGTGCCGGCAGCGCGGGCCGTGCCGGCAGCGCGGGCCGTGCCAGTCGCGGCGGCCGGGCCGGCAGCGCCGGCGGCCTCACTCCCGCTGGACATGACGGGAACGGGCGCGCTCTCGGCTCGGGCCATCGTGTTCGTCTCCTCCGTCCCGGCCGGCGGGCGGTGCCGGCTCGGGTCTCCGCCTTCTCCGACGCCGCGCCTGCTTGCTCGAGGGCGCCGCGGCGGGATCCGCATTGGTGGTCGTGGGCTCCGCTTCGCGAGCTGTCGGCCGATCGTTGGGCCAGTGGTGGCCGTAGCTGCGACTCGTCTCCTCATTCGTCCGGTCGCGTCGTGGTTCCTCGGGTCCGGAAGTGGCACAGTTCGGGGAGCTCGGGCGGTGGCCCTGGGTGCTCCCGTGGCAGCCGGACGGAGGCTGAACGGCGACGATCGAGCGACCCGAAAACTCTACGCCCCGAGGGGTCGACAGTCAAGCCCAAACCACAAGATGTTGTGGTCGCTCTTGGGGCCTCGCCGCTACATGTAGTGGCCGCGCAATTCCTGGCCATCCACGCTCGGAGGCCTCGTTTCCACCCTCCGGCCCGCGCCGTCCACGACCGGCGGGGCCTTGTCCACGCGAGCTCGCCGGCTGTCCACGGCCGTGGCTCGTCGCGGTGACCTGGGGACCCCGATTCGGGTCATTATACCGAACAGGTGTTCTGATGCGCAACCCGCAGATGAGCGGGTGCCGGCATTGTTGGGAGCGTGGACGACCAACAGGTCGGGTTGCGAGTTCGGGCGGCCCGGATCCGACGCGGCTGGCGGCAGCGCGACCTCGCCGCGACCGCCGGCCTGTCCGACGTGACCGTTTCGAGGATCGAGCGCGGGCACCTCGGCGCGACGTCGCTCGACGCGATCCGGCGGGTGGCGGCCGCCCTCGAGATCCGGGTGGAGCTGCTACCGCGATCGCGGGCCGGCGACCTCGAGCGCCTGGTGAATGCTCGCCACGCGGCGCTCGCCGAGAGCGTGGTCGGGCGGCTCGTGGCGCTCGGCGGCTGGCTGGTCCGACCCAAGGTCTCGTTCAGTGTCTACGGTGAGCGCGGTGTCATCGACCTGCTGGCCTGGCACGCTGGTCAGCGGGCGCTCCTCGTCGTCGAGCTGAAGACCGAGATCGTCGACGTCGGCGAGATCCTCGGGACGCTGGATCGCAAGCGACGACTCGGGGCGCGGGTCGGGGACGACTTCGGGTGGCGGCCGGCGACCGTATCGGCCTGGTTGATCGTGGGACAGGGGCGGACGAGCCGGCGGCGCCTGGTGGCGCACCGCGCCACGTTCGACGCGGCCCTCCCCGACGACGGTCGGACGGTGCGGCGGTGGCTGCGCCGGCCGACGGGGGAGGTGCGGGCGGTCAGTCTTTGGCCATTTCGACACCAGGGGACGGTTGGGCCAGGATTCGCGACCGTGCGGCGCGTCCGGGGCCGCGGTCCACGCTCGGGCGAGGTGCAGCAGCTCGGTCCGGGGGCTTGAGCCGGGCCGAGTTCATGGCCTAGCCGTCCGGGGATGTCGATCTGGCCACGTTTGGCGCCGGACGTCGCGTTCCCGGGTCGCGCGCGCTCCCCGGTCGCGCGCGCTCCCCGGTCGCCGCGTCGCCCGGGTCCGGCGCGTCGCCCGGCCGTCGCGTCGCCGAGTTTGGGCGCGTCCCCCGGGTCCGGCGCGCTCCCTGGTCGCCGCGTCGCCCGGGTCCGGCGCGTCGCCCGGCCGTCGCGTCGCCGAGTTTGGGCGCGTCCCCCGGGTCCGGCGCGCTCCCCGGTCGCCGCGTCCCCCGGGTCCGGCGCGTCCCCCCTCCCCCCACCGGCACTTCGCCCGGGTCCGTCGCGTCCCCCGGCCGTCGCGTCGCCGAGTTTGGGCGCGTCCCCCGGGTCCGGCGCGACCCCCGGCCGGCGCGTCCCCCGGCCGTCGGCGATGATGGGCCCGTGATCGCCCCGTCCGCACGTGCCGCCTCGTCCAAGACGACAGAGAGCGGCCCGCGCGCGCCCGCGCGGTGAGTCTCCGCTCCGAGATCCTCGAGCAGCCCGTGGCCGCGCGCCGCCAGCTGGACCTCGGGACGGGCGAGCTCGCCCCGATCGTGGAGGCGGTCCGGGCCTGCGATGTCGACACGATCGTCATCGCCGCGCGCGGCTCCTCGGACCACGCCGCCATCTATGGCCAGTACGTGTTCGGGGTCCGGAACCGGCTCGCGGTTGCGTTGGCGGCGCCGTCGATCACCTCGCTGTACGGCGTCGTCCCGCGATTCGAGCGAGCTCTCGTCATCGGCATCAGCCAGTCGGGCGCGTCGCCCGACATCATCGGGGTCGTCGCCGCGGCCCGCGCCGCCGGCGCGCCGACCGTCGCGCTCACCAACGACCCGGACTCACCGCTCGGCCAGGCCGCCGAGCACGTGATCGAGCTCCGATCCGGGCCGGAGCTGGCGATCGCCGCGACGAAGACCTACACGGCCTCGCTCCTCGCGATCGCGCGGCTGTCGGCCGCGCTCGCCAGTGACAAGGCCGCCGACACGGCCGGTGCCGCCGCCGCGGCCGCCGACAGGGCCGGGGCACCCGCCGCGGCCGGGGCAGCCGCCGCGGCCGCCCAGATCGAGGCGATCCCCGACGCCATCGAACGGGCCCTCGCCGTCGAGGACGAGGTCGCGGCGATCGCCGGCTCGATGGCGGCGATCGACCGCTGCGTGGTCCTCGGCCGGGGCTTCGAGTACGCCACGGCCCGCGAGTGGGCCCTCAAGCTCAAGGAGCTGGCCCAGGTGTTCGCCGATCCCTACTCGGCGGCGGACTTCCAGCATGGGCCGCTCGCCCTCGTCGAGCTGGGCGTGCCGATCCTCGCGGTCGTGCCGGAGGGGCCGGCCGCGCCGGGCCTGATGGAGCTGCTCGATCGGCTCCGGCGCGAGGAGGACGCGGAGGTCGTGGTCCTCTCGGACGCGGCGGTGGGGCTGGCGATCTCGAGCCGCGTCATCGAGATCCCGGCCGGTGTCCCGGAGTGGCTCCGGCCGATCGTCTCGATCGTCCCGGCCCAGCTCTTCGCCTACCAGCTGACCCGGGCGAAGGGCCTCGACCCGGAGGCGCCGCGGAACCTCCGGAAGGTGACGCGGACGCGCTGATCACAGGCGCGCACGTCGTCGCCGCAGGGCTGGGCGTGCCGTCAATGTCGCCGTGGGCGGCGGACTTCGAACGAATGAGCACGACCCAAGTCGACCTCCGACCGATTCCGTCGGATTCGGCCGACCAATCGTGCTCGTTCGTCAAGATCGCGCTCCTGGGAGTGGCAAGCCTTCGGGGCAGCGCCGGGGACAGGCTCGCGCGGCGCCGGCGACAGGTCGGGCGGGGCCGGGGGACAGGGCTGGGCGTGCCGTCAATGTCGCCGTGGGCGGCGGACTTCGAACGAATGAGCACGACCCAAGTCGACTTCCGACCAATTCCGTCGGATTCGGCCGACCAATCGTGCTCGTTCGTCAAGATCGCGCTCCTGGGAGTGGCAAGCTCTTCGGGCCGGCGCCGGGGACAGGCTCGCGCGGCGCCGGGGACAGGCTCGCGCGGCGCCGGCGACAGGTCGGGCGGGGCCGGGGGCACGCCGGGCGGCGCCGGGGCAGGCTCTTCGGGCCGGCGTCGGTACAGGCCGCGCTGGGTCGGGGCGCAGGGGACAGGCCTTCGGGGCGGGGCGCCGGCGACAGGCCCGGGCGGCGCCGCGCCTCGGGAGTCAGCGACCCTGCAGGGCTCGGAGGAGCGTGCGCGGGGTGGGGCTCTGTCCGTACATCAGGACGCCCGAGCGGTAGAGGCGCGCGGCGACCCACAGGGCCACCGGAATGAACGCGACCAGCAGGAGGATCGCGATCACGACCTCGATCGGGGCCGCGGCGCCCTGGCCCAGCCGGGTGAGCATCAGGTAGGGGCTGAAGAACGGGATGAACGACAGGATCACGACGAGCGGCGAGTCGATCGGGATCAGGCCGGTGCCGGCGTAGGACGCCACGAGGTAGCCGGCGACCGAGACGATCGTCAGCGGCGCCACGATCTGGTTCACGTCCTCCTGGCGACTCACCAGCGACGCGGCGCCGGCGTAGAAGACCGCGTAGAGCGCGAAGCCGAGCACGAACATGAGCCCGAAGATGAGCAACAGCGGGACCGACAGTCCCGCGGGCAGCTCGGCGGTGGGGGTTCCGCCGAGGACGAACGAGGCGATCCGGTCCTGGAAGATGAGCGCGGCCGCCGAGGGGATGAGGACAACCACGTACTGGACCAGGGCCAGCCCTCCGACACCCACGACCTTCCCGCTCAGCAGCTGGAACGGGGTCGCCGCGGCCAGGACGACCTCCATGACCCGGCTGTTCTTCTCCTCGGCCACGCTGAACGCGACCCATTGGCCGTACAGGATGATCGCCATGAACAGCAGGATCGAGAGGATGAAGCCGCTCGCGAAGGTGGCCGCGAAGTCCTCCCCGTTCTGGGGCCCGTTCGACGTGGCGTTCGGATCAGCCTGCTCCAGCGCGAACTTGGGCGGCGCGAACAGCGCCGCCTGGTCGCCGGGCGAGATGCCGGCGGTGAGCAGCCGATCCTGGATCGCGATCGACGCCGCGGCCTGCTGGAGCAGCTGGTTCCGGCGGACGATGAGCGAGTCCTTGGCGTAGAGGGTGAAGGTGAGGTCGCCGGTCGCCGAGCGGTCGAGGACGAGCAGCGCCTTGGCGCTGTCGGCGACGACCTCGGCCCGGGCGGCATCGACGTCGGTCGTCTCCTCGACCTGGAACGACGGCGTCGATTCGCTGCTCAGCGGGACCCCGGGCGTCGGGGCGTTGAGGAGGAGCCCGAGCGCGCTCGGGACGTCGATCCCGGGATGCGAGTCGCCGACGTAGACGAGCACCCGGTCGCCGGTGCTGCCGCGGTCGACGAACCGGATGATCACCGGCGCCAGCGCGAGTGCGACGCCGACGACGACGAGGATGACGGTCGTGATCCGGAAGGTCCGTGTCCGGCCGCGGAACACGAACTCGCGGCGGGCGACCGCAACGATGTTGCGAAGCGTGACGGCGAGGCCGGCGCTCATCGCGCCGCTTCCGCGCTGGTGATGGTGGCCCCGCCGTCGGCTCGGGCGTCGGCCAGGTGCTGCTCCTCCGACGGCGCCCGCCCGACGCGGTCGATGAAGATCTGCTCGATCGACGGGTCGGCGATCAGGAACTGGGTGACCCGCTCGCCGTGGGCGATCGCCGCGGCCAGGACGTCCTGGGGGTCGCGGCCGCGGACGTCGAGCTCGGTGTAGTCCTCGCCCGGCCGGACGACCGTCACGCCCTCGAGATCGGCCAGCCAGGGCAGATCGGCGTCACCCTCGACGCCGAGCCGGACGACCTGCCGGCCGCTCGAGCGCTTGACGTCGAGGATCGGGCCGCCGAGGACGAGTCGACCGCGGTCGATCAGCGCGACCGACTCGCACAGCTCCTCGACCATCTCCATCTGGTGGGTCGAGAAGACCAGCGTGGTACCGCGCCTGCGCATCTCGGCGAACGCTTCCTTGAGCAGCGAGACGTTGACCGGGTCGAGACCCGAGAAGGGCTCGTCCATGATCAGGACGTCCGGCTCGTGGAGGATCGCCGCGATCAGCTGGACCTTCTGCTGGTTGCCCTTCGAGAGCTGCTCGGCCCGGCGCTTCTCGTACTCCGGGATGCGGAACCGGGCCAGCCACTCGCGGGCCCGCTCGGCGGCGACCTTCCGCGGGATGGCGTAGAGCGAGGCGAAGAAGACGAGCTGCTCGAGGACTTCGAGCCGCGGGTAGAGCCCCCGCTCCTCGGGCAGGTAGCCCCACGTCCGGCGCGGAACGTCGGTCGTTGGGGTGCCGTCCCAGGTGACGCTGCCGCTGTCCGGCCGGAGGATGTCGAGGACGATCCGCATCGTCGTCGTCTTGCCGGCACCGTTGGCGCCGAGGAACCCGAACACCTGGCCCTGTTCGACATTGAACGAGATCCCATCGAGGGCGGTGACCGGACCGAATCGCTTGGTGAGATTCTCGAGGACGAGTGCCATGACGGTGAAACTCTACCGATTCCGGCCCGGCCGGTCACGCGGGCCAAAGGTCACCTCCGGACCCTGCGGACGGGCTGATCGGAGGGTCCGCCCGACGCGGCCCTCGAGCCCGGCCGCGACGCGGATGGGGATCCGGCGTCGCCCGCGGTTCCGGCGTCGCCCGCGGTTCCGGCGACGCCCGCGGTTCCGGCGTCGCCCGCGGTTCCGGCGTCGCCCGCGGTTCCGGCGGCGCCCGCGGTTCCGGCGTCGCCCGCGGTTCCGGCGGCGCCCGCGGTTCCGGCGTCGCCCGCGGTTCCGGCGTCGCCCGCGGTTCCGGCGGCGCCCGCGGTTCCGGCGGCGCCCGAGTGGTTCAGGGCCAGATCGTCTCCCCGGGTCGGTTGGGACAGGAATCGATCGTCTGCGAAACGTGTCGCGGCGGTTCGATCCCGAGGCGCGAGCGTGAGCGGAGCCGCGCCGGGCGGCGGCGATCGACGGAGGCACCGAGGTTGTCGGCCTAACCGTCCCACCGTGTCGATCTGGCACGAACCGTAGGGGCGCTCGGGCTCGACTCAAGGACGCTCGCTTGATCGGCGCCCGTCGCGATCAGGGCCCGTGTTGCGAGCGGGCCGATCGGTGGCGCGGGTCGCACCGGCGCGATCTTCGTCAAGACTCTTGACAAAGCCGGGACACAGGGGCAGGGTTTGTCAGGACACTTTGCAAAGTCTGGTCGGCGAGGGAGCGAGGGCCGGCGGGACGGCAAGACGCGCGATGGCGAGACAGCAAGACGGCGACACCGAGGGACGCTCGAGGAGGCGCGAGCCCGTGGCCCTGCGATCGAAGGCGACCCACCAGCAGACCCGCGCCCACAACGTCGCGCTCGTCCTGCGAACCCTCTACGACCACGGTCCGATCAGTCGAGCCGAGGTCGCGCGGATGAGCGGCCTGACCCGGACGACCGTCGGGGACGTGATGTCCGAGCTCGTGGCGGACGGCCTGGCGCGCGACATCGGGCGGGGACCGTCGACAGGCGGCAAGGCGCCGACCCTGGTCGAGCTGGTCGACGGTGCGCGGCACGTCATCGGCGTCGACCTCGGCGAGTTCGCGTTCCGGGCCGCCGTCGTCGACCTCCGAGGACGCGAGCTGCAGACGGTCGAGCGATCCGTCGGTGGGCTGAACGGTGATGAGGCCCTCGAGGTGGTCTACGGGCTCCTCGACGAGCTCGTGGACGGCGGCCGCGGGATCCTCCTGGGCATCGGCGTCGGGACCCCGGGCATCGTCGACGCGTCGACCGGCACGATCCGCTGGGCCGTCAACCTCGACTGGCGGGACCTGGCTCTGGGCGAGCTCCTGGCGAAGCGCTACGGCGTCCGGGTCGAGGTCGCCAATGACAGCCGAGTGGCCGCCCTCGCGATCCTGTTGTTCGGCGAGCGCCAATCCGGCTCGCTCGGGTCGAGCCCGGCCATGAACCTCGTCGCGATCAAGGTCGGGCGCGGCATCGGCGCCGGGATCGTCCTCGGTGGCGAGCTGTTCCACGGCGACGGCGCCGGTGCGGGCGAGATCGGCCACACCGTCGTCGAGGACGACGGCGCGCAGTGCCGCTGCGGCCGGTTCGGCTGCCTCGAGACGGTCGCGAGCTCGCGGGCGATCCTCGATCGAGCAACCGAGGCCGCGCGGCGGGAGCGGAGCTCCGAGCTGGGCCGCCGGCTCGCAGCCGCCGAGCTCGACGGCGGCAGCCTGGGCCTCGACGACGTTCGGCTGGCCCTCGCCGCCGGCGACGACGGGGCCGAGGCGGTCGTTGCTGCCGCCGGCCGCTACCTCGGCCGCGCCATCGCCGGGCTCATCGGCGTCCTGGACATCGAGCGGATCTACCTCCACGGCAGCGTGACCGCGCTCGGCGAGCCGTGGCTCGGGGCGGTCCGCGACGAGGCCGGCCGTCGCTCGCTCGGCCCGCTCGCGCGGGAGGCGTCGATCGAGCTCGTCCCGCCGATGGGCGACCTCGTCGTCCGCGGCGCATCGGCCCTGCTCCTCACCTCGGAGCTCGGGCTCGGCGCCGCACCCCAAGCCGTCCGATGAACAGCCTCGAGATGCTCCAGGACAGGGACGGCACGGGTCCGGGCGGCGAGGCCGGCCCTGTCGTGGGCGTCGACATCGGCGGCACGAAGACCGCGATCCTCGTCTGCGACGCCGACGGGACCCCGCGAGCCCGACGGGTCGCGCCGACGGCGATCGGGGCCCCCGAGCGGGCGGCGGACGCGATCGCCTCGCTCGTCGAGGCCGCGCTGATCGAGTCCGGATCCACGCTGAACGAGGTCGCCATCGTCGGCGTCGGCGTCCCGGGGCGGGTCGACGTCGACCGCGGCGAGGTCACCCTCGCGGTCAACCTCGACTGGCACGACCTGCCGCTCGGCCCCCGCCTCGAAGCCCGGCTCGGCGTGCCGGTCGTGCTCGAGAACGACGTCCGGGCGGCGGCCCTCGGCCTGCATCGGCGGCGGGTCTTCGGCGAGACGCGGTCGCTGGGCCTGCTCGCGATCGGGACCGGGATCTCTGCCGGAGTGGTGATCGCCGGGGAGCTCCACCGCGGGGCCCACGGGCTGGCCGGCGAGATCGGCCACGCGATCGTCGATCCGGACGGCCCGCGCTGCGCCTGTGGCATGCGCGGCTGCTTCGAGGTCGTTGCGGCTGGGCCGGCGATCGCCGCGCGCGCCGCGGATGCCTGGGACGTCCCGGCCGCGGCTGGGAGCGTCGGCGCCGAGGTCGTGTTCGACGCCGCGGCCGCGGGCGACGCGATCGCCGCCGAGGTCATCGAGTCGGCCGGTCGCGCGGTCGGGTGGGGGATCCATCTTCTGGCCCTCGCCTACGACCTCGAGCTCATCGTCATCGGTGGCGGCGTGTCCCATGCCGGCGAGCCCTTCATGGACCCGGTCCGCCGCGAGATCGAACGGCTTCGCGACGCGTCGCCGCTGGCCCGCGAGCTCCTCGCGCCCGGCGTCGTCCAGCTGTTGCCTCCCGGCGCCGATGCCGGCGCCTGGGGGGCCGTGACCATTGCCCGCGATGCGCTGGCCCGGCGACCGCGAGCGGTCGCCCCGGGGAGGGAGGTGGACCACGCGTAGGGATCCGCCGCGCACCCGGCGCTGACTCCGGGCCACTGCGATGACACCGCGCCGCGCCGGGACACCGCGCCGACGCAGGAGGAGGACCGATGCACCAGCACATGGATCGAGACCGAACGAGAGGAGGAGCGATGCAAGGACGCAGACTCAGCGCCCTGGTCGGTGCCGCGCTGATCGCCTTCGCCGGCTGCACGGGTTCGGCGACGTCGTCCCCGCCGGCAGCGACCCCGACCGCGGGGACGGCGCAGACAAACCCGCCGTCTACGGCCCCGGCGAACCCCGAGGCCCTGATCGACGGGGTCGAGGCCAACGCCGAGATCGGCCTCTGGACGTTCTACCTGTCACCGACGTTCGACGACTACATCAAGGGCACGATCGCCCGGTTCAACGAGGCCTATCCGGGCGTCAAGGTGAACTGGGAAGACCACCAGGCGACGTTCCAGGATGACCTCAAGAACTCCTTCAACGCCGGCAATGCCCCCGACGTGATCAACCTGTCGGTCAGCGAGGGCTGGGTCAGCGACTACGCCACGAAGGGCCTGTTGCTCGGCCTCGACGACAAGGTCCCGGACAGCGTCAAGAGCCTCTACTTCCCGGGCCTCTGGAAGGAGCAGCTGGTCGACGGGGTCAACTTCCAGTTCCCCTGGTACCAGGGCATCAACGTCGACCTGATCAACACCCAGATCTACACGGGCACGCCCAAGGCCGACGCCAACGGCGACGTGACCTACTCCGGCGGCGCCGGGCTCGACGTCGCCGACTTCCCGAAGACGATCGACGGCCTGCCGGCCCTGTGCTCGACGATCAAGGCCAAGACCGGGACCCTCTGCGCCGTCCGCCTGACCGTCAACGACCTCCTGGCCCAGATGGTCTACGAGGGCGGGGTCAAGGTGATCAGCGATGACGGCTCGAAGTTCACCTTCGACTCGTCCGACGCCGTCACATGGCTGAACATGTACGTCGGCATGGTCAAGGACGGCACGGTCGATCGCAACGTGCTCACCACCCAGGACGACCGGGTCGGACTCGACCTGTTCACCTCGGGCCAGGCCGCCTTCTTCGCGACCGGGCCGAACCTGATCCGGGAGGTTCGCAAGAACAACCCGGGCCTGTACGGCTACCTCGCCGTCGTCCCGTCGCCGCTCGGCAAGTCGGGCGTGGCGGGCAAGGGCCTGATGGCCATGTCGGTCAAGAAGGACACGAAGTACCCGAACGCCTCGATCGCGCTCGCCCAGTTCTTCACGAACCCGCTGAGCATGACCGAGTTCGCCAAGGTCGTGTCCGTCTATCCCTCGACGCCGGCCTCGTACGACGACCCGTTCTTCAGCGCCGATCCGGTCGCCATCGAGGACAGCGCCAAGCCGATCGCCAAGGACACGATCGCGACCTACGCGGACATCGTTCCCACGATCCCGCACAAGGCCGACGTGAACGAGATCGTCCTCAACGCCATCGAGCAGGCGCTGTTCAACAACGTCGATCCGCAGAAGGCCCTCTCGGACGCGGTGGCGGCGGCGAACGCCCTGCTGCCGTAGCGAACCGGAGCTCCGAGTCATGAGATCGGCCCCCGCCCGAGCCCGCCTCGGGCGGGGGCCACAGCCCCGCACGGCCGATCGCGGCCGCGGGGCCTGGTCCAGGTGGGCGAGGATCAGCCGATGCGGAAGCTGACACTGACGCCGTACCTGTTCCTGCTGCCTGCCCTTGCCCTGATCGCGATCTTCCTCGTCTACCCGATCGCGAGCGTCCTCTTCTACAGCTTCACCGACTACAACATCGTCAACCCGCCGACGTGGATCGGCGTCGCCAACTACCAGCGGCTCGTCGGCGACCCGACGTTCTGGAAGGCGCTCACGAACTCGATCGTCTACCTCATCGCGACGCCGACGATCATCGCCCTGTCGGTGACCCTCGCGATCATCGTGAACCGCAAGCTCCGCGGGATCCACATCTTCCGGGCGCTGTACTACGTCCCGGCGGTCAGCGGCAGCATCGCGATCGGGATCTCCTGGCGCTGGCTGTTCGACCGCAACGGCCTGATCAACAGCGTGCTGGTCTCGGTCGGCGCGATCCAGGAGCCGGTCCAGTGGCTGTCCGAGCCGTCGCTGGTCCTGCCGATCGCGATGCTCCTCACGATCTGGGCCGGGATCGGCTACTACGCCGTCATCTTCCTGGCCGGGCTCCAGAACATCCCGGAAGAGCTCTACGACGCGGCCATGATCGACGGCTGCAACTCCGTCCAGAAGCACTGGCACGTCAGCCTGCCGGGGCTGCGTCCCCAGATCGTGTTCGTGGCCGTCATCTCGAGCCTCGCCGCCATCAAGGTCTTCGACGAGATCTATGTCCTGACCGGCCGAACCGGCGGCATCCTCGACAGCGGCGTCACGGTCGTCTTCTACCTCTGGAAACAGGCGTTCGTGCTCGACCATGCCGGCTACGCGTCGGCGATCGCGATGGTCCTCCTGGTGCTGACGCTGCTGTTCTCGATCGCCAACATCCGCCTGCTCGAGCGGGGCTCGGAGGCGAGCTGATGGAGCGGCTGGCGCGCCTCGAGCCGGCGGCCCCCCGCCGGCCCCGCCGCGGCCGCCGTCGGACGGCCCGCCGGGCCGTGGAGGGCGCGTTCTGGTACACGGTCCTCGTGGCGATCGCGGTGGTCACGGTGTTTCCGTTCGCGTGGATCCTGCTGACGTCGCTCAAGGGACCGGGCGATCCCATCTTCTCGGTCCCACCCCAGTTCATCCCGACCGACCCGACCCTGGACAACTACGGTCGCGTCCTCGATGCGCTCCCGATCCTGAGCTTCTTCCGCAACAGCATCGTGGCAACGGCCGCCGTCACCGTCCTGAACGTGCTCGTCGCCTCGCTGGCGGCGTATCCACTCGCGAAGCTCCGGTTCCGCGGTCGCGAGCCGATCTTCTACCTCCTGCTCGCGACCCTCATCGTGCCCCTGCAGCTGACGTACATCCCGAGCTTCGTCCTGGCGGTCCAGGTCTTCCACTACTACGACACGCTGCCGGCGATCATCCTTCCGAACCTCGCCAGCGCGTTCAACATCTTCCTGCTGCGGCAGGCCTTCCGGGGCGTCCCGAACGATCTCGTGGACGCCGCCCGCGTCGACGGCGCAACCGAGTGGCGGATCTGGTGGCAGGTCATGCTGCCGTTGGCCAGGCCGACCCTGGCGACCGTCGCGATCTTCACCTTCGTGACCTCCTGGAATGACTTCCTGTGGCCCTCGCTGATGCTCCACAACCGCGATTCCATGACGCTGCCGGTCGGGCTCGCCGCACTGCAGGGCTTCTTTGCCAACGACTTCCGGGCGGTCGCTGCCGGCGTGGCGATGACCGTGCTCCCGATCCTCACCTTCTTCGTCATCCTCCAGCGGCAGTTCGTCAGGGGACTGGCCGGCGCGGTGAAGGGCTGATCCGTTGAGCAGCGCGCGCCCGTCGGCCGGCACGGGCCCGGGTGCCGATCCGGACGCGATCCTGGGCCGGCTCATGCTCGCCTTCCGGGGCACCACCCTCCCGGTCTGGCTGCGGGAGCGGCTGGTGGCCGCCCCGGTCTCGGGGATCACGCTGTTCCGGCAGCTCAACGTTCGAACGCCGGCGCAGGTGCGGCGGCTGGCCGCCGCGTTGCAGGCGGCCGCCGGGGAGCGAAACGGCCCCGATGCTCCGCCGATCCTCGTCGCCGCCGATCAGGAGGGCGGCCAGCTGCTAGCCCTCGGCGACGGCTTCACGCCCTTCGCCGGGCCGATGGCGATCGGCGCGACCGGCGATGCCGATCTTGCCGCACGGGTGGGACGGGCGATCGGACGGGAGCTGCGGGCGGTTGGCGTGAACGTCTGCTACGGCCCGGTCGTCGACGTCGCCACGAACCCGGCCAACCCGGCGCTCGGGATCCGGTCATTCGGCGACGACCCGGACGCCGTGGCGAGCCTCGGCGCCGCGTGGCTGCGGGGGCTCCAGTCGGTCGGGGTCGCCGCGACCCCGAAGCACTTCCCCGGCTCCGGCAGCGCGACCGTCGATCCGCACCACGGGCTGGCCGTCGTGGAACGCGATCGCGCGGCCCTCGAGGCGGTCGAGCTGCGGCCCTTCCGGGCCGGCGTCGAGGCCGGCGCGAAGATGGTGATGGCCGGCCACGTCGCGGTGCCGGCGGTCGCGGGCTCGCGGTCGCTGCCGTCGAGCCTTGCGTCGGCAGTGATGACGGGGCTGCTGCGGGACGAGCTCGGGTTCGACGGCGTCTCGATCACCGACGCGCTCGACATGGGGGCCCTGCCGCAGGACGCCAGGCAGGCCGTCGACGTCGTCGCCGCGATCGCGGCCGGTGTCGATCTGTTGCTCGCGACGTCGAATCGGGCGTCCCAGCGACGGTTCGAGGCGGCCCTCGTGCGCGCCGCCGAGGTGGGTCTGTTCGAGCCGGACAGCCTGGCCGCGTCCGATCGCCGGATCGCGGCGCTGCGGGCCTGGCTCGCCGGGTTCACCGATCCGCCCCTCGCGATCGTGGGCGGCGTGGAGCATCGGGCGCTCGCCGCGGAGCTCGCCTCGCGCTCGCTGACGCTGGTCCGGGACGAGGCCGGGCTGCTGCCACTGCGGCTCGAGGCCGACGCCCGGATCGCCGCGATCATGCCGGCGCCGCGCGACCTCACCCCGGCCGATACCTCCTCCCTCGTCAGGCCGACGCTGGCCGAGGCCCTCCGGGTTCGCCATCCTCACGTCGACGGCCACGTGACCAGCCACCCGCCGACGGTTGCGGAGATCGCGGCGCTGCGAGACCGGGTCGCTGGCTGCGACATCGTCGTCGTCGGCACGATCTCGACCGCGCCCGGCTCGGCCCAGGCGGAGCTCGTCGAGGCCCTCAGCTCGACCGGGCGGCCGGTGGTGAGCGTCGCCCTCCGGACACCGTGGGACGTGCTGGCCTATCCGGGGGTCCGGACCCACGTCGCGACGTACTCGATCCTGCCCGAGTCGATGACCGCCCTGGCCACCGCGCTGTTCCAGGGCCCCGCCGCCTTCCAGGGCCGGCTGCCGGTCGCCCTGCCGGAGGCGATGCTGGGCGGGCGGCGAGGCCGACGGAGCGGCTGACCCGCGCAGGTCCGGCCTGACTCCGCGGCCGACCCGCGCAGAGCCTCGAGCGCCCGACTCCCGCGAGCGCGCTTGTCCGCCAATTCGTCATCCCGGGACGGTTAGGACAGGAACTTGGCGCACGCCGACCCGCGAGAAGACGCGAATCATCCCGGCTCGATCGTGCACCGGGACGACCCTGGTCCGCGGCCTCGATCGACGGCGGGCCTGCGGGCTCACAGGTGGCCTAACCGTCCCCCGATGACGATGTGGCCATGATGTCTGCCGCCCGGAGCCGAGGCCCGGGACATCGAGCTATGGACGCAGGCCGGTGATGTCGACGTTGCCGTAGATCGTGCGGTACTCGGGCCCTTCCGGGTTCGCCAGGTAGTCCGCCGCCGATTCCCGGCTGCCGGTCCAGAAGCACACGTCCGCGTGACCGGGCTTGACCACGTGCGGCCCACCCATGATCACCCCCGGCCAGCCATCCGGAAACACGACCATCAGCCCGCTGCGCTTGATCTCGTTGTGGAGATTCGATTCGTGCGGGAAGTGGTCGGCCCAGCGTTCGGCGGCCTCGACGTAGAAGGCCACGGTGGTGCCGCCGATGTCGCCAAGGCAGGCCCGGAAGCGGGGATCGTCCATCGGATCGGTCAGTTGCGGGGCGATGGCCGTCGCGCCGCAGCCGGCTACGGCCAGGCCCACGACCAGCATCGTGACGACGCGAGCCGCCTCCGCGAGCCGCCTCGGCGACCTATGGTCGAAGACCGCTGATGTCGACATTGGCATACACGAGCCGCGGTCCGTCCGGCAGCGTCCCTGCCAGGAACACCTCGGCCGAGTGGCGATTGCCGTTCCAGACGCAGACGTCGGCGTGGCCCGGTGACGGCAACGCCGGGTCTCCGACGCCGAGAAGGACGCCGCGGTAGCCGCCGGGGAAGACGACGGCGAAGGCGCGCGTCTCGTCGACCTCGCTCGGTGGCGACTCGCCCGGCAAATGCTCGCTCCAGGCGCCCGCGTGGTCGAGCTCGAACGCCGCGATCGGGTTTGCCCCCGACGCCGTGCCGCCACACGCCTCGAACCGCGGGTCGGCGGCGTCGATCGGACCGGGAACGAGCGACGGCAGGATCGAGCAACCGGCGAGCACGAGACCCCCGAGCGCGAGACCGCCGAGCCGGAGACCGGCGGGCCCGCGACCGGCGGGCCTCCCAAGGATCCCGCGCACCGGCCGGCCCGAGGTTGGGCGGACTGGTGGCGCGGGCCCGGCTAGAGCCCGCTGTACGCGTGCAGGCCGCTGAACCACAGCGACCCCGAGTACGTCACGAGGACCATCCCGAAGCCCAGGACCAGGAGCAGCGCTGCCGGGCGACCGGCCCAGGCCCGCTGGTTCCGGGCGTGGAGGTAGATCGCATAGACGAGCCAGGTGACGAGGGCCGCGGTCTCCTTCGGGTCCCAGCCCCAGTAGCGGGACCAGGCGATCGAGGCCCACCACGAGCCGAGGATGATCATCGTGGCGAAGATCGGGAAGCCGACGATGACGGACCGGTAGGCGACCCGGTCGAGGACCTTGTGTGACGGCAGCCAGGCGTAGCGGTCCTCCTTGCCCTGGACGAGGTAGCCGATCCCGGCCGCGAACGACGTCGCGAAGATGCCGTACGACAGCACCGCCATGCCGACGTGGATCGTCAGCAGCGGCGCGTTCTGGAGGGCCGGCACGAGCGGTTCGATCTGCGACGGCAGCGACGCGGCGTAGAGGGTCAGGAAGACGGCGACGCCGAGCGGGATCGCGGCGATCGAGCGGATGGGGTAGCGCCGCGACAGGACGAGGTAGCCGCCGGCGATCGAGGTCGCGAAGGCCACCGAGAACTCGAACAGGTTGCCCCAGGGACCGCGGCCGACGACGATCCCGCGGAGGATCGCCGAGCCGAGCAGGGCCGTGAAGGCCGCGACCGTCAGCCACTGGGCGATCCCCGACAGGCCCGTCCCGAGCGCGAAGGGGGCCGGTCCGGCCGAGGCCGCCGCGGCCCGGGCCTGGACGAACGAGCCGCTCGCCACGCCCGCCCAGGCGGGCTGGCTGCCGGTTGCGCGGGGGACGAGCGCGGCGGCCGCCGCGCTCACGCGACGCCCGTTGGCCAGGAGCACCGCGTGCCCGACGTGGGAGGCGAAGGCGACGACGAGGAGGACGGTGCCGGCGGTAAAGAGGAGCTGCGCGACGGGTGCCATGATGTCCTCCGGGACGCGGGTCAGGCGGGCGGGGTTCCGCTCCCGCCGCCGGCGGTGCCGGCAGCGAGCCAGAGACCCGGCCCGCGATCAGGCGGCGGCCGCCCCTCCGGGCGGAGGGCCGGCCGGGCGAAGGGCGCGGGCGCGATTCTCAATCTTCAGGACGAGGCCGCAGTTGCCGCACGTCGAGACGTGGGCCGGCCGGCCCGTCGAGCACTTCGGGCAGCGGACGAAGAGGTCCCGGCGGCAGACGTCACAGGTCGAGGCGCCGAACGGGTAGATCAGCTGGTCGACCGGGCAGTAGGGCTCGCCGGCCGGGTAGACGGGCTGGCCGTCGACGACCTGGGCCCGGACCGGCGCGACCTCCAGGCTCACCCTCGCCCGCGGCGCCCGGACCCCGTAGACGATCCAGCCGAGGGCGAGGAGGGTCAGGATCGGCCCGGCCAGGCCGATCAGCAGGATGATCGGCATGAGCCCGACGAGCTCGCCCCAGTCCGGGATCACGAAGACCGTGAGGATCTCGATGATCCGGTGCCAGAGCTGTTGGAACGCTTCGATCACGGGGAGATCCTAGCAGTCAGTCCGCGTCCGGCGCCGCCGGGCGGGGCGGGCGTCGATGCCCGATCGTCGTGCCGGCCTTCGGCAGCGGCGCCGGGATCGCCCGGCGACCTCGGCCCACTGGTCCTGGGAGGGATCGCGGCGGTCCGGCCGGCCCGAGCCTGCCGATCCGACCGGCGAGCCAGGGCGTGCCGGCCGTCCGGGCGCCCTTCGCCGCGACGGCGTCGCGCAGCCCCCGATCGTCGGAGACCACGAGGATCCCCCAGGTCCCCGCCGGGCCGTCGGCGGCGAGCTGCGCCCCGACCCCATCGTCGATGACCTGGTCGGCGGTGAGGCGGCCCGAATAGGCGACGCGCAGGCCGGTCGCGAGGCGGCCCTTGAGGCCAGCGGTGGGCGGGCCGTCGAAGACGAGATCGACGATCACGGAGGGCGGGAACGCGGCCCGCAGACGGCCGATGACCGCGCCGGCCGGCATCAGCCCCGCGCTGCCGCGGCTGAGCGCGTGCAGGAAGTTCGTGCCGTCGATGAAGACGCGCTCGACCCCGGCGAGCGGGTCCCCGGAGAGGGCGGCGGGATCGATTGGACGTCCCGGCGCGCCACCACGCCCCGGGGCCGGCCGACGGTCACGCCCCGCGCCCGGCGGGCTGCCCTGCCCGCCGCCTCCGGCGCCCGGCCCGCCGCCGAATCCAGCTTTCGGACGGCCACCCGGCCGGCGGCGGCTCACCACCAGGACCCGAGTGGAACGACGAGCTCGAGGATCAGCGCGGCGAGGCGCTCCGGGACCTCCATCCCGACCATGTGGGCGACGTCGGGGATGACGACCCGGCGGGCCCCGGCGACCGCCGCCTCGAGCCGGACGGCGGCACTCCGCGTCGACGACGAGTCGAGGCCGCCGACGACGGCGAGGACCGGGATCCGGACCTCGGCGAGCCGATCGTCGGCCGGCGGGTCGAGGGGGATCGGGCGGCCCATGATCCGATCCGGGGCATAGAGCGGCAGGTCCATCTCCCGGACGGCGTCGCGAATCCAGGCGGGAGCCCGTCCCGCCGGCTGGCCGATGCCGTCGACCCAGGCGGCGACGTCGATGTCGGCGACGGCTGCCGCGTCGTGGGCCTCCTCGGCCGCCTCCATCCGCTCGAAGACGGCGAGCTCCTCGGGCGTCGACTCCGCCTCGTAGCCGCCGATGCCGCCGCCGACCCAGGCGAACGCGACCGCTCGCTCGGGCGTCTCGAGGATGGTGTCGAGGGCGATCATCGCCCCCCGCGAGTTGCCGACGAAGACCGCCCGGTCGACCCCGAACGCGTCGAGGACGGCCAGGAGATCGGCCCGGTTCGAGAACTCCACGTCGTCGGTCGTCGATTGCCCGAAGCCGCGGGTGTCGTAGCGGATCACGCGGTGACCGGCATCGACGAGGTGGGGGACCAGCCGATCCCAGGACCGGAGGTCGGCGATCCCGGCATGGACGAGGAGGATCGGCGGACCGGCGCCGTCGGCGACGGCGTGGAGGTGGCCACCGGGGACGGGGACGGCGCGGGTCTCTGACGGCATGGCCGCATCCTAGCGGCTAGCATCGGGGGCCATGCTTCTCCTCGTCGACCTCGATGGCGTCCTCTATCGAGGCAGCGATCCCGTGCCGGGCGTGGCGTCCCTCCTCGCCGAGCGGGCCGCCGCCGGCGACGACGTCGTCTACGTCACCAACAACTCGATGCACTACCGGGCCGACTACGTGACGCGCCTCGAATCGCTCGGCGCGCCGGTGACCGCCGATCGCGTCGTGAGCGCGCCGCGGGCGACGGCCCTCTACCTCGCCGAGCACGAGCCGTCCGTCCGCCGGGTGCTGACGGTCGGCGCATCCGGGCTCGACCGCGAGCTGCGAGACGTCGGGCTGGACGTCGTCCCCGCGGCCTACGCCGCGGAGCGGATGGCCAAGGAGGGCATCGACGGCTGGACCGCGGCCGGGGGTCCGGACGCGGTCGTCGCCGGCCTCGATCCGCAGCTGACGTACCTCCGGATCGCGGCGGCATCCGACTGCGTCCGAGCCGGCGCCCGGTTCATCGCGACGAACCGGGATCCCGTCTATCCCACCGAGCGCGGACTGCGGCCCGGCGCCGGCAGCGGCATCGCCGCGATCGAGGTCGCCAGCGGGGTCAGGCCGCTGATCATCGGGAAGCCCGAGCCGCTCCTCCTCGAGGCGGCCGCGGCGGCGGGTGGCGGCCATGCCCGGGACGCCGTCGTCGTCGGTGACGGGCTGCTCACCGACATCGCCGCCGCGCGGGCCGTCGGCGCCCGCAGCGTGCTGCTCCTCACCGGCGTGTCGACGCGCGCCGATGCCGAGGCCCTGCCGGCCGAGCTTCGCCCGACCGCGGTGGCGGCCGATGCCGCTGAGCTGGCGACGGTCCTCCGGGAGCTCGACGGGCGTCGCTGAGCGGATCCGCCGGTGGGCGGCTGAGCGCCCAACCCGCTGAGCGCCCAACCCGCTGCGCGTCCGCCCGCTGCCCCGGGTTGCTAGGTAGCCAGCTCGGGGATCCGGACCGCCCAGGCGTCGAACGCCTTGCGCAGGCGGGCCAGCGTGGGCTCGTCGGCGAAGGCGACGTCGAGGGCGTGGCGGTCGATCGCCCAGAGCTCGGGGAGGGTCAGCCCGATCCGCTCGACGGCGTTGCAGTACTCCTCGGAGAGCGTCAGGTCGCTGACCGTCAGGTCGTCCGTGCTGAGCGTGACGGGGACCCCGGCCCGGTGGAGCCGGGCGAGCGGGTGCGCGGCGACCGTCGGCACGATCGCGGCCTGGGCGTTCGAGGTCGGGCAGAGGTCGAGGGTGATGGCGCGGGCGCGAAGCTCGGCCATGAGCTCCTGATCATCGGCCGCACCGGGGCCGTGGGCGATCCGCTCCGGCCCGACCGCCAACGCCCGCCGGACCTGTGGCGCGCCGCCCCACTCGCCGGCGTGGACCGTGATCCGGAGGCCGCCGGCCCGGGCGGCCTCGAAGGCCAGGGCGTGGTCCAGCGGATCCGGGTGGTTCGCCTCCGGGCCGGCGAGGTCCCAGCCCGTGAGGCCGCGGTCGCGGAAGGCTCCCGCGGTCTCGGCGAGGAGGACGTTGTCGCGCGGATCGTGGGACCGGATCGCGGTGCAGATCAGGCGCACGGGTGTGCCCGTCTCGCGCGCCGCCCGCTCGGCGCCCGCGACGACCGCAGCGATGCCGTCCCTGGGGGAGAGGCCGCGGGCGGTGTGGAGGAGCGGGCCCCAGCGGATCTCCACGTAGTGGACGGTGTCGGCGGCCTTTGCCTCGACGAGCTCGGTCGTGGCTCGCTCGAGCGCCTCGGCGTCCTGGAGCAGGGCGATCGGCAGGTCGTACGCCCGCAGCAGCTCCGCCTGGTCCGCCGTCCGGGGCGGGGCGACGAGGGCCGCCGACATGGCCGTCCATGTCCGTGGGGCATCCACCTCCCGCGTTCGCGCCAGCTCCAGGGCCGTGTCGATCCGGAGCGAGCCGTCGAGGTGGAGGTGGAGCTCGGCTTTCGGCATCCGCTCGATGAGGCGGCGGAGGGCGTCGGGCAGCGGCCCACGCTGGGTCGCGGCGAACGGGCCGCGAACGTCCTCGCGGGTCGGGGCAGGGGCGGGGTGGGTCATGTCTCGGGGATCGTACGCGGCGGCGCGCTTCGGACACCGCGGTTCTGCCGCCCCGGCGGACTCGCCGTGCCGGCGGACTCGCCGTGCCGGCGGATTCGCCGTGCCGGCGCTCGCGTGCCCGACCCGGCCCGGGCAACAGGGCGAGCTTCAGAGGCCGGACCGGGCCGGACCGGCACCGGCCCGTCGCCGGTCCGCGACTCCCCGCGGTACGCTCCCGCCGTGATCGCCGAGGCTCGCCGGCTCGGTCGCCGGATCCTTCTCGAGTTCGTTCGCCCGGTCGGGCTGGCGATCGTCTGGCTCGCCGTCATCGTCGTGATCGCCGTCGGCGGCGCGGGCATCGTCGCCCAGTGGTCCCACCCCGCCGGGACCCCCGCTCGCGCCGAGCTGACCTGGGCCGAGGATCGGGCCATCGAGCCGAGCCTGGGGGACGCCCGGACCCGCCTGGCGGACATCGCCGTTCAGGTCGATCGCCTCTCGCTCCTCGCCCGCGGGGCGCTCGCCGCCGTCGCCGCCGACGATCAGGGTCCGTTCACCTCGGCCCTCCATGAGGGCACCGACACGACGCGCGCGATCCAGGCGGCTTCGGTCGCGCTTCGCGCCGACCTGACGGCCCTGCCGGGCGACCTGGCGGCGGACGCGATCGAGTACGGCGCCGACGTCTTCGCCCGCCGGGCCTCCATGCTGGCCGCCCTCAATTCGACCTCCGGCCTGGCCCGTGCCTGGGCGACGTTCACCACCGGCAGCCTCTCGGCGTCCGACCTCATCACCCTCCTGACGAGGCACGACCTGACCGTCGCCGCGGCGGCCGCTGACGGTCGGGTGGCCGACTACGAAACGGCGCTGGGAACCCTCTCCCGCGCCACGGGCATGCTCGACGCGGCGACGGAGATCCGGGACCAGCTCAGCAACACCTCCGATGTCACCACCCTCGACGAGTGGCTGAGTCGCAACCGCCGCTACGACGCCGCGTTGACCGGCCTCTACGCGGCCCTGCGCGATTCGGGTGGGATCGTCAACGACGCGGTTCGGGCCGCGTATCGCGAGGAGGCCGCCGCGCGGGCGATCCTGCCGCCGGACACGCGCGGCCTCGTCGTGATCATCGCCGACATCGGGCGCGGCGGCCTGAACCAGGCCGTCATCGCCATCGAGCAGGCGCGCGGCCGCCTCAACCTCGCCCTCCAAGCGCTGGCACCGGTCGGCGACCCGTCCTCCTGACGTACACTCAGGGCCAATGGCCCCGGGACCCTCCGATTGAGCGCGCGGACAGGGCCCCTTCCCGGAGGATCTGCATCCGTGCGCCTGCGTGTCACGACCGACCAGCCCTGGGACGTCGCCGCCGACGTCCTGGTCATCCCGATCGTCGGCGAGCCTGCCTTCGAGGGCCCGCTCGGCGAGATCGATCGCCGGGCCAGTGGTGAGCTGAAGGCCCTGCTCGCCTTCGGCGAGCTGCGGACGAAACGCTTCACCTCGTCGGTCGCGGCCCCCGGCGGCGTCCGCGCCGGCCGGCTCCTGACGACCAGCACCGGCCCGGCCGACGACCTCGACCGGGAGGTCGCGGTCCGGATCACCGCGGCATCGCTGCACCGCCTGGCCGGGCGGCACGTGGGCTCGTTGGCGTTCTGGCTCGAGCCGCTGGTGGCGGCCCTCGCCGACCGCGGCGCCAGTGTCGAGGAGCTGGCCGGACTCGTCGTTCGCGGCGTCGTCGAGGGCACCTTCGATCCCCGGACGCTCTACCTGGACGAGGTGCCGACGGCACCGCCGTCGATCGACGAGCTGGTCCTCGTGGCGCCGGCGGGAGCCGATCCGGCCGTCCTCACGAAGGCCGCCGAGCGCGGCCTGATCATGGGCGAGGGATCCAACCTGACCCGGAGCCTGGCCAACCGCTCGGCCAACGACATCAGCCCGGAGGTCCTCGCCGAGGAGGCCTACACCCTGGCCAGGCGGCACGGCCTCTGGATCGACGTCATCGGTCCGGAGAAGGCGACCGAGCTCGGCATGGGCATGTTCATGGCGGTCGGGAAGGGCAGCGACAACCCGCCGCGGATGATCGTCATGCGCTCCGGCGGCGCCGGCGAGCTCGACGCCGCCGGCCGCCATCTCGCCATCATCGGCAAGGGCGTCTGCTTCGATTCCGGCGGCATCAGCATCAAGCCGTCCGACCGGATGGAAGAGATGAAGATGGACAAGACCGGTGCCTGCACCGTGATCGCCGCCATCGCCACGGTCGCCCGGCTGGCCCCGGGCACGCCGCTCCTCGCGGTCGCGCCGGCGGTCGAGAACATGCCCGGCTCGCACTCCAGCCGGCCCGGCGACATCGTCAAGGCCCTCAACGGCAAGTGGGTCGACATCATCAACACCGACGCCGAGGGCCGGCTCATCCTCGGCGACGCGATGACCTACGCCGAGCGCCTCGGGGCCACCCATCTCGTCGACGTTGCGACCCTCACCGGCGCCGTCTCGCGGGCCCTCGGCGACCTCGTCACCGGCGCCTTCGGCACCGACCAGGCCTGGACCGACGAGGTCCTGGCCGCCGGCTCGCGGGCCGGCGAGCGCTACTGGCAGCTGCCCCTCGTGGACGAGTACCTGACCGAGATGGAGTCGTGGTACGGCGACATCACCAACAGCGGCAGCGCCGAGGGCGGGCTGGTGAAGAGCGGCCTCTTCCTGCGCGAGTTCGCGACGAAGCCGTGGGTCCACCTCGACATCGCCGGCACGGCCTACTACCGGAAGGCGAAGCCGTGGGCCGCCCGGGGGGCCAGCGGCGCTTCCCACGCGACCCTCGTCGAGCTGGCCCTGGCCGGGGCGAAGCCGGCCTGAGGCCGGCACGCGCCGAGCACCCCGGACAGGCTCAGCGGCGGCGGGGAGCGACGCCTGATGGACACTGCGATCGTTGCCTCCGGGGCGGCGGGGCTCGCCTGGGGGATCGCGGCCGACCGCATCGCCGCCCGCTGGCCGCCACATGACGACGGCACCGTCCGGCGGGTCGACTGGCGGACCGTCGCCGTCGCCGTCGCGGGCGCTCTCGCCGCCGCCCTCCTCGTCGATCGCCTCCGGGGCGACCCGGCCGGCCTCGTCTTCATCGGGGTGGTCGTGGTCCTGCTCGTCCTGCTGTTCGCGACCGACCTCGACCAGCGCCTCCTGCCCGACGTCGTGACCCTGCCGCTCGTCGGCTACGCGCTGGTCGGCTTCGTCACCGGAGTCGGTCCGTTCGTCGACACGCCGGAGGACCTGGCCTGGGCCCTCGCCGCCGGCCTCGTCCTGCCGGCCCTCCTCTTCCTGCTCTCGATCCCGTTCGGGGCCGGGGCGATCGGGATCGGCGACCTCAAGCTCCTCCTCGGGGTCGGCCTCCTGGCCGGCGCGGGACGGGTCGTCGTCACCGTCGCGGTCGGTGCCGTCGCGGCGGCCGTCGCGATCATCGTCCTCCTCGCGGCCCGCCGGATCAGCCTGAAGAGCTACGTGCCGTATGGGCCGTTCCTCATCGCCGGGGCGCTCTGGGCGATGCTCGTGACGCGACCCGGCTGATTGCTCCCGCTGGCCGGGGCTTCGGCTGGCCGGGCTTCAGCTGGCCGGGCTTCGGCTGGACACCCTGGCGTATGATCCCGACCAGCCGGTACAGTCGTTCCTGCGTGGTGCCCAACGAGGATCGGCGGTCGCCCGGCGAGCGAACCGACGCGCCCCCGCACGTGACGGAGATCGTTCGCACGATGACGACGCCTTTCAATGCGCCGCTCCACGACTGACGCGCGGGGCTGGAGCAGCCCGCGCCGCCGCCACGGCCACGGCGTTGTCCTCGTCCTCCTCCTGACCTCCGTCCTCGGCGGCCTCTTCGTCGGGAGCCCGCCATCGCCCGTGCGGGCCGACGACCTGGCGGACGCGATCGCCAAGCAGAAGGCGGTCGAGACCCAGATCGCGAAGCAGAAGGCCCAGATCGCCACGCTCACGAAGAGCCAGGCCGCCCTGAGCGGCCAGCTCCGCGCGACGAAGTCGACCCTCGCCCAGGTCAACGCCGACCTGACCGCCGTCAAGTCCGACGTGGTCCGGATGACCGTCGAGGTCGCGGTCGCCCAGGGCCAGGTGGACGAGCTCGACGTCCAGGTCGCCCGGCTGGACGCCCAGCTCGAGGAGGTCCAGGCACGCGAGGCCACCAGGCAGGCCCAGCTCGTCGAGCGGAAGTCGATCCTCGCCGAGCGGATCCGCCTCGCCTACGACACCGATAGGACGACGCTGCTCGAGACGATGCTCTCGAGCGACACCTTCACCGACGTCCTCGCCGAAGTCTCCTACCACCTCGACCTGGCCGAGCAGGACAAGCTCCTGGCCGAGCAGATCGTCGCCGACCAGAAGGTCCTCGCGGTCCTCCACGCCACCGTGGTCTCCACCCGCGAGCAGACCACGACGATGCGAGCTGCCGCCGATGCCCAGCGGGCCACCCTCGACGGCCAGCTGGCCGACCTCGCCGCCGCCCGCGACCGGCTGGCGAAGCTCGAGGCCGAGACGCAACGCCTGCTCAAGCAGCAGCAGGCCGCCTACGCGAAGATGGGGAGCGACAAGGTCGCCCTGGCCAAGGCGGTCGCCGCCAGCCAGAAGGCCGAGGCCGAGCTCCAGAAGGAGATCGACCGGCTCGTCGCCGAGCAATCGCGGGGCGGGGCGATCCCGTCGATCTACAACGGGACGCTGGAGTGGCCGATGGCCGGCTCCATCACCCAGGAGTTCGGTTGCACCGGCTTCAGCTGGGAGCCGCCGAAGGGCAGCTGCGCCCACTTCCACACCGGCATCGACATCGCCGCGCCGCTCTACACGCCGATTCGCGCGGCGGCACCCGGCGTCGTGCTGTTCGCGGGGCCGAATCCCTATGACCCGGTTCCGAAGGCGTGGATCGTGATCATTGCCCACGCCGAGAACCTCGTGACGTGGTACGCCCACGTCGACAACGGCCCCCACCCGATCACCGTCCGGGCCGGCGACCACGTCGCGACCGGCGAGATCATCGCCTACGAGGGCCTCACCGGCCGGACCACCGGTCCGCATCTCCACTGGATGGTCGAGTTCAACGACACCTTCGTGAATCCGCGCCTCTTCCTGTAGGCCGGGCACGTTCACGTTCCGAAACCCGGCCGCCGACCTCGCCGCAACAGGCCGGTGCTACGATCGAGCCTGGTGACCACCGCCCACCTGGAGCCCGAGGAGGATCCCATTGAAGCGGACGATGGCGATGATCCTGGCCGGCGGCGAGGGTGAACGGCTCTCGATCCTGTCATCCGTGCGGGCCAAGCCCGCGGTCCCCTTCGGCGGCAAGTACCGGATCATCGACTTCAGCCTGTCGAACTGCATCAACTCGGACATCAGCGACGTCGTCGTCCTGACCCAGTACAACCCCCATTCGCTGAACGACCACATCGGCGTCGGCCGGCCCTGGGACCTCGATCGTGCCTACGGCGGGGTGAAGCTCCTCCAGCCCTTCATCTCCCGTGGCCGCGTGGCCGAGTGGTATCGCGGCACGGCCGACGCCGTCCTCCGGAACCGGAGCGTCCTGGAGCGCTCCCACGCCGAGACCGTCCTGATCCTGGCCGGTGACCACATCTACAAGATGGACTACCAGCCGTTCATCGCCGCCCACCGTCGCAAGCGGGCCGACGTGACGATCGCCGTCCGGCGGGTCCCCATCGCCGACGCGCCGCGGATGGGCATCCTCGCCCTCGACGAGACGGACCGGATCGTGGACTGGCAGGAGAAGCCCAAGCAGCCCAAGAGCGACCTCGCCTCGATGGGCGTCTACGTCTTCTCGCGGAAGGCCCTCCTCCGCTGGCTCGACGAGGACCGCGTCGACTTCGGCGGCCACGTCGTCCCGGCCATGCTTGACGGCGGGGCCCGCGTCTACGGCTACCGCTTCGCCGGCTACTGGCAGGATGTCGGCACGATCCAGTCGTTCTGGGAGGCCCACATGGCGCTCCTCGTCGATCGTCCCGAGCTGGACCTCTACGACGGGGACTGGGTCATCCACACGAAGTCCGAGGAGCGGGCGCCGGCCAAGCTCGGGCCGACCGCCCAGGTCCATCGGAGCCTGATCAGCCATGGCTGCGTGATCGACGGGACGGTGGTCAACAGCGTCCTCTCGCCGGGGGTCCGGGTCGGCATGGGAGCCGTCGTGCGCGACTCGATCGTCATGTTCGACTCGGTGATCGGGTCTCGCGCCGTCATCGACCGGGCGATCCTCGACAAGGAAGTGACGGTCGGCGCCGGGGCGGTCGTCGGCGACGGGCCCGACGACACGCCGAACAAGGCCGAGCCCGGCCGGCTGAACACCGGGATCACCGTCGTCGGCAAGCAGGCGACGATTCCGCGGGGCACCCGGATCGGGCGCAACGTCAAGATCGGCGACCGCGTCCGGACCGCCGACTTCGTCAGGCGGGTCGTGCCCGGCGGTGCGTCCGTCGATGCCGGCCCGAAGCGACGCCCGCGCCCGGCCGCCGCCGCGAAGGAGGCTGTTCGCTCGGCGGGCTAGACTGCCGCGGTGCCTATGGATGCCGCGGAGCGTGGGGGTACCGGCGACCCGCCTGTGCCGACGGCCCCTTCCTCAGCCGCTCGCTCCGCCGTGCCGGCCGCCGGTCCGTCGCCGGCCGCCGGTCCGTCGCCGGCCGCCGTCGAGGCTTGGCTCGCGGCGCTCGGTATCGCGACCGGACCCAGGGCGGAGCGTGACGGCGTCGTCGCCTGGGACGTCGTCCTCGACGGGCGCCGGCGGCGCGACCTGCGGACGACCCTGATCCTCGATCCGACGCTCGGCCTGATCACCTGGGCCCACCTCGCCCCGCCGATCGGCGACGGGCTGCGGAAGGCGTATCGCTCGCTCCTCCGCTGGAACGACGAGTTCCCGCTGGCGAAGTTCTCGATCGCCGACGACGGACGGCCGATCCTGGCCGTGGAGCTGCCGGCCCGCTGGCTCGACGCGGACGAGCTCGGCCTGGCGCTCGCCCGGGTCGCGGGCATCGCCGACCGCCTGTTCGACGAGACACGCGGGTGGCTCTGGATCGGCGGCCGCATCCCGGACGGCTACGCCGACCGCGACTGCCGCACAGCCGAGCTCCTCGACCGGTTCGCGCCGCGCCTGGCGGAGCTGTTCGAGGAATGAGCGTCTCCGGGGGCCGGGTCCGTTGTCTGCCCGTCGCCCGCGGCCTGCCGGTCGCCCGCGGCCTGCCGGTCGCCCGCGGCCTGCCCGTCGCCCGCGGCCGGGTCCGCCGCCTCGTCGCGGCCCTCGTCGCGGCATCGGCGCTCGGCGCCGGATCGATCAGCGCGCCCCCGCGGGCGGCCGCCGCGGCGCCCGACCTGACGCTGGTCGTGGCCACGACCTACGAGGTCCGGCCCGACGAGGGGCGGGTCGCCGTGACGGCGTCGATCACGGCCACGAACCATCTCCGGGACACGCTCACGCGGCGGTTCTACTTCGACCAGGGATATCTGGCCGTCCTGCCCGGCGCCTCGAACTTCCATCTCTCCGCGGCGACCGGCTCGCCGACGGTCGGGGTGAGCTCCCACTCCGATGCCGGGACCGTCCTCCACCTCCAATTCGGCCAGCGGCTCGCGGCCGGCAAGTCGCTCGCCCTGACCCTGACCTTCGATGTCGTCGACCCGGGCGGCGCGCCCGACCGCGCGGTCCGGATCTCGCCCTCCCTGGTGCTCTTCCAGGCCTGGGCCTTCGGGACCGACCAGACGCCGGGCTCGACGGTCGAGGTCCGCATCCCCGCGGGCTACGACGTGACCCTGGATCGGGGCCCGCTGACGGCGTCGGACAGCGCCCCGCCGGACTGGCAGGCGTACGCAAGCGGACCGCTGGCGACGCCGCTGACCTTCGTCGCCGACGTCAGCGCGGATCGGCCGGGAGGCTACGCCGACGGTCATCGCTCGACGAGCGTCGGAGACGGCACGGCGGTCCTCCTGTTGCGGGCCTGGCCCGACGATCCCGCCTGGCGCGACCGGGTCGGCGGGCTCGTCCTCGGCGTGCTCCCCGTGCTCGGCGAGGCGATCGGTGCGCCGTGGCCGCTCGACGGCCCGCTGACCGTGACCGAGACCTTCGACCGCCCGTCGAACGGCACCTCGGGCTCGTACGACCCGGGCAGCGGGCTCCTCCAGGTCGGCTACGCGGCGAGCCCGTGGGTCGTTCTTCACGAGTCCGCCCACGCCTGGTTCAACGGCGGCCTCGTCGCCGACCGCTGGATCGCCGAGGGCTTCGCCGCCTACTACGCCGAAGAGGCCGCGACGACGCTCGGCCTCGAGGACCAGGCTCCGAGCCTCATCGATCTCCCGGCTGAGGACGGGTTCCCCCTGAATGCGTGGCGCTCGGCCGGCGAGGCGACCGCCCGCGAGGACGAGTACGGCCTCGCCGCGTCCATCGGGCTGGCCCGGCGGATCGCCGATCTCGTCGGGGACGAGGCGATGCGGCGGACGTGGCGTGCCGTGGCCGCCGGCGTTCCCGCCTACCAGCCGTCTGATCCGGCGGCCGGCGGGGGCGGGGACTCGGGCGCGGCCTCGGGCGGGACCGATCCCGGCGCCGAGCCGGGCGTCGAGGCCGGCGCCGCGCCGCCGGACTGGCGCGGCCTGCTCGATGTCCTCGAGGCGAATGCCGACCCGTCGGTCGCGCCGACCCTCGATGGTCTGTGGCGACGCTGGGTCGTGCGGCCCGGGGATCGGGCCCTGCTCGACGCCCGCTCGGCCGCCCGCGAGACCTACGCGGCGACGGCGGCGGCCGCGGCGCCGTGGCTGCTGCCGGCCCCGATCCGGGATGCTATGCGGAGCTGGCAGTTCGACGAGGCCCTCCAGCTGCTGCGCGACGCGAACGGCGCGCTTCGCCAGCGGGCCGCGGTCGAGGACGCGGCCTCGGCCGTGGGCGTCGACCCGCCGGAGGCACTGCGGCTCGCCTTCGAGGCGCCGGATGGGCTCGTTCGGGCGCCCGCCGAGGCCGCGGCCGAGCTCGCAGCGATCGGCCAGATCGCAGCCGCCGAGGCGGCGCGGATTCGCGACCCCGACCTCGTCGCGCGACTCGGCCTCATCGGCGTCGATCCCGAACCGCGCCTGGCCTCCGCCCGAGCGGCGTTCGAGGCCGGAAACCAGGACCTGGCGCTCACCGAGGCGGGCGCCGCCGCGGCGGCCTGGCAAGCCGTGCCCGACGTCGCCCGGGGCCGCCTGATCAGCGGCCTGCTGCTCGGCGCCGCGGTCCTCCTCCTCGTCTGGCTCGTGACCCAGCGGCGGCGACTGGCGCGCGTCCCGCGAGCGGAGCACGCCCACCCGGCCGGAGGATCGCACGAATGAGCTCCGCGGAGAGGCGGGCGGCACGGGTGACGGCCAGGGTCGGTCCATGGCTCCGCCGCTCGGGCGCGCTGGGGGCTGC
This sequence comes from uncultured Chloroflexia bacterium, assembly GCA_963719145.1. Classification (GTDB taxonomy): domain Bacteria; phylum Chloroflexota; class Limnocylindria; order Limnocylindrales; family CSP1-4; genus UBA5189. The sequence goes on from CAVRAX010000001.1 coordinate 1,133,918, forward strand.
GATCGTCATCGCGGCCGGGCTGACCTTCTCGCCGGCGGTGGCCAGGCCGGCCGCGGCGGCGACCGGTCGCCTCCTGGTCTCGTCGTCGGCGACGTACACGGTCGACCCGCCGGCCGGCGCCGTCCATGTCTCGGTTGCCGCGACGCTGACCAATGACCAGCCCAGCGACACGGACTTCTCCTACTTCTGGCGGGAGCTCTCATGGGTCGTCCAGCCGGAGGCCTCGAACGTCCGGGTCCGCGACCCGGCCGGCGACCTGGCGGTCAGCCCGACGGCCGCGGACGGCTACATCGACGCCACGTTCAGCCTGCGGCGCGACCTGCTCTACGGCGACTCGATCGACCTGACGATCAGCTGGGACCTCGCGGGCGGCGCCGCGCGCTCGACCTCGACGATCCGGGTCGGAGCCGCCTTCGTCGCCTTCGACATGTGGGCCTGGGGAGACTCCGGCACGTCGTCGGTGACGGCGATCCTGCCGGCCGGCTTCGACCCCCAGACCTACGGCTCGTCCGTCACGACGTCGACGCGGCCGGACCGGGTCACCATCGCGGCGGCCTCGATCCGCGACCCGCTCAGGTTCTGGGTGGCCGTCACCGCGACTCGCGACCGATCGTTCTCGACCGAGACGCTGAACCCGTCCCCCGACATCTCGCTCCTGGTGAAGGGCTGGCCCGAGGACGCCCTGTGGCGGACGACGGTCCTGGACACGCTCAACCGCGGGCTGCCGGAGCTCCAGCGCCTGATCGGGCTGCCCTGGCCGGTCAAGATCCCGGTGAAGGTGACCGAGGTCTACTCGCCCCTCCTCGAGGGCTACGCCGGGATCTACTACACGACCGAGGATCGGATCGACATCAGCGAGGACCTGGACGACCTGGTGATCGTCCACGAGCTCTCCCACGCCTGGTTCAACGACGGGCTGTTCACCGATCGCTGGATCGACGAGGGCCTGGCCGACACGTACGCCGGCATCTCGCTCGTTGCGATGGGCGAGGCGCGGCAGGCGCCGGACCCCCCCTCGGCCGCCGACAAGGGCCGGATCGATCTCGTCGACTGGGGTCCGCCGCAGCGGATCACAGCCGAGACCGTCGCCCGCGAGGCGTATGCCTATAACGCATCGTGGTTCGTCGTGAACAGCCTGTACCAGGAGATCGGGACCAGCGGGATGCAGGCGGTCTTCCGGGCCGCTCATGACAACGTGACCGACTACCCGGGGGTCGGTCCGGCGGAGCCGGTGGCCGAGGCCGACGACTGGCGTCGATTCCTCGATCTCCTCCAGGACGTCGGCGGGTCGACGAAGGCCGAGAGCCTCTTCCGCGAGTACGTCGCGGACCAGGCCGCGAGGCGCGAGCTCGACGCCCGGGACGTTGCCCGCGAGGCGTACGCCGCGCTCGTGGACGAGGGGGACGGCTGGCTGCCCCCCTACTACGTCCGCGGCCAGATGGGGTCGTGGAGCTTCAGCACGGCCCGGACCAGGATCGAGGAGGCCCGGGCCATCCTGGACTCGCGCGACCGGGTCGACGAGGCGGCGGCCGGCCTTGGCCTCGAGGCCGACGGCGCCCTGAGAGACGCCTACGAATCGGCCTCGGACAACTTCGTCGAGGCCGACCGGATCGCCGCCGCCGAGACGACCACCCTCGCCGACCTGGCGAGCGCGGACTCGGCGATCCACGCGGACCCGGACCTCCTCACCACGATCGGTCTCCTCGGCGAGACGCCCCAGGCCGGCTACGACGAGGCCGCCGCCGCGTTCGAGACCGGCGACCTGGACGCGGCCGACGCGACGGCGAAGGCCACGCTCGCCCTCGTCGGGGACGGCGCCCGCGTCGGCAAGGAGCGCCTCCTCGCGATCGTCGGCGGCGCCTTCGGCGTGACCCTGCTCCTCGCGGCCGCCCTCCTCCTGTTCCGCCGGGGACGACGGCGGCGGGCCGACGCTGTGGCGGCCGGAACCGGCACGGCGCCGAGCGGGCCGTACGGTACACTCGCCGCCGACTCGCCAGTCGCCCGCCCGCCCGATGCGGATCGCGACGCCAGTCCGGAGGGAGGATCGTCAGACGGTGAGGGGTCGAGCGGGGCGTCCTGACGCTCGCGGGGGCCGCGCCGCCTGATGCCGATCCAACGCACCCGGCCCTCCTGGGAGATCCTGTCCGGCGAGTCGGCCGACGTCTACTTCGCCCGTGCCGAGCGCATCCTCGAGCGCGAGGGCCTCGACCCCGTCGTCACGATGGAGGTCTTCACCCGCCAGGCGGCGATCCTGTGCGGGATCGACGAGGCCAAGAACCTTCTCGGTCACGTCCTCGCCGACGCCGCCGACGACGAGACCGTCGTCGAGGCCCTCGACGACGGCGACGAGATCGTGCCCAAGGAAGTCGTCCTGCGGATCCAGGCCCGCTACCGGATCTTCGGCCTGTACGAGACGGCGATCCTGGGGATGCTCGCCCAGTCGACCGGCTGGGCAACCGCCGCCCGGGAGGTCGTCCGGGCCGCGGCCCCGGAGCCGGTGATCTCCTTCGGTGCGCGGCACGTCCACCCGGACATCACCGATGTCCTCGACTACGCGGCGATCGTCGGTGGCTGCGTCGGCGCCTCGACACCTGCCGGCGCCCGCCTCGCCGGCCTCAATCCCACGGGCACGATGCCCCACTCCCTCGTCCTCATCTTCGGCGACACGGTCGACGCCGCCCTGGCCTTCGATCGGGACCTCGACCCGGACGTCCCCAGGATCGTGCTCGTCGACACCTTCAAGGACGAGGCGGAGGAGTCCCTCCGCGTCGCCGAGGCCCTCGGGGAGCGGCTCTACGGGATCCGCCTCGACACGCCCGCCGAACGCGGACGGGTCACGCCGGATCTCGTCCACGAGGTCCGGGCCCGGCTCGACCAGGCCGGCCACGGCCACGTCCGGATCGTCGTCTCGGGCGGCCTGACCCCGGACCGGATCCGCTTCTTCAAGGAGGCCGGCGCGCCGGTCGACTCGTTTGCGGTCGGGTCCTACATCAGCGGGGCGACGCCGATCGACTTCACCGCCGACCTCAAGGAGATCGCTGGGCAACCACTCGCCAAGCGGGGCCGCATCCCGGGCCGGACGGACAGCCCGCGGCTCCGGCCGGTGCGCCTGGATGAGTGGCGCGAGAGCGGGTCCTAGCGGCGGACCTTGATCGCGGCTCGCCGCCGGCCCGGCGATCCCGGTTAGCCGCCGGCCCGGGGCCCGAAGGAAGCTGACCGGGGAGCCGAGCCAGGCGCCGCGGGCCGCGAGCCGGGCCACGGGCGGCGCGCGCGGCGGTTCCGTGCCACCATCGGGACCGTGGACGAGCCGACCGAGCCCCTCGAGGATCGCGAGAGCGCCTACGAGCTGTTCCAGCGTGGCCAGGCCCTCATGCGCGATCGTCACCACGCCCAGGCCGCGGTGGTCCTGGAGCGGGCCTCCAGGGCCGAGCCGAACAAGGGCTCGATCCTGGAGGCGCTCGGACGGGCCTACTTCAACTCCGGCCAGGCCGAGCCGGCGCGCGACACCTTCGAGCGGCTCCTGGAGGTCGACCCGTCCTCGCCCTACGGTCACTTCGCCCTGGGCCAGAGCCTGAAGCGCCTCGGCCGGCGGGCCGAGGCGCGAACGCACCTCCGCCTCGCCGTCGCCCTCGATCCGACGTCCTCGCTCTACCGCGGGGCCCTCGAGCGGATCGATCCGGCGACCCGTGGCCCGCAGGCACCGCGCGGCTAGCGCTTCGGCCGGCGCGCCCGGCCTCAGGCGGACGTCGTGACCCGCGCGTCGACCGGCAGCACCCAGTGCGGCCACTCGACGGCCGGCTCGAAGCCGTTTCGCCGGTACAGGCCGAGGGCCCGCTCGTTGGCCGCCTCGACGGCCAGCTCCACCAGCCCCGCCCCGCGGGAGCGAAGGTAGGCCACGCCCCAGCGCAGGAGCCAGCGGCCGAGGCCGTTGCCACGGTGGGCGGGCAGGACGCCGATCTGGCCGATCCAGCCGGTCGGCCGGCCTTCGTCATCCTCCCGCAGCTCGGCCTTGGCGAAGGCGACCGGCACCTGGGGGGAGCTCGCCGCGGCCGCCAGCCGGATCCCCGCCGGGTCGAACTCGGGGAGCTCGGCGACCAGGCGGGCCAGCTCCGGGGTCAGGTGGAGCGGCGACGGGTGGCCCTCCCAGGCCGCCTTGGCGAAGGCGACGAAGGCCTCGACGTCGATGTCGTCGGTCCAGATACGGGTGACGTACCCGGCCGGCAGGACGGGATCGGGGACCTCCGCCTCGGCCGGGAGGCGGAAGAGCCACAGGCTCGAGCCGTAGGTCAGCCCGATCGTCCGAGCGAACGCGAGGGAGGCAGGGAGGTGGGGCGGGACGAAGAGGCTCAGCTGGGCGAGACCCCGCTCCGCGACGAGATCGAGCGCGGCAGCGGCGAGCCGGGTCCCGTGGCCCCGACGGCGGTGCTCCGGATGGACGGTCAGGTCGTCATTGCGGGGGGCGCAGTACCCGACGAAAAGGTCGCCGTCCTCGGCCACCACGACGCCGACGGGATCGGCCGGCAGGCGGCTGACGGCGACGTCGATCTCCTTGCGGGTCCAGCCCGGCAGCCGGTCGACGTCGAACGACGCGTCCATGACGGCGCGGATCCCGGCTTCGTCCCCCCGCCTGAAGCGGCGCACCGAAGGCATCGGCAGGCAGGATAGCGGCCTCGGGCGCCCGCCGCGCGGCGGTCTCGCGGGTCAGCCCGCGTCGGCGCCGCCGGGGTCCGGCGCGGCCGTTCGGGGGGCGGCGGCTCGGGCGTCCTCGATCCGGGCCAGCCAGAGCAACCCGAGGATGGACTTCGCGTCGGCGATCTCACCGCCGACGGCCATCGCCACGGCGTCGCGCCAGGGGATCCGCTCGAGCTCCAGGCGCTCGTCCTCGTCGGGACCGAGCCGATCTTCGTGGGCCGGGACCAGGTCCGTGGCGAGGTACAGGTGCATCAGCTCGGTGGCGAAACCCGGAGCCGTCCAGAACGCGCTCAGGTGGTCCCACGAACCGGCCCGGAAGCCGGTCTCCTCCTCGAGCTCCCGGCGGGCGGCGACGTCGGGGTCCTCGAGCGTCCCGTCGGCGGCGCGGTTCAGCGTCCCGGCCGGGATCTCGAGGAGCGTCCGGGCCGCGGCCAGGCGGAACTGCCGGACGAGCAGGACGCGCTCGGCGGGGTCGACGGCGACGATCGCGACCGCGCCCGGATGCCCCACGATGTCACGGCTGGAGTGCCGGCCGTCCGGCGTCAGGATCTCGTCGACGCGAACGTCGAGGTAGTGGCCACGGTGGACGATCCGGCTGCCGACGACCGTCTCGCGCAGACGATCGTCGGCAGGATGGCCGGCGGTCCCGGCGTCGTGCTCCCGGGCCACCCGGTCAGGCGGTCGCGGTCGAGGCTGTGGCTGCGGGCGCGGCCGAGGCCGAGGCGCTCGTCGATGCCGCCAGGGCCTCGCCCGAATCGCCATCGAAGAGGTGGAGCCGCTCGGCCGGGATCTGGAGCTCCAGGACGTCGCCGGGACGGACGTTGTGCGAGGCCGAGACGACGGCGATGACGTCGGCGTCGTGGCCGGCGATCGTCACGTGGAGGAGCTCCTCGTTGCCGAGGTACTCGACGACGTCGGCCTTGGCCCGGATCGTCAGCAGGTCGCCCTCGCCGCCGAGCGTGATGTGCTCCGGCCGGAAGCCGGCGACGACGTTCCGGGAGCTGCCACCCGCGACGGCGGAGCGGAAGCGCGCGGGGACGGGGAAGTCGAAGCCCGAGCCCTTCATCCGGTCGCCCTCGATCGTGAGCGAGGCGAAGTTCATCGAGGGGCTGCCGATGAAGCCGGCCACGAAGCGGTTCTTGGGCCGGTCGTAGAGCTCCTGGGGCGTGCCGACCTGCTGGAGGTCGCCGGTGTTCATCACCGCGATCCGGGTGCCCATCGTCATCGCCTCGATCTGGTCGTGGGTGACGTAGACCATGGTCGTCTCGAGCCGCTGATGGAGCCGGGCGATCTCGGCCCGGGTCTGGACGCGGAGCTTCGCGTCGAGGTTCGAGAGCGGCTCGTCCATGAGGAAGACCGCCGGCTCCCGGACGATCGCCCGCCCCAGCGCGACGCGCTGGCGCTGGCCGCCGGACAGCTCCTTCGGCTTCCGGGCGAGGAGATTCTCGAGGCCCAGGATGTCGGCCGCGTCGCCGACCCGCTTCTCGATGTCGGCCTTGGGGAACTTCCGGAGCTTGAGCCCGAAGGCCATGTTGTCGCGGACGGTCATGTGCGGGTAGAGCGCATAGCTCTGGAAGACCATCGCGATGTCGCGATCCTTCGCGGCGACGTCGTTGACGACGCGATCGCCGATGCGGAGGGTGCCCTCGGTGATCTCCTCGAGCCCGGCAATCATCCGGAGGCTGGTGGTCTTGCCGCAGCCCGACGGGCCGACCAGGACCATGAACTCGGCGTCCTGGATCTCGAGGTTGAAGTCCCGAACAGCGGCCACGTCGCCGTACCGCTTCCAGACGTGCTCAAAGGTGACGGTCGCCATGGCACAACCTCCGGCCTGGGCGATCATCGCGGACCCCTGCATCTCGCCGCGCGGGGAGCGCGGGCGTGGACGGGTCCCGTACGTGGCCGTCCGGGCTCAGCCGATGGTACATCGGCCTGTCCACCCGGGATCGGGCAAGGACGCCCGACCCGGGGATCGGGCAACGGGGCCCGACCCGGGGATCGGGCAACAGGGCCCGACCCGGGGATCGGGCAACAGGGCCCGACCCGGGATCCGGGCAAGGACGCCCGACCCGGGATCCGGGCAACAGGGCCGACCCGGGGATCGGGCAACAGGGCCCGACCCGGGATCAGGCGGGCGGCGGCTCGACCCGGGGTCAGGCCGGCGGCGGCTCGACGAACGGGCGCCGCCATTCGGCCGCCTCGAAGGGCGGGGCCCAATAGACGCGCTCGCGGAAGATCAGGCCGTCGCGGAGCTCCATCAGGCTGACGACGTGGTAGGCGTCGCCGCCCGGGTAGGTGACCGTCCACTCGCCCCACCAGAACTCGCCGCTGCCGGCGACCCGGAGGACCGTGTTCCCGGGCGTCAGGACCCAGCGATCCTCGCTGCCGATGATCCGGTTGACCTCCACCCGCGGCGCGCCGCCCGGGTGGGCCTCGATGATCCGGGCGAAGTGGTCGCTGCCGCGGACGCGCTCGCCGGATTGCGGCCAGTCGACCGTCCAGTCGGGGTGACGGAGCGCCGCCTGGGCGGCCAGGTCGTGCTCGGCCGAGGCCGTGGCGTAGCGCTCGATGACCTCGCGCCGGTTCGGCTCGCTCATGGTTTCATGCCCCCGTGGGCGGCCGCGGCGAAGCTCGCCATGTCGACGAACCGCGCATCCGGCGTCGCCGCCGCCGGCGGCGTCGCCCCGCTCCCCGGACGATCGTGTCGCCGATCGATCCAGACGGTCCCGAGTCCGAGGCGCTTCGCCGGCGCGTGATCGTGGAAGAGGCTCTGGGCAATGTGGAGCACCCGGTCCGCGGGCAGCCCGACGCGCTCGAGGAGCAGCTCGAAGTTCGCCGGTCGTGGCTTGTAGCCACGAGCCTGCTCGGCCGTGACGATCCAGTCGAAGGTCACGCCGAGCCGCCGGTTCGAGGCCGCGAACAGGTCGTCGTCGCAGTTGGTCAGGACGCCGAGCCGGAAGCGCGAGGCGAGCTGAGCGAGCGCGGCCGCGGAGTCGGGGAAGGCCGGCCAGTCGGCGACCGATCCCCCGAACGCCGCGACCGCCGCCGGCGTCGGGCGGACGTCGTAGGCCGCGGCGACGGCGACGAGGGCCAGGCCGAGGACGTCGCGATAGCGACGGTACGGACCGGCCTCGATCTGGGCTTCGGCGGCGGCGTACCGCTCGAGCAGCTCGTCGTCGGCCGGATGGCTGCCGTGCGGCTCGAGGGCCGCGCGCAGGCCGGCGAGGATCCCGGCCTCCCAGTCGATGAGGGTGCCGTAGCAGTCGAAGGTGAGGGCGTCGAAGGCGGCGTAGTCGAGGTCCGTCATGTGGCGCGATTCTGCCACCGCCGGCGCTCGTCGAACCGGCGCGTGTCGTTCGGCGTAGGACCGGGGGTCAGCAGGAGCCACACATTCCATTCGTCCGCTTCGCGCCGCCGGGCCGCTCCTCGGCGCCCGATCGGCCACCATGACGCCGATGCGGGTCGCGCTCGTCCATGACTACTTCACCCAGCTCGGCGGCGCCGAGCGGGTGGTGGCCGCGCTCCACGACGTCCTCGCCCCGTCGATCGTCGCGGCGGCGGTCGTCGATCGCCGGCTCCTGCCCGCCTCGCTCGAGGGCGTCGACGTCCGGTCGACCTGGCTCCAGCCGCTGCTCCGGGCCGGGGCCCCGCTGGCGTCGCTTGCCCCGTTCCTCCCGGCCGCCTTCAGCGGCCTCCGCCTCGACGGCGTCGACCTCGTCGTCTCGAGCACCTCGGCCTTCGCCCATCACGTCAGGCCGCCCAACGGGGCGCTCCACCTCGCCTACGTCCACACCCCGCCGCGGTTCATCTGGCAGTCGGGGGAGTACTTCCGCGAGCACCCCGCGCAGCGCCGGCTCCTCCGTCCCGCCCTCGCCTGGTTCAGGCACGCCGACCGGGCGGCGGTCGCGCGGGTGGATCGACTGATCGCCAACTCCGACCACACCGCCGAGCGGCTGCGCCGGATCCACGGCCGGGAGGCGGTGGTCATCCACCCGCCGATCGATGTCGGCGCCTTCAGGCCGGGCGCCGAGCGCTCGGGCCGGTTTCTCGTCCTGGCCCGCCTGCGACCGTACAAGCGGCTCGACCTCGCGATCGCGGCCGCCGCCCGGATCGGTGCCGGCCTCGACGTGATCGGGAGCGGGCCAGACCTCGGGCGCCTGCGCCGCCTCGCCGGGCCGGGGGTGCGGTTCCTCGGCCGCCTGCCGGACGCCGAGGTCGCCCGGGCCATGGCCGCCTGCGATGGCCTGGTCGTTCCCGGTGCCGAGGACTTCGGACTGACCCTCGCCGAGATCCAGGCCGCGGGGCGACCGCCGATCGCCTTCGCCGCCGGCGGGGCCCTCGAGATCATCGATGACGGGCGCACCGGCTTCCTGGCGGCCGAGCAGACGCCCGACGCCTTCGCCGCCGCGATGCTCCGGGCTCGCGTTGAGGGGCTCGACCCGGCCGCCCTGGCCGCCTCGGCCAGGCGCTTCGACGGGCCGGTCTTCCGGGCCGCGATCCGCGGGTTGCTGGCCGAGGCGGTCGGGACGGCGGCGTGAGCGACGGGCGGATCGCCATTGCCCGCTGGGCGGCCACGGCGGCCCGCCTGGCCTTCGGCGTCCTCGTCATCGCCATGCCGCTCCGCGCCCGGGCAGACGTCCTGCCCCACCCGGCCTCGAGCGTGTCGGCCGTCCTCAACGACCTCGTCATCTACGCCATCGACGTCGTCGCCATGGCCGTCCTCGGCCTGTGGCTCCTCGCCCGGGCCCTCGATCGGCGCCCGATCAGGCTCGGGCCGTGGGCCCTCCGGCTGCCCGCGGCAGGTCTCGTCGCGCTGGCCTGGCTGACGATCCCGTTCGGGATCGAGCCCGCCTTGAGCGTCGTCGGGGCAATCCGCGTGACCGCCGGGGTCGCTCTCGCCCTGTACGTCATGAACGAGGTCGAGGGCCTCGCGTCGCTGGCCGTGCCGATCGGGCTGATGCTCGCGGTCCAGGCCATCGTCGCGCTCGGCCAGGCGGCCGCCGGCGGGAGCCTCGGCCTGGCATGGCTCGGCGAGCTGTCGCTCGACCCCGGGGCTGCCGGGACGAGCGTCGTGACCCTGGCCGACGGGACGCGGCTGCTCCGCGCCTACGGGCTGTCGCCCCATCCGAACATCCTCGGGGGCTTCCTTGCCTGTGGCAGTCTCCTGCTCCTCGGCGCCCGGACCGGGTCGTGGGTGGCGCGCGTCGCCTGGGCCGCGATCGTCGCCGCGGCGGCCGTCGCGCTCGTGGTGACGTTCTCGCGGGGGGCCTGGATCGGGGCGGCCGCCGGGCTCGGCGTGGGGTTGGTGTTGCTGGTCTTCGGCGGCCGGCGGCGGGCGACGGCGCGCTGGCTCGCCGGCGCCGGGCTCGTGCTCGTCGTGGCCTTATTCGCGGGCTGGCTCGCGCGTGACGCGATCGCCTCGAGGATCGGTCTGGTGGCCGCCCCGGTGGCCACGGAGCAGCGCTCCGTCGACGAGCGTCTCGCCCAGATCCGCCTCGGCTGGCGGGTCGTCCTGGAGCGGCCGCTGACCGGCGCCGGATCGAGCGCCGTCCCGATCGCGATGCGCCGGCTGGAGCCGGACTTCCCGTTCGACGTCTACCCGCCGCACCTCGTCGTCCTGACGGTCGCCGGCGAGCTCGGCGTCGGCGGCGGCATCGCCTACCTGTGGCTGTTCGCCGCGCCCTGGGTCCTCCTCGCCCGCGTCCGCCCGCGCTGGACCGTTGAGCTGGCCGCGGCGTCGGCCGCCCTGGCCGCGCTGACGGTCGTCTCCCTCGTCGACGACTACCCGTGGGCCGGCGGTCCCGGCCGGACGCTCGGCTGGTTCGTGCTCGGGCTGTGGGCGATGGCGTGGGTACGGAATCGGGCGGCCGGCGATGGCCTGGGCGCTGAACCTGGTCGCCGGCGATGGACGTCCGCCGGTGCGGCCGCCGATGACGGCTGATCCGCGCCTCGCGGCGCTGCCGGCCGCCCGGCCGTACCGCGTCCCGCGCGAGCTCGTGAACCCGCTTCTCGGGCAGATCGGCAGCTGGCTCGAGGGGAGCGTCGGCGACCGCGATGCGGGTCGCGCCGCCGGTCGCACCGCCGGTCACGCCGGCGCCGGTCACGCCGCCGCCGGCCGCGCCCGGCGCCGCCTCATCACGGCCCACGGACTGGCCCCGGCCATCGTTCGCCGGCCGACGGCGATGGGGCAGGCCTCGCACGTGGACGGCGAGCTCCCGGCCTGGCTGACCGACGAGGACGCCCGGAACCTGCGGCGCATCGAGCGCCTGCTCGAGGAGCTCCGGGCCGCGCTTCGAGCGCTGGCCGGGGCCGGCGTGCCGGTGATGCCCCTGAAGGGCGCGATCCTCGCCACGCGGCCGGGGGTGGACCCCTTCCGCCGCCCGATGGCGGACCTCGACCTCCTCGTCGGGCCGGCCGACCTGACGGCTGCCCGGGCCACCCTCGAACGGCTCGGCTATCGGCGGAGGCCCGACCGAACCCGACAGCCGACGCACGACACGTTCGACCTGCCCGGCAACGAGCAGGTCGTCTCGTTCGATGGTGAGCATCCGGACAACCCTCGCCCGATCGAGCTCCATGTCGAGGTCAGGCGCCACCTCTGGGGCTGGGTCGATGACGACGACCTCACGCCGCTGCTGTGGGCCGGGGCCGCCGAGGGCTCCGTGCTCGGCGAACCCGTGCTCCTGCCGACGGCCGATGCGTTCCTCGCCCATCTGGCCATCCATGCGACGAGCGACCTGCTGCTCGGTCGCGGCCGGCTCGTCCAGTGGCTCGACCTCGCCGACGTCGCGGGCGCGGCCGAGGTCGCGGAGGCCGCCGTCGCCGCGCTCCCGCACCCGCGTCTCGCGTTTCCGGCGTTGAACCTCGCGGCGCGCCGCCTTCCCGGCCGCGTGCCGGGGACCGCGCTGGGCGGCCTGGCCGCGCTGGAGGCGCGCGTCCCGGCCCGGCTAGCCCGGTGGGCGGCGACCGTGCCCCTCGACAGCCGGGCCGGTCTCCAGGCGGCGCGTGTCGCTCCGGGGGAAGCCTCCACGTTCGGGGCTCGCTGGCTTCGCTGGGCTCCGTCGCGCTGGCGGCTCGCGGTCGCCTACGGGGACACGCCGCTGCCGCTGGCTGCGGTTCGGCATGCCGTCCGTGTCGCATCCGTCGGGCGCCGCCGCCCCGTCTGAGGGGCAGGTCGGGCGGGCCACCCGGGGACCTCCGGCACTGGGAGCGGTCGCGCGCGGCAGCCACAATTCGGGGCGCGGACCGGCCCTGGCCGCCAGCCGAGCTCCGGCCTCACAAATCGGGCCATCAGGCGTCTCATCTCCGGCCAGCCTTCCAAGCACGTCGTCCCCAGGGAGCCATCAATGAGCGAGGTCGCCAGGCTTCGGCGTCCGACCCGGCCGCAGGCCGCGATCGGAGTGGTCGTCGCGGTCGTCGTCGTCATCTCGGGCCTGCTCGTCCAGGGCGACTTCGCGGCCCGGCCCTCGGGCTCGCCCGGTGCCAGCGCATCGCCCGGTGCCGCGTCGCCCGGCCAGACCGCCGCCCCGTGGGCCGGCCTCGAGCTGCCGCCGCTCGAGCGCGTCGCGTCGCTCGAGCCGTCGAGCTCGGATGCGGCCGGGGTGGCACCGGATTCGGCGTTCACGCTCACGAGCCTGACCGGCGAGTCCGCGACGGCCCTCGCCGGCCGCCTCGAGGTCGCGCCGCCGGTCGAGCTGGCGGCGGCTCCGAGTGGTGCCAACGCCGCCCGCCTCAGTCCGGCCACGGCCCTGGAACCCAATCGTGTCTACCGCTTCACGCTTCGCTCGCCGGACGGCTCGATCGCCGGCTCGTGGGCCTACCGCGTCCGGGGCCCGGTCGCGGTGACCAGCACGCTCCCCGGCGACGCCACCGAGGGCGTGCCGGTCAGGACCGGCATCGAGGTCACCTTCAACCAGGAGGGCGTGGCCGACATGGCCGCCTTCTTCTCGATCTCGCCGGCGGTCACGGGCCGCTTCGAACGACGCGGACGGACCCAGGTCTTCGTGCCGGACGCGCTCACCGAGGCGACCCTCTACACCGTGACGATCTCGGCCGGCCTCGGCCGGCCCGGCACCGAGCTGGCCCTGGCGTCGGACTACGTGTTCCGGTTCGAGACCGAGGGCCCGACGGAAGTGACGCCGAGCCTGTCCTTCGTCCGCGACGTCCTCGAAGCGAGCCCGGCCGAGGCCCCGGTGGCGGCCCTCGTCCGGCCGTTCGAGAACGAGCCCTCGTCGACCGCGCGAGCTGTCGAGGTCACGGTCTATCGGCTCCCCTCGCTCGATGCCGCCGCGACCGCCCTCGCGGCGTTCATCGGCCAGCCTCGCTGGACGGTCTACACGAACCCGCTCATGCCCACCGACGGCCTCGCGGTCGCGGCGACGTTCTCGGCCGCGCTCGAGGAGTTCCGAGCCGACCTGTTCGTCGTCCGCTTCCCCGAGGCCCTCGATCCCGGCTCGTACATCGTCGAGATCGAGGCGCCTCGCAGGGCCCAGGCCTTCCTCCAGGTGACGCCGGTCTCGGCGTGGGTCTCCGTGCTCAACGACCGGACCGTGGTCTGGGTCAACGACGTCACGACCGGCCGGGCTCTTCGCGACGCGGCGGTTTCGCTCGGTGCCGGCCCCGCATTCGCCCACTCCGGCGCCGACGGACTCGCGATCGGGCCAACCCCGGCCGAGCTCGTCCCACCGGCCACCCTCGGGCTGGACGCGCCGAACGCGCCCGCGCCGATCCTCCGCGTCCGGTCCGCGACCGGCGCGACCGTCCTGGTCCCGTTCGGAGTGGCCAGCGGCGACGGCTACCGCGGCGAGTGGTCGGAGAAGAGCGCCTCGGCGAACGAGACCTACTGGTCGCTGCTGTACACCGACCGCGGCGTCTATCGGAGCGACGACCGGATCGCGGTCTGGGGCTACCTCCGCGACCGCGACGACGGAAGCGTTCCGCCGGCGGTCGAGGTGCGGCTCACCATCTCCGGCACCGAGCGCTCGGCCGAGGGGCCGAGCGTCGTGACCGCGACGGCGCGGCCGGGTCCGACCGGCGCGTTCACCGCCGTCCTCTCGTTCGTCGACGTGCCGGCCGGCTGGTACGAGGTCCAGGCGGTCGTCGACGGCGAGGTGGTGGTCTCGCGCTGGGCCGAGGTCACCGTCATCCGCAAGCCGCCGTATGAGCTGACCCTGACCCCGGACCACACGGCCGTGATCGCGGGCTCGGCGATCCGCTGGACGGTCAACGCGGCCTTCTTCGACGGCACCCCGGCTGCCTCCGTTCCCCTGACCGTCTCGAGCGAGGCCGGCAGCGACCGCGCGGTGACGACCGACGCCGGCGGCAACGCCACCCTTCGCCTCACGGCCCAGGCCAACCGGAACGCCGCGCCCGATGACGACCCGTGGGAGAGCCCGACCTCGTGGTACGTCGAGGCTCACCCGAGCGGCCCGGAGGGCGCCGACATCTCGGCGTCGACGAGCATCACGGTCTTCCCGTCGTCCTGGGACCTGGCCGCGTCGGGTGTCGTCGTGGGCGGGGAGATTCGCGTTACCGGCTCGCTCCACCTCGTCGACCTGGCGAAGGTCGAGCGAGCGCTGGCCGACGGCACCTGGGACGGCGACGCCGCCGGCGCCGCCGTGCCTGGGACGAAGATCCAGGCCGCGATCACCGAGCTCATCCCGGTCCGGCGCCAGGTCGGCACCGAGTACGACTTCATCGAGAAGATCGTCCGCCCGATCTACGAGTACGACACCCAGGAGAAGGCCCTCGCCACGCTGACCGTGACCTCCGGGGCGGACGGCGGGTTCGCCCTCGCCCGGGCGGTGCCCGATCCCACCCACCTCTATCGCGTCGTCCTCATGGCGACCGACGACGCGGGCCGGCTGGTCATCCGCACCCTCTACGCGGGCACCGACGTCGGCGTCCCCTGGTGGGCCGATGCCGGGCCGGTCTTCGAGACGGCCGACGGCGGCCTGGCCGGGGAGGCGCGGTTCGGCATCGGTGACGAGGTCAGCTGGCGGATCGTCGACGGCGATCAAGCCTTCCCGTCTGGCGGGGCGGACCGCTACCTCTACCTCACGGCCCAACGCGGCCTTCGGTCCGCGGTCGTGACCGACGCGGCGACCTTCGAGCACGCCTTTGCCGCCACCGACGCGCCGGGCATCTTTGTCATCGGCGTCCGGTTCACCGGGACGACCTATGCCCCGAAGGCCGCGGCCTGGGCCAGCTTCGAGCCGGCCGAGCGGTCGATCAAGGTCGCGATCACCGCCGATCGCGAGCGCTACCGCCCTGGCGAAGACGTGACCCTCTCGGTCGTGACGACCGACGCGACCGGCCGGCCCGTCCCGGCGAACGTCGTCCTCCAGGGCGTCGACGAGAAGCTCTATGCGATCGGCGGCGCGAGCGTCCCGACCCCGCTCGAGGACCTCTATGCGAGGGTCGACAGCGGAATCGTCCGGTTGACCGCCACGCACCAGGTCCCGACGAGCGCCGGGATCGAGGGCGAGGGTGGCGACACGACCGGCGGCGGCGCGCGGAGCGACTTCCGGGACACCCTGTTCTTCATCGAGCTCCAGACGGACGCCGCCGGCCACGCGACGACGACGGCCCGCCTGTCCGACGACCTCACCTCGTGGCATGTCACCGGGGCCGCCGTGACCGCGTCGCTCGAGGCCGGCGTCGGGGAGCTGCTCGTGCCGGTCGGCCTGCCGTTCTTCGTCGAGGCGACTGTCGCCGATGGTTATCTCGTCTCCGACCACCCCGCGATCCAGCTCCGGGCCTTCGGCGACGCGCTTGTCGCGGGCGACCCGGTCGAGTTCACGGTCGCCTCAGCCGGCCTCGGGCTCCCGGCCACGAGAGTGACCGGGACGGCGTTCACGCCGACCCGGTTCACGCTCCCCGCGCTCGTGGCCGGGAACGTGTCGATCGACGTGGCGGCCACGGCCCCGACTCGCCTCGACGCTGCTGGCAAGCCGCTGGCCGACCGGCTGCTCCGGACGTTCGAGGTCGTCGCGACGCGCCTGACCGGTGCGCGCAGCGCGTACGGGACGCTCGCCGACCCGCCGTCCCTCCCGGGAGCCGCGGGGATCGTGACCTACACCTTCAGCGACGCGGGTCGCGGCCGCTACCTGCCGCTGCTGCTCGATCTGGCCCAGCCGTCCGGGGCCCGCCTCGACCGGGCCCTCGCCCAGTCCATCGCGCGCCGGCTGCTGATCGAGGACTTCGGGCGGGATCCGGCGACGATCCCGCCGCTGGCCGTCGACCTCTCCGCGTATCCGGGGGGATCCGACGAGTACGGCAGCCCGAACGAGACGGCCGGCCTGCCGCTCCTGCCGTACGGCGGGATGGATCCGTGGCTTGCCGTCCGGGCGGCGATCGTCGCGCCCGACGCCTGGGACCAGCAGCAAACGCGCGAGACGCTGCGGCGGATCCTCGACCTGCCGTCCACCGCGCGCGACCTTGCGATCGCGACGTTCGCGTCCCTGGCCGCCGTCGGCGACCCGGTCCTGCCCGACCTCGTCGAGCTCAACGGCCTGACCGACCTGACGCCGGTCGAGCGGCTGTACCTGGCGCTCGGGTTCGAGGCCGTCGGGGATGACACGACGGCGCTGGCCATCGAGCGCGACCTCCTCGCGACGTACGGCGAGCGCCTCGGCACGTGGACCCGGCTGCGGGTCGGTGACAGCCTCGCCGAGATCGTCGAGGCGACGTCGTTGGCGGCCCTGCTGGCCGCCGGCGTCGGCGACCCGACCGCGAACGGCCTGGCCGACTACGTCCGGGCTAATCCTTCGAAGGAGACGACCCACGCCCTCGATCTCGCCGGCTATGCCGGCCGGATGCTGGCGCGGACGCCTGCGTCGAGGGCGTCATTCGCCTACACCGTTGACGGCGTACGCCACGTCGTCAACCTCGAACCCGGCGACGCGAGCGTCGTCCGGCTGACCTCGGCCCAGGCGGCGACGCTCCGGTTGGCGCGGATCTCGGGACAGGTCGGCGTCGTGGTCGAGGCCCGCGTCCCCGT
Source organism: uncultured Chloroflexia bacterium (assembly GCA_963719145.1). GTDB lineage: Bacteria > Chloroflexota > Limnocylindria > Limnocylindrales > CSP1-4 > UBA5189. The sequence goes on from CAVRAX010000001.1 coordinate 1,150,611, forward strand.
CGCCGCATCGGCCCTCGAGCCGAGCGCCGACCTGACCCTCAAGCGGACGGGCCCGACCGGCACGATCCCGGCCGGCGGGATCGTCGTCGTGAACCTGACGGCAACGTTCACTGCGGCCGCTCCCGAGAACGGCTGCTACGAGGTCGTGGAGACCGTGCCTTCGGGCCTGGCCCCGCTCGACGTCACGCGGCTCGAGGATGCGACGCCATCGGTCACGTATCCGAGCAGCGTCGTCGGCCAGGAGGTCCGCTTCTGCGCCGGGAATGACGCGCGGAGTGGCCACACCGCATCGCTGCGCTACCTCGCCCGTGTCGTCAACGAGGGAACGTTCACCTGGGAGCCCGCGGTCATGCAGCTGGCCGGGGCGCCCGAGGCCCTCGCCTTCACCCCGCCGGTGTCGGTGGTCGTCGGGCAGCCGTAGCCGAGTTCGCGCTGGGTCACGTGGGCGGGCGCCGCCTCGGGCAGGCGGCGCCGAGTCCGTCTGGCACAGCTGGGTGGGGTGGCCTACGGGGCTTGAACCCGTAACCTTCGGAGCCACAATCCGATGCTCTGCCGATTGAGCTAAGGCCACCGCGAGATCGGATCGGGTGTTGGGCGGTGCCTGGCCGCCGCCGACGCCGGGTCTGCGCCGCGCGAGTGTACAGGACCTTGGGTTCGGTCCCGGCCGTGGCCAGGGGTTCGGCCCCGGCGGCGATCCGCCGGCCGTCACTCGGCCCGGGCCGCGGTTCGGGCGTCGTTCGGTCCTGATGGCCCTTCAGGCTCGGAGCCCGGCGGTTCATCGTGGACGAGGGCCGGCCCGGGCCAAGCCGGGCGCCGGGCCAAACCAGACCAAACCGAGACCAGCAAGCGAACGAGGTGGGCGATGACCCAGATGCTCGAAACCAGGCCAACCGGCGCGATCGGGGCTCACGCCGCCACGCTCCAGGACTCGCTCGTCGAGCTCATCGACCTCAGCCTCCAGGCGAAGCAGGCCCATTGGAACGTCGTCGGGCCGACGTTCGGCCCCGTCCATGCGTTCCTGGATTCCCTCACCGACGAGTATCGGGACTGGTACGACACGGTCGCTGAGCGGCTTGCCGCCATCGGCGTCGCACCCGACGGGCGGAGCACGACGGTCGCGACCTCGACGCCCCTCGACCAGCTGCCGGAGGGCCAGATCCAGGACCAGGCTCTGCTCGGTCTCTTCGATGAGCGGGTCACGGTCGTGGCGGGCCACATCCGCGACCGCGTCACCCAGCTCGCCGAGGTCGACGCGGCGAGCCAGGACGTGCTCATCGAGATTCTCCGAGGCCTCGAGAAGCAACGCTGGATGTTGCGAGCCCATCGCGCCTGACGCTCCCTCGGGCGGCAACACCGACTGAAACGGGCGACCCGGCTCAAGCGTCCCATCCCGCGTCGGACACATCCGGGGGTGAGGGATGGGAGCCATGGTCGATCTCGTCGGGGCACGGATCGCGAGGGCGGTGAGCGTCGCCCTCCTCGTCGTGACCATGGCTGCCTGCGGCGGATCGCCGGCCGCGGCCACGCCGACCCCGGCCCCAACCCCGGCGGCGGCGCCAACCGAGGGCGAGGCAACCTTGCTCGCCGGGATGCGCCTCGACCTCGCCGGCGCCTGCCAGGCCCTTCGGTCAGACCTCCCAGCCGGCGTGATCGCCGCACTGGACTGCCATCCCGCCGACACCGCCGTCGCCGATGCGCGTCTCTATCTCTTCGACCGTCAGGCTGACATGCTCGACGCCTATCTGGCGATCGTCGACGCGCAGGGTCTCGCGCCGCGAACGGAGCTGCCGGGGCTCGCCAGGAGCGAGGGCTCGTACTGGCCCGGTGACGGGCCGGGCGAGCCGCTGTCCGCGGGCCGCAACGCCAACTGGCTGGACGACGCGGGCCATGCCCACTACCTGGCCACGGCCCTGCCATTCGTCCTCGTCGAGGTCGACGGCACGGATGCCAACGGCGACGCGCTGTGGCAGTGGGCCTGGCGCGGCAACCAGGACGTCCCGGGCGCCCCCACCGTGTGGCGGGAAGGCAGCCCGGTCGACCCGAACGGCAAGGGCTGAGTCACCGCGCCGGACGGCGCGCACCGCCCGGCACGGGCAGAGCGGTGCGGTCGAGTGCGGTCCGGTCGGCCCGCGTGGTACGGCCGTCGCCTGCCGCCCGGACCATGGAGCCGCGGACGGCTCCAGGAGCGGGTCGTAGCGTGATCGTCGACCAGTCCGGTGGAGGCCGTGCGGGCCGACAACGAACCAGATCACGAAGCCGGAGCCATGACCGTCAACCCCGATCCCCGACGTGCTCCCGCCGCCCGGCGCCGCGGTTCCCTCGCGGGCCTGGCTCTCGTCGCGGCCCTGACGCTCACCATCGCCGTCCCGGCGGAGGTCTTCGCCTGGGATGCGAGCAGCTTCTCCGCCGCGGACGAGCAGCTGCTCGTGACCCTCACGAACCAGGCCCGGGCGAACGCCGGCCTGCCCGCCCTGGCCGTGGATTCGGCGCTCACCGACATGGCCCGCTGGCGGTCCAAGGACATGATCGACCGCGGCTATTTCAGCCACAGCATCCCGCCCGACGGCAAGAAGGTCTTCGACTACCTTTCCGCAGCCGGCTACTGCTACAAGGTCGCCGGCGAGAACATCGGCACGAACAACTTCCCTGATGATTACTCCCCGACGGCGAGCATCCAGGACGCGTTCATGGCTTCCCCGGGCCACCGAGCCAACATCCTCGGCTCGGGCTGGGACCACATCGGCGTTGGTGCCTACAGGGGCGCGGACGGCAAGAACATGTGGACCGTCCTCTTCGTCGACAAGTGCGGTGGCGCGCCGGCACCGACCCCGAAGCCGACCCCGAAGCCGACCCCGAAGCCGACCCCCAAGCCGACCCCCAAGCCGGCCGCCACGAAGAAGCCGGCGCCCGTCATCACCCCGGCGCCGACGCCCGAACCGACGCCGGAGCCGACCCCTGAGCCGACTCCGACGCCCGTGCCGGACCTCCCGGATCCCTACGAGCTGACCAGCAACCACGGGGTCCTGCCGCCCGGGCTCGGCGGCGACGACCCGTTCGCCGGCTCCGAGACCGAGCCGTCCCCGTCACCGTCGGACCCTGGCGCCACGACCGATTCAGCGGCGGGCTCGATGCAGGTGCTCGACCAGGGCGTCGCCGCGGGCCTCGTCGACACCATCGTGAGCGACGTCGCCGGAGGGTTCTTCGGGCGCTGACGCCCGAGTCGGCGCCGGGCGCAGCCCGGCCCACCTCGCGATTACACTGCCCACCGGACCAGCGACCCCGAACCCCGGAGGAGCGATGCCCCCGATCCTCGAGGCGCACGACCTCACGAAGCGATTCGAGCTCGGCGAGTCCACCGTCGAAGCACTCAAGGGCGTCTCCCTGTCCGTCCAGCCCGGAGAGTTCGTGGCCCTCATGGGTCCGTCGGGTTCCGGCAAGAGCACCCTCCTGCAGCTCCTCGGTGGGCTCGACCAGCCGACGACCGGCACCGTCGTCTTCGAGGGCCGCGACATCAGCCGGTTGTCGGACGATGAGGCCACCCGTCTCCGGAGAGAGCGAACCGGCTTCGTCTTCCAGGTCTTCAACCTCATCCCCCTCCTCGATGTCCGCGAGAACATCGCCCTGCCGTTCACGATCGCCGGCCAGGACGCCGGCCGGGGCGAGCTCGGCGAACGGATCGGCGACGTCATCAGGCTCGTCGAGCTCGGCGGCAAGGAGCGCCATCGCCCCGACCAGCTCTCGGCCGGCGAGCAGCAGCGGGTGGCCGTCGCCCGAGCCCTCGTGACGAGGCCGTCCGTCCTCCTCGCCGACGAGCCGACGGGCAACCTCGACTACACGACCGGCGGCGAGCTCCTCGACGCCCTGTGGCGGTCGTGCGACGAGGCCGGCCAGACGATCGTCCTCGTGACCCACGACGCGCGCGCGGCCGCCTACGCCGACCGGGTGCTCGTCATCGGCGACGGGCGGATCCTCGATCGGATCGACCTCGGTCGCCGCTCGGACCACTCCGCGGCGCCGCTGATCGCGCGGCTCGCCCAGCTGGGCCTGTAAGCCGCCGTGGGCCTTGACCGGCTCGCCTGGCGGACCCTCGCGGCGCGGCCGCTCCGGACGGTCCTGACCGTCCTCGGTGTCGCCCTCGGCGTCGGCGTCCTGACCTCGTCGCTGGCGATGAGCGCGGGCATCGATGCCGCCGTCGACCGGACCGTCCGCGATGTCGTCGGCAGCGCCGACCTGCGGGTTTCGGCCTTCCTCGAGGGCGGCCTCTCGGATGCCACGGTCGAGACGATTCGCGCCACTGGCGGCGTCGAGGTCGTCGCCCCGACGATCGAGAAGCGGGTCTTCCTCGGCCTCCCGACGACGCCGACGAGCGGCACGACGGCCGGGTCGCATGAGGCGGTGACGGTCGTCGGCATCGACCCTGTGGCCTGGGCGAAGCTCCACGACCTCGAGCTCGTGGCCGGGGCCAGGCTGGCTCGACCGGACGAGCCGTCGGCCCTGATCACCGAGTCCCTGGCCAACGCGGACGGCTACGTCCTCGGCAGCGAGCTGACGCTCCAGGGCCTCCCCGGGGTCGCCCACCTGCGGGTCATCGGCCTCATCGCCGGGCCCGGGCCGGTGGCCGGGGCCGCCGGCCGGACGGTCATCATGCCGCTCGACGTGGTCCGGTCCGCGTTCGGCCTCGAGGGCGTCACCCGGGTCGACATCGGCCTGGCCGACGGGGCGACGGTCGCCGGCGTCGAGGCGGCCCTGGCCGACCGGCTCACCTTGGAACCGTACGTCCTCTCGTCGCCGGCCGACCTGGCCGACGGGCTCCGCGCCTCGACCGCCGACTTCCAGGCGACCACCGCCCTCATCGCCGCGATCGTCCTGTTCGTCGGTTCGTTCCTCATCGTCAACACCCTGTCGATGACCGTGGGTGAGCGGGCCCGCGAGGTCGGTCTCCTTCGGGCCGCCGGCGCGACCCGGGCCCAGGTCGTGCGCTTCGTCCTCGTCGGGGCCATGGTCCTCGGCCTGGCAGGCTCGCTCCTCGGGCTGCTCGTCGGGGCGCTGCTCGGGGCGCTCATGGCCGGCTCGGTCCGGGCATTGACGGGATTCCCCTCGGAGGTGGCCGGCCTCGATGCCGGGAGCCTCCTCGTCGCCGCGCTCGTCGGGCTCGCGATCACCGTCGCCGGTGCCATCGAGCCCGCGGTCCGGGCGGCCCGGATCTCGCCCGTGGAGGCGCTCCGGGCCCGGCTGGACCTGCCGGCGGCGCGGCGCGGCCGCCTCGGCTGGCTGGCCGTCGTGTTCGTGGCGGTCGCCATCCTCGCCCTCCTCGCCTGGCCGCCGGCCGCGGGAGCGCGCGGCGCCGACCGGGCCCTGGCCGTCTACGCGGTACTCCTCGCCGCGACGCTCGCCACGCCGTTCGTCCTGCCACCCCTGGCTCGCATCCTCGGCCGGCCCCTGGCCGGCGTCCTCCGGCTCGAGGAGCGGCTCGCCCGGGGCTCGCTGGCCCGCGACCGGAGCCGCGCGGCGCTGACCCTGGGCGCGCTCGTCATCGGCCTGGCGATGATCGTGGCCCTCGGCTGGACGGCCCAGGCCGCCCGGAACGCGGCCACGGCCTGGCTTGTGGACGTCGTTCCGGGCGACGAGGTCGTGACATCGGTCTTCCCGGTCGCACCCGACGACGAGGCCTATCGGGGAGCCTTGGCCGCGGTGCCCGGGGTCAGCTCAGTCACCCCGATCGCGACGTTCGACCTGGCGATTCGCGGCGTCCGCTTCGACGCGGCGGCGATCGTCGGGGCCGATTTCCTCGCCGACGGCCGCCTGACGTTCATCGAGGGCGATCGAACAGCCGCGCTCCGGGCGCTCGACGCCGGCGGGAGCGCGATCCTGCCGCGGGTCGTCGCCGAGCGCCTGGGGATCAAGGCCGGCGACTCGATCCGGCTGGCCCTCGGTGCGGGGACGTCGCTCGACCTGCGCGTCGCCGGGATCGTCGAGCGCTCGATTCCCGGCGGCGGCGGCGAGGCCGTTCTCGTCGGCTGGAGCGACGCCACGGATCACATCGGGGTGGCGGGGGCCGACGTGTTCGCCGTCCGCTTCGAGCCGGGCGCCGCGGCCTCCTCGCGGGCGGCGCTCGAGGCCGCCGCCAGGACCCTGGCCCTCGAGCCAAACCCGCTCGAGCGGGTCCAGGGCGCGGTGACCGATGCCCTCGGCCGGGTGTTCGGGCTGTTCGACGCGCTCGCCCTCATCGCCGTCCTCGTCGCGGCCCTCGGCATCGTCAACACCCTGGCGATGGGGGTCGTGGAGCGGGTCCGCGAGATCGGCGTCCTGCGGGCGATCGGCATGACCCGCCGGCAGGCGTCCCGGATGGTGATCGTGGAGGCCACGGTCCTGGGCCTCGTGGGGGCCGTCTTCGGCACGGTCGTCGGGCTCGCCGCCGGCGTGGTCCTGCTCGTCCTGTCCGGCGGAGCCTTGAGCAGCGCCGGCATCCCCTGGCCCTCGATCGTGGTCGCGGCCGTCCTGGGGCTCGCCGGCTCCGCCGTCGCCGCCTGGTACCCATCGCGCCTCGCGGCCGGCGTCTCGATCGTTCGCGCCCTGCAGTTCGAGTAGCCCGCAAACCGGCCCGCAACGACACCCGGCCCGGAGCGGCCCTGACAGATTCACTGAGCAGGGACACCGGCCCGGAGCGGCCCGGATCGTCTGCTAGACTCCCCGCGCGGCGCTGCGAGACGCCGAGGAGGGACGCCCCGGGATGACGATCACGGTGCCCAGGCTCGATCGGCTGCCGGCCGCCGAGCGGGGCCTCACCATCGCCGATTTCCTGGTCCCGATTCGGGTCGCCGAGGGGATCGGCGTTCGGGTTCGCCACCTTGCCCTGATCCTCGCCGGGACGGTCCTCATCGCGGCCGCCGCCCAGGTCACTTTCTACCTGCCCGGGAATCCTGTTCCCTACACCGGGCAGACCTTCGCGGTCCTCCTCGCGGGCGGCGCGCTCGGGCTCAAGCGCGGGATCGCATCGGCGGCCCTGTACCTCGTCATCGGCGCCGTGGGCCTGCCGGTCTTCGCGGCTCGGAGCGGTGGCTGGGACGTCATCGTCGGGGCCACCGGCGGCTACCTCGTCGGCTTCATCCTCGCGGCCGCGATCGTCGGACGGCTGGCCGAGCTGGGTTGGGATCGCCGGATTCTCGGCTCGGTCGGGGCGATGGTCCTCGGGGATGCCGCGATCTTCGCCGTCGGTGTCCCGTGGCTGGCGGTTGTGCGTGGTCAGTCGCTGGACTGGGCGGTGACCAACGGGCTGACGCCATTCCTCGGCGCCGAGGCCATCAAGCTGGCCCTCGCCGCGACCGCCTTCCCGGCTGCCTGGTGGATCGTCGGCCGCCGGCCGGGAGATCGCTGACCGAGTCCGCCGAGTCCGCCGCGTCCCGCCTCAGTAGAGGTCCGGGAAGCGCGCCCTGAGTGTCGGCAGGAGGTCGACGGGGCTCGCCGCCCTGAGGGTCTCGAGCAGCTGCCGCGTCCCGCCGATCCCGAAGCGGTTCGCTTCGACGTAGTCGCGCAGGGCCGTCCAGAAGCGCTCGCTGCCCATGAGCGCCCGGAGATCGTCGAGGACGTTGCCGCCCTGGATGTAGACGACCTCGTAGTAGCAGGCGGCCGAGTAGCGGAGGATCGATCGGTCGAGGGGCGCGCGGTCGCAGCGGCTGGCCCGCAGGTTGCCGAGGACCGTTCGGGCGAGGAGATCCGCAGCCGCCTCATCGGCGAACGGCTCGGCCTGCTGGTCGTTGCCGACGAGGCCGTAGAACCACTGGTGGGCGGTCTCGTGGTGGACGAGGTAGGGCAGGTTCACCGCGGTCACGCTCCGAGGGATCCAGATCAGCCCCGGCGACTCCATCCCGTAGCCACCGGCCGTCTCGACGACGGTGAACGCGGGCCACGGATAGGCGACCCGGAGGCGGTCCGCCATCGATGTCAGGGCATGCCTGGCCTGGGCTACGAGGCGACCTCCGTCGAGGCCGCTCGGCCGGGTGTAGGCCCGGACGGGGATGCCGCCGGCCGCGCCCGTGCCACCGGCCGCGCCGGCCTCGCCGGTCGTGACGACGAAGTCGGGGGCCAGGACGATCGCGACGTCGCGGACGTCGTGGGCTGTGAGGGTCCAGGCGCGGCCGGCGCCGACCGCCTCCGCGCTGGCCGAGGCGAGGACCATGGGCCGGTCGGTCGAGATGTCGACGCGCACGCTCGGGCTCGACGGCGTGACGAACGGGTCGCCGTGGTTCGGCCGGTCGAACGGCACGGCCCGGCTGACCCACGGGATCCAGCGGTACAGCGCCAGCGTCCCGCCCGCCCGGGTAAAGAGCCAGTCGGAGCCGTCGAGGTCGTTCCTGAGCGTGGCCGTGTACGTCAGCGCGACCGAGGCGGAGGCCCCCGCGGGCAGGAGTCCGCCGAGCGGGACGATCAGCGTCTGATCGTCGACGCTGACGCCGACCGCGGTCCCGTCGACGGCCGCGGCCGTGACGACGAGCCTGCCGAGGCGGGCGGCAATCGTGTTCAGCTCGAGGCGATCGATCGGCTCGCCCGATTCATTCCGGGCATCGATGGCGACGTCGACCGCGAGCTCGCCGGTCGCGACGTCGACGTCGAGCGCAACGTCGTAGGTGGCGATGACGTCGAGGCTCGTCCGATCGACGGTTCCGGGGACGATCGCGCCGGCCCGTGTCGGCTCCGGCGTCGGGGACGGCGTCGATGTCGGTGTCGGCGACGGCGAGCGAGTGGGCGCCGGCCTCGGGTTGGCCGTGAGCGCCGGCGTCGCAGTCGGGACGCCGGCGGGCGAGGAGCTCGGCGTCGACGAGCAGGCGGCGACGACCAGCACGAGGAGAGGTGCGAGCCGCGATCGCAGCCGGGCCATGACGGAATCGTAGACGGGCCCGGAGCGGCGGCCGTGACCCCGAGCCTCTCCGCGGCTACGATCCGCCCATGACCGTCGAGTCAGGCCCGGCCGCGCCGACGGACCCCCGGCGCCTCGCCGCCCTCGTGGACGACGCCCGGCGAGAGCTGCCCGGCGTGCGGCTGCTGACGGACCCCGTGGATCGGGAGTCGTACCGCCTCGACGAGACCGCCTATCTCGAGGCCGGCCTCCCCGGCGCGGTCGCCCTCCCCGCCTCGACCGACGAGGTCGCCGGGCTCCTCCGCCTGGCCACCCGTCACGCGGTCGCGGTCGTGCCCCGCGGCGCCGGGACCGGCCTGTCGGGCGGCGCGGCGGGGATCGAGGGCGCCCTGACGATCGCCCTGACCCGGATGGACCGCATCCTCGAGATCGACCGGGCCAACCTCTGCGTCGTGACCCAGCCTGGCGTCATCAACGCCACGCTCAAGGCGGCGGTGGCGGCCGAGGGTCTCTTCTACGCCCCGGACCCGGCCAGCTACGAGACCTGCTCCATCGGCGGCAACCTGGGCACGAACGCCGGCGGGCTGTGCTGCGTCAAGTACGGCCAGACGCGCGACTCCGTCCTCGGCCTGGAGGTCGTCCTCGCCGACGGGTCCGTCATCCGGACCGGCGGCCGGAACGTCAAGGACGTCGCCGGCTACAGCCTGACCCATCTCTTCGTCGGCAGCCAGGGAACCCTCGGCATCATCACCGAGGCAACGCTCAAGCTGCGGCCCGCGCCACCGCCTCGCCAGACGCTGCTCGCCTTCTTCGACACGCTCGAGGCGGCCGGCGAAGCGGTCGCCGCGATCACGGAGGCGGGCATCCAGCCGGTGACCCTCGAGCTCATGGATCGCGCGACCCTGATCGCGGTGGAGGACTGGCACCACCTCGGGCTGGACGTGACCGCCGCGGCGATGCTCATGGTCGAGTCCGACGCGCCGGGCTCGGGCGCGGCCGCCGAGCTTGACCGGACCGAGGCGGCCTGTTCGGCGGCAGGCGGCCGATCGATCGTCCGGGCCGCGGACGCCCAGGAGGCCGACTGGCTGCGCGAGGCGCGCCGCCAGGCACTTCGTGCCCTGGAGCGGCTGGGGACCGTCCGGATGGAGGACGTCGGCGTCCCCCGGTCGCGGGTGCCGGAGCTCCTCCGGGCGATCGAGCGGATCGCCGCCGCCCACGGCGTCCATTGCGCGACCTTCGGTCATGCCGGCGACGGCAACCTCCACCCGAACCTCATCTTCGATCGCGACGACCCGAGCGCCGCGACCCTGACCCATGCCGTTCGGGACGAGATCTTTCGAGCCGCCCTGGAGCTGGGCGGGACGGTCACCGCCGAGCACGGCATCGGCGCCGCCCGGCGCGAGTGGCTGCCGATCCAGCGCGGTGCCGGGGCCGTGGCGGTCATGCGCTCGATCAAGGCCGCACTGGACCCCCAGGGCATCCTCAACCCCGGGCGCGTTCTCTAGCCGAGCTCCGCGAACGCAGCCGCCGGGAGCATCGGCTCGCATGCGTCGCCTCGCACGGGCGACGCCCGGTTGACACCGCGTCGGCGACGCCGGGATGATGGCGTGTCGAGCGCGCACCGGCTCGCGGTCGCATGCCCGATGGCGCCTGCGAGCCGGTTGGGGAACGACCCCGTTGCGGCTCCCTCGGGGGTCCGCGATCGCCCCCGCCGGCGGAATCGCTGGCCAGGATCCCGGTCCGCCGTGCACGAATCGCCGAATTCGGGCAGAATAGAGGGCCCTCGCCGTCGCGCGGCATCCCTCGTGCCCAGGAGCTCCTGTGAACGGTCGCCCACTCTCCCTGACCCGTCCGTCCCTGCGAAACGGTGAGCCCGAGCCGCTGCGTCACGTCATCGACACGTACCGCCACAAGGACCAGTTGATCACCTGTGTCTGCGGCTGGCACGGCAGCTGCGCCGCAAACGCGACCGGGGGCTCGGACTGGACGACCCACCTCAACCAGTTCCGGACCAAGCGGAAGTAGTCCGTCGCGCTCGCCGGAGCGCCTTTACCCTCCCGGATCGGTCGGCGCTCAGCCCGCCGGTCCCGGCCCCTACAACCTTCGTCCGCGGACCCACGCGCCCCGGACCATGTCGGGGTGCGCCCGGAAGATGAGTCGGCTGGCGATGTCGGCCGGGTCGGCGTCGATCTGCTCGTGCGGTGGCGCGCCGAGGTCGGCATGCCGGATCGGTGCGGTCAACCCGGCGTCGACGGCGATGATGTCGGCCTCCTTGCCCGCCTCGAGGGATCCGATCCGGTCGTCAAGGCCGAGCGCCCGCGCGCCGTCGAGCGACCCGAGGCGAAGCCAGTCGAGCGGACCGAGGACCGGTCGACGATCGGCGACCAGGGTGCGGCGCGCGTTCTGCGCGTACGCCCCCACCCGCATCACCGAGAAGATGGAGGGATCGGGTCCGGCGGCGACATCCGAGCCGAGGCCGATGACCAGCCCCGCCTCGAGGAACCGGGCGAGGGGCATGACCCCCGAGGCGAGGAACAGGTTCGAGGACGGGCAGTGGGCCAGCCGCGTGCCGGTCGCCACGAGCCGTCCCAGCTCCCGCTCCGAGAGGTGGACGCCATGGGCAAGGATCGTTCGCTCGCCCAGGCCGCCGGCCCGGTCGTAGACGTCGACGTAGTCCAGGGCCTCGGGAAAGAGGCGCCCGACCTCGGCGATCTCGCCGGGATCCTCCGAGACATGGGTCTGCCACCACGCGCCCGTTCGCTTCGCCAAAGACGCCGATTCGCGAAGCAGCTCGGCCGTGCATGAGACGGCGAAGCGGGGCGTGACCGCGTAGCCCAGGCGCCCGTCGTCCGCGCCGTGCCAGCGCGAGCAGAGGTCCTCCGCCTCCCGGACCGAGCGCTCGAGGATGGTGGCTCGCTCGATCCGCTCGTCGTAGGTGATCCGGTCCATCATGACCTTGCCCAGGATCGCCCGAATGCCGTGTGCCTCGGCGGCCCGGAAGGCGCCGTCCATCGAGGCCGCGAACACGGCGCCGTAGGCGAGGACCGTCGTCGTACCGACCGCGGCCAGCGTCCGGAAGACGGCCGGTGCGAGGGCCGCGGCGGCCGAGGCGTCGTCGAAGCGGCGTTCGAGCGGGAAGACGTAGCGCTCCAGCCAGGTCAGGAGGTCGAGCCCCGCCCCGAGGCCGGCGTTCGGCAGCTGGGGCAGATGGGCGTGGAGGTCGACCAGCCCGGGCAGCAGGACGAGCGGCCGAAGGTCGATCTCGGGACTGGGCGCGGGTCCGCCCCCTGGCTCACCTTCCCGGCCGCCTCGCCGTTCGACGGCCCCGGTCCGGGGCCGGAGCTCGGCCGGGCCGACCCAGGCGATCCGACCGCGCGCGTCGACGTCGACGATGCCGTCGCGGTGAAATGCGGTCGCCCCGGCGTCGGTTGGTGTCAGGACGCGGCCACGCAGCGCGAACGGGGGTCGATCGGGCAGGGCCGGATGGTCGATCGGGAGCCTGGGCGCGCTCACGGTCGGCGATGCTAGCACGGGCCCGCCGCGCACCCGGGGGGAGAATCGGACGCCGCACCGCCGGGACTCAAGGGCCATCCGCGCCCCGGCCTGTCCTGCGAAGATGCCGGGATGCAGCCGTTCGACGTCGTCATCGCCGGCGGGATCATCGTCGACGGCACCGGCTCGCCGGCCGAGCCGGGCGCCGTGGCGATCGCGGAAGACCGACTCGGGGTCCTCCGCGACCCGGCCGCGATCGGGGCCGCCGTTGCCGCCGCGAGGCAGGTTCTCGACGCCACCGACAGGGTCGTCGCGCCGGGCTTCATCGACCTCCACAGCCATTCCGGGCTGACCATCCTGTCCGAACCCCGCCACGAGCCGAAGGTCCGGCAGGGGGTGACGACCGAGGTCATCGGCGTCGACGGCAACGCCTACGCGCCCTTCGCCGACCCCGCCGACCTGGCCGCGTTCGTCGAGCTGAACGCCGGCCTCGACGGCCACCCACCGGGCGGGGCCGCGGACTGGGACACGGTGGCGAGCTATCTCGAGCGATTCGACGGCCGGGTCAGCGTCAACGTGGCCTTCCTCATCGGGAATTCCCCGCTCCGGATCGCCGCCGTCGGCTGGGAGGACGTGCCGGCCGACGCTCACGCGACGGGGCGGATGATGGCCGTGCTCCGGGAGGGCATGGAGGCCGGCGCCTGGGGCGTCTCCTCGGGCCTCGACTACCCGCCCGGGTCGTTCGCCTCGACCGAGGAGCTGGCGGCGCTGGCCAACGAGGCGGCGCGCCTCGGCGGGATCTACCACACCCACGTCCGGTACACGCTGGGCGATCGGTTCCTGGACCCGTTCCGCGAGGCCATCGAGATCGGGCGACTGGGCGAGGCGCCGGCTCACATCACCCACTTCTACCATCGGCCGAACTTCCCGGGCAGTCCGGACCAGATGCTCGCCCTCGTCGACGACGCCCGCGCGGAGGGCCTCGACGTCACCTTCGACGCCTACCCCTACGAGTGGGCCTCTACCCGCCTCCTCATCACGATCCCGACCTGGGTCCAGGCCGGCGGGCCGGGGCCGACGAAGGCCCGCCTCGCCGACCCCGCGGTCCGGGCCAGGATCCGGCGCGAGCTCGAGGCGCGCGGGGTGCTCTACGCGGGCGCCGGCGGGATCGCCGACATCCGGCTCGGCTACTTCGGCCGCCCCGAGCACGCGGCGTGGGAGGGCCGGACCCTCGGCGAGGTCGGCCGCGAGACGGGCGAGGACCTCGTCAACCTGCTGTGCGACCTCCTCCTCGCCGAGGGGCTCAGGCTGAACCAGGTCACGCCCGGACCCCACATCGCCGGCATCCGGCGCTTCTACCGTCACCCCGTGGCGATGATCGGCACCGACTCCACGTTCGTCGGGGCCAAGCCGAGCCCGCGAACGTACGGCTCCTTCCCGAGGATCCTCGGCCAGTTCGTCCGTGACGAGCGGGTCCTCGGGCTGGAGGAGGCGGTCGCCAAGATGACCTCGATGCCGGCCGCTCGGCTCGGTCTCCGCGATCGGGGCAAGCTCGCCGACGGCTTCGTGGCCGACGTCGTCGTCTTCGATCCCGACAAGGTTCGCGCCCTTGCCACGTACGAGGAGCCGAGACGGTTCTCCGAGGGGATCGAGCACGTCTTCGTGGCCGGCGTCCCGGTCGTCCAGCGTGGCAAGCACACCGGCGCCACCCCGGGCCGCGCCCTCCGCCGGGGGCACGATTGAACGGCCCGATGCCGGCCCTCCGCCCGGGCTCCATCTCGCCGCCCCGGACCGACACCTCCGCTGCCGGCCTGGCGCAGGCGATCGAGGCGGATTCGATCGGGACCCGCATTCTCAACCCGGAGGTCCCGCTCGAGCCCCATCTCGAGGACGACGCGGCGGCCTGCCCGGCTGATCGGGGCCCGGCGCGGCTCCGTCGGGGCGGGGCGCCCGGCGGCCAGCCGGGCGGCGGCGGATGGTAGGCTTCCCGCCTACCAGCACCCTGCGAACGACTCGACCCCAGGGAGGGCCCCGTCGTCCGATGACGACCCGCACGCTGCCGCCCGTCACCGTGCCCGAACGATCCGCCCCCGCCGCGCTCGTGCTCCCGCCGGGGACCACGACCCGCGGCCGGGCGCGAGGCTTCCCCCTCCGCCGCGAGGGACCGGCGAAGCTGACCGGCGCCGCGAAGTACACCGACGACCTCGTCTTTCCCGGCGCCTGGTACGGCGCCACCATCCGCTCGACTGAGCCCCGCGCCCGCCTCCTCGCGATCCAGCTCGACCCCGACGTCGACTGGTCGAAGGTCGTGGTCGTCACCGCCGCCGACATCCCCGGCGAGAACCTCGTCAGCGCGATCAAGGAGGACCAGCCGGTCCTCGTCCCGGTCGGCGGCGAGATCCGCCACCATGCCGAGCCGGTCGCCCTCCTGGCGGCCCCGGACCGAGACACGATCCGGGCCCTCCGCGGCCGGATCAGCCTCGTCACGGAGGCCCTGCCGCCGGTCTTCGACCCGGAGCAGTCCGACCACGTCTTCGCGGCCTACGAGATCGGGACCGGCGACGTGGAGGCCGCGTTGGCCGGCGCCGATCTCGTCGTCGAGGGCGTGTACCGCGTCGGCCACCAGGAGCAGCTCTACATCGAGGGCCAGGCGATGATCGCGGTCCCCGGCGAGGACGGCGGGATGGCCGTCCACGGCTCGCTCCAGTGCCCGTACTACGTCCACAAGGCGATGCGGAAGACACTCGGCTTGAGCTCGGAGCAGGCGCGGGTCATCCAGGCCGAGACCGGCGGCGGCTTCGGCGGCAAGGAGGAGTACCCGTCCGTCGTCGCCCTCCACGCCGCGCTGCTCGCCCGCAAGGCCGGCCGCCCGGTCCGCATGGTCTACGACCGCCACGAGGACCTGGCCGCGACGACGAAGCGGCATCCCGCGGTCATCCGCCACCGGACCGGGCTGGCCGCCGACGGGACGCTCCTTGCCCAGGACGTCGAGGTCGTCATGGACGGCGGGGCGTACTGCACGCTCACCCCGGTGGTCCTGTCGCGGGGAGCCCTCCACGCCGGCGGTCCGTACCGCTGCCCGAACGTCCGGATCCGGGCCCGGGCGACCCGCACGAACACGCCGCCCAACGGCGCGTTCCGGGGCTTCGGTGCGCCCCAGACCGAGTTCGCGATGGAGACCCAGCTCAACCGGATCGCCGAACGCCTCGGGCTCAGCCCGGCCGAGATCCGGCGCCGGAACGCCTACGAGCCCGGCGACACCACCCCCACCGGCCAGGTCCTCCGCGACAGCGTGGCCGCCCAGGAGGTCCTCCGCCTCGCGGTCGAGGCCGGCGACTACGAGCGCCTCCGAACCGCGAGCGCCCGGGCCGCCGCCGTGCGACGCGGCTCGGGCGAGGTCCCGGGCGGCCCGTTCCGCTCCGGCGCCGCCCGGACGGCGTCGGGGATCGGGCTGGCGCTGGCCTGGCACGGCGCAGCGTTCACCGGCTCGGGCGAGGTCCACATCGGGTCGGTGGCGTCGGTCGAGCTGACCGCGGACGGGCGGGTCCGCGTCCTCGTCGCGGCGACCGAGATGGGCCAGGGGACCTCGACGATCTTCCCCCTCATGGTCTCGGGCGAGCTCGGCCTGCCGGCCGATGCCGTCGAGGTCGCGCCGGTCGACACGGCGATCGTGCCGGACAGCGGTCCGACGGTCGCCAGCCGGACGACGATGGTCGTCGGCGGACTGTGCATCGACGCGGCCCGCCGCCTCCGGGCGGAGGTCGAGGGGCGCCATGAGGGCCGGCCGTTCGCCGAGGTCTACCGTGACGATGCGGCGTCCCACGGCGCGACCCGGATCGACCAGCGCTTCGAGCCCTACCCGGGCGTCGAGTTCGACGATGCGACGTACCGCGGCGACGCCTATCCCGCCTTCGGCTGGGCGGCCTGTGTCGCCTCGGTCGAGGTCGATCTCGACACCGGTGAGGTGGCCGTCCGCGACGTCGTCGCCGTCGACGACGTCGGGCGGGTCATCCACCCCATCCTGTGCGAGGGCCAGGTCGAGGGCGGCACCCTCCAGGCCGTCGGTTACGCCACGATCGAGGAGATCAAGCTCGCCGACGGCCGCTACCTGAACGACCGCCTCGCGACCTACCTCATCCCGACCGCCCTCGACGCCCCGCGCATCACGACGATCCTCGTCGAGGCGCCGTTCAGCGGGGTGCCCCACGGCGCGAAGGGGGTCGGCGAGCTGCCGATGGACGTCGGCGCGCCGGCCGTCGTCGCCGCGATCCACGATGCTGTGGGCGCCTGGATCACCGAGCTTCCGGCGACGCCTGAGCGGATCCTGGCCGCCCTCGGGGGCGCGCCGCCGATCGAGAGCCGGGCGGGAGCGGCATGAGCAAGATCCGCTTCCTCGTCAACGGCTCGCCGGCCGAGGTCGACGTACCCGGGATGCGCCGCCTCCTCGATGTCCTCCGCGAGGACCTCGAGCTGACCGGGACGAAGGAGGGCTGCGGGGAAGGGGAGTGCGGGGCCTGCTCGGTCCTCCTCGACGGCCAGGTCGTCGACAGCTGCCTCGTGCCGATGTCCCAGGTCGACGGCCGGATCGTCCGGACAGTCGAAGGGTTGGCCCTCGCGGCCCGGGAGCGCGGCGCCCTCGACACCCTCCAGGAGGCCTTCCTCGAGTTCGGCGCCGCCCAGTGCGGTATCTGCACGCCGGGCATGCTCATGGCGGCGCGGGCCTACCTCGATGGCGGTGGCGGCCCGGACCACGAGCCGATTCGCGAGGGGATCGCCGGGAACCTCTGCCGCTGCACCGGCTATCAGAAGATCGTCGAGGCGATCGCCGCGGTGGCGTCAGGAGAGATGGGATGACGAGGTCGTCGAAGGCGCCCCCGCCGATCGCGGTCGGCCCGGGGCCCGCCGCCGCGGACGCCCCGGTGGTCCCGGCTGACGCCGTCCGACCCGTCGCCGAGGGTGAGCCCGAGCCTGCCGGTCGTGACCTCGAGCCGGCCGGGCGTGAGCCCGGCGAGCTCATCGTGGCCCTGTCACCTCGCCAGATCGTCGGCGGCTTCGCGCTCCTCGCCGGCCTGCTCCTCGTCGTCCGGCGGCGGGCTCGGCGGAAGGGCTGAAGCATGCCTGCCGAGCCCCCGATCGAGGTTCCCGCCCGCCTCGCCGATGCGTACACGCTCCTCGCCGCCGGGCCGATCGTCCCGATCGCCGGCGGCACCGACCTCATGGTCCGGATCACCGGTGAGATCGGCCCTCCGCCCGAGCGGGTCCTCGATCTCTCGCGCCTCGGCGCCCTCGAGGGGATCGCCCTCGAGCGCGGTGCGCTCGTCCTCGGGGCCCGGACCACGTACACGGAGATCCGCCGCTCGGCCATCTGCCGGGAGCACGCCCCGGCCCTCGTCGAGGCGTCGGCCACGATCGGCGCGGCCCAGATCCAGAACCGGGGCACGCTGGGGGGCAACATCGCCAACGCCTCGCCGGCAGGCGACACGCTGCCGATCCTCCTGGCGATGGACGCCGTGATCGAGCTCGGCAGCCACCGCGGCGAGCGCCTGGTTCCCGCGGCGGAGTTCTTCCCGGCCTACCGCCAGACCGCGCTGCAACCCGACGAGCTCATCCTTCGCGTCCGGATCCCGATGACCACCGGTCGCGAGACGTGGTTCCGCAAGGTCGGGACCCGGCGGGCCCAGGCGATCTCGAAGGTCGTGATCGCGGTGAGCTGGCGGACCCACGGCCCGACGGCCGGTTGGTCCGACGTGCGGGTCGCCCTGGGGTCCGTGGCGGCGACGCCGATCCGGGCCCCCGGGGCGGAGGCAGCGCTGGAGGGCGCCCGGCCCACACCCGAGACGGCGGACGCGGCGGCAGAGGCGCTCGCGGCCGAGCTCGATCCGATCGACGACGTGCGCTCGACCGCGGACTACCGGCGGATGGTCGCCGCCCGGATCCTCCATCGGATCGTCAGGGACGCCGGGGGCTGGTGACCGACCCCCCGCGACCCCGGCCGAGCCTCGAGATCGGCCGGCTCGACGCGGCTCCCGCGGCCGAGTTCATGGCCGCCATGGCGCCGCTCTTCGAGGGAGCGCCACGATTCCTCGAGCGCCTGGCGGCCGAACGGCCCTTCGACGGCTGGGAGACCCTGTTCGAGATCGGCCGCTCGATCGCCCACTCGATGCCTGAAGCCGAGCAGGTCGAGCTGATCGACGCTCACTCCCGCCTCGGGGCCGACCCGTCGACGGTGTCGGCGCACTCGTTTCGCGAGCAGGGCTACGACTGGGAGGTCGGCGCCGCCACGACGGTCGAGCTCGACGTGGCCGCCGAGCTCGAGCGGCTGAACAAGGCCTACGAGGCCCGTTTCGGCTTCCGTTACTGTGTCTTCGTCGCCGGCCGGCCCCGGGCCGAGCTGCTGCCCGGCATGAGGGCCGCACTCGGCGCCGACCGGGAGGCGGAGCTGCACCGGGCGATCGACGCGGTCGTCGACATCGCGGTGGCCCGGCTCGGGGCGCTTCGGGCGGCGGCCGGTTGAGCGGGAGGAAGATCATGTTCGAGCTGGGGGCAAATCGCTACGGCAAGTCGCGGATCCGGCTGGTCACCGTAACCCGCGAGGCCGACCGCCACGTCCTTCGCGACCTGACCGTCGACATTTCCCTCGAGGGCGACTTCACCGCGGCCCACGTCGACGGCGACAACGCCAACGTCATCGCCACCGACACGATGAAGAACACCGTCTACGCCTTCGCCCGCGATCGGCTGACCGGCGCAGCCGAGGCCTTCGGGCTCGAGCTCGCCCGGCACTTCGCCACGTACCCGCAGGTGGACCGGGCCTCGGTGACCCTCCGCGAGCACGGTTGGGATCGGATCCCGCTCGCCGGGGGGCCGGCGCCCGACGCCTTCACCCGGTCCGGCGACCTGACCCGCGTCGCGGTCGTCGGGGCTTCGAAGGTCGGCGCCTCGGTCGAGGCCGGGATCGAGGACCTCACGATCATGAAGACGACGAAGTCGGCGTTCCGCGGCTTCGATCGCGACCGCTACACGACCCTCGCCGAAGCCGACGACCGGATCATGGCCACCCGCATCACCGCCGCCTGGGGCTACGGCGAGACGGCGGCCGAGCCGGGGTTCGACTTCGACGGCGCCTTCGAGCGGGCCCGGGGCACCCTGTTGCGGGTCCTCGCCGAGCACTTCAGCCCGTCGGTCCAGACCTCGGTCTGGATCATGGCCACGGCGATGCTCGAGGCCGAGCCGGCGATGAACTGGGTCCGGATGGTCCTGCCGAACCTCCACCATTGGACGGTGAACCTGGAGCCGTTCGGGCTCGACAACCCGGGCCTCGTGTTCGTCTCGACGACCGAGCCGCACGGGCTCATCGACGCGACCGTCCGGCGCAGCCGCTGACGGGCCCGACCGATGCGGCCCCATCTCAGCCATCTCTTCGTCTCGGTGCTCGATCTCCAGGCGACCCACCGGTTCTACGTCGGGCTGCTCGGGCTCGAGGTCCTGGAAGGCGGACCGGGCGGGGGGTACATGCGCCTGGGCGGCGGCGGTGGGTTCCACATCGGGTTCGAGGCGATCCCCGCGGCCGCGGTCCCGACGGACGGCATCGAGATCGTCATCCGGGTCGAGGATGTGGACGCCCTGTACGAGCGGCTCGTCGTCGCCGGCGTCGCGGTCGAGGTCCCGCCGGCCGACCAGGCCTGGGGGGCCCGGCACCTGTGGCTGCGCGACCCGACGGGCTACCGCGTCTCGATCTACTCGACCGGGGGACCCGGCGCGCCGTGATCGACGAGCGTTCCGCCCAGCCCGGCATCGAGGTCGTCGGCCCCGATGCCCCCGGCCTCGCCGACGTCCTGGCGCCCGCCGCGCTGGAGTTCCTCGGTGCGCTCGAGCGGCGGTTCCGGGGCGACCGGGGCGTCCGGCTGGCGGCCCGCGACGCGCGCGCGGCCGCGATCGCGTCGGGTGTCGAGCTCGACTTCCTGCCCGGCCCGGCGGCGATCCGGGCCGACCGCTCGTGGCGCGTCGCCGAGACGCCGCCCGATCTCCTTGACCGGCGGGTCGAGATCACCGGCCCGGCCGAGCCGAAGATGATGATCAACGCCCTCAACTCCGGCGCCCGGGTCTTCATGGCCGATTTCGAGGACGCCCTCTCGCCGACGTGGGCCAACGTCGTCGGCGGCCAGGCGGCGGTCCGCCAGGCGGTCCGGGGGACGCTGGCGTTCACCTCGCCCGAGGGCAAGGCCTACCGGGTGGGGGAGCGGCCGGCGACGCTCCTCGTCCGCCCCCGCGGCTGGCACCTGGAGGAGCGGCACCTCCTCGTCGACGGCGTGCCGATGTCGGCCTCGCTGTTCGACGCGGGGCTCTACCTGTTCCACAACGCCGCCGAGCGCCTGGCCCGCGGCACAGGCCCCTACTTCTACCTGCCCAAGCTCCAGTCGCATCTCGAGGCGCGGCTCTGGAACGACGTCTTCATCTGGGCCCAGGACGCGCTCGGCGTCCCGCGAGGGAGCGTCCGGGCGACGGTTCTGATCGAGACGATCCACGCGGCGTTCGAGATGGAGGAGATCCTCTGGGAGCTTCGCGACCACATGGCCGGGCTCAACGCCGGCCGCTGGGACTACCTGTTCTCGTGCATCAAGACGTTCGCCTCGCGCCGGGACCTGGCCCTGCCGGATCGTGCGCAGCTGACGATGACCGTGCCGTTCATGCGCGCCTACACCGACCTGCTCGTGGCGACCTGCCACCGTCGGGGTGCCCACGCCATCGGGGGCATGGCGGCGTTCATTCCATCGCGCCGCGATCCGGAGGTGAACGCCGTGGCGATGGCCAGGGTCCGCGACGACAAGGTCCGCGAGTCGGGCGACGGCTTCGACGGAACATGGGTCGCCCATCCGGACCTCGTGCCCCTGGCGACCGAGGTCTTCGACGGGGTCCTGGGCGCGGCGCCGCACCAGAAGGCCCGGCTCCGGGACGACGTCGCGGTGTCCGCGGGCCAGCTCCGCGACATCCGGGTCGACGGCGGCCAGGTGACCGAGGCCGGGGCCCGGCTCAACGTCTCGGTCGCGCTCCAGTACCTCGACGCCTGGCTGGGCGGCAACGGCGCGGCGGCGATCAACAACCTCATGGAGGACGCGGCGACGGCCGAGATCTCGCGCTCGCAGCTGTGGCAGTGGCGGGTCACCGGCGCCACGCTCGACGACGGGCGTGCCCTGACCGTCGATCGCTACCGCGCGATCCGCGCCGAGGAGCTCGCCGAGCTCCGGGGCCGCGAGGCCGATAGCGGCCAGCTTGACGCTGCCGCCGGGGTCCTCGACGCCCTCGTCCTCGCCGACGAGTTCGAGGAGTTCCTCACCCCGCGCGCCTACCGCCTCCTCGACTGACCCGGCCTCGCCATGCCCCCGCGGCCCGGCTGCGCCCCGCGAGGGTCGCCAGGTCCCCGTGCCGCCGGGTCCGCCCCGTGCCGCCGGGTCCGCCCCGTGCCGCCGGATCCGCCCCGTGCCGCCGGATCCGCCCCGTGCCGCCGGGTCCGCCCCGTGCCGCCGGATCCGCCCCCTCGCCGCCGCCCAAATCCTGTCATTCGATCAGCGCACGGCCCGTACGACGCCCTGCCGCGGAGGCGTCCTGCCATCTGACCGCGTTGTGGTCCTTCGGCGCGCTCTGGTCGCTCACGATTAGCCAGATGACCAACCACTGGCCGGATGTCAGGAAGCGCGTTCGCGGCGCACGCTGGGCGGGCTCTTTCGGACCCGCTTGATGGGGGCCAGGTCTCGCCGAACGTTCGCCGGCGAGTCATCTGTCAGGATCCAGAGCGCGCGCTGGGAACGAGCCGGGTCCAACAGCCAGCCGGCGATGGCCCGGCCGTCCTCGGGGAGCGCCGCGCGGAGGACCGCTCGATGTGCGGCAACGCTCCGCCGGTTCGTGCGCGACTCGGCGAGGACGACCCAGGCCGACACGGTCGACGGGATCCAGCCGCGGCCCCGCACGATCCCGGGCACGATCCGGCAGCGCCGATCCATCGTCCCGAGCAGCTCGTTGACGTCGACCAGCTCGGTCTTGAGCTCGGCGATCAACAAGGCCCGACGAGGGGCGTGCCACGCGACCAGGTCGACGATGCCTCGCTCGCCGTAGTGGTTGAACGAGAGCTCAGGGACGACGTCCCAGCCGGCGCCGACCAGGCGGCGGGTGACGACCTCGCTCATCCGGGCGTGCCGAGCGTGCAGCAGGCGATCGAGATCCCCGCCCCGCCACCGCGGCTGGAGCTCTGCGCGGACCTCGAGCGCCGTCGCCGCTCGACGGATCGAGCGCAAGCGGACCGATCCGATATCGCCGCGTTCGATGCGCGAATACGTGGTCCTCGAGATCCCGGCGCGATCGGCGACGTCCTGCTGGCGGTCGCGCCGCCGGATCCTGATCCGTCGGAGGGTCAGGCCGAAGGCGAGGTCGTCCATCCGGCGAGTCTGCTCCGAGGCACTTATCCCCCGGTTCGCCAGCGATTGAGGGTGATGCCTAGGGCAGCGGATGCGGCTCGAGCACGACGTCCCAGTGCGCCTCGAGGAGCGCGAAGCGACGGCCCTCATCCGCCCGGTACGTCGCCTGGTCGGGAAAGAGGCGACGGGCGATCGCGGTATCGGCGTGGGCCTCGATCGCGGTCCAGTCGCGGTAGGTGATCGTGACCATGAAGTCCCAGTCGGCGCGGCCGTCCCCATGGAACCGCGGCGTCGACGCCGTCACATCGAGGAAGCGCCCGCCAGCCAGCTGCTCGCGCAGGATGGGCCAGTGGTTCCGGTCGAAGAGCTCGACGAACTCGTCGTGCGCGCCCCACTTCGTCCGGTAGTAGTACGCGATCGTCACCGGGCCGCCGCTGTCAGCCATCGAATCCTCCGCTACTCGCCGGCGCCCTCGCGCTCGACGAATCGACCATAGCCGCGTTGGCCCACGAACGTCTCGTCGCGCACGACGGGCCGCCCGCGAACGTAGACCGATCGGACCGAACCCGTGACCTCGAGCCCTTCGTACGGCGTGTAGTCGCTCGTGTGATGGAGGTCCGCTGCGTGGATCGTGCGTCGCACGGCCGGGTCGAACAGGACGAGGTCTGCATCCTTCCCAACCTCGAGCGAGCCCTTCCGCTGCAGCCCGAAGCGCCGGGCAGGGGTCGTTGCGAGGAGGTCGACCAGGCGCTCCAGGGTCAGCCGTCCTCGCGCGACACCCTCGGAATACGCGATCGCCAGGAGCGTCTCGATTCCCGGGGCGCCGTTGCTGATCCGACTGAACGGCACTCCGCGAAGCGCGTCGGCCTTCTCCAGGCCCGCCCGATCCGGGACATGGTCCGTGGCCACGAGGTCGAGATCACCAGAAGCGAGCCCGGCCCACATCGAGTCGACGTCGCCGGCGGATCGAAGCGGCGGCGAGATCACGACCTTCGCGACCTCGAGCTCGTCCCCGGCCTCGTATCGGGCCTCGGTGAGCGCCAGGTAGTGGGGACAGGTCTCGGCCGACACCGGCAGGCCGAGCGTCTTCGCCTCACGAACGTGCCGGAGGGCGTCGGCCGACGACAGGTGGACCACGTGAACCGGCGCACCCGAGGCCCGGGCAAACGCCATCGCCCGGGCCGTCGCCACGGCCTCGGCATAGGCCGGCCGCGTCATGGCGTGGTAGCGCGCTGCCGTGTTACCACGCTGCAACGCTGAAGCGACGGCCGCGTCGATGAGCACCGGATCCTCGCAGTGGACCTGGAGCATCCCGCCGCGTCGCCCGAGGACGCCCATCGCCTCGAACAGCCGGACGTCGTCGAGCCGGAAGTCGAAGACCATGAACGCCTTTGCCGTCGAAACCCCCGCGTCGACCATCGCCGGCAGCTCGGCGATGGGGTCGTCCATCCGACCCGAGATCGCGAGACTCACCCCATAGTCGATCGCGCTGTCGCTCTCCGTCGCCGCCCGCCACTCGCGGAGGCCGGCGAGGAGCGATCGTTCGGCGGCCGGCGACGAGCCGGTCCCGGGGTTGTTGAAGGCCAGGAACGTCGTCGTGCCACCGAACGCCGCGGCCACGGAATCCTGGAAGAAGCGGTCGGGCTCGGCCTCGGTGGCGATGCGAGTGTGGGTGTGGACGTCCACGGCGCCGGGCAGGACGAGCAGCCCCTCCGCCGAGACGACCTCCGACCCCCCATCGGCGACGCCGGCGAGATCCTCGGCGACCGCCTCGATCGTCCCGTCCGCAGCGATCGCGACGTCGGCGACCCGGCTGCCACCAGTGGTGACCACGGTGCCGCCCCGGACGAGGAGCCGGGTCATCGACAGGCCTGATCAGTCGCGGCGGCGGACGACGAAGAACCAGACGAGGACCGCGGCGATCGCCCCGGCAGTCACGAGGATGGGCAGTGCATCGATCGGCCCGGCGCTCATTGCTCGACCTCCTCCATCTGGATTCGCTGCGCGCCCTCCCACAGCGTCCGCCGTCCCACCTCCCGAAGGCGCTCGGCCCAGCCCTCGTCGGGGACGATCGAGGCGAAGTGGTTGGCCGCCAGCTGGCCGACCTTCGACGACGTCGTGCAGGCCCCATACGGGAAGAAGATCTCGCACTCGCTGATCCCGCCGGGGTACAGCGCCAGCGTTCCCGGCGCCGGGTGGGACGTGTGGTTCTCGTAGTCGAGGCCGGGCCGGAAGTCGCCGTACGGGATCCAGGTCGATTCACCCGACCAGCGGCAGTGAATGAGCCGGCTGTCGATCGGCAGCATCCGCCGGATGGCCTCAACCGTCGCCGGAGCCCCGGCCTCCCAGCGAGCGCTAAAGTGGAGGTCCTCGCCGACGGTGATCCTGAGCGTTCCCATACCCGGAGGATACGTGGCCAGCCCCGGCTCGGAAACACCTGACCTGCCCCAGACGGCATCCTCGGCCGTCCCGACCCAGCCCACCATCTCGACCCACGTCCTCGACACCGAGGCGGGAGCCCCCGCCCGCGGCGTCCATGTGATCCTCTACAGGCTGGGCGAGGACGACCGCCCGGTCCGGCTGACCCAGGCCCTCACCGACGACGATGGCCGGATCCGGGACCTCCTGGGGCGGCCGATGTCGCCGGGGATCTACCGGCTCGAGTTCAACCTCGCCGGGGTTCGCGAGCCGGGCTCGGGCGACGAGCGCTTCTTCCGGCGCCTGACCCTCGAGCTGCGGGTCGACAACGTCTCGCGCTCGTACCACGTGCCGCTCCTGCTCGCGCCGTACTCGATGACGACGTACCGCGGCAGCTGACGCGTCCGCCCGGTGGTCGTGCCAGGCTAGGTGGCACGCGCGGCGCGGAGGATCGGGGCATGGAAGCCCGACTCGTCGCCCTCCCCACCCGCACCGAGCCCTCCGTCCAGGTGGCCCCGGACCGGATCGTCGTCGATCATCTCGTCGTGTCCGACGCCGGGCTCGCGACCTGGCTCGCCGACCAGCCGATGGACGACCACGCGATCCTCGTCGATCGGGCGATCCGGATCGGCCTCATGGCGATCCAGAGCGTGGGAGTGACCCTGAACGTCGACGCCGTGCGGGCCGAGTTCGAGCGCCTCGCCGACGGCCAGCGAGCCATGACGGAGCGGGCTGCCGAGGCCCTCGAGGAGACGCTCCGGGCGAACTTCGGCGACGGAGAGGGCCGGCTGCCGCGGACGCTGGAAGCGTTCCTCGGCGACCGGGGCAAGCTGCAGGCCACGGTCCGCGAGCTGTTCGATCCGGCCCGGAAGGAATCCGCCCTGGGCCGGCTGTCGACGATGCTCGAGACGTACTTCGACGGTGACGCATCCCGACTCGCGACGCTGCTCGATCCGACCCGGGCAGGCTCGCCGCTGAGCAGCTTCCGGGCCGAGGTCGCGGCCGGCTTCAAGGCGATCGAGGAGCGGCTCGTCGCCTTCCAGGCGGCCCAGGCGGCGCGGGCTGACGAGCGGTCGCGGTCGGCCGCCAAGGGCGTCGATTTCGAGGACCTCGTCGAGGGCCTCCTGGGCGCGATTGCCCGAGGCGGCGGCGATCTCCTCGAACGGACCTCGAACGAAGCCGGCGCCACCCTCAAGTCGAAGAAGGGCGACTTCGTGCTGACGATCAACCCCGGCCTCACGCGCGGGGCGGACGTGCGGATCGTCGTCGAGGCCAAGGACCGCTCGATCTCGGTCCCGGCGATGCGGAACGAGCTCCGCGAGGCCAAGGCGAACCGCGGGGCGGCCGTCGGCCTCGTCGTGTTCACGCCGGCGCACGCACCGGCGGGCATCGCGCCGTTCGACGTGCGAGGCGACGACGTCTGGTGCGTCGTCGACCCCGATGCCGTCGAGCCCGAGGTCTTCGAGGTCTCGCTTCGCCTGGCTCGCTATCTCGCCCTGGCCGGCCTGGCGGCCCGGGAGACCGAAACGGACACCGCGGCGATCGCCCAGGCCCTGGCGAGCATCCGCGAGCAGCTGGACCAGATCCGCAACCTCAAGAGCCAGCTCACCTCGATCGGCAACGCGACGAAGGCGGTCTGGAACGGGCTCGATGCGTTGCGGACGGGGGTGATGGAGCAGGTGGCCCGGGCCGAGGCGGGGATCGAGGCTACGTCGGGAGCTTGATCCGGGCCCGACTCGCGGCCTCGATCGACCACTCCGATCCGCGGCGCCGGTCTTCGGAGGCTGAGGGCGGGTCGCTCGATTGCGGACGGGTGGTATCGTCCTGTCTCGACTCCGCCGGGCTCGGAGTCGCTGCACGAGGACCTGCCGTGGCGCGCGCGATGTGGAAGGGGGCCATTCAGTTCGGCCTCGTCACCATCCCGGTCAAGCTCTACGTGGCCACCGAATCCCGGGCCGGCGTCAGCTTCAACATGCTCCACGCGCCCGACCTGTCCCGGATCCAGATGAAGATCTTCTGCCCGGTCGAGGAGGAGATCATCTCCAGGGCGGACACGGTCAAGGGCTTCGAGTACGCGCCCGGCGAGTATGTCGTCATCACCGACGAGGATCTCGAGTCGCTGCCCCTCAAGACCGTCCGCTCGATCGAGATCGAGCAGTTCGTCGAGAGCGAGGCCGCCACGACCCACACGAAGTTCGTCAAGCAGGCGTACTACCTCGAGCCGGACAAGATCGGCCGCAAGGCGTTCGCCCTGCTCAGGTCGGTCCTCCAGGACAAGGGCCTGACCGCGATCTGCAAGGTGGTCATCAAGGACCGCGAGGCCCTCGCGGCGCTCGATCCGTACGACCAGACAATGGTCCTCTCGACGCTCTACTGGCCCGATGAGATCCGCGCGCTGGGCGAGCTGGACATCCCCGCCGAGGAGCCCGAGATCAAGCCCGCCGAGAAAGCGATGGCGGAGCAGCTCGTCGGTTCGATGACCGGCGAGTTCGACCCGGCCACCTACCAGGACGAGTACCGGACCGCCCTGATGCAGATCATCGAGTCCAAGGTCGAGGGCCGTGAGGTCGTCGCCGCCCCGGCGCCCCAGGAATCTTCGAACCTCGTCGACCTGATGGCGGCCCTCGAGGCCAGCGTCAAGGCCGCGACGTCGGCCCGCGAGGCCGGGACGCCGCCGCCCACCTCAGTCGCCGAGGCGAAGGCCAAGAAGGCCGGCTCGACGAAGCGTTCCGCGCCTGCCGAGGCCGACGAGGCCGAGGAAGCCAAGCCCGCCCGGCGCCGGAAGAGCGCCTGACGCCCCGGCCCGGGGCCCTGACGCCCGGCATGCCCCTCGAGGAGTACCGGCGCAAGCGGAATTTCGGCAAGACCCCGGAGCCGTCCGGCGGACCCGCAGCGGCCGGCCAACCAGCTCGGGACCCGGAGCCGCCGAAGTCCGCGCCCGCGGCCGCAGGCTCGGGCGGCCGCTTCGTCGTTCAGCGTCACAGGGCGACGCGTCTCCATTACGACTTCCGGCTCGAGATGGACGGCGTCCTCGTCTCGTGGGCCGTGCCGCGCGGCCCGGCCCTCGACCCGAAGGCGCGCCGGATGGCGATCCACGTCGAGGACCACCCGATCGAGTACCTCGACTTCGAGGGGGTCATCCCGCGCGGCCAGTACGGCGCCGGTGACGTCATCGTCTGGGACTGGGGCACCTGGCAGGCTGAGTCCGAGACCCCCGACGGCGTACGGGCCGTGGCGGACGGGGAGCTGAAATTCCGCCTGGACGGCCAGAAGCTGCACGGCCGCTTCACGATCGTCCGCACGAGCGGCCGCGGCCGGGACAGGCCCGGCCGGAGCCGGGACAGGCCCGGCCGGAGCCGGGACAGGCCCGGCGGGAGCCACTACAAGCCCGGCCGAGGCGACGACCCTGCCGCCCGACCCTTCGAGGACGACGAGGCCGAGCAGTGGCTGCTCATCCACAAGCGCGACGAGGCCTCCGTCCCCGGGTGGGATGCCGAGGATCACCCCAAGAGCGTCAAGACCGGCCGGACGAACGACGAGGTCCAGGCGAACCGCGACGCGATCTGGGTCAGCGAAGCGCCGGCCGCGGTGGCCCGGATCGACCTCGCGAACGCGATCGAGGCCCCGATGCCCGGCTTCATCGAGCCGATGGCGGCGACCCTCGCCGACCGGGCCTTCCGGGACGACGACTGGCTCTTCGAGATCAAGTGGGACGGCTACCGTCTCCAGGCGGTGGTCCGCGATGGCAAGGTCAGGACGTACACCCGCAACGGCAAGGACGGTGACACCTACTTTCCGCGTCTCCTCGTCCCGCCGAGCTGGATCGAGGCCCGCGAGGCGATCGTCGACGGCGAGGTCGTGGCCCTCGGCGACGATGGCCTGCCCGACTTCTCGCTCCTCCAGGAGCGGCTGGGGACGAAGGGGCCTGGCGGCGGTGCGGCGCCGGGCCTCGTCTACCAGGTCTTCGACCTCCTGTACCTGGACGGCCGCTGGCTCCTCCGCGTCCCCCTCGAGGATCGCAAGCGCCTCCTCCGGTCGGTGCTCCGCGAGGATCACCGGGTCCGATTCGCCAGCCACGTCGAGGCCGAGGGCATCGCCTTCCTGGAGGCGTGCGCCGCCCAGGGCCTCGAGGGCGCGATCGCCAAGCACCGCCGCTCGGTCTACGAGCCGGGCACCCGCTCCCGGGCCTGGCTGAAGCTGAAGATCCGGCCGGAACAGGAGCTCGTCGTCGGTGGCTGGACGCCTGGCGAGGGCAGCGCCAGGGACTTCGGGGCGGTCGTCGTCGGCACGTACGAGGCCGGCGGCGCCGGCACCGACCAGGCCGACGGCGCCGGCACCGACCAGGCCGACGGCGACGGCCCCGCCGCACGGCCGCGGCTGCGTTTTGCGGGCAAGGTCGGATCGGGCTTCACGGCCCGGACCCGGAGGGAGCTCCGCGAGCGCCTGGAGGCCTTGGCGACCGAGGCTCCGCCGTTCGATCCCCCGCCGCCGAAGGACTATCGCGGACGCTGGGGCGGCGACCTCGCGAAGGTACGCTGGGTCAGGCCCGAGCTCGTCATCCGGGCCGAGCTCGGTGGCTGGAGCCGCGACGGGCTCGTCCGCCAGGCCGCGTTCAAAGGCATCGAAGCCGGGCGGGACCCGCTCGAGGTCTCCCGCGAGCGTGCGGTCGAGTCGTCGGCGACGGTCGACGCCGTCGAGGCCGAGCTGCCCCCGCCGGCGACCGGGAGCGGACCGACGGCGACGGCGGCCGGGGCCACGACAGGTGCCGCGACGACCGAGGCGAGAAGCCTCGGTGCCGCCCGGGCCGGCGACCCGGCCGCGCACCTCCATCCCTGGGCCGCGACGGACGCCGAGCTGCGGGAGCTCGCGCGCCTCGGCAGGGAGGGCGTCTGGCATGTCGGCGGCGAGGAGCTGAAGCTGACCAACCTCGACAAGCCGCTGTTCCCGGCGCGCGACGGCGACGCTGGCGGTCCGGTCACGAAGCGCGAGCTCATCGCCTACCTTGCCCGGATCGCGCCGGTCATGCTGCCGCACCTCGCCGAGCGGCCCCTGAACCTGCACCGCTTCCCGGATGGGGCGAACGGCGGCGGCTTCTGGCAGAAGGACCTCAAGCCGACCGATCCGGCCTGGCTCCGGCGCTGGCGCGAAGTCGGGGTCGAGGCCCGCGAGGCCAACGAGCACGTCGTCGCCGACCGGGTGGCGACCCTCTGCTGGCTCGGCAACCAGGCCGCCTTCGAGGTCCACGCCTGGACGTCCCGCCTGGACGCGCCCTTCCGGCCGACCTTCGCCCTCATCGACATCGACCCCGGAACGAAGACGACGTGGGAGGAGACCCTGATCCTCGCCCGACTCTTTCGCACGGCCCTCGGCCACCTCGACGTTCGGGGCTACCCGAAGGTGTCGGGCCAGCGGGGCATCCAGATCTGGGTGCCGATTGTTCCGAAGTACGACCACGCCCAGACGACGGACTGGGTCGAGAAGCTGTCACGAGCGGTCGGCGCGATGGTCCCGGACCTCGTGTCGTGGGAGTGGTCGAAGGGCAATCGAGGTGGCCGGGCGCGGCTCGACTACACGCAGAACTCGCCGATCAAGACGCTCGTCTCGCCGTACGCCGTCCGCCCTGCGCCGGGCGGGCCGGTTTCCGCGCCGATCGCCTGGGACGAGCTCGAGGACCCGGAGCTCAGGCCCGACCGCTGGACGATCAGGACCATGCTCGATCGAGTCGAGAAGGTGGGTGATCTCTTCGCCGCCGCCCAGACCGACCTCCAGGAGCTGCCACCGGTCTGACTACAGCGGCTGCCGGGCTCAAGCCGCGGCCGCACCCGACCGCGACCGCATCGCGCGGGTCGAGCTAGACGAGCGGCGCGACGTCGCGAATGAAGGCCTCCGCCTCGCGGGCCAGCCCTTCCGGGTCGCGCGCCGCGAAGGCGAGTGCCAGGTGGGTCACTCCGAGGTCTGCAAATGCCCGAACCTCGGCCGCCACCTCCTCGGGCGTTCCCCGCATCGCGTAGCCGTCGATGGGTCCAGGCGCGCCGAGCCGGACGCGGACCCGGGCCGACAGCTTCGGCATCGGCCGGCCCGCCTCTTCGGCCGCGGCGCGGATTACCGGGATGCGCGCCTCGAACGCGGACGGGCTCGCCGCGGAGGAGTGGTAGGCGTCGGCGAGCCGGCCCACCCGGCGGAGGGCTGCCTCCTGGCGGCCGCCGATCCAGATCGGGAGGTCGGCTTCCTGGGGCGGGAGCGGCCCGAACACGAAGTCATCGAAGGTGAAGAATCGACCGTGGAAGGGCCAGGTCGCGCCCGACCAGAGGTGGCGCAGCAGCCGGACCGTCTCGTCCGTGTAGGCGCCTCGCACGGCGAACCGGTCCGTGACCCCGACGTTGGCGAACTCGGCCCGGCTCCAGCCGACGCCGATCCCGGCGATGAGCCGGCCGTGCGACAGGCTGTCGATGGTGGCGAGCTCCTTGGCGAGGACCACCGCGTTACGCATCGGGACGACGATCACGCTCGCGCCGAGGCGCACCGTCGAGGTCCGCCCGGCCAGGTAGGCGAGCGTGGTGACCGCCTCGAAGATCGTCCCGTAGTCCTCGGCCGCGCTGGTGTCGACGAGGAGATGGTCGGTCGTCCAGACGTCGCTGAAGCCGAGCCGCTCGGCGATCTCGCCGGCCGCGTCGATGCCCTCGCGGGTGGCGTCGTCGCCGAGCGAGGGCAGGATCAGGCCGTAGTCCATGCCGAGATCGTACGACGGTCCAGCGCGACCGGACGCGCGGCCTCGTGGCACCGACCTGGCGCGTGGCCCCGTGGCGCCGGCCGACCGTCAGCCGGATCGAGTCTGGGGATCGGGTCGAGGAGTCCGAGTCCGGCTCGGGTCATGGTGGGCGGGTCACCGGGCCCCGGCCGGCCGATCGGCGGCGGACCCTAACCTTCACGTGAACGATAAGGTTCGTGGTACGATTGGCTCGTGCCAGACGACGCCCCCCGGCTCCTCAAGATCACTGAGGTCGCGGCCGAGGTCGGCCTGACGACCCGCTCGATCCGCTACTACGAGGAGCTGGGGCTCCTCAAGCCGGCCGCCCGCTCCGAGGGTTCCTACCGCCTCTTCGACCAGGACGACGTCGATCGCCTCCGGTTCATCCGCG
The DNA here is from genome assembly GCA_963719145.1 of uncultured Chloroflexia bacterium. Classification (GTDB taxonomy): domain Bacteria; phylum Chloroflexota; class Limnocylindria; order Limnocylindrales; family CSP1-4; genus UBA5189. The sequence continues at coordinate 1,182,923 of CAVRAX010000001.1, forward strand.
GGCTCCGCGACGACGCGGGCTTCAGCCTGGCCGAGATCGGGCGGCTCCTCGTGGACGAGGAGGCGCGCGAGCGGAACCGGGCCCGGTTCCGCGAGACAACCGATCGGGCCGAGCAGCGGGCCATCGTTACGGACGCCCTCGGCAGGGTCGACGGGCAGATCGAGATCCTGCGCGAGAAGGCAGCCCGGATCGGGGCCATGATCGAGGATGCCCAGCGCCGGCGGCGTCATCTCGAGCGACATCTCACCGACCTCGACGCAGGCCGCGAGCCGACGCACTCCCGGCCTCGCCGCGGTCCGGCCGCGGCCGAGACGGCGGTGCGGCGATGACGCTGCGGCGGCCGACGGTAGCGGCCGTGGCCAGCTTCCGCGGCTGGCGGGCGATGCGCCACCGCAACTTCCGGCTCTTCATGGGCGGGCAGCTCGTCTCGCTCATCGGCACCTGGATGCAGATGGTCGCCCAAAGCTGGCTCGTCCTCCAGCTGACCGGCGACCCGTTCTGGCTCGGCGTCGTCGCCGCGGCCCAGTTCGGACCGATCCTCGTGCTCGGCCTCTTCGGCGGAGTCCTGGCGGACAGCCTCCCGAAGCGCAAGACGCTCATCGTCACCCAGACGGTCGCGATGGTCCTCGCCCTCATCCTCTTCGGGCTGACCGCCAGTCACACGGTCCAAGTCGGCCACGTCGTGCTCCTGGCGCTCCTCCTCGGCTGCGCCAACTCGATCGACATGCCGACGCGGCAAGCCTTCGCCATCGAGATGGTCGGGCGCGAGGACATCGGCAATGCCGTCGCCCTCAACTCCGCCGTTTTCAACGGCGCCCGGGTGGTGGGTCCCGCGGTCGCCGGCCTGACGATCGGCGCGACCGACATCTCGGTCGCCTTCCTGGCCAACGCGATCAGCTTCCTGGCGGTGATCCTCGCCTACCTCCGGATGGACGAGTCGGCCCTGAGCTCGCCGCCGCGACTCGCCCGACCGGCGACCGTCCGCGGCGTCATCGTCAATCTCGGAGACGGCCTCCACTACGTCCGGTCCACCCCGATCGTGCTCCTGCCGCTCCTCGTGATCGGGCTCGTCTCGACCTTCGGCATGAACTTCTCGGTCGTGATCCCGGCCGTTGCCCAGGACGTCCTCCACGTCGGGGCCGAGGGCTACGGCTTCCTCATGGCCGCCAGCGGGATCGGCTCGCTCATCGTCGCCCTGACGATCGCCTTCGGGCGGCAGAGCCGCCCGGCGCTCATCGGGTTGGGGGCGGTCGCCCTCGGCGGAGCCGAGCTCCTCCTCGCCGTCAGTGGCTCGTACGGCCTCTCGCTCCTGGCGATGTTCGTCGTCGGGCTCGGCGGTATCGCCATGGCCGCGACCGGCAACACGACCATCCAGCTCAACGTCCCGGATCGGCTCCGCGGGCGGGTCATGAGCGTGTACACCACGGTCTTCGCCGGCTCCACCCCGATCGGCGGCTTCCTCGCCGGCGTTCTCGCCTCATCGTTCGGCGTGCCCGTCTCCGTGGCCGTCGGCGGCGCGGGCAGCCTGATCGTCGGCCTGGCCGGTTACGCCTGGTACCGGCGCCTCCGGGACACCCTTCCGGGCGTCCCCGGGCCCGGCCTGCGCGACGCGACCTTCACGGTCCGGGCCGAGGACCCGACGGCCGATACGGCAGGCGGAGCAGCGCCAGAACGCCCTCGCCCGTCGTCTGCTCCAGGCTGAACGGCCGCTGCCCCTCGGCAGTGGCGCCGCCTCCGGCCGACGTGCTTTCCCGCTCCGTGCCGGCCAGGGCGAGGTGGATCTCGACGTCATCGGCGCCGGGGTGGTTCGGATCGTAGATCCGGATCGTGGCGCTGCCCGGCCCGGCCCCGTAGGCATAGCCCAGGACCTGGTGGTTCGTGGTCAGTGAGAAGGGGTTGACGGCCGCCGATCGAACGAGGCCGATCATCGCCGGCCGGCCGGCATCGAGGTCGGCCCGGATCGCCCGCCACTCCCGGACCTGGTCCCGGCCGCCCCAGCGGCCGAATCGGAGCCGGGCGGCGGCAAGCCAGAACCGCAGCGGGACCGCCCCGAGCTCGAGCGAATCGAGCTGGCGGCGGGCGATCTCGCGGAACAGGCCCGTGTCCGGCCGGGGCGGCCCGGAATCGGCCGGCGGCAGCTCCCCACGGACGAACCGATCCGCGGCCGCGAAGCACATGCCGCCGCAGAGGCCCTCGGCGACCTCGCCGATGCCGATCCGGACGTATCGCAGGCGCCACTCGAAGGCGGGCCCGGCCGGCCACCGGTTCTGGAAGGCGAAGCCGTTCCGGGATGGCAGGAAGCCGGGCAGCGCTGCCGTTCGCATCCGCTGACGGTACTGCGCATCTGCCTGCCGGGCAGGCTGGCATACCATCGGCCCCATGTCCGAGGTCGCCGCCGGCGAGCAGCGCCACACGAACCGTCTGGCGGGCGAGACGAGCCCGTACCTCCTCCAGCACGCGCACAACCCGGTCGACTGGTGGCCGTGGGGGCCGGATGCCCTGGCCCGGGCGAAGCTCCTCGACCGACCGATCTTCCTGTCGATCGGCTACGCCGCCTGCCACTGGTGCCACGTCATGGAGCGCGAATCCTTCGAGGACGAGGGGACCGCCGCGTTCCTCAACGCCCGGTTCATCCCGATCAAGGTCGATCGCGAGGAGCGGCCCGACCTCGATCAGGTCTACATGGCCGCCGTTCAGGCGATGACCGGCGGCGGCGGCTGGCCGATGTCGGTCTTCCTGACCCCGGCCGGCCGGCCGTTCTACGGCGGAACGTACTTCCCGCCGGAGCCGCGCCACGGCCTGCCCAGCTTCCGACAGGTCCTCGAGGGCGTCGACCGAGCGTGGCAGGGGGATCGGGCCGGCGTCGAGGGCGCCGGATCGCGACTCGCGACCGCGCTCGCCGAGCGGGTGACGTTGCCGGCCGCCGAAGGCGCCCCGACGCCCGAGCTCCTCGACACCGCGGTGGCGCTCATCGATCACGGCTTCGATGCCGCGACCGGCGGCTGGGGCGGCGCCCCGAAGTTCCCCCAGCCGATGACGATCGAATTCCTCCTCGGCCGTGCCGCCGCGACCGGTGACGAGCGGCCGCTCGCGATCGCTCGCCGCTCGCTCGAGGCGATGGCCGACGGCGGCATCCACGACCAGCTCGGCGGCGGCTTCCACCGCTACGCCACCGACGCTCGCTGGCTGGTGCCGCACTTCGAGCAGATGCTGTACGACAACGCCCAGCTGGCCCGTGCCTACTGGCAGGCCTGGGCGTTTACCGGCGAGCGCAGCTGGCGCGAGGTCGGCGAGCAGGTGCTCGGCTCGATCGTCACCGGGCTTCGGACGGCGGACTGCGGCTTCGCCGCGAGCCTGGACGCCGACACCGGCGGCGTCGAGGGCGCGACCTACACCTGGACCGCCGAGCAGATCCGGGACGTCCTCGCCGAGGAGCGGACGTTCGCTGCCTTTGCCGCGGCCTACGGCGTGACGCCCGGCGGCAACTGGGAGGGCGTCACGATCCTGTCCCGGGTCCGGACCGACGAGCAGGTCGCGGCCGAGCTCGGCATCGACCTCGAGGAGGTGCGACGCCGCCTCGGCACCGCGGTCGACGACCTGGCGGAGGCCCGCGCGCACAGGCCGCAACCCGCCCGTGACAACAAGGTCCTGGCCGCCTGGAACGGGCTGGCGATCGGGGCCTACGCGGAGGCAGCCGCCCGGCTCGGGGCGTCCGAGGTCGCGACCGACCGGGACCTCGGCCGGCACTACGCCGAGATCGGGGCCGCGGCGGCCGACGGTGTCCTCCGGGGCCTCTACCACGACGGCCGGTTGCAGCGCTCGTGGAAGGACGACCGGGCCACCGGCGAGGGCGTGCTCGAGGACTACGCCTGCCTGGCCGAGGGACTGCTGGCCCTGTACGAGGCGACGTTCGAGGAGCGCTGGTTCCTGACCGCCCGGGCCCTGATGGACGCGGTCCTCGAGCGGTTCACCGACCCGGCCGGCGGCTTCTTCGACACCGCCGACGACCACGAGCGCCTCATCACCCGGCCGAAGGACGTCCAGGACAACGCGACGCCGTCGGGCGGGGCGATGGCGTCGCACGCGCTCCTTCGGCTCGCCGCCCTGACCGGCGAGGGCCGCTACCGCAGCGCCGCCGAGCGGGCCATCGTCGGGGTCGTGGCCCTGGCCGGGCGCTACCCCACGGCCGCCGCGAAGTGGCTCTCGGCGATCGAGCTCGAGCTGTCGGACATCATCGAGATCGCGATCGTCGGCTCGCTCGAGGAGCCGGGGACCCGCGAGCTTCTCGCCGTCGCCTCGGGCAGGTTCCGCCCTGGCCGGGTGGTCGCCCTGGCCGCCGACCCGGCCGCCAGCGTCGTGCCCCTCCTCGAGGACCGGACCCGGCTCGGCGATCGCCCGACCGCGTACGTTTGCCGGAACTTCGCCTGTCAAGTGCCCGTCACCGACCCGGAGGCGCTCGCGGCCCAGCTCCGCGAGCGAGCCCCTGGCCGTTGAGCCCCGACGGCGTCGTCGTCCGCGAGATCGCTCCGGCCGAGCACGAGGCGCTCGGAGCGATCACGGTCGCCGCCTATCGCGAGGTCGGCGAGACGGATGAGCCGTACTACGCCGAGCTGCGCGACGTGGCGTCCCGGGCGGCCCTGGTGCCGGTGCTCGTGGCCGTCGACGGCCGGACCGGCCGCGTCCTCGGTGGGCTCACCTACGTCCCCGGCCCGGGTCCGTACGCGGAGGGTGACTTCGGGGACGCGGCCACCTTCAGGATGCTCGCCGTGGATTCGGAGGCCCGCGGTCAAGGTGTCGGCCGCCGGCTCGTCGAGGCGGCGATCGCCCGGGCCAAGGCGGAGGGACGACCGGCGATCGGAATCTTCACCCGGCCCTTCATGACGGCCGCCCAGGCGCTCTATGCCTCACTCGGCTTCGAGCGCACGCCGTCGCTCGACTGGGAGTTCGAGCCCGGCGAGTGGCTGCTCGCCTATCGGCTCGATCTCGCGGCGTGAGCCCGCGGCCGGAGCGGCGCCCGGACCAGGCCGGCGGACGCTCGGACCAGGCCGGCGGACGCTCGATCCCGGCGAAGCCACTGAGGGCGAGGATCCCGGCGGAGCCACCGACGCCGACGATCCCGGCGGAGCCACTCGCTGCGCCGGTCCCGGCGTCGAGCGTCGTCCTCCTCCGCCCCGGCTCGCACGGGTACGAGGTGCTCCTGACGAGGCGGCCGGCGACGATGGCCTTCGGCCCCGACATCCACGTCTTCCCGGGCGGCCGCGTCGACCCGGCCGATGCGGAACCGGCGGCCCTGGCCGGCGCCGGCCTGAGCCCCGGGGCGGCGGCCTCGAACCTCGGTGCCCACCTCGGATCCGGGGGCGATCCGGACCCGGACATGGCCCTCGCGCTGCATGCGGCGGCGGTCCGCGAGACCCTCGAGGAGACGGGCATCCGGATCGCTGCCGCCGACCTGATTCCGCTCAGCCGGTGGGTGACCCCGCCGTCCATGGCCCGTCGCTTCGACGCCCGCTTCTTCGCCGCGATCGTCCGACCGGAGACGAGAGTGGGACGACCATCGGCCGAGGTCGTCCAGGCGCGCTGGCTGACGCCGGGGGCCGCGCTCGAGGCGGCGCGGCGGGGCGAGATCGAGCTCTGGCCACCGACGTTCGTGACCCTCCAGCAGCTCGACGGGCTCGCCGACGAGGCGGCCATCCGATCTGCCTTTGCCCTGGGCCGGTCGGGCGGCAGGCCGGTCCTCACCCGCCTGCGCCCCGACCTCGTCCGCGTCGAGGCCGCCTGGGCGGGCGGGATTCCGGGACGGCGGGCGACCGGCTGGCTCATCGGGCGACGCGAGGTCGTGGTGGTCGACCCGGCCGACCCGACGGGCGTCACGTCGGACGCGATCATCGCTGCGGTGGCCGGCGCCGGGGCGAAGCTCGCCGGCGTGGTCATCTCGAGCCTGGCGCCGGAGCGACACGCCGGCGTCGGGCTGTTCGCCCGTGGCCTCGGCCTCCCGGTGGCGGGGCCGCGTGCCGCGGCCAACGCGGCGCCGTATCCGCTGATCGCGCTCGACGACGACGATCCGCTGCCCTTCGGCGACGGGCCGGTCAGCCTCGGTCGGGCGCTCCGGCCCGCCTAGCGGGGGCGATTGCCGGGCGGCCCACCGCCCGCGGATCGGCCGAACCACCACCGGGCGCGCAGGAGGCCGGCCGCCGCCACCGCGTAGGCGAGGGCGAGGACGACGTTGGACGAACGCCCGAAGCCGAGGGCGTAGACGAGGGCGAAGCCGACGGCGAGATTGAGGGCCGGGAACCACGCCCGGCCCCAGTGGACGGCAAACCCGAGCGACGTGGACGCGAGGTAGAGGATCGTGGCGACACCGAGGATCGGGCCCTTGGCCGGCAGGCTGCCGGTCACGAGCACGTCACCGACGGCGAGCTGGCTCAGCCCGAACAGGCCACCGAGGACGAGGATCGCCGCCGCGATGTCGGCCGTCCCCGGCCGGGCGGTGGGGCGCTCGCCCGACGGCGTCACCGCGGTGCGTCGCGTGTCACCGAGGTCCGGCGTCCTCGCGCCGTCACCGAGGTGCGGCGTCCTCCGGATCGTCCTCGGACTTGCCGACCTTGGACGCCTCCTCGCGGGCGGCACGGACGGTGCGGCCCAGCATCGCCCCGATCTGGGGGAGCGTCTTCGGGCCGCGCCAGACCACGACCACGACGAGGATGATCAGGAGGACGACGAGGGTGTCGGCGCCGAACATGGCTCGGATGGTACTCGACGGGACCCGCGGATCGGCAGGGCCGGCGGTCGCGACATCCGAACCACGGGTATCGTCCGGGTCGTGACCGCCTCGAACGACGCGAACCCGGCCGATGGCCACCCGTCGCCGGTGGACGTCGACCGCCCGATCCTCGTCTTCGGGCCGTGGTCAACCCGCTACGACCTCGGGCCGAGCCACCCGCTGACGCCACGGCGCTTCGGGCCGGGCATCGATCTCATCCGGATCCAGGCCGAGGCGGCCGGCGACGGGGCGATCCGCATCCTCGCGCCCGAGCCCGCGACCGACGACGAGCTGGGCTGGGCCCACGACCCCGCGTACATCGCGATCGTCCGCCGCTTCTCGGAGCAGCCGCTCGGTGCCTGGGAGGCCGGCATCGGACCTGGCGACACGCCGGCCTTCGCCGGCATGCACGACGCCTCGGCGGCGGTGGCCGGCGGCTCGATTCGCGGCATGGAGGCGATCCTCGACGGCCGGGCGCGACATGTCTTCCATCCCGGCGGCGGACTCCATCACGCGATGCCCGATCGGGCATCCGGCTTCTGCGTCTACGACGACCCCGCGCTCGCGATCGCCCTGGCCCGGCACGGCGGCCAGCGAGTGCTGTACGTCGACCTCGACGTCCACCACGGCGACGGCGTCCAGGCGATCCACGCGGCCGACCCGGGCGTGGTCACCCTCTCGATCCACCAGTCGGGCCGGACGCTCTTCCCGGGAACCGGGTTCATCGGCGAGCTCGGTGACGGCGTCGCGGCCGGAACGTCGCTCAATCTGCCGCTCGAGCCCGGGACCGGCGAGCGGGGCTGGCTCGCCGCCCTCCGCGCGGTCCTGCCCGAGGTCGCTGCCGCCTTCAGGCCGGACGTCATCGTCTCCCAGCACGGGGCGGATGGGCACGCCTGGGACCCGCTCGCCAACCTGCGGCTGACGACCACGGCGATGGGCGAGGCCGCCCGCCTCGTCCACGCCATCGCCCATCGCTGGGCGGGCGGACGCTGGCTGGCCACGGGCGGCGGCGGCTACGACGCCTATCGCGTCGTGCCCCGGGCCTGGTCACACGTCTGGCTTTGCCAGGCACATCTCGAGCCGCCCGCCGCAATCCCCGCCGCCTGGCGCGAGCGCTGGGCTGCGGAGGCGGACCGATACGGGCAGGTGCCGCTCCCCGAGTCGCTGGACGACGAGCCGAACGCCGGCCTCCGCCTCGACCCTGGCCAGGAGCTTGCGGAGCGGCGAGCACTCGAGACGGCGGCCCTTCTCCGAGTGCTCGCCGTCCCGGCCCTCCTCCGGGCGGCCGGCGACCTCGGCTGGTGGCGGGCCCTCGACGACCTGGCCGGTGCGGCGTCATCGACCACGGCCTCGCCCGCCGCGGCCTCGCCCGTCGCCCCGTCAATCGTCGCGCCGGCCGCCCGCCGGTCGACGACCGACGATGCCGGCGACCCCGCTCGCCCGACGATCATCGACGACATGGACGCGGCGACCTGGGCGGGTCTCGGGCTCGCCGAGCGCGTCCTCCCTTCGGGCGACGACGGCGTCGCCCACGGGCTCGTCACGGCAGCCCTCCGCGGCCCGCATCGAGCTCACGTGACGGCCGCCGTCACCGGTCAGCGGGTCGTCGGAGCGGCCGTCTCGGCGGCGCCCGAGGGTCGCCGCCTGCTCCTTGGCCTGGGGGTCGCCCCGGCGCAGCGGCGGGGTGGACTCGCGACGGAGCTGCTTCGTCGGCACGTGGCAGCGGTCGCCGACACGCCGTGGGAAGCGCTCGTCACGGTCGCCGAGCGCGACCCGTACGAGCCGCTGCCTCGCTCGCTCCGCCGCTCGATCGCCCGCCGGCTGCTCGAGGGAGCCGGCTTCCGCGTGGAGCGGCCCGCCGGCCCGGCCGGCGCGGCGGACCTCGAGTCAGTCGTCGGTCGCCGGGGCTGACGCGCCCGAGGCGCACCGACGCGGTCGCGGGAATCGAACGACCCGGGTGGGGGGGGACCCGGGTCGCTCGAATGGGTTTGGGCTCGCGGCGGGGGAGGTTGGGGGATGCCCACCTCGAGCCCGGATGTGGTCAGGTCGTCGACTGTGACATCGGCTGTGTCGACACCGTCGCCCGCCACGGGGTCCCGAGCAGCGGCAGGAGGTAGCGGTCGACGCCGTAGTAGCCGGCGACGCGCCAGGCCAGGATCAGCCCGATGGCGAACGTGAACAGGACGGGGTTCGTCGAGGACGAGCCGGCGAGCAGGAACGACATGTTCATCAGCGCCCCGAAGAAGGCCGCGATGCCGGTCAGGCAGCCGACGAGCAGGCCGACGCCGACCGCGAGCTCACCGAACGCGACGAGCGGTCCGAACCACGACTCGGCGTTGTTGTTGAGCAGGAAGTTGATGAAATCGCGGTACCACTCGAAGGAGATGGGCGGGCGGCCCTGGTCGGGGACGGCGACCGCGCCGGTCCAGAACCCACGCAGCGCGGCCCCGCCATCGACCCAGCCGGTGCCGGTGATCTTGTGGAGCGAGGCCTCGATCCACGAGAAGCCGAGGAACAGGCGGATCGGCAGCCAGAAGAGGCCGGCCCGGGTGTTGCCGAACAGGAACCGGGCGAAGGCCGGGCCCTCGACCTCGACGACGTCCGCGTCGGCCGTCTTGCGGTCGCCGAACAGGAGCGCGACGACGATCACGGCGAGGATCCAGAAGACCACCGTCACGATGCTCCGAAGGCCGTCGCCGCCGAGGGTCTCGGGCCGAACCTCGTCGATCGGGACCTCCATCCACAGGACGAGAACGGCCGCGAGCAGGGCCAGGGGCGTGGCCCACTTCCTGAAGCTGGACATCTAGGCTTCCCTTCACATTCGGACCAGCCGGGACGGCAGCACGAGTGCTTGCCCGGATGTGGGCTGGTTCGTTCGGTCACCACGATCGCGCATCTGTCAATGTCGTGCGAATGGTCCGACGGCCTGTCGGGCGGGCCCATTTCGCCGAGCCATCCGTGACGGCCGGCCTGCCGGACTCATGCCGAATGGCCCGACCCGGTGCGCGCCCGCGCGGCCCGACAGCCACGAACCGAACATCTGGTCGAATTGATCGCGCCACGCTACACTGCTCCGCCCGTGACCATCGCGCCAGCGCCCGCCCCGGCGGCCGATCCGCTCGCACCGTTCTCCGCTCCGGTGCGAGCCTGGTTCGAGGGCGCGTTCGAGGCGCCGACCCCGGCGCAGACGGGCGGCTGGGCGTCGATCGCGGCAGGAAACCACACGCTGATCCACGCCCCGACCGGCTCGGGCAAGACGCTCGCGGCCTTCCTGTGGTGCCTCGATCGGCTGGCGCGCCACCCGACGCCGCCGCCCCGCCGCGGCACGACCGGGAGCGTCCGGGTCCTGTACGTCTCGCCGCTCAAGGCATTGACCTACGACGTCGAGCGCAACCTCCGGGCGCCACTCCACGGGATCTCCCTGGCGGCCCAGCGCGTGGGCGACGAGCCGCCCCGGATCTCGATCGCGTCACGGACCGGGGACACTCCCCAGGACGCCCGCCGCCAGCTGGCGAAGACGCCGCCCGACATCCTCGTCACGACCCCCGAGAGCCTGTACCTCATCCTGACCTCGGCCGCTCGGGAGACGCTCCGCGGTGTCGAGACCGTCATCCTCGACGAGGTCCACGCCGTGGCCGGCACGAAGCGCGGGGCCCACCTCGCCCTGTCCCTCGAACGCCTGGAGCGGCTGCGCCCGGCGGGCGCGCCACCCCTCCAGCGGATCGGGCTCTCGGCGACGCAGCGGCCGCTCGAGACGATCGCCCGATTCCTCGGCGGGACGGGGCCGGGCCGCGACGTCGCGATCGTCGATGCCGGGACGCGCAAGGCCCTCGAGCTCGAGGTCGTCGTCCCGGTCGAGGACATGAGTCGCCTGGGCGAGGTCCTGCCGCCGGACGACCAGCCCGGCGGGCCGGCCTGGCGGGATGACATGCGGACGAGCATCTGGCCCGCGATCCACCCCCGGATCCTCGAGCTCATCCGGGCCCACCGCAGCACGATCGTCTTCACGAACAGCCGGCGCCTCGCGGAGCGGCTGGCCCACCGCCTCAACGACCTCGCCGGCGAGGAGCTCGTCCGGGCCCACCACGGGAGCATCGCCCGGGAGCAGCGCCTCGAGATCGAGGAGGCCCTCAAGGGCGGCCGCCTGCCGGCCCTCGTCGCGACGAGCAGCCTCGAGCTCGGGATCGACATGGGCGCGGTCGACCTCGTGATCCTTGTGGAATCGCCGACGAGCGTCGCCTCGGGGCTCCAGCGCGTCGGTCGCGCCGGCCACCAGGTCGGCGAACCCTCGAAGGGCGTCGTCTTCCCGAAGTACCGGGGCGACCTCCTCGAGGCCGCCGTCGTCGTCGGCCGGATGCACGAGGGCGCGATCGAGACGACCGTCATGCCCCGCAACCCGCTCGATGTCCTGGCCCAGCAGCTCGTCGCGATGACGGTCATGGACCGCTGGACCGTTTCGGAGCTCCTCGAGATCGCGACCCGGGCCGCGCCCTTCGAGACGCTCTCCCGCGAGGCCCTCGAGGGCGTCCTCGGGATGCTCGCCGGCGCCTATCCGAGCGACGAGTTCGCCGAGCTCAAGGCCCGGGTCGTGTGGGACCGGGTCACCGACGTCGTCGAGGGCCGCCGGGACGCCCGCGTCGTGGCGGTGACGTCGGGCGGGACGATCCCGGATCGCGGCCTCTTCGGCGTCTTCCTCGCGGGCGAGGCGGGGACGCCGGGACGACGCGTCGGCGAGCTCGACGAGGAGCAGGTCTACGAGCTCCGGGCGGGCATGCACGGCGACGTCGTCATCCTGGGCGCGAGCGCCTGGCGGATCCTCGACATCACCCCGGACCGGGTCATCGTGGAGCCGGCACCGGGCGTCCCGGGCAAGGTCCCGTTCTGGAAGGGCGATGCGATCGGCCGGCCGATCGAGCTGGGTCGGGCGATCGGCGCGTTCGTCCGCGAGGCAGAGGCCGACCTCGCCCGCGGCGGGAAGGGTCGGGCAGCCGCGGCGGCCAGGCTCCGGACCCACCACGACCTCGATGAGCTCGCGACCGAGAACCTCCTCGCCTACCTCGAGGAGGAGCGCGACGTGGCCGGCGCGCTCCCGACCGACCGGCGGATCGTCATCGAGCGCTTCCGCGATGAGCTGGGCGACTGGCGCCTCGTCGTCCTTTCGCCGTTCGGCGGCCGGGTCCACGCGCCCTGGACGCTGGCCATCGAGCACCGCCTCCGCGAGCGCCTCGGCCTCGAGGCCCAGACGATCTGGTCGGACGACGGCATCGCCGTTCGACTGCCGGAGGGCGAGGGCGACGGCGGCGCTGCCCGACTGGCCGAGATCGAGGCGCTCCTCTTCCCGACGGCAGACGAGGTCGAGGACCTCGTCGTCGAGAACGTCGGCGGCTCGGCCCTGTTCGCCTCTCGGTTCCGGGAGAACGCCGCGCGGGCGCTCCTCCTGCCGCGTCGCCGGCCCGGAACGAGGACGCCGCTCTGGCAGCAACGCCAGCGCTCGGCCGATCTCCTCGCGGTCGCCTCCCGCTACGGCAGCTTCCCGATCCTCGTCGAGACGTACCGCGAGTGCCTGTCCGACGTCTTCGACCTCGAGGCCCTGCGCGACGTTCTCGGCGCCGTCGAGCGGCGGGAGATCACGGTCCATGCCGTCGAGACCGTGAAGGCGTCGCCCTTCGCCGCGTCGCTGCTGTTCGACTACGTCGCCGCCTACATGTACGAGGGTGATGCGCCGCTCGCCGAGCGCCGGGCCGGTGCCCTGGCCCTCGACCGCGACCTCCTCCGCGAGCTACTCGGCCAGGAGGAGCTCCGGGAGCTGCTCGACGCCGACGCCCTCGCCGATCTCGAGCTGTCGCTCCAGGCCCTCGCCGACGACCGGCAGGCCGGAACGGTCGACCAGCTCCACGACGTCCTGCGGCGGCTCGGCGACCTGAGCGCGGTCGAGGTCGGCGCCCGGGTCGAGGGCGGGGCCGATGTCGCCGCCACGTGGCTGGCCGAGCTACGCTCGGCTCGGCGGGCTGTCGTCGCCCGAATCGGCGGGGAGGAGCGCTGGATCGCGATCGAGGACGCCGGGCGGTACCGCGACGGCGTGGGCGCCTCGCCGCCGGTCGGGATCCCGGAAGCGTTCCTCGTCCCGGTGTCGGGCGCCCTGGACGGGTTGCTGGCGCGCTGGGCCAGGACGCACGGCCCGTTCCTGGCGGCCGGCCCGGCTCGCCGCTGGGGCCTGCCGCCCAGGGTCGTCGAGGACGCCCTGGCACGGCTCGCCGAGCGGGGCTCGCTCGTCCTCGGCGAGTTCCGGCCCGACGGGACGGAGCGCGAGTGGTGCGACCCGGAGGTGCTGCGGCTCCTTCGGCGCCGGTCGCTGGCTCGGCTCCGGCGCGAGGTGGAGCCCGTGGAGCCGGCCGCCCTCGGGCGCTTCCTGCCGGCCTGGCAGCGGGTGACCGCGGTCGGAGAGGCGGCCCCGCCACTCCGCGGCACGGCCGCCCTGGAGCGGCTCGCCGAGGTCGTCGACCAGCTGTCCGGCGTCGCGATCCCGGCTTCGGTGCTGGAGCGGGACGTCCTGCCGGCCCGGATCCCCGGCTACCAGCCGCGCCTCCTCGATGAGCTCGGCGCGCTCGGCGAGGTCGCCTGGGTGGGGCGGGGGAGCCTCGGCCGGGACGACGGGCGGGTGGTCCTCTACCGTCCGGGGCGCGAGGCGCTCCGGCCGGCCCGGCTGCCCGACGGCGTCGAGCGTCCGTCTGACCGCCGTCACGACGCGATCCGGCAGCACCTCGCCCGGCGCGGCGCGTCCTTCTATCGCGATCTCCATGCGGCCGCCGGTGGCGGCCTGGACCGTGATGTGCTCGACGCCCTGTGGGACCTCGTCTGGGCGGGCGAGGTCACGAACGACACGTTCGCCCCGCTCCGGGCCCTGCGCTGGAAGCGCCCTGCACGCTCGACCGCCCGCCCGCGGGCCGGCCGGCTGACCGCCCTCGGACCGCCGGAAGCGGCCGGCCGCTGGTCGCTCGTCAACCTCGAGCGCTCCGGCGGCAGCCCCACGGAGCGTCTCCATGCCACGGCCCTGGCCCTCCTCGACCGGCACGGCGTGCTCGTCCGCGAGGCGGTCATGGCCGAAGGCATCGACGGCGGGTTCGCGGGCATCTACCCCGTCCTGCGTGCCCTCGAGGACGCCGGCCGGATCCGGCGCGGCTACTTCATCGAGGGCCTCGGGGCCGCCCAGTTCGCCCTGGCCGGCGCGATCGACCGGCTGCGGGCCGTCCGCGATCCCGCGACGGCTCGCGGCGGTGCGCCGGCGGTTCATGTCCTCGCCGCCTCCGACCCGGCGAACCCGTACGGGGCCGCGATCCCCTGGCCGCGCCGAGGCGACGACGATCGCCGCCCGTTGCCCCGGGCCGCCGGCGCGTCCGTGGTCCTCGTGGACGGCGTCGTCGCGCTGTACGTCGAACGCGGAGGCAAGACGCTCCAGACCCTCCCCGCGTTCGACGACCCGGACGCGGCCGCGGTCGCCGTCCCTGCGCTCCGGCGGCTCATCGGGGAGGGTCGCGACCGGGAGCTCGTCGTGACGAGGGTCGACGGGCTGCCGGTGGGGCAGTCGCCGCACCGCGATGCGCTCGTCCGCGCAGGGTTCGTCGCCGGGTACCGCGGCCTCGTCCTCAGGGACCGCTGAGCTCCGGCCCGAGCCCACCACCGATGCCGGAGGGGGACACGCTCGCTCGGATCGCCGCAGGCCTCCGCCCGCACCTTGCCGGGCGAACGGTCACCGCGGCGCGGGCCCGGGTTCCCGGACCGCAGGTCCAGCGCATCGTCGGGGCGACGATCGCCGAAGTGCTCGCGGCCGGCAAGAACTTGCTCATCCGCTTCGACAACGGGCTCGAGCTCCGGACCCATCTCCGGATGCGCGGGACATGGCATCGCTACCGGCCGGGCGAGCCCTGGCGACGGGCGCCCGGCCGGGCGGTCCTCGTCCTCGAGGTGCCGGGTGCCGTCGCCGTCTGCTTCGATGCCCCGGTCGTCGAGCTCTTCGAGACGCGGGCGCGGGAACTCCACCCGACCCTCGGGCGCCTCGGCCCCGATCTTCTCGATCCGGACTTCGACGCGGCCGAGGCTCGAGGGCGGCTCCGGGCACGGGATCTCGCCGAGGTCGAGATCGGCGTCGCGCTCGTCGACCAGCGGGCGCTCGCCGGGGTCGGCAACGTGGTGAAGTCCGAGGCCCTGTTCATGGAGCGAATCGATCCCTTCGCCCGGGTCGCGGAGGTCCACGACGCCGCCCTGGACCGGCTGATCGGCACGGCCCGGCGGATCCTCGTCGAGAGCTCGACGCGGACGCGGGGCCCCGAGCGGGTGACGACCATCGACCCGGTCACCCGTCGGCGCCTGGCGCCCGGTTCCCTGTGGGTCTATCGCCGCGCCGGCCGTCCCTGCCACCGCTGCGGAACGCTCATCCGGTCGGCCGCGCAGGGCCCGGAGGTGCCCCGGACGACGTACTGGTGCCCGGCCTGCCAGAATCCGGGTCGATGACGACGATCGACGTCGACTGCCCGGCCGCCGCGAACGGCTGGAGATGCTCGGTCCGGCTCACCGATCCGGACGGCAGCCAGACCCGGCACGACGTCGGCGTCTCCCGGGCCGACCTCGAGCGGCTCGCACCGGGTGCCGCCGACCCGGCCGATCTCGTCCGCCGCTCGTTCGAGTTCCTGCTCCAGCGCGAGTCGAAGGGCTCGATCCTGCGCAGCTTCGAGCTGCCCGTGATCGGCGGCTACTTCCCGGAGTACGAGACGGCGATTCGGGGCCGGGACTAGGCCGCCAGTCCGCGTTGCGAGACGAATAGGGCCCGGAGTCGATTGTTGGCCAGCTCGACATGCAGGGACGGCGAGGCCATGAACGACACGGGATTCGGTCCCAGCCCGGGCTCGCCCCGTCGATACGACGCGTTGCCCACGCTCGAGCCATGGCCGCCCCCGTCGGCTTGCCCCGTGACGGGCTCAGATGAGGTGGCCCAACCGTCCAGCGGTGACGATCTGGCCACGTTTCGACCGTGTTGGCCGCGCGTATGATCGGCCGCGATGTGCGAGCAGTTCGTCGCCCGGGCCGCGGACCCGTTCCGGCTCGACGAGCTGTGGGACTTCATCGAGCGCCTTGAGCGGTTCGGGATCGCGGGTTTCGGCTGGGGGATCGCCTGGATCGGGAGGGGCGGTCGCATCGATAGCCACACCGACACGCGTGCCTTTCGCGACGACCCGCGCCGCGAGGGCGTCGGCGGCCACGAGACGACGACGGCCCTCGTCCACCTCCGCCGGCCATCCAGGCTCTCGACGATCGGGCCCGCCGACGCCCAGCCGTTCGACGACCCGGCCGGGCGCTACAGCTTCAGCCACAACGGCGATCTGGCCCTCCACCGCGACTGGCGAGCGCGCTATCGTGCTCAGGGCCGGATCCACGGGCGAGCCGACACGGAGGTGGGCGCCCGCTGGCTCGAGGACGAATGGCGCGACGGCGAGTCCGTCCCGCACCTTCTCGGTGCCCTCCACGACACCTTTGGCGGCCAGGCCAACCTCGCGGTCCTCACGGCAGACGGCGGCGCCCACCACTACGCCGGCAACCACGAGAACCCGGTCTTCACCTTTCGGCTCGGCCGCATCGGGGTCGCCGCGACCGCGCTCTACTCGCTCGACCGCTCGCTCTTCCGATTCGTCGCGCGGGGCGCCTCGGACCGATGGCTCGTGCCGATCCGGACCACCGTCACGCTCGACCCGGAGGGCCGCCCGCTCGTTCCGTGACAAATGCGACGGCCGCGCGTCACAGGACTCGACCGGGCGTTGACCGGGCAGGGAGGGAACGTGGAGCACGCGCACGCGGGCAATGCTGCCAACGGGGGGAATCGCCCGGCGGAGGACCTGCCGAAGACCCAGCTCGTCCGGCTGTCGCTGTACTGGCTCGGCCTGTCGTCGATCTTCACCGGCCTGACCCAGATCCTGTCGGGTCGGATCCAGTATGACGAGGGGAGTGGCCTCTTCTCTCCCGGCTCCGAGGGCCGGACGCTCTTCCTGCTCAACGTCGCCGGCGCCCTGATCGCCGCCCTCGTCCAGCCGACGGTCGGCTCGATCTCCGACTACACGATCAGCCGCTGGGGCCGCCGGAAGCCCTACATCTTCATCGGCTCGCTCCTCGACGTCGTCTTCCTGTACGGGATCGCGTCCTCGAACACGGTGCTCGCGGTGGCCGCGTTCATGATCCTCCTCCAGGTCAGTGCGAACTTCGCCCAGGGCCCGTTCCAGGGGTACGTGCCGGATCTCGTCCCCGCGAAGCAGGTCGGCCTCGCGTCCGCCCTGGTCGGGCTCTTCCAGGTCCTCGGCAACGTGGCCGGGTTCGGGATCGGCGCGGCCGCGGTGGCGACCGACAACTTCTTCCTCGGGACGCTGGCCCTCGGCGCCCTCGAGGTCGTGACGATGCTGTCGGTCGTCTGGCGAGTCAACGAGGGTCGCACGGCTCGGGCTCGCGAAGGGAAGTCGTGGGTCGCGATCGGTCGCGAGGCGTGGGGCACGGACATCCTCCGCGAGCGCTCCTTCCTGTGGCTCGTCGGCTCCCGGTGGTTCGTCCTGATGGGCGCGAACATGCTCGTGAACTTCGCCCTGTTCTACATCGCCCAGACCTTCGCCCTGGCCCAGTCGACGACCTTCGGTCCGAACATCATGCTGCTGGGGGCAACGGTGCTCGGGAACGTCGTCGCGGTCATCCCCGCGGCCCGCGTGTCGGATCGAATCGGGCGGAAGCCGGTCATCTACGCCGCCTGCGCGACGGGCGGGCTCGGCATGGCCGTCGTCGCGGCGGCTCCGGCGATCCCCGTCGCGATCCTCGGCGCGGCGCTCTTCGGCGCCGGATCCGGCATGTTCCTCGCCGTCGACTGGGCCCTCATGACCGACATCATCCCGAAGGCCTCCTCCGGCCGGTTCATGGGCATCAGCAACGTCGCAACGGCGACGGCCGGGATCTTCGCGGTGATGACCGGCGGGCTGCTGATGGACGCGGCGAACGCGACGTTCGGCTACGGTAATGGGCCGCGCTTCGCGCTTGCCCTCGCCGTCCTCTACTACGTCCTCGGGGCGCTGCTGCTCCGCCCGGTGGTTGAGCCTCGGTCCTCTCGGGCCGAGCCGGCAGGGGTACCGGCCTCTCCATGACGTCTCGGTTGGCCGGCCTCGCCGGATTGCTCACGCTCGCAACGCTTGGCCTCTTGCTCGCGGGGTGCGTCGCCGCACCGGCCCGCTCCGCGCCCTCGACGACGCGTACCGCGGCCAGCCCGGACCCGACCACTGGGCCGACGCTCGTTCCCGCGCCGGACTCGACGATCGAGACCACGCCCGCTGAGCCCGCGCCCTTCGAGCCGCCCGAGCCGAAGTGTCCAGCTCCGCCGGTCGGCCTCGATCCACCTCGCCTCGTGGCGGCCGTCGGTGGCGCGACCGTCCCGGTGACGATGGGATCGAGCGGGGTACTGACCTGCTCGACCAGCCGGACTGACGACGCCGTCCCGCCCGACCCGATCCTGCCGCTGATCGTGGCAACGGGCGGCTCCGTTCGGTTCCTCCTCCCGGAGGGTTGGCGGTTCCTCCACTGGGAGGGCTGGGACCGCCCCGCCGCCGGTGAGGGCGCGAATGTCTTGCTCGGCTCGGACACGCCGGATGGTCCGGCAGCGATCGATGTTCCGGCTCCGTCCCGTTCGGGCGATTCGATCCTGGGCCTGGACGCCTGGGTCATCAGCGCGGACGAACGGACCGTCGCAGGGATCAGCGGGTCGGTGCTCGTTCGGCTGCCCTGAGCCAGGTTCGCTCGTCCGAGCCCTCCGGCCTCGCGCCACGAGCCGGGCTGGGCTGGGGCGTCCCGCTCGCCGGTATACTCCCGCGCAACCATGAGTGACGGCACGGTCATCGTCATCGGCGGCGCGGAGGACAAGATCCGCGACCGGATCATCCTGAGCCGCTTCGTCAGCCTCGCCGGCGGCGAGGACGCCGTCATCGTCGTCATCTCGACCGCGTCCTCGCTCGGCCAGGAGGCCGGCGAGCGCTACCGCCAGGTCTTCCAGGAGCTCGGCGCCCGTGCCGTCCGGCCGCTCCACGCGATGACCCGGGCCCAGGCCAACGACGAGACCTTCGCCCGGGCCGTTCACGACGCGACCGGCGTCTTCCTGACGGGGGGCAACCAGCTCCGGCTGTCGTCGACCCTCGGCGGGACGCGCCTCGCCGAGGCGGTCCTGGAGCGATTCCGGCACGGGGCCGTCATCGCCGGCACGTCGGCCGGAGCGTCGGCGATGTCGAGCCACATGATCGCTTTCGGGGCGAGCGGCGCGACGCCGAAGCACCGGATGGCGGCCATTGCGGCCGGCCTCGGTGTCCTGCCGGGCGTCATCATCGACCAGCATTTCCAGCAGCGGAACCGGCTCGGCCGGCTCCTCAGCCTCATCGCCCAGAACCCGAGCCTCCTCGGGCTCGGGGTCGACGAGGACACGGCGGGGATCGTCGGGCCCGACCAGGTCCTCGAGGTCATCGGCCGGGGCAGCGTCACCGTCGTCGACGGGGCGGCCGCGGAGACCGACGCCTGGGAGGTCAAGGGCCACCGCCCGGTGATGATCAGCGGCGTCGTCCTCCACTCGCTGCCGGCCGGCTATCGCTTCGACCTCCGACGCCGCCATCGCATCGCCCAGCCGAACCTCACCGCCCTGCCCGGTGGCGAGGCCGCATCGAGCTAGCGTCAGAAGAGCCGCCGGCGGGGCCGGCAACCAGGGAGGGTCACGTGGCCGAGGCCGCTGCTGCGAGGGCGAAACGCGCAAAGCGATCCGGGGCCGCCTCCCGGGCCGCCAAGGCCACCGCGACGTCGCCCGCCCGGCCCACGCCCGACCTCCGGATCCTCGAGTCCCGGATCCTTCGCGGCCCGAACTACTGGTCCCGTGCGCCCGTCGTCCGGATGCTCGTCGATCTCGGCTCCCTCGAGCAGTTCCCGTCGAACACGATTCCGGGGTTCGTCGAGGGGCTCGTCGCCTGGATGCCGTCCCTCGAGGACCACGCCTGCTCGCTGAACCGGCGGGGTGGATTCCTCACCCGGCTGCGAGATGGGACGTGGGCCGGCCACGTTGCCGAGCACATCGCCCTCGAGCTCCAGAACCTGGCCGGCACGGACGTCCGCCACGGAAAGACCCGTGGGGCGGGCAGCCCCGGCCAGTACAACGTCATCTACGAGTTCCGCGAGGAGATGGTCGGCATCGAGGCGGGGAAGCTCGCCGTCCGGATCGTCAACCATCTCGTCGATCCGGCACTGGACCCCGACCTCGATTACATCGCCGAGCTCGAGAGGCTCATCCGCCTCGCCGAGCGGCAGGCATTCGGCCCGTCGACCAAGGCGATCATCGACGAGGCCGCCTCGCGCGACATCCCGTTCATCCGCCTCGACCGCCACTCGCTGGTCCAGCTCGGGCAGGGCGTCCACCAGCAGCGGATCCGGGCCACGATGACCTCGCGGACCTCGGGCATCGCCGTCGACGTCGCCAGCGACAAGAACCTCACCAATCGGCTCCTCGACTCGGCCGGCTTGCCCGTGCCCAAGGCCGACGTCGTCGAGACGGTCGAGGCGGCAGTCTCGGCCGCGACGCGACTCGGCTTTCCCTGCGTCATGAAGCCCCTCGACGGCAACCACGGCCGGGGTGTCCAGCTGGACCTCCGGTCCGAGGACGACGTCCGCGCGGCCTGGCCGGCCGCGCTTCGCGAGTCGCGATCGGGCGAGGTCGTGGTCGAGACCTACATCCACGGCAACGACTATCGCTGCCTCGTCATCGGCGGCGTCGTCGCCGCGATCGCCGAGCGGGTGCCGGCCTCCGTGACCGGCGACGGGACGCACACCGTCCGGGAGCTCGTGGACCGCACCAACGACGACCCCCGCCGCGGCATCGGCCACGAGAAGGTCCTGACCAAGATCACCGTCGACCCGGCGGCGGTCGAGCTCGTCAGGAGCCAGGGCTTCGAGATCGGCGACGCCCCGCCGAAGGGGACCCGGGTCAAGCTCGCCCTGACCGGCAACATGTCGACGGGCGGGACGTCCATCGACCGGACGACCGAGGCCCACCCCGACAACGTCGAGATCGCCGAGATGGCCGCCCTCGTGGTCGGCCTCGACGTCGCCGGGATCGACTTCATCTGCCCCGACATCACGGTTCCCGTCCGGGAGACCGGCGGAGCGATCGTCGAGGTCAACGCCGCGCCCGGCTTCCGGATGCACACCCATCCGACGGAGGGCGAGCCACAGTACGTCGCCCGCCCCGTGATCGACCTGCTCTTCCCGCCCGGCGCGCCGTCCCGGATCCCGATCATCAGCGTGACCGGCACGAACGGCAAGACGACGACGGTCCGGATGATCGCCCACATCCTCAAGCTCATGGGCCGGCGGGTCGGGATGACCTCGACCGACGGGATCGTCGTCGACGGCCGGATGATCAAGCGGGGCGACATGTCCGGCCCGAAGTCGGCCCGGATGATCCTCCAGAACCCCCTCGTCGACACCGCCGTCTTCGAGGTCGCCCGGGGCGGGATCCTGCGCGAGGGCCTGGGCTACGACCGGAACGACGTCGCCGTCGTGACGAACGTCACCGCCGACCACCTCGGGCTCGGCGGCATCGAGACGTTGCGCCAGCTGGCCGATGTCAAGGGCGTCGTCGTCGAAGCGGTGCCGCGGACCGGCACCGCGGTCCTCAACGCCGACGATCCGAACGTCGCCCGCATGGCCCGCTCGAGCGACGGGGCGGTCGTCTACTTCTCGATGGCGACCGAGAAGGGGGTCGGCGGGTTCGATCGCGTCGACGGCCATGCCGGCCGGGGCGGCGCCGCGTTCGTCATCCTGCCCACCGCCGAGGGCGACCAGATCGTCCTCCGCCACGGGCCGCGGACGATGCCCGTCCTCTACACCCACCTCATCCCGGCGACGTTTGGCGGCAAGGCCCGGATGAATGTCTCCAACGCCCTTGCCGCGGCTGCCGCCGCGTGGGCGGCCGGGGCCCACCTCCACGACATCCGGCAGGGCCTCCGGACATTCACGACCTCGTTCTTCCAGGCGCCGGGCCGGCTCAACCTCGTCGAGGTCGCCGGCATTCGCGTCGTCATCGACTACTGCCACAACGTGGATGGGATGCGGGCGCTGTCCGACTTCGTCGACCGGATGATGGTGGAGAACGGCGTCCGGGACGGTCGGGCGATCGGCGTGATCGGGGTTCCCGGGGACCGGCGCGACGAGGACATGCGCGACTACGGCGGCCTCGCCGCGACGGCCTTCGACGAGATCATCGTCCGCGAGGACCGCAACCTCCGGGGCCGGGCGCCGGCCGAGACCGCCGCCCACGTTCTGGAGGGCATTCGCCGGGCCCGCGCCGAGGGCGCCCGGACGACGCGGGCGGAGGTGATGCTCGAGGAGATGACCGCCGTGCGGGCCGCGCTCCGTCGGGCGAACCCGGGCGATCTCCTCGTTATGTGTGTCGACGACGCGATCGGTGTCTACAAGGAGACGATGGCGACGGCCGGCCAGGGCCTGGGCACCACCGCCTTCGCCGACCCCGGCGAGCTGGAGGCGCCGGAGGGGTAGGCGCGGGGACGCACCTCCGTGACGGCCTCGCCCGGCCTACCGGAGGTCGAGCGTGATGGCGCCGACGTCGACGGCGTGGTCGAAGGTCAGGATCACCGCCCGGTTGGTCATCGGCCCGTCGCAGTCCGGGCCCGGGCCCGCGATCACGCTGATCGTCGCCCCGTCGGTGGACACCCGGATGGTCGCGGCCTGGAGCCCGCAGCCGACCCCGGCCCAGATCACGAGGACGGATCGATCTGACGCCTCGACCGCGGCGAGGCCCCCGGCGGCACCCTCAATCGGGTGACCCGCGATCTCAGCGGCCAGCTCGGCCGCGCTGGCGGCACGCGCCGCCGTCAGCCCGCCACCCTCCGCGATGATCGTAACCGACGCGGGGAACTGGCCCCGGTCATCCGTGGCCACGATCGCGAACACCTTGCCCGAGGTCGTCGGCGTGGAGTCGGTCGCGGGCGTGGGGCCGGTCGTCGGCGTGGAGCCGGTCGTCGGCGTGGAGCCTGTCGCGGGCGTGGCGCCGGTCGCGGGCGTGGCGCCGGTCGCGGGCGTGGCGCCGGTCGCGGGCGTGGCGCCGGTCGCGGGCGTGGCGCCGGTCGCGGGCGTGGCGCCGGGCGCGGGCGCGCAGGCACCCAGCCCGAGCGCCACGAGGACGAGGAGGATGGCGCGGCGTCCCACGATCACGATGGTCGGACGGCCGGTGTTCGGCCGGCCAGGGTCACAGGTCGTGCCGGACAGGCCCGGAGGGCTTGTCCGTCCGGCACGACCACCGCGCTGTGAACGGCTGGTCCTGTCATTCGGTCACCGCGCGATCACTCGGCCGCACGGACGTGGTGGGCAATGCGGGCTCGCTGCATCCTGATACGCCGAGCGGGATCGTCGTGCACAGGTCGGGCGCATACCTATGCATCTCGTTGAATGCTGGCCGAAGCGGAACTCCCGGAGGCCGCCCAAGGATCGCCGGGTGCACGTCTGACAGGGTCTGCCCCCAAGCCAGCTGTAGCCGCCGATCGCGCCACAGTCCCGCGCCGCGCGCCCCGCTCCCGCGCCGCGCCCCGCTCGTCCCGCTCCTGCAGCCGCCTCCCGCGCCGCACCACAGTGCTGCGCCGCGCGCCCCGTTCCCGCGCCGCGCCCCGCGCCGCGCCCCGCTCCCGCGCGGCGCCCCCCGCTCCCGCGCGGCGCCCCCCGTTCCCGCGCCGCGCGCCTCGTTCCCGCGCCGCCGCGGGCCCGGTTCCTGCGGCCCACCACAGTCCTGCGCGGCGTCCGGCACCGGCGCCTCAGCGCCGCGGGCGGTCCTCGAGACGTGGCGCCAGGCGGATGAGCTCGGCGGTCGACTCGACCGGCCGGAACCCGAGGTCGCCGAGGAGGCCGAAGACCCCGGCTCGATCCTCGTGGCAGAGGAGGACGACGACGCGGGCCTCGTCCCGCCGACGCCCG
The DNA here is from genome assembly GCA_963719145.1 of uncultured Chloroflexia bacterium. Classification (GTDB taxonomy): domain Bacteria; phylum Chloroflexota; class Limnocylindria; order Limnocylindrales; family CSP1-4; genus UBA5189. The sequence continues at coordinate 1,206,711 of CAVRAX010000001.1, forward strand.
GTTGCCGCGGCGCCGGCCCCGTTGAGCTCGGCCCGGAGGGCCGCGGTCTCGGATTCGTAGACGGGGACGTCACCGCTCCAGCCTGCGGCCATGACGCCGGCCAGCAGCTCACCGACGACGGCCTCACGCGTCCGGCCGCGAAGGTAGCCGAGCGTCTCCTTGATGGCGACCCGCTGGGCCCGTGACGCGGCGATCGCGCCCATCCCCCGGAGCGTGTCATCGGGTCGGTCGCCGGCCGTGCCGATGATGATCGTGATCGGGCTGACCGGGCCGCCCGCGCCGGCGGCGATCCCTTCGGCCACGTCGAGCAGGGCGCTGACTCCAGCCTCGTTGTGAGCGAAGTCGACGATCGCCACGCGTCCGCCGTTGCGGAAGATGTTCAGCCGGCCGGGCGACTCGCCCGCGATCGGGCGGAAGTCGAGAAGGCCCCGGCCGACGTCCTCGATCGAGGCCCCGAGGGCCCTGGCGCCGGCGGCCGCCGCGAGCGCGTTGGTGACGTTGTGCCGGGCCAGGCCGGCAAGCGTGATCGGGACATCCCGGACCGCGGCGATCGGCGCCCAGCGGCGGCCGTCCGCCTCGCCGATCTCGTCGCGCCTGACGAGGTAGGCGCGGCCGCCCCGCGTGAGATGGCGCCGGACGACCGGCGAGTCATCGGCCAGCATCGTGAAGAAGGCAACGTTCGCCCTGACCCGCCGGGCGATCGCGGCGACGAACGGGTCATCGGCGTTGAGGATCACCCAGCCGCCCGGCTTCGTGACCCGGCAGATCGTCGCCTTGACCTCGGCCAGCTCGGGCAGGGTGTGGATGCCTTGGAGGTCGAGGTGGTCGGAGCTGACGTTGGTGAGGATGCTGGCCTCGTTCGACTCGTAGCCGAGGCCACGGAGGACGATGCCGCCGCGGGCCGTCTCGAGGACCGCCACGTCGACGTCGGGGCGGCGGAGGACCTCCTGCGCCCCGCCGGGTCCGGTCCAGTCGCCCGGGTCGACCAGGCGCTCGTCGACGAGCACGCCGTCCGAGGTCGTCGTCCCGACGTGCCGTCCGGCGCGAAGGAGGATCCGGGTGATCAGGCGCGTCGTCGTCGACTTGCCGTTCGTCCCCGAGATCGAGACGATCGGCATCCGCCGGTCGGCGTCGCGAATCCACGACGGCGGCGTCGCCGAGGCCCGGCCGATCCGGTCCTCGAGCGTGGCCAGGAGCCGCTCCTGGGAGCCGGTCAACCGCGCCCTCCTGGCCGGCGTCGCCGAGCGCTCGGCCAGGGCCACGGCTGCTTCCCCGATCAGTCGGGCCCGCTCCGCGCCGGTCCAGGGCCAGGTGGCAATCCAGTGGCCGGGATCCGACGAGCGGTGGACGCGGATTCCGCCGACGCCCTCGCCGTGCTCCCGGCGAAGCCGCCGAGCCCAGCCGACGATCGTGGCGACGCCTTCCGGCCATTGCCGCTCACCGACGGTCGCACCCAGGCGGACGAGCAGGTGCGCAGCGGGGACTCGCTGCCCGAACCACGTCCGACGCCGCCCGAGCGCCACCTCGACCTTCACGACCGGCTCGAGCCGGTAGGTGTTGGGGCCTTCGAGCAGGCGGATCTCGATGAGACGCACGATCCCGCGAGGATAGCAACGGCCCGTCCGCCGGGACCTGCCGTTCCGCACGTCCTACACTCGCCCCATGAAGCCCCTGACCACGCCGGGGTCGGGCGTGAGTGCGGACGAGCTGCGGCGGCTCGAGGCGACCGTCGAGGCCGGGTTGCCGCGGTTCCTCGAGGCGCTCGGGCGGCTGTGCGGCATCGACTGCGGGAGCTATTCCCCGGCCGGCGTGAACGAGGTCGCGACCTGGGTCGCCGCGGCGTTCGAGGCGCTCGGCGGGGACGTCGAGCGGCGGCCGGATCCAGGTGGCCGGTTCGGCGACACGGTCATCGGCACGTTCCGGGGTCAGCAGGGCGCCGGCCCGCGCCTCCTCCTGGTCGGCCACATGGACACCGTCTTCCCCGATGGCACGGCTGCCGAGCGACCCTTCCGGATCGATGACGCGATCGCCTATGGCCCCGGCGTCACCGACATGAAGTCCGGTCTGCTCGCCGGCATCCACGCCCTGGGCGCGCTGCGTGAGCTCGGCGGCGGCGCCTGGGACACCCTGCCCTTCGAGCGCATCACGTACGTCGCGAACCCCGACGAGGAGATCGGCTCGCCGACCTCGACCCCGCACATTCGCGACATCGCGGCCGCCGCCGATGGCTGCTTCGTCCTCGAGTGCGCCCGCGCGAACGGCGACTTCGTCTCGTCGCGGAAGGGCATCGCCGATCTCAGGCTGTCGATCCACGGGCGAGCCGCCCACGCCGGGGTCGAGCCCGAGAAGGGCCGCAACGCGATCCTCGCCGGGGCCCGGATCGTGGAGCGGATCCAGGCCCTCAACGGCCGCTGGCCGGGCGTCACGGCCAACGTCGGCGTCTTCCAGTCGGGCACCCGCCCCAACGTCGTGCCCGACCTGGCGATCCTCGAGGCCGACGTCCGCGGCGTCACTCGGGATGAGCTCGAGGCGGCCGTGGCGGCCATCCATGCCATCGCGACCGAGCCGGGCGTCCCCGACGTCGGCGTCGAGATCGAGCAGATGGCCGGCTGGCTGCCGATGGAAAAGCTCGAGCGCTCGGGCCGGCTCGCCGACACGGTCATGGCGCTCGCCGTGCGGCTCGGGTTCTCGACGATTGACGTCGGGACCGGCGGGGCCTCGGATGCCAACACGACCTCGGGCCTGGGCGTGCCCTCGATCGACGGCCTCGGACCGATCGGCGGCCGCGACCACTCGCCCGACGAGTACCTCGAGGTCGACTCGATCGTGCCCCGGACCACGCTGCTGGCGGCGCTCCTGCTGGCGACCGGCCGCGACCCCGTTGTCGCGGCCTGGCGAACCGGCTGACCGGGCGGTCGGAGGACGACCGCGTGGCGCGGGTTCGGGTCAGCTCCGGGAGCCGCTGGGAAACGCCCTACGGCTACAGCCGGCTGGTGGCCGTCGGTGACCGCTGCTGGGTCGCCGGCACGACCGATCCCGGCCGCGACCATCCCGGCGACCCAGCCGGCCAGGCGCGAGCCGCCTTCGGGGTCATCGAGCGAGCCCTGCGCGAGGCGGGCTTCGGCCTTGCCGACGTCGTCCGGACGCGGATGTACGTCACGGATCCCGCGCATGCCGCGCCGGTCGCCGAGGTCCACGGCGAGATCTTCCGGACCGTTCGACCGGCGGCGACACTCGTCGTCGTGGTCGCGCTGATCGAGCCCGACCTGCTCGTCGAGATCGAGGTCGACGCGATTCGCGGCGGCTGAGCGGGCGGCCGATCCGGCGGCGATCCGGCGGCCGATCCGGCGGCCGACACCGTTCGCCGGGCTGGTGCGATCGCCGACGTCAAGCCAGGCCGGCGGCCCTTGCCAGCGCCGCGATCGCGGCCGCCGCCAGCAGGCCGAGCAGGAGGCCGCGCCTGGCGGCCACGATGACCACCGCCGTGCCGACCGCCAGCCATTCGATCCCCACATGGAACGACGTGTTGCGGTCGGCGTCGGTCGCGATGAAGACCCCGACAGCGGCGAGGGTCGCCAGGACGGCCGGACCGACGAGGCGGAGGTACTCCTGGACCTGCCCTGGCAGCCGGTGGATGCCGGGAACGAGGAGCGGCACCGCTCGCGACGGGTACGTCACCGCGCCCATGAGGACCGCGAGCCAGACGAGCTCGGTGCTCACGGCGCCGGGACCATCGGGGTCGGCGGGTCCGCGGCGATGTCGCCGCCGGGGGGCGGCCGGGAGGGCACGGCCAGTCCGACGAGGGGCCCGAGCAGCCCCCCGGCCAGGAAGCCGGCCGCGGGATCCCAGGCCAGGCCGACGGCCACCCCGATCGTGGCCCCGGCGATCGCCGCGACGAGATCCCGCCGGCCGGCGATGAGCCCGACGGCGAGACCGCCCATGGCGGCCGGGAAGATCACGTCGAGGCCGAGCCTGGTCGGATCCGGGATCTGCCCGCCGGCCAGGACGCCGGCGACCGTGGCGAGGTTCCAGGGAATGAACGTGGTGACGATCGCCGCCCACCAGTAGCCCCACAGGTCGGCCCGTCCGAGCCGGCGGAAGTGGGCCAGCGAGAGGGCGAACGCCTCGTCCGTGAGGAGGTGGGCGAGGACGGCCCGGAGCGGTCGCGACCGGCCGGCGAGGTACGGGGCCAGCGCCGCCGAGTAGAGGATGTGGCGGGCGTTGATGAATGCGGTCAGGACGACGACGCCCGGCCAGGAGAAGCCGCCGACGACGTAGCCGACCGCCGCAAACTGGGCGGCGCCGGCGAAGACGATCACGCTCATCGCGCTCGCCTCGAGCAGTGAGAACCCGGCGGCGCGGGCGCTGAGCCCGTAGACGAAACCGAAGCCGATCGCGCCGACCGAGATCCCGAGCCCATCGATGACGAGCCGCCGTCGCGAGGCCCGGACGGCCGTCCGATCCGGGGTGGCGGTCGCCTCGCTCAATCGGCTTCGCCCACGACGTCCGAGTGGTCGGCCTGCAGGTCGCGCTCAACGAGCCTCGCCTCAACCTCGGGGAAGAACACGGTGCCCAACCTCCCGTCCGCCGCGTGGAAGCGCCCGTCCGTTCGACTGGTAACCAGTGTCATGTTTTGCTCACTGGTTACGCCGGTCGTGGGCACGAGCGCGCAAGGCTGTCAACGGCGCAGGCCCTGCTCAGCGAAGGAACGTCTTACCGCAGGTCCCGTCGCAAACGACGAACAGGGCGTGGAGGTCTCGTGCGTAGCCCGCCACGTGGAGCAGGCCCGGACAGCCGTGCGTCGGGCACTTCCAGACCCACCAGCGGTCGCTCGTGTCGAGCGGCGTCGTCTCGGCCGCCAGCTTTGGCGCGAGGTCCTCGCGTGACCCGACCAGGTCGGAGATCCGTTTCGCTCGCTCGGCCTCGGTCTCGCTCGTGTATGGGTAGCTCTGGCCGACGTTCGAGGTCAACGATCCCTCCCGGGGCTGGCGAAGCCTGACAACGGGTGAAGCGACCGGTGGCGTCGGTCCTGTGAGCGCAGCCGCGCCACCGGCGTGCGGGAGTATCGCACAAGGCGCCCGACCGTCAGGCCGGGCCGGGCGTTGGCGGCTCCACGCGCTCGCTCACGCACGGTCGGGTGCGCTCGCTCGCGGGCTCGCCGCCGCCTTCGCCGCGACCGGCGGCCGGGCGCCGGCTCCGTGACCGTCCGGCCGGGCCGGGCGTTGGCGGCTCCGCGCGCTCGCTCACGCACGGTCGGCTGCGCTCGCTCGCGGGCTCGCCGCCGCCGGACTACCAGACGGCCGGGAGGCCCGCGCTTCGGGGGTCGGTCGCCGCCGCCAGGGACCCGTCGGGGGCCGACGGCCCGCCCTCGATGAGCTCGATCGCGTGCTCGTGCCCGAGGCCCGAGTCGAAGGGCTCGCCGGCGCGGACGTCGTGGCCCATCGCGGTCAGCGCCTCGAGGATGCCGGCCCCGAAACGTGGCTCGGCGTGGACGACCGTCGGCGGTGCGAAGTGGTGGTCGGGCTCCACGTACCAGCGCGGCGCGGACACGGCGCTCCGGACGTCGAACCCCCCGTCGACGAGGGCACTCACGAGCTGAGCGTGAACCTGGGGCTGGGCATCACCGCCCATCGACCCGGCCACGACCCAGGGCCGATCGGGTTCTCGGAAGAGCATGCCCGGCAGGAGCGTGTGGAGGGTCCGCTTCCCGGGTTCGAGGACGTTCGCGTGGGCCGGGTCGAGCGAGAAGTACGAGCCGCGGTTGTGGTAGTGGATGCCGGTCTCCGGGTCGACCACGCCGCTGCCGAATCCGAGGTAATTGGACTCGATGAGGCTGACCGCGTTGCCATCGCCGTCGACGACGCCCAGGTAGATCGTCCCGCCGCCGGGCGGGTTCGTGGCGGCGGCCGGTGCCGAGGCTCGATCACGATCGACCCGCCCCGCGAGGTCGGCGGCGTAGGCCTTGTCGAGCAGGCGCCCGATCGGGATGTCGTGGAACTCGGGATCGGTCAGGTGGGCGTCCCGGTCGGCCATCGCCAGCTTCGCCGCCTCGACGGCAAGGTGGATCCAGCGAGCATCCGCGACCGCCCGGCCGTGGCCGTCCTCGTCCCTGCCGAACAAGCTCTCCGGCGCCGCGCCCGCGGCTTCCAGGATGTTGAGGAGCTCGAGGGCAACGATCCCGGACGAGTTCGGCGGATGGCTCGTCACCCGGACCCCGCGGTAGGTCGTCGAGATCGGCTCGGTCCAGGTCGAGGCGTGGCCGCGGAAGTCGGCCCTCCGGTGCCACCCGCCGGCGGCCTCGAGGAACCGGGCCTGTCGCTCACCGAGCGCCCCGTCGTAGAAGGCGTCGAAGCCGTCCCGGGCGAGTCGCTCGAGCGTCGTCGCGAGGGCCGGGAACGTCACGAGCTCACCCGGTCGCCAGGCCCGGCCGCGGGGCCGGAAGTGCGACGCGAACCCGGCGCTCGGCCCGATCGCCTCGCGGACGATCGGCGCCATCCGCTCCACGGCGGCGATGAACCCGTCCCAGGCCGGGAAGCCGCCGCCGGCGAGCTCGATCGCCGGTCCCAGCACGGCGTCGCGCGATAGCCGTCCGAACCGGGCGTGGGCGTCGCCCCAGGAGCGCACGGCACCCGGGATCGTGATCGTCAGCGGTCCGCGGAGGGGCAGCGCGGACAGGCCGCCCGCCCGGAGTGACGCGGGGTCGGCGCCGGCCGGGGCGCGGCCGGAGCCGTTCAGGGCGAGCTGTTGGCGGGCCGAGGCATCCCAGATCAGCCAGAACGTATCGCCGCCGATGCCGCACGCGCTCGGCATGACCGTGGCCAGGACCGCGTTCGTCGCGATCGCCGCGTCGACCGCGTGGCCACCGGCGCGGAGGACGGCCAGCCCGGCCTCGGTCGCCAGGTGATGCGGCGCCACCACGGCCCCATGGCGACCACGCGCGAGGGGCACCGGCACGAAGGCCCCGGGTCCGGCGTCGGTCACGCCGTCTCCTTCCCGAGGACCGATGGCATCCCGGGGCCAAGGTGATGTTCCATCCGCCGCAACCTCGAAAGCGGGATGAGGGCCACGATGAGGAGGGCGCCGGTGGCCAGGAGCAGGCCGTCCATGCCCCGCGCGTCGGCGACGATGCCGCCGATCAGGCTGCCGCCGATCTGGCCGATCGCGAGGAAGACCGAGTAGAGGCCCATGATCGCGCCGCGGTCGCCCGGGAACCGCTCACTCACGTCCGCCAGCAGCCCGACCGCGGCCGGTGTCGCGCCGGCCAGGATGAAGAGGCCGGCCGCGAACAGGGCCGACGCGGCCGCGATGAAGACGGCATGGCCAACCGACTCGGCGGCGTCGAAGGCGCCGTGGTTCACCATCAGCCCGGCCAGCACGAGGCCCAGGCCGCCGATGACCCCGAAGGCGATGATCGTCGTCCGCCGGAACCGGTCGAACCGATCGCCCCACCAGATGATCCCGGTCCCGAAGACGATCGCGATGCCGATGGCGCCGACGGTGATCTGGTTGGCCGTGAAGCCCTGGAGCAGCCACTGGTCCGGGAACGCCGGGTTGGCCTTGGCCAGCTGGAACAGCGACTGGCTGAACCACAGGCCGATCGAAGCGTTGACGGCGATCCACGTTGGGGCGAGGAGCAGGACGTGCGAGTGGCCCACGAGCGAAAGGTAGCGCCTGATCTCAGTGTGCTTGGCGCCCACGGCTTCGCGCTCGCCCGCAGGCTCCTGGACCCCGAAGCGGTAGATGAGGAACGAGCCGCCATAGACGAACGCGTTCAGGAGGAACGCGCTCGGGCCGATCAGCTCGAAGAGCTTCGGGGCGACGATGAAGCCGGCGCCCAGTCCCGCCAGCGTCGCGCCCTCGAACCGGGCGGCGGCCTTGCCCCGGAGGGTCTCGCTACCGGCGGTCGCGAGAGCGATGAAGCCGAGGATTGACGGCACCGAGGCCGCGGTCGATGCGCCCTCGAGGATCCGGGTCCCACCGAGCACCGGCACGCTCGTCGTCAGGGCCGTCAGGACGACCGCCGTGGCGCCGAAGGCCGGACCGTACAGCATGACCCGATGGTGGCCGAGTCGATCGGCCAGGATCCCGAACAGCGGCGAGAGCGCCAGCTCGGCAAGGTAGAAGGTCGCCGCCAGGGCCCCGACGACCTTGCCGTCGATCCCGGAGTGGCCGTCGAGGACGAGCCGGGCGAGGTAGAAGTTGAGCATCGCCCCGGTGAGGCCGGTGCTGAAGCGCAGGGTGAAGGTACCGACCAGCACGGCCGTGAGGGAGCGATCCATCGCCCCGAAGGGTACCGGACGGAAGTGCCGCGCCCGTATCATCAGGGCGAGGAGTGAGGCGCCCGACGTGCCCGGCACGGCGTCTCCGAGGAGGAACCTGTGAGCCACGTCGCCATCGTCACGGATTCGGCGTCCGACCTGGCCCCGGCCCGGGCCGCGGCGCTCGGGATCTCGGTCGTCCCGCTCGCGGTGAGCTTCGGATCGCAATCGTTCCGCGCCGGCGTGGACCTCTCGACGGACGAGTTCTGGCAGCGGATGACCGCGCCCGACGCGCCGTTCCCGAAGACGGCGGCGGCCGCGCCGGGCGACTTCAAGGCGGCCTACGACGCCGCCTTTGCCGACGGAGCCGACGCGATCGTCTCGATCCACGTCGCGGAGACGCTATCGGGGGCGATCAAGAGCGCCGAGGTCGCCCGGGCGATGCTCCCCGAGCGCGAGATCCACATCGTCGATTCGATGGGCGCCTCGATGTGCGAAGGCCTCCTCGCCGAGCTGGCGGTCGGGATGGCGAGGATGGGCGTCGGCGCGGAGGAGATCGCCCGCGTCTGCGAGGAGCGCCGGCCCGACGTCGCGATGATCGTGGCCCTCGATACGCTGGAATACCTGAAACGGGGCGGCCGGATCAGCGGCGCCAAGGCCGCCATCGGGACGCTCCTCTCGGTCAAGCCGATCATCGAGGTCAAGGACGGCAAGGTCGAGCAGGCGGCCCAGGTCCGGACGCGGGGCAAGGCCCGCGAGACCGTGATCGACATGATCTGCGTCCGGCCGATCGAGCGGCTGAGCGTCCTCCACACGACGAACGCCGACGTCGAGGCCTTCCGCGACGAGATCATCGCCCGCGTCCCCGGCGGGATCGACCCTGCGGCGGTGACGATCGACCTCGTCGGTCCGTCCGTCGGACCGCATCTCGGCCCGGGCTGCGTCGGCGGGGTCGCGCTCTACCGGCACGAGTAGATCGAGCCGCAGCGGGCCATTCGGCCCCCGCGACAGAAGGTTGCGGCACGGTTGCGAACGGGATTCCGGCAGGTGTCGGTCCTCGCGAGGCCCGGCTATACTCGGACCGCTTTCAACGCGTGACCCGCGCCCTGCTTCGGCTCGCGCGGCGCGCCCGTCGGGTCGTCCGGGAGACGACCCAAGGCTCCGGGCCCGCCAGGTGTCGGCCCGATCCGGGAGGAACCCGCCACCCATGACCACCGAGCACGCGACCACTCCCATCAACGCCTGGGCCGTCGCGCAGCAGCAGTTCGACCTGGCCGCGGAGCGGCTTCACCTCGACGACGGCATTCGTAGCGTTCTGCGCGAGCCACGTCGCGAGTTCACCGTCCACTTCCCCGTCCACATGGACGACGGCTCGGTCCGGGTCTTCACCGGCTACCGGGTCCAGCACAACCTCGGTCGCGGGCCGGCCAAGGGCGGCATCCGCTACCACCAGGACGTCTCGATCGACGAGGTCAAGGCTCTTGCGATGTGGATGACCTGGAAGTGCGCGGTCGTCGGCATTCCCTATGGCGGCGGCAAGGGCGGCGTCATCGTCGACCCGAAGCAGCTGTCGATGCGGGAGCTCGAGGCCCTGACCCGCCGCTTCTTCACCGAGATCGAGGTCCTCGTCGGCCCCGAGAAGGACATCCCGGCCCCGGACGTCAACACCAACGCCCAGATCATGGCCTGGATGATGGACACGTACTCGATGCACGCCGGCTACACCGTGCCGGGCGTCGTGACGGGCAAGCCCATCAGCCTCGGCGGCTCGGAAGGCCGCAATGAAGCGACGGCGCGCGGCACCGTCTACTGCATCGTCGAGGCAGCCCGCCATCTCGGAGTCGAGCTCAAGAAGGCCAAGGTCGCCGTCCAGGGCTTCGGCAACGCCGGCTCGATCGCGGCCCAGCTGATGGTCGCCGAGGGCTCCACGGTCGTCGCCGTCTCCGACTCGACCGGCGGGATCCACAATCCCAACGGCCTGGATGTGGCGCGGGTCATCGCCTGGAAGAAGGAGCACGGCACCGTCCAGGGCTTCCCGGGTGCCGAGGACGTCACGAACGCCCAGGTCCTCGAGGTCCAGTGCGACATCCTCATCCCGGCCGCCCTCGAGAACCAGATCACCGAGCACAACGCCGGCAACGTCAAGGCCCGGCTCATCGCCGAGGCCGCCAACGGCCCGACCACGCCGGAGGCCGACAGGATCCTCTGGAAGAACTCCAAGTTCATGATCCCGGACATCCTGTGCAACGCCGGTGGCGTCACCGTCTCCTACTTCGAGTGGGTCCAGGACCTGAACCGCGACCACTGGAGCGAGCAGGTCGTCAACGAGAAGCTCAAGGAGATCATGGTCAAGGCCTTCACCTCGGTCCTGGCCATCGCCCGGCGGGACCAGATCGACATGCGGACCGCCGCCTACCTGGTGGCCGTCCAGCGGGTCGCCGACGCCATGCAGATGCGCGGCCTCTACCCGTAAGCCGTCTTTCGGCACCGCCATCGAGGCCCCGGCATCACCCGGGGCCTCGATGATTCCTCGTCCGGGCGAGGGCCACGAGCGCCGCTGGCACGATGTCGCCACATCGCCGACGGCTCGGTCGCACGTGCTTCTCCGCTCGTCCGCCCCGCCCGAGCGATCGCGATTCCAGGAAGGCTTGGCTCGGCGCGGAACGGGCCGCCGCGGCCTTGCAAGCCGCTGTTCCATGCGCCAGGGAGGCTGCGGTGTTGTCAGCGCGATCCGGTTGCGGTGGGATCGGGGCGACGTACCGCCCGCATGCTGTCCGCTAAGCCTTCCTGGCATGATCGGCGGACCGCGGACGGGCGCGCCCGCCGTGACGGCCGGGGGCTCTCGATTCCTGCGGTGTACCATCCCGCCACCATGCTCGATCACGAAGAGAAGTTCCTGTTCAAGGAGGAGATCAGCCACCTCGCCAACGCGGTGGCCGAGCCCGGCACGCTCGACAACGTCGAGGACCTCCTCACCGACGTCATCACCAGCCCCCGCTTCGACTCGGAGGTTTTCACCCTCGAGCGGAGCCTCCAGGTGATGCTCGGGGCACGAGCGGGGACCACGCTCGTGGGCCTGCTCACCGTCGCCCCCGAGGTCTTCGACGAGGTCGCCGAGGTCCGCATCCCGCCGGAGGTCCACGAGCGCCTCGTCGCCTGGCGGGCGCGGTTCGGCCTGGCGATCGACAACGCCCTGAACTTCCTCAACAACCCCGACGGGATCCAGGGACACAACTTCGCGACCCAGATCGCCCACGTCGAGGAGCGTCGCGTCCTCCAGGGCCGGTTGACGCTCGTCCGCTACAACAACGAGCCCCAATTCTTCGTCGCCGACGCCGCGGTCTTCCTCGGGTTGATCGCCGACATCATGGATCGGTTGGGGCCATACCTCGAGCCGGACGTCATCGACGCCGAGACGGTGTCGCGCCTCCGCGACGGCATCCAGCTCATCGAGCGCAAGACCTCCGCCCGCGGCTAGCGCAGCGGATCCGAGCTCGGCTCGACGGCCCGGCCATTGCCGATGCGACAGCTGTACCTCGCCGCCACCGGCCAGAACCGGGGCAAGACCACGGCCGCGCTGGGCCTCCTGAACGGGTTCATCGAGCGCCGCCTGCGCGTCGGCTTCATGAAGCCCGTCGGCCAGCGAACGGTCATCGACCACGGCCAGCCCGCCGACGAGGACGCCGTCCTCATGCACGAGACGTTCGGCCTGCCCGACCGCTACGACGTGATGAGCCCGGTCCACATCCCACGCGGCTTCACCAAGGCCTACATCGCCGGCGAGGTCGTCGAGGATCTGGCCGCCAGGATTGCCAGGGCCGCGGCCACCTTCGCCGACGACGACCTGCTCCTCGTCGAGGGGACCGGCCACGCGGGGGTCGGGGCGGTCATCGGCCTGTCGAACGCCGCCGTGGCCGCCATGCTCGGGGCTCCGGCCATCATCATCAGCGAGGGCGGCGTCGGCCGGCCGATCGACGAGATCGTCCTCAACGCTGCCCTGTTCCGGGCCCACGGCGTCGCGGTCGCCGGCGCCATCGTCAACAAGGTCGACGTCGACGCGCAGCCCGGCATCGCCGAGGTGATCGCGCGAGGCCTGGCGCCCTACGAGATCCCGCTCCTGGGCGTCCTCCCGGTCCGACCGCTCCTCTCGAACCCGAGCCTCGAGATGATCCTGGAGGGCGTGCCGGGCGAGCAGCTCCACCCGGGCCCGGACCTGGACCGGGTCATCGACGGCGTAGCCATCGGGGCGATGGAGCCCGGTCACATGCTCGAACACGTGGGCCCGGGCACGCTCGTCATCGTTCCCGGCGACCGCGAGGATGTGATCCTGACGCTCACGACCGCGCACCTGGTGGGTCCGCCCGGAACGGCGAAACGAGGCGACGTCCCCCGGATCGCGGGCCCGTCCGAGATCGCCGGCCACGCGGGTGCGGCAATCGGCCTCGTCCTGACCGGCGGCTACCGGCCGCGCCAGGCCGTGATCGATGCGATCCGACGAGCAGACCTCTTTGCGACCCTCGTCGCGGAGGACACGTACTCGGTCGCCTCCGAGGTCCACGATCTCCTCGTCAAGACCCATCCGGCCGACGTCGAGAAGATCGAGCTCATCAAGCGCCTCGTGGCCGAGAACCTCGATGTCGATCGAATCCTCGAGGTGGCCAGCGAGCCGGCGCGCGGCTGAAGCCGGCGTTGCCCCACGGCCGATCCGCGGTGCACGGAACCTGGAATCCGCGTTGCCGACCGGTCGCCGCGGGCCGATTGTCTGCCGGCCTACCCTAACGACGAGCGATGGCTGACCTGACCCGGCGACTCCACCGCCGGGCATGGCGGGGCGAGTGCCTCAGGCGAGCGGCTCGTTGTCGATGAGCCGCGTGCTCCCGAACCGCACTGCGAGCGACAGGAGCGCCGGCCCAGCCACCCGGTCGAGCTCGGCGAGCGTCGCCGCGTTGGCGCACGAGACGTACTCGACGTCGGCCAGCGGCTCCTCGGCGAGCTGAGCCCGCATCCTGGACCGGAGCGTCTCGGCCGATCGCTCGCCGCCCAGCCATGCATCGCGGGCGGCGAGCAGGGCCAGCCGGAGCACCGGCGCGGCCGCGCGCTCGGCCGGCGACAGGTGGACGTTCCGCGACGACATCGCCAGCCCATCGGGCTCGCGCACGGTCGGGCAGGCGACGACCTCGGTCGGGATCGCCAGGTCGATCGCCATCCGCCGGATGACCGCGACCTGCTGAGCGTCCTTCTGGCCGAAGTAGGCCCGGTCCGCGCGAACCAGGTTGAAGAGGATCGCCACCACCGTCGCGACGCCGTTGAAGTGGCCGGGCCGGGCCGCGCCCTCGAGCGGCGCGGCGATCGAGCCGACCGAGACGGTCGATTCGAAGCCCGGTGGGTAGACCTCGTCCACCGTCGGGGCGAAGACGAGGTCGACGCCCTCGGCCCCGCAGATCTCCAGGTCACCGGCCTCATTCCGCGGGTACTGCTCGAGGTCGGCAGGGTCATCGAACTGGCGAGGGTTCACGAAGATCGTCACGACGCTCGTCCGGTTCTCCGCCCGGGACCGGGTCATGAGCGCCCGATGTCCGTCGTGGAGCCAGCCCATCGTGGGGACGAGGCCGATCGGCCGGGGAACGGCTTCGAGGGCCGCCCGCAGGTCGGCCCGGGTCCGGACGACGCGCGTGCGAAGGGCCTGGGCCAACGAGAGCCTAGAGGTCGCGGTCGAGCGGGATGCCCGCCGGGAGGCCGTCGGCCATCACGCCCGCGGCCCGGTCGTCGGCCGTCCGCCCAAGGGCCTCGTCGAGGGTCGCCTCGTCCATCCGGACCGTCTCGGCCGGACCGGGGAACGTGCCCTTGGCGACGTCGGCGGCCCAGGCCTCCGCCGCCGCCCGGATCGTGCCCTCGAGGTCGGCGTACTTTCGGGCGTGGCGGGGGCTGAACGTCCCGAGGCCCAGCAGGTCGGTCACCACCTGGACCTGGCCGCTGCAACCGGGCCCGGCGCCGATCCCGATCGTCGGGATGCGCAGGCGCGAGGTGATGACGGCGGCGAGCTGCTCGGGCACGAGCTCGAGGACGATCGCGAACGCGCCGGCCTCCTGGATCGCGATCGCGTCGGCGAGCAGCGCCCGGGCGGCCGCGCGGCTCTTGCCCTGGACGCGGACCTTGCCCCCCAGGCCGTGCTGCGATTGGGGTGTCCAGCCGATGTGGCCCATGACGGGAATGCCGGCTCGCACGAGGGCCTCGACGATCCGGGTGCTGCGCACCCCACCCTCGATCTTCACGGCCGTCGCCCCGGCCTCGCGCAGGAACCGTCCGGCGTTCTCGACCGCCTCCTCGGGCGTGCTGTATGACAGGAACGGCATGTCACCGATGACGAGGGCCCGACGCGTCCCGCGGGCAACCGCCGCCGTGTGGTGGAGCATCTCGGCCATCGTGACCCGCACGGTGGAGTCGTAGCCGAGCAGGACCTGGCCGAGCGAATCCCCGACGAGCAGCATCGGGATCCCGGCCTCGTCGAGGATCCGGGCGGTCGGATAGTCGTACGCGGTCAACATCGGCAGCCGCTCGCCGTCCGCATACAGCCGGCCGATGTCGGCGACGGTCAGGCGGCGGACGGATTCCGGGGTCGAGCTCATCGCGGTGCCTCCTGCATGGGAGCAGTCTGCCCGGCGACGTCGCGGGCGTCCAATGCCCGTGCCAGCCGGTCGAGGAGCCGCTCCGCGACCTCGCGCTTGGGAAGGAGCGGCAACTCCTCCCGCCCGCCGCCCGGCTCGAGGATCACGACCCGGTTCGTGTCCGTGCCGAAGCCCGACCCCGGCTCGGCGACGTCGTTGGCGACGAGGAGGTCCAGGCCCTTCGAGCGCAGCTTCTCGGCGGCACGCTCGAGCGAGCCCGTCTCGGCGGCGAAGCCGACCAGGATCGGCGCCGGCCGAACCGGCTCCCGCGTCGGCGCCCCGGTGCTGTCGAGCCCGCGCACGATCCGGCCGACCTCGGCCAGGAGGTCCGGCGTGGGCTCGAGCTCGAGGGTCAGGCGCTCCCCGCGCTGCAGCTTCCGGTCCGCCGGCCGGGCCGGTGCGAAGTCGGCGACGGCGGCCGCCATGACGAGGGCGTCGAACAGGGCCGCATCCCGCCGGCCCTGGCCGGCGTGGGAGCCGAACAGCGTGTCGAGGAGGGCCCCCCGAAGCTCGCCCGTCGTCTCGACACGGATGACCCGCGCCCGATCCTCCGGCAGGGGGACGTCGACGGCGGCGACCACGAGCGTGACCTCGGCACCCCGATCCAGGGCCGCCTCGGCGATCGCGACGCCCATCTTGCCGGTCGACCGATTGCCGATGAAGCGGACCGGATCGATGGGCTCGCGCGTGCCGCCCGCCGTGACGACGAGGCGACGGCCGGTCAGGTCCGCCTCGCGCGGTGGCGCCGGATTGAGCGGCGGGCGGTCGGCCGGGGCCGGCCGCCGGACCTGCCGTCCGTCGACGGCGGCGGCGACCTCGTCGACTATGGCCGGCAGCTCGGCCAGCCGGCCGATCCCGGACTGCCCCGAGGCGAGCGACCCGCTGCCGGGCTCGACGATCCGGTAGCCGAAGTCGTGGCCGAGCCGGTCGACGTTGGCCCGTGTCGCCGGGTGGGTCCACATGTCGCCGTCCATCGCCGGGGCGACGATGACCGGGGCGTTGGTCGCCAGGCAGGCGGCGGTCACGACGTCGCCGGCGAGCCCGTTGGCCATCGCTCCGAGCCAGTGGGCCGTGGCCGGCGCCACGACGATGGCGTCGGCGCTGTCGGCGATGACGATGTGACCGATCCGCCCGTCCGGCAGGAGGTCCAGGATCTCGGTCTCGACCGGATGACGCGACAGCGCCGCAAACGACAGCGGCCCCACGAATTGGGTCGCCGAGGGCGAGAGGAGGATGACGACGTCGGCTCCTTCCGCGGTCAGGAGGCGGAGGAGCTCGACCGCCTTGTAGGCGGCGATCGAGCCGGTGACGCCGAGGGCGACGAGGCGCCCGGCGAGGCGGCCGTCCGTCATCGTCGGGGCGGGCTCATCCGAGGCCGAGCTCGAGCGGCTCGCCGCCGCTCACCTCGGCGTGGAGCAGGGACAGCCCCTTGAGCGTGAGGTCGACGTCGATGACATCGACCCCCTCGATGGCCGTGGCCCAGGGCGCCGTGCTCAGGCCGCCCGTCAGGATCGTCCGGACCTCCGCGCTGTCGAGCCCGGCACTCTCCGCGAGCTCGCGCCGGACACGACCGAGGAGCCCGCTCGCCAGGGCCTGGTAGCCGAAGATCGTCCCCGCCTGCATCGCGCTGACCGTGTCGCGACCGATGGCCCGGTCCGGTGCTCGCAGCTCGATCCGCGGCAGCTTGGCGGTCCGCGCGGCCAGGGCCTCGAGGCCGAGCTCCAGGCCCGGCGCGATCGCCCCGCCGACGTAGGCCCCGTCGGCGGCGACGCAGTCGAAGGTCGTTGCCGTCCCGAAGTCGGCGACGACGGCCGGCGTGCCGTGCAGACGGGCCGCGGCGAGGGCGTTGACGAGCCGGTCCGCACCGACCTCGCCCGGGCGCTCGACCCGGATCGGCAGCGGGACCGTCCCCGCACCGGCCACGACGAGCGATCGCTCGCGGCGCTCGGCGATCGCCTCGATGCCGGCCGTGAGCGCCGGGACCACCGAGGCGCACGAGATCGCGGACACGTCGGCGAACGAGACGTCGTCCAGGCGCAGGAGGCCGTCGAGGAGGAGCTCCAGCTCGTCGGCGCTCGCCCGGTGGTTCGTCACGGCCCGCCGCGTGCCGGTCAGGACGCCGTTGCGGAACCAGCCGACGCTGATGTTCGAGTTCCCGATGTCGACCGCCAGGAGCATGCCCGGATCATACGCGGGCGGATCGGGCCTCCCGGGCCTGGCGCTCGGCGAGTCGCCGGAGACGCGAGGTCGCCCGGCCGACGATCGGCGGCCCGTGGCCGAAGACGACGACCTCGAAGTCGAGCTCCGCCACCCGGGCGAGGGTCTGCCGGGCCTGCTCCCGGTCGGCATGGACGAACGACTCGCGGAGGCCCAGGACATTGACCGCGATGTCGCCCGCGAACAGGACGCCGCCCTGCTCCTGCCACAGGAAGGAGGTGTGGCCCGGGGTGTGGCCGGGGGTGCTGATCGCCCGGAGGGCCGGCGCGCCGGGGACCGGGTCGCCCTCGGCGACCTCGACGTCGACGCGGCAGGCATCCACCTCGACAGCCCGCGACAGGCCGGCCATGAGCCGGCCGACGAGGCCCGTCGGGGCCGGTACCGGCGGAGGACCGCCGCGGCGGAGCACCGGCGCGTCGAGGCTCCCGGCGAGGACGGGCACCGGATAGGTCGCGGCCAGCTCGGCCAGGCTGCCGGCGTGGTCGGCGTGGGCGTGGGTGATCGCGATCACCGCGAGATCGCGGGCGAGGGCCCGGGCAGCGCGGTCGATCTCCCGGCGGAGCTCGTCGGCCCGGCGGGCCATCCCGGTGTCGACGAGGACGAGGCCGTCCCCACCGTCGAGGAGATAGGCATTGGAGAGGAAGCTGGGCAGTTGCCAGACGCCCCGGACAACGCTTCGACGTGCCATGCCGGCCACCCTAGCACCGGCCGCTGCCGGGTTCCGCGCGGTCGGTCCATGGAGTAGCATCGGGGCCGTCCGTCCGACCCGTCCGAGCCCCGGAGGAGACGCCCGTGTCCAGCGAGCCGCCGGCGAAGTTCTTCGTGAACCAGGGCGTCGTGTCGAGCCGGGAGGACATGCTCAACCTCCTCCGCCCGCTCCTCAAGCAGACCGTGACCTACCGCTACTTCCGCGAGCGCGAGCTCGTGACCCACGGCACGGGTTGGGTCGAGCGGATCGTGACGGAGCAGCCGGAGATCTCGACCTACTTCACCCCGATCGCCGTGACCCTGAACGTCGACTCGTTCGAGCACCTCGAGTTCGCCACCCGGCCCGACCAGCTCCTCGTCTACACCCTCGTCCAGGGCGACGAGCGGGTAGTGGTCGAGTTCGCCCCGGTCGGCGACGGCGGCGGGCACTCGCCGTTCGAGCCGGAGCAGCTGGCCTTCGACACCTCGGGCTACGTGCAGATGGAGCTCCTCGGCTCGGAGACGACGGAGGACTGACCGTCAGCTCGACCCAGGTTGGACGGGCCGCGACGACCGCGAGAAGGCCGACCGTCGAGCGCCGAATCCGACCGTCGAGCGCCGAATCCGACCGTCGAGCGCCGAATCCGACCGTCGAGCGGGGTTCGCGCGCGCTACCATCGGTCCGTTCGCTCCCGAGTGGTAGTTCCGGCGCGACGGCAGCCGATCCCTGGCCAATCGGGGATCCGGCGGGCCATGGGGTGGGGCCATCGCCGAGCCGGAGCCCGCGAACGGCGTGACCGGGGTCGATCGACCCCGCGGAGGCGCAGACCGGGCTCGCTCGGGCTCGGCGCGCCGGAGGGGAAAGGGAGGGTCCTGATCGCGTGGACTCGATAGCGGCGTACTTCAAGTTCGGCGAGCGGAGTACGGACCTCCTGACCGAGGCTCGGGCCGGCCTCACCACGTTCATGGTCATGGTCTACATCGTGTTCGTGAACGCCGGGATCCTGGGCGACGGCTTCGGCCTTGCCGCCGACGACCCAGGCCGGATCGCGCTCTCGGCGGGAACGGCGCTCATCGCCGGGGTCATGACGATCGCCATGGGCGTCGTCGGGAACTACCCGTTCGCCCTGGCGGCCGGCCTCGGGATCAATGCGATCGTCGCCTTCAGCCTCACCGGGCGTGGCCTGTCACCGGCCGGGGCGATGGGCGTGATCGTGCTCGAAGGCCTGGCCGTCACCATCCTCGTCATCGTGGGCTTCCGAGAGGCCGTGATGAACGCCGTGCCGATCGGGCTGAAGCGCGCGATCGGCACCGGGATCGGCCTGTTCATCCTCTACATCGGCTTCCACAACGGCGGGCTCGTCACCGCGGCCGAGGGTCCCCGGCCGGTCTTTCCGGCGTTCCCGACCGAGGTCGGTCAGTTCGTCTTCCTGTTCGGCCTCGCTCTGACATTCGTCCTCTACGCCCTGAAGGTCCGGGCGGCGCTCGTGATCTCGATCCTGGGGACCACGCTCGTCGCGCTCGCGGCCGGCGTCGCGAGCGTCCCGGACAACCTGACGCTGACGCCGAACTTCTCCACGCTCGGCCAGTTCGACGTCACGAACGTCTTCAGCGTCCTCGGCCCGCTGACGGCGTTGCTGGTGATCTTCGCGATCATGCTGACCGACTTCTTCGACACGATGGGCACCGTGACCGGCGTTGCTGCCGAGGCCGGCCTGACCGAGGAGGACGGTTCGGTCCCGGGCGTCGGCCGGGTCCTCCTGGTCGACAGCGTGGCGGCCGCCCTCGGCGGCCTGGCGGGTGTTTCGTCGAACACGACCTACATCGAGAGCGCGGCCGGCGTCGCCGAGGGCGGCCGGACCGGGTTCACCTCGGTCGTCGCGGGCGTCCTGTTCCTTCTCGCGATCTTTCTGGCCCCGCTGGCCGGGATCATCCCGACCCAGGCCACCGCGCCGGCCCTCGTCCTGGTGGGCTACCTGATGTTCGTCCAGGTCCGCGAGATCAAGGTCGATGACGTCGAAGAGGGGCTGCCGGCCCTGCTGACGATGATCCTCATGCCGCTGACCTACGAGATCACCGTCGGCATCGGGGCCGGATTCATCAGCTGGGTCCTCATCAAGCTTGCCCGGGGCAAGTACGCGGAGATTCACCCGCTGATGTGGGTGGTGTCGATCGCCTTCCTCATCTTCTTCGCCCAGGAGTGGATCCCGAAGATTCTGCCGTCCTAGCGGCGACAGACCGCGAATCGCGGCCGGCGCCCTGCGGGCGCCGGCCATCTCCTCCCGCGCCGCCGGCGCCGCCGGCGCCCGCGGGCGCCACGGCGCGCCCGCGGGCGCCGCGGGGGCGCCCGGGGGCGCCGGGTGTCCGGCGGCCATTGGGCCTGAGCCACCGCCCGGAGCGAACCGTCGCGGCCGGTCGGGCTCGGGAGCGGGTACCATCGCGCCGATGTTCGAACGGACCGAGCTGCCCGACGGGCCGCGCGTGATCAGCGCCCGCCTCCGCGATGCCCGATCCGTCTCGGTCGCCGCGTACGTGCTGGCCGGATCGCGGGTCGAGGCCGATGACCAGGCCGGAGTGGCCCACTTCCTCGAGCACCTCACGTTCAAGGGAACCGCCGGCTACCCGTCGACGCGCTCGCTCAGCGAGGCGATCGAGGGTGTTGGCGGATCCTTCAACGCGGCGACCGATCGCGAATCGACCGTCTATTGGGCCAGGGTGCCGCGCCGCGAGGCCGGCCGGGCGATCGACGTCCTCGGCGAGCTGATCTGCCGGCCCGCCCTGGCCCGGGACGAGATCGACCGCGAGCGCGGCGTCATCGTCGAGGAGATCCGGGGCTACCTCGACGATCCCGCCGAGTATTGCCAGATCCTCTTCCAGCAGGCGATGTTCGGGCCGGGTGCCCTGGGACGCGAGATCTGCGGCGAGGAGGCGGACGTTCGCGGGCTTGATCCGGCCCGGATCATCGACTTCTGGTCGAGCCGCTATCGCCCCGCCAACACCGTCGTGGCGGTCGCCGGCGACATCGACCACGCGGCCGCGGTGGGCCTGGTCGACGGCGCCTTCGGGCGCGGCAACGGCGTCGCCGGCACCTATTCCGCCGCACCGGCGCTGCCGGCCGGGGAGCGAGTTCTCGTCGGCCGCCGCCAGACCACCCAGGCGCAGCTCTGCCTCGGCGTGCCGGCCCTCCGGCGCGACGACCCTGACGCCTGGATCCTGGCCGTCCTGAACGCGACGCTCGGTGACGGCATGAGCAGCCGGCTCTTCCTGTCACTCGTCGATCGAGACGCCCTCGCCTACGACGTCAGCTCCGGGCTGGTCGAGTACGCCGACGCCGGCTCGCTCGAGGTCAGTGCCGGGGTCGATCCGGAGCGCCTGCCGGCGGCCCTCGACGCGATCCTCGTCGAGCTCGACCGTCTCCGCGATGAGCCGATTCCCGAGCCGGAGCTGGCGAAGTCGAAGGCCTATCTCTCGGGCGGGCTCGAGCTGCGGATGGAGGAGACGCGGCACCTGGCGTCGTGGGTGGGCGGCCAGGAGGCACTCCACGACCGCGTCCTGACGCTCGACGAGGCCCTCGCCGCGGTCGACGCCGTGACGGCGACCGACGTCCACCGCGTGGCCGGCGCTCTGATCCGCGACGACCTCCTGCGGATGGCGGTCGTCGCCCCGGCACGCTACCTGCGCGGCCTGGGCCGGCGCCTCCGGCTGGCCGCATGATCAGGCGATCCGCACCATGACGAACCCGGCCGACGCCGAGAATCGACGCCTCGCGACGCTCCATCTCCACCTCGGCGGGCTGGCCCTCGCCCTGGCCGAGCTGGAGGACCTCCACCGGCGGGACGAGCTCGACACGGCCGGTCTCGCCGATCTCGCCGAAGCGCGCTGGCGGAGCGGTGACCTGAGCGCGGCCGCGGGTGCGGCCGCCGATCATCTCGCGGCCGGCGGTTCCCGTCCGATCGCGCGCGTCATCGCCGCCGAGGCGGCGATCGCCGCGGGCCGCCCGGGCGAGGCCCGGGCCCAGGTGGAGACGCTCGGCGGCATCGAGGCCGAGGCCCTCGATCACCTCTTCGCCGGAATGCCCAGGCGGGCCTTCTGGCCGTCGGCGCCGACGGCGGCCGTCGGGCCCGAGGCCACCCTCTTCGGCGCGGATCGTCCCGCCGGGCCGCCGCGCCCGGGAGCCAGCGCGGACCCGGGGGCGAGGGCGCCGGTGCCCACGGGCCCCGGCTTCGGCGATGCCGGCGACGGGTTCGAGACCCCCGGGTTCTGGGGCGAGGACGAGCCCGGCCTCGCCCGGCGTGGCCAGGCCCGCCTCGGTCGGCGCGATGCGCGGTCACCGGCCGAACCGGTGGAACCCGCGGTCGAGCTCGCCCGCGCTCGCGAGGAGCTGGCTTCGGCGGATGCGGCCGTGGCCGCGCAGGGCCTGACCCGACTCGGTCTCGCCCTGCGCCAGGCACCCGCCCTGGCGCCGGAGGTCCTCCGGGCGCTCGGGCCCCGCGACGAGGTCGCGGCGCTCCTCCTGCGGGGTGATGCCTGCCGGCTCCTGGGCCGGCACCTGGAAGCTGAGGCCGCCTTCATGGCGGCGGCGAGCGCCCTCGACGAGCCGCTCAGGCCACGCTTCCCGTGAAGCCGGGTGGCCGCTCAATGTCCGCTCTACGCGTCGCCGGCAGTGACGCTCCAACGCGATCGGAGGAACCGTGACCGAGCGCACCCTCGTCCTCATCAAGCCCGACGGCGTCCAGCGCCTGCTGGCCGGCCGGATCCTCGCTCGCTACGAGGAACGGGGCCTGCGCCTCGTCGCCCTGAAGCTCATGGTCGTCAGCCGCGGCCTTGCCGAACGCCACTACGCGGTCCATCGCGACAAGCCCTTCTTCGCCGGGCTCGTCGACTTCATCACCAGCGGTCCGCTGGTCGCGGCGGTCCTCGAGGGGCCGGGCGCGATCGGGGTCGTCCGGGCGATGAACGGTGCGACACGGCCACATGAGGCAGCCCCCGGCACGATTCGCGGCGACCTCGCCCTCGAAACGGCCCAGAATCTCGTTCACGCCTCGGACAGCGCCGAGACCGCCGTGGGCGAGATCGATCTCTGGTTCACCGGGGGTGAGCTGCTCGACTACTCCCGGGAGATCGATCGCTGGGTGCTGGGACCCGGCGACTGACCAAGGCGGAAGCGACGGGTCGTCCGTCCGCCGCGCCGCCCTCGGGCCGGGCCGCCGTCACGCGTCGGCATCGAGCGGGTCGACGACCCCGCCGAGGCCGGGCTCGCCGCCGAGTGGCTGGTCCGACACCGAGGCGCCGAGCCCGCGGGTCGCGACCCCGAGCCCGATGACGGCCACGAGGAGAACAGCGGCCGCCGCGATCGAGAAGCAATTCATCCGCAGCACCGCCGGCACTTGCCGAACGGCCCCCGTCACCGAGATGGGCGCCCAGCCACCCGGTCGAGTGCCTCGCCAGCGAGGCCGCGTCCCCTCCGCGCTCCGGACGGCCTCCGACATGCGGTCAAGGCCCAGAACGAGGATCCGCCCGAGGTAGAGGACGGGCGCGAACGCCGCCACGAGGACGAACGCATCGAACGGCGCTGCGATGACCTGGCCGGTCAGCACGCCGCGGGCCGTGAACGTCGCCATGCCGGGCAGGCCGACGGCGCCGGCCAGGACGATCGCGAAGGCGAGGCCGAGCAGCGGTGACGATCGCGCCCAGCCCCGGAGCTCCGACAGGCGGCGAACGCCGAACGTCGAGCGGGTCACCAGAACCCAGGCGCCCAATCCGCTCTTGACGGCGACGATGCCGATGAGCCAGTCGCGCCCGGCCGCCGCCGTGTCCGGCCGGAGGACCCCGAAGGCGAGGAGGGCAACCCCGGCATCCTGGACGATCGAGTAGCCGAGGACGTGCTCGATGTCGTCGTGCAGGACGGCTGCCAGGCCGCCGAGCAGGATGCTCGCCGCCGCCACGACAGCGATCAGGCCGCGCTCCGTGAAGAGCGGCGTTCCCGCGGGCGAGATCGTCACGTCGACCCAGCCCAGGGCAACGAGGGCGAATCCGGCCGCTCCCCAGCCGAGCGTCACCGGGATCGCCGCGGTCGGCGCGGCCTCGGCGTAGCGCGACGCCCAGACGTGCGCCGGGATGGCCCCGAGGCGAATGACGACGGCCGTGACCACCGCCAGGAGGCCGAGGCCGATGCCCACCTCGAGCGCCGGGTCGACGCCGCTCAGCGGGGCGCCGGCGACGAACGGCCCGACCGCCGAGGCTCCCCAGGCGACAGCGGCGAGGCCGAGCACCCCGGCCGTCACGATGGGACGCATGGCGCGGAGGCCGAGCTGGACTGCCTCGGTCGCGCTTCCGGCCTGCCAGGCCAGGGCCCCGACGGCGGTCGCCAGGCCGCCCGCCGTGAGGAGGGCGAATCCGATCCCGGCATCCGCGACGGAGAGCGCAAGGACGCCCGTGCCGAGTCCCATCAGCGAGGGGCCGAGGGTCGTCCCGCCGCTGCCGACCAGCGTGTCGGCGACCGCGAGGAGGGCGATCCCCGCGGCCCACGTGAGGGCAACGATCCGCAACCCGTCCGACCCCGAGACGACCGTCCCAGCGAGCGGCACCGTGTCCTGGACGCTGATCCCTGCCGCTGCGACCACGGAGGCAAGGGCAGTGAGGCCGCCGATTGCCAGGGCGATCCGCCGTCGGCCGTAGGTCAGGAAGGTGGCCAGGCCGCCGCCGGTGGCAATCAGGGCGAGGACCAGGACGGTCATCGAGGCGAAGCGCCGCGGGCGCTCTCGAGGCCCGCCTGGGCCGCCGAAGCGCCGCGGGCGCTCTCGAGGCCCGCCTGGGCCGCCGAAGCGCCGCCGCCGCCGACCGAACGGTCGCGCCGGCGCCGGGTTGGCCGGGCCGGCCGGTCGGCCCGGGCATCCTCCGCGGCCGTCCTGGCCGCCGCCGCCTCGGATCCGGCCCGCCGGTCGATGATGGTGAGCATCGCGGCCGCCGCCCCGAGGGTGAGGACGAACCCGTCGATGCCGAGCTGCTCCAGCTCGCCGGGCGGGCCGGCCACCCCGACCCGGGCGAGGACGACGCCCTGGACGACGAGGAGGAGCCCGATCCCCGTCCGCCACGCCTTCCGCCCGAGAAGGGCCGGTGCCAACCCGACCGCGACCGAGGCCAGCCCGGCCGCGAGGGCCAGCGCCGACGCGGTCAGGACCGCGATGATGTCCGTGCCCGCGGCGCGGGGCAGTCCAGTCGGCTCGAGCGAGGCCAGGCCGGTGGCGATGGACAGCCCGGCGATGGCCGCGGCGAGGGCGATCAGGCTGGTCGCCGGCCAGCCGATCCGTGACCCGATCCCGGCCGGCTCGTCGGCGCCGGCCGCCGCCCGCAGCAGGTAGGCGACGAGAATGCCAGTCACGACCCGTGCCCCGAGGACCGCCGGACCGGGAATCGGGTCGCTCAGGAGCGGCCCGAGGGCGAGGACGAGGGTCAGCCCGATGAGCCCGGCGCGAGCCTCCCGGGAGGACGCCGCGATCACGGCCCCGGCCGTCACCGCGAGGGCCACCCCCGCGAGGACCGGGCTCATGGCGCCGGGCTCGCCAGCTCCGGGTAGCTCGGGATCGGGAGAATCGTGAACGAATCGAAGGGCCAGTACCGCAGCCAGGCCCGCCCGACGACGTGGGACACCTCGATCGGGCCGAAGTTCCGCGAATCGGCCGAGTTCTGGCGATGGTCGCCCATCACGAAGAGCTCGCCGGCCGGCACGACCCAGTGGGTTGCCCCGCCGGGGGCCGGGAGGCTCTCCTGGGGCACGCCATCGTCCTGGTAGACATACGGCTCGTCGATCGCCACGCCGTTGACGTAGACCAGTCCGTCCCGCAGCTCGATCTGGTCTCCGGCGACGCCGATGATCCGCTTGATGAACGGGACGTTCGAGCCCTGGGCCCAGGTCGCCGGCGGATTGAAGACGATGATGTCGCCGATCGAATAGGGGTCCCACCGCGGCGACAGCTTGTCGACGAGGACGTACTGGTCCGGGATCAGGGTGTTCTCCATCGATTCCTGCTGGACCTTGAAGGGCTGGGCGACGAAGGACTGGATGCCGAAGAAGATGAGAACGGTGAGGACGAGGGTTTCGAGGACCTCGAAGACACAGCCGAGCGCGGGTCGTTGGCTCACAGGCAGGGGAGTATAGGGGCTGTGCTATGGTCCCGCCCCGTGACCGGCTGTCGTCGCGCCTGATCGAATGCGCCGGCTGATCTCCTTCGTCAGCATTACCGTGGCGCTCGTCGCGCTCGCCCTGGTCCTGTACAACGCGACCCTCGTCGACCGCCGCGCCCCCGGCATCGTCCGCGTCTCGCTGAGCGCCGCCGCCGGCGACGAGCGACTGGCCCAGACGCTCACCGCCATCGACATCCAGTTCAGCGAACCCGTCCGGACGAGCACCGTCGAGCGGCGCTTCCGGATCGAGCCGTTCGTCGCCGGGGCCTTCGCCTGGGACGGGACGACGGCGATCTTCACGCCCTCGGCCAAGCTCCCGGGTGACACGGAGTTCACGATCCTGGTCGAGGCCGGCTACGAGGATCTCGTCGGGAACGTGGCCGAGATCGGACTCGAACCCTGGACGTTTCGGACCGTTGGCCCACCGGCGATCGTGCGGGCCGCACCCGCGGACGGTGCGGCCGGCATTCCCATCGACGAGGCCGTCGACCTCGAGTTCGATCGGCTGATGGACACGGCCTCCGTCGAAGCCGCCATCCACATCGACCCGATCGTCCCGATCCGGGCATCCTGGAGCGGAGCGTCGGTCCGCCTCTTCTTCGACTCCCGGCTGCGTTTCGGGACGAGCTACACGCTGACGGTCGGGCCGACGGCGGCTGACACGGGCGGGAATCGCCTTCGAGACCCGTTCACCCTCCACTTCTCGACCGTCGCCGCGGCCCTCCAGGTCGTCGAGACCGTCCCGACGGACGGCGCCTCGGGCGTCGGGATCCGGACGCCCGTCGCCATCCGTTTCGACGCCCCGATCGACGCGGACTCTGCCCGGGCGGCATTCCGGATCACGCCGAGCGTCGACGGCGAGATCCGCGTCGTCCGCGTCGCCGACGACCTGGCGCCGGTCGACCCGTCCGTGCCGTCCGCGACCGACGCCGACACGATCCTGTTCGTGCCCGATGACACGCTGGCTCCCCACACGACCTATGTCGTCAGCCTCGCCCCCAGCGTGAGCCGCCGGAACGACCCCGGGGCGGTCGCGGCCGGCCGGAGCTGGACGTTCACGACCGGCTCGCCCAGCACCTCGGGCCAGAACCAGGTGGCGTTCCTGAGCGCCCGGTCCGGGGTCCGCAACGTCTGGCTCATGAACCCGGATGGCACGAACGGCCACCAGCTGTCGCCCGAGATCGTGCCGGTCTCGAGCTTCGACGCCACCGGCGACGGGTCCCGCGTGGCCTACTCGGCGGGGGGCGTCGTGTTCGTCGTCAACATCGACGGCAGCGACGGCCGCCAGGTCACGGCCGGCGGCGGCTTCGAGTACGGGCCCGTCTTCACGCCCGACGACGACCATCTCATCGTCGCCCGTCGCGCCCCGGACGGGTCGGACCTCGGGTTCTGGCTCGTGCCGCTGCCCGGCGTCGCCGGCGATGAGCGCCGCCTCATCGACCACGGCGCCCCGGCCCTCGGCTCGGCCTCGCTTCGGGGGGACGGGATCGAGGCGGCCGACGGGCTGCCGACATGGATGGCCCGGACGGCCTTCGACCCGAGCGGCGGCGTGGCCCTCATCGTGACCGCGGCCGGTGAGCCCTTCGTCGTGGACCTCGGTCCGGAACCACTCGCGGCGGCACCGAACCGGATCTCGCTGGCCAGCGATGCTTCCCCCGCGTGGTCGCCCCGCCACGACGCCTTCGTCCTCACCGCGATCGCAACCGGCGACTCGGGGGCGGGCACCGAGTCGGCCCTCTGGACGATCTCGTCCGACGGCTCGGCCGAGGTCATCCCCGGGACCGAACGCGCGGTCGGCCCGGTCGGCGTCGGCCAGGACGGGGCGCTGGCCGTCACGGTCCGAGCATCGGGCCAGGGAGCGGCCGGCATCGGCGTCCTGCCCCGGTCGGCGACGAAGCTGTCCCGCTTCGCTCCGGCCACTCTGTTCGACGATCGCTGGCCGACGTTCTCGCCCGACGGCGGGAGGATCCTGGTCGGGCGGACGTTCGTCGACCATCCGGACAGCGGCGACGGGATCTGGACCCTGGACCTGGCGACCGGCGAGGCCCGCCAGATCAGCGCCGACGGTGCCTATGCGAGATGGCTGCCCTGATCGCCGATCGGGCGTTGGACGGGCCGGTCTGCATCGATACCGGCCGAGTCGTATTTGACCCGCCGGAACGCCAGTTGATACACTCCGCCGCGGCCTGAACGGCCGACCCGGCGTGCGGTTCGCGTTCCCGCGCCTGGATCGGAGCCGCCCGCCAAGCTCTCCCCGAGTCCGCCCGGACAAGCGGTCCGTGGGCCGTGCCCGCCCGCCCCGACCTCGACGAACCTGGAGGAACCAACCACCCTGATGGATGCCAGTGCGCTCCAGCTGATCATCCCCGCCGCGGGCGTCGCCGCGATCCTTTTCGCGCTCTACCTCGCCCGCGACGTCCTGTCCCGAGACACGGGGACCCAGGCGATGCGGGACGTCGGCGACATGATCCGCGAGGGCGCGGACGCGTTCGTGAAGCGCCAGTACACGACGATCGGCCTGCTGGCCCTCGTCGGCGCCGTGATCATCGGGGTGGTGATCACGCTGGTCGAGACGAAGGACGTGGCCGACGTCACGGCGCTCGCCGGGAGCCCGATCGGGTTCATGACCGCGATCGCCTTCCTCGTCGGGGCCGGCTGCTCGATGCTCTCGGGCATCATCGGGATGACGATCAGCGTCCGATCCAACGTCCGGACGGCGGCCGCCGCGCGCCGCAGCCTCGTCGAGGCCGTCCAGGTCGCGATGCGAGGCGGCGCTGTCTCCGGCTTCCTCGTCGTCGCCCTGTCGCTCCTCGGGGTGTGGGGCATCTTCTCGGTCTACCACGCCGTGGTGGCCGAGGCGACCGTCGACAAGGCACCCTTCCTCATCGTCGGTTTCGGCTTCGGAGCGAGCTTCGTGGCCCTCTTCGCCCAGCTCGGCGGCGGCATCTACACCAAGGCCGCCGACGTGGGCTCGGATCTGGTCGGCAAGGTGGAGGCCGGGATTCCCGAGGACGACCCGCGCAACGCGGCGGTCATCGCCGACCTCGTCGGCGACAACGTCGGCGACTGCGCCGGCCGCGGCGCGGACCTGTTCGAGTCGACAGCTGCCGAGAACATCGGGGCGATGATCCTCGGCGTCGCGGCCTTCACGATCGCGACCTCCGCGGGCTGGCCGAATCCCGAGGCCTGGATCTTCTTCCCGCTCGTGGTCCGCGCCTTCGGGCTCCTCGCCACGATCGTCGCGATGTTCTTCATCCGCGGCAGCGAGACCGAGAACCCGATGAACATCCTGAACCGCGGCTACTGGGTCACGACCCTCCTGTCCGTGGTCGGGCTGGCGATCACGACGAACGTGATGATGGACACCGGGGGCGTCGTCTCCAACGGGCTGCCCGTCTGGGTCTGGTTCTTCGGGGCCGGGATCGTCGGGCTCGCGACGTCGGTCGCCTTCGTCTACATCACCCAGTACTACACGGCCGGCACCTTCCGCCCGGTCCGCGAGATCGCCGAGGCCTCGAAGACGGGCGCGGCCACGAACATCATCGCCGGCACCGCGGTCGGCTTCGAGACGACGTTCGTCACCGCGATCTCGATCGGCATCGCCCTCCTCGCCTCGCACTGGCTCGGGCAGCAGGCCGGGCTCCTGAACGCCGACGGCAAGGACGTCGGGGGCATCCTCGGCACGGCCGTCGCGACGATGGGCATGCTCATGACGACGGCCTACGTTTTGGCGATGGACACGTTCGGGCCGATCACCGATAACGCCGGCGGGGTCGCCGAGTTCAGCCGGTCCGAGGCCGGCGCCCGCGAGATCACCGATCGCCTCGACGCGGTCGGCAACACGACGAAGGCGCTGACGAAGGGCTACGCGATCGCCTCCGCCTCGCTGGCCGCGTTCCTCCTCTTCAACGCCTACATCGACAAGGTCAACCTGATCCAGACGAACCGGGGCGGCGCGCTCCTGACCTCCGTCAACCTGGCCGACGTGTCCGTGTTCGTGGCCGCCCTCATCGGCGCGATGCTGGCCTACTTCTTCAGCTCGCTCGCGATCCGGGCCGTGGGCACGACCGCCCAGTCGATCATCGTCGAGGTCCGCCGCCAGTTCCGGGAGATGCCCGGGATCATGGACTACAGCCAGCGGCCCGACTACGCGCGGGTGGTCGACATCACGACCCGCGCCGCCCTCCGCGAGATGGTCGCGCCGGGCCTCGTGGCCGTCGCCACGCCGATCGCGGTGGGCCTCCTCCTCGGCTACCAGGCCGTCGCCGGGCTGCTCATGGTCGGCACGATCGCCGGCGTCCTCCTGGCCACGACGCTGAACAACGGCGGCGGAGCCTGGGACAACGCCAAGAAGTACATCGAGTCGGGCCACCTCCTCGACGACGCCGGCAACGTCATCGGCAAGAAGACACCGGCCCACGCCGCCGCCGTGGTGGGCGACACGGTCGGCGACCCGTTCAAGGACACCGCCGGCCCGTCGCTTCACGTTCTCGTGAAGCTGCTGGCCACGATCACCCTCGTCCTCGCGCCCCTCTTCATCCGGTAGCCGGCCACCTGGACGGCCGATGCGTGCGTTGCGCCCTGCGCGCTCTCGCTCACGCACGACGGAGTGCGCTCGCTCGCGTGCTCGGTCGCGCCTTGGCCTCGCCTCGCCATGCACGCCGAATGGCAACTCGGAGTGGTTGTAACCGATGGATCAGCTCGCGCAGGCGGTTGTCATGGGGATCGTGCAGGGACTGACCGAGTTCCTGCCGGTCTCGAGCTCCGGCCATCTCATCGTCGTCCCGGCGCTGCTCGGCTGGGACGACCCGTTCATCGATAGCCTCGCCTTCAGCGTGATGCTCCATCTCGGGACGCTCGTGGCGCTGCTGCTCTTCTTCCGGGCCGACTGGATACGTCTGGTCCCGGCCTGGTTCGCGTCCATCCGCGATCGCTCCATCGGCGACGACCCGGACCGCCGGCTGGCCTGGCTCCTGGCCCTGTCGACGATCCCCGCGGTCATCGTCGGGCTGCTCCTCAACGATCTGATCGAGACCACCTTCCGGGAGCCACGGCTCGTCGCCGGGACGCTCGTCGTCGGCGCGGCGATCCTGTGGCTGGCCGAGCGGGTCGGACGCCGGACCCGGGGGATCGGCGACCTCTCACCCCTGGCCGCGGTCGGCATCGGTGCGGCCCAGGCGCTCGCCCTCGTGCCCGGGATCAGTCGTTCCGGCATCTCCATCTCGGCCGGGCTGTTCGCCGATCTCGACCGCGAGTCCGCCGCTCGCTTCAGCTTCCTCATGGCCACCCCGATCACGGCCGGGGCCGGTGCCTACGAGGCCCGCAAGCTCTTCACCGGCGAGGCCGGCGTCGATGTCGCCGTGGCGCCTCTCGTGGTCGGAATGCTGGCGGCCCTCGTCGCCGGCATCGCCGCGATCGCGATCCTGCTGCGATACCTTCGGACGCACCCGACGACGATCTTCATCGTCTACCGGATCGTCCTCGCCGCGGTCGTCCTCGTCGCCTGGCTGGGGCTCTGGGATCGCCAGGGATAGCCGCGCGCCGACGTGGAGGTCATGAAGCAGCTCCGCCAGCGCGCGATCCGGGATCTCGTCGACCAGCGCCAGATCCGGACCCAGCAGGAGCTCGCGGCCGCCCTCCGCGAGCGCGGCTTCCGGACGACGCAGGCCACGATCTCCCGCGACGTGGCCGAGCTGGGCCTGGTCAAGACCACCCGGGAGGGCGCCCATGTCTACGCCCTTCCGCCGCGGCTCGTCGAGGCCGAGGTCTCGGGCGAGGATCGACTCCGGCGGCTGCTGCACGACCTGCCGGCGGAGTTCCGCGAGGCCGGGCTCATCCTCATCGTCAAGACCCTCCCGGGCTCCGCCCACCCCATCGCGGCCGCCGTGGACCGGGCCCGCTGGCCCGAGGTCGCCGGCTCGATCGCGGGCGACGACACGGTCTTCATCGCGGTCACGGACCGCGCATCGCTGCAGCGAGTCAAGCGGCGCCTGGTCCGCCTGGCGGCCGGCGCCTGAGTCGGCGTTCGATCCGGTGCGGGCGGGCCCTGACGCTCCGATGCGGGCGGGCTTTGACACCCCGATGCGGGCGGGCTTTGACACCCCGGAACGGGCACGCTAGGCTACGCGCCCGGCTCGAACTCCAGCCCGCGGATGCGTTCGCGGACGGCTGGGGTTCTCTTGTATCAAGACGCCACCAGCATTGACCCGCACCGATCCGGCGACCCGCGTTCCAGCGGAGATCCGGACGCCACGGGGGGCGAATCCGAGTGAACACCAAGCCGACCTACATCTCCCGCGACGGCCTCGAGAAGCTCCGCAAGGAGCTCGAAGAGATGGTCTCCGTCCGCCGTCCGGAGATCGCCCAGCGGATCCACGACGCGAAGGAGCACGGCGACCTCAGCGAGAACGCCGAGTACGAGGACGCCAAGAACGAGCAGGCCTTCGTCGAGGGCCGGATCCAGACGCTCGAGGCCCTCATCAAGAACGCCACGATCATCGCCGAGAATCACTCGATCGAGATGGTCCAGATCGGGTCGACCGTGAAGGTGGACGGACCCGACGGCTCGGAGTCGTTCACGATCGTCGGATCCACCGAGGCGCGTCCCACGGAAGGCCGGATCAGCAATGAGAGCCCCGTCGGCCGGGCGCTCCTGGGGCGCAAGAAGGGCGAGAAGATCGCCGTCCACGTCCCCGCCGGCGACATCTCGTACACGATCATCAGGATCAGCTAGGCGGACCACGCGGGTCGGCGCTCGAGGTCGGGCCAACCCGACGAACGGCAGGGAGCGAGCGACCGATGGACTGGGCGGACGAGCTGGCGGCGCGGGTCACCGGACCCCAGGTCGTCAACGACTCGAAGACGCCTTCCGGGACGGTCCACGTCGGGAGCCTCCGGGGCCCCGTCATCCTCGACGTCATCACCCGGGCCCTGCGCTCGTCGGGCCATCAGACGACGCTCCTGTATGGGGTCGACGATCTCGACGCCATGGACGCCCAGGCGCTCCTCACGCCCGACGCGGTCGACCGCTACATGGGGGTGCCCCTCGCCCACATCCCCGACCAGGTTGCGGACGGCCACGTCTCCTACGCTCGCCACCACGCCCAGATCTTCATCGACCTGTTCGCCGATCTGGGCATCCATCCCGACCGCTACTACTGGATGAGCGAGATCTATGCAGGCGGCGCGATGGACCCGTACGTCCGCGCCGCGCTCGATCGGGCGGCCGTCGTCCGCGACCTGTACCGGCGGGTGTCCAACGTCCAGCACCCCGACACCTGGCACCCGGTCCTCGTGATCTGCGAGACGTGCGGCAAGGTCGGCACGACGATCGTCACGAAGTGGGACGGCGAGCGGGTCCACTACGAGTGCCGCCGCGACCTCGTCGCCTGGGCCCACGGCTGCGGGACCTCCGGCTGGGTCGCGCCGTTCGGGGGCCGGGCCAAGCTGCCGTGGAACCTCGAGTGGGCCGCCCAGTGGAGCCTGCTCGGGGTCACCATCGAACCCTGCGGCAAGGACCTCGCCACCGCCGGCGGTTCGCGCGACCGGGCCGACGCCGTCGCCCGGGAGGTTTTCGAACGGGAGCCGCCGATCCGGGTGGACTACGAGTTCCTCAACATCGGCGGCCAGAAGATGTCGACGTCCAAGGGCCACGGCGCCGCCGCTCACGAGATCGTCGAGGTCATCCCGCCCGAGCAGCTCCGGACGCTCTTCATCCGCCCCCGGCCGAACCACGCCATCGAATTCGATCCCGACGGGACCGACGCGATCCCGCGCCTCTTCGACGAGTTCGATCGCCTGGCTGACGCGACCGCCGGTCGGCCGGTCAAGGGCGAGCTGCCGCCCGGCGCCGCGTCCGTGTTCCGCTACGCCCTGCGGGACGCGAACGCCGACGTCGAGGCCGAGGCGGCCGCCTTCCGGCCGAGCTTCGCCCACCTCGCGTTCCTGGTCCAGGTACCGAACGCCGACATCGAAGCGCTCGTGGTCGCCGAGAAGGGCGGCCCCCTGACAGGTCGCGAGCGGGACGTGCTCGACGAACGGATCGCCGCGGCGCGCGCGTGGTTGGAGACGTACGCGCCGGAACGGTCGCGGATGACCCTGAAGGAGGCCCTGCCCCCCGAGACGAGGGGACTCGACGGCGAGCAGCGCTCCTTCCTCGGCTCGCTCGCCGGGGCGGTGACGGCGGACGGCGGCCCCATCGGCGGTGACGCCTGGCAGGCGGCGATCTTCGCGACAGCGGCGGGTCTCGGCCTGCCGCCGGGCCGGGCCTTCGCCGCCATCTACCTCGCCTTCCTGGGCCGGCCCAACGGGCCCCGCGCGGGCTGGCTGCTGGCCGGCCTCGACCAGGCGTTCGTCGCCGCCCGGCTGCGCGAGGCAGCCGCCGCGGGTGCGACCATGACCGCGGGAGGTGGGGTATGAGCGTCGGCCTGGCCCGGCTCCGGGAGGAGCCGGATGCGATCAGGAAGGGCGCCCTCGACAAGGGCGAAGACCCATCGCTCGTCGACGCCGCCCTCGAGGCGGACGCCCGACGCCGGGCGCTCCAGGGCGAGGGCGACGCGCTGCGGGCAGAACGGAACGCGGCCTCCAAGACCATCGGCGAGGCGATCCGCGCCGGTGCCTCGAAGGACGGCCCGGAGATCGCGACCCTCCGGGACCGGTCGACCGCCACCGGCGAGCGGCTGACCGCGATCGACGCGGAGCTGGCCGCGGCCGAGGCCGAGGTCGAGGACCTCCTCCTTCGGATCCCCAATCCGCCCGAGCCCGACATCCCGATTGGTGGTGAGGAGGCGAACGTCACCGTCCGGACCTGGGGCGAGCAGCTGCCACGGACCCAGCCCATCGAGGGCGACGTCGGTGCCGACGCACCGGCCGGTGGTACGACGTGGGAGCGCCGCCCGCACTGGGAGGTCGGCGAGTCGCTCGGGATGATCGACCTCGCCCGGGGGGCCAAGATCGCCGGCTCCGGCTTCCCCGTCTACAAGGGCGCGGGGAGCGCCCTCCAGCGGGCGCTCATCCAATGGTTCCTCGACGTCCACACCCGCGAGAACGGCTTCACCGAGGTCTGGCCGCCGGTCGTGGTCAACGAGGCCTCTGCCCGCGGGACCGGGCAGATCCCGGACAAGGAGGACCAGATGTACGTCGTCACCCGTGACGACCTGTACCTGGTCCCCACGGCCGAGGTTCCGGTGACGAACCTCCACCGCGATGAGATCCTGGAGGCCGCCGACCTTCCGATCCGCTACGCGGCCTACACGCCCTGCTTCCGGCGCGAGGCCGGCGCGGCCGGCAAGGACACCCGGGGCATCCTCCGCGTCCACGAGTTCGACAAGGTCGAGATGGTTCTGTTCGAGAAGCCGGGGGACTCCAGCGCGGCCCTCGAGTGGCTGACGGGCGTGGCCGAGGAGCTTCTTCGCCGGCTCGGCCTGACCTACCGGGTCCTCCTCATGGCGACACGCGAGATGGGCTTCACGCAGGCGCGCAAGTACGATCTCGAGGTCTGGGCGCCCGGGGTGGAGCGCTGGCTCGAGGTCAGCTCGTGCTCGAACTTCAAGGAGTTCCAGGCTCGCCGGATGGCCATCCGCTACCGGCCCGAGCCGGGTGCGAAGCCCGAGCTCATCCACACCCTCAATGGGTCGGGCCTGGCCCTGGCCCGCGTCGTCGCCGCGATCCTCGAGACGTACCAGCGCCATGACGGATCGCTCGACGTCCCGGCGCCGCTCCGCCCGTACATGGGCATCGACCGGATCCCGGCTCCGGACGGGGCCTGACGCCGACCGGGGGCCGGGATTGGCGACGTACCTCGGCGGCCGGGTGGAGACGACCCTGGGCGACATCACCCGGCTCGACGTCGACGCCATCGTCAACGCCGCGAACAGCTCGCTGCTCGGGGGTGGCGGCGTCGACGGGGCGATCCACCGCGCGGCCGGCCCGAGGCTGCTCGAGGAATGCCGGGGGCTTGGCGGGGCCCGGCCGGGCGAGGCGAGGATGACGGCCGGCTACGACCTGCCCGCCCGCCACGTGATCCACGCCGTCGGCCCCGTCTGGCGTGGCGGCGACGCGGGCGAGGACGCCACCCTCGCGAGCTGTTATCAAGCCAGCCTGGTGCTCGCGTCCGCGGCCGGCCTCGAGTCGATCGCCTTCCCGTCGATCTCGACCGGGATCTACGGCTTTCCCAAGGACCGGGCGGCCCGGATCGCCCAGGCCGCGATCCGCGACTGGCTCGCGAGTCACGATCTGCCAGCGCGGGTGCTCCTGTGTGCCTACGGCGGGGCCGATCGCGATCTGCACGACCGGATCGCGGCCGAGATCCTCGGTCGCTGAGGCTCGAGCCCGCCCCACCGCATGGCCCGTCTGGCGCCGGGCGCCATGACCATCGACGACTTGGCCTGACCCGGCGGTCCCGGTAGCGTCGCGCGCAAGCACCCTCCCCCAGCCAGGAGGCAGCACCCATCGTGGCCGTCGCGTCCCCGGCGCCCCACCGCCGACCGATCCTGCTCCTGCTGCTGTACGGCGCCGTCCTCATCACGGTCGGGATCACCGCGAGCTCCCAGGCGGCGATGGTCGAGCACCAATTCTCGTCGGCCACCCTCGAGGCGATCGTCGACGCCGACACGGCCACGGTTCGAGGCCTCGCGAACCGCGACCTGTTGGCCGCCGACCTCGTCCCGGGCGGCCCGGACCCCGCCCGGGTCGTCGCGATCGAGGCGGCCCTGGCGACGCTCGTCAGGCCGGGCGGCATCGTCCATGCCGAGGTCCGCCTCCCGGACGGCACGATCGTGGCGTCCGACGACGCCGGCCTCGCCGGCCGTCGGGTCGACCCGGACGCGGACTTCGCGGCGGCGGTCGCCGGCACCGGCGGCGCGAGGCTCGTGCCGGCGGCCGCTGCGGGCGCCGCGCCGGGCGCCGTTCTGGCCGGTCTCCGCGACGACGGATCGACGCTGCGGGAGGTCCTGCCGCTGAGCCTCGCCGACGGCTCGGTTCCGGCGGTGGTCTCCCTGTGGCGCGACGCCGGCCCGATCCTCGCCCAGCTCGACTCCGTCAGGCGAGACGTCGTTGCCCTGACCCTGACGGCGGCGATCGTGGTCGCCGTCCTCCTCACGATCATCTTCCGGTCCGCCCAGCGCCGGCTGACGCGCCAGACGGCCGAGCTCGTGGAGGCCACGCGTCGCGACCCCCTGACCGGGCTCCTGAACCACGGCGCGCTCGTGGCGGCGCTCATCGAGCGGATCGAGACGGCCCGCGTGACCGGCGCGATCCTCGGCGTGGCGATCGTCGACGTCGATGGCTTCCGGGCCCTCAACGACACCCACGGCCACGGCGTGGGCGACGAGGCCCTCCTCCAGGTCTCCGCGTCGATCGACGCGCTCCGGCGGCCTGGTTGGGTCGTGGGCCGGTATGGCCCGGACGAGTTCCTGGTCGTCGTCGGCGCCGCCGACGCGTCGGCCCTCGAGGCCGACATGGGGCGGCTCCGGGCGGACCTGTCGGAGCTGGCCATGGTCGTGCCGGACGCAGAGCCGCTGCCGCTCACGATCAGCGCCGGCATCGCGACCTACCCGGTCCACGGCGACGCCGCCACGAGCCTGCTGTCCGCCTGCGCGACGGCCGCCGGCGTTGCCGCCGCGAGCGGCGGCAACGCCATCCGGGTCGCGGACGCCGACCATCAGGGCGCCGTCGGCGCGGCGACGTTCGATGTCTTCCAGGGTCTCGTCCTCGCGATCAACACCAAGGACCGCTACACGAAGCGCCATTCCGAGGACGTGGCCCGGTACGCGGTCTTCCTGGCCCGGCTGCTGGACCTCGACGACGGCTTCATCGAGACGCTGCGAGTCGCGGGCCTGCTCCACGACGTCGGCAAGATTGGGATCCCGGATCCGATCCTCCGCAAGCCGGGTCGGCTGACCGCCGCCGAGTTCGACATCCTCAAGCAGCACGTCGCGCTCGGCGACTCGATCGTCCGGGACCTGCCCGAGATCGACGTCATCCGGGCGGGCATCCGCCACCATCACGAGCGTTGGGACGGTCGCGGCTACCTCGACGGGCTCGGGGCGGAGGGCATTCCGCTCGTCGCCCGGATCCTGGCCATCGGCGACGCCTTCTCGGCGATGACGACCTCGCGGCCGTACCGCAAGGGCCTCGGCGTCCGCGAGGCGATCCGCCGGCTCGGCGATGCTGCCGGGTCGCAGCTCGACGAGCGGCTCGTTGTCGCGTTCATCGAGGGACTGGAGACGGTCCCCGACGCGCCACTCCCGGGAATCGAACCGGCGACGGTCCTGTGGACGCCTTCGGCCCGCGTCGCCTGATGCGGCGCGCCGGTCGGGACTGGTGGCTGGGCCTGGGGCTGGCGGCGGTCCTGGCGGTCGAGTTGCCGACCGCGGCCCGGGCGGCCGTCGGGGACCTCTGGACGCTCGTCGGCACGCCGCTCGCGGCGACGACCGGGACGACGATCGACTTCAAGCTCACCGCGACGAAGGAGAGCCTGCTCAGCTCCATCGGCTGCATCCGCATCGACACGACGACCCACTTCGCAGTCGAGCGCGCCGACGCCAACCACGGCTGGGTCACGAGCGGTGCCGGGACGCAGATCACCACCCGCAGCCCGAGCACCGGATCCGCCCTCGGCCTCCTCGGGACGCTCGACCTCACGGTCCGCGCAACACCGCTCGACCCCGGCGCCTGGAGCTGGAGCGGTACCGCCTACGCGGACCTCGCCTGCGGCGGGAGCCCGCTCCCGGGTCTGCCGCTTGTCTCGATCGTCGTCAGCGGGCCTGCGGTGACACCCAGCCCCGCGCCAACCCCGACGTCGTCGCCCCCGCCGACCCCGACGTCGTCGCCCCCGCCGACCCTCGGCCCGTCGCCGCCGCCGACCCGTGCCCCGACACCCGAGCCATCATCGACGCCGGCGCCGGCCGGCACGGCCACGACCTCGGCCAGCGCCCACCCGGCGGCGTCGCCGCCCGCGACCCCGCCCACCGCCGAGCCGTCGCCCTCGACGCCGGCGTCCAGACGGGCGACGCTCGAGCCGGCCACGACCGGGGTGCCGGTTCCCGCCGCCGGCCGACAGGGTGACGCCGGGGGCGGACCGCCGGGGTCCGGCAACGGTGGCGGGCCGGGATCGGATCGAGAGCCCGATGAGGTGTTCGCGGTGCGTCCCAGCTCCACGAGGATCGACTTCGCCAGACCGGCGGCCCTGGCGGCGCTCCACGATCTCCTCGAGGTGGCCGCGCCGACGCTGGTCCTGGCGATTCCCGGTCTCCTCATCCTCCTGGCAGTTGCCGCCCAGGCGATCGGCGGCCTCGCCTGGATCCCGGTGGTTCGTCGCCAGCTCGGCGATCGCCGCCGGTCTCGACGCGTGCGCTTCATTCGCCGGCCGACCTGAGGCAGCGGCGGTGCCCGGCGCGCGGCTGATCCGGGCGCCGCCGGTGCCGCTGGTATCGTTCGCCGCGGAGAGGTGCCGGAGTGGTTGAACGGTCCTGTCTTGAAAACAGGTGGGCGCAAGCCCCGTGGGTTCGAATCCCACCCTCTCCGCCAGCGAACGGCCCGCCCGGCCGAGCCCAGTCCCGAGGTCGCCGAATGGCCCCCTGCGAGCACGCCGCGACCGTGATCGAGGTCGACCCTCCGCTCGACGTCTGCGAGACGTGCGTCGAGATCGGGTCGACCTGGTATCACCTCCGCCAATGCCTCAACTGTGGCCGGACGCTGTGCTGCGACAACAGCCCGAACCGCCACATGAGCGGCCACTACCGCGAGGTCGGCCACCCGATGATGCGATCGGCGCAGCCGGGCGAGGACTGGCGCTGGTGCTTCCCGGACGAGCTGTTCTTCGTGCCCGGTCCCGACGGCTACGAGGTCGCCGAGGACTGACGCATCGGCCTCGGGGCCGGCCGAGCCGGCCCCGGACTGGCAGTCCGGAGATCGTGCTTGGAACGCCGGGCTGCCGCGGGATCACGGCGCCGGCGCGAGCCGCGCGGGATCACGGCGCCGGCGCGAGCCGCCGTCCGGGGCTAGCTGTTGCTAGCCCCGGGGCTAGCTGTTGCTCGGGAAGACGAGGCTCAGGGCGGCCCGCCGGCCGGGCTCGGGCCAGCGGATCGTGACCTCCTTCTGGCGGCTGAAGAACCGCAGCCCGTCCTCGCCCCGCATCGGCAGGTCGCCGAGCGCGGATTCCTTCGCGCCGCTGAAGCTCAGGTAGCCCGCCGGGACAGGGATCGGCACGTTGACGCCGACCATCGGGACCTCGACTTCGAGCTGGTAGCGCCGGGCGGCGCCGCCGTCGGTCGTGAAGATGGCGGTTCCGTTGGCGTACTTGTGGGCGTTCACGAGGCCGATCGCCTCGTCGTAGGTGGCCACCCGGACGATGCCGAGGACAGGCCCGAAGATCTCCTCGTTGTAGATGTCCATGCCCGGCGTCACGTGGTCGAACAGGCTGACCCCGAGGAAGAACCCCTCGGGACGCTCGGGATGGACGAATGGCCGGCCGTCGACGACGAGCTCGGCGCCCTCCTCGACGCCCCGGTCGATCCACTTGATGATCGATTCGCGGTGCTCGCGCGTGTAGATCGGGCCCATGTCGACCCCGGGGGCCATCCCGTCGTCGATCTTGAGCTTGGCGATTCGCTCGAGCATCAGCGGCCGGAGCCGGTCGGCCACGTCGCCGACGGCGATGACGAGCGTCTGGGCCATGCACCGCTCGCCGGCCGAGCCGTAGCCGGAGGCGATCGCCGCGTCGGCGGTCATCTCCATGTCGGCGTCGGGTAGGACGACCATCGCGTTCTTGGCGCTCGTGAACGCGCCGACGCGCTTGCCCCGCTTCGTGCCCTCCTCGTAGACGTAGCGCCCCACCGCGGTCGAGCCGACGAACTGGATGGCCTTGATGTCGGGGTGCTCGACGATCGCCACGACCGCCTCGCGGCCGCCGTAGACGACGCTGAGGATGCCGTCCGGCAGGCCGGCCTCCTTCCACAGCTCCGCCTGGAGCTGGGTGGCGCCCGGCGTGTGGGACGACGGCTTGAGGATGATCGCGTTGCCGGCGGCGAGGGCGATGGGCAGGATCCACATCGGGACCATGACCGGGAAGTTGAACGGGGTGATCGCCGCCACGACGCCGAGCGGCTGGCGGAGCGTCACGGCATCGACGCCCGAGGCGACATTCGGAGTGTTCATACCCGCCATGTGGACCGGCAGGCCGCAGGCGTACTCGACGGTCTCGATTCCCCGGGTCACGCCGACGAGGGCGTCGGCGAACGTCTTGCCGTGGTCCCGCGTGATGAGCGCCGCGAGCTCCTCGCGGCGCTTCCAGGCCAGCTCACGGAAGGCGAAGAAGACCTGGCTCCGGGCGATGAGCGGCATGTCACGCCAGGCCGGGAAGGCGAGCCTGGCGGCCTCGACGGCACGATCGACCTCGGTCTTGCCGCCGCGCGGCACGCGGGCGATGACCTGGCCGGTCGCGGGGTTGTACACGGGGCCGGTGTTCTCCGGGAGGACCTCCACGGGGCTGCCGCCGATCCAGTGGCTGAGGATGGGCAGCATCGCCGGTTGCGCGACGTCCGGTCGGGTGGCTTCGATGGTCACGTCTTCGTGCCTCCGTCATATGAGCTCGGTGGCGGCATGCCCGGGCTGCCGGCACGCATGCCGAATTGGACGATGTCGCGAGATCGCTGGGAAGATCGTGTTGAGGTCGCCACCGGCCGCACAAGGTCCGAGCGTCACCCCGGAGGGGCTGGAAGGCCCGTCTCACTCGAATCCGAGGGCGGCGGAGGGCGCCGGCGCGAGGTGGAGGCCGGTCGGGACCCGGACTTACGTGACCACCGGCCCTATCGCGCCCCTTTTCCGACGTTCAACGATGCCGTTTTCCGGCGCGACATGAAGGAGAGTGTCCCAGTGGCCGACCTGTCGACCGTCTTCACCGGGATCCGGTTCGAGAACCCGTTCCTCCTCGCCTCGGCACCCCCGACCGAATCAGAGTCCAACATCACCCGGGCGTTCGATGCCGGCTGGGGCGGGGTGGTGACCAAGACCATCGGCCTCCACCCGGTCGTCAACGTTCGCGGCCCGAAGACGAAGTTCTTCCGGAGCGACAACGGGGGGACCCGGGTCTCGATGGCAAAGCGGCCCGCTACGACCCTGCTGGGGTCGTGGAACTGGGAGCTCATCTCGGACAAGCCGCTCGACTGGTGGGTCGGGCGCCTGTCGGCGATCAAGAAGGCCTACCCGGACAAGGTCCTCGTCGCCTCGATCATGGCCGGTTCGGGCAGCGATCGCGAGCTCGAGAACTGGCAGACCCTGACGAAGGCCGTCCAGAATGAGGGCGTCGACGCCATCGAGCTCAACTTCTCGTGCCCCCACATGGACCGGGTCGACATGGGCTCGAACGTCGGCAAGGACGCCGTCCTGTGCTCGACCTCGACCCAGGTCGTCAAGCAGGTTGCCACGGTCCCCGTCTGGGTGAAGCTGACCCCGGCGACCGCGAACATCGTCGAGGAGGCCGGCGCCACGTTCCTCGGCGGGGCCGACGCGATCTCGTCGTCGAACACCTTCCCGGCCATCCCCCTCGTCGATCCGTTGAGCCTCGACTTCGAGGTCAACGTCGACGGCCTCGTCTCGTCGGGCGGGCTCGGCGGCCCGGCCATCCTGCCCCAGTCGCTGGCCAAGATGGCCGAGATGACCCAGGCCTTCCCGGACCGCGAGTTCTCGGGGATCGGCGGGATCTCCGACTTCGAGCAGGCCCTGAGCTACTTCCTCCTCGGCTGCGGGACCGTCCAGGTCGCCACCGCGGCGATGCTCGATCACGCCATCGGTCCGAACGTGATCCGGAACCTCACCTCCGGCTTGCGCGACTTCCTGGATCGACACGCGGACCGAGGCTGGAAGTCGGTCGAGGACTTCCGCGGCCTGCGCCGCGGTGGCATCGTGGCCCATTCCCAGATTGCCCGACCCGACGCGGCCGGCTACCACGGCGGGTACGAGGAGGAGGAAGCGGAGGGCTACGCCCCGCCGCTCGCCCGCGTGTAGGCCCGGCAGCACAGCGGCCCCGGCTCCTCGAGAGCCGGGGCCGCTCTTCGTATCCGGGAGGGGGCGGAT
Source organism: uncultured Chloroflexia bacterium (assembly GCA_963719145.1). Lineage (GTDB taxonomy): Bacteria > Chloroflexota > Limnocylindria > Limnocylindrales > CSP1-4 > UBA5189. The sequence continues at coordinate 1,249,795 of CAVRAX010000001.1, forward strand.
CAGCCGACGAGGGCGGGGACTCGCTCCTCGGCCCGGCCCGGGGCGAACGGGACCGCGCCCCGTCGCGCCCGCCGGACGAACCGGCCGTGGCCGGCCTTCCCCAGCCACTCCTCGCCGTCGACGACGACCGTGCCGCGCGACAGCACGACGTCCGAGCCGCCCTGGACCGTCCGGCCCTCGTAGCACGAGTAGTCGACGTCCATGTGGTGGGTCGCGGCGCTCAGGGTATGCCGGCGATTCGGGTCGTAGACCACGATGTCGGCGTCGTAGCCGACCGCGATCGCGCCCTTCCGCGACAGTCCGAACATCCGGGCCGGGGCGGTCGAGACGAGCTCGACGAACCGGTTCGGGCTGATCTTGCCGGCGACGACGCCGCCGTCATGGATGAGGTCGACCCGGGTCTCGACGCCCGGCACCCCGTTGGGGATCTTCCGGAAGTCGCCCCGGCCCATCTCCTTCTGGCCGTGGAAGTCGAACGGGCAGTGGTCCGTGCCGACCAGCTGGAGGTCGTCGGCGATGAGGCCCTTCCAGAGCTCCGCCGGGTGCTCGCCGCTGCGGAGCGGCGGCGAGCAGACGAACTTCGCCCCCTCGAACCCGTTGCCGAGATCGTCGAGCGTCAGGAAGAGGTACTGGGGGCACGTCTCCGCGTAGACCGGGTAGCCGGCGTCGCGGGCCTGGCGGACCTCGTCGAGGGCGTCCCTGGCCGAGAGGTGGACGAAGTAGACCGGCGCCTCGGCGGCCTGGGCCAGGCGGATGACGCGGTTCGTGGCCTCGCCCTCGAAGACCGGGTAGCGAGCCAGCCCGTGACCGATCGGATCGGTCGTGCCGCCCGCGACCAGCTCGGCGGCGACGACGTCGATGACCGGGCCGTTCTCGGCATGCATGAGGACCAGGCCGCCGTTGGCGGCCGTCCGCTTGAGGGCCTTGAAGATCGCCCCGTCGTCGCTCAGGAAGACGCCCGGGTAGGCGGTGAAGAGCTTGAACGTCGTGACGCCTTCTTCGACCAGCTGGTCCATCTCGGGCAGCAGGTCGTCGCGCATGTCGGAGACGATGCAATGGAAGCCATAGTCGATGCAGGCCTTGCCGTCGGCCTTCTCGTGCCACGTCGCGAGCCCGTCGCGGAGCGACCCGCCCCGCGGCTGGACGGCGAAGTCGATGATGGTCGTCGTACCGCCGAAGGCGGCGGCCCGGGTGCCGGTCTCGAAGGTGTCCTTGGCGAAGGTCCCGCCGAACGGCAGCTCCATGTGGGTGTGGGGGTCGATCCCGCCGGGGATGACCCACTTGCCGGTGGCAGCGATGACGCGGTCGGCCGCGACGTCGAGGTCGCGGCCGATGAGGGCGATCGTTTCGCCGTCGACGAGCACGTCGGCCTGCGACGACGCGTCGGCGTTGACGATCGTGCCGCCCTTGATGAGGGTGCGCATGTCTTCTCCTCCGGGACGCCGTTGGAAGACGCCGCTCCGGCGCCGTTCAGGCGCGGACGAGGTCGCCGTAGGCCTCGGGCCGGCGGTCGCGGTAGAACTGCCAGGTCTGGCGGACCTCGGTGATCATGTCGAGATCGAGGTCGCGGACGATGAGCTCCTCCTCCTTCGGATCGCCCACGGCCCCGACGAACTGGCCGCGCGGGTCGCAGAAGTAGCTCTGGCCGTAGAAGTCGTCGTCGCCGTAGGGCTCGATGCCGACCCGGTTGATCGTCCCCACGAAGTAGCCGTTGGCGACGGCATGGCTGACCTGCTCGACCCGCCACAGGTACTCGCTGAGGCCGCGGCTCGTGGCGCTCGGGATGAAAACGAGCTCGGCCCCGTTCAGGCCGAGGGCCCGGGCCCCTTCCGGGAAGTGGCGGTCGTAGCAGATGTAGACGCCGACCTTGCCGACGGCGGTCTCGAAGACCGGGTAGCCGAGGTTCCCCGGGCGGAAGTAGAACTTCTCCCAGAAGCCCTTCACGTGGGGGATGTGGTTCTTGCGGTACTTGCCGAGGAAGGACCCATCGGCATCGATCACCGCCGCGGTGTTGTAGTAGATCCCGGTCGTGCTGTCCTCCTCGTACATCGGCACGACGAGGACCATGCCCGTCTCCTTGGCCAGTGCCTGGACCCGCTTCGTGGTCGGCCCATCCGGGATGTGCTCAGTGTAGGCATAGAACTGCGCGTCCTGGACCTGGCAGAAGTAGGGGCCGTAGAAGAGCTCCTGGAAGCACATGACCCGAGCGCCCTCGAGGGCGGCCTTGCGAGCGTAGTCCTCGTGCTTCTGGATCATCGACTCCTTGTCGCCCGTCCAGGTGGCCTGGAGCAGGGCTGCCCGCACGATTCGGGACATGGACGAATACCTCCTGGCATCGAAGAGCGACCCGAGACTGCGGGCGGGCCGCCATGGTGGTCGACCGTCAAAGGCTCGTCCGGCGAGCGCCGTGGAACATGAGCCGGAAGCCATGAAAGGATGGGCGGGCCGGACCGACCGAGCCTGCCCGGTGACGTCGCGCAGGGCCGGAATGCCCGAGATTCGGGACCTGCGGCCCTCCGCCGGCCCGCCCGGCGATGGTCTACTGGGCCATTATCGCCCGGGCCCGGCGGCTGGATGGCATGCCCCGCAACGCGTCCCGCGCCAGCCGCCGAGGCGGCGCCGGAGCCCGGATTCGATCACCGATCGAGTGCTCGAGCCAGCGGTCCGCGCCGTATCCTGAGGCCGATACGTCGGGTCGCGCACCGGTCGAAGCGGAGGAGGCGATAGGGAGACGACGGACTGAATCACGCTGCTTACCCCGAGCTCACTCCATGGAGGGAGGCTATGACGGCAATGGCAGGGGAGGTCGTCCTCCCGGACGGCCGACACGAGCTGACGCCCGAAGCGGACGCGGCACTCGACGGCTCCCCGCTGCACAACAAGGACCTGGCCCCGGTCCCGATCGAGAAGCGGACCTGGACGACCTACAACTACGTCGCCCTGTGGATCGGGATGGCCCACAACATCCCCACCTGGGGCCTGGCGGCCGGCCTCGTGCTCCTCGGGATGGCCTGGTACCAGGCGATCTTCACGATCATGCTGGCGAACGTCATCGTTCTGATCCCGATGCTCGCGAACAGCCACGCCGGGACGAAGTACGGGATTCCGTACCCGGTCTTCGCCCGCGCCTCGTTCGGCGTCTTCGGCGCCAACCTGCCGGCCCTCCTGCGAGCCGGCGTGGCCTGTGGCTGGTTCGGCATCCAGACGTGGATCGGCGGCACCGCGATCTTCACGATCGTCGGCGCGCTCTTCGGCGCCGACTCGTGGTGGACGACCGCCTCGCCGATCCAGATCGGCTTCGGTGACGCGCAGCCATGGACGCTGTGGCTGAGCTTCGCGATCTTCTGGGCCCTCAACATCTTGATCATCGTTCGCGGCATGGACGCGGTCCGGCGGTTCGAGAACTGGGCCGCCCCGTTCGTCCTCATCGTCGCGATCGTTCTCCTCATCGGGATGACGATCAAGGCAGGCGGCTTCGGCCCGCTCCTCGAAGATCACGGGACCGTCGGCTGGAGCCTTGACAAGTTCTGGTTTGGTCTCTTCCCGCCGGCCCTCATGGGCATGATCGCCTTCTGGTCGACCCTGTCCCTGAACATGCCGGACTTCACACGGTTCGGGCAGGGCCAGCGCCAGCAGGCCTGGGGCCAAATCCTCGGCCTGCCGACGACGATGACGATCTTCCCGCTTATCGCGGTCCTCGTGACCTCGGCGGCGACCGTCGTCTTCCCCGGCGAGAAGAGCGAGAACCTGTTCAACCCGGTCTATCTCGTGGGCCTGATGAACGACGGCAGCGCCCTCGGCGTGATCGTAGTGTTCCTGTCCCTTGTCACCCTCGGCGTCGCGACGTTGTCGGTGAACGTGGCGGCGAACATCGTCAGCCCGTCATACGACTTCTCGAATGCCTGGCCGAGGCGGATCTCGTTCCGGACCGGCGGCCTGATCACAGGCGTGATCGGGATCCTGCTCCAGCCCTGGAACCTCTACAACGACCCGAACAGCTACATCTTCACGTGGCTCGGGACGTACGGCGGGGCAACCGGCGCGATCGCCGGCGTGCTCATCGCCGACTACTGGTTCGTCCGACGGACGAACCTCCGCTTGGCCGACCTGTACAAGCCCAATGGCGTGTACCGGTATGCAAGCGGCTGGAACTGGCGGGCCGTCCTGGCCCTCCTCATCGGCGTGGTCATGGCGATCGGCGGGTCGTACGGCGGCCCGTTCCCAGCCGATGGGATCCTGCCGTTCCTGAAGACCCCGTTCGCATTCGCTGACTACTCATGGGTCGTCGGCCTGGTGGTGTCGTTCATCCTGTACTGGGTCTTCGAGCGTTTCTTCCCGCAGCGGGAGGCGACCCCCGAGGCCATGGCAGCCGGCCAGCCCATCTGATCCGCTGACCCCGAACCGGGCCCCGCCCGGTTTCGGCACTCCCCGAACCTCGAGGCCCTCCGCGCGGAGGGCCTCGACGATTCCGGATGTCCCCGCGAACCGACCCCGCGAGCCCACCCCGCGCGCCTCGGGCCGCGCGTCGGCATTCCAAGAAGGCTTACCCGGTCGTTGGCACGCGCGGAGCGGAGGCCCCCGGGGCCGAGATCGCGTCTGGAGTGCTCAGGCTGATGCGATGCCGGAGCACCAGGTTGCGATGGCCGTCCGCCGGCAGCCCCGATCCACGGCGCAGTGCCCCCAGACAAGCCTTCTCTGAATACGGACGATCGTTGGAAGGCGGCCCGTCCGGCGCCGTCAGGTGCGGACGCCGGCGAGGAGCGAGGCGGCCCGTTCAGCGTCGGGGAACGAGGCCTGTGTCCCGGGACGGGTCACGCTGTCCGAGCTGCAGGCGATCCCGAGCCGGACGGCCTCGAGCTCCGACCGGCCAAGCGCCAGGCCGGCCGCGAAGGCTCCGACGAACGCATCACCGGCGCCGCTGGTGTCGATCGCGGCGACCCGCACGGCCGGCAGGCGGATCACCGTCCCGTCCGGGCCGACGAGGGCGGCGCCGCGCGCCCCCAGGGTCACGACCAGGCGGTGGCCGGTCCGGGCGGCGAACGCGACGAGCTCGGCATCCGACGGCTGACCCGGTCGGGAGGGGCCGGCGAGGATGCTGAACTCGATCTCGTTCGGGATCAGCCAGTCAGTCGTGATCAGCAGGTCTGGCCCGATCGTGGCAGCCGGGGCCGGGTTCAGGACGGTCACGGCGCCTCGGGCTCGGGCCGCGGCGAAGGCCGCCGCGGTCGTCGCCTGCGGAATCTCGAACTGGCCGACGACGACATCGACCCGGGGCCTCGCCGCGACGACGGCCGCCGCGTGCTCAGGGGTCACGAGATCGTTGGCGCCGGGGATCACGATGATCCGGTTGGTGCCGTCGGCCTCGACCCAAATCGGAGCGACCCCGCTGGAGCCAGGCACGCGCATGACCCCCGAGGCGTCGACGCCGAGCCGGTCGAAGTTCTCGAGGGTCATCGTCGCGTAGGGGTCGCCGCCGAGGGCGCCGACGAACGCAACCTCCGCCCCGAGCAGACGAGCCATGACCGCCTGGTTGGCCCCCTTGCCGCCGAAGCCGGTCTGGAACCGCTCGCCGATCACGGTCTCGCCCGGGCCCGGCGCCCGCCGCGTGTAGGCGATCAGGTCGATGTTCATGCTCCCGACGACCAACACGTGGGCGGATCGGTCAGTCATCGCCCATCGTCACCCGGGAGCCCTTCGCGGGCCGTCGCGAACATGGCGTGCCTCAGGCCGGCGGTGGCTCGAACGGGGGGTGCCCGGTCAACCAGGTCATCTGGCGTTCGACCGCATCGTCGTTGCCGAAGTGGCCGGCGTCCTCGTCCACCCATGCCATCGCGCCGGGAACGTGGGCCGCGAGCCAGTCGCCGTGGCCGGCGGGGACGAGGACGTCCGTCCGGCCATAGGTGAGGAGGACCGGCACCTGGATGTCCTCGACGCCGAAGCCCCACGGCTTCGTGAAGGCGAGGTTGTCGTCGACCCAGCCGTCGGCACTGTCGACGAGGGCGCTGGTCACGTGCGCGCGGGTTCGGGCGAAGTGCTTCTCGGCCTGGGCGAGATCGGCCTCCGAGAGGTGGTAGTCGTCACCGATCCAGTCGAGCCGGTGTTCGGCGAGCCGCACGAGCATCTCGCTCCGGAGCCCCTCCAGGAGCGGCCGGAGTGGGGCCTCACCCTCGAGCGCGGTTCGGAACTCGATGACGTTGCCTTCGGTCTGGCCCGCGAACCAGTCGAGCCCCTCGGCCGAGTATGGCGCCACCGACACATCCGCTTCACAACGGATGACACGGTCCGGCAGGAGTGCCGCGCAGGCGAGCGCGTGGGGGCCGCCGCCCGACCCGCCACTGACGAGGAATTGGTCGGCGCCGAGCTGGTCGGCTGCGCTCGCGACGTCGGCGACGATGTCAGCGACAGACCGGCCGGGCAGGCGCGTCGACTCGCCGTAGCCGGGTCGGTCGACCGTGAAGCGACGGACGCGAAACCTCCGGTAGATCGCGAACTCCTGCCACCAGCCGATCCGACCGCCGGGCGTTCCATGCAGCGCGAACCACGGCGTGCCGTCCGGCTCACCCCATTCGGCGACCGCGAGCGTCCGGCCGTCCGGCATCCGGAGTCGGTGCTCGATGTGCTCGGGGACGCTCTCGTCAATGGGCGGCACGGTGAACCTCGCTCGGAGGCGGTGAGCCGGGAGCATCGCACACCGCGGGTCAGATCCGCTCGACGCCGATCCCGGGCGGAGGTCACTCGCCCATCCTCCGGTCTGCCGGCGTCTTGACGCCCCGCCTCGGGTCCGCCTAGACTCGCGCCTCAACTGAAGAGCGGGCTGTGATCGGGACGAGTACCCGTCGAAGCGTCGGCAGAGAGATCCGGTGGCTGGTGGAAACCGGGGCGACGGCGGCGGCGAATGGACCCGGGAGCCTCCGGACCGAACGGTGAGCACGGCGCGAACGACGAGCCACGCGAGCCCAGTAGGCTCCGGCGCAGAGCGCCAGCGATAGAGGGCAGCGCCGATCGGCAGCTCGACTGAGCAGCCCGTCGGTAGGAGAGCGCGGCAATCGCCGAATGAGGGTGGCACCGCGGAAGGCACGGCCTTTCGTCCCGGAGGACGAAGGTCGTTCTTGATTCCCGGGGCCGAGGCGCATCGGACCCAAGACCAGAGGCGATGCCGACGATGAACAGCAGCGCGGACCCGCTCAGCCTGGCCGAGGCCAAGCGCCACTCGGCGACGGCCGACACGGTCCTGCTCCGGGCGACCCGCCCGGCCGACCTCGAGACCCCGATCGGCGCGTTCCTTCGCCTCGACGACGGCACGACCCCGGCCTATCTCCTCGAGTCGGTCGAGGGCGGCGAACGGCTGGGTCGCTACTCGTTCCTCGGCATCGGCCCCCGCCGGCTGCTCGAGGTCCGCGGCGGCCGGGCGAGGATCCAGGACCGGCCGGTGACGGTCGCGGCCTACGCGCCGGACCTGCCAATCCGCGACGTCGAGGCACCGGACCCACTGGAGGCGCTGCGCTCGTTCGTTCCGCGCCGTCGGGTCGCGCCCGGCGAGGGGATGCCGCGGTTCAACGGCGGGGCGGTGGGAGCCCTCGCCTACGACGCCGTCTCGCTCTTCGAGCCGTCCGTGCCCCTCCCGGAGCTGGACCCCACCGGCGTGCCGACGGCGGCCTTCATCGAGACCGACCTCGTCATCGTCTTCGATCACCTGACCCACACCCTTTCGGCGATCGCCTCGCTCCACACCGAGGCGCCTGATTTCGAGGGCCGCTATCGGATCGCCGAGACGGCGATCTTCGAGGCGCTCGAGACGACGTCCCGGCCATCGGCGGCCGAGCTGGCTGGCGCGGCCGGGCGCGGCGCCTCGATGAACGGCGCAGGCCCGGCCGGCCCGGTCCCGCAGGCTGCCATCGATGCCAGCCTCGGGCGCGACGAATACGTCCACGCGGTCGAAGCCGCCAAGGACGCCATCGCCGCCGGTGAGGCGATCCAGGTCGTCCTCGCCCGGCGCCAGTCGTTCGACCTCCCGATCGATCCCGCGACCGGCTCGGCCCTCGACGGCATCGGCCTCTACCGAAGCCTCCGCCGGGTCAACCCCTCGCCCTATCTGTTCTTCACCCGGGTCCCCGGCTTCGAGGTCGTCGGGGCGAGCCCCGAGCTCCTGGTCCAGCTCGACGGCGATCGGCTGACGACGCACCCGATCGCCGGCACCCGGCCCCGGGGCGCCGACGAGAAGGAGGACGCGATCCTGGCCGAGCAGCTCCAGCGCGATCCGAAGGAGCGGGCCGAGCACGTCATGCTGGTCGACCTCGGCCGGAACGATCTCGGCCGCGTCGCCCGGCCCGGAACGGTGACAGTCAGCAGGTACATGGAGGTCGAGCGGTACAGCCACGTCCTCCATCTGGTGAGCCACGTCGAGGCGCGGCTGCGGCCCGACCTCGATGCCCTCGACGCCCTCCGAGCGGTCTTCCCGGCGGGCACGCTCTCGGGCGCGCCGAAGGTCCGGGCGATGCAGCTCATCGCCGCCGCCGAAGGCGAGCGACGCGGCCTCTACGGCGGCGCCGTCGGCTATCTGGGCTACGACGGCAACCTCGACACGGCGATCACGATCCGGAGCGCGGTCCTGAAGGACGGCCGGGCGCACATCCACACGGGTGCCGGCATCGTGGCCGGCTCCGTCCCCGAGAAGGAGTTCGAGGAGACCGAGCACAAGGCGGCCGCCATGCGCCGCTCGATCGAGCTGGCGGCTGGCCTGCCCGAGGCGCCGCGCGGCTCGACGGCGGCGGCCTCGACGGCCGAGGCGCCGTCATGATCCTCGTCGTCGACAACTACGACAGCTTCACCTTCAACCTCGTCCAGGCCCTCGAGGCCGCCGGGGCCCGGGTGAGGGTCCTCCGGAACGACGAGATCGATCGGTCGGGCCTGGAGGCGATCGCCGACGACCCGGCGGCGGACCTTCGGGGCATCGTCATCTCGCCGGGCCCGGGCGACCCGGACGACGCCGGCGTCTCCGTCGACGCGGTGAGGGTCGCGGCGGAGCGCGAGATTCCGGTCCTCGGCGTCTGCCTCGGGATGCAATCGATGGCCGCCGCCTACGGGGCGCGGATTGTCCGGGCTCCGACGCTCGTTCACGGCGAGGCGTCCGAGGTCACCCACGACGGGGCGGGCCTGCTCGCCGGGATGCCGCCCAGCTTCATGGCCGCCCGCTATCACTCCCTGGCGATCGATCCGGAGACGCTCCCGCCCGAGCTCCGGGTGACCGCGATGTCCGAGGTCGACCGGGTGATCATGGGCATCCGCCACGTCGCCCTCCCGCTGGAGGGCGTGCAGTTCCATCCCGAGAGCGTCCTCACGCCCCACGGCCCGCACCTCCTGGCGAACTTCCTCCGGCTGGCCGGCGAGGGCGAGGCGTCGCGCCTCGACGACGCGACGGGCTCGTTCGCCACGGCCGGCCTGGCCGAGGCCGAGACGATCGCGCCGGCGGGTGCCGCGACGTCCCGAGCCGCGGGTCCGGAGCGATGAGCGAAGCCGTCCGCGCCGCGCTCGCGGCGGTCGTCGAGGGCCGGACCCTGGACGTCGAGACCGCGCGCCTGGCGATGGGCTCGGTCATGGACGGCGAGGCCACGCCGGCCCAGCTGGCCGCGCTGCTCGTCGCCCTCCGGATGCGCGGCGAGACGGTCGACGAGCTGGCAGGGTTCGCCACGGCGATGCGCGAGCGCGTGCTCCGCGTGGAGGCCCCGGCAGGCACCATCGACGTCGTCGGGACGGGCGGCGACGGCTCGGGCACGTTCAACATCTCGACGACCTCGGCGCTCGTCGTGGCGGCGGCGGGCGTGCCGGTCGCAAAGCACGGCAACCGGGCGATCACGTCCCGGTCGGGCGCAGCCGACGTGCTCGAAGCCCTCGGGATCCGGATCGACCACACGGCCGAGTCGGCGGCCGCCGACCTCCGCGAGCTGGGGTTCGCCTTTCTCTTCGCACCGGGCTTCCATCCGGCGATGCGCCACGCCGGGCCGACCCGCCGCGAGATCGGCGTTCGAACGGCGTTCAACCTCCTGGGTCCGCTCACGAACCCCGCCGGTGCGCAGCGCGCGCTGCTCGGGGTGGGCGACGCGGCGGCCGCGCCGCGGATCGCCGAGGTCGCCCAGCGGCTGGGGACGGAGCGAACGCTCGTCGTCCACGGCGCCGGCGTCGACGAGCTGCCGCTCGACGGCAGTGGCGTGATCCTCGACGTGACCCCGGACGGCATCCGGGAGTCGCGGGTGGAGCCCGGCCGGCTGGGGATCCGGACGGCCGCGACGTCCGAGCTGAGCGGCGGCACGGCCGCCGGCAACGCCGCGCTGACCGTCTCGATCCTCGAGGGCCGCGGCGCCGCCAGGCGGGACGTCGTCCTGCTCAACGCGGGCGCCGCGTTCGTGGCCGCGGGCCGGGTCGAGTCGGTGCCCGAGGGCATCGCCCTCGCGGCCGAGACCATCGACGACGGCCGGGCACGCGAGCTGCTCGGTCGGCTCCGGGCCGCCAAAGCCGCCGCCGACGCCCGGAGCGCCACGACCGGGGACGGGGCAGCGTGACCATCGCCACCCGCAGCCGGGCACGAGCGGGCGTGGTCGCCGAGATCGCCGCCCGGCGCCGCGCCGACGTCCTCGCCGAGCTGGCCGGCATCGACGGCGCCGAGCTGCGGAGCCGGGTGGCCGCGGCACCGCCCCCGCGCCCGATCGCCGAGCGCCTCGCCGCGCCGGGCCTCCATCTCATCGCCGAGATCAAGCGATCCTCGCCGTCCGCCGGCACCATGGCCGGCGAGGATGAGGACGTCGTCGGGCGAGCCCGCGCGTATCAGCGCGGCGGCGCGGCCGCGATCTCCGTGCTCTGTGAGCCGCACTGGTTCGGCGGCTCGGTGGCGGATCTCACGGCCATCCGCGCCGCGGTCTCGATCCCGGTCCTGGCCAAGGAGTTCGTCGTCGATCCCCGCCAGCTCGACCTGCTCCGGGCGGCGGGCGCCGACCTCGTCCTGCTGCTCGCGGTCCTCCACCGAGGCAACCGGCTGGGCGGGCTCGTCGATCGCGCCGTCGAGCTCGGGCTCGAGCCCCTCGTGGAGGTCCACGACGAGCGGGAGCTCGACGCCGCGCTGGGCACCCGGGCGCGATTGATCGGGATCAACAACCGCGACCTGCGCAGCCTCGAGGTCGATCCCGAACGCGCCGCCGCCCTCCGCGAGCTCGTGCCCGAGGATCGCATCGTCGTGGCCGAATCCGGGGTTCGCGAGGCCGCGACGCTCCGCGGCTGGCGGGCGCTCGGCGTCGACGCCGCCCTCGTCGGCGAGTCGCTCGTCCGCTCGCCGGACCCGGAAGCCGCCGTCCGTGCCTTCGTCGCGGCGGGCGGCCCGGCGACGGATCCAGCCAACCTCGACCGGGTCCCGTTCGTGAAGATCTGTGGGATCACCGACGCCCCCGGCATCGAGGCCGCCGTCCGCGCCGGCGCCGACGCCATCGGCTTGAACCTCGTCCCCGGCACGCCGCGGGCGCTCGAGCTGGGCGAGGCGGCCGCCCTGGCGGCCCACCTTCGCGCGGTCGCCCCGGCAACCGGGCGTCCGCTCGTGGTCGCGATCACCGTCGATCTTCCGGCCGCCGAGCTGAACCGCATCGGCGCAGCGCTCGACGCGGACGCCGTCCAGCTGAACGGATCCGAGGCGCCGTCGCTGCTCGGGGCGATCGACCGGCCCGCCTGGAAGGTCCTCCACCTGCCGGAGGTCATGGGCGCCGACCGCCCCGTCCGCGCCGTCGCCGACGAGATCATCGCCGCGGCTCGTACCCACCTGGCCGCCGGCGCGGCGCGGATCCTCCTGGACACGGCCGGCGGCCGTCATCCCGGCGGAACCGGCACGCGAGCCGACGCCGGCCTCGTCGTCGCCGTCGCCCGGGAGGTCCCGGTGACGCTCGCCGGCGGCCTCGATCCGGCGAACGTCGGGCCGGCCCTCCGCGGCGCCCCGATCGTCGGCGTGGATGTCGCCTCGGGGGTCGAGGCCCCGCGGGTGGCCGGCACCCGGCCGGTCAAGGATCCGGTCCGCCTGGCGCTGTTCGCGAAGCGGGCACGGGCCGCCCGCATCGATCGCCCCAACCTCCCGGCCAGGCCGACCCCGGTCCATCCCGGGCTCGTCGAGGCGGACGAGCGAGGCCGCTGGGGCATGGAGCGCGACTTTGGCGGCCGGTACGTGCCGGAGACGCTCATGGGCGCGCTCCAGCAGCTCGAGTCGGCCTACGACGCCGTAAGGCATGATCCGCGGTTCTGGGCCGAGTTGAACGAGCTCCTCGGCCGCTTCGCCGGCCGACCCACCGCCCTCTATCGCGCCGACCGCCTCGCCGCTGCCGCTGGGGTCGAGGCGGCGAGGTTGGCCCCGGGCCGGCGGATCCCCGCCGTTCGCCTCTACCTCAAGCGGGAGGATCTCGCCCACACCGGGGCGCACAAGATCAACAACGCCCTCGGCCAGGCGCTCCTGACCCGGCGGCTCGGGAAGTCGCGGGTCATCGCCGAGACGGGGGCCGGCCAGCACGGCGTCGCGACGGCCACGGCCTGCGCCCTCCTCGGCCTGCCGTGCGTGGTGTTCATGGGCGAGGAGGACATCCGGCGCCAGGCCCCGAACGTCCTCCGGATGCGCGCGCTCGGGGCCGAGGTCCGGTCCGTCACCTCGGGTACGGCGACGCTCAAGGATGCCGTCAACGAGGCCATGCGCGACTGGGTCACGAACGTCGAGACGACCCACTACGTCCTCGGCTCGGCGATGGGCCCGCACCCCTACCCCACGATCGTCCGTGACCTCCAGCGCCGGATCGGGGACGAGGCCGCGCGCCAGCTCGCCGACGTCGAGGGACGGCTGCCGGATCTCGCCCTCGCCTGCGTCGGCGGGGGCTCGAACGCGATCGGGCTGCTCGCCCGGTTCATCGGGGAACCGTCCGTGCGGCTGGCGGTGACCGAGGCTGCCGGCGACGGCATCGCGACCGGCCGGCACGCGGCCGCGATCGCCGGCGGCACGCCCGGCATCCTCCATGGCTCGCGGTCCCTCATGCTCCAGGACCGCGACGGCCAGGTCGTCGAGGCCGTCTCCGCGTCGGCCGGGCTCGACTACCCGGGCGTCGGCCCGCAGCTCGCTGCTCTCGCGGAGGCGGGCCGGCTCGAGGTGACGACCGCCACCGATCGCGAGGCGATCGCGGCGCTGCGCGCGGTGACCCTGACCGAGGGGATCCTCCCGGCGCTGGAGACGGCCCACGCGGTCGCGGCCCTGCCGAAGCTCCTCGCCGGCACGGAAGGCTCGGGACGCGTCCTGCCGGACGGCGCGCTCGTCCTCCTCGGCTTCTCCGGCCGCGGCGACAAGGACATGGCGGCGCTCGAGCGCTTCGCCGACGTCGATGCCTGGGCGAGCGCCCCGTAGCCGTGGCAAGCGGCACGTGACGATCGACGAGCTCCGGGCGTTCTGCCTGGCCCTGCTCGGGACCCACGAGAAGGAGACCTGGGGCGACGCCGAGCACGCCGGCGACGTCACCTTCCGGGTCAGGGACAAGATCTACCTCATCACCGGCCAGGACGGTGGCTCGGCCAGCATCCGGACCTCGATGGACCAGCAAGCCGAGCTGATCGACGCGTTCCCGGATGTCTTCTCGAGCGCGGCGTACGTCGGCCGGTTCGGCTGGGTCAACGCCCGGCTCGACGTCGTCGATGCGGCGCTCGTTCAGGGCGTCATCCTCGGGGCGTGGCGGCGCACCGCGCCGAAGGCCGTCGTGGCCGAGTTCGACGGGAGCGGGCGATGAGCGTCGGCGCGGCCACTCGGACGAGCCCGCCCGGCACCGACGACACCCGTGGCGGCCGGGCGATCGGGGCCGCCTTCGGGCGAGCCCGCGGCGAGGACCGGGCCGCGCTCATTCCGTACGTCGTGGCCGGCTACCCGACCGACGACGGCTCGTTCGCCGCGGCCTGCGCCGCGATCGACGCCGGGGCCGACCTCCTCGAGGTCGGCCTGCCGTACTCGGACCCGCTCGCCGACGGAGCCACGCTCCAGCGTGCCACCCACGCGGCACTTCTCGCCGGTGCCACGTTCGACCGCGCCGTGGCGCTCGTCGCCCGGGTGGCGGCCGCCCGGCCGGGGGCGCCGATCGTCGCGATGGGCTACGCGAACCAGCTGATCGGCGGTGGCGACGGTCGGGACCGGGCCCGGGCGCTGGCCCGCGCGGGGGCGTCGGGCGTCATCGTGGCCGACCTGACCCCCGACGAGGGCGAGCCGTTCGAAGCCGTGGCCGCCGAGGCCGGCCTGGCCGTCGTCTACCTCGTCGCACCGACGACCTCGGCCGAGCGGAGGGCCGCGATCGCGGCTAGGAGCGGCGGGTTCCTCTACTGCGTCAGCCTGGTCGGCATCACCGGGGCCCGGACCAGCCTCCCGTCCACGGTCCGGCGGCTCGTCGCCGCGGTGAAGGCCGTCTCGCCGGTGCCGGTCGGTGTCGGCTTCGGCGTCTCGAAGCCGGCCCACGTCCGCGCGCTGGCCCGGGCCGGCGCCGACGGGGTGATCGTCGCCTCGGCCCTCGTCGACGCCCTCGGCCCGGATGGGACGGACGTCGCCGCGATGGGCACGCTCGTCCGGAGCCTGCGAGCGGCGACCGCACGGTGAACGCGGGCTACGGAAGCGTGACGAAGTCGGCGAGGTACGATCGGCCGGTTGCGTGGGGCATCCTCCTGGTGCACCGCGCGTCGGCGTGTTGCCGCCCGCGAACGGCGATACGCTGCCGTTCATGACCGATCGCGTCGCCGTCGCCGTCGAGGAGACCCCAAAGCGGACCTTCGCCAGCGCCATCGACTGGCCGGGCTGGTCGCGCTCCGGCAAGACCGTCCCCGCGGCGCTCGAGGCCCTCGCCGCCTACGCCGAGCGCTACGCCCCGGTGGCGCGTGCCGCCGGCGAGACGTTCCCCGATGGCCCGCTCGAGGTCGAGGTCGCAGAGTCGAGCGGTGGTGGCTCCGGCACCGAGTTCGGCGTGCCGAGCCGGGTCCGCGAGGCCGACCGCCGCCTGACGACCGCAGCGGATGCCGATCGCTTGGCCCGGCTCGTCGAGGCGGCCTGGGCCTTCCTCGACGAGACGGCCGCCGGCGCCCCCGAGGAGCTTCGGAAGGGCCCTCGCGGTGGCGGCCGCAACACCTCGAAGATCGTCGACCACACGCTCGGCGCGGATCACGCGTACGCCCGCGAGATGGGGCTCAAGCTGCCGGCGCCGACGCCCGGCGACCCGGCGTCGATCCGGGTGCTCCGGGACGCCATGCTCGAGGTCATCCGCCAGCCGTCCGATGGCTCGCCGCTGGCCGGCCGGCGCTGGACGGTCCGCTACGCCGCCCACCGGATCGCCTGGCACAGCCTCGACCACGCCTGGGAGATCGAAGACCGAACCGAGCGCTGAGGAGCCAAGCCGCGACAGGGCCGCGGGCCTAGGCCGGGGGGCGGTTGCAGACCGGGGCGCTCAGGATCGAGACCGCCGCGACGATCGTCGCGAAGGTCACAACGACACCGACCGCCAGGCCGGCTGCGACGGCCCGAACGCGGCCGCCCCGTCTGCGAGCGACCGCGCTGGCCAGGAGGACCGCGGGCGGGCCCACGCCAATCAGGGCTCCCACCATGGGGACGCGCAGTGCGTAGGTCAGGGGTTCCCCATGGGTCCCGAACTCGCAGTCCGGGAACGCGGTCTCGCCCAACAGGGCGATCGTCGCCCCGACGGCCAACACGAAGAACAGTGCTGTTGCCGCGATCCGCTGGCCGCCGCGGTCGAGATCCGCCGCGAGGAGGCCTCCCACGATCGGGGCCATCCACCACAGTGGGATCACGATCGCCCAGCCGAACGCCGCTCGATCGAGCGGGCCGATCCAGATGAGCCGATCGCTGACGAGCCAAAGCACGAACGCCGTCGCGATGATCACGGTCGAGGCGAGCATCGGCGGCAACCATCGACCCGACCTGAGGTTCGACGTCCCCCGCCCCGCGGCCATGCGCCACTCCTCAACCAGCGGGCGGGACGATGCACCGGCGGCGGGCCGTCGTCAAGGTGCCTGCTGAAACCAGATTGCCGACGCGGCCCGCTGTTGAACGTCCTCCGGCGCATCGCCCGCGGCGAGCAGCTCCCGGATCCCGGTCGCGGCGTCGGCCTTCGAGAGCTTGCGGCCGTCGGGGCGCCGGATCAGCGGGTGATGGAGGAACAACGGCGCGCCGGCCCGACCGAGGAGCCGGGCGAGGCGCACTTGGGCCGGCGTCGCCCGGAGGAGGTCCTCGCCCCGGATGACGAGGTCGATCTCGTGGCGGAGGTCGTCGACGACGACGCAGAAGCCGTACGTCCAGTTGCCGTGGCGATCACGGATCGGGAGGTCGCCGCCGGTCGCGACCGCGCCAGACTGCGGCCCGAGGACGAGGTCCGCCCAGGTCTCATCGCCGTCGCCCAGGGCGACCCGCCACGCCACGCCTCGCTCGGCCCGGCCAAGCTCTCGCGTCGCGCAGCCGCCGGGGCAGCCCGGACCCGACCAGCCGCGCCCCTGGTCGGCCGCCCAGGCCGCGAACGTCGAGCGCGAGCAGTCACAGGCGTAGACGAGGGCCCGCGCATCGAGCATGGCAACGGCAGTCGAGTAGACGGCGCCGTTGTCCGACTGGCGATACGACGAGGGCGCCCCGGACCGCAGCGACGCGATCGTTGGCTCATCCGGCACGAACCCGAGCGCCTCGAGGTCGTCCAGGAGCGCGGCCTCGTACTCCGGCCGGCAGCGCTCTCGGTCGTGGTCCTCGATCCGAAGGACGACATGCCCGCCCGCCGCCCGTGCGGCGTGCCACGTCACGAGGGCGTTGGCGATGTGGCCCAGGTGGAGGTAGCCCGTCGGCGCCGGCGCGAATCGCGTTCGGGGGCCCCGTGGCAGCGTCGCAAGGGCCCCGGCCAGCCGCTCGCCGAAGGCCTCCTCAGCCGTGATCGCCGGCCTCGGAGCGGGTCCGTCGACGATCGGCGGCCTCGAGCGCCCGCGTCGCGCTGAACAGCCGCCGGTAGATCGCCAGGACGTCGGCCTGGGGCATCGGGCCGGCGTTGGCCATCACGACCCGGAGCAGGATCTCCCGCTCCCGCTCGATGTCCCGGATCGCCCGCCGCCCGGCAGTCGCCTTCACCCGTCCCACGTCCCGGGCGAGCTCGGCCCGGTCGTTGAGGAGCTTGACGATGCGGCGGTCGAGGGCGTCGATCCGTCGTCGCAGGCGGCGCAGCTCGGGCGTCTCGACCGCCCCGGCGGCCGGTCGCTCAGCCACCGCCCACCCCGAACCGCTCCGCGATGAGCTCCAACGCGACGTGATAGCCGCGGGCGCCCTGGCCGACGATCGAGGTCAGCGCGACGTCGGCCAGGAAGTTGACGTGGCGGAAGGCCTCCCGGGTCGACGGATCGGAGAGGTGGACCTCGACGAACGGCCGCTCGATGCCGAGGAGGGCGTCCCGCAACGCCACGGACGTGTGGGTCAGGCCGCCGGCGTTGACGATCGCGACGTCGAAGTCGCGCTCGTGCAGCCGATCGATGAGCGCGCCCTCGTGGTTCGACTGGAAGAACGCGACGTCGAGGCCCAGCTCAGTGGCCCGGGCGGCGATGCCGTCGTGGATCTCGTCGAGCGTCTCGCGGCCGTAGATCTCGGGCTCCCGGGAACCCAGGAGGTCGAGGTTCGGGCCCTGGAGGACGAGGACGCGGGTCACGCGGCACCACCGACGGCGGCCGGCGACAGCAGCCCCGCCGCGACCTCCCGGACGAGCGAGTCGTCGATGTCATCGCGCACGGTGTGACCGGCGGCCGTCGGGAGGACCCAGCGGAGCCGGCCCGAGCGGTGCTTCTTGTCGGCATCGAGGTGCCCGAGGACGGCCTCGAGCGAGTAGGGGAGCAGGCCCTCGCCGAGCCCGACGGCATCGAGGAGCCGTTCGATCCGGGCCGCGCGCTCCGCCGGCGTGACGCCGGCGGCGACGCCGATCCGGCAGGCGGCCCGGAGGCCGTAGGCCACGGCCTCGCCGTGGCGCAGGTCGCGGTACTCGCCGGCGGCCTCGAACGCGTGTCCGAGGGAGTGGCCGAGGTTGAGGGCGATCCGCACGGCCGCCTCCTTCTCGTCGGCCGCGACGACCTCGACCTTCGCCCAACCGCAGCGCTCGACGAGCTCGGCGAGCGAGCCGTCCTCGACCGTCCCCGGCTCGCCGGCGGCGAGCGCCGGCCCCCGCGTCTCGAGGAGCTCGAAGAGCCGCTCGTCGCCGAGCGCGGCCATCTTCACCGCCTCGGCGAGGGCCGCCCGTCGTTCCCGCGGAGCGAGGCCCGCCAGGAGGGCGATGTCGATGACGATCGCGGCCGGCTGGTGGAACGCCCCGACGAGGTTCTTGCCTTCCGGCAGGTCGACCCCGGTCTTGCCCCCGATCGACGCGTCGATCTGGGCGACCAGCGTCGTCGGGACCTGGATCCAGGGCCCGCCGCGGAGGTACGTGGCGGCGATGAAGCCGGCCGTATCCCCGAGGGCCCCGCCACCGACGGCGACGAGCGGCTCACCGCGCTCGACGCGGCGGCGAGCCAGCTCTCGGGCGGCCTCCTCAACGACGGCGAGGCGCTTGGCCGCCTCACCGCCGGGAAGGACGATGGGCTCGAGCTGCCGACCGGCGTTCCGCAGCCCGGCCTCGATGGTCGGGCCGACTGCGTCCCAGGCACCGGGCTCCGTGACGACGATCGCTCGGCCGGCGTCGAGCCGTTCGAGCTCACCGGCCACGATGCGACCGGCGATTCCCTCGCCGATGACGATCCGTCCGATCGTCGTCTCGGCGCCGAGCAGCGTCGTCCCCGCCCAGGTCACGGCCTCGCGGATCGCACGATCGACCGCATCGACCACCGCGTGGACCTCGGCGACCCCGACGATCCGCGTTGCCGCCCCGTAGAAGCGGCTTCGGGCCGACGTCAGCTCGCGGATCGCCCGGATCGGGTCGCGCCCGGCGACGAGGGGCCGGACGTTGGGCGAGCGGCGCAGCCGCTGGGCGAGGACCTCGGGCCGGCTGTCGAGCCAGATCGGCACCCGGCCCCGGAACAGCCGCCAGCGGTTCCGCGGATCGACGACGGCGCCGCCGCCGGGCGCGATGACGCGCCGGATCTCGCGAGCCGGATCCGGATCGCCGAGGGCCGCGATCGCGGCCCGCTCGCGTGACCGAAAGCCGGCCTCACCCTCGTCCGCGAAGATCTCCGGGATTCGGACGCCGGCATCGCGTTCGATGACCTCGTCGAGGTCGATGAACGCGGCACCGTGCCGTCCGGCGAGCCGGCGCCCGACCGCGCTCTTGCCACTCCCCGGCAGCCCGATGAGGACGACGTCCATGGCGGCGCGCGGCCCTAGTCGTCGCCGCCGGAGCCGGCTTCGTCGCCGCCCGTCGCCGCTCGCCGCCCGCCGATCGTGGGCGCTGGCGGGGTCGTGGCCATCAACCGGCGGTGGGCCGCCATCCGCTCGCCGACCACGTCCATCCGGTCCCCACCGAGCGTCTCGAGCACGAATCGGGCCAGGGTCAGCATGACCATCGCCTCGCCGATCACGCCCGCGGCCGGGACGACGCTGATGTCGCTCCGCTCGTAG
The DNA here is from genome assembly GCA_963719145.1 of uncultured Chloroflexia bacterium. Lineage (GTDB taxonomy): Bacteria > Chloroflexota > Limnocylindria > Limnocylindrales > CSP1-4 > UBA5189. Next base: position 1,269,404 of record CAVRAX010000001.1, read on the forward strand.
TGGGCCTTGTCGACCGGCTGGCCGGTGATGAGGTCCGCGGACGGCAGCGGCCGGGCGAGCGTCGAGATCGGCTTGACCGCGCCGCGAACGACGATCGGCTCGCCGTTCGAGATGCCGCCGGTCGTCCCGCCGGCGTTGTTCGAGCGGTGGATCCAGTGACCGTCGTCGGCCCGGCCGTCGATGATGTCGTGGACAGCGCTGCCGAACCGGCGGGTCTGCTCGAACCCGAGCCCGAGCTCGACGCCCTTGACGATGTTGATGCTCATGATCGCCGCGGCGAGGGCGGCATCCAGGCGGCGGTCCCACTGGACGTACGAGCCCAGCCCGATCGGGACGCCGTGGGCGACGACCTCGAAGACGCCGCCGATCGTGTCGCCGTTGGAGCGGGCCTCGTCGATCCGGGCGATCATCCGCTCCTCGGCATCCGGGTCCGGGCAGCGGAGCGGAGAGGCATCGGCCTCGTCCCTCGTCCGAGTCGCGGCGGCCGGGTCGATCGCGACGCCACCGACCTCGGCAGTGAACGACCAGACCTCGATCCCGAGCTCGCGCAGGAAGGCGCGAGCGACGCCCCCGGCCGCGACCCGGGCCGCCGTCTCCCGGGCCGAGGCGCGCTCGAGGACGTTGCGGACGTCGGAGTGGCCGTACTTGAGGGCGCCGGCCAGGTCGGCGTGGCCGGGCCGGACGCGGGTCACCGGGATCGCCCGCTTGACGCCCTCGAGCGCCTCGGACCGGAGCGCCGTCGCCTCCGCGTCGGTGAGCGGCGCCGGCTGCATGATCGAGCCCCAGTTCTCCCAGTCCTTGTTGGCGACGAGCAGGAGGATCGGCGAGCCGAGGGTCAGCCCGTGGCGGACGCCGCCGAGGATCTGGGCCCGGTCCGACTCGATCGACTGGCGAGCCCCTCGCCCGTACCCCCGCTGGCGCCGACCCAGGTCGACCGCGAGGTCGTCGGCGGTCAGGCCGAGGCCGGCCGGGACACCCTCGACGATGACGCCGAGCGTCTGCCCGTGCGACTCGCCGGCGGTGAGGAAGCGGAACGGCTCCACGGGCAGCGGATCGTGTTGCCTGGCGTCGCTTTCCGACCGCGGTCGGTCAGCGGGCCCCGGCGGCGGCGGTCTCGTCCCCGGCCCCGGCGACGGCCTCCTCGCCGGCCCCGGCGACGGCCTCCTCGCCGGCCGGCTCGCCTTCGGCCGAGCGCACGCCCTGGGATCGCGCGCTCGACAGCGCCTCGGCCATGGCGTCGAGCGGCGCCGGTTGTCCGGTCCACAGGGTGAAGGCGGCCGCGCCCTGGTGGAGGAGCATCGTCTCCCCGTCCTGGGCCGTCGCCCCGGCCGCCGCGGCATCGCGGAGGAGACGGGTCCGGCTGTAGATCAGGTCGAGCACGAGGAGCTCGGACGTCAGGGCCTCCGCCGGAACCGGGCTCTCGTCCGAGGTCAGGCCGATCGAGGTCGCGTTGACGAGGATCCTCGCCTTCGCCAGCTCGGACTCGATGATCGACGGGTGCCAGGGCATCGCCCGGAGCTCCATGTGCGCCGCGCTCCGACCGAAGTGCTTGACCAGGCCCTCGGCTCGGTGGAGGTGGCGATTGAAGACGACGACGCGCTGGAAGCCCTCGCGGATGAGGCCGTAGACAACGGCCCGGGCCCCGCCCCCGGCCCCCAGGACGACCGCCAGGCGCGGCATCTTCGCCCGGCCCACGAGCTTGTCGAGGGCGGCGGCGAAGCCCGGCACGTCGGTGTTGTGCCCGACGAGGCGGCGCCCCTCACGGGTGATCGTGTTGACCGCCCCGGTCGCGTGCGCCTCTTCGGTCAGCCGGTCGATCAGGGGGACGACGCGCTCCTTGTGGGGGATCGTGATGTTTGCCCCCAGGAACTCGTCGGAGCGCAGCTCCTCGACCGCGTCGGGGAGGTCGATCGGAGCTCGATCCCAGAGCTCGTAGGCCGCGTCGACGCGGTTGGCGTCGAACGCCGCCTGCTGCATCGCCCCGGAGAGCGAATGGGCAACGGGATGGCCGATGAGGACGACCCGCTTCGTCATGGTCGGATCCTTTCGAGGTCGCTGAAGAAACCGGGATACGAGATCGAGGCGCTCTCGGGCCGCCCGACGATCGTCGGCCCGGCGGCGATGAGCCCGGCCACCGCGAAGGTCATCGCGAGCCGGTGGTCGTCGAGGCTGTCGGTGACCGCGCCGGTAAGACGAACGGGGCCGTCGATCGTGAGGTCGTCGCCGTCCGCCGAGATCTCGGCACCCAGGGCGCGGAGCCCGGTGACGATGCCCGACAGCCGGTCTGATTCCTTCTGTCGCAGCTCGCCCGCCCCCCGGATGGTCGTCCGACCGCGGGCCTGGGTCGCGGCCAGGCAGAGGATCGGGATCTCGTCGATCGCGCCGGCGACATCGGCCGGCCCGACGTCGATCGCCTCGAGCTCGGAGGTCCGGACGACGAGATCGGCGACGGGTTCGCCTGCCCCGCCGCCGGCGCCCGCCGCGGGCCGCTCGTCGATCCGGGCTCCCATCCGGCCCAGCAGGTCGAGGATGGCGCGGCGGGTCGGGTTCACCCCGACGTTGCGGATGCTGAGCTCGGCGTCGGGATGGACGACGGCGGCGACGAGCCAGAAGGCGGCCGCGGACGGATCGCCCGGGACGCGTTCATCCATCGCCTGCACGGCCGTGCCTCCCTCGATCTCGATGACCACGCCGCCGTCCCCATCCGGCTCGGACCGGATGGTCACGCCGCGCGCCCGGAGCATCCGCTCCGTGTGGTCGCGGGTCGCGATGCGCTCCCGGACCCTCGTCGTCCCGCCCGCGTGCAACCCGGCCAGGAGGATCGCGGACTTCACCTGCGCCGATGGAACCGGCGTCGTCCAGTCGATCGGACGAAGGGGACGGCGACCAGCGACCGTCACCGGTGGGTGGGAATCGTGGTCGTGGGCCCTGAGCGTCGCGCCCATGGCGCGCAGCGGTTCGATGATACGAGCGACGGGACGCCGCCGCAACGAGGCGTCGCCGTCGAGGACCGCGCTCAGCGGGGATCCGGCGAGGATGCCGGCCGCCAGGCGGAGGCTCGTGCCCGAGTTCCCGCAGTCGAGCGTGGTCGTCGGCCCGCGCAGGCCGGCAGCCCCCGGCGAGGCGACGCGATAGCCGACGGTCCGGGCGTCGCCGGCGACCCGCTCGACCGTCGCTCCGAAGGCGGAGACGATGCCCGCCGTGGAGCGGACGTCGGCCCCATCGCCGGCGCCGCTGATCCGGCTCTCGCCGGCGGCGAGGAGGGCCAGCAGGAGGGCGCGGTGGCTGATCGACTTGTCCCCGGGCACCTCGAGGTCGCCGCGGAGACGAGCCGCCGGCTGGATCGTGGCGGTTCCGGCCGGCCCTTCGTCGAACCGAGCCGCGAGGCCGTCCATCCCCTAGTGCTTGGCCAGCTCGCCCGCGCCGATGCCCAGGGCGGCGCCGGTGACGAGCGGGTCGCCGTGGAGCGAGCGGACGTGCTCGTGGACGGGGACGAGGGCGGCCATGAGGTCGGCGAACTGCGCCGGGTTGAGCTGCTGCTCGGCGTCCGAGAGGGCGTCCTCCGGCGTCGGGTGGACCTCGACCATGACCCCGTCCGCGCCGACCGCGATCCCCCCGATCGCGAGCGGCTTGACGAGCCAGCGCTTGCCGGTCGCGTGGCTGGGGTCGACGATCACCGGCAGGTGGGTCAGATGGTGGAGGAGCGGCACGGCCGACAGGTCGAGGGTGTTGCGGGTGTAGGTCTCGAACGTCCGGATGCCCCGCTCGCAGAGGATCACGTTTGGGTTGCCGGCCGCGACGATGTACTCGGCCGCCATGAGGAACTCCTCGACCGTTGCCCCGAAGCCACGCTTCAGCATGACCGGGCGGGCGACGCGCCCGGCAGCGTTGAGGAGCGAGTAGTTCTGCATGTTCCGGGTGCCGATCTGGAGGATGTCGGCGTACTCGGCGACGATGTCGACCTGGTTCGGCTCCATGACCTCCGTGATCGTGGGCAGGCCAGTCAGGTCGCGGGCCTCGGCCAGGTAGCGGAGCGCCTCCACCCCGAGACCCTGGAAGGCGTACGGCGAGGTGCGGGGCTTGAACGCCCCGCCCCGGAGGATCGTCGCTCCGGCCGCCTTGACCGCCTCGGCCGTCTCCAGAAGCTGCTCTCGCGACTCGACGGAGCAGGGTCCGGCCATGACCGTGAGCCCGCCGTCGCCGACGACCGCGTCCAGGACGCGGATCACGGTGTCGTCCGGACGGAACTCCCGCGAGGTCAGCTTGAACGGCCTGGAGATCGGCGTGATCGTCTCGACCCCGGGCAGAGCGGCGAGGCGGCTCATGAGGACCTGCTTGCGCGGCCCGACCTCGCCGACGACGGCGATCACGACCCGCTCCTGGCCGGTGTGGTCGTACGGCGTCATCCCCTCGGCCAGGATGTGGCTCTTGACCCCGAGGATCTCCGCCTCACTGGCGGTGCGGGCCATGACGACGAACATCGAGCGCCTTCCTTCGGGCCGGCCGGAGCGGAAACAAAAAAGCAGAGGTCAGCGCCTCTGCTTCGCCCGGCACGACGTGTGCCCCCGGCCTCAGATGCCGGGAACGATCATGCCGGGTCGGTAAACCAATAGCAGCGAACCATGTCGATCGAGCGACGGTAGCCGAGCGTCAGGCTCGATGTCAACCGCCGGAATCCCGTGGTAGCCTATCGACCGCCGCGGACGGAGAGGTCGCATAGAGGCCTAGTGCGGCGGTTTGCTAAACCGTTATGGGGTTACACCCATCGGGGGTTCGAATCCCCCCCTCTCCGCCAGATTCGCCGCATTGCGCGCCCGTAGCTCAGTGGATAGAGCGTCAGGTTGCGGACCTGAAGGTCGTGGGTTCGAGTCCCGCCGGGCGCGCCACTCATCTCGGCAGGAACCATGGACAGGTTGCGGCCACGCTCGCAAGCGGTCCGAGCTGCTCCTGCTCATCCTCCAGGCCGGCTCTCGGCGCCTCCGGCATCCGGGTCCGCGCCTCCAGCCAGCCCCGACCCGAACGCCGCGACCAGCAATCCTGCCCCCAGGAGCTGTGTCAGCGGTTCGAGGCTGAGGACGTTTAGCCCGCCAGGTGGCCGCAGGACCACAATCAATGGATTGAGCCACGCGGCCACGACCGGTACGAGGGCGCCGGCCCCGAGAGCCCACCACGCTCGACCATGACCGGTTCCCGAATGCGCCCGGCGGACTGCGACGATGGCCAGCCACGAAAAGGCGAGCACCTCCCCGATGTTGACAGCGACGATCGCCGCCGAGGCCGCCGACAGGGCTCCAGATACCGAGGCAAGGGCGCGGCCCAGTTCGGTTCCGTTCTGCAGGATCGCGAGTGCGGCCAGGACGGCGACTGCCGCAGCTGTCCGCCGACCCGTGCTCGCGTCGGCCGGGACGGCTCGCGACAACCCGCCCGCGATCAGCGCAGGCCCAATCGCGCGGCAGCAGGCGGCCGCGACGGCAAGAGCTCCAATGGAGCCGCGCCCATCGAGCAGCGACGATGTGTCGCCACGGACGAGCGCGGCCAGGACGCCCGGCGCGAGCGCCACCACGGACGTGTCCAGCAGCTCCCCGAGTGCCAGGCACGCGGCGCCGGCGATGATCAAGCGACCTCGGGTCATGCCCTCGCGCATGCCTCCCACGACCGCGGCGCCGATGAGGCACGATGTCGCCGCCGCCGCCGCCTCGAGCGGCGCAAAGGTGGGAACGAGCTCCGCCGACAACAGCGGTGGCGTCACCAGGCGGATCGCCGCACAGATGAACGCCGCGAGGACGAAGGCACCCGCGAGGAAGGTCCGGTTCCAGCCTTCGGATTGCCGGTTCGTCATTGCGGCGCGGCGTCAGGCAGGGTGGCAGTGTCGCGCGGTCGTGCGTCGTCGGCTTCGCGCGGCTGATGGTCCACGGGCCGAGCATATCGCTCCGTGTCCTGGCGACGGGGCGGGGTCGAGCCAATGACCGCGACCGTCGGAGCCCTCCGTCTGGCCACGTCCGGTTCAGCCACGTTTCAGTCCCGCCGCCACCCGATCGCGCGAGCCGATCCCGCAGCCGGAGCCGGGGCAGTCGCAACCCGATAGCCGGCCGCCGGCACGGTACCCTGACGCGCGATGAGCGCCCCCTTCCCCCATCTCCGACTGCGTGAGCCGAGCGCCGAGCTGCTCGGGCTCCCCTGGGAGACCGCGCTGGCGAGGTGGCCGGCCGCGCGGCTCTCATTCCGCGTCCTCCCGGTGGGGCCGTCTCGCCACCTCGTGCGGTTCCTGGCCACCGAGAACGGCCTGATCGCCCTCAAGGAGGAGCCGCTCGACATCGCCCGGCGTGAGTACGAGATCCTCCGCGACCTCGAAGAGGACGGCCTCCCGGCGGTGAAGCCGATCGGCGTGGCCGAGGATCCCGAGCGGGGCACGGCGATCCTCGTGACCCGCTATCTGGCGAGCTCGCTCCAGTACCGTCACCTCCTGTCGAGGGTGCCGCCGGGCCCCGGCTACCTCCGCGAGCAGCTCCTCGACGCGATGGCCGGGCTGCTGGTCGAGCTCCACCAGGGCGGCGTCTACTGGGGTGACTGCTCCCTTGCGAACACGCTCTTCCGGCGTGACGGCAACAAGATCCAGGCGTTCCTCGTCGACGCCGAGACCTCGGAGCTCCACCCGTCGCTCTCGGATGGGCAGCGGGCCTATGACCTCGAGGTCCTCGTCGAGAACGTTGCCTTCGGCCTCGCCGACCTGGCCGCACTGCAGGCCCGCGACGATCTCCTCGACGAGGCTCTCCTGGCCGCGGAGTCGGTCCGGGTGCGGTATCAGGCCCTCTGGGAGGAGCTCCACGCCGAGATCGAGGTGAGCGCCGACGATCGCTACGCGATGGCCGGCCATATCCGGCGTCTCAACGAGCTCGGCTTCGCGGTGGATGAGCTGGAGGTGGAGCCGGGGCAACCAGGCCGCGTCCGCCTCCGGGTCGCCGTGACGAACCGGCGGTTCCACGCCGCCGAGGTCGAGCGCCTCACGGGGTTCAGGGCGCTCGAGGGCCAGGCTCGCCTGCTCCTCAACGACCTCCGCGAGTACGCCGCCTGGCTCGAATGCACCGAGCGGATCTCGCTGACCCCGCAAGCTGCCGCCGACCGCTGGTCCGCCGATGTCTACCAGCCCGCCCTCGCCCGACTGGCGTCAGTGATCGGACCGGGTGGCGACGCGGTGCAGGCCTACTGCGACGTGCTCGAGACGAAGTGGCTCCTGTCCGAGCGCGCCCGCGAGGATGTGGGGCTCCGGGTCGCCCTCGATGCCTACCTCGCCGGCGGCGCGGTCGGTCCCGAGATCAGCGGCTCGGTGACCTCGATAGCGTGACGGTCGATCGTGACCGCGGCCGACCCGGAGCAGCTCCTCGGCGCCGCCGACCTCGGCGACGCCCTCGACCGGCTGCGGGCCGCGGTCGAGCCGCGTCGCGCCATCAGCGGCTGGGCGACGGTCGAGCTCGACCGGGCCGAGGTCGAGGTCGCCGCGGCGCTGGCCGGTCGCCACGGCCCCGGTGAGCCACAGGCGGTGCCGGCCCCCGATGAGCGCCTCCTCGGTGCCAGGTGCCGGCTCCTGAGATCCGCCGATGGCCGCGAGGTCCTGCTCCTCGAGCCGTCGACCGAGGGCCGACTCGCGGCCGCCCTCGCCCGTCGGGGCGAAGGCGGCGTGGCGCTGTACCTGTTCGTCGACGGCGGCGCCGTGGAGCGCTCCCGGCGGGCCGGGTTCCGGCTCTCAACGCTGGGGCGCGGACCGTTCGGCCCCGAGCGACTGGTGATCGCCGGGCCGCGCTGGGGGCCCTTCCTGCTCCTCGCCGGGCTCGCCTGACCCGCATCTTCCCGGCGCTGCGCGGCGCCGGCCGGCGCCGCGCGGGCCGCGGCGGCGCTAGGATCGGGTCGAAGGAGGCACGGGATGCGAGTCGGATTCGTCGGCCTCGGAACGATGGGCGGGGCGATGGCGGCCAACGTGGCCCGGGCGGGCTTCGAGGTCAGCGCCTGGAACCGGACCCCCGGTCGCGCCCCCGAGCTGGCCGATCTCGGCGTCAGCTTCGTGGCCAGCCCCGCCGCGGTGGCCGCGGCCGCAGAGCTCGTCGTCACGATCGTCTCGGACACGCCCGACGTCGAAGCGGTCCTGTTCGGCCCCGACGGCGTGGCCCGGGGCGCGGCGGCCGATTGCCTCGTCGTCGACATGTCCACGATCGCCCCATCGGCGACCCGTGACTTCGCGGCGCGCCTGGCGGGCTCGGGCGTCCGGATGCTCGACGCGCCGGTCTCGGGCGGCAGCGAGGGGGCCCGGAAGGGAACCCTCTCGATCTTCGTCGGCGGCGAGGCCGCGGACCTCGAGGAGGCACGGCCGGTCCTGGCAGCCATGGGGACCACGATCACCCACCTCGGCCCGATCGGGGCAGGGCAGGCTGCCAAGGCGGTCAACCAGGTCATCCTCGCCGGCGGCTACCTCGGCGTCGCCGAGGGCATCGTCCTGGCGATGAAGGCGGGGCTCGATGTCGAGGGCGTCGTGGCGGCGCTCTCGGGCGGGGCCGCCCAGTCCTGGGTCCTGGCCAACCGGAGCGGCCAGATGCTCGACAACGACTACCCGCTCGGGTTCAAGCTCGCCCTCCATCGCAAGGACCTCGGGATCGCCCTCCAGCTCGCCCGCGAAACGGGAACCGTGCTGCCGATCTCGGCGCTCGTGGAGCAGCTCGAGGCCGGGCTCATCGGCAGGGGCCACGGCGATGACGACGTTTCGGCCGTCGCCCGAGCGATCCGGGAGCTATCGGGCCTGGACGGCTGAGACGGCGTCAGTCGAGCCCGACCAGGAGCATCGGCTCACCGACCTTGCGGTCGTAGCGGGGACGGAAGCGCTCCCGGTTGTACATCTCGTCGACGTTCACCCGTCGCGCCGCGACTCCCGTGGCCTGGAGGTCGACGTAGGCGTACTTGCCATCCCGGATGCCCACCATCTGGCCGAACTGCCCGTCGGCCACGAGGTCCATGGCCACGTTGGCGAAAGTCGAGGCGACCATCTGGTCGAGGGCGTCGGGCTGGCCGGACCGGAGGTCGTAGGTGAGCTCGATTGCCACGGACTCGATCCCGGTCCGGGCCGTGAGCTCCGCCGCCAGGACCTCGCCGACGTTGGCCTTGTGGCGATGGCCGAAGGCATCCTCGGGCCCGTACTCGGGAATCTCGGCGCCTTCCCAGATCGCGCCCTCCGCGGTGACGACGATGGCGTAGTGGCTGGGCGAGGCCCGGTGGTCCCCGGCGATCACCTCGGCCAGGCCGGCGACGTCGTAGCGGGCCTCGGGAATGACGCAGCGAGCGGAGGTCACGTAGGCGGCGAAGAGGGCCGAGAATCCGGCGTCCCGTCCGAAGATCCGAAAGACGCCGATGCGCTCGTGGCTGCCGAGCGTCGTCCGCTGCCGATCGATGAGCTCCTTGGCCCGCGTGATGGCCGAGGAGAAGCCGATGCAATACTCGGTGCCCGGCGCGTCGTTGTCCATCGTCTTGGGAATCGCGACGAGCGAGACCCCGGTCCCGGCCAGGATCCTCGCGAACGACAGGGTGTCGTCCCCGCCGATCGTGACGAGGACATCGATGCCGAGCCGCTCGATGTGCTCCATGACGACCGGCGTCAGGTCGAAACGGTCCTCGCCAACCTGGAGGGCGTCGACGCGGCCGGCGTCGAGCCATGACGGGAGGGCCTTGCGTGACATCTTTGCCGGGTTCGTCCTCGACGTGTGCAGGATCGTCCCGCCCGTCCGATCGATCGTCCGCGTGTTCGTCCGATCGAGAACGCGGAGGTAGTTGGGGTCGAGGTCGACGCCCGGCTGGGCGTGGGTCAACCCCTCCCAGCCGCGTCGGATCCCGAGGGTCTCGGCTCCCAGCTCGGTGGCCCGGTACGTGACGCTCTTGATGACCGAATTGAGGCCGGGGACATCACCGCCGCCGGTGAGGATCGCGATGCGTCGTGGTTGGGCCATGGCCCGGATGCTACCTCCCGAGTCGCTGCGGTGACGGTTGCGGGCAGGATGCGGGCGTCCTTCGCGGACCCCGTATCATCGGCGCCATGAACTACGAGCTGTACATGGGCGAAGCCCTCGCCGAGGCCCGCGCGGCCGTCGCCCACGGCGAGCGTCCCCATGCCGCGGTCGCGGTGCTCGACGAGGCGATGGTGGCCCGGAGCCACGACCGCGTCGTCGAGACGAACGATCCGACCGCCCACGCGGTCATCGTCGCCCTGCGCGAGGCCTCCCGCCGATTGGGGACGTCGCGACTCCAGGACGTGACCATCTTCTCCACGATCGAGCCGTGCGCGATGTGCGTCGGCGCGCTCCTCAACAGCGACGTCGATGCCCTCGTCTACGCTGTTCCGAACCACGAGGACGGCGCCGCCGGCAGCGTCCTCCAGCTCGCCGATCATGCCGGTCTGGGTCGCCGGCTGAAGGTCGTGAGCGGCATCCGCCGCGACGAGGCCGAAGAGCTCTACGCCTCGGCGACGCCGGCCGGCTGAACGGGAACCCTCTGCTATCCTCTCGCGCGGAGAGGTGTCCGAGTGGTTGATGGTGCCGCTCTCGAAAAGCGGTGTGCGAAAGCACCGTGGGTTCGAATCCCACCCTCTCCGCCATCGCTCACCCCGCGGATGCGCCCTGCCTGCGTTGGGCGCTCCGCTCCCTCGCTCACGGACGTTTGAGTCCGCTCGCTCGGGTGCTCGCCCCCGCCTTGCCGGGATCACGTCCTCGGGGCGAGCGGGCCCGAGTCCACCTCGCGGATGCGCCCTGCCTGCGTTGGGCGCTCCGCTCCCTCGCTCACGGACGTTTGAGTCCGCTCGCTCGGGTGCTCGCCCCCGCCTTGCCGGGATCACGTCCTCGGGGCGAGCGAAGCCGGTCTCGAGTCGCGCCGAGTGTGCCGAGGCCGGGCCGAAGTTCCTCTAGAATCCGCGGCGCCCGGAGAGGTCGCCTAGTGGACTATGGCGCCGCACTGGAAATGCGGTTCGCGGCAACGCGTCGCGGGTTCGAATCCCGCCCTCTCCGCCATTCGACGGTCCTGATCGGTGCCTCGCGATCGTCCATTGCGGGGCGTGGTCGTCGACGGCGCCCGGCGCTCGGAGATCCTGAGCCCGGTACGTCCCAGCGGCGCCCGCCGCGCTATCCTTGCCGGGCCGTGCTAGGCGGGGAACTAGCGGTGCCCTGTACCTGCAATCCGCTCCAGCAGGGCTGAATTCCCCCTCGAGGTCATCGCGCTCGGAGGCCGCTGCCCCAGGCGACGTTGAGGATCGGGTCCCGCGCAGCGGCGAATCGCGAACCGTGTCAGGTCCGGAAGGAAGCAGCACTCAGCGAAGCTCGTCGGGTGCCGCGGAACGGCCTGGTTCGAGCCGCCTTCGACAGTGGGCCCGGGCGTCGGTCGATCGACGGGGGGTGCACGGCAACAACATCACGGTCGGCCGGCGCCATCACGGCGCCGCCGGCTCGTCGCCAGGAGCCTCGTGAGCCAGACCGCCCCGCACCAGGCCATCTACCGCCGCTGGCGGGCCCAGACGTTCGGCCAGATCGTCGGCCAGGAGGCGGTCGTCGAGACCCTCCGCAACGCCGTCCGGACCGGGCGGGTCACGCACGCGATCCTCTTCGTCGGGCCGCGGGGAACGGGCAAGACCTCCCTGGCCCGGATCCTCGCCAAGGCGATCAACTGCACGAACCTCCAGGACGGCGACCCGTGCGACACCTGTCCCTCGTGCGTCGCCATCCGGGAGGGCCGGGCGATGGACCTCGTCGAGATCGACGCCGCGTCCAACCGCGGCATCGACGCCATTCGCGAGCTCCGGGAGCGGATCAACTACGCCCCGACGGACCTCCGCCGCAAGGTCTACATCCTCGACGAAGCCCATCAGATCACGCGCGACGCCTGGAATGCCCTCCTCAAGTCCCTCGAGGAGCCGCCCGACTTCGTCGTCTTCATGTTCGCCTCGACCCACCCCCAGGACTTCCCGCCGGCGATCCTGTCGCGCCTCCAGCGCTTCGACGTCCGGCGCCTGACGACCGACGAGATCGAGGGCAAGCTCCGCAGGATCATCGAGGCCGACGGCCGAGCAGCGGATCCGGGTGCGATCCGGCTCATCGCCCGCCTCGCGGCCGGCGGCATGCGCGACGCGGAATCGATGCTCGACCAGCTGCTGTCGTCGGCCGCGGACCGCCTCGACGAGGGCCGGGTCCGGGATCTCCTCGGCCTCGCTGACGCGGATACGGTCGACGCCTTCGTGGCGGCCCTCGTCGATGGGAATCTCGGCGCCGGCGTTGTCGTTCTCGACGCGCTCGAGGAACGAGGCCGCGACCTGCGCGGCTTCCTCGATCAGGTCATCGAGGCCATCCGGAATGCCATCGTCGGCGGGCCCGGCGGGCCCGGCGAGCCCGGCGGGGCCACGACGTCGACGTCGCACGGAGTGGCCGAGCTGATGCCGGTGGCCCGGCGGCTGGCCGCCATCGATCCGAACCGGGCCGGCGTCGGGGGGATCCGTCTCCAGCTCGAGATCGCGCTCTTCCCGGCCGACGCGCCGACGGCCATCGCCCGGCCTGCCGCCGCGTCTGCCATCGCCCCGGCGCCGAGCCGAGCGGGCCCCGCCCGGACGAGCCGCGCAGAGGCGCCTGCGCCGGCCGAACCGCGAACCGAGCCGCCGGCCGCTCCGAGCGTCGTTGAATTCCCCGACGTCGGGGCGAGCGAGATGACCCCGGCCGCGTCTGCGCCCGAGAGCGTCCCGGTCGGGCAGGGTCGCTCGGCCGATGGAGCCGGAGTGGATCAAGGCGGAGCGACCGTGCGCGCGCGCCCGCGCGCGCGAGATCGGTCGGCGGCGAGGACCGCCGCCGCAGCCGCCCCGGGCCGGGAGCCGCCCCCGGGCGACCCGAGTGATCCGGCCCGACCGAGTACCGTGGCAGGCGGGTCCCCGGGGCCGTCCGTACCCGCCGACGGGCTGGTTGCCCCGCCCGGAGCCGCCCTGGAGCTCCTTCGCGAGCGATGGCCGGAGATCGTGGCCCGGATCAGCGCCCATCCGCCGACGAAGCCGTTGATCGCGGTCTGTCGGCCGATCTCTGTCGAGGACGGGATCGTCACCCTCGGCTTCCCAGAGGATCAGGGCTTCCTCCGCGACGTCGCCGAGCGTCGTCGGGCCGTCCTCGAAGAGGGGATCGGTGCCGTCCTCGGCCGCCCCGTCGGCGTCCGTTGCGTCGCCACCAACCTGGACCTTGTCGCGCCGCTGCCGGCCGACGCGGAGGCCGCGTTCGTCCTGGCCGAGGCCCGTCGCATCTTCGGCGGCGACGAACCCGACGCGACCCCGGTCGATTGATCCTCGGTCGCTCGGTGACCGTCGGTCGATCGAGGAGCCCTGCAGTTCGGCGGGCCATCCGCCAGACTGCAGGCGACCGACATCAGGAAAGCGGAGCGTGACGGATGGGGATGGCGAACCTGCAGCGGATGGCGCTGCAGATGCAGCAGGAAATGGCCCGGATCCAGGCTGAGCTGGGCGAGGCCGAGGTCGAGGGCTCCTCCGGAGGGGGCGCGGTCCGCGCCGTGGTGACCGGCAAGCAGGCAGCTGCGGACCGTCGAGATCGACCCGGGCGCGGTCGATCCGGCGGACGTCGAGATGCTCCAGGATCTCGTCGTCGCCGCGGTCAATGACGCCCTCGAAGCGTCCCGTCGCCTGGCCGAGGAGAAGATGGCCGCGGTCACCGGCGGCCTCGGCGGCGGCCTCGGCGGCCTCCTCGGGGGGCGCTAGGGGCCGGTGGCGAGCCCGCTGATCGAGCCGGTCGCCCGGCTCATCGAGGCATTCAGCCGGCTGCCGGGCGTCGGCCCCAAGACGGCCCAGCGGCTGACCTTCCATCTCCTGCGAGCGCCGGAGACGGAGGCGCGGTCCCTCGCTGCAGCCCTCGTCGCCGTCCGCGAACAGGTCGTCTTCTGCGAGGTCTGCTTCAACATCAGCGACGCGCCACGCTGCCCGATCTGCCGCGACGGCGGTCGCGATCAGCTCCGCCTGTGCGTGGTCGAGGAGCCGCTCGACGTCCTGGCGCTCGAGCGAACCGGTGAGTTCCGGGGCCGATACCACGTCCTCCACGGCGCGATCTCCCCGATCGATGGCATCGGTCCGGACCGTCTTCGGATCGGAGAGCTCCTCCGCCGCGTCGACGAGGCCGCCGCCGACGGCCAGCCGTTCGAGGAGGTAATCCTGGCGACCAACCCGACGCTCGAGGGCGAGGCCACGGCGATGTATCTCGACGAGCGGCTCGACGGACGGGTCGGGTCGGTGACGCGGATCGCCCGCGGGATCCCCGTCGGCGGGGACCTGGAGTATGCCGATGAGGTCACCCTCATCCGCGCCCTCCAGGGCCGCCGCGCGATCACGGACGGACGGCGATGAGGGAGCTCGCGGCCGAGATCCTCCTGCGGCTCGCCAAGGTCGTGGTCGCGACCGTGATCGGTGGGCTCGTCTACCTCGTCGCGGTCGGGCCGCTGGGCGCCGCGCCGAGCCTCGAGCTCGGCCTGCTGAGCTGGCTCTGCGGAGCGGCCGCCGTCCTGTTGATCGAGTCCAGCCCGATCTGACCATCGACCCCCGGGGACGGGACTCCCGGGTCGTTTGACAGCCCGTCGCGGCGGCCTCTACCATTCGCGGCCGTTGCCTCTCGCCGGCGGCGCCGCACCGGGCCCCCGCCCGGTTCGGAAGATGCGATTCCGGGTTTGACGCCCCGACCGCAAAGCCCCATCATTGGGGCTCTGCGCCGGGCGCCGTTGCGCCTCGGGCGCTGCACCTTGACAACTGAAGAGTGGCAGGAAATCCGGAACAAGACGGATGAGCGAGCGGTCGAACCCTCGGAACAAGTCGCAGCCGCAAGGCTGCGCATCTTTTCGGAGAGTTTGATCCTGGCTCAGGATCAACGCTGGCGGCGTGCATGAGACATGCAAGTCGAACGGACGATCGGGGCTTGCCTTGATCGTTAGTGGCGGACGGCTGAGTAACGCGTAGGTGACCTGCCCCGAAGTGGGGAATAACTGCCCGAAAGGGTGGCTAATACCGCATGTGCCGGTGTGTTCAAGCGCACCAGCAAAGCCGCAAGGCGCTTCGGGAGGGGCCTGCGTCCGATTAGCTCGTTGGTGGGGTAACGGCTCACCAAGGCGACGATCGGTAGGTGGTCTGAGAGGACGATCACCCAGACTGGGACTGAGACACGGCCCAGACTCCTACGGGAGGCAGCAGTCGGGAATTTTGCGCAATGGGCGAAAGCCTGACGCAGCAACGCCGCGTGAGGGATGAAGGCCTTCGGGTTGTAAACCTCTTTTCTCAGGGACGATGATGACGGTACCTGAGGAATAAGCCACGGCTAACTACGTGCCAGCAGCCGCGGTAATACGTAGGTGGCGAGCGTTGTCCGGATTTACTGGGCGTAAAGAGCGCGCAGGCGGTCGTGCAAGTCGCGTGTGAAAGCCCCCGGCTCAACTGGGGAGGGTCACGTGATACTGCTCGACTCGAAGGCAGGAGAGGGAAGCGGAATTCCCGGTGTAGTGGTGAAATGCGTAGATATCGGGAGGAACACCAGTGGCGAAGGCGGCTTCCTGGCCTGTTCTTGACGCTGAGGCGCGAAAGCTAGGGGAGCAAACGGGATTAGATACCCCGGTAGTCCTAGCCGTAAACGATGGACACTAGGTGTTGGTGGTATCAACCCCGCCAGTGCCGAAGCTAACGCATTAAGTGTCCCGCCTGGGGAGTACGGCCGCAAGGCTAAAACTCAAAGGAATTGACGGGGCCCCGCACAAGCAGCGGAGCGTGGGGTTTAATTCGACGCAACGCGAAGAACCTTACCAGGGCTTGACATGACCAGGTCAGCGGCGGAAACGTCGCCTCCCCGCAAGGGGCTTGGCCACAGGTGTTGCATGGCTGTCGTCAGCTCGTGTCGTGAGATGTTGGGTTAAGTCCCGCAACGAGCGCAACCCCTATCGTGTGTTGTATCACTCACACGAGACTGCCGAGAGAAACTCGGAGGAAGGCGGGGATGACGTCAAGTCAGCATGGCCCTTACGTCCTGGGCTACACCCACGCTACAATGGCCGGTACAACGGGCTGCGAAACCGCGAGGTGGAGCGAATCCCTTAAAGCCGGTCTCAGTTCGGATTGTAGGCTGCAACTCGCCTGCATGAAGCCGGAGTTGCTAGTAACCGCCGGTCAGCATACGGCGGTGAATATGTTCCCGGGGCTTGTACACACCGCCCGTCACGTCATGAAAGCTGGCAACACCCGAAGCCGGTGCGCCAACCGCAAGGAGGCAGCCGTCGAAGGTGGGGTCGGTGATTGGGACGAAGTCGTAACAAGGTAGCCGTACCGGAAGGTGCGGCTGGATCACCTCCTTTCTAGGGAGATCCGAGCTCCGACCCTCGGTGGGATCGGGGCGTAGATGGCTCCTAGGTTGATCGCACGGTCGATCGCTTCCCCAGCCAGGTGGGGAGCGCCGGCGCCCGCAAGGGCTCGGAGGCCGAGGCGACCTGGCGAGAATCACCGAAACCGGTCGCGCATCCGACGGATCCGCATGTTCCTGCCACTCTTCAAGGGTCAAGGGCGCCGCGCGCCCGCGTCGTCGACTCGGCGAAGCCGCGTTCGGTTTCGCCGACGTCCCGGCGGGCGTTTAGCTCAGCTGGTTAGAGCACTGCCCTGATAAGGCAGAGGTCTCTGGTTCGAGTCCAGAAACGCCCACCACCCCCGCGCCGTGGGCCGAGGGGACGTAGCTCAGTTGGCAGAGCATCTCCTTTGCAAGGAGAGGGTCAGGAGTTCGAGTCTCCTCGTCTCCACCAACTCTCCGCGCGGCCCGATGACGAGCAGGCCCTCAGGTCCATTGATCCGTGTCCTCGGGCGATCGAGGCCACCGACCAGCGGACTGCTGGGGAGCCCGGATGACCTCCGGGAACCTAGAGGCCCCGTGGGGCCCCACCTTACCAACTGGATATTGTGAAATCGGTAGAAAGAGAAGTTGTAGATCTTCGATTTCGCCGTGTTGTCTAGAACTATCCCGATCTCCGTCCAACCGATGACCGCTGGGTCAGCGGCTGGAGGGGGTCAAGCTACACAGGGCACGAGGTGGATGCCTTGGCGCCAAGAGCCGATGAAGGACGTGGCAGGCTGCGAAAAGCTCCGGGGAGTCGCGAGCAGACGTTATATCCGGAGATGTCCGAATGGGGAAACCCGGCTGGAGAAGTCCAGTCACTCCTGGCTGAACCAAATAGGCCAGGTGGAGGTAAGCCAGCGAACTGAAACATCTCAGTAGCTGGAGGAAAAGAGAGCATTCCCTAAGTAGTGGCGAGCGAAACGGGAAGAGCCCAAACTCACTCAGCGAGATAGGTTGCCGCCGTTTCTGAGTGGGGGTTGTAGGAGCCGATCATTGGGGCCCGGCAAGGTTCCTGCGGAGTCAAAAAACCGATCGCTAGTCGAAGCTGCCTGGAATGGCGGGCCAGAGAGGGTGACAGCCCCGTAGGCGAAAGCGAGCGGCCTTCGTGATCGACCACCTGAGTACCACGTGGAAGGTCTCTCATGTGGGAAACTGGGCGGACCACCGTCCAAGGCTAAATACTCTTGGCGACCGATAGTGAACAAGTACCGTGAGGGAAAGGTGAAAAGCACCCCGTTGAGGGGAGTGAAATAGTACCTGAAACCACGTGCCCACAAGCAGTCAAAGGGTGTTGCCGGCTTGCCGGTAGCCTGATGGCGTGCCTTTTGAAGAATGAGCCGACGAGTTACGCGCGTGTGGCGAGGTTAAGTCCGAGAAGGACGGAGCCGGAGCGAAAGCGAGTCTGAACAGGGCGTTCAGTCGCATGCGGTAGACCCGAAACCGAGTGACCTATCCATGGCCAGGTTGAAGCGGGAGTAATGTCCCGTGGAGGACCGAACTCACCAGCGTTGAAAAGCTGGGGGATGAGCTGTGGATAGAGGTGAAATGCCAATCGAACTCGGAGATAGCTGGTTCTCCCCGAAATGCCTTTAGGGGCAGCCTCGGGTGATCAATCACGGGGGTAGAGCACTGGATGGGCTAGGGGGCTTCCCGCTTACCAACCCCAACCAAACTCCGAATCCCGTGATTTCTGCAACCCGGGAGTGAGACTGCGAGGGCTAAGCTTCGTGGTCTAAAGGAAAACAGTCCAGACCGTCAGCTAAGGTCCCTAAATCCAAGCTAAGTGGTAAAGGATGTGGATTCGCAAAGACAACCAGGATGTTGGCTCAGAAGCAGCCACCATTGAAAGAGTGCGTAACAGCTCACTGGTCAAGTGGATCCGCGCCGAAAATTCAACGGGGCTCAAGCTTGGTACCGAAGCTACGGATCTGCCGGCGGTTCGCCGCCGGTGGATGGTAGGGGAGCGTTCCGTTCTGCTGTGAAGGTCGACCGTGAGGACGGCTGGAGCGGACGGAAGTGCGAATGTCGGCATGAGTAGCGCAATGTGGGTGAGAATCCCACACACCGTAAGCCTAAGGTTTCCTGAGCAAGGCTCGTCCGCTCAGGGTTAGTCGGGCCTAAGCCGAGGACGAACGTCGTAGGCGATGGACATCCGGTTGATATTCCGGAACCGACCAAGGGTCGTTTGCACCGCAAGGTGTCGCCTGGAGGAGGCGAACGGGGGTTGCCCGGCGCAAGCCGGTCGAACCCGGGAGTCGATCCCAGGTGGGAGCAAGGGCGTGACACAGCATGGTAGCTCGAGCGCGTTTTGGCTATACGCGTCCAAGCCGGTAGGGGGAGCGGACAGGCAAATCCGTCCGCTCATTTTCAACCCCGAGCAGCGAGTGAAAGGGGCTTTGCCTCGATTCGAGTAAGCCAAGCTGGCGAGAAAAGCGTCTAGCGAGACCCGAGGCGACCGTACCGCAATCCGACACAGGTAGGCGGGTAGAGAATACCAAGGTGATCGGGAGAACCCTCGTTAAGGAACTCGGCAACATGGCCCCGTAACTTCGGGAGAAGGGGCGCTTCGCGACGGCTGCTTGCAGTGGTCGATCGAAGCCGCAGTGAAAAGGCCCAGGCGACTGTTTAGCAAAAACACAGGTCTCTGCGAAAGCGAAAGCTGACGTATAGGGGCTGACGCCTGCCCAGTGCCGGAAGGTTAAGAGGAGGGGTGCAAGCTCTGAATCGAAGCCCCGGTAAACGGCGGCCGTAACTATAACGGTCCTAAGGTAGCGAAATTCCTTGTCGGGTAAGTTCCGACCCGCACGAATGGCGTAACGATCTGGGCGCTGTCTCAACGAGGGACCCGGCGAAATTGAAGTACCTGTGAAGATGCAGGTTACCCGCGGCAGGGCAAAAAGACCCCGTGGAGCTTTACTGCACCCTGACATTGGATTGGGATTTAGTTTGTGTAGGATAGGTGGGAGGCTGTGAAACTGGAGCGCTAGCTTCGGTGGAGCCAACGTTGAAATACCACCCTGGTTGGATTTCGGTTCTAACCGCGACCCGTAATCCGGGCGCAGGACAGTGTCAGGCAGGCAGTTTGACTGGGGCGGTCGCCTCCTAAAGTGTAACGGAGGCGCCCAAAGGTTCCCTCAGGCTGAATGGAAACCAGCCGAAGAGTGCAAAGGCATAAGGGAGCTTGACTGCGAGACCCACAAGTCGAGCAGAGACGAAAGTCGGGCTTAGTGATCTGGTACCTCCGAGTGGAAGGGGTATCACTCAACGGATAAAAGCTACCCCGGGGATAACAGGCTGATGGTGCCCAAGAGTTCACATCGACGGCACCGTTTGGCACCTCGATGTCGGCTCGTCGCATCCTGGGGCGGAAGTACGTCCCAAGGGTTTGGCTGTTCGCCAATTAAAGCGGCACGCGAGCTGGGTTCAGAACGTCGTGAGACAGTTCGGTCTCTATCCGCCGTGGGCGTAGGGAACTTGACAGGAGCTGCTCCTAGTACGAGAGGACCGGAGTGGACGAACCGCTGGTGTGCCAGTTGTCCCGCCAGGGGCACTGCTGGGTAGCTATGTTCGGCAGGGATAAGCGCTGAAAGCATCTAAGTGCGAAGCTCGCCTGGAGATGAGGTTCCCCACCGGGTCAACCGGGTAAGACCGCAGGGAGACCACCTGTTTGATAGGCCGCATGTGGAAGTCCGGTGACGGATGAAGCTGAGCGGTACTAATGGTCGAGGGCTTGACCACTTCCAGCACCTGACCCAGGGTCAGCGGCTGGGGATCTGGATGGATCCACAACACGCGAGATCGATCGATCTCGACTTCTCGACGCGTTGGGCCCGCACGGCCCGTTGTCGGCAGCCGATTTCACGTCCAGCAGCAAGATCCTGGTGACTCTAGCGGAGAGGCCATACCCGTTCCCATCCCGAACACGGAAGTCAAGCTCTCCAGCGCCGAAGATACTGAGAGGGCAGCCTTTCGGGAAAATAGGTCGTCGCCAGGATTTTGTGCGTCCTGCGCCTGATCGCGGGCGCTGAGAAAAGGGCGCCGATGCTCGGAACGTGACCGTGCCGGCCGGGTCCGGCGCCGAGGCGGTATCCTCGCCCGGATGTCCGACGAGGCTGCGACCAAGGCCCTGATCGAGCCGGAGGACTCCCTCCCGATTCCGCCGGTCGGCGACGGCCCGATCGCGTGCCCGTACCTCCTTGGGCAAAGCGGCGCATGGCGCTCCAGCTCGCCGACCCGCGACCATCGATGCACCGCGGTGGCGCCGGCGGCACCACTGGCCATCGACAAGCAGCGCCGGCTGTGCCTCAGGTCGGGCCACCTGACGTGCGCGACGTATCTCGCCGCCCTGGCGGCCCGCCGTGAGCGCGGGAGCTCGGCGGGCGAGGGATCGCCGCTCCGCTGGGAGCTGGCACGAACCACCCCTGTCGTTGACATCGGCGTCGGTCTCGGCGCGACCGTCGCCGGCCTCGTCGCCGATCGGCGCGGCTGGCAGGCGATCCCCGCGATCGGCCTCGTCGTCGCTCTCGGAGCGGTCGGGCTGTCGGGGATCGGGCGGGATCAATCGGGCTCGGGTGCCGGCGCTGCCGGGTCCGGCACGCCATCGCCCGGCGCGACCGCGTCGCGCCCCGGCGCGACCGCGTCGCGCCCCGGCGCGACCGCGTCACCCTCGCCATCCGCCGTGCCTTCCCCCAGCGGCGGAGAGCCGAGCGCCACTCCTTCGGTCGTGCCGTCGGTCGCCCCGTCTCCGATGCCGACGGCCACGCCGAGCCCCGTTCCGAGCGCGCACACCACCTACACGGTCAAGAGCGGTGACACGCTCTACGACATCGCGCGCGCGTACGGAACCACGGTCGCGGCCATTACCAAGCTCAACGGCCTGACGTCGACCGTCCTCCACGTCGGCCAGGTGCTGCTCATCCCCTAGCGTCCCAGGCGTGGCCGTCCGCGGCCGGCCGCGGATGGACCGCTATCGCTGGCAGCCGCGACACCACGAGGTGGCTTCGCTCCTCAACGAGACCTCGCTGATCCGCGTCCCGCAGCGTGGGCACGGCTCGCCGCCCTTCCGGTGGACCGACAGGAAGTCGCGGACCTGCGTCTCGAACGTCGGCGGCACGCGACGGCGGAGGACGTCGACCGCGCCGGCGAGGGTCCGGCGGCTGGCGTCGTACAGCTCGTCGACCTCCTCCGAGGCCAGGCTGGAGCGCTTCCGGAACGGATTGAGCCGAGCCGCGTGGAGGATCTCGTCGCTGTAGGCGTTTCCGATTCCGGCGACGAACGACTGGTTTCGCAGGAGCGACTTGAGTTCGCCCGGGTGGCGTCCGATCCGCTCGCGCCAGACCTCGAGCGTCAATTCCTTGTCGTCCGCGTCAGGACCGAGCGAGGCGTCGAGCCCCGGTACGCCGCGATCCACCCCGGCCGGGAGCAGGTAGACCTTGCCCATCTGCGTCGGGTCGCGATAGCGAACCTCGACCGCGGCGTCGTCGGCCGGCATCCAGCCCGCCCCTCGAGTCCATCGGGCCGCGTCCTTCGGACCGTTGGCCCGAGGACCAAACGCCAGGACGAGCGCGGTCTTCGATGGCAGCTTCGCCCCGGGGTCCGCCAGCTGGAAGCGCCCGCTCAGCATCGCGTTCACCACGATCCGATCGCGCTCGAGCTCGATGCCCACGAACTTGCCGCGCCGACCGACCGAGCGGACGGACTGGCCGACGAGCGCCTCGATCTCGGCCGGGGTGCCGCGCACGGCCAGCGGCGCCGGGGCCGAGGCCGAGGCCACGGGCCGCCCCGCCAGGGCCGCGTGCAGCGCGTCGACGACGATCGCCAGGTCGGGCAATTCGGGCACGGTTGCCGATTGTAGCCGCGCTGAGGCCTGTGCTAGACTCCCGTGGCCCTCCGGGCAGGACAGCTGAAGAGCATTCGTTCAACCCGATTCGACTTCGAAGGAGCGGACCGCGGCAGACCATCCACGGACCACTTGATCGCAGACCGACGGCTTGAGCGGTGCTCGGGCCGTTTCTGATTCTCGAGGGACGCTGGATTGCAGGAGACCACCGATTTGACCGAAGACAAGCAGGGCGGGACGACGCCGTCGGCCGAGGCAATCGCCGAGGCCCCGGCGCCTGAGCAGACCGCTGCGACCGTGGCGGTCGTGGACGATCCCGCCGAGACCGCGGCCGAGGCTCTTGCCTCGAGCGAGATCGAGTCCCAGGCCGCCGGCGTAGAGCCGCCGCCGGCCGAGTCGGCCGCAGGGGCATCCGCTGGCGAAGGCATCAGCGAGGCGTCCGTCGACGAGTCCGCCGGCGCGGCTGCCGAGGTGGCGGCTGCGGCCGGCGCCGAGCCGGCAGCGATGGCCGAGGCGGGCCCCACGACGACCGAGGCGGGCCCCACGACGACCGAGGCGGGCCCCACGACGACCGAGGCGGGCCCCACGACGACCGAGGCGGGCCCCACGACGACCGAGGCGGGCCCCACGACGACCGAGACGATTTCCGCGGCGGCCGAGGCACCTCCTGCGCCGACTACCGAAACGCCGGACGCTGCCGTCGAGGCTCAGTCAGAAGAGGCCACGCCGGACGCTACGGACACACCGTCGTCCGAGCCGGCTCCGGCCGCCGAGGCGCCGCCGCCGCCCGCTCGCCCGATGGGGCCCGAGCCGACCACGATGGAGGAACTCCTCGCCGAGCAGGACTCGGAGATCAAGAGCTTCAAGCACGGTGATGTGGTCGAGGGCAACGTCGTCCGGATCGACAAGGACGAGATCCTCGTCGACATCGGGGCCAAGAGCGAGGGCGTGGTCAGCAACCGCGAGCTGTTCGGCCGCCACGGCGAGTCGCAACCGACCCTGAACATCGGCGACACCGTCCTGGTCTACGTCCTCCAGCCGGAGTCGCCCGAGGGCCACGTCGTCCTGTCCCTGCGCCGCGCCGGGCTCGAGCGGAAGTGGCGGGCGATGCAGGAGCAGTTCGAGGCGGGCGTCATCATCGAGGCGCCGGTCATCGATCACAACAAGGGCGGCCTCATCGTCGACTGCGGGATCCGCGGCTTCGTCCCGATCAGCCAGATCGTCGACTTCCCTCGCCGGCCGCAGAACGACCAGCCACGCGACGCCGCGCAGGAGATCGCCGAGAAGCTCCAGCCGTTCGTCGGCCGGAAGCTGCGGCTCAAGATTCTCGAGGTCAACCGGAAGGCCAATCGCCTGATCCTGTCCGAGAAGGTGGCCCTCTACGAGGAGCGGCGCGAGAAGCGCGACGAGCTGTTCAGCAGCCTCCAGGTCGGCCAGAAGGTGACCGGCACCGTCCGGAGCATCGCCCCGTTCGGCGTCTTCATCGACCTCGGCGGCATCGACGGCCTGGTCCACAAGAGCGAGCTCTCGTGGAACAAGGTCAACAACCCCG
Source organism: uncultured Chloroflexia bacterium (assembly GCA_963719145.1). Classification (GTDB taxonomy): domain Bacteria; phylum Chloroflexota; class Limnocylindria; order Limnocylindrales; family CSP1-4; genus UBA5189. The sequence continues at coordinate 1,293,207 of CAVRAX010000001.1, forward strand.
AGGCCGGCTACCGCGTCGGTGAAGAGGTCGAGGCCGAGGTCATCGACATCAACCACGAGCGCGGCCGGATCAGCCTCTCGATCCGCCGTCTCCAGCCGGACCCGTGGCACACGACGGTCGCGGACTTCAAGGTCGGGGACATCATCGACGGGACCGTCACGAAGCTCGTCAACTTCGGCGCCTTCGTTCGGGTTCGCGACGGGCTCGAGGGCCTGATCCACATCAGCGAGCTCAGCCATCAGCGGGTCGCCCATCCGGGTGACGTCGTCCACGAGGGCCAGAACCTCAAGCTGAAGATCATCAGCCTCGACTCCGAGCGGCACCGACTCGGTCTCAGCCTCAAGCAGGCCGAGGAGCCGCCGGTCAGGCAGATGCCTGAGATGGGCATGCCATCATCGGCACCGCAATCTCGACCCGAGCGGCGCCCTCGTGGCGGGGAACGGGAGCGGGGCTATACGGCCAGCGACGCGATCCAGGAGCCCGAAGGCGGGATCGACACGACCCTTGCGGCGGCGTTCGCCGGGGTCCGCGAGCAGCTCGCTGCGGCCGAGGCGGCCCAGTCCGAGCCCGAGGCCGTCTCCGAGCCGGCCGCCGAGCCCGAGGCGGTTGCCGCGCCCGAGCCCGAGCCCGAGTCGACCACCGAAGCCGAAGCCGCCACCGAGCCGGCGGTCGAGCCCGAGGCTGTAGCCGAGCCCGAAGCCGAGCCCGAGGCCGTGGCCGAGTCCGAGCCGGAGACAGCAGCCGTGGCCGAGTCGACCACCGAAGCCGAGCCCGACGCCGAGCCCGAAGTCGAGCCCGAGGCTGTCGCCGAGTTGGCGACATCGGCCGAGCCCGAGGCTGAGGCCGGGCCGGCAGTCGAGCCCGAGGCTGTCGCCGAGTTGGCGACAGCGGCCGAGCCCGAGGCCGTCGCAGAGCCGGTGATCGAGGCCGAGCCCGAGGCCGTCGCCGAGCCCGAGCCGGAGACAGCAGCCGAGCCCGAGGTCGTGGCCGAGTCGGCCACCGGAGCCGAGCGGGCCGACGTACCCGAGGCAGCAGCCAAGGCACCCAAGGGGCCTGCGCCGAAGACGAAGTCCTCGAGCAAGGCCCAGCCGAAGTCCGAAGACGAGCCGGCCGCCTCGGCCTGACGGCTCTCGGCGAGCGTGACCCGCCCGGCCCGCCGGACCGCGGTGGGCCGATTGGCGTCTGCGCGGAAGAGAACCGCCCGGCGACCGATCGCGTACTCATGAACAGGAATTGCACGTCCCCGGATGGACGAATGAGCCGCTGTCGAAGGGGGCTTGTGCACGGGGAACGCGTGCTACGATGGCTGCGCGTCCCGCGAGGCGCAGAAGGGGAAACAGGCGTTCGAACCGATGGAGCGCTTCGACAAGTTCACTGATCGCGCGCGTAAGGTCCTGACGCTTGCCCAGGACGAGGCGCAGCGGTTCAACCACAACTACATCGGCACAGAGCACCTGCTCCTGGGTCTCGTTCGCGAAGGCGAAGGCGTCGCCGCTCGCGTTCTCGAGAACATGAACGTCGAGCTGGCGAAGGTCCGGACCGCCGTCGAGTTCATCATCGGCCGCGGCGACCGGCCGGTCGTCGGCGAGGTCGGCCTCACGCCCCGCGCCAAGCGCGTCATCGAGCTGGCCATCGACGAGGCCCGCCGTCTCGGCCACAACTACATCGGTACCGAGCACCTGCTGCTCGGGCTGGTCCGCGAGGGCGAGGGAATCGCCGCGGGCGTCCTGGAATCGCTGGGGGTGAACCTGGACAAGGTCCGCCACGAGGTGATCAGGGTCCTGTCGCAGTCGTCATCCGTGGGCCCCGCCCAGGAGACGAAGCGGACGTCGAAGACGCCGACCGTCGACGCCCTCGGGATCAACCTCACCGACGCCGCCCGGGCCGGCAAGCTCGATCCGGTGATCGGCCGCGAGAAGGAGATCGAGCGGGTCATCCAGATCCTCGGCCGGAAGCAGAAGAACAATCCCGCGCTGATCGGTGAGCCGGGCGTCGGCAAGACGGCCATCGCCGAGGGCCTGGCCCACCGGATCGTGGCCGGCGACGTCCCGGACATCCTCCTCAACAAGCGCGTCCTGACCCTCGACATCGGCTCGCTCGTCGCCGGCACGAAGTACCGCGGCGAGTTCGAGGAGCGCCTCAAGAAGATCATCGAGGAGCTCCGCAACACCAACGACGCCGTCCTCTTCATCGACGAGCTCCACACCCTCGTCGGGGCGGGCGCGGCCGAGGGTGCCATCGACGCGGCGAACATCCTCAAGCCCCCGCTGGCCCGGGGCGAGCTCCAGTGCATCGGCGCAACGACGTTGGACGAGTACCGCAAGTACATCGAACGCGACGCCGCCCTCGAGCGCCGCTTCCAGCCGGTCATGGTCGACGAGCCCACGCTCGAGCAGACGATCGAGATCCTCATGGGGATCCGGGAGCGCTACGAGCAGCACCACAAGGTCACGATCACGGACGACGCAGTCCGGGCGGCGGCCGACCTGTCGATCCGCTACATCACCGATCGACACCTGCCGGACAAGGCGATCGACCTGATCGACGAGGCCTCCAGTCGCGTTCGCCTGCGCCACGCCTCGGCGCCGCCGCCCCTCCGCGAGGCCCAGCGCGAGCTCGAACGGGTGACGAAGGAGAAGGACGCCGCGATCAACGCCCAGGAATACGAATCCGCGGCGAAGCTGCGCGAGTCCGAGACCGAGGTCCGCGAGCGGGTCGACTCCCTCCGGGAGGAATGGCAGACATCGGTTGCCGGTGACACCCCCACGGTCGACGAGGAAGAGATCGCCCAGGTCGTCGCGATGTGGACCGGCATCCCCGTGACCCGGATCTCGGAGGCCGAGTCGGAGCGACTCCTCCACATGGAGGACGCCCTCCACCTGCGGGTCGTCGGCCAGCAGGAGGCGATCGAGAACGTCGCCAAGGCCGTCCGCCGCGCCCGTGCCGGGCTCAAGGACCCGAAGCGGCCGATCGGTTCGTTCATCTTCCTCGGCCCCACCGGCGTCGGGAAGACCGAGCTGGCCAAGGCCCTCGCCGAGTTCATGTTCGGGAGCGAGGACTCGCTTATCAAGATCGACATGAGCGAGTTCATGGAGCGCCACAACGTCAGTCGGCTGGTCGGGGCGCCTCCGGGCTATGTCGGCTTCGATGAGGGCGGCCAACTGACCGAGGCTGTCCGCCGCAAGAACTACGCGGTCGTGCTCCTCGACGAGGTCGAGAAGGCCCACCCCGAGGTCTTCAACATCCTCCTCCAGATCCTCGAGGACGGGCAGCTCACGGATGCCAAGGGCCGCCGGGTCGACTTCCGGAACTGCATCATCATCATGACCTCGAACCTCGGCGCGAAGCAACTCCAGTCGGGCGCCTCGCTTGGCTTCCGGGCCGTCGCCGACACCGACGAGGCGCGCGAGCAGAACTCCTACGAGATCATGCGCGAGAAGGTCCAGGCCGAGCTCAAGAACAACTTCCGTCCCGAGTTCCTGAACCGCATCGACGCGACCGTCGTCTTCCGAACCTTGACCGTGGACGAGATCCGCCAGATCGTCGACCTGATGCTGAAGCGCGTTCGCGAGCAGCTCAAGGCACAGCAGATGGGGTTGGAGGTCTCACAGGAGGCCAAGGATCACCTCATCAAGCTCGGCTGGGATCCGGCCTACGGCGCCCGGCCGCTGCGCCGCGTCATCCAGAACCTCATCGAGGACGTGCTGGCCGAACACCTGCTCCTCGGTCGCTACGAGCCCGGCACCACGATCGTCGTCGACCGCGACGAGGAATCCGGCCTGGACGTCCACGCCGCCGAGCCCAAGACGCCCGTCGAAGTCTCCTAGCCGCCCGTGGCTCGGGCCGGCAGCCGGTACGTCTGCCAGACCTGCGGCGAGTCGTTCCTCCGCTGGGAGGGACAGTGTCGCGCGTGCGGGTCGTGGAACTCGCTCGTCGAGACGGTGGTCAAGCTACCCACACGCGCGGAGCGCACGGCCACGACCCGCCAGGTCCGGGACGCCGCCTCGGCCACGCCCCTGGGGGCGGTCGGCGCGACTGACGCTCCCCGGATCCGAATCGGGATCGGGGAGCTGGACCGTGTGCTCGGCGGCGGCCTCGTCCCCGGATCGCTCGTTCTCCTCGGCGGTGAGCCGGGCGTCGGGAAGTCGACGCTCCTCCTCCAGGCCGCCGCCGGAGTCGCGATGACGGCGGCCGGCGTCCCGACGACGGCGAGCGAGGTGGCGGAGGATGCCGGCTCCGGACCCGGCACGCGTGGCGGGGTCCTGTATGCGACGGGCGAGGAGAGCGCGGCCCAGGTCCGCCTCCGCGCGGGCCGCCTCGGGCTGCTCGACGGCCTCGCGGCCTCGGCCGTCAGCGTCCTCGCCGAGAGCGAGGTCGGCCGGATCGTGGAGGCCGCGACAGCGACGCGGCCGGTCCTCGTGATCGTGGACTCGATCCAGACGGCGACGGTCGATGACCTGGACGGCCCGGCCGGCAGCGTTGGCCAGGTCCGCGAGTCCGCCCTCCGGCTCATGGACCTCGCCAAGGGCGAGGGCATCGCCGTCATGCTCGTCGGCCACGTGACGAAGGACGGCTCGCTCGCCGGACCAAAGACCCTCGAGCATCTCGTCGACGCGGTCCTCGAGCTCGGCGGCGAGCGCTCCGGGGTGCTCCGTGTCCTGCGAGCGGCGAAGAACCGGTACGGGTCGACCGAGGAGATCGGCGTTTTCGAGCTCGGCGAGCGAGGCATGACCGAGGTCCCGGATCCGGCCCGGGCGTTCCTCGTGGAGCACGAGGCGCCCGCCCCTGGGAGCGTCGTGGCCGCCACGATGGAGGGGACCAGGCCGCTTCTCGTCGAGGTCCAGGCCCTCGTCGCGCCGGCCGGTTACGGGACGCCGACGCGGCGCGCCTCGGGGCTCGACGCAAATCGGCTGGCGCTCCTCATCGCCGTCCTCGGTCGGCGAGCGGGGATCGCCCTCGCCGCGCAGGACGTCTACGCCAACCTGGCCGGAGGCCTCGTGGTGGCCGAGCCGGGTCTCGATCTGCCGTTGGCGATCGCCCTGGCGAGCTCGCTGCGGGACCGGCCGGTCGCCCCCGGGATCGTGGCCGTCGGGGAGGTGGGTCTGCTCGGTGAGCTCCGGACCGTCGCCGGGATCGATCGACGCCTCCGCGAAGCCGCCCGGCTCGGGTTCGACCGCGCCATCGTGCCCCGGACCAGCCGCGGATCGGCGGCGAACGTGCCGGGGATGGAGATCAGCCAGGTCGCCTCGCTGCGCGAGGCGATCCGCGTGGCCATCGGCGATGCGCCGGCGGGCCGTGGCCGGGAGCCGGGAGGGAGCGGCGAGGTCCGACGCGAGCTGCTTCGTCGAAGGCGTTCACGCATGGCAGACGCCCGCCCGCCGATGCTAGGCTGACCACCCGTGATCCGATCCATCCGTGTGCTCGGTGCTGCCCTCGGCGGCCTCATCGGAATCGTGCTCGTGACGTCCGACACCGCCCTCTTCCGGGACCAGCCCGGGGCCAGCGCGCTGATCTTCGCCTGGGTCATCGCCTGGGTGACCCTCGGCTTCTCCCTCCTGCCGTACCTCACCGTCGTGCCCGCCCTCCGCGTCGTTCGGGGTGTCCAGGAGCTGTCGACGGCGGAATTCGTCACGGCCGTCGTCGGTCTCCTGCTCGGTCTCCTCATGGGCCTCCTCCTCGGGTCGCCGCTTTCGGCATTCGACGATCCGCTCGGCACGTGGCTTCCGATCGGCGTCTCGCTCTTCCTCGGGCTCGGGATGGTCGGCCTGACCGTGGCGAAGCGGCAAGACCTGCTCGTGGCGGCCGAGGCGATCGGGCTCGTCCGCCGGGCGGACCCCGACTCGGCCGGCCGGCGCGGCGAGCCGCACATCGTCGTCGACAGCAGCGCGATCATCGACGGTCGGATCGCGGAGATCGTCGAGTCCGGGTTCCTCTTCGGAACGCTGCTCGTCCCGCGCTTCGTCCTCGAGGAGATCCAGCACATCGCCGACAGCGCCGACGCGCAACGGCGCAACCGCGGCCGCCGGGGCCTCGAGATCCTGGCCCGGATGCAGAAGGACTCGGCGACGCCGGTCCTGATCGTCGAGGACGACGCGCCCGAGATCCCCGAGGTCGACGGCAAGCTCGTCGCCCTGGCCAAGCGCTACAGCCGGGCGGTCCTGACCAACGACTTCAACCTCAATCGCGTCGCCGAGCTGCAGGGCGTCCGCGTCCTGAACATCAACTCGCTCGCCAACGCGGTGAAGCCGGCGCTGCTGCCGGGCGAGGAGCTCCGGGTACGGGTCATCCAGCAGGGCAAGGAGGCCGGCCAGGGAGTCGGCTTCCTCGATGACGGCACGATGATCGTCGTCGAGGGTGGCTCCCGATTCATCGACGAGGACGTCGACGTCGCGGTCACCCGGGTCCTTCAGACCGTCGCGGGGCGGATGATCTTCGCCCAGCCGCGTCACGACTGACGTCCCCGGGCCGATGGGCCGCCCGAAGCGCGATTCCGGAGGTCCGCCCGATCCGCGGGCGACCAGGGCCCGCCGCCGTCAGTCGGCCGGCGGCACGGGCGACAGGGGAGGCCCCGGGCCGCCGTTCGCGGACGCGATCGTCGTGGCTGCCGGCGCCTCGAGCCGGATGCGCGGCACGGACAAGGTCTTCGCCCGACTCGGAGGGCGTCCGCTCCTCGAGTGGAGCGTGGCCGCGCTCTCGGCGGCGCCGGAGGTCCGGCACATCGTCGTCGTTGTCGCACCAGGTCGCGAGTCGAGCGCGACGGAGCTGCTCTCCGGGCGCGTCGCCCGGATCGTCGCCGGGGGCGACCATCGGGGAGCTTCGGTCGAGGCCGGCTTCCGGGCCCTCGAGGCAACGTGGTCCGAGTCGGCGAACCCAGGCGACGATCCGGTCGTCCTGGTCCACGACGGGGCGCGCCCGCTCGTGAGCCCGGCCCTCGTGTCGGCCGTGGCGAGGGCCAGCGCGACGCACGGCGCCGCCGTCCCGGTCGTTCCCGTGACCGACACCCTGAAGCGCGTCGTGGGCGGCCGGATCGAGGCGACAATCGAGCGCGCCGACCTCGTCGCCGCCCAGACGCCGCAGGGAATCCGTGCCTCGATCCTGCGCGGCGCGCTGGCCGCGTTCCCGGCCGACGCGGAGCGCAGGTTCACGGACGAGGCCGGCCTCCTCGAGGCTTGTACAATCCCCGTCCACCCCATCCCCGGAGACCCCGTGAACCTGAAAGTCACCGTGCCCGCCGATCTCCGTCGCGCCCAGGCGACGCTCGGCCCGGACGCGGGCTGGCGGGTCGGCATCGGTTCGGACTCACACCCCTTCGGTCCGGGCGAACCGCTTCGGATCGGCGGGATCGAGATCGTCGGTGCTCCGCGGCTGCAGGGGCACTCCGACGGCGACGTCGGCCTGCATGCCGTGGCCGACGCGCTCCTGGGAGCCGCCGCGCTCGGCGATCTCGGCCGGCTCTTCCCAGCCGACCGGCGGACGCCGCGCGGCATCGCCAGCACGAACCTCCTGGCCGAGGTCGTCGTTCGCCTCGCGGCCGCAGGCTGGCGGCCGACCGCCGTCGATCTCACGATCACCGGATCACGACCTCGCCTCGCGCCGTACCTGGACTCGATGCGCTCCGCGATCGCGACCATTCTCGGCCTGGCCGAGAGCTCAGTCGGGGTCAAGGCATCGACCGGCAACCTCGACGGGGCCGAAGGCGCCGGTCGCGTCCTGTCGGCGTCGGCTGTCGCGACGATCGCCCCGGTCGATGGATCCAGACCGTGAGCATCCATCTCCGGGACACCCTGTCCGGCGAGATCCGGCCGCTCGAGCCGCTCGAGCCCGGCCACGTCCGGATCTACTCGTGCGGACCGACGGTCTACGGGCCGACCCACATCGGCAACTTCCGATCCTTCCTCTTCGCCGACCTGCTCGTCCGGTACCTCCGCTTCCGCGGCCTGCGGGTGACGTGGGTGATGAATCTCACCGACATCGACGACAAGATCATCCGCGGTGCGCGCGAGGCCGGCGAGTCGATCGAGTCCCTCGCCGAGCGCTGGATCGGCCGCTTCCTCGAGGACGCCGCGGCCCTCCGGATGACGCCGCCGGACGTCCTCCCCCGGGCGACCCGCCACATCGACGAGATCGTCCGCCTCATCGGCGTCCTCGAGGCCGAGGGTCACGCCTATCGAACGGACGACGGCTCGATCTTCTTCCGGATCGGCTCGTGGCCCGCCTACGGTCGGCTGGCCCGCCTCGATCCTGAGCAGCTCCGGGTCGGGGAGCGGGTCGAGGCGGACGAGTACGGCAAGGACGACGTCCGGGACTTCGCCCTCTGGAAGGGCCCCAAGGCGGACGAGCCCTCATGGGCGACGGAGCTGGGGCCGGGGCGACCAGGCTGGCACATCGAGTGCTCGGCGATGAGCATGCGTCACCTCGGCGAGTCGTTCGACATCCACACCGGCGGGGTGGACCTCATCTTTCCGCACCACGAGGACGAGATCGCCCAGAGCGAGGCGGCGACCGGCAAGCCGTTCGTGCGGACGTGGCTCCACTGCGCCCATCTCCGGATGGGGGGCCAGAAGATGGCCAAGTCGGCCGGTAACATCGCCCGCGTCGCCGAGCTGCTCGAGGCGGGGGTCGCTCCGCGAGCGCTTCGGTACGTCCTCACCGCCGTCCACTACCGCCAGGGGCTCGACTACAGCGAGGCCTCGCTCGACGCGGCGACCGCCGCGCTCGAACGGATCGACACGCTGCTCGCAGCCCTCGCCGGGTACTCGGAGGCGCGGCCGGACGACCCCACCCTGCCCGAGCTGGTGGAGCGCACGAGGGCCGAGTTCGAGGCGGCGCTCGACGATGACCTGAACATCTCGGCGGGCCTGGCCGTGGTCTTCGACATCGTCCGCGAGGCCAACCGGCGGCTGGCCGGGCGGTCGATCTCGACCGGGGACGCGGGACGGCTCGGCGAGCATCTCCGCGACCTCGACCGTGTGCTCGGGATCCTGCCCGACGCGCCCGAGGCCCTCGAGCCCGAGATCAACGAGCTCCTCGCCGCACGGGCCGCGGCCCGGGAGGCCCGTGACTGGGCCCGCTCCGACCGTCTTCGCGACGAGCTCGCCATGCACGGGATCGCGGTCGAGGATACCCGCGACGGCCAGCGTTGGCGCCGTCTCGAGACCGTCGGATGAGCCCGCGACCGCGGCCCGACCGAAGTGGCGCCCGAGGCGGCCGCGGACCACATCGGAGTCACGGCCCGACCGATCGCGGCCGCCGGGGTCCGGGCGGTCTCGGTCAGCCCGGCCCGGGTGATGCCGCCCAACGCGGCCCGGGTGACGCGGATCGCCTGGGTCCCGGACAGCCCGGCCATGGCTGGGGTCCGTCCAACCGTGCCGGGCGCTCGGGCCCACGCCCGTTCGGGAAGCATGATCCCGGACCCGGCCGGGCGAGATTCGGGCCGCCCGGGCCGAGAGCCGGCCCGGGTCGACCGCCGGTCGGAGGCAGCCGGCCGGGTTCCATGCCGGGATCCACGCCGTGGCCCGAGGCCGGGGATCGCGGCCGTGGGCGGACCGAGGACGAGCCGCGCGGGTTCGGGTTTCGTCGAGGTCCGGGGCCGGGACCGGACGGGCATCGACCGGGCGGGCTCCGGCCCGGGGGTCGACACCAACCCGCCGATCGGCCCTGGCCGGGCGGGCTCCGGCCCGGGGGTCGACACCAACCCGCCGATCGACCCTGGCCGGGCGGGCTCCGACCCGGGGGTCGACACCAACCCGCCGATCGACCCTGGCCGGGCGGGCTCCGACCCGGGGGTCGACACCAACCCGCCGATCGACCCCCGCCGGGGGGGCGTCCCCACGCGAGCGGCGACGCGTGGCGCGAGGCGGGGCCGAGCGGCGGCCCGCCGCTCCGGGGCTCACCCGGCCCGGCCGGCCGGCCATCCCGCGACCTCGAACGGCGGTCGTCCCGACCCCTGGCCCCGCCCGCCCTCCGGCTCGGGCCGGGCGAGGAGCTGATCGCCGGGCGTCGCCCGGTCGAGGAGGCGTTCGCCGCCCGTCGCCCGGCGCTCCGTCTGCTCGTCACGCCGGGGCGCCGCTTCGCCCTCGAGCGGCTCGTCCTCCACGCCACGACCCTCCGGATCCCGATCGTCGAGGTCGAGGGCGGATCGCTCACGTCCCTCGCCGGGTTCGACGGGCATCAAGGCGTCGCCCTCGTGGTCGAGCCGCGGCGGTTCGGGACGCCGGAGGAGGCCCTGGCCCTCGCGATCGAGCGCGGCGAGGCGCCCTTCGTTCTCGTCCTCGACTCGCTCGAGGATCCCCAGAACCTGGGTACCGTCCTCCGCAGCGCCGAGGCCGCCGGGGTCCACGGCGTCCTCTATCCGCTCGAACGCCAGGCTCCGCTCAGCCCGGCGGCGGTCAAGGCCTCGGCCGGGGCGACCGAGCATCTCCTGCTCTGCCCGGTCGAGGACCTCCCGTCGGCCCTGACCGACCTCCACGTCCGCGGTGTCCGGGTTGTGGGCTCGGATGCCGAGGCGCCGATGACCGTCCGCCAGGCGGACCTGCGCGGTCCGATTGCCATCGTCGTCGGCAGCGAGGGCCATGGGCTGTCGCCCGCCATCCGGCGCCGATGCGATCTGATGGTCCGCATTCCGATGCGCGGCGCGATCGGCTCGTTGAACGTCGCCGTCGCCGGGTCGGTCCTCCTCTTCGAGGTCCTCGGCCAGCGGGCGCCCGAGGCGCGCCCGGTCGCCGAGCCCGAGGCGCGCCCGGTCGCCGAGCCGGAGCCGAGGCCGACGGCCGAGCCGATGGCCGAGCCGGAGCCCGAGCCGAAGGCCGAGCCGATGGCCGAGCCGATGGCCGAGCCGGAGCCGGAGCCGACCGCCGCGCCCGAGCCCGAGCCACCGCCCCGCTCCCGCCGACGCCGCGCGACGCGCTCAGACGGCGGGGACGCTGCTTGACCGGCTCGCTCGGCCGGCCCTATCATTCGCGGGCGCTTTCGACACCCCTTAGGTGCCCATGCGCTGCGCCGACGTAGCTCAATTGGTAGAGCAGCGGTTTTGTAAACCGCCGGTTCCGGGTTCGAGTCCCGTCGTCGGCTCCATCTGTGCAGCCTCCGGGCCCACATAGCTCAGTCGGCAGAGCACTTCCTTGGTAAGGAAGAGGTCATCGGTTCGAACCCGATTGTGGGCTCCACCCGCTGACCTCGGTCGGTCCCCGGAAGAGACGATCCGCGGCGAAGCCGCGCCTCGTGCGGCAGGCCCGCCGGAAGTAGTGGAGAGAGACAGGTCACCGTGGCCAAGAAGAAGTTCGAGCGAACCAAGCCGCACGTGAACATCGGCACGATCGGCCACATCGACCATGGCAAGACGTCCCTGACGGCGGCCATCACGAAGTACCTGGCCCTGAAGGGCGAGGCGGAGTACCGCGCCTTCGACTCGATCGACAACGCGCCCGAGGAGCGGGAGCGGGGGATCACGATCGCGATCGCCCACGTCGAGTACGAGACCGACGCCCGCCACTACGCCCACGTCGACTGCCCCGGCCACGCCGACTACATCAAGAACATGATCACCGGCGCGGCCCAGATGGACGGGGCCATCCTCGTCGTCGCCGCGACCGACGGGCCGATGCCCCAGACCCGCGAGCACATCCTCCTGGCCCGCCAGGTCGAGGTCCCCTACATCGTCGTCTTCCTCAACAAGGTCGACGCCGTCGACGACCCCGAGCTCCTCGACCTCGTCGAGCTCGAGGTCCGCGAGCTCCTGACGAAGAACAACTTCCCGGGCGACGAGGTCCCGGTCATCCGCGGCTCCGCGTTGAAGGCCCTCGAGGCCGGCGACGACCCGGCCGACCCGGCCTACGCCTGCATCCAGGAGCTCATGGACGCGGTCGACTCCTACATCCCGACCCCCGAGCGGGCGATCGACCGGCCCTTCCTCATGCCGGTCGAGGACGTCTTCGGGATCAAGGGCCGGGGGACCGTCGCGACCGGCCGCATCGAGCGCGGCATCGTCAAGGTCGGCGACGAGGTCGAGATCGTCGGCATCAAGGCCACCCGCAAGATCGTCGTCACCGGCGTCGAGATGTTCAAGAAGCTCCTCGACGAGGGCCGGGCCGGCGACAACGTCGGCTGCCTCCTGCGGGGCATCGAGCGCGAGGAGATCGAGCGGGGCCAGGTCCTGGCCAAGAGCGCCAGCGTCAAGCCCCACACGAAGTTCGCCGCCCAGGTCTACGTCCTGACCAAGGAGGAGGGCGGCCGCCACACCCCCTTCTACAACGGCTACCGGCCCCAGTTCTACCTCCGGACGACCGACGTCACCGGCTCGATCGGCCTGCCCGACGGGGCCGAGATGGTCATGCCCGGCGACAACGTCGAGATGAGCGTCGAGCTCATCACCCCGATCGCCCTCGAGACCGGCCAGCGCTTCGCCATCCGCGAGGGTGGCCGGACCGTCGGCGCCGGGGCGATCACGAGCATCGCCGAGTAGCCGGATGGCGAAGGTCGAGGCGCGGCCGACGATCCAGCTCGCCTGCACCGAGTGCAAGGAGCGGACGTACACGACGCGCAAGAACAAGAAGAACGATCCGAACCGGATCGAGCTGAAGAAGTATTGCCCGCGCTGCCGGCGCCACACGCTCCATCGAGAAGCGAAGTAGCATCCGGCGTTCCGTAGGGGTGTAGCTCAATTGGCAGAGCACCGGTCTCCAAAACCGGCGGTTGTAGGTTCGAGTCCTATCGCCCCTGCCACAATCCTCGGGCGGATGGCCTCGAGGACCGCGGCCTCCGCCCTCGGAGAGACCAACGTAGTAACGCAAGCGAGCTGAGAAGGACGATTGTGACCCGCATCCGACGCTTCACCGCCGAGGCGATCTCCGAGCTCAAGAAGGTGTCCTGGCCGACGGTCGAGCAGACCCGGAACCTGACCGTGCTCGTCTTCACCGTGAGCCTCGCGGTCGGGGTCTACGTGTTCGTCTTCGATCGTATCTTCCAGGGCACGATCGGCTTCCTGACGGGGGTCTTCCACCAGTGAGCATGGTCATGAGCGAGACGGAGACCGGCGGCCCGGAGAAGCGCTGGTACGTGATCCACACCTACTCGGGCTACGAGAACAAGGTCAAGGCCAACCTCGAGCACCGGATCGAATCGATGGGCATGGAGGATCGGATCTTCCAGGTCCTCGTCCCGATGGAGGACGAGATCGAGATCCGGCAGGGCCAGCGGCATACGGTCCAGAAGAAGGTCTACCCCGGCTACGTCCTCGTCGAGATGATCCTGGACCCGGACAGCTGGTTCGTCGTCCGGAACACGCCCGGGGTCACCAGCTTCGTCGGCGGCTCGAACATCCCCGGCGTCCGGAGCGAGCCGATCCCGCTCGATGAGACCGAGGTCAAGCAGATCCTCCGGCACATGGGCGTCGAGACGCCCAAGTTCCGCGTCGCCTTCACCAAGGGCCAGAGCGTCCGCGTCACCGACGGCCCGTTCGCCGAGTTCATCGGCACGGTCGACGAGGTCAACCCCGAGCGGAACAAGGTCAAGGTCCTCGTCAGCATCTTCGGCCGCGAGACGCCGGTCGAGCTGGACTTCCTCCAGGTCGAGAAGCTCTGACCGCGACCCGCGCCGCCGCCCGCTAGAAAGGAACCCGCTCAACCGTGGCCAAGAAGGTTCGAATCGTCCTGACGCTCCAGCTGCCCGCCGGCAAGGCGACCCCTGCCCCGCCGGTCGGCACGGCCCTCGGGCCACATGGCATCAACATCGTCGAGTTCACGAAGTCGTACAACGAGAAGACCGCGGACAAGAGCGGTCAGGTCATCCCGGCCCAGATCACGATCTTCGAGGACCGCTCGTTCACCTTCATCCTCAAGACCCCGCCCGCGGCGGACCTCCTTCGCAAGGCGGCCGGGGTGGACAAGGGCGCGATGACAGCCAAGCGCGAGATCGTGGGCCGGGTCACCCGGGACCAGGTCCGCGAGATCGCGACGATCAAGATGGCGGACCTGTCCGCCAACGATCTCGAGGCTGCCGCCCGGCAGATCGAGGGCACGGCCCGGAGCATGGGCATCGAAGTCGTGGGCTGATCCTTCGGGCCGAGCGCACGCGCGAGCTCGGCTCGGGCCTTCGAAGGCCCGAGCAAGACGTCCCCGGGGAGGCACCCCGGCTCCGGGGACGATCAGTGGGGGAGACCGGCAGGCCCGGTCGATCGAGGAGACAGAGGCGATGACCCAGCACGGCAAGAAGTACCTCGAGGCGGCGAAGCTCGTCGACCCGACCCGGAGCTACCCGCCGGACGACGCCGCCCGGCTCGTCAAGGAGACCTCGACGGTCGCCTTCGACGCCTCGATCGAGGCCCATGTCCGCCTCGGCATCGACCCCCGCCACGCCGACCAGATGGTGCGCGGGACGATCGTCCTGCCGCACGGGACCGGCAAGGTCGTTCGGACCGCCGTGTTCGCTCAGGGCGAGAAGGCCCAGGAAGCCCTCCAGGCCGGCGCCGATGAGGTCGGCGCTGAGGACCTGGTCAAGAAGATCGAGGCCGGCTGGCTCGACTTCGACGTCGCCCTGGCGACCCCGGACATGATGGGCCAGGTCGGGCGGCTCGGAAAGATCCTCGGCCGTCGCGGCCTCATGCCGAACCCCAAGGCCGGGACGATCACCTTCGATCTCGACCGGGCGATTCGTGAGGTCAAGGGAGGCCGCGTCGAGTTCAAGGTCGACAAGGCCGGAATCGTCCACGTCCTCGTCGGCAGGGCCAGCTTCGAGGCCGAGCAGCTCGTGGCCAACCTCGCCACCCTCGTCGATGCCATCAACCGGGCCAAGCCGTCGGGCGCGAAGGGAACGTACCTCCGGACCCTCTCGATCAGCTCGACGATGGGGCCCGGCATCCGGGTCGACATCCCCAGCGTCCTCGCGGTCGCGGCGGCGGCCTGACCCCGCCTCGGCCACGGCTCGTCCGCCGCCCGACCTTGGGTGGCGACGGCGTCGGGAGGGATTTCGGGCATACTGTCGGCCGGCCGGCACGCCGGCCGAGCGAATTGAATGAAGACGGAACCGCTGAAGACAGCGTGGGTCCGACGGCCGTCGTCCCTCTGGTGACGGCCGGGACTTGATCCGCCGGAGCGGACCGGGCCGAGCCCGGGGACGACGGCGACCACGCCGAGGCAGGGACTCGGATGCCTCCGCCCTCGCGGGTGGGTGCAGCCCCTGCGGTCAAGGCCTCGCCCGGCCGGGCGACCGTCGCAGGGGCGCCGGCGAGCTTTTCGCCGAGCCCACCGCCGCGCGCCGGCCGCGCGCACGCACCACGGAGGGCAGCATGCCGACCGAGGCCAAGCGACGGATCGTGGACGAGCTGCGCCAGCAGCTGGGCCAGAGCCCGACGCTCATCGTCTCGGAGTACCGCGGCCTGACGGTCCGGGAGATCGCCGAGATCCGGCGCAGCCTGCGCAAGCAGGAAGTGACCTATCGGGTCGTCAAGAACCGGCTCATGAAGATCGCCGCGGCAGAGAGCCGCGGATCGGCCCTCGACCCGCTTCTCGTCGGCCCCACGGCGATCGCCTTCGGGACCGACGAGACGAAGACCGCGAAGGCGGTCATCGACACGATGCGGCCGTACAAGCAGGTCCGCATCACCGGCGGCCTCCTCGGCGAGCGATCGATCGACGCCGATGGCGTGAGCCGGCTGGCGGCGCTGCCGTCACGCGAGGTCCTCCTCGCCCAGATCGCCGGAGCCTTCGCCTCGCCCATGGCCACGACAGCCGGACTCTTCGACGCCCCGCTGCGGGACGTCGCCGGCCTCGTCACCGCCCTGGCCGACCGCCGGGCGGCGGCCTGACCCGGCTCACGACACCGAACAAGCAACGACCAGGAGACACGACCATGGCCACCCTCACCGCCGACCAGATGCTCGAGGCCTTCGAGAAGATGACCGTCCTCGAGCTGTCGGAGTTCAAGAAGAAGTTCGAAGACCGCTTCGGCGTGACCGCCGCGGCACCGGTGGCCATGGCCGCGGCCCCGGCCGCCGGTGGCGCCGCTGCCGATGCGGCCCCGGCTGCCGAGGAGCAGACGGAGTTCACGGCGACGCTCACCGAGATCGGGCCGAACAAGATCCCCGTGATCAAGGTCGTCCGCGAGCTGACGGGCCTGGGACTCAAGGAGGCCAAGGATCTCGTCGACGCCTCGCCCAAGCCGGTCAAGGAGGGCGTCGCCCGCGAGGAAGCGGAGAAGATCAAGAGCGCCCTCGAAGAGCAGGGCGCAAAGGTCGAGATCAAGTAGCGCAAGCCGGCAACTTCGATCGAGAGTTGCCATTCGGCCTCCGAGGGCCGCGGTTTGCTCCCGCGAGCCCTCGTCCCCGATCGACCCGGCCGCCCCGACGGACTCCACCGGACCGCACCGGTGGAGCGTCCGGCGTCAGGCCCGGACCATTTGACAACGCAAGGATTCGCGGTATCCTTAGCCGTTCTGTGAGCCGGGCCCCTTCCCTTCCCCACGTCCTCCGTCAAGGAGCGGTCGTTCATGCTGTCTGCTGAATCGTCGACGCCCTCGAACCTCGCCGCGGTGCGCAAGCGCTACGCCAGGATCCCCGAGGTCCTTCCCGTCCCGAACCTCATCGAGCTCCAGCTGGAGTCGTTCCAGTGGTTCATCGAAAAGGGCCTCCGGGAGCTCTTCGACGAGATCAGCCCGATCAAGGACTTCACCGGCAAGGTGATGGAGCTCCAGTACCTCGACTACGAGTTCGGGGATCCCAAGTACTCCGAGGAGGAGTGCCGGACCAAGGACCTGACCTTCAGCCGGCCGCTCTACGTCAACGTCGAGCTCCTGATCAAGGAGACCGGCGAGATCCAGCGCCAGCGCGTCTACATGGGCGACTACCCGTGGATGACCGACCTCGGCACGTTCGTCATCAACGGCGCCGAGCGCGTCGTCGTCAGCCAGCTCGTCCGCTCGCCCGGCGTCTACTACAGCGAGCTCGAGGATCCGGCGTCGGGCCGGATGCTCTTCAGCGCCAAGGTCATCCCGAACCGGGGTGCCTGGCTCGAGTTCGAGACGAACAACAAGGACCAGCTCTGGGTGAAGGTCGATCGCAAGCGCAAGATCGCGGCGACGACCCTGCTCCGCGCCGTCGGCTACGAGACGAACGACGAGATCGCCGCGATCTTCAGCTCGGTCGACGTCGATCCCGAGCACCCCTTCGTCGCGAACACCCTGGACAAGGACGTCACCCGGACGCCGGCCGAGGCCCTCATCGAGGTCTACAAGAAGCTCCGCCCGGGTGACCCGCCGACCGGCGACAACGCCCGCCAGCTGGTCGAGGGCCTGTTCTTCAACTTCCGCCGCTACGACCTCGGGCGCGTCGGCCGCTACAAGTTCGACAAGAAGCTCCAGGGCGCCGCGGAGCGGATGGGCATCGAACTTCCCCGCGAGCAGCGGACGATCACCCGCGAGGACATCGCGGCGATCGTCGGCCACCTCATCGAGTGCAATCGCGGACTCCACCCCAAGGACGACATCGACCATCTCGGCAATCGCCGCATCCGGGCCAACGGCGAGCTGATCCAGAATGCCTTCCGGATCGGCCTCCTCCGGATGGAGCGCGTCGTCCGCGAGCGGATGACGATCCAGGAGATCGACAAGGCGACCCCCAACGCCCTCATCAACATCCGCCCCGTCGTGGCGGCGATGAAGGAGTTCTTCGGCGGCAGCCAGCTGTCGCAGTTCATGGACCAGACGAACCCGCTCGCCGAGCTGACCTCGAAGCGACGCCTCTCGGCCCTCGGCCCGGGCGGCCTGTCGCGCGAGCGGGCCGGCTTCGACGTCCGCGACGTCCACCACAGCCACTACGGCCGGATCTGCCCGATCGAGACGCCCGAGGGCCCGAACATCGGCCTCATCGGCTCGCTCGCAACGTACGGCCGGATCAACAGCTACGGCTTCATCGAGACGCCCTACCGGCGGGTCAAGCGGACGGTCGCCTGGGACGACCCGGGCCTCCTGACCTATTCCGCCGGGGGCGACCTCGCGGCGAAGGGCGGAACGGTGGTCCTTCGCAAGGGCGAGGCGTTCACCCCTGCCGCGGCGGCCGAACTCAAGCGCCAGAAGGCGAACGCGTTCCCGATCCGTTCGGTCGTCACCGACCAGATCGAATACCTGCCCGCCGACGAGGAGGAGCAGCACGTCGTCGCCCAGGCCAACTCCCGGCTCGACGACGAGGGCCACTTCCTCGACGAGCGGGTCGCGTCGCGCTTCCGCGACCAGTTCCCGGAGGCCCGGCCGGACCAGATCGAGTACATGGACGTCAGCCCGAAGCAGGTCGTCTCGGTGGCGACCGCGCTGATCCCGTTCCTCGAGCACGACGACGCCAACCGGGCCCTCATGGGCTCGAACATGCAGCGCCAGGCCGTGCCCCTCCTCGAGCCCGAGGCGCCGATCGTCGGCACCGGCATGGAGGAGCGGGCCGCCCGCGACTCCGGCCAGGTCGTGGTCGCGACCCGTGCCGGCGTCGTCACCAGCGTCACCGCCGAGCGGATCCGTGTCGAGGCCGACTCCGGCGAGCTCGACGAGTACCGCCTCCTGAAGTTCGTCCGAAGCAACCAGGGCACCTGCATCAACCAGCGCCCGATCGTGGACGTCGGCCAGCGCGTCGATGCCGCCCAGGCCATCGCCGACAGCTCCTCGACCCAGAACGGCGAGCTGGCCCTCGGCCGCAACATCCTCGTGGCGTTCATGAGCTGGGAGGGTGGCAACTACGAGGACGCGATCGTCATCGGCGACCGCCTCGTCCGCGATGACCTCTTCACCAGCATCCACATCGAGAAGCACGAGATCGAATCCCGGGACACGAAGCTCGGTCCCGAGGAGATCACCCGCGACATCCCCAACGTCGGTGAGGAGTCCCTCAAGGACCTCGACGAGGAGGGCGTCGTCTACATCGGCGCGGAGGTCCGTCCCGGCGACATCCTCGTCGGCAAGATCACCCCGAAGGGCGAGACCGAACTGACCGCCGAGGAGCGGCTCCTCCGGGCGATCTTCGGTGAGAAGGCCCGCGAGGTGAAGGACAGCTCGCTCCGCCTGCCCCACGGCGAGCGCGGCAAGGTCGTCGAGATCCGCGAGTTCAGCCGCGACAACAACGACGACCTCCAGCCCGGCGTCAACCGGCTGGTCCGCGTCGCTGTCGCCCAGAAGCGCAAGATCTCGGTCGGCGACAAGATGGCCGGCCGGCACGGCAACAAGGGCGTCATCGCCAAGATCCTTCCGTCCGAGGACATGCCCTTCCTGCCGGACGGGACGCCGGTCGACATCATCCTCAACCCGCTCGGCGTCCCGAGCCGGATGAACATCGGCCAGATCCTCGAGACCCACCTCGGCTGGGCCCTCCACACGAAGGGCGAGATGGCGGCAACGGCCGTCTTCGACGGCGCGACCGAGGAGCAGATCCGGCACGAGCTCAGCGAGGCCGGCCTGCCCGAGGACGGCAAGATCATCCTCCGCGACGGCCGGAGCGGCGAGCCGTTCGACCGGCCGGTGACGGTCGGCTACATCTACATGCTCAAGCTCCATCACCTCGTGGAGGACAAGATCCACGCCCGCTCGACCGGCCCCTACAGCCTGATCACCCAGCAGCCGCTCGGCGGCAAGGCCCAGTTCGGCGGCCAGCGCTTCGGTGAGATGGAGGTCTGGGCCCTCGAGGCGTATGGCGCGGCGAACATCCTCCAGGAGCTCCTGACGGTGAAGTCCGACGACGTCCTGGGTCGCGTCCAGACGTACGAGGCCATCGTCAAGGGCGAGGAGATCCAGCCGCCCCGCGTGCCCGAGTCGTTCAAGGTCCTCATCAAGGAGCTGCGCAGCCTCGGGCTCAACGCCGAGATCCTCGACCCGAACGACGAGGAGATCCCGCTCGCCGAGGACGACGCCTCGGGCTACATGCTCCCCGATCTCGGCGGGATCAACCTCGCCGGATTCGAGGATTGATCAACGAATTCCTTCCACGCGTCAGCGGACCCGGCCGGCCGCCGACGCTCGCCCACGCCCCGGATCGCGCCGCTGAAGCCAGGCGGCGGCGCGGAGGAGAACGATGCTCGAGGTCAACAACTTCAACGCCATCCGAATCTCGCTTGCCAGCCCGGACCAGATCCGGGAGTGGTCGAAGGGTGAGGTAACGAAGCCGGAGACGATCAACTACCGGACCCTCAAGCCCGAGAAGGACGGCCTCTTCGACGAGCGCATCTTCGGTCCGACCAAGGACTGGGAGTGCTACTGCGGCAAGTACAAGCGCATCCGCTACAAGGGCATCATCTGCGACAAGTGCGGCGTCGAGGTCACCCGCTCGAAGGTCCGCCGCGAGCGGATGGGCCACATCCAGCTGGCCAGCCCGGTCAGCCACATCTGGTACTTCAAGGGCACGCCGAGCCGGCTCGGGATCCTCCTCGACATCAGCCCCCGCAACCTCGAGCGCATCCTCTACTTCGCGCTCTACATCGTCACCAGCGTCGACGAGGACGCCCGCCACCGGCTCCTGGCCCAGCTCGAGGAAGAGGCGACGGGGCGCGGCGGGAAGTCCGGCCAGGCCCTCGGCGAGCTCGAGGACGAGCTGCGCGCGAACCTCACCAAGCACAAGGACGAGCTGGCGGTCGAGCTCGCCGCGACGAAGGCGGAGCTCGAGACCCAGCGAGCCGCCCGGACCGAGGAGGTCGCGGTCGCGGCCCAGGCCGTCGAGGCCGAGCTGAAGGCGCTCAAGTCCGGGGTCGCCGCCGAAACGATCGTCTTCGCCCCGACCGGCGAGGTCATCGTCGCCGCCGGCGAGAAGGGCGGCAAGGATGCCGTCGCCCGCCTCCGCAAGGTCGTCGGGGCCGAGACCGAGCGTGTCAACGAGGAGATCCAGGGCCGCGAGCGCGACGAGGCGAGCGCGGTGGACCAGAAGGTCGACGATCTCCGGGCCGCGATGGACGAGACCCTCCGCGCCGAGCGCGAGAAGCTTGCCGAGCAGGCCCAGGGCACCAAGGAGGAGCTCCGCCGGGTCCGCGATGAGCTCGAAGCCATCAAGCCGATGATGACCCTCGGCGAGACCGAGTACCGGCTCCTCGACGAGCGCTTCAACCAGGCCGGCCGGGGCCGCCTCTTCAGCGCCGGGATGGGTGCGGAGGCGGTCCGCGACATCATCAGCCGGATGGACCTCGAGGAGCTCGCCCGGACGCTCCACGTCGAGGTCCGGACCAGCTCCGGACAGCGCCGCAAGAAGGCGATCAAGCGCCTCCGGCTCATCGAGGCCTTCCGCCGCTCCGGCACCCGGCCGGAGTGGATGATCCTGTCGGTCATCCCGGTCATCCCGCCGGATCTCCGGCCGATGGTCCAGCTCGACGGGGGCCGGTTTGCGACGTCCGACCTGAACGACCTCTACCGGCGGGTGATCAACCGGAACAACCGCCTCAAGCGGCTCCTGGAGCTGGGTGCGCCCGAGATCATCATCCGCAACGAGAAGCGGATGCTCCAGGAGGCCTGCGACGCCCTCATCGACAACGGCCGCCGCGGCCGGGCCATCGCGGGGACGGGCAATCACCGCCTGAAGTCCCTCAGCGACATGCTCAAGGGCAAGCAGGGCCGGTTCCGCCAGAACCTCCTGGGCAAGCGGGTCGACTACTCGGGCCGATCGGTCATCGTCGTCGGCCCGGAGCTCAAGCTCCACCAGTGCGGCCTGCCCAAGAAGATGGCCCTCGAGCTGTTCAAGCCGTTCGTCATGCGCCAGCTCGTGGAGAAGGGCTTCGCCCACAACATCAAGAGCGCGAAGCGCATCGTGGAGCGCGTCCGGCCCGAGGTCTGGGACGTCCTCGAGGACGTCATCAAGGACCATCCGGTCCTGCTCAATCGCGCCCCGACGCTCCACCGCCTGGGCATCCAGGCGTTCATGCCGATCCTCGTCGAAGGCTCGGCGATCCAGATCCACCCCCTCGTCTGCCAGGCCTTCAACGCCGACTTCGACGGCGACCAGATGGCGGTCCACGTGCCGCTCTCGTCGGCCGCCCAGGAAGAGGCCCGGACGATGATGCTGTCAACCGCCAACCTCCTCTCCCCGGCCGACGGCAGCCCGGTCGTCGCCCCGACCCAGGACATGGTCCTTGGCTGCTACTACCTGACGATGGAGCGGGACGGGACCGCCGGCCTCGTCCGCAGCTACAGCGACGAGGACGAGGCGCTCTACGCCTACGAGCTGGCGGCCCGCGGCCTGGCCAGCGCGAGCGAGCGGCGCGGTGAGGGCGAGGGTCACGAGTCCGGCCACATGCCCGGCAACGCCGGCTCCGGTGTCTCCCTCCACGAGCCGATCGACGTCGTCGTCGGCTCCTGGGACGAGGAGGCCGGGGAGATCCGCCGGTCGCAGGTTCGGACCACGATCGGGCGGGTCATCTTCAACGGCATCGTCCCCGATCGCCTCAGGTTCGCCAACCAGACGATGAAGCGGACCGAGCTCAAGCGGCTCGTCGACGAGTGCTACCGCATCCTCGGCCCTGAAGAGACCGCCGAGCTGGTCGACGGCATCAAGAACGTCGGCTTCCAGTTCGCCACCCGGGGCGGCATGACGATCGGCCTGTGGGACATCGTCACGCCGACCGACAAGGCTGCGCGGCTGGCCGCCACCGACACCGCCGTCACCGACATCGACAAGCAGTTCCAGCGCGGCCTGATCACCGAGGACGAGCGCTACGAACAGGTCGTCGAGCTCTGGCAGCGGACGACGAAGGACGTCTCCGACGCGATGATGGCGACGCTGCCCGAGGACAACTCGCTGCGGATGATGACCGACTCCGGCGCCCGCGGAAACAAGGGCAACATCGGCCAGCTCGGCGCCATGCGCGGCCTGATGGCCGACCCGTCCGGTCGGATCATCGACGTTCCCGTCCGGAGCAACTTCCGCGAGGGCATGTCCGTCCTCGAGTACTTCATCAGCACCCACGGCGCCCGCAAGGGCCTCGCCGACACGGCGCTCCGGACGGCCGACTCGGGCTACCTCACCCGGCGCCTCGTCGACGTTGCCCAGGATGTCATCACTCGGGACGAGGACTGCGGCACGGAGGAGGGGAGCTGGATCACGGCCGCCGACACGGCCGACATGACCGGCGCCACCTGGCCGGCGGTGGATGACGGCACCCGGGCGCAGGTCAGGGACGAGTACCGAAAGCGGCTCGTCGGCCGCCTCTCGGCGGCGCCCCTTCCGGACCCGCGTTCAAAGGCCAAGAATCCGCCGCTCCTCGTGGACCGGAACGAGATGATCACCGAGGAGATCTCGTCGGCGATCGAGGCGGCCGGGATCGACGAGGTCCTCGTTCGCTCACCGCTGACCTGCGAGGCGCGCTACGGCGTCTGCCGCCGCTGCTACGGCCGCAACCTCGCCACCGGCGAGCCGGTCGGCGTCGGTGAGGCGGTCGGGATCATCGCCGCGCAGTCGATCGGTGAGCCGGGCACGCAGCTGACGATGCGGACGTTCCACACCGGCGGCGTCGCCGGGCTGGACATCACGGCCGGCCTGCCCCGGGTCGAGGAGCTGTTCGAGGCCCGCGTCCCCAAGGGCAAGGCCGAGATCAGCCACATCGACGGGGCGGTCTCGATCCTGCGGTCCGATGCCGGGACGAAGGTCAAGGTCACCAGCCGGGAATCGTACGACTCGGCTCTCGCCGTCCCCGACGGCACGGAGCTGCTGGCCGCCGCCGGCGACCTCGTCGAGGCCGGTCAGGTCGTCGCCCGCGGAGCCGACGGCGAGGTCGAGATCAGCTCCCCGGTCCAGGGCTTCCTCGCCCGCACCGACGACGGCCTCGTCGTCAGGGCCGAGGACATCGTCGAGCGCGAGTACGGCATCCCCCACAATGCCCGGCTCCTCGTCGACGACAACCAGGACGTCCGCGCCGGCGACCCGATCACCGACGGGCCGATCAACCCGCAGGAGTACCTCGACACGCGCGGTCGCGACGCCGTCCAGCGCTACCTCGTCAAGGAGGTCCAGAAGGTCTACCGGAGCCAGGGCGTCACGATCAACGACAAGCACATCGAGATCATCGTCCGGCAGATGCTCCGCAAGGTCCGGATCGACCAGCCCGGCGACAGCGAGCTGCTGCCGACCGAGCTCATCGATCGCCTCGACTTCGAGGAGGTCAACAACCGCGTCCTGGCCGAAGGTGGCGAGCCGGCCACCGCGCAGACCGTCCTGCTCGGCGTCACGAAGGCATCCCTCAATACCTCGAGCTTCCTGGCCGCGGCGTCCTTCCAGGAGACGACCCGGGTGCTCACCGAGGCCGCGATCAACGGCTCGAAGGATCACCTGATCGGGCTCAAGGAGAACGTCATCATCGGCAAGCTCATCCCGGCCGGGTCCGGGGCGCCGGCCAACCTCGCGGCCCGCAAGGAGCGCGAGCGCCGGGCGGCCATCGAAGCCCTCGCCGGCGAGAGCCTCGAGGAGGGTGCTGCCGCGTACAACCCGTTCCTCGAGGACGGCAGCCCGCGGCCGGTGGAGGACGACGCGGCGGGCCTCGCCCGCGCGGCCAAGATCGCCGGCTCCGACGACGACGAGTTCAACCCGTTCCTGACGGAGGCGGGCTCGGGGGGCGAGGAGATCGACCCCGACCGCAACCCGCTCCTGCAGGGCGAGGCCGAGAAGACAGAGGAGCCCGAGAAGGCCTGATCGCGGCCCGTCCGGGGCCCCGCTGCGCGGGGCCTTCCGGCGGGCCGCCCCGCGCCCATCCACGTTTGACACACGTTCGGGCCGATTGATACACTCCGCGATCGTGGCTCCGAATGGGGAGCCCGTCCGACGTGTCGTCGGCGACGGGCCCAGCGGAGCCCCCATCGATGGATGGAACGGGTCCTCGGCGAGGGTCCCCGACCCCGCGAAGAAACGACCCGCGGTCCCCGGACCGCCACTGACCGACCAATCGAAAGGAGCAGCGTCTTCGTGCCGACAATCAGCCAGCTCGTGCGTCACGGCCGGCGGCCCCGGATCCAGAAGATCAAGGCCCCCGCGATGCGCAAGAACTGGAACAGCCTGCGTCAGCGCCAGGTCCCGATTCCGGGAGCGCCCCAGCGGCGCGGCGTGTGCCTGCAGGTTCGGACGATGACGCCCAAGAAGCCGAACTCGGCGCTTCGCAAGATCGCCCGCGTGCGCCTGACGAACCAGATGGAGGTCACGGCCTACATCCCGGGAATCGGCCACAACCTCCAGGAGCACTCGGTCGTCCTCGTTCGGGGCGGCCGCGTCCGCGACCTGCCCTCCGTCAAGTACCACATCATCCGCGGCGCCCTCGATGCCGCCGGCGTCCGTGACCGCAAGCAGGGTCGGAGCAAGTACGGCGCCAAGGCGACGCCGGCCATCGGGGGACGGATCTGATGCCCCGCCGGACGAGCACGCCCCGCAAGGCGAAGTACGAGCAGATTCCGGTGAACCGGACGACGGCCCGCTTCCACGCCAAGCTCATGAAGGAAGGCAAGCGCAACCTGGCCGAGCGGATCCTCCGCCAGGCCCTGGCCCGGGCCGAGTTCCAGGCCAAGCGGCCGGGCCTCGAGGTCCTCGAGGCGGCGCTTCGCAACGCGACCCCGATCATCGAGGTCAAGCCCCGCCGCGTCGGCGGCGCGACCTACCAGGTCCCCGTCGAGATCAGGGGCGACCGGCGCCTCTCGCTCGGTGTCCGCTGGCTCGTCCAGTCCGCCCGCAAGCGGAGCGGCAAGAGCATGAGCGAGAAGCTCGCCGGGGAGTTCGTCGACGCGATGAACGGCCTCGGCGCGGCGGTCAAGCGCCGCGAGGACACGCACAAGATGGCCGAGGCCAACAAGGCCTTCAGCCACTTCAAGTGGTAGACCCGGGAAGGTACGGCACGTGACACGGCTGGTTCCGCTCGCGCGCACGCGGAACATCGGGATCATCGCCCACATCGACGCCGGGAAGACCACCGTCACCGAGCGGATCCTTTTCTATACCAAGAAGATCTACAAGCTCGGCGAGGTCCACGAGGGCGCGGCCACGATGGACTGGATGCCCCAGGAGCAGGAGCGCGGCATCACCATCACGGCCGCGGCAACGACCTGCTACTGGAACGATCATCGTATCAACATCATCGATACGCCCGGGCACGTGGACTTCACTGTCGAGGTCGAGCGGAGCCTCCGCGTCCTCGACGGCGCGGTCGTCGTCTTCGACGGTGTCGCCGGCGTCGAGCCCCAGTCGGAGACCGTCTGGCGGCAGGCCGACCGCTACTCGGTCCCGCGGATCTGCTTCATCAACAAGCTCGACCGGACGGGCGCCGACTTCTGGCGCTGCGTCGGGATGATCGTCGATCGCCTCGGCGCGCGGCCGGTGCCGATCCAGATCCCGATCGGCTCGGAGGACACGTTCGAGGGCATGATCGACCTCGTCGAGATGAAGGCGATCATGTACCGCGATGACCTCGGCAGCCAGATCGACGTCGTCGAGGTGCCCGAGGCCCTCCGGGCGGAGGCGGCCCGCCATCGCGAGGCGATGATCGAGGCCGTCGCCGATGCGGACGACGCGCTGACCCACAAGTACCTCGAGGGCGAGGAGCTGACGGTCGCGGAGATCCGCCACGGCCTCCGCCTGGGGACCCTCCAGTCGAAGTTCGTCCCGGTCCTGGGCGGGTCGGCCCTCAAGAACAAGGGCATCCAGCCGATGCTCGACGCCGTGACGGACTATCTCCCGTCGCCGCTCGACGTCCCGCCGACGATCGGTCTCCGGCCGGGCACGGACGAGGAGCTCCTTCGGACGGTCGACGACAAGGAGCCCTTCTCGGCCCTGGCCTTCAAGATCGCGGCCGACCCGTTCGTCGGCAAGCTCGCCTTCTTCCGGGTCTACTCGGGCACGCTCAAGGCGGGCTCATACGTGCTCAACACGGCGAAGGGCAAGAAGGAGCGGGTCGGCCGGATCCTCCAGATGCACGCCAACCACCGCGAGGAGATCGACGAGGCCTACGCCGGCGACATCGCCGCGATCGTCGGCCTGAAGGACACCTACACCGGCGACACCCTCGCCGACCCGGCCCACCCGATCCTGCTCGAGACGATCTCGTTCCCCGAGCCGGTCATCGAGGTCAAGATCGAGCCGAAGACGAAGGCCGACCAGGACAAGATGGGCATCGCCCTCCAGCGCCTGGCCGAGGAGGACCCGACGTTCCGGGTCAAGACCGACCCCGAGAGCGGCGAGACGCTCATCGCCGGGATGGGCGAGCTCCATCTCGACGTCCTCGTCGACCGGATGGTCCGCGAGTTCAAGGTCGCCGCCAACGTCGGCCGCCCGCAGGTCTCCTACCGGGAGACGATCCGGCGGGCAGCGGAGGGTAACGGCCGCTTCGTCCGTCAGACGGGCGGCAAGGGCCAGTTCGGCCACGTGATCCTGACGCTTGAGCCGAACGAGAAGGGCGCCGGCTTCGAGTTCGTCGACAAGATCGTGGGCGGGGCGATCCCGCGCGAGTTCATGCGGGCCGTCGAGACCGGCATCCGCGAGACCGTCGAGACCGGCGTCTACGCCGGCTACCCGATGGTCGACGTGAAGGCCACCGTCCACGACGGCCACTACCACGAGGTCGACTCCTCGGAGATGGCCTTCAAGATCGCCGCCTCGATGGCGGTCAAGGACGCCGTCGAAAAGGCCAGCCCCACGATCCTCGAGCCGATGATGCGGGTCGAGGTGACCCTGCCCGAGCAGTTCATGGGCGACGTCATCGGCGACCTGAACAGCCGCCGCGGCCACCTCGAGGGCAGCGAGGCCCGCGGGTCGACGACGGTCGTCCGCGCGGCCGTCCCGCTGGCCGAGATGTTCGGCTACGCCACGGACCTGCGGTCGATGACCCAGGGCCGGGCGAGCTATTCGATGGAGCTGTCCCACTACGCCGAGGTCCCGGGCAATCTTGCCCAGGAGCTCGTCGCCAAGTCCCGCGTTTCCTAACCCGGCAGTCGATACGAGCCAGGAGCAGCCAAGACGATGGCCAAGAAGAAGTTCGAGCGAACCAAGCCGCACGTGAACATCGGCACGATCGGCCACATCGACCATGGCAAGACGTCCCTGACGGCGGCCATCACGAAGTACCTGGCCCTGAAGGGCGAGGCGGAGTACCGCGCCTTCGACTCGATCGACAACGCGCCCGAGGAGCGGGAGCGGGGGATCACGATCGCGATCGCCCACGTCGAGTACGAGACCGACGCCCGCCACTACGCCCACGTCGACTGCCCCGGCCACG
This sequence comes from uncultured Chloroflexia bacterium, assembly GCA_963719145.1. GTDB lineage: Bacteria > Chloroflexota > Limnocylindria > Limnocylindrales > CSP1-4 > UBA5189. Next base: position 1,321,391 of record CAVRAX010000001.1, read on the forward strand.
CCGACTACATCAAGAACATGATCACCGGCGCGGCCCAGATGGACGGGGCCATCCTCGTCGTCGCCGCGACCGACGGGCCGATGCCCCAGACCCGCGAGCACATCCTCCTGGCCCGCCAGGTCGAGGTCCCCTACATCGTCGTCTTCCTCAACAAGGTCGACGCCGTCGACGACCCCGAGCTCCTCGACCTCGTCGAGCTCGAGGTCCGCGAGCTCCTGACGAAGAACAACTTCCCGGGCGACGAGGTCCCGGTCATCCGCGGCTCCGCGTTGAAGGCCCTCGAGGCCGGCGACGACCCGGCCGACCCGGCCTACGCCTGCATCCAGGAGCTCATGGACGCGGTCGACTCCTACATCCCGACCCCCGAGCGGGCGATCGACCGGCCCTTCCTCATGCCGGTCGAGGACGTCTTCGGGATCAAGGGCCGGGGGACCGTCGCGACCGGCCGCATCGAGCGCGGCATCGTCAAGGTCGGCGACGAGGTCGAGATCGTCGGCATCAAGGCCACCCGCAAGATCGTCGTCACCGGCGTCGAGATGTTCAAGAAGCTCCTCGACGAGGGCCGGGCCGGCGACAACGTCGGCTGCCTCCTGCGGGGCATCGAGCGCGAGGAGATCGAGCGGGGCCAGGTCCTGGCCAAGAGCGCCAGCGTCAAGCCCCACACGAAGTTCGCCGCCCAGGTCTACGTCCTGACCAAGGAGGAGGGCGGCCGCCACACCCCCTTCTACAACGGCTACCGGCCCCAGTTCTACCTCCGGACGACCGACGTCACCGGCTCGATCGGCCTGCCCGACGGGGCCGAGATGGTCATGCCCGGCGACAACGTCGAGATGAGCGTCGAGCTCATCACCCCGATCGCCCTCGAGACCGGCCAGCGCTTCGCCATCCGCGAGGGTGGCCGGACCGTCGGCGCCGGGGCGATCACGAGCATCGCCGAGTAGCCGGAATGGCGAAGCAGCGAATCCGGATCCGCCTCAAGGCGTACGACCACCGACTGCTGGATCAGTCGGCGGCCCAGATCGTCGAGACGGCCCAGCGCACCGGCGCCGACATCGTCGGCCCGGTGCCTCTGCCCACGCGGATCGAGAAGTTCACCGTGATCCGGTCGCCGTTCATCGACAAGGACAGCCGCGAGCAGTTCGAGATTCGGACGCACAAGCGGCTCGTCGACATCCTCGACCCGTCGTCGAAGACCGTCGACGCCCTGATGCGACTCAGCCTGCCGGCCGGCGTCGACATCGAGATCAAGATGTGATGAGAACATCCACGCTGGCCGCCCAGCCGAGCACAGGCCAAGGCGGCGCCGAGCGCGCGAGTGAGCGCACTTCGGTGCGTGATCGAGCGCGCGCAGAAGCCAACGCCGGCGTGGGCCGGATCGGCGGCCAGCGATGAGTATCGGACTCATCGGCCGCAAGGTCGGGATGACGCAGATGTTCCGGGAGGACGGGACGATGGTCGCCGTGTCGGTGCTCGAGGTCGCCCCGAACACGGTCACCCGGCTCCGGACGCCCGAGCGCGACGGCTACTCGGCCGTCCAGCTCGGCACCGACGAGAAGAAGAAGCTGACCAAGCCCAAGGCCGGCCAGCTCAAGGGCCTGCCCTCGCTGGCGACCCTCCGGGAGTTCCGGACCGACGACCTGTCGAGCTACGAGGTCGGCCAGGCGATCGCCGTGACCGACGTCTTCGCCGCCGGCGACCTCGTCGACGTGACCGGGGTCTCCAAGGGCAAGGGCTTCGCCGGCCACATCAAGCGGCACCACTTCGCCCGGGGCCCAAAGTCGCACGGCTCGGACCACCATCGCGAACCTGGCTCGATCGGGCCGGGCACGACCCCCGGGCGCGTCTACAAGGGCGTCCGGATGGCCGGTCACATGGGCGATGAGCGGGCCACGACGAAGAAGGTCAAGGTCTTCAGCGCCGACGCCGATCGGAACCTCCTCCTGCTCCAGGGCACCCTGCCCGGCGCCCGGGGCAGCCTCATCCTCGTGAAGAAGGCCTGACCGATGGCCCAGACCACCCTCTACGACCGGTCCGGCGCCTCGGTGGGCAGCGTCGAGCTCAGCGACGAGCTTTTCGCGGCGCCTGTCAACGTCGCCGTCCTCCACCAGGTCGTGACCGCTCAGCTGGCCGGCCGGCGCATCGGCACGCACGACACGAAGACCCGCGGCGAGGTCCGTGGCGGCGGCCGCAAGCCCTACCGCCAGAAGGGCACCGGCCGGGCCCGGCAGGGCTCCCTGAGCGCGCCGCACTACCGCGGCGGTGGCACCGTCTTCGGGCCGCACCCGCGCTCGTACGAGCAGCGCCTGCCTCGGAAGATGCGCCGCCTGGCCCTCCGCGGCGCCCTGACCGCGAAGCTCGGCGACGAGGCGATCCGGATCGTCGATACGTTCGCTCTCGAGCGGATCAAGACCCGCGACTTCGCCGACGTCCTCGCCGCCCTGAAGGCGACGGGCCGCGTCCTCATCGTCGCCCCGGCGGCGGACGAGCAGCTCAGGCTCTCGGCTCGAAACCTGCCGACGGTCGAGGTCATCCTGGCCGACTCGCTCAACGTCGTCGACCTCATCAAGGCCGACACGATCGTCATCGAGGAGCCCGCCCTCGCCCGGATCGAGGAGGTGTACCTGTGAGCGCGCTGACCTCGCCCGAGATCATTCTCCGACCGGTGATCAGCGAGAAGTCGATCGACGAGTCGACCCGGGGCAAGTACACCTTCGCCGTCCATCCCGACGCCAACAAGATCCAGATCAAGGCGGCAATCGAGGAGCTCTACAAGGCGGACAAGGTGTCCGTGGTCGCCGTCAACGTCCTGACCAGGCAGCCCCGGAAGAAGGTGACCGGGACCCGTCGCGGACGGGTCGTCGGCCGTGTCTCGGGCTGGCGCAAGGCGATCATCACCCTGGCCCCCGGCCAGAAGATCCAGTTCTTCGAGGGGGTCTAGCGATGCCGCTGCGAAGCTACAAGGCGACCTCGCCCGGCCGGCGGGGAATGACCCGCTCGACCTTCGAGGAGATCACGACCGACAAGCCGTACAAGCCGCTCCTCGAGCCGCAGACGCGCGGCTCGGGCCGGAACAACCTCGGCCGGCTGACCGTCCGCCACCGCGGCGGCGGTGAGAAGGCCCACTACCGGCGGATCGACTTCAAGCGCGACAAGTTCGGCGTGCCCGCACGCATCGCCACCGTGGAGTACGACCCGAACCGGTCGGCGCGGATCGGGCTCCTCCACTACCGCGACGGCGAGAAGCGCTACATGCTCCTGCCCCACGGCCTGAAGGTCGGCGACGTCGTCCTGTCCGGGCCGGAGGCCGAGGCCAGGGTCGGCAATGCCCTCCCGATCGCCCGCATCCCGTTGGGCTCCACGATCCACAACATCGAGCTGATCCCGGGCAAGGGCGGCCAGATCGTCCGATCGGCCGGCACCGCCGCCCAGCTCCTGGCCAAGGAGGGCGACTACGCCCAGGTTCGCCTGCCCTCGGGCGAGGTCCGCCGGGTGAGCATCCGCTGCATGGCCACCATCGGCCAGGTCGGCAACCTCGATCACGAGAACCAGAACCTCGGCAAGGCCGGTCGGGCCCGCCACATGGGCCAGCGACCGGAGGTCCGGGGCGTCGTCATGAACCCGCGCGACCATCCGCACGGTGGCGGCGAGGGCAAGTCCCCGACGGGGATGCCGCCGAAGACGCCGTGGGGCAAGCCGGCGATGGGCTATCGAACGCGACGTGGCAAGACCACCTCGCGGCTCATCGTCCGCTCGCGGCGCCGGAAGTAGCGGGGAGGCCAGAGCATGTCTCGTTCCATCAAGAAGGGCCCCTTCGTCGAGGCCCGCCTCCTCGGCCGGATCGAGGAGATGAACCAGCGCAACGAGAAGCGGGTCGTCAAGACCTGGTCGCGGGCGTCGGTCATCTTCCCGACCTTCATCGGCCACACCGTCGCGGTCTACAACGGCCGCAAGCACGTCCCGGTCTACGTGACCGAGAACATGGTCGGCCACCGGCTCGGTGAGTTCGCCCCGACCCGCACCTACCGCGGGCACGGCAAGCACACCGATCGCTCCGTGAGCCCGAAGTAGGAGCGGGGATCGTGCAAGTCTCAGCCACCGCCAAGTACCTCCGTGGCTCCACCCGAAAGGCTCGCCTGGTCGTCCAGGTGATCAGGGGCCGGTCCGTGGAGGAGGCGGCCGCCCTGCTCCGGTTCATGCCCCAGCACGCGGCGAAGGACGTTGCCAAGGTCCTCAAGAGCGCCGCGGCCAACGCCGAGAACAACCTCAACCTGCCGGCCGACGAGCTGGTCGTCCTCGACGCGCGCGCGGACGAGGGTCCGACGATCAAGCGCTGGCGGCCGCGCGCCCAGGGTCGGGCGTTCCCGATCCACAAGCCGCAGACCCACATCACCGTGACCGTCGGAAACCGGGAGGCCTGATCGATGGGACACAAGGTCCACCCGTACGGCTTCCGCCTCGGGGTGACGCGCACCTGGACCGCCAAGTGGTACCAGGACAAGGAGTACACGACCCTCCTCAAGGAGGACATCACGATCCGTGCGCTCGTCGGCAAGCGGCTGGCCAACGCCAGCGTCAGCGGCCTCGAGATCGAGCGCAACTTCGGCCAGGTCACGGTCACCGTCCACACGGCCAAGCCCGGCATCGTGATCGGCAAGGGCGGCCAGAACGTCGAGGTCCTTCGCCAGCAGATCGGCGCCCTCACGAAGCGCAAGGTGAAGCTCGAGATCAAGGAGATCCGCCAGCCCGAGCTCGATGCCTACCTCGTCGCGGTCAACATCAGCCAGCAGCTGAGTCGTCGGATCGCCTTCAAGAAGGCGATGAAGCAGGCCATCCAGCGCTCGATGAAGGCCGGTGCCAAGGGCGTCAAGATCATGGTCGCCGGGCGCCTCGGTGGCGCCGAGATGGGCCGCCGCGAGTGGGACAAGGAGGGGCGGATCCCGCTCGGGACCCTCCGGGCCGACATCAGCTACGGCCAGGTTCACGCTCACACGACGTACGGCCGCATCGGGGTCAAGGTCTGGATCTACCGCGGTGACTTCGCGCCCGAGCGCCCCGTCGGCCCGCCGCCGGTCGCCCTGGGACAGGGGGCCTGACGATGCTCCTGCCGCGACGCGTCAAGCACCGCAAGGTCATGCGAGGCCGGATGTCCGGCGTCGCCAAGGGCGGCCACTTCGTCGCCTTCGGTGAATACGGGCTGGCGACCCTCGAACCGGCCTGGATCACGAGCCGGCAGATCGAGGCCGCCCGGCGGGCGATGACCCGCTCGGTCAAGCGCGGCGGCAAGATCTGGATCCGCGTCTTCCCCGACAAGCCCGTCACGAAGAAGCCGGCCGAGACGAGGATGGGCTCGGGCAAGGGTGCCCCCGACCACTGGGTCGCCGTCGTCAAGCCCGGCCGGATCCTGTTCGAGATGGCCGGCGTCGGCCGCGAAGAGGCGAACGAGGCGATGCGCCTGGCCAGCCACAAGCTGCCGGTCGCGACGCGAGTCGTCGTCCGCGAGTCCGCGCTGATGGAGGGTCCCGACGATGGACATCGGTAAGGTCCGGGAGCTCTCCGACACGGAGCTCGAGGAGGCCCTTCGCGACGCGAAGCAGGACCTCTGGAGCGCCCGGTTCGCGCTGTCGACCAGGCAGCTCAACGACACGAGCACGATTCCGCAGACCCGCCGACGGATCGCCAGGATCCTGACCGTCCAGCGGGAGCGGCTCACCGCGCGGACGGCTCCGGCCGGCCGGAAGTCGGCATGAAGGACCAGTTGATGACCGAAGCAGCACGCCCCACGCGGGGCCGGCGCAAGACGAAGACGGGTCGCGTGGTGAGCGACAAGATGGACAAGACGATCGTCGTGTCCGTCGAGCGCCTGGCCCGGCACCGGCTCTACAAGCGCGTCATCCGCCTGACGACGAAGTTCAAGGCCCATGACGAGCTCAACGAGGCCAATCTCGGCGACACCGTCCTCATCGAGGAGTCGCGACCGCTGTCGGCCACGAAGCGGTGGCGTCTCGTCCAGGTGCTGGCGCGCGGTGGCGAGCACGGCTCGCCGGGAGACACCTTGATCGAGGAAGAGGCGGAGGTCTCCGAGGCGATCCATGCCGCGGCCCACCCGGGCCGGACGCGGGCCGAGACCGGCTCGAACGACGCGGCCGACGCGGCCGACGCCGCGGGCGCCGGCGCGATCGATGCAGCGGGCGACGAAGCGGGCCATGCGGCGAGCGGCCCCGACGCGGCCGAAGCGTCGCCCGGGCCCCAGCCGGCCGAGGACGACGCATGATCCAGCCCGAGTCGCGAGTCAAGGTCGCCGACAACACCGGCGCCCGGACGATCCAGTGCATCCGGGTCATGGGCCGCTCGCTCAAGACGACCGCCGGCGTGGGCGATGTCATCATCGCCAGCGTCAAGCAGGCGATCCCGAACGCCGCGGTGAAGAAGGGCGACGTCGTTCGCGCGGTCATCGTCCGGACGGCCAAGGAGTACGGCCGGCCCGACGGCAGCTACATCCGGTTCGACGAGAACGCCGCCGTCCTCATCAACAACCAGGGCAATCCCCGCGGCACCCGGATCTTCGGGCCGGTGGCCCGCGAGCTTCGGGACCGCAACTACATGAAGATCGTGTCGCTCGCTCCGGAGGTGCTGTGATGGCCGACCGGGTCCACGAGCACGACCGCCGCACCCGCGTCCCCGAGATCCGCAAGGGCGACACCGTCGTCGTCATCGCCGGCAAGGACACCGGCAAGCGGGGGGTGGTCGAGCGCGTCATCCGCCGGACTGCCAGCCGCGGCGCCCTGCGGGTGGCCTATCGGCGGGGCACCCCGACGAGCGGCGTGGCGGTGGTCGTCGAGGGGCTCAACGTGGCCAAGCGCCACACGAAGCCCCGCCAGACGAGCGGCCGCACCGATCGCATGCCGAAGATCCAGCAGGGCGGGATCCTGGATCTGGCCATGCCCCTCGACGTCTCGAAGGTGATGCTCGTCTGCCCGAAGTGCGATCGACCCACCCGGATCGGTCACACCACCCTGGATGACGGCCATCGAATCCGCGTCTGCGCCCACTGCGGCGAGGCCCTGGAGGTGACCGGATGATCGCCAGCCGACTCCGGGACCGCTACCTGGCGGAAGTCGTCCCGGCCCTCCAGAAGCAGTTCGGCTACGGCAACCCGATGGAGGTCCCGCGCCTCGACAAGATCGTCGTCAACGTCGGTCTCGGCGAGGCCCTGACGAACGCCAAGGCCATCGACGCGGCCTCGGGCGACGTCGCGGCGATCACCGGACAGCGCCCGATCGTGACCAAGGCCAAGCGCTCGATCGCCCAGTTCCGGGTCCGGACGGGCAACCCGATCGGGCTCAAGGTGACGCTGCGAGGCCAACGGATGTGGGACTTCCTGGACCGCTTCACGCTCCTGGCCCTGCCCCGGATCCGTGACTTCCGGGGCGTCCCGGGCCGGGCGTTCGACGGACGCGGCAACTACTCCATCGGTCTTCGGGAGCAGATCGCGTTCCCCGAGATCGACTACGACAAGGTGGACCGTCTCCGCGGGCTGGAGATCAGCATCGTGACGACGGCGAAGACCGACGAGGAGTCCCGGCGCCTGCTGGAGCTCCTCGGCATGCCCTTCGCTTCGTAGGCGGGGAGGGAAGACACGTGGCCAAGAAGTCGATGATCGCCAAGGCGAAGCGGACCCCCAAGCACCCCGTCCAGGGTTACAACCGCTGCTTCGTGTGCGGGCGCCCGCGGGCCTTCATGCGCCGATTCGCGCTGTGCCGGATCTGCTTCCGCGAGCGAGCCCTCCAGGGCGAGCTGCCAGGCGTGACGAAGTCGAGCTGGTAGGGCAGACCATGAACATCTCAGATCCCATCGCGGACATGCTCACCCGGGTCCGCAACGCCTCCCGGGCTCGCCACACCGAAGTCGTCGTGCCGGCCTCCCGGACGAAGCGCGAGATCGCCCGGATCCTCAAGGCCGAAGGCTTCATCGCCGACTGGACCGAGGAGCAGGCAGGTCCGGGCCGGGCGATCCGGGTCCAGCTCCGATACGTCGACGGCAAGGTGCCGGTCGTGTCCGGGCTGAAGCGGATCAGCAAGCCGGGTCTGCGCGTCTATGCCCGCAAGACCGATATTCCCCGGGTCCTCGGCGGCCTCGGGATCGTCATCGTCAGCACGAGCCAGGGGATCATGACCGGCGCGCAGGCCCGCAAGGCCCAGCTCGGCGGCGAAGTCCTGGCCTACGTCTGGTAGCCGCGATGTCCCGAATCGGCCGCATGCCAGTCCCGGTGCCCGCCGGAGTCGACGTCGAGATCGATGGCTCCCGCGTCACGGTCAAGGGCCCGAAGGGGACCCTCAGCCGCGAGCTCCACCCCGACATGCTCCTGAGCCGGGAGGAGGGCGCCTTCGTCGTCACCCGTCCCAGCGAGCAGAAGGTTCACCGGCAGCTCCACGGGCTGACCCGGACGCTCGTGAACAACATGGTCGTGGGGGTGACGACGGGCTATCGCAAGGGCCTCGAGATCACCGGCGTGGGCTATCGGGCGACGCTCATCGGGACGAAGCTGCAGCTCAACCTCGGCTACAGCCACCCCGTCGAGATCGAGCCTCCCGACGGGATCGCGTTCGAGCTGGAGAATCCGACGCACCTCGCCGTCGTCGGCATCGACAAGGAGCTCGTCGGTCAGGTCGCGGCGGTCGTTCGATCCAGCCGCAAGCCGGAGCCCTACAAGGGCAAGGGCGTCCGGTACGCCGGCGAGATCGTCCGCCGCAAGGCCGGCAAGGCCGGCAAGATCGGCGCCAAGAAGTAATGTCGAGCCGTCGCCTCGATGGGAAGGCAGGGCAAGGCGGTGCCGAGCACCCGAGCGAGCGCACTCGAACGTGCGTGAGCGAGGGCGCGCAGGCGCCAACGCGGCCCTGGTTTGTCAGCGAGGCGACCCAGGAACATAGGAAGTAGCGAAATGACGCAGGTCGCCAGTCGCGGCGCCGCGCGACGCAAGCGCCACGAACGGATCCGCCTCCGCATGGAGGGGGTTCCCGGGCGCCCGCGACTCGCGGTCTTCCGCAGCCTCAACCACATCTACGCCCAGGTCATCGACAATTCGACCGGCAAGACGCTGGCCGCCGCATCCTCGCTCGAGAAGGAGCTGCGCTCCGGGTCGGGGACGAAGACGCAGGAGGCCGCCCAGGTCGGGAAGCTCATCGCCGCGCGGGCTCGGACCGCCGGCGTCGAGCGCGTCGTCTTCGATCGAGCCGGCTACCGGTACCACGGGCGCCTCAAGTCGCTCGCGGATGCGGCCCGCGAGGCCGGACTCGACTTCTAAGGAGCTGACGTGGCACGAATCGACCCGAACAAGCTCGCGCTCGAGGAGCGCGTCGTCCAGATCAATCGCGTCGCGAAGGTCGTCAAGGGCGGGCGGCGGTTCAGCTTCAGCGCGGTCGTCGTCGTCGGCGACGGCGCCGGCCACGTCGGCGTCGGCCTGGGCAAGGCCGGCGAGGTCCCCGAGTCCATCCGCAAGGGCGTCGAGGACGCCAAGAAGCACCTCATCAAGATTCCGATGGTCGGGACGACGATCCCCCACGAGGTCCGCCGGGAGTTCGCCGCGAGCAGCGTCCTCCTCCGGCCCGCATCGCAGGGCACCGGCGTCATCGCCGGCGGCTCGGTCCGGGCGGTCGTCGAATCGGCCGGTATCCGCGACATCCTGACGAAGGTCCACGGCTCGACGAACCCGGTGAACGTCACCCGGGCGACCCTCGAGGCCCTTCGCGAGCTCCACTCCGCCGAGGAGCTGTCGGCTCGCCGCGGGGTGACTCTCCGCAGCCGGATCTCGGGCCAGCCGGCGAGCGAGGAGGTCGACGGTGCCCGGTAAGCTGCGCGTCACCCAGGTCAAGAGCACGATCAGCCACATCGCCCGCAACCGGGCCACGGTCCGAGCCCTCGGGCTGCGCGGCATCGGCAGCACGGTCGAGGTCGCCGACAACGAGGCGACGCGAGGCATGGTCCGCCAGGTCCGCTTTCTCGTCACGGTCGAGGAGGTCGCGGGCGACACGGCCGAGCGCGGTGGCGGCAAGGGCCGCGCCGCCCGGGAGAAGCCATGAAGCTGCACGACCTCCGGCCGGCGCCGGGCTCGCATCGGAAGAAGGCCCGTGTCGGCCGCGGCATCGCCGCGGGCCAGGGCAAGACCGCCGGTCGCGGCACGAAGGGCCAGAAAGCTCGCGCGGGCGGCACGGTCCCGGCCTGGTTCGAGGGTGGCCAGACGCCGCTCCATCAGCGGATCCCGAAGCTCCGAGGCTTCAAGAACCCGTTCAAGATCGAGTACGAGATCGTGAACGTCGGGGCGATCGCCGGCCTCGTCGAGCTCGGCGTCCTGGAGCCGGGCGAGATGCCGGGCGCCAGGAAGGGCAAGGCCGCCGCCCTGGCCCCGATCACCGTCAACCAGGAGATCCTCCGCGCCGCGGGTCTCGTCCGCTCGCTCAACAAGCCGATGAAGATCCTCGGCAACGGCGAGCTCTCGACGGCGCTCTTCGTCGTCGCCGATGCCGTCAGCGGGCCGGCCCGGGCCAAGATCGAGGCCGCCGGTGGCACCGTCTCGCTGCTCGAGGTTCCGACGAAGCGCGTGCCGGCGCTCGGCGCCGACGAACCGGCCGAGGAGGCGTCGGCGGAAACTGCGGCGACCGCCGGGAAAGCCGCCAAGTCCCGGGCGGCGAAGCCCCCGGCCCCCGAGGTTGCCCCCGCCCCTGAGGGCGCGGCGACACCTGAGGGCGCGGCGACACCTGAGGGCGCGGCGACCCCCGAGGGCGCGGCGACACCTGAGGGAACCGCGACCCCCGACGCCGCCCCGACCCCGCCGGCCGACGCTGCCCAGGGTCCGGCGGCTCGAAAGCGGTCGGGTCGCACGCCCAAGTCGACGTCTGCCGCCGATGCCCCGCCGGATGCCACCGCCGCGACCGAGGCGGCCGAGGCTTCCGAGCGGGTGACGGCCCCCGAAGCCGACGCTCCGGGCGCCTCGAGCGAGCCCGCCGATGACGCCGTCGAAGCGGCTCCGGATCAGGAAGCCGCCGCGGACGCTACGGACCCGGCGGACGCCTGACGGTGTTCGAATCCCTGCTCAACGCCTTCCGGGCGCCGGACATCCGGCGGCGGGTCCTGTTCGTCCTCGGGATCCTGATCGTCTACCGGCTCCTGGCCCAGGTCCCGCTGCCGGGCGTCGACCGCACGCAGCTGGCCGCGTTCTTCCAGCGCAACACCGCGTTCGGCATCCTCGACCTCTTCGCCGGTGGCGGCCTGTCGCAGCTCTCGGTCGTCGGGCTGACGATGAACCCGTACATCAACGCCTCGATCATCATGCAGCTGATGCAGGGGGTCATTCCCTCGCTCCAGGCCCTCAGCCGGGAGGGTGAGTACGGCCGCCAGCGGCTGAACCAGTACACCCGCTACCTGACCGTCCCGATGGCCTTCCTCCAGGCGTTCGGCATCCTGTCGGCGCTCAACGCCGACGGGATCATCCTCGGCGGGTTCAGCCTCGGCAACCCCCAGTCGTGGGTCCAGATGGTCACGATGGTCGCGGGGGCGGTCCTCCTGATGTGGCTGGGCGAGCTGATCACCGAGAAGGGGATCGGCAACGGCATCAGCTTCATCATCTTCGCCGGCATCGTCAGCCGCGCGCCGGCCGCCGTCTCGACCGTCCTGTCGGGCAACCTGCCCCTCCGCGACATCGTCCTGTTCGTCGTCCTCGGCATCGTCGCCGTGGGCGTGATCATCTACATCCAGGAGGGCCAGCGCCGCATCCCGATCCAGTACGCGAGCCGGGTGCGGGGCCGGCGGATGTACCAGGGCGGGCAGACGTTCCTGCCCCTGCGGGTCAACCTGGCCGGCGTCATCCCGATCATCTTCGCGATCTCGATCCTGCAGTTCCCGGCCCAGCTCGCCCTGTACTTCTCGTACTCGACCGTCGAGGCGGTGAAGAACGTGGCAACGGGGATCGCGAACTTCCTGTCCTCCACCACGCCCCAGTACGCGATCATGTACTTCCTGTTGACGGTGGGCTTCACCTACTTTTACACGGCCTTCACGTTCAAGCCCGATGAGACGGCGGAGCAGCTTCGCAAGAACGGCGGCTTCATTCCCGGCATCCGGCCCGGCCGTCCAACGCAGGACTACCTCGCCCGGGTCGTCTCGCGGATCACGATCGCCGGGGCCCTCTTCCTCGGCGTCGTTGCCGTCGGCCCGGTCATCGCCGGCGTCCTCGACCCGAACCTCAAGGGGGTGGCCCTCGGCGGCACCGGCCTCCTGATCGTCGTGTCGGTCGTCGTCGAGACGATGAAGCAGATCGAGGCCCAGCTGATGATGCGCAACTACGAGGGATTCATCCGCTGATGACTGGCACTCCGGAGTCGGTCGCGCCGACCTCGGCGCGGCCAGGCCAAGGCGCAGGCGAGCCCCGCGGGGAGAGCACTCCGACGTGCGTGCGGGAGCGCGCCGAAGCGAGGCCGATGGGATGGCCCGCCCGGGACGGCGCACGATGACGCTGATCGTCCTGCTCGGGCCGCCCGGGGCCGGCAAGGGCACACAGGCCGCCGTCCTGCGGGACGCGCTCGGGCTCCCGCACATCGCCACCGGCGACCTCTTCCGGGCGGCCGTCCGGGAGGGCAGTCCGGTCGGGCTGGAGGCAAAGCGCTATATGGACGCCGGTCGGCTGGTCCCCGACGAGGTGACGATCCGGATCCTCGAGAAGCGTCTCGGCCACGACGACGCGCGCTCGGGAGCCATCCTGGACGGCTTCCCGCGGACGGCAGTCCAGGCGCAGGCTCTTGATGCGTTCCTTGCCGGGCGCGGCGCGATGGTCGATGCCGCCCTCCTCATCGACATGCCGGCCGACGAGCTCGTCGAACGATTGTCCGGGCGCTGGGTCTGCCGGGCAGCGGGGCATCCCTACCACGTGGACACCAACCCGCCCCGGACACCCGGCATCTGCGACATCGACGGGTCGCCCCTCGTCCAGCGCGACGACGACAGGCCGGAGACGATCCGGGCCCGGCTGGCAAGCCAGCTGGCCGACCTGGACACGGTGGTCGAGCACTACCGCTCGACCGCGGCCCTGCGGACGGTCGACGGCCGGCTCCCGATCGCCGAGGTCTCGGCCCGCCTCCTCGAGGCCCTCGGGGCCGGAAGCGCGGGCCGGCCCTGACGTGGTCACCCGGAAGTCGCAGCGAGAGATCGCCCAGATGCGCCGCGCCGGGCGCATCGTGGCCGAGGTCCTCGCCCTCGTCGAGGGGGAGATCAAGCCGGGCGTGACGACCGGCCACCTCGACCGCCTCGCCGAGCAACACATCCGGGCCTCCGGCGGGACCCCCTCGTTCAAGGGCTATCTCGGGGGCGGTCGCTACGGCCGCGGCCCGGCGGCCTTTCCCGCGAGCACCTGCATCTCGATCGACAACGAGGTCGTCCACGGCATTCCCGGCGAGCGGGTCGTTCGCGAGGGCCAGCTCGTGTCGGTCGACGTCGGCGCCATCGTCGACGGCTGGCACGGCGACGCGGCGCGGACGTTCGTCGTCGGCGAGACGGCGCCCGAGGTCATGGATCTCATCACCGCCACCCGACTGGCGATGCTCGCCGGGATCTCGGCGGCCGTGCCCGGGAACCGCGTCGGCGACATCTCCGGCGCCGTCGAGGACATCGGTCGTGAGCACGGCTACGGCATCGTCCGCCAGTTCGTCGGCCACGGCATCGGGACGGAGATGCACCAGGATCCCCAGGTCCCGAACTATCGGACCGGCTCCCGGGGCCTCGAGCTCCAGCCCGGCATCTGCCTCGCCATCGAGCCGATGTTCACCCTCGGTCGCGGCGACGTCGAGGTCATGCCCGACCACTGGACCGTCGTCACCGCCGATGGCTCCCTGGCGGCCCATTTCGAGCACACGATCGCCGTGACGGATCATGGACCCGAGATCCTCACGACGATCTGAGGACGAGGGGGCCGCGGGGCGCCCGGCCGCGGGTCGCCATGCCTGCCGCGGTTGCTCGATCGTGGTTGGATCTGATATGCTGCGCGTTCGTGTGTCGGCCCGCCGGGGCCGGCACTCGTGGTGAGAAAGGGACCCATCTCCGCCCGTGGCGAAGCGAGACGCGATCGAAGTCGAAGGGACGGTTCTCGAGCCGCTCCCGAACACCATGTTCGCGGTCGAGCTCGAGAACGGACACCGGGTGCTGGCCCACATTTCCGGCAAGCTCAGGATGAACTTCATCCGGATCCTGCCCGGCGACCGCGTCCGGGTCGAGCTGTCACCGTACGACCTGACCCGCGGCCGGATCACCTACCGACTCAAGTAACGACACGACGCCCGCCGGTGGCGGGCGGCAACCGCGCGAGGAACCGTTGAAAGTCAGAGCCTCCGTCAAGGCCCGCTGCGACAACTGCAAGGTCATTCGCCGCCACGGGACCGTGATGGTCATCTGCACCAACCCGAAGCACAAGCAGCGGCAGGGGTAGCAGTCCGATGGCACGCATCGCCGGCATCGACATTCCGCGCGAGAAGCGGGTCGAGGTCGCCCTCACCTACATCTTCGGGATCGGCCTGCCGACGTCCCAGAAGATCCTGACCCAGACGAACGTCAACGCGGACACCCGGGTCCGGGATCTGACCGAGGAGCAGGTCAACCGGCTGCGCGAGCTCATCGATCGCCGCTACAAGGTGGAGGGCGACCTCCGCCGCGAGGTGGCGCTCAATGTCAAGCGGCTCATCGAGATCGGCTCCTACCGCGGCCTCCGGCATCGTCGGAACCTGCCGGTCCGGGGCCAGCGGACGAAGACCAACGCCCGGCAGCGGCGCGGACCCAAGCGGACCGTCGGCTCGCGCCGCAAGGCCACCAAGTGACAGTGACACGAGAGACGAGGAAGAACGAGGCGCATGGCTGAACGGAAGCGGGCCGTCAAGCAGCGTCGCCGGGAGAAGAAGAACGTCCCCCAGGGGCACGTCCACGTCCAGGCGTCGTTCAACAACACGATCATCACCATCACCGATCTCGGCGGCGCCGTGATCGCCTGGGGCTCGGCCGGCGTGGCCGGCTTCAAGGGCTCCCGGAAGAGCACGCCCTATGCCGCCGCCATGTCCGCCGAGATCGCCGCCCGCAAGGCGATGGAGCACGGCATGCGCCAGGTCGAGGTCTACGTCAAGGGGCCCGGCGCCGGTCGCGAGCAGGCGATCCGCTCGCTCCAGACGGCCGGCCTCGAGGTCACCGCGATCACCGACGTCACGCCCATCCCACACAACGGCTGCCGCCCCCCGAAGCGGCGCCGGGTCTGAGACAGGACCGATGGCTCGATATACCGCATCCGTCTGCCGCCTCTGCCGCCGGGAGGGCGCCAAGCTCTTCCTGAAGGGCTCGCGTTGCTACACCAAGAAGTGCGCCTTCGAGCGCCGCCCGAGCCCGCCCGGTCAGCACGGCGTCCGCCGCCGCAAGATGGGCGACTTCGGCATCCAGCTGCGCGAGAAGCAGAAGGTCCGCCGCGTCTACGGCGTCCTCGAGCGGCAGTTCCAGAACTACTTCGCGGAAGCCGAGACCCACACCGGCGTGACCGGCGAGTACCTGCTCCGGTCGCTCGAGACCCGCCTCGACAACGTCGTCTTCCGGCTCGGCTTTGCGAGCTCTCGGGCCCAGGCCCGCCAACTCGTCAACCACGGCCACTTCGCGGTCAACGGCGTGGCCACGGACGTCCCGTCGTTCGGCGTGAAGCTCGGCGACCGGATCGAGGTGCGGGAGTCGCATCGCGAGCGCGAGCCGTTCAAGACCGCCAAGGAGACCCTCCGCTCCCACCAGGCGCCGGAGTGGCTCAGCCTGGAGCCAGCCCGCCTGGCGGGCTCCGTCGTCAGCCTGCCCCGCCGCGACCAGATGCCGCTCGATCTCAACGAGCAGCTCGTGGTCGAGTACTACTCGAGGTAACGCCCACCCATGATCGAACTCGAGAGCCCGCAGATCGAGCCTGTCGAGGAAGTCGGCACGTACGCCAAGTACGAGGCCGGCCCCCTCCAGGCCGGCTACGGCGTCACCCTCGGCAATGCCCTCCGGCGCGTCCTCCTCTCGTCGCTCGAGGGGGCCGCGGTCACGTCCATCCAGATCCGTGACGTCTACCAGGAGTTCTCCACGATCCCGGGCGTCAAGGAGGACGTGACCCAGATCGTCCTGAACGTCAAGAAGCTGCGGCTGAAGAGCTTCGCCACGCATCCCGTCCAGCTCCGCCTCACCAAGAGCGGCGCCGGGCCGGTCCTGGCCGCCGATCTGCTGGAGTCGGCCGACGTCGAGATCGTCAACCCGGACCTCGTCCTGATGACCCTCGACTCGGACGACGTGACGATCGAGATGGACCTCACCGTCGAGCGCGGCGTGGGCTATCTCGGGGCCGAGCGCTCCGAGGCCCTGCCGATCGGGGTCATCGCCGTCGACGCGATCTTCACCCCGGTCCGGAAGGTCAACTACTGGGTCGAGAGCATGCGCGTCGGCCAGGTGACCAACTTCGACAAGCTCACGATCGAGATCGAGACCGACGGCACGATCGGTCCGGAGGAGGCCCTCAGCCGGGCCGCCGGCATCCTCGTCGAGCAGTTCCGGCCGTTCATCACGATCGGCCAGGCACCGCTGCCCGGCGAGCAGGCCGGGAACGGCGTGCCCCAGCTCCCCCCGAACATGCTCGACATGCCGATCGAGGAGCTGGACCTGCCGATGCGGGCCTACAACTCCCTCAAGCGGAACAACATCGTCAAGGTCGGCCAGCTCCTCCAGCTCAAGGACGACGACCTTCTCCGGATGCGCAACTTCGGCAAGAAGTCGCTCGACGAGATGAAGGAGCGGCTCCGGATGCGCGGCTTCATCCTGCCGGAGACGGAGCCGTCGGACTTCGAGGGCGACGTCGAGGGCGAGGCCGAGGGCGCCGAGGACGAGGCGGCGATGCCCGCGTTCGGGGGCGAGGACGCCTGACGTGGCCCACCGGATCGACGGGCGGAAGCTCAGCCGCAAGACGGGTCCCCGGCTTGCGCTCTTCAAGAACCTGACCGTCTCGGTCCTCCGCTACGAGCGGGTCAAGACCACCGAGGCCAAGGCCAAGGAGGTCCAGGGTCGGGTCGAGCGGGTGATCACGCTCGCCAAGCGCGGCGACCTCGCCGCCCGGCGAACGGTCGTCTCGCAGTTCCCGAACGAGCCGCTCGTCGTCAACAAGCTGTTCGACGAGATCGCCCCGAAGTACGCCGACCGGACGTCCGGCTACACCCGGATCGTCAAGATCGGCCAGCGCTCGGGCGACGCCGCCGAGATGGTCCAGCTCGAGCTGGTCTGATGGTCGCCGCTGATCCGGCTCGCTGCGGCGTTGCCGCCCGCGCTTCGGCGCTCACGCACGTTGGAGTGCGCTCGCGTCCGACGCTCGACGGCGCCTTGCATCGAGCTCGGCTGAGCGGCGAGTAGCAACGACACGAAGTACTGGCGCTCGAGAGGGCGCCCCGCCGCGCTTCCGCGCGACGGTTGAATACGATGGCACGGAGTTCGCCGGGTTCCAGGCCCAAGCTGGTTCCCGGACCGTCCAGGGAGCGCTGGAGGAGGCGCTGGCCACTCTCTCGGGAGGGGTCAGGCAGGCCGTCGATGGCGCGGGCCGAACGGACGCCGGAGTCCATGCGTCGGGGCAGGTGATCGCCTTCTCCTACGCGGGGCGACTCTCGGCGGCCGAGCTGGCCGGGGCCCTGAACGGGCTGCTGCCACCGGACGTTGCGGTTCGCGATGTCCGACGAGCAGCCCGGGGCTTCCACCCCCGCTACGCGGCGCGGTACCGGGAGTACCGCTACACCGTCTGGAACGGGCCGCGGAGCCCGCTCCGGGAGCGCACGGCGCTCTGGGTGCGGACCGACCTGGACGTGGACGCGATGGCCCGAGCCGGGACGATCCTCGAGGGTCGTCACGACTTCACGGCCTTCGGCGGGGCCGATCCCCAGCCGGTCAGGAACGTGCATCACGTGCGGGTCCGTCGAACCGGGAGGCAGGTCACGATCGACATCCGGGCCGACGCCTTCCTGCGCGGGATGGTTCGGCGAATGGTCGCCGCGCTTCTCGCCGTCGGGAGGGGCAAGATTGACGAGACCGCGGTCGCCGCGGCACTTGCCGAGCGACGACCGGCTCTGGGTGGAGCGGCAGCCCCGGCGCGGGGCGTGTGCCTTCGGCGCGTCGTCCTGGGACGGCGCCGGAGGCGGAGCAGCGGAGAAGACGAGGAACGATGAACGCCAAGACCTTCACGGTCCGGGAGAGCGAGATCGAGCGACGCTGGTTCGTCGTGGACGCCACAGGCCAGACGCTCGGCCGCCTCGCGACGCAGGTCGCCCGCGTCCTCTCCGGCAAGCACAAGCCGACCTATACCCAGCACCTCGACACCGGCGATCACGTCATCGTCCTGAACGCGGCCAAGGTGGAGGTCAGCCGGGACAAGGTCGAGAGCAAGCTCTACATCCGGCACAGCGGCCACCCCCAGGGACTCAAGGCGGAATCCCTCGGCAAGCTCATGGAGCGACGACCCGAGGAAGTCGTCCGCCGTGCCGTCAAGGGCATGCTCCCCCGGACCCGCCTCGGGGCGCAGCAGCTCCGGAAGCTCAAGATCTACGCCGGCAACGACCATCCCCATCAGGCCCAGCGGCCTGAGCCGCTCGCCTGACGGAGGAACCTGCCATGTCAACCCCTGCCTTCAACTCCGGAACGGGCCGTCGGAAGACCGCCGTGGCCCGCGTGCGACTGCTCCCCGGCGAAGGTGAGATCGTCGTCAACGGCCGCTCGCTCCTCGAGCACTTCGGCAACGCCATCGACGAGTCCGACGTGCGAATGCCCTTCCGGGTCACCGGCACGGAGGGTCGCTTCAACGCGATGATCAAGGTCGAAGGCGGCGGCGTGACAGGCCAGGCCGGCGCGATCCGTCATGGGATCGCCCGGGCCCTCCTCGAGCTGGACCCCGAGAGCCATCGCTTGCCCCTCCGCCAGGCCGGCCTCCTGACCCGCGACCCGCGGATGAAGGAGCGCAAGAAGTACGGGCTCAAGAGGGCCCGAAAAGCCCCCCAGTACACGAAGCGGTAGCGGCGCACCTGGCCGGTCGCCGGCGGCGTTGCCTGCTGCCCCGGCGGCGTGGCCCGCCGCCGCGGCGGCTAGAGTTCCCGCATGACGGCCACGGATCCATCGCTTCGGGGGCGGGATCTCCTCAGCGGCGGCGACCTCTCGCCCGACGAGGTCAGGCGGGTGTTCGCGACAGCGACGGACCTCAAGGCCGAGTTTGCCGTCGCCCGCCGCCATGAGCGGCCACCCCTTGTTCGACGAACCCTGGCCATGCTCTTCGAGCGGCCGAGCCTGCGGACGAGGGTGACCTTCGAGGCCGGCATGCTCCAGCTCGGAGGTGGGGCGATCCAGCTGACCTCGGGCAACGTCGGCTGGGGGGTCCGCGAGTCGGTGGCCGACGTCGCCCGCAACCTGCAGGCCTTCGTCGACGGGATCGTCATTCGGACCGGCAATCAGGCGATCGCCGTCGGGCTGGCCGCGGCGGCCGACGTCCCGGTGATCAACGCCCTGACGCTGCACGAGCATCCCTGCCAGGCGCTCGCGGACGTCTTCACCCTGCGCGAGGCGTACGGGAGCCTCGAGGGGCTGGTGGTCGCCTTCGTCGGCGACGGCAACAACGTCTTCCATTCGCTGGCCCTCGTCGGTGCCGGCCAGGGCGTCGAGGTCCGCCTCGCCCACCCCCCGGGGTACGAGCCCGACTCCGACGTCATCGCCCGGGCGACGGCGCTCGCCGCGGTCGAGGGCGGCCGAGTCGTCGTCGGCACGGATCCCTTGGCCGCCGTCGACGGGGCGAGCGTCATCTACACCGACGCCTGGGCCTCGATGGGTCAGGAGGCGGAGGTCGAGCAGCGCCGGGTCGCGTTCGCCCCGTTCCAGGTCAACGAGGCCCTCTGCGCGGTCGCCGGCCCGGGCGCCCGGGTGATGCACTGCCTGCCGGCCCATCGGGGCGAGGAGATCACCTCCGAGGTGATGGACGGACCGCGCAGTCTAATCTTCGCCCAGTCGGAGAACCGCCTGCATGTCCAAAAGGGCCTCCTCGTCGAGCTCCTCGGCGACGCGGGGTAGGATGCAGCCCGGATGAGCCAGGGCCTCTACGAGCGGTACAAGGACGCCCTCCGGCGGGGTCACGTCGCGGCGCTCCGCGGTCGCCTCGACGTGGCCGAGGCCGCCTACCGTGCCGCCGCCACGATCGCCCCGGACCGGGCCCTGCCCTATGCCAGCCTCGGCAGCGTGCTCGGCCGCCTCCAGCGACCGGACGAGGCGCTCGCCGCCTACGCGATGGCGCTGTCGCTCGCTCCCGAGGACGAGGCCGCCCTGCGAGGCCGGGCCGAGCTCCAGGCCGACCGTGGACGGCGGGCCGAGGCTGCCAACGACTTCGAGACACTCGCCGGCGTCCTCGAGCGCGCCGACCGCCTCACCGATGCCGCCGACGCCGCCCGCCGCGCGCTCGAGCTGGCCGAATTGCGGACGCGACGACGCGAGATGGAGCGCCTCGGCCGCCTCCTCCGCGACAGCGGCGCGGACCAGTCCGCCGTCGACGCGCTGGACCGCGCCCTCCGGATCCTGGAAGCCGTCGAGACGCCTTCCGGAGCGGAGGCCGATGCGGAGCGGGCCGGGGCCGAACCGGCTGCCGGCGCGCGGGCTGCCGTGGAGCCGAGCCCCGACGAACCCGCGCCGGAGCCACCGCCCGAGCCGCCCCCGCCGGACCCGGCCGTGCTGCGGGCGGTCGCCGATGCCCTCCTGGACAGCGGCGACCTGTCCGGCGCGGCCGAACGGCTGCTTGCCCTCGCCGCCCTCCACCGCGCGGCCGGGCGCCACGACGCGGCCATGGACGCCTGCCTCGCCCTGCTGGCCGTCACCCCGGCCGACCACCGCCTCCAGCGTGAGATCGCCGCGATCCAGGTCGAGTTGGGCTGGACCGGGGTCGCGTCCGAGAAGCTGCATCTCCTCGCCCGCCTCGCGGACCTTGACGGCGACGCCGAGGCCCGGGCGGCGATCGCCGAGTTCGCCGTGGAGCGTGGCCTGAAGGCACCACCAGGGCCCGCCGGGCCCGCCTGAACCAGGCCCGGGCGGCCGCGGTCGGGCGCCCGCGGCCGGGGAGCGGCGGGGGCGCGATGCTACACTCGGCGAACGATGCCGCAGCTCATCGCGTCGATCCTGGACCAGGTTCGGCCCGCGACGTTACTCGACATCGGGCTCACCGCGGTCCTGATCTACTGGCTGTTCAGCCTGATCCGCGGGACCCGGGCCGTCCGTCTTGTCATCGGCGTCTCGGTCCTGTTCGTCGTCTACTTCGCGGCCCAGGCCCTGGCGCTGCGCCTCGTCACCCAGATCATGCAGGCCGGCGCGGTCGTCGGCCTCGTGGCCCTCGTCGTGATCTTCCAGCCGGAGCTCCGGCGGGCGCTCGAGCGGATCGGTCGGGTCGGCTCGCTCGCCTGGCTCTTTCCGACCGAGAGCAGTGAAGCCGACGAGGTCGCCAACGCCGTGGCCAGGGCCGCCGCGCTCATGTCCGGCGACGGTCACGGGGCGCTGATCGTCCTCGAGCGGGACACCGGGCTGGAGGAGATCGCCGAGACCGGGGTGATGATCCACGGCGAGCTGTCGGTGGACCTCCTCCGGACGATCTTCATGCCCCGGACCGCCCTCCACGACGGGGCGGTCATCGTCCGCGGCTCGACGATCGTCGCCGCCGGCGCGCTCCTGCCCCTCGCCGAGATGACCGTCAACGCGGGTCGCCTGGGGACCCGCCACCGGGCCGCCCTCGGCATCACCGAGCAGACGGATGCGGTCGTCGTCGTCGTCTCGGAGGAGAACGGCCAGGTCAGCCTCGTCGAGCGGGCACGGATTGTCCGGAACCTGGGCGAGCTGCAGCTTGCCCGCGCCATCCGGGCGTTGCTCCACGCCGAGCCCGATGAAGGCCGGTTCCGCCTCCGCGGCGGGCTCACGGCGCCGCGGGCCGGCCCGGCGGTGCGCGGGCTCAACCGGCTGGTCGGACGTGCCCCCTCGACGCCCGGGGAGGGCCCGGCCAAGGGCGAGGCGGCGGCCCACAAGCCAGCCATTCCGCCCGGAGGCGAGGTCCAGTCGGCGGCCGAAGATCCGCCCGAGGGCGGCGGCGCGCCGAGCCCGCGGAGCAGTGGCTCAGCCGCCACGGCGGAGCCGGCCGGGACGGGCACACCCGGCCGATGAGGCGGATCCTCGGGGTCGTCATCCACAACTGGCCCCTCAAGCTGGGCGCCGTCGCCCTGGCGACGCTGCTCTATGCCGGGCTCGTCGTATCGACGAGCCAGAAGGTCTTCGAGATCGCGGTCCCGATCGAGTCGACCGGGCTCGCCGGCCGGGGTATCACGATCGTGTCCGACCTGGGTGCGGTCCGCCAGATCCGCTACCTCGCCCCGGAGAACCTCGGCCTGCGGATCGACAGCACGAGCTTCCGGGCGACCGTCGACCTGTCCGCCGTCGACCCGTCCGGGGGTCGGAAGTCGGTCGAGGTCAAGGTCGAGGCGATCGACCCCCGCGTCCAGGTCCTCGACTGGGAGCCCCGCAACATCGTCGTCGACCTCGACACGGTGATCAGCAAGACGGTCCCCGTCCGGCCGGTGCCCGGTCCGATCCCGAGCGGGCTCGATGTCGGCACGGCCGTCGTCGACGACACCCAGGCGACGGTCAGCGGCCCGTCCTCGATCATCGAGCGGGTGGCCGAGGTCCAGGCCCGGTTCTCGGTCGACGCGTCGGGCATCGACGTCAACCGGACGGTCGATCTCCTGCCGGTCGATTCGAGCGGCGAGCCGCTGCCACCCCCGGTCGACGTCACGCCCAGCTCCACCCGGGTCCGCCTCCCGATCTTCACCAACCGCCAGACCAAGACCCTCCCGATCAGGCCGAACGTCGTGGGCTCGCCGGCGGCCGGGTTCGAGCTGGCCTCGGTCAGCGTG
Source organism: uncultured Chloroflexia bacterium (assembly GCA_963719145.1). Lineage (GTDB taxonomy): Bacteria > Chloroflexota > Limnocylindria > Limnocylindrales > CSP1-4 > UBA5189. Next base: position 1,344,373 of record CAVRAX010000001.1, read on the forward strand.
GAGCCGCTCGTGATCGCGGTCGAGGGCGACGTCGACGACCTCGTCGCGCTCGAGGTCGCCGACACGACGCCGGTCAGCATCACCGGCGCGACATCCGACCTGACCCGGACCACGAGCCTCGACCTGCCGAACGGCATCCAGGCATTGGGAGACCCGACGGTGACGGTCACCGTGACCCTGCGACCGATCACCGAGACCCGGACCTTCAGCGCCGGATTGATTCTCGTCGGTGCCCGGGCCGATCGCCTCTACGACCTCTCGACCGACCGCGTCCTCGTGACGATCGGTGGCTCGGTCGCGTTTCTCGACCGGCTCTCGGGCGCCTCGCTCGTGGTGACCCTCGACGTGACCGGGCTGGACGCCGGAATCCACGAAGTCTCGGTTGGTGCGAACCTGATCACCGGCCTTACGCTGGTCGGCGCCAGCCCGAACCCGGTGACGGTGACGATCACCGCGCCGGCGCCCACGGGCAGCCCGGCCCCGTCGGTCAGCCCGGCGCCGACCGGCAGCCCGGCGCCCTGACCCGCCCGCGTCCCGCGGGAGCCGCCGTCGGACGCCTCCGGCGAACCTGAAATCGGAGGACCAACTGCCCGTGCCGCGCCTGTTCGGAACCGACGGCATCCGGGGGACCGCGAACATCGATCTCAAGCCGACGATGGCCTATGCCCTCGGCCGGGCCACGGCCCACCGCCTCGTGGGCGGGCGCGGCTCGATCGTGGTCGGCCAGGACACCCGGCGCTCGTGCGACATGTTCGTGGCCGCCATCACCGCCGGCGCCGTGAGCCTCGGGACGGACGTCCACCAGGTCGGGGTGGTCCCGACGCCCGCGCTCGCGTTCCTGGCCGGGACCGGGGAGTATGCGGCCGGGATCATGGTCTCGGCATCTCACAACCCGGCCGCCGACAACGGCCTCAAGGTCCTCGACAAGGACGGCCTCAAGCTCGACGACCCCGTCGAGGATGAGCTGGAGCAGCTGATCTGGCGGACCGAGGAGCTCGGCGGTGTCGGCAACGACGACCTCGGCATTGCGGTCGATGCCCGCGACCGGGTCGAGCGGTACGTGACCCACCGGACCCGGCTGGCGTCGGCGGTCGATGCCGCGGGCCTCCGGATCGTCCTCGACGCCGCGAACGGATCGGGTGGGCCGTTCGCGCCCGCGATCCTCGCGGCCAGCGGGGCCGGCGTCGAGGTGATCAACGCGATGCCGGACGGCACGAACATCAACCTCCGCAGCGGGGCGACCGATCCGGCCGCGCTCGCCGCCGCCGTCGCCGACCGCGGCGCCGACGTCGGCTTCGCTCTCGACGGCGACGCCGACCGACTCATCGCGGTCGACGCCTCGGGCGTGATCGTCGACGGCGACCAGATCCTCGGGATCCTGGCCCTGGAACGGCTTCGCCGCGATGCCCTCGCCGGGCGGACCCTGGTCGTGTCGGTCCTCTCGAACGGCGGCCTCCAGGGGGCCGTCGAGGCAGCCGGCGGGATCGTCATGCGGACGCCCGTCGGCGACAAGTACATCCTGGAGGGAATGCAGGTCACCGGCGCCGGCCTCGGTGGCGAGAAGAGCGGCCACGTCATCATCCGCGAGCACACGACCTCGGGTGACGGCATCGTGACCGCCCTCGAGGTGCTCCGGGTGATGACGGCGGCGCGTGCCTCGCTCGCCGACCTCGCAGCGGCCATCCCCCTCCTGCCCCAGCAACAGCGGGCGGTCAGGGTCCGTCACAAGGACCAATGGGAAGGGGATCCGGTCCTCCAACGGGCGATCCACGAGGCGACGGCCCGTCTCGGGGGCGTCGGGCGGATCCTCGTCCGGCCCTCCGGCACCGAGCCGGCCCTGCGGGTGATGGTCGAGGGGCCGGACGCCGGGATCGTCTCGGAGCTGGCCGACACGCTCGCGAGCGTCGCCGCCGAGCGGCTACACTGACCGCGGTGCCCATCCCATCGAGCCAGGAACCTCCCGGCGGCGGCCGGGTGACCAGACGAAGGACCTGAACCGATGTGCGGCATCGTCGGCTACACCGGGCCCCGCGAGGCCGGCCCGATCCTCATCGAGGGCCTCCGGCGTCTCGAGTACCGGGGCTACGACTCGGCCGGGATCGCCCTCGTCGATGAGGAAGGCGACCTCTTCGTCGAGAAGAAGGCCGGCAAGCTCGCCAATCTGACGACGGCGATCGCTGACCGGACCCCCCACGCCGCGATGGGCCTGGCCCACACCCGCTGGGCGACCCACGGCCGGCCGAACGACCTCAACGCCCATCCCCACGTCGATTGCACCGGCAAGATCACGGTCATCCACAACGGGATCATCGAGAACTTCCGCGAGCTCCGGGACGGCCTCGAGGCTCGCGGCCACCGGCTCGCCTCCGAAACGGACACGGAGGCCCTGGCCCATCTGGTGGAGGAGGCGTATGCGGGTGATCTCGCCGAGGCCGTTCGCGCGGCGCTTCACCGCGTCGAGGGTGCGTATGCCATCGTCGTGATGCACCGCGAGGAGGCGGGCCGCCTGGTGGGCGCTCGCCGCAACGTGCCCCTCGTGGTCGGCCTGAACGGCGAGGAGACGTTCATCGCCAGCGACGTCGCCGCGATCCTCGCCCACACCAACCGCATCGTCTTCCTCGAGGAGGGTGACATCGCCGACGTACGTCCGAGCGGTGTCGTCGTGACCGACGTCGACGGGACCGTCCTCGCCCGGCCGGAGACGCTGATCGACTGGTCGCCCGAGGTGGCCGAGAAGGGCGGCTACGAGCATTTCATGCTCAAGGAGATCCACGAGCAGCCGGACGCGCTCCGCCAGTCGCTGGCCGGGCGGGTGGGTCGTGACAATCGGATCCACGTGGCCGAGCTCGAGCCGCTCGCCGAGGTCCTCCGCGGCATCACCCGGATCGAGCTCGTCGCCTGCGGCACGGCATCCTACGCGGCGCTCGTCGGGGCGTCGGCGCTCGAAACCTGGACGGGCCTGCCGGCCCGGGTCACCGTCGGCTCGGAGTTCCGATACAGCCCGCCACCGCTCGATCGCTCGACCCTCGTCATCGCCGTCACCCAGTCGGGCGAGACCGCCGACACGATCGCCCCGACCCGCTACGCCCGGGAGGCCGGCTGCCCGATCATCGCCGTGACGAACACGGTCGGCTCGGCGATCACCCGGGAGGCTGACGCCGTCCTCTTCCTCCAGGCCGGACCCGAGATCGCCGTCGCCGCCTCGAAGACGTTCGTGACGCAGGTCACGACGCTCGTCGTCCTGGCGGCCGCGATCGGGCGACTCCGGGCGACGATGACGGAGGCCCAGGAGCGCGACCTCGGGGCGGCCCTCCGGGCGCTCCCGGAGGCGGCCGCGGAGGCCCTCGCCTGGAACGCGCCGACCGCCCACGACCTCGCCCGCCGCTACGTCAACTCGCGGGGTTTCATGTTCGTCGGGCGGGGCTCGACGTACCCTGCCGCCCTCGAAGGCGCCCTCAAGCTCAAGGAGATCAGCTACGTCCACGCCGAGGGCTATCCGGCCGGCGAGCTCAAGCACGGCCCGATCTCGCTCCTCGACGCCGAGTGCCCGCTCGTGGCGGTCGCCACCCGCTCGTCGACCTACGACAAGCTCATCAGCAACGTCATGGAGGGCCGGGCCCGGGATGCCCGCGTCATCGCCGTGGCGACCGCCGGCGACGCCCAGATCGACCGCTTCGCCGACGACGTCTGCTGGGTCCCGGAGACGCACGAGGCCGTCGGCGCCGTCCTGGCCATCATTCCCCTCCAGCTCTTCGCCTATCACACCGCCATCGCCCGGGGGACGGACGTCGATCAGCCGCGCAACCTCGCGAAGTCGGTCACGGTCGAGTAGGACCGGGTCGAGTGGCGGGTCGGAAGCCCAGCCCGGGCACTCCCCGCGAGGCCGGCCCCGGCGTGACGGTGCCGGCCGGAACGACCGAGCTCGGGATCGACATCATCAGGGTCGCCCGGATCCGCGGAACGCTCGACCGCTTCGGGCCTCGCTTCTCGCGACGCGTCCTGACGCCCGGCGAGCAGCGCTACGTCCGGGACCGGCCCGAGACGTTCGCCGGGCGCTGGGCGGCCAAGGAGGCCGTCAGCAAGGTTCTCGGCCTCGGCGTTCGCGGGATCGGCTGGCGCGACATCGAGGTCGACCGGCTGCCGACCGGCCAGCCGGCGGTGCGCCTCCATGGTCGGGCGGCCGAGCGCGCCGAGCAGCTGGGCATGGAGCGGATCGCCCTCTCGATCAGCCATGAATCGGATTACGCCGTCGCGATCGCCTTCGGCGTCCGGACGGTCGGGGGCCGATACGTCTTCCCGCTCGACATCGAGGCCCGCCTCGACGAGCGCGAGCGCCGGATCCTCGCCCGGATGGACCGGCTCCGGACCCTCCACGAGGGGACCGTCGCGGAGCGCGAGCGTGGCTGAGCGCCCGCTCGGCTTCGGCCGCCGCGCCGACGAGACGGAGGCGAGCGCCGGGCCACAGACCGGCGGGGCCCCCCTGCTCGACGATCGGTCGATGGCGACGCTCCTGCCCGCCCGCCCGGGCCGGGGCCACAAGGGCACCTTCGGCAAGCTCCTCGTCATCGCCGGCTCGCTCGACTATGCCGGCGCGGCGTTCCTGGTTTGCCGGGCGGCAGGCCGGGCCGGGGCGGGCCTCGTCACCCTCGCCGTCCCCGAGTCCCTCCAGCCGCTCTTCGCCGCGAAGGTCGTCGAGGCGACGACGATGGCCCTCCCGGAGGACGACGTCGAAGAGGTCGATCCCGAGCCGGCCCTGGCCCGGATCCTCGATCACGACCACGACGCGATCGTCCTCGGCCCCGGGCTGCGGCCGGGCCTGGCCACCACCGAGCTCGTGCGGCAGCTACTCGCGGCCGGCGACGAAGAGCACCCCTCACCGATCGTCCTCGACGCCGAGGCGCTGCGGTCCATGGCGACCCTCGGCGAGTGGTGGACGGACGCGACCCGGCCGGCCGTCCTGACGCCGCACCCCGGCGAGTTCGCCCGGCTCCGGGCGGGCACCGGGGTGGATGCCGCCGACGACGGCGACCTGGGCGCCGATGACGCGGCCCGCTCCGCCGCGGCGAGGAATGCCGCGCTGCGGTGGGGCCAGGTGGTCGTCCTGAAGGGCGCCCGGACCGTGATCGCCGAGCCTGACGGGACGGTCTCCGTCGCTCCCTTCGAGAACCCTGCCCTGGCCAGCGGCGGGACCGGCGACGTGCTGGCCGGGGTCATCGGTGCGCTCCTCGCCCAGGGGCTCGAGCCCGCGCCCGCCGCGCGCCTCGGCGTCTACCTCCACGGCATGGCCGGCGACGCGGTCCGCGAGCGGCTGGGCGACGCGGGACTGCTCGCCTCCGACCTGCCCGATGCGCTGCCCGGGGCGCGCAAGCGCCTCGCCGTCCTGGCCGACCGGATGCGCTCCGGGAAACGGCTCGGCTTCGGCGCCCGTGAGCCGGCGGGAGACGGCGACTGAGCGGTCCGGGGCCGTCACGGCCGATCGAGGCGCGGCTCGCGGCCGCGGGTCTGCCGCCGCTCCCGCGGACCGCCTGGCTGGAGATCGACCTGGACGCCCTCGCCGCCAACCTCGCCGCGATCCGCCGGCGGGCGGGCGCCGGGGTGCCGGTCCTCCCGGTCGTCAAGGCCGACGCCTACGGCCACGGCGCCGGCCCCGTGTCGCGGGCCCTCGAGGCCGCCGGCGCCGACGGCTTCTGCGTCGCCGCCTTCGACGAGGCCGCGGCCCTCCGCGACGCCGGGGTCCGCGGGCCGATCCTCGTCCTCTATCCGATCCCGGCCGCCTGGGCGGCCGACGCGGCTCGGCGCCGAATCGCCGTGTCGGCCGGTGACCTCGGGCTCCTGGGCCAGCTCCTGGCGGCCATGCCCGTGCAGCGCGGCCGGCGGGCCCTTCGAATCCAGCTCGAGGTCGAGACGGGCCTCGGCCGGGGCGGCTTCCGGCCGGACGAGCTGGTCGAGGCCGCGAATCGCATCGAGGCAGCCGGCGGCGCCCGGCTCGACGGCCTGTGGACGCACCTCCAGGCCGCCGAGGACGCGGCCGGCACGGCCGCCCAGCTCGAGCGCTTCGACGCCGCCGGCGCCGGCCTCGCCGCCGCCGGGGTTCGGCTGCCGCGCCGCCACGTCGCCGCCAGCGGGGCCCTCCTCCAGGACGGCATGGCCGCCTACGACGGCGTGCGACCCGGCCTCGCCATCTACGGGCTCGTGCCCGACGAGATCCTCGCGGTCAGCGGGCCCGCCGTCGGCCCGGATCTCCGGGCCGTCATGTCGCTCCACGCCCGGCCGGTCAGGGTGGCCGACGTGCCGGCGGGCTGGGGGATCAGCTACGGCCCGACGTTCCGAACGACTCGACCGAGCCGAATCGCCACCCTGCCCCTCGGCTACGGCGACGGCTGGCCACGCTCGCTCTCGAACCGGGCCGAGGCGATCGTCCGGGGCCGGCGGGTGCCGCTCGTCGGCAACGTGGCCATGGACGCGGTCATGGCCGACGTGACCGATGTCCCCGGAGCGCCGGTCACGACGGCCGACGAGTTCGTCCTCCTGGGCCGCCAGGGCGGGGCCGAGATCGATGCCGCCGAGCTGGCGCGCCTCCGCACCACGAACTCGTGGGAAACGGTCACGGCCATGTCCCGGCGCCTGCCCCGGGTGTACGATGCCGGCTCCGGACCGGAGGGCGTCCGGACGCTCGTCTCCGGAGGAATCGGGTGACGCGCCTGGAACTGTGGAATGGGGACATCTGCGTTCTCGAGGTGGACGCGATCGTGAATCCCGCCAACCCAACGCTCTGGATGTCGACAGGTGTCGGCGGTGCCCTGAAGCGCGCCGGCGGCGATGCCATCGAGTTCGCCGCGGTCCGACAGGGCCCGCTCGCCCTCGGGGAGGCCATCATCACCGGACCGGGCGACCTCGCGGCCAAGGCCGTCATCCATACCGTCTCGCTCGACCGCGATCGGCGCACGTCCGGCCCGGTCCTCGAGGCCGCCGTCCGGAGCGCGCTCGCCAGGGCCCGCGAGATCGGGGCGGCGAGCGTCGCCTTCCCCGCACTGGGCACCGGCGTCGGCGGCTACCCGCTCGACGAGGCGGCGAGGATCACCGTGGGAACGGTCCGGGACGAGGTCCGCGACAGCGTCGGCATCGATCACGTCATCTTCGCCCTGCGGGGCCTCGCGGCGTACCAGGCGTTCGAGCAGGCGCTCGCCGAGACCGCGACACCCGACGCCCGGGAGGAGGCGCCGGCGACGGCGTCCCGGGTCGCCGCCCAGCAGCCGGCACGCGCCGGCGAGGAGGATGCGTGAGCGAGCTCGGCGGCACCGGCTTCGAGTCGGCGGAGGAGCACCGCGAGGACCTCGTGGAGCAGGTCGCCCGGGAGATCCAGCTGCGAGGGCTGACCGCGCCGGCGGTCAGCTTCCTCCACGCCAGCCGGCCCTACCGGCCCCTCGGGGCGAACGCGATGCTCTTCTTCGATCCCGTCCTCCGGAGCCTGTTCGGGGGCGATCTCGCGGAGGCGACTGCGATCCTCGCCGACGACGATGGCATCGAGCAGCTCATCGAGCGGCTCGAGGAGTTCGACGACGAGACCGCCTGGGACGCGTAGCCCGGCGTTCCCGACAGACAGGTCGTCGTCCCGAGAATGCGGGTGCCCGAGCCGAGCCGCGAGCCGCGCTCGAGCCGGCGGGTGCCCGAACCGAGCCGCGAGCCGCGCTCGGCCGCTAGCATGGGCCGGTGACCAGGCCTCCCAGCGCCCTCGTCGCCGTCGACGCCGGCGGCGCCACGACCGCCGTCGCCCTCCTCGGCCGTCCCGCGGACCGCTGGCGCCTGATCGGCGCCCTCGCGGCACCGGCGGGCGTCGACGAGGCCGAGCTCCTCGAGGTGCTCGTCGCCCGGGTTCGGGCGGCCGATCCCGACGTCGCCGAATCGATCGGGCTCGAGGCCGTATCCCTCGACGCGCTGCCGCGCCTCGCAAGCCGGAGCGCGGCGCCACGGACGCTGGTCGTCATCGGCGCGTCGCGACGATCGGCGGCGATCCTCGAGGGAGCGGCCAGCCGGTCCGCCTGGCGGGTCGAGGCTGCCTCGACCGAGACGCACGATCCGAGGGAGATGACCGAGCTGGCCCTCCGCGCCGACGTCTCGGCCGTCCTCCTCGCCGCGGGCGACCCACCGGGCCCCGACGAGCGGGCGGCGCTCGACGACCTCGCCGGCCTGGTGGGCGCGGTCGCCCGGCGGCGGCCCGCGCTCCAGGTCATCCTGGGCGGCCCGATCCAGCATCGCCGCGCCTGGACGGAGGGCATCGGGCCTGAGCCGCCCGGCGACCCGGCCCGGATCGTGGAGGCGCCCCCGATCGGACGGGGTCACGCCGAGGAGGGGCTGCGAACACTGCTCGACGGGCTGATCCGGGATCCGCTCGACGGCCGCCAGGCCATCGGCGCCACCGCGGCATCGATGGCCGATCTCCTCGATCGCCGGGTCGAGATCCTCGAGGTCGGCTACGACGGCGGTGCCCGGGCCGTCGCGTCGCCCGGGGCCGCCGGCGAGGACCCGACGAGCGCTGCCGTCGTCAGTGCCCGGGGGGCGATGGTCCCCAACGAGCCCGATGATGCCGCCGTCGGGGAGGTCCTCGCCTGGACCACGGGGAGCCTGGACCGGCACCGGATGGCCGATCGGCTGCGCGACCTCCGGGCGGCTCCCTGGGCCGATGCCGCGGGCGACGGCGCTCGACTTCGATTGGCCGCGGCCCGAGCGGCCCTGGTCCGGCTCGACGCGGTCTCGCCCGAGCTGGCGGCCCTGCCCGCGCCGGACCTGACCATCGTCACCGGCGGCTGTTTCGCCGCCGCGCCCGCGGCGGCGGTCGCCCTCGCCCTGTCCGACGCCATCCGGCGGCCCGGCGCGACCCAGCTGGCGACCGACCCGGCCCGCCTCCTCGGGCCCATCGGCACGATCGACGACCCGGCCGAGCGCCGGGCGCTCCTGGCCGACGTGGCCGGCGACCTCCTCGTGCCGCTCGGCAGCCTCGTCGTGGCGGCCGGCGTCGGCGCCCGCCGAGACGACCGGGGCGCCGGCCGTCTGACGATCGACCGCGACGGCGTCGCGAGCGGGCACGAGTTGACGGCGGGCGGGCTTGCGTTCGTCGACCTCGCCCCGGGCACGACGGCGAAGGCGACCCTCGAGTTCCGCGAGCCGGTTCGGCTCGGGCGCCGGACGAAACGCGTCGCCGTCCAGGTCGGCGGGGGGATCGCGGGCCTGCTCGTCGACCTGCGCGACGTCCCCCTTCGCATCCCGGACCGCCGCGACCGGCGCCGGGCCGCTCTGGCGGCCTGGTCCGCGCTGGCCTGGCCCGGAGACGACCGATGAGCCGTTCGCGGAGGACCACGACGGCCGTCGCGGACGAGGAGACGTCCGACGTGTCCGCCGGGCCCGGGAGAAACGAGGGACTGCCGCTCGGCCTCGGCCTGGTTCGCGCCAGGCGGACCTGGATCGAGCCGGTCGAGGTGACGTTCGCGCTGCGGCCCGGGGATCGGCCGCGCGTCACCGTCGGCGAGGCGGTCGTCCGCGGCGCGCCACTCGCGGACATGGTGCGCGATCCACGGACCGAGGTCATCCCGCCGCCGGAGCCCGATGGCGCGGTCCCGGGCGCCCCCTGGACCCGGCCCCCCGGACGGCCGGCGCGGGCGGCGGTCCCGGACCACGGCGAGCTGCTCTTCAAGAGCGGCGGTCGCTGGCGGATCGGCACGGGTGACCACCTCGGTCCGCTGGAGGCGCCCTTCGCGGGGATCATCCGCGAGGTGACGCCCGGCATGCGGATCGGCCTCCGGTCGCCGGCCAGGGCCATCGCCGGGCGCGAGGTGCTCACCGGCCCGGCTGCCGGCCGGCTGGAGATCATCGCCCCCCGGGACGCCGAGGTGCGGGCATCCGAGATCGACGTCGGCGGGGCCGGGGCGATCCTCGTCGTCGGTGCCCACATCGACGCCGAGGCGATCACCCGGGCTCGGGCCGTCGGCGTCCGCGGGATCGTCGTCGCGGCACTCGGCGTCAAGGAGCGGCGCGACGTCCTGGCATCGGGGCGCCGGAGCCAGGCAGCCGCGCACGGGTCGCCGCCGTTCGCGATCCTCGTCCTCGACGGTGCCGTGCGGCGGCCGATCGCATCGCCGATCATGGCCGTCCTCGAGAAGCTTGTGGGCCGGACGGTCGCGATCGTCGACGGGCCGGCGTGCCTCGTGATCGAGGACCCGGACGTCGACCTGCCGGCGCCGGATCCGGATCTCGTCCGGGTCGTCGCCGGCCCGCTCGCCGGGACCGAAGGCCGCTGGGCGGGCCTGGCCGGGCCGCAGCGGTTCCCGGGTGGCGTGAACCTCGAGGCCGCGTACGTCCGCTTCGCCGGCCGGCCAGCCGTGGCGGTCCCGCTCGGCGACCTCGAGCAATTCGTCTGACCGGTGGCGCCATGCGCCCCACCGAGGCGCCGCGGCGGCGCCAGGCGAGCGCGACGCGGGCGTCATGCAGACGCCGGCGCTGCGGCGCCGCCACGGGCAGGCGGACTGACCATCGGCTACGCTCGGCGGATGATTCCGTCGGCGCTCGCGATCGAGCGGACAACGACCAGCGTGGAGGCGACGCAGCGCCTGGCCGCGTCGCTCGCCGGCGTCGCCGAGCCGGGTGATCTCATCTGCCTCTGGGGGGAGCTCGGGGCCGGCAAGACCGCCTTCGCCAAGGGCTTCGGACGGGGCCTCGGCGTGGAGACGACCGTCAACTCGCCGACGTTCGTGCTCATGGCCGAGCATGCCGGCCGGTTGCCGATGTTCCACCTCGACCTCTACCGGATCAGCGACGCCACGGACGCCTACTCGAGCGGGCTCCTCGACGATCGTCAGGTGGCCGGGGTCACCCTCATCGAGTGGCCCGATCGGCTCGGTGCGTCGCTGCCCGTTGGCCGTCTCGACGTCGTGATCCGGGGTACCGGCGACGCGCCCCGCCGGATCCGCCTCGAGGCCGGGGACCCGAAGCTGCTCCGGTTCGTCGAGGCTGCGGCCGCCGGCGGCCTCGAATGACGGCGCCGAACGGCCGCCCCTGGGTCCTCGGCCTGGACACGGCGACGTCCCGGATCGTCGTCGCCGCCGGAGATCCGAGCGGTGGCCTCATCGGCGAGCTGGGGTGGCCCGCCGGGCATCGCCACGGCGAGCGCCTCCTGCCCGGCATCGAGGAGCTCCTGGCCGTGACGCCGCTCCGGCGGGACGAGCTGCAGGGTGTCGTGGTCGGGACCGGCCCGGGGACGTTCACCGGGCTTCGCGTCGGCCTCGCGACGGCAAAGACGATCGCCCACGCGATGGACCTCCCGATCGCCGGCGTCTCGACCGCTGCGGCGCTCCTCCGGGCCGCCGCCGCGGCTGGGGCCGGCCGCGTCGAGGATCTCATCCTCCTCCTGCCGGCCGGCCCGCACGATCGGGTCGAGGTCCGCGACGGCAGCCCGGCCCGGCTCCTGCCGGGGGGCACGGAGCCGGATGCGGGACCCGCCGTAGCGGTCGTCGCCGTCGACCTCGACGCTCGGGCCCCCGCCGGTGCCGCCGCTCTCGGCGCGGCGGCGCTGGACGGCCTCGCCGTCGAGCTCCTGCGCCTGGGTGCCGACCGGCTTCGCCGGGGTGCCGGCGACGACCGGATCCGGCTCGTTCCCGAGTACGTGACGCTCCCGCGCGGCGTGCGCGCGGAGGGCGGGGAGATCGAGTGGTCGCACGGCCCCCGGTAAGGCTCCGCGTCGGGCCGATGACCCAGGCCGACCTGCCCGAGGTCCACCGGATCGAGCGGGCGAGCTTCAGCGTGCCCTGGCCGGACGACGCCTACCGAAGCGAGCTGAAGGCCAACCGTCTCGCCGCCTACCTCGTCGTTCGAGCCGACGACGGGGACTCGCTCGTCGCCTACGGCGGCATCTGGCTCATGGTCGACGAGGCCCACATCACGACGTTCGCGGTCGATCCCGCGTGGCGACGCCAGGGGGTGGGGGAGACGCTCCTGCTGGCCCTCCTCGACGTGGCCCGGGTCCGTCGTGCCCGTGAGGCGACCCTCGAGGTCCGCCTCTCGAATCTCCCGGCCCGGCGCCTCTACGAGAAGTACGGCTTCCGGCCGGCCGGGCTCCGGCCCCGCTACTACTCGGACAACGGCGAGGATGCCCTGATCATGACGACCGAGCCGCTCGACGGGCCCGCGATGCGGGCGCGCATCGCCGGCCTTCGGGCCGCCCTGGCCGCCGCGCCGCCACCGACCGGCCCGCTCGCGGAGCCCGATCGCCGCCGTGACGACGGCACGGTCGGCAGCCCCGAGGAGCCGCCGCCGCGGGCGGCCGGCACGACGTGAGCCGCACGACGTGAGCCGCGCGACGTGAGCGGGCCGCTCATCCTGGCCATCGAGTCGTCGTGCGACGAGACCGGGATCGCGGTCGTCGAGGCTGGCCGCCGGATCCACGCCAACGTCGTCGCCAGCCAGGTTGCCCTCCACGCTTCGACCGGCGGGATCGTGCCCGAGGTCGCCGCCCGCGCCCACCTTCGCTGGATCCTGCCGGTCCTCGACGCGGCGATGGCCGACGCCGGTGCCACCATGGCCGACGTCGACGCCGTCGCCGTGACCTACGGTCCCGGCCTGGCCGGATCCCTGCTCGTCGGGATCAACACGGCCAAGACGCTCGCCTGGGTCCACGGCCTGCCGCTCGTGGGGGTCAACCACCTGGAGGGCCACGTGTACGCGGCCTGGCTCCTGGATCCCGGCCGGGCCGAGGGGCCGGAGCCGGTCTTCCCCCTCGTGGCCCTCGTCGTCTCGGGCGGCCACACCTTCCTCGTGGAGATGCGCGATCACCTCACCTACCGGCTCCTGGGGCAGACCGTCGACGACGCCGCCGGTGAGGCCTTCGACAAGGTCGGGCGGCTGCTCGGCCTCGGCTATCCGGGCGGCCCGGCCATCCAGCGGGCCGCGGGCGGGGCCGTCGCCCACGACTCGGTCTTCCCGCGGGCCTGGCTGGGCGACACCTTCGACTTCAGCTTCTCGGGCCTGAAGACGGCCGCTCGGCGGGTCGTGGAGGGCGAGCGCCGGGAGGCCGGGATCGCCGAGGACGCGACGGCGAGCCTGCCCGAGGAGCGAGTCGCCGAGCTCGCCTGGGGCTTCCAGGACTCGGTCACCGACGTCCTCGTCGCGAAGACGATCCGCGCGGCGCGCGAGACGGGCGCCAGGTCGGTCGTCCTCGGCGGCGGCGTGGCGGCCAACGCGGCACTCCGCGAGCGGCTCCTGGGCGAGGCGGCTGACCTCGGCCTGCCGGTGATCATCCCCCGGCCCGGCCTGTGCACGGACAACGGGGCGATGATCGGCGCGGCGGCCGCCCGGCGGCTCGCCGCCGGCGAGCGCGCCGGCCTCGATCTCGACGCCCGGCCGTCGCTGCCCCTGGCATCGTGATGGCGGGCCGCTCCCCGGCGCGGCCTCGCCTGGACCCGCTCGCGATCCGGCGGCTCCTCCGCGACGAAGGGCTGCGGGCCCGGCACTCGCTGTCCCAGAACTTCCTCGCCGATCCGGACGTCCTCGAGGCGATCCTCGAGGAGGCCCGGCCGGGACCGGCCGACCGGATCCTCGAGATCGGGCCGGGCCTCGGCATCCTGACCGGGGCGCTGCTCGCGGCCGGCGCCGACGTCACGGCCGTCGAGATCGACCGGGGCCTCGCGGGCGTCCTCCGCGACCGGTTCGGCGACGCGCTGGGCGACAGTCGCCGACCCGCGCAGGGCGGCACAGCAGCGTGGGGCGGTCGGCTGGCGTTGAGTCGCACGCACCCGTCGGGCGGCCGGCTCGCGGCGAGTCCCACACCCCCGTCGGGCGGCCGGCTCGCGCTCATCGAGGGCGACGCCCTCGACCAGGACCTGCCCCGCCTCGTGGCGCCGCCGTTCGCCGTCGTCGCCAACCTGCCGTATCACATCACCAGCCCGATCCTGCACCGGCTGCTCGGCGACGCGCCGCGGCCGGAGCGGATGGTCCTCATGGTCCAGCGCGAGGTCGCCGAGCGGCTCGCGGCCCCACCCGGCCGGATGAGCTACCTCTCGGTGTTCGTCCAGTACCACGCCCGCGTCGCGGTCGTCAGGCGCGTCCCGGCCGCCGCGTTCGAGCCCGCGCCGGCGGTCGAATCGGCCATCGTCGTGATCGAGCCGCACAGGCCCGGGTCTGTCGCGGAGACGATCGACACGGCGGACGCCGCCGCCGAGGATGCGCTCTGGGCCCTGGTCCAGGCGGGCTTCAGGGAGCGGCGGAAGATGATCCACAACGTCCTCGTCCGCCAGCTCGGCCTGCCCGTCGCGGCGGTCGACGCCGCCCTCGCGACCGCCGGCATCGACCGCGATCGACGACCCCAGACGCTCTCAATCGAGGACTGGCTGGCGCTCCGGGCCGCGCTCGACGGGGGGCGATCCCGTGCTTGACCCGGGGCGCGCGACCGCTGCCGCCCGACGGCTCAGCCCGGTGGTCCGCCTCGCCCCGGCCAAGCTGAACCTGACGCTCTCGATCCTCGGCCGTCGGGCCGACGGGTTCCACGAGCTGCACTCGGTCATGGTCCCGCTCGGCCTGGCCGATCGGCTCAGCGTCGCCCGCGCGGCGACCACCTCGGACACGCTCCGGGTCGACGGCATCGATGCCGGCCCCGTCGGCGAGAATCTCGTCCTCCGGGCCATCGCCGCGACCCGGGACGCCCTGGGCCGATCGGTCGACGCGTTCCGGCTGGCCTGCCGGCTCGAGAAGCGCATTCCTGTCGCCGCCGGCCTGGCCGGCGGGAGCAGCGACGCCGCGGCCGCGATCGACGCAGCCTTGGAGGCCTGGGGCCTCCTGGAGCCCGCCGGCCCGACCGGCGACGCCGTCGCCGAGCCGGAGGTCATCGCCCTGCGAGCCGCGGTGGCGGCCCGGGTCGGATCGGACGTCCCCTTCTTCCTCGCCGGCGGCCCGGCCCTCGTGGAGGGCAGGGGCGAGCGCGTGACCGCGCTAAGAGGGATCCGCGGCCCCGCGCCGGGCGTCCTCCTCGTCACCCCCGCCATCGCGGCGACGACGAGCGCCGTGTTCGGGGCGTTCGATGCCGGTGGCCCGGCCGCGGCTCGTGATCCCGGCTCCACCCGCCGCAGCTCGGAGCACCTCGCGGAGGAGCTGCGGGCCGGGCTCGACGGCGCCGGCCTCGTCGCGCGGGCGGGCGTCCTGGCGAGCGCGAACGACCTGGCGGGGGCAGCGGCCGGGGTGGTCCCCGGCCTCATCGACCTGCGGCGAGCCCTGACCCGGCTGCTCGGCCGGCCCGTCGGCCTGTCCGGCTCCGGCCCCACCCTCTGGGTCCTTTATCCTTCCGCTGCGGCCGCCGCCGCGGCTTCGGACGAGGTCGGCGCCGCGCTCGCGGCCGGATCGCTCGTCGCCCCGGGGGCCGGCCGGCCGTCGGTCGTGGCCACGGAGCTCGCCGGCTCGATGCCGGCAACCGGGGCCCGAACCGGGGCGACAGACGCAGTTGAGGGAGGAACATGACGCGCCAGGCGATCACGACATCGGGGGCACCGGCCGCCATCGGTCCTTACAGCCAGGCGATCGGGAGCGGGGACCTCGTCTTCTGCTCCGGCCAGCTGGGCCTGGATCCCGCCACCGGGGAGCTGGTCGACGGCGTCGAGGC
Source organism: uncultured Chloroflexia bacterium (assembly GCA_963719145.1). Classification (GTDB taxonomy): domain Bacteria; phylum Chloroflexota; class Limnocylindria; order Limnocylindrales; family CSP1-4; genus UBA5189. The sequence continues at coordinate 1,360,007 of CAVRAX010000001.1, forward strand.
CCAGGCGGACCGGGCCCTCCGAAACCTCGCCGCCGTGCTCGACGCGGCCGGCTGCTCGTGGGCGGACGTCGTGAAGACGACGATCTTCCTTGCCGACATCGCCGACTTCGGAGCCGTGAACGGCGTCTACGCCAGGGTCATGCCCGACCCGCCGCCGGCGCGATCGACCTTCGCGGTGGGCGCGTTGCCAAAGGGTGGGCTCGTCGAGATCGACGCGATCGCCCGCCGTCGCGGCTGAACCGCCGGGCCGCGACCGGCCAGGGGGCCCCGCCACGGCGGCCGCCCTCGATTGACACTCGTCACGCCCGGCCCCTACCCTTTCGAGACCCGAATGACCCCATCACCACCCGCGCCGACCGGGCGAACCGCCGCCGTCATCCTGGCCGCGGGACTCGGAACGCGGATGCGATCCCGCCTTCCCAAGGTCCTCCACCCGCTCTGCGGGCGCCCGATGCTGGCCTACGTGCTGGACGCCTGGGCCGACGTGACGCCCGACCTGCCGGCCGCGCCACCCGTCGTCGTCTACTCCCCGCCGGTCGCCGCGATCACCGAGGCCGGGCTCGGCGAGGCGGTCCGCTTCGCCCTCCAGGACGAGCCGCGCGGCACGGCCGACGCGGTGCGGGCCGGCCTGGTCCACGTGCCCGACGATGCCGAGGAAGTGCTCGTTCTCTCCGGTGACGTGCCGCTCGTGCTCGGTCCCCAGCTCCTCGCGATCCTCGAGCAGCGCCGCCTCGACGACGCTGCGATCGCCCTGGCCAGCGTCTATGCCGCCGAGCCCGGCACCCTCGGGCGAGTCGTCCGGAGCGACTTCGGGACGGTCGAGCGGATCGTCGAGGCCAAGGACGCGACGCCCGACGAGCTGGAGTCGAACGAGATCAACGCCGGCTGCTACGCCTTCGACGCGGCCTGGCTGCGCCGGCGGATCGGATCGGTCGGCCCGTCCGCGACCTCGGGCGAGCTCTACCTGACCGAGCTCGTTCGGCTGGCCCGCGACGACGGCCGGATCGTGAGCGCCGTCGGTTTCGACGACGACGGCACGTTCGAGGGGATCAACGACCGGGCCCAGCTGGCCGAGGCGGAATGGGCCCTCCGCGTCCGTCGCAACGAGGACCACATGCGGGCCGGCGTGACGATGCGCGATCCGTCGACGGTCTACCTCGATTGGGACGTCGAGCTGGCCCCGGACGTGATCCTCGAGCCGAACGTCATCCTCCGCGGGACGACGAGCGTGGCCGCCGGAAGCACGATCGGGCCGGACACGATGATCGTCGACTCGACGATCGGCACGGACTGTCGCGTCTGGGCCAGCGTCGTGGAGCGTTCATCGGTGTCGGACCGCGTGACGATCGGGCCGTTCAGCCACCTCCGGCCCGGCTCGGACGTCGGCCAGGGTGTCGAGATCGGCAACTTCGCCGAGCTCAAGAACACGCGCCTCGGGGCCGGCGTGAAGCAGCACCACGTGAGCTACCTCGGCGATGCCGAGCTCGGCGAGCGGACGAACGTCGGGGCCGGCACGATCACGGCCAACTGGGACGGCCGGACGAAGCATCGGACGACGATCGGCCGGGAGGCGTTCCTCGGCGTGGACACGATGCTCGTCGCCCCCGTCGAGGTCGGCGACGGGGCCAAGACCGGCGCCGGGGCGGTGGTCACCAGATCGGTTCCTCCGGGCAAGCTGGCAGTCGGGGTGCCCGCCCGGATCCGCGAGCCCCGAGCCGGGCCGGTCGAGCCCGCCGCGGGAGCGGCGGCGGGGCCCGCGGCCGCCCGCGCCGACTCCCCCGCAGCCGATGCCGGCGCCGCGCCCGATTCCGACGAACCCGCCAAACCGAGGCTCGACGGGCGCGCCCCGGACCCGACGCCGTGAGCTTTCCGCTCGAGCCCATCATCGTCCTCGTCGCCCTTACCCTCCTGGAAGCGTTCTTCGTGGCCGCGGAGATCGCCCTCGTCTCGATCCGTCGGAGCAAGGTCGACCAGCTCGTGGAGGAGGGGAGCAGCTCCGCCCGGCGGGTCCGTCGCCTCCTCGACGATCCCGGCCGCTTCCTCGCCGTCAGCCAGCTCGGCCTGACCGTCATCGGGTTCTTCGCCTCGGCCTACGCCGCGGTCAACCTGGCCGACGGGCTCCAGCGCCTGCTCGAGTCGGCCGGTGTTCCCGAGAGCACGGCCACCCTCGTGGCGCTCGCCGTCGTGACGGTCATCCTCGCCCTCTTCACGATCGTCTTCGCCGAGCTCGTGCCCAAGACGCTCGCCCTGGCCCATCCGGAGCGCTTCGCCCTCGCCCTCGCTCGCCCGATCGACTTCCTGGCCAGGGTCCTCGGGCCCCTGGTGCGCCTCCTGACCTGGATCACCCGGACGATCGCCCGGACCCTCGGCTCGGAGGTCTCGTCGGACGCCGAGATCACGGCCGAGGAGCTCCGCCTGATCGTCGAGCGCGGCGGCGAGCAGGGCGTCCTCGAAGCCGAAGAGGAGCAGATGATCAACGCCGTCATCGAGCTCGGCGAGCGGCGCGTCCACGAGGTCATGGTCCCGCGCGTGTCGATCGTCGGGATCCGGGCGGACGCCTCGTTCGAGGAGGCCATCGACATCGTCATCGACGAGGGCCACTCGCGGATCCCGGTCTATGAGAACTCGGTCGACGAGGTCATCGGCATCCTCTACGCGAAGGACCTCCTGCCGTACCTGAAGTCGGACGCGGCGCCGCGACCGGCCTTCAGGGCGCTCCTGCGGCCGCCGGTGCTGGTCCCCGAATCGATGACGATCGACGACCTCCTCCACGAGCTCCAGCGCCGAAAGGTCCACATCGCGATCGTCCTCGACGAGTATGGCGGGACGGCCGGCCTGGTGACGATCGAGGACCTCCTCGAGGAGATCGTCGGCGAGATCCAGGACGAATACGACGTCGAGGAGCCGATCGTGACCCGACTCTCCGACAACGAAGCCCGGATCGACGGACGAGCCGACGTCGACGAGCTGCGCGAGCTGTTCGACATCGAGCTCGTGCTGGAGGACGAAGAGGAGTACGACACGATCGGCGGCCTCATCTACCACCGGATCGGCGGCGTCCCGTCGCCCGGGGACCAGGTGGCGGTCGACGGCCTGACCCTGACCGTCGAGACGACCGACGGTCGGCGGGTCGGCAAGGTCCTCGTCGTCCGCGCGCCGAAGGGCGACGACGGGATCGACGAGGACGATCGCTAGGCGTCGTCGGACTGAGGACGTCCGGAGAGCCCCGGGGCGACAGGGTCAGGCCGCGATCACCCTGACGATGATCTCCTGGAGGCGCGCCCGAGCCTCGGGCAGGACGACGCCGGCCGCGTCGAGCTCGGCGAGCGCCCGATCGCGGTGGAGGAGGGCCTGGGTCCGGGTGTAGTCCTCGGCGCCGGCCCGCTCCAGGATCCGGACGATCTCGGCCACCGTGGCGGCCGTCGGGGCGTGGTCCGCGTAGAGCGCCGCGAGACGAGCTCGATCCTCCGGGCCGCTGTGCTCGAAGGCGTAGATGACCGGCAGGGTCTTCTTGCGTCGAGCCAGATCCGTCGGCTCCTTGCCGGTGGCCTGCTCCTGACCCCAGATGCCGAGCAGGTCGTCGTTGAGCTGGAAGGCAAGGCCGAGGTCCCAGCCGAAGGCCCGATAGCGCTCGATGACGTGCTCATCGTCGGTCGCCAGGAGCGCGCCGGCCTCGATCGAGGCGGCGATGAGGGCCGCGGTCTTGCGCCCGATCATGTCGAAGTAGAGATCGACCGACATGAGCGCGTCCGTCTCGCTCGTGGCGATGTCGATGTACTGGCCCTCGCACAGGGCGACGCAGGTCGTGTCGTAGAGGCGCATCAGGCGGAGGACCTTCGAGTCGCTGAAGCCGAGGTCGGTGAGACGGTGGAGAGCGACCCGGCTCAGGCTGAAGAGCATGTCCCCGGTGTTGATCGCCTGGGGCACCCCGTGGAGGCTCCAGAGGGTTGGGCGATGGCGCCGCTCACGGTCGCCGTCCTCGATGTCGTCGTGGACGAGGCTGAAGTTGTGGCCCAGCTCCACGGCCGCGGCGCCGGGCAGGGCCTTGCGATGGTCGCCCGCGATCGAGGCGTAGGCGAGAAGGCCGAGGAGGGGCCGCATCCGCTTGCCGGAGACACCGTTCGACCCGTCGAGGCCGAGGTGGTAGCGGCACTGTTCGTAGACGCCGGCAGTGGACGCGTCACGATCGCCGACGAGGCGGAGGATCTCCTCTTCGGTGTCGGCGATGAGCTGGCCGAGGTCCAGGTCGGGCACGGTCGCGGACATCTGAACGGGAGTGTAGCCGCCTCCGGGCAAACGTGCGAGGTGACGGTAGCCTGTTGCGCCGGGAAGGTTCGGGCGTCCCACGCCAGTCGTGCAGATCCGGCCGGAGTGGTTGGTGCTACCGTCACGGACGTGCCGGCACCCCGTCGTTACACGACCGATGCGATCGTCCTCTCGCGCTTCGACTTCGGCGAGGCGGACCGGATCCTGACGCTCCTGACGCCCGGACTGGGGAAGCTCAAGGCGATCGCCAAGGGCATCCGCCGTCCCACCTCCCGCGTCGGCGGCAGCCTGGAGCCGTTCGCCGAGCTGCGGCTGCTGCTCGCCCACGGCCGGACGTTCGACGTCGTCACCCAGGTCGAGGTCATCCACCCGTGGCTGCGGCTGCGGGACGACCTCGTTTCCTTCGGGACGGCCTCGTACATGGCCGAGATGGCCGACCGGACCCAGGAGGAGCGCCACGCCGCCGAGGCGGTCTATGTGCTTCTGAAGCGCGGCTACGAGATCCTCGATGCCGGCATGGACCCCGGCCGCGTCGCGCGCTGGTTCGAGATGCACCTGGCCGACGAGCTCGGCATCCGACCCGAGGTCGATCGCTGCGTCGAGTGCGGCCGCCTCCTCGAGGCGGATGAACGGTACCGCTGGGTGGCGCCGCTCGGCGGCGTCCTGTGCGAGCGCTGCCCGGGCCCGCCGCACACCGTCGCCGGCCTGTCGCTCGACGCCCTGAAGCTGCTCAAGGCCTACCAACGGCAGGACATCGAGGCGCTCGCCGCACTCCGCGTCCGGGGCGAGGCGGAGCGGGAGGTGGAGGGCGCGATGCGGGCGTTCCTCGCCTACACCCTGGATCGATCGCCGAAGTCCCTGGCCTTCCTCGACGAGGTCCGGGCCGGCGAGCGCGCCCGCGCGGCCGCGCTGCCCTGATGGCCGCCACGGTCGTCGACGACGTGCGGGGTCGCCCCGGCGGGGACCGGCCGTGGACCGGTGCCGCACACGGTGAGGGCTCGCCACAGCCCTTCGATCTCGGCTACGGTTTCGTCAAGCGCGGTGACGTCAAGTGGCGCGGGGAAGAGCTCATGTACCTCGACCTCGAGCCCAGGGGAGGCCGACCATGATCTTCGACCCGAGCGACAAGACCGGTGCCCACGCTCTCGCCCGGCTCGCGACCGACAGGATCGCCTGGCTGACCACGGTTTCACCCGCCGGCCAGCCGATGTCCACGCCGGTCTGGTTCCTGTGGACGGACGATGGCGAGATCCTCGTCTACGGCGATCACCAGGCCCTCCGGAACCGGAACATCGAGGCGAACCCCAAGGTGTCGTTCCACCTCCCCGACGACGGCGCCGGCGGGGACGTCGTCGTGATCCAGGGGATCGCCCGGATCGACCCGCGCTACCCCGCGGTCCCTGACAACCCGGCCTACCTCGAGCGCTACCGTCCCTGGATCGACCAGGGCCTCGGCGGCCCCGACAAGATGGCCCAGACCTACAGCGTGCCGATCCTCATCACGCCGACGCGGGGGACCGCCTTCGAGGGCTAGGCGCCCGGACGCTCTGGTACCATCCGACGCCCGAGGTCCCGACCCGCGACCGTCCGTGCAAGCGTCAGCGAGCGTTCCACGACCGGCCGTCCTGAGGAGCGCACGTGACCGACAGCCCGACCCGAGACCCGAACGACGTCACGGCCGCGGTCCCCGACCTCGACACGATCGTCAGCCTCTCCAAGCGCCGCGGCTTCGTCTTCCCGAGCTCCGAGATCTACGGCGGCATCAACGCCGTCTGGGACTACGGGCCGCTGGGCGTCGAGCTGAAGAACAACGTCAAGCGGGCCTGGTGGCGATCGATGGTCCAGGAGCGCGACGACATCGTGGGCCTCGACGCCGGGATCCTGATGCACCCCCAGGTCTGGGTCACGTCCGGCCACGTCGGCTCGTTCAGCGATCCGCTGGTCGAGTGCGGCACGTGCCGCCGTCGCTACCGGCTCGACGAGCTGCCCGGGGCCGAGGGCCTCAGCGCTGCCGACCTGGCCGACCCGAGCGTCATCGACCGCTTCGAGCTGGCCTGCCCGAACGACGGTGGGCCGCTCTCGCCACCACGCCGCTTCAACCTCATGTTCCAGACCCACATGGGCCCGGTGCAGGACGAGGGTTCGATCGTCTACTTCCGGCCCGAGACGGCCCAGGGCAGCTACGTCAACTTCAAGAACGTCCAGCAGAGCTCGCGCAAGAAGATCCCGTTCGGGATCGCCCAGATCGGGAAGAGCTTCCGGAACGAGATCAGCCCCGGCAACTTCGTCTTCCGGATGCGCGAGTTCGAGCAGATGGAGATGCAGTACTTCGTCCGGCCCGGCGAGCCGGCCGCGGCGGCGTTCGAGGAGTGGCTGCCGCGGCGGCGCGCCTGGTACGAGGCGTACGGTGTCGCGCCGGAGCGACTGCGGCTCCGGGAGCACCGGCCCGACGAGCTCGCCCACTACGCCAAGAAGGCCGTCGACGTCGAATACCGCTTCCCGTTCGGCTGGAAGGAGCTCGAGGGCGTCCACAACCGGGGCGACTTCGACCTGTCCCGCCACGCCGAGGCGTCGGGCGAGAACCTCGAGTACTTCGACCCGGCGACCGATGAGCACTTCATCCCCTGGATCGTGGAGACGGCCGCCGGGGCCGATCGGGCGGCCTTCACCTTCCTCATCGACGCCTACCGCGAAGAGGAGGTCCGGGGCGAGCGGCGGGTCTCCCTGGCGCTGCACCCCGATCTCGCCCCGTACAAGGTCGCCGTCCTGCCGCTGCTCAAGAAGCGGCCCGAGATCGTCGAGCTGTGCCACCGGATCCTGGCCGACCTGAAGCGCGATCTCATGGCCGTCTATGACGACACGGCCGCGATCGGCAAGCTCTACCGGCGCCAGGACGAGATCGGCACGCCGTGGTGCGTGACCGTGGACGTGGAATCACTCGAGGACATGGCGGTCACCGTGCGCGACCGCGACTCGATGGCCCAGGAGCGGGTCCCGGTCGAGGGCGTGAAGCGCGCGATCATCGACCGGATTGACGCCGCGAGGGTCTGAGGGATCGGCCTCTCGCCCGTGATCCGCCCGTCCTGGGCTTCGTTCCCCGTCAGATACGAACTCGCATGGTACGCGACCGAGGTCGGGGCCCATAGAGGGGCGCCAGGCTCTCGAATCGCCGTCCGGTACCACCCCGATTGCTGGGTGACGCTGGCGACCGGCTCCGCGGGTGCCACGTACCACCCGGGTTCATGATTGACGGAATCCGCCGCGAGAGCGAGCGAGGGAGTGACCCGCCCTGGGCCGGCCCTGACCCCGGCACATCCACCGGCGGCCGGCCCTGACCCCGGCACATCCACCGGCGGCCGGCCCTGACCCCGGCACATCCACCGGCGGCCGGCCCTGACCCCGGCACATCCACCGGCGGCCGGCCCTGACCCCGGCACATCCACCGGCGGCCGGCCCTGACCCCGGCACATCCACGGCGGCCGTGCGGATGGTCGAGGCCAGCTTCGGAGAAGCCCCGGGTGATTCCGAGTGAACCTGCGCGGTTCAGCATGGCCGGATCATGGACGACGTCCGGATCGGGCGGCTGCTTCGGGCGCTGCGCCGGCGCCGCGCCTGGCGGCAGGTCGACCTGGCCCGGAGGGCCGGCGTCTCGCAATCGCTCGTATCGCTGATCGAGCGGGGACATCTGTCACGGCTCTCGATGGATGTCGTCCGCCGTGTGTTCGGGGCGCTCGACGGCCGATTCGAGGGGTCCGTCACGTGGCGGGGCGGCGCGGTCGATCGGCTCCTTGACGAGCGTCACGCCATGCTTGTTGGTCGGGTCGCGAGCGACCTTGCGGACGCCGGCTGGCAGGTCGAGCTCGAGGTCACGTTCAACGAGTACGGCGATCGTGGCTCGATCGATGTCCTTGGGCTACGGCCCGATCGGCAGCTCGCGCTCGTCAACGAGATCAAGACCGAGCTGACGTCGATCGAGGAGACGACCCGGCGCCTCGACGTCAAGGAGCGCCTGGCGTCGAAGATCGTGCAGGATCGATACGGCTGGAGGCCGCGGACGACGTCGCGGCTGCTCGTCGTCCTCGACACGGCGACGAACCGACGGCGGGTCACTGCCCACGATCCCAGCCTGGGTCCGGCATTCCACGCACGCGGGGCCGCCGTTCGCCGCTGGCTGCGTGATCCCGTGGGCCGCCTGTCCGGGCTGCGTTTCCTGTCAGACATGAACCCCCGTGGTGCGCGACCGAGGTTCGGGCGCTGAGCGGGTCTCCAGACCGCCGAATCGCCGCCAGGGAGCACCCCGGTTGGTGAGTGACCCAGACGATGAGCTCCGAGGGTGTCCGGTACCACGCGGGTTCATGGGTGCGGGAAACAGCCGGACCGAGGAGACGACCCGGTGCCGGCTCGCCTGGCTGCCTCGCGACCGGACTCGGCAGACCAGGCCAGCGGAGCCGGCGCGACCGGGGCTCCCGGCGGACCGGACCGGACGGCGCGGGGGCGGCCGCTCGGCTCAGACGGCCGGGAAGGCCGGGCTCGCGCGGCGACGCGGTGCTTCGGCGGTCAGGCCGGGGTCGGCGTGCGGACGGGGCGCTCGTGGGCCGGCTTCGGCGGCTCGGGCGCCTCGGGCGGCGTTGGCGGCCACTCGCCTCGCAGGTAGGCGTCGATCGACGCCGCCGAGCGCTTGCCGTCACCCATGGCCAGGATGACCGTGGCGGCACCGCGGACGATGTCGCCGCCGGCGAAGACGCCCGGCATCGACGTCATCCCGTACTCGTCGGTGACGATGTAGCCCCACGGGTTGACCTCGAGCTCCGGAGCGGTGGCCGTCAGCAGCGGGTTGGACCGGGTGCCGATCGCGACCACGACCATGTCGGCGTCGATCACGAACTCGGAGCCGGGGATCGGCACGGGCTTGCGGCGGCCGGAGGCGTCGGGCTCGCCGAGCTCCATCCGCTGGACCCGAATGCCGGTCACCCAGCGCTCGTCGTCACCGAGGACCTCGAGTGGTGCGGCCAGGTACTCGAACCGGATGCCCTCCTGCTCGGCGTGGTGGACTTCCTCGGCTCGGGCCGGCAGCTCGTCGTGCGAGCGGCGGTAGACGATCGTGGCCTCGCTGGCGCCGAGGCGCTTCGAGGTTCGGACCGCGTCCATCGCGACGTTGCCGCCGCCGACGACGACGACCCGCTGGCCATGGAGGACCGGGGTGTCCGAATCGGCATTCCAGGCGCCCATGAGGTTGACCCGGGTCAGGTACTCATTCGCCGAGTAGACGCCCTTGAGGTTCTCACCGGGGACGTTCATGAACACCGGCAGCCCGGCGCCGACGGCGATGAACATCGCGTCGAAGCGCTCGCGGAGCTCGGGCAGGGTGTAGGTCTTGCCGATGATCGCATTGGCCTCGATCTTCACGCCCTGCTCGACGAGGCGGTCGACCTCGGCCTGGACGATGTCCTTCGGGAGGCGGAACTCGGGGATGCCGTAGATGAGGACGCCGCCGGGGGCATGGAAGGCCTCGAAGATCGTGACGTCGTAGCCCTTCTTGACGAGCTCGCCGGCGGCGGTCAGGCCGGCCGGTCCGGAGCCGACGATTGCCACGCTCTTGCCGTTCGGCGTCGCCTGCGTGACCGGCAGCTCGTCGAGGTGGGCCTGGGCCCAGTCGGCGACGTAGCGCTCGAGGCTGCCGATCGCGACCGACTTGCCGGTCTTGGCGCGGAGGCAGACGCCCTCGCACTGGCTCTCCTGCGGGCAGACCCGGCCGGTGACGCAGGGCAGGGCGTTGTCGTCGAGGAGCGACTCGGCGGCGGACTTGAGGTCGCCGTCGCGGAGGAGCCGGATGAAGCGCGGGATGTTGACGGCAACCGGGCAGCCGTCGACGCAGTACGGCTTCGGGCATTCCAGGCAGCGCTGGGCCTCCAGGATGGCCAGCTGATACGTCAGCCCCAGGTTGACCTCGCCGAAGTTGGTCGCCCGCGCGGTCGCGTCCTGCTCCGGCATCGCCACGCGATCGATGCCCATCCGCTCCTTCTTCGTCAGGGGCGGGCGGGGCTCGGCGGCGGTCTCGGCGGTGGTCTCGCCGACGGTCTCGGCGGCGGGCTCGGCGGCGGGCTCGGCGGCGGGCTCGGTCGGCGGCGGGACGGCGGCGGCTGGCGCCGTGTGCTCGGCGGACGGGCGGGGCTCGGCGGGTGGCACGAGCTCGGCGGGCGCCATCGGCTCCTTGGGACGCGGCTCGGTCATGCGTGGACCCCCTCGGCCGGTTCGGCCCCGGCGGCGGTCGTGGTCTCGTCCTTCGGGCGGGTGCGGAGCCCGATCTCGCAGGCCCGTCGCTCCATCGCCGTCTGCTCGAACGGCCGGTAGGTCGTCAGCCGGTCGGAGAGTTCGCCGAAGTCGACCTGGTGGCCGTCGAACTCGGGCCCGTCGACGCAGGCGTAGCGGGTCTCACCGTCGACCGTCACCCGGCAGCCGCCGCACATTCCCGTGCCGTCGACCATCACCGGGTTGAGCGAGACCGTCGTCTTGACGCCGAGCGGTTGGGTCATGGTCGCAACCGCGCGCATCATCGGCACCGGGCCGACGGCGAAGACCTCGTCGACGCCGCCCGCCGCGAGGACCTCTTCGAGCGCCTGGGTGACGAACCCCGGCTTCCCGTACGAGCCGTCGTCGGTGCAGGCGATGACGGTCCCGCAGGCCGCGAGCTCCTCCTCGAGGATGACCCACTCCTGGGAGCGGCCGCCGATGATGCTCGTGACCGCAACGCCGCGCCGATGGAGCTCCCGGGCGATCGGCAGGATGACGGCCGTGCCCACGCCGCCTCCCACGCAGACCGCGTGCCCTCGTTCCGGGAGCTCCGTCGGGCGACCAAGGGGTCCCGCGACATCGGCGATCGCATCGCCGGGCTGGAGCTCGACGAGATCAGCCGTGCTCTTGCCGATGGCCTGGATGACGAGCGAGATGGTCCCGGCCTTCGGATCGCCGTCGGCGATCGTGAGCGGGATCCGCTCCGCGCCCCGGCCGAGGTGAACGATCACGAACTGGCCGGGCTGCCGGATCTCTGCGATTCGGGGGGCTTCCAGCACGAGCCGAGTCACGTTCGGTGAGAGGCGCTCGTTCCGGAGAATGGGATGCATGCGGGACCGCCACGGTACGAAGTCGTCCCCTCGATCCTCGTCCCAACACGCGCCCGCGCCAAAGCGCCGGAGCGCACGGTTCGCGGGGGCCGAACGTCACCTCCGAGGCGGGCCACCGGGGCGGATCACCCGTTCGATTGGCCGGCCGTCTCGCGGCTGCGGCCCGAGCTCAGCCCGCGAAGAGCTTGGCGTCCTTGCCCTTCGGCCAGTAGAGCTCCTTCTTCACGTGGAACTCGGGGAAGCCGCGATGCATGAGCTCGGTCTCGACGTTGATGATCATCTCGGGGTTGCCGCAGATGTAGACGACCGTCCGGTCCGGGCGCAGGCCGAGGTCCTTGCAGACCGACGCCACGACCCGTTCCACCCGGCCGGTCCGGCCATCCCAGCCGTCGTTCCGGGGGTCGTTCGGGCGCGAGATCGTGGGGACGTACGTGACCGGGTACGACCGGTCGCGCTCGAGGTCCTCGAGGTACTCGCGATAGCCGAGCTCATCGCTGTAGGAGCAGCCGTGGAGGACGATGGTCTTCCGCTTGTCGCCGCGCCGCAGCGTGTCCCCGATCATGCTGATGAACGGCGCGATGCCGGTGCCCGTCGAGACGTACAGGTGGGTTCGGTTGTCGTCCGGCTCGAGGAGGAACTTTCCCTTCGGGCCGATCATCCGCAGCCGGTGCCCGATCGGCAGTCGCCACAGCGCGGTCGTGAACCGGATGACCGGCACGACCCGGACGTAGAACTCGTAGCCATCCGTGCCGCTGACCTGCGGCGGCGAGGCGACGGAGTAGGGACGCTGGAGCAGCTTGCCGTCCACGACGACACCGGTCGTCATGTACTGGCCGGGCTGGAACGGCGTCGGCTCGCCCTCGAACCGCACCCAGAAGTAGGCGAGCTCGTCGGTCTGGTCCTCGCGCCGGACGAGGGTCGCGTTGTAGATCGGCGCGGCGGGCTCGATGACCCGGTTGTCCTCGGCGTGGTGCGGCATGGGGCTGGTCGTCGCTCCGTGCGGGCTGGTCCCTCGATTGTAGAGGGCCGGGCGCGGAACCCATCGACGGTACAATCGCAGCGACACTGAACGTACCTCGCGGGACCGCCCGCGTCGCGTCCCGACACTCGAAGGAGCCTGCCCGTCATGGCCACCGTCAGCCCCGCGACCGACCGCGCCCACCGCGCCGCGAAGCGCTACATCTACAGCTGGGGCGGTGGCACGGCCGAGGGCGACTCCACGATGCGCGACCTCCTCGGCGGCAAGGGTGCCGGCTTGGCCGAGATGACGAACGCGGGCCTTCCGGTGCCGCCGGGCTTCACGATCACGACGGAGGCCTGCAACGACTACTTCTCGGCCGGCGAGACGCTGCCCGAGGGCCTCTGGGACGACGTTCTCGAGGCGGTCCGCGCGGTCGAGACGGAGACCGGCAAGGGCTTTGGCGAGGCGGCTAACCCGCTCCTGGTCTCGGTTCGGTCGGGGGCCAAGTTCTCCATGCCCGGGATGATGGACACGGTCCTCAACCTCGGCCTCAACGAGGCCACGCTCGAGGGCCTGGTCAAGCTGACCGGTAACGAGCGCTTCGGCTGGGATGCTTACCGCCGCTTCATCCAGATGTTCGGCCGGATCGTCATGGACGTCCCCGGCGAGCGCTTCGACGAGGCCCTCGATGCCAAGAAGGCCGAGCGTGGAGCGAAGCAGGACACGGACCTCGACGCCGCCGCCCTGCGCGAGGTGGCCGACGAGTACAAGGCCATCGTCCGCGAGGTCACCGGCCGCGACTTCCCCGAGGACCCCGACGAACAGCTGGACCTCGCCATCAAGGCCGTCTTCGCCTCCTGGTTCGGCAAGCGGGCCCGCGACTACCGCGACTACAACAAGATCGCTCACGATCTCGGGACGGCCGTCAACGTCGTGACGATGGTCTTCGGCAACATGGGCGACGATTCGGGGACGGGCGTCGCGTTTACCCGCGACCCGAACACCGGGATGAAGGAGCTCTTCGGGGAATACCTCACGAACGCCCAGGGCGAGGACGTCGTGGCCGGCATCCGGACGCCCCAGCCGATCGCCCAGATGCGGGTCGCCATGCCCGAGGTCGCCGACGAGTTCCAGCGGATCGCAGACCGCCTCGAGCGGCACTACCGCGACGTCCAGGACCTCGAGTTCACGATCGAGCGCGGCCGGCTGTACATGCTCCAGACGCGCTCGGCCAAGCGGACGGCCGCGGCGGCCGTGCGGGTCGCGACCGACATGGTCAACGAGGGGATCATCTCGAAGGAGGAAGCGATCGGCCGGATCGAGCCGGCCCAGGTGGACCAGCTGCTCCGGGCGACCTTCGATCCGAAGGCCCTCGCCCAGGCGAAGAAGATCGTCAACGGCCTGAACGCGTCGCCGGGCGCCGCTGTCGGGCGGGCCGTCTTCGACGCCGACGTCGCGGTGGAGTGGGTGAACCGCGGGGAGAAGGTCATCCTCGTCCGGATCGAGACCTCGCCCGACGACTTCCACGGCATGGCCGTCGCCGAGGGGATCATCACGGCCCGCGGCGGGGCGACGTCGCACGCCGCCGTCGTCGCGCGCCAGATCGGCAAGCCCTGCGTGGCCGGCTCCGCCGACCTCATCGTCGACTACGCCGGGCAACAGGCGCACTGCAACGTGACCGGCACCGACTTCAAGGAGGGCGACTGGGTCAGCCTCGACGGCTCGAGCGGGGCCCTGTACCTCGGAGCGCTGCCGACGGTCGAGGCCCGCTTCGAGGACCAGCCCGAGCTCCAGGCGATCCTGGGCTGGGCCGACGAGCTCCGCCGGATGCAGGTCTGGACGAACGCCGACAAGCCCGAGGAGGCCGCCCAGGCCCGTCGCTACGGGGCCCAGGGCATCGGCCTCTGCCGGACCGAGCACATGTTCCGGGAGGGCGAGCGGCTCGAGATCGTTCGCGGGGCGATCCTCGTCGCGATGAAGGCCACCCGAGCCAAGGCCAAGGCCGCGGCCGGCGAGATCCTGTCGTCGGACGAGCAGGACGCCGTCACGACGTTCGACGCGGCGATGGCCAAGCTGGAGGTCCTCCAGCAGGGCGACTTCGAAGGCATCTTCGAGGCCATGGACGGCCTGCCGGTCGTGATCCGGCTGATCGACCCGCCCCTCCACGAGTTCCTGCCGAACCTCGAGGACCAGCTGGTCAAGGTCACGAAGGCCGGCGACGCGGCGACCGAGGAGGACAAGGAGCTCCTCGCCGCGATCAAGTCGCTCCACGAGCAGAACCCGATGCTGGGCCTCCGCGGTTGCCGGCTCGGCCTGATGATCCCGGACTTCGTGAAGATCCAGACCCGGGCGATCCTCAACGCCCAGATCGCCCGGATCCGGGCCGGCGGCCACCCGATCGCCAAGATCATGATCCCGCTCGTCGGCCACGTGAACGAGCTGGCCGCCACGCGCGCGATCCTCGAGGCCGAGGCCGAGGCCGTCGAGGGCAAGGCCGGCCTGGACGTCGACTACAAGTTCGGGACGATGATCGAGGTCCCGCGCGGCGCCCTGACGGCCGACGAGATCGCCCGCGAGGCCGACTTCTTCAGCTTCGGCACGAACGACCTGACCCAGATGACGTTCGGCTTCAGCCGCGATGACGCCGAGGGCGGCTTCCTCCTGAAGTACGTCGAGGACCGGATCCTGCCGTTCAATCCGTTCCAGACGCTCGACGACGCCGTCGCCGGGCTGATGCGGATCGCGGTCGAGAAGGGCCGGGCGACGAAGCCCGGCCTCGAGCTCGGGATCTGCGGGGAGCACGGCGGCGACCCGGCCTCGATAGCGAAATGCGAGCAGATCGGGCTCGACTACGTGTCCTGCTC
Organism: uncultured Chloroflexia bacterium; assembly: GCA_963719145.1. GTDB lineage: Bacteria > Chloroflexota > Limnocylindria > Limnocylindrales > CSP1-4 > UBA5189. Next base: position 1,375,219 of record CAVRAX010000001.1, read on the forward strand.
GCCGTTCCGCGTCCCGGTCGCCCGGCTCGCCGCCGCCCAGGCCTCGCTCGCCTCGGCGGAACGGGACAAGTAGCCACGCCCGACCGCGACCGCGCCGCCTGACGCCTCGGCACCGAGGGTGAGCGAGCCGTCGCGCCGTCGCCTCGGGAACGTCCGCGGGCTCGTCCTCGACATCGAGCCCCTCCGGCGCCACGCCGACTACCGGCGCCTCTGGACGGGCCAGGCGATCAACGTCGTCGGCTCGATGATCACCCGGGTCGCGCTGCCCTACCAGGTCTACGTCCTGACCGGCTCGACGCTGGCGCTCGCCGGCCTGACCTTCGTCCAGCTCGTCCCCCTGCTGCTGTTCACCCTCGGGGGCGGGGCGATCGCGGACGCGTTCGACCGCCGCCGCGTCCTGATCGTCACGCAGCTGGGCCTGGCCTCGACGAGCGTGGCCTTCATCCTGATCTCGATCCAGCCCCAGCCGTCGGTCCCGCTGCTCTTCGAGGTCGCGTTCATCTCGTCCGCGTTCTTCGCGATCGACTGGCCGACCCGAGGCTCGGTCGTGCCGCGCCTCGTGCCGCCGGAGCGCCTGCGGGCGGCGATCGCGCTCGGCCAGCTGAGCTTCAACGCCGGGTCGGTCATCGGGCCGCTGATCGCCGGGCTGGTCCTTGGGGCATGGGGCGCGGCGGGCGCGTATGCGCTCGACGTCGCCACGTACGCGGTCTCGCTGGCCATGCTCCTCGGCATCCAGCCGATCCCGCCGATCGGGGCGCGGGTTCGGCTCGGCCTCGCCACGATCCGTGAGGGGCTCGGGTTCGTCCGCCGCCGCCGGCTCATCCTGTCGACCTTCGCGATCGATCTCGACGCGATGGTCTTCGGCAGTCCCCGGACGCTCTTCCCGGTCCTGGCCCTGGACGTGTTCAAGACGGGCGCCGTCGGGGTCGGCCTCCTCAACGCCGCGCCCGCGGCCGGGGCGTTCGCCGCGATCATCTTCTCGGGCGGGGTCTCGAAGTTCCATCGAATCGGGCGCGGGATCATCCTCGCCGTGGCGGCGTGGGGCGCGGCGATCCTGCTGTTCGGCCTGGCGACGGGCTGGTTCGCGGCGGCGCTGCTCTTCCTGGCCGTCGCCGGCGGCGCCGATGTCGTGTCAGCGGTGCTCCGATCGAGCGTCGTCCAGTTCGAGACGCCCGACGAGCTTCGCGGCCGGGTCCAGGCGATCCACACCCTCGTCGTCGTCAGCGGTCCCCAGGTCGGCGACATCGAGGCAGCCGTGGTGGCCTCGGCGATCGGGGCCCAGCTGTCGGTCATCAGCGGTGGGCTCCTCTGCCTCGTGGGCGTGGTCGCCGTCGCGCGCTGGTTCCCGGAGCTCGTCGGGGCCACGGCCAGGACCGAGCTCGCAACGCTCGCACCGCCCGCGACCGCCCCCGGGTAGGCTTCTGCCGATGAGTGCGTCCCCCGCGGCCCGGGCCGAGAACCGCGTCGTCATCGTCGGCGGCGGGTTCGGCGGCCTCTACGCCGCCCGCGACCTCGGACGCGACGAGCGCATCGATCTCACCCTCATCGACCGCCGCAACTTCCACCTCTTCCAGCCGCTGCTCTACCAGGTTGCGACGGGCGCCCTCGCGCCGGGTGAGATCGCCCAGCCGCTGCGCTCGATCCTTCGCAAGCAGCGCAACACGACCGTGCTCCTGGGGGCGGCCACGGGGATCGACCCGGAGCGGCGCGAGGTGATCATGGCCGACGGCGGCCCGATCGCCTACGACTCGCTCATCGTCGCGAGTGGCGCCCGCCACAGCTACTTCGGCCACGAGGAGTGGGCCCCCTTCGCGCCGGGCCTCAAGTCGATCGACGACGCCCTCGAGATTCGCCGCCGGATCCTCATCGCCTTCGAGGCCGCCGAGCGCGAGGCGGAGCCGGCCCGGCGCCACAGCTGGATGGAGTTCGTGATCGTCGGCGGCGGCCCGACCGGCGTCGAGCTCGCCGGCGCCCTCGGTGAGATCGCCAATGACACGCTCCGGAACGACTTCCGCTCGATCGACCCCCGCGACGCCAGGATCACCCTGGTCGAGGCCATGGACCGGGTCCTGCCGACATACCCGGCCGATCGTTCGGCCTCGGCCAGGCGCCAGCTCCAGCGGCTCGGCGTGACCGTCCGGACCGGCACCCGGGTCGTCGACATCGGCGATGACTGCGTCACGGTGATGACCGGCGACAAGGGGGAGGTGATCCCGGCCCGGACCGTCCTCTGGGCGGCCGGCGTCCTCGCGTCGTCGTTCGGGCGGGCCGTCGCCGCGGCGCTCGGGGCCGAGACGGATCGGGCCGGCCGTATTCTCGTCGGGCCCGATCTCACGGTGCCCGGTCACCCGGACGTCTTCGTCGTCGGCGACGCCGCCGTCCAGCCGTGGAAGAAGGACCGGCCGGTTCCGGGCGTGGCCCAGGGCGGCATCCAGGGCGGCAAGTACGCCGCGAAGGCCATCCGGCGGCGGGTGTCGGGCGAGCCGGTCCGGCCGTTTCGCTACTCGGATCGCGGCGACGTCGCCGTCATCGGGCGCCTGTCAGGCGTCACGAACATCGGCTGGCTCGGGCCGTTCGGACGGCAGGGCGGGTTCCTTGCCTGGATGCTCTGGCTGGGCATCCACATCGTCTACCTGATCGGCTTCGCCAACCGCATCGTCGTCATCACCCGCTGGGCCTGGAGCTTCCTGACCCACGGTCGCGGCTCGCGCCTGATCACGGGCCAGCCGCTCCTGCCCGAGATCGAGCTCCCCGAACCTCCGGCCTAGCCGGCGAGTCAGTTCCCGGTCTACCCGGCGATCGTCTTCTCGGGCTCAGGCCGACGGCGCCGCTGGCGGCTCTCCCGGCATCGTCCCGGGCGCGGTCGACCGGACGCCCAGGACCGCCCCGACCGCGAGCGATGCAAGCGCCAGGAGATAGATGGCGAGCGGGATGTAGGTCGTGATGTCGCCGAAGTCCAGGGTGTCCTGCATGACCCGGATGATCCACAGCAGGGCCAGCACCACAGCAATGGCGCTGAGGCCAGCAACGGCCCATGGCGCCGGTGCCGGCAGTTTGCCTTCGGACCGGTTTCGCTCGAGCCAGCGGACGGTGAGGACGAGGACGGCAGCAAGCACGACGAGCTGGCTATCTACGCCGACGTAGTAGAAATTCGCGATGGCCCCCAGGAGGAACCAGCCCACGAGGATGCCCACGGCACCGACATAGACGAAACGGTCGGCCATCTCGAGGGCCATGACCCGGCCAGCGGCCATGATGTCGGTCGTCACGCTGCTGCCAGAGGCCGCCCACGCGCCGTAGGCGAGGGCCGCTGCCCCGGCGACCTCGATGATCGTGAGGATGATGTCGGCTGCTCCCCAGTCACCGAGGCTCGAGAGCAGGTCGCCGAAGTCGACCAGGCCATAGGCGCCAACGATCGCGGCATCGATACGGAGGAGGGTCCGCCCCGAATAGCCTGCGTACGTTCGGTCTGTCCCCAGGTAGACGAGGGCGATCGCCGCCAGCCCGCCGAGGGCCATGAGCCAGTACATGAGATCGAACGTCCATTTCTGGCTCACGGCGCCGATCACGACGGCAATGGCCGCGGCGGCCGCGCCGGCAAAGATCAGCTGTTCATTGCGATCGAACCGGGCCAGCATCGCGGCCGGGCTCGGGGCCGGCGGGCCGGGCGGCGTCGGGGTGGGCGGCGTCGGGGTGGGTGCCGCCGCGGTGGGCGGCGTCGGGTCGCTTGGGGTGGGACTGTCCATGGCCATGAAGCGCAACCTCCCTCGGCCGCGGCATGGTCAGGGGGCACCGCGACCCGCCCTACCTTAGTCCACCGCGACGCCGCTGGAAACCCTCGCCCGACGGTAGGGAACGTAGGCCGGCCACCACATCGCGGCGTCGACGAGGGCCACGACGTCCGTGTCGGCCGGCAGCGGCGAGAGCCCCGAGCGGAGCGCCTCGCCGGCGACGCGGATCGCGATCTCGCGGGAGACGGACCTGAGGGTGGTGACGCTCGGGTAGAGCGCGCCGATCTCGAGCCGCTCGGCCGAGACATGCTCGGCGAGCGTCTCGGCCGCGGCCAGGAACATCGCGTCGGTGATCTCGCCGGCCTCGGCCGCGATCGCCCCCAGGCCGACACCCGGGAAGATGAAGACGTTGTTGGCCTGCCCGATCTCGCGGACGCGGCCGTTGATCGTGACCGGCGGGAACGGCGAGCCCGTCGCGACGATGGCGCGGCCCTCGGTCCAGGCCAGGACGTCGGCCGGGGCCGCCTCCGTGTTTGCCGTCGGGTTCGAGAGGGGCAGGACGATCGGCCGCTCGGTCCCGGCGGCCATGGCCCGGATGACGGCCTCGGAGAACGTTCCGGCCCGCCCGGTCGTCCCGATGAGAACCGTCGGCGAGACGGCCCGGACGACGTCGAGGAGGGTCGGGACCACCTCGCGCCCGCCGCTCGCGAGGACAAGCCCGGCCCGCGTCGCTGCCCCGGCCGGGTAGCACAGCTCGCGCTTGTCCTCGTCGAGCTGGGCTCGATCCTCGTGGACGAGTCCCTGCGAGTCGACGAGGCAGAGGGCCCGGCGCGCGTCGTCGTCGGCCATGCCGGAGCCGGCCATTGCCAGCCGGAGCAGCCGGCCGATCCCGATCCCGGCGGCCCCCGAACCGGCGAGCACCACCCGCTGGTCGGCCCAGCCGGTGCCGAGGTGGCGGAGCGCGGCGAGGACGCCGGCGACGACGACCGCAGAGGTGCCCTGGATGTCGTCGTTGAAGCACGGGACCTCGCGGCGGTAGCGGTCGAGGAGCCGGAGCGCGATGTGCTGCTTGAAGTCCTCGAACTGGATCAGGCAGCCGGGCCAGACCTCCTGGACCCCACGGACGAACGCCTCGACGAAGGCGTCGTAGGCCGCACCTCGCAGCCGCTGCGCACGGAAGCCGAGGTAGAGCGGATCGTCCAGGAGGTCCTGGTTGTCCGTCCCCACGTCCAGCGAGACCGGCAGCGTCAGGACCGGGTGGATGCCGGAGCCCGCCGTGTAGAGGGCCAGCTTGCCGATCGGGATGGCCATCCCGCCGGCGCCCTGGTCGCCGAGCCCGAGGATCCGCTCGTTGTCGGTGACCACGATCAGCCGGACGTCGGAGACCGGCGCCGCCTGAAGGACCTCCGGAATCCGATCGCGATCTGCCGGCGTGAGCCAGATTCCGCGCGTCCGCCGGACGATGTGGCTGAACTCCTGGCAGGCGCGCCCGACGGTCGGCGTGTAGACGACCGGGAGGTACTCCTCGATGTGCTCGGCGAGGAGTCGGTAGAAGAGTGTCGCGTTGCGATCCTGGAGGGCGGCCAGGCCGATGTACTGCTCGAGGTCGTCGGACTTGCGGACGATGTGCTCGTGCTCCAACTCGAGCTGCTCCTCGATCGACAGGACGCGGTCGGGGAGGAGGCCGTGGAGCCCGAACTCGGTCCGCTCGTCGAGCGGGAAGGCGAGGTCCTTCGTCAGGAGCCGCCGGTTCAGGAGGTCGCTCCCCGAGACGTCGATCTCGGCCGGCTCTCCGGCCGCGATCCGATCAAAGGGCGATGGCAAGGGTCGCACGGCCGGTGCATCGTCGCAGAGTCCCGGCCGTCGCGGCGAGGGCCATTCGACCCGCCGCCGCGACGACACTCCGCCGCCTGACCCGGTCCGGACCGCCCGCCGCAAGACGCCTAGGCGGGAGCCTCGGCCGGCAGCCGGACCTCGAAGACGCTCCCTCGGCCGGCCTCGCTCCGGACATCGATCGTGCCCCCGTGGGCAGCGACGAGGTCGCGGGCGATGGCCAGGCCGAGCCCGGAGCCGCGCGACTCCCGGCCCTTCGCGAATCGGTCGAAGACGTGGGCCAGGAGCTCGGGGTCGATCCCGGGGCCGGTGTCAGCCACGCTGAACAGGACGGCCCGGCCGTCGGCCGAATCGCCGGACAGGGTGATCCGGCCACCGGGCGGCGTGTAGCGGAAGGCGTTGCCGACGAGGTTCGAGAGGACCTCCCGGATCCGGACCGGGTCGACGTCCAGGATCGGGAGGTAGTCAGGGGCCTCGAGCTCGAGGGTGATCCCCGTCCGAGCGGCCTCGGCCTGGTAGCCGGCGACCACCTCTCCGAGGAGGACGTCGGGATCGGTCGGCTCGCGGTGGAGCTGGAGGACCCCGGCTTCGGCGAGCGACAGCGTCCGGAGATCCTCGACGAGCCGCTCCATGACCCGGGTCTCCTCGATGAGCCCGGCGAGGTTGGCTTCGTCCGCCGGATGGATGCCGTCGACGATCGCCTCGAGGTTGCCCCGGATCACGGCGAGGGGGGTGCGCAGCTCGTGGCCGACGTCGGCCAGGAGGGCGTTTCTACGTCGCTCGTCGGCCTCCAGCCGCTCCGCCAGCGTGTCGAAAGCCCGGGCCAGCTCGCGGACGGGCCGCGGGCCGCGGGCCGCCGCGCCGATCCGGGCGCCGTAGTCGCCGGCCTCGAGGCGGCGGGCGACGTCGATGAGCGCGTCGAGGGTTCCGGCACTCGCCCGGAAGACCCGGCTCGCCGCCACGATCGCAACGATCCCGACGCCGGCGATCGCCAGCGAGCCGAGCTGGACCGGGCCGCTCCCGGGGCCGCCGAAGGCCCCGAACGCGCCGGCGATCGCCAGGCCGATGCCGACGATGATCCAGGCGCCGAGCAGGACGAGGACGCCGAACAGGCACCCGAACGCCATCCACGGTCCGCGCCGCCGGTGACCCCATGGCCCGCGACCGGCGGGCCAAGCGGGTCGGCCACCCGGGCCGCGGGGCGGCCACGACTCCCCCTCCGGCCACCACGGCGGTCGGTGGAGCGGCGGCCGGCGCCTGGAGCCGGGCTCAGGCATCGCGGTCGTCGGCAAACCGGTAGCCGACGCCGTGGACCGTCAGGACGTAGCGGGGCAGCCGCGGATCCGGCTCGAGCTTGCGACGGAGGTTCTTGACGTGCGTGTCGATCGCCCGCTCGTAGGACTCGAAGGCGATACCGTGGACGGCGTCGAGGAGCTGGGACCGGGTCAGGATCCGGCCGGGGCGCCGAGCGAGGGCGACGAGAAGCTGGAACTCGGTCGGCGTCAGCTCGACCGCCCGCCCGCCCGCGTCGACACGCATCCGCTCGATATCGATCGCGACGTCGCCGGCGCGGATCAGGCCGCGTCCGGCGCCCGGCGCCCTGCCAGCTTCCGCCGGGCCTCCAGTCGTCGCCCCTGCGTCGGTCCGCCGGAGGACGGCCCGGATCCGGGCAACGAGCTCACGCGGGCTGAACGGCTTCGTCACGTAGTCGTCGGCTCCGAGCTCCAACCCGAGGAGCTTGTCGAGCTCGTCGTCCCGTGCGGTCAGGATGACGATCGGGATCTCCCCGGCCGACCGCAGGCGCCGCGTCACCTCGAGGCCGTCGACCTCCGGCAGGCCGAGGTCGAGGACGACGAGATCGGGCGGGGCGGCCTCGATCGCGGCGAGCGCCGCCCGACCGTCGGCCGCGCTCCGGACGGCAAAGCCCGCGTGCTCGAGATAGTCGCGGGCCAGCTGGACGATCTTCGGTTCGTCGTCGACGACGAGGATGGTCTTCATCCGGCTTCGCATGGTAGGCCTCGCCGTTCGGCGCCGGGCGGCAGGCGAAGGGCCCGGGACGGCACGTGCCGCCCGGGCCCGGTTGCGGAGCGGGGGATCTCAGGCCGGGCCGCTGCCCGACGGCATCCCCGGGGAACCGGCCGCGCCGTCCGGGCCGGTCCTGCCCGCGTCGGGCGATGCCTGCCCTCGGTGCCACTCGTCGTGGACCTCGCGAGCCCGGTCCTCCCACGGGCCGAACCGCTCGCCCGAGCGCCGGGTGTAGCCCCCCGGCCCCCAGCCGCCAGGCCCGTATCCGCGGTGCCCCCAGCCGCCGAAGACCGCCCGCAGGATCGCGAAGAAGATGAACACGAACAGCAGGAAGCCGAAGATGCCGACGAGACCGCCGCCGAAGCCCCAGCCCCAACCCCAGCCGTAGCCGGGCCCGACCACGACCGGCGCCGTGCCCTGGGCCGCCGCGCCGGCCAGGTAGCCGGCCTGATAGATGACTCCGCCGAGACCGATGGCCAGCAGGGTCAGAACGACGACCCCGAGGACCCTGAAACCACGCATCTGAACGAAGCTCCCTTCGAGAGACTTGCCTGCGATCGCCGTCAATCGCGATCGATCTGCGACTCACTCTGGCCGACGGGCGTGGAGAAGGTGTGAAGTGGCGGCGAATTCGACGTGGAGATCCCGCGGCCGCTCGATGAACTTGCGGCGCGTGCGGCCCGACCATCGCTCGCCCGGGCGGCGGCAACGGCACTCGCCCCCGGCGGTGCCGTGTCCGAATCGAGAGCCCGCCTCGGCCGATCCGCTATCGTCGCCGATCATGACCGACCCACCGCTGACGATCGCCGACCAACCAGCCGCCTCCCGCTACGAGGCCCGCCTGGGCGCTCAGCTCGCCGGCTTCCTCGAGTACCGGCTGGTCGGCGCCCGGCGGGTCCTCGTCCACACCGAGGTCCTCGGGTCGTTCGAGGGTCGTGGGATCGGCACCGCGCTGGCCCGTCATGCTCTCGAGGCGGCCCGCGCCGCCGGTTCCCGGGTCATCGTCACCTGCCCGTTTATCCGGGGCTGGCTCGAGCGTCACCCGGAATATGCGGACATCGTGGTGGCCGCGGCGGAGGGCCGCGCGCGGGCATGAGCCGACCGCCCGTCGGTCCGCGACCGCGCCACACGCCCGGCGACCACGCAGGGTGGAGGGACATCCGGCCCGACCACGTCCGGCCCGACCTGGCCGGCCCGGCCCGACGCTACCCCGCGGCGCCGAGGTCGAGGGCGGCGCCCCGCCGCCGGAAGCGGACGGCGAGGAGCACGGCGACCGCCGCCAGGACGAGCACCGCCGCGGCCGCGATCGCGGCGTCCAGGTCACCGGCGCCGAACTCCCCGTAGACGACGAGCGGAAGCGTCTGTGTCCGCCCGGCGACGTTGCCGGCGAACAGGATCGTGGCCCCGAACTCGCCGAGGGATCGGGCCCAGCTCATGACCAGTCCGGCGGCGAGGGCCGGGGCGGCGAGGGGGATGATGACGTGGCGGAACACGCCCGGATCCGAGGCGCCGTCGACCCGGGCCGCGTCCTCCAGGTCGCGCGGCACCCCGGCAATGCCGGCCCGCGCCGATCGGACGTAGAACGGCGCGGCAACGAACACCTGGGCGAGGATCACGGCGACGCCGGTGAACGGGATCGCGAGACCCGCCGCATCGAGCGACTCGCCGAGCAGGCCCCGCCGCCCGAAGACGAGCAGGAGCGCCAGACCGGCGACCGAGGGGGGCAGGACGAGCGGGAGGTCGACGATCGTCTCGACGAGGCCGGAGCCCGGGAACCGGCGGCGAGCCAGGAGGAAGGCCAGCGGCGTCCCGATCGTGACGATGACGACGAGGCTGGCGGAGGTCGTCAGCAGGCTCAGGACGAGGGCATCGAGGACGACCCGCGATCCGATCGCGGCGGCGAGCTCGCCGCTCCCCACGGCTCGCGCCACGAGCGTCACGACCGGCAGGGCGAGGAATGCCGTGAGAACGGCCGCGGCGACGCCGACGAACAGCCTGGTCACGGCGGCGATTCGAAGCCGAAGCCGGCCAGGATCGCCTGGCCGTCGGCCGCCACGAGCCAGTCGAGGAAGCCGCGCCCGCCGGCCGGCTGGGGGGCCGTTCGCGGAACGACGCCGGCGTACGTGGCGACGACGTCGGCCTCGGCCGGCAGGTCGATGCTCCGAACGGCCTTCGAGGCCGCGGCGTCCGTGGCATAGACGATCGCAACGTCACCCTCGCCGAGCTCGACCTTGGCCAGGGCCGCCCGGACGTTGTCCTCCCGGCTGACGACGTTCGCGGCGTAGGCAGCGGCAAAGTCGGGCGGGGCGCCGGGCAGCGCGGCCAGGCGCGCCACGAGGGTGGTGGCGTAGACCGTGATCGGGACGGCCTCCCCGGCGGCGATGATCTTGATCCCGGGGCGACCGAGGTCGAACGGCCCGGCTATCCCGGCCGGGTTGTCCGAGGGGACGACGATCGCCAGGCGGTTGCCGGCAAACGGCACGATCGGGCCGTCGGCGAGGCCGGCCGCCGCCAGGGCGTCAGCGTTGGCGGTGTCCGCCGACAGGAAGACATCGGCCCGGGCACCCTGCTCCAGCTGGGTCCGAAGGGCCGCCGACGAGTCGGTCGCCAGCGAGATCCGCACGCTGCCGCGCCGCCGGTACTCGTCGGCCTCGGCGGCGACGGCGTCGCGCAGCGATGCCGCGGCGAAGACGACGAGTGGCTCCTCGGCGTCCGCCGGCCCAGCTCCGGGGGCGCAGCCGGCGGCGACGAGGACGCTCAGGCCGACGGAGACGGCGCGCCCGATCGCCCTCACCGGGCGGCCCGTGTCACCGTGGCGCCTCCACGATCACGTTCGTCGCCTTTACCACGCAGACGGCCGGGTCGCCGACCTGCAGGTCCATCTCCGCGACAGCTTCCGCCGTCATCAGGCTGACGATCCGGTGCGGGCCGGCGAGGACCTCGACGACCGCCGCGACGCCGTCCGCCTCGATCCGGGTGACGACGCCGGCGAAGTGATTCCGAGCGGACTGGGTGGCCGCCCTCGGATCGGGGTTGGTCCGGCGGCGCACGGCGAGGAGCCGGATGACTTCCTCGATCGGGACGAGGCGCTGGCGGCCGCCCGACCGGACGACGTTCAAGCGACCCTCGAGCTCCCAGCGGCGGAGCGTCTCCACGGTCACGCCGAGCATCTCGGCGGCCTGGCCGGCGCGCACGGTCCTGTCGCTCTGCCGGTCTCGGTGGATCTCGCTCATAGCGAGAGATCATCCCCGAAATCGCGCTCTATATCAAGATATCGACGTCACATTCCGTGACGCGCCTCGCCCCCCGGGGGCGACCATCAGGACTCGAGCGGCTGCTCCTGGGTGCTCGGCGCGGTCGATCCCGGCCGGATCGGCTCGAGGTCGATCGTTCGAGCGCGCCTGGTTCGGCCCGCCTCGGTCCGGACCATCGCCGACGAGATGACGCCGCTCGCGATGGACTCGACGACCGCGGCCTCACCCGCATACAGGCCGCTCAGGATCCTGACGTGCTCACCCAGCCGGATGGACGCCCGCCCCGCGGCCGCGGCCACGTTGATCGAGACCGTCCGGCCCGCCGGGTTTCTTGGATCGTTCGCGCCGAGGACGGCGGGGGCCCCCTTCGTCGCGGTCTTCGGGGGCGGATAGGTGACCTTGCGCCGCCGCACGGTCTAGAACCGCCGACGCGAGGTCGCGTCGTCCTTCTTGGGCTTGGGCTCGTGCCCCGGGCGGGGCGGCCGTGGTGCGGTCCCCGGGGCCATGTCTGGCTGCGGGACCCACGGCTCGCGCTCCTTGGCCGCCTTCACCGTGGCGGCGAATTCGGCTGCGATCGGGGCTGGAATGCTGCCCTGCCAGGCCCGTTCGATCTCCTGGACCCGGACGGTCTCATCGGCACGCCGCTGGCGCTCGAACTTGGAGTGCTTCGTCATCATCCCTCGATGTCGTGCGCCCCGAACGCCGGGACGGTCTCGTCGATCGTACGCGCCTTGGCGCGACCGCGCCCGCCCGCACCTGGCCGGTACCCGCCCCCCGCCGATCGCGGATCGGGCAGACTGACGGCATGCCGACGAAGGTCATCCTCGACGTCGACACCGGGACCGACGACGCCGTCGCGCTCATGGTCGCGGCGCTGTCGCCCGCGCTCGAGCTCGTCGGGGCGACGACCGTCAACGGCAATACGGCCGTGCACAACTGCACCGAGAACACGCTCCGCGTCTTCGACTGGATCGGCCTACCGCAGGTCCCGGTCCACCAGGGTATGACCAGGCCGCTGGCCCGGGCGCAGATGGTCCAGCCGAACGCTGCAAGCCGGTATCACGGCGACCTGCTCGACCTGCCGCCGCCCGCCCGGGCCCAAGTCCAGCCCGGCCACGCGGTCGACTGGCTCATCGACACGTATCTCGCTTCCGACGGAGACATCACCCTCGTCCCCGTCGGACCGCTCACGAACGTCGCGACCGCGATTCAACAGGAGCCGCGGATCCTCGAGGCCATTCCCCGGATCGTGCTCATGGGCGGCGCCCACGACCACGGCAACACGACGGCCTCGGCCGAGTTCAACATCTGGATGGATCCCGAGGCCGCCCGGATCGTCGTCAACTGCGGCCGCCCGATCCGGATGGTGCCCCTGGACGCGACCCACCGGGCCCTGGTCTCGCTCGACGACTGCCGCGCCCTGCGAGCCCTCGGCACGCCTGCCGGCGAGGCGGCCGCTCGCTTCGTCGAGAGGCGGATCGAGGGCTACGACGCGGCCCAACCCATGCACCGGGCCGGCGCGGCTCCGGTCCACGACGCGCTCGCGGTCTGCTCGGTCATCGACCCGACGGTCGTCACCACCCGTCACATCCCGGTCGACGTCGAGACCGGCGGGGAGCTGTCGGTCGGCCGAACCGTCTGCGACTTCAGGTTCCGGAGCGGGAGGCCGGCCAACGTGGACTTCGCCGTCGATGCTGACGAGCCGAAGTTCGTCGGGATGCTCATGGAGATCCTGGGACGGACGGCCTGACGACCCGGATCTCGCGACGCCGGGTCCTCGCGGGGGCGGCAGCCTTCGCGGCCTGGCTCGTCGCCGCGTGCACCGGCCGGCCCTCGAGCTCGCCCCCACCCGTCTCGCCGGCGTCGACGGCCAGTCCTGCCCCGACGCCCGTGCCGACCGCCACACCTGCCGGGACCGCCAGCCCCGCCCCGACCTCGGTGGCTGCCCTGCGCCACAAGATCGGCCGGATGCTGATGGTCGGCTTCCGCGGGACGACAGCGGAGGAGGCCAGCCCGATCCGAGACGCGATCGCGGCCGGCGACGTGGGCGGCGTGATCCTCTTCGATCGGGACGGTTTCACCGGCGGCACCCGGAACATCACCAGCCCGGACCAGCTGGTCGCCCTCACCGACGCGCTCCGGGCGGCGGGCATCGGTGGGCCGGTCGGGCCGCGCCTCCTCATCGCGGTGGACCAGGAGGGTGGGCGGGTCGCCCGGCTCAACCCCTCGAACGGCTACCCGGCCACGGAGTCCGAGGCGGACCTTGGCGCGCGGAACGATCTCGCCCACACGACGGACACGGCGACGCTGACCGCGATCACCCTCCTCGGGGCCGGCATCGACGTCAACCTGGCGCCGGTCGTCGACGTCGACCTCAACCCGGCGAACCCCGCGATCGGGGCCCTCGACCGGAGCTTCTCGGCCGACCCGGCCGTCGTCGTGGCCCAGGCCACGGCCGTCATCGAGGCCCAGCAGGGGGCGGGCATCCGCTGTGTCATCAAGCATTTCCCGGGGGAGGGGAGCGCGACCGGCAACACGGACAAGGGCATCGTCGACGTGACCTCGACCTGGACGGACGTCGAGCTGGAGCCGTTCCGGGCGCTCATCGCCGCCGGCCTGCCAGCGGGCGTGATGGTCGGCCACATCCGGAATGCCCAGCTCGACCCGGATCGGCCGGCGTCGCTGTCCGCGCCGACGGTCAGCGGGCTCCTTCGCGACCAGCTCGGCTGGGACGGCGTGGTCGTCAGTGACGACCTCCAGGCCGCCGCCATCACCCAGGAATACGGAGCCGATGAGGCGATCGCCCTCGCCATCGAGGCCGGCGTGGACCTCCTCCTCTTCGCCAACCAGCAGGTCTACGACGAAGCCATCGTCGAACGCGTCATCTCGGCCGTCATCTCGCTCGTCGAGTCGGGCCGGATCCGCGAGTCACGGCTGGACGACTCCGTGGCCCGAATCGAGTCCCTGTTCGCGACCGTGGAGTAGGCACGACCGCGCCCTGTCCCCTTGACAACGATGGTTGACTGATCAACTATTTACGCAACCACGCAACAGGAAAACCAGCCCCGTGCCTGCGATCACCGTCGACGACATCACCATCCTCCCCCGGATCCCGGAGCCGGATCCGACCCTGGCTCGCCAGCGCTCGGTCATGAGTGTCACCGTCGCCCCGAGCGGCTACGAGGGTGAGGGCTTTCCGGTCCGCCGCGCGTTCGCCGGGGTCGACCTCGCCGACCTCGACCCCTTCGTCCATCTCGACCAGATGGGCGAGGTCGAGTACGCGCCGGGAGAGCCGAAGGGCACACCCTGGCACCCGCATCGCGGGTTCGAGACCGTGACCTACATGATCGACGGGGTCTTCGAGCACAACGACTCGAACGGCGGTGGCGGGGTCATCACCAACGGCGACACGCAGTGGATGACCGCCGGTGCCGGCATCCTCCACATCGAGAAGCCACCCGAGTGGCTCGTGGCCAGGGGCGGCCTCTTCCACGGCTTCCAGCTGTGGGTGAACCTGCCGGCTGCCCAGAAGTTCAGCCCGCCGCGCTACCAGGACATCCGCGCCGGCGAGGTCGCCCTCGCGTCCTCGCCCGATGGCGGCGCCCTGGTCCGGGTCATCGCCGGCGAGGTCGCGGGCCTGGTCGGGCCCGGATCCACCTACACGCCGATGACCCTCGTCCACGCGACGCTGAGCCCCGCCGCCCGGCTCTCGATCCCGTGGCGAGCGGACTACAACGCCCTCGTCTACGTCATGGCCGGCCACGGCTCCGTTGGGGCGGCCGCTGCCGGCCTCGGCGAGCCAGTCCCGGTCCAGACCGGCCAGCTCACGGTCTTCGGGCCGGGCGACGCCCTGACGATCTCGGCCCTGCCGATCGGGCAGCAGGAGTCGCGAAGCCCGAACCTCGACGTCCTCATCCTCGGCGGGCGCCCGATCCGGGAGCCGGTTGCCTGGATGGGCCCGTTCGTCATGAACACGCGCGAGGAGCTCATGCAGGCCGTCGCCGACTACCAGGCCGGGCGGCTCGGACGGATCCCCGCGATCCACGGCGCCCCGACGACGATCCAGGAGGGCTAGCCGACTGGCCGCCGCGGCCGGAGTCACCGCTCGGACCGTAGCGCCCGGAGTGGGCACCCAAACGAAGGTCGGCACGCCTCGTCTTGTCGCGCCTTCGCCTGGCGCAGCCGAGGGGCGCGACGGCCCTCCGAGGACGGGCGGCGCGGCCCTTCTCTCGATGATCGCCGCGCGCCGAGGATGGGATCTCGCCCTGCTACGCCGGAGGTTCTCGAGATGAAGGCCGTCGTCGTCTACGAATCGCTGTGGGGGAACACCGCCGCGATCGCCCGCGCCATCGCCGAGGGGATCGGGCCGGAGGCCCGCGCGATGTCGACGGCCGAAGCGACACCGGAGGCGGTCGCCGAGGCGATCCTGATCGTCGCGGGCGCCCCGATCCAGGGGTTCTCGCTGCCGAACGATCGGATGCGGGCGGGGATCAAGGCCGACGCCGACCCGGCGCCGGACGTGTCGGCCCCGACCCTTCGCTCCTGGCTCGAGAAGCTGCCCGCCGGCCACGGCCGCTCGGCCGCCTTCGATACGAAGATCCGCTGGTCACCGGGCAGCGCGGCCGCGGTCATCGACGATGAGCTGGCGAAGGCCGGCTATGCCCCAGTCGTCAAGGCGGAGCACTTCATCGTCCACGGCCAGCACGGACCGCTTCGCGAGGGCGAGCTCGACCGCGCCCGCCAGTGGGGCGAGAAGCTCGCCTCGTTCGTCGGCTGATCGCGCTCCGGCGCGCCAGGATCCCCGGGATCAGGCTCGGCGCCGGGACTTCCCGCCGGCAACGATTCTGGCGCTGCCGGCCGCGGGGCGGATCGTGCTCTCGTGACCGTCGTCCCAGCGGACCCGGTAGCGGGTTCCATACGAGGCCTCGATGACCTCGAGGACGTTGCCCTCCCGGACCGCCTGCCCGACTCGCTCCGACTCGACGACGATGCGGTCTCCGACCTTTCCGGTCATCCGGTCACCTCCTCGGCGGTCGATCCAGGTGCCGTCGACGCGCCGCCTTCGAGGCCAGTTTCGCCACAGGCCCGCAGCCCGACAAGGGACGATGGTCACGATCGGAGCCACGGTCGACATGGAGTAGCGGCGCAGATGGGCGTAGGATGCCGGGCAGAGACCCAGGAGAACCACGCGGGAGAGATCGTCGGGACGCCGGACGGATGCGGCGTGACCGGCGGCGCCGACGGAGCAACGGCCCGGAACCTCTCAGGCACCAGGGACCGCGTGGCGATGGGACGCTGGAGAGCGTTGACGACGGGAGCGATCCCGCCAGCGCGCGCCGACGGAGGAACCCGCGCTCGCCCGGAGCGACGCGGGGACGCTCTCAGGCACCAGGACAGCGGGGCACCGAGGAGGTGCTGATCCCGATGTCCGAAGCCACGACCGGAACGACAGATCCGATCGAGCCGATCGAGCCGGGGTTCGTCGACCGGCACATCGGCCCGGCCGCGGCCGAGGTTGCCGAGATGGTCCGGACCGTCGGCTACGGGACGCTCGACGACCTGATCCGGGCGACCATCCCAGCCGCGATCCTGCGCGACCGCGAGCTCGACCTGCCCCCACCTCGTACGGAAGCCGAGGCCATGGCCGACCTCCGGGCGATGGCCGCCGCCAACACGCCCCTCCGGTCGATGATCGGGATGGGTTACCACGACACGATCACGCCCCCGGTGATCCAGCGGAACATCCTCGAGAACCCGGCCTGGTACACCGCATACACGCCGTACCAGCCGGAGATCGCCCAGGGCCGCCTCGAGGCCCTGATCAACTTCCAGACCGCGATCTGCGACCTCACCGGCATGGACATCGCGAACGCCTCGCTCCTCGACGAGGGGACGGCCGCCGCCGAGGCCGTGACCCTGGCCCATTCGGTGTCGACCGTCGGCGACGGCAACCTCATCCTCGTCGACGCTGACACCCACCCCCAGACGATCGGCGTCCTCCGGACACGGGCCGAGCCCCTCGAGGTCGAGGTCGTGGTCGGCCCGCCGGCCGAGCTGCTCGAGCGTGCGGCCGCCCCGCGCGAGGGCGAGCGGCCGTACGCCCTCGTCCTGTCCCATCCCGGCTCGTCCGGCGCAGTCCGGTCGCTGCGCGCCGACATCGACGCCGCCCACGCCGCGAACATCCTCGTGATCGTGGCGACCGACCCGCTCGCCGCGGTCCTCCTCGAGAGCCCCGGCGCCCAGGGCGCCGACGTCGTCGTCGGCAACAGCCAGCGCTTCGGCGTTCCGATGGGCAACGGCGGTCCCCACGCCGCGTTCCTGGCGACCCGCGACGCGTTCAAGCGCTCGCTGCCCGGCCGGCTCGTCGGCGTGTCGGTCGACGCGGACGGCGACCCCGCCTACCGGCTCACGCTCCAGACCCGCGAGCAGCACATCCGGCGCGAGCGGGCGACCTCGAACATCTGCACCGCCCAGGTCCTGCTGGCGGTGATGGCGAGCATGTACGCGGCGTGGCACGGACCGACCGGCCTCCGGGCGATCGCGGAGCGCGTCCACCGCCGCGCCGCGGCCCTCGCCGCGGGCCTCGCGGCGGTGGACGGCCTGTCCCTCCGCCACGACCGCTTCTTCGACACGCTGGCGATCGAGGCCGGCAACCCCGAGCGCGCCGGCGCGCTCCTGGCGGCTGCCGCGGACGCGGGCTTCGAGCTGCGGCGCCTCGATGCCACCGGCGTCGGGATCGCCTGCGACGAGACGACCTCGGGGCCCGATGTCGTGGCCCTGCTGCTCGCCCTCGGCGGCGGACTCCCGACCGATGGAGTCGTCGATGCCGTCGCTGCCCGGACCCTCCCCGGGGAGCACCGTCGGACCGACGCGATCCTGGCCCACCCGGTCTTCTCGCTCTACCGGTCCGAGACGGAGATGCTCCGCTACATCTTCCGGCTGGCCGACAAGGACGTGACCCTGACGCGGTCGATGATCCCGCTCGGCAGCTGCACGATGAAGCTCAACGCGACGACCGAGATGATGGGCATCGGGCTCGAGGGCTTCGCCCGCGTCCACCCTTTCTCCGACCCGTCGCGCCTGGCCGGCTACGCCCGCCTCTACTCGGACCTCGAGGCCTGGCTGGCCGAGATCACCGGCTACGCCGCGATCAGCCTCCAACCCAACGCCGGCTCCCAGGGCGAGTACTCCGGGCTCCTCGCAATCCGCCGCTGGCATCGCTCCCGCGGCGAGACCAATCGGACGGTCTGCCTGATCCCGGCCTCGGCCCACGGCACGAATCCCGCGAGCGCGGTCATGGCCGGCTACCGGGTCGTCGTCGTGGCGACCGATGCCCACGGCAACGTCGACCTCGACGACCTGCGGGCCAGGATCGCCGAGCACGCCGCGGACCTCGGGGCGCTGCTGATCACCTACCCCAGCACCCACGGCGTGTTCGAGGAGGCGATCGTCGAGATGTGTCGCCTCGTCCACGAGGCCGGCGGCCAGGTCTACATGGACGGCGCCAACATGAACGCCCAGGTCGGCCTGTCGTGGCCGGGCGACATCGGCGCCGACGTCGGCCACCTCAACCTTCACAAGACGTTCGCCATCCCGCACGGGGGCGGCGGTCCCGGGATGGGCCCGATCGGCGTCTCCGCCCACCTCGCGCCGTTCCTGCCCGGGATCGGCCTGGACGAGCCGGGCCGGGTCTCCTCGGCACCGTACGGGAGCGCCAGCATCCTGCCGATCTCGTGGGCCTACATCGCGATGCTCGGGGCCGAGGGCGTCCGCGAGGCGACCGAGCTGGCCATCCTCAACGCCAACTACCTCGCCGCCCGCCTCCGCGACGCGTTCCCGGTCCTCTACGTCGGCGAACATGGGCGCGTCGGGCACGAATGCATCCTCGACTGCCGGCCGGCGACGACCGCCAGCGGGGTGACGGTCGACGACATCGCCAAGCGGCTCATGGACTTCGGCTTCCATGCTCCGACGATGAGCTTCCCGGTCGCCGGCACGCTCATGGTCGAGCCGACCGAATCGGAGTCGAAGGCGGAGCTCGACCGCTTCGCCGACGCGCTCCTCGAGATCCGGGCCGAGATCGCCGAGATCGAGGCCGGCCGGGTGCCCCTCGAGGCGAGCGCGCTACGGAATGCCCCCCACACCGCCGCCGACCTGCTCCGCGACGAGTGGGCGCGGCCCTACAGCCGTGAGCAGGGGGCGTTCCCCCTCCCCTGGGTCCGGGCCCGCAAATACTGGCCGCCGGTCCGCCGGATCGACAACGTCCACGGGGACCGCAACGTCATCTGTGAGTGCCTGCCGGTGGAGGTCTATGCCCGCGCAGCTGGCGAGTCGCAGCTCCTCGCCGCTGCCGGCTGATCGACCGGGCCGCCGACGCTTCGCGGCGCCTTCAACTCGGCGGGGCGGCTCAGCCCGGCGGCTGCCTCAGCTCGGCGGGGCGGCTCAGTTCGGCGGCTGCCTCAGCCCGGCGGGGCGGCTCAGCTCGGCGGCGCCGCCGAGGCCCGGTAGCGCTCGAGCATCCGGCCGGAGACCTCCGGCCCGGCGTTGAGGAGCTCCAGGAAGTCCTGCCCGTCGAGGGCCAGGAGCCGCGCATCGGTCTCGGCCGTGACCATTGCGCTTCGCGGCGCGCTGTGCATCAGGCCCAGCTCGCCGAAGACCTCGTCCGGACCCATGACCCGCAGCCGCCGGTCGAGCCCGGTCCCGGGATCCCGCTGGTCGACCGCGAAGCGGCCCGACTCGATGATGTAGAAGCGATCGGCCGGATCGCCCTCGCGGATGACGACGGTCCCCGCACCGACGTCGATCGGCATCAGGCGCCCGACGGCGACCTCGAGGGCCGCCGGGCTGACCCCGGCGAAGAGCGGCAGCCCGGCAACGCGGCCGAGAGTCTCGGCCGCGGCCTCGGTCGCTGCCGAGAGCTTGAAGGCCGGTCCGACGAGGATGAAGCAGACGATCGCGGCGACGAAGATGGCCGCTCCGCCGACGGGCAGGAGGACCTGGGCCCCGAGCGTCGTGAAGAGGATCGGGACGAGGAACGAGCCGGCCGCGTAGGTGAGCGTCGAGAACGTCTGCATGACGCCGAGGGTCCGCCCCCTGATCACGTCGGGGACGATGCGCTGCAGGATCGTCGTGTTCACGACCTCGGCCAGGAGCGCGCCCGCGGCGATGACGACCATCGCCACGAGGGCCGGGCCGAGGTCCGTCACCAGGCCGAGGCCGACGAACCCGACCGCCAGGACCGCCGCCCCGAAGAGCATCGACGGGCCGAGGTTGGGGCGGAGCACGATCGAGCTCGAACCGACCGCCCCGATGACGCCACCGACGCCGACGGCGGCCCACAGGAAGCCGGTCGCGTCCTCGCCCGCTCCGAGCCGGTCCACGGCCAGGATCACGATCGCCACCGAGAGGCCGCCCCACAGGAACCCCGAGACCGTGTCGAGGATGGCGATCCCGGCCACCGGTCGAATGATGTCCCTGACGCTCGGGATGGCCGGAACGGTCGGATCGGTGGCCGGAGTTGCCGGCGCCGGTTGCCCTTCCGCGTCGCCGGCGGCGTCGCTCTCGCTGCCGGCGACGCTCGCCGCTGGCGCGTCCGCGTCGGACGCGGCCGCCGCCGCGGCGTCCGCGGACACGGTGGCGGCCGGCGCGGAGTCCGCGGGCTCCGCAGCGACCCGAGCCTCGCCCGGCCGGTTGGTGGGCATGCCCAGGAGGATCACGACCGGCGCCAGGAATGAGACCGCGTTGATGACGAAGGCCCAGCCGAGGTCGGTCGCGGCGATGATGAGCCCGCCGATGGCCGGCCCGATGATGAAGGTGACCTCACCGAGCGTCGCGTAGACGCTGTTGGCAGGCCCGAGCTCGGACTCGTCCCGGACGAGCGACGGCAGGTACGCCCCGATCGTCGGTCGGAAGAAGACGGCGAAGCAGGTCGCGAAGATCGCCAGCCCGACGGTCACGACGACCGGTCCATCGAGGAACGTGTTCGCGGCCATCCCGACCATCGCCAGGCCCCGGATGATGTCCGTGACGATGAGGATCGCGCGCCGGTCGAAACGGTCGATGATGAATCCGGCCGGGACCGACAGGACGACGTAGGGGATGATCCGGGCGCCGCCGACGATCCCGAGGAGGAGGGGATCGGAGCTCTCGCGATAGACGATCACGAGGAGCGCCACGAGGTACAGCCAGTCGCCGATGTTCGAGACGAATTCGCCCGAGTAGAGCCGGACGAGGTTCCGGTTGCCGGCGATCGTGCGGTAGGCCGACAGCATCAGCGGGGCCCGGGGGCCGCTGCGGGGGACGATCGGGCGCGGTGGAACCTGGCGAGCACGGTCGCCACAGGGTAGCGGATGGATCCGGCCGCGGAGGGGTATTCGTGCAGCCGAATCGACCGACCCTCAGGCCACCGGCGCGGAGACCTCGGCCAGCTCCCGGGCGATCGCGGCGGCCCAGGCCTCGATCTCCGCCCATGGCCGGAAGTCGCCCTCGGGGGCCTTCACTGCGCCGGTGATCGCGCGCTCGGCCAGGCCCAGGCCGCGCTTGTCCAGCTTGCCGGCGAAGATGCGATGGTCCCGGGGATGAAGCGCCGGCCTCAGCTCGGCGATGTCCAGGGGCTCGGAGTCCGGCTTCGGCGGGTCGCCGATCGGGCCGCTCGAGAAGAGCCAGACCGGCCGTCCCGCCAACTCAGCGGCGTGGTCTCGGACGAAGCGCCGGGCCGGCTCGAGCCAGTGGCCGATCCGAACGGCACTCCCGAGCACGACCGCGTCGTAGCGATCGAGCCCGGTCACCGCCTCGACCGGCTGGACGACGGTCTCGAGGCCCGAGGAGCGAAGCACCTCCCCGATGCACTCGGCGATTTCCTGGGTGGCACCCTGCTTCGACGCCACCGCGACGAGAACCTTCATGGCACTGCCTCAGCGAACGGGGGGAGCGTAGGCGCGTCTCCGCTGGTCGAGGCCGACGCCACTGCGCATGGACACTCCCGAGCGTCGCCCGCCCCGCCCGTCCCCGGCCAGTGCCCTCCGGACCGACCGGCCGGGTCCGAACGGCGGATTCGGGCCGCCGTCTGCGGTCTCCCGGCGGCCGGCGGCGTCCCGGCGCGGTACCACTCGCCGCCAGCCGATTGGGGGATGCCGGGGAGAGGAGTCGGCTTGCGAGACTGGCCGCCATGCGCTCCGATCCCCGTATCGGTCGCCATCGATCGTCGCGGGTCGATCGTGAGTCGGCCAGCGATCGACACCCGCAACAGCCCCTCCGCCGGGCCATCGGCATCTTCGGCCTGATCGTCCTGCCGGTCAGCATCGCCTGGCTGGCGCTCGGGACCCTCGTCGGGGATCCCGCCCTCGTCGCGGTCGGGATCGTGGCCGTCACCTTCGGCTCGTGGTTGATCCTCGAGCACCGTCGCTCGGACCGCTGGCCGGCGGCGAGACTCGCGACGCGGGCGGCCCTGGCAACGAACGTGGCGGTCGTGGGCTGCGCAACCGCGGAGCCGCTCATCGGCGCGCCGTTGACGATGGCGGCCCTGATCCCGGCGGTCATCGCCCTGGCCTATGTCGACCGCCGGCTCGTCGGTCGGTTGATGCTCCTCGGGGCGGCGGCCGGGACCTACGCCGCGCTGACCCCGTCGCTCCTGCCCTGGGCCTCGCGCTTGGGGCAGCCCTTCGACGTCCTCCTCTCGGTCTCGACGCTCGTGATCGCCTACGCGATCTTCCATGTCTTCCTGTGGAACGCCAGCGGCCAGCTGACCGACACGGCGACCGAGCTCGGCGCCGCCATGGCCCTCTCGCGGGAGGTCGCCCAGACCCTCGACCCCCAGCTCGTCGGGCGGATCATCGCCCGCCACATCGCCACCTCGGCCGGGGCAACGGACTGTGCCCTCAGCACCTGGGATCGGTCGACCAACCGGCTCATCACCTATGCCTACTACCCACCCGAACGTCTGGATGCTCTCGAGGCGACCTACGACCTCGTCGAGTTCCCGGCCACCCGGCGTGTCCTGATGGACGGTCGGCCCTACCGGGTCGATGTCGACGACCCTGGCAGCGATCCGAACGAGGTCGCCTACCTCCGGACGATCGGCCAGCGGAGCATGGTCATCCTGCCCCTCGTCGTCCGCGGCGAGTCGATCGGGACCGTGGAGCTGTCGTCGGACCGCTCCGGCGCCTTCACCGAGCGCGGCGTCCGAATGGCCCAGCTCCTCGCCCGGGAGGCCGCGGTGTCCCTGGAGAATGCCCGCCTCTACGACCAGATCCACCACCAGGCGTTCCGGGACGCCCTGACCGGGCTGGCGAACCGGGCCCTCTTCCACGATCGCGTGTCCCACGTCCTCGATCGACTCCATGGTCGAAGTCCGTCACGTGCGGCGGTCCTCTTCCTCGACATCGATCACTTCAAGCTCCTCAACGACCGCTTCGGCCACTCGCGTGGGGACGACGTCCTCAAGGAGGTCGCCGAGCGCGTCCGGGCGGCGATCCGACCGGGCGACACCGCGGCCCGCCTCGGCGGCGACGAGTTCGCCATCCTCCTCGAGGAGGTCGACGGGGTCGGACCGGCGATCAGCGTCGCCGACCGCCTGCTCATTGAGCTCGGCGCGCCCATCGAGATCGGTGAGAGCGCGCCCCAGGTCGGGGCCAGCATCGGCATCGCCCTCTCGAACGGCGGGGCCGACTCGGCCGACGACCTCCTCCGCAACGCCGACATCGCGATGTACACGGCGAAGGCGAGGGGGCGAGGCCGGCTCGAGATCTTCCGGCCCGAGCTGCTCGCCCAGGCCGCGGCGCGGAGTGAGCTCGGGGCTCGCCTGCGCGGGGCGGCCGAACGAGACGAGCTGCGTCTCCAGTACCAGCCGATCGTGGACCTCGGCGACGGCCGTCGACGGATCGTCGGCCTCGAAGCCCTCGTCCGCTGGCATCCGCCGGGCCTGGGGATCCACCAGCCGGCCGACTTCATCGCCCTTGCCGAGGAGACCGGCGAGATCGTCCCGATCGGTCGCTGGGTGATCAACGAGGCCTGTCGCCGCGCCAGGGCCTGGCAGGCCGACCACGAGCTGTCGGACCTCCGGGTCAACGTCAACCTCTCGGCTCGCCAGTTCGCCGACCCCGAGCTGGTCTTCGCCGTGGCGGCGGCGCTCCACGGCAGCGGCCTGCGCCCGGACTGCCTGACCCTCGAGATCACCGAGAGCACGCTCATGCTCCGCACCGTCGACACCCTCGATCGTCTGCGCGACCTTCGGGACCTGGGGGTCCGGCTCTCGATCGACGACTTCGGCACGGGCTACTCGTCGCTCGGCTACCTCCAGGCGTTCGAGGTGGACGAGCTCAAGATCGATCGCTCCTTCGTCTCGGCCGCGTCCACGATCGGCGATCCGACCGTGCTCAGCCGGGCGATCGTGGAGCTCGGCCGGGCCCTAGGCCTGGAGATGGTCGTCGAGGGCGTCGAGACCGCGGGCCAGGCCAGCTGGTTCGCCTCGCTCGGCTGCCAGTACGCGCAGGGGTTCCTCTTCGCCCGGCCTCTCGACCCGGAGGCGATCGACGAGCTGCTGCGGACGGGATTGGTCCCGGCCGGTCGCACCCGGAGCCGGCGTCGGCCCGTGCGTCGGACGCGCCCCCAACCGGAGCGGACGCGGGTCCGCCCCGACCTCCGGGTCGTCGGCGACTCGGACACGGAGGTCGGCCGGAACTCGGCCTAGCGCCGTCGCACGAGCGGCCGAAGAGGATGAGCTCGGCGTTGACACCGCCGGCTGGCGGGCGCATCCTTCCAGCCTGCGCAACTAAACCGGTACAACGACGCGCTCGCCCCCCACCTCAGCGCCCGCCGGTCGGGCCCAGACCGGATCGTCGTCAAGGTCCCGGAGGTGCCCCGGATGTTCGCCTCGAACCCGCGGACGGCCAGCCCCGTTCGCCGGCGGCTCGTCGTTGCCGCCTCGATCGTCCTGTTCCTGGTCTCGCTCCTGCCGGCCGCCGCCACGACGCCGCTGGCGCCGCTCGCCCCGTCGAGTGCCCTGGCCGCGAACCCGGCGTCGGTCACGATCGCGGGCAGCCTCCAGAGCGAGCTCGGCTGCCCCGGCGACTGGCAGCCTGACTGTGCGACCACCCACCTGACCTACGACGCGGGCGACGACGTCTGGCAAGGGACCTTCAACGTGCCGGCCGGGGACTGGGAGTACAAGGCCGCCCTCAACGATTCCTGGGACGAGAGCTACGGTCTTCATGCGGCACCGGGCGGCGCCAACATTGG
Organism: uncultured Chloroflexia bacterium; assembly: GCA_963719145.1. Lineage (GTDB taxonomy): Bacteria > Chloroflexota > Limnocylindria > Limnocylindrales > CSP1-4 > UBA5189. The sequence goes on from CAVRAX010000001.1 coordinate 1,400,297, forward strand.
GCTGAATCTCGGCGTGGCGACGGACGTCAAGTTCTACTACGACCACAAGACCCACTGGGTTACCGACGGCCAGGCCTCGATCATCGCCGTCGCCCCCGGCTCGTTCCAGAGCGAGCTCGGCTGCCCCGGCGACTGGCAGCCTGACTGCCTCCGGAGCTGGCTCGAGGATCCCGATGGCGACGGGATCTACACCTTCGAGACGACCGCTCTCCCGGCCGGTTCCTACGAGGGCAAGGTCGCGATCAGCGAGAGCTGGGACGAGAACTACGGCGAGGGCGGGGTCCCTGGCGGTGCCAACATTCTGTTCAGCGTCCCCTTCGACGGCGCGAAGGTCACCTTCCGGTACGACGCCTCGACCCATGTCCTGACGATCAGCGCCGGCCACAATCCGGACAACAACGTCGAGTGGGCCGGCGTCAAGCACGATTCCCGCGACCCGCTCTACCGCAACCCCGGCGGAGCCGTCCCGGCCGGCACCCCGGTCACCCTCCGTCTGCGGACGTTCGCCGACGACGTGACCGCGGCCAAGGTCCGCTTCTACAGCGTCGATCGGGCCGGCCAGCAGATCGTCCCGATGACCGTCGCCGCGCACGGCGTGTCGTGCTACGACCCGGCCCTCGTGTCCGACACCTGCGACTTCTGGGAAACCACCCTCCCGGCCGGCTTCGGCGAGGACAACCTGTGGTACCGGTTCATCGTCACCGACGGGACCGACACGGACTACTACAACGACGACACGGCGGCCCTCGACGGCGGGCTCGGCTCGATGACCGACGACCCCGTCGACAACAGCTGGGCGCTGATGCTGTACGACCCGACGTTCACCGCCCCGGCCTGGGCCAAGGACGCCGTGATCTACCAGATCTTCCCGGACCGCTTCCGGAACGGACGCAAGAACAACGACCCGACGACCGGCGACGTCCGCTACGACGACCCGGTCGTGAAGCTGCCCTGGAACACCCTGCCGGAGGGCTACTGCCGGAACTACGCGGTGCCCGACGACAGCTGCCCGAACCGGTTCCCGCCGCCCGTCGTTCGCGAGCAGCCCCGCGGCCGCGACTACTTCGGCGGCGACCTCAAGGGCGTCGACCAGCAGCTCGACTATCTCCAGGCCCTCGGGATCACCACGATCTACTTCAACCCGATCTTCGACGCCGGGTCGAACCACGGCTACGACACCCAGGACTACACCGCGATCGATCCCTACTTCGGGACCCAGAAGGACTGGGAGAACCTCGTCAAGCACGCCACGGACCGGGGCATCCGGATCCTCCTCGACGGGGTCTTCAACCACCTCTCCAGCGACAGCCCGATCTTTGATCGGTACCACCACTACGGCTCGGTCGGGGCCTGCGAATCTGCGACGTCGCCGTACCGCGACTGGTTCTACTTCCACGACGTCACGCCGGGGACCGGCACCTGCGTCAGCGATGCCGGGGTCGCCAACGCCGCGACCTACGACGGCTGGTTCGGGTTCGACTCGATCCCGGTCATCCGCAAGACGGACGCGGAGGTCCAGAGCTTCTTCCTGACCTCGGACGACAGCATCGCCAAGCGCTGGCTGAAGGCCGGCGCCGCCGGCTGGCGGCTCGACGTCATGGGCGACTCGTCTTTCCCGGCCGGCTACTGGGAGACCTTCCGCCAGGCGGTCAAGTCGACGAAGGCCGACGCCCTGATCGTCGGTGAGCTGTGGCAGAAGGACAGCACCCTGCTGCGCTTCCTCCGCGGCGATCGCGCCGACACGACGATGGACTACCGCTTCCGCGACGCTGTCCTCGGCTTCCTCGCCCCCGGCGGCTTCGACTCGAAGGGCTTCGCCGACAGCGGCCGTGTCATCACGGCCTCGGAGTTCGCGAGCCGTCTGGCCTCGATCCGGGAGGACTACCCGGACGCCGCCTACTACTCGCTGATGAACCTCCTGGACAGCCACGACACCGAGCGCCTCCTCTGGACGCTCACGCCCGGCGCCGAGACCCAGGCCGACAAGGAGGGGAACGCGGCCAACCTCGCGGCCGGGGAGCGCCGGCTCGAGATCGCGTCGCTCATCCAGTTCACGATGGCCGGCGCGCCGACCGTCTACTACGGCGACGAGGTCGGGGTCACCGGCGACGACGACCCGGACGATCGGCGGACCTACCCGTGGGCCGACCTCGGTGGCTCACCGGACACCTCGCTGCTGGCCCACTACACCGCCCTCTCCACGCTGCGCCGCGGCCTGCCGGTCCTCCGTGACGGCGACTTCCGGATCCTCGACGTCGACGGCGCCGATGCCGTCGCCTACGGCCGGAAGACGGGCACGGCGGCCGCAGTCGTGGCCCTCAACCGGTCAGGCTCGTCGGCGACATTGACGATCCCGGCCGGCGGCTACCTACCCGACGGGCTGGCGCTCACGACCCGGATGGCCGTCGGCAGCGGCGGCTCGGCCGGCGCGACGACCGCGGCGGGAGCCCTCGTCGTGACCGTCCCCGCCAACGGCGCGCTCGTCCTGGCGACGAGCGGCAGCGTCGACCTGACGCCCCCGGCGGCTCCGACCCTGACCCTCGACACCGAGGGCAACGGCTCGCTCGACGTCCACTGGACTGCGGTCGTCGGGGTGGCCGGTTACGACGTCTACTGGAGCCCACTGTCGGGCGGCGGCTACGTCAAGGCCAACGGCGCCCCCGTCAACGGCACGTCCCACACGATCACCGGCCTCCCGAACGGCCAGGCGGCCTACGTCATCGTCCGGGCGCTCGACGCCGCCGGCAACGCCAGCAGGCCCTCGAATGAGGTCACCGGAATCCCCCACTACTCGATCGGCTGGGCCAATCTCCAGTGGCCGCCGACGATGACCCACACCATCAGCGCCATCGACCGGACCGACAACGCCTACGGCCAGGTCTGGATCGACGGCGTCACCAGCCAGCCCGGGCCGGCGCCAACCCTCCGGGCCCAGCTCGGCTTCGGGCCCAGTGGCTCCAACCCGGCCGGCAACGCGGACTGGACCTGGGTCGACGCCGCGTTCAACGTCGACGCCGGCAACAACGACGAGTACGTCGCCTCGATGCTGCCCGAGGCGGTGGGGACGTATGACTACCTCTACCGCTACTCGGTGACGGCCGGGCGCGACTGGCTGTACGCGGACCTCAATGGCCCGATCCCCGACGGCAACTCGCCGTCCAGCCCCGGCCACCTGACGGTCAACGCCAGCAGCGACACGACCGCGCCCGACGCGCCGACCGGGCTCGAGGTGCTCTCGGCGTCGCCGGCCGGCATCGAGCTGGCCTGGGACACGGTCGCCGGCGCGGCCCTCTACGAGGTCCAGCGCTCGGACTCGACCGGCGGACCGTACGCGAAGATCGCCCGGACCTCGACGCCGGGCTACACCGACACCTCGGTGGTCGAGGGAGCGACGTACTTCTACGTCGTCGTCGCGATCGATGACTCGTTCAATCGATCCGGGCCGTCGAACGAGGTCACGGCCGAGGCCGAGCTCCGGACGGTGACCCTGACCTTCAACGTCACCGTGCCCGCCTCCACCGACGGGACGGGGCGATCCGTCCACATCGCCGGGTTCCTCGACCGCCTCGATGGCGGGTTCCCGCAATGGGATGCGGGCGCGACCGCCCTGACCCGGCTCGACGCCACGCACTGGACGATCCAATTCACCGGCAAGGAATCCACCCAGATCGAGTACAAGTACACCCTCGGCGATTTCGAGCACGTGGAGAAGGACGGCACCTGCGGCGAGATTGCGAACCGGCAGCTGACCCTCAGCTACGGCTCGACGGGAACGCAGATCGTCAACGACACGGTCCCCAACTGGCGGAACGTCGCTCCCTGCGGGAACTGACCCTTCGGCAGTGTTTCAGCAGAGCCTCAGGCCGGCCGCGACCTCGCCGTCGAGCCGGCCGCCGCTCCGTGACCCGAGCCGGCCGCGACCTCGCCGTCGAGCCGGCCGCCGCTCCGTGACCCGAGCCGGCCGCGACCTCGCCGTCGAGCCGGCCGCCGCTCCGTGACCCGAGCCGGCCGCCGTGCGGCGACTCGTCCCGGCCACCACCCCTGATCTTGGCCAGATCGTCACCCCTGGTCGCTTCGGCCACGAATTCAGCGCCTTGGACGACCAGGAAGCCCCCGGAGTCGCGGCTGCCACGTTCGATTGATGCTCGGCGACGCGCCGGGCCCACGGCCGACGGAGGCGAATCCCGGCCTTAGCGTCCCCCCAAGTCGATGTGGCCACGTTCAACCGGCCGGCGAGAGCGGCGCACCGCCCGGCGAGAGCGGCAGCGCCGGCCGGCGACCCAGTTCAACCGGCCGGCGAGAGCGGCGCACCGCCCGGCGAGAGCGGCAGCGCCGGCCGGCGACCCAGTTCAACCGGCCGGCGAGAGCGGCGCACCGCCCGGCGAGAGCGGCAGCGCCGGCCGGCGACCCAGTTCAACCGGCCGGCGAGAGCGGCGCACCGCCCGGCGATCCAGCCTCAGCGGCCGGCGACCCAGCCCAAGCGGCCTGCGAGAGCGGCGCGCCGCCGGGCGATCCAGCCTCAGCGGCCGGCCAGCGCCTCCACGAGCGGGGCCATCGACTCCATCGAGTGGGCCGAGAACGTGTACGAGTTCAGCCCCCACCCATCGCGCCGGCGGAGGAGGACGTCCCGGACCCGGCCGAGCGTGCCGTGCAGGACATACGGCGTGCCGACGAGCGACACGGCCGACGCCTTCGCGGCGTTCAGCACCGAGGTCAGTGGCCCCTCGCGCCCACCGACGAGCCCGGCATAGAAGACGAGGACGTTCAGGTCGATCGAGTCCCAGCGATCGCCGGCCGCCTGGCGAACCAGCCCGGCCTTCTCGCGGGTGGCCGCGTCCGTGGCCTGGGCGACGATGGGGCGACCGCGCCGATCGAACTGCGGCAGAAGCCCGACGACCGACGCCTCGCGGGCTGCGAATCGGAGCATCCGCGGCCCGCCCCCGCCGATGAGGAGCGGCACGGGCCGCTGGACGGGCAGGGGAGCCAGCCTCGCCCGGTCCAGGTTGTAGTGCGCACGGGCATGCGTCACGGTCTTCCCGGCCAGGAGCCGCTTCAGGATCCCCACCGACTCGACCAGCCGATCCACCCGGACCCGTGGCTCGTCATAGGCCAGACCCAGCTGGCGGTAGTCGGTCACCCGCCAGCCGGCACCCAGGCCCAGCGTCAGGCGCCCGCCCGACACGACGTCGAGGGTGGCCGCCTCGCCGGCCAGCACGAGCGGGTGCCTGAAGTCGTTGGCGAAGACGTACGGCGCGATCCGGATCCGCGAGGTCGCGCTGGCGGCGGCCGCCAGCGCCGCGATCGGGGCGAGCTGTCGGCCGAGGTGGTCGGGGATCATGAAGGCGTCATAGCCGAGCTCTTCGGCCCGCCGGGCGAGCGAGCTCCAGGTATGGCCGTCGGCCGCGGAGCTGGCGGTGATCGAGAAGCGGAAGGGGCCCACGTCGAGCGAAGGGTAGCGGCCGGCGGTAGCCGGCGATCATCGCCGAGGCTCAAGCCGGGCTGGTCGGCGCCACCTCTCCCTCCGGCACGGTCGCGACCTCCTCCGCGAGGAGCGCGTCGATGGCCGGCCGGGCCGCCGGGTCGGCGAAGATCGAGAGTCGGTCGCCGCGGTGGATCTCGAGGTCGCCCCGCGGCACGAGCACGGACTCTCCGCGCTCGACCGCGATGAGCACCACGTCATGGGGCCACGGGATCTGGGAGACGCGTCGGCCGGCGAGCGCAGACGATTTGCCGATCTCGGTCTCCATGATGAGCCCGCCGGCCCGGAATCCGCGGACCTGGCGGACGTTGCCGCTCAGCGCGGTCCGGTACGCCCCGATCGCGTCACGTACGGAGAGCACGCCGACGAGGCGGCCGTCGGCCGCGACCGGCGCCCAGTCGCGCCGATGATCGGCCAGGGCGCCGAGGGCCTCGTCGAGGCCGTCCTCGGCGGCGATCACCGGGTCTCGGGCGGTGAGGTGGGCGATCACCCGGTCCTCCGGTGGCTGGCCGGTGAGCGATTCGAGATCGACCATGCCGGCGACGGTCCCGTCGGCCGACACGACCGGGGCCCCGGGAACGTCGGCCGCGACGATCCGGCGGATCGCCTCGGCGACGGTCGAGGTCGCCTCGACGACGGCCCGCGGCTGACGGGCGGCGTCGCCCGCCGGGACCGCGGCGAGGAGCGGCAGGGCGAAGCGGAACCGATGGGCCGGGGAGTCGGCCCGGGTCGCGAGCTGGCTGCGGTAGATGCTCCGCGGCCCGACGACGAAGGTTGCCAGCCCCACCGCGACCATGGCCGGGGCGAGCATCGACAGGTTGCCGGTCATCTCCGCGACCATGAGCATCACCGCCAGCGGAGCGTGGGCGATGCTGCCGAAGAGGGCCATCATGGCCACGATCACGAAGGGCCCCGGCACCGCCGGGACCGCAGGGGCGATCGGCTCGACGAGGCGCCAGATCCCCGCGCCGAGGAGGCCGCCGATGGCCATCCCGGGACCGAAGATGCCGCCCGACCCGCCGGAGCCGATGGACAGCGACGTGGCCAGGATCTTGGCGAACGGCAGGGCGATGACGATCCAGAGGGGCAGGTCCATGAGCGACGGGCCATTGAGTCCGGCCTGGACGTAGCCGTAGCCGGTGCCCAGGACGCCGGGGATCGCCAGCCCGATGCAGCCGACGAGGAAGCCGGCGATCGCCGGCTTCAGCGGTCCCGGAATCTGCCAGCGTCGGAACCACTCGCCGAAGCCGTAGAAGCTGCGGATGTAGAGGATGCCGACGGCTCCGCAGGCCAGGCCGATGAGCCCGTACCAGGCCAGCTGGGCCGGGTTCGAGAAGCCGTACGCGGCCTGGCTGCCGAAGATCGGGTTGAAGCCCTCGACGCCGCCGAAGATCGTGTAGGCCACGATCGTGGCGATGAACGACGGGACGAGGGCGTCCGATTCGACGTCGTCCCGGTAGTGGAGCTCGGCGCCGAGGACCGCCCCGCCGAGCGGTGCTCGGAAGATCGCCCCGATCCCGGCGGCCATGCCGACGGCTACGGCGATCCGGGCGTCGCGGGCATCGAGGTCCAGGAGCCGGCCCAGGAAGGACCCGAAGCCGGCGCTGATCTGGGCGGTCGGGCCCTCCCGCCCGCCCGATCCGCCCGACCCGATCGTGAGCGCCGAGGCGACGAGCTTCACGACCGGCGTCCGGCTCCGGATGCCCCTCGGGTGGTGGTGGAAGGCCGCGATCGCCGCGTCCGTCCCGTGGCCCTCGGCCTCGGGCGCGAAGCGCACGACGAGGAAGCCGGAGACGAGGCCGCCGAGGGCGACGACGATCGGAATGGCCCAGGGCCTGGCGGCATCGAGTGGATCCGTGATCGCGGCGGCGCCCTCGCCCGCCGGTGAGGGCGGGGTATAGCCGGCGAGGCCCCCGAGGAGGAGGCGGGTGGCCAGCTCGAGGGCCTCGTAGAAGAGGATCGCCCCGAGGCCACCGACGACCCCGATCATCGCCCCCAAGACGACCCACTTGCGGAGGTAGCCGGCGCGCCTGACCTGCCGGCGCGCGACTCGCAGCCCGCGCTGGATGAGCGCCCGCAGTCGCGGGCTCACGCGTACTGTCCGAGCTCGGTCGCGACTGTCTCCATTCCGGGCCCGAACTCGACCCCGTCGACGCCGTCCCCACCGTCGACCGTCGAGGCCACCGCTTCGAGGGCGGTCCATCGAAACTCGATGATCGATGCCCTGACCTCGGCGCCCCGGGCCGTCAGCCGGACCCGCGTGGCCCGATGGTCCCGCTCATCCGTGGCGAGGCCGACGAGCCCGCGCCGCTCGAGCCGCCGCAGGAGCCGTCCGGTCGCCGGGACGGTGACCCCGACCCGGACGGCGACCTCCCCGACGCGAGCCCCGTCGGCACTCTCCCCGACGATGAAGAGCGCCCGCCACTGGGGCAGCGTCAGCTCGACGCCCGGCGCCGCCTCGGCCAGCGCCCGTGTGGTCAGGCCGACGGCGCCAATCGCGATCTGCTCCAGCGCGGCGACGAGCTCGGTTCGATTCATCGGCCCGATGGTACGCGATTTTTACTGCCAGGTGGCAATCTTTGTTGGTCTGCCCTCCCGGCCGCCGCGGAGCGCTCGGAGATCGGCGGGAGATCGCCCTACGCGATCGGTTCGAGGGTCACGACCGGGATGATCCGTGTCGTGCGACTCGGGTAGTCGTTGAAGACCGGATGGAGCGCGGCATGCGCGGCCCAGAGCCGCTCGCGCTCCGCGCCCTCGGTGACGGAGGCGCGAGCCCGGAAGCGGCGCTGGTCGACTTCGATGGTCACGATCGGGTCGGCCTCGATGTTGCGGAACCAGCCGGGATGGTCCGGGGCGCCGCCCTTCGACGCCACGATGACGTAGCGATCGCCGTCGAGGGAGTAGGCGAGCGGCGACGTGCGCGGCTTGCCCGTCTTCGCGCCGGTCGTCGTCAGGACGAGGACCTGGCGCCCGACCCACATTCCGGTGACCGCGTGCCCCTGTTCCCGGATCTCGTCGATGAGTGTCTTCGTCGCGGCGATGTATGCCGCGCGGGGGTCTGGTGTCGAGGCCATGGCCAGGGCGTCCTCCGGCGTACGGTTCGTCTAGGTCGTTGAGGATGCAACGATCCTACGCGCGACCGCCCGAATGTGCTCGCGGACGGGCGCTTCCGGCGCGGCCCTCGGCGGCCTGCCGCCGGCGCGGCCCTCGGCGGCCTGCCGCCGGCGCGGCCGGCGCGGCCGCGGCCGCAACCGCCGGCGTGACCTGGGCGGCCCGAGCCGCCGGGCTCGACCGCGGTCTCAGCCGCCGGTCTGGAAGAGCCGCACGACGAGGATGATCTCGACGACGGACGCCACCGCCAGCACGATCACCGGGCGGCGCGAGTCGTAGGCGGCGCGCACGATCCACCATGTTCCCGGCAGGACGACCACGGCGAGGGTCCCGTAGACGAGATGGAGGGGATCCTTCGGCGCGTGCGCCGTGATCGCGACGACGGCACCGAGCAGGGCCGTCCCGGCGAGGAGGAGCACGACCCAGATCAGTCCCCCGACGAGGGCCGGTCGGACCGGCCTGCCGGTCACGAGGATCGCGCCGGACCAGGCCGCGGTGATCAGGACGAGAACGAGGGTGACCCGGGCGAGGAGTCCGTGGACCTCCGCCACCCGGCCCTCAGACGTCGCCGGCCAGGTCGATGAGCGTCCTCGCGGCGGCCGGGTTCATCTCGGGCAGGTCGCAGTCGCGGATGCAGTCGAGGATGCGATGGACCTTCGGCTCGATGATCCGGTAGTAGATCCGCCCGCCGTCGCGTCGAAAGCCGACGACCTGCTCGGCCCGAAGGATGGCCAGGTGCTGGCTCACCCGGGCCTGGCTCGCGCCGCTGGCGATGACGAGGTCGGTGACGTTGCGTTCGCCCGCCTCGAGCGTCTCGAGCAGGCGGAGGCGGAGGGGATGGCCGAGGACGCGGATCACCCGGGCAGCTCGATTCAGGACCACCGGTCCGATCGTCGGGGTCTCGGACCCCGATGCGCCGTCGTCTGAAGCGGCCGGTGGCAGCGCGGGCGCGCGCATCGGCCCGGGCACGCGCATCGGCCCGGGCGCGGGGGTCCGGGAGCGGCGCTTCGCGGCGGGCAGGGCTTCAGCGGCCATGGTCGCCCCTATTCTGTGGGCTCGAGGCAAGCGCCGTCACGTCCTCGCCCGCGACCGGGCTCTCGGGCGCTCCGACCCGGTAGGCGGCGCTGGCCGGCCGGAGCGGCCGGAGCAGCCACTCGGGCCGGCGCATCCCGTCCGGTCCCGGGCCAGGCCGGGCCAGCCCGAGCCACTCGCGATAGATCTCCCGGGATCGGCCGGTGTCGACGGCGATGTCGCCCTCGCGGTCCTCTGGCCGTGCGGGGCGGACGGTGACCTTCTGATGCCAGGCATGGGCGCCCGACACCGGATCCGGATGGACCGGGAAGATGAGGTTCTGGTGGACGCCGGCGTCCCGCCACCAGATCCGCGAGGTGTCGGGATCCGTCGACGGGAAGGGCGCCACGCCGCTGAGCCGGCGCATCTGCCACCTCCGGCCGCCCGTGCCGGCGCCGGACCCGTTGGAGCCGTTGGAATCGCCGGAATCGCCTGCGGCACCGGCATTCGCGGTCTCCGTGAGCCGCACGCGAGCGCTCGCCCACCGATCGGTCCCGGCATCCTCGCCGAGCCTCCAGCGGCCCATGTGATGCGAGCAGGCGACGACGCCGGGCCGGATCCCCTCGGTCACCCAGGCCCGGTTGACGTAGTGGCCGATGTCCGTCTCGACCCGGATCAGGTCGCCCGACTCGACCCCGATCCGGGCGGCGTCCTCCGGGTGGATCCAGACGGGATTGCCGTGGGCGATCTCGGTGAGCCACTTCGCGTTGGCGCTCCGGGTGTGGATCAGCACCGGGAGCCGGAACGTCGGGACGAGGGCGAAGTCGTTGGGCCCGGCCATCCGCTCCCGGGCGACCTGGGACGAGACGTAGGCCGGCACGGCCAGCTCGGGCCAACCCCACGCCGCCAGCGTCGAGGAGTAGAACTCGAGCCGGCCGGACGGGGTCGGGAAGCCGCGCCGGCCGACGCCGTCGACGACCACGCCGTGACGGGCTCGGCCCGAGGCGTCCTTCGGGACGAGCGGCGCCGGCACGATGTTCGGCGACGGGGCGGGCGCGGGCCCGAAGACCGTGCCGGCGCTGACGACGACGCCGTCGCCCGAGGCCTCGACGGGCTCGTCATGCCGGCCGTAGACCTCCTGGTCGATCTCGAACGCGCCGTACTTGCGCATGAAGGCGAGCGGGGTCAGGCCCTCCGCGGCCGCGGCCTCGGGCAGGCCCGGCACCGAGTGCTCGAAGATCCAGCCGTAGTAGTCGTCGACCGTCAGCTTCTCGCCCGGCCGGTCCGGGGCCTCGAACCAGCGCCGGATCCCGAGCGATCCATCCGGGTCGATCCGCCACGAGAGCTCGATCCAGAGCTCGTTCTCCTCCCAGACCTCGCCCGGGTTCGTCTCCCGCGTGTCGCGCACGGTCCGCCCGGCCCGCTCGGCGGCGACCCGCGTCACGGGCTGGCGGAAGCCGATCCACGTCCCGGCGTGGGTCTCGTACGAGTGGAGGTCGTGGCGCTCGCCGCCGAGACCGACCGGCAGGACGTAGTCGGCGTACCAGGCGGTCTCGTTCCAGACCGGGGTCAACGCCGCGTGGCGCCCGACGAGGTCCTCGCGCCGGAGCGCCTCCACCCAGGTCAGGCCGTCCGGGTTCGTCCAGACCGGGTTGTAGACCCGGGTGAAGTAGACGTCGAGGCTGCCCCGGCCCTCGAGCAGGAAGTGCGGCAGCAGGAAGGACATCTCGAAGAAGGCCAGCGGGTACTCGGCCGGCCAGGTGAGCTCGTTCCAGGTGCCCGGGTGAGGCGGCATGTAGGGCGGGCGCGGCACGAACTTGTCCCAGCCGTTGGGGGAGGTCCCGCCGGGCGTCCCGATGGAGCCCGTGAGGACGTTCAGGAAGAACAGGCAGCGGGCCGTCTGCCAGCCGCCGATGACGCCGGCCGAGCTGGCCCGCCAGTTGTGCGCCGCGAGCGCCGTGCCGGCCCCGGTGACGAGCTCGGCGACCGCCTCCAGCTGGGACGCTGGGACGCCGCTCTCGCGCTCCGCGTACTCGAAGGTGTAGCCACCGTAGAGCCGCTCGAGCTCGGCCACGAAGTCGTCGAACGTCGGGGCCTCGAGGTCGGGTCGTGCCGCGCCCAGGTACTCGGGCCAGTTCAACCAGCGCCGCACGAACTCCCGGTCGAACCGGCCGGTCACGATGAGGTGGCGGGCGATCGCCAGGAGGATGGCCGGCTCGCTGCCGGGCCAGGCCGGCAGCCACTGGTCGGCCTGGGCGGCCGTGTTCGACAGGCGGGGATCGATGACGACGAGCTTCGCCCCGTTCCGCCGCCCGTCGATGATCCGCTGGGCGTGGGGGTTGAAGTAGTGGCCGCTCTCGAGGTGGGCGCTGATGAGGAAGATGACCTTCGCGTTGGCGTAGTCCGGCGACGGCCGGTCGAAGCCCATCCAGAAGGCGTAGCCGGCCCGGCCCCCGGCCGAGCAGATGTTCGTGTGCGAGTTGTGGCCGTCGACGCCCCAGGCCGCCAGGACGCGCTCCGTGAAGCCGTCTTCGCCCGGCCGCCCGACGTGGTACATGATCCGGTTCGGATCGCCGCGGGTGAGCGCCGCCCGAATCCGGCCGGCGAGGTCGTCGAGCGCCTCGTCCCAGGTGCAGCGCTCCCAACCGCCGCCACCGCGCGGCCCGACGCGGCGCAGCGGGTAGAGGATCCGCTCCGGGTCGTCGGCCTGGTTGAGCGTCGCCGGGCCCTTGGCGCAGTTGCGGCCACGGCTGCCCGGATGGGCCGGGTTGCCCTCGTACTTGCGAACCCGGCCCGTCTCCGTGTCGACGTAGGCGAGGAGGCCGCAGGCCGATTTGCAGTTGAAGCAGGTCGTCGGCACGATCGTGTAGTCCCGCGTTTGCCGTCCCGGGCCCGACTTGGGGTCCGGCTCGGACCAGTGGTCCCACTGGTCTGGCGGGGGGAAGGCATCGAAGCCGGGTTGCATCGCGCCGTCGTCGGCCGGATGGCCGGGCAGTCTCCGGGTCGTGCCGTCGCGCCGCTGCGTCATCGCCACACCTAGCTGATCGGCACGGCCTGGCCGGCCGTGATGAAGCCCAGCTCGTACCACAGGAGCCCGGCCGCCGCGGCGAGCCCGGCCGCGACGAGCATCGGCGCCGCCGCGGCACCGGCGACCGTGAGGCCGAGCCAGGCTCCGCCGGCCACGAGGGGGAGCCCGCCGCCGAGGACGACGCCGCCGATCCAGAACGGCGCGGCGAACGGTCCGCGCACGAGGAGGTGGGCCGCGGCGCGGCCGTTCGCCGTCGGATGGTCGGCGACCGCCTCGTAGAGCAGGGCGACGAGGTTGAGGGCACCGCCGACGACCAGCGCCGCCGCCGCGAGGTCGACGAGGGCGGCCGGCGCGTCGAGCACCTCGAGGGCGGGCAGGAGGGCGGCCGCGCCGAGGATCGTCGCCTGGGCGACGAGGACCGGGCCGACCACCGGTCGCTGCCACAGGTCCCTAGCCTCGCACTGGCGGAGCAGGAACATCGTGTACAGGGCGGTCATCACGGCCAGGGCGAAGGCCGGCCAGCCGAGGGCCGTCAGCACGACGTCGTCCACGCCGGCCAGCGTCCCGAGCCACCACAGGCCCAGGAATTCGCTGTAGCCGATGAGGATGAACGCCCCGATCGCCAGCCAGCTCCGCCGCTGCGGGCGGTAGAGGATCGACAGGAACCGCTCCGGCCGTTTCAGGTCGGCAACGAGGAGCAGGGCGGTCAGGCCGACCCCCACCAGGGCGATCGTCGCCCCGACGAGGCGGGTCGTCTGGTCGACCGGCGCGAGCCCGAGGGCGGCCGCCAGGAAGATGAGCCCGAAGGCCCCGGCGCCGATCCCCTTCGTCCAGAGGTAGAGCGCGACCCGCCAGCCCCAGGGCCGGGGATGGAAGACGTCATAGGCGACGCGCGTGCCGGGCCGGGTGGTCTCCGGGTTGGCCGGGCCATGCCACGCCGCCGGTCCTGCCGGGGCCGCACCGAGCGCCGCCGCGTGGGCCGCGGCCCTGGCCCCGGCTCGGGCCGCGACGAGGGGGGTGCCGGGAATGCCCGGCCCGCGGAGGGCGCCGAGCGGCGGCGGACCGGCATCGACGGCCGGCTGGACCGCCCCGACGACCGGGAGGACGGTCCCGACGACCGACGCCGCCGCCCGGGCCGGCGCGCCCGCCCGGGCGAGCTCGGCCGTGTAGTCCTTGGCACCGCCGGTCCGGCGGTCGGCCCAGAGGTAGCTGTCCCCGTGGACCGGCGCAAGAGGATCGAGGGCGACCGCCGCGGCCCCGACGTAGAAGGCCTGCGGTCGCGTGCCCTGCTCCGGCCGCCGGACGCTGGTCTCCCGGGAGGCGAGGATCTGGGCGGCGCGGCTGGCGGGGTCCTCGATGTCGCCGAAGATGAGCGACTCGGTCGGGCAGACGACCACGCAGGCCGGGAGGAGCCCCTCGTCGACCCGGTGGGAGCAGAAGTTGCACTTCTCGGCGACGTGCTCCTCGGGGTCGATGTAGATCGCGTCGTAGGGGCAGGCCTGGATGCAGGCCTTGCAGCCGATGCAGCGCGAGGTGTCGAAGTCGACGATCCCGTCGGCCCGCTTGAACATCGCGGTCGTGGGACAGACCTCGACGCAGGGCGGCTCCGCGCAGTGGTTGCAACGGAGGACGGCGATGTCGCGGTGGGTCTCCGGGAACGTCCCCCGCTCGATGTACTTGACCCAGGTCCGGTTGACGCCGAGGGGGACCTCGTTCTCCGACTTGCAGGCCGTCGTGCAGGCGTGGCAGCCGATGCAGGAGGTCTGGTCGATCACCCAGGCGAAGTTGGTCAAGACCTGCGGGACTCCTGACGAGGACCGTCGTTGACACGCCGCTTGTTGCGGGAGTATATAGGCACATCGCGATACCGCAACGCGCCTCGGTGCCGCGCCCGAGGTTCAGGCGGCGGTCGCAGCCGCTTCGAGGAGCCCTCCATGGCCGATGCGCCCCCCCACGACCGAGTCCTTGATGCGAAGGGCCTGCTCTGCCCGATGCCCATCGTCAAGCTCGCCAAGTTCGTGAAGGAGATGGAGTCGAAGCAGGTCGTCCTGCTCGAGGCGACGGACCCCGGGGCCGTGCCGGACGTGGCGGCCTGGTCGAGGAATACGGGCCATCCGATCGTCCACCAGGAGACCGTCGACAAGGTCATGCGCTTCTGGATCCAGAAGAGCTGACCCGGCGGCCGGACGAGGCGGAGCTGACGAGGGACCCATGTCGAGCATCCTCTACGTCCACACCGGCGGCGTGAACAACCCGGAGCGGAGCGCGACGCCCATCTACCTCGCGACCACGGCCGCCGCGATGGACGTCGAGGTCGGGATCTACTTCACGGTCAACGGGCCGACCCTGCTCAGGAAGGGCGCCGCCGAGGCCCTCATCGTGCCCAAGTTCGACGGCCACGGGGCGCCCCTCATCCGGTTCATCGACCAGGCCCGCGACATGGGTGTGAAGTTCTACGTCTGCCAGCCGTCGCTCGACCTCCACGGGCTGACCAAGGACGATCTCATCGACGGCGTCGAGATGATCGGCGGGGCAGCCTTCAACGACATGGCCCTCGAAGCCGACCAGGTGATCTGCTTCTGATGGGCGGGTGAGGGTGGTCCTCCAGGCTCGCTACGACGACGTCCCCGTCGAGGAGAAGGCGCGCCTCTTCGACCAGGTCAAGGCCGACGCCCGCTTCGAGAGCTACCTCTACGGCTGCTACGAGTGCGGAATCTGCGTGGCCGCCTGCCCCTCGGCCCGGTTCTACGACTTCTCACCGCGGAAGATCGCCCAGGCGGCCTCGCGCCAGGACCTGCCGATGTTCTACGAGCAGCTCAACGACGACATCTGGAACTGCTCGCAGTGCTTCTCCTGCACCCGCTGCCCGCGAGGCAACAACCCCGGCGGCCTCATCACGATCATGCGCGAGGTCGCCATCAACAACGGCCTCACCTCGGCCAAGAACGCCCTCGAGGGTTACGGCCGGGTCGTCTACAAGATCATGTCGACGGGGACCCAGGTTTCGCCGGACATGCTCCAGCCCAACGCCTTCCCCGACTGGGGCCCCCACGTCCAGGAGATCTCGGACAACCTCGGGCTGTGGCGGCGGGCCCTGCCGCCGGACACGATGCACACGACCTCGACCGCCTGGGAGGTCGACGACAAGACGCTCACCGAGCTCTACCTGATCTGGCACATGACCGGGGTGCTCGACATGATCAAGGGGGTTGACCCCGGGCTCCACATGATCCTCAACGACGTCATGGAGGAGCTGCTCGAAGAAGCCGGGTACGAGGCCGGATAGGAGGTCCCCGATGCCGATTTCGCTGACAGTCCTCGAGAACCGGCGCGAAGCCCGTGACGAGCGCGGCCCGACGACCCCGCCGACGGAGGACATCCGGGAGAAGGTCTTCGAGCTCGAGGCCGCGGGCGAGTGGCTCGTCCAACGCGTCCCCGACCCGTGGATCGGGGTGACCACCAAGTACGGCCGGATCAAGAAGATCCCGATCAGCCGGACGTGGCACCACAAGTCGTGCGGCCAGTGCGGCCACATCCCGGGCTACTCGACCTCGATCTTCTGGCTCATCCGCAAGCTCGGGCTCGACTACAACGACCCGCGCGACGAGACGTCCTGCACGGCCTGGAACTACTACGCCTCGGCAACCTCCAACCAGGGCGCCCAGGCGGCTGTCGCGATGCGCAACTTCGAGGCAGCCTACAAATCCGGCTACTTCCCGATGATCCACTGCGGGACGTCGTACGGGCACTACAAGGAGGTCCGCGAGGAGCTCGTCCACTCCGCCGAGCTGCGCGATGAGGTCCGCCGGATCTGCGACAAGCTCGGTAAGCCGTTCGTGATGCCCGAGGAGATCGTCCACTACTCCGAGTGGGTCTACGCGATGCGCGACGAGTTCGCCAAGCGCCAGGTCCTCGACCTCTCGGGCATCGACGTCACCGTCCACCCGGCCTGTCACTACCACAAGCTCGTCGTCGAGGACGCGATCTACGACCCGGACGTCTACGGCGGCCAGAGGACCGCGGTCGTGTCGGCCGTCGTGACCGCCCTCGGGGCGAACGTCAAGGACTACAGCACCTGGTTCGACTGCTGCGGCTTCGGCTTCCGTCACATCCTCGTCCAGCGCGACTTCACCCGCTCCTTCGCGACCCTCCGCAAGATCGAGGTCATGCAGGAGGAGGCGAACCCGGACGTCGTCCTGACCCACGACACGGGCTGCGTCACCACCCTCGACCAGAGCCAGTTCGCGGCCCGGGCCCACGATCGCAAGGTCGGCGTGCCGGTCATGTCGGAGGCCCAGTTCGCGGCCCTGGCGATGGGCGCCCACCCCTACCGCGTGGCCCAGCTCCACTGGCACAGCACGGAGTACCGGCCGCTCCTCGAGAAGATGGGGATCGAC
>CAVRAX010000002.1:0-81808 GCA_963719145.1 uncultured Chloroflexia bacterium
TGTGGCGCGACGCTCGAGGTTCTCATCTCGGTCGCCGGCGCCAACCAGGCTGAATGCCAGCGTGAACCCGTCACTGATGGCCGCCTGGGCAACTTTCAGATCCTGACGAACGGGAGATGAATGTCCTCGCTGGAGCCTCACTACAGCATGCCGCCGATCGAGATCCTGGCGCCCTCGTTGTCCGAAGAGGCCGTGGAGGAAGATTTCCAGACGGACGTCCGACTCATCGCAGCCGTCTACGACCACCTTCGAGACGGCGGCGATCTGCCCGGTTCTGCCGTCCGTCTGATCCTTGCCGATGACTTCGTGCGTGAGGTGGATCGGCACATGCGCGAGCCGTCGAGGCGCGAAGAAGGCGGCTCGTTTTCGATTGAGCGCGTCGGCGGAGTTGTCGCGGCCAAGAACCTGCCCCAGGTCGACGACTACTCGGACATCGTCATCGTGTTCAACGCGGCCCTGTGGACCCATGCCGCGCAGTCGGAGATCAGGCTCACGGTCGCCCACCTGGTCGCGCACGAGTTGGTCCATCCCATCATCGAGCGAGCGCGCCACGTCAGCGGTGTGATGGACGGAGTCCTCATCCCTCGGTAACCGGACTCGAGGTCGCCGCGAGCATGGCGCGGATCATGGTCGGCGAGTACCGAGCCGATCGGATCGCCGACGAGGTCGTCTCGACCTACATCACCGCGACCGTGAACGACGAGGTCGTGCCCGCCTATCAGTGGATGACATCCGCCGACTCGTGGACCTCGACTGTTCAGGAGGTCGTGGCCGCTGCGCATCCACTCTGGCCCGACACTGTCCAGGAATACCAAGAGCGACGGATGGACCTCAGCACCATGTACGGCACGCTGGTCCCTTCAATCGACCAGACGATCACCACGATGATCCACGCCCAGGCTGGCGCCGATTCCGCGGGGACCGGGCTCGACCTCCTGGCGGAGGAGCCATCGCGTCCCTCCCGGCGACCAGGCTCTACCTGGGTGACACTTGGGCGTCCTTCCTCCAGGCGATGCGCGCGGGCCCGCAGTTGGCGCCGCTGGCCGAGTTCCGCGAATTGGACGAGAAGGTCACAACCGTTGGTCGAGACTCGATTCTCGAGATCTGGCGACGCTTGGGCCTCACCGCCGAGGAGGGGGCTGACCGCACCTGGGCGCTCTGGGTCGACGAGCCCTTCGCTAGCGCCTCGGAATGGCCCAGGACGGCTAGAGAATCGGGGAGAGGTCCAGGCGCAGGCCGCCGCGCATGTCTTCGGGAGTGATCCGCTTCGCGTCGCCAAAGCGAGCGCGATACGCCTCGACCTCCCACAGGTATGCCTCCAGCGGTTGGAAGGCCTTGTCGTACCGGATCCAGATTAGGCGGTCCCAGGCCCAGTTGCTGCCGACGCCATTGACCTTCGTAGGGAAAGAGCCGCGCTTGCCGCTGGCCGGTTGGCTTTGACCTGATAGCGCAGCAAGGTGCGAACGAAATCGTGCCCGCGGGAGACGGCAGTCTGACCGGACCGCGAGGCGGCATACTCAGCCTCGGTCATCCCCATCGGCCGCCGGCGTCGAATCCGAGATCGCGCAGGTGATCGCGGGCATGACTACGAGGCGGGCCTCCCACTCTAGGGCCAGACGGACGAGGGCGGCCCAAAGGCCGGTGGGAGAAAGTGGGCTCTTCATCGGCCCACGGTGCGCCGCGGCGAGCCGTAAATCAAGCACGAAATGTCAAGGCGATGTCGCGCGTTTTCTGCAGTTCGACTTGACGCCGCGGACAGTGGAGCCGCGGATCAGTCACTTGGCTGGGAGAGCGGCGGCGAGCACCCGGGCGATATGTTCGATCGAAGGCGGGTCGAGCGCCGCGGGCGTCGCGACGAGTTTGCGGATGGAGCCGGTCCCTTCGAGCCGGACGCCGACGTACTCGTTCGGCGCCCGGAACAGCGGCCAATCCCCGTCGATGAAACAGAGCACCGGCGTCACGGGCGGGAGCGGATCGACTCCGCCGGCCACCAGCGCGGCCGTCACGGTATCGACCTGCCAGCCGAGTCCGGTCGCCAGGTCGGAGCAATCGCGTCGGCCCACGTAGAGCCGATGATCGGTCCGGAAGAACCCACCACGGTTGCGGATCTCGATCTTGCCCCTGAGGTTCTTCGCATCCACGACGAAGACGCCAGCGGGAGCGATGAGGATGTGGTCGATGTTCCGAGCTGACCGCGGGACGCGTCGATCGTGGAGGACGCGCAGCCCCTCGATCCCATCAAGCGCCGCAGCCAACTTCTCCTCGCCCCGCGCGCCGGTCGCCCAGGAGCGGGTTGACTGCGGGTCGTCGGTCAGGGCCAGGACGACACCGCCAAATCGGCCGAACCGGCCCTTGACGCGCGTTTCGCGATTTGCTTTTCGGCGCTCGTATTCGCGCCGGGCCGAGGCGCCGGCGACGCCCGACTCAAAGGCAGGCTCCTCGATCGGATCGTCCGCCCCGGTCGGGCACACGACACATCGGATCGACGAGTCGGGCGCTCGTAGATGGCGACGTCGCCGGCGCGGAGAGCAACCCCGCACTGGGAGCAAACGCCGTCGTGCTTCACCCGCCAGGGGCGCGCGGGAATGGAGGGTTCCATGATGCGACTCTCGGCGCGTCTGACGCGCCCGTAAGGCCAGGTAAGCGGCAGTGAAGGGCCGGCTGTTACGGTCGCCCCGGCCGCGCTCCGGTTCCCGGGAGCGTCTGTCCGACGCCGTCACGGACGGCTGCCGGACGGTTGGACCGGGACCGACGCGGCCAGTTCGGCTATTGCGCCTCGGTCGGCGTCCGCCATAGATGGAGAACGGTGAGACCGCAGGTGCCACATCGCCACGTCCCGCGGTATGCCTTCGGATAGCGGTCCGTCAGCATCGGGATGGTCCGCTCCATGCGCACCCATCGGTCGTCGTGGCGATGCTCGAGACGGGGGTTCTGCTCGCCCAGAACGCGGAGTTCAGCGGTCTGGAGCATCTGGTCCTCCGGCGGGGGCGGAGCCCCGATGGTAGAACAGATGTGCGGTTTATGGACGGCCCTCAGAACGGGGCCATTGTCTTCTCGAATGGGTCGGCGGCATCGACCTCGATCCAGGGATGTCCTGCGAACCTGGCTGCTCGCGTGGTCGTTCGTCGGTGGATGGCCTCGGCCTGGGCTTGCGTCGCGACCGACGGAGGGGTGACTTCACGGACGGGGCAGATGCCAATACCACACGATCGCCTTGCCACTCGCACGGGTCGCAACTTCAGCCAACCCCCCGGAGAGTGACAGGCTAGGTGACACGGATAACCGTCACGCTGTGCCTCGAGTTCACTGCCGACGAGGCTTCGGTGTCGTTGCCCTTCGCTGGCCACGCGGTTGCTCGAAGGCTGGACCGAGACGTAGAACACCTGTACGATTTCAGGCACGAATGAGGGCAGACGATTGGCCAAGGCCGTCCGGGCAACGATGCTCGGGGAGGACTATCAGCACCGATACTTCTGGATCGAGGCCTGCCGGCTCTTCACCGGCAATCGGAACGTCGCACGCGTCGGCATCGAGGTCCCGCTTCTGCGTGGATTCGACGACGTGGTCACGACGTACGGTAGACCTGTCGTCGATGCCCACGGTCGCGCGAACGTTGTTGCCGACCACCATCAGCTGAAGTTCCACCTTAAGCGTCGAACACGAATTGTTGGGCTCGATCTCATCGATCCTGGGTTCATCAATGCCTCGACGGTGTCGCTGCTGGAGCGTGCGCACGAGGCCGTCGCAGGGCCAAACGGTGATGGCCGCCGCCTGAACCTCGTCACTACGTGGGACATCGACGAGGAGGATGCGCTCGCCGACCTAGTCATCGATCGTGATGGCGCGCTTGATCTCGATGTGCTGTTCACCGGTGGTCCGCGCTCCAGGATGGGCAAGCTCCGAGAGGCGTGGCGATTGCGGTTGGGCCGCGTCGATGACGTCGTCCTGCGTGAGGTCGCGAGTCGACTTCGGTTCTGGCCAAATCAGTCAATTCGCGCCTTGGACCTAATGCTTGATAACGGCCTAGACACAGCAGGCCTGGCTCCGGTCGATTACTCGAACCGCGATCACCGCTACGTTGGCGTGTCGCGTCGATTCATCACTGACGGGACGCTGGAGCACGACAAGGCCGGCCTCGATGCGGTGATGGGCACCGAAGGGCTCCGTGTCCGCGTGGCGAGAGCGTGGGACGACGGCGCACGCCAGCTAGGGATCAAGAGCTTCGAGCAATTCGCCATGGCGCTCGAGGACGACGCGGACACTCTGAATTTGGTCCCCACGTTTCACGGGCGCTATTTGCTCGCTGACGTCGACTGGGACCGCGATCTTGTTCCTGCCGTGGGCGCATTCCTAGACGATCGGATCAAGCGTGGCGGCCGCTTCGACCTCCATCTCGATGCGCACCTGTCAATTGGCTACCTCTCCGGCTACCTGCTCGGCAAGGTCGACGCCGACGTTGCACCCGTGGAGCGCCGAGGACGCACGACGTGGCGCCCAACAGGTGCGCGTCCGAACGGAGACCTCCTGACCTGGCGCGAGATCCGTGTTGGTGACGGGCCCGAGTCCCTTGCGATCGAGGTCACTCGCGCAGTTGCCGACGATGTCACCCTGTTCGTTCAGGCGAAGGCACCCGCTGTCGGGCAAATCCTCGCATTGACTATCGAGGGCGGACCGAACCCGACCAGCGTGCGCAACGCCGATCACGCGGCGGCGCTCGCGTCGGATGTCACCCTGCTCCTCGATCGTCACCGAACGATCGATGAACGCGTGCGGCCGCTCCACGTGTTCGTCGCCGCTCCGGTGCCCTTGGCCTTCTTCCTCGGCCAAGAGGGCCGGGCGTACGGGCCAACCGTTACGTACGAGTACGACTTCACGACCCGGAAGCCCGGCGCGTATAGCCCGGCCTTCCACCTCCCGCCCGACTAGGAGAGCCGCCATGTCCGCCATTCCGACGTACTTCACCGATTTCCTCGAGGAGATCCGCCTCCCGCCCGACCTCAGGGCGTCCTGCGAACGCGCGCACCTGACTATGCGCGCGAAGCTCCTGGCCGATCGCGACCTCTCAAAGATCATCGTCTCGACGTTCCTTCAGGGCAGCTATCGCCGGCACACCGGCGTCCGACCGCTCAATGACGGCGACCTCGCAGACGTCGACGTCGTGGTGGTGACCACGCTCGATCCGCACCAGTGGACCCCCGCGATGGTGCTCGAACAGCTGTTCAAGCCGTTCCTTGACCGCGAGTACCGGGATCAATGGGAAACCAACGACCGCTCGATCAAGATTTCACCCACGGGCAGCAAGGTCACGATCGACCTGGTCCCCACCTCGGCACCGTCAGAGATCGAGCAGCAGCTCCTCGAGGCGTTCGACCCCGAGTTCCGGATCGAGGCTCGCGGGGACACTGACAGGAAGCCGATCCTTCTCCGCGAGGCTCGCGAGCGCCTCCAAAAGATGTTCGAGGCGGCGGACTGGCAGCGCGAGCCGCTGATGATCCCGTCGCGTGACCTCGAGCGATGGGTGCCGACTCACCCCGTTGCTCAGATCTACTGGACGGAACAGAAGGGCGCCAGCACTGGCGGCCACTACATCAATGTGGTAAAGGCGATCAAATGGTGGCGCAAGCGCCACGCCGATGGCGAGTACCGGAAGGCATATCCGCTCGAACACATCGTCGGCCAGACATACCCCGACGGGATCGACTCAATCGCCGCCGGGGTGACACGAACTCTCGAGGTGATCCGCGACACCTACCGCATCGAGGCAGCGACGGGGCAGGTGCCCTACCTCCGCGACCACGGTGTTGACCAGAACGTATTCCGACGGATCACCCCCGAGCAGTTTGCGACCTTCTGGCGGCTCGTCAGCGGCGCCGCTGGCGAGGCTAGGGCCGCATTCGACGCCGAGACGGTCCAGGAGAGCGCGTCGCGTTGGCGGAACCTCCTCGGCCCCGAGTTCCCGGCTCCCAAGGAGTCCGGGTTCGTGGCGCCGATCGCGCCCGCGACGCCGCGCTCCGGTGGCCGCTTCGGTTGAGTTGCCCGATGCCCTGCGAGAAGGGCGCCGGGCGCTTGAGGAACTAGCCGGCCAGGTCCGCGTCATCGAGGACTGGCGTCCGTCCGAGGATCCGGGCTTCGGAGGTTGGCGGCTGCTGCTCGCCTTGCGGCCAAGAGGGTTGAAGCGGATCCACGGATTGCCGACGTTGACGCGGTGGTTCTTCCTCGTTAGTGGCAGCTACCCGCGCGGGCGGATCCACGTCCTCCCTGCAAAGATCGGTGGGATCGAGGTTACCTTTGCCCACCAACTCCCGAACACGCCGGGGCCACCTGAGGTCCCATGGCGAAACGGAGCGATCTGTCTCGTGGAGACGACGCCCGGGCACCGGCTCGCTTTGGCTCAGTACGACCCGGTCACGGTCGAGGAACGCCTCGTCTGGTATGTCGGGCGGGCGCTCGATTGGCTCATGGCCGCGAGCAATGACGAACTCGTCAAGATCGGAGACCCGTTCGAGTTGCCTTATTACCCGGTCACCAGGTACCCAGAGACGACAATCGCCTTCAGCGAGGGCCCGGCGACCTTCCAGGCGTGGTCGAGGGTCCAGGTCCGCTCCGGGCTCGTCGACCTCGTCGAGATCAAGAACCGACCAGGCGAACTGTTCGCAGCGAGAGCGTTCCGGACGCCTAGCGGCAAGGACCTCGTTCGTCCTCACTGGGGTTCGGTTGTTGAGCGGTTGCCCGATTCCGGCGTCGATGTCTGGCTGCGGCTCGATGGGGTCCCGTTCGTATACCCGTGGCGAGCGCCTGAGACCTTCGGCGAGCTCCGAGCCATCGCTCGCGGTCAGAAGTTCAATCTCGACAGCGCGCTCCGTCCTGTGATTGGCAAGCTCAGGGAAGGCGGGCCACATCACCTGCTGCTCGCGTTCCCGATGCCCGTGCGCCGCGGCGATCCACCTTCGCTCGTGCATTGGCTCGCCCTGCGCGTTGGTGGCACGAAGGCCCCCGGCGCTGCCACTAGCAACGACGGCGGCGCGCTAGCTGACGATGCGCCCCTCGTGTGGCTCAACTCAGCGAACTGGCACCCGGATCAGCTCCTATCGCGCGGCCGATTCGAGCGCGGGCTGAAAGATCGATCGGTCGTCGTCCTCGGTTGCGGTGCGCTGGGTGCCGCGATTGCGGAGCTGTTGGTGCGCGGTGGAATTGAGAGGATCGTCGTCATCGACCACGAGGTGCTTGAGGCCGGCAACCTTGTCCGACACACGCTGCAGGTCGACGACATTGGTTGGCCGAAGGCGATGGCACTCGCGGATCGCCTGAACCAGATCTCGCCGAATGCCACCGCGATTGGAGTCTTCGCGGGATTCCCGAACGTTGAAGATGATGTCGCTGACGCGATCCGCAGCGCCGGACTGATCATCGATACGACTGGCGACGATGCGGTCGCAGACGCGATGGCCGACTTCGATTGGGGCACGGACCAGCGTGAGTTCGCCTCCGTATCCTTCTCGTACGGGGCCGAGCGGTTGTATTCGTTCGCGAGCATCGGCACGACGTTCCCCTCAGCCAGCTTCGGGAACGCGGTTCGGCCCTGGGTTGACGCCGATAAGCGCCTTACCGAGGAGCTAGTGTGGGAGGGCGCGGGCTGCCGCTACCCGGTCTTCCCCGCCCGAGCCGATGACGTCAACGCACTCGCTGCGCTGGCGGTCCGCGATCTTGACGAGCGACTGCTCGGCCACGGGGCCGCAGGCCTCCGCGTCTTCGGCCGCGCTCGCAACGGGACCATCTCGGAGCTTGCCGAACCCGCCAGCCAGGCAGAATGATGCGCTTCCTGTCTGCCGACGGAACGACCGCCGTTTCGGTCGAGAGCGGCGCCGCCGCCGACATCCTCGCGCACTGTCGCAAGGCGGGTCGCGTCGAGACGGGCGGAATACTAATTGGTCGCTACAGCGAGTTGGGCGACCGAGCGGTTGTTGTAGAGGCCAGCGGCCCGCCGCGAGATTCGAGGCGGCTCGCGTTTGCCTTCTGGCGCGGGATTGTCGGCCTACGCACGATGCTGGCCGATCGTTGGCGCAAGACCGGGCATCACTATGTAGGCGAATGGCATTTCCACGTGTTCAGCTCGGCCGAGCCGAGCGAACGAGATCTGACGCAGATGGCCGCGTTTGCCGCAGACGCCGATTACCAATGTCCGCGCCCAGTCCTCATCGTTATCGGCGGCGACCCGGCGAACGAGTACGGCGTACAGGCCGTTGTCCTACAGGAAGGACGTGTCATCAGACTCGAGCGCCAGGCGCCGCACGATCCGGCGTTGAGGTCCCGGAGCGCAACGGCCGAGCCCGTTTCCGAGGGCCGTCCTTCGGACCGACCGTGAACTGCAAAGGGCACCGATCTCTCGCCGTTGCTCGGTATCGGACTCGCCGCTCGACGGCGGATTCTTGTTTTCGGCTTTGACAATAGAGCCCCAGCGGTGTGCTACCGCCTCTTCCCGCCCATGAGCCGATCCGCCGGCGAGGCGGCTCGATGGCGGGCGACGAGGTCGGCGTCGGACAGCGCCACGTAGCGCTTGACCATGTCGAGCGTCGTGTGGCCGAGGATCTGCTGGAGGCTGAACACGTCGCCGCCGTTGACGAGGTAGCTCCGGGCGAAGGTGTGGCGGAGCGTGTGCGGGCTGCAGCGCCGGTCGACCCCGGCCCGGCCCTGAGGCGGGCGATCGCCTGCTGGATCCCGCGGGCCGTCGAGCGCGCCCCGGCGACCGAGGAAGAGCGGCGTCGTCGGGCTGCGCCGGCACCGGGCTGCCGAGGTAGCGGACGAGCGCCCGTCCGGGCGGTCGCGCCGACCGGCACGATCCGCTCCTTGGCGCCCTTGCCCATGACATTGAGCGTGCCGTCGGGCCGGACGTCGCCGAGCCGCAGCGAGGCCAGCTCGGACAGCCGGAGCCCGGTGTCGAGCAGGAGCAGGAGCGAGCGCCCGCTCGCGGACGTCGGCGAGGGCGAGGAGGCGCCGCAGCGCGTCGTCGGAGAAGGGCGCGATGAGCTGGTGCGGGACCTTCGGCCGGCGGAGCGCCCGGAAGCGCCGCGGCCTGCGGCGAGCTCCTCGGCAGCGCACCAGTTGCCGAAGGCCTTGAGGGCCCGGACGTAGCCGGCGACGCGACTCGGCGCGAGGGTCGACCGGAGCTCGAGCAGCCAGGCCCGCAGCTCGGCCGGCTGGAGCGGCGTCGACCGGCCGCGCCTCGCCGAACCGGCGGACGGCGCGGACGGAGGATCATCCGGTACCACTCGAGCGTCCGTGGCGACGCGCCCTCGGCCGCCTTGGCGCGCGCGGAACAGATCGACCGCCCGGCCGAGTGATCAGGTCGGCCCGCCAGAATCAGGTGCCCATCGAATCGGGGTGCGCCGAAATCAGGCGCACAAAGATCAGGGAGAGTCAGGTGCCCAAACCATTCGTCGCCTCCTCGGCGACGGGGTCGCGGGTCGGCGTCAAGCCACAACATGCTGGTGGTTCAGCGTTGCTGCTGACCCTAGATGTTGTAGGTTGGCTGGCGAGGAAGGATTCGAACCTTCAATCCCCTGATCCAGAGTCAGGTGCCTTACCGTTTGGCCACTCGCCAGCGATGCCCGGGGGAATCTACCGTACCCGGGCGGCCGCACCACCGCGGCCGCCGGGTCAGCCCCTGGCCTGGACCCTGGCCCAGGTGTCCCGGAGCGTGAGCGTCCGGTTGAAGACGAGGGCGTCCGGGCGCGAATCCGGATCGCCGACGAAGTAGCCGAGCCGCTCGAACTGGACCGTCTCGCCGATCGTGGCTTCGGCCAGCGCCGGCTCGAGCCTCGCGCCGCAGATCACGGTCTCCGAGGCCGGGTTCAGATCTTCGAACAGGTCGGTACCGTCCGCGCCGGGGTACGGCGACGTGAAGAGATGGTCGTAGAGCCGGACCTCGGCCGGGACGGCGTGGCCCGCGGACACCCAGTGGAGGGTGGCCTTCGGTCGCCGTCCGTCCGGCGAGTCCCCGCCTCGGGTCGCCGGGTCGTAGGTGCATCGCAGCTCGACGACGACACCGGCCGCGTCCTTCACGACCTCCTCGCAGGTGACGAAGTACGCGTTCCGAAGCCGGACCTCGCGCCCCGGCGCGAGCCGGAAGAACTTCGGCGGCGGCTCCTCCATGAAGTCCTGGCGCTCGATCCACAGCTCGCGGCCGAACTCGACCTGCCGCACGCCGGCGGAGGCGTCCTCCGGGTTGTTGACGACCTCCATCGTCTCGCTCCGGCCTTCCGGCCAGTTGGTGATGACGAGCTTGAGCGGCTCGAGGACCCCGAACCGGCGCTGGGCCGTCCGGTTGAGCACGGCCCGCACGGCGAACTCGAGCTGGCTGACCTCGATGACCGAATCCGTCTTGGCGACGCCGATCATCGCCGCGAAGTCGCGGATGCCCTCGGCCGGGAAGCCGCGCCGTCGCAGCCCGGAGATCGTCGGCATCCGCGGGTCGTCCCAGCCCCGGACGTGTCCTTCCGCCACGAGGCGGAGGAGGACCCGCTTGGAGAGCACCGTGTGGGTGAGGTTGAGCCGGGCGAACTCGTGCTGGTGGGGAACGGACGGCACAGGCAGGTGCTCGATGAGCCAGTCGTAGAGCGGCCGGTGGTTCTCGAACTCGAGGGTGCAGATCGAGTGGGTCACGCCTTCGATCGCGTCCGACTGGCCGTGGGCGAAGTCGTACGTCGGGTAGACGCACCACGCGTCGCCGGTCCGAGGGTGGGCGGCGTGGACGATCCGGTAGAGGACCGGGTCGCGGAGGTTCATGTTCGGGCTGGCCATGTCGATCCGGGCGCGAAGGACCCGGGCGCCGTCGGGAAACTCGCCGGCCCGCATCCGGGCGAGGAGATCGAGGCTGTCGGCCGCCGGCCGGTCGCGCCAGGGCGACTCGCGGCCGGGCGACGTCAGCGTCCCCCGGGTCTCGCGGATCTCGTCGGCCGACTGGTCGTCGACGTAGGCGAGGCCGCGCTCGACGAGGTGGACGGCCCAGCCGAAGAGTCGCTCGAAGTAGTCGGACGCGTAATACAGATGCTCGCCCCAGTCGAACCCGAGCCAGCGGACGTCCTCGACGATGGCATCGATGTGCGCCTGCTCCTCCACCACCGGGTTCGTGTCGTCGAACCGGAGATGGCAGCGGCCGCCGAACTCCGCGGCGATCCCGAAGTTCAGGCAGATCGACTTGGCGTGGCCGATGTGGAGGCGGCCGTTCGGCTCGGGCGGGAAGCGCGTGACCGGGGCATCGATCCGGCCGGCCTCGATGTCGGCGGCGACGATGTCGCGGATGAAGTCGCGCCGCTCCGCCGGGGCTTCGGTTGACTCGGGGGTCATCGGGCGCGGCTCCTTGTGCCGGGTCGGGAGGAGTCGCGGCGCACGACGGACGCACCACACTCGCTCGGGAGTTGGCTGGCGCGGAAGGATTCGAACCTTCAACCCCCTGATCCAGAGTCAGGTGCTCTACCGTTGAGCCACGCGCCAGCGACCGGCCGCGATTCTACCGCAGGGTTCGGGGCAACCCCGGACGGCATGGTGGAGGCCGTGCCCGGGACGCCCCGCCGTTTCAGGGCGAGGTGCCGGAGGTGGGCAATCGGCCGGGCTGCCTGGTCAGACAGCCCGGCCGATCGTGACGCTGGCCTCGGGCGACGGGGTCGGGTCGGCTGCCGGTCAGGCGGCCTTCGACGTGGTCGCGAAGCTGAGGATGTTGCGGGCGAAGACGCCGCGGGCAGTTCGCGACGCGGGAGCCGCGGCGCGGCTCAGGCTGGCGAGCTTCTCGCTGGCGGCCTCGCGGCGAAGCTGCTCGAGGTGGGCCAACGCGAAGTCGAGGGCGATCTGGCGGTCCATCTTGATGCTCCAATCTCCTGGTCGCTGGCACATCAGCGAATGACTGGAGGATCACCCTGCCCGCCGTCTGGCACATGGGGGCAGGCGCCAGAAACGCCATTCGGGTTGGCCCTACCTCACGTCCCGCGGGCACGCCCCCGACGGCGAGACGAGCGTCGGCTCACCCTCGCGGCTCGACGCGCAGCGCCGCCAGCCCCTCGGCCGAGGGGATGAAGTAGTAGGCCCCGCTGCGCGGTCGCGTGAACCGCGTCAGCTCATCGGCCGGGCCGCCGGCGCGCCCGGCCATGCTCTCGAGCATCGTGGCCAGGATCTGCTGGTGGGCGCTGAAGCCGACGAAGATCGTTCCGTGTCGCTCGACCGTCCCGTAGGCGATGTTGCGCCGGAAGATCTTCCCGAACCGATCCTGGTCGGTCCGGGCGACGTGGGAGGCGGGTGGCCGCGGGTCCAGCTCGATGCTGTCGGGCTTGCGCCGGCCGATGACCGTCTCCTGCTCGGCCACGGACAGGCCCTCCCAGGCCGCCGCGTCGTGCTCCCATTGCTGGAGCAGGAGGATCGAACCGCCCTCGCCGGGTGAGCCGGGCGGCACGAGGGCCACCGCCGGCGCCTCGAGCAGGCTCGGGTTCTCGGTGCCGTCGATGAACCCGGTCAGGTCGAGGTCGCGGTGGTACGGCCAGCCGACCATCTCGTGGGCCAGGACAGCGGAGCCCTCGAGGCCCGCCAGGACGTCGCGCGAGAGATCGAAGACGACGTCGTAGGCCGCGCCCGTCAGCCAGATCACGACGTCGTGTTGGGTCGCCGGCATCTGGTACCCGGTTGCCTCCACGAGCGGTTCGTTGAACCCCGCCAGATCGGGCGGCGACACGTCCGGCGCGACTGCCGCCCACAGCTCGGGTCGGAAGCCCGCGACGAGGTTGACCCCGCCGATCGTCGTCCTGGGCTCGCGCAGCGAGGCGACCCGGGCCAGGGCCGCCCTCGCGTCATCGGGCGACGGGGCGAGATCGAGCTCGAGGTAGGCGTGCGAGGCGGTGCCGAGGGCGAAGATGCCGGTCTGGGGTGAGGCCATCGACCGCGCGGTCCTTTCCGGCCTCGTCCGGTCGACGTTGCCGATCTCGAGTGGGCTACGCGCCGCTCATGCCGGTAGCCTGCGAGAACTGTGACTGGCGATGGACGGAATGTCGAGGCGAGCCGGCGGGCCTCGTGCGGGCCGGTCCGATCAATGTGGCTCATCGAATCGAAGTTGTCCGAGCGTGGCCTCACGTCGGGTGCGACGGAATCGGCCTGTGGCGAAGCGCAGACGCACCCGGATTGACGAGCGACATCGATCCGGTGGGTGATTCGCGCTTCGCGGACCGGGCGGCCTCGCTCGCGCCGGGCGTGCACAATGGGTGCTCCGTTCGCCTGGTGGAGTGGAGGCGTCCCCGGTCCGCTCGTGGCAACCGTCGACCAGCCGCACGCCAACGCCGCCCTTGGCTCCGAGCCGATCCGGACGATCGGCCGAGATGAGCTGAAGGCGAAGCTTGACCGTGGCGAGGACGTCAGGCTGATCATGGCCCTGAGTCGCTGGGCCTTCGAGGCCAAGCACATCCCGGGCTCTCTCCACTTCGACACGCCCGACGAGCTCTACGCCGCGGTCCGGCCCGACGACGAGGTCGTCGTCTATTGCTCGCACGTGGACTGCCTCTCGAGCGTCGCCCTCTACCGGGACCTCGTCCGGCGCGGCTACGGCAACGTCAGGCGCTATTCGGGCGGGCTGCTCGACTGGGAGGACGCGGGCCTGCCGCTCGAGGGCGCGTTCGTGGCCGGGCCATGAGTGCTCGGCGGTCGCCGCGGTCCGGGCGCCGGACAGGGCCTCCCGATGCCGCGGAGCTGGAGGCCGAGCGGCGCGGCTGGTACGAGCTCACGGGCCTGGTCCGGACGCTGACCCCCGTCGAGTGCCTGGTGCCGGGCTACTACGCCGACCCGGCCTGGACGGTCCGCGATCTCGTCGCCCACCTGGGGACCTGGCTGGCCGAGGCCGAGGTCCAGCTCGAGCGGCTGGGCGCCGGGACGTACGAGGGCCACGACATCGACGTCGACGCCCTGAACGCGACGTTCCTCGCGGCGATGGCCGGCCATCCCTGGGAGGTCGCCTGGGTCCAGGCGAACGCGGGCCGGAGCCTGATGGTCCAGGACTGGCATGCCCTGGAGGCGCCCTCGGACGAGGCGGCCTGGTGGATCCGCAAGTCCGGCGCCGACCACTACGCCGAGCACGTCGAGCGGCTCCGGGAATGGGTCGCCGAGCTGGTGGGCCGGCGGCCAACGTCACCGTGACCGGGCCGCCCGCAACCCGACGCTGAGCGGTCGGGCCGTCGAACGGGACCTCGACCTCGAGGAGCTCCGGATGGAGGGCCGAAGCTCGGTCGGGCAAGGTGCCCTCAGCGGCGCTCGATCCGGAGGAATGCGGCGCCCCGGGCATCGAGGTAGGTCGCCGTGGCCGTCTCGACGATCCGGAGCACGACACCGGCGCAGACGGGGCAGCGCAGGATGACTCCGGGGGCCCGGACGTAGGCCCGAAGCTCGGCCACGAGGTTGACCGTCCCGCAGTGGGCGCAGCGGCCCGGGACCTCGGTCATCTCCGTGCCGAACGCGGCCGCGAGCGCGCCGGCGGCGGCGTTGCCGTCGAGGGTCTCGTCGTCGAACCGCGGGTGTCCTGGGCGATCGGACATCGGGACCTCCTTACCTGGCGGCGCTCACGTCCCGGTCGGCCCGAACCGCTCGGTCCGGACGCGATCGGGCGGCAGCCCGAGGCGGACGAGGCCATTGGCCGTCGTCTCGACGAGCGCCGTCGGCCCGCAGATGTAGGCCCGGACGCCGATGCCGAGCGGCTCGAGCGTCTCGGCCAGCATCCGCTCATCGATCCGGCGGGCGTAGCCGGTCCAGCCGGGCGGCTGCGAGCGGGTCAGGGTGTGGGTCACCGTCAGGCCGGACCCGTCGCCGGCGAGGGCGTCGAGCTCGTCGCGATAGATGACCTCCTCGAGATGCCGGGAGCTGAAGAGCAGGGTCGCCGGGATCGCTGCGGCCGCCCGGCCTCGATGCCGGAGCATCGCCATGAGGGGCACGATGCCGGACCCTCCGGCGACCAGGAAGAGCGGCCCGCCGAGCGCGACCTCCCAGACGAAGTAGCCCCCGATGGGACCGCGAACCTCGAGCCGGTCGCCCGGCATCACGACAGCGTGGAGGAAGCTCGAGACCTCGCCGTCGGCGATCCGCTCCACGGTGAGCTCGACCGTCCCGCCGCGCTCCGGCTCCGACGCGATCGAGTAGCTCCGCTCGACGCTGTAGCCGTCCTCGGCTGTCAGCCGGAGGTCGACATGCTGGCCGGGCCGGTGGCCCGGCCAGTCCGGGATGTCCAGCGTGATCGACTTGACCGTGGGGGTCTCGTCGCGAATCGAGGCGACCGCCGCGAGACGCCAGGCGATTGAGCTTGCCACGGCTCGGCGCGCCTCAGTCGCCACCGTAGCGCTCTTCGAGCCACTGGTCGCCACGATTGTGATAGCCGAGCAATTCCCAGAAGCCGGGCTCGTCGCGAGCCCGGACGTGGAGGCCGCGGATCCACTTCGCGCTCTTCCAGAAGTAGCGACCCGGGACGACGAGGCGAGCAGGCCCACCGTGCTCCGGCGTCAGCGGCCGGCCGTCGTGCTCGAAGGCCACGAACGCCTGGCCGTTGAGGACGTCGCCGAGGGGCAGGTTGGTCGTGTAGTCGCCGTCCGACCAGGCGATGACGAAGGCGGCGTCGTCCGCGAGCTCGACGCTCTCGAGGAGGGTGTCGACGCTCACCCCGCGCCAGCGCATGTCCAGCTTCGTCCATTTCGTGACGCAGCTGATGTCGACCGTCCAGTCGCGGGTCTCCAGGGCCAGGAAGGCATCCCACGTCCAGGTCGCCGGCTCGCGGACGAGCCCGTCGATCGTGAACGACCAGCGATCGAGCGGGGTCCGTGGAGTCGGCCCGGCCGACAGGACCGGGAAGTCGGTCGTCAGGTACTGGCCCGGCGGCGTCCGGCTGGGCGCATCCGCCGGCCCGTCCGTTCTGTCGCGCCGGCCGACGAAGCCGCGGGTCACGAACCGGTCGCTCATCCGTGTTCCCTCCGCTTGGTCGGCTGCACGAGCGTCGGCCGAGGCGCGATCATGGCACGATCGCCCGCGTTCGGGGTGTCATTCGAGGAGATCGTGGCCAGCATTCCCCCTTCCTTCGAGGCCTATGTCGTCGACCGCGACGGGGAGACGTTCGTCCGCGGGCTGCGGTCCCTGACGCCGGCCGACCTGCCCGAGGGCGAAGTGGACCTGCGCGTCGCCTGGTCGTCGGTCAACTTCAAGGACGGCCTCGCGGCGACGGCCGACGGCAAGGTCGCCCGGGCCTACCCGCTCGTGCCCGGCATCGACATGGCCGGCACGGTGATCCGGTCGGCCCATCCGTCCTTTCGGCCCGGGTCGGAGGTCATCGCCCATGGCTACGACCTCGGGGTCAGCCGGCACGGCGGCTTCGCGGAGTACTCCAGGCTGCCCTCCGAGTGGCTCGTCCCACTCCCGGCGGGGCTCTCGGCCCGCGAATCGATGGTGCTGGGCACCGCGGGGTTCACCGCCGCCCTGTCCATCGCGGAGCTCGAGGTGCGGGGTCTCGAACCGGCGAACGGCCCCGTCCTCGTGACCGGGGCCACCGGCGGCGTCGGCAGCA
The DNA here is from genome assembly GCA_963719145.1 of uncultured Chloroflexia bacterium. GTDB lineage: Bacteria > Chloroflexota > Limnocylindria > Limnocylindrales > CSP1-4 > UBA5189. The sequence goes on from CAVRAX010000002.1 coordinate 16,565, forward strand.
CCGCCATCGCGATCCTCGCTGAGCTGGGCTACGAGGTCTGGGCCGCGACCGGCAAGGACGACGAGCGAGCCTGGCTGGAGACCCTCGGCGCGACCGGCTTCCTGACGCGCTCCGAGGTCACCGCCGAGGGCCGGCCGCTCGAGTCCGAGCGCTGGGCCGGGGCCGTCGACGCCGTCGGCGCGGCGACGTTGCCGTACATCCTCCGGACCCTCCGCCGCGGCGCCGCCGTCGCCGCCTGCGGAAACGCGTCCGGCCCGGCTCTCGTCACGACCGTCTTCCCGTTCATCCTCCGGGGCACCGCGATCCTGGGGATCGATTCGGCCTACATCCCGATGGCCAGGCGCCGCCGGATCTGGGAGCGGCTGGCCACCGACCTCCGCCCGCGGTCGCTCGCGGAGCGGGTCACCGAGGTGACGCTCGACACGCTCGAACCGGCCCTCGATGCCATTCGGGCCGGCTCGGCGCGAGGCCGCTGGGTGGTCCGGATCGGCGCCGCCGCCGCGTAACGCGCGGGCGGGCTCAGTCGAGCTCAGTCGAGCTCGCCGCGCAGCTGGGCCAGGGCCCGGTCGAGCGGCTCGATCGCCGATTCGCGCGGGTAGGGGATCGTCGCGAGCGCGGCCTCGCGGTCGATCTCGCCGGCGTGGGCGCGGCGAGCCGCCTCGGCCACGGCCTCGAGCTCGGCGAGCTGGCGCTCGACGAAGGCGCGGTCGCCGATCGAGCCGTGGCCGGGGACCACCGGCCCCGTGACGAGATCGAGGAGTCGCCGGACCGTGGAAGGCCACTCGAGCGGGTAGCCGTCGCCGAAGTAGGGGACGGCGTCGTTCTCGAGGAGATCGCCGGCGAAGAGGACGGCCGCGTCCGGGACCTCGATCACGACGTCGGCGTCCGTGTGGCCACGCCCGAGATACTGTAGCTCCACCCGCCGCCCGCCGACCTCGATCGTCGCCTCCTGGTCGAACGTTCGATCGGGAGGGTCGATGACCAGCCCGACGAGCTCCTCGCGGAGGAGGGGCATGGCGGCGCTGAACCGTGCCCGTTGGTCCTCGCCGTTCTCGAGAAGGCGCGAGCGGCAACGAACGTGGCCCCAGATGGCCGCCGGCCGGAAGTCGTGGTTGCCGAAGAGGTGGTCGTAGTGCCAGTGGCTGTCGACGACGACCCGAACGGGGAGTGCAGTGAGCCGGGCGATGTCGGCGATGAGCTCGCGGGCCTGGGACGGGGTCGAGCGGGTGTCGACGACGAGCGCCTCGTCGTCGCCCAGAACGACCCCGATCTGCTGGTCGTAGAAGCGGTAGCGGCGGGTGAAGACCCGGTCGCCGACCTCGAGCCAGTCCTCGCCCGCAGTCACGGCGTCGATGCTAGCGCCCCGGGGCGCCCGACCCCGGGGGAGTACGCTCGCGGCGATGGCCTCGACCACGGATACCGCGACGACCCGCGATGGGATCCGCCTCCTGACCCGGCACTGGCCGGCCGAGGAGCCGCGGGCAGGCGTCCTGATCGTCCATGGCCTCGGTGAGCACAGCGGGCGCTACGAGCACGTTGGCGCCCAGCTCGCGGCCGCCGGCCTCGAGGCCTTCGCCTGGGACCAGCGCGGATGCGGGGCCTCGGCCGGCGAGCGTGCCTGGCTCGAGCGCTGGCCGGACCTCCACGACGAGGTCGAGGATCGCCTGGCCGCGGTCCGGGCGGCGCTCCCAGGGCTGCCCGTGGTGCTCTACGGGCACTCCCTGGGCGGGCTGATCGCGCTCGGGTACTGCGTCTCCGCGCGCCCTCTGCCCGATCTCCTGGTCCTGTCCGCGCCGGGCATCGACGACGATCTCGCGGCCTGGAAGCACACCCTTGCGCCGTGGTTGGGCCGGCTCCTGCCACGCCTCCGGATCTCGAACGGGATCACGCCGGAGATGCGGTCGCGAGATCCCGTGCTACAGGAGGCGGCGCGGCGCGACTCCCTGATGCTCTCGACGTCGACCGCTCGCCTCGGGGCCCTGGGCTTCGAGGAGCAACGCCGAGTCCGAGGGGTGGCCATGGGCCTCGCCATCCCGACGCTCGTGATCCACGGCCTCGACGACCCCGTCGTGCCTGCCAGCGCGACCGCGGCGTTGGCCGAGCTGCCCAGCGTGACCCGCCGGGTCTACACCGGGATCCGCCACGAGCTCCACAACGAGCCGGAAGGCCCGCAGATCCTGGCCGATGTGATCGCCTGGATCGACGAACGGCTGGTCGCCCCCAGGCATCCGACCGCTCCGGTGTAGAATCTGTCGACAACTGAAGATCGCCTCCGGGGAGCGCTGCAGCGCTGAGAGTGTGGCTCCGCCACAGACCCGCGGAACCTGATCCGGTTCGTACCGGCGAAGGAAGCAGGCCGTTCAAGCTCGACGCCGTTTCCCCCGGGGAGGCGGCATCTCGATTCTGGAGGACCGCATGTCGAGCGTGAGCGGCAGCCCGACCGATCAGATCCTGGCCCCGGAGTCCCGCTGGCGGACGCGGGACATCCTCGTCGCGGCCGTCATCGGCGTCGTCTTCGGCGTCGTCTTCTGGGCCTGGAACAACCTCTGGCTCGTCCTCGCTCCCGTGAGCGGCCCGGTGCCGCTCTACGCCTTCTTCATCTACGGGGTTTGGCTCATGCCGGCGGTCCTGGCCCCGCTGATCGTCCGCCGGCCAGGAGCCGCGGTCTTCGCCGACATGGTCGCGGCGGCGGTCTCGGCCTTCCTGCCCGGCAACGTCTGGGGCCCGGACGTCCTCCTCTCCGGGCTCGTCCAGGGGGCCGCCGCCGAGGTGGTGTTCGCGTTCACCCTGTACCGCGCCTGGTCGCTCCCGGTGTTGGCGGCTGCGGCCGTTGCCAGTGCCCTGGCGGCCTGGATCCACGACTGGGTCATCTACTACCCGGACACCTCGACCGACGTGCAGGTGCTCCGCGGAGCGGTCATGGCAGCGTCCGCCATCGTGATCGTCGCCGCCGGGTCCGTTGCCCTGGTGCGATCGCTGCGACGCTCCGGGGCGCTGGAAGGCTTCCCGGGCTGACCGCGCCAGGCTCCGCCTCCAGCGGCCCGCGCGTCTGGGTCGATGGCGCGTCGTTCCGGTATGCGGGGGCAAGCCGGCCCGCGTTCCGCGACGTCTCGTTCGAGCTCGAGCCCGGCGCGCTCCTGCTCCTCGTCGGGCCGTCCGGCTCGGGCAAGAGCAGCCTCGCCCGAGCCATCGCCGGGCTGATCCCGCGCGACTTCCCCGGGGAGTGGCAGGGTTCGATCAGGATCGGGGACCTCGACCCGACGGCGGCCTCGCAGGCCGACGTCACGACAGCCGTCGGGCTCGTGTTCCAGGATCCGGGCAGCCAGCTCGTCATGGAGCGAGTCGCGGACGACGTGGCCTTCGGCCTCGAGAACCGGGCCTGGTCGCTGGAGCGGATGATCGCGCGTGTCCCCGAGGCCCTGGCGGAGCTGGGGCTCGCCGGGTTCGATCGCCGTCGATCTGCCGAGCTGTCCGGCGGTGAGCAGCAGCGACTGGCCCTGGCCGGTGTGATGGCACCCGGCCCCCGCGTCGTCGTCCTCGACGAGCCGACCTCGAATCTCGACCCTGGCGGGACCGCTGCCGTCCTCGAGCGGGTCGCCGCGTTGCAGGCGAACGGCAGCACGATCGTGCTCGTCGAGCACCGGGTCGAGCTCGCCTGGCCGCTCGCTGACCGCGTGCTCGCGCTCGGGCAGGACGGGTCGCCGATCGACTTCGGCCGCCCGGCCGCGGTCCTCCGCCGATCGCGGGCGGCCCTCGACGCGGAGGGGATCTGGCTGCCGTTGCGGCGCTCGCGCTCGTCCGGAGGTGGCGGGCGCGACGCCGCCGCGAGCACGCCCGACCCGCTCGACGCCGATGGCGGGGGCGGCGTGGCCGCCGGGAGCGCAGGCCCGCCCGATGTCGTCGATCTCCGCGACGTCCGCTACTCGTACCTGCCGGGCTGGCCGGCCGTGCGCGATCTCGACCTCCGCATCGCCGCCGGAGAGCCGGTCGCCCTGAGCGGACCGAACGGCAGTGGGAAGTCGACCCTCCTGCGGCTCGTGGCCGGCGTGCTCCGTCCGTCGACCGGCTCGGTTCGGCTCGCCGGGCAGGACCCAGCCCGGGTCCCTGCCCGGCGCCTCGCCCGGCTGGCCGGGTTCGTCTTCCAGGATCCGGAGCTCGGCTTCCTCGCCGACACGGTGGTCGACGAGGTCATGGCCGGCCTCGAGCCGGACGAGATCGCGGCCGCGGCCGGGCTGATGGATCGGCTCGGTCTGCCGCTCGGGGAGTTCGGGTCCCGGAGCCCCTACCGACTGTCGGGTGGCGAGCAACGTCGCCTGTCCATCGCCACGGCCCTCGCCCGACGACCCCGGCTGCTCCTCCTCGACGAGCCGACATATGGCCAGGACCGGCGCGGCTGGGAGGGCCTGGTCGCGATCCTCGAGGAGCTCGTCCGGGGCGGAGTCGCGGTCGTCGCCGCGACGCATGACGAACGGTTCGCGGAGCGATTCGGGCGGCGCCGTGTTCGGATGGCCGACGGCTGGATCATCGCCGACGAGCCCAACCCTCCGGCCGCCGCCGACGCCTCGGCGGCCGCGTCCGCATGATCGTCGCCCCGCCCGCCGAGCGTGACCGTGCGGCCGCGAGCTTCCTCGGCCGGACCAGCCCGCTGGTCAAGCTCGGCGTGGCGATCACCTGGCTGGTCGGGCTGGCGACCACCCTCGACCCGCGCCCGGCCGTCCTCCTGGCTGTCGTCGGGCTCGTGGCCGTGCCCGCCCTCGGCGGCATTCGCCCGGCGCGGCTCGCCAGGGTCCTTGCGCCGGCCACGGTCGCGATCGCCGCGATCGCTCTCACGAACCTCGTGTACTCGGCCTCGAACACGGATCCGACTGCCACCGAGGTGGCCAGGATCGGGCCGCTCCGGCTGACGGCCGAGTCGTTCGGCGCGGCGCTCGCCCTCGGCGCCCGGGCCACGGCCATCGTCGGCGCCGGGGCCGCCTTTGCCCTGACGACGGACACGACCCGGTTCGTCGACGCGATCGTCCAGCAGGCGCGGGTGCCGGCCCGCTTTGCCTACGGTGCGAACGCTGCCTACCAGACCGTACCGAACCTCGTCGCCGACGCGCTGACGCTGGTGTCGGCCCGCCGGCTGCGCGGCCTCCGGCCGTGGCACCCGCGCCTGCTCGTCGGTCTGCTCGTCCGCGCGATCAGGCGGGCCGACCAGCTCGGCCTGGCCATGGATGCACGCGCCTTCGGCAGTGGGCCTCGCACGACGTTCCGGCCGATCCGCTGGACGCCGCGCGACGCGTTGGTGGCGCTTGCCGGTCTCGCGGTCCTCGCGGCGGCGCTGTCCGTCGGCCGCTGACGACGTGTTCCGGCGGCCGGCGCCGGAGGCTCGCGTCGGGCCTTAAGCCCAGCCTAAGCGCCGTCGTGGAGGCACCCGGAGGATGGGCCTCGCCCACAACGGTTCATGCGAGGTCCGAATCCAAATGCCACAGCTCAGCTTCCGGATCGGGCGAGCCCGACCCGCGCCAACATCGGCCGAGGCGCCGCCCGCCGCCGGCGTTCGATCACCGTCGCGCCTGCGCCGGCTCCGGCTTGCGAGCCTGGTCGCGCCGGCGGCGATCGCGCTCGCCTTCGTCACGGCCTCCGAGCCGGTGCTGGCCGAGAACTGTATCCCCACGGTTGCCGGGTTCTCACCCGGCGATTGGATCGCCCGCGGCATCAGCGTGCGAAACCAGATGGAGGACGACATCTCCGTCACGGTCATTGACGGGACGGGCAGCTTCGACCTGACGATCGACGAGTTCGGCGCCGCGAGCGGGACGTTCCAGCTGGGCGGCGAAGGGCACTCGATGTCGTGGCTGCCGTTCGACGACAGCAGCTCCGATGCGGTCTTCACCAAGAACGGCAGCCTCAGCGGCACCGGGACGCTCATCCAGATCGACGGCGAGATCGACGTTCAGATGTCGGGCGTCATCGACGTCGAGCCTGGCCACGACGGCGACCAGACGAATGCCAGCGGGAACGATCTCTACGGCTTCGGCAACGAGTTCAGCCTGCCGTTCAGCAGCCAGTTCTCGCCGTCGGCGGCGAACTGCAACCAGGTCTTCGGCAGCCTCGGCGGACCGGTCGAGTACGGCACCGAGACCGACAGCGAGTCGTTCTTCATCGCCTACCGCTTCGGCGGGACGACGGCCGGGTCGGTCGACGTCCAGGGTCAGCTCGCCCAGCTCATGGAGGATGCGCAGTTCGTCCTGAACATGGACCCGGTCGACACCGACGTCCTGGCCCGGTACGTCCTCGACATGCTCCAGTTCGAGTCGCTCCTGGCCTCGCTGGAGACCTGCGATCCCGGCCACGAGCTGGACATGGGTCCGACCTGGGCGATGCTCCAGAGCGTGATGTTCAACACGATCCGCACGTTCCTGAACGCCGCCGAAAGCGGCGCCTATACGACCCGCGACGTCATCACGGCCATCCAGATCTGGATCCAGGGCGGCTCGCTCGGCTGGCGGGCCGACGACTGCCTCAGCCCGAACACCTCGAGCGAGGGGGCGATGGACCTGTTCGTGAAGTTCGAGGACGTGCTCCTCAAGCGCTACGAGATTGCCCGCGACGCCGGCGACAAGGCCGAGATGGCCCTGATCGCCGGAGCCGCCTACCAGTACGGCCTGCCGCGCGTGATCGCGGCGATCGAGGAGAGCTAGAGATGACCAACACCAGGCGAACCCTCGCCCTCGTCCTCGTCTTCGTCGCGGCGATCGTGGCGGCCTGTGGCGGCGAGACCGGTCCTGCCGGCGACCGACCGGCCGACGGCGCCGCCGGGGGCCCCGCTCCGACGCGCCCCCGGCCGGCCGCGCTGGCCGAGCTGCCGCTCGTCGAGCTTCTCGCGCCGGGCGCGACGAACGCGGGGCGTGCTCCGACCTTCCGATGGGGCGCCGTGCCCGACGCCGCGACCTACCGGCTGTCGATCCTGGGCGCGGACGGGCCGCGCTGGTCGTGGCAGGGCAACGCCACGGAGATCCGGTACGGCGGCGTCCCCGAGGGCGTCGACGGTCCGTCGCTCGTCGCCGGCTCCTGGTGGAGCGTGGCCGCGATCGGCGGCGACGGCTCGGTCCTCGCCCTCAGCGAGCTGCGGGCCGTCTCGCCTGCGGGCGACACCGGGCCGGAGCCGGCCTGGGCCTCCGGCCCGTTGGCCACGAGTGTCCCGACCGAGGCACCGGCGGAGGCCGCCGGGCCATGCGAGATCCTGTCCACTGACGAGATCACGGCGGCGATCCAGGGCGACTGGGGGGCGCCCGAGGACACGTCGATGGGTGCCGGCGACGTGTTCTGCACGTGGACCTCGGCCCACGGCTCGCTGCTGTCCGTGTCGATCGGCCCGGCCGCCAACTACAACCCCGATGGCTGGGGCGCGGACGAGGAGGTCAGCGGCCTCGGCTCGAAGGCCTACCGAGTCAACCACGGCTGGGATCGACGGATCGGCTGGGTCCACGGTGACGTCAGCGTGGCCCTCGTGATCGACTTCACGAAGGTCGATCCTGCCGGATTCATGGCCCTTGCCCACCTCGTCGACGGGCGGCTGCCGTAGCCGCCCGCCGCCGCTCGGGCCGGGTCACCGAACGCTCGGGGCCCGGCCCGTTCGATTCCCGCCCTGCCGGCCCGCCTGGCGGGGCGCACTTTCCAGCCCGCCGTCGTCGGCGCACAATCGAGCCCGCCCTCTTCCGGCGATGCTGCTGACGCCGCTGCCGCCGGAGAGCCGGCCAAATCCGACCGGAGGAACCCTGCCGTGACCGAGACCATGGATCGCGTGAAGACCTACCAACAGCTCATCGGCGGGACGTTCGTCGACAGCGCCGCGGGTCGGATGGCCGAGGTCGTGAACCCGGCCAGTGACGAGGTCATCGCCCGCGTCCCCGCGAGCGACCCGGAGGACGTGGAACGGGCCGTGAACGCGGCCGACGCGGCCTTCCAGACCTGGCAGCAGTCCACGCCCCAGGACCGCAGCCTCCTCCTCCTGAAGCTGGCCGACGCGCTCGACGCTCGTGGGGACGAGCTGGGCCGGCTCGAGAGCCTCCACACCGGCAAGCCCGTCGGTGCCGCCATCGATGAGATGGCCGTCTGCTCCGACCTGTTCCGCTTCTTCGCCGGGGCCGCGCGGGTCATGGAGGGCAAGGCCGCCAACGAGTACCTGGCCGGCCACACCTCGCTGATCCGGCGCGATCCGGTCGGGGTCGTCGCCTCGATCGCGCCCTGGAACTACCCCCTCTACATGGCCGCCTGGAAGCTCGGGCCGGCGCTCGCGACCGGCAACACCGTCGTCCTGAAGCCATCGGCCAGGACGCCCCTCACGGCCCTCGCCTTCGCCGAGACCATGGCCGAGATCTTCCCGGCCGGCGTGGTGAACGTCCTGAGCGGCTCGGGCGCCGACATCGGCGACGCCCTCGTGGGCCATCCCAAGGTCCGAATGATCTCGATCACCGGCGACACGGCGACCGGCAAGCGCGTCGCCCGGATCGCATCGGACACGGTGAAGCGACTCCATCTCGAGCTCGGCGGCAAGGCCCCGGTCATCGTCTTCGACGACGCCGACCTCGACGCCGCCGCCGAGACGATCAAGTCGGCCGGCTTCTGGAACAGCGGCCAGGACTGCACGGCCGCCTGCCGGGTCATCACCGGCCCGAAGGTCTACGACGCGTTCGTCGGCAAGCTGGCCGACCAGGTCCGCTCGATCAAGTGGGGCAACCCGGCCGAGGCCGACGACCTCGACATGGGCTCGCTGATCGCCCACGCCCAGGTCGACAAGGTCGAGGGCATGGTGGACCGGGCCCGGGGCGCGGCCGAGGTCGTCGTCGGCGGCACGCGCGGCCCCGACCGGCCCGGCGCGTATTACGAGCCGACCCTCATCACCGGCCCGGACCAGACGTCGGAGATCATCCAGCACGAGGTCTTCGGGCCGGTCGTGACCGTCCAGCGCTTCAGCGACGAGGACCAGGCGATCGCCTGGGCCAACGACGTCCGATTCGGCCTGGCCGCGTCGGTCTTCACGTCCGACATCGGCCGAGCCATGCGAGTCGCCAAGGCGATCCAGTTCGGAACGGTCTGGATCAACGAGCACTTCACTCTCGTGTCCGAGATGCCCCACGGCGGCTTCAAGGAGTCCGGCTACGGCAAGGACGGCTCGATGTACGCGCTCGAGGACTACACCGTCGTCAAGCACGTGATGCTGAAGCTCTGAGCTCGCGGCGGGCCGGCCAGGAGCCGCGACCCGAGGTCGTCCTCGCGCGATCGGCCCTCCTCGTCCCGATCCGCCTCCCGGCCTGGCCTGTCCCGACTCCGGTCGAGGGTCGCGACGGTCGATACGGGCGCCGGCGGCGGTTGCCCCTCGGCTGACCGCCAAGGGGCTTGACAGCCTCGTTGCCTCGTGGTCTCATTCGGTCGACCGACCGAGATCGGTCGACCGACCGAGCACCCGCACCCATGCGACCCCCGGTGCTCGGCATAGCGATAGGAGGGTGCTCCGATGGCCTACGAGATCGAGGGCAGGCTGCTCGAGGTCTGTACCTGCAATGCCGTGTGTCCATGCTGGATCGGCGAAGATCCGGATGGCGGCACCTGCAAATCGGCACTGGCCTGGCGCGTCGACAGCGGCCAGATCGAAGGCGTCGACGTGGCCGGCCTGACGCTGGCCCTGTCGGTCCACATCCCCGGCAACGTCCTGGTCCCCAAGTCCTGGAAGGCCGCCGTCATCGTCGACGATCAAGCGACAGAGGCGCAGGAGCAGGCGCTCCTGAAGGTCTTCACCGGCCAGCTCGGCGGCGGGATCGCGGACCTGGCCGGGCTCATCGGCGAGGTCGTCAGCGTCGAGCGCGCGCCGATCACCTTCACCGTCGCGGACGGCAAGGGCCGGCTCAAGGTCGGCGACCTGGCCGACGCGGAGATGACCCCGTTCACGGGGGCGACCGGCAAGCCGACGGTCCTCGCGGAGACCGTCTTCTCGACGATCCCGGGGTCGCCCGTCTACGCGGCGAAATCGGACTACTTCCGGCGCGACGGCTCGAAGCACGGCATGCCGACCGTGTCACTCACCGGGAAAAACGCCCTGCAGGGCCACTTCCGCTTCGCGGCCTGAGCCCCGCAGCGTCCCGATGACCGAGGCAGGCTGACGATGTTCGCGACCGCACACCTCCGCTCGCCGCGGCGCGACCGAGCGTTCCTGGCGGCCAGCCTGCTCGGGCTGGCCGTCGTCGCCTGGGTCGCGCTCTGGGCGGTGGACGGATCTCCGTACGCCCGGTACCTCCAGCACGACACGCCCGTCGACGGGCCCCTGGCCCTGCAGGTCGGGCTGTTCACGGTTGGCTGGCTGGTGATGATCGTGGCGATGATGCTGCCGTCGAGCGTGCCGCTGGTGCTGACCTTCGGCGCCATCGTCAGCCGGCGACCTCGACCGGGCCTCCTGATATCGCTTCTCATCGGCGGCTACGCCGTCGTCTGGACGGCCTTCGGATTCGGGGCCTGGATGGCCGACCGCCTGGTCCACGCCGCCGTCGACGCCTGGCCGTGGCTGGCGGCCCATCCCCAGCTGATCCTGGCGACGACCCTCGCCGTCGCCGGCCTGTGGCAGTTCAGCCCCCTCCGCGACCGCTGCCTGGACGAGTGCCGGAGCCCCCTCGGGTTCGTGATGAATCGCTGGCGGGGCTCGGCGCCGGAGCGGGAGTCGCTGGCCATGGGCATCGCCCACGGGGCGTTCTGCGTCGGCTGTTGCTGGCCGATGATGCTGGTGATGTTCGGGATCGGGATGACCAGCCTCGTGGCCATGTTCGCGATCGGAGCCCTCACCGCGATCGAGAAGAACCTGCCGTGGGGCCGGCGGATGACGCGGCCGCTGGGGGTCCTGCTCGTCCTCGCCGGCGTCTACGTCCTCACGCTGTGACCGATGGCCCGTATGCTCATCGCGTGGCGGACCTCTCGATCACTGACCCCCGGAGCCGGGCCGAGCGGCGCGACCTGGCGACCGCCGACACCCGCGCGGCCATTCTGCGGGCGGCCCGGGACTGCATCCTCGGCGAGGGTCATGCGAGCCTCTCGACGCGTCGGGTCGCCGAAGCGGCCGGCGTCCCGCTGTCCCAGATCCACTACCACTTCGGGAGCAAGCAGCAGCTCATCCTGGCGGTCCTCGCGGCCGAGAACGATCGGCTCCTGGAGCGCCAGCGGACGATGTTCGCCGGCCCCGAGCCGCTGTGGCGCCAATGGGAGGAGGCGTGTGACTTCCTCGACCAGGACCTCCAGTCGGGCTACGTCCGGATCCTCCAGGAGATGGTCGCGGCCGGCTATTCCGACCCGGCCGTCGCCGCGGCGGTTCGCGAGCTCGTCGGCGGCTGGTTCCGGCTCCTGGCTGAGGTCGCACGACGGGCGGCCGAGAAGGGCACGAACCTCGGGCCGTTCACGCCCGTCGAGGTCGGGGCACTGATGGGCCTGCCGTTCGTCGGCGCCGAGCCGATGCTCCTGCTCGGCCTCCCGGAGGCCGAATTTCCGGCGCGCAGCGCCCTTCGCAAGGTCGGCCAGCTGATCCGCCTCTTCGAGGAGCGGGGCACGGTCGATGAGGCGTCCCACCGTGACGGCGACGGCTGAGACGAAGAAGCGCCGCAGCCGAGCCGGCCGAGCGTCGTCGCCAGCGCGCGTCGCCGCACGCGACGAGATCGCGGCTGCAGGGCGCTCGAGGGCGCGACCGGCCGACGGTACAGGCACGATCGAGCGCGACGGCGTCCGGGTGGCCTGGGCCCGCTTCGGCGACGGCCCTCGGGCGATCCTGCTGCTGCCGACCTGGTCGATCGTGCATTCGCGCTTCTGGAAATTCCAGGTGCCGTATCTCGCTCGCTACTACCGCGTCCTGACCTTCGACGGGCGGGGCAATGGCAGCTCGGATCGGCCGACCTCGGCCGAGGCCTACGCCGATGTCGAGTTCGCGGCCGATGCCCTCGCGGTCCTCGACGCCTCCGGGACGCGCGAAGCCGTCGCGGTCTCGCTGTCCGGGGGAGCGGGCCCGGCCCTGCTGCTCGCCGCCGAGCAGCCTGATCGGGTCCGGGGATCGATCTTCATCGCGCCGAGCCTGCCGTTCGCGCCACCCGACCCGTCGATCGCGCCCCGGACCCCGCCCTTCGACGAGGAGCAGGCCGAGTACCGGGGCTGGGCCAAGTACAACCGCCACTACTGGCGAATCGACTACCCGGGCTTCCTCGAGTTCTTCTTCGGCGAGTGCCTGTCGGAGCCACACTCGACGAAGCCGATCGAGGACTGTGTCGAGTGGGGCCACGAGACCGACGGCGAGACCCTGATCCTGACCGCGGACGCGCCCGAGATCGGCGACCGCGATCGGATCATGGCGCTCGCCCGGTCGATCCCCAACCCGGTCCTCGTCATCCACGGGTCGGACGACCACGTCGTCGGCTACCGCCACGGCGCCGCCCTGGCCGAGCTCACCCGAGGCCGTCTGTTGACCTTCGAAGGTTCGGGGCATCTCCTGAATGCCCGCGAGCCGGTGCGGACGAACCTGGCGATCCGCGAGTTCGTCGAGTCGCTGCGGCCATCGGGAGGGTGATCTTGGTGGGTCCCAGGCGTCCTCCGAGGGCTGCGGATCGATCACGGGTCCAGGACGCGTTCGAGCACGATCTGACGCGGGCTCGCCAGCCCGACGACGCCGGCTTTGCAGACAGTGACGGGGTGCGGATCGCCTACGAGGTCGTCGGTTCCGGCGCGCCGACGATCGTCCTGATGCCCTCGGCGCCGATCGTCCACTCCCGCCAATGGAAGGGCCAGGTCCCGTATCTGAGTCGACGCTACCGGGTCGTGACGTACGACGGTCGCGGCAACGGCCGGTCCGATCGACCGACGACGCCGGAGGCCTTTGCGGACGACCGGTTCGTGGCCGATCTCGGAGCGGTCATCGATGCCACCGCGACGGCCCGCGCCGTCCTCGTCGGGCTGTGCGTCGATGGCGTGTGGCGGGCGATCCGGTACGCAGTTGAGCAGCCCGATCGCGTGCTCGGGATCGTGGCGTTCGGAGTGGGAGTGCCGCGACTGACGCCGCCCCATCCCCACTACGTCGCGGCCGCGACGACGTTCGAGGCCGAGCTGCCGTCGTACGAGGGCTGGCAGAAGATAAATCGACACCACTGGCGGCGCGACTACCAGGACTGGGTCCGGTTCTTCTTCGGCGAGATCACCTCCGAGCCGCACTCCACGAAGGCCATCGACGATGCCGTCGAGTGGGCCGTCGACGGGTCGGTCGACTCGATGCTCGCGGACGCGGACTCCGAGTTCCCGTTCGACCGGGCGGCGATCGAGGCCATCTGTCGCTCGGTTCGATGTCCGATGCTCCTCGTCCACGGCAGCGAGGACACCTGCCAGCCTCTGGGCCGGGCCGAGCGGCTCAGCGAGCTGACCGGTGCGCCGCTGGTGGTCATCGAGGGCGCCGATCACATGATCCCGGGCCGCCACCCGGTCAAGGCCAACCTGCTCATCCGCGACTTCGTCGCCTCGATCGCCTGGAGGGACGCCTGATGCCCACGCCGAGAACGACTGTCTGGACCCGGTCCCTGGCTCGGCGACGGCGGGCCCTGTACCTGTCCTCGCCGATCGGCCTGGGCCATGCGCAGCGCGACATCGCCATCGCCGACGAGCTCCGGTCGCTGCGTCCGGACCTCGAGATCGACTGGCTGGCCCAGCACCCGGTCTCGATGGTCCTGGAGGGACGGGGCGAGCGAGTCCACCCGATGAGCGCCGAGCTCGCCAGCGAATCCGCCCACTTCGCGGCCGAGTCGAGCGAGCACGACCTCAACGCCTTCCAGGCGATCCGGCGGATGGACGAGATCCTCGTCGCGAACTTCATGGTCTTCCTCGATGCGGTCACCGAGGGCGAGTACGACCTCGTCGTCGGCGACGAGTCGTGGGACGTCGACCACTTCCTCCACGAGAACCCGGAGCTGAAACGGACGGCCTTCGCCTGGCTGACCGACTTCGTCGGCTGGCTGCCGATGCCGGACGGAGGCGAGCGCGAGGCCTTCCTGACAGCCGACTACAACGCCGAGATGATCGAGCACGTCGAGCGCTTCCCGCGCCTCCGCGACACGGCGATCTTCGTCGGCAATCCCGACGACATCGTGGCCGACTCGTTCGGGCCGGGACTGCCGCCGATCCGGGACTGGACCGAGCGGCACTACCGCTTCAGCGGCTACGTGACCGGCTTCGACCCGGCGCCGCTGCTCGAGCGGCGCGAGGAGCTCCGGCGCGAGCTCGGCTACCACGACGACGAGCAGGTCGTGATCGTGACCGTCGGCGGCTCGGGGGTGGGGGAGGCGCTGCTGCGGCGGGTGATCGCGGCGTATCCCGAGGCGCGGCGGCGGATCCCGGAGCTCCGGATGATCGCGGTCGCCGGGCCCCGGATCGAGCCGGAGTCACTGGCCGCACCGGCGGGGGTCGAGGTCCGCGGCTACGTCCCGCGACTGTACGAGCACCTCGCGGTCTGCGACCTCGCCGTGGTCCAGGGCGGCCTGACGACGACCATGGAGCTGGCGGCCGCCGGCCGGCCGTTCCTGTACTTCCCACTCCGGAACCACTTCGAGCAGAGCCGCCACGTCCGCCACCGCCTGGAGCGCTACGGCGCCGGCCGGCCGATGCTCTACGACGAGAGCCCGCCCGAGGTCATCGCGGCGGCGATGGCCGAGGAGATCGCCCGGCCGACGGGCACCCGACTGCCGGTCGAGACGGACGGGGCGCGCCGCGCGGCGGAGCTGATCGCGGCGCTGATCTGAGGATGGTCATGCCCGAACGCCGGATGCCCGAGTGACCGACATTTCGGTCGTCCGACGAAGATCGAGGGGCGGCCCGCTGAGATTGGACCCTTCGGCGGTCGATTGACCGATCGATCGGTCATCTGACGGCTGGACTGCCCCGACCGGTCTCTCCGGCCGTCGGATGTCCGATATTCCGGTCGCGCTGCCGCCGCGGTCACCCGCGGACGACGGCTCGGACCTCCTCGATTCGTCGAACCGGCTCGAACCCCGGCCCGTGACGGTCAACGCCCGGCGAGGGCTCGGACTTCCTCGACGCGCCGGATCGTTTCGAGGTCCCAGGGACTCCGGAAGATCCACATGACCTCGCTGATGCCGATCGCGGCCAGGGCCGACACCCGATCGGCGACGACCTCGGGCGGGCCGGCGGCGTTGAGGCCGCGCTCGGTGTCGTCCGAGGAGACCCGCTGGACCGGGATGCCCTGGAGGTCGGCGACCGCGGCATAGGCGACCTCAGCCGCGTCGATCGAATCGCGGACCACGACGTCCATCATCACCGTCCGCCGGATCGCCTCGAACGGCCGGCCGACCTCCTCGCAGCGATCCCGGAGCCAGCCCGAGACCTCGGCGATGCGCTCCGGGTCGCCGTAGCCGTTCCACAGGTCGGCGTGGCGGGCCACCGTGCGGAGCGTCTTGGTCCGGCCCGAGCCACCGATGAGGATCGGCAGGCGGGCCTGGACCGGCCGCGGCAGGCACAGCGCCTCGTGCATCCGGTAGAACCGGCCGTCGTGGGTCACCGTCTCGCCGTCGAGCAGCCGTCGGATCAGGCCGACCGACTCCTCGAGCCGGTCCAACCGCTCGCCGAAGCCGGACCCGAAGTCGATCCCGAAGGCGTCGTGCTCCCGCTCGAACCAGCCACCGCCGAGACCGAGGATGAACCGGCCACCTGACAGGTGGTCGAGGGTCGTCGCCTGCTTGGCCAGGAGGCCGGGGTTGCGGAACGTGTTGGCGGCGACGAGGTGACCCAGGGTTACGCGGGAGGTGAGCGGCGCGAGGGCGGCCAGGGCCGCCCATCCTTCGAGCTTCGAGGACACCCAGTCGCCCTCGTCGGACAGGAGGTGATCGTCCAGCCAGACCGAATCGAAACCGGCGGCCTCGGCCGCCAGGCAGGCGTCCCGCAGCGACGGCCAGTCGGTGCGCTGGATCCAGAAGGCCGCCCCGAACCGCATCGCCGCTATCGTACGAGGGTGGGCACATCCGAGGCGGAAGTCGATCGCGTCTCACTGCAGCTCCGAGACGCGATCCTGGCGTGGTTCGAGGCCGAGGGCCGCCCGTTGGCCTTCCGGGCCACGGCCGATCCCTGGGCGATCCTGGTGTCCGAAGCGATGGCCCAGCAGACGCAGGCGGCGCGGGCCGCGGAGGCCTGGGGCCGGTTCCTCGAGGAGTTCCCGACGGTCGAGGCGCTCGCGGAGGCAACGCCGGCGGCGGTCCTGCGAGCCTGGCGCGGGCTCGGCTACAACCGTCGGGCCCTGGCCCTCCACAATGCGGCGGTCGCGATCGTCCGCGAGCACGGCGGCCACGTGCCCGCGGATCTCGCGGCGCTCCGCCGGCTGCCCGGCGTCGGCCCGTACACGGCGCGGGCCGTTGCCGCCCTGGCGTTCGGGCGACCGGTCGGGGCGGTGGACACGAACGTCAGGCGGGTCCTCAACCGGGCCGTCGGCGGCCACCCAGGCGCGTTCACGGAGCGAGAGGTCCAGGCCGTCGCCGACGCGAGCGTGCCCGCCGACCGACCGGGCCACTGGACGCACGCCCTGATGGACGTCGGGGCGACGTTCTGCAGGCCCCGGGCTCCGCGCTGCTCCGGCTGTCCGGCCCGACGCTGGTGCCGGGCGAGGATCGCGGGCACTGCCGACCCGCGGGGACGCGCCTCGTCGCCGGCGGCGGGCTCAACGCCACCCCGCGCGACGACCGATCCTTTCCGGGGGACCTCGCGCTGGCTGCGAGGCCGAATCCTCGATGCCCTCCGCGATGCCCCCGGCGATGCCTGGGTACGCATCGAGGCACCGATCGGCGGCCACGGCGCCGAGGCGGTCGAAACGGCGGTCCTCGGTCTGGCCCGCGAAGGCCTCGCCGAGCGTCACCCATCGGAGCCGCGCCTGGCCCGGCTGCCGCTGGGATGACGCTCGGCTACGCTTGACCGACCATGGACGCGCCCGCGATCTCGCCAGACCTGCCCTCGCCGTTGCCGGCCGACGATCCCGAGCTCTTCTCGCTCGATCTTGCCGGTCTCCGCCGGCGCTGGGCCGCCGCCGCCGCCCGTTCGCCGATCGGGGCCGAGGCCATGACCGGCACCGACCTCCGCGCCCAGGCGCTGGGCGTGCCCGGTGGGCGGCTCATGGAACACGCGGGCACGGCCGTTGCCGCGGCCGTCCATGCGATCGCCCTCGCCACCGGCCGGGCCAGCAAGGGACCCGTCCTCATCCTGTGCGGGCCCGGCAACAACGGCGGCGACGGCTTCGTCGCCGCCCGGCGCCTGGCGGAGGCCGGCACGGAGGTCGTCGTCGCCCTGGTCGCCTCGACGGCTCGCCCGTCGACGCCGGACGCGGCCCGGAACTGGGATCGCCTCAACGACCTCCCCCGGGTGACCCGGGTACAGACGCCCGTCGCGCGCGACACGGCGATCCTGGCGGCCGACGTCGATCGCGCCTCGGTCGTCGTGGATGCGCTCCTCGGAACCGGCGTCACCGGCGCTCTCCGAGAGCCCATCCGTGGCGCGGTCGACCTCGTCGCCAAGGCCCGGGCCCACGGCATCCCCGTCGTCGCCGTGGACACGCCGACCGCGGTCGACCTGTCGTCGGGGGACCCGTCCGATCCGGTCGTCCAGGCGGATCTCACGGTCACGTTCCACCGCCCCAAGACCGGCCTCCTGACCCGCCGCGGGGCCGCCCTCGCCGGTCGCGTCCTCGTCGCCCCGATCGGGATCCCCCAGGAGGCGGATCGTGGCTGAGCGGTCCTCGTCGATCAGTGGCTGAGCGTTCGCAGGTCGGCCTTCGCGGCGTCCTCGTCGTCGCCGCGATCGCGGTCGGTGCCGTCCTCGGCGCGGCCGTCCTCACCAGCATCCTGCCGACCGAGGCCCAACGGTTCGTCTTCCATGAGCCGCTCACGATCGCCGTCCTCATCGGGGGCACGGTCCTCGTGCTCTGGCGCGTCGCGACGCGGCGGTCTCCGGAGGACTGATGGCGGAGGGCGCGGGGACCGGCGAGCTGGCGGCCTTGAAGCCGGGCACGGAGGAGCCTGGCACCGCCCGGCGGCGCGCTCCTGCCGGTCCTGGCGCGGCGGTCGGGTCTGGCGCGGCGGTCGGGTCTGGCGCTGCGGCCGGGTCTGGCGCTGTGGCCGCGTCGGCCGTCGCGGCCAGGCGGGCGGCCCGCGACGCCCTGGCATCGGAGCGGTTCGACGTCCTCGTCGTCGGCGGCGGAATCGTGGGTGCCGGCGTCCTCCTCGACGCCGCGAGTCGCGGCCTCCGGGCAGCGCTGATCGAGCAGACCGACATCGCCGCCGGCTCGTCGAGCCGGAGCTCGCGCCTCATCCACGGCGGCCTGCGGTACCTGGAGCAGCTCCGCTTCGGCCTCGTGGCCGAGGCCCTCGAGGAGCGGGCACGCATCCTCCGCCTGGCGCCCCACCTGGTCCGTCTCGAGCCGTTCCTCTTCCCGATCTACGGCCTGCCCCTTGTCCACCAGGGCTTCTATGGTGCCGGCATCTTTCTGTACGACCTCCTCGGGTCGCGCCATGGCGCCGGGTTCGCCCGGCACATGCGCGCCGAAGCGGCGCGAGAATTCGCGCCGCAGCTCCGGCCCGACGGCCTCCAGGCCGGGATCCTCTACCACGACGGGGTCGAGGACGACGCCCGCTACACCCTGGCCGTCGTTCGCACGGCGATGGCGACGGGACCGGGCGCCGTCGTCGCGACGCGCGTCCAGGGCCAGGCGGCGCTCGTGGAAGGCGGTCGAGCGATCGGCGTCCGGGCCAGGGATGCCGTCTCCGGCCGGGACTTCGACATCCGGGCGACCCACGTCGTCGACGCGACCGGCGCCTGGGCGGCGCACGCCGAGGGCAACGGGGGGCCGGGGCCTGCAGCTGCCCACATCGTCCCGAGCCGAGGCGCGCACATCGTCATCCGCCGGGAGCGGCTCGCGGCGGCTGGCGGGATGACCCTCCGCATCCCGGGCCGCGTCGTCTTCGTGGTCCCCTGGCCCGATCGCTGGATCATCGGCACGACCGACCACGCGGACGCCCGCCCGCCCGAGCGCCCGACCGCCCTCGGCGAGGACGTCGATGAGCTCCTCGAGGTCGTCAACCACCGGCTCGACATCGGCCTCTCGCGGGCCGACGTGCTGGCCACGTACGCCGGCCTCCGGCCGCTCGTCGGCGACGCCGGCGGGTCGACGGTCAAGGCATCCCGCGAGCACAGGGTGACGACGGATGACGCGGGCGTCGTCCGGATCGGCGGGGGAAAGTACACGACGTACCGGGTCATGGCCCGCGACACGATCGACGCGGCCCTGGGCCCCGAGGAAGCCCAGCGACGACCTTCGGCCACGGCCGACCTGCCGCTCCTCGGGGCTGCGTCGCTCGAAGCGCTCGGCACGCTGGCGACCTCGATCGCCCGCCAGACCGGGCTGACCGACCAGGTCTCGCGCCGGCTCGTCGACCGGCACGGCTCCAGGGCCCTCGAGGTCGTCGCCCTCGGCCGCGAGCTCGACCTCCTGCGCCCGCTCGGGCCCGACGTCGACCACCTCGAGGCCGAGATTGCCTGGGCGGTCCGCGACGAGCTGGCCGGCTCCCTCGACGACGTGCTCGCCCGGCGGACCAGGCTCGGTCAGGAGCGGTCGGACCACGGCGGCGCCGTGGCGCCGCGCGTCGCCGCGATCATGGGCGCGGAGCTGGGCTGGGATGCCGCGGCGCAGGCGGCCGAGGTGGCTCGCTATGTCGCGTCCTCGGCCGTCGAGTTCGCCGTGCCGCCCGGCGTGGCGGCGGCCGGGGCGCCGGTGGAGCCGTCCGCGCCCGGCGCCGCCCTGGTTCGCGACACCTGAGCCGCGGCGTGGTCGCTCCCGACCTCGTCCTCGCCCTCGACCAGGGCACGACCTCGTCCCGGGCCATCGCCTTCGATCACCGCGGCCGCCCGATCGCGGCCGCACAGCAGCCCTTCGAGCAGCGCTTCCCGGCGCCCGGTCACGTGACCCACGACCCGGAGGCGATCTGGGGCTCGCAGCTCGCCGTGGCCGGGGAGGTCATCCGGCGCGTCGGTGGAGCGGAGCGGATCGCCGCGATCGGCATCGCGAACCAGCGCGAGACGACCCTGGTCTGGGACCGGGCCACGGGCGCGGCCGTCGCCGACGCGATCGTGTGGCAGAGCCGGATCACCGCGCCGGCCTGCGACCGGCTACGCCGGGCCGGGCTGGAGCCGCTGTTCCTGGAGCGGACCGGGCTGCCCGTCGACGCCTACTTCTCGGGACCGAAGATCGCCCACATCCTCGATTCGGTCCCGGGCGCTCGGCGGCGGGCCGAGCTCGGCGAGCTCGCGTTCGGGACCGTCGACACATTCCTTGCCTGGCGGCTGACGGGCGGACGAGTCCACGCGACCGACGTCTCGAACGCCAGCCGAACGCTGCTCTTCGACATCGGCCGTCTGGCCTGGGACGACGAGCTGCTCGGTCACGTCGACGTGCCGCGGGCGCTGCTGCCGGGCATCGTGCCGACGTCGGGCGTGATCGGTGAGACCGACGCCTCCATCTTCGGCCGCCCCATCCCGATCGCGGCGCTCGCCGGGGACCAGCAGGCGGCGACCTTCGGCCAGACCTGCTTCCGCCGTGGCGAGGCAAAGGTGACCTACGGGACGGGCGCGTTCCTGCTGCTCAACATCGGAGGGGCCCCGATCGCCTCGCGGAATCGCCTCGTCACGACCGTCCTCTGGCAGCTCGACCCGGGCGGGCCGGCGACCTACGCCCTGGAGGGCTCGGTGTTCGTGGCCGGGGCCGCGGTCCAGTGGCTCCGCGACGGCCTCCGGGCCATCGATGCCTCGGCCGACATCGAGCGGCTCGCCGCGAGCGTGGGCGACAGCGGCGGAGTCGTCGTGGTGCCGGCGTTCACGGGGCTCGGGGCGCCCTACTGGGACCCCGACGCCCGGGGCGCGATCCTGGGGATCACCCGCGGCACCGGCCTCGCCGAGATTGCCCGGGCGACGCTCGACGGCATCGCCCACCAGGTCACCGACGTCGTCGAGGCGATGGCCGCCGACACGGGACAACCGCCGGCGGCCCTCCGCGTCGATGGCGGCGCGGCGGCCAACGACGGGCTGATGCAGCTCCAGGCCGACCTCCTCGACGTCGCCGTCGAGCGCCCGGTCGTGACCGAGACGACGGCCCTCGGCGCGGCCTACCTCGCCGGCCTGGCCGTCGGCTTCTGGCGCGACACCGGGGAGCTGGCTTCGAACTGGACCCTCGGTCGGCGATTCGAGCCGTCGATGGCGGGGGAGGAGCGGGCGGCGATGCGCCGGGCCTGGGCGCGCGCGGTCCAGCGGGTGGGCGGCTGGGCCACCGACGGCTGAGACCGCGCCGCTCGGCAGTGCGCGCTCGGACGACCGAGCCGTCACGAAGGCGTCATCGTCGGGTCAACCGGGTGTCACCGGACGTCCTCAGGCTGGAGGGACGGAATCACCGAGCCCGGAGGACCAGCCATGCACCCCAGCCGTCGAATCGCCGCCACCACCGCCGTCGTCCTTTCCCTGCTCGTGGCGGCCTGTGGCGCCGGCGCCTCACCATCGCCGACCGCCGCACCGACCGCCGCACCGACCGCCGCACCGACCGCCGCACCGACCGCTACGGCGGCGCCGAGCCAGGCCGCAGGCGGGATGCAGGTCATGGCGACCGGCTCGTTCGAGGACATCGACGGGATGGCATCCGGCACGGCTCAGCTCGTCGCCGAGGCCGACGGCAGCTATGCCCTCGACCTCGAGGACTTCGCCATCGACTCCGCTGCCCACACCAACGTCCTCCTCGTTCCGAGCGCGATCCACATGTCGGACGAGGTCGACATCTCGAAGGCCCTGGACCTCGGTCCCCTGACCGGGGCCTCGGGAATGCAGTCGTACCCGATCCCCCAGGACATGGCCGCCTCGGTCATGGACGGCTACCACGCCGTCGTCCTGTGGGACACCGAGATGACCCACGCAATCGCGGCCGCCACGCTCCAGTAGGCTGGGGGGAAGCCGGGGTCGGTACCGCCCGCAGAGGTCCGTGCCGGCTCCCGGTTCGGCGCCCGGCCGACGGCCGCAGATTCGGGGCTAGGCAGTCCCTCGGAAACCACGTATGCTCCGCGACGCCCAATGTCGCGGCGCGGTCGCGACTGCATACGCGTAGAACGACCACGAACCGGACTCCTCTCACGGCTGACGCGAGAACCCGAGCGCGGGATCGGCGTCGTGCTACCGAGAGGAGTTTCTTTGTACAGCGATAAGAATCTGACCTGCGCGGACTGCGGACAGGAGTTCGTCTTCACCGCGTCCGAGCAGGACTTCTACGCGCAGCGTGGCTTCACCGAGCCGCGCCGCTGCCCGTCCTGCCGGGCCAGCCGCAAGGCTGCTCGTCAGTCGAGCGGCGCGGGCTACGGCTCGGGCAGCGACTACGGCTCCGGCGGCTACTCGGCCGGCGGCAGCTACAGCGCGGGTGGCTACGGTGGGGGCGGTGGCGGAGGCTACGGCAACCGAGACCGGGGCACCCGGGAGATGTTCACGGCGACCTGCTCGAACTGCGGCAACGAGGCGCGAGTCCCGTTCCGCCCGACGAGCGGCAAGCCCGTCTACTGCTCCGATTGTTTCAGGACGATGCGGGGCTAGCACTCCTCTCGGCACGCGGGGCCAGCGGGGCCCCGCGCGGAACGTGAGTCCATTGACGACCCGGGCAGTCAGCCGGCCCGGGTCGTTTCGATTCGGGAGGACGGTGGTGCAGGCCCGTCCGGGGCCGAGAGGTCCTTGTCCTCCATCTCCCACGCATGGTCGAGCACGTGGTCGGCCGAGTGCCGGATGAGATACGGCAGCGTCCATGACCGCATGCGGCGGGAGACCTGGCCGGCGTTGTAGGCCCGCATTGCCGCGAGATACGCCTCGCGGTGCTCGTGAAGCCCAGCCGGCGTGAGCGCGCCCTCTTCGGGGATCCGCAGCCCGATCTGCTTCGCAAACTCCTCGCTCTCGGTGCGGATGGTGTGGCGGATGATCCGGTCGCGGTCACGTCCTCCCCCGCGCGGGCCCTTGCGCATCTCCGGTGAGACCCTGGCCGCGACGCCGTCGAAGAATGCCCAGCAGGCCCGCAGGAGTGTGATCCCGCGCTCGAGTTGCGCCTCGCCCATCGGTTCCTGTTCGACCGCAGAGGGCGCGAAGGACATGCCCCAGAAGTCGACCGAACCCGTACCGACCTTGTCCTCCACGATGTCGAGGGGCCCGGCGGCGTCGAACTCGCGCGACAACTCGGCGAGACCCGCGACCGGCCGGTAGCGCTCCCGATAGGACTCCAGCGTCTCCAGGGCGAGCTCGGCGCTCCTCGCGCCCCGACTCCACCCTGGCCAACCGATGCCGAAGGCCACCGCCCGCTTTCCCTTGGGCCCGCGTTCGATGACGGTGCGGACGGGCATTCGCCCACCCTAGCATCCGCGTGAGGCCGACGCCAGCACCCCCCGAGCGGCCCCTCCGACGGCACTCCTGGGACACGCCGTGGTGGTTTGCAGAGCGGGTCGCTCGGGCGCTGCGCCAACCTCCGCGAAAGCTTCCTGCGCCGGCTTGGCCTACGCTCCTCCATGCCGGCTTCGTTGTCAGGGCGACGGCGGAGACCCGTGCCTCGAGGGAGGGCTGCCGGATGTCCGGATCCAGCGCGGTGGACGCGTACATCGCCGCATTGCCGGCTGACCGGCGGGCGTACCTGCAGCAGCTGCGGGAGATCATCCGGGCCGCCGCACCCGAGGCCGAGGAGCTGATCTCGTACAAGATGCCGGCCTTCAAGAGCCACGGCCTCTTCCTCGTCTCGTACGACGCCTACAAGCGCCACTACAGCCTCTTTCCGTCGACCGATCCGGTGATCGAGGCCTGCGGTGACGCGATCCGGCCGTACCTCAAGGGCCGGGGCACGATCAGCTTCCCGGCGGGCGAGCCGCTTCCGGCCGACCTGGTCAAGAAGATCATCAAGGCCCGGGTCGCCGAGGTCGCCGCCCGCCCGGGAGTGACCGCTCGCCCCGGAGGCTGACGGACGGCGCCTGGGCCGGCCGGGCCGATCCTCAGCGGTACTCTTGGGACTGATGAGCGACGACGAGCTCGACGCCTCGTCCCCGCAGTGGCAGCCCAGGCAGGTCACGAGTCGGTCGCCCCTGCGCTCGACCATCGGCGTCCTCGGGCTGGGTCTCGCGATCGTCGCGATCGCCGTGGCGACGAAGTCCAACGTCCCGACCGCCGGCCCGGTTGATCGACCGCGGAGCGCTCCTCCGGTGGCCGCCGCAGCCACGGACCAACCCGCGCAGCGTGGGCTGCCCGCGACGATGGAGTGTCACGATCTCGATCGGGCCGAGTGCACGGCCATGACCCGGGTCGCCCTCGATGCCCTGCCCGGCGAGGTCCCGACGGCCGCTGCCGCGGGGGTCTGGGCGTCGCTCTATTGCGGCTCGGTCAGCGATTGCCCGCCGGCCGAGATGCGAGGCGCGACGCCGCGTGGCAGCGTCGTGCTCCAGTTCGTCGACGGCGGGCCGGAGGCCTGGCTCAACGTCGTCGATCGGCCGGCCGGCGGAGGCTCACCTGAGACCGTCGCCTGGATCGCGCGCTGGGAGGAACCCGTGCCGCGGAGCCTGCCGGCCCCGGGCGGCCCACCGCCCGGACTGCGACTGCTGCCCATGTGACCCTCCGGGCCACGTGGCGGGCAAGCCTGCTGGTGTGCTCAGGCCGCGCCACCGCGTCGCCGCCCGCCGAGCATCCCGATATCGAACTTGCGCTCCGTCCCGTGGAGGAGGCGGTCGATGTTGTCGGCGTGGGCCAGCCAGATGAGGGCCGGACCGACGGCGGCCCAGACGATGTAGGCGGGCGGCACGGCGCCAGCGGCGACGGCCCAGATGACGAGCATCGCCGGGAACATCGCGGCCGAGCCGAGGAGCGACCCGAGCGACACGTAGCGGGTGATGAGGATCGCGAGGAAGAACACCGGCGCGGCGAGGATCACCGCGATCGGCTGGATGACGAGCATCGTCCCGACACCCGCGCCGACGCCGCGGCCGCCACCGAAGCCCAGGAAGATCGAGCGTGACGCACCCACCACCGCGGCGAACGCACAGGCGACCTCGACCGCGGGATCACCGTTCGTCAGGAGCCGGGCCAGGAGGACCGGGAGCGCGCCCTTGGCCAGATCGCCGCTGACGACGAGGGCCGCCCACCGCCGACCAAGTGCCCGCAGCGCGTTCGTGCCACCCGTTCGCCCCGAGCCGATCAATCGAGGATCCGGGCCGCCGGAGGCACGGGCAACGAGGACGCCGACCGGGATCGAGCCCGACACGTAGGCGACGATCACGAGGAGCACGCGCAGGACGATCGCGTCCACGGCAATCCTTCCATCCGCGGGCCCCGGACCGGCCCGCCGGCCTCCGAGTCTAGCATCGGCCGGGCCCGGATCCAGGCCACCGAGCCGCTCCCCAACCTGCCTCGGTTGCACCGTTCTCGACCCCGCGCGTACCATCGATCCCGATGATCAACCCGCTCCGACGGGCCCTTCGAGCGCGCCTCGTCGTCGCCGGCGCGGGGCCCTCCCCGATCCTCGCGGCGGCCGCCTGACCATGGCCGTCGGCTCGTCCAACGACTTCGACCTCGTCGTCCTCGGCGCGGGCACGGGCGGCTACACGGCGGCCTTCCGGGCGGCCCAGCTCGGCCTCAAGGTCGCCCTCGTCGACGAGGACAAGATCGGCGGCACCTGCCTCCACCGCGGCTGCATCCCGACGAAGGCACTCCTCGAATTGGCGGCCTTCATCGAGCGGATCCGCCACGCCGGGGATTTCGGCATCGGGGTCGGCGGCGATCCCGTCGTCGACTACGCCCGGATGGCCGCCCGCCGCGACCAGGTCGTCAAGCGCCTGTGGACCGGCCTCAAGACCCTCATCGACAAGAACAAGGTCACCTGGATCGCCGGCCGCGGCCGCCTCGACGGCCCGACGACGGTGCGGGTCCAGATGCATGGCGAGGACGACACCCCGGGGGCCGGCGGCGAGCGCGTCCTCCAGGGTACGGACGTGATTCTGGCCACCGGCTCACGGGTCAAGTCGCTGCCGGGTCTGGAGCCGGACGGGAAGCGCATCGTGACGTCGGACGAGGTCCTCGTCGCGGACAGCCTGCCCAAGGATGTCATCGTCGTCGGGGCCGGCGCGGTGGGCGTGGAGTTCGCCTCGATGTATCACGACCTCGGCGTCAAGGTCACCCTCCTGGAGTACCTGCCCGCCGTCGTCCCGGCAGAGGACCGCGAGGTCAGCCAGCTCCTCGAGCGGAGCTTCACCCGCCGGGGCATGACGGTCATGACGAACGCGCGATTCGACGTCGCATCGGTCAAGGCCGGCAAGGCCGGCGTCAAGCTCACGGTCGGTCCGGAGGGCAAGGAGGCGACAGAGATCGGCGCCGAGCTGCTGCTCGTGGCCACCGGCCGGGCGCCGAACGTCGAGGACATCGGCCTCGAGACGACGAAGGCCGAGCTCGACCGCGGCTTCGTCAAGGTCGACGGCCGGATGCGGACGAAGGAGCCCCACCTCTACGCGATCGGTGACCTCGTCGGCGGACTGCTGCTCGCCCACACGGCCGGCCACGAGGGGATCGTCGCCGCCCACGTGATCGCCGGCGATACGAACATCCATCCGATCGACTACACCGAGCAGCCACGGGCCACGTATTGCCGGCCCGAGATTGCCTCGGTCGGGTTGACCGAGCAGCAATGCCAGGAGCAGGGCATCTCCTACAAGATCGGCAAGGTGCCCTTCCAGGCGATCGCCAAGGCGATCATCGGCGGCGAGTACGAGGGCTTCGCCAAGGTCATCGGCAACAAGGAGACCGACGACACGCTGGGTGTCCACATCGTCGGCCCGCACGCCACGGACCTCGTGGCCGAGGCGTCGCTCGCGTTCCAGCTCGAGGCGACGCCCTGGGAGATCGGCGGCTCGACCCATCCCCATCCGACGCTGTCCGAGGTCGTCGGTGAGGCCGCCATGGCCGTCGACGGCCGGTCGATCAACTTCTAGGGCACGGAGGCAGGCATCAGCCGATGGCGGTGACCGGGAAGACGCAGTCGGATCTCGCGACGTCGGTCGGGCTGACCGACGACGACCTCCTCTCGATGTACCGGACCGTCGCCCTGGCCCGGGCGGTGGACGAGCGGATGTGGATCCTCAACCGGGCCGGCCGGATCCCGTTCGTGATCAGCGGCCAGGGACACGAGGGCGCCCAGGTGGGCATCGCCTGGCCGCTGGAGCGGAAGAAGGACTGGATCGCCCCGTTCTATCGGTCCATCGCGACCTGCCTGGCCTTCGGGATGACGGCCCAGGACATCCTCATGGCCCAATACGCCAAGGCCACCGACCCCTCGTCCGGTGGCCGGCAGATGCCGGGCCACTACGGCAACGCCGAGAACAACCTCGTCTCGCTGTCGTCGCCGGTGGCGACACAGATGCTCCACGCGGTCGGCATCGCGCTGGCGGCGAAGATCCGGAAGACGGGCCAGGTCGCGATGACGGCGATGGGCGAGGGCAGCTCGAACCAGGGCGACGTCCACGAGGGGCTCAACTTCGCCGCGATCCACAAGCTCCCGTTCATCCTCGTGATCGAGAACAACGGCTACGCCATCAGCGTCCCGGCCGCCATGGAGCTGGCGACGCCGGACGTCGCCGATCGTGCCTCCGGCTACGGCATTCCCGGCGTGGTCGTCGACGGCTCGGACGTCCTTGCCTGCTATCGCGCCTCGAAGGAGGCGGTCGACCGGGCACGGCGGGGGGACGGCCCCACGCTCATCGAGGCCAAGGTCATTCGCCTCACCGCCCACTCGTCGGACGACCAGCAGACGAAGTACCGGCCCGAGGAGGAGCTGGCGGACCTGCGGAGCCACGACGCGTTGCCGCGGTTCCGGGACGAGCTGCGCGCGGCGGGCGTGCTCACCGAGGAGCTCGAAGCCCGGATCGCGGCCGAGATCACCGCCGAGGTCGACGCTGCCACCGACCACGCCGAGTCCGAGCCGGACCCCGATCCATCGACCGCGATGCGCTGGGTCTTCGCGGAGGAATGGCCGTCGGAGACGCCGCCGGCCTGGGGCCTGGGTGGCGGGCACGCTGAGCCCGAGCATGCCGCCGAGGAGCCGCGCTCGGCCGCCGCGGGAGCGGAGGGCTGATGGCCCTCAAGACCTTCATCGAGGCCATCCGCGAGACGCTCGCCGAGGAGATGCGGCGCGACGAGTCGGTGATCCTCCTCGGCGAGGACGTCGGGGTGAAGGGTGGCGTCTTCCTGGCGACCGACGGCCTGTGGGCCGAGTTCGGTGACGACCGGGTCATCGACACCCCGCTGACCGAGTCGCTGATCGTCGGCGCCTCGATCGGTGCCGCCATGAACGGCATCCGGCCGGTCGCGGAGATCCAGTTCGCCGACTTCATCTTCCCGGCCTTCAACCAGATCCTGTCCGAGGCCGCCCGGATGCGGTACCGCTCGAACAACGGCTTCGGCGTGCCGATGACGATCCGGGCGCCGTACGGCGGCGGCGTCCACGGCGCGCTCTACCACTCGCAGTCGGTCGAAGCCTTCTTCAGCCACATCCCCGGCCTGAAGGTCGTCATCCCGTCGACGCCCTACGACGCGAAAGGCCTGCTGCGGTCTTCGATCCGGGATGACGACCCGGTCCTGTTCTTCGAGCACAAGAAGATGTACCGGAGCGTTCGGGGCGACGTGCCCGAGACGGACTACGTCGTGCCGTTGGGGAAGGCGGCCATCACCCATCCCGGGACCCGGGTCACGGTCGTGGCCTATGGGCTCATGGCCCACCATGCCCTGGAGGCCGCCGACGTCGTGGCCGAGGAGGGGATCAGCGTCGAGGTCGTCGACCTTCGGACCCTCCGGCCGATCGACAAGGAGACGGTTCTGGGCTCGGTCCGGAAGACCGGCAAGTGCCTGATCGTCTACGAGGACAACCGGTTCGGCGGTTACGGGGCGGAGGTCGCCGCGATCGTGGCCGAGGAAGCGTTCGACTACCTGGACGGGCCGGTCACCCGGATCGCGGGCCCTGACGTGCCGGGCGTTCCCTACAACCACGTCCTCGAGGACTGGTTCATGGTCAACCCGGAGAAGATCGCCGACGGCATCCGGACGCTCGCCGCGTACTGAGCTCGTGGCCGACCCGGCGGCGGCCGCTGACGTCCCGGCTCTCACGGCCGTTCGCGAACGCCTCTGCCCGGGCTCGGCTTCAGGTATGCACAGACTGACTCCTGGGCTCCGCCTGCGGGCCGTTCCCACTCACTCAGTCATTCGGTGACTCCTGGCCTAAGCGACTCCGGTGGAGACCGGCCAGCGGGCCTCCTCTGACCCTGCCCCACGCTCAGGGCGAGGGGCCCGCGGCCCGGCGAACGCGCTTCCGGCTGACGCCGCCGTCTCCACCAGTCACCCCGCGACTACGCGACACGGCAAGGAACAGGAGCGCTCCCGGTGCGCCGCTTGGGTTCCTCAACCAGGCTCGGGCAGCCAACCCGCGGAGCGGGTAGGCGCGGCCGAGCACGGCTTCGTGTCGAGCCACCCGCCGCCGTGGCGTCGAGAGGTCGGGCAGGACGAGGAGGCGCGCCACGGCCCGCGGTGACCACCCGAATCGCTCGGCTGCGATCCGCGTCCCCAGCCGGGCCTTCGCGTCGTGCCGCCGGAGGGTCTCCTCGATCGAGACCAGCTCGGTCTTGACCTCGACCACGAGCAGGGTTCGAGTGGGCTCGTGGGCGGCGAGTTTGTCGACGGCACCGCGTTCTCCGTAGACGGCGAACGTCACCTCCGGCTGAACCAACCAGCCGTGCGCATCGAGCAGCAGCGAGACGGCTCCGACGATCGTCGCGTGGCCCTCGTCCAGGAGGCGATCCAGGTCGCCACCTCGCCACCGGATCGTGACGACG
Organism: uncultured Chloroflexia bacterium; assembly: GCA_963719145.1. Lineage (GTDB taxonomy): Bacteria > Chloroflexota > Limnocylindria > Limnocylindrales > CSP1-4 > UBA5189. The sequence continues at coordinate 46,519 of CAVRAX010000002.1, forward strand.
AGCTCGGCGCCGAGCGCGCCGGTCAGCCGCCTCAACGTGGCCACGTCCGTCCGGTCGATGTCGCCACGTTCCGCACGGGACACGAGCGCCTGGCTCACCCCGGCCCGCACCGCGACGTCCGCCTGGCGCCAGCTGAGCCGGTGGCGCAGTGCCCGAAGGGTGCGGCCGATGCGCATCGTCTCCACGCGGCAATGATCGCGACGAGGGCTTCGCTCTCGATCACCAGCGTCGGCTGGCTGAGGGCGGCCCGGCGTCGGCTGACTGCGACGGCCGGGCGTCGCCTGGTGGCGAGCGAGCGGCGGATGGGCGACACTAGGTCTCGAGCGACTGATGCGACCAGCGCGACCCGAAGCGTTCCACTCCCGTTGAGGAGGTCCTGTCCGTGGCCAAGGTGACGATGCCCCAGCTCGGCGAGAGCGTGGCCGAGGGGACGATCGGCAAGTGGCTAAAGCAGCCCGGCGACCACGTCGACAAGTACGAGGCGCTGGTCGAGGTCATCACCGACAAGGTCAACGCCGAGGTGCCCTCACCGTTCGCGGGCACGCTCAAGGAGATCCTCGTCGAGGAGGGCGCAACCGTCCCGAACAACGCCGAGATCGCGGTCATCGACGAGGACGGCGGGCCTGCCGAGGCGGCCGAGACACCGGCGGCCAAGACACCGGCGGCGACCGCCGTCCCCGCCGCGGAACCCGCCCACGGCCCGGCCGGCTCCGACGAGCGGCCCGTCGAGGAGACGAAGTCGGCATCAGCTCCCGCAGCTGCGGCGGCTCCGGTGCCCGCAGCGGCTCCGGTGCCTGCCGCGGCTCCGGCGCCAGCGGCGGCCCCCGCCGCGTCCGCGGCCCCGGCCAAGTCCGCCGACCTTGCCGGCAACGGAGACGCCAGGATGACGCCGGCGGTCCGCCGACTTCTCCGCGAGCACGGCCTCCAGGCGGCGATGATCGTGGGGACCGGCGGCGGCGGCCGGATCACCCGCGAGGACGTCACCGACTACGTCGAGTCGCAGCGGACCGGCACGCCCGTCGGCAGCCAGGACGCTGCGAGCGCCGCGACCCCGGCGACCGCGGCGCCGACCGCGACCTCGGCGACCGCGGCGCCGGCCGCACTCCCGGCACGGGCCGCCCGACCGGCCACGACGCCCGCCCCGGCGACCACGGCAGCCCCGGGCATCACCTTCCCGGCCGGCGCCGACGAGGTCCTCGTCCCGATGACCCAGATGCGGAAGGGCATCGCGGCCCAGATGACGAGGGCCCTCCAGGTTCCCCACGCCTACGTCCAGATGGAGGTCGACCTCACGAGCCTCGTTCGCCTGCGGGACCGGGCGAAGAAGGACTTCCAGGCGCGCGAGGGGCTCTCACTCAGCTTCGTGCCATTCGTCGTCAAGGCCTCGGCCGAAGCCCTCAAGCGCAACCCGACCTTCAATGCCCACTGGACCGACCAGGGCCTTCTCGCCAAGCGCCGGGTCAACATCGGGATCGCGGTCGCGGTCGACGGTGGGCTCATCGTCCCGGTGATCCGAGACGTCGACAATCTCTCGATCGCCGGGATCAACAAGGCCATCGCCGAGGTTTCCGATCGCGCCCGAGCCAACAAGCTCCGGGTCGACGACTTCGGCGGCGGGACGTTCACCGTCGACAACACCGGCTGGCTGGGCACCAACATGGTCATGCCGATCATGAACGTCCCCGAGGTCGGGATCGTGACCATGGACCGGATCACGAAGCGTCCGGTCGTCGTCGAGACCCCCGACGGCGACGTCATCGCGATCCGCAGCGTCATGAACATGGTCCTCGGCGTCGACCACCGGGCCAACGACGGCGCCGGCGGGGCGGCGTTCCTCCGCGACATCAAGACCTGGCTCGAGGCCGTTGGCCCGGACACGTCGATCTACTAGGCCGTCGCCCGGGTCGCCCGACGGGACCTTGGGACCGCGGCCCCCGCAGCGCAGGCGATCGAAGCCGCCGGGCGCGGACGAGGGTGGCGCGACCCCGACCGAGAGCGGCGCGCCCCTACCCGCCCCGCCAAGCCGGCGCCGCATCGTCGTGACCGGTGCCAGCGGTTTCGTCGGCGGCCGGGTCGTCGCTGCGCTGGCGGGTCGCGGTGACGAGGTCGTGGCCCTGGTGAGGGATTCGCGGCGGGCCGAGCACCTGGGCGAGCTCGGTGCCGAGATCGTCGAGAGCGATCTGACGGACGTCGCCCGGCTGGCCCAGGGGCTGGAGGGCGCGGACGCCGTGGTCCACGCCGCGGGCAGCTACCGGATCGGGATCCGGAAGCGGGAGCGCGGCGCCATGTGGGACGCCAACGTCGGCGCGACGACGAGCGTCCTCGACGCGGCCGAGGTCGTTGGGGTGCCGCGGGTGGTCTACATCTCGACCTGCAACGTCTTCGGCGACACCCGCGGCGAGATCGTCGATGAGACGTATCGGCGCGATCTCCGCGCCGGCTTCCGGTCGTGGTATGACGAGACGAAGTACGGGGCTCACGAGGTCGCGGAGCAGCGGATAGCGGGCGCGGCCCCGGTCATCATCGTCCTTCCGAGCCAGATCTACGGTCCCGGCGATCGTTCCGAGCTCGGTGAGCAGCTCCGTGATGCCAGCCTCGGTCGGCTCCGCTACCGCGTCTTCGACGACGTCGGGCTCGGGTTCGTCCACGTCGACGACCTGGCCGCGGGGCTCGTCGCGGCCCTGGACCGCGGCCGCGTTGGGCAGAGCTACGTCCTGTCCGGGCCGCCCGTGCGGGTTGCCGCCGCGATCGAGGTCGCGGCCGCGGCCGGCGGGCACCGGCCGCCGTCGCTGCGCATCCCGACCGGCATCCTGCGGGCGCTTGCGCCCGTCGGCGCGCTGGTCGGGCAGCCGAACCTCCGCGACCTGGTCGCGGCCGGTGCCGGCGCCGTCACGTACTGGGCCTCCTCGGCGAAGGCCGAGCGTGAGCTCGGCTTCCGAGCCCGCGATCTCGAGTCCGGCTTCCGTGACACGTTCGGCAGGCCCTGACTAGACTGCGATCGATGGCCCGTGAGCTGCCGATGTTCGAGGCCCCCGGATCGGGGCACCCCCACGGTGCCGAGCCGATCTCGATCGCGATGGGAGGCGCCGGCCTCATGGGCCTCGCTGCCGCCGACGGCTCGACCGCCCCCCGCCGCCACCCCGACTGGATCAAGGCCCGGATGCCGTCGGGCGAGAACTACCACGATCTGAAACGCCTGCTGCGGGGCCTGAACCTCAACACGGTCTGCGAGGAGGCTCACTGCCCGAACATCGGTGAGTGCTGGGACCAGCGGACCGCCACGATCATGATCCTCGGCGACACCTGCACCCGGGCCTGCGGCTTCTGCAACATCAAGACCGGCCGGCCGACCTGGTTCGACGAGGACGAGCCGCGCCGGGTTGCCGACGCCCTCGAGGGCCTCGGGCTCGAGCACGTCGTCGTGACCTCGGTCGCGCGCGACGACCTGCCCGACGGCGGCGCCCACGTCTTCGCGGAGACGATTCGGCAGCTCCGGGCCCGGATCCCCGGCATGGGGGTCGAGGTCCTGATCCCGGACTTCAACGGCGCCGAGGCGCCGCTCCGCGACGTGATGGCCGCGAGGCCGGACATCCTCAACCACAACCTCGAGACGGTCAGGCGGCTCCAGAAGCCGGTCCGGAAGCGGGCCCGCTGGGACCGGACGCTCGGTGTCCTCGAGCGGGCCAAGACCTATGCCGCGGAATATGGTCACGAGGTCCACACGAAGAGCTCGCTGATGGTCGGGCTCGGCGAGACGCGGGCCGAGCTGACCGAAGCGTTCGAGGCCCTCCGGGCGGTCGACGTCGACATCCTGACGATCGGCCAGTACCTGCGGCCGTCGCTGAAACACCTCGCGGTCGAGCGCTACTACCACCCCGACGAGTTCGCCGAGATGAAGGCCGAGGCCCTGGCCTTCGGCTTCAAGCACGTCGAATCAGGGCCGCTCGTACGCTCCAGCTACCACGCCCGCGACCAGGTCCCGGGCGCCGAGCTGCGGGCGCTGCGCAGCCGCCAGGCGACGCTCGACGCCGAGGGCCGGGTCATCCCCCTCGCCGGCTGAGGCGCGGACCCGCCACGAGGGCGGGCCGAACCGCGCGTCGGCCCCGGCCGCGCAACCGACCGCCCCGATCAGCCGCCGGTCTTGAGCGCGGCCAGCCGGGCGTCCACCTCCGCCGCATCGTCGTCGGCGTCGAGCTGGGCGAACTGGTCCTCGAGTGACGAGGCCGAGACCTCCTCCATGCCCCGGACCTGCGCCTCCTGGCGGCGGATGCCCTCCTCGAAACGGGCGAGCTCGCTGGTCGGGTCCATGACGGAGACGCTCTTCATCGTCTGCTGGACCTTGGCCTGGGCCTGGGCCATCTTGGCCCTCGAAACGAGCTCGTCGCGCTTCTGGACCAGCTCCTCGCGCTTGGCCCGGAGCTTGTTCAGGCCGTCCTTGAGCTTGTCCGCCAGCTCCGACTGCTGAACGGCCTGCGTCTCGAGCGTCTTGGCCTGGCCCTCGTAGCTGATCTGGCGGCGGAGGGCGATCTTGGCGAGATCGTCGAAGCGGTCCGCCTCCTTCGCGTTGCCCGCGGTGCGCAGCTCATCGGCCCGGCGCGAGGCAGCGGCCGCCTTGCCGCCCCACTCGGTGACCGCCTCACGTGCCTCCCGCGCGTCGTCCTCGACGAGCCGCAGGTTGCCGATCGTCTGGGCCGCGGCGTCCTCGGCCTCGGCGATGTTGTTGGTGAAATCGCGGACGAGCTGGTCGAGCATCTTCTCGGGGTCCTCGGCCGAGTCGAGGATCGCGTTGACGTTGGCTCGGACGAGCTGGCCGATCCGGCCGAGGATCGATGACTGCGCCATGTGAGTTCCTCCTTCGAAGCCTTCCTGTCGAAGCCTAATTCACGAATGGGCAGGGATGGGCGGGCTCACCACCGGCCACCCCGCGAGTGACCGCCGCCACCCCCACCGCCGCCGAAACCGCCGAAGCCGCCGCCGCGACTGTGACCGCCACCGCCGCCCCAGCCGCCGCCACCGCCGAACGGTCCGGACGAGCCCCACGGCGAGCCGCCCCAGCCGCCGCCGCGGCGGCCACCGCCGGCGAGGACGCCGCCGATGATCCCGCCGAGGATCGCGCCGGCGACGTCCGAGCCGCCTCCGCGACCAACCGGGCTCGGGCCGCCGCTGTTCCAGCCGTCGAAGTCCTGGGCGGCGAGCGCGTACGCCTCTTCGGCCATCCGCTCGGCCCGACGGGCCGCGTCCATCGCGCCCTTCGGGTCGCTGTCGCGGAGCCCGTTCGCCGTCTCGAGCATGTGCTGGGCTTCGGCCAGCCGGGTCCTGGCGCGCCGTCCGACGCCGCCGCGACGGGTCGTGATGAAGTCGCCGGCCCGCTCGACGTCGGCCCGGGCGGAGGCGATCGAGCTGTCGAGGGCGGCCATGAACTGCTGTTGGCGTGCCGCGTCCTCGCGGATCGCCACGAGGACGTCGCCGGCCCCGCGCCGGGCCGACGTCGCGAGCTTGTAGGCCGCCAGTGGGTCGAGCGGCGCCGCGGCGGCGGCCGCGCTGGCCGACCGCAGGGCCGCTTCCGCCGTCGCCAGGTCGGCCACGTGCGGGGCCGCACCGGCCGCGGATGGCGGCACGGCCGAACGGGCCGCGGCGAGGTCGGACTCGGCAGCGCGAAGCTCGTCGGTCAGCTTGGCCTCGGCATCGCGGGTCGCCGCGGCCTGCTTGTCGACCGCGTCAAGCAGGGCCGTCGCGCCGGTCACGCCGTCCTGGGCCGTGAGGATCGAGTGGGCCGCGTCACGGCCGGCGCTCCTGGCCAGGGCCGCTGTGCCCTGATCAATCGCGGCCCGTGCCCCGACCAGGCCCTTGCGGGCCTCGGCGACGTTACCCTGCACCGAGCTCCAGGCCGAGTCGGCATAGGCCCGCAGGGCGTCGAGCGATGCCTCCGCCCCGGGCAGGCGCTGCTCCTGGGCCTCGACCTTGGACGGCAGGGCGGCGAGGATGGCAGCCGCGTTGCGCTCGAGATTCCGGAGCTCCTCGATCCTGGCGGCCTGGCGGTCGAGGGCGGCCGCCGCCCGCCCACAGCGCTCGACGATCTCCTTGAGCATGGCCTCGCGCGTCGGCGGGTCCTCCGGCTCGTCGTCGTCGAGCTTCTGGCGGACCCCGAACGCGGCCTTGAGCTCGCCCCGCGCCTCCTCGATCGCGGCGTGGAACGGGGCCGCCTCGGCCTCGCCGAACTCGGCCTCCACGAAGCCGGCCTCCTGGTCGGCGGTCCGGATCCGCTCGTCGATCGCGAGCAGCCCGGCGTTCGCGTCGCGGGCCAGGCGGCCGGTCCGGCGGTCGCGCTCCTCGGCCTCGCGGCGCGAGGCAAGGAGGGACCTGAGCCAGACCACGACGAGGACCACGCCCACGACGAGGAGCACGACCCCGACGACCGGTCCGGGGTCGAGCGGGCCGGCCGCGGTGCCGCCCTGGTCGGGCGGGTTTGTCGGTCGCTCGGTCACGATCGGTGCCGGCGCGGCGGCCTTCCCCAGCGCCGCGGCCGTGTCGATCGCCGCCCCGGCGAAGTCGCCGTCCCGGAGGCGCGGCTCGAGGGTGTCCGCGATGATCGCGTCGAGCTCCGAATCGGTGAGGTCGGGGGCGAGGCTGTCGGAGATCCAGACCGCGTCCGTGTGATCGTCGACCGCGACGAGGAGCAGGGCGTCGTTGACCCCGAGCGAGTTGGCCTTGGCCGTCTGATCGGCGAACTCCGTCGACGAGAGCTCGTCGGTCGTGCCCACGAACAGGACGAACAGTTGAATGTCATGGCTGCCGAGCAGATCCTTCAGGGCCGACTCGACGTCGCCCGCCCGCCCGCCGAGGACGCCGGCGTCGTCGGTCACCGGGCCGTTCAGGCGTGGGATGCTCGCCGCCTGGGCGATCGGTGCGGCGACGAGGGCCAGCAGGGCGGCGATGAGCGCGAAACGACGGGGCAGTCGCATGCTCCAGGCCAGGTTCGGTGGATTCCGGGGGCGCGCTCATCGTAGATGGCTTCGGCCGGATGGGCAGGGTCGGACGTCCCGATCGGCGGGGCCGACGGTCAGGCCCCCGAGGGCTCGACCGCGCCGCGGGGTGGACCCGGGCTTCGGCCTCGTCGGCGGCCGCGGGCAGGGGCCCAGGCTCCCGCGCGGGGCGCTGGTGCCGACTGGTCGGTCAGAGGATCTTCGAGAGGAACGCCTTGGTTCGGGCGTGAGCCGGGTTGTCGAAGGTCTGCGCGGGCGTGCCTTCCTCGATGACCAGGCCCTCGTCCATGAAGATGACCCGGTCCGCGACCTCCCGGGCGAAGCCCATCTCGTGGGTCACGACGATCATCGTCATGCCCTCGAGGGCGAGCTCCTTCATGACGTCGAGAACCTCGCCGATCATCTCCGGGTCGAGCGCGGAGGTCGGCTCGTCGAACAGCATGAGGGCCGGCTTCATGGCCAGGGCCCGCGCAATCGCGACGCGCTGCTGCTGGCCGCCGGACAGCTGTGAGGGGTAGGAGCTCGCCTTGACCGCCAGACCGACGCGCTCCAGGAGCGCCTGCCCGATCGAGACCGCCTCGTCCTTGTCCATCCCCTTGACGTGTATCGGCGCCTCGATCACGTTCTGCAGCGCCGTCTTGTGCGGGAACAGGTTGAAGCGCTGGAAGACCATTCCGATCTCCTGGCGCTGTCGTGCGATGTTGCGCTCACGGTCCTCGATGAGCTTGCCGTTGACCTCTCGATAGCCGATGAGATGGCCGTTCACGAAGATCCGGCCCTGCTGAATCTTCTCGAGGTGGTTGATGCAGCGGATGAACGTGGTCTTGCCGGAGCCGGACGCGCCGATGACGACCACGGTCTCCTGCCGCCTGACCTGCATCGAGACGCCCTTGAGGACGTGCAGCGAGCCGAAGTACTTGTGGACGTCGGTCGCCTCGACGACGACGTCCGTCTCCGGCACCGGGACGCCGCCGATCGCGGCTAGCAGCTCACCCGGCGAGTCGGTCATCAGCGCCCTCCGCTGATCTTCGGAATGTCATCCGGCTGCGGGGTGCGCAGCCCGAAGAGTCGCTCACGGAGGCTCGGCGCGCCACCCGCGTAGCCCGCCCCGAGCCGGCGTTCGACCTCGGCCTGGATGATCGCCCAGATGCTCGTCAGCAGGAGATACCAGACCGCCGCCGCGAGGAACAGCTCGAACGGGTGGAACTGGGTTGAGCCGCTGGCGTTCTTCAGCGAGAACGTCACGTACAGCTCCCGGACGCCGATGACGATCAGCAGGGAGGTCGTCTTGAGCATGTTGTTGAACTCGTTCCCGAGCGGCGGGACGATCACCCGCGCGGCCTGGGGCAGGATGATCCGGCGCATCGCTTGCCCGAACGGCATGCCCAGCGACTTCGCCGCTTCCATCTGGCCGGGATCAATGGAGAGGATTCCGGCGCGGACGATCTCCGACATGTAGGCGCCCTCGTTGATCCCGAGGGCGACGATCCCGGCCTGCACCGCTCCGGTCCCGAAGTCGCCCAACAGATCGAGGTCGGGCCACTTGTAGATTCCCGTGACACCGAGTCCAAAGAAGATCAGGGCGATCTGGACCAGGAGCGGCGTGCCGCGGAAGATCCAGACGTAGACGCCCGCGAGGTAACGAGGAAACCGCGCCCGTGACATCTTCCCGACCGCGCCGAGTACGCCGAGGACGACACCGATCACCTGGGCGATCACCGAGATGTAGAGCGTCAGGAGGACGCCGCGCAGGATCAGGCCGTCCGGCTGGAAGATCGACGTGACGAAGAGGTCCCAGCGGTACTGGTAGCCGGTCTTGCCGGAGCAGCCGGCGATCACGAGCGGAACCAGAAGGGTGGCCGCGAGGATCGCAACCCGGCGGCCACCCCTCGATCGGGCCGGTCGCGCCACCACGTGCGACGTCACCGGCATCGCCATCAGGGCGTGTTCATCACGACGTCGGACGGCTGGATCGCGCCTGCATCGACGCTGTACTTCTTGAGGATCTCGAGGTAGGACCCGTCGTCCATCATCGCCAGGAGAGCGGCCTTGACCGCATCCGCGACGGCCGTGTGACCCTTCGGAATGCTGATCCCGGCCTTGATCGGGTCGAGCGGCGTGATCGGCGACTGCTCGAATTGGGCCGGCTGGGACTGGATGTAGAACGCCACGACCGGCAAGTCGGCGAAGTACGCGTCAACCTGGCCCGCGGTCAGGGCCAGGAAGGCATCCGAGTCCTTCTCGAAGGCGACGGACTCCGGGGCGTCCTTGCCGGCGTCGGTGCACTTCTTCTTGAGCCCGCCGGTGTCCTTGTAGAGATCGACGCCCTCGAGGTACTGGATCTCGGTCGTCGAGAGCTCGGCGCCCACCTTCTTGCCACAGACGTCGAGCTCGGCGTTGATGCCCTCGGGGTTGCCCTTCGTGACGACAAACGCCTGGCCCGCCTCGAAGTACGGGAGCATGTCGACCTGGGCATAGCGTTCCGCGGTGATGTTCTGGTCGCTGATGATGATGTCGCACTTGCCGCCGTTGACGGCCGCGATGATGTAGTCGAAGACGGTGTTGACGACCTCGAGCTGGAGCCCGAGTCGATCGGCGAGGCCGGCCGCAAGCTCCATGTCGGAGCCGATCGGATTGCCCTGGTCATCCAGGTACTCGAGCGGCGGGTACGGGATGTCGCTGCAGACGTTCAGCTTGCCCTTGACGATCAGCTGATCGTCGGGGATCGTCGCGACGAACGTCGGCGCCGGTGTAACGGCCTCGGTCGGCGGGGGCGTTCCGGACGATGGTGATGTCGGCGGGGCGGCGCTCGGGCTCGAGGTCGCCCCCGTCCCGCACGCGCCGACGACGAGGGCCACGATGCTCAGGAGAGCGGCGGCCCGACGGCTGGGATGCATCATCTGGTTCCTCCGTGTGTGTCGCCGCGGCGACTTGACGCCGCGGCGGGAGAACTGACGGACCCCACTCGCCCCGGGGATGTGGCCGTGACGCCCTCCTCCGGCGATGACGGTGGCGGGTGCGAGCGTGGTCGCAGTGTACGACCGACGCGCACCAGGCGAGCCAGTATCCTGCACCTGATGGCCCGCCACCTGTCCCGGTCGATCCCCCTCGCCGAGCTGCACTGTCACCTGGGGGCGGCGGTGACCCCGGCCGTCATGTGGGGGATCGCCCACTCCCAGGGGATCAAGCTTCCGACGAAGGACTACTGGGAGTTCCGCGAGCTGATCACGGTCAAGCCCCACGGGACGAAGTCCTTCGACGGTTACCTCCAGCTGTTCCACTGGACGGAGCTCATCCAGAGCTCGCCGCTGGCCGTCGAGCGCAGCGTCTACGAGGTCATCGGCGGCGCGTACCGGAAGAACAACGTCACCACGATGGAGCTCCGCTTCAACCCGATGAAGCGGAACCGGGGCGGCGAGCAGGACCTCGACCACATCATCGCCGCCGCCCTCCGGGGCATGGACCGGGCGACGCTCGAGTACCCGATCAAGCCGGGCCTGATCTTCTGCCTGGACCGAGCCTTTCCCTTCGAGTTGAACGAGATCCTCGTGGAGAAGGCGATCATCTGGCGCGATCGGGGCGTGGTCGGGATCGACATCGCCGGACCCGAGTCCACCACGTTCCGCGTCGCCGACTATCAGAAGCTCTTCCGGCGGGCTCGTCGTTACGGTCTCGGGATCACCGTCCACACCGGCGAGTCAGGCCCGATCGAGGAGGTCGCCCGCGTCGTCGAGCTCCTGGAGCCCGACCGGATCGGGCATGGGGTGAAGGCCGCGTATGACCCCAGGGCGATGGCGATGATCCGGGAGCGGGGCATCGTCCTCGAGATTTGCCCGACCTCGAACCTCAATACCAGGGTCGTCTCGGGCTGGGAGGAGATCCGCTGGATCTTCGACACGTTCCGTCGCAACGAGGTCCGCTTCACGATCAGCACGGACGGCCCCGAGATGCTCAAGACCTACATCCGCGACGAGCTCGCGACGCTCGGCCGGCTCGGCATCCTGTCGGTCGAGGAGCAGGAGCACGCCGCCGCGACGGCGATGGCGGCCTCGTTCGTGCCGAACGTCTCGGACGTGCCGCTGCCCGCCCGCCGGCCGGCTACCCGCGAGGCGGTGGAGCGCGAGGAGGCGTAGGCCGAGCCTTCAAGCGGGGCGCGCCGCGCCGTCCGGTCTCGCCCCGCGCCCGAACTGTCCCGCCCCGCGCCCGAATGGTCTCGCCCCGCGCCCGAACTGTCCCGTCCCGTCCCGTCCCGTCCCGTCCCGTCCTGTCCGGTATGCACCTCGACGGAATACTTGTTTCGTGGCGGCGTCCGCACCGTGGCGACCTCCGCACCGTGGCGACCTCCACCTCGCGCCGCATCGGGGGCACTTGGGTCCGGCGCGCATTTACGACCGAACTTCCTTCAGGCCTGCAGGGATATTCCATCGAGGTGCATACGGACCAGGAGTGGGTCTCGCGCCGACCTGGCAAACCCAGCCGGCATGTCTGCCGCGGCCCCGAAGGCGAGCCCCGAACGCGGGCCCCGGCCCTGCTCAGTCAGCCGGACGCGGCTCCACTCGGTAGGTGCACGATCGGCCGCCAGAGGCGATGTGCGTCTCCCGGACGATCTCCGCCCCGAGGACCTCGCGGAACAGGTCCAGCTCGGCCTCGCAGCACGAGCTGACCTCGCTGGCCAGGTGGAAGATCGCGCAGTTGTGCTCGCGCAGCCGGATCGTGCCGTCCGCCTCGATCACCGCCTCGGCCAGGTAACCGGCGCCGTCCTGGATGACCGCCAGCTCGCGGACCCGGTCGACCAGTGGCGCATCGGGCGGGACCCGGGCGGCCAGCTCCTCCCGAAGACGCGTCCCGAGCTGCCGCCGGCGGGCGGCGAAGACCTCCTCGACGAGATCCTGGCCGCCGACCGAGGCGATGGCGTCGAGGAGCGCCGAGGCGAAGCCGCCGTAGTCGGCCGGGAACAGGTCCTGGGCATCCGGCGTGACATCGTAGAGATGCCGCGGCCGGCCCACCCCGTGGCGCTCGGTGGCGTGATTGACGAGGCCGGCCTGCTCGAGGGCGTGGAGCTGCTGGAGAACGCCCGTTCGACTGGCGCCGAGGTGGGTGGCCAGCCCGTCCGGCGACATCGGCCCGCGCTGGCGCAGATTGACCAGGATTGCCCGCCGGAGCGTCGACGGCGACGGGACCGCCGCGCCGTTCCCGTTACCAGGCGCGCGAGCGAAGGCCGAGACGGCGACGCTGTCGCCGAGCCCGGAGTCGGCGTTTGGGACGGTCTCCGACATGCGGGGAGGCTAGCAGGAAACGGCGGGCCCGGTGCTCGCCCGCCTCGCCGGCGAGGCGGGCGGAGGCGCGTTCGCGACCATAGGTCGCCGCGTTCTCACGGGTGCTACGCTCGGTCCGATGGACCTCGACCTCTCCCCGGAGCACGCCCTCCTCCGTTCGACCATCCGCGAATACATGGTTCAGGAGGTGGCGCCGAAGGTCGACGAGCACGAGCGCGAGCGGCGCTTCCCGATCGAGATCGTCCGCCACCTCGGCGAGATGGGCTGGCTCGGGATCCCGATTCCCGAGGATGAGGGCGGCGCCGGCCTCGACACGCTCGCCTACGCCATCGCGGTCGAGGAGATCGGCCGGGTCTGGGGCTCGCTCGGCCTGATCGTGGCGGCCCACACCTCGCTCGGCTGCGGGCCGATCCACCAGGCCGGCTCGGACGAGCAGAAGCAGCAGTTCCTCGTCCCGATGGCGAGCGGGGCGGTCATCGGGGCGTACGGCCTGACCGAGCCCGGCGCCGGCTCCGACGCCGGCGGGACCCGGACGACGGCCCGATTCGAAGACGGCGCCGACGGCGGGACGTGGGTCATCGACGGCGGCAAGCGCTTCATCACGAACGCCGGCCAGGCCGGGACATACGTGATCACCGCCCGGACCGGCTCGAAGGCCGACGGCTCGGCCGAGATCAGCGCCTTCATCGTCCCGGCCGCCACGCCGGGCTTCCGGGTCGGGCGGCTGGAGGACAAGCTCGGACTCCACAGCTCGGCCACCGGCGAGCTGTTCTTCGACGCCTGCCGGGTCCCGGCCGCGAACCTCCTCGGCGAGCAGGGCCAGGGCTTCCGGACCTTCCTGAAGATCCTCGATGGCGGCCGGATCAGCATCGGCGCGCTGGCCCTCGGCCTGGCCCAGGCCGCCCTCGACGCCGCGATCCCCTACGCCCAGACGCGCGAGCAGTTCGGCCGCCCGATCGGCTCGTTCCAGGGGGTCGCGTTCATGATCGCCGACATGGCGACCGAGATCGAGGCCGCCCGCGCCCTCGTCTACCGGGCCGCCTGGCTCAAGGACCAGGGCCGCGACTACTCGCTCGCCGCGGCCGAGGCCAAGCTCTTCGCCTCGGAGGTCTCCAGTCGTGCCACCAACGCCGCCATCCAGATCCACGGCGGCTACGGCTATGTTACCGACTACCCGGTCGAGCGCTACCTCCGCGACGCGAAGCTGACGGAGATCGGGGAGGGCACCAGCCAGATCCAGCGCCTCGTCATCGCCCGCAAGATCCTCGGCCTCCGGATCGTCTGAGGCGCCCGGCGCGACTGGGACCGAGAGCCGGGCCTCCCCAGGGCCTCAGCCGCCGTTCCCGGCTGCCGCGGTCAGGGCCTCGCGGATCGCGGCCTTGAACGCGTCCGGCCAGGGCCCCTGGCCGGCGAGCACGAACGGCCGGGCGTCGATGAGCTCGAACGTCGCGGGATCGGTCGCCCAGGCGGCGACGCAGGTGTCGACATCGGCCCGGCGCCGGTCGTAGGCCTCGGCGTTCCGGAAGATGTAGACCCGCAGCCGGACCGGGTCGGTCACGCCGAGCCCCGAGGCCTCGAAACCGATCGCCGTCGGGGTCAGGGTCGCGTCGTCGCAGCCGGCGTCGCCGGACGCGTAGCTGTCGACCAGGACGCCGCGACTCTCGAGCTGGCCGGCAATGCCCGGGAAGTCGAGCGGCGTCGGCTCGGGTGGGCTCTCGAGGATCGCGCCGCAGCCGGCGAGCAGCAGCGCCGTGGCAAGCAGGGCGAGCGCGGCCCAGCGACGAGGGCCGCGGCCGCGCCGCTCAGGCATCGCCCCGAGCTCTGGTCAGGCGCGCCGCGGCGAGCGCCTCGAACGGATCCAGCGACCGGGGATCGGCAAGCGCGTCCTTCGACGCCGCGGCCTCGGGCGGCATCCCGAGAAGGATCCGCTTGACGGGCACCTCGAGCTTCTTCCCGGACAGGGTCCGCGGGACCGCGGGCACCGCGACGATCTCGTCGGGGACGTGACGTGGTGAGAGCTCGCTCCGCAACTCGCGCGCGATCCGCTGGCACAGCTCGTCATCGACGGCGCGACCGTCCCGCGCCACGACGAACAACAACAGCTCGCCCGCGCCACCGCCGGGGTCCTCGAGATGGACGACGAGGCTGTCGGCGACCTCGGGCAGGGCCTCGACGACGCCGTAGAACTCGGCCGTGCCGATCCGTACGCCGCCGCGCTTGAGGGTCGCGTCGCTGCGGCCGCTGATGACGCAGGAGCCCCGCTCGGTGATCGTCAGCCAGTCGCCGTGACGCCAGACACCCGGGTACGTGTCGAAGTACGCGGCTCGGAGTCGTGACCCGTCGGCGTCGGCCCACAGCCCGACCGGCATCGACGGCATCGGCGCGGTGATGACGAGCTCGCCCTCCTGCCCCATGACCGACCGACCCGCCTCGTCGAAGGCCTCGACCCGGGCGCCGAGCATCCGGCAGCTGATCTCGCCCGCCCAGACCGGCACGAGCGGGCTCGGGCCGAGGAAGCCGGTGCAGAGATCAGTTCCGCCGCTCAGCGAGCCGAGGGGAATGCTCGGCGAGACCGCGTCCGCCACCCACCGGAAGCCGGTGGCCGGCAGCGGCGCGCCGGTCGAGCCGACGCCGCGGAGGGCGGACAGGTCGAGGTCGCGGCCGGGGGCCAGGCCGGCCCTGCGGCAGGCCATCAGGTACGGCGCACTCGTGCCGAGGTAGGTGGTCCGGGTCTCGGCGGCCAGGCGCCACAGGCCCGAGAGGTCGGGATGCGCCGGGTCTCCGTCGAACGTCACGACGGTGCTTCCGACGGTGAGCCCCGAGACGAGGTAATTCCACATCATCCAGCCGGTCGTGGTGAACCAACAGAAGCGGTCGGTCGGGCCGAGGTCGGTGTGGAGCGCCAGGGCCTTGAGGTGCTCGAGGGTGATCCCGCCGTGGCCGTGGACGATCGGCTTCGGCAGACCCGTGGTCCCGGACGAATACAGGATGTACAGCGGGTGGTCGAACGGCACGCGCTCGAAGTCGAGCGGCCCGGTCTCCCCCAGGAGGTCGTCCCAGCGCACGGCACCTGGGACCGCAGCAACCCCGGCCGGGTCGAGGTACGGCAGCACGACGGTCGCGTCGAGGCTCGGCAGGGCGGTCCGGATCTCGGCCAGCTCGGCCGTCCGGTCCACGTCCCGGTCACCGTAGCGATAGCCGTCGACCGCGAGCAGGATCCGCGGCTCGACCTGGCCGAATCGGTCGATGACCGCGCGGGTGCCGAACTCGGGCGCGCACGAGGTCCAGGTTGCGCCGAGGCTCGCCGTCGCGAGCAGGGCCACGATCGCCTCGGGGATGTTCGGCAGGAACGCCGCCACGCGATCGCCACGCCCGACGCCGAGCGCCGCGAGCCCGGCCCGGCAGCAAGCGACCTGGTCGCGGAGCTGAGCGGCGGTCAGCTCGCACGGCCCGCGGGTCTGGGATCGACCGACGACGACGACGTCGTCAGGACCGCGGCCGGACAGGCGGAGGGCATGCTCCGCGTAGTTCAGGGTCGTGCCGGGAAACCAGCGCGCGCCGGGCATCGCCGGGTCGGCGAGGGCGACCCCGGGCATGCCGTCGGCCCCGATGGCGCCGTCCGCCTCGACTTCGAAGTACCGCCAGACGCTCGTCCAGAACGCACCTGGGTCATCGACCGACCATCGCCAGGCCTCGTCGTACGTCGCGAAGCGAAGCCCGAGGCTCGCCTCGAGCCAGGCGAGGTAGGCGCCCATCCGGCTCCGCGCCCGCACATCGGAGGGCGGCGACCACAGGACATCGGGCGTCATGCCGGCACGGTAGCGCAGGCAGGTCGCACCCGCCGCGGTCCGGCGTCGAGGCGGCCCTCCGGGTCCGGGGGTTTGCCACGCGACGCCAGGCTCGGACCAGGACCTGGTCGCACCGGCCCTTATCCCGGCTGGTCCCCGTACACCACGACGACCGCGACCTTCGTCTCGAAGCCGCTGCCCTCGCGGCCCATGAAGGCGCCGCTGTGGCGCAGCGGGATCGAGGTCATCGTGACGATCCGGCGGCCCTGTCGGGCCCGCTGTGCGGCATCGGCCGCGATGGCGGCCAGGAGCGAGGCCGCCTCGATCTCGGTCCCGGTGTCGTCCGACTGGTACACGACGACCGCCTGGCCCTCGCCGGCATCGAACTCCTGCTGGAACATCACCGCCTCCATCGAATCGGACCGCAGCCGCCTGACAGCCTAGCCGCCGCGGGCCCGCCGTTTCGCCGCCCGCAGCCGTTCGAGGGTATCGGTGTCGTGGGCCGACGGGAGTGCAGCATCGTCGGCCTCCGCGACGGGCGCCGTGTCCGGTGGGGCGGCCGCCGGCGGCGGCAAGCCCGCGCGGGCCGAAGGCGGTGTCGGGATGGGGGTGCTCGCGCGTCCCGGCCCAGCCATGGCGCTCGGTGCGGTGGGGGCAGTCGCGACGACACCACCCTCGGCCGCGCGGAGGATCGCGGCGCGCGCCGCCGCCCCCGCCGCTCGGTCACGGGCCGCCAGCATTCCCGTCGCCGACGCTGTCCGGGGCGCGGCCGCGTCCCGCGCCCGCCACGCCCGTCGGACCCATTCACGGGCATCGGCCAGCTCGCGCCGCCCGATCGACACGCGTCGCAGGGCGATGTCCAGCGGCCACAGCAGCAGGGCCAGGACGAGCAGCCACGGCCACAGCTCGGTGAACGACGAGGTCGCGGTGAGGTCGTGCGTCCAGGGCTGCTCGGCCGTCAGGATCTCGCGGCCGCCGGTCGCGGCCCGGAGGGTCGCCAGGAGCGGCTCGTTCGCGCCGAGGATCCGGTACTCGGCGGCAATCGGGGCGACGAGGCCGACGGTCCGGCCGAGCGGCGTCGCCCCCGCCCGGATCTGGCTGATCCGGACGGCGTAGGCGCCCGATTCGATCTCGCCGAGGTTCGTCTCGTAGACCCCCGGCGCGACCTGGTCCAGGTCCGCCTCGACCGGTTCGAGCGACGGCCCCACGAGCACAGCCGAGGTCGTGTAGAAGTCGCGCGGCGAGCCGTCCGATTCGACCGACTGGACGTGGAGCCGTGTCTGGCCGTCGACCGTCTCGAATGACGCCTCGATGCCGCCGGTCTCCTCGCCCGGGAAGGTCCAGCCCACGAGCTGGCTGAAGAACTTCGAGAAGCCCGGCCAGCCGATCCAGTTCCTGGCCCACCGGCCGGTGGAGTCGGACGTCCAGGCGACCGACCGCCCGAGGCCGTACTGCCACTGGGCCAGGAGCGGGTCGTCGCGGGCCGTGACGAGGACCTGCTGGGCGGCCGACTTGATCGTCGTCCCGTTGTAGCCGAGGAGCTCGGGGAAGCCCTGGTCGAGGCCCCGGAGGATCGGCGAGGTGCTCGTCTGGATCGGGAAGAACGGCTCCTCGATGATCTGCTGGCCGGCAACCTGCTCGGTCTCCTTGAGGAAGATGTCGGGGATGGAGGCCGGGTTCGCCGCGGCGTAGAAGCGGCCCCCGCCCTGGTTGGCGAGCTGCTCGAGGAAGGGGTTCGCGCCACCGCCGGCGCCGACCGTCGAGAGGGTGATCCCGTCGGCCTTCATCCGGGCCAGGATCTCGTCGTACTGGCCGGAGGTGGACCAGCCGTCGGTCAGCAGGATGATGTGGCGTCGGGTGGCGGTGGCCTTCTCGAGCTCGCCGACCGCCTCGTTGAGCCCGGCGTAGATGTTCGTCGTGCCGTTCGGGTTGATCCCGGCGATGCTGCCCTGGAGGTCCGAGATCTGACCGAGCGGTTGGGTGTGGACCGCCCAGTGGGCGGCCGAGTCGAAGGCCACCACGCCGAGCTCGTCGCGGGCGGTCATCGCCGCCGCGGCCCGCAGGATCGCCTCCTTGCCGATGTCGACCTTCCGGACCCCGCCGATGCCGGTGCTGCCGCCGGGGTTGCCGCCGTTGAACGAGTTGCAGTGGCAGGCGTCCATCGAGCCCGACTTGTCGATGACGACGACGAGGGCGACGTCCGGCTGCTGCTGGCGATTGCGGACGCCCATGTCGACCGGGAGGGTCTCCTCCATCGGCGTCTTGGTGTAGCCGCCGGCGCCGTAGCTCTCGGGACCGCCGACCATGACCAGGCCCCGGCCGAGGTCCCGGACGTAGACCTGGAGGGCGGCGAGCTGGCGGTCCGAGAGGCGGATCCGGGGCACGTCGACGAGCACGACGCTGTCGTAGGTGGCCAGGCCGGCGAGGTCGGACGGCAGCGCCTCCGGGACGATGGAGTCGACGTTCTGCTGCTCGGTCTCGAGGGCCGCGACGAGCTCGGCCGCGACGGCCTCGTCGCCGGCGAGGACGAGGATCCGGGGCTCGCCCTTGATGATGGTGTTCGAATCGGCCCGGTTGTTCTGGCTGAAGGTGTCCCGGGCCGCCTCGACGACGACCCGGAAGGTGTGGAAGCCGGCGTCGGCGGGCTTGACGTCGAAGGTGATCGTTTTTGAGCCCGCGGCGAGGTCGAGGGCGTTCGTGGCCACGAGCTGCCCGTCGGCGTAGAGGCGGACGGTGGCCGGCTGGGCAACGCTCGAGTCGATGGTGGCGACGGCCTCGATCGTCTCGCCGAGGCGGGCCGTCGAGGGCGTCTTGAGCCGCTCCACGGTGACCTCGTCGCGGGCCTCGAGCCCGACGACGCGGGTCTCGACCTGGATGCCCCGGGCTGCCGCCAGGGCCGCCTCCTGCTGGCCCCGGCCGGTCGTGTCGTTGCCGTCCGAGATGAGGACGATCCGCTTCTGCATCTCGTCGGGGAAGAGGGCCGACGCCAGCCGCAGGGCGGCCCCGATGTCGGTCGCCGCCGTCACCGGCGTGGACCGGAGCCGGTCGATCGTCCGGAGCTCCTCGGGCAGCCGCTCGACGAGGGCGTCCGCCCCGAAGGCGACGACGCCGGCGGCGTCCCCGTCGGGCATCGCCGCGAGGCTCTCCCGGACGAAGGCGAGGGCGCTCTGGTGGCCGTCGTTGCCGACCGAATCGGAGAGGTCGACGACGAAGACTGTCGCCAGGCGGTCGACTGGCAGGACGAGCTCGAAGCCGGCCAGGGCGAAGACCAGGGCGGTCAGGAGAACGGTCCGGACGGCGATCGCGACCCGCCGCCGTGCCGTTCCCATCCGGCGTCTCGCGGCGAGGTGGGGCACGAACGTGACGAGGAGGGCGGGGACCAGGAGCAGGAGCCAGGCCGGCGCTTCGAAGCGGATGCCCATCTACGGCCCCCGGCCCGGCCCGCCCGTCGGGGCGGGTTCGGCTCGACCGAGACGCGCCCGAAGGCCGCGCCAGAGCCGCGTCACCGCGTCTCGCTGGTAGACCACCCACTCGGCCAGCAGGATCACGAGGACGAGGAGGACGATCGGGACCCACAGCTCATCCCGGGCCGGCGGGCGATTCGCCGCCGCGCCCGCCGCTCCGGCACCCGTCGCGGTGGGCGACCCGGCGGCACCCGGAGAGGCGGAGGCGGCACCCGACTCGCTCGGGGCCGGGGACGCCGCGCCCGCCGCCCCGCCGAGGGCTTCGATCGCGGCCGCCGAGCCCGGGGCGATGTTCGACTCGCTCGGGTCGAAGAGGTCGACGGCGAACCGGCTCGGGGCGTTCGGATCGGCCGGCGGCGCGGTCGGCACGGGGGTGGGGGAGCCGCCGGTCGAGGCGGCGGGCGTCGCCCCGGCCGAACCGGTCGGCGCCAGGCTCGGCGTGGCGGTACCAGCGGGGGTCGCGGTCGCGTCCGGATACACGGGGACCGCGGTGTAGACGCCGAGCTCGTCGGTCTGGCTGAACGAGACGCTCGCCCCGCCGCTCGTGCCCGGGAGCAGCTCGACCACCGAGCCGTCGGGTCGTGTCACCTTCAGGGAGGTCGCCCCGGCCGGCAGCGGCAGGCTGACCGGGTCGCCGGGGGCGACGGCCTCGGTCGGCGCCGCCGAGCCGCCCATCAGCTCGCCGGCGAGGTTCGAGACGAGGATCGGGAACGCGACCTGGAGGGGCAGGTCGGACTGGCGCGGCTCGAACGCGAGGACCGCGGCCCTCCGGCCGTCGAGCTCGCCGGCGTAGAGGAGGGGAGCGCCGCCTGGGCCCGGGATGACCGTCCGGGCCCAGGCCGGCAGGGCGAGCTTCGTCGCGGTCCCGACGTGGGTCGTCGACAGGTCGACGTAGCGGAGGATCGGCTCGTCCGGGTCGAGCGACCCGATGCCGGGATCCTCCAGCGATCCGAGGACCTCGCCGAGCGGGCTCGTCGCGGCCGGGGCGATCGCCAGGACGGCAGTCGGCGGCAGCTCGGCGGGGACCGTCCCCTCGAAGATGATCAGGTCGAACAGCTCCGGGTGGGTGGACGGGCCGTAGTCCGCCGGGGAGACGCCGTAGAGCTCGGTGTTCGGCAGGTAGGTGAGCGCCGTCTCGAGATACGGGTCGCCATCCGCCACCAGGAGGATCCGGCGCAGCCGTTCGGGTGGCACGACGGCCCAGGCTCGATCGTCGAGGGCCAGGGCGTCGCCGGCGCCCTCCGTCTCGGCGGCCAGCCGGACCTCCACGACCCCGACATCGGCCGGCACGTCGTCGATGATCGCCTCGGATCGCGCCTGCGGGTCGAGGACGATGTCGCGGGCTTCGAGGAGGACCCCGTCGCCGTAGAGCTGGAGCCGTCGCTGGGCGGGCTCGATGTCGAGGTTGGCGACGCTGACGAAGACGGACCGGGTGACCCCCGACGCGCCCTGCCGGACGGCCAGGGCCACGATCGCCTGGTTCTTCCGGTCCCGGCCGACCTGGAGCACCTTGACGGTGTGCTCGAGCGCGGTGGTCGGCGGGCTGGCGAGCGCCGCGTCCGTCGCGACGACGATCTCGGCGTCCGCCGACCGCGCTGCCAGCGCATCGGCAAGGGTCAGGGCGTCGCCCAGGTCGCCGGTGGCCGGCGTGACCGCGAGGTCCTCGACCGCGGCCCGCACGCGCCCGAGGTCGGTGGTGGCGTTGACGACGACCCGGGCCGTCCGGCCCGCAGCCACGACGCTGACCTTGCCGCCCGCCGGCAGGTCCCGGAGCGCGTCCACCGCCAGTTGCTTGGCCGCCGTCAGGCGGTCGGGGGCGACGTCCGTGGCGGCCATGCTCGCGGACGTGTCGATGACGAGGACGATGTCCCGGGCCAGGCCGGCCGGTCGCTCGAGGAACGGCCGCGCGGCCAGCGCCGCGAGGAGCAGGACGAGCAGCAGCTGGAGGAGGAGCAGGAGGCTCCGGCGGAGCCGCTGCCACGGGGCGTTCGCCTCGACGTCGGCGACGAGGCGCTGCCACAGGAGGGTCGACGGCACGACCGTCTCGTCGCGCCGGAGCTTGAGGAGGTACATCGCCACGACGGCCGGCAGGAACGCGAGCCCGAGCAGCGCCAGCGGGGAGATGAAGCTCATCGGCGCCTACCCGACGACCTGGCGGCGCCGCAGCTCCGCGAACATCAGCTCCGTCAGGGGGACATCGGTCGAGAGCGGGACGTAGGTCGCCCGACGCCGCGCGGCGAGATCGGCGAAGCCCTCGCGCCAGGCCGCCAGGCGGGCCTTGTACCCGTCGAGCGTGGCGAGGTCGACGGTGACATCGATGCCGTCGCCCGTCTCGACGTCGACGAGCCGGAGGTCGCCTTCCATGGCCGGCTCCAGCTCCTGGGGCGAGAGGAGGTGGAGGATGATCAGCTCCGAGCCCGTTGCCGCGAGCTCCCGGATGACCCGGTCGGCGTTGGGGTCGAGGAGGTCGGACAGGAGCACGATGACGCCTCGTCCCGTCAGCTGGGCGGCGGAGTGGCGTGTCGCCGCCTGCAGGTCCGTCGGCCCGTCGGCCGCGACGATCCCCGAGAGCGCCGAGAGGAGCCGGAACACCCGCCCGGAGCCGCGCAGGGCGACCTGCCTCCGGCCGGCCCGGCCGCCGAGGGCGGTGATCGCGACCCGATCCTCGGAGGCCAGCCCGATGTAGCCGAGCGCCGCCGCCGCCCGCTTCGCGAAGAGGAGCTTGGACGGGTGCCCGGATTCCATCGAGGCGCTGGCGTCGACGAGGAAGTGGATCGTGACGTCCTCCTCCTCGACGTAGAGCTTGATGAACAGCTTCTCGAGCCTGGCCAGGACGTTCCAGTCCAGCTGGCGGAGGTCATCGCCGAGGCTGTAATCGCGGAAGTCGGCGAACTCCACGGACTGCCCACGCTTGACGGATCGGCGGCCGCCCTTGAGGCCGCCCCGGACCGGGGCGCGCATGAGGACCTGGAGGCGCTCCAGCTGGCGCAGGAACCCTTCGTCGAAGACCGTCGGATCGAGGTCGGAAGGCAGGAAGGCCGGGCGCGCGGCGCCGTGGGCTCGCGGCTCGGCCGCGGCACCGCGGGCTCGCGGTTCGGCCGCCGGGCCGCCGGCGCCGGGGAGCGGCGTCGCCGGCGGACCGTCCATCAGAGCCCGGTCGCTCCTGAGAGGTGCAGCATGGTCGCGTCGCGAGCGGAGCGAGCGTTACTCGACCGCCGGGGCGGGCACGGCGTCGAGGATGGATCGGATGATGGCCTCGGAGGTGATGCCCTCGGCCTCGCCCTCGAAGTTGAGGATGATCCGGTGCCGCAGGGAGGGCATGGCGACGGCCCGGACGTCGTCGATCGCGACGTTGAAGCGGCCGTCGAGGAGGGCGTAGATCTTGCCCGCCGTGACGAGCGCCTGCGCGCCGCGCGGCGAGCCGCCGTAGCGGACGTACTCGCGGACGATCTCGGGCGCCCGCGGCTGGTCCGGGTGGGTCGCCGACAGCAGGCTCACCGCGTAGGCCGTGACGTGCGGGGCGATCGGGACGGCCCGGGCGAGGCGCTGCATCTCGACGACCTCGGCCGCGGTGCAGACCTTGCTCGCGGTCGGCGCGTCGGCGCCGGTCGTGCGGTCCATGATCGTGATCAGGTCTTCCTCCGATGGGAAGGGGACCATGACCTTGAACAGGAAGCGGTCCAGCTGCGCCTCCGGCAGCGGGTACGTGCCCTCCATCTCGAGGGGGTTCTGGGTGGCCAGGACGAAGAACGGGGGCTCGAGCGTGTAGCGCTGGCGGGCGACCGTGACCTGGTGCTCCTGCATCGCCTCGAGCAGCGAGGACTGGGTCTTCGGGGTCGCCCGGTTGATCTCGTCGGCCAGGACGAGGTTGGCGAAGATCGGGCCGGACTGGAAGCGGAAGATCCGCTTGCCGTCCTCCTCGACGAGGATGTTCGTGCCGGTGATGTCGGCCGGCATCAGGTCCGGGGTGAACTGGATCCGGTTGAAGGCGCAGTCGATGACGTCGGCGATCGTCCGGACGAGCATCGTCTTGCCGAGGCCGGGGACGCCCTCGAGCAGGACGTGGCTGTTGGCCAGGAGGGCGGTGACGGTCTGGCGCACGAGCTCGCGCTGGCCGACGATGACGCGGCCGACCTCCCGCTCGATCGCGGTCGCACGGTCGGCGAAGGCTTCGGGCGTGAGTCGGGGAGCCTCGCCCGGCTCCTTGGTCGTCGTTTCCATCGGGTCCTCCGCTCCGGCACGACCCGCCGCGCCGGGATGTCTAGTTGGTCGGGTCGAGCGAGCTGAAGTAGTCGCGGACGTAGTCCTTGATCGACAGCGGCACGTAGCCCCGGTCGAGCGTCGTCAGGGCGTACTGGAAGAAGTCGCTGAAGACCTGCGAGTACGGGACGTACGAGCCGGGGTCCGTGCCCGGGCCCTGCTGGTTGCCCTGTGTCGTCTGGCCGGAGCCGCCGGTCCCGGAGATGTACGACGGATCGCCGGGCCGCCCGAGGCGGTCGAATGGGGCGAAGACGCTGCTGAGGTCGTCGCCGAGCTGGGCAGGCCGGTTGGGATTGACCGGTCCACCGACGCGGCCGTTGCCGCCCATCCCGGAGCCGAGGTAGCTCGCGTTCGAGCCACCGCCGCCGATCGAGCCTCCGCCCTGGCCCTGCCCGCCTTGGCCTGACTGCCCGCCTTGGCCGGACTGCCCGCCCTGGCCTGACTGCCCGCCTTGGCCTGACTGCCCGCCTTGGCCTGACTGCCCGCCTTGGCCTGACTGGCCGCCCTGGCCGGACTGGCCCCCTTGCCCGCTCTGACCGCCGGCGCCCGGGCTCCCGCTCGAGCCGGCCTGACCACCCTGGCCGCTGCTCCCCGGGCTGCCGCTCGATCCGGGATTGCCGCTCGATCCGGGATTGCCGCTCGAGCCCGGCTGGCCGCCCTGCCCCGGCTGGCCGCCCTGCCCCGACTGGCCGGACTGCCCCGACTGCCCGCCCTGGCCTGCCTGACCGGCGTTGGCCAGGTCACGCCGGCTGTCCTGGAGACGGTTCGCGGCACTCGCCAGGTCGCGGTTCGTGGCTACGGAACTCTTCGTGTCGGTAAGCGCCTGGGAGAGCCGGTCGAGGGCCTCCCGGGCGCCGGCCGTGTCGCCCTGGGCCAGGCTCTGGGCCGCGTCCTTGAGGGCCTGTGCGGCCGCGCCACCGACCTGGCTGGCGGTCGACTGCAGCTCGGTCAGCTGGCGGGCGAGGTCCTGCCGCTGGGCGTCGGTCATCTCATCGAGCTTCGCCCCGACGTCCTCGAGGTCGCTGCTCGCCTGCTCCGGGTCGCCGTCCGGGTTGGCAGCCTCGTTGCCGGTCGCCGCCCTCGACAGGCCACGGCTCAGGGTCGCCAGGGCCCCGGCCCGCTGCTCGTTGGCCGGATTGAGCTGGGAGCGGAGGGAGGCCTCGGTTGCCCCCAGCTTGGCCAGGTTGGTGTTCAGGTCGCCGGGATTCGCGCGGAGCTGCCGGGCGAGGTCGCGGAGCTCCTTGGCCAGCCGCGTCCGCGGATCCTCCGCGTTCGTGCCCTTGCTCTCGAGCTCGGTGGCCAGGACGTCCAGCTTCTCGGCCTGGGCGGCGGCCTCGTCGCGAACCGCGCGCGCCTGGGCGATGACCGCGTCCTGGGGGTTGGGGAGGAGCGTGACGGGGACGAGCACGAGCATCGCCATCACCGCCACCGCGGCCGGCCGGCGGGAGAGGCGGGGCCGGAAGAGGTCGGCTCGGACGACGCGGAGCGAGCCGAGCGCGTCGCGCCGCTGCTTCCGGACGAACCGACGCTCCTCGGCCTCCTGATCGGGCTCCGCGGCGGCCCGGTCGATCGCTGAGTCATCGTCCGCGGGCCCCGCGGCCGTCGGGATCGCGACGGCGAGCGCGA
Source organism: uncultured Chloroflexia bacterium (assembly GCA_963719145.1). Classification (GTDB taxonomy): domain Bacteria; phylum Chloroflexota; class Limnocylindria; order Limnocylindrales; family CSP1-4; genus UBA5189. Next base: position 71,916 of record CAVRAX010000002.1, read on the forward strand.
GAGCGCTTGCGACGCGGTCGCCCAGCCCGCCCTCGCGATCGACCGCGAGGGCTGTCTCGCCCAGTGTGGGGCGCGCTCGGACGGCAGCAGCCACCAGGGCCGCGAGGCCGAGGAGCGGGATCACGGATCCGACCGCCGGCGCCGCCTCGATGGGTGCCAGCCTGGCCGCGGTCCACAGGATCAGCTCCGCGATCGCCACGCCGGCGAGGGCGATCCAGGCCCGCCGGACGATCCGGCGCAGCCAGAGCCGACGGCGGTGGGGTCGCAGGCCGACACGGATCCGCTCCAGCTCCGGGTCCAGGGGGCCGGTGAGCGCCGTTCGAGGGTCGACCGGGACATGCAGGATCGGCGCCGGGGCGCCGGGGGCGTCCGGCGACCGGCGCAGGCGCGGCCAACGCGGCGACGAAAGGCGGACGTGGATCGGCGGCCGCCTCATTCGGCGGGTGCCTCCGGCCGTGATCGCCGGGGCCTGCCCGGCAGGCGCGGCAGGCGAACCCGCACGCGCCTGGTCGGGCTGACGAGCTGCACCGCGGCGGCGGTGAAGCCGACCGCGAGGAGCAGGAGCGCCAGCGCGCTGCGGGGCCAGTAGCGGTCGCGCTGGATGCCCAGCAGGTCGACCGCCGCGACGTCGCCGCCCGCCTGGTCGACGATGACCGGGCCACCGCCGTTGACCGCCGGCATCGGCACAGGGACGCCGGCCGGCCCCACGAAGCCGCCCTTCCCGACTACTGGTCCGACCGGGACGGCCTGGGCTCGGAGGGGGACCGCCTGGCCGAAGTTCGTGGTCGTCCCGGTGACCTCGTCGATGATGGAGCACCAGCTGCCGGTATTCCCCTCCGCCCCGCAAGCGACGTCAACCTGGGCCACGAACGGGTTCAGGTAGAGCAGGGCCTCGGGAGGTCGCCCCGCGGCAAGATCGACCGCGTTGAGGTTGTTCGCCTCGGTGACCCGGAGGAAGATCCACACGAAGGTCAGCCCGACGGTCGCGACGAGGACCCCGACGAAGGTCAGGCCGGTGGCGGCGCCGCTCCGTCGGAGCAGCGAGGAGAAGAAGACCCCGAGCGCGCCGAAGGCGATCGCCGTCACGAAGAGCATGAGGTAGCCACGCAGGAGGTCGTCGGGCGCCACGCCGCCGTAGACGAAGACGAGGGCGGCCACCGGGATCGAGGCAAGGATGAGGACGAAGACCCAGGTCAGGGCGCTGAGGAGCTTGCCGGCGACGATCGCCACCGATGAGATCGGGGTCGCCGCGAGGAGGTCGAAGGTCTGCTTCTCGCGTTCGCTGCTGATCGTCCCGGCCGTCGAGGCCGGGGCGAGGACGCAGATCATCAGGGTCTGGAGGAGCATCAGCGCGTCGAAGATGCCGCGCCCGATGCTCGCCGACTGGTAGGTCGCGTCGATGGCGCCGAAGGCGAGCTGGTTCCGAGCGTTCTCCTCGAGGATCCGACCGACCATCCAGGCGAAGCCGGCAACGAGGACGACGTAGATCGTCACGCTGACGAAGGCCCGCCGGCCCCGCATCCGCCCCCGCAGCTCCTTCACCCCGATCGCGGTGACTCCCGGCATGGCGATCCGCGGCGCCAGCCGCCGGATCCTCGCCCCGATCGTCGCCGCGGTCATGCTGCCACCTCCGGGCTCGTCTCCGGCTCGTCCTGGCCGGTGACCTGCAGGAAGAGCTCTTCGAGGTCGCTCGCGGCTCGCGCGAAGGTCGCGATCGGGATGTCCGCGCTGATCGCGGCCCGGAGAAGCGCCGCGGTGGCGACCTCGTCACCGCGGAAGCCGAGCTCCACCGTCCCGTCGGGCAGGATCGCTGACGAGGCGACCTCGGGCTGACCGTCGAACCAGGCCCGGGCCGCCTCCAGGGCTTCCCCCTCGGCCAGGACCCTGGCCCGGAGGACGGCGCCGACCCGCAGGCGCTGCTCGATGTCGGCGATCCGGCCCGCGGCGAGCACCCGGCCGCGATCGACGATCGCGACGCTCGTGCAGAGCTCTTCGAGCTCGGGCAGGATGTGGCTGCTGATCAGGATCGTCTTGCCCAGCGTCCGCAGCTCGCGGAGGAGCTCACGAAGCTCGACCCGGGCCCGTGGGTCCAGCCCGGACGCCGGCTCGTCGAGGAGGAGGACCTGCGGGTCGTGGACGAGCGCGTGGGCGAGGCAGAGCCGTTGCTGCATGCCCCGCGACAGGCCCTGGACGTACGAGCCCCGCTTGTCGGCGAGATCGACGAGCTCGAGGAGGTCGCCGATGATCCGCCGGCGCGCCGCCGCGGGCAGGCCGTAGCAGCGGGCGAAGAAGTCGAGGTACTCCCAGACGCGCATGTCGTCGTAGACCCCGAAGACGTCGGGCATGAACCCGATGACGCGACGGACCTCGTTCGGGTTCCGGAGAACGCTCCAGCCGGCGACCTCGGCGTCGCCGGCCGTCGGGCCAAGCAGGGTGGCCAGGATCCGCAGCGTGGTCGTCTTGCCGGCCCCGTTCGGCCCGACGAGGCCGAAGATCTCGCCGGCCTGGATGTCGAGATCGATGCCGGCGACCGCGAGCGTGCGGTCGTAGCGCTTGACGAGACCCTCGGATCGAACGATCGCCGTCATGAGATCACTCCGCTGATGGCGATATTGAACTGGAATCCCGCGCCGCTGTCCTTCTGGTCGACGACGAAGCGCAGGAGGACCCGGCCGGTCGCCGGATCGACATACCGCTCGGGGTTCGTGATGCTGTAGGCCGATCCCTGGCCGAGGTGCGGCAGGCGGGCCCACGTTCCGTCACCGGTGCGGTCGAAGATCTCGACCTCGGGGACCCCGTCGAATCGCGGCAGCTCGCAGCCGGCCGGCTCCAGGCCCGTCTGGTCCGTGCACGGCACGGGAACCACGCCGAGCGGCTCGATGGCCAGCGCCGCGGCGCTCGGGAACGAACCGCCGCCGAAGTTCATGGCCAGTTGAATGCCCGTCGCCGCGATGGAGCCGTCGAACGAGATCGGCTGGTAGGCGATCGTGGCCGTGCCGGCGCCCATGTTGAGCGAGAAGGGGTCCTTGCTGAAGAAGGCCGCATCGGCCGACACGACCGTCGACCGGACGAGGTCGCTGGCGAATGTCGTCGCGCCGCTGATCGCGAGGTCGACCGGGTAGTAGTAGAGGACGTTCGCGTTCCGGCGGGCCGTCTGGCCCTGGATCTGGACGTCGAGGACGTCGCCCTCGCCCCAGGCCAGGACCACCGGCCCGGCCGCGTCGAGCGCGCCGAGATTGCCCCAGTTGGGGTCGTAGGTGAGCTGGTCCAGGACGGCGTGCCGGACGCGCGTCCGCAGGCTGTCGTCGGTGAGCTGCGACGAATCGCCGAAGAAGACCTGGCCGAAGACCCGATCGGACAGCAATTCGAAGAACGGATTTCCGGCCGGCCGCAGCTTGACCTCCTTCTCCGAACCGGGGGTGACGTCGCCGACGACGACGACCGAGCCGCCGAGGACCACGGCCACATGCTCGAGGGTCTCGGTCGACTGGTTGCGGATCGTGCCGCTGAGCGTGCCCTCGTTGAGCGTGAGCCGGGCGTCGATGAGGGGGACGGTCGTCGCCGATTCGGCCCGGATCGTCCGCATCGACGAGAAGCCGACCTCGAGGTCGCGGACGACGGCCGGATCGCCCTGGACGACATCGAGCGTCCCGGAGCTGCCGCCGACCACGAAGTCACCGCTGATCGGGGCCGCCAGGAGGGCCCCGCCCGGGACCTGGACCTGGTAGGTCGCCCGCGCCGGCGAGTAGATCCCGAGGTAGACCTGGGCCGTGCCCTCGGCCGCCCCCGGCGCGCCCCGGACGATGGCCACCTCGTTGACGATCAGGTCATTGCCCCGGAGCGCCGTCCCGAACACGTAGGCAGCGATCGCGAAACCGACGATGAGGACCGGCATCGTGACCCAGGCCAGCTCGCGTCGGTCGAGGCGCCGCAGGACGAGGTAGTTGACCGGGCCGATGAGGAGGATGTAGCCACCCAGGATCGCGATGAGGCCGCCGATCGGCGGCAGGGCGAGGGAGGCCAGCTGCGACACGGCGCCCACGATCTGGCTGTCGTCGGCGGAGATGACCGGTCCGCCGGCCGTGCAATTCGGCAGGTACTGGCGCCACATCGCCTCGATGTCCTTGCCCCGGGCGAGCCAGTCGGTCGTCGGGTCGAAGCCGATCAGGGTGACGCCGCCGCTCCCGTAGTCGAGCTGGCCGGCGACGACCCGGTCGCCCGAGGTCGCCAGGGCCCGGCCCGCCCCCAGCGTACCGGCGAGCGCTGGCAGGTCGGCGGCGTCGGGCGGCAGCGGGCCCACCAGCCCGGCGATCGAGGCCGGGGCGATGTCGACGGTCGCCGTCGGCCGGTAGGGGAGGAGGTCGTCCGGGAAGCTCGACAGGGTGCCGATCCCCGCCGTCCCACCGGCGATCACGAGCCGGCCCCCGCCGGCGATCCAGCCCCGGAGCGCCGCCAGCTGGGCATCGGTGAGGCTGCTGCTGTCGACGTCCTGCCAGATCAGCCGGTCGAGCGTCGCCCAGCCCTCCACGCGCTCGGGCAGGTCGGCCGCTCCGAGGGGCACGATGGCCGGAGCCGAGCCGTTCGGGCTGGGATCGAGGTTCAGCTCGCCGATGATGCCCTGCGGCTGCTCGGCCACCACGCCGACGATGAGCTGGGCCGAGTCGTGGATCAGGTACGCGACGTCGGCGCTGGCCACCGTCGTGCTGCCCGACACGAGCTCGACCTTGATCGATCGGCCGAACGCCGGCGGCTGCGCGTACAGGACGTCCGTCTTGCGTGAGTCCGTCGGGAGGTCTTCGGCCACCGAGAACCGGGTTCGGCCCTGTGATCCACCGGCGATCCTGAGCTCGCCGCGGACGGCCGGTCCTCCGTTCGTGAGCTTGACCTCGATCGCCATCCACGAGCCGACCCGGGTGTGGCCCTGGAGAAGGACCCTGGCCTCCAGCTGCACCGCGTCGGCGGCCGCGGTCGACAGGGCCAGCGGCCCGAGGAGCAGGGCGAGCAGGGTCGCGACCGCGGCGGCCCGCCGGGCCAGGTGTGCCGCCGGCCATGGCAGAGCGACCGGGAGCGGGAGAGCACGGAGCAGCGGCACGAGGACTCCTGCGGCGGATCGAGCTCTTCGGGTGCAGCATCGACGCGGGACCAACCCGAAAAGTTGCGTTTGAGCACAGGGTCTCGTCAGGTCGCGGTCCGGCGGCCGCTATCGTACGATCCGCGAGCCAGCGCTCGACGTTGCCGTGGGATGCCCAGGGCGAGCGCCCGGTTCCGGCCCCGGCCCAGGGCCACGCCGCCGAGGTCCTCGTGCCCCTTGTTCGCCCGTTCCGCGCGCTCCGCTACTCGTCGGATGCCGTCGCGGACCTCGCCGCGGTCGTCGCCCCGCCCTACGACGTCGTCGGGCCGGACGAGCGTCGCCGGCTCCTCGGCCGCGATCCCCGGAACGTCGTCCGCCTCGACCTCCCGAGCGCGGAGCCCGGCGACGCCGACCCGGACGACTGCTACCGGCGGGCGGCGAGGTTCCTCGGGGCGTGGCGGGGAGACGGCACGCTGCGTCGCGACCCGCGACCGTCGATCACCGTGCTCGAGGACACCTACCATCTCCCGGGTCGCGACGAGGAGCACGTTCGGCGAGGGTTCTTTGGCCGGGTCCGGCTCGAACCGTTCGGAGCGGGGATCCGGGCCCACGAGCGGACGCTGACCGGCCCGAAGGAGGACCGCTACAAGCTGCTCCGCGCGACCGGGGTGAACACCAGCCCGGTCGTCGCCACCTACGAGGATCCGTCCGGTCGCGTCGCCCGGCTGCTGGGGGACGTTGCCGAGACGCCGCCGGTCGCCGACCTCGTCGATGGCGATGGGGTCCGGCACCGGGCCTGGATCGTCGGCGCCGACGATTCCGTGGCCACGGAGCTGTGCCGGTTGGCGGGGGCCGTGCCCCTCACGATCGCCGATGGCCACCACCGCTACGAGACGGCCCTGCGCTATGGGCAGGAGCGGCGCGTCGGCCTGCCCGACGACGTCGACCTGGACACGGACGATGTCCTGGTGCTCCTCCTGGAGCCGGGTGCCGGGGCCCTCGACATCCTGCCGACGCATCGGGTGCTGCTGGGGCTCGGCGACGACGGCGTGGCCGGCCTGATCGACCGCCTGCCGGAGGCGTTCGACGTCGACCCGGACACCTCCGCCGAGGCCCTCGTCGGCATGTTCGGGCCACTTGGCGGCGGGGTGGGCGGCGCCGGTCGCTTCGGGCTCTGGACCCGGCGCGGCGGCGTGTTCCTCCGGGCCCGGCAGGCCGACCTGGCCCCCCATCTCCCGGCCGGCGGGGCCGCCCTGCGACGCCTCGACGTCTCGCTCCTCGCGGCCGCGCTCGAGCTCGGCGCCGGCATCCCACCGGCCGCGGTTGCCGGCGGCGACCGGATCCGCTACACGATGGACGCGGCCGAGGCCATCGCCCTCGTCGATGCCGGCACCGACGGCGCCGACGCGGCGTTCCTCCTCGAGCCGACGCCGGCGCACGAGATCGTGGCGGTCGCGGCCGACGGCGACGTGATGCCCCAGAAGAGCACCTACATCTACCCCAAGGCCCTGACCGGCCTGGTGATCAACCCGCTGGAGGGCTGAATCGATGCCCGACTCCACCCCCGAAGACATCCTCGCTCGGGCCCAGCTGCCGCCGACGAACGGCCGCCCGGTTCGGAAGGACGAGATCGAGCTCCACGACCGCGGCATCTACGTCGAGTCGTGGCTGCCCGAGCGACGCAGCCGGCGCAAGCCGCTCCTCTTCGTCCACGGCGAGCTTGGCGGGTCGTGGGTCTGGGAGCGCTACCTGGGCTTCTTCGCCGGCCGGGGCTGGGAGGGCCACGCGATCAACCTCCGCAATCACCACTGGAGCCAGACGGCCGACCCGTCGGAGCTGTCGTTCGAGCTCTACGTCGACGATGTCGGAGCGGTCATGGACCGGCTTGGCAGCGACGTGGTCGTCATCGGCCACGGGATGGGCGGCCTCCTGGCGATGAAGGCCGCGGAGCGCCACCCGATCGCAGCGATCATCCTGCTCTCGTCGGAGGTCCCGGGCGAGCTCCGCCTCCCGGCGCACCAGCACGAGCTCCGCGAGATCCCGGAGCTCTACGGCCGCTCGCTCATCGGCTGGGAGACCCTGCCCGAGAAGCTTCAGCGGGATCACCGCGACCTGACGATCGCCGACATCCTCCGGATCCAGCACCTCATGGGCCAGAAGCCGCACGAATCAGGCCGGGCCCGACGGACGATGCTGCGGGGCATCCGCGTGGACCGGCGGGTCTTCGGGGAGCTGCCTCGCCTCGTGATCGGCGCCGGCCTGGACCCGATCGTCCCGGCGGAATCATCGGAACGGCTGGCCGAGTGGCTGGACGCGCCCTATGAGCCGTTCGGGGCACATTCCCACTACGGGCTGGTCCTCGGCGAAAGCAGCTTCCAGCAGGTGGCCGAGGCGATCCGGTCGTTCCTCGAGGTGAACCGGCTGTAGGTCGCGGCGCCCCTGCGGCGCCGGTCCCGCGCAGCGGGGGACCTGGCCGCCGTTCGGGGCGGCGGAGTGCTCGAACCGTCCGCCCCGCGGCGGCCTCGGCGTGGCCAGGCGGCCCCCGCGTGACCTCGATGAAGCTGGGTCATCAGATCGGCTCGATTCGAGCTCGGCCGACCACTGAATTCGCCGATGTCGCCCCTCCGCGGAGCGTGGGCGTGCCCGTTCTCATGAGTTACATCGATCGGGCGGCGCGGTTGCCGACCCCTGGGACGCCTGCGTTTGTCAGCCCGACCGGCCGATTGGTATCATCCGCCGGCCGTGGTGACACCGCGGGCGTCCGTGCCGCATTCGTCTAGAGGCCCAGGACACCGCCCTCTCAAGGCGGAGATCATCGGTTCGAATCCGATATGCGGTACCAATCTCGCCACTTTCGGCCCGATCTGACGCTCGGATCGGGCCTCTTCGTTGTCCGCCGAGCGCGCGTTTGGTCCCTTATCTGGACCCTTATCGTCGCTCAGCCGGTGCGGCGGCCGAGGCGGCGTCGGATCCTCGATCGACCCACAGCGTCGGCCGAGGCGCCTCGGTCGCGGCCTCGTCGGGCGCGTCGAGCGGCGAGCGGCCGAGGACCGCGTCGAGGCGGCCCATCGCCTCGACCTGCAGCGTCGGCAGGGCGTGGCTGTAGCGGTCGAGGGTGATCGCGACCTCCTTGTGGCCGAGCACCTCGGACACGATCTTGGGGTTGGTGCCGGCCGTCAGCTGCAGGGTGGCGAAGGTGTGGCGCAGGTCGTGGAAGCGGATCGGCGGCAGCCCGGCCTCGCGCAGGAGCGCCTTGAACTGGAGGGTGGTGACGTGGCGGCCCCACAGCGGCTCGCCCGAGACGTCGCAGAAGATGAGGTCGTCGTCGGTCAGCGCGATGGCCGATGCGCCAGCATCCGCTCCGCCTGGCGGGCGCGGTGGGCGCGCAGCAGGTCGAGGGTCGGGTCGGTGAGGTCGATCGAGCGCGCGCTCTTGGCGGTCTTCGGCTCGCCCAGCCACCAGCGGCCGTGCAGCCGGACGAGGGTGTGGTGGACCGCGACGCGGCGGGCAGTCCAGTCGACGTCGCGCCAGCGCAGGCCGAGCAGCTCGCCCTGGCGCATGCCGGTCGTCAGCGCCAGCACGAACAGCGCCTCGAGCGGATGGCCGCGGGCTGCGGCCAGGAAGCGGCGCGCCTCGGCCGGGCGTCAGCGGCCGCATCTCCGGCCGGCTGCGACGCGGCAGGGCGGCACCCGCCGCCGGGTTGCGCTCGATCAGGCGCCAGGCGACGGCCTGCTCGAGCGCGCCGTGGAGGATCGCGTGGGCGTAGCGGAGCGAGGCCGCCGAGCGAGCGCGCATCGTCGTCTGGCGGGCGCGGGCATGGCTGACGGTGACCTCGCGCGGCGCGGCCAGCTCGGCGTACGCACGCGCGACGTGCTGCGGGGTCAGCGACTGGAGCGGTACGCGTCCGAGCGCCGGGACGAGCTGCCCGCGCACGATGCCCCGATAGCGCTCGAGGCTCGAGGGGCGGAGCTTCAGCGCGGCGACCTCGGTCAGCCAGCGCTCGAGGAGGTCGCCGACCGTGAGGCGCGGATCGTTGACGATGCCGAGCGAGGCCTTCCGGAGCGCCTCGTCGCGTTTCGCAGCGGCTTCGCGCGCGCCCGCTCGCCCGGGCGTCGAGGAGTAGACGCTCCGCCGCTTGCCGTCGGCATCGACGTAGCGCGCACGCCAGCGGCGCTCCGAGGCGAGCCATCGCGGCTGCTCGCCGGATGCCCTTGTCGCGCCGGACCACGCCCATGGTCCGATCGATGATAGTCGCCATCAGCCTCGCCTTGCGCGGCGCGGTAGCGCCGCTCGGCCTCGGCACGCTGTTCGCGTCGACGTAGGCGTCGAAGTCGGACCTGCAGGACGCGCCAGGTTTGGCCGACTTGGATGCCGGGAGCTGGCCCGAGCGCACGAGGCGGTACGCGCCGGCTCGGCTGATCGCCAGGCGACGGGCGACCTCGGACAGGCGCATCGCGGGCGTCTCGATGTGCGTACCCGGCTGGATCGACGGTCGGGGAGCGTCGCCGCCTCGGAACGATCGCCCCGCCGCTCGAGCGCTCTGCGCCGGTCTTATCGTGCTCACGATAAGCCTGTTAGTTTCGGCCGCCGCCGCAGGTAGCCGGCGAACAGCGGCAGTGCGAAGTCGTAGGTGGCTCGAGTCGGCCGATACACGAGGCCCTTGTCAATCAGCCGGCGCAAGCCGACCGCAGCATTGACTCCCGGACCGGCTTCGCGAGCAATTCGCGCGAGGCTTGCTCGCCCGCCGGCCCGAGCCATGGCGAGCAGAAGGGCCTGCTCGGTCGGTGCCGCGCCCTCGAAGCGGTCCTCGAAGAACGCGAGG
>CAVRAX010000003.1:0-967655 GCA_963719145.1 uncultured Chloroflexia bacterium
CGACGCGACTGATCGCACTAAGGGAATGTGGCCGAAGGTGTTCGTAAACCTTGGCGGACTTCGGCCGATCCTATGCGTTCGGCGCCACGGCGATGCCGAACCCTTATGGTCCTATCGCCTTCCAGATCCGGCCGGGCGCGCTACGGCGAGCTTCGGATGTATCGATCACCCTGCGCTCCGCCGGAGCGCACGACTTCGACCGAGACGCGGGAGAGTCTCGCCACCGTCGATGACGTGAACCGGCTGTTCGCATGTAGCCAGGCCGACAATCCTCTGGACCAATCGAGCCTGCTATTCGGAGAGCGCCTCCGCGAGGCCTTCGCCCCCCTTCATCCCTACGCAACGGCAGCTGAGGTCAGCCTCACCATCGAGCCTGAGCTTGTCCCAATGGCTGAAGTCATTGCTATCTGGGTCGACCCAGTCGAAACCCGTGACGCAAGACTCCTTGACATCGTGAGCGGGCAGGCAGCCTTGACGGTGCAGTCACCTCCAGTCCGGAGGCGATACATCCGTGAGCCCCGTGGGGTGATCTACCGCGACATCGTGGCATTCATTGCGGATGAGGGTCGGCCGAAATCTTCGGTTGCTTGCGGGTCGCTCAGACGTGGGCGAGGCGACGCGACTGTGGGCGCGCGGTTTGATCGATCGCGACCTGGGTCGGCAGATCGGAACGGTTCGGCCAGTATCTCCGAGAGGGCACGCTCGCTCGCATCACCGAGCGCAACGGCTCAACGCCTGTCGCGGCCACCCCTGAGAGACCCGTCAGTCCTCGCTCCGGGCAACCGATCGACATCTCAGCTGAGGGGCCCCGACGAAAAGGCCAACGCCTCATTGAGCGCTCTTCGGCTCGATACACTGAAGCCAAGCCGCTTTGGAGACCCATCCTTGGTCGACGACAGCTCGGGCCCAGAAGGCGCCGCCGCCCCAATTCATCGACCTCTTTGGGACGCGGCACGTTCGCTGGTCGAGAAGACCGAAAGCGCCATCAGCGCCGACTCGAAAGAGCGCGCCTCCCTCCGGGGCATTTTGGGCAGGTGCCGTAAAGGCAATGAAGGAGCGGCGGGTTGAATCGGATGGGCCGGCTACTCGCGGACGCTCGCATGGAGAGGACCATCGAACTGTATCCCCAGTTCGCGGGACCGATCCGGAATGTGCGCCTGGCCGTCCAGCGAGGCATGGGAGCCCGTTGCAGAATCGGTCGGCGCCGCGGTCCGGGATCTGGCCGCGCGTCGACGGTGTCGCTAGCTGAACGACGGACCTGATCGATTTGTCATTGATGGTCTCGTATCGGTTTCATTCTCCGGCGATGGGACCGCCAAGGTTCAAGCTCGTCAAGTCAGGTCATTTGATCCCGATGACATTGTTCGGACGCTGGAGTCCGAATATGAGCGGGTGTGGGGACGGGCGCAGGCCGGTGTCATTCTTTCGCTGCCGGGCCTCGCTGCGATTGTGAGTGATGCCCACGGCTTGGCCGACCCGAGCGACTACGTCCGGCTAAGGGACGTCTATAACCGGCTCAAGGGCAAATCGACCGAAAGTCGCCGGCCGACTCGTTTCGTACTATCGAGACGAGTTCTGAGCCGACCTGTCGTGCCTTCTCCGTCATCCGAAGCATCGGTCCGAGTTCGAATTCAGCGCCGCTCGAGATCCGAGTCTCGCTTTTCCGGTGGTCCTGGACGATTGGACCCTGAACCAGTACGGCTACGTCCGAATGCGTGGGAACAAGACCGATGCTCAGCCAGACTGAGGCTCTGAAGATAGTCAGCGCCCTTCGGAAGGGTGTGCCCCCCTTCCGCGACCAGGTAGGCGAGCTAACGGTCGGTCGAGAACGGGAACTGCAGTACTTCCGAGACAAGCTCGACGAGGTCGCAACCGTCAGGAACATCGACGTCAAGTTTGTCAGTGCCCAGATCGGTGCCGGGAAGACCCACTTCCTCGACCTGTTGTCCTCGCTCGCCCTCGAACGAGGCTTCGTCATTTCGAAGAGTAGACCTCAATTCGAAATCGACGAGGTTCGATCATTTCGAAGAGGTGTATGCGAAGCTGATTTCGCGGATTGCAACCGCCGAGGAAGACAACGACGGCCTGTCCTATCTCCTGGAACGGTGGGCGCAGGAACGACAAGACGAAACCGAGGATGCCGTCTACGGGCAATTGCGTCGGCTCGACGGAATCCCCATCGAACTTCGGACGGCGCTGCTGGCTTACTGGCGGCTTGTCGCCTCGAGGTCGCCTGAGGCTCGGTCGACCTTGGACGACCTACGAACCTGGCTTGGCGGAGCAAAACCCAGCTTCAGTCAACGAAAAAGGCTGGCCGGTACGTTCGAGCATCGGTCGATCGACCGCAACGGATGTACTCCGAGGACTAATCGGCCTGTTCCGAGCAATGGGATACAAGGGCTTTGTGGTCCTGCTCGACGAGGCCGAAGCCATCACTTCCCTCACCCGAATGGCCGATCGAGATGCCGCCAACGAGAACATTCGGTCGATCATCGACAACGCCGACAGCGTGCCGGGCTTCTACTTCGTCTTCGCGGACTACGCCAAGCTTCCTCAATTCAGGCTCCGCAAAGGGCGCAGCCACCTATCAGGCGCTTTACCGAAGGATCAGAGATCCCCTGTCTGGCGCGGGTCAGTCGCTACATCGGACGATCATCGAGCTGCCTGCCCTCTCCAAGGACCAGTATCGCCTCTTGGCGCAGCGTGTTCGACAAATCGTCGAGGTCGGTCGCGGGCGCCAGAGTTCATTGACGGACGATCAGATCGGGAGGCTCGCCGACTATGCTCATGAGCGCGCTTCCGAACAGCTGAGCACACTCGTCCGGTCAACAGTGCAATTGGTTGACGAGTCGTTGGAATCGCCAAGAATTAACTCGAAGGTTCCTATCTGTTCCTGGTGGAAGCACAAATTCAACAGTTTCAGGAAGACGCTTCGTCATAGTTGCGCCCGAACTGGGGATGTCGCGTGGGGTCAACACCAATCGAGCCCGCCGGCCCGGACCGCAACAATGCGGTCGCGATCGTCAATGCCTTGCGACGGGGCATTCCCCCTGAGTATGGGCTGGAAGAGTTTTTCGGTCTGCCGCGGGGACATCGTGGACCAGTTCACCCAGGATCTTCGATCCGTAGCCTCGGGCGGCAGCATGCTGCGCTATATCAACGCGGATCTTGGCCAAGGAAAGCTCACTTGCTCAGGCTCCTGCGGTCGGCGGCATTTCGCGCCGACTTCATCGTGACGACCGTGGAGTTGAGCGCATCGCAGTGCCCGCTATACCGACTCCTAGATGTCTACCATCGTGTAGTCGCCGGACTGAGGACGAGAGAGTCGCCAACCGAGCCGGCGCTCGACAAAATCTGGAGAGGTGGCTCGAGGAACAACGTACGTCGGATGCAACCAGCCGTATGGCGGCTTTGCGACGGCTTCCGAGCGGCCTGCAGTTGCGCGATTTGAGCGCGTACTTGAACGCCACGAATTTCATCAATCCATCGACAGAACGACGCGACCTCGCCCTGAGGTGGCTGGCCGGAGAGCAGCTCCCCGCTGGCTCTCGGAGGCAACTTCAGTTGTTTGAAAACATCTCCGAGGCGACGGCGTTGACGATGTTGTCCGGGCTCACCTGGTTGGTGAGAGACATCGGATACGCAGGCATTTGCATCCTATTCGACGAAGCCGAGGCGATGGTCTCGTTTGCTCGTTCCGCTCAACGTGCGGACGCCATGACCAACCTCGTTCGGATCGTCCGCCAATCCGAGAACTCCAGTGGCACATACTTCATCTACGCGGCTACGCCGTCTTTCTTCGATCTCGTCGACGTCAAGGGCCAACTTCAGTCTCGACAGTCGGACGGAGCAATTCTCGACACCGGAGACGCTCGGACCGGAATGCCTGCGCAGCCGCTGACCGGCTTCGTGCAATACACGCAACTGCGTACAATTGGGTTCCTCCGCGGGACCAAGTACAAGCAATTGGGGCGCTACTCGACAAGAAGGCGCGAATTTCGGACTTGACGACCCACGTAGTCGCAGCGCTCGATGGCTCCGTGAGCGGGCTGCCTGACTCCCCGGAGGAGGGGCTGCTTCAACTACTCGGCTTGTCAGCCAATGCAAGTCGATCAACGGATCTCGTGGTTGAAGCGTTCATTGGCCGTTCGGTCGGGCCACAGTGATCCAGCGCCGCTGCCTCGAAGCGATCGCGGGCGGCGCCTCCATCCTGCTCGTCGCTCCGACTGCCTCGGGGAAGACCGAAGCCGCGATCATGCCGATGATTGTCCGTTCTCTCGGAACGAGAGGCAGAGACTCTCTTCTTTGGCGCCGACGAAGGCGCTCATCAATGACCTGCGCGATCGACTGGAACCTGGCTTTCGGGCGCTTGGCCTTGAGGTCCAGGCGCGCCATGGTGACAACAAAGTCCCTCAAGCCTCATATCTCCGTTCGGCCTGCATCATCACGACTCCCGAGTCTCTCGAAGTGGCGATGGAATTTGGTGATCAATGGCTCGAGTCCGTGAATAGCGTCATCCTCGACGAGCTCCATCCATACGAGGAACACCCCGAGGAACTCAAACGCGAGTGCTTCTTACGCGACTGAGACAGCGGTTGGCTACCGACATCAAGGTGTTCGCGTTGTCGGCTACCGTTCCGGATTTCGGAGCCGTAGCTCGTGAGTGGGGACGCCCAGGTCCACCCTTGAAGGTCATCAGGCAAGCAGGCCAGCGACCTGGACGTTTGGTGGTTGATCGGGGTGGTCTCTCCGAGACTCGGACGTGGCTGGCATCCGATCGAGCCCCGGCAAAGGCGATCCTCTTCGCAAATAGCGGACGACGTTGTAACGAGCTCATCTCGGCCTTCAGGGAGCGAGCGACCACACAATCCTGCTGCACTACTCGAATCTTGAAACGGGTCAACGTTCGGACACGAGCACCTGCTAGGCGTAGTCAGCGGGCGGTGTGCGTGGCAACATCGACCCTCGAGCTTGGCATCGATGTCGGGGACATCGATGCCGTCGGCCTCGCGGATGCGCCTTGGTCCTCCCTCAGCCTCGTGCAGCGGGTCGGGAGAGGTGGTCGCAGGTCGGGCAGCGCTGAAGCTCGGGCGTTCGTCGATACCGATCGCGCGCTGATCCGGATCCTCGCCGCGTGGTCAGCGGACCCGTCGATTGCAGCCGGGGACGGCGTCGTGCCGCGGTTTGCTTCCGTCGCCGTTCAGCAGGTCGTTGAGCTAATTCTAGCTAGCGGCAAGCGGAGGATCCACGCAGAGCGCCTTAGGGATGCATTTGCTGACACAGACGTCCTTGATGCGACGGCGGCCTCAGACCTGATCGAGCACTCAAGAACCAGGGCGTGCTTGTATTTCACAGCATCTCGAATGCCTACGAGTTCGCCGCTGCAACCGACCTGCCTAATGGCCACGATCGTTGGGGAAACTTCCCGGCTGATCGAGCATCGTGGGTTCTCGCTACAAAAGGCCAGGCGATGTCCGCCGTCGAGCTGCAGGGCCACCGTCATCCGGCGATGTGATCTTGTTTGGCGGACGGATGTGGCGTGTTTCAAGCATTTCCAAACGAACCGTGAACCTCGTACTGACTTCCCCGGTTGCCAATCCAATTCACGTCCAATACTCGGACCTCCTCCGCTAGTGCCGGCCTCCATGGCAGCGACCATGCGTTCAATCATCACTAGCGTCGACTTGCCCGGCGAGGTCGATCTGGATCCTTGGCTGTCGGGGCGCCTCGAAGAATTGCGCGGTCGATTGGTCCGGTTCTCGCATCAGATGGTGTACCGATAGTGCTTGGTGAGCGCGGACCTCGATTGCTCACATTCGCCGGCACACGAGCCAACCTGCTCATCAAACAAGCTCTCGTCGGCGCCACCCGCGCGGATGAAGTCGGAGTCGAGTTCAGCCGGATGCCTTCATTGACGGCTCTCGAGGACTTGCTTCCGCAATACGACGAAGTGATCGCATCCGCACGCAAGGGATTTCGGCGAATGGAGTCATCTGTCTCGACGACGAAGTGGTATGAACTCCTTCCCCCGCGGCTCCAACGCGAAGAAGTGATTAGTCAGCTTGATGGATCGCTCGTTCGAGAATCCCTTGAGGGAGTTCGGACTAGGTGGATTTCCGACGCAACGGACTTCCAGACCTCCCTTTGATCACGGCCGGCGAATCGCTTGGTACCTGAATGAGCGAAAGAGTCGCCGATTCCGCGAGGCTGATCCTTGGATCAATCGACGGGATTACGGTGAGCCTCGGACCAGTTGCAGTCACGGTCCTGTTGCGGGGCGATCCTGTCATTACGATTTCGACTGTGGCTGGCCAATTCCTTGTGAAGACATTGAAGGCGCTCGACGCCAGACCGCCGAAGAGCGCGACCATCGCCCACGTCTCGTCGGCGCGGGATCCGGATTGGGCGTCGTATCAAACGGCACAATTCAACGATGTGCTGATAGGACTGCATCTTGCGGAACCTCGTCTGCGCTATCGAGCCGCGGCCGCGGAACGGATTGTTGACCAACTGTCAGGCAATGTCGGTCAAACGGTTCCGGCCACGGATCCACGGTTCTGGACACTTCTCGCTACGTGGGCTGACGAAGCCGGCGCAATGCCAAGGTCTCGAAACCTCGCAAAGTTCGCGAGGATCTACGCCAAGCAGGTCGGCAGCGGCAGGATCTCGGATAGCTTCCGAGCCTGGGCCACGCGCACCGCCGATGACGCTCAGAGTGCTGGATTTCGTCCGAGTCTGCCCGGGCCGTCTTCGACGCGAAATGGGAAGCCGACCGCGGCCGAACTCCTGGAACCGCCTCCTGCCGAGAAACTGATACTCCGAATACCGCAAATCGATCCGTTGATCGCGTCCGTAAAAGGCCTCCATCAGGATCAGATCCGAAGTCTGGTGAACCTGCGTTCGCTCGTGCTGCCTTTAGTACGTGCGCGAGCCGCAAGGCTTATAGGCCCCGAGTTGCGAATGGCTTCGCGTCGATTGTTGCTGGGCGCGGCAAGATCCAATCCGAACGCCGAGGAGCTCCCGCCGGCGCTGTGGATCGGTCACGTCGTCGATGCTGGAGACGCAGCCATCGCGGGCACGTCGCTCAGCGATGACGACCGTCGCGCTCTCGAGGCGGCCTGGCGCACTGCCACCGACTAGGTCAGGAGTCCAGGGAGTCTCGCGTGGACGATGCGATTGAGGTCCGAGTGGACCCGCGGTCGACCCAAGTTGGCTGTTGAGACTAGTCATTCCATGCGACCGTGTTGATGATGCTTGTGCAATTCGTTCGCGTCCGGAACTCGACCGTTGGGATCGAACCTGTTGTGCCGCCAACTCGTCCAAGTCGTGAGGCCAACGTTCGGCCGCGTATTCGCCGACGTACTCCCAGTCGTTTTCACCTCGCTTTGAGAAAACTGGGACTTGCGATCGTGGCGCGACGAGCCAAGGAGTAAGAACGATCCCCGGACGGGACAGGCAGATGCATCAACGTGACAGGCGCTCCTGACGCGGTCCCCATACGCTCCGTCGGAGTCAAGCTACGAGCCCACCCTGGATACGGAACGCTTGGCGGCCGACAGCCGTCGGCGGGCAGCCCGGATCTGCGCATCGACGTCCTCCGTTTGCTGAATTCGTTCTTCCAAGCGGCGGGTGACGTCGGCAATGAACTTGGGGAGCCGGTAGACGAAGTCGTCGTAGTCGGCGTAGGTCGCGAGGGCGATGCGTCGGCCCGAACCGGGTTCGTCACAGTCACTCGGGTCGAGGATGGCGGTTCGCAGGGCGCGTTTGGCGGCCTCCCCACCGCACAGGACCGCATAGCGGTAGCGGTAGTCGTCGCCCTCGGGTTCGAGGTAGGCGGCAGCCAGACACACCGCGCCGTCCGCGTCGAAGGCGTGCAGACCGACGCCGATGCGATACAGGTGCGAACCCGGCTCCATCAGGTCGGCGAGGCCCTTGGCCAGGACCTGAACCTTCCGACCGATCGCGCGTTCCTTGCGCTGGAGCTCGGCCTGGAGCTGGTTCACCCGGGCGAAGCTCTGCTCGAGCTGGCCAGGGGAAGGCGCCCGCGCGGTCATGCGATTCCTCGCCGTCGGTTCCTGCTCAGCCCGCTCATCTGGCCAGCAGTTTGAGCCGTCGCCCCACCGGAGGTAGAATCCGGGCACGGCGCCCGGACGGGCACCTGATTCATCCGGTTTTTCGGATGGGCACCTAATTCGTTTTCGGATGGGCACCTGACTCACCCGGAAACAGCGAGCGAACGGACCTCGAATCGGCCTCGTTCGAGCACGAAGCACTGGCGCGTGGCTCAACGGTAGAGCACCTGACTCTGGATCAGGGGATTGAAGGTTCGAAATCCTTCCTCGCCAGCCACCTACCCCACGCGTAGCAGCCCACTCGATCCCGACCACCACATCTGGTGGCTGCGTGCGGTTGCGCAAGGCGCAGGCCCGAGCACGATTCGGTGTTGCACCGCCCGTGCGGATCTAGACTGGCCGCCATGTCCGAGACCGACACCGAGTCCGGCTATCGTGCCGCAGTTGAGCAGGCGCGGGCCACACGCGAGACACGGCTTCGCGACCCGATGGGCTGGCTCAGCCTGGTTGGCCTCCATTGGCTGCAGCCCGGCCGACAGCGGTTCGGCTCCAACGCAGAGAACGAGATCGTCCTGCGGGCGGAGGATGGCGAGGTCGACGCGGCGGGCGGCATGCTTGAGGTCACGGGTGCCCGCGTGCTCCTTCATCCGGAGCCGGGCACGACACTGACGGTGGGCGGCCGGCCCGTCGTCGACGTGCTGGAGCTGGCGGACGACGAGGCGGACACCCCGACGATGCTCGAGCTGGCGTCGCTGCGCCTCGTCCTCATCCGGCGAGCTGGGCGCCTGGGGTTGCGGGTTCGGGACATCGCCGCGCCGGCGCTGCGCGCGTTCCGGGGCCTGGACCACTTCGCGATCGACCCGCGGTGGCGGATCACCGGCCGCCTCCAGCGACGGGCCGCGGACGCCACCATTCCCATGCCGGACGTCCTGGGTAACGTCATCGAAGAGCACACGCCGGGCGTTGTCGAGTTCGAGTTCGATGGGCAGCCACTTCGCCTCGATGCGCTCGAGGCAGGGCCTGATGCGCTGTCGCTCCTGTTCGGCGACCGGACAAACGGGCGCGAGACCTACGGTGGGGGCCGATACCTGGTGACGGGGGCGATCCGGGACGACGACTCGGTCGACGTGGACTTCAACCTCGCGTACAACCCGCCGTGCGTCTTCTCGCCGCACGCGACGTGCCCGATGCCCTCGGGCGGCAATCGGCTCGACGTCCGGGTCGAGGCGGGAGAGAAGGCCTGGCACGCACCGGACGCCGCGTCCGCATAGCGATCGACCCTGGACGGCTGCCGCTCCGGGAACCGGAGCCGCGGCGCTACTGCCGGTGCCGCTCGACCACGTCGACCGGGCGGACGATGGCCGCGTCTGGATCCATGGCTGCCGAGCGACGAGCCTCCCGCTGCTGCAGGAGGTCGTAACACTGGTCCAGCTCGACCTTGATCATGTCCAGCCGCTGCTGGTCGGCGATGGCGAGCCCGCCGCCGCCGGAGGCTCGCTCCCAAAGCCGCTCCTCTTCGGTGGCCAGGGCACCAGAGTCCGCGCGACGCTCGGATCGCACGGACACTGGCGGAAACGACGGGAGTCCTCTGGACCAGGGGTTGCAGTTCAGAAAAGGCGACCCTTGCCTGATTCCGCGACGTTGATCGGCGCCCTCGGCGTTAGAGTGCAGCGGGCGTGGACAGCCCGGACAGCCAGGGGGATCACTCATGGCAACAACACGTATGGGCCCCGACCGTGACCGCGACCGCGACCGGCGCCGTCGGGAATTCGATCCCGCCATCATCAAGCGGGTCCAGGACGACTCCTACGTCCGGACGGCGTGGCAACCTGACGGTGCCGCCAACCTTTACGTGCAGCGGGAGCCGCTGCCGCGCGACCACGTGATCCGCGCCCAGCGCCAGGCCATCGAGCTCGACCGCGAGACGATCATGGTCTTCGCCGACGACGACCCTCTCCTGAACTGGGGCCATCGCTGCCGCTACCTCCTCTACGACGCCACCGACGGATCCCATTACCAAACGGTGGAGGCGCAGTTCCCGCCGTATCTCGTCGACATCCCGGAGACGTACGAGCCGTTCCACCTCCCGATCGTTCACGCCCGGCCAGAGCTGATCTGGCCGGGCATCTACCTGCCCGGCCTCCTGCGAGACGGTCCGGCGGCCGACTGGTACGCAATTCTCTTCTCGGGCGCCTCGAACAATCGCCATACCAACGACCTCGAGTTCCTCTATCGCACGCTCACCGGCGACTACGGCGTGGACCCGGGGCGCATCTACGTCCTGAACTACGACGGCACCGTGAACTATTCAGGCAGTCCGCACCCGGTGACGAGCTGGCCCGGCGACAACACGGCGTACACGATGCCGGTCAACGCGAAGGGCACGAAGGCCGATCTCGATGGGGTCCTCGACGACCTCAAGGGGCGCCTGGGGCCCGAGGACAAGCTCCTGATCCACACGAACAATCACGGTGGTCACAACGGCGAGTCCTATCTCGTGACGTACTCAGGGTCGGATTACGGCGCATCGGACTTCGCGGACAAGCTCGCCGAGCTCCCGAAGTTCCGTTGCCTCATGGTGATGATGGAACAGTGCTACGCCGGCGGCTTCAACGCCGGCGTCGTCGCGAGCAGTCCAGCAGACCGCACGAGCATCGCGTCAGCGGCGGACGAGTGGCATACGTCGATCGGTGGTGCGAATTTCGACCCTTACGCTCGGGATTGGATCGCGGCGATGCACGGCGCAACCGCGACCGGCGGTGCACTCGCCCACAATCCGGACACCGACGGCAACGGGCGAGTCGGGGCAGAGGAGGCCTTCGAATACGCCAAGGCAGTGAAGGATCCACACGACACGCCGGTCTACTCCGAATCCTCGTGGCAGGCGGGGGAATGCCACCTCGGGAAGGATCGCCCGTGGTGGTGGTACTTCGTCATCCGCCGCATGATCGTTCGCCGGAAGCCAGGCCCGATCCCCGAGGAGCTCGAGTGGCTCGAGCGCTCACTGCCGGAGATCCGGAAGGTTCTCACCGAGGCGGGCGACCGACAGGCCGATGCACAAGCGGCCGTCGAACGTCTCATCGAGGAGGTCGCCGAGCGCGAATGACCGAAGAGCGCGCAGCCGAGGCTGCGCTGGAGACGCTGACAGACGAGGAGCGACGTTCCACCGTCATATATGTGGACGCGACCCGACTGGATCCGGGGTCGTCGGTCGACGTTGGTCGCGACGAGCTTGCGGTCCCGTGGCCGGCGCATCTCGCGTTCGTCGACCTTGCGCCGACCGAGAACTGGGGCCACGCCTGTCGCTACGTTCTCGTTCCGGCCGACGCTTCGGGAGACGAGCCGATCGTGGTCGAGGCGCAGTTTCCACCGTTTCTCCGGGGCGTCTCCGACAATTGGCGCGTCGCCTTGGTGGGATCGAGCATCCCTGCCTGGGCAGTCGCCACCGACCGGAGGCTGGACGGCGAACCCGCCTGAACCATCGCGGCCCTCGCGCCTGCGCGCCGTCCGCTGGAGCAAAGTGCTCCTTGCGATCGACGGGATGTAGGGCTCGCGAATCCCTGAACCTCCACACGCTATGGCCTGACGGTGCCGGACCTCGGTCGGGAGGAGCCGACACTTGCCGCGCTCCGGAGCCCGGTTCTGTCCGATCGGCCTCGTCCGCTTCGCCCAGGGGCAGGTGGAGTCAGCGCCCGTCGTCGCGACCGGATCCGACCACCCGACGGACGACCCTGGTCGTGACCCAGGTTGCCACCCAGCCCAGCGGAACGTAGCGAGCTGGAAGGAACAGGACGCTCGCCCTTGTGAGCTCCCGCACCGCCGGATGACCGGCTGCGCCGCGAGCCAGGTCTCGCGGGCTGCCCTGCTTCAGGTCGCGCAACAGACCGGCACGATCATGGACGGCGCGCCCGGCGAGGTTGCGCAGGCTTGGCGATCGGGCGGCGGCAGCGATCAGACGACGAGTCTCGGGCAGGGTCGCGACGCGGGCGAGGCGGGTGAGCCTCATGGGCGATGGCATCCGGCTGGTCCCACCGAGCGGACCTTGACGTCGATCCTACTCCTGCGCCAGCCGTCGGCGGGATGACGGGCCTTCATGACCCGGCGGCTCCGGGACACGACACTGGAGCGGGTTGAGACGCGACGCACCTTTGTGGGCGCACGGCCCCAGCGCTCTTGCAGCAGGCGGTTTTCCCATGGGCATCGTCCAGGTTGTCGTCATCGTCCTTGTCGTGCTCTTCATCGTTGGCTACTTCGGGAGGGGCAGGTTCCGTGCGTAGCCGCGCGTAAACACGCGTAGCCGTGCGTAGCCGCGCGCGTAGCGGCGCCTGCCACGCCGGCAGCTGGCGGTAGAGGGCCGAGAGGCGCCAACCGGCGGGTGATCCGTCAGCCGCAGGCCTGTCGGGCACGAGGCACGCGTCCCGGTCGATCGTCGCACTGTGGGGCCACATCGGAAGAGGGGCCACCGATGATCAAGAGCTGGAGCGAGCTGCCGGTCGCGCGGACGAAGGAACAGGTCGCCGACGTCGCGACGCTCCTGTGGGTCCTGTTCTGGGGAAGCATCGCCTTGCGGCTGTTCCTTTTCCTGGCCAGCTTCTCCCAAGCCGGCCGCAGCATCCGCGACGGCGGCGAGCAGATGATCCAGAGCGGGCGCGACCTGGGCGACTCGCTGGCCGGCGTGCCGCTCGTCGGATCGCAGCTCGGCGACATCGCGCGGGACGCGTTCGCCGCGCCGGGCCAGCCACTGTCCGACTTCGGCTCGCAGCTCGAACAGTTCATCCTCATCGTGTCCGTCGTGCTCGCGCTGCTGCTCGCACTCGTGACCCTCGTACCGTGGCTGAACCGCTATCTGCCCTGGCGGTGGGAGCGGCTGCGGCGCGTTCGGGCTGCCCATCGAGCCATCCGCAAGGCGCCCCACGCGGTCGATGCCTCCATCGAGCGCATCCTGGCGATGCGGGCCGTTTCCCGGCTCGACTACTCGACCCTCCTCGGCTACACGCCGGATCCGCTCGGCGATTGGGCGAACGGCCGCCACGACCGGCTCGCCCGGGCGGAGCTCGCCAGCGTGGGGCTGCGGCCGTGACGACCGGCGCCGAGACCGGAGCGGACGGCCCGACCGCGGGCCTGCCGTGGCTGAGCCGGGGGCTCATCGCGTACGGCCTCGTGGGGCTCGTCGTGGCGGCGGTCGGGTTGGGATCGACCGTCTGGGTCAACGGCCGGATCAGCAGCCTGCGCACCGACGCCGAGGCGACCGTCGCCCGGGCGGCGAGCACGCTGCAGCTCAGTGCGACCCTGCTCCGCGGCGCATCGACGACCGTCCGGTCGTTCAGCGAGACCGCCGACCAGGCGCGTCAGGCCGTCGCGGCCGCGGCCGTAACGATCACCGAGGTCCAGTCGGATCTGTCCGGCCTCGAGGCGCAGCTCCGGTCGGTCAACATCTTCGGAGCAACCCCGTTGTCCTCGTCGGCGGACGCGGTCGGGCGAATTACGGCGAGCATGGACGGCCTCGATACCCAGATCCCGATCGTCGCCGACGGCCTTGCCGGTAACCGCGATGCGTTGGCCGCCAACGCGGCTTCGCTCGGGGGTCTCGCGGACAACATCACGGCGTTTGCTGCGAGCCTCAGCCCGGGCCCCGCCCCTGACTCGCTGGGCGACGTTCAACGGGTCATCGCCATCACGCTGCTCATGTTCGCGGCCTGGTCGTTCGTGCCCGCGGTCGGGGCGCTCGCCCTGGGCCTGTGGCTGCGGCGTGAGCTGGCTCGATCGCGGTCGCCGTAGACATAGCCAGCCCCTCGCGACGACAGCGGTGGTCGCCTCGGAGGCCGCGCTGCTTGAGTTGCTCAGGGCTGGAACCAGTCTCGGCGACGAAAGGGGCCGAGCGTCAGCCAGTCGATCGCGGTCGCGATGGGCCACCACACGATCCGGACGAGCCAGCAGGCGATCGCACGGGACCACGCAATGGTCAGCAGGAGCAGGGCGATGACACATCCGTGCCCGTCGCCCTGCCTCACAACGATGATCTGCGGTCGTTCTCTCGAAATCCGATCCCCAGCGTCTCGATCGAACCCGCGTGGTTCAGAGCTAGATGGCGCCGACCAGGAAGAGGATCACCACGACGATGATGATCACGCCGACGATCCCAATTCCGCCGCTTCGAGTGTTCATGTCGATCTCCTGTTGTTGCGGACGACCCACCCCGCGCGTGGCGCAGCGGGTCGTGGCCATGAGATTCCTCGACGAGCTACGGGCGCTTCTCCTCGTGGGTCACGACGACCTCGTCGCCGTCCTTCTTCCTCGTGTCGACCGCGCCGATCGTTGCGCCGGTGGCAGCACCGATCGCTCCGCCCGCAACGGCGCCGACGGGACCGCCGACCACAGCGCCGACTGCCGCTCCGCCGATGGCGCCGGTAAGGGCGCCGCCCACCACCTCGTCGCCGTGGTGCGGGGTGGTCGTTACGTGAGTCTCTGTGGTCTTGGCGGGGGTGTCCTCTGTGACGGTCTCGCGCTCGCTGATCTTCTGATCGGTCATGGCTGTCTCCCGCGCCCGTGGCGCGAATCCGGACATCGCATGATTGCCTTGATCCCGGATCCTCGTGCCAGTGTCGTGGCCTGACCCTGCCGCGTCATGACAGGCCGTCATGCGGGCCGGCGTGGTCAAGCCCTAGCCGGCGGGGGCTCGCGGAATCGATCGGTGCCTTCGAGGCTCCGGGCTCTGGTACGAGACGGCCGCCCGGCCATCCCGCTCGCCGACGACGGCATCGGCCACCGGGTCCGGGTCGTGCTCCGCGGATCGTGGCAGCGCCCACGGGCCGCCGGGTCAGAGCCAGCCGCCGGTGAAGCCCGCCCTTCTCAGCCCCGTGACGACGTAGGGACAGCGTCGCATCAGGCGCCAGACCAATCCGGTTCGGTAGTTCTCGATCATCGGCACGATCGGTCCCTGGTTGATCCCGAAATGGAACGGCGACACCCAGCCGTAGGGATTGCGCTGCCTGTCCGGGTAGGTCGGGTTGAACGTCGCCTTGAAGCCGCAAGAATTGCCCACTTTCAGGTCGACCTTGTGCACCAGATAGTCGATCGCCGGCAGGACGATCTCGGGCGCGAACGGGAGCGAGGCAACCACCGCCCATGGCGCGACCGTACCGTCGTCGGGCCCGTACGGGACTCCGCGAGCCAGGTAGCCGAAGAACTGCCGCTCGATGCCGGCCACCTTGCGGGTGCGCGGGCCAGGCCCGTCGCTCGCGGTGATGCCCCAGCAGCCATCGCCGTAGCCCGCGAACTGTAGGGGATTGTCGATCGCGTACTGACGCTGGACGTGCGTCGCCCGGCGGGTGTTCTCGAAGTAGTCGATCCCCCTCTCGAGCCCGAAGGCATCCTGGATCCCGCGGAAATCAACCCAGACGTGCGAGATCTGATGGGTGAAGAGCGGGCCCGCGTACAGGTAGTCGTAGCCGTAGCTGCTCTTCCACTCGTAGGTGGAAGCCCACGCGGCGTAGCTCTCTACCGGCAACGGATGGGTCGGCGAGCCGAGCCCCAGGATGTAGAGCACGAGGGCCTCGTCGAAGCCCTCCCAGCGCCACGGCAGGAAGCCGATCTCGGGCTTCCAGCCGTGCGCGACCGTGGCGCCCCCGTTCTGGGCCCATTGCCAGTCGGTGCGCCGGTAAAGCTCATCGGCGAGCGTGCGGATCTCCAGCTCCACCTCGGAATCCGCGTCGAAATACGTGGCCGCCGTCAGCATGCCGGCGAACAGGATGGTGCTGTCCACCGTCGATAGCTCGCATTGCCAGGCCCGCCGGCCTGTCGCCATGTCGAGGAAGTGGTAGTAGAACCCGTGGTGGCCGGTGGCATCCGGCTCGGGGCCCTGGGGGCTATCCCGGAAGAAGCGCAGCGTCGTGAGGACGGTCGCGATCGCCGCTTCCCGCGTGACGAAGCCGCGCTCGACCGCGGCAGGGTACGCGGCCAGGCCGAGCCCGGTCGCGGCGATGCTGGCGGGCCAATTGGGCGCGCTCTTGTCGAGCACCAGGCCGTTGTCCGGATTGGTCCAGAGCGAGAAGTAGCGGAAGGCATCGCGTTGAAGCGCCTCGAGCTCGGCATCGACGGCACGATCATGGGCAGTCATGGCGTCAGCGGGATTTCGCCCCGAGCGCCCCGTCGACCATCGCCTGCGCTTCATCCACGATGCGATCCAGGTGGTCCTCGCCGCGGAAGCTTTCGGCGTAGATCTTGTAGATGCTCTCGGTCCCCGAGGGCCGGGCGGCGAACCAGCCGCTCTTCGTCATCACCTTGAGCCCGCCGATGGGAGCGTCATTGCCGGGCGCGCGGTCGAGCACGGCTTCGATCCGCTCACCCGCAAGCTGCGTCTGACCGACGTCACTGGGCGTGAGCATTGCCAGTCGTCGCTTCTGGGCTGGTGTGGCGGGCGCTTCCACTCGTCGGTCGAGGGGCTCGCCGAGCTCGCTCGTCAAGGTGCGATAGAGCTGCCCCGGATCCCGGCCTTCGCGGGCCGTGATCTCCGCGGCGAGCAGGGCCGGAACGATGCCATCCTTGTCGGTTGTCCAGACCTGGCCGTCCAGTCGAAGGCAGGACGCGCCGGCGCTCTCCTCGCCCGCGAACCCGAGCGAGCCGTCGAGCAGCCCGTCGACGAACCACTTGAAGCCCACCGGGACCTCATACAACCGGCACCCCAGCCGGGCCGTGACGCGATCGATCAGTCCACTGCTGACGATGGTCTTGCCCACCGCAGCCTGTCCGGACCAGCGCGGACGTCTCCGGAAGAGGTAGTCGATGCAGACCGCGAGATAGTGGTTGGGTGGGAGCAGCCCCGTGCCCGGGGTGACGATCCCGTGCCGATCATGGTCCGTGTCGCAGGCAAGGGCCACGTCGAAGCGGTCCTTCATTCCGATCAGCGACTGCATAGCGTAGGGCGAGGATGGATCCATCCGGATTCGCCCATCCCAATCCACCGTCATGAATCGGAACGTCGGATCAACCTCGTCGCGGACGACGGTCAGGTTGAGGCCGTAGCGCTCGGCGATCGCCGCCCAGTAGTGGACGCCGGCGCCGCCGAGCGGATCGACTCCCAGGCGAATCGCCGCGCCGCGGAGAAGGTCCATGTCGATGACCTTGCCCAGGTCGCCGACGTAGCTGCGCAGGAAGTCATGGCGGTGCGTGGTCGCAGCCCGGAGCGCCTTCGCCAGGGGCACCCGGCGCACCCCGTCGAGCTTGGCCTCGAGCAGGGCGTTCGCGGCCGCGCCGATCCAGGCGGTGACGGTCTCCTCCGCCGGACCTCCGTTCGGCGGGTTGTATTTGAAGCCGCCGTCCGCCGGGGGATTGTGAGATGGGGTGACGACGATGCCGTCCGCGAGGCCTGCGGTGCGGCCGCGGTTGTACCTGAGGATCGCGCGCGAGACCGCTGGTGTCGGGGTGTACTCGTCGTCGCGGGAGATCATCACCTCGACCTCGTTCGCGGCCAGCACCTCGAGCGCGCTTGCGAAGGCAGAGGTCGACAGGGCATGCGTGTCGATGCCGAGGAAGAGCGGGCCGTCGATGCCCTGTTCCTTCCGGTACCGGCAGATGGCCTGGCTGATGGCCAGCACGTGCCACTCGTTGAAGCTGCCGTCGAACGCCGAGCCCCGATGTCCCGATGTCCCGAACGCAACCCGCTGGGCAGGGATCGACGGGTCGGGCACGTCGGCGTAGTAGGCGGTGATGAGCCGGGGCACGTTGACCAGCATCGCCGGCGGGGCCGGCTTGCCGGCCAGGGGACTGATGTTCATGTCATTGCCCCTGCGTCGCGGCTGTACTGGTGGTGGACATGGATCGATGTGCACCGTTCGTTCTTGAGCGCCGGGGACGGCTACTCGTCACGTTGGGCCTTCCTGAACTCTGGATGCCAGCCTCGCGTGCCTACCTTCATCATGAAGGTCCGTCATCAGACTGACCATCGGAGCCGGACTGCCCGCGCCGCACGCGGGCCGAGAGCGCGTGGCGCATCCAGGACCATGACTGGAGCCCGGCTGGGATCCGATGACTGACGGTCATCCGGTGGCCTTGCCCTGGTGAGATGCTGGCTCCACAAGCATCGCCAGCAAAGGAGGCCATCGTGGACGACCGTCGAGCCCGCGAGCTCGTGGGCGCCGAACGGAGGCGCGTGGAGGCCGCACTTCGCGGGCTGCTCGGCGACGTTCGTGCTGAGAGACGGCTGGAGCTCCAGCAGACGGGTGAGGCCGATTCGTCGGGCAGCGAGCTTGCCGTCGAGATGGTCGATCGCGCGCTGGTCACCGACCTCCGCGCGGACCTCGCAGCAGTTGTTCGGGCGGAGGAAAGGATTGCCGCGGGCACCTTCGGCCTGTCGGTCGACAGCGGCCTGAAGATCCCCGACCAGCGACTCGAGGCGGCACCGCTGGCAGAGCGGACGGTCGAGGAGCAGCGGCGGCGCGACGCGGGTTAAAGGCGAGCAGACCCCCTGGTCGACGGACCCGCAGGCCCGATCGCAGTCGACCGGACCCTCCCGCGCGCGCAGCGGCACCCCACAAACGGCCAGCCGCACGACCAGGCCGCGGCAGGATTGCATCAGCTTGGATCAGGGTCGGGCGATGAGCCACGGTATTCGGGGAGACTCGCGATCGCCATCGCTCACGCGTCGGTGCCCGCTGCCGCCACCGGAGCCTTGGCTGGCCCCATTCCCGATGGACTCGGCTCGGACGCCGAGCGCCGATCCTCGGACAAGTCATAGCTCGACGCGATCGCGGCATCGAGGAGCCGTACCTGACGATCGAGCGGCTCCTGGCGGTCCGCTGGTGCCACCGCCTTGAGATCCAGCAGCAGATAGCGGAGGCGTCGAGCGATCTGGATCGAGCCGGCCCCGTACTGCCGGATCTCATCGAGGGCGAGCGCGACGTAGTCGGGCCAGTCGGGCCGAGGCAGCCAGAGCAGTGGTGACCCATCATCGGCGAGTCGAACAGGGGACGGGAACTCCCGTCGGGCGAGCCGTCGCAGCAGATCGTGCAGCTCATCGAGCGCCTGCACGGCCGTCGTGGGATCGTTGGTACCCAGCGAGAGAGCCCGCTCCGCGATGTCCACGATCTGGCGAAAACCGAACGCGACGTCCTGGGTCATCGTCCGTTCCCCGCCGATCTGGATGGCTCGCGAAAGTGCGCCGGTCGCGAGCTCCTCACCTGGCGGCGTCGAGGGCTTGCGCCAGATCCGGACCAACGGAGCCCCGGTCGGGACGAAGTCGCCGACCATGTGCGGCAGCTCTACGGTGACTGAGTGGTCATTGGCGAACCGGACGAGTGCCTCCCCGTCGATTCCGGTGACCACGCCCGGTCCCCGCTCGAGATCGACGACGACGTCGGGTTGGCGCGTGTGCAGCACCGGAACGGGCCGGGGAGGCTCCTCGCCGATCTCTTCGGGATAGAGGCGGCTGATCGCGCCGCGGGTCTCGTCGCCAACACTGCGAAGGACGTGGGCGGCTCGGATGGCCCCCGCCATGTGATGGATGTAGAACACGAACGAGGCGACCGAGGCAATGAGGAGCAGATAGACGAGCGTGACCGCGATGGCGGGCACGAATGCCGCGTCGTTCGGCGCGGAGCGGATCTCGCGAAGGACCAAAAGGGCGTACAGGAAGGTCGCGATGAACAAGCCCAACACGCCCTGGTTCACGCGGTCCCGCAGGAATGTGCGCATCACCCGCGGCGACAGCTGGCTGCTCGCCAGTTGGAGAACGAGCATCGTGATCGAATAGACCAGACCAGTGAACGTCAACATGGCCGCCGCGATCGTCGACAGGACGAGGCGGGCGCTGTCCGGGCCACCGGCAAACAGGATGCCGCTCAGGCGACCACCCAGGGCTTGGTCAGCCAGTCGATCGAGGGTGACGAGGATGATCGCCGCCAGGAACGCACCGGCGACAAAGATGCTCGGGATGAACCACATCCGAGAGCGAAGCTGATCGAGGACGAGAGAGACGCGGGCGGGCATGCGAGAACCTCTCCTTCAGGTTGGCACGTGCCATCCGCATGGCGAGCGACGGCCCCTGGCCAGACGCTGCTCATCCACCTCCGTCGGCCGGGTCACGGGGTCGAGGGGCCGGTCAAGCGAAGCGGGTGAGGATTGGCTCGCACCGGCCGAGACCGCGAGGGCGATCACCAACGTATCACTGCCGCGGTGCCCCGGGGCCGACATCAAGCGGCTGGACGCCTCACGAAAGACGGCGCATCACGGGATAGCCCTCGAGCGGCGGGACGACTCCTCCCATGTAGCCCGTGTACCCGTAGTACGGGTACAGGTTGAAGAAGAAGTGTGAGTCGTCCTTGACGAGGTCCGGATCGTAGCGTGGTGCACCGGCGACGTGCTCGCGCGTGTGGCTGATATAGACCTCGTCGGGGGTCATCCGGGTGATGGCGTCGACGGGGATGAACGACTTGCTCTCACCAAGGCCCAGGAAGCCGCC
The DNA here is from genome assembly GCA_963719145.1 of uncultured Chloroflexia bacterium. Lineage (GTDB taxonomy): Bacteria > Chloroflexota > Limnocylindria > Limnocylindrales > CSP1-4 > UBA5189. Next base: position 20,527 of record CAVRAX010000003.1, read on the forward strand.
TGATCCGACTTCCATGAAGCGGACCTTGCCTTCGCTCTCGTCGACAAGAAGGCCCTCGACCTTGCCGACATCGAGACCGTCCTTGTCCTTGACCATCCGACCGCGGATGTCCTCGTCCGAGCTCGCGATCGTCCGGTTGTCGTCGCCGAGGTGGGTGAGCGTCGCCGACACCTCCGGGTCATTCTGCTGATCGGTGGCCTTATCGACCGTCATCGAGCGGACCTTCCTTGGTGCGATTTCGCCAAGGCGAAGTTTGGCGCCGGAGTGCGCGGTCGTCATGACGATCGGTCATCGGATCTGCGAACCGGGTCTTCGGGCTCAGACCGGCTCGCCCGATGGTCGCCGAACGAGATTGGGGAGGGACGAGGAGATGTCCCTCCCCGACGACGTGCCGTGTGACGGCTCGTCATGACGACAAGGGCCCCCGAAAGCAGAGTGGCGGATGCGGCGGACGACGTCGAATACGGAATCGGTCCTGGTCGGTCTGCTGAAGCAGGTCGATGGCGCGGTCGCGAACGGTGCCAAGGTCGTCATGGGCGGCAAACGCATCGATCGGCCGGGCTCGTTCATGGAGCCGACGATCCTGACCGATATCGCGCCCGACAACCCTGCCTTCCGGGAGGAATTCTTCGGGCCGGTCGCCCTGATGTTCCGGGTCAAGGACGACGACGCCGCGATCGCCCTCGCCAACGACGCGGACTTCGGGTTGGGCGGCTCGGTCTGGACGAAGGACGTCGCGCGCGGCGAACGCGTCGCGAGCCGCGTCGAGACGGGCATGATGTTCGTCAACAACATCGACTGGTCCGACGCCGAGCTGCCTTTCGGCGGGATCAAGAACTCGGGCTACGGGCGCGAATTGGGCGACATGGGCATCCAGGAGTTCGTCAACAAGAAGCTGGTGCGGGTCGCGTCGATGGAGGCTCCCGCCTGACGCCGACTCGGCTCAGGACTCGTGACTCCAACGAATCCTTCGTCGCCTGCCCTCCGCCCCGGACCGATGTCTGGCAACCCTGCGACAATCGGCTGCATTCCGCTCGTGGATACGCCTAAGCCATGTCCCAGGAACGCCCGACGCCGCCGCTGCCTCGCCCTGACATCGTCATCGACGCGACCGGCCTGCTCTGCCCGGGGCCCATCGTCGAGCTGGCGAAGGGGATGAGGACGGCCGAGGTCGGCCAGATCGTCGAGGTCATCGGGACCGACCCGGGGATCCTCGCCGACGCGCCGGCCTGGGCCCACCAGACAGGCCACGCGATCATCGGCGCCTACTCGACCAACGGCACGCATCGGTTCTGGATCCGGAAGGTGCACGCGGGCCGCCGACCCTAGTCGACGCGGACGGGCTCAGCTGAGCTGGGGGGCCAACAGCCGGCCGGGGGTCGCGGGCTCGCCAGGTCCGGAGCGGGAATCTGACGACTGACCGCCCGGCGCGTCGCCGATCGCCGCCCGGCGGTGGACCCGGATGCAGCGGATCCCGCGCCGGGATCCCCGGCGCCGGCAGCGTCCCGCTCCCCGGCGGCGCCCGGTTCGGACGCCCGACGGCGGGCCCTCACGACCCCCCGGCCGTCACCCCGCCACTCGCCCGGGAGCACCCGGCGCAGCGCCCGACCACGGTCAGGTGCCCGAGCTGGACCTCGAAGCCTCGCTTCCGCCGGAGGGCCTCGGCGAAGGGCGCCGCGTCGTCGAAGGGCAGCTCGGATTCGATCCCGCAGTCCGCGCAGATCAGGTGCCCGTGATCGAACCCCGGCCGAACGTGGAACTCCTCGCGCCCCTCGATGCCGTGGCTGTGGCTGACGACGCCGAGCGTCTCGAGGACGTCGAGCGTCCGGTAGACGGTCGACGGGGTCGTTTCTGGCTCGAGCCGGCGGCAGCGCTCGACCAGCTGGCTGCCGGTGACGTGGCCGTCGGCGTCGGCCAGGACCGCCAGGAGCGTCGCCCGCTGCCGGGTCCAGCGCAGGCCGCTGGCGCGCAGCCGATCCGGGAGACGGTCCCAGTCGGCCTGGCCGGCCCGCGGCACGGTCGTGGATCTCGTCGGCCGGGCGGTCATCGGATGCCGATCGATTCGAGCCAGGCGCCGATGACCGGCAGGGCGTCGTCGAGCCGGAAGAGGAAGAGCAGGCCGACGGCGAGGCTGAAGGTCCCGGCGAGGACCCCGATCGCGACGTACAGCCGCTCCCGGGCCCGGCTGGCGATGAACCCGGTGGCGGTGATCACGACGATGATCGAGTTCGCCACCAGGAGACCGCCGATGAAGGCCAGCATCATCGGCAGGCCGAGCCCTTGGCTCGATGCGCCGCCGATCGTGGCGATGAAGAGGACCTGGGTTCCGGTCTCGGCGCCGATCCCGTGGATCATCCCGACCCCCAGCGCGGTCCGCGGCCCATAGGAGCTCATCTCGATCGGGTCGGCGTGCTCGTGGCCGTGGAGGCGAGCCTGGAACGTCCGCCAGCCGTGGCGGATGCCGTCGAAGACGAGCATCCAGCGGCTCCGCAGGTGGAAGGCGCGGCCATGCCGGGCGTACTGGTAGAGCGAGGCAAAGACCCAGGCACCGAGAAGGACGAGGGTCAGGCCGACCACGCGGCCCATGATCGGATCGACCCAATCGGGCAGGACGGCACCGAAGACGAGGGCCAGCGTCCCCAGGACCGCCACGACCGTGGCGTGGCCGACCGCGTACAAGGTGCCGAGGGTGAGCGCCCGGCGCTCTTCCTGGCCGATCCGGAGCTTGACGGCGCCGACCGCGACATGACCGCCGTTCTCGCCCGGCAGCCTCGCCGCAACATGGGGATGGGGGTCCACCACCCCGGCCGCGTGGGCCAGGACCTCGTCGGGCCCACCATGGCCATGGGCGTGACCCGACGGACCCTCGCCGTGCGACCTGGTGTGGACGCCTTCCGCCGCGTCCGCCGTCGCGGTCGTCGACGTCACGTCGGTGATCGCCGCGATGTGGTCCCAGTCGAAGCCGTGACGGAAGCCGAGCAGCAGCGCCGTCCAGAGAAGGCCGGCACCACCGCCGACGGCGAGATCGAAGGCGAGGTTCGAGGGCACGTCTGCGTCCTTGTTGCAACGGGTTGCAATAGCGTGGACGCGATCCCCCGGTTCAGTCAAGCGGCGTGGCCCGGCTCCGCCTTATGGGCAGCGCACCCGGGCTCAGCGGACCATTGCGATGTCGGCCATTCGAGGCGCGGCCGCCGGTGCCGGGGCCGTTCGGAGTCCGAGGGTACGGAGAACACCGCCGGCATCGGTGAACCGGAGGCGCCTTGCCAGCGGCCGACGAAGCAGCGCCTCCATGACTGCCGCCGTCCGCTCCGCGTGCTCGCGGATCGCCACGTCACTACGGATCACGAAGGCGAGATACGGAGGATTCATCTGCGCCAGTCGGCCCTCGGCAACCTCCCAACACGATTCCGGTGTCGACCATCGACGATCCAGCTGCAGCGGTCGGTGGAGAGGCTGGCCGAGATACCGGATCCGCCGGACGACCCGTCGCAGTGCCGGCATCGTTGGCCCGGGATCAGCCGATGTCAGGGGCAGCAGCCAGAGACGCCCGTCGACGAGTGACAGCGGCTCCCGGGTTGCCGACCGGTAGTCGGGGATCCGGCCCGTGGCGGGCATTGCCATGTCCGGGTGGCCGGCTCCCGGATGGCCGGGCTCGATGGTGACGTCGATCGGGATGCCGGCGCGCACCAGGGCATCGAACAGCGCGGGTCCGGACCAGCGATCGCCGAACCTGTGCTCGGGGCAGGCGCTACCGAAGAGCTGGGCATAGGCGTCAGCCGACGACTCGATACACGTTCCGACCCAGCCGGCGTCGCCATGGTCGGCGATCCACCGCTCGCCGTCCCAGCGGCCGGCGTGCGTGTGCAGCCCGATCGTGTCGCCCGCCAGAAGGAGCCGCTCGATATGGTCAGGGATCGCCCGAGCGAGGCCGTCCGGGCGGCCAGTGAGCCAGGTGATCTGGGGATCCATCCGCAGGTACCACGCGAACCGGACCGGAGCGCCCGCGGCCTCGGCCAAGCGGGGTCGAAGGCGCTCCAGCCAAGCGACGGTCGCGCGGAAGCCATCCACAGCCACGCCAGCTCCCGGCGGCTGAGCTCGATCGTCCGGCTCGACATCGATCCCGAAGAGGACCGGTGTGCTCGTGCCCTCCCCCGTCATCCGACGAGTATGGCGAGTCCTGAAGGCGGCGCGTTGACCAGACGGGCCCAGGTCAGCCGGACCGCCGGCGGGCGGCGGCCATCAGCTCGCGAAGCCGATCGTGGGGCAGTCGGTGTGCCGTGATCCCGTCCCGGCCGGTCATCGTCTCAGCGGCGACGAGGGCGTTCGCGATCGCCTCCTCGGTCGCCTCGACCGTTGCCTCGAAGAGCGGGTCGAGGGCGGGGTCCACGAGGGCCCACAGGCGGACGACCCCCGGCCCGACGGGCTCGGCCTCCCCGGGCGGATGGTTTCGATTGCCCGTCGCGAAGGCGAAGAGGAGGTCGCCCGACGACGTCGCCCCAAGGCCCCCCGTCCGGGCCAGCCCGAGGCCGGCCCGCTGGGCGAGCCGGGCGCACTGGTGGGGCAGGAGCGGCGCATCCGTGGCCACGACGATGATCGTTGAGCCCGAGCCGGGCGCCGGTCCGCCGTCGCCGCCGAGCCCGGCCCGCGGCGAGACCCACGGGGACGGGACCTCGGAGATGGGGATGGTGCGGCCGACCGGAACGCCGTCGATCCGGAGGAGCCCACGCCGCCCATAGTTGGCCTGGACGACGACGCCGACCGTCCAGCCGCCCGCTTCCGGCGGCAGCACCCGCGAGGACGTCCCGATCCCGCCCTTGAACTCGTGGCAGATCATGCCGGTCCCGCCGCCGACGTTGCCCTCGGCCACCGGCCCGCCGGCCGCGGCGCGCAGGGCCGCCTCGACATGCTCGAGCCGGACGTGGAAGCCGTTGATGTCGCTCAGCTGCCCGTCGTAGGTCTCGCCCACGACGGGCAGGCTCCAGGCCGGATGATCCGTGTGCTCCTCACGGGCCCCGATCTCGATGATCGCGTCGCGCACGACGCCCAGCGAGCTCGTGTTCGTGATCGCCATCGGACCGTGGAAGAGGCCGGTCTCGCGGATCCACTCGAGACCGCTCATGTCGCCGTTGCCGTTGAGGACGTGGGCGCCCGCGAAGACGGGCTCCGACCAGGGGTCGCCGTCGTGCGGCACGATCACGGTCACGCCGGTCCGCACCGGCCCCCGGCCGCGGACGAGCGGACCGTCGCCGCGGACGATCGTGGCGTGGCCGACCCGTACCCCCGCGACGTCCGTGATCGCGTTGTGGCGGCCCGGGGTGCCTTCGCCGATGACGACGCCAAGGTCACGTGCCCGGGGGCGGACGGCTGCCTCCATGGCGGCTCCCTTCTCTCCCCGGGCTCAGCATGGTTGGGCGAGGATCGCCGGCGTGTCGACCCCAAGGTCGATGCCCGAAGCGAGGGGGACGCCCATCGGGTCCGAGGCTACCAGAGGGACAAGGCCGTGGCGCGGCGGTGCCGCAGACACCGAGGCGGTCCTCCCGTCGCCGGGAGGTCGGGGTCGGTCAGTCCCCCTCGCTCGTCGAATTCGATCTCGACGCCCTCGATGGCGTCGATCGACTCGAGCGCCGCGGCGATCGCGGCGCTCGTCCGACCGCGGACGGACAGGTCGGCCCGATAGTGGTCCTTGCTCAGTCGCTGGGTCTGGATCGAGGTGAGGTCGACCCTCGCGGTTGCCAGCGCCGTGGACACCAGGCCGAGGTACTCCACCCGGGTGAGGCCCAGGCGCATGTGGACTTCGGGCACCGCCGTCCCGTGGAGGCGCTGCGCGAAGGCGTTCAGCGGCCACAGGCTCAGCACGATGATCACCGCGGCGACCAGGGCCAGGACGTATTCGCCGGCGCCAGCGGCCATCCCGACGGCAGCCGTGGCCCACAGGCTGGCGGCGGTGGTGAGGCCGCGGACGACGACGCCGTCCTTGAGGATCGCGCCGGCGCCGAGGAAGCCGATCCCCGACACGATCTGGGCGGCGATCCGGGTCGGGTCGATGGGAGCCAGGCCGGCGGCGCCGCCCTCGCTGCCGAACCCGTAGATCGAGAGGACCGTGAACAGGCCCGAACCGAGGGCCACGAGCATATGGGTCCGGATCCCGGCCGGATGGTTGTGGATCTCGCGCTCGGCGCCGATCGCCGCGCCGAGGACCGCCCCCGCGACGAGTCGGAGGGCGAGGTCCACCTGGAGCGAGACATCGATCATCGGTCGAGCCTTGGCATGGCCGAGATCATAGCCATCGTCGGGCCAGTGTTAACGGCGCTCCGTCGGCATGACCCGGAACGTCGTCGTGGCGACCTCCGCCCGGAGCCGGCGGTCAGCCGCGGCCGCGGCGGCCGCCCCGAGCTCGGTCGGTACGGATCGAGGCCACCGGGCCATACCTGCCGAGGTTCTACCCGGCCTGATCGGCGACCTCGCCACGACCACCGCCCGCCCGGCGGCATGGCGGCGGCGCCGTACCATCGGCGCCATGCGGATCGACCTCAACGCGGACGTCGGCGAATCGATCGGGCCGTGGATCATGGGCCACGACGCGGCGCTGATCCCGCTGGTCACCTCCGTCAACATCGCCTGCGGCTTCCACGCCGGAGACCCGCTGACGATCGAGCGCACGGTCGAGCTCGCCGTGGCCGCCGGCGCGGCAGTCGGCGCTCACCCCGGCTACCCGGACCTCACGGGCTTCGGCCGACGTGACCTGGCCATGGCGTCCGACGAGCTCGAGGCCGCGATCGTCTACCAGGTCGGAGCGGTCGCGGCGTTCGCGGCCGCCGCCGGCGTCGCCCTTCGCCACGTCAAGGCCCACGGCGCCCTCTACAACCGGGCCGCGCGAGATCCGGCGACCGCGGCGGCCATCGCCCGGGCCGTCCGGCGCGTCGACGCCGGCCTCGTCCTCGTCGGCCTCGCCGGGTCGTCGCTGACGGCTGCCGGCGAGGGCGCCGGGCTGCGCGTCGCCGCCGAGGCGTTTCCCGACCGAGCCTACGAGCCGGACGGCTCGCTCCGCCCGCGGAGCCTGGCCGGCGCGGTGCTCCTCGACAGCGGGGTCGTGGCCGAGCGGGCGGTCCGGATGGCGCGCGACGGCGTGGTGACGGCCGTCGACGGCTCGGACGTCCGGCTCCGGGCCGAGACGCTCTGCCTCCACGGTGACACGCCTGGTGCCGTCGACCACGCGCGGGCCGTTCGGGCCGCCCTCGCTGCGGCCGGGATCGCCGTCCAGGCCCTTGCCGACTGAGGCGGGCGACGTCCTCACGCTCGACGGCGTCGCCGTCCGGCGGTCCGGCCGGGAGATCCTCGGGCCGATCGACTGGTCCGTCCGCGAGGGCGAGCGATGGGTCGTCTTCGGGCCGAACGGGTCCGGCAAGACCACCCTCCTCCAGGTCGCCTCGACCTACCTCTGGCCGTCGAGCGGCACGGTCACGATCCTCGGCGAACGGATCGGGGCCGTGGATGCCCGGCAGCTACGCGAGCGGATCGGCTACGCGGGCAGTGGTCTCGAGCGAGTGCTCTCCGACGACGTCACGGCGCTCGACCTGGTGATGACCGCCCGCCACGCCGCTCTCGGGCCGTGGTGGCACCGCTACACGCGGGGTGATCGGGAGCGCGCCTCCGGGCTCCTCGCCCGGCTCGGCGTCGGCCAGCTTGCCGATCGGGCGTTCGGGACCCTCTCGACCGGCGAGCGGCGGCGGGTCCAGATCGCCCGGGCGTTGATGCCGGACCCGCGACTGCTCCTCCTCGACGAGCCCGGGGCCGGGCTCGACCTCGGCGCCCGCGAGTCGCTGATCGAGGACCTCGCCACGCTGGCCGGCGATCCGTCGCTCCGGGCGATCGTCCTGGTCAGCCATCATGTCGAGGAGATCCCGGCCGGGTTCGAGCACGCGCTCGTGCTCGGATCCGGCTGCGCCGTTGCGGCCGGCCCGATCGCGACGGCCCTGGCCTCGGGCCCGCTCACGACCGCGTTCGGGCGGCCGCTCGTCGTCGAACGCGCGAACGGCCGGTTCACCGCCCGGGGTCCGGGGTTGGCGGACGGCAGGGGCCCGGAACCGGTGGACACCGATGGTCAGGGACGGGCGGACCGGTGAGCGCCCCCGCCGATCCCCGCCCTGCGCCGGCCGGGCCGGCTGGCCGGGGCGACTACCCGCTCGTCCGGACGTGCGGCGACGCGGCCGTTCTCGTCGAGCTCGGGGCGGAGATCAGCCTGGAGGTCAATCGCCGCGTCCGCCGGCTGGCTGCGGTGATCGAGGCAGCGTCCCAAGGCCGAAGCGGCTGGGGCGTCCCGGTGCCGGGGGCGTGCAGTGTCCTGGTCCCGGTCGATCCGCTGGAACCCGGGGCGGCGGCGGCGGCGATCCGGCTCGGAGAGCTCGTGGCCGGGCTGGCGATCGCCGAGCCTGATCTCGCCGCCGACGAGACGGGTCCGGTCCTCGAGATCCCGACGCGATACGACGGCCCCGATCTCGAGGCCGTGGCCCAGATGACCCGGCTCCGCCCGGCCGCCGTCGCGGAGGCCCACGCGGCCACGACGTATGTCACGCTCTTCCTCGGGTTCGTGCCGGGGTTTGGCTACCTCGGGCCGCTTCCGAAGGAGATCATGGTGCCGCGCCGGCCTGTGCCGCGGACGAGCGTGCCCGCCGGCGCCGTCGCCATCGCCGGGCCCCAGACCGCGGTCTACCCGCTCGAGTCGCCCGGCGGCTGGTGGCTGATCGGCCGGACGGACGTCCGGCTCTGGGATCCCGGTCGCGAGCCGCCGGCCCTCCTGCGACCCGGGCGGCGGGTTCGTTTCGTGCCGGCCAAGGCCGAGCGATGACCGATGAGGCCGTGCTCGAGGTCGTCGAGCCGGGCTTCCAGACGACGGTCCAGGACCTCGGACGACCGGGGCTGGGCGCGGCCGGCGTGCCCGTCGCCGGGGCCTGCGACCCGACGGCCGTCACCGTCGCCAACCTCCTCCTCGACAATCGGCCCGATGCGCCCGTCCTCGAGTGCACGATCGCCGGACCGGAGCTGCTCGTGCTCCGCGACATCGTGGTCGCCATCAGCGGGGGCGACCTCGGTGCGGTCGCGGCGCCGGCGGGCCTGAGGCTCGCCGTCGCCGCCGCCCACGCCCTGAGCGCGGGAGAGCGGCTCGTCCTTGCCGGCGCCGGCAGCGATGGCGGCGCCGGCTGTCGCGCCTATCTCGCGGTGCCCGGCGGGTTCGCCGTCCCGGACGTGCTCGGCTCCGCGTCGACGTCGCTCGTCGGGGGCTTCGGCGGGCTCTCCGGTCGGCCGCTCCAGGTGGGCGATCGCCTGTCAGCCAACGGCCCGATCCTCGCCGACCCGCACCTCGCCCGGCGCGCCTGGCCGGCCGACCTGCCGTTCCCGGGGCCCGGCGACGCGGCGGGCGTCCTCCCTGGGCCGGCTGCCGGCGAGCCTTACGGGCGGGTGGCGCTGCGGGCGCTCGTCGAGACGGCCTGGCGGGTGTCGGCGGCGAGCGACCGGCGGGGCCTCCGGCTCGAAGGACCACCCATCGAGCTCGACCAGCCCGCCGATCAGCCGAGTCACGGTGTTCCGACCGGCGCGATCCAGGTGACGCCGTCGGGAATGCCGATGGTCCTCCTTCCCGACGCGGGACCGACCGGCGGCTACCCGGTCCTGGCGGTCGTCGTGACGGCCCATCGCTCGATCGTCGGCCAGGCCCGGCCCGGCGGCGAGGTCCGGTTTCGGCTCGTCGACCAGGCCGCCGCGCGCGCCCTCGAGCGCGAGCGGCGGCACGTCCTGGCCGCCGGCGCGGCCCGCCTCGGCCACACCGACCCGTGGGCCGACCTGTCCGACCTCGCTGGTGCATGATCGCGGCCATGATCGAGGATCCGCGGCGGCTCGAGCGATCGTCGCGCGGGATCCAGGGCATCGCCCGGGCGCCTGGTCGAGGTCGTGCATCGTCACGATCGCGTCATCACGGCCACGTACGGTGAGCCCATGAGCCAGCACCACGAAACCATGCCCGTGCCGCCCGCGCCGGTGTCCGCCGCCGGTGGGGGAGTGACGACGAGGTCGCCGGCGATCGGCGACGCGCCGCTCTGGGCCGCCGCCGCCGTGGGGCTCGTCGCCACGGGTGTCGCCATCGCGACGGGCGAGCTCCTGGCCGGCGTCCTGGCCGGAGTCCCCTCGCCGATCCTCTCGGTTGGCCGCCTCGTCGTCGATCTCCAGCCGCCCGGGGCCAAGGAGTTCGTCGTCTCGCTCTTCGGCACCGCCGACAAGCTCGCCCTGGAGGTCCTCGTCCTCGGGGTGGCCCTCCTGATCGGCGCCGGCCTGGGTGTCCTTGCCCGGCGACGCTCCGCTGTCGCGACGGCCGTGCTCGGCGGCTTCGTGATCGTCGGGCTGGTGGCCGGCCTGAGGGACCCGGGGACGCAGCCGACGCTCGCCGTCATCGGCGCGCTGGTCGAGTTCCTTGCCGGCGCCACCGTCCTGTCCCGGCTCGCCCCGCTCGCCGGCAACGCCGGGTCGGCGGGACTGCCGTCGGCGGCCATCGACTGGTCCCGCCGGACCCTCCTGATCCGGGGCGGCGCGCTCGCGGTCGGATCCCTGGCCGCAGGGGTCGTCGGCCGGGCCCTGCTCCAGGGCCAGCGGGTCCCGGAATCGGGATCGCTGCCCGTCGCCGGCGCGCCGGCAGAGCTGCCGGCGGGCGCCGATCTCGGTATCGACGGCCTGACCCCGGTCGTCGTCCCCAACGCGGACTTCTACCGGATCGACACGGCGCTCCTCGTCCCGAACGTCGATCGCGCGGCCTGGAAGCTGCGGATCCACGGCATGGTCGATCACGAGGTCACCCTCGACTACGCGGCCCTCCAGGAGCTCGAGGTCATCGAGCAGTTCGTGACGATCGCCTGTGTCTCCAACCGGGTCGGCGGCGACCTGATCGGAAACGCGAAGTGGACCGGTGTCCGCCTCCGCGACGTGCTCGACATGGCCGGCGTCCAGGCCGGCGCCACGCAGCTCGTGGGCCGCTCGGTCGACGGCTTCACGGCCGGGATGCCGGTCGACTGGATCATGGACCCCGAGCGGGAGCCGATGATCGCGCTCGGCATGAACGATGCCCCGCTGCCGCGCGAGCACGGCTACCCGGCCCGCCTCATCGTCCCGGGTCTCTTCGGCTACGTCTCCGCGACGAAATGGCTGAGCGAGCTCGAGCTGACAACGATGGAGGCGTTCGACGGCTACTGGGTGCCGCTCGGCTGGGCCAAGCGGGCCCCGATCCTGACCCAGTCGCGGATCGATCGGCCGCGCGGCGGTGGACGGATCGCGACGGGCCACTACACCTTCGCCGGCCTCGCCTGGGCGCCGGACCGCGGGATCAGCAAGGTCGAGGTCCGGGTCGACGACGGCGAGTGGCGCGCGGCGACGACCTCGACCCCGATCTCCGATACCACCTGGCTCCAGTGGGAGATCGACTGGGACGCGACCGCGGGGGACCATCAGGTGAGCGTTCGCGCGACCGACGGCACCGGCGCGACCCAGCCGGAGGAACGGACCCGACCCGACCCGGATGGCGCCCGCGGCTGGCACACGGTCCCCTTCTCCGTCGGCTGAGCGCTCGCCGGCGAGGTGTCGCAGGCGGCGCGCGCGACGAGGTCCGACGCCGGAATCCGCTAGAGTCGAAGCGTGCCACGTCGAGCCTTCGTCTTCGATCCGCCCGACCAATTCGTCGCCGGAACGGTTGGCGAGCCGGGTAGCCGGACGTTCTTCCTCCAGGCCCGGGATGGTGCCCGCGTCGTCAGCGTCGTCCTCGAGAAGGCCCAGGTCGCGGTCCTCGCCGAGCGCCTCGGCAGCCTCCTCCTGGAGCTCGACCAGCGCGGGATCGCCGAGCTCGCCCAGGTCAAGCTGCCCGATGACGTCGAGCCCCTCGACGAGCCCCTGAACGAGGCCTTCCGGGCCGGGACGCTGACCCTCGGCTGGGACGGCGAGCGCAGGAGCGTCCTCATCGAGGCCCGGGCCCAGACCGACGAGGAGGATGAGCCCGAGGGCCTCGAGGCGATCGAGGACCTCGAGGACGACCCGGACGGGCCCGACCTCTTCCGGGTCCGGATCACCGCGGACGAGGCCCGGACGTTCGTCGAACGGGCGATGCGGGTCGTCCGGTCCGGCCGGCCACCCTGCCCGCTGTGCGGGAATCCGCTCGACCCGCAGGGGCACATCTGCCCCCGCCGGAACGGTCAGTACGTCCACTGAGACCCGCGCCGGCGCGGCGAACGTGATCGGGGCGACGGACCCGGCCAGGCTCCGGGCTCTCCGCGACGGCGAGCTCGAGGTGCTCGGGCGGTTGCCCGGCTCGTCCAACCAGGCCCTCGTCGTTCGCGTTCGCCACGCGACGCTCACCGAGCCGATCCACGCCGTCTACAAGGCGAGGCTCGGGGAGCGGCCACTCTTCGACTTCCCGGCGGGGACCCTGGCTCGCCGCGAGGTGGCCGCCTTCCTCGTCTCCGAGGCGACGGGCTGGGGACTCGTGCCGCCGACGGTCCTGCGCGACGGTCCGTACGGCGAGGGCATGGTCCAGCAGTGGATCCACGCCGATCCGGCGATCGACGTCGTGGCGATGGTCGTCGGCGACGACCCGAGGCTGCGCCGGATGGCGATCTTCGACGCGATCGTCAACAACACCGACCGCAAGGGCGGGCACCTGCTGCCGATGCCCGACGGCCACGTCTTCGGCGTCGACCACGGGGTGACGTTCTCGACCACGCCGAAGCTCCGGACGGTGCTCTGGGGCTGGGTGGGCACGCCGTTCGACGGCGCTGAGCTGGCACGCATCGAGCGGGTCCGTGACGCGCTGCGAGGAGACCTCTCCCCTGCCCTGGCCGAGCTCCTCGACCCGACCGAGGTCAGCGCCACGAAACGGCGCGTCGCCTCGCTCCTGCAATTCCGGCGCTTCCCACGCCCGAATCCCGACTGGCCGGCGCTGCCCTGGCCGCCATTCTGACCGAGTGAGGCCGGCCGGCGATGTCTGACGGGATCCGGGGATCCGCCGTCGCCTGACGGCGCCCGTCGGCGTCGACTCCGAACGGTCGGCATCGCCTCCGGAGAGCGTTGCCGATCCGGCACCATACGCGACGAGGAGGACCGTGGGCTCGGCCGACCAGCTGCTGGCGCTCGATGTCGGGACGCAGAGCGTGCGCGCCCTGCTCTTCGATCCCCGCGGGGTCCTCGTGGCCTCTGGCCGGGTGCCGATCGAGCCCTACGTCTCGCCCCGGCCCGGCTGGGCGGAACAGGACCCGGAGACCTGGTGGTCCGCCATGGGCGAGGCCTGCCGGCGACTGTGGTCCGACCCCGCCGCCCGCCCGGATGCCGTCGCCGGCGTCGCCCTCACCACCCAGCGGGTCACGATCGTGGTGGCCGGCGAGAACGGCCGGCCCCTCCGCCCCGCGATCGTCTGGCTCGACCAGCGGCAGACCGAGGGGTTGAAGCCGATCGGCGGCCGCTGGGGCGTCGCCTTCCGCGCCACCGGCGTGACCGAGACGGTCGCCCGCTTCCAGGCCGACGCCGAGGCCAACTGGATCGAGCGGAACGAGCCGGACGTCTGGCGCCGGATCCGCCGTTACGGCGTCCTGTCGTCGTGGCTGACCGCTCGCCTCGTCGGGGAATGGGTCAATTCCTCGGCCGCGCAGGTCGGCTACCTGCCGTTCGATTTCCGGCGCTCAAGGTGGGCCGGCCGCCTCGACTGGAAGTGGCAGGTCGCGAATTTCGACCCGGCCTGGCTGCCCCTGCTCATTCAGCCGACCGGGATCCTCGGCGAACTGACGGCGGAGGCAGCCGCGCACCTTGGTCTGCGGCCCGCCATCCGGGTCGTCGCCTCGGCCGGAGACAAGCAGGCCGAGGCGCTCGGGGCCGGGGCGGTGACGCCCGACGTCGCCGCGCTGTCGTTCGGGACCACGGCCACGATCGGGACGACACATCGCCGCTACGTCGAGGCGATCCCGCTGGTGCCGCCCTACCCGGCCGCGATCCCCGGTGCCTGGTTCGTGGAGCTCCAGGTCCTCCGCGGCTTCTGGATGGTCGAGTGGTTCAAGCGCGAGTTCGGAGCCGCCGAAGTCGCCCGTGGCGAGGTCCTCGACGTCCCGCCAGAGGCGCTCTTCGAGGAGCTCCTCGCGGCGTCCCCGCCGGGCTCGCAGGGCCTGGTGCTCCAGCCGTACTGGATGCCCGGGGTCCGGTACCCGGGGCCGGAGGCGAAGGGCGCGATCGTCGGCTTCGGGGACATCCACGGCCGGGCACACGTGTATCGAGCGATTCTCGAGGGCCTCGCCTACGGCCTGCGCGAGGGTGCCGAGCGATCCGTCCGGCGAAGCGGTGTCGCGATCCGGGAGCTGCGGGTGTCGGGTGGCGGCTCGCAGTCGCGCCCTGCCGTCCAGCTCTTCGCCGACGTCTTCGGCCTGCCGACGGCGACGCCGCACACCCACGAGGCGGCGGGCCTCGGGGCGGCGATCGACGCGGCGCTCGGGCTGGGGCTGCACTCCGACCCGGCGGCGGCCGTGGCCGAGATGGTCAGGGTCGGCGAGCGGTTCGAGCCTGCGGCCGAGGCGAGTGCGATCTACGACGAGCTGTATCGCTCCGTCTACCTCGCGATGTACGAACGCCTGAAGCCGCTCTACCGCGAGATCCGGCGCATCACCGGCTACCCGCGCTGACGGCGGCGCACGCCGGCTACGCGTCCGCGATCCGGATCGGGCGCTCGAAGACGAGGAGCCGCCACCAGCCGACCGTCGCCGCCTGCCCGACGGGCTCGAGGCCGGCCGCGCGCGCGGCTTCGATGACCCTCGCGTGGGAGTGGACATAGGCGCGGTAGGCATTCCGGGTCAGCCGATACCAGGTGTTGCCGACGGCGATGACGGACCGGACGACGAGCGCGTCGGGCGGCAGCGTGATGGCCAGCCTGCGGCGGGTCCGCTCGGCGGCGAGGCGGACGAGGGCGTCGACGTCGCCGTAGCAGCAGACGACCCGGTCCAGCGCGACGAGGTCCGCCGGTTCGATCGTCGCGGCCAGGGCCACGAAGTCGCCGTGGGCGAATGTCACTCGGTCCGCCACGCCCCGCTGCTCGGCCTCCGACCGTGCCGCCTCGAGGTACGGCCGCGAGGCGTCGACATCGGTCACCGCCGTCGCCCCGCGCTCGAGGAGCTGCTGGTGGACCGCGCCCACCCCGCCGCCGATGTCGAGGACGGAGCGGCCCCCGGCCCCGCCCCGGGCCAGGGCGTCGGCGATGGCCCTCGACGCACGCCCGGGACCGCGGCGCCGATAGTCACGGAGCTCGCGCTGGGCGAGCCTGCCGTCGAAGGCGTTGTCGTAGCAGGAGCAGCCTGGTTCCGGCACCCGAGCAGGGTAGCGCTTGAAAGGAACGGCTTCTAGGCCCGGACCTCCTGGCGCATGAACCAGACGTAGGCCGCGGCGAAGCAGACCGCCATCATCGCGAAGAGCGCGACGACGTGGGGCCAGACGAGGAGGAGGCTCTGATCGAACGACAGAAGCTGGCCCGCGGCCTGCTGCTGCCACTGCTGCAGCTGGCCGATCGTCGACGGCGTCGAGACCGTCGTGACCGTCGGGTTGAGGAGGACGCGCGACGCCTCCTGGTAGAGGGTCAGCGGCAGGAGCCGCAGGATCGTGTCCGACAGGACCTGCAGCGAGAGGGCTTCGTTGAGGGTCGCGGCGGTGGCGACCGGGGCGACGACCCCGGCGACCAGCCCGACGATCAGCTGGCCGAAGATCGCGATGAGGAGCCAGACGCCGAAGCCGACGAGGGCCGCCGTCGCGGCCCGTCGGATGACCACCGAGAGCAGCAGCCCGAAGGCCAGCCAGAGACCGACCCAGACGACCGACAGGGCGACCCAGGCGATGAGCCGGACGACCTCCTCGAGGCTCGGGACGATCCCGAGGCGGACGATCCCGAAGCCCGAGATCACGCCCACGACGGCGACCAGGACGATCGTGATGACGGCCAGGCCGGCTGCGAACTTGCCGTTGACGACGTCGTCACGGTAGATGGGCTGGGAGAGGAGGCGCGGCAGCGTCCCGTCGGACCGCTCCGAGTTGATCGCATCGAAGGCAAAGGCCACGCCGAGGAGGGGCGCGACGATGCCGACGAAGCCGAAGACCGGCGGGATCGGCAGGTCGGACGGCGCGTAGATGAAGAGGACGAGGAAGGCGTCCCGGGTGTCCTGGATCTGGGACGCCACGGACCTGATCGCGTCCGAGGCGAAGTAGAGGGGCACGATCGCGGCCGCCCCGAGCATCACCAGGAGGACGTAGAAGCGGGCGCTCGAGACGTGGTCGGTGATCTCCTTCTGGGCGACCACGAGCCAGCCCGACGGCGGGCGGGAGACGTGCTCCTCGACGGGCTCGACGAGGGCCTCGGTGGTCACGCGCTCTCCTCCTCGATGGCGAAGCCGCGGCTCATCCCGGCGACGGCCGCGCGATAGATGTCCTCGAGCGAGGCCTCGACCTCGCCGAGCGACGTCAGGCGGAGGTCGCGGGCCGCGGCCAGCGCGACGATCTCCTCCCTGACTCGGGGCGACTCGGTCGCCGGCTGGACGGAGATTCGCCAGACACCGCTAGCGCGATCCCGATCGACGCCGGCGACGCCGGCGATCGCCTGGAGCGCCCCCGCCGGATCCGGGGCGCCGTCGGCGAACCTCGCCTCCACGCGGGCCGCCCCGTCCCCGAACGTCGTCGCGAGCTCGGGCACCGTGCCGACGCCGATGAGGCGGCCGTGGGCGAAGATGCCGACCCGGTCGCAGACGTGCTGGACCTGGTCGAGGAGGTGGCTCGACAGGAGCACGGTCATGCCTCGCTCGCGGACGAGGCGCTGGAGGAGCTCGAGGATCTCCATGACGCCGATCGGGTCGATCGAGGCCGTCGGCTCGTCGAGGATCAGGACGTCGGGGTCCTTGATGAGGGCGTCGGCGATGCCGAGGCGCTGGAGCATGCCCCGCGAATAGGTGTCGGTCCGGGTGTCGGCCCGGTCGGTCAGACCGACCTGCTCCAGGACGACCCCGATGTGCTCATCCGCATCGGTCCCGGTCAGCCCGTTGAGCCTGGCCGTGTAGCGGAGGTTCTCGCGCCCGGTCATGTTGCCGTAGAACCCGACGGCGTCGGGCAGGTAACCCACCCGGCGTTTCACCTGGAGCGGATGCCGGCTCGGGTCGAGGCCGACGACGCGAGCGCTCCCGCCGGACGGCTCGGTCAAGCCGAGGAGCATGAGGATCGTCGTCGTCTTGCCGGCGCCGTTCTGGCCGAGGAGCCCGAAGATCTCGCCGGCCCGGACCTCCAGGTCGAGGGTGTCGACGGCGATGCGCTCCCCGTAGCGCTTGGTCAGGGCCCGCGTCCGGATGGGGCCACGCGGCGCCGCCGGATCGGGCGCCGGACCGCTCCGCCGCCGCCGCGACGGGCGACCGGTCGTCGTCGTCATGGCTAGCGGCGGCCGTAGCGCTGGAAGACCCACCAGATCGCGGCCACGACGGCGACGATCAGGGCCACCCCGATCACGCCCCAGAGGAGCGACGTCTCGACCGTGTAGCGAATGTCCATCGTGTCGCGGGTCGACTGGTCGCCCGCGGCCGTGAACGTGATGTTGTAGTCGCCGGCGATCGCGTCGCCCGATGGCTTGATCGTGGCGTTGACGTTCGTGGTCTCATTCGCCCCGATCGAGGCGATCGTCGGCTGGTCGAAGGTCACGTCCCAGCCACTCGGCGCGCTGGCGGTCAGGTTCACGTTCGTGACGGCGGCCGTCCCGGAGTTGGTGACGGTGATCACCAGCGGCGACGCGCTCCCGGCGGTGCCCCGCCCGTTGAGCACGGCGCTCTGGGTCGACAGGGCGAGGTCGTACGAGCCGGTGACCTCGACCTGGAGCGAGCCGGTGATGTTGCGCTCGCCGGCGACGGCCACGACCTGGATGTCGTAGGTGTCGGCGGCGGCGCCGGCCGGCGGCGTGGCGCTGACGGTCACCCCGGACGTCGAGCCGGCCTTCACGATCGCGCTGGCCGCCTGCGACTGGCCCGTCAGGTTGGCGTTGACCGTCCAGCCGGCGGGGCCCTGGGCGTTGACCGAGAAGGTCAGGTCCTCGGCGGTGTCGTTCTTCAGGGTCAGGTTGAAGTTGAAGGTCTGGCTGGACGGGCCGCGAAGGCTCGGGAAGTCGGTGTTGATGGTCACGTCGCCGGTCGCGTTGGCCTCGACCCGGACCGCGAGGGGCAGCTCGACGAACCCGCCGGAGGCGGCCGTGCCCCTGAGCACCATCCGGGTCGTCCCGGTCGCGTCGGCCGGGACGTCGACGTCGACCCGGATCGCGGTCGGCGTCTGGCTGTTCGTCGACGCATCGGTGCCGCTGGTCTCGACGGCGTCGATGACGAAGCCACCGCCGTGGAGCGTCGGCTTCCAGGTGTCCGGGGCACCCGTGAGGGCAAGCGCGATGTGTTCCGGCGCCGCCGTCATGACGTTGACGTTGAAGGTGACGTGCGAGCCGGGGGCCACGACCACGGCCGGGTAGGCGGTGGTGATCGTCAGGTTGTCCGCCGCGAGGGCCGCCGGAGCGGCGACGCCGAGGGCCACGACCCCGGCCGACGCGAGTGCCGCCAAGCGGAAGATGGCTCGCCCGGGATGGGCCCGGCGGATCCGTCCGGCCACGTCCGACGTCTGGCGGCCCACGGCCCGCCACCTCTCGATGCTCGCCACGAAGTCTCCTTCAGCGTGTTCCGCCTGGCAGTCGCCGGCGCGCTCCGTCGGGGCGCCGGCCGCACGTCCTGCCCTCCCGATCCCACGTGGGATCGCCCCCTTCCCGAGGCGACGTGTACTTCGGAATCTGCATCGGCGGAGCCAAGAGCGCAACCATCGGCCGATGAAGCCTCGGTTGCGAGACCGCAATCGAGCCGGTCGTCCTGTCCAGACCGGGCCGGAGGTCCGGTTGACGGATCGGCGACCTGGCCCCATCCTTGATCAGACAACAAGACCCGCCGAGACGGCCGCAGGTCAGAGCATCGACCGAGTTTCGTACGGAATCGACTCGCTCCCGCGATCGCCGACCGGGTCAGCCCATCGCCCGACACGCATCATCACGCGATGTCGAGCCCGACGTGACCACGCACCGGGTCCATCACGCCCGAGGTGTGGCCAGAAGGAACAACCGAACCCATGCTCTCGCGATCCCTGCACACGTCCACTGTTGGACGCTCCGTTTCCATGCGTCGGCTGCGCCGGCGCTCCACCGGCCCCGGCCGGCTCTTCTGCTCGACCAACGGCTGCGCCAGCTTCCTCGAGGTCGACGCCGCCCACCACGAGGCCGTCTGCCCGATCTGCGGCTACCGTCGCCGCCTGAGCTAGGGCGGCCGCGCCGTCGCCGCCTGAGCTAGGGCGGCCGCGCCGGCGGCCGCCTGGTCCAGGGCGTCCGCCCGAGCGCCGGTCTTGACCCCGGCCGCGCAACCCGCCCACCGCAGGGCGGCCAGTTCGGCGATCATCGGCACGGCAATTCAGCTGCAGCCGGTGACCGACGTGCCCGAACTCGACCGCTCCCGCCTCGCCGACCTCATGACCCGCGAAGAGGCCGACTTCGTCGACCGCCACCCTCGCGCGGGCCGCCTGCACGAACAGGCCCGGCGCTCGCTCGTCGGCGGCGTCCCGATGAACTGGATGGTCCGCTGGGCGGGCGCCTACCCGATCTACGTGGAGTCAGCGTCCGGGGCGCACGTCCTGGACGTCGACGGCCACGACTACATCGACTTCTGCCTCGGTGACACGGGGGCGATGGCCGGGCACGGCCCCGCGCCCACGATCGCCGCCGTCGAGCGCCAGCTCCGCCGCGGGATCACGACGATGCTCCCGACCGAGGACGCCATCTGGGCCGGCGAGGAGCTCAGCCGGCGGTTCGGGCTGCCGCTCTGGCAGTTCACGATCACGGCCACCGACGCCAACCGCTTCGCGCTGCGCCTGGCCCGGCTGGTCACCGGCCGGCCGCTCGTCGCGGTCCACGACCTCAACTACCACGGCACGGTCGACGAGACGTTCGCCTGGCTGACCGATGAGGGCGCGGTCGCGTCGCGTCGGGGCAACATCGGACCGCCGGTCGACCCCGTCCTGACGACGCGGGTGGTGCCCTTCAACGACCTCGACGCGCTCGAGCAGGCCCTCGCCGACGGGCAGGTCGCGGCCCTGCTGATCGAGCCCGCCCTGACGAACGTCGGCATCGTCCTGCCCGAACCGGGCTACCTCGAGGGCGTTCGGGAGATCACCCGCCGCTACGGCACGATCCTCATCCACGATGAGACCCACACGATCTGCGCCGGGCCGGGCGGGGTCACCGCGGTCGGCGGCTACGCGCCGGACATGCTCGTCATCGGCAAGACGATCGGCGGCGGCATCCCCGCCGGGACGTACGGCATGACCGGCGAGGTCGCCGAGCGGGTGACCTCGATGATCCCCGACGAGGACGCCGACGTCGGCGGGATCGGCGGGACGCTGGCCGGCTATGCGCTGTCGCTGGCGGCGATCCGGGCGACCCTCGGCGAGGTCCTCACGGCCGAGGCGTTCGAGCGGATGATCCCGCTGGCCGAGCGCTGGGAGGCCGGCGTCGACGAGGTCATCCATCGCCACCGGGTGCCCTGGCACGTGACCCGGCTCGGGGCCCGGGCCGAGTATCACTTCATGCCGACCCGGCCGCGGGACGGCCGCGAGCAGTGGCGCCACGCCGACGGCGAGCTCGAGCGGTTCCTCCACCTCTGGGCCCTGAACCGGGACATCCTCATGACCCCGTTCCACAACATGGCCCTGATGTCGCCGGCGACGACCGAGGCGGACGTCGACCGCCACACCGAGGTCTTCGAGGCGGCCGTCGAGGCCCTGTTCGGCTGAGGTCGCGCCCGACGATCGGTGGCCTGCCGGCCTGGCTGTCACGGCGGGCCGCTATCGTTGGCGCGTGCAGACGATCGACGGCCGGCCCGTCTACGCGGCCACTGATCTCGTCGCCTATCTCGCCTGCGAGCACCTGACCCAGCTCGAGCGCGCGGCCATCGCGGGTCTCGTCGAGCGGCCCATGCGCGACGACCCCGAGCTCGACGTGATCCGGCGGCGCGGCTTTGCCCACGAGCGCCGCTTCCTCGACGAGCTGCGGGCCGAGGGCCGCTCCGTGGTCACGGTCGAGCTCGACGGCTCGATCGAGGATCGCGGCGAGCAGCTCCGCTCCGCGGCGGCCGAGACCGAGGTGGCGATCGCGGCGGGTCCGGACGTGATCTACCAGGCCACGTTCTTCGACGGCACCTGGCGGGGCCACGCCGACTTCCTGCTCCGCGTCGACGACCCGGGACGGCCGTCGCGCTTCGGGCCCTGGCATTACGAGGTCGCGGACACCAAGCTCGCCCGCCACGTCAAGGCCAGCGCCGTCCTCCAGGTCTGCACGTACGTCGACCTCCTGGAGGGCGTGCAGGGCGTCAGACCGGCCTGGATGCACGTCGCCCTCGGGGGCAGCAGCCGGGCCGTCGAGCGACTCCGCGTCGACGACTTCATGGCCTACTACCGGTCCGCCCGGGACCGGTTCCTCCGGGTCATGAACGCGGCTCAGCCACCGACGTTCCCGCCGGCGGCCACCTACCCCGATCCCGTCGAGCACTGCGAGGTCTGTCGCTGGGAGGCGGAGTGCGTCGCGCGGCGCCGGGCCGACGATCACCTCAGCCTCGTGGCCGGGATCTCGGCCCGCCAGCGGCGGGCGCTGGCCGACCGCGGGACGACGACGCTCGCCGAGCTCGGGCGCCTCGAGCTGCCGGTCAGCCCGCCACTCGAGGGCACCGGCGCCGGGGCCCTCGCCCGCGTCCGCGAACAGGCCCGCATCCAGCTCGAGGGCCGCCTCGAGCGCCGCCCGAAGTACGAGCTCCTGCTCCCGGGCCCGGGCGGTGCCATCGAGCCCGAACGCGGCCTGGCTTCCCTGCCGGCGCCCTCGCCGGGTGACCTGTTCTTCGACATCGAGGGCGATCCCTACGCCTTCGACGACGGCCTGGACTATCTCTTCGGCGTCCTCGAGACAGACGGCACGTTCCACGCCTTCTGGTCCCGCGAGGACGACGGCGAGTTCACCCTGAACGCCGAGCGGCGAGCCTTCGAGCAGCTCATGGACTTCTTCGGCGCCCGGCTGGCCGTCGATCCGGACCTCCACATCTACCACTACGCGCCGTACGAGCCGACCGCCCTCAAGCGTCTCATGGGCCGCTACGGCACGCGCGAGGACGAGGTCGATTCGCTCCTCCGCCGGGGCGTCCTCGTCGACCTCCTGCGGGCCGTCCGCCAGTCGCTGCGGGCCTCGGTCGAGAGCTACTCGATCAAGAAGATGGAGCCCTTCTACGACTTCGTTCGGGAGATCGATCTGCGAGACGCGGGCTCCAGCATCGTGGCCTTCGAGCAGTGGCTGCAGCTCGGCGAGGGCGAGCGGCCCGAGGCGACCCATCTCGAGCGCATCGAGCGCTACAACCGCGACGACGTCGTCAGCAACCAGCGCCTCCGAGATTGGCTGGAGCGCCGGCGCGACGAGCTTCACGACCTCACCGGACTGCCGGTTCCCCGGCCGGCGCCCCGTGTCGAGGAGCTGCCGCCGGACCTGACCGAGGCCCAGGCCCGGGTCCAGGGCCTCGTGGACCGGCTGGCGACCCCCGACATCCCCGCGAATCCAGCGGAGCGCACCCCGGAGCAACACGGCCGCTGGCTCCTTGCCCAGCTCCTCGGCTGGCATCGGCGCGAGGACAAGGCGATGTGGTGGGACTTCCACCGCCTCATGGAGCTGAGTCCCGAGCAGCTCGTCGACGAGAGCGCACCCATTGGAATGCTCGAGCCCGTCGGTCCCGTCGACGACGTCCGGAACGGCAAGCAGACGTGGCGGTACGGCTTCCCGGCCCAGGACTTCGACCTCGGGCGCGGCGACCTGCACGATCCGGCGAAGAAGCAGGCGGACCCTGGCGGCAATCCGTTCAAGTGGAGCGTCGGCTCGGTCGTGGCGACCGACGTGGCGGGCGGCACGGTCGACATTCGACGCTCCGTCGCCGACGCGCATCCACGGGCCGTCGTCCCCCTCGACTGGGTCCGGACGAAGGAGCTCCAGGAATCGCTCATCGAGATCGGCGACTGGGTCGCCGCGAACGGCATCGAGGACGAGGGGCCCCATCGCGCAGGCCGCGACCTGCTCACGCGTCGCCCGCCCCGCCTGGGCCAATCGCCGGGGGAGGCGCTTCGCCGGCCGGGGGAGGCCGACCTGGAGAGCGCCCGACGCCTGGCCGCCGGCCTCGATCGGACGGTCCTGCCGATCCAGGGTCCCCCGGGGTCCGGAAAGACGTACAGCGGCGCGCGGATGATCCTGACGCTCCTGGCGGCCGGCAAGCGGGTCGGGATCACCGCCACGAGCCACAAGGTCATCGGCAATCTCCTCCGGGCGGTCCTCGAGGCGACGACGGACGAGCGGGAGCCTGCGGTCGAGGTCCGTCCCGTCCAGCGCGGCAATCCGGACCAGGTCCTGGCGGACGGGCGAGTGACGCGGGGCAAGGACACGGACGATGTCAGGGTCCGCCTCGGGGACGGGCGCGCGAACCTCGCCGCCGGCACGCCGTGGCTGTGGGCCTCGTCGAAGATGGCCGGCGCGGTCGACGTCCTCTTCGTCGACGAGGCCGGCCAGATCTCGCTCGCCAACGTCGTCGCGATCTCGCGGGCCACCGAGAGCCTCGTCCTGCTCGGCGATCCCCAGCAGCTCGACCAGCCGCTGCGGGGCAGCCACCCGCCGGGGGCCGATCGGTCCGCCCTCGCCCACGTCCTTGCCGGAGGGGCCACGATGGCGCCCGATCGCGGGCTGTTCTTCGAGACGACGTGGCGACTCCACCCCGAGCTGTGCGCCTTCACGTCGGAGGTCTTCTACGACGATCGCCTCACGCCCGAGCCGAATCTCATCGTCCAGCGCCTGGACGCACCGCGCGCGACCGTCGCCGACGGCGTCGGCCCGCGTCTTCTCGAGGTCGCGACCGTCGGCGCCGACAACGAGTCGCCCGAGGAGGCCGAGGAGGTTGCCCGGCTGGCACGCTCGATCGTCGAGGGGGGCGCGAGCTGGGTGAACGAGAAGGGCCGGCTCCGCCCGGTGGGCTGGGAGGAGGTCCTGATCGTCGCCCCCTACAACGCCCAGGTCGGCGCCATCAAACGGCTCCTGCCGAAGGAGGCTCGGGTCGGCACGGTGGACAAGTTCCAGGGCCAGGAGGCCCCGGTCAGCATCTACTCGCTGACGACGTCGAGCCCCGAGCTGGCCCCGCGCGGAATGGCCTTCCTCTACTCTCGCAACCGGCTGAACGTGGCGACGTCCCGGGCTCGCTGCCTCGCGATCGTCGCCGCGTCGCCCGACCTCCTCCGCGTCCGGGCCCGGACGCCGGGACAGATGCGCCTCGCGAATGCGCTCTGCCGCTTCGTCGAGGTCGCCGCGGTCGAGCCGTCGAGCACCACCGACGAGGTCGCCGATCCCAGCCGCCGAACGGGCGTCGTCCGCGTCGAAGTCCTCGAGCTCGGGCTGTGAGCGCCACGGCCACCCCCAGGCCGACCCTCACGCCTGAGGGTCTCGCCGCAGCCCGCCGACGGGCTCGGGCGTCGCTCGTCGCCGCGGTCGCCCTCGGCAGCACCGGCCACATCGCCGCCGTGACCGTCGCCACGATCGTCGCCGGCGACCTCCTGGGGTCGGCCACGTTCGCCGGCGCGCCCGGCGCCGCGATCGTCCTCGGAGCGGCGCTCGGGTCCGTCCTCCTGTCGGCGCTCATGGCCCGCCGGGGCCGCCGTCCCGGGCTCGTCGCCGGCTACGTGGTCGCGGGCGGCGGCGCGCTGATCGCGACCGCGTCGGTGATTTCCCGGTCGTTCCCGCTCCTGCTTCTCGGCACCCTGCTCATCGGCTTCGGCAACAGTTCGAACCAGCTGTCGCGCTACACCGCGGCAGATCTCGTGCCGCCGGCCCGCCGCGCCTCGGCGATCGGGATCGTGGTCTGGGCGGCGACGGTGGGCTCGGTCCTCGGCCCGTGGCTGGTCCCCATCGCGGGCGACCTCGCCGGGACGGCCGGCCTGCCGCCGCTGGCCGGCCCGTACCTCGTCCCGGTCGTCTTCGCGTCGCTGGCGGCGCTGCTCGCGCTCGGCCTTCTCCGACCCGATCCGTACGACATCGCGGACGCCTCGGCGCCCCGACCCGGGGCGCGACTCGATCTCGGCGTGGGCCCGGGGATTCGGGCGACGCTGCGCCGGCCCGGTGTGGCCTCGGCGATCGTGGCCCTCGTCGTCGGCCAGTTCGTCATGGTCCTCATCATGACGATGACGCCGCTCCACATGAAGGAGCACGGCGACGGCCTCGGCGCGATCGGCGCCGTCCTCTCCGGGCACACCCTGGGAATGTTCGCCCTCTCAC
Organism: uncultured Chloroflexia bacterium; assembly: GCA_963719145.1. Taxonomy (GTDB): domain Bacteria; phylum Chloroflexota; class Limnocylindria; order Limnocylindrales; family CSP1-4; genus UBA5189. Next base: position 45,962 of record CAVRAX010000003.1, read on the forward strand.
CCCTCTCGGGCCGGCTGGCCGAGCGGATCGGCTCCGTCCCGACGATCTTCATCGGCATCGCCACGCTCGCGATCTCCGCCGTCATGGCGGCGGTCGCGCCGCCGGCCGGAGGCAGCCTCCTGCTCGTCGCCCTGTTCCTCCTCGGGTTCGGCTGGAATCTCGGGTTCGTCGCCGGCAGCACCCTCCTCTCGGAGCACCTCGAGATCCACGAGCGGACGAGGATCCAGGGGATCGCCGACGCCCTCATCTGGAGCTCGTCCGCGGCGGCCAGCCTCGGATCCGGAATCATCATGGCCGCCGTCGGCTACGCGGCGCTCGGCGTCCTCGGCGCGTCGCTCGTCCTCCTGCCGATCGTCATCCTCCGAGCCAACGGTCGCTCCCTCGTCGCCCGATCGGCGCCGGCCGAGGCGACCGTCCCCGACGTCTGACCGGCGACGGCGTCGGCAGATCAGGGTTCGTGCCGCTCGACGGCGTCGCGGCCTGCCCGCGGCGGACATCGGCTGCGGGCTCAGCCACGCAGGATCGGCCGGGTGATGCAGGTCGGGCCGCCCGAGCCGTTGATCCCGATCTCGGTGGCCGGGTAGGTGTGGACCTCGCAGCCGGCCGCGGCCATCGCCGCGGCCGTGACGCGGTTGCCCTCCGCGGCGATGACGACGCCCGGCCGCACGGCCAGGACGTTGCAGCCGAGCGTCGGGAACTCCGCTTCGGGCACCGCGATCGAGCGGATTCCGAGCTCCCGAAGCAGCTCCCACAGCCCGACCGGGAGGAGGGGCTCGAAGACGACCGCGAGATCGTCGGCGATCGGCGAGATCACCGAGAGGAGATGGATGAGCTCGGCCTGCCCGTGCCAGTACGGCACATCGAAGACGCGGACGTCGCTGCCCACGATCGTCGCCAGCTGGCGACCGCCGTCATTGTTCGTCCGCAGGGTCCGCCCGACGCAGAGGATGTCTGGCCGCAGCCACACGGTGTCACCGCCCTCCACGGTGCCGGGCGCCTCGATCCGTCCGATCGTCGGGATGCCCGCGGCGGCCGTCCAGGCCTCCAGGACGGCCGGCTCGCCGAGCCGGTTGGCCTTGCCCGGGCGAAGCGGGATGGCGCCCCGATCGGAGACGAGGAGCGGATCGAAGGTGTAGACGAGGTCCGGGCTGGCGGTCTCGGCCTCGAGCACGCGGACGCGCGGGCCCAGTGAGGCCAGCGTCTCCACGAAGGCGTCGTGCTCACGACGGGCGAGCTCGAGATCGACCGGATGGAGGAAGCCGTGGGCCGGATCGTCGAACGCCGCGCCGAAGGCCGGGCCCGGCCGCTTGACGAGGACCTCCCGAAGGGGTGCCGTCATGCTCTGGGCGCCGAAGGCCCGCCCCGCGATCGTCGTCACCACCGCAGGATACGAGAGCCCGGGGACCCGGGGTCGCCCGCCCCGGCGTTGCTCAGGGCCGCGGGAATCGCCCCGGGTCGAGCTCGGGAGGGATGGCCGGGCTCCGGCCGAGGACGAGATCGGCGACCAGCCGGCCCGAGGCCGGGCCGGTCGTGATTCCCCACGGGCCGTGGCCGGTGCAGACGAAGAGGCCGGGTCGCCAGGGAATGGCTCCGATGAGCGGGCGTCCGTCGGCGGCGAGTGGGCGGGCGCAGGCGCGGGTCTCGCGGATCGGGGCATCGGCGACGGCCGGCACGAACGTGGCCGCCCGCACGAGGATCCGCTCCGTCCAGCTCGGCGGGTCGGGCTCATCTTCGAGGAAGGTCGAGCCCACGGTCGTCGCCCCGCCGGCGGTCACGATGCTCGTCTCGGGCGTGGTCTCCGGGTCGTCCGGCTCTACTCCGGCAGCGGCCGCCAGGTCGCCGGTCCCGAGAGCCACGTCCATGGCCGCCTCTTCGATGACATGACCGGGCGGATCGGGCAGGAGCGTCTCGACGACGACCCCCCACAGTGGACGAACGGGCCGCCACCGCCCGCTCGGGTCGACGAGCTCGGAGGTCCAGGGACCGGCGGCGATGACGACGGCATCGGCGGGCTCGCGGCGCCCGTCGACCTCGATCCCCGTCACCCGGCCGTCGACGACCGCCGGACGGGCGGCACGCCCGAGCCGGATCGTCACCCCGAGACCTTCGGCCCGGTTCGCCCAGGCGTAGGTCGGGGCGGCCGGCACGACCGGGAAGGCGACGGGCACCCGGACGGCGCTCACGCCCGGCGCCATCGAGGGCTCGAGGGCCCGGACCTCAGCCGGTCCGAGGACCTCGATGGCCAGCTCCGGGACCGTCGCCTCGAGGTGAGCGGCGAGGGCCGCGACCACGGCGCCGTTGCGGGCCACGAGGAGCAGCCCCGAGGACGTCGCCGGCAGGGCGAAGCCGCCGCCGGGTGCCACCTCGGCGAGTCGTCGATAGGCCGCCACGGTCTCGTGGTAGAGCGGGACGAGGGCCGGATCGAATGGTTGCTGAACGACCCCCGAGTTCCGACCGGACGCCCCCGCACCGATCGCCTCGCGCTCGAAGAGCGTGACCCGGGAGCCGCCCTCGGCGAGGTAGGCCGCGGTGGCCAGTCCGACGATCCCGCCGCCGATGACGACGACGCTCGGGCCCAGGGAGGATTGGCTCACCGCGTCGCCACGATCCTCGGCGCGGGTGCTCGCCGGGCAGACGGACCACCGACGTCGGCGATCCGCCCGAGGACCTCGACCACCCGATCGACCTCGTCGGCCGTGTTGTAGTGGGTCAACCCCAGCCGAACGAGTCCGCCCGTTCCCTCGAGGCCCAGCCGTTCGACGAGGCCGAGGGCATAGAAGTTGCCGTCCCAGGCGGCGATTCCCGCCTCGCCGAGCCGGCCTGCCACCGCGTCGGCCCCGAGGCCGGCCAGGGTGAAGCCCGCCGTGGGCGTCCGGTGACGGAAGGCGGCGGGGTCGGTGATGCCGTAGAGGGTGATGCCGGGGATCGCCGCGAGGCCGTCATGGAGACGCCGGTACAGCGTCATCTCGACCTCCCGGATCGCGCCCATGGCCGTCACCAGCCGCTGCCGGCGTGTCGAGCCCGGCGGCGCCCCCGCCATCCGGCCGACATCCTCGAGGTAGCCGATCGCGGCGAGCGCCCCGGCCTGGCCCTCGAAGTTCCCGGTCCCGGTCTCGAAGCGATCGTCGGCCGGCCGGACCTTGTAGGCGGGCATCCCGGCCAGGACCGACCGCCGGCCGTAGGCCACGCCGAGGTGCGGCCCGAAGAACTTGTAGACGGAGCAGGCGACGAAATCGGCGTCGACGGCCCGGGCATCGAGGGCAAGGTGGGGCGCCGCGTGGACCGCGTCGACGTAGACGAGCGCCCCGACCTGGTGGGCTGCCGCCGCGATCTCGGCGATCGGGTTGATCGTCCCGACCGCGTTCGAGGCCCAGCCGACGGCGACGAGCCGGGTCCGGGCGGAGAGGAGGGCCTCGAGATCGGCGAGACGCAGGGTGCAGTCGGTGAGGTCGGGCTCCCACCAGCGGACGACGAGGTCGCGATCCGCGGCGATCGCCAGCCAGGGATCGACGTTCGCGGCGTGGTCCAGGCCGGTCAGCACGATCTCGTCACCCGGCTCCAGCCCGGCGCCGATCGAGCGGCTGAGATGGAACGTCAGGGTCGTCATGTTCGGGCCGACGACGACCTCGTCGGCGTCGACCCCGAGGAGGTCGGCCAGCGCCACGTGTGCCTCGGCCACGATCGCGTCCGATCGACGCGAGGTTTCGAATGCGCCGCCATGGTTCGCGTTCGAGGTCCGGTAGTAGTCCGCCACGGCCTCGATCACGACGTCCGGGACCTGCGTCCCGCCAGGTCCGTCGAAGAAGACCAGAGGCGCGTCGGGGTGGGCGACGGTGAGGGCCGGGAAACGGCGGCGGAGGGCGTCGATGTCGAGGGTCGTCATGGCCCCGATCCTACGCCCGGCCGGGCCGCGAGTTCTCGTCCCGGGGCCGCCGTGGAGGCGCCCGGCGCATCGGACCCGGGGCGACCATGGAGTGTCGCCCTGGGACGACCATGGCGTGTCGGCCCGGGCCGGCTTCTTTGCCCCGTCAACGACGGCCGGGTAGGATGCGGGGGTGACTGAGACAGCAGCGCCCCCGCGCGCCTCTCGTCGCGACGCCGCTCTGGCGCCGTGGCGGGCCTTCCTGCGCGCCCACGCCCGCGTGGAGCGGCGCCTCGACGAGGACCTCCGCTCGCGTCACGGGCTGTCGCTCCAGGAGTACGAGACGCTCCTCCACCTCGCCGAGTCGCCCGATCGGCGGCTGCGGATGGGCCGGCTCGCCGATTCGCTCCTCCTCTCGAAGAGCGGCGTGACGAGACTCGTCGACCGCCTCGTCGACGATGGCCTCGTCGAGCGGACGAGCTGCCCGAGCGACGCGCGGGGCGCCGAGGCCCTGCTGACGACGACCGGGCTGGACCGCCTTCGGAGTGCGGCACCGACCCATCTCGATGGCATTCGCGAGTACTTCTTCTCGGCCATCCGGGCGGACGACATCACGGTCGTCGAGCGGGCGATGGACTCCATCGCGGAACGCCTGTGCGACGACGCCGCCCACTGCGACCCGGCGATCCATGACGCGGTCGAGCGACCCGCGGCCACCCGCGCCGTCGGCCATCAGGCGGCCGCGGAGGGCGTGGCCGAGCGCCACGCCGGCAGGTCGGCACCCGGCGCCTGAGGAGCGGCGGGCGATAGCTGGCGTGAGCCCAGGCCGGCTGCTCGTCGGGACGTCCGGCTTCGCCTATCCGGCGTGGGCCCCCCGGTTCTATCCGCCGGGGCTGAAGGGCGACGCGCTCCTGCCGTACTACGCTTCCCGCCTGCCGGCGGTCGAGCTGAACAACACCTTCTACCAGCGCCCGACGGCCTCGAAGATCAGTGCCTGGGTCGCCGCCACCCCGGCCGACTTCCGCTTCGCGGTCAAGGCTCAGCGGGGCGCGGCGATGCGGGCGCTCCTCGCCACGCCCGAGGAGAGCGTGACCTGGCTGACCGACGGGCTGGGAGGCTTCGGGGCCCGCCTTGGCGCCGTCCTCTTCCGCGTCCCCCACAACATCCAGCGCAAGCCGGACGCGGGATCCGACGCCGCGCTGCAGCGTCTCCTCGACGCCTGGCCGGCCGAGATCCCGCTCGTCGCCGAGTTTCAGCACGCCTCCTGGCACGTTGACGAGACGTTCGCCGCGCTGGAGGCGGCCGGCGCGACCCTGTGCGCCACGGACCTGCCCGAAGACGAGTCGGCCCCGACGATCCGGGTGACCGGCCCGCGTCTCTACCTCCGCCTCCGGCGCCACGACTACGCGGTGGATGCCGTCCGCGCGTGGGCCGAGCGGATCACGCCGTTCCTCGAGGCGGGTCTCGACTGCTTCGTCTTCTTCCGCCATGACGAGACGGGACGCGGCCCGGAGCTGGCGGAGGACCTTCGGGCCGCGGTCGCGGCCGGCTGATCAGCTGACTCCATCGGTCGGGCGGCCCCGACGTCCGACGGCCTGTAGTCCGAGCGTCCGCGGCCCGTGGGCGTCCCTACGCGGACGCGGCGCCGTGCGGTCGGTGCTGCTCGTGATCCAGGCGGTGGGTGTACTCGGCCGGGCCGAAGAAGACGAGGGCGATCAGGTCCTCGGTGATGTCGTGGAAGCGATGGACGCTGTCCGCGGCCACGAAGACGACCGATCCCGGGCCCACCTCGCGATCCTCGCCGGCCACCGTGATCGTCGCCCGGCCCGAGACCACGTGGTAGACCTCGTCCTCGGTGTGCGGGCCTTGCGGGTCGGCCGTCCCGACTGGCAGCTCGTAGAGCCCGACGGAGAGGTCGTGGGTCCGGATGAACTCGTGGAAGAGGCGGCCCGAGGCGGCCCGGGCGGCCCTCAGGTCGGCAAGCTCGAATGCCTCCATCGAACGGTTCCTCACCTGCGAATCTGCTGCCCGTCGAGGCTAGCACCCCGGCCCGAGTGACTCTTGCCCGGACACCCCGCCGGGTCAACCTGCCCTGGCCGCCAGCCGGAGGCCACCTGCCCGGGGTCGGGTGACCCCAGGGGCCGCGCGTGACCGACGTCAGGCGCGAGCCGGGGTCGGGTGTTGCGCCGGCGGGGCGGGCCGGACCGGGCGGAGGTAGACGGCCAGGATCCCGACGATGTAGCCGAGGTGCACCAGGAGGGTCAGGATCTCCGGGCTCGAGCTGTAGCCGAAGATCGCCCTGAGGAACTGGCCGATGCCGTCATCCTGTGACAGGACGCGGCTGATGTCGAAGGCCGTCTGGCTGCCGATCACGCTGACCCCCGCGATCGCGGCGACCTCGAGGAACTCGTGCACCGCGTGGGAAAGGAGGCCGGCGGCGATGAACACGAGGGCGATCCCCGTCCAGCGGAAGAAGCGCCGGAGGTCGATGGCTCGGCTGCCCCGGTAGAAGCCCCAGCCGATCAGCCCGGCACCGCCGAGGCCGACGACGGCCCCGACAAGGACGCTCGCCGCGCCCGTATCGGCCGAGGTCGCCTGGCCGGCCAGGAAGAGCGCCGTCTCGACGCCTTCCCGAATGACCGCGGTGAAGGCCAGGATCGCGAGTCCCCAGGCGGTGCCCTCCCCGAGGACCCGGTCGACGGCCGCCTGGAGCTCGCCCCGCAGATTCATCGACTGGCGGCGCATCCAGAACAGCATCCAGGTCACGACGACCGCAGCGAGGAGCATGGCCGAGCCCTCGAAGACCTGCTCGTAGGGCTCCTGGAACGAGCCGACCGTCGAAAAGATGAGGAGCCCGATGGCGACGCTGACCGTCGCGGCGGCGCCCGCTCCCAACCAGATCTTCGGAATGTGCCGGGCGTTGCCCGTCCGGACGACGTAGGCGAGGACGATGGCGACGATGAGGGCTGCCTCGACGCCTTCGCGCAGGCCGATGAGGAAGCCGGTGGTCAGGGCGCCGAGATCCATGCTCGCTCCGGATCCGGGGTGGGACGGGCGCCGGGGACGGGCGCGACCAAATCCTAGCCCGGCACTAGGATATCCGCAAGGAACCTTGCACTCAAGGTGCAGGGTCGCCTGATTTCAGGCCGTCAGACCGCCGCCGGATCCACCTTGTCCGGGTCGATCCCGAGCTCCTTCACGGCCGCCGCCGCCCGCTTCGCCGTGACCGCGCCGTCGCGAGCGAGGGCGGCCATCGTCGCCGCCGCGATGTTGGCGGCATCGATCTCGAAGAACGCGCGCAGGCTCTCCCGGGTGTCGCTTCGACCGAAGCCGTCCGTGCCGAGGGCGACGAACGTCGCCGGGACCCATGGTGCGACCATCTGCGGGACGACCTTCATCCAATCGGTCGCCGCGACGATCGGACCACCGGAGGAACCGAGCACCTCGGCGACATACGGAGTCCGCGCCTTCGCGGCCGGGTGGAGCCGATTCCATCGCTCGGCGGCGAGGGCATCGCGGCGGAGGAGCGGGAAGGAGGGCGCCGAGTAGACCTCGGCCGCCACGCCGAACTTCTCGAGCAGCAGCGCCTGGGCCGCGATCACCTGCTGGAGGATCGCGCCCGATCCCACGAGCCTGGCCGCCTTCGCACCCTTGTCTGCGGCTGGTGCCGCCGCGAATCGATAGATCCCGCGGAGCAAGGCCTCGTCGACGCCGTCGGGCTTCGGCGCCTGCGAGTAGTTCTCGTTGTAGAGGGTCACGTAGTAGAAGACGTCCTCGCCCCGGACATACATCCGCTCGATCCCGTCGCGAATGACGGCGGCAAGCTCGTAGGCGAAGGCGGGATCGTACTGGCGGAGGTTCGGCACCGTCGAGGCCAGGACGTGGGTGTGGCCGTCGTCGTGCTGGAGCCCCTCGCCGGTGAGCGTCGTCCGGCCGGCCGTCGCACCCATGAGGAATCCCCGCGCGCGGGCGTCGGCGGCGGCCCACATCTGGTCGCCGGTGCGCTGGAAGCCGAACATCGAGTAGAAGATGTAGAAGGGAATGACCGGCAGGCGGTTCGTCGCGTACGACGTCGCGGCCGCCGCGAAGCTGGCCATCGAGCCCGCCTCGGTGATGCCCTCCTCGAGGACCTGGCCGTCCTGCGCCTCGCGGTACTTCAGGACGAGCTCGGAGTCGACGGGCTCGTAGTGCTGGCCGCCCGAGGCGTAGATGCCGACCTCGTTGAAGAGCGGGTCCATCCCGAACGTCCGGGCCTCGTCGGGGATGATCGGGACGATTCGCGGACCGAGGTCCGGGTCGCGAATGAGGTTCCGCAGCATCCGCGTGTAGGCCATCGTCGTCGAGACGGGCGTGCTGCTGCCGGCCGCGAACTCGGCGTCGAACGTCTCCCTTGGCGCTGGCAGCGGCTCGGCCCGGACGATCCGCTTCGGCAGCTCGCCGCCGAGCTGGCGTCGCCGCTCCTTGAGGTACTCGACCTCCTCGGAGTCCGGCCCGGGGTGGTAGTACGGCGCGTCCTTGAGCTTGGCGTCGGGGATCGGCAGCTCCAGGCGGTCGCGGAAGATCCGCAGCTCCTGCTCGGACAGCTTCTTGGCCTGGTGGGTGATGTTGCGGGCCTCGACGCCGGGGCCGAGGGTCCAGCCCTTGACGGTCTTGGCGAGGACGACCGTCGGCGCGCCGCGGAACTCCGTGGCGGCCTTGTACGCCGCGTAGACCTTGCGGTAGTCGTGGCCGCCCCGGCGGAGCTTGGCGAGGTCATCATCGGTCAGGTGCTCGACGAGGCGTCGCAGGCGCGGATCCGGCCCGAAGAAGTGCTCGCGGATGTAGGCCCCGCCGGCGACCGAGAACTTCTGGAACTCGCCGTCGACCGTGGTGTTCATCTTCTCGACGAGGGCGCCGTCGACGTCGCGGGCGAGGAGCTCGTCCCATTCGCGACCCCAGATGACCTTGATGACGTTCCAGCCGGAGCCGCGGAAGACCGCTTCGAGCTCCTGGATGATCTTGCCGTTGCCGCGGACCGGCCCATCGAGGCGCTGGAGGTTGCAGTTGACGACGAAGGTCAGGTTGTCGAGGCCCTCCCGCGCCGCGACATGGAGAGCACCGAGGGACTCCGGCTCGTCGGTCTCGCCGTCGCCGAGGAACGCCCAGACGCGCGAGCCGGAGGTGTCCAGGAGGCCGCGGTTCTGGAGGTAGCGGTTGAACCTGGCCTGGTAGATCGCGGAGATCGGACCGAGGCCCATCGAGACCGTCGGGAACTCCCAGAACTCGGGCATGAGCCGGGGGTGCGGGTAGGACGAGAGGCCGTGCTGGGGCGGCGTCTCTCGGCGGAAGTGGTCCAGCTGATCCTCGCTGAGCCGGCCCTCGAGGAAGGCTCGAGCGTAGATCCCCGGCGCGGCGTGGCCCTGGTAGAAGACCTGGTCGCCCGGCCCGTCACCGTCCTTGCCCCGGAAGAAGTGGTTGAAGCCGACCTCGTAGAGGCTGGCTGCCGAGGCGTAGGTCGCGAGATGTCCGCCGATGCCGGCGAAGCGGTTGTTGGCCCGCATGACCATCGCCACCGCGTTCCACCGGATCAGCCGCCGGATCCGCCGCTCCAGGACCTCATCGCCGGGGAAGAACGGCTCCTGCTCCGGGCTGATCGTGTTGATGTAGCGGGTGTTCGTCAGCGGCGGCAGGCCGATCTGTCGCTGGCGAGCCCGCTTGAGGAGCTTGAACAGCAGGAACCTGGCCCGCGTCTCGCCTTCCTGGTCGACGACGTCGTCGAGCGACTCGATCCAGTCGGTCGTTTCGCCTTCGTCGATGTCGGGGAGCTGGTGCTTGAACTCGTCGAGGTACATCGACCGAGAGGGTAGCCCAAGCAGTCCCGGCCCGCCCCGATGCGGATCGGTGGCGGCGACGTTGCGGAAGCGTCGCGACCATCGCCGCCCGTCAGCCGAGGCTCGGCGGACCAGGCCGGGTCAGTCCCGCGGACCTGTCACCACCACCTGATCGCCATCGAGGATGAAACGGTGCGGCAGGCCCTCCGAGGCCCATTCCAGATGCTCCACGGCCGCGTCGAATCGCGGATCGCCGGCGAATAGCACCTCCGGACGGAGGTCGGTGTCGATCCGGACCGGGTGGAACCTCACCCGCTCAAAAAGAGTCGAGACTTCGAAACGCGTATTCCACATGGTCGCCGTGCTACCCGCGGGGGTCACGCTGCGGAGGTCCGCGGCCACCGTTAGGAGCGCCTGTACCATCGGGCGGATGTCCGACAAGATCGGCGGCAACCTTCGGAGCGGCAGCGGGCCGGGAGTCATGAAGTCGTTCCGGCGGGATGCTTCCGTGACGACCACGGCACTGTCGCCCGGGATCTACCGCCGGATCGCCGGATTCGCCCGACCCTACCGCCGTCAGCTCGTCGCCTTCCTCGGCCTCATCGGCTTCGACGCCCTGGTGAACGCGGCCAACCCCCTCGTGTACCGGGCGATCATCGATGATGGTGCCCTGGCGCGGCGACCCGACGTGGTGATCGGTCTGGCCTTCGTGCTGGTCGTTTTGGGCGTGGCCGACATGCTCGACTCGCTCGCCCAGCGCTGGATCTCGGCGCGAATCGGCGAGGGCCTCATCTATGACCTCCGGACCAGCGTCTTCAACCACGTCCAGCGGATGCCGATTGCGTTCTTCACCCGGACACAGACCGGGGCGATGCTGAGTCGCCTCAACAACGACGTTCTCGATGCGCAGCAGGCGTTCACGGGGACGCTCTCGTCGGTCGTCGGGAACGTCGTCGGCGTGGTCATCACCATCGCCGCCATGGCCTACCTCTCGTGGCAGATCACGCTGGTGGCCCTCGTCGTCCTGCCCATCATCGTCCTGCCCACGCGCTGGCTCGGTCGGCGGGTCAATGCCATCACCCGAGAGAGCTATCAGCTGAACGCGCAGATGACCTCGACGATGGCCGAGCGCTTCAACGTCGCCGGCGCGCTGCTCGTCAAATTGTTTGGCGATCCGGAGCGGGAGCGATCCGGGTTCGCCGATGCCGCGGGGAGAGTGCGGGACATCGGCATCACGCGAGCCATGTTCGCCCGCCTCTTCCGCGTGGCGATCCTGCTCGCCGCCTCGCTCGCGACCGCCCTCGTGTACGGCTGGGGCGGCGTCCTGGCGGCTGACGGCACCCTGGCCGTCGGCACGCTCGTCGCGCTGGCCGCCTACCTCAATCGGCTCTACGCCCCATTGACGGCGCTGTCGAACGTCCAGGTCGACGTCATGACCGCGCTCGTCTCGTTCGATCGGCTCTTCGAGGTCCTCGACCTCCGCCCGATGGTGGTCGACAAGCCCGATGCGGTCGACATACCCCCCGGCCCGGCATCGATCGAGGTCGACGGGGTCAGCTTCTGGTACCCGGCTGCCGAAGAGGTCTCCATCGCCTCGCTGGAAGGCACGCCGAGCCCGGGGCCTGACGTTGCCGAGCCGGTCCTGACCGATGTCTCGTTCGCCGTCCGGCCCGGACAGCTGGTCGCGCTCGTGGGTCCGTCGGGGGCCGGGAAGACAACGCTCGGGCATCTCATCGGGCGCCTCTACGACGTCCGGGCAGGCGGGATCCGGATCAACGGCGTAGATCTGCGCGACGCTCGACTCGACTCGATCAGCCACACCGTCAGCATCGTCACCCAGGACCCGCATCTCTTCCACGACACGATCCGGGCGAACCTCCTGCATGCCCGACCCGACGCTTCGGATGCCCGGCTCCGCGACGCCTTGCGTGCCGCGAGGATCTTGCCGCTCGTGGACTCGCTCTCGAACGGTCTCGACACGCTCGTCGGCGATCGTGGCTACCGCCTGTCGGGTGGCGAGAAGCAGCGGATCGCGATCGCTCGCCTGTTGCTGCGCGAGCCGCACGTGGTCGTCCTCGATGAAGCGACCGCGCACCTCGACGCCGAGTCCGAGGTCGCCGTCCAGCTGGCCCTCAAGACGGCCCTCGAAGGCCGGACGTCGGTGGTCATCGCCCATCGCCTCTCGACGATCCGCCAGGCCGACCTCATCCTCGTGCTCCAGTCCGGGCGAATCGTTGAGCGCGGCACACACGACGAGCTGATCGAGTCCGGCGGGCTCTACTCACTCCTGTATCGAACACAGTTCGGCGGTCCTCGCCTCGAGCAGACGACCGCTTGAAGCCTGGCGCCTCAGCCCGTCGGCCTTACGGCTCGCCGCCATGACGCTGAGGCCGACGAGGGCCACGAGGAGGGCCACCAGCAAGCCGCCGGCCAGCTCCGGCACCAACGGATCGAGACCGCGGAGAGGAGAGCGTACGGCTCGGCGGCGTGCCTTCTCACAACGTCGACGATCGAGGACTGCCGCGATCGGTCATGGCTGGCGCCTGTGCTAGCGTCGGGCCATGCAGGGCTACGATCCCCGAACGGCGCTCGTGGTGGTCGACGTCCAGAACGACTTCGCCGATCCCAAGGGCTCGCTCAGCGTCGCCGGCGGCGAGGCTGTCGTCGCGGTCGCGAACCGCGAGGCGTGGGCGGCGATCCGGGCCGGCGCGTTCGTCGCCTATACCCAGGACTGGCACCCGGCACATACGCCCCACTTCGCCCCGGACGGCGGGGTCTGGCCGGTCCACTGCGTCGGCGGGACATGGGGCGCCGAGTTCCACCCGGCGCTCGAGGTCGTCGGCCCGAGCGTCCACAAGGGCGCCAACGGCGAGGACGGCTATTCGGGCTTCACGATGCGTGACCCGGTCTCCGGGACCGACGCTCCGACAGAGCTCGATGCGCTCCTCCGGGTCCGGGGCATCGAGCGGGTCGTCGTCTGCGGCCTGGCGACCGATTACTGCGTCAAGAGCACCGCCCTCGACGCGGTCCGGCTCGGGTATGTCACGAGCGTCCTCCTCGATTCGATCGCGGCGGTCGACCTGTCGCCCGGGGACGGCGACCGCGCCCTCGACGAGCTGCGGGCCGCCGGCGCGGAGCTCGAGGGGCCCGCTGGGCCGAGCCCGAGCCCGAGCTGAGGTGGGGCGACTCGTTCGCACCCTGGCCCGGCTGGCCGTGGTTGCCGCCGTCGGCGCCTGGCTCGCCGATCGGACGCTTCGCGACCGGGCGGGGGGCGCCGAGCCCGCGCCGATCCGGACGAGCGTCGACGTCGAGGCGCCGATCGACGACGTCTGGGCGCTGCTCTCGGACATCGAGCGCCAGCCCGAGTGGATGCACGACCTCAAGAGCGTTCGCCTGCTGACTCCCCCGCCGGTCGGCGTCGGGACGCGGGCCGTCGGGCGCGTCCAGGCCTTCGGCCTCGCCATCGATGATCCGGTCGAGATCGCTGCCTTCGAGCCACCGGTGCTCTTCGCCATCCGCCACGTCGGCCTCGTGGCGGGCCACGGCGAGATCCGGCTTCGTCCCGGCGTCGACGGCGTGACGACGACGGTCGCCTGGGACGAGACGCTGATCGCACCCGTCCTCCCCCATCTCGGCCGGCTCGTCCTCGGCCTTGTCTTCGGACCGATCTTCGAGCGTGACCTGGAGCGGCTCGCGGCCGTGGTCGAGGCGCCCTGACGCCCCGTGCAGGTCCACCTCGTCGACGCGACCTACGAGCTCTTTCGGGCCCACTACGCGCCGCGCCCGCCGGTGCTCGGGGTCGACGGGGTGAACCTCTCGGGCGTCGCCGGACTCGTCGACCAGCTCCTCTATCTCCTCCGCGACGAGGGCGCCACGCACGTCGGATGCGCGACCGACCGGGTGATCGAGTCCTTCCGCAACGACCTCTACCCGGGCTACAAGTCGTCGGCCGGGATGCCGCCCGAGCTGCTGGGCCAGTTCCCGATCGCGGAGACTGCGATCGAGGCGCTCGGGCTCGTCCTGTGGCCGATGGTCGAGTTCGAGGCGGACGACGCGATCGCGGCCGCCTGCGCCCGCTTCGCCGCCGATCCGACCGTCGAGCGGATCCTGATCTGCACGCCCGACAAGGACATGGCCCAGCTCGTCGAGGGCGAGCGGATCGTGCTCCTCGACCGGCGCCGCCGGATCACCTACGACGATGCCGGCGTCCGGGCGAAGTGGGGCGTCCCGCCGGCGTCGATCCCGGATTGGCTGGCGGTCGTCGGCGATGCCTCCGACGGCTACCCCGGCATCCCGGGCTGGGGAGCGAAGGGCGCGGCCGCCGTCCTGGCGATCTATGGCCACCTCGAGGACGTGCCCGAGCGGGGCTCGGCCTGGGAGGTCCCGGGCGCGACCGGCGGGCGGGCGATGACGCTCGCCGCGTCACTTCGCGACCACCACGCCGAGGCCTTCCTGTATCGCTCCCTGGCTCTCTTGCGGACGACCGAGGACGGCGTCCAGATCCCCCAGGCGTCGGCCGAGGAGCTGCGCTGGAACGGCGCCCCGCGGGCTCGCTGGCAGGCCTTCTGCGATCGCTGGGGCCTCGAGCGGCTCCGGTCCCGGCCGCATCGCTGGATCGAGGCGGGCTGAGCGCAGCGCGCCGGGTGCGTCAGCCGCCGGGCGGGTCAGCCGCCGGGCGGGTCAGCGGCGGGTCAGCGGCGGGGCGCGCCGGGGCCGCCGGGCGGGTCAGCCGCAGGAGCTCAAGGTGGTGCGCCGGTGGGGCCGCGAGGAGGCCGATCGACCTCGTGCCGGCCGCGATCTCGAACCACGGTCCCCCCTCGAGGTTCGTGACCGTCGCCCCGGCCCGCTCGGCGATGAGCCCGGCCGCGGCGATGTCCCAGGTCGACAGGCCGCCCTGCTGGACGAAGGCGTCGAACCGTCCGTTCGCAACGTACACGAGGGCCAGCGCCGCGGAGCCCATCGAGCGGGGCACCCGGACGGCCTTGCGGACGGCCCGGGCGCGCGTGGCGGCCGACCGCCCCGACAGGGCCATCGAGATGACGAAGTCGCCGAGCCGGTCCTTGGCCGAGGATCGAATCTCCCGCCGCGCGAGGGTCGCCGGCCCGTCGGCCGTGGCGGCGAAGGACTCGCCCCGGGACGGATCGTGGACGACGCCAACCACGGGCCGGCCGGCCTCGACCAGCGCGATCGAGACGCAGAAGAAGGGGATGCCGTTGGCGTAGTTGATCGTGCCGTCGAGCGGGTCGACGACCCAGACACGACCGAGGCCGGACGTCGGGGTCTGGCCGGCGGCACCCCCATCGTGGCCACCGGTCTCCTCGGCCAGCAGGGCGTCACCCGGGAAGGCCGCCCGGATGGCATCGAGGATCAGCGCCTCCGAGAGGTGGTCGACCTCGGTCACGACGTCCTTGGCGGACTTGTGCTCGATGCGCCCGACCCGCTCGTAGCGATCCATCTGGAGCTCGCCGGCCCGGCTCGCGACCTCCAGCCCGAAGGCCAGCTCGGTGGCCCAGCGAACCGAGCTCCGTCGCTCGGCCGTGGACGTAGCGGCGAGGCCCCCGTTCGCCCTCACGGCGACTGGCAGTCAACGGCGAGGGGCCGAACGGCGTCCCCGAAGGCCGAGACCGTCGCGCTGAACGTGAGGGTCTGGCCTGCCGGCACGACCGGCGTCTGGACGAGCTGGCCGGGGCCGCCGACGGGTCGCTCCCCCTCGACGATGCGGCACGTCGTTGCCGCGCCCTTCGTTCCGTCGTTGGTGACGGCGAGCTGGACGGTCAGGGTCCCTCCCGCCCCGGCTGTCACGCTCGCGATCGCGCCGCTGAACGGCCCGACGCCGCCGAGCCAGGCGCGGCCGAGCACGGCGAGGATGAGCACGAAGAGGAGGATCCCGCCGGCCGCGATGGCGTGGACCTGGGTGGCGGCCGGCTGCTTGAGGCCGAGCGGGTTGCAGAGCTCGCAGAGCGAGTCCTCGATCGGGATCGGGCGGCCACAGCGAAGGCAGGGGTGGGTCGGCGTCTGTGTCGCGGAGACGGTTGCGGGAGCGGTCATGGGCGCCCCGATGGTGCCACGATCGCGATGGCAGGGCTGCCGGCCGCGCTCCGGGACGGTTTGACCGCGGCTTCTCAGCGGCCGGCGATCGCCACGAGCCGATCGATGTCGGCGGTGGTCCGCGCGGTGAGGACGATCTCGTCGGCGCCGAGCGCTGCCCAATGCGCCGCGGTCTCGACGGGAGCCTCGATCCAGGGGCTGCCGGCCAGGGCGTCGACCCCGGTCCGGCCGCCGCCGAATCCGACGATGACCCGGACGTCGGAGCGGCTCCGACCGGCCGCCGCGAGCGCCTCGAGATAGCGCTCCCGGACCGCCTCGTAGGACTCGATCTCGGCCGCCCAGCCATCGCCGATTCCGGCCGCGAGCCGGACGCCGGCAGGGGTCTGGGCCCCGACAAGGATCGGCGGCAGGGGCTCCGGTCGCGGCAGCGCGACCGCGCCGTCGAGCGGGTAGAAGGGGCTCGGCCGGTGGATCGGATCGCCGGTCCAGAGGGCCCGGATGACGGCGATCGCCTCTTCGAGCCGGGCGGCCCGTTCGGACGGCGCCGCGAACTCGAGCCCGTAGGCCCGATGCTCCCGCTCGAACGCGCCGATCCCGAGCCCGAGGCGGAACCGCCCGCCGCTGATCGACTGGACCGTCGCGGCCATCCGGGCGATGACCGCCGGGTGGCGCCGGGTCACGCCCGCGATCCACGTTCCCAGGCCGATCCGCCGGGTCGAGGCCGCCGCGGCGGCCAGCGTCGTCCACTGCTCGAGGACCGGCTGGGGCGACCGACCCTTGGCCATGAGGTGGTCCCAGCACCAGACCGCCTCGTAGCCGGCATCGTCGAGCCGGCGGGCACTCTCGAGCCACCAGGCTGCGTCGACCCCCACGGACCCGAGGGCGACGCCGATCGGAAGCGTCTCGGTCGCCACGGTGCCCGGGTTACAAGCCCGTCTCGAACAGCCGGATGTCCTCGGACGAGACGGTGTGCCCGTCGCCGCGGGTGGGCCCGAGCGCGGCCCGGGCCCCGAGCGTGTCGAGGTCCGCCGGGAATCGACCGACGAGGTCGAGGACCACCTTCTGGATCCGCTCGGCGTTCTGGGCGAAGACCTCCAGGACGCTCCGGGCATCGACGGCCTCCGTGCCCTCGTGGACGCCGGCGTCGTAGTCCGTGATCAGCGAGATGTTGACGACGGCCATGCCCAGCTCCCGGCACAGCCAGGCCTCCGGGTACTGGGTCATGCTGATGACCTCCCAGCCGGCGTCCGAGAACCACTTCGATTCGGACTTCGTCGAGAAGCGTGGGCCCTCGATGACGACGATCGTGCCGCGCTCATGGACGGGAATGCCATGATCGCGGATGGTCTCGATCGCGAGCTGCCGCAGGACCGGGTCGTAGGTGTCGGCCGATGAGAGATGGGTCACGATGGGCCCGTCGTAGAAGGTGTGCGGCCGGCTCCGCGTTCGATCGACGAACTGGTCGCAGACGACGAAGTCACCCGGCTTCACCCCGGGCTGGAGCGAGCCGGCGGCGCAGGGCGAGATCACCGCCTTGACCCCGAGCGAGCGCATCGCCCAGACGTTCGCCCGGTAGTTGATCTGGTGGGGCGGGATCGTGTGGCGGCGGCCGTGGCGGGGCAGGAAGGCAACCTTCCGGTCGGCGACGGTCGCGAGGAAGAAGCCGTCCGAGGGCGGACCGTACGGCGTGTCGACCTTGATCTCCTGGACGTCGTCGAGGAGCGAGTAGAAGCCGGAGCCACCGAAGACGCCGATCTCTGCCTGGTCCGCCACGCTTCGCCTCCCGAACATCGACCGCGGCCGCCGACGCGGCACGCGCCGGATGGACGCCGGAATGAGGGCCGATTGTAGTCGCGCCGGACCGCCGGGCTGCTCTAGGATGGACGGGGGCTCCCAGTGCGTGAGGAAGACCATGACCAGCCCGAACGACCGACCCGATCAGCCGCCGGTCCCGTCGCCGGAATCCACAGCGCCAGCCGCGGCGCCACCCGACACGGCGAGCACCGACTTCAAGAGCACCATCGAGGATGGGGCGCGCGCCCTCGACCAGCGCGCCCAGGCCCTCGGGCGGGAGGCCGAGCAGGCCGCGGCGCGATTGAGCACGAACCCGGCGGTCCGGGAGACGGCCGACGTGGCGAGCCGGGTCTGGGGCCTCATCGTGCTTGCCTTCGGGCTCTGGTTCTTCGCCGACATCACCCTGAAGATGGATCTCCCGGCGCTGGCCTGGGGCGACCTCTGGCCGCTGATCCTCATCGTCCTCGGCGGCCTCGTCGTGATCCGGGGGCTGGCGCGCCGAACTTGATGGCGCCGCGTCCTGAGCCGGCCGGCGCCGGCGCCGGTCGCGAATCCCTCGAGCTCGCCGACTGGCGCCGTCGGGTCTCGGCGCTCTACTCCGAGGTCCGGGAACGCGCGGCCGCCGACCCGCGGGCGGCCTGGGAGGCCTGGCGCGCGACCCGCGAGACGCTCTTTCGCGACCATCCCCAGTCACCGGTCCCGGCGGCCGGCCGGCCGTCGTTCGAAGCCCGGCACTGGCCGTACGACCCGGCGCTCCGCTTCGACGTCCAGGTGGAGCCCGAGCTCGCGGTGGAGCCGGCGGCCGGGCGACCCGGCGACCCCGGGCCGGCCGCGCCCGCGGCATTCGGAGCCGCCAGCCTCCCGATGAGCGCCGGCGAGGCGCTGGACTTCAGCCGCGTCGGGCGGGTCGCAATCCCGTTCCCGTCGGGCGCCGCGACCCTCGACCTCTTCTGGATGGCGGGCTACGCCGGCGGGTTGTTCCTGCCGTTCCGAGATGCGACGAACGGGCTGGAGACGTACGGCGCGGGTCGCTACCTGCTCGACGGCGCGAAGGGAGCCGATCTCGGCGGCGACCTCGCGGCCGGGACGCTCATCCTCGACTTCAACTTCGCCTTCCAGCCGTCCTGCGCCTTCGACCCGCGCTGGGCCTGCCCGCTGGCGCCGCCGGAGAACCACCTGGCGATCCGGGTGGAAGCGGGCGAGCGGATCGGATGAGCGGGCGGAGCGCTGAGGAGCCCGACATCGCGCCGCGACGGCAGCCGGGCCCGATCGTCCGTCCGGCGACTCCGGTCGACCGCGCGGCGACTCCGGTCGTCCGGCCGGCGACTCCGGTCGTCCGTCAGGCGACCGCGGCCGACGCCCGCGCGATCGCCGAGATCCGCGTCACATCGTGGCGGGCGACCTACACGGGGATCGTGCCGACGTCCGTCCTCGACCGGATGGACGTCGATCGCAATGCGGCCTGGATCCGCGATCTGGTCGGGGCGGCCGCGCCGCGGGCCACGCTGGTGGTGGAGGACGGCGAGGGCGCGGTGGCCGGGTACGCCCTGGCGGCGGCGGCGCGGGACGATGACGCCACCGGCCTCGGTGAGGTCGAGGCGATCTACCTCGCCCCCGCCGCGCGCGGTCGCGGCCTCGGCGCGGCGCTCCTGAACGAGGCCGTTGAGGGGCTCGCGAGGGCCGGTTTCGCCACCGTCGTCCTGTGGGTCCTGACCGCGAACACGTCCGCCCGCCTGTTCTACGAGCGAGCCGGCTTCCGGCTCGACGGCGCGCGCCGGACGCTCGACTTCGACGGCACGCCGATCGAGGAGGTCCGCTACCGGCGGGGCGCCCCGGACATCGAGTCGACCGCCTGAGAGTGGGTCGATCGGCCGGAGCCCGTACCATCCCGGTTGATGGCAAGGAACGAGGCGCCGCTTCCCGCGGCCGCAGAGATGGCCCCCCGCGTCCGGGCCTTCCTCGACGCGCCCCGGATCGCGACGATCGCGACCGCCGGCGCCGACGGCGAGCCCCATCAGGCTGCGACCTGGTACCGCGTCGAGGCGGACGGCCGGCTCCTCGTCAACAGCCGCTGGCCGCGGCGCTGGCCGACCGAGCTGAGCCGCGACGGTCGCTGCTCGCTGTCGATCATCGATGGAGCCGACGGGTACCGGTGGGTCGGCCTGAATGCCGTCGTCGAGACCAGGATCGACGATGTCGAGAGAGCGCGCGATCACATCTGCGAGCTGGCCGTCCGGTACGACGACGCCGCCCCGGAGACCCTGGCGATGTTCCGCGGCCAGCCCCGGGTCTCGTTCCGACTCCGGGTCACCCGGGTCCACGACCACCTCGGCGACGCGTGAGCGGCCCGTGACCGACACCGCCCGCCCGATCCGGTTCGGTGCGCAGCTGTGGTCGCAGGCGACCGACTGGCCTGGCTTCCGCGACGCTACCCTCGCCGCCGAGGCTGCCGGCTGGGACTCTGTCTGGACGTGGGACCACGTCCTCGCCATCTTCGGGCCGTGGGACCAGCCGATCCTCGAGGGCTGGACGGCGATGGCCGCCGTCGGTGCGCTGACGAGCCGCGTCCGGCTGGGGCTCATGGTCGGCGCCAACACGTTCCGCAACCCCGGCCTGACCGCGAAGCTCGCGACGACCCTCGACCACGTCGCGGGGGGCCGCTCCGTTCTCGGCATCGGCGGGGCCTGGTTCGAGCGGGAGCACGACGCGTTCGGGATCGACTTCGGGGCGAGCACCGGCGAGCGCCTCGATCGCTTCGACGAGGCGGTCATGCTCCTGCGCCGCCTCCTCGATGGCGAGCGGGTCACTCACGAGGGCCGCTTCTACACCCTGCAGGACGCCCTCTGCGAGCCGCGTCCCGTCCAGCCCCGCCTGCCGATCCTCGTGGGCGGCTCGGGGCCGCGGAAGACACTCCGAACGGTCGCCCTGCGGGCCGACGGCTGGAACACCGCGGGCGACCTCGAGGAGGTCCGGGGCAAGCTCGCCAACCTGGACCGGCACTGCCGGGACGTCGGGCGCGACCGGTCCGAGATCGAGCTCACGGTCAGCTTCCCGATCCTGCTCCGCGACCGGCGCGCAGACGCGGCGGCGGCGTGGGCCGCGATCATGGCCCACAACGGCTGCCCGAACGCGGGTCCCCTGCCCCATCTTCTCGGCCCGCCGGCCGAGGCTGCCGATGTGATCCGCCCGTTCGTCGGCCTCGGCTTCCGGACGGTGATCGTCCGCCTCCCCGCGCCCTACGACCGCGAGACGATCGACCGGATCGGCGAGGTCGGCGCGCTCCTCGCCGATGCCTGACGCGGGGGCGACTCCCCGGCCGGGCGGCCCGCGGGTCGTCGTGCTGGCCGGCGGGGTCGGCGGCGCCCGGCTGGCCCACGGGCTTCAGGCCCACCTCGGTGACCGGCTCACGGTCGTCGTCAACACGGCCGACGACCTCGAGCGCCACGGGCTCCTCGTCTGCCCCGACCACGACACGGTCATGTACACCCTGGCCGGCATCGACAACCGCGAGTGGGGCTGGGGGCTGGCCGGCGAGACGTTCGCCGCCAGCGAGATGCTCGCCCGGTACGGCGAGGAGACGTGGTTCCGGCTGGGCGACCGCGACCTCGCCACGCACATCATCCGGACATGCCGGCGCCGCGACGGCGAGCGGCTGACGGCGATCTGCCTCGAGCTCCAGGCGGCGCTGGGCGTTCCGGCCCGGATCCTGCCGATGACCGACGAGCCGGTCAGGACCCGGGTCCGGGCGGACGAGGGCTGGCTCGAGTTCCAGGACTACTTCGTGGCCCGCCACCAGGAGCCCGAGGTCCACGAAGTTCGCTTCGATGGGATCGAGGCCGCCCGGGTCACGCCCGAGGTCATCGCCGCCTTCGCCGCGGCCACCGCCATCGTGGTCGCGCCCTCGAACCCGTTCGTGTCCGTGGCGCCGATCCTCGCTGTTCCCGGGATCCGAGATGCCATCGACGCCGCTCGGGCACGGGGCATCCGGGTCGCGGCGATCTCCGGGATCGTCGGCGGGCGGGCGATCAAGGGCCCTGCCGACCGGATGATCGCGTCCCTGGCCGGCGAGGCCCCGACGGCCCTGGCCGTCGCCCGCCGGTACGTCGGCTGGGTCGACGCCTTCGTCCTCGACGTTGTCGACGCCGCCCTCGAGGAGCCCATCCGCGACCTCGGCCTCGAGACGCTCGTCACCGACACCCTCATGGTCGACGACGCGGCCAGGGCCCGGCTCGCCGGAGAGGTCATCCACGCCGTCGCCGCTCGCCGGGGATAGCATCCGCGTCGTGGAGCGCCCGCAGGCCGCCGACCTCCGATCCACGTGGGCCCTCGTGCCGCTCCGCGGCCTCGAGGACGCGAAGACGCGGCTCGGCGCGGAGCTCGACCCGGAGGAGCGGCTGGAGCTGGTGGGGGCGATGGCCCGCCGGACCCTCGCCGCGACGCGTGACACCCAGGGCCTCGCCGGTACGGTCCTTGTGACCGCCGATCCGGCCGCCGCCGAGCTCGCCGCGACCTACGGCGCGACGACCATCGTCCAGCGACTGCCGGGTCTCAACGCCGCGCTGCGCGAGGCGCGGGCGATCGCGGTGAGCCACGGTGCGACCGCCGTCCTCGTCATCCCGATCGACCTGCCGGCGGTGTCGGCCAAGACACTGGCGGCGCTCCTGGACAGCGCCGCGGCCGGGTCCGCGTCGGAGCCGGATCGGCCGCTCGTCCTCGCCGTTCCCGATCGCCACGGCGCCGGCACGAATGCGCTCCTTTCCTCCCCGCCCGGGACGATCGAGCCGGCCTTCGGCGAGAGGAGCTTCGCCGCCCACCGCGAGGCGGCGCTCGCGGCCGGGGCGACGTTCGTCCGGCACGACGGCCCGCTGACCCTCGACGTCGACACCGGCGCCGACCTCCTCCTCGCCGAGGCCGGTGCCGGGGGCGCCGGCGGGCATGGGGGCAGGCGAAGCACCGGGGACCGCGATGCCTGAGGAGGCGCCCCGCGTTCCGCCGGTCATGCCCGGGCCGTCACTCACCGTGGTCGCCCTGCTCGGGATCCCCGAGGTCCGGCCTGGCGACGACCTCGAGGCCCTCCTTCTCGACGCCCTCGCCTCGACGCCGGGGGTCCTCCCGCTCCATGACGACGACGTCCTCGTCGTGACCCAGAAGGTCGTCTCCAAGGCCGAGGGGGCGACCGTCGACCTGGAAGGGATAGAGCCGCGGCCGGTGGCGATCGAGTTCGCGAACGTCGCCGATCGCGACCCGCGCCAGGTCGAGGTCGTCCTCCGCGAGGCGCGCCGCGTCGTCCGGATGGAGCACGGCGTCCTGATCACCGAGACCCGCCACGGGTTCATCTGCGCCAACGGCGGCGTCGACGCCTCGAACGTGGGGCCGGGCAGCGGCAATGTCGTCACCCTGCTGCCCGAGGACCCGGACGCCTCGGCCGCTCGGATCCGGGCGGCCATCAGGGCCCGCCACGGGGTCGACGTCCCGGTCGTGATCTCCGATTCGTTCGGCCGGCCGTGGCGCTGGGGGATCGTGGACGTCGCGATCGGCGTCTCCGGGCTCCTCCCGATCGAGAACCTCCGCGGATCCCCGGACCGCGACGGCCGGATCATGAAGTCCACAGTCCGGGCGGTCGCCGACGAGCTGGCCTCGGCCGCCGAGCTGGCCCTCGGCAAGACCGCGGGCCGGCCGGCCGCCCTCATCCGGGGCGCCGCCTTCACTCGCGGCGAGGGCTCGATCCGCGACGTCGTCATGCCCGCGTCGTTCGACCTCTTCCGCTGAGGGGAGGCCCCTGCGGACCAACTTCTCGGCTCCCGACCGACCCTCCTGTCCGGACAGAGCCCACTGCTCGCTCGTGGTCGACAAATCGGCCAAGCGACGAAGGAAGGAGCGATTCGGGGCGGTTCAGGCGTCGATTGGCCGACAGATCGGCCATTCCTGGGCTGACACCCGTGGATCACGCCACGTCCGGCTGTCCGGCCGTCGGATGACCGAAACATCGACCGGCGACCCGCGCGCCGGCTCATCGCGCGATCGGAGCTGGCGGGAGCGCTCCTGCGGAGAGGCAGCGGCGGTCCACGGTGCTCACCGGGCGCCCACGCGGCGACCGCGCTACGATCCGCGGCGCCGTCATCGCCCGTTCCCGAGGTCGATCGTGAAATTCGGGCTCCAGATCAGCTCCTTCACCTGGCCGGGCGGCCCAGCCGAGCTCGGGCCGACCCTCGCCCGGGTCGTCGAGACGGCCGACGCCGTCGGTTTCGACTCGATCTGGGTCATGGACCACTTCTTCCAGATCCGGTCGGTCGGGCGGCCCGAGGAGCCGATGCTCGAAGGCACGACCGCGCTCGGCTGGATGGCCGCGCACTCGAAGCGCGCTCGCCTCGGGCTGATGGTCGGCGGCGTCCACTACCGCCATCCGGGACTGTGGATCAAGTCGGCCACGACCCTCGACGTCCTATCTGGCGGGCGCGCCTGGTTCGGCATCGGAGCGGCCTGGAACCAGCAGGAGTCCGAGGGGCTCGGGTTCCCGTTCCCGCCGCTGGGTGTCCGCTTCGAGCTCCTCGAGGACACGCTCCGGATGGCCCACGCGATGTGGACCGGCGAGCAGGGCACCGAAGAGGACTTCCAGGGTCGCCACTACCAGGCGACGCGGCTGCTGAACTCGCCGCAGAGCCTCAGCCGGCCGCGGATCCCGATCATGATCGGCGGCGGCGGCGAGCAGAAGACGCTTCGGCTGGTCGCCCGCTACGGCGACGCCACGAACGTCTTCGGCGGACCCGAGAAGATTCACCACAAGTACGAGGTCCTGCGCCGCCACTGCGAGGACATCGGGCGGCCGTACGACGAGATCGAGCGCTCGACGCTCCAGTCGGTCAACGTCCACCCGAGCGGCGCCGACGGCGCCGAGACCCCGGCCCAGGTCACGGAACGGTTCGCGGAGCTCGGCGACGCCGGCGCCCAGCACGTCCTGTTCAGCGTTCGCGACGTCTGGCAGACGGACAAGCTCGAGCTCCTCGGCCGGACGCTCCTGCCGGAACTGCACGACCTCTGACCCGAAGCCCTGAAGCGGCCTCACTCACATGTGGTGGAGCACGGCGGTCCAGGTCGCCCCCGCGTCGGTCGTGACGTAGATCGTGAAGGTCCCGCTGGGCTCTGCGACCTCGACCCAGCCTTCCGCGGTCGATCGAAAGTCCAGCTCGACGACAACGCCCCCGAGATCGACGCTGGTCGATTGCCACGTCCCTCCGCCATCCGCGGAGTGCCAGAGAACGGGACCCACCTCCACGAAGACATCGTCGCCCACGACCGAGAGCAGGGCCCAATCCCCAACGGTCCCGGCAACGTGCCCGACGGCGTTGCAGCTCGTGTCGCGGCAGTCGACGACCTCGACGACACCGCGCTCGTCGCTGGCGTAGGCAACGACGACCCGGAACGACGTTCCGTCCATGCTCGCTGGACGGCTGACCGCGATCTCATCGGCGGCCGTGAAGCCCTCGGGCGCCGGGAAGTCCGTGACCGTCCAGGTCGCACCAGCATCCCGCGAGACGGCGAGGGCACCGGGCTGGGCCGGGATTGTCCGGGGCACAGCCGCGACCGCCGCCAGCGCCTCGCTGCTGACGCCGAGGGGACCGAGCAACGGCGGGTCGGCAAAGGCTATCGGGGCGCTCCAGGTGGTCCCGTCATCCGATGAAATTGTCACAACGGATGCGCGCGTTCGGCTTGGCGCGATGGCGCGAGAAGGACGCCGATCCGACCCTCAGCCCTGGCGTCGATCGAGGGCGTGACCGACGCGGCCTGCATCAGGAGCGGCTCCTCCATCCAGGTCGCGCCATGGTCGACAGAACGGTCGATGAAGACGTCGGCCACCGCCTCAGCGTCCTGATCAACGCGATCGGTCGAGACGACGACGATCGCTCCGCTCGCAGTCAAGATGCCATCCAGCACGCTGCGACCCTTGGGCAATCGCGCCGTCGACCACGATCCGGCCAGGCCGGAAGAGAGGAGCACCTCGTCCCTGCTCCAGCCAGGAGCTGCCCGTCCGGCGCCCGGAAGAACGCTCTGAGCGTGGCCAGCACCGGCAGCGAGGGCTGGCTGTCGGTCGGCGTCTCTCCAGTCGGCTGCATCGGAGACTCGGCGCCTGCGCCGGCAGTGGACGCGGGAGACCCGCAGCCCCCGAATGCTGCGCCGACCACGATCGCCCCGGCGACGACGGCGGCCAGACATCGGGGCGGAACCCGCGCACGAAGGCACATCAGCTGGATCTCTCTAGCACCTCCTAGGGCCGGAATCAACCGCGATCGCAGGGTCAAGCTCAACGGCATTCCCGAGCCCGCCGCTCCTCAGGTTGCCTGCTGCTGGAGCGGACGGTCGAGGAACGCTTCCGCCAAGTGCCCGGACCAGCGGTGCCGGCTCGCACCGGCCCCGGTACGACCTTCTCAGGTGACCTGCGGGTCCCGGCGAGGCACGATCCAGGAAACGGAACCCCATCAACCTCGCGCCGATCGCGCCGCCGCTCCGGAGTTCGCCGTGACCACGCGTCCGACCCACGCCCGCCGATGTCGCTGAAGCCGCGCTGGCCGACACCGGCACCGGGCGCTCGTGGACCGGGCGGCCAGGCTTCGCATCCCGGGGTCTCTCCGATCGATCCGGGCCCCCCGTACCGCACCCGGCGCTTGCCCCAGCTGGCCCCGGCGACCAATGCAAGTGAGACCGGACTCGTGGCGATCTCGCGCGGGACCGCCGCGCTCGTCGCGGCGACGCCGCAGCTGGACCTCCGCGACCCGATGCTGCCGGCGGCCCTCCGGTTCGCCCGACGCCACGGCTCGGAGATCCTGCCGTCACCGATCCTGGGCGCCTGGCGGACCCGAACCCTCGCCGCGACCACGCAGGAGCGCGATACCCCCTGGGTCCTGGGCTTCGACTCGGCCCCCAACTCGCCGGCCTACGACACGCCCGACGGCGTCGGCGCGCTGTGGCGGCCTCGGGAGCGGGACTGGCTGGACCGCGACCCGACCGGCTTCGGCCACCGCCTCCTCGCCCCGATCGCGCTGGCCGAGAACGTCGACTTCCTGGCGACGCTCGAGGCCGACCCCAGCCCGGCCGTCGGCCGAACCGCCTCGGAGATCCTGTGCGAGATCCAGCCCCGGATGGAGGCCGACCTGGCCGACTGCATCACCGGCACCGACCCGTGGCGCGACACCTTCGCCCTGTGGCTGCTGTCGCGGCGGCCGGCGGCGCTCGCCCAGCTTCACCCGCTGGCGCTCGCGATCGCGACACGTTACGGCACCCTGGCCAACCGGCTCGCCGGGCTCGTCTGCGGCACCCGCTTCCCGTTCGAGGCCGTGCCCCTCACCTCGGCCAACGCCCACCTCGGGGTGGCCCTCTGGACGCTCGATTACCGTTCGACCCTGCTCGCCGGCATCGTCTCGTTCGTCCGGTCGAAGCGCACGCCGGATGGCGGGTTCGCCGATGAGGGCCAGTTCGCCGACCCGCTGACGACCCTGGCCGCCGCCGACCTCCTCTCGACCCTCGACCCGGCCTTCGATCCCGGCCCCACGGCGGCCTGGTTCGGCCGGACCCAGGAGCCAGCCGGCTGGTGGCGGGCCCTCGATCCCGAGGTGCCGTGGCTGACGGCGGCGATCGTGGAGTGGCTCGAAAGCGCCGAGCGGCCGTTCGCCGAGCGCTTCCGCTGGCCCGCCTACCAGCGCCTCGACCTGGACCGCAAGACCGGGATCCCCGGCTACAGCGCCTTCGACCGCCTGGCCCGGGTGTTCGAGGCCGTCCCGGGGATCGCCACCGCCAGCGTCCCGATCGCATTCGGGGACCTGGCCGGCTTCCGCGAGTTCAACAACGCCCACGGCCAGGAGATGGGCGACCGGGTCCTCCGGACGTTCGCGACGGCCCTCTCGGAAATCGGCGCCTCGATCGCGATCCGCGACGGCGGCGACGAGTTCCTGCTCGTCGGAGCCCCGTCACGGGCCGACCTCGTCCCTGACCTCGATCGCTTTCGCGCCGCGTGGCCGGGTCGTTTCCTGGCGGAGTACGGTCCGGCCGCGCAAGTGGTCGCGCCGCGACTCGTCGTCAAGACCGTCCCGGGCGACGGCCTGCGGGCCGCCCGCGAGCGGCTCGGGCGGGCCATCTCGGGCGTCAAGTCGGAGGCCCCGGAGCCGCCCGCGGAAGGCGTGCTCCGCCGCCTGGAGGCTTAGGGTCGAGACCCCCGGGCAGGGCATCTGCCGCGGCCATCGACGCCGCGTCGCCGCGCTCGAAGCATACCCCCCAGGGGTATCGATCCCGTGATACGATTGCGCCGATGACCGGACCCAACCAGCCCGCCCCGTTCGGCGGGCTTTCCATCGATTTCTCCGGCGACACCTCCGTCGCCGCCCCTGCCAGCACCGCGCCACTCGGCGGCGTCTCGATCGCCCTCGCGCCGGACGTCGCGACCGCGCCCGGCGGCCCCGCGACCGCGTCCGCCGGCGACGACGGTCGAACCGAGACCAAGCTCCTCATCGTCGGCTCCGGACCGGCCGGCCTCACCGCCGCCGTCTACGCCGCCCGGGCCAACCTCGAGCCGATCGTCCTGGCCGGCTCGGCTCCGGGCGGCCAGCTGATGCTGACCAGCGACGTGGAGAACTACCCGGGCTTCCCGGACGGGATCCAGGGGCCGGACCTGATGACCGCCTTCCGGGCCCAGGCGGAGCGCTTCGGCAGCCGGATCGTCGACGTCGACGTCGATCGGGTCGATCTTTCCGGGCGGCCGTTCCGGCTGTGGGCCCGCGGCGTCGAATACCGGGCCGAGTCGGTCGTCGTCGCGACCGGGGCCTCGGCGATGTGGCTGGGCCTGGAGAGCGAGACGCGGCTGCGCGGTCGGGGGGTTTCGGCCTGCGCCACCTGCGACGGCTTCTTCTTTCGGGACAAGGAGATCGCCGTCGTCGGCGGCGGCGACACGGCCTTTGAAGAGGCCACGTACCTGACCCGGTTCGCCTCGAAGATCCACCTCGTCCACCGGCGCGACGAGTTCCGGGCCAGCAAGATCATGGTCGAGCGGGCCCGCGCCAACCCGATGATCCAGATCCACACCAACACCGCGATCGACGAGGTCCTCGGAGACGCCAAGGTGGATGGCCTGGCCCTCCGCGACACCGCGACCGGCGAGACCAGCACGATGCCGATCGAGGGGCTGTTCATCGCCATCGGCCACAAGCCCAACACCGAGGCGCTCCGCGACTGGCTCGAGGTCGACGAGAAGGGCTACCTCGTCGTCCACGACGAGACGAACTCGAAGATCGACGGCGTCTTCATCGCCGGCGACGTCCACGACCATCGCTACCGCCAGGCCGTGACGGCGGCCGGCGACGGCTGCAAGGCCGCGATCGACGCCGAGCGCTGGCTCGAAGCCCAGGGCATCGCCGAGGCGAACACACTGACCGCGTGGTGAGCCCGCTCGGGCCGCGCGCCGTGGGGCGCGCGATCCGGTGCCCCGGTATGGTGGCGAGATGAGCTTCCCCCGCGGCGGTGGCAGCCGCTCGGTCGGCATGGGCGCCGGCGTCGGCGGCGGGCGCGGGCTGGGCGGCGGGCGAGGCGGCCAGGGCGGGTCGGGCCGCTACCCCCCGGCGACCCCGATCCCTCCCGAGCGGCGCGGCCGGACACTTCGCCGCATCGTTGCGTTCTTCCGGCCGTATCGCCTCCAGGTCTCGGTCGTCACGGTGGCGATCCTCATCACCAGCGGCCTCGGGCTCATCAACCCGATCCTCCTGAAGCTCCTCATCGACGACGCGATCCCGCACCTCGACTTCAGCCGGCTCAACCTCTACGTCGGGCTCATGATCCTGGTGCCTGTCGTGTCTGGCCTCATCGGCCTCGGCCAGAGCTACCTCAACAACCTCATCGGCCAGAGCGTCATGCAGGACCTCCGCGGCGCGCTCTACGCCCATCTCCAGCGGATGCCGCTGCGGTTCTTCACCGAGACGAAGACCGGCGAGATCCAGAGCCGCCTGGCCAACGACGTCGGCGGCATTCAGGGGGTCGTGACCGACACGGCCGCTTCGCTCACGTCGAACATCGCCGTCGCCAGCAGCACGATCGTGGCGATGCTCATCATCGACTGGCGCCTGACCGCGCTCTCGCTCGGGATGCTGCCGTTCTTCATGTACCTCACCTACCGGGTCGGGCAGGTCCGGCGCGAGGTCAGCAGCCAGACCCAGAAGTCGCTGGCCGAGCTCTCAGCCGTCACCGAGGAGACGCTGTCCGTGTCCGGGATCCTGCTGTCCAAGACGTTCGGACAGCAGGGCGCGGCGGTGAACCGGTTCGTCGGGCTGAACCGGCGCCTGGCGCTCCTCCAGATCCGCCAGGCGATGGTCGGGCGCTGGTTCTTCATGATCGTCGGCACGGTCTTCTCGATCACCCCGGCGTTCGTCTATTGGCTGGCCGGCTGGCTGGCGATCAACGGCGCCCCGAGCGCTCCGACGATCGGTGACATCGTGGCCTTCACGACGCTCCAGTCGCGCCTGTTCTTCCCGCTCGGCCAGCTGCTCGGCATCCAGGTCGAGATCCAGGGCGCGCTGGCCCTCTTCGACCGGATCTTCGAGTACCTCGAGATGGACCCGGAGATCGTCGACGCGCCCGACGCGGTCGCCCTCGATCCGGCCACCGTGCTCGGCGAGATCCGGTTCCGCGATGTCGACTTCCGCTACCCCGTCGCCGCGCCGGTGGCGGTGCCCCGGCCGGGCGATGGAGTCGACGACGACGAGGCGGCCGAGGTCGCCGACGAGGAGGCGGTCGCCGCGGAGGCGGTCGATGTCGACGCCCCACCCGAGGAGCCTCGCCAGCCGTTCGGGGTCGAGGGCATCGACTTCCAGGCCGCGCCCGGCCAGCTCGTCGCCCTCGTCGGCCCGTCCGGCGCCGGCAAGACGACGACGACCTACCTGCTGCCGCGGCTCTACGACGTCGACGCGGGGGCGATCGAGATCGACGGCCACGACGTCCGCAAGCTGACCCTGGCGTCGCTCGGCTCGGTCATCGGCTTCGTGACCCAGGAGACGTACCTGTTCCACGCCAGCGTCCGCGACAATCTCCTCTACGCGAAGCCCGAGGCGACCCAGGCCGAGCTGGAGGCGGCCGCGCGGGCGGCCGCGATCCACGACCGCGTGATCGAGCTGCCGGACGGGTACGACACGATCGTCGGCGAGCGTGGCTACAAGCTGTCGGGCGGCGAGAAGCAACGGATCGCGATCGCGCGGGTGCTGTTGAAGGACCCCCGGATCCTGATCCTCGACGAGGCGACCTCGGCCCTCGACACCGTCAGCGAGCGGCTCATCCAGGCCGCCCTGGAGCGGCTCGAGCGGGGCCGGACGACGATCGCCATCGCCCACCGCCTGTCGACGATCCTGCGAGCCGACCTCATCCTCGTCTACCAGGCCGGCCGGATCGTCGAGCGGGGCAGCCACGCCGAGCTGCTGGCCACCGGCGGCCTCTACGCCCGCCTGTACCACGAGCAGTTCGAGAGCCCGCCGGAAGCGGTCAACGGACGCGAGGAACCCGAAGCCGCGGGGCAGGCAGCGGTCGCGGCCGGCTAGCAGGTAGCCGAGCTCGACGTCCGGCGCTCAGGAGCCGGTCACGAGGACCGCGGCACCAGCGATCTCGCCGCCCTCCAGGCGGCGGAGCGCGGTGCTGCCCTCGGCCAGCGGATGGACCTCGATCTCGGTCCGGATCGGGATCGTCGCCGCCAGTTCGAGGTACTCGGAGGCGTCGCGGCGGGTGACGTTCGCGACGCTCCGGATCGAGCGTTCCCACCACAGGTCCTCGTAGTCGAAGGCGGGGATGCCGTCGAGGTGGATCGCGTTGATCACGACGGTCCCCCCGCGGTCGATCGCCCGGAGCGCCGAGATCACGACCGAGCCCACCGGGGCGAAGGTGATTGCCGCGTCGAGCGGCGCCGGAGGCGGGTCGTCGTAGCGGCCGACGGAGGCGGCCCCCAACGCCGTCGCGCGCTCGAGGTCGGAATCGGAACGGGACGCGACGTGAACCTCACAGCCCCAGTGCCGGGCGACCTGGATCGCCTGGAGCGCCGACGCCCCGAAGCCGTAGAGGCCGAGTCGGCCGCCCGGTTCGATCCCGCTGAGCCGCAGCGCCCGGTAGCCGATGACGCCCCCGCACAGGAGCGGCGCGGCGGCCATGTCGTCCATCGCCGCCGGCAGCCGGACGGCGACGGCGGCTCGGACGGTCATCGCCTCGGCGAAGCCGCCGTCGCGATCCCAGCCGGTGAACGTCGCGCTCGGGCAGAGGTTCTCGCGGCCCGAGCGGCAGAACCGGCAGGTCCCGTCGAAGCCGGCCAGCCAGGTGACGCCCGCCCTGTCACCGGCCTGCCAGCCGGCGACACCAGGCCCGACGCGTTCGACGCGCCCGACCGCCTGATGCCCGGGAACGATCGGGAGATGGCGGGCGGCGAGGTCGCCGGTCACGATCTGGAGATCGGTCCGGCAGACCGCGCAAGCGGCAACCCGGAGGAGCAGCTCGCCCTCGCCCGGGACCGGGTCGTCGACTGTTCGCAGGCGCAGCGGCGCCGACTCGACCGGTCCGGGAGCAGCCACTTCGAGGGCGCGCATCCGTCCGATCGTAGCGCGCCACCGGGCGAAAGCCGCGGCCGGACATGGCGCCGTCCCCGGAGTACGATCGGGCGGGTCTTCGCCCACCTTCGACCGAAGGAGCGCTGCCTGCCATGACCACGATCCGCTCGGCGACGCTCGTCCATGAGCGCAAGAACCGCTTCACGACCACGACCGGCAGCGGTCGGACCTTCGTCTGGGGCGACGACGCGAGCGCCGGCGAGATGAGCCCGATGGAGACCGTGACGATCGGCCTCGCCGCGTGCAGCGCGATGGACGTCATCTCGATCGCCCTCAAGAAGCGCCAGGGGATCGACCGCTACGCGATCCACGTCCGGGGCGAGCAGCGGGAGGAGTACCCGCAGGTCCTCACCCGCGTCGACGTCACCCACGAGGTCATCGGACCCCAGGTCGACGAGGACGCGATCCGCCGCTGCATCGAGCTCTCGGCGACGAAGTACTGTCCGGTCAACGCGATGCTGTCCGCGGGCGCGACCGAGGTCCACCACCGCTACGTCGTCCACAACACCGGCGCAGCGCCGTTCCAGGCAGAGGGCGAGGTCGTCGTGACCGGCCCGTACCGCCGGCCCGACATCGTCGAGTAGCCATCGTCGAGCCGCCGGCCCTCGCTGCATGAACTTCGCCCGAATCGGCGATTGAACGCGGGCAGGTCGGGAATCCCGGACTGCCCGTCCGAGGTTCCGGCACAAGAGGACCACTACCGTGCTCGGTCGCGGCGCCACGCACGAATCCCGGACTGCCAGTCCGCGGACATCACGGCGACGGCGACATGACCCGCCCGCCCCTGACCCGGCCCAACCATCTTGCATGACTATGCAGCGCTGTGTATAGTCATGCGCCCATGACACCGACGTCGACGCAGCTCGAGCCCGTCGCCGAGACCGCCCAGCCGCCCTGGCCTGCCCCCATCCGGGTCGGGATCATCGGCGCAACCGGTTACGTCGGCGGCGAGCTCATCCGGCTGCTGGCCGCGCATCCGGCGGTCGAGCTCGTCGGCCTCACCGGGCGCGAGCGGCAGGGTGACCATGTCGCGAGCGTCCACCCCCATCTGGCGACGACGGAGCTGACGCTCGACAGCGAGCTCGACGGCGAGATCGATGCGGTCTTCCTGGCCCTGCCCCACGGCGCCGCAGCCCAGCGAGTGCCCGAGCTCCTGGCTGCCGGGGTGACGGTCATCGACCAGGGGCCGGACTTCCGGCTCCGGGACCCGGCCGACTACCCGCGCTGGTACGGCTTCGAGCACCCCCACCCGGAGGTCCTCCACCGGGCCGTCTACGGGCTGCCGGAGCTGCATCGCGCTGAGCTAACCGCGGCGGGCGCGGCCCGTGCAGCGGGCATCGCCGCCATCGTCGGCTCGCCGGGCTGCTATCCGACGGCCACCCTCCTGGCTCTCGCGCCGCTGGCCCGGGCCGGCCTCATCGAGGACGTCGTCGTCGACGCCAAGAGCGGCGTCAGCGGCGCCGGTCGCGAGGCCAAGGCCGAGATGCTCTACGCCGAGGTCAACGAGAGCGTCAGGGCCTATGGCGTGTTCAACCACCGGCACACCGCGGAGATGGAGCAGGAGCTCGGCGCGCTGGCCGCCGGCACGGCGTCGGCCGGGGCCGTCCGAGGGCTCGACTTCCTGCCCCATCTCATCCCGATGACGCGTGGCATCCTCGCCGCCGGCCACGTCCGCCCGACCCGGCCGGTGACCCAGGCCGAGCTCGACGACCTGTATTCGACCGCCTACGGGGACGAGCCGTTCGTGACCGTGGTCGAGGCTCCGCCGGCGACCGGCCACGTCCTCGGCAGCAACCACGCCCGGGTCTTCGCCCGGGCCGACGACCGAACCGGCCGGGTCCTCGCGATCGGGGTCATCGACAACCTCGTGAAGGGTGCCGCGGGCCAGGGCGTGCAGGCCTTCAACCTCGTCTTCGGGCTGGCAGAGACGGCCGGGCTCGAGGCCCTGCCGCTGGCGCCGTAGGAGTCGTGATGACCGTCTCGGCCGACGTCCTCGCCACGCTCCCGCCGGCACTGCCGGCCGTGGATCGGCGTGCCCGGCTCCCCGCCGGGTTTCTCGCCGGCGGGCGGGCCGCGGGAATCAAGGCCAGTGGCCGGCCGGATCTCGCCCTCATCGTCACGTCCGGCGGGCCGGCGGCGGCGGCCGCGGTCTTCACCCCGAACGCGTTTGCGGCCGCCCCGGTCCGACGGTCGCGGGCGGCCCTCGCGGCGTCCCGCGGACACGTCCGGGCGATCGTCTCGACGAGCGGCTGCGCGAACGCGGCCACGGGCGCGGCCGGAGACGCGGACCAGGCCCGGGTCGGCGAGCTCGTCGCCGCCGCGCTCGGGATCGCCGAGGGCGACATCCTCCACCTCTCGACCGGCATCATCGGGACCCGGTTGCCCCTCGATCGCGTCGGCGCCGGCCTCGAGGCGCTCGTCCCGGAGCTCGCAGCCTCGGACGATCGCCTCGCGGCGGCCGCGATCGCCCTCCGCACGACGGATTCGACGACCAAGGTCGCGACGGTGACGGTTCCGCTTCGCGCCGACGATGGGACGCTCCACGATGTCCGCGTCTCGGGGATCGCCAAGGGCGTCGGGATGATCCATCCCCGGATGGCGACGATGCTGGCGGTGGTCCTGACCGACGCGGCCGCCTCGCCCGAGCTCCTCGCCTCGATCCTCCGGCCGGTGGCGGCTCGGACCTGGAACCAGCTCTCGGTCGACGGCGACACGAGCACGAACGACACGGTCTTCCTGCTTGCTTCCGGGGCCTCGATCGCGGCCCCGGTCGTCGCCGGCTCGCCGGCCGCGGCCGCGCTATCAGCCGGGATCGAGGCGGTGGCCCGGGACCTGGCCCGGCAGCAGGCGGCCGATGGCGAAGGGGCGACGTGCCTCCTCACCTGCCAGGTGACCGGTGCCCTCGACGACGCCGAGGCGCGGGCCGTCGCGCGGGCCGTCGTGTCGAGCAGCCTCGTCAAGGCGGCGGCCCACGGCAAGGACCCCAACTGGGGCCGGATCGCCAGCGCGGCCGGCAACGCCCGTCTCGCCGAGACGCCGGTCCTCGCCGCGGCCGGCCTCCTGCCCGAGGAGGCGTTCCTGCGCGGCGGCACGCCGGCATCGGTCGATCCGGCGTCGCTGCGGATCGCGATCGCGGGGCACCTCGTCTTCGACGGGCGAGCGGGCGGCCCCCAGCCCTTCGACCGAGCCACGGCCCGGGCGGCACTGGCTGCCCCGGAGATCGTGATCCGCCTCGATCTCGGTCTCGGTGACGGCGCGGGCGAGGCCTTCGGCTGTGACCTCACGGAGCAGTACGTGATCGAGAACTCGGAGTACACGACATGACGCGTCGAGTCGACCGATGAGCGAATCCGTCGTCATCAAGCTCGGCGGGACCACGATCGCGGAGCAGGAACAGGTCCTGGCCGAGGTCGCGGCGCTCGCCAGGCGCCGGCCCGTGGTCCTCGTCCACGGCGGCGGCAAACGGCTGACGGAGTGGCTCGACCGGATGGGCGTGGTCTCCACGTGGCACGCCGGCCTCCGGGTGACGGACGCGGCCTCGCTCGAGGTCGCGGCCGCGGTCCTCCGCGGCGTGGTGAACAGCGAGCTCGTGGCCGGCCTCCGGGCCCTCGGTGTCGACGCCGTGGGTCTGTCGGGTGTGGACGGCGGCCTTCTGATCACCGAGCGGATCGAGGAGCTCGGGTTCGTGGCTCGGGTCGTCGGCCTCCGGCGCGACCTCCTCGACGCCCTCATGGTCGCCGGCCAGGTGCCGGTCGTGGCGCCGCTGGCCCGCGACGAGAACGGCATCGTCTGCAACGTCAACGCCGACGACGTCGCGGCCGGGATCGGGGCCGGGATCGGGGCCCGGCAGGTGGTCCTGCTGACCGACGTCGACGGCGTCCGCGACGCGAACGGGGCGAAGCTCGATTCACTGACCGTCGCCGAGGCGGAAACGCTGATCGCCTCCGGGGTGATCGCCGGGGGGATGGTCCCCAAGGTCCGGGCCGCGCTCGGCGCTCTCGGCTGGGAGGGCACCGAGGCCATCATCGCCAACGGATCGGCGGAGGCCGCCCTCAGCCGGGCCCTCGACGATCCGACGTTCGGCACCCGCCTGACTGCCTCCCGTTCGACCAGGGTCGGGGCGGCATGAGGACGGCCACCCTCGGCGGCCCGCCGACGTTGACCAAGCGCGACCGGCAGCGCGCGATCCGCGAGATCGTCGCCCGGGAGTCCATCGCCAGTCAGCAGGAGCTGGCCGACCGCCTCGCCGCCCGTGGCTTCACGGTGACCCAGGCCACCGTGTCGCGGGACATCGCCGAGCTCGGCCTGGTCAAGGCCTGGCGCGGCGAGCGCCACGTCTACGTCCTGGCCGACGACCTGCCACGGCCGTTCTCGGCGTCCGACGAGCGGCTCGTCCGGATCCTCGGCGACATCCCGGTCACGGTCGGCCGGAGTGGCCTCGTCCTCGTGCTCACCGGCACGCCGG
The DNA here is from genome assembly GCA_963719145.1 of uncultured Chloroflexia bacterium. Lineage (GTDB taxonomy): Bacteria > Chloroflexota > Limnocylindria > Limnocylindrales > CSP1-4 > UBA5189. The sequence goes on from CAVRAX010000003.1 coordinate 82,553, forward strand.
GCACGGCCAGCGTCATCGCCCAGGCGATCGACGAGTCGACCCTCACCGAGCAGGTCGGGACGGTCGCCGGGGACAACACCCTCATCGTCCTGTTCGCGGACGGGCCGGCTCTCGAGCGCTGGCTCGGTCGGTTCACCGCCCTGCAATCGCCGACGACCGGGAGCCTCCCGGGCGGCGGCCCGGAGGAGTCTCGATGAAGAAGGTCGTCCTCGCCTACTCGGGCGGGCTGGACACGTCGGTCGCGGTCGCCTGGCTCAAGGAGCAGTACGACGTCGAGGTCGTGACCCTCACCGTCGACGTCGGCGGCGGCTCCCTTCGCGACGGCGTCGAGCGGCGGGCCATGTCGGCCGGCGCATCCCGGGCCTACGTCGTCGACGCCCGAGAGCGGTTCGTGACCGACTTCGTCTGGCCCCACCTCCAGGCGAGCGCGCTCTACCAGGGCGCGTATCCGCTGGCGACGGCACTGGCGCGGCCACTCATCGCCCAGCTCCTCGTCGAGGTCGCCCAGAAGGAGGGCGCCGACGCGGTCGCCCACGGCTGCACCGGCAAGGGCAACGACCAGGTCCGCTTCGACGTCGCCGTCCATGCCCTGGACCCGGGGCTCGAGGTCGTCGCCCCGATGCGGGTCGGGATGGGCCTGACCCGTGACCAGGAGATCGACTACGCGACCGAGCGCGGGATCGAGATCCCGGTCACGAAGGCCTCGCCGTACTCGATCGACGTCAACCTCTGGGGCCGGTCATGCGAGACCGGAGTCCTCGAGGATCCCTGGGTCTCGCCACCGGCCGATGCCTACGAATGGACGGTCGATCCTTCGGACGCGCCAGCCCCGGTCGAGGTGGTGGTCGACTTCGAGGGTGGGATCCCGGTCGCCCTCGACGGCGAGTTCCAGGATCCCCTCGCGATCGTGGATCGGCTGCATGCGCTCGGAGGAGCACACGGCGTCGGCCGGATCGACCACGTCGAGGACCGGCTGGTCGGCATCAAGAGCCGCGAGATCTACGAGGCGCCGGCGGCTGCGATCCTCCATGCCGCCCACCGGGCCCTGGAGGGACTGACACTGTCGAAGGACACGCTCCGGTTCAACCGGCTGGTGGCCGACGAGCTGGCCCGGCTCATCTACGACGGGTTGTGGTTCAGCGCCCTGTCGCGCGATCTGCGCGGCTACGTGGCGTCATCGCAGCGCGTCGTGTCCGGCGAGGTCCGGATGCGGCTCGACCACGGCTCGGCCGTGGTTGCCGGGCGGCGGTCGCCGCTGTCGCTGTACGACAAGAACCTCGCGACATATGACGAGGGCGACGCCTTCGACCACGCCTCCGCGGTCGGGTTCATCGAGATCTTCGGTCTGCCGCTCAGGGTGGAAGCCGCCCGTCATGGCGCCGTCGGGCAGCACCACGGCGCCGCGTGGGCCTGGACGCCGCCCCTCCTCGAGCACCTGCCGGCCACGGTCGCGGATCCCGAGGGCGCCAGCACCCGCTGAGCCGCCGACGGGACCGCGGCGGGCCGTCCGGGCGCTACGAGCCGATGGCCTCGCCGGGTGAGGTCTGATCGGGCGCAGCCTCGCCGGGTGGAGTCTCTCCGATCTGACCGCCGCGGGCGGTAGGCGGGCCGGGCCGCTCTCCGTAGCGGTCGTCGTGCGCAAGGCGAGTCAGCCAGCGGTCGCGACCACCCGCGAGGCCTCCGCCCGGAGGTGCGCATAACCCGGCTTGACGATCTCGTTGATCAGCGTGAGGCGCTCGTCGAACGGGGCGAACGCCGACTTCAGGGTGTTGATCGTCAGCCACTCCATCTCGCCGAGGCCGATCGCGAAGGCCTCGTCGAGGGCCGCGAACTCGGACGACAGCGAGACGTTCGACATCAGCCGGTTGTCCGTGTTGAGGGTGACCCGGAAGCGGAGCCGGCGGAGCAGGTCGATCGGGTGCTCGGCCACCGACGCGACCGCGCCGGAGTGAACGTTCGACGTCGGGCACATCTCCAGCGGCACTCGCCGGTCGCGGACGAACGCCGCCAGCCGGCCGAGCCGGACCGTCCCGTCAGGCTCGACGGTGATGTCGTCGACGATCCGGACGCCGTGGCCCAGGCGCTCGGCCCCGCAGAACTGGAGGGCCTCCCAGATCGAGGGCAGCCCGAACGACTCGCCGGCGTGGATCGTGATGTGGAAGTTCTCGTGACGGATCCTGTCGAACGCCTCGAGGTGGCGGGTCGGGCGGTAGCCGGCCTCCGGGCCGGCGATGTCGAAGCCGACGACCCCGGCATCGCGCCATCGGATCGCGGCCTCGGCGACCTCGACCGAGCGGGCGGCCTGGCGCATCGCGGTCACGAGGACCTTCACCGTGACCGGGCGGCCGGCCGCGGCGGCCCTGTCCATCCCGATCCGGAAGCCCTCGAGATTGGCCTCGATGACCTCGTCCAGGGTCAGCCGGCGTTCGGTCGAGAGCTCCGGCGCGTATCGGACCTCGGCATAGACGACGCCGTCGGCCGCCAGGTCCTCGACGCATTCGGCGGCGACCCGGACGATCGCGTCGCGCTCCTGGAGGACCGCAACCGTGTGGACGAATGTCTCCAGGTACAGCTCGAGCGACTTGCGGTCTGCGCCGCGGCGGAACCAGGCCGCCAGGTCGTCGGGGTCGGTGGTCGGCAGACCGTGGTAGCCGAACTCGGCAGCAAGGTCCACGACCGTCGCCGGCCGGAGCCCGCCGTCGAGATGGTCGTGCAGCAGCGCCTTGGGTGCCCGCAGAATGGTGTCGGGAGTCAACATTCGAAAGCCTCCACGTCGGCTTCGTCGATCGTACCGCGCCACACCACCGCGTCGACGTAGGTCGTTTGCCCGATGAATCGGCCCGCTGACCACGTACACTCGGGCCGATGAGCCGCGTCCTGTGTCCCATCCTGATCGGGCGTGACGACCTCCTCGAGCTGGCCGACCGACGGATCGCCGAGGTCGCGCACGGCCACGGCCAGGCGCTCCTGATCTCGGGGCCGGCCGGGCTCGGCAAGACGCGCCTGATCCGGGCGATCGCGCGGAAGGCCGAGGCGGCCGGATTCCGGGTCGATGGCGGCGCGGTCGCGCCGCAGGATCACCAGGTCCCGCTGGCCTCGATCCGCGACTTCGCGAACGGCGTCCGCGGCAACGAGGCGTTCGGCACGCTGTCGCGGGATCTCCTGGCGATCGACGGCGGCGGCGACAGCGACGGCCTCGGCACGCGACGCCTGATCGTCCGGGAGACCGCCGATCGGATCCTGGACGCAATCGATCGTCCCACCCTGCTCGTCTTCGAGGACCTGCACTGGACCGACGAGATCAGCCTCGAGGTCATCGGCGAGCTCGCCAGGCATGTCGCCGAGCGGCCACTGCTGCTCATCGGCGGCTACCGGGCCGACGAGTTCCCGTCGCGATCGCTCCATCGCGAATGGCGGGCGCGGCTGATCAATCAGCGGTATGCCGAGGAGGTCCGCCTCCGACCGCTCACGCTCGACGAGACGGCCATCGCCACGACCCTGATCCTGGGCGGCGAGCTGCCGGCACCACGCGACGTCGTCCACGCCATCCACGAGCGCACGAACGGCATCCCGCTGCACGTCGAGGAGCTCCTCGCCGCGCTCGACGACGAGGCCCGGACCGACGGCCGGCGGATTCGCGAGGCCGACGTCCCGGACACGATCGGGGACGCCGTCCTGTCCCGGATGGCCCACCTCTCCGACGAGGCGCGGACCGTCGCCCGGGCAGGTGCGGTGGTCGGCCGCTGCTTCAGCCCGGACGTGATCGCCGGCATGGTCGACCGGCCGCTCGCCGAGCTCGAGCCGACGCTCGACGAGCTGGTTGACGCCGCGATCCTCCATCCGTTCGCCTACGTCGACAAGGGCTACTACGACTTCCGGCACCAGCTCCTTCGCGACGCGATCTACGGCGCGGTCCCGCCGTCACAGCTCCGGCGGTTCCACGCCCAGGCGGCGGAGTTCGGGATGACCCTCGAGGGCGCCAGCATCATCCATGCCTCCCGCCACTACGAGCGGGCCGGCCTCCGCTCGCAGGCGTTTCGAGCGTCCGTCGCCGGCGCTCGCGAGTCTCGCCGCGTCGGAGCCCGGAGCGAGCAGTTCGAGCTGCTGCGTCGGGCGGTCGACAACCTTCCGCCGGACCTGCCCGAGTTCGAGAAGGCCGAGCTCTACTCGCAGTACAGCGACGCGGCGAGTGAGATCGAGCGGCTCGACGAGACCCGTCGAGGAGCGCTCCTGGCCCGCGAGGCCTACCTGGCCGCCGGACGGCCGGACAAGGCCGCCGAGCAGCGTCTCAACCTGTGGTCGGTCAAGGGCAAGTCCATCGCCCCCGAAGCGGAGCTGATCCAGGGGCTCGGGGCCCTCCTCGACGAGCTCGCGTCCCTCCCCTCGATCGACGAGACGAGGGCAGTCGAGCGCGTGACGTACAGCCTGCGCGCCGCGATGCTGGCCGACGGGTCCGATTTCGAGGCTGCCCTCGCCGACCTGGACCGAGCTCGAGAGCTCGCCAATGAGGCCGGCGACCGGGAGACGCTCATCGAGACCGACATCACCGAGGAGAAGATCAACGTCATCATCGGCCGCTCGGACAGCACGATGACGGCCGGCTTCGCGGCGGCCCACGCCGCCCGCGACGCGGGCTACGAATCCGTCGGCGTCACCGGGTTTCGGAACATCGCCGTGCTGGCCGCCCGGGTCCTCGACTACGACACGGCCCGCCGAGCCCTGGCGGAGGGTTTGCAGTACGCCGATGCGATCGAGGCGTCGCATTGCCGCCAGCAGATGGCCGTGACGCGGGCCCACCTCGCCTGGGCCGAAGGCCGCTGGGACGAGGCGGATGAGCTGGCCCGCCAGGAGGTCGCCGAGCGCGGCTGCCGCCTGGGCGCCCTCGATGCGCAGGAGGTGGTCGGCTGTGTCGCCGCGACCCGCGGGCAGAGCGAGGTCGCGAGGCGCTGGCTCAGTGACGCCCTCGAGAGCGCCCGGATCACCAATCACGTCCAGCGCATCCTGCCGGCCATCTGGGCGCTCGCGGAGCTCGAGCTCGCCGATGGCGACCCGACGGCGAGCCTCGCCCGATGCGAGGAGGCCCTCGAGCTCGCCGCCGCGAAGCAGGAGGGGGCGGCGTTCGTGCCGTTCATCGTTACGGGCACCCGCGCCGCGCTGGCGGCCCGTCGACCGGACCTTGCCGCGCGATGGCTGGACCTAGCCCGAAGCCAGGTCTCGGCGTTCGAGCGGATCGGCCGGCCGGCGCTCGTCCATGCGGCCGGGCTCGTCGAGCTCGCGACCGGCTCGGCCGTACAGGCCCGCGAGGCGCTCGCCGAGGCCGTCACCGGGTGGGCGGACCTCGGTCGCGGCTGGGAGACGACGTGGGCGCGCCTCGATCTGGCCGGCTGCCTGCTCCGAGTGAATCGCCACGCCGAGGCGACCCGCCTCCTCGAGGCCGCTCGAGCCTGGGCGGCCGCGGTCGAGAGCCGGCCGCTCCTGGAGCGGATCGACGAGCTGGAGCGCGCCGGCAAGGGTCGAGGCGGGATCGAGGAACCGTGGCGGCCCCTGACGGCCAGGGAGTTCGAGGTCGCCCGGCTCATCGCCGACGGCCTGACGAATGGGGAGATCGCGACGCAGCTCACGATCGCCCCGAAGACCGCCAGCGCCCACGTCGAGCACATCCTGGCCAAGCTCGGGGTCACCCGGCGGGCCGAGATCGCCGCATGGGCGGCCTCGATCACCCGCGCCGACCGTCCGTCACCGACGCAACGAGAGGCGGTCGCGGCCCACCGCTGAGCCCGCCCGCCGGCTGGCGGGGAGGAGCGCGGCTCTCGAGGGCGCGACGAGGCGGCGCACCCGGAGGGCGCCGCCGCCTCGCTGGAGGAGCAGTCGCTGCGATCAGGCCGGGTCGCCGTTGCCCCGGCAGCTGACCTTCGAGTTCCAGTCGTCGAACATCCCTCGCGGGTTCGGGCGCCAGATCCAGGCGTGGCGTTCGAAGAACGCCGGCAGGCCGTATCGATTGCCCTCGGCGACCGGCTTCATGTCGACGCCGAGAACGGTCGGCGTGCCCGGGCCGAACGCGTCGTGCCAGGCATCCTGGAAGGTGACGTACTCGACGGCCACCAGCCGGAGGCCTCCGCCGGGCATCGGCTCGTAGACGAGAACCTCCGGGTGGAGGGGATCGACCGCCGGATCGGCGACGAGGTCCCCGTTGACGTAGTGCTGGCCCATCGCGCCGGCGCCGCCGTTCTCGTCGGTGCAGACGTAGAAGGGGGCGTAGCCGGCGGCTTCGGCCGCGGACACGTCGTGGAACCTGTCGGTCGCGGCGCGGACGTCGGCGAGGGCCGACTGGCCGCCGCCGGCGACGACCGCGCCGACGGCGAGGACGGGTAGAAACACCAGCGCGAACGTGGCGGCGAGCCAGGCCCTGGCGCGCGAGGAGCGGACGTTGGGTGCACGCATGGGACGCCTCCTCAGACTTCGATCGGCAGTTCGTAGACCTCGGCCGTGGGGTGGCCGGCTCGGTCGTGAATCCGCATGACCGCCTCCTTCGACGGTCCCGTAGCCAGGCAGAAGACCTTGCCGGCGTCGGGGTCCAGCCAGGCGCGCTCGAAGTGCACGCCCTCATCCGCCTCGATCGCGAGGTCGCGCCCGTGCGCCTCGGCCAGCTGGGCGGCGGTCACGCCGACGAACCCGCTGTGGACATCCATGAACTTCGCCATCTGAAACCTCGTGCCGCGTCCGGACCGTCCGAACCTGCCTCCACCCTCGACCCGGGCGGGGGCGAGCGCATCGGTCGTTCTACCGATGGAGGGCTGGGTCCGCGACCTAAACTCGATGCCATGAACGGCCTCGTCTCGCTCGTCTGCCCCGTCCTCGTCGGGCGTGACGATCTGCTCGAGCTCGCCGATCGCCGCCTGGCCGCGGCCAGCCGCGGGCAGGGCGGCCTCCTCTTCCTGGCCGGCGAGGCAGGGATCGGCAAGACGCGCCTGCTCGGCTCGGTGGAGCGTCGGGCCGCCACGGCCGGGTTCCGGGTCGCTCGCGGTGGCACCTACCCGGGCGATCTGGAGGTCGCGGCAGCCGTCCTCCTGGACCTCGGCCGACAGATGCGTCGGGCGCCCTCGTTTGCAGGCACGGGCGAAGCGATCGAGGCCCGCCTGACGGAAGCCGGCGGGGCGGCCGCCGGCGGCGGGGCGGCCGCCGGCGGCGACGCGCACCGCCGGCGCCGGATCCTGGCCCTCGACCTGGCCGAGCTCCTCGCCAGCACAGCCGAGTCGGGACCGACCGTCATCGCCCTCGAGGATCTCCACCAGTCGGACGACCTGACCCTCGAGATCCTCGCGGCCCTGGCGGCCCGGGCTCGGCAGGTGCCGCTGTTCGTGGTCGGCACCTATCGGAGCGACGAGCTGTATCCGCGGATCCCGATGCGCGAGTGGCGCTCGCTGCTCCTGACGAAACGGCTGGCCGAGGAAGCCCGGCTCGGGCGGCTGTCGATCGAGGGGACCGCGACGATGACGTCGCTGCTCCTGGGGACGACCGGGCCGGCCCCGCGGGTGATCGTCGAGTCGGTCCACCGCCGCACCGACGGGATCCCGCTCCATGTCGAAGAGCTCCTGGGCCTGCTCGCCGCCGGCGGCGAGCTCGAGTGGGCAACCCTCCTCGACGGTGACGTCCCCGACACGCTCGAGGAGGCGATCCTCGGCCGGATCGCCCGCCGCTCGAGCCGAGCTCGCCGCGTCGCCGAGGTCGGCGCCGTCATCGGGCGATCGTTCGACCTGGAACTGCTGGCCGAGACGATGGCGGTCGAGGCCGACGCGCTGTCCCGGCCTCTGACCGAGCTGGAGGACCACTTCGTCCTCGCCGAGTCGTCCGCGTCGGGCCGGTTCGGATTCCGGCATGCCCTGATCTGCGACGCGATCTACGGCCGGATCCCGACCGCCCGGCGGCGCCGGCTCCACGGCCTCGTGGCCGACCGGGCGGCCGATCGGGACAGCTTTTCGGACGCCTTCCTGTCGTCGCACTACGAGCGAGCCGGCCGTCGCGACGACGCGTTCCGGGCGGCGCTCCGGGCGGCGCGAGCCGCGACCCACCTGTCAGCCCACCGTGAGGCCCTCCAACTCTACGAGCGAGCGCTTCGGAACCTGCCCGCCGACGTGCCGGCCACGGAGCTTGCAGCGATCCACGAGGCGCACGGGCTCGCCGCCGTCGCCTGCGACGACAACGCGGGCGGCGTGGACGCGATGGAGCGCGCCCGCGAGGCGTGGTCGGCGGCCGGCCGCCCGATCGAGGCGGCGGCGCTGGTACATCCGATCGTCGCCTCGCGCCATCTCCTCGGCGATGATCTGCCCGTCCGCGCCGCCCGGCTGACCGAGGCCCTGGCCTCGCTGTCCGAGCAGGCAGCCTCACCGGACCGCGATCGGACGCGGGCCCGGCTCCTGGCCGGCCTGTCGGCCGCCTACATGCTCGACCGCCAGCTCGACGAGGCCATCATGTTCGGCGACGCGGCCCAGGAGCTGGCGATCGCGGTCGGCGACGAGGCGACCGAGCGGAACGCGTCGGTGACGCTCGGAGCCTGCCTCGTGTTCGCCGGCCGGATGGATGAGGGCTGGTCGCGGATGGAGGAAGGGCTCCGACGGTCGCGGGACGCCCACCTCGAGGCCGAGGCCGCTCGGGCCTACCGGATGATCGGGAGCTGTGCCTCCGTGCTCGTGGAGTACGAACGTGGCGAGCGATGGCTGCGCGAGGGCATCGACTACGCCGAGCGGGTCGAGCTCTGGAACCACCGTCACTACATGGCGGCTCACCTCGCCCATGTCCTGTGGGCCACCGGCCGCTGGGCGGAGGCGGAGCGGGTGGCCGAGCAGGTCCTTGCCGACGGCCGGGGTGGGATCACCACTCGGATCACCGCCCTCCATGCCCTCGGCTACGTGGCCTTGGGCCGAGGCGACCTCGCCCTGGCCCGCGAGCGGCTGGGCGAGGCCTACGACGTTGGCGACCGGATGCGCGAGCTGCAGCGGCTGTCGCCGGCGCTGTGGGGCCTCGCCGAGGCCGACCTCCTGGCCGGCGACGTCGCGGCGGCAATCGAGCGGTGCGAGCGGGGACGCGCCGCGTCCGCGGCAGTCGCCGACGCTGCCTACCTCTTCCCGTATCTCGTTACCGGCACGCGGGTCTACCTGGCCGCGAGGGATCCAGCCGGTGCCGCCCGCTGGGCCGAGGCCGTGTCGGACGAGCTGCGGCGACGCGGGGTGCCCGGGACGCTGCCGGCGATCGACCATGCCGCGGGTCTCGTGGCCCTTGCGAACGGGAGCACCGGCCAGGCACGGGAGCTGCTGTCCTCGGCCGTCGAAGCGTGGGATCGGCGACGGCGGGCCTGGGACGGCACGGCCGCCCGAATCGACCTCGCCGAATGCGAGCTCCGCTCCAACCGCTTGGCCGAGGCGGTCCGGCTGGCCGACACGGCCCGGACGATCGCGGCGGGCCTCCCCTCCCCGCCCCTGGTCGCCCGAGCCGAGGCCGTGCTCGGGCGGGCCCGGTCGCTCCATCCCGATGACGCTCCCTGGGCACCGCTGACGGCCCGCGAGTTCGAGGTCGCCCGGCTCGTGGCCGACGGCGGCACGAACGCGGCCATCGCGGCCGCGCTCGGGCTGTCGGCTCGGACGGTGGCCTCCCACGTGGAGCACATCCTGACCAAGCTGGGAGCCGCTCGACGCGCCGAGATCGCGGCCTGGGCGGCGACAGTCGCGGCGGGAAGGGGCGACGCGCAGCGCGTAGCATCGCGTTCGTGAGCCCCTCTTGGACGACCTCGAGCCACGGGATCGACTGGCGCCTCGAGCTGGAGCGTGACGCGCTCCTCCCGGGCCGCCTCGTGCCCGGCCGCGTCGACGTCACCAGCCGCGGGACCTTCGACGCCCGGGCCCTCGTCGTCGCCCTCCGGGCGGAGGAGCACTGGAAGCACGAGGTCACCACCACCGACGCCGAGGGCCGCGCCCAGACCCACGTCGAGACCGAGCGACGGGAGCTCGTCCGTGAGCCGGTCGAGGTCGCGCGCGCGGTCACTCTCGGGGCCGGCGAGCATCGGACCTGGAGCTTCGAGCTGCCGGTCCCACCGCTCGGCCCCGCGAGCCTCGAGGCCGACGTTGCCGGGCTGGACTGGACGGTGGTGGCCAAGCTCGACCGGCCCGGAGGCTTCGACTCGTCGGTCGAGGGAGCGGTCCGGGTCCTCCAGCCGGTGGCGCTCCTTCGCTCCGGCGCCGTCCCCGTCGGGGAGTTCGCCCTCTACGAGTCGGCCGACGTCGCCGCCGACGGGATCAGCGGCTCGATCACCATCGATCCGGTGCCGCTCTGCTCCGGCGCGCCGTTCTCGGCGACCGTGGCCCTCGGCGCCGGCGGGTCGCGGCGGCTCCAGGAGATCCGGGCCGAGCTCCGGGTCAAGGTCGAGGCGACGGTGCCGAGCGGCCTCGATGAGACGGTCACCGCCTGGGCCGGCAGCCTGCCGGTCACGGAGCTCGGCGGCGAGCGGTCGCTCTCCTTCTCCGGCACGCTCAGTGGCCAGGCCCTGCCGACGATCGAGCTGCCCCACGCCCGGACGAGCGCGACATTCCACGTCATCCTGGCAACCGCCTGGTCGCGCGACCCGCACCTCGTCCGCGATGTCGCCGTCGCGACGACGCTCGAGCTCTGACCGGTCTCAGCCCGGCCCGAGCCGCTCACGGGTGGCGGCGAGGGCCGATCGAACCCGGCCGGGGGCCGTCCCGCCGGTGACGTCCGCCGCCGCGAGCGCGTCCTCGACGGAGGCTGCGGCCCGGACGGCGTCCGCGATGCCCGACGCCGCGGCCAGGGCGCGGGCGTCGTCGTCGTCAGAGGCCTCCAGCGCCGTGCCGACCTCCTGATCGCTGACCGCCTCCAGCCCGACGCCGCGCCCTTCGGCGGCGGCGACGAGCGTGCCGACCACGTGGTGGGCGCTCCGGAAGGCGACCCCGCGCCGAACGAGCGCATCGGCGACCGCGGTCGCCGTGACGTAGCCCTGGTCGGCCGCCGCCCGCATCCGCCCCGCGTCCACGCCGAGGGTCGCCACGAGCCCGGCCATCACGTCGAGCGACGCTGCGAGCGTGTCGACGGCACCGAAGAGCGGTGGCACCCCATCCTGGAGATCGCGTTGATAGGCGAGCGGCAGGCCCTTCAGGATCGTCAGCATCGCGCCCAGGGCCCCGATCACCCGGGCCGCCCGGGCCCGGACGAGCTCGGCCGGGTCCGGGTTCCGCTTGTTGGGCATCATCGAGCTGCCGGTCGAGAAGGCATCCGCGACCCGGACGAAGCCGAACGCCGGATTCGACCACCACGTGATCTCCTCCGCCAGGCGGGACAGGTGGACCATCGCCAGGGCGATCGCCGCGAGGACCTCCACGACGAAGTCGCGGTCCGAGACGGCGTCGATCGAGTTCGCGGTCGGGCCGTCGAAGTCGAGCTCGCGGGCGGTCGCCTCGCGGTCGAGAGGAAACCCGGCGCCGGCGATGGCACCGGAGCCCAGGGGGGAGACATTCAGCCGGCGGCGCGCGTCGGCCAGCCGGCCGCGGTCGCGCTCGAGCATCTCGACGTAGGCGAGGAGGTGGTGGGCCAGCAGGACCGGCTGCGCGGGCTGGATGTGGGTGGTGCCGGGCAGGATCGCGTCGCCCTCGCGTTCGGCGAGGCCGACGAGGGCGCGCTCCATGGCCAGGATCGCGGCATCCAGCCGATCGATGGCCCGCCGGGTCCAGAGGCGCAGGTCGGTGGCCACCTGGTCATTCCGTGAGCGGCCAGTGTGGAGCTTCCGGGCGACGGGTCCGATCCGCGCCTCGAGGGCGGCTTCCAGGTTCAGGTGGACGTCCTCGAGGGCGGGATCCCAGCTCACCTCGCCGGCCTCGACGTCGGCAGCCAGGGCACGCAACCCGTCGACGAGCGCCTCGACCTCGGCCGGCGTCAGGATGGCCGCACGGCCGAGGCCCCGGACGTGGGCGATCGAGCCTTCGAGGTCCTCCGGCGCGAGCGCGGCGTCGATCTCGATCGAGCGGGTGAAGTCCGCCACCCGCTCGTCCGTCTCGCTCGCGAACCGTCCGCCCCAGCGCTGCATCGCACCTCCCGCGTGGATCGTAGCGCGTGCGGAAAGGCCAGCGAGAGATCGCGATGGCCGGGGCGCGGACGATCGGACGAGCTGGTCGCAGTGACGGCGCGTCAAAGCCTGCCCTCTTGGCCCACCGAGATAGGCCAATCGCACTATCATCCGCCGATGACGTCCCGCTCCTCCCGCCTCGACTGGCTGGTCTTCCTTGGCCTGGGGCTGATGTGGGGCACGTCGTACCTGTTCATCAAGATCGGCGTCGAGACGCTGCCGACGTTCACCCTCGTCGCGGCCAGGCTCGGGATCGGCTTCATCCTCCTGGCCTCGGTCGTCGCGATCGCCCGTGAGCCGCTCCCCCGCGACCCGAAGATGTACGGCCACCTGCTGGTCATGGCCGTCGTCAACATCGCCCTGCCGTTCGCCCTCATCACGACCGCCGAGCAGTCGGTCGATTCGGCGCTTGCCGCGATCCTCAATGGGGCGGTGCCACTGTTCGTGATCGTGATCGCCGCGCTCTTCCTCCACGACGAGCCGATCACCGTGAACCGGCTCGTCGGCCTCGGCGTCGGTTACGCCGGGGTCATCGTCCTCGTCGCCCGGAGCCTCGGCACCGGCGGCGACAGCGCCTTCGGCGGCGAGCTGGCGCTCATCGGCTCGACCGCGTCCTACGGCGTGGGCGCCGTCTACGCCCGGCGCAACGTCCGCGGCCTGCGGCCGATGATCCCGGCCCTGTTCCAGGTCGGTTTCGCCTTCGTCATGACGGCGGTGATCGCGCTCCTGGCGGAGCGACCGTTCGAGGTCGAGTGGACCGGCCGCGCCGCCTTCGCGATCGTCTGGCTCGGACTGCTCGGCTCGGGCCTCGCGTACCTCTGCTTCTTCCGGCTGCTCCAGTCCTGGGGCGCGACGCGGACCTCTCTCGTGGCCTACCTCCTGCCGATCGTCGGGATCGTCGCCGGCGCCCTCGTCCTCCATGAGCTCATCGACCTCGGCGTGGTCGCCGGCACGGCGCTCGTGATCGGCGGCGTCGCGCTCGTCAACAGCCGCTACGGCCAGCGCCGGCTCTTCGGTCGCGCGACCGCCGGTTCCGGTGCCGTCGAGGCGCCGGCGGAGGACTGACTCGCCCGTATCAGTGCGATAGAGCGAGCAGGACGGCCCCGATCACCACGAGGCCTGCCGCCCCGATCCGCATGCCGGCCTCACGGACACCGGCCGATTCCCCGAGGCGCAGGGCACCCCACGCCGCCGCCAGGACAATCCCCGACTCGCGGAGCGGCGCGACCGTCGCCAGGGACGCCTGCGAGTAGGCGAAGAGGATCAGCAGGTACGCGGTCAGGGACAGCACGCCGGCCGCGCCGTCCCGCCATCGCGAGGTCCGTCGGGCCGCAGGCTCGGGCGTGACCATGATCCCCGACCGGCGGCCGACGATGACGACGGTGCCGAGGATCGCCGTCGCGAACACGGCGAGGGCCGCCCCGTACAGCCACGGCTCGAGGATCCGGACTCCGACGCGGTCGACAGCCGAGTAGGCCGCGATCAGCGCGCCCGTCACGAGCGCGAAGCCGATCGCCCCGCGGTGCACCCGGCCCTCGGCCGTGAGTGCCCGCCAGGGGCGGGCGACGAGCATGATCCCGATCACGAGCAGGGCCACTCCGAGGGCCGCCGGCAGGCCGAGGCGTTCTCCGAGGAGGCTGATCCCGATCAGGATGGACAGGAGCGGCGCGCTGCCGCGGGCGAGCGGGTAGACGAGGGAGAGGTCGCTCCGCCGGTAGGCCGCCGAGAGGCTGATGAAGTAGGCCGCTTCGATGACCCCTGAACCGAGGGCGAGCCCGACGCCACCAGGCTCAAGGGGCGGCCTGCCGTTCAGGAACCAGGCGACGACGCCGAGCGGGACGAGGACCGCGGTGCCGATGACCTGGAGCCGGACCGCCGTCCAGAGGGGGTCGCCCGACGTCTTGAGGAGGACGTTCCAGCCGGCGTGGAGGACCGCCGCCACGAGGACGAGGGCGATCGCAACCGGTGGCACCGGCGGAGTCTACCCGAGGCCGTGGCGGCGCCGGCTGGACGCCCGGCCTCGTCGGCGACAGATCAGTGCTCGATGTCGCGGCGGGCGATCCCCCAGGCGCCGACGATCGTGCCGCCGATCGCGAGCACGAGGCAGGCGATGATCCCGATGGCATCCCATTGGCCCATCATCGGCTGCCCGAAGTGGGCCGTCAGCGCGAGCTGATGGATCCAGTCGGGCAGGTTCAGCGGTGGCGCGAGCAGGTCGACGAGGTACGTCACGACGACGAACAGCGCGACCACCTCGGCGGCGATCGAGGTTCGCCACAGGCCCCCGACCGCCACGCCGATGCCGATCAGCGCAGCGGCGTAGAGGCCAAGCGAGAAGGACCCAAGAAGCTCGGAGCCCGGGGTGATGCCACCGGCGACCGCGCCGCCCGCCACGCCGATGGCGAACAGCGCCGTGAGGACGAGGACGCCGAGGAAGGCGGCGAGTGCCCCGCTGACGAGCCAGCGGACCCGGGTCAGCGGCGTCGCGAGGACCTCCTCAAGTCGGCCGCCGGTCTCATCGGACGCCCATTTGGACACGAGCGTCGCCCCGGCGAACCCGGCGGCGATGAAGAACAGCTCGACGAAGAGCTGGAGGAATCCGCCGGCCGAAGTGAGATCGAACGTCGGAAAGACCTGCCTGATGACGCGGAGGAGGTTCGCGTCGCCGGCGATCTGGTCCGACATCGAGCCGACGAGGGAGGCGAGGGTCGCGCCCATGATCCCGAGGCCGAGGCCCCACGACAGGGCTCGCGGGAGCTGGTCGCCGAACGCCCGGCTGATCGGGCCGCTGACTCCCAGCACGCCGCCGGGGAGCTGCGGCAACCCGACGCCGATGGTGATCCCGAGGTCGCGCCGCGAGAAGATCTCGACCCCGATTGCGAGGAAGGCCACCACCACGGCGCCGAGGAGCACGAGCGACGGCCAGTCGTACATGCCGGTCAGGGCGACATGGTTCGCCGTCCACCGAAACGGGCTCAGGACCGCCAGCGGACCGACATCGAGGCCGTTCACCGTCCAGGCCAGGGCGAAGGCGATCCCGGCGACGCCGGCCGCCCCCGCGCGTCCGAGGAGCGGGCTCAGCGCGAACGCGAGCCCGCCGAAGAGCAGCGCGATCAGGCCGAGCCACAGCGCGAAGCCGACGGCCGAGAGCGGGGCGATCTTGTCGCCCAGGGCGGCGTCGCCATACGTGTTCGAGCTGATCGTGACCATGACGGCCATGAAGGCGAGGGCCAGCACGAGCATCGTCACGTGGGCGGCGACCTTCTCGATCGCGATCCGCCGCTTGCCGAAGGGCGTCGCGGCCACCAGGTCGAGGCTGCCGCGGCCCGCCTCGCCGGCGAGCGTCGAGGACAGGCCGAGCATCGACCAGAGCGACGTGGCCAGGACGAACACCAGGCCGTACTTCCAGGTGAGGTATCCGCCGAGCGTGCCCAGGGCGACCGGCTTGCCGAAGAAGTCGACCATCTCCGGCGGCATCCCGCCGATCAGCTTGTTCACCTCGGTGCGCGACGCCGGGTCCGGAAACACGCTCGAGATCGCGGCGCCCATAACGAGCGACAGCCCGCCGAGCAGCCCCGCCGCGATGATGAACGCCAAGCGGGAGTCGCGGATGGTCTTGCCATAGATGCTCCCGAAGCCGTAGACGCGACTGACCGGCGAGATCCGTGTCAGCGCCGGCGCCGTTGCCGACGACGTGGTCATCACGACCTCCCCGCCGGCACTGCCGGCTCGGTCGCCGGCGACGCTCCGTCGCCGTGCCCGTACTGGGCGAGGAACGTCTCCTCGAGCGTCGGCTCCCGGCTGACGAAGTCGAGCAGCTCGTACTGCGCTGCCGCGCGAACGACCGGGGTGATCGCGCCGGAGACCCGCATTCGGAGGACGTGGTCCTCGGCCGCGACCTCGGAGACACCCGCCAGCTGCTCGAAGGCCGCCGTCGGCACTGGACCCGCGAACCGCAGCTCCACCTGGTGGTGGGCGAGGTCGCGGAGGCCCTCGACGCTGTCAACCTTCACGAGCCGGCCCTCGCGGATGATCCCCACCCGGTCGGCGGTCCGCTCGACCTCGCTCAGGATGTGGCTGGACAGGAAGACCGTCCGGCCCTCGTCGCGGGCCTCGCGGACGAGCTCGTAGAACGACTGCTGGACGAGGGGGTCGAGGCCCGACGTCGGCTCGTCGAGGATGAGCAGCTCGGGCCGGTGCTGGAGGGCGATGACCAGGCCGATCTTCTGCTTGTTGCCCTTCGAGAGCTCCTTGAATCGTCGCTTGGGATCGATGTCGAAGCGCTCGATGAGCGATCGCTGGTAGCCGCTGTCGACGCCGCCCCGGAGGTTCGCGAAGTACTGGATCGTCTGGCCGCCGGTCAACCGGTCATAGAGCGTGAACTCGCCGGGGATGTAGCCGGTCCGGCGGTGGATCCCGACTGGGTCGGCCGTCGACTCGGTGCCGAACACGTACGCCTTGCCGCTCGTCGGCCGGATCAGGTCGAGGACCGTCCGGATCGTCGTTGTCTTGCCGGCACCGTTCGGGCCCAGGAACCCGAACACCTCGCCCTCCTTGACCTCGAGGTCGACGTCGACGATCCCCCGCTGGGTGCCGTACGACTTGGTGAGGGCTTCGGTCTTGATGATGGCGACCATTGGGCTCCTTTCGACGGTCGGCACGAATCAGCCGAACCAGATCCGCAACGTTGGCTCGTCGAGGAACTTCAGCGAGCCGGAGCGCACGCCGACAATTCGCTCGAAGGCTTCCAGGTAGGCGTCAAAGGTCCGCTTGACCTCCTCGAAGGTGACCGTGCCGAGCTGGCGGCCCAGCCACAGCTCGCTCGCCAGCTCGGTCATGGCCTGGATCAGGGACGCGAGGACCCGGGCCAGGAAATCCGGGTAGCGCGATGAGAATGCACCCTCGGCGATGCCCTGCTCCACGATCCGGTCCAGCCACGGCACGAGGCGGGCCGAGACGAGGCGCCGCATCTTGTCGCGGACGATCGCGTTGTCGTCCGACAGCCAGACCTTGAGGATCGCGAGGACGAAGTCCTTCCGCTCGGACTTGAACTGGGCGATCCCGCCGAACAGCGCCTCGAGCTTCTCGACGGCCGTCAGGGCCGGGTCGCTCAGGACCGGCTCCAGCCGCTCGGTCGCCTGGTCGGCCATCCGGTCGACCACGTCATCGAGGAGGGCGTCCTTGGAGTTGTAGTAATGGTAGAAGGCGCCCTTCGAGGCGCCGACCGCATCGAGCACATCCTGAACGCTGAACTGCTCGTAGCCTCGGGTCTGGATGAGGCGCTGGGTGACGTCGAGGTAGGCCTCACGCCGGAGGGCGTGAGAGTCGGGATCGAGTGGGCGTGCCACGATTGAACCAGTTAACAAACCGACCGTCGGTCTAACAATATTCCGGGTGTCAAGACCCCGGCGTGGCACCCTGTCGGCCGGCGCGTGGAAGCCCGGTGCGTGATCGTCACAGTGGACGGCCCGATTGGCCGACGCGGCGCTGGCCGGCGCCTCGCCGCAGACGCCGATCGGATGCCGGACGGTCTTCATCTCCCGATTCGCCGTGGCTCGCTCGCCGGCCCGTCACCTGCCGCATGGGCGTCATCGTGGCTGACCTCGCGCTCAGATACCCGGCCGGGCGGTCTTCAGCGGACGCCGGCGGGCGCGTCGGCGACGGACACCGCGACCCGGGCCGGCGTCGCCGGGGCCGGGTGGCCGTCGAGCGCCGGCCCGAGGAGGCGCCCACCGACGGTGCTCGCGAGGGCGGCCAGGAAGATCGCGATCCAGATCCCCCAGTACGTCAGCGGCAGCCCGAGGGCAAGCCAGACCAGCTGACGGTCCATCGCCAGGATCGCCGGCAGCCCGGCGAGCAGCCCGTGGCGGTAGAGCGATGGCGATGCAACCACGGACGCGAGGCCGAGCCTTGCCAGCCCGGCCGGCCCCCGCCGCAGGATGGCCCAGCCCACGGCCGCGGCTGCGGCTGCGAGATAGGCGGCGTACGGGAGGACCCGAGGCAGGGCGAACGTGTAGAGGACGGGGAGGTTCCGCTCCGTCTCCTGGAACGCGCGCAGGCCCGTGACCCAATCGAACCAGGCCTGCAGCCCGGTCAGCGGCAGCGAGAGGAGGCAGATGGCGACGACGATCGCGAGACCGATCGCGAGCTCTCCCCAGCGACGCTCCCGAAGCAGCCACAGCGGCGGGACGGCCGCCTGGATCTTGAGCAGCGGCCCGAGCACCAGGAAGCGGCCCCGCGTGAACCCGGCGGCCAGCAGCACCGTCGCGGGAACGGCGACGTTGCCCGCCCAGAGCCCCTCGAAGAACGGCGGCCAGAGCGCGACGGCGGCGAGCCAGATCCCGCGCAGACCGAGCAGGTGGAGGGCGGTCAACCCGCCGGCGGCGCCGACGGCGGTCCAGATCCCGGCGGTCACGGGGTATGGCAAGGCGGCGAGGACCCCGAACAGCGGCAGCGAGACCGGTGGGTAGAGGAACGGGTACGCCGCCTGGTCGGAGAGGAGAGCCGGCAGCCTGGTGAGCTGGTACGGCTGCAGGCCGTCGGCAAACCGCTGACCCGCCGCCAGGTACAGGCGCAGGTCGCGCAGCGCATCGCCCCGCTTGACGACGCCGATGTCGAAGAGGATGAACAGGGCGATGACGGCCAGGACCAGGAAGGCGATCCCGGGCGTCCGGATCGATGTGCGCGTCGACAGGGCGGCGGCGGCGAAGGCCACGAGGACCAGCGCGGCCGCCACGAGGACGCCCGTTCCGGGCCGGATTCCCACGAGGCCGGCCGCGCGGCCGGGCCCGATGGCAAGGATGAGGACCAGGCCCATGATCCCGAGGGCGAGCCCGGCCGCGACCACGAGGCCGAGCGACCGCCGGCCGCGCAGACGACGGACGCCCCAGAAGACCAGGAAGGCCCACGCCGTCGATCCGGCCCACGCGATCGGGGTGTTGGCGACGTCCAGGGTCCGGACCGGACCCGTCACGGTCAGGATGACGATCAGCGCCAGGGCAGCGACCCAGCCGTCCCCGACCACGGCCCGACCCGCGCGCACGAGGAGTGGCCAGGACGTGGAACCCGCGATCAACCGTCGGGCGGCCGCACCGCCGAGATCAGGGTCTGGTGTGCATCCGACCCGCGCCCGCCGGTCCGGGCGCCCCCCACCTAGCGATCCTCGAGCCGGACGTAGGCGTGGAGGCCGTGCATGCCGCCCTCTCGCCCGAAGCCGGATTCCTTGTTGCTGGCCTTCTCGACGGCCGTTTCGGGAGTCAGGAAGGTGAGCGCGGAGAGGACCGGCCCGAAGATCTCCTCCTTCGCGACGATCTCGCGGGACTCGGGGGCCGGGGCGTACTTCCCCGGGATCGCCTGACCGTCACCGAGGCCCCAGCTGGCCGGGGCTCGATCGCCCGACCAGGGCCGGAGCTTCGCCGACTCGCTCGTCACGTCGGGCATCATACCCGGGATGCCCGACGATTCCGCCCGTCGCGACGGCGACGCCGAGTTCCGCGACAGGGTCGCCGTCGTCCGGGGCGGCTCGCCCGGCGGGCCGCCCCGGGTCATTCGGATCGCCGCCTACGGCCTGCTCGTCCGCGACGCAGCGGTCCTGCTCGGCCACGTCAGCCCCGGGAACATCGGCGAGGGGCTTTGGACGCTGCCGGGGGGCGGCCTCGACTTCGGCGAGACGCCCGAGGCGGGCGTGGTCCGTGAGGTCGAGGAGGAGACCGGCCTGGCGGCCGAGATCACCGGACCGCCGGCGATCCACTCCGACACGGGAACTTGGGGCCGGCGGGCCGGCCCGGTGCTGTTCCACGCCGTTCGGTTCGTGTATCCGATGCGGGTCGTGGGCGGCGAGGAGCGCCCCGAGATCGACGGCTCGACCGACGCGTTCGAGTGGGTGCCGCTCGACGAGGTCGGCGCGCGGCCCCTCGGCGACCTCGTTGAGCGGGCTCTCGTCCGGATCGGGGTGGTCGGTCGCGACGAGGCGGACCAGCCATGACTCCGGCCGTCGTCGGGGCACTGGTCGCGGCCGGGTTCGTGGCCGTCGCCGATTGGGTCGCGGTGTCACGCGACGACGCGGCGTTCGAGCGGCTCGCCAAGCCGGCGGTCATCATCTGCCTCTTCGCGGCGGTGGTGCTCGCGAGCCCCGGCACGTCGGTCGCCCGCTGGCTCCTCGTGATCGCGCTGGCGGCGTCGCTCGCCGGTGACTGGCTCCTGTTGCCCCCGGGACAGTTCATCGCCGGGCTCCTCGCGTTCCTCGTGGCCCACCTCGCCTACCTCGCCCTGTTCCTGCTGGGCCACGTGGGCCGGCTCGAGGGCCAGGGGGCCGCGCTCGGCGTGGCCGTCGCGCTCGTCGTCCTCGCCCTCATCGGGCGGCCGATCGTGGCCGGGGCGCGGCGGGCCGGGCTCCTCGGCCCGGTGGTCGCCTACCTCGCCGCGCTCTGCCTCATGGCCATCGCGGCGACGGCGAGCGGCTCGACGCTCGCCGTCACGGGCGCCTGGCTGTTCGTCGCCTCCGACGCCCTGCTGGGCTGGGATCGGTTCGCCGCGCCGCCCGCAGCCTCAGCGTTCGAGGCGATCCGGCGACGGCTCGGCGTCGTCGTCAGCTATCACTGGGCCCAGGTGCTGTTGACGATCGCGATCCTCGGATCTCACGCATGATGTCGCCGGCGGAATCGAGAGTCCGGCCCCGCGTCGCGGCGCGGGCCGCCGCCGTCGAGCCCGCCCCGGCCCGGAGACGCATCCTCCAGCACCAGACCTCAGGAGCCCACATTGACCGATCCGTCGCCCCTCTGGCAACGTCGCTTCCGCGCCCCGATCGTCGGCTTCCCGACCTGGTCGCGGCAGGCCCCCGACCGGCTCGTGTACGTGTCGTCGGAGAGCGGGATCTACCAGCTCCACAGCTGGGACCTGGCGACCGGCGAGCGCCGCCAGATCACGCGCGAGCCGGTTGGGCTCGTGTCCGGCTACGCCAGTGCCGATGGCGAGTGGGTCATCTGGCACCGCGACACGACCGGCGACGAGTCCGGGACGTGGGTCGTGGCACCGTTCGGCGGCGGCGAGGCCGAGCCGCTCGCAGAGGGCCTGCCCACGGGCTGGGACGAGGGGCTGGCGCCGGGTCTGCGGCGGTCCGCCGTCGCGGTCTCGGGCCGGGACGGCTTCGGGCTGTACGTCATCGAGGCCGACGGCACGACCCGCCGGATCCGCGAGAGCCGGGAATCGATCCTCCTCGGCGGCGGCAACGCGATGACCCATGGCGGGACCGAGCTCGCCGGGCTCAGCGCCGACGAGGGCCTCGTCGCGATCGAGCACGGCGAGCACGGCGACCTCATCCACGCCGCGCTCCGGGTCCTGGATGCCCGGACCGGCGACGTGGTCGGGGAGCTCGAGGATCCCGGCAAGGAGCTGCTCGCCTTTGCCTGGTCGCCGGTGCCCGGGGACGACCGACTGGCGATCGGCCACGAGCGACGCGGCGAGCGAGCCCCGGCAATCTGGTCGCCACGGACCGGCGAGGTCGTGGACCTGGCGCTGCCGTGGGACCGCTTCACCGAGGTCTCGGACTGGTGGCCGGACGGCTCGGCCCTCCTCCTCGTCGAGCTGCGCGACGGTCGCGACCACCTCCACCGGTACGACATCGCCTCGGGCGACCTGACAGAGCTGCCGACCCGGCCCGGATCGCTGACGGGTGCCCGGGTCCGCCCGGACGGCGCGGTCTGGTACCGCCTCCAGGCCGGGCAGCATCCGGGGATCGTGCTCGAGGTCGGTCGCGACCAGCCGATCCTGACCGGCGGCGACGCCCCGCCCGGCCGGCAGTTCATCCCCTGGTCGTTTCCCAATCCGCGTGGTCAGACGGTCACCGGCTGGCGGATCGAGCCGGACGGCTCGGCACCGTTCCCGAGCCTCGTCCTCGTCCACGGCGGCCCGACCTCGATCGACCTCGATCGCTGGGCCCCGGACCTGCTGGCCTACGTCGACGCCGGGTTCCAGGTCGTCCTCGTCAACTACCGCGGCTCCATCGGGTTCGGCGCCGAGTGGCGGGACACCCTGATCGGCAACATCGGCTGGCCCGAGGTCGAGGACATCCTGGCCGGCGTCGACGACCTCGTCGCAACGGGCATCGCCGACCCCGACCGCCTGGCGATCGCCGGCTGGTCGTGGGGCGGCTACCTGACGCTGCTGATGCACGGGATGCACCCGGACCGCTTCCGTGTCGGGGTCGCCGGTGTGCCGATCGGCGACTACGCCCTCGGCTACGAGGACCTGTCTCCCCTGCTCCAGGCCTACGACCGGGCGCTCCTCGGCGGGACGCCCGCGGAGGTCCCGGAGCTCATGGCCGAGCGGTCGCCGATCAGCTACGTCGACGACGTCACGGCGCCGATCCTGTTTCTGGCCGGTCAGGCCGACTCGCGCTGTCCGATCCGCCAGGTCCTGGCCTACACGGACCGCCTGGCGGCTCGCGGCCACCCCCACGAGCTGTACCTCTTCCCCACCGGCCATGCCCCCTTCCAGATCGACGAGCGGATCAACCAGACCGGCATCGTCCTCGACTTCCTCGCCCGCAACGTGCCCGGGATCCGGGTGCCCGGCTGACGGCATTCCCCGGGTGACAGCCGAGCCCGCCCGGTCCGAGCCGGCACGATGAATGACGCGCGCGGGCGCGTCGGGACCGCTCGGCCGCTGGGCCGCCGGATCGCGGGGTCACGGAGTCGGCCTCGCGCTTGCACCGAATCGCCGGCCCGGCGACCATCAACCCGACACCACGACACCACGACACCACGACACCACGACACCGGGAGAACACCATGGGCTTCCTCGGCCGGCTCCTTCGAACACTCCTCCTCCTCGGCTTCATCGCCGCCATCGCCTCGGGCATCGCGGCCTTTCTCGCCCGAGATCGGATGACGTCGAAAGGACAGCCCGAGGACGACGAGATCGACCTCGTCGCCATCTTCGACAGCCTCGACTTCTCCAGCACCGCGCCGGCGTTCCGGCGTGCGTCGTACACCGCCTGGTACGGCGGCGGGACGCTCGACCTCCGCCGGGCGACGCTGGATCCGGCCGGTGCGTCGCTGACCCTTCGGGCGGTCTTCGGCGGCTTCAGGCTCGTCGTACCGGCGACCTGGCGCGTGGAGCTGAACACGATCAGCGTCTTCGGCGGCATCGGTGACACGCGTGACCACGAGCGCATCGAGACCGACGGCCCGGTGCTCCGGATCGACGGCTTCGCGATCTTCGGCGGCATCGGCATCGTGTCCGACGCGCCCGACATGGACGGGGCGACGGAGATGGAGGCGGAGCCTGCGCCGACTCCGGCCTGATCGTCCGATCGGCCGCTACGGCGTAAGGGTCGAGCCGAGCGGCACCCCGCCGACCAGGTAGACCCCGGTCGGGCCGCTGACGGCGATGTCGTAGGTTCGCCGTCCGTCGTATCGGACCGCCTCGGCCGCGGCCACCGGCGACCCGTCCACGAGATCGCCAGGCCGCACTCCGGCGAACGGCCGGCCGTCGGCGAGCGGGTGCCCGGGCGACGCCGTCACGGTTCGACCGTCGGCCAGCACCAGGCGGATGGCTTCATGGCCGGCGGGGACGGCGGTCGAGCCGACCGCGATGACCGTGGCGCGAACGTGGTGGCCCTCGGCGTCGAGGGTCCAGACCGGATCGCCGATCCGGAAGGTCTCGACGGGGCGCGGTCCGTCGGGCGTCTCGATCAGCGTGCCCCGGGCCAGGCAGATCGGGCAGACCGGCTCGCCGGCCGCGACCTGCTGCTCGATCGCGATCTCGCCGGTCGATGTGATGGTCCCGCCGGTTCGCCTGCCCTCCCCGGCGCCGCTCGCCGGCTCGGCCAGATAGTCAAACCGGTAGGCGTCGTTGCCGATCGGGTCGAGGGCGATCGCGTTGAGGACCTTCCAGGCGCGATACACCTCGAGCGTCTGGGCGTCGTCGAGCTTCGCGGTCGGGTCGACCCCCACCGACGTGGTGACCGCCGCGAACGCGTCGGCGTCGGCGATGACCTCGGGCCAGCGCTCCTTCGCCGCCGCCAGCTCGTCCTGGCGGGCGATCGGATAGAAGTCGGGATCGCAGTACCAGAGCTGGCCGAATTGGTCCATCAGCGCGAGCTTGAGCTCGGGAAGCGTCAGGACCGGTCCGCGGGTGGGCGTGGGGCTCGGTGAGGGTGAAGTCGTGGCCGTCCCGGCACAGGCGGCACAGGCGGCGCCGACGGCCACGAGGCCGAGGATTGCCAGCAGCCTTCGAATGGTCGACATACCCCGCTGACGCATGGCGCTGGCTCGAGGTTCCGACCTGGGGCGGCCGAGGCTCGGTCAGGCCGGGCCGCGACGCCGCGGCCGACGGGTGGGCTCCTCGGCCTTCGACGCCGCCTTCGGAGCTGGCTTCGGTCCCGGCTTCGCTCGGGCTCGGGATCGAGTCGGCCGGGCGGGCGCCGCCTCGGCGGGTTCTTCGGCCTGCCCGGCGCCCGGCGCGACCTCCACCGCGTCGACGATCCCCACGATGAGCGTCCGGACCGGCGCTTCGGTGGCGCCCAGGATCTGGCGGGCCGAGTTGCCCTCGTCCATGAGCAGGACCGTCTCTCCGGCCCCGGCCCCGACCGTGTCGACCGCGATGAGGTAGCCGTCGACCGGGGCGCCGTCGGGCCCGACCAGGTCGCACAGCAGCAGCTTGCGGTCGTCGTAGACGGGGACGTTGATCGTCGAGATCACGGTGCCGACGACCCGGGCCAGCTTCACCGCGAGCCCTCCGCCATCGTGACCGCGTCCACGATCCCCACGATGGCGTGGTCGACCGGGACGAACGGCTCGGGCATGGCCAACGCCGCCTCACGAGCGGCGACGATGTAGACGAGCTCGCCGGGACCCGCCATCTGGACCGCGTCGGCCGCCACGACCGTCCCGCCGACGGGTGCCAGACCGCGGTCGAGGGGCTGGACGATGAGCAGCGCGATCCCTTCGAGCCCGGGGCTCTTCACCGAGGCCACGACCGTCCCAACGACCTTTGCCAGCTGCACCTCAGCCCTCCGCCGGCTCGGCCAGGCGGTGCCGGAACCGGCCGTCAGCCTCGAGGTTCGCTCGCATCTCGGCATGGAGCTGGGCGATGACCCGGCTGACGACCCGGTCGGGCAGCGCGACCCGGTCGCGGCCGATCTCGACCGCCGCCTCGACATCGGCGACCTGGCCGCCGAACAGCAGGTAGGCCTTGCCGCCGAGATCGTCGGCGAGTCGGAGCTCGAGCAGCCGGACGCGGGCGCCCTTGACCCCGGCGTCGGCCGCCTCCAGGAGCGAAGCCACCGTTCGGGTCTCGATGACCCCGAGGGCCTCGCCCTCGCCTGGCCGGCGGGTCCCCCGCATCGCCGCCACGACCTCCGCATGGACGTCGGGCAGGAGGACCGTGTCGAGGACGGAGCCCTCGGCGACCTCCGACCCGGCGGCCAGGGCCTCCTCGACGTCGGCAACGGCGCCGCCGACGAGGACCAGGTACTTCCCCGGGTGGACGGTCCCGGCGTAGAGGACATCGATCGGCGCCCGCTTGGCCATGGCGTCACCCGCCTCGATGCCGATCGCGATCGAATCGACTTCGAGCAGGGCGATCGCCGGCTGCATCAAACGATCCTGAGCGCGCCGACGACGGTGATCCGCCGCTCGCGCGAGAACGTCCGCGGCCGCGTCAGGCCGTCGCCGGTGGGCGAGGCGATCGAGAACGAGCAGAAGCCTTCGCCGCCCTCGCCGAGCCCGGCGAAGTTCGGGGCGTTGGCCACGAAGATGCTGCAGTTCATCGCCCGGGCCATCCGGGTGATGGTCTCGACGTTCGTCGAGTGGATCGAGGCGGTGTGGCGGAAGCCGTGCTCGACCTTGACGGCCAGGTCGATCGCCACGTCGACGTCGGGGACCCGGACGATCGGCAGGACCGGCATCATCTGCTCGGTCCAGACGAGCGAGTGCTCGCGGGGGACGTCGGCGATGACCAGCCGCGGCGGCGGCTCGATCTGGAGGCCGATCTCGGCCAGGATCTTCGCCGCATCGCGGCCGATCCAGGCCGGGTTGATCGCTCCGGGCTTGTCGGGCGGCCCGAGCTCCTTGAAGATGACCCGCTCAAGACGCCGGAGCTCGTGCTCCTTGAGCAGGTAGGCGCCGTGCTGGGTCATCGAGCGGATGAGCCGGTCCGCCACCGAGTCGACGACGAGCACGACCTTCTCGTCGGTGCAGATGACGTTGTTGTCGAACGAGGCGCCGCGGACGATGTCGCGGCCGGCCCGCTCGACGTCGGCGGTCTGGTCCACGACCGCCGGCGGGTTGCCGGGGCCGGCGGTGACGGCCCGCTTGTCGGTCTTGAGCGCCTCGCGGACGACGGCCGGGCCGCCGGTCACGAGCAGCACCCGGATGCCGGGATGACTCATGAGCGCGCGGGCGCTGTCGATCGTCGGCTCGGCGACGCCGGTGACGAGGTCGGGCGGCCCGCCGGCCCCGACGATGGCCCGGTTGAGGAGTCGGATCGTCTCAGCCGAGCAGCGCTTGGCGTTGGGGTGGGCGTTGAAGACGACCGCGTTCCCGGCCGACACGATGCTGATGGTGTTGTTGATGACGGTCGAGGTCGGGTTGGTCACCGGAGTGATGGCGGCCACGACCCCGAACGGGGCGAACTCGGTCACCATCATGCCGAGACTGCCGGTCACGGCCTCGACCTCGAGGTCCTCTGGCCCGACCGCCTTGGTCGTGACGAGCCGGTTCTTGACGATCTTGTCCTCGAACCGTCCGAGGTGGGTCTCCTGGTGGGCCATCCGGGCGAGGTGCTCGGCATGCTCGAGCATCGACTGGCGGACCGCCTCGATGATGACCCGCCGGCCGTCGAGGCCCATCGAGCCGAACGCCTGGAAGGCGATCGTCGCCGCGGCCACGGCCTGGTCGATCGTCGCGTGGATCCCGTCGCCGAGCTCGGCCGCCGAGGCAGCGGCCAGCTCCGCCTGGCCGACCAGGGCGACGCCCGGACGCCCGTCGGCGGCCAGGTCGAGCCGCTGGCGGACCCGGGCGATCGTCTCGGCAATCTCCTGTTCGCTGAGCTCGGTCATGGCTACTTCCGGTACACCTCGCGGCCGCCGACCTCCCAGGTGTCGACGATCGCCATGATCACCGCGTCGCAGGGTCGGTCGCGGGTCAGCTCGGTCTGGCGCGCCGAGCTGCCCGACGCGTACAGGACGACCTCGCCGACGCCGGCCCCGACCGCGTCGGCGGCCACGACGTAGCCGCCGGGCTCGTGGTTCTCGGCGTCGAGCTGCCGCACGAGCAGCAGCTTCCAGCCCTCGATGAGCGGCTCTTTGCGGCTCGAGACGACCGTCCCGGCCACGCGTCCAAGGAGCATGGTTCCTCCCCGTCCTGTCCGGGCCGCGGGCTCGGCCGCGGCCCGGTGAGGGATCGCTACCCGTTGCCGCCCTCGGCCTTGGCCTCCTCGAGGCGGCCGAGCGGCAGGACCATGTCGACGTTGACGTGCGGCCGGGCGATGACGTGGGTGGTGATCACCTCGCCGACCTTCGTCGCGGCCCGGCTGCCGGCTTCCACGGCGGCCTTGACCGCCGCGACGTCGCCGCGGACCACCGCGGTCACGTACCCGCCTCCGGTCTTCTCGTAGCTCACCAGCTCGACCTTGGCGGCCTTCACCATCGCGTCCGCCGCCTCGACCATCGCGGCGAACCCGCGGGCCTCGATCATCCCGAGTGCTTCAGCCATCTGTCTCTCCCTTTCGAGCGGTCTGCCGATCCTCTGCGTGATCCGTTCTCTAGCCCTTCGCTTCGCGGCCCTCCAGGCCCTCGATGGCCGCCAGCGCGGCCCGCCAGCCGACGTCGATGTCGCGCTCCTCGCCGCCCAGGTAGATCCGACCCATCGAGCCGAAGCTGCGGACCTCGAGGATGTTGATGTGGGCGGCCTTCTCGGCCTCGTTGGCCGCCAGCGCCGCGTAGGCCGCCGGCTCGAGCTCCAGCACGTAGAGCGTCTGGCCGGGGATGAGCATCTGGCCGTGGCGGGTCCGGTTGATGAGCTGGGCCTGGTGGTCGTCGATGCGGCGGATGATCTGGCTCGAGAGGACCCGGGGCTTGATCCGGTCGTTCTCCTCGAGGCCGATCTCCTTGAGGATCGCCGCCCCGGCCGCCCGGACCTCGGCCTGCTGCGGCGAGTGGATCTCGAGCATGCCGTAGTAACGCTCGATGATCTGCATCCCGGGCTTGACGGTCGTCGACTTGAGGGCGATGTCGGTCAGCCGGTTGATCTCGATGCCCGGCGACACCTCGATCGACAGGGACGCGTCGCCGGCCAGGGGCAGGAAGCCCTGGGCGACGGTCCCCAGGAAGGCGGCGTACTGCGCCTGGAGGCTGTCGAGGAAGACGTAGGCGCGAAGGTCAATATTGCTCACGCGCTCCCCTCTCTCCTGTGACGATCCTGACCCCGGCCGAGGCCCCGATGCGGGTCGCGCCGGCGGCGATCATGTCCTGGACGTCCTCGGCCGAGCGGATGCCGCCGGCCGCCTTGACCCCGATCCGCGGCCCCACCACCTCGCGCATGAGGGCCACGTCGAAGACGGTCGCCCCGCCCGATGCGTAGCCCGTCGAGGTCTTGACGAAGTCGGCCCTGGCCTCCCTGGCGAGCGAGCAGGCGACGACCTTCTCCCCGTCGGTGAGCAGGGCGGCCTCGATGATGACCTTGTTGAGGGCGCCGGATTCGTGGCAGGCGTCCGACACGCCGGCGATGTCGGCGCGGACGAGGTCGCGCATCCCGCTCTTGAGGGCCCCGATGTTGATGACCATGTCGATCTCGCGGGCCCCGTCCCGGCAGGCCCGGCGGGCCTCCATGGCCTTGATCTCGGGCGCCTGGGCGCCGAACGGGAAGCCGACGACCGAGGCCACCGCCACCTCGCTCCCGCGGAGGTCATCGGCGGCCCGCTTCACCCAGGTCGGGTTGATGCAGACGGCCGCGAAGCCGTACTCCCTCGCCTCGGCGCAGAGCCGGTCGATCTCGGCCGCCGTCGCATCGGGCTTGAGCAGGGTGTGGTCGATGAAGCGGGCGAGGTCGCGCGGGACATCGCCGCCCGGGCCGCGGTAGGCCACCCGCGTCGCGCCGCTCTGGACGATCTGGGCGACCTTCGGGGCGCAGGTCGCGGCGCAGGTGCCGCCCGTGCACGTCGCGCAGTCGGCACCCCCGGCCCTGGTCGAGAGCGAGGCCAGCACCTCGCGGGTGATCGCCTCGATGAGGGTGGATCGGTCGTCGGTCGGCACGGTCATCGGACGGCTCCCTCGAGGGTGGCGGCGCGGCTGTACTGCTGCTCGATGTGGCTGATCTTGGCGACTCGCCTGCCGTGGCGCTCGGCGCCCCAGGGCGTCGCCAGGAACGTCTCCACGATCTCGAGGGCGAGGCCCTCGCCGACCATCCGCGCCCCGAGTGTCAGCACGTTGGCGTAGTTGTGCTCGCGGGCGTTGCGGGCCATCGAGGTGTCGTGGGCGTTGGCGGCGCGGACCCCGGGAACCTTGTTCGCGGCCATGGCCGAGCCGATGCCTGCCCCGTCGATGATGATGCCGACCGAGCAGGACCCCGACGCGACGAGCCTGGCGACGACGTGGGCGATGTCGGGGTAGTCGACGGCCTCGGTCGAGGTCGTGCCGCAGTCGGTGACACCGTAGCCCTTCTCGGCGAGGGCCTTGCCGATGGCCTGCTTGAGGGCGTAACCGCCGTGGTCGGCACCGAGGGCGACAGTGCGCGAATCGCTCGCGGCCGGGTCGCCGCTCGGCGGGGCAAGGGAGGCCGCGGGGGCCAAGGTGGTCGGCGCCGAGCCTGAGGCAGCGGCCTCGGCGGCCTCGAGCGCGCGCTCGACGAGCCGGCGGACGACCTCCTCGGACGGGACCGGCGGTCGCTCAGCCATGGTCGATGACCCACTGGGCGGTCGAAGCATCGGTCACGAGGACGTTGACGAATCGACCCAGGAGCGCCGCGAGGGCGACCGGCCCGCGACCGGGACCGGCGGCCAGCGCGAGCGAGACGGGCTTCGCGACGAGATCGGCGAGCGGCAGGCCGACGGTCCGATCGTCGAGCTCGGTGCTCGCGATGCGTCCGTCCGGCCGGAGGAACCGCCCCAGGATGTCCCCGACGGCACCCACCTCTCGCAGCTCGGCCTGGTCCCGCTCCGACAGGAAGCCCGAGCCGACCAGGACGCTGTCGCGGCCCCGGATGCCGAGCCCGAAGATGGCTGTCGAGGCCGCCCGAGCCGCCTCGAGGGTGCTGCCGACGGCGGGGTCCGCCTCGAGCGCCCGGCGGAGCTCGGCGCTGCCGACGATCGCCGGTGCGGCCAGCAGCCGGATCGAGGCCCCGGTCGTGGCCCCGAATCGCTCGGCGATCTCGGTCGCGCGGGTCGGCTCGGCCGAGAGGGAGGTGGCCCCGTTGAGCTGGACCACCTCGACCGCGTTCGTCCAGCCCGGCACGAGCTGGCGGGCGAGCTCGAGCATCTGGCGGCCCCACGACACGCCGATCGAGCCGGTCGGGCCCAGCGCAGCGAGATAGCCCACTGCGGCGCCGGCGACGGCGGCGCGGGCGAGCCGTTGGGCGGCCTCGTCGGACGAGGCCTCGGGCGCGTCGGCGACGACCGCGGACCGCAGACCGAATCGCTTGACGAGGGCGTCCTCGAGCTCGATCAGGCGGACGTCCGGGTGGACGATCTCGATCCGGACGATCTCCTCGCGGAGCGCGCGATCGAGGAGCCGGCCGACCTGGAACCGGCTCAGGCCGAGCCGCTGACCGACCTGCTCCTGGCTCAGCTGCAGCCGGTAGTAGAGCTGCGCGATGCGGACCATCAGGCGCGTGTCGCTCAGCGTCTCCTGCCGGCCGACTGCAGCCACGATGCCTCCCGCTCTGTCGCACATCTGAGCGTTCGATCTCTCACATGTGCAGCTAGGGTGCAATGTAGCGAGCCGGTCGGCCGCGTGTCAAGGGGTGCGGACCGGTCGTCCCGGGCCTGTCTCCCAGACCGTCAACCCTCGCGCGCAGGTCTTCGGGGCTGGCAGTCAACGCCCGGCTTCAACGGGATGCGGCCCACGAGGCCGCCCCTGGACCCAGGCTGCCTCAGTCCCCGTGGCGGGTCCGCGGCTTCGGCGGCAGGCGCTTCCGCCCGGCCACCAGAAAGTGGGCGAACCAGTCGCGAACCTGGACGAGGTTCTCGACCCGCCGGTAGGGCGTCCCGGAGCGGGTGAGCTCGTGTGACTCCCCTGGCACCCGCATGAGCCGGACCGGCCGGCGATGGCGGCGCAGGACGGAGAACAGGGCCTCGGCCTGGCCGATCGTCGTCCGGAGATCGTGCTCGGCGTGCTGGATGAGGAGCGGCGTCCGGATGTTCGCGGCGTGGGTCAGCGGAGATTGCTGGCGGAACAGCTCGGGCGCCTCCCACGAGTAGGCCCCGAACTCGAACTTCGCCCAGTCAGTACCGCCGAGGTCGCCGGTGAGCATGAGCATCGTCAGGTCGGTGACCGAGCGACAGGTGATCGCCGCGGCGAACCGAGGATCGTGCGCCACGATCCAGTTCGTCAGGTAGCCACCGTACGAGCCGCCGGTGACCCCGAGCCGGGCTGGATCCGCCAGCCCATCGGCGACGACGGCATCGACGCAGCCGATGACGTCCCGCATCGGCCCGTCGCCCCAGTCGGCCAGGTTGGCCTCGTTGAACTCGAGCCCGTAGCCCTCGGACCCGCGCGGGTTGGCGTACAGGACGGACATCCCGGCACCGGCGAGGCACTGGAACTCCCAGAACGGTGACCAGCCGTAGAGGGTGTGCGGCCCGCCGTGGATCTCGACCACGGTCGGCCGCGGGCCGTCGCCCTCGGCGGCGATCAGCCAGGCCTGGATCGACCGGCCATCGACCGTCACGGTCCGCCCGATCGCCGGACGGAGGGCGACCTCCGCGAGCAGGCCCTCGTTGAGGGCGGTCACGGGCTTGCGCGCCAGAGCGGTCCCTCGCTTGCCTCGCGCGCGGCCGGGCAGCCCGCCAGAGGCCGTCAGCCGGCCAACATGAAGCTCGGGCAGCTCGGTCGGGGTCGAACGGATCGCCGCCAGCCCCAGCCCGTCCGAGCCGAGGTCGACGACATCGACCGACGAGAGATAGTGGCGCCCGACGGTGAGCCGTTCCAGCCCGCCGTCCCGGAGGTCCAGCCGCCAGAGCTCGTAGGCACCCGCGGCGGGAGCCGTGAAGAGGAGCGCCCGCCCGTCCGGCGTCGGCAGGAGCCGCGCGTCCTCGCCCGGCGCGACGTCGCTGTTGAGCGAGGATGCCGGCATGATGTCGGTTCGGCCCGAGAGGTTGCGGCCGCCCCCTGGATCGGATCCGTCGGCCGGGAATCGCCAGACGTCGAACCGGTAGAGCGCGTGCGGGAGGTGGCCACCGAGGGTCACGACCGACTCGCCGTCGGGCAGCCATGCCGCGCCGAAGAACAGGCCGTCGGGATGCTCGGCGATCGCGGTGAGCGCCCCCGTCCCGACGTCGACGGCCAGGATCCGCGAGGAGGTGATGAGGTCGTCGTCGCGGCGCCGGCCGCTCGTGATCGCGATCGTCTTCCCATCGGGCGACCAGGCCGGGGCCCCGACCCCGGCCCGAATGTTCGTGAGCCGCCGGGCGGCTCCGGTCACGGCGTCGACGATCCAGAGCTGCGGCACCCGACCGGCGATGACCCCGGCGCCGTTGAGCTGGTAGCCCAGGCGATCGAAGAACCAGTAGTCGCTCACCGGCGGCTTGCCGGAGGCAGGCTCGGGCAGCCGCCGTCGCGCCCGGTCGTCGGCCTTGCGATCGGTTCCGCGCGAGGCGGAGATGACGGCCAGGCTTCGGCCGTCGGGGGCCCAGGCCACCTCGTCGACGCCCCGAGGAAGATCCGTCAGCCGGCGGGCCTCGCCAGGCCGGTCGAGGGGCAGGAGATGGACCTGGGTGAGGTCCTCGCGGTCCTTCGGGGCAGCCGGCTCCTCCTCGACGGCCGACCGGCGATCCGAGATGAAGGCGAGGGTCCGACCATCAGGCGAGAACCGGGGGCGGCTGTCGTGCTTCGACCCGAGGGTCAGGCGCTGCGGTGCCCCGGCGGCGGTACCGTCCTCCCGGAGGGCCACCCGCCAGATCGAGGTCCGGTAACCGTCGTGAGCGGGTGCGACGTTCTGCAGCGTCCAGACGACCGACCGGCCGTCCGGCGCCAGCCGCGGATCGGTCGCGACCCGGATCCGGTACAGGTCCTCTGGCGCCGGGGCGCGACGGGAGCTGGACGGCAACGGACGGCCTCCGTGGTGCCACCGCGGTTGTGGGCGACGCCCGGGAGTCTAGCGGCTACCATCGCCCGGCGATGACCGATCAGCTCTCGCTGCGGCTCGAGCCGGCGATGCCGAACCCGCCGGACACCCTGCGCCCGATGCTGGCCCGTCTCCGCCCTGACCCGTTCGACTCGACCGACCACCTCTTCGAGCCATCCTGGGGCGGCCGCCGGGTCCTCGCCCTGGTCGGCCCCGCCGACCGCCCGGGGGCAGGCGGCGTCTCCTTCCTCGGTGAGGCCGGGGAGCCCCTGCCGCTCATCCCGCCCGAGCTCGTGGGGCTCGGCGTCCGCGTCGCCGCCCGCTCGGCGGTCCTCGACGGCGAGCTCGTGGTCGTGGACGCCGCCGGTCGAGCCGATGAGGCCGGTTTGGCCCGACGGCTCGCCGGCGAGCCCGGTCGGTCGGTCGCCTTCCTGGCCTTCGATCTCCTCGACCTTGACGGCCGGTCGCTCCTGTCCGTGCCGCTCGAGCGGCGACGTGACCAGCTCCGGCGCGTCCTCCGACCCGGCGACGAGGTGCTGGCGGTGCCGGCGATCCCGGGCGAGGGGCGGGCTCTCTTCAGTGCCGTCGCGGCCCAGGGCCTGGCCGGCATGCTGGCCCGCCAGCGCATGAGTCCCTACCTGCCCGGCGTCAGGAGCCGCCTGTGGCGATTCGTCCCGGTCGGCGGGAAGATCGTCCGCCACGGGTCACCCGAGGCCGACGCGGCCTCCGGCGCCGCCCCAGGAGCGGCGGGCAGTGCGCCGGTCCTGGCCCTGATCCGCCGCCTGCCGCTCGGCCTCGACGATCCCGTCGAGAGCGGTGACGGCTCGCCGGGCTAGGTTCAGTCGCCGGGCGCGACGATCGCCCGGAGGAGCCTGGCCGGTCCCGGTCGCTGGCCGTAGAGGATGACCCCGGCCGCGTAGATCCGGATCGCGAGGACGGCGACGAGGACGATGGCCGCGATGAGGAGCCCGTAGGCGAGGACGAGCTCCCAGGGGTCGACCCGCCCGACGGTCAGCCGGGTGAACATGACGAAGGGGCTCCAGAACGGGACCCACGACGAGACGCGGAGGAACCCCGAGAGGCCGCCCGACAGGGCGAGGACGGCCTGGAGGTAGCCGGCGATCCCGATGAGGCTCATCGGCAGGGCGATGACCTGGAGGTCCTCGACCCGGCTCACGAGCGAGCCGGCGGCGGCATAGATCAGGGCGTAGAGGGTGAAGCCGAGGACGAAGAAAGCCCCGTAGGCGAGGAACAGGCTGGGGGCGATCCCGGTCAGCGGCGGGCTGACCCCTCCGCTGAGGCCGACCGATCGCGCGACCTGGTCCTGGACCGCCAGCGCGAGGAGCGCCGGCACGAGGATCGCGACGTACTGGAGGAGCCCGGCCAGCCCGATCCCCACGACCTTGCCGAGGACGAGCTGGCGCGGCGACGCCGCGCTGATGAGGAGCTCCATCACCCGGGTCTCCTTCTCGGTGGCGACCCCGGCGGCGACCCACATTCCGTAGATCACGATGGTCAGGAAGAGGACGACGACGAGGACGGTCCCGAACAGCTGGCGGCTCGCGATCGCGGAGGCACCAAGGGGCGCCGCGCCGGCGTTCGGGCCGGCGGCCGCGAGGACCTGGAGCGTCGGCAGCTGGAACGGCTGGCCATCGGCCGGCTGGTTCTGCTCCGTCCACTCGAGGATCGCGACGGCGAACGTCCCGACGGCCACGAACTGGGTCCGATCGGAGCCAATTCCCTGTCCCGTCAGGAAGGTGAAGTCGAGGCGGCCGGATTCGTCGCGGACGGCGACGATTGCGCCGTCGTATCGGCCGGCCTCGATGTCGGCAGCGACGCCCGCGCGATCAGTGCCGACCACGAAGTCGTAGGCCTGGGCGCCGCCGCCGGTGACGTTCAACACGCCGCGCATGACGTCGGCCGACCGCTGCGCCAGCGCCGGATCGTCGGCCACGACGGCGATCGTGGTGGTCGTGCCCCGATCGATGACGCGGACGATGACCGGCATGAAGGCGACGAAGACCGCGAGCGCGGCGAGCAGCACGGTCGAGGCGAAGAACGGCCGGCTCCGGACCCGTTCGACGAACTCGCGCCGGGCGACGATCCCGGCGTTGGGCAGGATCGGGTCGCCGCCCACGGTCAGGCGACTCGCTCGGCGGCAACCGCCGCCGGCACCGGGCCGAGGGTCTCGTCTTCGTCGGCCGGGTGGCCGACGAGCTCGATGAAGACCTGCTCCAGTGACGGGTCCGCAACCTCGAAGTGGCGGACGCGGGCGCCGCGGGCCAGGGCCGCGGCGAGGATCGTGCCCGGGTCGACGCCGGGTTCGATGTCGAGCTCGGCGCGCTCGATCCCGGGTCGCAGGATCCGGATGCCCGGGACGTCGCGCAGCCACTCCATCCGGCCGTCGCCGTCGACCGCGAGGACGACGCTCTGGCGACCGGTCGAGCGCTTGACGTCGCGAAGCGAGCCGGAGCTCACCAGCCGCCCCCGATCCACGATCGCGACCGACTCGCACATCGCCTCGACCGTCTCCATCTGGTGGGTCGAGAGGACGATCGTCTTGCCCCGATCGCGGAGCTCGAGGATCGCCTGCCGCAGGAGCACGACGTTGACAGGGTCGAGCCCGGTGAACGGCTCATCCATGAGCAGGATGTCGGGGTCGTGGAGGACGGCGGCGAGGAACTGGACCTTCTGCTGGTTGCCCTTCGACAGCTCGTCGGCCCGGCGGTCGGCGAAGTCGGGGACGCGCAGGCGCGCCAGCCAGTCGAGCGTCCGTGTCCGGGCCTCGGTCGCGGACAGGCCGTGGAGCCGGGCGAAGAAGACGAGCTGATCCAGGACCGTCATCTTCGGGTAGAGGCCGCGCTCCTCGGGCAGGTAGCCCCACGTGGACCGGGCCAGCCTCCGGTGGTCGACCCCGCCCCAGCGGATCGTGCCCGCGTCGGCCCGAACGACCCCGAGGGCGACCCGCATGACCGTCGTCTTGCCGGCGCCGTTCGAGCCGAGCAGGCCGAAGATATGCCCGGCCGGGATCTCGAAGGACAGTCGGTCCAATGCCTGGACCCGGCCGAAGCGCTTGCTCAGGCCGTCGATGACGAGCGCCACGCGGCCGAGGATAGCCGCCGATCGGCGGGTCGTCCCGTGGCTCGATCGTCCGGGGTCAGGCCACCCACGCGGTGCGGCCGCGGGACCGGATCAGCTCGGCCACGAGGGCCGGCGCCAGGGCGATGGTGGCGACGAGGAGCCACTCCTCGAGGTCGAGCGGCGAAGCACGGAAGGCGTCGCTCACGCCGGGAATGAACGGGATGGCCGCCTGGATCAGGACGACGAGCAGCGCGCCGGCCAGGAGGACCCGGTTCGGCCCCAGCCGGAGCACGGGCATCCGGAGGCTGCGGTTCGCGTACGCCCGGACAACCTGGCCGCAAACGAGGGCCGTGTAGGCCAGCCAGCGGGTGTGCTCGAGGCTGCCCGGGTGGGACAGCATGAGCCACAGGGCCGCGACGGCCGAGAAGCCTCCGGCGAGGGCGATCCGGGCAAGGATGCCCCGGCCCAGGAGAGGCTCCCCCATCCTCCGCGGCGGCCGGGCCATGATGCCGGGCTCGCCGGGCTCCCGCTCGAAGGCGATCGAGGTCGACGAGTCGATGAACAGCTCCATCCACAGGATCTGGATCGGCAGGAGCGGCTGGCCGAAGCCCGCGAGCGTCGCGATCAGGATGAAGCCGAGGAAGGCCAGGTGGGTCGAGACCAGGAAGACGAGGCCCTTCTGGACGTTGTCGACGATCCGCCGGCCCTCCCGCAGGCCGTACAGCAGGGTTGCGAACGAATCATCGCCGAGGACCAGGTCCGCCGCCTCTCGGGCGACCGCCGTCCCGCTGCCCATCGCGACCGCGACGTCGGCATTGTGGAGGGCCGGGGCGTCGTTGACGCCGTCGCCGGTGACCGCCACGAGGCGCCGCTCGCGCCGGGCGACCCGAACGATCCGCTCCTTCTGGTCCGGCGTGGAGCGGGCGACGATCTGGATGCCCGGCAGCTCGCGGGCGAGCCGCTCGTCGTCCCAGCCGGCGAGCTCACCACCGGTCACGATTCGCTCGCCGCCCAGGCCGGCCGCCCGGGCGATGGCCGCCGCAGTCGCCGGATGGTCTCCGGTCACCACGATCGTCTGGATGCCGGCCTCGCGGGCCTCCCGAAGGGCCGCCTCCATCCCCGGCCGGAGGGGGTCGGCGAACCCGATGAGCCCGACCATCCGCCAGACCGCGGCGTCCCCCTGGCCGTCCAGGGGGCTGTTCGAACGGCCCTCGGCGGGGCCGCCCGAGGACTCGGCGCGAGCGATGCCGATGAGGCGCTCACCGGCCGCGGCGCCGGCGTCGATCTCCCGCCGCCAGGCGCCGCGGGCGGCGTCGTCCTCGGCGGCCATCGCCAAGACCGCCTCCGGCGCGCCGCTGGCGAGCCGCTCCGCTCGACCCTGCGTGCGGACGGCGGTCATCGAGATCGGGCGATCCGAGGTCGGGGGTTCGGCATCGATGAGCTCGCCGCGCGGCAGCTCGTGGCCGATCCCGGCGGCATCGAGCGCCCGTTCGAGGGCCAGGGTGAAGGCGCCGGGCCGGCTCCCGTCTGCCCGGGCCCAGGCGTCGGCCTCGGCCCGGATCGCGGTGAGGAGGACGCGCTGCCCGGCGCTGGCGTCGGCGACGATCCCGTCGGTGCCGCGGATCGAGGCAACGTCCAGCCGGTTCAGGGTGAGCGTGCCCGTCTTGTCGGTGATGATGAGGTCGATCGCGCCGAGGACCTCCTCGGCGTTGAGGCGGCGGACGAGCACGCCTCGTCGCAGGAGCCGGAAGGCGCCGAGGCCGAGGATCACGGCGAGGAGCACGGGTGGCTCCTCGGGGATTGCCGCGATGGCCGCGGAGATGCCGGCCAGGACGTTCGCGCCGAGGGACTGACCGCGGGCGAAGCCCAGCCCGGACACGATCGCGATGAGCCCGATCGCGACGACGAGCAGGATCCGGACGAGCCGGTCGAGCTCGAGCTGAAGGGGCGAGCGGCGCGCCGTCGCGCCCGCCAGGCGGCCCGCGATCCGGCCGACCTCGGTGCCGGCCCCGATCGCGATCACGAGGCCCTCGCCACGACCGCCGACGACGCTCGTCCCCGCGTACGCGATCGCCCGCCGGTCGGCCAGGAGCGCCTCGGGATCATCGGCTGCCGTCGTCGCCGCTTCGGGCACCGACTCGCCGGTGAGGACGCTGCGGTCGACGAGGAGGCGGTCCGCGACGCTGAGCCGGAGATCGGCCGGGACGACATCGCCGCCGTGCAGCAGGACGACGTCGCCGGGGACGAGGCCGGCCGCGGGCACGTCCACCGCGGCGCCGCCGCGCCGGACCCTGGCCACCGGGGCCGAGGCGTCGCGGAGCGCGTCCAGGGCACGTTCGCCCCGATACTCGGTCACCACGTCCGCGCCGACGATCGGGAGCAGCCCGACGAGGATGAGCAGCCCGTCACGGATCTCGTTGAGCAGGATCGCACCCAGCCCGGCAGCGACCAGGAGCAGGACGAACGGCTCCGTCGCCGCCTCGACGACCATCCCGAGGACCGATTCGCGCTTCCTCGGCTCGAGCTCGTTGGGCCCGCTGATCGACGCACGGCGGGTGGCCTCGTCGGGGCCGAGGCCGGCGGCCGGGTCGACCCGGAGCGCGTCGGCAACGGCCGGCACGGTCAGCCCGTGGGCAGCGGCGGCGATCTCCCCGACGGCGATCTCCGCGAAGGTCTCGGCGGTCACCGCGCAATCATCGAG
Organism: uncultured Chloroflexia bacterium; assembly: GCA_963719145.1. Classification (GTDB taxonomy): domain Bacteria; phylum Chloroflexota; class Limnocylindria; order Limnocylindrales; family CSP1-4; genus UBA5189. The sequence goes on from CAVRAX010000003.1 coordinate 121,740, forward strand.
GATCGCGGCTGTCGGTACATGGCGGATGGGCCGGATCGGGCGGGCCGATCGGGCCAGGGGGCTGAGACCGGCCCGCCAGCCGCCCGCGGCCGGTCCGCCAGCCGCCCGCGCCACGCGCCTCCGCACGGGGCCCTTGGCTGCTCCAGTGAACAGCCTCCGCACGGGGCCCTTGGCTGCTCCAGTGAACAGCCCCCGCACGAGTCCGCACGATGGGTCGTGAGATCGTGCAGATCGACGCGCGAACCGGACGTGGGTCGTGCGCATTCATCGGGATCGTGATGTCCTGGCCGACACAGATCTCGGCGTGAACCGCGTCAGTGGGCCTCTTGGGGCCCGGACCCCGGCGCCACGCGCCTCCGCACGGGGCCCTTGGCTGCTCCAGTGAACAGCCTCCGCACGGGGCCCTTGGCTGCTCCAGTGAACAGCCTCCGCACGGGGCCCTTGGCTGCTCCAGTGAACAGCCCCCGCACGAGTCCGCACGATGGGTCGTGAGATCGTGCAGATCGACGCGCGAACCGGACGTGGGTCGTGCGCATTCATCGGGATCGTGATGTCCTGGCCGACACAGATCTCGGCGTGAACCGCGTCCGTGCGCCTGTCCGGGCCCGGACCCCGGCGCGCCGTCGCGCTCCGGTGCACAATCCACTCCGTGAGCACCGCCGCCGCACCCGACCCAGCGGCCCCGACCCGGATCCACGCCGACCGGGCCGCCGGCACACTCCTGATCGACTGGGCGGACGGCCACGCCTCGACGTTCGACGCCGTCGGCCTTCGCTGGCTCTGCCCCTGCGCCTACTGTCGCGGCGAGGCCGGGCTGCCGGGCTGGCTCGACACCGCGCCGACCATGACCGCCGAGCAGACACGTCTCGTCGACGTCCAGCTGGTCGGGTCCTATGCCATCGCCCCGTCGTGGGCGGACGGCCACCACACCGGCTACTACCCGTTCGTGATGCTCCGGGACCGGTGCCCCTGCGCAGCGTGCGCGGCCGGCCGAGGCAGCCAACCCTCGCCGCGTTCCAAGGAGGTTCCAGCGTGATCGTCGCCACCGCTCCCTTTATCGCCGGCCACCGCGTCGTCGAGACGAAGGGCCAGACATTCGGGCTCGTCGTCCGGAGCCGCGGCTTCTCCGGCAACCTCATCGCCGGGCTCCGGTCCCTCGGCGGCGGCGAGATCCACGAATACACGGAGCTGCTCGAGGACACCCGCCGCCAGGCGCTCGACCGGCTGGTCCAGAACGCGACCCTGATGGGCGGCAACGCGGTGATCTCGATGCGCTTCGACAGCTCCGAGATGGCCGGCACGATGACCGAGATCGTGGCCTACGGCACCGCCGTCGTCGTGGTCCCCGACGCCGACGCGCCACAGACCCTCGAATAGCGTTGGGCATGGTCGTCCGGGGGCTGATCATCGTCGTCGGGATGCTGACGATGCTGGCCGGCCTGGCCTCGATCGTGATCGAGCCGGACGTCGGCGTGGCCGGCCTGTGGTTCGTGGGCGTCGGCGCATTCCTGGTGGTCATTCCGCTGATCGAGCGCCAGCGCTACCGGTCGCAGGCCGCCGAGAAGGCGAACCAGGCGCCCGGACCCGGCGGCGGTGAGGTCCCGGACGGCCCGATCGAGCCTCGCTTTCGCCCGACCGCGGAGACCTTCATGGACCCGACCTCCGGGCACCAGATGCGGGTGCTCGTCGACCCCGGGACGGGCGAGCGCCGCTACATCGCCGAGGGCTGAGAACGGGGCCACGACGCGGCCCTTTAACGCTGGGCTGGTAAACTCGCCCGCCGCACCGGTCCGGGAACCGTGCCGGATTGACCCGAGGCGATTCGATCTCCATGAGCGCGCTCTCCGCAGTTGACACGACGCACGTGGCCGTCGACCGGGCCACGGACGGCAGCGCTGCGCCGAAGTCGGGGCGCGGCCGCCGTCACCGCCTGATCAACCGCGAGCTGTCCTGGATCGAGTTCAACGCCCGGGTCCTGCACGAGGCCCGCGACAAGCGGAACCCACTCCTCGAGCGAGTGCGGTTCCTGGCGATCTTCGCCAACAACCTCGACGAGTTCTTCCAAATTCGCGTCTCGGGCCTGCGCCAGCAGCTCCGGGCCGGGATTCGCGTCCTGCCGGGGACCGGCTCCGGGCCGGCGGCCCAGCTCCGTGCCGTCCGATCGCGGGTCCTCCACCTGACCGCCGAGCACTCGGCGATCTACCGCGAGCTCCGGGGGGAGCTGGCCGGGGCCGGGATCCGGGTGCTCGACTACGACGAGATCGAGGGCGACCATGCCAAGCTCCGGAAGCGCTTCATCGACGAGATCCACCCCGTCCTGACGCCGCTGGCCGTCGACCCGGGCCACCGGTTCCCGTACATCTCGACCCTCACCCTCTCGATCGCGGTCGGCCTGCACGACCCGGAGACCGGTGTCCGCCGGTTCGCCAGGGTCAAGGTGCCGCCGGTCCTGCCCCGCCTCCTGGAGCTCGACCGGATCCCCGGCCAGGCACCCGGTCACCGTCGATTCGTCCTCCTCGACCAGGTCATCGAAGCGAACCTGGACCTCCTCTTCAGCGGCATGGAGATCGAGGAGCACCACCTGTTCCGGGTCACGCGCAACGCCGACTTCGACCTCGAGGAGGACGAGGCCGACGACCTCCTGCTGGCGATCGAGGAAGAGCTGCGGCGGCGGCGATTCGGGGAGGCGGTCCGGCTCGAGGTCGAGCGGACGATGCCGCCCGCGATGCGGGAGCTCCTCCTCGCCGGCATCGGGGTCACCGATGACCAGGTCTACGAGGTCAGCGGCATGCTCGACCTGACCGGCCTCGAGATCCTGGCCGACCTGCCGCGGCCCGACCTGAAGTCCGAGCCCTGGCAGCCCGTCACGCCGCCTGCCTTCCAGGATGCCGACGGCGAGCCGACGGACCTCTTCGCCACGCTTCGCCGTCGCGACCTCCTCGTCCACCACCCGTACGACAGCTTCAGCACCACCGTCGAGCGCCTCCTCGTCCAGGCGGTCGACGACCCCGATGTCCTCGCGATCAAGCTCACCCTCTACCGAACGTCGGGCGATTCGCCGATCGTCCATGACCTCATCCGGGCTGCCGAGCTCGGCAAGCAGGTCGTCGTGCTCGTCGAGATCAAGGCCCGCTTCGACGAGCGGGCGAACATCGCCTGGGCCCGCCAGCTCGAACAGGCCGGAGCGCACGTCGTCTACGGCCTGGTCGGCCTCAAAACCCACTGCAAGACGATGCTCGTGATCCGCCGTGAGGCCGGGGCGATCCGCCGCTACGTCCACATCGGGACCGGCAACTACAACCCGCGGACCGCCCGCACGTACACGGATCTTGGCCTGCTGACCTCCCAATCCGAGCTCGGCCAGGACGTGACCGACCTCTTCAACCTCCTCACCGGCTTGTCCCGCCAGGAGGAGTTCCGCCAGCTCATCGTCGCGCCGACCGGGCTTCGGCGCCGGTTCCTCGACCTCGTCGAGCGCGAGGTCGGCCACGCCGTCGCCGGGCGACCGGCCCGGATCGTCCTGAAGTTGAACTCGCTCGTCGATCCCGAGTGCATCGAGGCCCTCTACCGGGCCTCGGAAGCCGGCGTCGAGATCGACGTGATCGTCCGGGGTGCGTGCTCGCTCGTCCCGGGTGTCGAGGGCAAGTCGAGCAGAATCCGGGTCCGGTCGATCATCGGCGAGTTCCTGGAGCACTCCCGCATCTGGCGCTTCGAGAACGGCGGCCAGCGGGAGTGGTTCATCGGCTCCGCCGACCTGATGGAGCGCAACCTGGACCGCCGGGTCGAGGCGTTCAGCCCGATCCTCGTGCCGGACCTCCAGGCCGAGCTCGACGTCATCCTCGAGACGATGCTCGCCGACCGCCGCCGGAGCTGGAGCCTGCGGTCGGACGGCACCTGGCGGCGGCTCGACCACGACGCCCCGGTCGACGACAGCACGGACACCCACCGGGTGCTTCGCCAGCGGGCGGCCCGGACGCGCCTGCGCGAGGCCGAACGCCCGGCCACGCGCGAGAACGTCTCGCTCCAACCCTGGGCATGACCGGGGACCTGGCGGCACCCGAGGCCGTCCTCGCGGACGGCTCGGGTCCCATACCCGTCGAGATCGAGCTCAAGCTCGAGGTCCGCGACGTCCGCGCCGCCCGGCGGCTCCTCGACGGGCAACGCCTCGGCGAGGATCTCGTGGCGACCGGACCGGCGCAGACGGTCGTCGTCGTCGACCGCTATGTCGACACGGCGGCCCGGAGCCTGGAGCGGGCCGGACGGGTGGCCCGCCTGCGGGCCGCGGGGGACGAGCTCCTCGTCACCGTGAAGTCGCTCGCGACCCCGGTCGCCGGGGCCGTCCACCGGCGCGAGGAGCTCGAGGCGCCGGCGTCCGCTGCGCTCGAGCCGCTCGCCTGGCCCACCTCCGATGCCCGAGCCCTCATCCTGGAGCTGGCGGGTGACAGCCCCCTCGAGGAGCTTGTGACGATCCGCCAGCAGCGTCGCCAGCGGCGGTTCGCGAGGGACGACACGACGATCGAGCTCAGCCTCGACCGGGTCGCGATCCTCCACAACGGCTCGCTGCTCGGCCGCTTCATCGAGCTCGAGGCCGAGCTCATCGCCGGCGACCCCGGACGGCTTCTCGCCCTCGGCGAGCTGCTGGCCGTCGATCCCGCCGTCGGTCCCGCCCGCTGGTCGAAGTTCGAACGGGCGATGGCGGCGGTCACCCGAAAGCGCCGTGAGGCCGAGCGACCTCACCTGTCGGTGGGCAAGTCGCCCGGGGTCACCCCGACCGACACCCTGGCCGAGGCCGGTCGAAAGGTCATGGCCTTCCACTTCGAGCGCCTCCTGGCCCGCGAGGCGGGCACGCGTGAAGGCGTCGACCCCGAACAGCTCCACCAGATGCGCGTCGCGACGAGGCGGCTTCGCGCGGCCTGGCGGACGTTCGGCGATTCTTTCGACCCGCGCCGGTCGCGGCGGCTCCGCCGGCCCCTCCGCCGGATCGCGACTCGGCTCGGCGCCGTTCGCGACCTCGACGTCCTGCTGGCCGGCATCCTCGACTACCGCGCGACGCTGCCCGATGACGTCGCGCCCGGGCTGAGCCCGCTCCTCGCGGACCTGGAAGCCCAGCGCGAAGCGGCGCGCCTGGACCTGGCTGAGGCGCTCGACGAGCCCCGCTATGGGCGCTGGCTGCGGGCGTCAGTCGCCTTCCTGTCAACCCCGGGGGCCGGCGCCCTGCGGGTCCAGCCCGGGGCACCGCAGCACGTCCGAGAGCTGGCGCCGGCGCGCATCTGGGCCGCCTACGGCCACGTCCGAGCCTTCGAGCCGATCGTCGCCTGGGCGGACGTCCAGACGCTCCACGCGCTCCGGATCGAGGGCAAGCGACTCCGCTACGCCCTCGAGTTCGTCCGGGACGCCCTCGGCCCGGGCACCGAGGCAGCGGTCGTGAAGATCGTCGCGCTCCAGGATCATCTCGGCGCCCTCCACGATGCCGACGTGGCCGGGAGCGTCGCCCGCGAGTTCCTGGGCCGGCACGCCGCAGCGCTCGATCCGACCGAGCGACAGGCGATCGGCGGCTACATCCGGAGCCGGGATGCCGAGCTCCGGCGACTCCGCCGGTCGGTCGGCCGGCCATGGCGGGGCGTCAACGGGATCGTCTTCCGACGGCGGCTGGGGGCGCTCCTCGCCGCCCTCTGAGACGGTCCTCCGGCGGCGCAGTGTCGACGCCAGCGCGACGGCGTCAGGCGCGACGGCGTCAGCGCACCCAGCCGTGGGCCAGCCAGGCGAGGTGGTCCCGCCACGATCCGCCGGCATGCGCCGCGGCGAGGACGATGCCCTCCCGCAGGCCGTCGTGCGAGACCCGGACCCGGTCCAGCCCGTAGCGCTCGGCCGCGGCGAGGAGGATCGCCGCCCCGCCGGGCAGGACGCGGGCCCGCGAAGGCTTGACGCCGTAGCGCGACGCGATCACGTCGGCCGGCATCTCCGTGATCAGCGCCAGTGCCTGCCGGATCCGGGTCACGCTCAGGATCGAGCGGCTGAGCGGCGGACCGACCCGGATGAGATTCGAGGCCGTGCCACCGACCGCCAGGAGCTCCGCGGGCGCTCCGTCGGGTCCGCCGGCGACGACCCGCCTGGCCTCGGCGAGGAGGGCATCGATGTCGGCTGGTGACGGTGGATCGACCGTCGCGAACGTCCGGCTCAGGCGGGCCGCCCCGAGCGGGAGCCCCACCGCGAGGGGCTCGCCGCCCGGCTCGACGAGGAGGATTTCGCTGCTCCCGCCGCCGACGTCGAGGAGGGCGGTCGCCCTCCGAACGGGCCGGCCGGCCTGCGCTCCGAGGAGGGCGAGGAGGGCCTCCTCGTCGTGCCGCAGGACCTCGATCCGCGCCCCGATCCGATCCTCGACGACTTCGACGACGTCCTCGGCGTCAGTCGCCCGGCGGAACGGATCGGTGGCGACGACGCCGAGCAGCGAGGCCCCCTGCTCGCGTGCCGCCGCCGCGAACGCGACCAGGGTATCGACGAGCCGGGTGCCGGCGGCGAATCCGAGCTCGCCTCGCTCGTCGACGACCGTGCCGAGCTGGAGGGCCGCCGACTCGTCGAACCGGGCGTCGAGCCGGTGGCCGTGGACCTCGGCGCTGAGGAGGTGGACCGAGTACGCACCGATGTCGATGGCAGCCGCGACGCGCGCGCGGCGTCGGCGTCCGGAGCCTGGGGCTGCCATGGCCCGAAGTGTGCCACGCTGTCGGGCGACGGCCCGCAGCCCCGTCGGCTGGCCGGTCCGACGACGCCCGGGGAAGACATCGACCGAATGAGCGACACGACGCCGCGCCTGCTCCTGCTCCGCCACGCCGATGCCGGCGACCCGGAAGCCTGGGCGCGCCCGGACTCCGAGCGGCCGCTGTCCGAGAAGGGCATCGCCCAGGCCGAGCGGATGGGCGCGCTCCTGGCCGACCGCGGCCCTCGCCCGAACCGGATCCGGAGCTCCCCAAAGGTCCGGGCCCTCGAGACGGCCGAGATCGTGGCCGATGCGCTCGGCCTACCGGTCGAGGTCGAGGCCTGGCTCGGCGACGACTACGACCTGGCCGACGTCGAGCCGCTGCTCGGCCCGCCGGAGGAGGGGCCGGACCTGCTCGTCGGTCACGATCCGGCGATGAGCGATCTGCTGACCGAGATGCTCGGGGCCTCGGAGGGGCTGCGAAAGGGCGAGCTGGCCATCGTCACCTGGCCGGCCGACCTCCGGCCGGGCGCCGCCGAGCTCATCGAGAAGATCCGGCCCAAGCCTGGCGGACCGCCCCCGTCCGGTTAACGATCACCGGCTGTTAACACTCCGCCGACCCGCGGTTGACCCCACCGCTCGACGCTCGGTGGGTCACAGCGCCAGGTCGTTGCCGCGCGCCGCCCGATGGAGGCGGCCCCCGGTTGACAACCCGAAACGGAGGAAGCATCGCGTGATCAGCACCAAGCCGGGCCGCCTCGCCGCGCTCGCGCTCACCAGCCTGTTCGTGGCCGCCTGCGGCTCGGGCGCCACGGCCTCGCCGTCTGCCACGACCTCGACCGACGCGGCGGGAGCGACAGCCGAAGAGAGCATGGGCCCGACGGTCCCGATGCCGGTCGATGGCAACCTCATCCTCGGTGGGGCCGGCGCGACGTTCCCGGCGCCGCTGTACGCCGTCTGGTTCGAGGCGTTCAACTACAACCACCCGAACATCCAGGTCGACTACCAGGCGATCGGCTCCGGCGGCGGGATCAAGGCGATCACCGAGCAGACCGTCGACTTCGGTGCATCCGACGCAGCGATGAAGGACAGCGAGGTGGCGGCTCTGCCATCGGGCACGACGCTGCTCCACTTCCCGACGGCGCTCGGCGCGGTCGTCGTGATCTTCAACGTACCGGGTGTCGATGAGCTGAATCTCGACAGCGACAACGTCGCCAACATCTTCCTCGGCAACATCACCAACTGGAATGACCCGGCGATCGCGGCCAACAACCAGGGCGTGACCATGCCCGACCTGGCGATCCGCGTCGTCCATCGGTCCGATGGTTCCGGAACCACCAACGCCTTCACGACCTACCTCGACACCGTCAGCGCCGAGTGGCACGCCGGCCCCGGGGCCGGCAAGGAGGTCGATTGGCCGACCGGCATCGGCGCCGCAGGCAACGACGGCGTGGCCGCTGGCGTCAAGGGCGACTCGAACGCCGGCGCGGTCGGCTACGTCGAGCTGAACTACGCGACGACCACCGGACTTGCCAGCGCCAGGCTCAGGAACGCCGACGGCAACTTCGTCGCCGGCTCCACGGCCGGCGCCACGGCGGCGGCCGCTGGTGCCATCGCCGACTTCCCGGCCGACTTCCGGGCCCAGCCGATCATCAACGGCCCCGGAGCCGACACGTATCCCCTCGCGGCGTACACCTACCTGCTCGTCTACAAGGAGCAGACCGACGCCGACAAGGGCCAGACCCTCGTCGCGCTCATCTACTGGTGCCTGACCGACGGGCAGGCGGCCGAGGCCGGCCTCGGCTACGCGCCGCTCCCGCAGTCGATCAAGGAGAAGGCCCTCGAGCAGCTCCACCAGGTCACCGCGGGCGGCTCGCCGATCTGGCCCTGACCTGAGCCTCGCTCCTCCATCGCGGCGGAGCGCCCCGGGGAGCGTGGTCCCGGACGCTCCGCCGTATCCTTGGCCGCACAGGAGAAAGGACTTCCCGGGTCGTCAATGACGGGGCTTCCACGCGTCCGCGCCAGCTTCACCGGCCGGTCCACCAAGGGTCCCGACCGGGCCTTCCGGGGCGGCACCCGGGTCCTCGGCTGGTTCATCGTCGGGGTCCTGATCCTGATCGCCATCCAGCTGGCGGCTTATGGGCGCCAGGCCTTCGAGACGTTCGGGCTCGGCTTCGTGACGGGCACGACCTGGGACCCGGTCAAGAACATCTACGGCGCACTCCCCTACATCGTCGGGACTCTCCTCTCGGCGACGATCGCTCTCGTCATCGCCGCGCCGATCGGGCTCCTGACGGCGATCTTCCTGGCCGAGCTGGCCCCGCGCCGGATGGCCATCCCGTTGACGTTCATGGTCGAGCTCCTGGCCGCCATCCCGAGCGTCGTCTTCGGCCTCTGGGGGGTCTTCGTGCTGTCGCCGTTCCTGTCGTCGACCATCGAGGCCTGGTTCGTCGACACCCTCGGCTGGATCCCGATCTTCCACGGCCCGTCCTTCGGCATCGGGCTGTTCGCCGCCGGGGTCATCCTCGCGATCATGATCCTGCCCACGATCGTCTCGATCTCCCGTGAGGTCATCGGCGCCATCCCCAACGCCCAACGCGAGGCGATGTACGCCCTCGGCGCCACCCGCTGGGAGGTCGTGACGAAGGCCGTCCTGCCGGCGGCGCGATCGGGCATCATCGGCGCGATCATCCTCGGCTTCGGCCGAGCGCTCGGCGAGACGATGGCGGTCACGATGGTCATCGGCAACGCCCAGTCGATCCCGACGAGCCTCTTCGACCAGGCCCAGACGATCGCCTCGAAGATCGCGACGACCTTCAACGAGGCGTCCGTCGGGATCCAGACCTCCAGCCTCATCGCCCTGGGCCTGATCCTCCTGGTGATCACCGTGGCCCTGAACGTCGTTGCCCGGCTCCTCGTGTCACGGTCGGCAGGCCGGCCGGTTGGGGCAGAGTGATGGCAGCCGGGACGATGGCGGCCGCCGGCACCCGCCTCGGGCACGCGAACGTCGGCACGCGCCGGATCGCGATCGACGTCGGGATGCGGACGCTGTCATTGCTGGCAGCCCTCGCCTGCATCGTGCCGCTGGCCGCCGTCCTCATCTTCGTGACGGCCAACGGCATCGGCGCCTTGAACCTCGACCTCATCACCAGGCCGCCGCGCGCGCTGGGCCAGGGCGGGGGGGCCTCGAGCGCGATCCTCGGCACCCTCCAGATGGTGCCGCTCGCATCGGTCATGGCGATCCCGGTCGGAGTCGCCGGCGGCGTCTATGTGGCCGAGTTCGCCGACCGCCGCAGCGCCCGGATCGTCCGCTTCGCGGCCGACGTCATGGTCGGCATCCCGTCGATCCTCATCGGGATCTTCGTCTTCACGTTCCTGGTCCTGCCGTTCAAGCAGTTCAACGCCTTCGCCGGCAGCGTCGCCCTGGCGGTGATCATGATCCCGGTCATCATGCGAACGTCCGAGGAGATCCTCCGGATCGTGCCGGGCACGCTTCGCGAGGCCTCGCTGGCCCTCGGAATCCCGATGTGGCGGACGGTCCTGTGGGTCGTGATCCGGACCGGGCTGGGCGGGATCCTCACGGGCGTCATGCTGGCCTTTGCCCGGGCGATGGGCGAGACGGCGCCCCTCCTCTTCACTGCCCTCGGCAGCCGCCTCGTCAACGTCGGCGACCTCGGCCGGCCCATGGACTCGCTGCCGGTCTTCATCTACGTCAACGCGCGCCAGCCATATGAGCTCCAGAACCAGCAGGCCTGGGGAGCCGCCTTCCTCCTGCTTCTCGTGGTCCTCGTCATCAACGTCCTGGTCCGGGCTCGGACCTGGGGGCGGCAGATCGGGGGGTGAACGACGACATGACCATCCAGGCGCCCGCTCCCGACGCCGGCGACCCGGCTGTGGCCCCGCCCAGTCCGAAGCCGCCGGTGCCGGTGCTCACGCCGAGTCCGGCGCGGACGGCCGGCGACGGGGCCGAGGCCTCCGGCGGCAAGCTCGAAGTCCGCGGCCTCAACGTCTACTACGGCGCGTTCCGCGCGATCCGCGACGTCGACCTCGCGATCCCCGGCCAGGCGGTCACGGCGATCATCGGCCCGTCCGGCTGCGGCAAGAGCACGTTCCTGCGGACCCTCAACCGCATGCACGAGCTCATTCCCGGGACCCGGGTCGACGGGGCCGTGTCCCTGGACGGCACGGACATGTACGGGCCGGACGTCGACCCGGTCCAGCTCCGGCGAGTCATCGGCATGGTCTTCCAGCGGCCGAACCCGTTCCCGACGATGTCGATCTACGACAACGTCGCGGCCGGCATCCGGCTGACCGGCCGAACCCGGCGCTCGGAGCTCGATGACACCGTCGAGCGGTCGCTCCGCCGAGCGGCCCTGTGGGACGAGGTCAAGGACAAGCTGAAGGCGAACGGCACCAGCCTCTCCGGCGGCCAGCAGCAGCGTCTCTGCATCGCCCGGGCCCTGGCCGTCGATCCCGAGGTCCTCCTCATGGACGAGCCGGCCTCCGCCCTCGACCCGGTGGCGACGCTCAGGATCGAGGAGCTGATCGCCGAGCTGCGGGCGACGTACACGATCGTGATCGTGACCCACAACATGCAGCAGGCCGCCCGGGTCAGCGACCGGACCGCGTTCTTCACGATGGATCCGGACCGGGCCGGCTACCTGGTCGAGGCCGGCGACACCGTTACGATCTTCACCAACCCGGAGCAGCGCCTGACGGAGGACTACGTGTCGGGACGGTTCGGATGATGGAGCGAACGACGGACGACGCGCCGATCGTGGCGGAGCCGGCCTCGGGCTCGGCGACCCAGTCACGGTCGAACCTGGATCGCGAGGAGCGCCTGATCAAGGACGGCGTCCTGCGAATGGGCTCGCTCGTCGAGAGCCAGATCCTGGCCGCGGTCGACGCCCTCGTCTACCACGACGCGGAGAAGGGGCGGTCCGTGATCCGGGGGGACCGCGAGGTCAACGAGGCCCAGCGCGAGGTGTCGTCGATGATCGTGACGGCGATCGCGACGCAGCAGCCGGTGGCCCGCGACCTCCGCTTCCTGCTGGCCCTCGACCACGTGACCTACGAGCTCGAGCGGATCGGCGACCATGCCGGCTCGGTCGCGAAGCAGGCCGTCAAGCTCGCCACGGAGCCGCCCCTCAAGGAGTACGTCGACGTCCCGCAGATGGGCCGCCTCGCGGCGGAGCTCGTCCGGGGCATCCTCCAGGCGCTCGTGACGATCGACGAGGGGATCGCCCGCGACGTGGCTGCCCGTGACGACGAGATCGACCACCTCTACCACCGGATCTTCGCCGAGGTCGTCGAGCTGATGCGCCGGGACGGGGCGAACGTCGAGCGCGGCACCCGGATCCTCTTCGCCTCGCACTACATCGAGCGGATCGGCGATCGGGTGACGAACATCGCCGAGGACGTCGTCTACCTGGCGACGGGCGAGGTCGAGGACCTCAACCCCTAGGTCCGCCCGGCCCTGACCTGCGTGATCGGTCACGGGCCGGTTCGACAGGCCGGTGCAAGACGGTCCGTTCGGCCCTGGGATATCTCAGCCTCCACTGAGACACTGCCGACTGAGATGTTGAAGACAGAGTTGCCCGTCCTGCCGGAGCCGCGGCTCGATCTCGCCACGCCGGACGTCGCCGGGGCCGTGTCGGTCGCGACGCTCCTCGCGGACCGAAGCCGGGCCGGGATCCTTCGGATCCTGGCCGGTGGGCCGCACTGCGTCTGCGAGATGGCCGCCACCCTCGGGGAGCGGCAGAACAACGTCAGCAACCATCTCGCGCGCCTTCGCGAGGCCGGGCTGGTTCGCGCCAGCCGCCATGGCCTCGACGCCCGCTGGGTGTACTACGAGCGTGACGAGGAGGCCATCGCCCGGGCGGCCGCCGCCCTCCGCGAGGTGCTCGGGTGACGAGCGTCGCGGCTCGACGCGCGCATGTCCCGTTCGGTCTCACGATCGCCGTCGCCGTCGTTGGGTGGTTGACGGCCTGGTTCGTCAACCTGCCGGCGGCCGACTGGACGGCGTTCGAGCTGCTGGGCCTCGAGCGGGGCTCCCACATCGGGGAGGCAGTCGCCTTCCTCCTGTACGACGTGCCCAAGGTGCTCCTGCTGCTCCTCGGCATCGTCACGGTGGTGAGCTTCCTGCGCAGCTACTTCCCGCCCGAGCGGATGCGGGCCGCGCTTGCCGGTCGCGGGACCCTGCCGGCAACGCTTGCCGCTGCCGGCTTCGGGGTCGTGACCCCGTTCTGTTCCTGCTCGGCGGTACCCCTGTTCATCGGCTTCGTCGAAGCCGGCATCCCGATGGGCGTCACCTTCGCCTTCCTGATCAGCAGCCCGATGGTCAACGAGGTCGCCCTCGTCCTGCTGTGGGGGTTGTTCGGACCCGGAATCGCCCTCCTGTACATGGGGGCCGGGCTGTCGGTCGCGATCGTCGGCGGGCTCGTCCTCGGTCGCCTCGGCGTCGAGCGCTGGGTCGAGCCGTGGGTGCTCGAGGTCCGGTCGGGCGGGGGCGCGACCTCGATCGACCTGCGTCAGTCGGTCGAGCAGCGGCTTCACGCCGCCTGGGCCTCCACGCGCGACCTCGTCCGCAGGGTCCTGCCCTACATCGTTCTCGGGATCGGGATCGGGGCATTCATCCACGGCTTCGTGCCGACCGAGCTCGTGGCCCAGGTCGGTGGGCGCGACAACCCGTTCGCCGTGCCGATGGTCGTGGCGCTCGCGATCCCGCTCTATTCGAACGCCGCGGGCACGATCCCGATCGTCGAGGCGCTGCTCGGGAAAGGCCTGCCCCTCGGCACGACCCTCGCCTTCATGATGTCGATCGTCGCCATCAGCCTGCCCGAGTTCGTGATCCTCCGCCGGGTCATCGGGCCGCGCCTGATCGCCCTGTTCGTGTCCGTCGTGGTCGCCGGCATCCTTGCGGTCGGCCTGCTCTTCAACGCCCTCGGTCTGTGAAGGAGGTCGCGCTCATGAAGGTCATCGAGGTCCTCGGGTCAGGCTGCACGAATTGCCAGCGCCTCGAGGCGAATGCCCGCGAGGCTGTCGCCCTGACCGGCGCCGAGGCCGACATCCGGCACGTGACCGATCCGCGCCAGATCGTCGCCCACGGCATCCTGTCGACACCGGCCCTGGTCATCGACGGCACGATCCGGAGCTACGGGCGGATCCCGTCGGTTGCCGACATCGCGGAGTGGCTCGTCGGATCCTGACCGGCGCCGTTCGTCGGTCGGCCAAGGGTCGCCTGTTCGCGCGGACGCCATCGGGCGGGCTCCGCCGGCCGGCCTGCCGGGCATCCCTCAGCCGGGCCGGCCGGACGCGAGCGGCGCGGCCTGAGCCGATGACGCCCGCTGCCTGGCCCGGACCAGGTCCGCTACCGGGACGAAGTCTCCCGGAACGAGGGCCCGGGCAAGGCCGTTGAGGCGGCCGATCGCCGCCGGGTCGAGGCGGTACCAGATCCACGAGCCACGTCGCTCGGATGTCACGACGCCGGCCTCGCGCAACACCTTGAGGTGATGGGAGATCGTCGGCTGCGAGACGTCGACGGACTCGGTGAAGTCGCAGGCGCAGATCCCGTCGCACGCCGAAAGCTGCCGCACGATCGACAGCCGGACCGGGTCGGCCAAGGCGGTCAGGAGACGGACATCAGGGTCCTCGGAGCGCTTCATGCCGTGATTGTATCGATGAAATTCGATATTGACAACCGTCGATGTCGGTGGCATATTGATGCTGTTCGATACGAACGGAACGTGCGAAGGCACGAGGAAGGATCAGGAGCAACGATGTTCTACGCGAATCCGACGTCGCCCTGGATACTCGGGCGCGAGGATCCAGCGCAGGAGCGCGACCGGGTCCATCGGATCGCGCTCCACGAGGCCAGGATCGCCACTGACGACCGACGCGGTGGTGCCGCAGCCTCGCGGCCGGCGGCGCCCGGCGGAGCGGGGCCCGCGCCGGCAAACGGCGGCTGGGAGGCCAATGTCGCAGCGTCCTGCGCGTGATTGATCGACGGCCGGCGAGCCTGTCCCGCCGGCCGTTTCAGTGCGTCTGCCAGCGTTAGGAGACACCGATGCCCGCGTCGTTCCAACCACTCCAGGTCGTCGATCGGCCCGATCCGGACGCCGTGGTCCACGACGCCGTCCGGGCGAGGTACGCGGAGGCGGCACTCGCGGTCGATGGTGCGGTGACCTCGGAAGAGGCGGCCTCGCGGGCGGCGGCCCTGTCCGACTGCTGCGGCCCGGACGGGTCACTGGCCTGGGGATTCCTGCTCTATCCCGACGAGGATCGATGGACGCTCCCGGGCGCCGCCTTGCTTGCCTCGCTCGGTTGCGGCAACCCGATCGGAGTCGCCGAGCTCCGTGAGGGCGAGACGGTCCTTGATCTTGGTTCGGGTGGCGGCATCGACGTCCTTCTCTCGGCTCGAAGGGTCGGGCCGACCGGGCGGGCCATCGGCGTCGATATGACCGACGAGATGCTCGCCCTGGCTCGGCGGAACGCCGACGAGGCCGGCGCGACGAACGTCGAGTTCCGAAAGGGCACGATCGAGGCGCTGCCGCTCGACGATGCCTCTGTCGACGTCGTGATCAGCAACTGCGTCATCAACCTGGCAGCCGACAAGGCGGCCGTCCTGGCCGAGGTCGCCCGTGTCCTCCGCGAGGGCGGCCGGATGGGCGTCAGCGACGTCGTCGCCGACGACGGCCTGTCGCTGACCGAGCGGGCCGAGCGAGGCAGCTATGCCGGCTGCATCGCGGGGGCCCTGACGTTCACCGAGTACCGAGCCGGCCTCGCCGCCGCGGGCCTCGTCGACGTCGCCGTCGAGCCGACCCACGCCGTCGCCGACGGGCTCCACGGGGCGATCATCCGGGCCCGCAAGCCGGCCGGCTGGGCCGGCGCCGATCGGACCGCGCTGGCGGCCGCGCTCCCCTCCTCCGACGCGACGAGGACGCTGGCCGAGGCCGACGGCTGCGGCTGCGGGAGCGCGGGCTGCTGCTGACCCCCGGATCCCGAGGGCTCGCTCCCTAGACCTGGCCGCCGTCGAGGGCGGCGGCCTCGGCGCAGATCGCGACGACGCCGAGGCGGTCGAGGCGAGCCGCGGTCGACCGCCGGCGGACCGTCCAGGCGGCGACCTCCAGGCCGGCCTCGGCCGCGCGGTCGAGCCCATCGCGGTCGATCGCGTGCCACTCCACGGACAGCCCGCGGCAGCCGAGCTCGACGGCCAGGCGGAGCGTGCGCGGCGCGAGGTCGTCGGCATTCAGCCAGCGCGGCCAGCGTGGCCGGCGCTCGCCGAGCCAGGCCAGCGTCGCCGCCTCGAACGAGGAGACGACGACCTGTTCGAGGCCGCTCCCGCGGGCCGCCTCGAGCACGGGGAGGATGCCGGGGATCGGCGGGCCTTTCAGCTCGACGTCGAGGAACGGCCCCGGCCCGGCGGCCTCGAGGACGTCCGCCAGGCTCGGGATGCCGGCTGCCCACAGCTCGGCGTCCGACATCGCCTCGCATCGTCCCGGTCGTCCCTGGACCCGGTCCAGGGTCGCGTCATGGAGGAGGATCGGGGTCCCCTCGCGCGAGCAGCGGACGTCGAACTCGAGGCCGTCACAGGCCGGGTTGTCCAGCGCCGCTCGGAGCGCGGCCATGGTGTTCTCCGGGGCGACCCGCCAGTCGCCGCGGTGGGCGAGGCGCAGGGCCCGAGCCATGGTCAGGGCGCCGCTTCGAGGTGAGCCACGAGCCCGAGGTGGTCGGAAGGGTAGAGGGTCGGGTCGGTGGCGTCGGGACGATCGAAGGCGAGGCGCGCGGTGACCGCCCGGAGGGGCCCCCGTAGCCAGACGTAGTCGAGGCAGCCCGGCTCGCCGTCCACGTCCATGCCCGGGGCCTGGATACCGGACGGCCAGGTCCGATCGGGCTCGGCGCCATTCGCCTGCGCGTACGCGGACCGGAAGCCGGCATCCGTCATGACCCGGCAGGCAGGTTCGTCCGGCTCGGCGTTGAAGTCGCCGACGACGACCGTGCCGCCGGCCGGGTCGCCCCGCTCGTCGAGCCAGGCGACGAGCTCGCGCGCCTGGGTCGCTCGAACGTCCTCGTCGGCTGACAGGTGGTGGAGGTGGGTAACCACGAAGAGGAGTCCTCCGTCGCCCAACCCGGCCTCTGACGGCACCCGGATCAGGACGCGCAGGGCGGAGCGATTCCGTCCGAGGTCGAGCCGCTCGTCCTGGCCCGCCGGCTCCAGGGTCGAGCGGACCAGGATCGCGTTGCCGTACTCGGGCCGGCCCGCCCAGCCCCGGCGGATCTCGTACTCCCCCGCCCCGGCCGAGCCGATGAGTCGATCCTGTTGGACGGCGAAGACGCACTCCTGCAGGCCCAGGATGTCGGGCTGGAGGGCGGCCATGTCGGCCAGGAGGAGCGGGATCCGTTCCGGCCAGCGGTCGGCGACGTTCCGCAGGTTGAGCGTGGCGACGTCGAGACCGGCCATCACCCGTCCGCCGAGGCGGCGGCCCCGGTCGCGGCGTGCTCCGTCGCCGGGAGCGGCAGGGTGACGATGAACCGGGCCCCCGCGCCCTCCCTCGACTCGACCGCGATTCGGCCGCCGTGGCCGACGACGATGTGGCGGGCGATGGCCAGGCCCAGGCCGGTCCCGCCGCCGGCGGTCCGCGACCGGTCCGCCTTGTAGAAGCGCTCGAAGATCCGCGGCAGGTCGACCGCGGCGATCCCGAGCCCCTCGTCGGCGACGGCGGCCTCCACACCGTCGGCGACCCGCCGGACGCCGACGCTGACCGTCGAATCGAGCGGGCTGAACTTCACCGCGTTGTGGACGAGGTTGGCGAAGACCTGGCCGAGCTGGGCAGCCTCGCCGCGGACCGACGGCAGCTCGGGCTCGACCTCGACGTCGAGGCGGATGCGCTGCCGCTCGGCGAAGGGCCGCAGGCGGTCCACGGATTCGAGGGCCACCCGCCCCAGGTCGACCTCGTCGAGGTGGAGCTGCTGCCCGCCGCTCTCGATCCGAGCCAGATCGAGGAGCTCCGAGACCATCTGGGCAATGTTGCCGGTCTCGACCTCGAGCTTCGAGATCCGCTCTCGCATTCGGGCGGGCACGCCCTCGCCGGCGGCGTCGGCATCGCGGGCCAGCGTCTCCGCCAGCAACCCGACGGTCGTGATCGGGGTCCGCAGCTCGTGCGACAGGTTGTCGATGAACTCCGCCCGGATCCGCTGCAGCCGGCGCAGCTCGGCGACGTCTTCGAGGACGAGCCAGATGCCGAGGATCGGGGAGCGCCGGGCCCGGACCACGAGCGTCGGCCCGTCCGGCTCTCGAACGGGGACCTCTCCCGAGGCGGAGCCGTGCTCGACGGCCTCCCGGGCCAGCGCCTCGATGCGGTGGTCGCCCAAGGCCTCCATCGCGGTTCGGCCCAGCATCTGGCCGGGACGACGCTCGAGGAAGACGTGGGCCGCCGTGTTCGCGACCTCGACCCGGAGGTCGTCGGTGAGCCGGACGATGCCGACGCCGACGAGGTCGGCCAGGTAGGCCATGTCCCGAGCTCGTTGCTCGACCGCGAACTCGGCGTCCTCGGCGCGAAGGCGAAGCCGTCGAACATCGTCGACGAGGTCCTCGCCCTCGGCGGCGGTCTCGGGCAGGTCGGCCCGGCGCAGGGCGGCGGCGATGCCATCGAGCGTCCGCCCGCGGGCGAGGACGACTCCCGCGAGCAGGGCGATGGCGATCGCCTGGAGGGCGACGAACCCGATGACGAGCCAATCCACGACGCGGAGCATCGCACAGCCGCATCAACCGACCGTGAGCGCCTCGCAGCGCGAGTGGACCGTCCGGCAGCTGGCCGGCGCGATACCCTGTCGACGATCACGCGCCCACCCAGGGACACGCGACCAGACCCACCCGAGGAGGCCCCGGCCGTGCGCCTGCGCCTGATCCCCCGCGAGCAGCGCTTCTTCGATCTCTTCGCCGAGGACGCCGCCAACGTCCTCGGCGCGGCCCGCCTCCTCGATGCGATGCTTCGCGCCTACGACGCCGTCGAGCGGCGGGCGGGCGAGATCCGCGACGCCGAGCACCGGGGTGACGAGATCAGCCACGAGATCGGGCATCGGCTCGAGGCGACGTTCGTGACGCCCTTCGACCGCGAGGACATCCACGCCCTGATCAGCGCCCTCGACGACGTCCTCGACAACATCGAGGAGGTCGCCGACACGTTCGTTCTCTACCGGGTGGAGGCGCCGACCTCGGTCGCGGTGGAACAGGCCTCGATCGTCGTTCGCCAGTGCGAACAGCTCCACGAGGCCCTGACCCATCTCCGCGGCTTCAACGGCCTGGACAAGTACTGGATCGAGGTCCACCGGCTCGAGAACGAGGGCGACCGGCTGGCCCGCAAGGCGATCGCGGGCCTCTTCTCGGGCGGGGCCGATCCGCTCGAGGTCATCAAGTGGAAGGAGATCTACGGCCTCCTCGAGTCGACGATCGACATGTGCGAGGACGTCGCCAACATCATCGAACGGATCACGATCAAGCACGCCTGACGCCCCAGAAGTCGCTGGATTCCCGCCGCTCGGCCCGTTACAGTCACCGCCGCAGGGACTCCTCGTTCGTCGGGTCCCGGGTCGTGCTGCGGTGACCGCGCCACCGCCACGGGGGGAGCAGGCCGCGGATTGGAGGAGTCATGGCCCGAACCCGTTCGCTGACCACCCAGGGTCGATCTCCGCTGATCGTCGTCGTCCTCGCGGCGATGCTCGCTCTGGCGGCCTGCGGCGGGTCCTCGTCCACGGCCCCGAGCAACGGCCCGGGCGAGTCAAGCGGCCCGGGCGACACGCCCGAGGCGACCCAGGGATCAGAGCCGACCCAGGGGCCCGGAGAGAGCGGCGGCGGCACCGGCAGCGACGCCTTCGGCGCCGCGACGACCGCGCTCGACGGCCTCGACTCGTACGCCTTCCACGTCGAGATCACGTCGTCATCGACGACCGACGGGGTCGTCTCGACCGACCACCAGGTCCTCTCCGGCGTCGTCGTCAACAGCCCGGACAAGGCGAGCAGCCTCGAGCAGTCGGACCTCGACGCCGACGGCAACGCGACGAGTGTGACCGGCATCATCGTGATCGGCGCCCAGGCCTGGCTCAGCGAGGGCGACGGGACGTGGACCGAGGTCCCGGGGGCCATGGCCGAGGGCTTCGTCCAGTCGATGGCCGCCTACCGACCCGAGCAGATGTTCAGCCTCTACTTCGCCGGCATCGGCGGTGACTTCGGCGCCGTCGGCAGCGAGTCGAAGAACGGCATCGATTGCACCCACTACCAGGGCGATGAGGCGGTCGGGGCGCTCCTCGGGACGATCGCCGGCGTCCAGGGCCAGTGGTCGTCCGACGTCTGGATCGCCAACGATGGCGGCTTCCTCGTCCATTCCGAGGCCGGGGCCCAGGGCGCGGCAGGAACCGATTCCGGCAGCTTCCAGATCATCGTCGACATCACCGACCCGAACAACGCCGGGCCGATCGAGCCGCCGGCCTGAGGCCCGCGGCCGCCGGGATCTGGCGGGCGCCGGCTCCGGGACTCAGGTCGGCGCGGCGGGCCGACCTCAGGCGCGGCGGGCCGATCTCAGGTCGGCGTCGCGGCGCCGGCCTCGAAGCCTTCGCGGAGCCAGCCCTCGAGCGTCCCGAGGTCCACCGTTCGCCGCTCGCCCGTCGCCCGTCGGGTGATCTCCGCGCCGCCGGCCGCGAGGGAGCGCGGGCTGATGGTGAGAATCCAGGGCATCCCCAGGAGCTCGGCGTCGGTGAACTTCACGCCGGGTGACTCGTCCCGGTCGTCGTACAGGACGTCGCGGCCGGCATCGGCCGCGATCTGATGCAGCCGGTCGGCGACCTCGGCCACCCGAGGGTCCTTCGAGGCCGAGATCGTGACGAGGTGGGCCGCGTAGGGAGCGACCTCGTCGGGCCAGACGATCCCCTTCTCGTCGTGATGGGCCTCG
The DNA here is from genome assembly GCA_963719145.1 of uncultured Chloroflexia bacterium. Lineage (GTDB taxonomy): Bacteria > Chloroflexota > Limnocylindria > Limnocylindrales > CSP1-4 > UBA5189. Next base: position 142,377 of record CAVRAX010000003.1, read on the forward strand.
ACGACACAGGCGACGTTCCGGCCCAGGCCGATCCCGTACGAGCCCATGACGATCGGGTGCCGCTCGCCGTCCTCACCGAGGTAGTAGGCCCCGATCGTCGTCGAGAAGTCGGTCCCGAGCTTGAAGATGTTCCCGACCTCGATCCCCTGCCGGAGCTTGACCGGCTCGCCGCAGCGCGGGCACGGATCTCCCTCCCGGGCGTTCGTGATCTCGGCGACGTGGTCGGGCGTGTAGTCCCGGGGCACGTTCACGTTTCGGACATGCCAGCCGGCCCGATTGGCGCCGGCGACGAGGTTCGGTGACCGGGCCACGAGCTCGTCGACCACGACAACCGCGTCCCGGGCCCCGAGCGGTGAGCCGTAGCCGGCCTCCAGGCCCCGGGCCTGGATCTCCTCCAGCGTGGCTGGGCGCAGCCCGCCGCGGGCCTTGACGGTGTTCACCAGCTTCGTCTCGTTGACGTCGTAGTCGCCCCGGACGATCGCAACGACGAAGCGACCGTCGCCCGTCACGAAGAAGGCGGCCTTCGCGGTCCGGCTGCGGGGCACGCCGAGGAACTCGGCGAGGGCATCGATCGTCGTCGCCCCGGGCGTCTCGACGTCCTCCATCGGCAGGAGCACCTCGGGCTCGGGCTCCGGCTTGCCGACGACGGCGATCTGCTGGTTGTCGGCGTAGTGGCAGGCGTCGCACAGGACGAGGGTGTCCTCGCCGTAGTCGTTGACGACCATGAACTCGTGGGCCCCCGAGCCGCCCATGATCCCGACGTCCGCCCCGACGGCGATCGCGTCGAGGCCGAGCCGCTCGAAGATCCGCTCATAGGCCGCGTACTGCTTGCGATAGCTGACGTCCAGGCCGGCGTCATCGAGGTCGCAGCTGTAGGCGTCCTTCATGACGAACTCGCGGACGCGCATGAGCCCGCCCCGCGACCGCGGCTCGTCCCGGAACTTCGTCTGGAAGTGGTAGACCATGATCGGGAGCTGGCGATAGCTGCGGACGATGTCGCGCAGGAGCGAGGCCACGACCTCCTCGTGGGTCATCGCCAGGACCATGTCTCGCTCGCCCCGGTCCTTGAACCGAACGAGCTCCGGGCCGATCTTGAAGTAGCGGCCGCTCTCCTTCCACAGCTCGGCCGGATGGACGACCGGCATCTCCATCTCCTGGCTCCCGATCCGGTCCATCTCCTCGCGCATGACCTGCTCGACGCGATTCGTGACCCGGAAGCCGAGCGGCAGGAGCGAGTAGATCCCGGATCCGAGCTGGCGGAGGTAGCCCGCCCGGAGGAGCAGCCGGTGGGACGGCATCTCGGCCTCGACGGGGTCGTCGCGGAGGGTGGTGAAGAAGAGCTCGCTCAAGCGCATGGGATGCGCAGTCTAGCGGCACGGCCGCGTGGTCTGCCGCGGTCCGTCCGGTGCCGGGCGAGAGCCGCCGCGCCCGATCGACCTGCTAGCCTTGGCGTCGTGCCCGACGGCCTGACCCTGCTTCTCTTGATCGTGCTCGCGCTGGCCGTCGTCTTCGACTACATCAACGGCTTTCACGACACCGCGAACGCGATCGCCACCTCGGTCTCCACGCGGGCTCTTCGCCCCGATCTCGCCATCCTGATGTCGGCGACTGCGAACTTCGTCGGCGCGCTGACCGGGACGGCGGTCGCCAAGACCATCTCGTCCGGAATCGCCTCGACGCCTGACGGCGATGCCGGCCAGATCATCGTGGCGGCTGCCCTCGTCGGCGGGATCACCTGGAACCTGATCACGTGGCGGCTCGGAATCCCGTCCTCCTCGAGTCACGCCCTCATCGGCGGCCTCATCGGGGCGGTGATCGCGGCGAGCGGGACAGGCGCCCTCAAGCTCGACGGGATCCTCGTCAAGGTCATCGTCCCGCTCGTGACCTCCCCGATCCTCGGCGTGCTCCTGGGCTTCGGGATCATGGTCGTGCTCCTGAATGTGTTCAAGGGGATGCACCCGCGGAAGCTCAACGACCGGTTCCGGCGGCTGCAGGTCGCTTCTGCCGCCTTCATGGCCTTCAGCCATGGCTCGAACGACGCGCAGAAGACGATGGGAATCATGACGCTGGCCCTCATCGCCGGCGGCGTCCTGCCTCACGATGCCCACATCCCGCTGTGGGTCATCTTCCTCGCGGCGTCAGCGATCTCGCTCGGGACCATGGCCGGCGGCTGGCGGATCATCCGGACCATGGGCCAGCGGGTCGTGAAGCTCGACCCGATCCATGGTTTCGCGGCCGAGACGACGGCGGCCACGATCATCCTCGGGGCGTCGTCGTTCGGGATGCCCGTCTCGACGACCCACGTCATCTCCTCGGCCATCATGGGCGTGGGGTCGAGCGATCGATTCTCGGCCGTCCGCTGGGGGGTGGCCGGCAACATCGTCGTTGCCTGGGTGCTCACGATCCCGGCCTCGGGCCTCGTGGCCTGGTTGGCCTGGGAGGTCCTCAGCCGGGTGCTCTGAGCCGGCGCCGGCCAGGGCCCCGGGTTCAACGACGGTCAGGCCGGCCGCCGCAGGACGTAGCCCACGCCCCGGATCGTCTGGATCACCGAGGGCGAGCCCGGGTCTGGCTCGATCGCGGCCCGGAGCCAATGGACGTGGACGTCGACGGTCCGCGTCTCGCCGGCGTAGTCGTAGCCCCACACGCTCTCGAGGAGCTGATCCCTCGTCAGGACCTGGCCGGGATGGCGGACGAGGAAGGCCAGGAGCTCGAAGACCTTCGGCTTGAGCGGAACCGCGTGCCCGTGCCTGAGGACGCGATGCCCCACCAGATCGACCTGGACGTCGCCGAGGTCCACGACCGCAGGGCCGCCGGCGGCGGCCGCCTGCTCGGCCCGACGGAAGACCGCCCGGATCCGGGCCGTCAGCTCGCGCAGGCTGAATGGTTTCGTGACGTAGTCGTCGGCGCCGAGCTCGAGGCCGACGATCTTGTCGACCTCCGAGCCGCGGGCCGTGAGCATCACGATGGGGACGGAGGATTCGGCCCGGATGATCCGGCAGACCTCGATGCCGCTGAGCTCGGGGAGCATGAGATCCAGGAGGACGAGGTCGGGGCCCTCGGCCCGGAAGCGTTCCAGCGCCGCACGCCCGTCGGCCGCCTGGACGACGCGGAACCCGTCGGCCGCCAGGGCGTCGACGAGCGTCTCTCGGAGCGTCGGCTCGTCATCGACGACGAGGATCGTGCGGGCCATCGAGCCCGAGGATAGCGAGCCGTGTTAACGGCGGATTTGAGGACCCGCCTCCGCCCGGCCCGCCGAGCTCAGCGCCGCTTCATGTAGAACTCGGTGAACGAGCGACATCGGCCGTCGGCGTCGAAGTCCACGAGCCAGGCGTTGTCGTAGGTCCGCTCGACCGCACCGCCCGGCGCCTCGCGGTAGGCGGTCCAGCCGACGATGACAGCCCGGTCGCCGTCGACGGCGTAGGGGGCATAGCCGTAGTCGACCGTCCCGGGCTTGTCACGCTTGTCGGCCGAACCGCGGGGGTTGAGCCAGTCATGGACGATCGCGGCCCGACCCGCCACCGGCTCGTCCCAGGGGTGGTAGCGATACTCGGCATCCTCGGTGAAGAGGTCACCGACCAGGTCGGCGTCGTAGGCGAACCAGGCCTTGACGTAGTGATCGAGCCAGCGCTGGACTTCAGCGTGCGTCATGGGTTGTCTCCTTCCGGGTGCCGCTGGCGAGCATCCCGTTTCGCCACACCATCGCCGTCCAGCTTCGCCCCCCGAATCGCTCGTAGAACGGCACCAGATCCGGATCGCAGACGAGGTCGATCGAGTAGCGATCATCCAGCCGGGCGAGCACTCGCTTGACGAGCTCGGTCGCGATCCCCTGCCCGCGGTAGGCGGGAAGGACCTCGAGCATGGGGAGGAAGGCCGTCAGGACGCCGTCCCCGAGCGCACTGACGAACCCGACGACCACGTGCGTCTCGACATCGATCGCGCAGATGGCGACCTCGCTCCCGCGCAGGTGGGCGAGGTGAAGCTCCGGGGTGGGCGCCGCGGCCCAGCCGTCGAAGAACCCGCCCAGGAGCTGGCCCACGCCGATCAGCGCCGGATCGTCCTCGTAGCGGATCATCCTCCGACCACCGTCAGGCGTCGAGCGCGTCGATCGCCGCGTCGAGGCGGGCGAGGGTCCGCTCGCGGCCGAGGGCCACGAGCGTGTCGAAGAGCGGTGGCGTCGCGGTCCGGCCGGTGACGGCCACCCGGATCGCCATGAACAGGTCGCCGGCCTTCCAGCCCCGGGCCTCGGCCAGGGCCCGCAGCGGCGGCTCGATCTCCTCGGATTCGAAGCTCACGGCGCCGACGTCGGCAATGGCGTCGCGCGCGGCCGCGAGCGCGACCGAGGTCGTCGCGGGATCCCAGCGCTTCGGGACCAGGGTGGCGGCGTCGGCTCGCAGGGCGTCGACCCACAGGAAGCCGACGAGGTCGCCCACGGCACCGAGGGTCGGCAGCCGCTCGCGGATCATCGGCAGGACGGTCCGCAGCTCATCCGCCGTGGGGGTGCGGTCGATCCGGCCGGCGACCTGCTCGGCCTCGAGGAACGGCAGGAGCCGCGTCACGAGGTCGTCGTCGTCGAGGCGCCGGATCCACTGGCCGTTCAGCCACTCGAGCCGCTCGCGGTCGAAGATCGCCCCGCCTTTCTGGACGTGGTCGAGGTCGAAGCGCGCGGCCAGCTCGTCGAACGACAGGATCTCCTCCTCGGTCCCGGTCGACCAGCCGAGCAGCGCGAGGTAGTTGACGAGGGCCTCGCGGATGAAGCCCTGGGCGATGTAGTCGGACATCGCGGTCTGGCTCTTGCGCTTGGACATCTTCGTCCGGTCGGCATTGAGGATCAGCGGCAGGTGGGCGAAGATCGGCTCTGCGTGGCCGAGGGCCCGGAACAGCAGGATGTGCTTCGGCGTGTTCGAGAGGTGGTCCTCGCCCCGGATGACGTGGCTGATCTCCATCGCCGCGTCGTCGACGACGACCGTGAAGTGATAGAGCGGCGTGCCGTCGGCCCGGACGATGACGAAGTCCCCGCCGAGGTTCTGCGTGTCGATCTCGACCCGGCCTCGGACCGCGTCGTTGAAGCCGACAACGCCCGCCGGGACGCGGAACCGCAGGGCGCCGCGTCGGCCCTCCGCTTCCCGCGACGCGCGATCCGCCGGGGTCAGGACCGCGCACCGACCGACGTAGCGGGGCGGCTCGTGAGCCGCTTCCTGGGCTCGGCGGTCGGCGTCGAGCTCGTCGGGCGTGCAGTAGCACGGATAGGCGAGGTCGCGGCCGAGGAGGTCTGCGGCGACGGCGGCATAGCGCTCGAGGCGCTGCATCTGCCGGTAGGGGCCGAACGGCCCGTGGTCGTCCTCACCGCCGACGTCCGGGCCTTCGTCCCAGGTGATCCCGAGCCAGTGCAGCCCGTCGAGGATGTCCTGCTCGAAGGCGACGCTGCTCCGTGCGACGTCGGTGTCCTCGAGCCGGAGGATGAACGTACCGCGGTGATGCCGGGCGTAGAGGGCGTTGAACAGCGCCGTCCGGGCCGTGCCGATGTGGAGCGGGCCGGTGGGGCTCGGGGCGATGCGGACGCGGACGCTGGACACTCACGAGATTCTAGGCGCGCGGCGGCCCGTCCGGTCGCGGCCGTCAGAACGTCGACTCGAGAACCTCGCCCGACACAGCGTCGAGCACGACCTGTCCGGAGCTCAGGGCGGGACACGGAGGCGGCACGGGGCTCTGGAGCGGCGACGACGTGCAGAGCCGGTCGAACAGGGTCCCGGACAGATCAACGACCCACGCGGCGACGAGGCCGCCCGGGTCCGTCGCCGAGCCATGGGCCAGAAGCTCGGCCGAGACGGCGACGGCGTCCGGCGAGGCCGCCGAGGCCACGGCCAGCGACCTCGCCTCCGCCTCCGAGATGACAACCGGGACGCGGGGCTCACGCCACTCCTGCGGGAGCGTCCCCGAGCCGACGATCGCGGCGAGGAGCGCGAGCTCGCTCGGCTCGCCGCCGGTGAGCTCGAGACGGCCGTCGCTGATCGGCGCCTGGACGACCACGAGCATCGCGACCTTGCCGTCGAGGAGGACGGCAAACGTCTCGCCGACGTGGCCGCTCGTGTAGACCTCGAGCGCCGCGGCCCCGATGGGCGTGAGATCGAAATGCACGGAGGTCGGAACGTCGTTGCTCGTGCCGACGCCCGACGAGTCGATCTGCTCGAGGCCGAAGAGCACAGGCTCATCGACCGGCAGGGGCCGGCCGATGACGGCAACCTCCGCCCCCGAGCCGTAGTCCTCCGGCGGCAACGGCACGAAGGACAGCTCGCCGGTCGCGGACAGGACCGCCCGGACGAGCGCGTCGTCGACGTCGCCGGAGAGGCCGAAGGTGATCGCGTAACCGGCGGCCGACCAGAAGTTGCCGACGTTGATCGCGTGAAGCCGGAGGCTGAGCGTATCGACCGCGATGCTCGTCGAGGCCTTCGAGGGGGCTGATCCCGAAGGCGGCAGGACGATGTACTGGGGGGCAGGCGGCGTCGGCGAGGCGGTCGGTGACGGTGAGGCCGTGGGAGCCGTCCCACCGGGGCCCGACGGGCGGTTCAGGCCGAGGCCGGCGACCACGACGACGCCCACGATCAGGACGGCGGCGGCGAGCCAGGCGATCGGCACGGATCGCGGCAACGCCCGCACGCTCGCGGCGGGCACGTCGACGAGGACCGGTCGCAGCGTGGCCGGTGGCTCGGCGCCATCGAAGCGGCGGTGGAGCCGCGCCCGCAGGCGCGCCTCGAGCTCACGGTCGTCCATCGCTGGCCTCCAGCCGGCTGCGCATCGCCCGGAGGGCGTAGTGCAGCCGCGACTTGACGGTCCCGGCCGGGAGGTCGAGACGAGCGGCGATGTCGTCGACGGTCCGATCCTGCCAGTAGCGCAGGAGGATCACGACCCGATGCTCGAAGTCGAGCGAGTCGAGGGCCCGATCGATGTCGACGTCGGCAATCGGATCGAAGCCGGGCCCGGGCACGGCCTCGTCGGCCGGGTCGATCGGCGAGATCTCTCGAACCCGGTGCCGGCGCCGAAGTCGATCTCGGCAGAGGTTGACGACGATCCGGTCGAACCAGGCCTCGATGCGGTCCGGATCGCGCAGCGAGCGGTGCTTCGTCCAGGCCACGAGGCAGGCCTCCTGGACGACGTCCTCCGCGTCGCCGTCGTTCAGGAGGATGGCTCGGGCCAGCCGGTAGGCCGCCCCGAGGTGGGCGTCGAGGAGTCCGGCGAGATCCGCCGGTCGATTCGCCACCGCGACTGCCTCCATCAAGCTCAGCCTCGCCGTCCCGCGGGCGACCGCCCGCCTTCACTCACTCGACGAACGAGGGACGGAAAACGTTCATCCGGGCCGGTCCGGCGTCACGGACGCCTCGGGACTCGATGGAAGAAGGCGGGATCCGCCGTCCCGGGCAGGGTCCGGATCAGGGCCGCGGGCCGGAGGCCGAGCGTCGCCCGGCCGAGCGGCCCGTCCAGGGTCATCGAGTCGAGCGACTCCGAACGGGCGAGGACCGTGATCGAGGCCCCCGGCCGAAGCCCGCGGGCCTCGAGGTACGACAGCAGGCCGGCATCTTCTTCAGCCTCCTCGGTGATCCGGTAGATGGTCGCCTTCTCGCCGGCGTTGACCTCGGAGAGACGAACGCCCGGGGGGCGGCGGTCGGTCGCCTCGATGTCGATCGGATTGCCGTGCGGGCAGGTCTCGGGGTGGCCGAGCAGCTCGTCGAGCATGACCTCGACGCGGGGCGAGATCGCCGCCTGGAGGTGCTCGGCTTCCTGGTCGGACTCGGCCCAGCCGAGGCCCACGATCTCGGTGAGCAGCCACTCGCAGAGGGCGTGGCGGCGGAAGATCCCGTCGGCCGCGGTCCGGCCCGGGCCGGTGAGCACGAGCTCCCGCCCGCCGGCCTGGGTGACGAGGCCATCGGCGACGAGCCGGCGGAACATCTCGCTGGCTGCCTGGGTGCTCACGCCGAGCCGGCGGCCCACCTGGGCCGTCGTGACGCGGGCGCCGTCGCCGGTCATCACCCGGAGGGCCAGGACATACTCCTGGGCGGCACCGGACAGGTCGCTCGGCTGGTGACGTCGAGCTCGCGGTGGCTGGCTCATCGGGTTCCGATCCGGCGGTTTCGCCGAGGGCTCACGGCAATGACCTCATGAGGGCACGCCGGGTGATCGCGGCCCCGACGCCGAGGACCCAGACCACGGCCAGGACCGTGATGAGGGCGGCCGGGCCGTAGGTCCGGTCGTAGTTGGCACCGCCGGCGGCCAGGATGGCGACGACCGGGAAGGCCAGGATGGCGACGGCGATCGTCCCGCCGGCGAGGACCCGCGCCACGCCGGGCAGGGCCAGGAGTCCGACGAGGATCGCCGCCTGGGCGATCCAGGGGTAGACGTCCTCCGGTGCGGTGCAGGTGGCCTCGAAGGCCGCACAGCCCGTCGCCTCGCCGATGACCGCGGCGGCGGCGATCCCGAGCGGCGGCCAGGCCACGGCGGCGCGCAGGAGGCGCCGTGCGGCGGGCGACAGCTCGACCGACGACCAGGGCCGCGGCGCCGTCGGAGCGATCGATGCCTCCTCCTGTGCGCCTGGCCGAGGCGTCCACTCGCGCCGCGCTCCCGTTGCCGTCGCTCCGTGAGGGGCAGGTCCGGCTTGCTCGCGTGGGGCCGTGCGTGCCCCCGGCAGCACGTCCTCCCGCGGCCGCGGCGGTCTGGGCGACGACGGCGCTCCCGGATCGTCGGCGACGCGCGACGAGGCGGCCGCGTCCCCTTCGGCCCGCCGCTGCGCCGCCTCTGCCGCCCTCGCCGCGGCCCGGGCGAGATACTCGGGCCCGTGCTTCCGGGGGTCGGCGTACTCGCGGGGGTTGACCCGCCAGTACTCGCCCGACGACGGCCCGTACCAGGAGGCACCGGTCCAGCGCGTGTCCGCTTGCTCCCTGGCCTCGTCGTACGTCGTCGACCCGAACGTCGCCTTCTTCGTCGGACGGCGCCGACCGCCGGGGGCCTCGGATCCGGCCGGTCCGGCCGCCGTGCCGGCCTTCGATCGCCCCGACGCGCCAGCCCCGGCCGTGCCCGCACCCGCTGAGCGAGCGCGCTTCGGCCCGCCGCCGGCCGGCCGGCCGCCGCTGGCCGATCGCGAGCCGCGCGCCTCGCCCGCCGGGCCGCCTGGGCGCTGGGCGCCGGGCGTCGATCGGGCCCGCGTCGGGTCGGCGCGCCACGGTTCGGCGGGCGACGCCGGTGCCGGCCGACGCATGCCGGGCCGCCAGGTCGCGGTGGTCAACTGCTCGTAGGCGCGCTGGATCTGGAGGAACCGTGGCAGCGCGGCCGCGCCGGCTGAATCGGGGTGGTTCGCCTTCGCCAGGCGGCGGTAGGCGCGCTTGACCTCGGCCATCGAGGCGCCGGGTGGGAGGCCGAGAACGCGGTAGGGGTCGATCGCCATCACCGCACAGTGTCCACCGAGTCGGGCACGTCGTCAGGAAGGGCCGTGCCCAGCGTGCCGCGGCCGGTCTCGACCCGTCAGCGGATGAGCTCGCCGAGCGGCGCGAGCTCGAAGGATGGGATCGCCTCGGCGCTGACCCGGCCGTGCGGATCCGTCTCGACCGGCCGGTGATAGCGGCCCAGGACACGGAGGGCCTGACCGCCCAGCACGCCCGCCTGCCGCAGCGCCTCGATCGTCGCGGCCCACGTGCCCCGATCGTAGCCGTCGCCGTCCTCGATCTTGATCGCCAGGCCGGAGGCCGGGACGTGGGCCCCGTTCACCCGCGGGCCGGCCAGGATCGCCAGGCCGCGGAGGGCCTCCATGCCGCCCTTCGAGACGACCCGCCCCGGCAGCGCCTTCATGACCGACGTGTCGATCCGATCCCGGGTGCCGCCGATCATCTCGGGGTGCCCCAGCATCGCGTCCCGGATGATCGTCAGGGCGGGGGCCAGCGAGGCGCGCCCGTCCGATGCGGCCACGGCCGACGGCTCGGCCAGGAACGCGAAGGCCTTGGCGATCTCGCGCAACGGGAAGGCGTACGTGGGGATCCCGCAGCCGTCGATCCCGAGCTTGAGCCGGCCGGCCGTCGTCCCGAAGGCGCGGGCGACGGTCCCCCGGTAGGCGACCTGGGCCGGATGCTCCTCCAGCCAGTAGCCCGTCGGATCCCAGCCCCGGAGCTTGCAGAGGAGCAGGAAGACGGAGTGCTGGCCGGAGCACATGTGGCGGAGCGGGCTCGCCTTCTCGCCGTCGCGGGCAAGTCGGGCGGCCGTCAGCTCGTCGAGGGGCATCTTCTCGGCACCGCACGCCAGCAGCGACTGGCTCACCCCGACCCGGCGGTAGATGCCCTGGATGGTCCGCACATGGAGGTCCTCGCCCGAATGGCTGCTGGCCATGATCGCCAGCTCCTGCGGCTCGAGCTCGAAGGCCTCGACGGCGCCGGCCTCGATGAGGGTGGCCAGGCCGAACGGCTTGACGCAGGACCGCAGGTTCGCCACGTGGCTCGGGTCCCCGAGCGCCCTGAGCATCCGGCCGTCGACGTCGACCTCCACGACGTCCCCGCGGTGGACGCTTTCCTCGACGCCGTTGCGGACCTGGCGGACGAGCACCGGCGGCGCCGTTCGTCGGGTCCTGGGCCGAGCGGAAGATCCGGCTGCCGGCACGATGTTCGTCAAAGCCTCCTGCCCTGGCGGCCGGGAAATGGCCCGGCGCCGTGGCCCCCGACAGCGCCCGGCCCGCACGGCCGGGTCGATCGCCGAACGACATTCCGTGGGCACCCGGGACGCCGCTCGTCCAGTCTCGATCGGCCGCACCGAGAACGGTAGTCAGGCCCGGATGGCCCGTCAACGTGGGTCAGCCGGGGGTGGCTTCGACCTCGAGGCTCGACACCGCGCAACCTAGCCGGAGCACCGCCTGCCCGACCGGCACGGCGGCCGTTCCGGTCGCGATGTCCAGGACGATCTCGGGCGCCGGCCAGTCCCCGACATCCCGGCGATCCGGCCACCGTCGTCCCGCCCACGCGACCCACGCCGTCGTCCGCAGGCGAGGCAGCGTGCCGATCTCATCGGGCGAGGGCGCGCCGGGCCCCGCGTTCACCGCCCGGAACTCGTTGGCCTGCGCGTACAACCCCAGCGCGAACACGACGACCCGACCCTTTCGACCGCTGACCGACCGGGTCTGACGGTGCGCTCCGCCGGCGGGCCGTGTCAACCGTCCCGGGCCCTCCGGCCTCGGAGGACCGCGGCGTCTCCGCCGGAGCCCGGCCCGGCCGCAGGGCCCGATGCTACGATGCCGTCTGCCCGCCACCACGCTGCCGCCCGGGCGAGGCGGCCGTCCTCTGCCGGAGGCCCTCGTCGATGTCGACACCGACGCTCCACGTCTCGCAGCACCCCGCGATCCTCCACAAGCTGGCGATCCTGCGTGACCAGGCGACCGAGCCCAAGAAGTTCCGGGAGGTCGTCCGCGAGCTGTCGTGGCTGCTCGGCTACGAGGCGCTCGCCGACGCCCGCGTCCGGCCGCTCGAGGTGCGCACCCCGCTCGAGACGATGCAGGGCGCCGAGCTGGCGGACCGGATCGGCCTCGTGCCGATCCTGCGAGCCGGGCTGGGCATGGTCGACGCGATGCTCGAGCTCATGCCCACGGCCCAGGTCTGGCACCTCGGCCTGTTCCGCGACGAGCGGACGCTCCGGCCGGTCGAGTACTACAACAAGCTGCCGACCTCGGCCTCGGTCGACCTGTGCCTGATCCTCGACCCGATGCTCGCCACCGGCGGCTCGGCGACCGCGGCCATCGAGGTCCTCAAGCGCTGGGGTGCGGTGCATCCGGTTCGGATCAAGCTCGTCAACCTCATCGCCGCCCCCGAGGGTGTCGAGGCGGTGACGAAGGCCCACCCCGACGTCGAGATCTACTGCGCCGCGCTCGACCGCCAGCTCAACGACGTCGGCTACATCCAGCCGGGCCTCGGCGACGCCGGTGACCGCCAGTTCGGGACGGGCAAGGCCGACTGACGTTCCGGGCCGCGACGGCCGGCGGCGGGCGGCGACGTCGATTCGCCGGGCCGGCGCGTAGGATCTGGGCCATGGATCGGCGGCGCCTCCTTCGGGTCGGGGTCGCCGCCGGCGCGATCGGCCTCGGCGTCGTCCTCTCCAGCCTGGCCGTGGCGATCCTCGAGGGGCCGGTCGGGGTCCCGAACGCCTCGGCCGTCTACCTCGTCACGGTCGCGGCCATCGCGATCGCCTTCGGGGTCCCGGGCGCCGTCGCGACGGCAATCGTGGCCGTCGTCGTCTACGACTTCTGGTTCACCCACCCGCTCCACACGCTGACCGTCTCGGATCCCGGCGAGTGGCTGAACCTCGTCCTGCTCCTGTTCGTCGCCGTCACTGTCGGCGAGCTGGCGGGCCTCCAGCGTCGCCGGGCCGAGGCCGCGGTCGCGCGCGAGCGGGAATCGCGGGCCCTCTTTGAGGTGACGCGGGCGCTCGCGGCCCGCGACTCGACGCTGGCCGCCCTGCCGGCCATCGCCGCCGCCCTCGCCCACGAGGGCCAGCTCGAGCGCGTCTGGTTCGGGGTCGGCAACGACGATGCCGACGAACGGCCCGTCACCGCGAGTGGCGAGGGGCCGGTCCCGGCCGGAGGCCGGGGTTACGCCGTGCTCCATCGACCCGGCGCTGGGGGTGGCCACACCTGGACGCCTGTTCGGAGCCCCACGCAGAGCCGTGGCCGGCTCGACCACGGCCTCGCCATGCTCAGAGTCCGGATCGAGGAGGCTGGACGGCCGATCGGCTCCCTGTGGGCAACCCGGGATCGCGACCTGGGGCCGCCCGACGGCCCGACGACTCGCCTCCTGCGCGTCGCCGCGGACCTCGTCGGCCAGGCGCTGACGCACGACCACCTGCAGGACCAGACGCGACGCGCCGAGATCGCCCAGCAGAGCGACGCCCTCAAGTCGGCCCTCCTGGAATCAGTGTCCCACGACCTCCGGACGCCGCTCGCCTCGATCCGGGCCTCGGCCGGGACGCTGATGGACCGCGAGCTCGAGCTCACGACCGACGACGTCCGCACGAGCGCGAGCTCGATCGATCGCGAAGCCCAGCGCCTCAACCGCCTCGTCGGCAACCTGCTGGACCTGAGCCGGATCGAGTCCGGGGCGCTCCGCGCCGCCGACGAGGCCCTCGACCTCGAGGACGTCGTGGCGCGCTCGATCTCGCTCGTCGAGGCCCGGGCGGGGTTGCGCCGGATGGACATCGTCGTCGCCGAGGATCGGGCCGTGATGGCCGACCCGATCCTCCTCGAGGAAGCGATCGTGAACCTTCTCGAGAACGCCATCCGCCACACCCCCGAGGGTTCGGCCATCCGGATCACGTCGGCTGCCGGAGCGGAGCCCGGGCGCGTCCGGCTGACGGTCGAGGATTCGGGCCCGGGCGTCCCCGACGAAGCACTGCCCCGGATCTTCGACAAGTTCTTCCGATCCGGCGACGGGCGCCGCTCGCCGGGCACCGGGATGGGCATCGGGCTGGCGGTCGTCAAGGGCTTCGTCGAGGCCATCGGCGGCCGGGTTCGGGCCCGTCGCAGCGAGTTCGGCGGCCTGGCCATCGACCTCGACCTTCGGGCCGCCGCCCTGCCCGCCGCCGTGGACATCGCCGGATGACGACCCCGGACGAGGCCGGTCCGACCGCCCTGATCGTCGAGGACGACGACGCGACCCGGGTCGCCCTCCAGCGTGACCTCGCGGCCCGCGGCTACCGGGTCGAGGCGGCCAGGGACGGCGCCCAGGCGCTCGAACGGTGGGAGGCTCGCCGCCCGGACGTCGTGCTCCTGGACCTCGGCCTCCCGGACATCGACGGCACCCGCGTGATCGAGCGGATCCGGCGCGACGCGACGACGCCGATCGTCGTGATCTCCGCCCGCGAGACCGAGGCGGCGAAGGTCGCGGCCCTCGAGCTCGGCGCCGACGACTACGTCACCAAACCGTTCGGGACCGCCGAGCTCCACGCCCGCCTGCGAGCCGTGCTCAGACGCGCGGGCGGGCCGTCGGCCGACGCCGGCGGCCGGGTCGCCGCCGGACCGCTCGTCCTCGACGCCCTCCGACACGAGGTGACGGTCGCGGGGCATCGGGTCGACCTGACGCCGCGCGAGTTCGAGGTTCTGCGGGTCCTGCTCGCCCATCGCGGCCGGCTCGTCACGCGCGGCCGCCTCCTCCGAGCCGTCTGGGGCGACGCGTACCAGCGCGAGGACCACTACGTCCACGTCTACGTCAGCCAGCTCCGACGGAAGCTGGCCGCCGCCGACACGACCGGCGCGCTCCGAACGCTGATCGTCACCGAGCCGGGAGTGGGCTACCGGGTCCGGGCCGACTGACGACCGACCCCGCCTTCCGGAGGCCCAGAGCCAAAATCCTGAGCGACTCTTGAGGGGTCGCCGGTGCTCGCCGGCAGCCTGCCTCTTGGGCACCCCGCGTACGGTCGAGCCGTGGACCTCCCCCAGCCGATCGCGCTGCCCGTCGCCGCATCGATCGACGCCAACCGGGCCCTGGCCGAGATCGGCGCCGCGATCGAGCTCGTCGCCCGAGGCCTCGCCCGGCGCGTCCACATCACCGGTCTGGCCGGCCTCGACGACGTCGCGGCCGAGGGCCTCGTCCGGGCCCAGGCCGCCGGTGTCCGGTTCGCGCTGACGCACGACAGCCCCGGTTCGGTCAACGCCATCATCGGCCCCCGCGGGGCATGATCGGGGGGAGGCAGCCGCTCCGAGGCCGGAAGGCAGGCGATCGGCGGATCCGGGTCCCGCGGCCGCACACGGCCTACTTCCGGTATGCCGGCGACGGCCAGCTGGTGGCCAAGCCGGCGGCGTCGATGCCACGGACGAGGACGGGGCGGGCGGCGGCCCGGCTCCGGGCCATCCTGTTCGGCCGGCCGCTCTCGATCCACGAGGAGATCACCGAGCGGCTGTCCAAGGCGAAGGCGCTGGCGATCTTCAGCTCGGACCCGATCAGCTCGTCGGCCTACGCCACCGAGGAGATCGTCCGGGTCCTCGTCCTGGCCGGCGCCGGGGCCCTGTTCCTGAGCCTGCCGCTCTCCGCCTTCATCGCCTTCATGCTCGCGGTCGTCTCCACGAGCTATCGCCAGATCGGCTATGCCTACCCGTCCGGCGGCGGGGCGTACGCCGTGGCCCGGGCCAACCTGCCGCTGATCTTCTCGCTCGTGGCGGCAGGCTCATTGCTCGTCGACTACGTCATGACGGTGGCGGTCTCGACGGCCTCGGCCGTGGAGCAGCTGATCTCGGCCTTTCCGACGATCCACGATTGGCGGATCGAGATCGGAGTCGCATCGATCGCCCTGATCACGATCGGGAACCTGAGGGGCCTCCGGGAATCGGGCAACATCTTCGCCCTGCCGACATACCTGTTCCTCGTCTCGGCCCTGGCGATGATCGCGATCGGGCTGTATCGGATCATCGTGCTTGGCGAGGGGGGGCCGCCCCCGAACCCGCTGCCGGGTGCCCCGAACCCGCTCCAGCCGCTGACGCTGCTGTTGATCATCCGGGCGTTCTCATCGGGCTCGGTCGCCCTCACCGGGACCGAGGCGATTGCCAACGGCGTGCCCGCCTTCAAGCCGCCTGAGCCGAAGAACGCGGCCACGACCCTCACCGCGGTCGCAGTCCTGCTGGCCATCCTGTTCCTGGGAATCTCGTTCATCGCCTACTCCTACGGGCTGCTCGCGATCGACGAGCCTGCAGTCCGAACCGTCATAAGCCAGGTGGCCGGCATCACCTATGGCGAGAACTCGATCGGCTTCTATCTGTTCCAGGTGTTCACCGCGCTGCTGCTGTTCCTGGCCGCGAACACGAGCTACAACGCCTTCCCGCGGCTGGCCGCGATCCTGGCCCGAGACGGCTACCTGCCGCGCCATTTCAGCTTTCGCGGCGACCGCCTGGCGTTCACCTCCGGGATCGTCATCCTCAGCCTCGTGTCGATCACGTTGCTGATCGCCTTCGCCGGCCAGACGACGGCCCTGATCCCGCTCTACTCGGTGGGCGTCTTCATCTCGTTCACGATCAGCCAGGGCGGCATGGTCCGCCACTGGCTGGACGAGCGGCGGAAGGGCCTGGGCGGCTGGCACTGGCGGCTCGCGATCAACGGCTTCGGGGCAGGGCTCACGGGGTTCGTCTTCGTCGTCGTGCTCGTCGCCAAGGCACCGCCCTCGCTGCTCGTGGTGGTGATCATCCCGGCCCTCGTCGCGATGATGGTGTTCATCAATCGCCAGTACCGCGCGTCAGCCTCGAAGCTCGCGGTGCGAGACGACGGCCCGCTCCCCGGGCCGAGCCGCGAGGAGCGGGTCATCGTCCCGGTTCCCGGCATCAACCGGGCCGTCGTTCACGCCGTCAACGTCGGGCGCTCGATCGCCCCGGACGTGCGGGCGGTTCTGGTCTCCGACGAGCCGGACGAGGCCGCGGCGATCGCCGATCGCTGGCGGCGCCAGATCCCGGACGTGCCGTTGATCGTCGTCGAGTCGCCGTACCGGGCCCTCGTCGGGCCGATGCTCTCGTACCTCGACGTCCTCGACGCCGCCTGGCCGGCCGACCGGCCTGGACCGATCACGTTCGTCGTGGTCCCCGAATACGTCGCCCGGAGCTGGTGGGAGCGTCTCCTCTACAACCAATCGGCGAAGCGGATGCGCGCCGCCCTGCTCGGCCGGCCCCGCACGGTGGTCGTGAACGTTCCCTACCGACGCGACGACGACGACCCCGCCCACGCCGGCGGCTTGAGCGGCGCCGCGTGACTCGTCAGCTCGCCACTCCCCGGTCGGCGAGGTCGAGGGCCGCGTCGATGACCTCGAAGCCCTCTGCCAGCTGCTCTTCCGTGATGCACAGCGGCGGGTTGGTGTGGATCGAGTTGTTCGGCGCGAAGGCGTAGAGCCCGTTGTCCCGGAAGAACTTCCCGATGGCCTTCATCTCATCGCTCGTGCCGTTGAACGGGGTGAGCGGCGTCCACGGATCTCGGCTCCGGACAAGGTCCAGGATCCCGAAGAGCCCGAGGTTCCGATGCGCGCCCACCGACGGGTGCTTCGCCGCCAGGCGCTCGTGATGCGATCGCATGACCGGCCCGAGGCGGGCGGCGTTCTCGATGAGGCCGTCCTCCTCGTAGACCCGGATCGTGGCCAGGGCCGCCGCCAGCGACACAGGGTGCGACGAGTAGGTCAAGCCGCCGTAGAACATCTTGGTCTCGAACGCCTCGGCGATGTCATGGCGCATCGCCACCGCCCCGAGCGGCAAGTACGAGCTCGTCAGGCCCTTGGCCATCGTCATGAGGTCCGGGGTCACGCCCCAGTGATCGACCGCGAACCACTTGCCGGTCCGACCGAAGCCGGCCATGACCTCGTCGCAGACCATCAGGATGCCGTAGCGATCACACAGCTCGCGGACTCCCTTGAGGTACCCGTCGGGCGGAATGAGGATGCCGTTCGTGCCGACGATGGTCTCGAGGAAGATCGCGGCAATCGTCTGCGGGCCCTCGGCCTGGATGACGTACTCGAGTCCGGCGAGGCTCTCCTCGACCGGGCGCGGTTCGGGCTCGCCCCAGCGATGGGTGTCCGGGTAGCGCACGACCCCCACGATGCCGGGCTCGTTGGCCCAGCGCCGGTAGTCGCCGGTCAGCGTCATCGCGCCATGGGTCGCGCCGTGGTACGAGCGGTACCGGGCGAGGAGCTTGTCCCGGCCCGTGTAATGGCGAGCCAGCTTGATGGCGTTCTCGATCGCCTCGGCCCCGCCGAGGGTGAAGAAGACCTTGTCGAGGTCGCCCGGCATGATCTCGGCCAGCTTCTGGCCGAGGCGGCCGCGGATCTCCGTGGCAAAGGCCGGCTGGACGTACTGCAGCTTCAGCGCCTGCTCGGTGATCGCGTCGATCACCCGGCGATCACCGTGGCCGATGTTCACCGACATCAGCTGGCTGTTGAAGTCGAGGATCCGGCGACCCTCCGGGGTGTACAGGTACACGCCCTCGGCATGGTCGATCGCGATCGGGTCGAGCGCCCCCTGGACGGACCAGGAGAAGAAGGTGTGGGCTCGGTTGAGCGCGACGATCTCCGCGCTCGACATCGTGGTGGCGGACTCAACGGCCATTGAGAGCTCCAATCGGGACGGCTCGAAACGGACGGGTGGAGAGTCATCAATTGTGGCAGATGCACCCCCCGGCCCGCCATTCCGATCGCGCCGGGACGCAGGTGGCCGGGTCGACCATGACGCGGCCGGCGGCGCCGGCGATCGGGCCGGCCGGGCCGCCGGGCGTTGACGGCGGCATCGCCACCGCGGCCACCTCGCGAGCCGCTACCCTGCCGGGGTCGTGATCACCCCGTCGCTCTGGCGACACGCCGACTTCCTGAAGCTGTGGGCCGGGCAGACCATCTCGGAGCTCGGGTCGGTGGTGACGCGGACAGCCGTGCCGCTCGTGGCCCTGCTCGTCCTCGGCGCCGGGCCGCGGGAGATGGCCTACCTCGTCGTCTCGGCCAGCCTCGCCGTCCTGCTGGTCGGCTTCCTGGCCGGGGCCTGGGTGGATCGGCTGCGGCGACGGCCGCTGCTCATCTGGGCCGACGCGATTCGCGCCGTCCTCCTCTTCTCGATCCCGCTCGCCTACGTGGCCGACGTCCTGGGGATGGAGCAGCTGTACCTGGTGGTGTTCGTCGAGGCCTGCCTCGGTGCCGTGTTCGATGCCGCCTACCCGGCATACGTGCCGTCCCTCATCGGCGTCGAGCGCGTCGTCGAGGGCAACAGCAAGCTGGCGACGAGCTCGTCGATCGCCGAGATCGGCGGGCCGGGCCTCGCCGGTGGCCTGGTCCAGGTCGTGAGCGCGCCGTTCGCGATCCTCGTCGACGCGGTGTCGTTCGCCGTCTCGGCCATCTCCCTGGCCCTCATCCGGGCGCCCGAGCCGGCTCGGCCGCCGCGCGAGTCGGCGACGCCGATTCGGGCGGAGATCGGCGAGGGCCTGCGGCTGGTGCGGGGCCACCCCGTGCTCTTCCCGATCGTGGCGCGGTCGGTCATCGCCCACGTGGCGGGCTCGTTCTACGGCGTGCTCTACACCCTCTTCCTGCTCCAGGATCTGCACCTCAGCCCGGTCCTGCTCGGGATCGTCGTGTCCGCCGGCGGCGTCGGCTCGCTCATCGGCTCGCTCGTCGCTTCACGCGTCATCGACCGGCTCGGGTTGGGCCCGGCCCTGATCTGGACCGCGCTGGGCGCCGCAATCCTCGGCGTGCTGACGCCGCTGGCCCAGGGTCCGCTCCTCGTCGCGACGGTCATGGTCTTCATCCCGCAGCTCTTCGGCGACGGCCTGCAGACGATCGAGGGCGTCGCCGAGATCTCGCTGATCCAGGGGTTGAGCCCGGACCGGATCCTGGGCCGGGTCAACGCCACGCTCGAGGTGTTCTCGCACGGGATCGCCTACCCGATCGGAGCCCTCGCGGCCGCGGCGGTTGCGGAAGTGGTCGGGGTCCGTGGTGGCATCGCCATCGGCTGGGCGGGGATGGCGATCTCGATCGTGCTCCTCGTCCTGTCGCCGCTGCCCCGCGTTCGACGGGCCGAGGACTACGTCGCGGCCGAGTGAGAGGCTCGGCCAGGACAGCGACGAGCGCAATCCGCGATCCGGCCTCTCAAGGCCGGGCCGTCGGGCTCGTTGCCGCGGTGTACGCTCTCGACGTCGAGCCATCCGCGTTGCCGACGAGCGACGCCGAATCCCCCAGCGAGGAGCGATATGCCGCGAGTCGTACGAGGCGCGCTGCTCCAGGCCACCTGGACGGGTGACAAGGAGTCGATGATCCAGAAGCACGAGGCCGCGGCGGCCGAGGCCGTGAAGCAGGGCGCCCAGGTCATGCTCTTCCAGGAGCTGTTCTACGGGCCCTACTTCTGCCAGGTGCAGGATCCGCAGTACTACGCCTACACCGAGCTGATCCCCGACGGTCCCACCACGAAGCGGATGCAGGACCTCGCCAAGCAGACCGGCATGGTCCTCGTCGTGCCGATGTACGAGGAGGATTCCCAGGCCTCGGGGATCTACTACAACACCGCCGCCGTGATCGACGCCGACGGCACGTATCTCGGCAAGTACCGCAAGACGCACATCCCCCACGTGAAGGGCTTCTGGGAGAAGTTCTACTTCCGGCCCGGCAACCTCGGCTACCCGGTCTTCGAGACCGCCGTCGGCAAGGTCGGCGTCTACATCTGCTACGACCGCCACTTCCCGGAAGGGGCCCGGGCCCTCGGCCTGAACGGGGCCGAGATGGTCTTCATTCCCAGCGCCACGAGCCGCGGCCTCAGCGAGTACCTGTGGCGGGTCGAGCAGGTCAGCCATGCCGTCGCCAACGGCTACTTCGTGGGGACGATCAACCGGGTCGGCATCGAGGCCGAGATCGGCGACGACGACTTCTACGGCCAGAGCTACTTCTGCGACCCGCGTGGCCAGTTCGTCGGGGCCGTTGGCGACCCGTTCGCGGAGGAGCTCATCGTGCGCGACATGGACCTCGATGTCGTCCAGCAGGTCCGCCAGACCTGGCAGTTCTATCGCGATCGCCGGCCCGAGGCGTACGGCGACCTCGTCCGCCCGTAGGGCCGACCGAGCCCAAGTTCACACGGAGACGGCCCATGCAGTTCGGATTTACGCTCAAGCTGGAGCACACGATCGAGCGGACAATAGCCTTGACGCGGCAGGCCGAGGCCGCCGGCTTCGACTATGGCTGGGTCTTCGACTCCCATGTCCTGTGGCGCGACCCGTATCCCCTGTTGACGCTCATGGCCGAGGCCACCACACGGCTCCGGCTCGGCACCTGCGTGACCAACCCGGCGACCCGCGAGCCCTCCGTCACGGCCTCCGCGCTCGCGGCCATCAACGAGCTGTCCGGTGGCCGGATGGACCTCGGGATCGGTCGAGGCGATTCGGCCCGAAGGGTCCTCGGCAAGGGCCCGACGTCGATGAAGGACCTCGAGCAGGCGGTTCTCGTCATTCGGGCGCTCGTCGAGGGCCGGTCGATCGAGTTCGAGGGAATGACCCTCGAGCTGCCCTGGTCGGGCGGCTACCACCTCCCGGTCTGGATCGCGGGCTACGGGCCGGTCGCGTTGAAGCTCACCGGCCGGATCGCCGACGGGGCGATGCTCCAGATCGGTGACCCGGACCTCGTCCGCTGGTTCGTCTCCCAGGTCCGAGCCTCGGCCGTCGAGGCGAGTCGCGATCCGAACGCGATCGAGGTCATGGCGGCGGCGCCGGCCCACGTCGGCGACGTCGCCGACGGACGCGAGCGGACTCGCTGGTTCCCGGCCCTCGTCTCGAACCACGTCGTCGACCTGGTCAACAAGTACGATCGGGACGACCTGCCGCCCGAGCTGACCCAGTACGTCCGCGATCGCGAGGGCTACGACTACCAGCACCACGCCGAGGTGGGGAGCACCAACGCCGCGTTCGTGAGCGACGATGTCGTCGATCACTTCTGCCTGGTCGGGCCGGCCGAGCAGCACGTCGAGCGACTGCGGGCCCTCGCCGCCGCCGGCGTCAGCCAGTTCAACCTCTACCTCATGAACGGCAACGAGGAGGAGCAGCTCGAGATCTACGGGCGAGAGATCATCCCGGCCATGCGGGACGTGGCCGCCGCGACGGCCTAGCGCGAACGAAAGGACGTCCGATGGACAAGAAGGCAAAGACCCCCAAGAAGCCGAAGCAGAACAAGCCCAAGCCCGCGAAGTAGCCGCCGGCGTCTCGGCGCCGGCCGCGACTCCGCTCGCCACCCAGGCCCGGTGCGGGCAGGCACCGGGCTTTGGTCACGGCCGTCCGAGCACCGGCTCAATTCGGAGCAGTCTGGCGTGGTCCGGGTGGGTACCTGACCCGGATGTCCGGCTCGACCAGCCCTGCTTGCGAGGGCAGACTCGGGGCACGCTGTTGGAGGTGACGCCGCCGTGTCCTCGTTGTCCCTGTTCCACCGTGTCCCGTCCTACAACTTCGAAGGCGTGGCCGCCAGGCGCCGTCGGCGGCGACAGCAGTTCGTGGCCTTCGTCGCCTTCCTCCTCTCCCTGAGCGCCCTCGGCGGGACGGTCGTGGCCTGGGCGGTGGAGCTCGGCTTCGGTGGCGTCATCGGCACCCAGCTCGCGCGGATCATCGGCTGATCCGTCTCGTCGCCCCGGGCGCGGTGTCGACCGACACCGGCGCCTTCGCTGTCCCGGCGGCAAGGGTGTCGAGCAGGGCGGTCCGGGAGGGTCGCTAGTCAATCCAGCCCCCTCGACGACGGGACCCCCTATGCGCGCACAGTCCAGGTGTGCATCGGTAGGGGGACATGCCGTGGGATCGCTCGTCCGACGTCTCGGCGCTGATGACCGGGTTCTCCCGTGGCGGCCGGGAGAGGGCCGTCGCCACCATCGCGGGCCTGGTCGGCCTCAGGAACGGCCGCTCCTTCAGTGGGCACTCCTCCGGCCGGCGCTCCGCCAGCGGGCGCTCCGCCAGCGGGCACTCCTCGAGCGGGCGCTGCTCGCCTTCGTCGTGGCCTCGCTGTGCCTGGGGCTCAAAGTCCCGGTCACCCGGGCCGGGACGACCGTGAACCTGGACCAGTGGGCGTCGACCGACTTCGCCTGGCAGAACGGCAACCTCAACGGCAACAACTCCCGCTACCCGGAGGGCGGCATCGTCCCGTTCCGGGTGGCACTCGAAGGGCTCGCCCCCGGCAGCCACCAGATCCACATCAACTACGACTTCACCGCCGGGGGCCACAAGGCCTACGACTTCCTGGCGACGTGGAACGCGACGAACGCATCCGGGGCGATCTGCGCGAAGAGCGGCGGCGGCATCTCCTCGATGTGCCCGGCGCTGCCGAGCGCATCCACCCACACGCTCCCGGCGGATCCGTTCGTGGCCGACGGCCTGAGCGTGACCACGGCCCAGGTCTACTCCGGAGCCTCGCGGAACCTGACGATCTGGGGCGGGACGATCACCTCGATCAGCGGACCCACCCACTCGGGCTCCGTCGCCGGCAACAGCTCCGCCGACTTCCTCGTCCAGTTCACGAGCACCGACAGCGCGGTGCTCCTGGCCTGGGGCGGACACCTTGCCCAGTCGGCCTTCTGGGACACGGCGGCCGGTGGTCCGCGGGACGGCGCTGGCGAGGTCTCCGGGGCGCCGTGGCACATGCGGACGCTCCAGCTCGACGGCAGCGGCAACAAGAACCAGGACCGCAGCATCCAGCCGAGCGCGATCGTCGGCGAGCTGCCGCCGTTCGCCCTCGCGCCGACGCCGTCACCGACCCCGACGCCACCGCAGGCCCCGGGCTCGACGCCGGTTGCCCCGGGGGCGCCGGGCGTTCCGGCTCCCGGCGTTCCGGCTCCCGGCGTTCCGGCTCCCGGCGTTCCGGCTCCCGGCAGTCCGCGCCTGACGCCGCCACCGACGTCGACCGCCGCGGAGCCAGCCGGGTCTCCTGCCTCGTCCGCCCTGGCCGGCCTGTCGCTGGCGGCGATCGCGGCCCTCGCCATCGCCTGGTCGCTCGTCCGCCGCGAGCGAGGATCCCGCGTCGGCCGACGCTGACCCGACGCTGACCCGACTCGTCACCACGACCCTCGCGGTCGACGAACCCGGTCATGCTCCCGCCGCGCTTCGCTAGGATGGGCACCTCAGTCTGAGTCGAGCGCTCGGCGCCCAGGCGGCATGGGAGGATCTGCTCGCGATGCGTACGTTGATCACGAACGGCACGATCGTGACGGCCGACGGGTCGTATCCGGCCGACGTCCTCGTCGACGGCGAGACCATCGCCGCCGTCGGAGCCGGCATGGCCGGGATGGTCCAGGTGGACGAGACGATCGATGCGACCGGCAGGTACGTCGTCCCCGGCGGGATCGACGTCCACACCCACATGGAGCTGCCGTTCGGCGGGACGTTCGCCAAGGACACCTTCGAGACGGGGACGCGCGCGGCCGCCTTCGGGGGGACCACGACGATCGTCGACTTCGCCGTCCAGTCGAAGGGCAAGTCGCTGCGCGATGGCCTCGACGCCTGGCATGCCAAGGCCGAGGGCAACGCCGTCGTCGACTACGGCTTCCACATGATCATGAGCGACGTCACCGACGAGTCGCTGGCCGAGATGGACCAGCTCGTCGCCGAGGGCGTCCCGGACTTCAAGCTCTTCACCGCCTACCCGGGCGTCTTCTTCAGCGACGACGGGGCGATCCTGCGGGCGATGCAGCAGACCGGGAAGAACGGCGGGCTGATCATGATGCACGCCGAGAACGGCCCGGCGATCGACGTCATCGCGGCCGACACGGTCGCCGCCGGGACGACCGACCCGATCGGCCATGGGCTGGCCCGCTACTCGGTCCTCGAAGGCGAGGCCACCAACCGGGTCATCCGCCTGGCCCAGGCCGCCAGGGTTCCCGTCTACATCGTCCACCTCTCGGCCCGCGAGGCCCTCGATGCCGTCCGGATGGCCCGCGACGATGGCCTCCCCGCGTTCGCCGAGACGTGCCCCCAGTACCTGTTCCTGACCATCGACGACATGGGCAACGGGTTCGAGGGATCGAAGTTCGTCTGCTCGCCGCCGCTCCGGACCGCCGACCACCAGCCGGAGCTCTGGAAGGGCCTCGTCAAGGACGATCTCCAGGTCGTCTCGACGGACCACTGCCCGTTCGACTTCCACGGCCAGAAGGAGCTCGGCCGGGGGGACTTCCGGAAGATCCCCAACGGCCTGCCCGGGGTCGAGGACCGAATGGATCTTCTCCATGACGGCGGGGTCGTCGCCGGGAGGATCACCAAGGAGCGCTGGGTCGAGATCACCTCGACGGCCCCGGCCAAGCTGTTCGGGATGTACCCGCGGAAGGGTGCCGTGGCCGCAGGGGCGGACGCCGACCTCGTCGTCTACGACCCGGCGCGGAAGCGGACGATCAGCGCCTCGACCCACCACATGGCCGTCGACTACTCGTGCTACGAGGGCCGCACGGTCCAGGGCGCTAGCGACATCGTGATGAGCCGCGGCTCGGTCGTCGTCCGGAACGGCGAGTTCACCGGCCGGGCCGGGCATGGCACGTTCGTCAGGCGCGGCCCGGCCGACTTCGCCCGGACGGCCTAGGACCGCCCGCGAATGACGACCGCCCCGGCCGCCCTGCGTATCGAGGCCGACGTCGCCCGGCTCAAGGACGTCCGCGCGTTCGTCAGCGAGGTGGCGCCCCGGCTCGGCGCCGACGATGCCGCCGTGCGGGACCTGGTCCAGGCCGTCGACGAGTGGGTGACGAACGTGATCGTCCACGGCTACGGCGGCGCCGGTGGGCCGATCGAGATCGAGCTGCTCCGATCGGGTGACGAGATCGTCGCCCGCGTCCGGGATTCCGCGCCGGCGTTCGACCCGGCGACGGCGCCGCCGTTCGACCCGGACCTCCCGCTGGAGCAGCGGCCGCTCGGCAAGATGGGCATCCATCTCATCCGCGAGCTGTGCGACCAATTCGAGCATCGTGTCCCGGCCGGCGGCGGCAACGAGACCGCGATCGCCAGATCGACGAGGGCATCGAGGCGACAGACAGGAGGGGCGGCGTGAACACGACCATCGATCGGGTGTCACCGGAGGTCGCCGTCCTCGCCCTCGACGGCGAGCTCGACGCCTCGAACTTCCGCGAGCTGATCGCCGCCGGCCAGCGCCTCTACGCGGACGGCGTGCGCCGGCTCGTCCTCGACATCGAGCGGCTGACCTACATGTCGAGCTCCGGGATCGTCGCCCTCCACTCGCTGACCCTCGTCTTCCGGGGCCAGCAGCCTCCCGACCCCGAGGCCGGCTGGTCGGCCATCCATGCCGTCAGCGCCGACGCGACCGAGGGATCGGCCGCGGACCAGGTCCGACTCGCCGCACCGGCCCCGGCCATCGATTCGGTCCTCGAGCGGACCGGGCTCAAGCGCATCCTTCCGATCTATGCCGACCGGGCTGCCGCGCTCGAAGGCTGAGCCGATCGCGGCGACGAGCGCCCGGTCATGAGCGCCCTCGACGAGCTCCTCGCCGGCGAGAGCCTCGCGGGCCTCCTCGCCCTCGCCTCGGCAGCGGCCGGCGGCGCGGCTGTCGGCCTCGCCGACACCGAGGGGCTCGTGGTCGCCGGGCGGCCGGCCGGCGCCATCCCGACGCAGACGCACGCGGTCTCGCTGGAAGGCCGCGTCGTCGGCAGCGTCGTCGGCGCCGACGAGGTCAGCCCCGAGCTCGTCGCCCTCGTCGCTCGCGCCATCGAGCTGCTCCTCGCCGGGGCGCAGGACCAGGCCGA
This sequence comes from uncultured Chloroflexia bacterium, assembly GCA_963719145.1. GTDB lineage: Bacteria > Chloroflexota > Limnocylindria > Limnocylindrales > CSP1-4 > UBA5189. The sequence goes on from CAVRAX010000003.1 coordinate 168,580, forward strand.
CCGGGTCCGCGTCGGCCATGAGCTAAGGATCGGGCGACAGATCCAGCTGGCCCTCCTCCCGCGCCGGTTTCCGGATCTCGAGGGCTGGACGTTCGCCGCCCATTACGAACCGGCCCGCGAGGTCGGCGGGGACCTCTTCGACGTCTTCCCGCTCCGTGGCCAGGCCGACCAGCTCGCGCTCGTGATCGCCGACGTGACCGGCAAGGGCATCCCGGCGGCGCTCCTGATGGCCGACGTCCGGGCGCTCCTCCACGCCGCGGCAGACAACGCCGACGGACCGGCCGACGCGCTTCGCCGGGTGAACGCGATCCTCGTCCGGGAGCGGGCGACCTCGCTGTTCGTGACGGCCGCCCTCGTCATCATCGATGTCGCCGGCGGCGCGGTCCGCTTCGCCTCGGCGGGACACGAGCCCGCGCTCGTCCTCCGTGCCGAGGGTGGAGTGGACGCGCTCGAGGCCGCCGGGCCGATCCTCGGCGCCTTCGGCGACGCCGCCTTCGAGGAGCGGACGGCGACCTTGGGAACCGGCGATGCCGTCGTCCTCTACACGGACGGGATCACCGAGGCCCGCGACGCGCGCCGACGGTTCTTCGGCGACGATCGACTGCTGTCAGGCCTGGGCGACGCCTGTGGCCGGCCGGCGTCCGAGATCGCCCGCCGCCTGATCGACGAGGTCCACGCCTTCCAGGGCGACGCCGAGGCCTTCGACGACCTGACCTTGCTCGTGGTCGGCCGAGAGCCCTGACGGGTCGCCCGGGACCGCGGCGTCCGGTCGTTGTTGCCGGGACCGACGCCGGGTCACACCGAGCGCGGCCGCCCTGGCTGCCGCCGCCAGCGGGCGTCAGCTTCAGCGGCGGTCGGCCACGACCTTCCCCGATTGGACGACCGCCACCACGCGAGCTGGTTCGGACCAGAGCTGCGGCTCCGCCAGCGGGTCGCCCGAGACCACCGCGAGGTCGGCGATCTTGCCGACCTCGATCGTCCCGAGGTCGGCCGAGAGATCGAGCAGCCGGGCCGCCTCGATCGTGGCCGCGTGAAGGGCGCCGAGCGGTGTCACGCCGTGGTCGACCATGTGGGTCAGCTCGCGCGGCAGATGGTCGCCGCGCAAACCATCGGTGCCCATGGCGACGCGGATCCCACGCTCGATCGCATGCCGGAAGTTCGCCTCGAGCGCGGGCATCAGGGCCTGCTGTTTCTCGACGGCCCAGGGTGGCGTGATGCCCTTCTGGATCAGGTCCGGCTCGAGCATCCGGTAGCTGATGAGGAACGTCGGGACGAGCGGGACCCCGCGCTCGAGCATGAGGTCGATGGCTTCGTCATCGATCCCGTCGCCGTGCTCGATCGAACGGACGCCAGCCCTGACGGCCTGCTTGATGCCGGCGGCATTCTCGGCATGGGCGAGGACACCCTTGAGCCCGGCCAGCCGCGCCTCCTCGACCATCACGCCGATCTCCTCGATCGTGTACTGGACCGCGCCCGGTGCGTCCATCATCGAGTAGACGCCCCCGGTCGCGAAGGTCTTGATCCAGTCGGCGCCGGCCCGGATCTGGGCCCGGACCGCCTTGCGGACCTCGTGCGGCCCGTCCGCGGTGCCCGACGGCAGCTCGGTGAATGGTCGATCGGGGTCGAGGTCGACGCCCGATGGGCTCATCCCGTCGCCGTGTCCGCCGGTGATCGAGATCGGGACGGCGCTCACTTGCAGACGGGGCCCCGGCCAGCCGCTCGCGAAGAGCCGCCGCAGGCCGGCCGGCGCGCCGCCCGCGTCTCGCATGGTCGTGACGCCCGACTCGAGGAAGGCGCGGCCACCGGCGAGCATGGCGCCGACCGTCTCGGTGTAGGTCCGTGAGAGATATTCGTCGGTCGTCTCGTGGATGCCGGCGAGGTGGACATGGCAGTCGATCAGGCCCGGGACGACCGTCGCGTTGCCGACGTCGAGGATCGTGGCGCCGTCCGGGACGGATCCCTTGCCCCGACCGATGGCGGCGATCCGCCCGTCGTCACCGACGACGAGCGTGTCCCCATCGAGCAGCACCTCCGATCGCGCGTCCAGGAGCCGGGCGCCGACGATCGCCAGTGACATGGCCCGTTACCGCGTCCGCGGGAAGCCGAGATCGACCTTGGACGTCCCCGGATCGGGCCAGCGCGCGGTCACGACCTTGGCCCGGGTGTAGAACTGGATCCCCTCGGGCCCGTACATGTGGAGGTCCCCGAAGAGCGAGGCCTTCCAGCCGCCGAAGCTGTAGTAGGCGACGGGCACCGGGATCGGGACGTTGATCCCGACCATCCCGACGTTGACGTCGAACTGATACTGGCGGGCGGCCCCGCCGTCGCGGGTGAAGATCGCCGTGCCGTTGCCGTACGGGTTGTCGTTGACGAGCTGGAGGGCCTCGTCGTAGGTCTCGACCCGGGTCACGGTCAGGACCGGCCCGAAGATCTCGTCGCGATAGCAGTCCATCGCCGGCGTGACGTGGTCGATGAGCGAAGCCCCGAGGAAGAAGCCCTCGGACTCTCGATAGAGCGGGTGCTCGCGGCCGTCGGCCACGACGGTCGCGCCGGCGGCCGGCGCGCCCTCGAGGTAGGAAGCGACCTTGTCGCGGTGCTGGCGCGTGACGAGCGGGCCCATCTCGGCCTCGGGATCGGAGCCGGGCCCGACCTTGACCTTCGGCAGCCGCTTCGCGATCGCCGCGACGAGGGGGTCCCCGACCGCGCCGACGGCGACGATCGTCGCGATCGCCATGCAGCGCTCGCCGGACGAGCCGTAGCCGGCCGAGACGGCGGCGTCGGCCGCCATGTCGATGTCGGCATCGGGCAGGACGATCATGTGGTTCTTGGCCCCGCCGAGGGCCTGGACCCGCTTGCCGTTGCACGTCCCGGTCTCGTAGATGTAACGGGCGATCGGGGTCGAGCCGACGAAGCTCACGGCGGCGACGTCCGGGTGCTCGAGGATGGCATCGACGGCGACCTTGTCCCCGTGGATCACGTTGAACACGCCGTCCGGGACGCCGGCCTCTGTCAGCAGCTCGGCGAGGAAGATCGAGGCCGAGGGGTCCTTCTCGGACGGCTTGAGGATGAACGTGTTGCCGCAGGCGATGGCGTTGGCGAACATCCACATCGGGACCATCGCCGGGAAGTTGAACGGCGTGATGCCGGCCACGACCCCGAGCGGCTGGCGGATCTGGTAGACGTCGATGCCGGTCGAGACCTGCTCCGAGAAGCCACCCTTGAGCAGGTTCGGGACGCCGGTCGCGAACTCGAGGTTCTCGATCCCGCGGGCGACCTCGCCGAGCGCGTCGGACGGGACCTTGCCGTGCTCGGCGGTCAGGAACGCGGCGATGTCGTGGCGATGGGCGTCGACGAGGTTCCGGATCCGGAACATGATCTCGGTCCGGCGCGACAGGGACATTGCCCGCCAGCCGGGGAAGGCCGCCCGGGCCGCGGCGACCGCGGCGTCGACCTCCTCGACCGAGGCGAAGTCGACCTCGCGCGCCAGCGCTCCGGTGGCGGGGTCGTAGATGGGCCCCCGGCGGCCGGACGTCCCGGCGACGCGACGGCCGCCGATCCAGTGCTGGACCGTCTCGAGCGACGCCGACGGGCGATCGGTCTCTGGAACTGCGACCTGGGTCATCGTGGAGAACCTCGGGTGGAACGCGGCAGCCGGCGAGCGACGGGATGCCCACCACGATACCGCGGCGGTCCACTCCTCGGGCCGGGGCCGATCGAGGTCAGCGCGGCTGCGGGGTGGGCAACCGTCGGTGAGGTCAGCGCGCGGCCGCCGGGCGGGCAACCGTCGGTGAGCCCCGCGCTCGGAAGAGCCGGATGAGCCCGCCGATGCTGCCCAGGGCGATGATCGCCAGGATGACGTGCTCGGCGCGCAGCGGGCCGGCCAGGGGCGCGTCCCGCCAGGTGAGGGCGACGGCGCCGCGGGCCACGGCCCAGAGCAGGACGCCGACGAGGAGCGCCGAGCCGTCGCGCCGGGCGAACCCGCCGAATCGGAGGGCGAGGATCATGAGCACCAGGACGATCGTCGTCCCGATCGCCTCGTAGACCTGCGACGGGTGAGAGGGCACGCCCGGCGCGAGGCTCTCCCACGGTCCGGGCCCCCCATAGGCCGTGGCCCAGGCGAGGTCGCTCGGCAGGCCCTGGCCCTCGGCCGCGAGGACGCTCGCGATCTTGCCCGCCGCGAGGACGAACAGGAGGGGCAGGACGGCGGCATGCATCCAGCGCCCGACCGGAGCGTCAACGAGTCGGGCGATGAACGCCCCGCCCACGATCCCGCCCCCGACGGCAAGGCCGAGCGCCAGGCTGCCCTGGGCGGGATCGACGATCGCGGACGGGTTGGCCCGGTAGTAGTCGAGGTGGATGAGGACGTACTCCAGGCGGCCGCCGATCACGGCGCCCGGCACGATCCCCAGGACCAGGAACGGGATGTCATCGAGTCGGAGGGTCGGCGGCGGCACGAACGGGCTGTCCTGGGGGGTGAGCCGGCCGATCCGCGCCGCCAGGAGGAGGCCCAGGAGCAGGACGGCCGCGAGCACGACCGTCTGGGCCCGGATCTCGACCTCCCCGAGGCGCACCAGTGGATCGAACTCCAGGGTGATGACCGCGGCTGGCATCAGCTGGCTGGCCGCGGGCCCGGGCCGGGGTTCGGGGTCACCGCCGGAGTGTAGCGGGCGGTGCCGCCGCGTCGGGTCGCCGGGTGGGGGCGGCCGGGTGGGGCGGCCGGGAATGCCGAGGCCCCGGCGTCGCCGGGGCCTCGGACGGATGGTCTCGATGGGCCGGGCCGGGGGCCCGGACGAGGCTAGGGAGCGGTAACCTGGATCGCGATCGCCTCATGGGCCTGCGGCGAGCCGCCCGAGACGCCGAAGCCGAGGATCCCGAGCAGCGTCTCGTCGGTCAGGACGAGGAGGCCACTCTCGGTCGTGTCGGCCGTGCCGTTGTCGACGACCGTGACCCCCTCGGAGCCGCCCGAGCCGATGGTTGTCCCGAACGGACCGAACCCGAACGAGCCGTCATAGCGATCCTGGCCGACGGCAAACGTGCCCGTCGCCACATCGGTGACGGCACCGCTGTTGTACCAGTCCGCCGCCAGCGCGACGACGTCCACGAGCTGACCCGTGTTCGCCGCGTCCAGTCCGATCCGCTCGCCGCAAACCGTGAGGACGGTGTTGCCGCTGTTGGTCGGGTGAACCGTCGGCCAGTCGGCGAACAGGTCGCCGGTCGCGGTGTTGAGCGCGAACGTGAAGTTGCGGCCATCGGACAGCGACCCGCTGTTCGAGAGGTCGAAGTTGAAGACCGCGTAGTCGGTGGTACCGTCCTGGTCGATGTCGAGATCGAACTCGAACAGGGCCGGTCCGTCCGCGTGGACCTGGCGGTCCCAGGTGTTGACCGCGAATTGGATCGCGATCGAAGAGGTGCAGCCGAGGTCATTCTGGGCATCGGTGAACTGCCGGATGCCCACGTAGTGGAGATCGACGTCGGCGAAGTCATCGCCGGGGCCGGTGCCCGGGTCGTCCGGACTGGTGGCCAGGAGGCTGTAGCTGCCGAGCCAGGCCGTGCCGATCCCGTTGTTTGTGAACGTCACGGTGTCACCGGACGCCACGCTCGTGGTGTCGGCGGTGACGTCGCCATCCTTGCGGGGCAGGGTCTGCCACGGCAGGTGGATGTCGTTGGCCGTCCCGTCGGCGTCGAGCCAGAGGTAGCCGTCGTATTCGAGGGCCTGCAGGATCGACGAGCTGGCGCCATTGATCCCCGAGTCGAGGGCCCAGGTCCGGAGCTTGCTGCCGTCGACGGTGACCGTGACGTCAAAGGTCGCATCGGCGTTCGGACCAACCGTGAGGCTCGAGACCGACGGCGTCACCGTGACGGCCCCGTTCGTCTCGTCGCTGGCGAAGCGGAACGTCGAAGCGATGTCGTACGTGATCGACGTGGCGCCGTAGTTGCGAACGCGAACCGTCCGGGTGACGGAGCCGCCCGAGGTGATGTCCTGGAAGCCGAAGTTCAATGCCGCGGTGGGGGCGTTCGCGTCCCATGCCGCCGCCTGCGTCGCGAGCGCCCGATCGACTCTGACCTCGCCCCCGCCGATCCGCGTGATCGGGGCCAGCTGGCCACCGAACACCGCGGGTCGGTTCATGATGTCGGTGAAGGCGGTGTTCATGAGAACCGCCTTGATCTCCATCGGGGAACGGGACGGGTAGGCCTCGCGGAGGAGTGCGCCCGAGCCGGTGACCATCGGCGCTGCGCCGGAGGTGCCACCGAACGACTCCATCCCGGTGCCTGTCCCGGCGATGGCCGAGACGGACGCGCCGGGCGCGCCGATCTCCGGCTTGATCAGGTTCTTGTCATTGTCCGGGCCTCGCGATGAGGAGCCGACCATGTGCATGACGAGATCGATGCCATTGGCCGGATTGAACGAGACCCGGGCGCTGGCGCTCTTCATCGCGGTGGCGTCGTCCTGGCTGACCATGTAGCCCGGGATGGCGGCGCAGAGGTTGCCTGGGCAGACGCCGAGGGCGCCGTCGAATGGATCGCCCGGCGCCACGAGGCCGATCACGCCGATCGCGCCATCGCCGGCAGCGATGTTGGCGATCTTGGCGCTGAAGTTGCAGGTGCCGCGGTCGACGAGGACGACCTTCCCGGTCAGCGTTCCGGCCGCAAATGGAGCGCAGCCGCCCTCGTTTCCGCCGGCGCCGTCGCCGTACTGGACGGGCTGATTGTCGAGGGCGAAGTCGAGCGTGTGCGACCAGGACTGGAACACGGCTTCCTTCGGCGTGAACGTCGTTCCGCCGTTCGTGCTCAGGAGCATCGCAAAGCCCTTGGACGATGGGACCGCGGTCTGGGCCACCGAGAAGGCGCTGGGCGTCGCGGCCACCGTGCCAGTGACGTAGGGCTTGTCCCCACCATTGCCGGCCGAGGCGACGACGAGCGTCCCTGCCGCAGTCGCGACCTCGACCGCTGCCGACAGCGAGTCGTTGCTCGACTGCCCGTACTGGGAACCGATCGACATGTTGATCAGGTCGACCCGGTCGGCCGTGTTGCCGTCGCCATTCGGGTCGAGGGCCAGGTCCAGGCCCTCCATCATCGCCACCCCGGAGCACGAGGTCGAGATCGAGGAGCAGACCTTGATGGCGAAGATCTTGGCATCCGGGGCGACACCGTGGGCGCCGGCCATGATGTCGGCGACATGGGTTCCATGACCGCCGCCGCAGCCGATGAACGACGGGCTGCAGTCGATCGGGTCGGGGTCGGGAGCGAGCGGCGGGCTGCCCTCGCCGCCGACCCAGAACTCGCCGACGAAGTCGTAGCCACCGATGACCTTGGCGGTCGGGAAGAGCTTATGGCCCTTGAACGACTCGTTGATCATCGTGTTCTTGGTGTCCTTGGCCTTGACGCCGTAGGCGTTCTTGTAGGCGAGGACCGTGCCGTCACCGCCGAATTCGCTGTGCGTGTAGTCGATGCCGGAATCGAGCAGGCCGATCGTGATGCCTTTGCCGGTGAACCCAGCCTGCTGGACAGCGGTCGCACCGATGTACGGAACCGTCTCCGACAGGTCGAGCTGGTAGTCGTGGGCGACCTCGATCCGGAGGACCTGGGAGTCCTCGGCGAGCTTGGCGAGCTCGGCCGCGTCAGCCTCGACGAGGAGCGCGTTCGAGGCGATCTTCGTCGTCCCGAGCAGGCTGCTCGAGGAGTCGAGCTTCCGGAGCTTGGCCAGCACGCCGGCCTGTTCCCCGTCGATCTTCGCGCCGCGGGTCTTCTGGGCTGCGGCCCCCTTCTGGGTGGCGACCGGGCCTGTCACCAAGCTGACGATCGCTGTGACCCGCCCGGAGCCGTCCACGAGGGAGCGATCGAGCTTGGAGATCGGTGCGGGCCCGGTCGATCTGAAACCGAACGGGTGAAGCCTGTTCGGGGCCTGGGCCGATGTGGCTGGGATGAGCGTTGCCACGAGCAGCAGCGCCAAGGCGACCGCGCTGAACAGCCTGCGATTCATGGTCCTCCTTGTCAGGCGAATGCCTGTCCTCCGTGCAAGGCGGACTCATACCCGGGAGACGGGATCCGGCACCCGACACGCACGTCGGAGGAGCGCGAGCTGCGCTCTCTGTGGATTCCACGACGGGAGAGGCCGCGCTTCGAGCCGGTCGCGCCGGCTTGGTCCGGGCAACGTACAACCGGCCCACGCTGGGGTCAAACGTTGTCCGGCGGGCCGATCGATTCGGTGGTGCACCGGCGCACCGGGTCGGTGCGGGCCAGTGATGCTGTCGCGATCGAGACCGGAGGCACCGGCGCCGGACGGGCCCGACGGATCCAGGCTCGGCACCTCCGCCCACGTCGGATGTCGACTACCGGATCGCGGAGGCGAGCCGGCGGCGGACATCAGTCGCGACGAGGCCCCCGGCGGTGCCGGGGGCCTCGCTGGCTGCGTCGTGTCGTGGGCTACGGGACCATCCCGAGCGCGGCGTCGGCCTGGAGGACACCGGCGCCGGTGGCGTCGGCGTTCCAGGAGATCGGGTAGAAGTCGGGGCCGTCGGCGTTGAACGGATCCCAGACCATTCGGCTCCCGGCAGCCAGCGGGGTCGCCGATGCCTCCAGGATCGACTCGATGTTGGTCTGCACGAGGCTCGGGTCCTTCTGGAGCAACAGGGCCGCGACGGACGCCACGTGCGGGCTGGCCATCGACGTGCCGCCGACGTAGAAGAAGTTTCCGGGGTTGGCGCGACTCACGAAGTCACCGAGGCCGTTCGACCACCACGGCAGATGGACGTAGCCCGGCGTCGCCGGGAACGGGCCGCGGACCCACGAGCCGGGGGCCAGGACGTCGAGGTCCTCGCCGGCATGCTCGCGGGCGCTGAAGTCGGTCACGTAGACGTCGCTCGTCGGGACCTCGTCGGTCACGTCGCCGGAGCCCGCGAACAGCGGCGGCTCGAGGTTGCCGGCCGTCCCGGTGCCCGGGCCGAAGACGTTCTGGAGCCACCACATCCGGTACCGGACGCCATTGGCCGGCGCGTTGCCGGAGGCGCCGTCGTCGAGCCACTCGCCGGTCCAGCCGAGGGCGCCGGCGGAGATGACCGGGGCGTACGAGCCGGGGGCGCCCATCCCCATCTCGCCGTCGTTGCCGGCAGCCGCGACGACGATGACACCGGCGGCGATGGCGCGATCGATGGCGCCCTTCTCGACGTCGCTGATCGGGACGTCAGGATCACTGCCGAGGCTCATGTTGATGACGATCGGGTGGCCGGCCAGCGGGCCCTGCTTGAGGCTCGTGACGTAGTCGATCCCGGCGGCGACCATCTCGCTCGTGCCGAAGACGACACTCTGGCCCTGCGGGGCGTTCGGGTCGTCGCACTTCGGGAGACGCGGGATCTGGTAATCGGCGAGGACCTTGACCGGGATGATCGTCGCCCCGGGCGCGATGCCGCGTACGGCGATCGCCGGCAGCGGGTAACCCTCGGCCGCGTCGAAGTGCGAGTAGTAGTTGTAGCCGATGACGGTGCTCGCGACGTGGGTCCCGTGGCTCGAGCCCCTCGAGCCGACGTACGGCGCCGAGCGGACGCCGCCGACCTCGACGGCCTCGAGGCCGCACGGGTCGACACCGGCCCGGCTGAAGTTCACTTGCTGGTAGAAGCCGGCCGCGTATTGCGTCGCAATCCGGGCCTTGGGGAAGTAGTCGGACCAGTTCGGCACCAGGCCCGTGTCCAGGACGGCGACGTACACGCCGGCGCCGGTCTCGGCGACCTGGTCGATGTCGATGAGGTCGGAGTCCCAGGTCTGGTAGCCGTCGTTGGTCGAGCTGCCGGCGATGGACGGCTTGCCGGCCATCGCCGTCGGGGCCAGTGCCAGGGCCGCGATCAGGGCGAGCGGCGCGATGGCGCGTCGGAACTGCATCAGTGCCTGTCCTCCAGTGCATCGGTCGGCCGGGCGATCCTCCAGTCGCCGCCCGGGGCCGACGGTCGTCGGGGGTGCGTCCGCCGACTCTAGCCCGGTGGCAACGATCCGTCAGGGTTCCGTGAGCCCGGCCCAGCGATTCCTGGTGCCGTCCGGCACCGGGATCCGGCGTCAGACGTGCAGGACGTCGACGAGCTCCCGAACGGCGCCGGCCGACCGCTGGAACGCGGCCGCCTCGTCGTCGCTCAAGCGGATCTCGATGACCCGCTCCATGCCGCCTCGGCCCAGGACGACGGGCACGCCGACGAACAGGCCGTCGACGCCGTACTCCCCCTGGAGGTAGACGGCACACGGCAGCACCCGCTTCCGATCGCGGAGGATGGCGTCGACCATCTCGAAGGTCGCCGCGGCCGGGGCGTAGTAGGCGGAGCCCGACTTGAGGAGGGCGACGATCTCGGCCCCGCCTTTGGCGGTCCGCTCGACCAGGGCCTGGACGCGCTCCGGGCTCATGAGCTCGGTGATCGGGATGCCGGCGACCGTCGAGTAGCGCGGCAGCGGCACCATCGTGTCGCCGTGGCCGCCGAGGACGAAGGCGTGGGTGTCCTCGACCGAGACCCCGAGCTCCATCGCGATGAAGGCCCGGAACCGGGCCGAATCGAGGACCCCGGCCATACCGATGACGCGCTCGCGCGGGAAGCCGGACGCCTCCATGGCGACGTGGCACATCGCGTCGAGGGGGTTCGTCACGATGATCAGAATCGCGTCGGGCGAGTGACCGGCCGCCTCCTTCACGACCGAGCGAACGATCCCGGCGTTCGTCGCCAGCAGCTCGTCGCGGCTCATTCCCGGCTTCCGAGCGATCCCGGAGGTCACGACCACGATGTCGGACCCGGCGGTGTCGGCGTAGTCGTTCGAGCCGAGGACGCGAGCGTCGTGGCCGACGACCGGCGCGGCCTCGGCCAGATCGAGGCCCTTGCCCTGCGGCAGGCCCTCGACGATGTCGACGAGGACGACGTCGGCCAGGCCGGCCTCGGCGATCCGCTGGGCTGCGGTGGCGCCAACATTGCCGGCTCCAATCACGGTGACTTTCGTGCGGCTCATCTCGTCTCCAGGCATGCGTGGATCGATGGCGGTTCGGAGGTGCGGCGCGGGGGCGACCCGCGCTCGTCTGGGTCGGCCGGGGCCATCAACCCTCGGCCGGGACCGCGACGTCGATAGGACCGGCCTCGCGGACGGCCTGGCTGACGCCGTCGGCGTAGGCGGCGAAGTTCTCGTGGAACATCCGGGCGATCCGGCGGGCTGCTTCGTCGTAGGCGTCGGGGTCCGGCCAGTTGGACCGTGGGATCAGCACCTCGGATGGGACGCCCGGCACGCGCGTCGGGACAGCGACCCGGAAGATCGGGTCGACGGCCGTGGGGACGTCGGCCAGGTCCCCGTTGAGGGCCGCCCTGACCATGTTGCGGGTGTGGTTGATGTTCATCCGCTCGCCCACCCCGTAGGGACCACCGGTCCAGCCTGTGTTCACGAGCCAGACCGGCGTGTCGTACTCCGCCAGCCGGTCGATGAGCATGTGGGCATAGACGCCCGGATGGCGCGGCAGGAACGGCGCCCCAAAGCCCGCCGAGAAGGTCGCCGAGGGCTCCATGACCCCGATCTCCGTCCCGGCCAGCTTGGCCGTGTAGCCGGAGATGAAGTGGTAGGCGGCCTGCTCCCGGGTCAGCCGCGAGATCGGCGGCAGGACGCCGAACGCGTCGGCCGTCAGGAAGACGACGTTGCGGGGCGTCCCGGCGATCCCCGTCGCGTCGGCATTGCCGATGAAGTCGAGCGGATAGGCGCCCCGGGTGTTCTCCGTGATCGCCTCTGAGTCGAGGTCCAGCTCGCGAGTCACCGGATCGATGTCGACGTTCTCCAGGATGGTCCCGAAGCGCTTCGTGGTGGCGAAGATGTCGGGCTCGTACATCGGCGACAGGCGGATCGTCTTGGCGTAGCAGCCACCCTCGAAGTTGAAGACGTAGTCGCTGCCCCAGCCGTGCTCGTCGTCGCCGATGAGGCTCCGCAGCGGGTCGGCCGAGAGGGTCGTCTTGCCCGTCCCGGAGAGGCCGAAGAAGACGGCCGCGTCGCCGGCCTGGCCGACGTTGATCGAGGAGTGCATCGGCAGGACGCCCTCGTCGGGCATCAGGTAGTTCATGACCGTGAAGGCGGACTTCTTGATCTCGCCCGCGTACATCGTCCCGACGATGATCACCTCCATCCGCTGGAGGTGGACGAGGATCGCGGTGCCACTCCGGGTGCCCTCGGTCTCCGGGTCCGCCTCGAATGAGGGGACGTCGATGATCGTGAAGTTCGGGCTGAAGCCGGCGAGCTCGTCGCGCGTCGGCCGCCGGAAGAGGTTGCGGGCGAAGGTGCTGGCCCAGGCGGTCTCGGTGTAGACGCGCAGCGAGCGGCGATGGGCGGGGTGGGCGCCGATGAACATGTCCTGGGCGTACAGGTCGCGCTCCCGGACGTACTTCATGAGGCGCGCCCGGAGGCGGTCGTAATGGACCTCGTCGATGGGGTGATTGACGTCACCCCACCAGATCTTCGATTCCGACGTCGGCTCGACGACGATGAACTTGTCCCTGGGCGAGCGGCCGGTGTGCTTCCCCGTTCGGACGACGAGCGGGCCGTTCGCGGCGAGCATGCCCTCGCCTTCCCGGAGCGCGAGCTCGTACAGCTCGGCGGTCGAGAGGTTGGTCCTGCCGGAGCGCGCCAAGCTGCGCGCCGGCTTCTGGGCGGTCGCGGTGGTCATCTGTCTGCGGTCTCCTCGGCGCGGACGAGCGGGGCAAGGAGGCCCGGCCCGTCAGGGCTTCGATTCGACCGGCCGCGCGTGGCGCTGACCCGCGAGGGTCCGCGAGAGTCGGCTTCCGCAGTCGCAGGTATCGAGCTCGATGGTAGCACCACTGGGAAGCGCGGTTGCGAAACGGTTGCGACTCCGCCCGTGTCGACCGCCCGTCAGATTCGCGCCTGACGGGCACTGGCGGAGCGCCACCACGGCCCTTTGGCGCGGTCCGCCGCCACGACGCCAGCCATCCTGCCAGACGATCACCGGCGGATCCCTCGGCGCGGACCTGGCGAGGTCGTGGCGAGGTCGTGGCGAGGTCGTGGCGAGGTCGTGGCGAGGTCGTGGCGAGGTCGTGGCGAGCCATCCTGCCAGACGATCACCGGCGGATCCTTCGGCGCGGTCCTGGCAAGGTCGCGGCGAGCCATCCTGCCAGACGATCACCGGCGGATCCTTCGGCCCAGTCCTGGCGAGCCGATCCTGCCATTTGACCACTCGTGGATCCGGCAGCGCGGTCCGCCGCCGCGGCTCGTGCGTGGGCCGACGGACAGCGCCAGAGGCAGTCGATCCTAAGGATCCCCGCGCGGTCGTCTGTCAGGAAGCGAGCGCGGACCGGATGCTCTGCGGGCGGTCGCCCGGGCGACGCGGCCGCGGCCAAGCGACGCGGCCGCGGCCAAGCGACGCGGCCGCGGCCAAGCGCCGCGCACTGTCCTGACCCGCACGCAGGTGGCCCCGAGCCAGGCCACGCTAGGCTGCGTCGATCGCCTGCTCCAGGTCGGCGATCAGGTCGCCAACGCCCTCGATTCCCACCGAGAGGCGGATGAGGTCGGGTGGGACCTCGAGCGGGGTTCCTGCGACCGACTGGTGGGTCATCTGGGCCGGGACCTCGATGAGCGACTCGACCCCACCGAGCGACTCGGCCAGGGTGAATATCCGGGTCGCCTCGGCGATCGCGACGGCTCGATCCGCGGCCGTCCGGCCGTGCCGGCCGCCGGCGGCTGGCCTGAACGAGACCATGCCCGTCCCGCCCGACATCTGGCCGCTGGCCGGAACGTGGGGGTGAGCATGCGGGCCGTCCACCAACCCCGGGTGGCTGACCCAGGCGACGTCGGGGCGATCGGCCAGGAAATGGGCGATGGCCGTGGCGTTCGCGACGTGCCGCTCGACGCGGATGTGGAGCGTCCGGAGGCCGCGAAGAACGAGGAAGCAGTCGAACGGGCCGGGCACGCCGCCCATGGCGTTCTGGAGGAACCGGAGCCGCTCCGCCACGGCGGCGTCGCGGGTGACGGCGATGCCCAGGACCGTGTCACTGTGGCCGGCGAGATACTTCGTCGCGGAGTGGAAGACGATGTCGGCCCCCAGCTCCAGCGGCCGTTGGAGGACGGGCGAGGCGAAGGTGCTGTCGACGACCACGAGCGGGCGACCGGTGGCTCCCGGGTACCGCTCCCGGACCGTGCGGGCAGCGGCCGCGATGTCGATGACCTTGAGAAGCGGATTCGTCGGCGTCTCGAACCAGACCAGGCGGGTCCGATCGGTGAGCGCTTCCCAGAGCGCCTCGGGATCGCCGGCCAGATCCACGAATCGCGGCGTGACACTGTTCGGCCGACGGACCTGCTCGAGGTAGCGGTAGGTGCCGCCGTAGACATCGTCGCCGACGACGATCTCGCTGCCCGGCCCCGCGAGCTCGGCGATCGCCGCGGTCGCGGCTGAGCCGGAGGCGAAGGCGATCCCCTCCCCGCCGCCCTCCAGCGCGGCGACGGCCCGCTGGAGACGATCCCGGGTCGGATTGACGGTCCGCGCGTAGTCGTAGCCGCGGCGTGGGCGGTTCACGCCGTCCTGCGCGTACGTGCTCGTCTGGTAGATCGGAGGAGCGACCGCGCCGGTGATCTCGTCGGGCTCCTGGCCCGCGTGGACGGCCAGGGTGTCGAGCGAGAGTCCCGGTTCGAGGTCGTCGGCGCGCATCCGCGGCATCATCGCACCGCCGGCGACCTCGCCGGGCGGCCGGGTGCAATGGTGCTACCATCCGGTCGCACGTTTTCAGGGCCAAACCCGAGGTCGAGGGTGTCCGCATGCTCGCCCGGCGTCTCTGCACCGGCCGGGCTTGCGGCGGCCGTCCGCAAGCCCGGGTTCCAAATGCCGGTCTCAGTCGCAGCTGAGCCCGATGAAGGAGCCGAGCAGGGCGCCCAGCTCACCGGGCTGATACGTGCCGGTGAACAGCTCCGCCACGTTGCCGATGCCGGCCCGCGGCGACGTCTGCCCCGACGCGTGCTCGCCCATGGCACCCGGGTGCTGCTGCGCGAACTGATGCGTGACCTGGCCCCAGCAGCTCGGGTTGTCCGGCTGCGCGGCGAGGGCCACGGCGGGGACTGCCGCCATCGCGATCGCGAGGACGGCGGCGGTGACGAGCCTCTTCATGGAACGCTCCCTTCGGTGTCGGCGGCTGCCGTAGTCCGGTAGCTCACGGCAACGACCATGCGCCGGGAGTCGCGAAGCCGAAAGTGCGGATGACCACACTGTTTTCCCGCGCCAACCGCATCAGAGTCGCGAGACCAGCTCCGTACGGGAGCGAACATCGAGCTTCGCGTAGATCCGGGACAGGTTTGCCTCGACGGCACGGACGGTCACGAACAGCTCGGCCGCGACCTCCTTGTTGGTGAGGCCGCGCGCGACCAGGGTCGCGACCTGGAGCTCGGTCGGCGTGAGCCCCTCGGACCGGACCCGGCCACCCACACGGGCCAGGGAATCGACCGCCTTCGCCTTCCAGGGCGACGCTCCCAGGGCTTCGAACACCGCGGCCGCCGCCGTGAGCGTCTCGCGGGCCGCTCTGCGATGCTTCGCCCGCCTTTGGATGTCGCCCAGGACGAGGAGCGCTCGTCCGCGCTCGAACGGCAGCCCGAGATCCGCGCCCAGGGCGACCGCTCGCTCGGCCGAACGAATGGCGCCCTCGAGATCCCCGCGCGCGCCGTGGACCAGGCCATGACAGCGCGCAGCCGTCGCCAGCAGGGTTGGGCGATGGAGCAGCTCACCCCGACGCTGCAGTTCGTCGGCAAGCGCGCCCGCCTCGTCGATCCGACCGAGGAGCACGAGCGCTTCGATCTCGTCGCCGATGAAGGCGAGGCGCTTCGTCCCCTCGATGCCCTGCTCGACCGAGATGGACCCGAAGCGGTCGTGCGCGGCCGACGGGTTCCCGGCGGAGAGCTCGATGAAGCCCAGGATGTGCGAGGCATACGTCGAGTACGACCGATCGCCGACTTCATCGAGCTGGGCCAGGGCGCGGACCCCGCGCGTCCGCGCGCCATCCACGTCGCCGCGGGAGCCCTCGACCAGCGCCAGCAGCGCGGAGATGGCCCCCTCCATCATTCGCGACTCTGCCTGGTCCGCGACGAGGAGTCCTTCCTCCGCGTACGCCTGCGCAAGGTCCCAGCTGCCGCCGAGCCACTCGAGCTCGGTCAGGAAGAGACACAGGATCTCGAGGCTCGCTTCGTCGCCATAGGCGATCGCACGTTCCCGTTCGCCGGTGAGCAGGGAGCGTGCCTCGTCGATCCGGCCGGCGCGTACGAGGCAGACCGCGAGCATGGATC
The DNA here is from genome assembly GCA_963719145.1 of uncultured Chloroflexia bacterium. Lineage (GTDB taxonomy): Bacteria > Chloroflexota > Limnocylindria > Limnocylindrales > CSP1-4 > UBA5189. The sequence goes on from CAVRAX010000003.1 coordinate 184,852, forward strand.
TGGGTGAGTCCTCCTTGGCCTCGAGATGCAGCTCGCGGCCGGCGTCGAGCGCCCGCTCGAACCGCGCGAGCGGGTCGCTCGCCAGGCCGAGCAGGACCTCGAGATCGGCGGTCCGAGTCAGCGCGCCGGCCAGCAACAGCTCGTCGTCCGTCTTCTCGGCCAGGGCGAGGGCCTCGCGAGCCACCTCGAGCGCGTCGGCCAGGCGGTCCTGGTGCCGCTCCCACATCTCGCGGCTGAGCAGGGCGGCGGCCCTTCGAGCGGGATCGCCGCCGGCGTCGTCGAGGGCCCGGCCGATCAGCTCGAGCTCGAGCGCGTCACCGCCGGCATCGCCTTCGACGAGTCGCGACAGCGCCAGCAGGGCGTCGGATCGGATCGGCCCGGGCGGCAGCTCGTCGATCGCACGTTCGACGAGCGAGCGCGCCAGGCGGGTGTCGCCGGCGTGTCGAAGGACCGGCGCCGCCTCGACCGTCCAGGCCCCGCGCCGTTCGATCTCTTCCTCGGGCAGCCGACGGATCGCCTCGGCGAAGAGCTCGCCCGCCGCCGCCGGCGCTCCCCGCATTCGGGCATGCTCTCCGGCGGCGTGGAGGAGCTCCGCGACCTGGGGATCGGGACCCGGCTTGGCCAGCGCGAGGTGGGCAGCCCGCGCTTCGGGCTCGATCACCGCCTCGGCGATCCGAGCGTGCCACGCACGCCGCTCGGGGGAGGGTTGCAGCGCATGGGCCGCGGCGGCCAGCAACGGATGCACGAACTCGACGCGGTCCTCATCCAGCCGGATGATCGCGGCGGTGACTGCCGGCTGGAGCACGTCACGGGCAGATGCGCCGATCACCCGTTCGACCAGGGATGGCGTCGACGGCGAGACCGCCGACACGACGAACAGGGCGGCGCGCGTTTCGCTGCTGAGCCCGGCGAAGCGGCCGACCAGGAGGTCGTTGAGGCTCGAGCTGAGCGCCAGCGGCTCCCCGGCCGTCCAGTCGCCCTTGCCGGTGTCCATGGCCCGGGCGATCTCCAACGCGTAGAAGGGATTGCCGCCGGACGCCTCGTGAATGCGCCGGAGGAGCGGCCTCGGAACGGTCTCTCGCGTCCGAATCCGGAGGATTCGATGGATGGCGCCGATGCTCAGCGGGCCGAGCTCGACCCGGACCGGTGGCCGCTCGAGGGCGCGCTCGAGGTCCAGCCCGCGCCCATCTCCACCAGGCGAGCTGTCCGCGAGCGGGTCGGCGCGCCGCGACGCGAGCACCGCGACCGGGGCCGTCCCGAGGCGCCGCAGAACGTACTCGAGCACCATCTCGGACGCCGGATCGAGCCATTGCGCGTCGTCGATCGCGAGGAGGATCGGCTGGTCGCGCGCAAGCTCGCGCACCAGGCTGAGGACGCCGGCGGCAACGGTCCGTGGCTCGGCAGGCCGGCCGTCATCATCCTCGAGGAGGAGCACGACCTCGATCGCGCGACGCTGGGGCGCCGGAAGCCGCGGCAGCACATCCGCGATGTCATCGACGAAGAGGTCGGTCAGGGCACCGAAGCTGAGATGCGCCTCGGTCCCCGCCGGCCGGCACGAGAGCACCCGATAGCCGGCTCTCGCTGCCCGCTCGGCCCCTTCGCGCCAGAGGGTGGTCTTGCCGACGCCGGCCGGGCCTTCGACGAGGAGGGCGGCCGGCAGCGCCTCGCCCGTGGCGAGGAAGCGGGAGATCGCCGCCAGCTCCGCCTCGCGGCCCACCAGGTCGCGCGCGCCGTCCATAGCCGTGCATCATGCCCGGCGTCGATCCCGGCGCAAGGGCTGACGTCGCTCCACGCGCGCGGTGTCGTGGCCGGGACAAGGTGTGTGGGTCGCCACAGTTTCGATGCGGCGGCAAGCGCCCGCACGATGACCGGGTGATGACGTTCGTCGTCGAGACGTACCTGTCCCGGGACGTTGCGGGCGAGCCGGACCAGACCATCGCCCGGACGATCGGGGTTGCCGGCCAGTTGGAGGCCGCCGGCGAGGGGATCCACTATCTCCGATCAATCTTCATCGCCGAGGAGGAAACGTGCCTCCTCGTGTTCGAGGCCCGCTCCGCTGAGATCGTCCGGAAGGCGGCCGAGCGCGCCGGGCTCGACCCCGATCGAATCGTGCGGGCGGAAAGCCGGGAGCCGCGTCGCGGCTCGTGAGCGTGGGCGGGCGATCTCAATCCGGTGGTGGGTCGGCCGCGCCGCTTCGGGACCTACCCACGGCTATGCGCGAGGTACTCGAGGAGGTCGAGCTTCGTGATCACGCCGGCAGGGCGACCGGCCCGGACCGCCAGGGCGGCAGGGCTGCCGCCGGCGAGGAGGGCGAACGCGTCGTCCAGCGAGGCCTCGACGACCACCGTCGGGAAGGGCCGGTCCATGACCTCGCCGATCGTCCGCTCGACGACCTCGGGGTTGCGATAGGCCCGATCGAGCAGGCCCTGCTCGCTCACCGAACCGACGATCCCGTCGAGCGCATCACCATCGGCCTCCTGCGAGACCGGGAGCTGGCTGATGCCGTAGAGCTGGAGGAGGTCGATGGCCGCCCCGACCCGGTCGGTCGTCCGGGCGACGACGACGTCGGGCAGCTCGGTGCCGTGGTGCCGGGCGGCCAGGAGGTCGCCAACCCGGATGACCGCCCCGGTCGTCGCCAGGAGCCCGTTGGCCCGCATCCACTCGTCGTTGTAGAGCTTCGAGAGATACGAGCGGCCGCCGTCCGGCAGGATCACGACCATGACCGCGTCGCGGACGGCGGCCGGTCCATCGGCCATGACCCGGCGGGCCTCGTCGAGCGCCGCGACCATGGCGGTGCCGCACGATTCGCCGGCCAGGATCCCCTCCTCGCGGGTGATCCGACGGGCCATGAGGAACGCGTCCCGGTCGGAGACGCGGACCCATCGATCGACGACGGACGGGTCGTGCGTGCCGGGCAGGAAGTCTTCGCCGATCCCCTCCTGGAGGTAGGGCCTCGCCGTGTCACCGGAAAGGACGCTGCCCTCGGGGTCGGCGCCGACGATCGTCACTGCGGGATTCTTCGACTTCAGGAAACGGCCCGCTCCGGACACCGTCCCGCCCGTCCCGGCGCTCGCGACGAGATGGCTGATCCGGCCCTCGGTCTGGTCCCAGATCTCCGGCCCCGTCGTCCGCTCGTGGGCAGCCGGGTTCTCCATGTTCCAGTACTGGTCCGGCTTGAAGGCGCCGGGAATGTCCCGGGCGAGGCGGGCCGCGACCGAGTAGTAGGACTCAGGCGACTCGGGCTCGACGTTCGTGGGGCAGAGCACGACCTCGGCGCCATATGCCCGCAGGAGGGCCTGCTTCTCGGGCGACTGCTTGTCGGCCATGACGAAGATGCAGCGATAGCCCTTGAGGGCGGCGGCGATCGCCAGGCCGTGGCCGGTGTTGCCCGACGTCGGCTCGATGATCGTCCCGCCCGGCTTCAGGAGCCCGTCACGCTCGGCCGCCTCGATCATCGGCAGGCCGATCCGGTCCTTGACCGAGCCGCCCGGGTTGAGCGCCTCGAGCTTGGCCAGGATGAGGGGCTGTGCCTCCACCGGGCCGAGGTCGCGGGTGACCCGGGTCAACCGGACCAACGGCGTTCCACCGACGAGATCGAGGACCGACTCCGCGTACTGCATCGCGGCGAGGATAGCCGGGCGGGGGTTGCCCGGGGTGGCGACCCGGGAGGCGGGGGTCGCCCGGGGTGGTGACACGGAGCCGGGTCGCCGCGGGGTGGCTGACCGGGCGCGGCGCGGCTCAGCGATCGAGGCGGCCCGGGGCGAGGAACAGCCAGGTGAGCCCGCGGCGGAGGCGACGGGGCCGGGCGGGCGGATCCTCCGTCCAGGGCTGGAGCGCCGCGACCGCCGGCCCGAGCCGCGCGGCCAGCGCGTCGCTCAAGCGCCGGGCGAGGGCGATCTCGTCGCGGCTGTCGGCCGGCGGGACGACGCCGTCCCAGTCGGTTCCGAGCAGCTCCTCCACGCTCGTCGCCGGCAGGATCCGCGAGGCCATTCGCCGGCCGAGGTAGAGCTCCTCCGTCCCCGCCATCGCGAAGGGCACGATCGGCGCGCCGGTCCGAAGCGCGATGAGGGCCGCCCCGGTCCGGAATGGGCCGATTCTCCCGGGCGGGCCGCTCACGGTTCCCTCGGGCATCTGGACGAACACGCCGCCGGCTCCGAGCACAGCCCGGGCGGATCGGACGTGCTGATCGATTCCGACGCCGCCGCGCCAGACCGGCAGGAGCCCCCCGACGCGACGGGTCAGCCGCTCGCGCCAGGGGGAGGCGAACACCGACGCCGCGCCGCCGAGGAACCACGCCCGCGGCGTGGGCGGGAGGGCGTGGAGGACGAGAAACGGGTCCATCCAGCCGCGGTGGGCCGCTCCCATGAGGATGTAGCCGCCGGCCGACGGCAGATGCTCCCGCCCGTCCGCGCGGATGCGAAACCGGAAGAGCACGAACAGGACGAACCGCGCCACGAAGCGGGCGGCTCGATAGGTCGGCGTGGACCCGACCCAGGGGGAGCGGCCCAGCCAGTCGAGGCCCTCGCGGGCGTCGCCCCGAGCCATGGCCAGGGCCTGGGGGGCAACCCTTGCCGGCGGCAGCCCGCGGGCGCTCCTCGGCGGGCCGTGCTCGGCGCTCAAGGCTGTCAGGGTTGTGGCTGCGGAGGCGGGCCGGCATCCGGTCCGCGGCCGGTCTCGCGGTCGGGCCCCTGCCCGGACCCCGGCGGCTCGCCGGACTCACCGGGCTCGCCGGACTCACCGGGCTCGGCTGGCTCGCCTGATTCGGCTGGCTCGCCTGATTCGGCTTGCTCGCCGGGCCCACCTGGCTCGTCGGGCTCGTCGGGCTCGTCGGGCTCGGTTGGCTCGCCGGACTCACCGGGCTCGGCTGGCTCGCCGGGCTCGGCTGGCTCGCCGGGCTCGCCTTCCCGGTCGCCGGCCTCCAAGGCGCTGTCCTCCGAGGCGCCGTCCTCCCAGGTGTCGTCACCCTCGGCGGTCGTCCCCGCGTCGCTCGACCGATGCCGGTACAGGAGGAACAGGAACGCCCCGAGGGCGAAGAGCACGGACATGATCTGGGCGGTGGCGATCCCGGCCACGATCCAGTTGCCCGTCCGCAGGTTCTCGAGGAGGAAGCGCACGACCGGGTACCAGATGAAGAAGATCAGAGCCTGATCGCCGGGCCGGAGCGGATACGGCCGTCGCCGCGACAGCCAGATGAGGACGAGCGCCCCGGTCAGCCCGGAGATCGATTCGTACAGGAACAGCGGGTGGAACCCCGTCGTTGCTTCCGGAAACGTGCTGCACGGATAGGCCGCCACGCGGTGGGCGCAGTCGATGGCGATGCCCCAGGGCAGGTTCGTCGGCGGCCCGTAGAGCTCCTGGTTGAAGAAGTTCCCCCAGCGGCCGATCGCCTGCATCGTGAACAGCGCCGGGGCGACGATGTCCGCCCAGACCCAGGGGTTGACCCGGTGATAGCGGACGAGGATGACGAAGGCGATCACGCCCGTGACGAGTCCGCCGTAGACGCCGAGGCCCGAGTAGGGTGGCAGGAAGATCTTGGGGAGGTCGTCGCGGTAGAGCTGCCACTGGTCGATGACGTGGTAGAGCCGGCCCCCGATCAGCGCGGCGACCGCGATGATGATGATTTCGTTGCCGACGAGGTCGGGGTCCTGGCCGAAGCGCCGTGCCTGCCGGACGAGGACCGCGTAGGAGACCGCCAGCCCGACGGCGTAGGCGACCCCGTACCAGTAGAGGGGGATCGGGCCGAGCTGGAGGGCGATCGCGTCCGGGGTGATGTCGATCATGGTCCGGCAGTGTACTGGCGTGACCGGCGTCGCTCCGCCGATGGCCTGCGCCGGGCGACACGGCCAAGGCGCGACGCTCGGGCGGACTGCGGACGATCACCGTAGACTCGCACCCGATGCGTCGCACCGTGGGTCAGCCCTGATGGCCGAGTTCCAATGGTGGCTGCTCCTGGTCGGCCTCGTCGCCGGCGGGGGCCTCGTCGCGGTCGTCTTCCTCGACGGCGCACGACGCGAGCAGGACATCGACGATGAGGAGCTCCCGGCAGAGGCGGCCTGGATCGCCTCTCGCCTCGGGGGTGGCGCGCGACGGCCGCTCGATCCGGTCGACGTCGAGGCGATCCTCCGCGAGCATCGCGAGTACCGGCTCCTGGCCCCGCCGGACCGCATCGTGGCGATGGATGCCGCGCCCAATGGGCCGACCCCTTCGGCCGCCCGGGCGGCGGACGCTATGCCCGCGACGCCGCCCGTCGCAGCCGAGCTCGCATCCCGCCCGGGTGGGACTCGGCCGGAGCCGCCGGCCTAGTTGTCCGCCTGGACCGCGCGGATTCCCGTTACCAGCCAGCGGCCGGCCGGTTCCGCAGGCTACCCAGGCTGCCGGCGGGAAGGTGGGCCTCGAGGCAGGTGACGCCGGCCGGTCCGACCGTCGCGTCGTGGCGCGTCCCGGCGGGCAGCTCGAGCCGGTCGCCGACCACGAGCTCCACGGACCGGTCCTCGTCCGGCAACCCGAACCGAATCGACCCGGATTCGCAGACCAGGACCTTGTCGTAACCGTGGGCATGGGCGGCATAGCGATCGCCGGGCCCGTTGGACCACGATCCCGGCGAGAGGCCCTCCGCGCGCAGGCGCCCTCGCAGATCAGTCACCGGACGGCAGGTCCCGGCCAGTGGCCCGCGGTCCCGGTGGGCGACGGGCCTCGATCCCGTCCGGCGGCTCGTCCGGGGTGGGCTGCAGGTCCGGAGCGGCGGCCTGCCAGGCATCGTCCGCTGCTCGGCCGTCCGGTCGGACCGAGATCGTCCCGGTGAGGGCGAGCCCGCCGATGAGGATGGCCGCGCCGATGACGAGGGCAATGGGCCAATGCCACCACAGCGAGGTGTACGCCGCGACGCCGCCGCCGACCCCGACGGCGATGAGGACGGCCCGCAGGTCAGGCACGGGTCATCCCGCGACCGAGACGCCGATCGCCGTACCGACGAGGTAGGTCACGCCGGCGGCGGCGGCGCCGATCCCGACCTGGCGTGCTCCCGAGAAGACGAGGCTTCGTCCCGTGAGGAGGCTGACGCCGGCGCCCACCAGGAAGAGCGCCACGAGCGAGGCGATGATGGCCACCCAGAAGGAGGTCCCGCCGGAGCCGAACAGGTACGGCACGACCGGGATGATCGCGCCGATCGCGAAGGCGATGAAGGAGCCGAAGGCGGCGCCCCACGCCGAGCCGAGTTCGTCGGGGTCCAGGCCCAGCTCCTCGCGGACGAGCGTGTCGAGAGCGTGCTGGGGATCCTTGAACATCCGAGCGGCGATCGTCTGCGCCTCCTCTCGCGTAAAGCCCTTCGCCTGGAAGATTGCGGCCAACTCCTGTTGCTCCTCCTCGGGCATCGCCTCGAGCTCCGCCCGCTCCAGGGCGATCTGCCGTTCGAAGAGCTCGCGCTGGGACTGCATCGAGATGTATTCCCCGGCGGCCATCGAGAAGGCCCCGGCCAGCAGGCCGGCGACGCCGGCGAGCAGGACGAACCCCCCGTTACCGACCGAGCTGCCCGCGCCGGCGACACCCATGACGAGGGCGAGGTTGGAGACGAGCCCGTCGGACACTCCGAAGATGATCGCCCGCAGGGTGCCCGACCGGCTGGCTCGGTGCCAGCGTTCCCGAGACGCGATCTGACTTGGGTTGACGAGCTGCGCGGCGGCTCGCGCATGTTCGGCAGGACCTCCGCGCACCGCGGCCCGCGCCCCGTCCGGAACGGTCCCGCCCGCGACGCCCGACCCGTTCGTGCGGTCGGCCGAGATTCGCCGCCAGATGGCCGCGTGCTCACGCTCGTCGGCGGCGATTGCCTCCACCTCGGGGCTGGCCTGGGCCATGTAGGTCGCTTCCTCGTTGCCCTCGAGGGCCACCACGAGCTCGCGGACCGCATGCGTCCCGAAGATTTGGGCGAGGGCGATGACCGTGCGGACGCGGAAGCGAGGGCCGCCGGGCGGTGGCACCGTGGCGCCGAGCTGGGCCAGGCGGGTCGCCCAGATCTCGGCGTGGCGTCGCTCGTTGGCGGCGATCGTCTCGAAGGCTGCGGCCCGGGCCGGATCCTTCTCGATCGCGGCGAGGGCGTCGTACAGGCGGATCGCGTCGCGTTCGAGCTTCAGGTTCTCGAGGCTCTGCTCGAGGTCGATCGGCATGCGTGGCATCGTAGCCGCTCCGGCCCCGACGGGCCCCTGCCGGCGGTACACTCGCGGCCATGCCGAGCGAACCCTCCCTGCCTCCGCTGCGCTGGCTTTCGGCCGCGGACGTCGAGGCGGCGATGCCGCCGACACCTGAGCGGCTCGCCCTCGCGGAGCGAGTGCTCGTGGCGCTCGCGACTCCGGGCGGGTCCGAGCTCCCGCCGAAGCTCGCCGTCCACCCGCGGCCGGCCGCCTCGTTCATGCATGCGATGCCGGCGATCTACCGGGGCGAGTCGCTGGCCGGCGACCTCGTCGGCATGAAGTGGGTCGCCGGGTTCGCCACGAACACCGCCCTCGGCCTGCCCGGCATCAGCGCGACCGTGATCCTCAATGACGCACAGACCGGCTTCCCCACGGCCGCCCTGGACGGCGGGCCGATCACGGCCCAGCGAACGGCAGCCGTGTCGGGTGTCGCGCTCCGGCACTTCGGGCCCGCGGTCAAGGGCAGGGCGCCACGGATCGCCCTCATCGGGGCCGGCGTGCAGGGCCACTCGCACCTGCCCGTCTTCGGCCACGTCCTGCCCGGCGCGGAGCTCCGCCTGTTCGATCGCGACCGGGCCCGGGCGGAGCGGCTCGCCGGCACGGCCCGCACGACCGACGGGATCGCGTCGGTCACGGTGCACGAGACCGCCCGCGACGCCGTCGCCGAGGCCGACGTCGTCCTCAGCGCGGCCTCGTTCGGCCCGCCCGAGGAGCGCCAATCGATGACCAACGACTGGCTGGCGCCGGGAGCCACGATCGTGCCGATCGACTACGCCACGTACTGCGCCGCGGAGGTGGCCAGCGAGGCCGCCCTGTTCCTCGTCGACCAGCGTGAGCAGTACCTGGCCAATCGCGACGCCGGCAACTTCGACGGCTATCCGGATCCGGACGCGATGGTCGGCGAGGCGATCCTCGCCGGCACCGCCCGGCCCGCCGGTCGAGTCGTCGTCACGCATCTCGGGGTCGGGCTGGCGGACGTCGTGTTCGCCGACGCGATCGTCCGCGCGGCCGCGGCGCGCGGTCTCGGCACCGAGCTGCCGCGCTGACGACGCGCACGGCGACCTCGGGCGCGGCAGACTAGCCGCGACGCCGAAGGGCATTTTCCGGGCCCGGGCGCTGCGTCGACAGGAGGGGCTGGGTGCGGGTCGTTCGCTGGGGCCTTCGGGGCCTCGCCCTCGTCGTGGTCGTCGTTCTGGTCGTCGTGGTCGGGGGGCTGGCGCTCGTCACCGCCCGCGGGCTGCCGCAGACGTCGGGCACGATCCGGATCGCCGGGCTGCAGGCGCCGGTGACGGTGATCCGCGACAACGCCGGGATCATCGAGATCCAGGCCGACACGCCCCACGACCTGTTCCTGGCCCAGGGCTACGTCCACGCCCAGGAGCGAATGTGGCAGATGGAGGTCTGGCGCCACATCAGCTCGGGCCGCCTGTCCGAGCTCTTCGGTGAGGCCCGGGTCGACACCGACCGCTTCATCCGGACGCTCGGCTGGCGCCAGGCTGCGCAGCGCGACCTCGAGGCGATGCCGCAGGACGCACGGGACGCCCTCCAGGCCTACGCCGACGGGGTCAACGCCTGGATCGGCGATCACGCGGGCTCGTTCCCGGCGCCGTTCGTCGTCGCCGGGCTGCTCGCCGGGACCGGCGGGCTCGGCGGCTACACGCCCGAGCCGTGGACGCCGCTCGACTCGGCGGCCTGGCAGAAGGTCCAGGCCTGGAACCTGGGCGGGAACATGGACGCCGAGATCTTCCGGCTCCTGGCCGACGCCCGGCTCGGCTCGCCGGCCCGGACCGATGACCTCTTTCCGGCCTACGGCCCGGACGCGCCGGTCATCACCCCGGCCGGCCTCCAGGGTTCGGGCGGCGCCGGCGTGACGGGTGCGAGCGCCTCGATCACCGGCTCGACCGGATCGACCGCCGCCCTGCCGGCGCCGACGACGATGTCGAGCGACGTCGCCGGCGCCTGGCACGACCTCGCCGACCTCGGCGCCCAGGTGCTGGCCCTGGCCGGGCTCGACGCCTCTGCCGGGCCGGACGGTGCTGCCAGCCTTGTCGGCAGCCATGGGATCGGCTCGAACGACTGGGTCGTCTCGGGCTCGCTGTCGGCGACCGGCGGGGCCCTGCTGGCGAACGACCCCCACCTTGGGTTCAACATGCCGAGCGTCTGGATCATGAACGGGCTGCACTGCCGGGTCGTGTCGCCCAACTGCCCGTTCGATGTCACCGGAGTCTCCTTCCCCGGCGTCCCGGCGGTCGTCCTCGGCCACAACGCCCGGGTCGCATGGGGCGCGACGAACGTCGGGCCCGACGTCCAGGACCTGTTCCGCGAGACGGTCGACCCGACCGACCCGAGCCACTACCTCTTCGAGGGCCAGTCCGTCCCGTTCGAGGTCAGGACCGAGACGATCAAGGTCGCCGGCGGCGACGACGTCACGATCGAGGTCCGCTCGACCCGCCACGGCCCGATCCTCAACGACGTCGACACCCGCCTCGAGGGCGAGGCGCCGGTAGCGCTGTCGTGGACGTCGATCCGCGAGGCCGACGGAGCGTTCACCTCGATCTTCCGGCTCAACACGGTCGCGGACTTCGACGGCTTCCGCGAGGCCCTGCGGGGCTATGGCTCGCCGAGCCAGAACTTTGTCTACGCCGACGCCGACGGTCACATCGGCTACCAGTTTCCCGGGCTTGTTCCGATTCGCGCCGGTGCGCCGACCGGCGACCGGATCCGTGACGGCGCGTCCGGGGCGGACGAGTGGACCGGCTACATCCCGTTCGACGACCTGCCCTGGCAGTACGACCCCCCGAGCGGCGTCATCGCCACCGCCAACAACGCGGCCGTCGACGCCGGCTACCCGTACTACGTCGCCGACGACTGGGATCCCGGCTACCGGGCCCAGCGGATCAGCGACCTCGTCACCGCGCTGCCGGCGGGGACGATCACGCCCGCCGACCTCCGGCGGATCCAGGTGGATACCTACGTCCTCCGCGCCGACCAGATCGTCCCGGGCATCGTCGGCGAAGCGAAGCCCCAGACGGCCGACGGCCGCCTGCTTCTTGACCGGATCCGGAGCTGGGACCGGACCTGCCCCGTCGACTCGGCCGGCTGCGCCGCGTACATCGCGACCGAGTTCGTCCTGACCCGGGCGATCTTCGAAGATGAGCTCGGTCTCCTGACTCGCGACTGGATCGGCTCGCCGTTCTCGTGGCAGGCCCTGATCGCAGCGCTCAACGATGGCGCCAGCCCGTGGTGGGACGACGTCACGACGGCGACGACGGAGCGGGCCCGCGACGTCATCTCCGCGGCGCTCGATCGGACCGGCGTGGAGCTGCGATCGGCGATCGGCGCGCCGGCCCGCTGGACCTGGGGCCGGATCCACACGGTCGACTTCCGGGAGCAGAGCCTGGGGCTGTCGGGGATCGGGCCGCTGGAGTGGTACTTCAACAGCGGACCACGCCAGGTCCAGGGCGCCGACGGCGCCCTCTTCAACAACTACTACCAGGAGTGGCGGGCGTTCCCTGACCCGGAGGACCCGGGCTACGCCCCGGTTGGTCTCGACCACGTCTTCGACGTGACCAACGGCCCGTCATACCGGCTGACGGTCGACATGTCGGCCGTCGACGAGGGCCGGATCGTCATCACGACCGGCAACGGCGGCAACCCGTTCGATCGCCACTACGGCGACCTCATCGATGATTGGGCAACCGGCGGCACCGTGCCGCTGCCGTTCAGCTGGCCCGCGATCGAGGGGAGCGCGGCCTCGACCCTGGCCCTGGCGCCGTAGCCCTCGCCTACTCGTTGACCTCGAGCGGGCCGTCGGAGACCTCGATGATCACCCGGCCGTCGTCGATGACGACGTCATAGCGAGCGAGGGGTAGCTCGGCGGGCGGGTCGAGGGCCTCGCCGTCCGCCAGGTCGAAGCGGCTCAGGTGGAGGGCGCAGGTCAGCGTGCCGGCAGGCTGGCCGTTCGGGCCGGGTGACCCACCGCCCGTCAGGAAGCCCTTGTCGAGCTCGAAGTACTCGTGGGTGCAGATCCCCTGGTAGGCCCGGATCACGCCGCCGGTGTGGACGACGATGACCTGGTCCGTGCCGTCGACCCAGGCCATCTGCATCGTGCCCTCTGGCACGTCGTCGAGGGCCAGGAGGTCGATCCGCCGCATCCCGGGATGCTCGCGGTCAGGCGGCGGCGCCGGTCGAGCCCGCGGCCGCGGTCGCTCCCGCGGCCCACTTCGCCTCGAGCAGCTCGCGGAGCCGTTCCTGGGTCGCCTCGAGCGGGACGCGCGCGACGACCGGCTCGAGGAAGCCGAGGACGATGAACTTGCGGGCCTCGTCGGGCGCGATGCCGCGCGACTCGAGGTAGAAGAGCTGGTTCGAGTCGATCGGACCGACCGAGGAGGAGTGGGCGGCCCGCCGGCAGTCCGGCTGGTCGATCTCGAGCGACGGAATGGCGACGGCCCGGGTCGCCCTCGACAGGTTCATCCCGAACTCGCCGAGGAACGAGTCCGTCCCGACGGCCGTCTTCTCGATCGTGATCAGGCCCTTCATGTACGACCGGGCCCGGTCGAGGAGGGCGCCCTTGGACAGGAGGTTGCCGGTCGTGTCCCGGCCGAGGTGGCGGGTGTAGCTGGTCAGATCGAACAGCTGCTCCTCGCCGCCGAACACGATCTCGGCCTGCTCGACCGAGCTCCGGTCACCCTCGAGGCGGTTGTCGACCCGCGAGCGGACGAGGCGCGAGCCGAGCTGGGCGAGCGCCCAGTGGAGCGCGGCGCCCTCGCCGATCCGGGCGGTCCGGTGCTGGAAGGCGACCTGGCGCGGGCCGAGGTCCTGGATCGCGGCGACAGCGAGCCGGGCGTCGGCCCCGAGAACGATCTCGGTCGTGCCGTGGAAGAAGCCCTGGGGCACCGTCTCGCCCTCGGCGCACTCCACGTCCGCGCCGGACGGGACCTGCTCCTCGACGAGGGAGATGTCGGCACCGGCGCCGAGGCGGACGAGCGTCCGCGTCACCAGCGCAAGGCCGGGGTTGCCGCTGCCCCAACGAACGAGGATCGGGTGGGCGAGCCGGACCCGGTCGGGGACCACGAGCCGGACGCCCTGGCTCCAGAACCCGCGGGCGAGCTGGGCGAGCTTGTCGCCGTCGGGCAGGGTCCCGCGCTCGAGGTCGGCCCGGAAGCCCTCCGGATCTCGGTCGAGCGCCGTGCCGAACGTCTCGAGCACCACCCCGGCGGCCTTCGCCGCCGGTGACAGGGCGAGCGCAACGACCTGGTCTTCGCGGAGGTCGATGATCCCGTCGACGCCGTCGGGCAGCGAGGCGGCAGCAGCAGCCGACGCGTCGTCCGGCACCGATGCGGTCCGGACCCACGGGCGAACGTCGTCGAGGACCGCCGCTCGGAGGTCGACATACGGCGTGTAGAGCTGATTCGACTCGACCGGCAGCGCCTCGAACGCCTGGCAGGCCGCGATCCGCTCGTCTCGGAGCCAGGCCGGCTCGGAACGCTCGGCGGCGAGAGCCTGGGCGAGGCCGCGGTCGGCGAAGCGGAAGGGCAGGTCGGCCGGGGCGCGCCGGAGCGCCCGCGGGGGCCGGGCCGGGGCTGGGCCAGTGTCGGTGTTCGAGGCGGGAACGGCCTCCGGCTGGGAGGTCGAGGTCACCCGAGCGAGCCCTCCATCTCGAGCTTCACGAGCCGGTTGAACTCGATGGCGTACTCCATCGGCAGCTCCTTCGTGAAGACCTCGAGGAAGCCCTGGATGACGAGGTTCTGGGCCTCGTTCTCGGTCAGGCCGCGGCTCATCAGGTAGAAGATCTGGTCGGCGCTGATCTTCCCGACGGTGGCCTCGTGGGTCATCGTCGTGTCGTCTTCCTGGATGTCGATGTAGGGGTAGGTGTCGCTGCGGCTCTCATCGTCGAGCATGAGCGCATCGCAGCGAACGCTCGCGACGACGCCTGTCGCGCCCGGCGAGACCTTCAGATGGCCGCGGTACGTGGCCCGTCCGCCGTCCTTCGACACTGACTTCGACACGATCCGGGAGGTCGTGTTCGGGGCCAGGTGGATCGCCTTCGCGCCGGTGTCCTGGTGCTGTCCCCTGCCGGCCACGGCGACCGAGATGATGTCGGCGCTGGCGCCCTCGCCGCGGAGGTAGATGCTCGGGAACTTGACGGTCTTGCGGGATCCCGTGTTCGCGTCGATCCACTCGACCGTCGCCCGCTCATGGGCGTGGGCCCGCTTCGTGACGAGGTTGTAGACGTCGTTCGACCAGTTCTGGATCGTCGTGTAGCGGACCTTCGAGCAGGGCAGGGCGATGACCTCGACGACCGCGACATGGAGCGAGTCGGTCGCGTAGATCGGGGCCGTGCAACCCTCGATGTAGTGGACCTTGGCCCCCTCGTCGACGACGATGAGCGTCCGCTCGAACTGGCCGGTATTCTCGCCGTTGATCCGGAAGTAGGCCTGGAGCGGGAGCGGGACCTCGACCCCCTTCGGGACGTAGACGAACGAGCCGCCGGACCAGACCGCGCCGTTGAGGGCCGAGAACTTGTTGTCCTCGTGGGGCACCACCGTCCCGTAGAACTTGCGGAAGATCTCCGGGTACTCGATCAGCCCCTGGTCCGTGCCCATGAAGACGACGCCGAGCTTGGAGAGCTCCTCCTTGACGGAGTGGTAGACGACCTCGGAGTCGTACTGGGCGCCGACGCCGGCGAGGAACTTCCGCTCCGCCTCGGGAATGCCGAGCTTCTCGAACGTCGCCTTGATCTGGTCGGGGACGTCGTCCCACGACTTCTCTTCGCGCTCGGACGGCTTGCGGTAGTAGACGATCTTGTCGAAGTCGATCTTGTCGAGGCCGTCCGTCCACATCGGCATCGGGCGCTTCAGGAAGTGGTCGTAGGCGCGGAGCCGGGACTGGAGCATCCAGTCGGGCTCCTCCTTGATCCGGCTGATCTCCTCGACCGTGTCGCGCGTCAGCCCTCGCTTCGTCTCGCGCAGGTAGGCGATGTCGTCGTGGAAGGCGTACTCGTCACGGCGGTCGACGACGGCTTCGCGCGTCTTGGCAGAGGTCATCAGGTCTCCGGGTAGTTCCGGGCGCTCGATCGGGTCCGGGCGCCATCGCGGCTTCGCTCTGTAATCCCGAGTCAGATTATCGGGATTAACGTCCGAAGCGTCAACGACGACGTCCCGCCGTCGGGGGCGACGGGCTGATCGCGGCTACCATTCGGCAAAACAGGACAACATGCGACATATTTCAGGGTATGATCCGGCGCGATGCGTGCGTCGCGGCTCGTCTCGCTGCTGCTGCTCCTCCAGACGCGAGGCCAGCTGACGGCCGCCGAGCTGGCCCGGGAGCTGGAGGTCTCGATCCGGACCGTCCATCGGGACGTCCAGGCGCTGGCGGAATCGGGCGTGCCGATCTACGCCGAACGCGGCTTGCACGGCGGGATCCGGCTCGTCGACGGCTACCGGACCCGGCTGACCGGGCTGACGGCCGATGAAGCCGAGGCCCTGTTCCTGTCCGGCCTGCCCGGGCCGGCAGCCGAGCTGGGCCTCGGGACCGTCGTGGCCGCCGCCAGGCTCAAGGTCCTGGCCGCGCTTCCGGGCGAGCTCAGGGGACGCGCGACCCGCCTCGTCGAACGCTTCCACCTCGACGCCGCAGGCTGGTTCCAGGCCGGCGAATCGGTGCCCGCCCTGGCCCAGCTCGCCGACGCGGTCTGGAACGGGCAGCGGGTGGACATCGAGTACGACCGCGGCGAGAGCGTCGTGTCGAGGCGCCTTGACCCGCTCGGGCTCGTCCTGAAGGCCGGAGTCTGGTACCTGGTCGCCCTCGCCGATGGCGAGGCACGGACCTATCGCGTCTCGCGTGTTCGAGGAACGACCCCGATCGACGAGCGCTTCGAACGACCGGCGGGCTTCGATCTCGGGTCGTTCTGGGCAGAGTCGTCGGCGGCCTACGAGCGGGAGGCTCCCAGGATCGAGGTCGTCGTCCGGGCCGATCCGGATCGACTCGATCACCTTCGCAACGCGGTCGGGTCGCAGGCCGTGGCCGCCGCGGAACGACTCTCCGGGCCCGACGCGGGCGGCTGGCTCCGCCTGCGCTTGCTCCTCGATTGGCCCGACGAGGTGCCCGCCCGGTTGCTCGCGGCGGGATCCTCGATCGAGGTCCTCGACCCGCCGGAGATCCGCGACCGACTCGTCCGGATCGCCCGGCGGGTCCTCGACCGCTACGGGGTGGCGCCGGCCGGCGTCTGACGGCTGCCGATCCTGTTCGAGCGAGGCGCGGCCGACCGCGCCCGCCGGACGATGTCGAGCAGGCGACGGGCCTCGAGCGCGCGCTCGATCTCGCGCTGTCGCTCCTCATGGATGAGCTGGCCAAGGGTCAGGTAGAGCATCGGGACACCAACCTCACTGGGCGATCCACCGACCGCGTTCGTTGATGTCTGAAGTCTAGTCGTCATACCTGCCAAGTCCCGTCATGTTTGATCGAGCAAGGGACGTGATGGATTGAGCGCGCGTCGCCGTCAGCGCGGGACTACCGTTTCGAGCCATGCGGATCGCGCTCGTCGTGCCGGGAGGCGTGGGCGTTGACGGCGTCCACGAGGTCGTCCCGGCCCTCCTCTCGCTGATCGGGCGGCTGGCCGCCCGGCACGACGTCCTCGTGATCGCCACGGAGCAGCGGTCGCGAGCCGCCGACTACGCGCTGCGAGGCGCCCGGATCCGATGTCTCGGGCAGGTGCGGTCGAGGCCGCCGGGGCGGATCCGGGTGGCCGCGGCCGCACTCGCCGGGCTGCGGGAGTTCCGCCCGGACATCATTCACGCGATCTGGCTCGGGCCGGGCAGCACGATTGCCATCGCGGCCGGCGCGCTGCTCCGCGTCCCGGTCATCGCCAGCGTCGCCGGCGGCGAGCTCGTCGCGCTGCCGCGGCACGGCTACGGCGGCGCCCGCTCCGTCCGCGGGCGCGGCCACTCTGCGCTTGCGCTCCGGCGGGCGGCGGCGGTGACGGCAGGCAGTCGCTTCGCGCTCGACCTCGTTGCTCCACGGCGCCCCGACGCGATCTGGCTCCCGCTCGGCACCGAGCCGCCGAACGCCGGTTCCCGCCCGGCGGACCGAAGCCCGGGTGACCGGGTTCGCCTCGTCGTCGCGGCCAGCATCAACCGGGTCAAGGGGCCGGAGATCGTCCTCGGTGCCGTGGCGGTGGCGAGGGAGCAGCTGGGCGACCGGGTCGTCCTCGACTGGTTCGGCGAGGACACGCTCGGCGGGTCGACGACGGCCCTCGCCCGGGCTCTCGGCCTCTCCGGCGTGGTCAACCTGCGGGGCGGCCGGACCCACGGCGAGGTCCTGGCCGCCTGGGGCGACGCGGACATCGCCGTCCAGGGCTCGCACCACGAGGCCCAGGCCGTTGCCGTCCTCGAGGCGGCGATGGCCGGGGTGCCCACCGTGGGAACCGCGGTCGGCCTCGTGGCGGAGCTCGCGACGGCCGACCCACCGGCCGCGGTCGCCGTTCCCATCGGCGACGCCGCGGCCCTGGGCGAGGCCCTCGTCGCCCTGGCGCGAGACCCGGGACGCCGGGCGGCGCTCGGCCGAGCCGCCCGCGCCTTCGCCGAGGCCCACGACGCGGACTGGACGGCCACGGCATTCGGGGCGCTCTACGCCACGGTCATGGCCGCGCGCTGATTCCGACGGCTCGGCCGCCGCGAGTCGGCGTGTGGCACGATGCGGTCCGTGTTCGACCTCACGGACGGCCTGTGGCGGCTCTCCATCTTGCCCGTCGAGCTCGTCCTCCGGAGCCTCCTCGACTACGCCCTGCTGCTCGTGGCGCTGCGCCTCTCACGCAAGCGTGAGCTCGGGCAGTTCACGATCTTCGACTTCGCGAGTCGGGGCGTGGCCGAAACCCGGCGGCTGGCGCGGGCCCACCGCTCTCGAGGCCGGGGGCACGAGCGGTGAGTCGCAAGGTCAGCGCCGGGATCCTCCTCTACAGGCGTCGCGACGGATCGCTCGAAGTCCTCCTCGCGCATCCGGGCGGGCCGTTCTTCACGAACCGGGACGCCGGCCACTGGACGATCCCGAAGGGCGAGCCCGCCGACGGCGACGAGCTCCTCGACGCGGCCGATCGCGAGTTCGAGGAGGAGACCGGCTTTGCGGTGTCCGCCGTCGCCAGGGACCCCGGCGCAGCCGCGATCGACCTCGGCTCCGTCGTCCAGGCCAGCGGCAAGCGGGTCCACTGCTGGGCCGTCGAGGGCGACCTGGATCCCGCGGCGTCGACCTCGAACACGTTCGAGATGCCCTGGCCGCCGGGCAGCGACCGGCTGGCGACCTTCCCCGAGATCGACCGGGTGGCCTGGTTCGCCGTCGACGAGGCTCGCCGTTACGCGAATCCCTCGCAGGCCGAGCTCGTCGGCCGGCTCGTCGACCGTCTCGACGACGCGCCCCCGCATCGCTCGTCATGACGCTTCGCCGGCTGCAGTACCTGGCGATCGGGGTCACCGTGCTGGCCACCTTCGTCGTCGAGCTGTTGAGCGACACGGTCCTCGACGAGGCGCTGCCCTTCCCGGTCGACACGTTGATCGTGACCCTGGCCGTCCTCGCCGGCGTGATCGTCCTGTCCACGATCGCGTTCCGGGTCATCGACCGTCTCCAGCACCAGCTCCGGGTCCAGAATGACGAGCTCGAGGCACGCAACGCGGCCGCGAGCGCGCTCCGGGCGATGACCATCTCGATCACGGCCCTGGCGGATCTCGGCGAGGTCCTGCGGGCGACCGCCGCCAACGCCCGGAAGCTCCTCTCCGCCGACATCGCCGCTCTCGTCCTCGTCGGTGCCGACGGCGAGGATCGGCTCGTCTCGCGAAGCGGTCCCGACGCCGGATTCGACGAGTCCGGCGGCCAGGCGGGCCCGGAAGAGCCGTCGCTCGCGGAGGGTGGTCCCGACCTCGCCGGGCGTCGATTCCTGCGGCCGGCGTTCACGGTCTCCTACCTCGCCTCACCGCTCCAGCTCGGTGGGGCCACGGTCGGAACCCTGGCCGTCGGGACGGCCCGGCCGCGGGCCTTCGGCGTCGGTGACCTCGAGACGCTCGGCTCGCTCGCCGCCCAGGCGGCGATCGCGATCGAGAACGACCGGCTCCAGCGGGAGCTTCGGGCGCTTGCCATCCACGCCGAGCGGGAGCGGATCGCGCGCGAGATGCACGACGGTCTCGCCCAGGTCCTCGGCTACGTCAACACGAAGTCGCAGGCGGTCGAAGAGCTCCTCGCCGCGGGCCGGACGAGCGAGGCCCAGACACAGATGCGGGAGCTGTCGGCCGCGGCCCGCTCGACGTACGTCGACGTCCGCGAGGCCATCCTCGGCCTGACCACGCCCCTGGCCGGCTCCTCGACCGCGGACGGGCTCGGTGGCGCGCTCGAGACCTACGCGCGGCGGTTCGCCGAGAGCTCGAAGATCGCCGTTCGCGTCGAGACCGGCGGCTCCCTCGGTTGGGACGACCTGCCGCCCGAGGTCATGGCCAACCTCCTCCGGATCGTCCAGGAGGCGCTGACGAATGTCCGCAAGCACGCCGCCGCGCAACGCGTCGTCGTCCACCTCGACCATGATGCCGGTCGTGCCCTCGTCACCATCGAGGACGATGGCCGAGGCTTCGATCCCGACGCTCCGGACGTCTCCGCCGACTGGCCCCATTTCGGGCGGGAGACGATCCGCCAGCGGGCGGCCGCGATCGGCGGCACCGCCACCTGGGAGTCATCGCCCGGGACCGGAACGCGTCTGCGGGTCGAGGTCCCGGCCTGAGGTGGCGGCCTGATGCGGATCATGCTCGCCGACGACCATCCCCTCTTCCGCGACGGGGTCGCCTCGCTCCTCCGCGCCTGGGGCCACGAGGTCGTCGGCCAGGCCGGCTCCGGCGATGAGGCCGTCCGCCTCGCCGATACGCTCGAGCCGGACCTCGTCCTCATGGACGTCCAGATGCCGGGCTCAGGGCTCGTGGCCACGAGGGCGATCAAGGATCGCCGGCCCGGAGTCGCGATCGTGATGCTCACCGTCAGCGAGGACGAGGGCGACCTGTTCACCGCGATCCGGGCCGGCGCCCAGGGCTATCTCCTCAAGAACCTCGAGTCGAGCCAGCTGCGGTCGATGCTCGATGCCATCGAGCGCGGCGAGGCGGCGATCACTCCGGCCACGGCAGCCCGGATCATCGACCACTTCCGGCGTGTCGGCGCGGGCGGTCCGGGCTCGCCCGCGGGCCCCGACCGCCTGACCGAGCGCGAGGTCGAGGTCCTCGGCCTCGTCACGGCGGGCCTCCGCAACAAGGAGATCGCCGCGCAGCTCGGGGTGAGCGAGAACACGGCGAAGTTCCACCTCCGGAACATCCTCGAGAAGCTCCACGCGTCGAGCCGGACCGAGCTGGCCGCCCGGGCGGTCCGCGAGGGACTCCTGCCGGTCGACCCGTCCGGCCCGAGCGGCGGCGGCTGACCTGGCGGCTGGCCCTGGCGCCTGACGCCAGCGCCTGAACGCCGGCACACGGCGGGCGACCGGCCCGTGCCCTTCGGCTCGCGGGCCCTACCCGAACGGATAGGGCGGCACCCATCCCGGTGCATGTGGCGCCGCCGCCCGCCCCGAAGCACCCTCGTGGAGACGCCAGGAGGCTGCCGTGGGCTATCGCATCGACATCGACGCGCCGAACTGCATCAACTGCGGGATCTGCATGGACGTCTGCCCGGTCGAGGCCCTCGACATGCAGCGGCCTGAGGTGCCGGGGGTCGAGGCTACCTGGGGCGACGGGCCGCTCGACTGGATGATGGAGCACCCGATCCAGGTCGGCGAGTGCATCGGCTGCAGCATCTGCATCCGCGAGTGCCCGGTCGTGGTCATGACCCTCACGAGCGTGGCGGACGCCACGACCCTCGCTCCGCGCCAGGGCCCGATCCGTCGCCCGGCCGACGAGGCGCCGGGCTGGATCCCGCTCTCGGCGGTGACCCGCGAGTCGCTCAAGCCGACCAAGGTCTCGCCGTTCGATGCCCTCGAGACATGGCAGACCCGCGAGCGGCCCGAGCCCTGGCAGGTCTGGCGAACGATGCGGCCCGCGGACGTCACCGAGCCGATCGCCCCGTGCCAGGCGGCGTGCCCGGCCGGCACCGACGCCGGGCGCTATGTCGGTCTCCTGGCCGAGGGCCGCTGGGACGACGCGTACGCGGTTGCCGCGGAGGTGAATCCCTTCGCCTCGGTCTGCGGTCTCATCTGCACGGCCCCCTGCGAGGCGGTCTGCCGCCGAGGCGTCCTCGACGAGCCGATCGCCATCCGGACCCTCAAGCGGTTTGCCGCGGAGCAGGGTCACCTCCCCCCGATCGAGCCGCCGGCGGTCCGCCGCCCGGAGCGTGTCGCGATCGTCGGTGGCGGTCCGGCCGGCATGTCGTCGGCCTACTACCTGGCCCGCCTCGGGTACGGGGTGACGGTCTTCGAGGCCATGCCGGTCCCCGGCGGGATGATGGCCATCGGGATCCCGGACTACCGCCTGCCGCGCCAGACGCTGCGAGCGGAGATCGACCGCATCGTGGGCCTGGGCGTGGAGCTGCGGCTCGACACCGCGATGGGCCGCGACTTCCAGCTCGGGGATCTCGAGCGCGAGGGCTTCAAGGCGGTCTTCCTGTCGACCGGGGCGCCGCGCAGCCGCCGCCTGGGCGTTCCGGGCGACGCGCTCGAGGGCGTGGTCCCGGCCACGGTGTTCCTGAAGCAGGTGAACCTCGGCGAAGAGCCGCGGCTCCACGGGGACGTGGTCGTCGTGGGCGGCGGCAGCACCGCCATGGACGCCGCCCGATCGGCCCTCCGCAGTGGTGCCGCCTCCGTGACGGTCCTGTACCGACGCGGCCGGGCGGAGATGCCGGCCCAGTCCGAGGAGGTCGAAGCCGCCGAGCACGAGGGCATCCGGATCCGGACCGGGATCGTGGTGACCGAGGTTCTCGCCCACGATGGTCGCGCGGCTGCGGTTCGGACGATCGACCAGGCGCCTGCCCCGGGCGCAACGCCCAGGGCTGCCTGGGTCGCGGTCGACGGCAGCGAGGGGCAGCTGGCGACGACGACCGTGCTCGTGGCGATCGGCGAGGAGCCGGACCCGTCGATCCTGCCGCCGGGCACGGGGATCGAGGTCAGCGGCTGGGCCGGGATCGTGGCCGATCCCCGAACGATGGCCACCGGCAGGGCCGGCGTCTTCGCCGGCGGCGACGTCGTCTCCGGTCCCAAGACGATCATCGACGCGGTGGCATCGGGGCGGCGGGCCGCGGCCGCGATCCACGAGTTCCTCGCCGGCGTGTCGAACGGCGACGCCGAGATCATGCGCGTGGTCCGCTACGAGACCCCGCCCGAGCCCAGCCTGCGGCTGGATCTCGCCGTCCGGCCGCGAGCGCGAACCGCGCTGCCGGTGCTCGACCAGGCGACGCTCGAGACCAGCCACCCCGGCTTCAGCGAGGCCCAGGCTCGATCGGAGGCAGCTCGCTGCTTCCGCTGCGACGCCGTCTATACCTGTTCCACGGTCGATGTCGTCGCAGGGCGCGGCCCGACCGACGCACCCGCTCGCCAGCCGGCGGCCATGGCGGCCGAGGCCGGCACGGATATCACCGCCCAGTACCCAGGAGGCGCTCGATGACCCCCGAACAGGTTTCCGGTTTCTTCGATGCCGGCGAAAGCTTTCTCGAGGGAACGATCGCCGCTGCGCTGGTGGCCCTCTGGCTCCTGGCCGTGGCCCTCCATGTGGCCCGGCCGTACATGGTCGCGAACCTCCACAAGTTCACCCTCCGACTGGGCGCCGACCTGTGGTGGATCATCTACGTCGCGCTGCGGGACATCCTGCTGCTCCAGGTCTTCCTCGGGTCGTTCATCTTCTTCTACCCGGACGTCGTGACCGGCCAGGACCTGCCGATCACCGGCGGCCTCGCCGCGGACTGTGCCCTGGCCGTCCTGGTGATCAAGCTCGTCACCCGCGGTGATGCCGACCTGCGGTGGTTCCGCATCCAGGCCGTCCTCCTGGCGATTGGGTCGGTCCTCTACATCGTGCCGTACATCCTCGGCACCCAGGTGACCGAGGTCGAGGGCGACCTCGCCCAGTCGCTTGCCTCTGCCCTGGTCAGCTCCCAGAACCCGGACGTGGCGATGCCGCTGTGCTACCTGTCGGGCGCGATCGCCGGCCTGCTCGGGCTGTGGGCGGTCGTCTACAACCTGCAGCAGACCGTCAGCCGGCCGCGCACCGGCCAGGCAGGAGGGATCTCATGAGTGGCGACGACCTGGCCCAGGCGCTGACATCCGGCGGCGAGGGCTGGATGGTCTTCTCGATCGCGGCAGTCCTGCCCATCCTGTGGGCGTTCGCGATGACGCTCCACTTCGCCCGGCCCTACGTCATCCGTTTCCTGGGCACGCTGACCCTCCGCTTCGGCGCCGACGTCTGGTGGCTGAGCTACGTCCTCATCCGGGACGCGCTCCTGCTCCTGACGCTCGCCCTGAGCGTGATCTTCCTCATGCCGAATCTGTACATCGGGCTCGGGCTGCCCCTGACGGCCCCGCTCTCAGTCGTCGTCCTGTTCTGGGCTCTCGTGATCAAGCTGACCGGGGATGCCGACGACAACCCGCAGACCTTCCGGCTGGTGAGCATCCTGCTCGTCGTCGCCTCGGTCTTCTACATCGTTCCCCAGATCTACGGCCTCGAGTCGGCCGACCAGGCGGACGCGCTGAGCGGCATCGGCCTCGACTGGACGCCGGGCTTCCTGTC
The DNA here is from genome assembly GCA_963719145.1 of uncultured Chloroflexia bacterium. Taxonomy (GTDB): domain Bacteria; phylum Chloroflexota; class Limnocylindria; order Limnocylindrales; family CSP1-4; genus UBA5189. The sequence goes on from CAVRAX010000003.1 coordinate 208,751, forward strand.
CGCCGCCAATCCCGACGAGGGCACCATCAACGACCTCGCCTGGCCGATCCTCGATCTCAGCCTCGTCCTGTTCGGGCTGACCGGGACGTACCTCTTCAGCCGGTTCCTCATTCGCCTCGGCCGGCCCAGCGCCCAGGCGAAGGGCGAGATCGAGGCGGCGTAGGCCACCACCGGCCGACACCCTTCCGCTTCGAGCGCGCACCGCGGCGGCCTTCGGGCCGCCGCGGCATCCGTCGGCATGTCGTCGCCGAGGCACCGCCGGCGTTCCGCTCCCCCCGCTGCGCCGCCCTAGGCGGAGCGGCCCCGGCACCGGCGCTGCCAAAGGAAACCTGCCACCTGGTGGCATGATCCGGCGGCTACCATCGCGCGGTGCCCACCTCGCCCCGCCGCCTGAGCCGCGACGTCGCGCGCCGGTTCCTCGTCCTTCACCACCTGCTCGCACCGCCTCGTTCGCTGCCGGCCGCGCCGGCGAGCGTGCTGCGGGTGATCGACCGTCTCGGATCGCTCCAGTTCGACCCACTCGAGATCGCCGGCCGGAATCACGACCTCGCGCTGCTCGCCCGCATCGACGGCTATCGGCGCGAATGGACGACCGCGCTCCTCTACGAACAGCGCGTCCTGTTCGAGGTCTTCAACAAGATGCTGTCGATCGTGCCGACGGCCGAGCTGCCCTACTACCGGATCGCCTGGGACCGGGCCCGGGTCGACCACGAGGGCGGGGCGTTCGACGAGCACGCTCCGCTCGTGGAGGAGCTGCTCACCCGGATCCGCGAGAACGGCCCGCTGCTCCCTCGCGAGGTCGGGCCGCGCGAAGCGATCGACTGGTACTGGCGCCCCACGAACAAGGTGCGGGCGATCCTCGAGGCCCTGGCCGAGGCGGGCATCCTCGGCATCGCCCGGCGCGAGCGCAACCTCCGGGTCTACGACCTCGCGGAGCGGCTGTTCCCGGCCGACCTCCTGGACGCGCGGCTCGACCCGCGGGACCAGTTCCGGCACAAGCTCCTGTCGCGCTACCGCGGTCACGGCCTGCTCGGCGCCTCGGGTTCGTATGAGATCTTCGCGGGCACATCCCCGCGCACCGAGGTCGGCCTCGAGGGCGGGCTGCTGCCGATGTCCAAGGGCCGCCGCCAGCTGCTCGAGGAGCTGGTCGCGGCCGGCGAGCTGCTGCCGGTCGAGGTCGAGGGGCTCAAGGGCACCCGATACGCCGTGGCGTCGGCCGCGGCGACGCTCGACCAGGCCGAGCGGGAGGTCGCTTCCGAGAGCACGCCGGGCGGGACGGCCGCGGGCGTTGCCTTCCTCGCGCCACTCGACTCGTTCTGCTGGGACCGTGACCTGCTGCGGCGGCTGTTCGACTTCGACTATGTCTGGGAGGTCTACGTCCCGGCGGCGAAACGGCGCTGGGGCTACTACGTCCTGCCGCTTCTCTACGGCGACCGGCTCGTCGGACGGATCGAGCCGCGGATCGAGCGGCGAGCCCGGACCCTCCGGATCGCCGGGCTCTGGTGGGAGCCGGGCTTCGATCCGCTCGCCGACGTCGGCTTCGTCCCGGCGTTCGCCGCCGGGATCGCGGCGCATCGCGACTTCGGCGGGATGGCCAGGATCACCTGGCCGCGCGCGGTCCGGCACCGCCCGTTCATCACCGAGGTCCGGGCGATCCTCGGGCGCTGACCGGCGGATCGGGGCCCGCCGTGGGACGATTGGTCCGATGACATCGGTCCCGCATCGAGGGAGGCTCCCATGGCCGAAGTACGACACGCGATGGCCACCTGGTCGGGCGACCTGGCGTCCGGGGCCGGGACGATCGACTATGTCTCGAGCGGCACGTTCTCGCGGATGCCGGTGACCTGGGCCGCCCGGACGAGCGCCCACAACGGCAAGACCTCACCCGAGGAGCTCCTCGCCGCGGCCCACGCCGCCTGCTTCTCGATGGCTTTCTCGTCGCGGCTCGGCAAGAACGGCACGCCGCCGGCGAAGCTGTCGGTCAAGGCCGAGGTCACGTTCGACAATCCCGACGGTGCCGGCTGGAAGGTCGCGTCGAGCCACATCACCGTCGAGGGCGACGTGCCCGGCATCGACGCCGCGAAGTTCGCCGAGCTGGCCGAGGACGCGAAGGAGAACTGTCCGATCTCCGTTGCGATCAAGGGCAACGTCGAGCTCTCGGTGGAGGCAACGCTGGCAGGCTGAAGCTGCCGCCCGCGATCCGGGTCTGCGGGAGCGGGTCCCGCGCGCGGTCTGAAGCCGGCGCGAACGCGTCGGCGCCAGTGCTCTTGACGGTTGCACGATACTTGACTGCAAGCGCGTACGACCAGAGGCTCACGCCGGACAAGAATATGCCAGCCCCGCGGGCGAAGCCGACCCGAGCCAGCTCGGCACTCGGACTGAGCGCTGAGTCGGTGCTGGACGCCAGCCCGAACCCGGTGATCGCCGTGGACACCCACGGACGGATCGTCTACGCCAGCCGGAAGGTCGAGGAGGGCTTCGGATGGGCGCCGGAGGCTCTCCTCGGAGAGCCGATCGAGCGGCTCGTGCCTGGGAGCCTGACCGAGCGGCAACAGACGCAGCGAGCCGAATTCTGGCGTCGCCCGAGTTCTCTGCCGACGGGCGACGTGCTCGAGCTCGCGGCCGTCCGGCGCGACGGCACCGAGTTCCCGGTGGAGATCATCCTCGCTCCGGTGCGGTCCCCGCGCGGGCAGCTCGTCTTCGCCACGATCGTCGACATCACCGCCCGGGCGAGCCTCCAATCCCAGCTGGAGCAGGCCAACGACGAGCTGCAGCGCCATTCGGACGAGCTCGAGGAACGCGCCCGGGAGATGAGCCAGCTCGCGCAGTTGGGGGAGCTCCTCGAGTCCTGTCATACGCTCGATGAGGCGTACTCCGTCGTCGCCAGCGTCGCCGAGCCGCTCTTCCCGGGTGACGCCGGGGCGATCTACGCGCTGGGGTCATCTCGCGCCGTCGCCGAAGCCGCGGCCGTGTGGGGCAACCCCCCGCCGGCGAGGGCGGTCTTCCCGCCGACCGAATGCTGGGCCCTGCGACGGAGCCGGCTGCACGTCGTCAGAGAGGCCGAAGCCGAGCTCAAGTGCCCGCACGTCGAAGAGGACATCGCCACAGGCCTGCTCTGCGTACCCCTGTCCGCCCAGGCCGAGACCCTCGGGCTCCTCCACGTCCAGGCACGCCGCCGTACCACGGGCAAGGCACGGGCCGCGATGCTGGCCGATCGCGAGCGGCTCGTGGTCACGCTCGGGGAGCAGCTCGCCCTGGCCCTGGCCAACATCCAGCTCCGCGGGACCCTGCTGGAGCAGTCCTCGCGCGATGTGCTGACCGGGCTCTTCAATCGCCGCTACATGGAGGACTCGTTCGAGCGGGAGGTCCGGCGGGCGACCCGCGGGGGCTACGGCGTCGGCGTCCTGCTGGCCGACCTCGATGGCTTCAAGCACGTCAACGATGCCTTCGGACACCCCGCCGGCGACGAGATTCTTCGGAAGATCGGGGCGTACCTCGAGGACGCCGTTCGAGGCGACGACATCGCCTGCCGGTTCGGCGGCGAGGAGTTCGTCGTCATCCTGCCAAATGCCTCGGCCGACGAAGCGCAGCGTCGGGCCGAGGAGCTTCGGGAAGGGGTCAAGCTGCTGCAGGAGGACGGCTCGACGCGCCTCTATCCGACCGCGACGCTGTCCATCGGCGTGGCCTCCTTTCCGGAGCACGGCGCAACGGTCTCGGAGCTCATCCACGCGGCGGACTCGGCGATGTATCGGGCCAAGGCCCTCGGCCGCGACCGGGTCGTCGTCGCGGGCGACTCGAACGGTCACCCGATCGAGGTGGCGAGCGCCTAGCGTCCCCGGCCCGGAGCATCTCGATGTTGCGGCCCTCAGCGGGCGAGGTCGCGCCGCTCGAAGGCCACGACCGCGACGACCGTCCCCGTGACGGCCCAGCCGACGAGGACCAGGACGTGCCCGACGTCGAGCCCGTTCACGAGCGGGTCGTTGCCGATGTAGTGGAAGAATGGCGACAGCGGTCGCCACGGCGCGAGCCAGTCCACGAGCGCGCCGAGCCCGTTCAGGAAGAAGCCGGCGACGACGATCATGAGGGCGGTGCCGGCGGCGACCCAGCGGCGCCCGCTGATAGCGCCGACTGCGAGGGTCAGCCCGCCGATGGCCAGCCCGAGGAGCACCGTGCTGGTAAGCGCCTGGCCGACTCGCCACAGGTCGAGATCGACGCCGGCAAGCGCCGCCCCGGCGGCCGCACCGGCCCACATCCCGAGTCCGATGACCGCCGTCCCGATCGAGAACGCGGCCGCCTTCTCGACGACCACCCGCCAGCGCGGGATCGGGTTGGCCATGAGCAGGTCCATCGTGCCCCGCTCCTCCTCCCCGGCCGTCGCCCCGGCGGCGACGGCCACGGCGTAGGCCAGCACGAGCAGCGGGGCGATGAAGGTGAAGAAGTCCAGGTTCAGGAACGCCTCCGGGGTGCCGAGGCTGAGGTCGCTCGAGGCGAAGAAGTCGCCGAGGGCCGGCGGCAGCTTGTCGATGATCTGCTGGATCTCGCCGATCGCCCCGATCGACGGGTAGAGGGCCACGTACACGGCCGGCCAGATCGCCGAGAACGCGGCCCAGCCCAACACGGTCCGCCACTGGTCGTGCACGACCTTCGAGAACACGCTACGCAGCATCGGCCGGCCGCTCCCCTGCGCCATCTGCGACGCGATTGCCGTAGAACGCGAGGAAGACCTCCTCGAGGCTCGGCTCGTGGCTGATGACGTCCTCGACTCGGGCCTCGAGAGCCGCCCGCAGCACGGGGTCGACCGAACCTTCGACGACGCAGGCCAGGCGACGCCCGTCGACGACCAGATCGCGGACCCCGGGCAGGCCCTCGAAACGCTCGGCGGTCACGGGCTCGGCGAACCGAAGCTCGAGGCGGCGGAACGCGCGGTGCTTCAGGTCCGCCACGGATTCGACGGCCAGGAGGCGGCCCTCGCGGATGATCCCGACCCGATCGCAGATCCGCTGGATCTCGGGCAGGTTGTGGCTCGACACGAAGAGGGTCCGGCCCTCGGCGCGGAGCTCGTCGACGAGCTCGAAGAAGACGGCCTGGACGAGCGGGTCCAGGCCGAGTGTCGGCTCGTCCAGGATCGCCAGCTCCGGATCGCCCATGAGCGCCTGGACGAGGCCCAGCTTCTGGCGATTGCCGTGTGACAGGGCCTTGATCGGGCGGGTCAGGTCGCAGTCGAGGCGGGCGGCGATGCGGCGGCCGGTCTCGATCGAGGGCATGCCCCGAAGATTGGCGAGGAACGTCAGGAGCTCGACGCCACGCAGGGATTCGTAGAGGGTCAGCTCGCCGGGCAGGTAGCCGATCCGTTGGCGGATCGCCCGGCTGTCCCGACGGCTGTCCAGGCCGAAGAGCAGGGCCCGGCCGCTCGTGGCGCGGATGAAGTCGAGCAGGATCCGGATCGTCGTCGTCTTCCCGGCCCCGTTCGGCCCGAGGAACCCGAAGACCTCGCCCCCGAGGACCTCGAGGTCGAGGTCGACGACGCCGCGGGCCGCGCCGTAGCGCTTCGTCAGCCCCTCCGTGTGAATGATCGGTTCAGCCATCCGTTCCTCTCGGTCCCGGCCTCGCGAGGCAGCGTGACCAATCCTAGGCTTGCCGGCGGCGATGATCGAACAGTCTCCCCAGTTCGGGACGTCCTACTGTCGACAAGCCCATCCCGGGGCCGACACTGGAGTCGAGATGGCGCGAAACCTCGTCGGCGAGGCGCAGGACGGCAGCGGTGAGGCGTTCGGCGCCCTCGTCGCCGGCTCGATCGACCGGTGCTATGCGGTGGCCTACCGGATCCTGCGGGACGTGGAGCTGGCCCACGATGCCGTCCAGGGCGCCCTCGTCAGCGCCTGGACGGACCTGCCGGGCCTTCGCGACCCGGAACAATTCGAGGCCTGGCTCACCCGCCTCGTCGTCAACGCCTGCTACTCGGAGGCGCGGCGCGAGCGACGCTGGGAGTCGAAGCTGACGCTCGTCCCGCCGGCCGGAGACGAGGCCCCCGACATGGCCGTGTCCATCGCCAATCGGGACGAGCTCGACCGCGCCTTCCGCCGCCTGCCCGTCGATCAGCGCGCCGTCGTCGTCCTCCACCACTACGCCGGCCTGACGTCGGCCGAGATCGCCGCCACCCTGGGCGTGCCCGCCGGCACCGTGCGCTCCCGACTCCATCTGGCGACTCGCCAGCTGCGGGCCGCCATCGAGGCCGACGCCCGTCCCGCGTCACTCATGGAGGGCCGCTCCGCATGACCCGATCTCGACCGCTCGACGAGCTCCTCGCGCTCTGGCTCCAGGACGGGCCGACGACAGCGCCCTCCGACCTCCTCGAGTCGGCCTTCGTCGAGATCCCGGCCCGGCATCGACAGCGCCGCGGGCTTCGCGCCGCCTGGAGGTACCCGATGCTCCCCAACCCGGCCCGTTACCTTGCCGCCGCGGCCTCGATCATCGTCATCGCCGTCGTCGGGTTCGCCGTCCTCGGGCGCGGCGGGCCACCGGTCGGCGGCACCGACGCCAGCCCGACCCCGACGGCCCCGTCCGTCGCGCCGACGGAGAGCGCGACGCCGGCGGCGGGGGTCGTCCCGACAGAAAGTCCCGCGTCGACCGAGGCGGTCACGCCGAGCCCGACACCGGTCGGCGGCCAATCGATCGCTCTCTGCCATCCGGCGGACCTGTCCGCCCGGATCACCCTCTGGGACGGGGCCATGGGCAGTCGGTTCGCGACGGTCGAGCTGACGAACGCCGGGTCCGTCGAGTGTCGCCTCGATGCCCTCGACCGGGTTGAGCTCGTGGACGGCAACGACGCGGTCCTCATCGATGGCGAGCCACCGGCCGGCGGGGAGATCCTGACCCTGGGCCCGGATCAAACAGTGACGACGCTCGTCCAGGACGGGAACTACTGCGGCCCGACGCCACAGGCACCCGTCACCGTCGCCTTCGTCCTGCCGGGGGGCCTCGGTCGGGTGGTCGCCGCGCCGCTGTCGCCGACCGACGTGGAGAGCGTCCCACCCTGCAGCGGCCCGCCCGGCTCGGCCGGCTCGATCGAGATGCACCCCTGGGCACCGTGAGGGCGGCGCCCACGATCCCGGACCCGATGGCGGTCAGTCCGGCTCGGGAGACCCGCTCGTCGCCGCGCGCGCTGCGACGGCCGCGTACAGGCGCTCGATCTCGCGGCGTGGGTACTTGCTGATCGAGGCGTCGACGAGCGTCGGGATCCGGAGGAGGTCGTCGACGCGCTTGTCCTGGGGCCGGACTCCGAACAGGCGCAGCGTCGTGAGGTTTGGGAGCTCGGCGATCGGGGCCAGGGTCCGGACGACCGTGACCCTGCCGGAGGCGTCCCAGCTCGGCCGCGTCGCGAGATAGAGGTATCGCAGCGACACGAGACCTTCGAGCCCCGCCAGCTCCTCGAGCTCGGGCATGTGCCGAATCGTCAAGCGCTCGAGTCGAGCCATCGTCGAGAGCGGCGCGAGGCTTCGATCCGGGTACTCGTGGATCTCGAGCGTGCGCAGGTTGGTGAAGGCGCGGAGCGGGGCCAGGGTCCGATAGCGGCAGCTCAGGATCCGCGCCGACGCGTAGCGGCCAGGCTCGTCGACGGCCGGGAACGTCGTCGCCCGATCCCCGAGGGCATCGAATTGGGGTCCGGCCCTGTCCATGGCCTCCTCGTCTCTCGGCGGTTGCGGAATCGGCGCCGGCTCGGCGCCTCTCACCCGATGGTGAGGACTCGCCTCGGGTTGAGGACCGTCAACTGCTCGATCTCGGTGTCGGAGACCCCCCGAGCCCGAAGGCGCGGCAGGAATGTCTCCTGGAGGTAGGTGTAGCCGTTGCCCTCGTAGTGGCGAAGCTGCTGGTTGTGGCAGACGTCCTGGCTCAGGAGGATTCGATCGGCGTGCCCCCGCGAGAGGAGCTCGAGCAGGAGGTCGATGATGCGCGGCTCACCGGTTCGCTCCATCGGGGTGAAGGACATGCCGAGGAAATCGAACTCGAGGCTCGCCCCGCGACGGAGGATCTCGAGATGGTGGTCGAGGACCGGGTACGAGTCGGCGTGGCCGACGACGACCCGGGAGGGATCGGCCCCCTCGGCCTCCAGGACGTCGAGCTGGGCGAGGCCGACGTCGCTCATGACGGCGTGGGTCGAGATCGCGAGCCCGGTCCGTCTCGACGCGCGGGCAACCGCGCGATGGACCCGCTCCTCCTGGGCCGAGAGCCAGGGCTTGTCCGTCCCGATCTCGCCGAAGATTCCGGGCATCACGGGCGCGTCGAGACCGTCGATCGCGATCCCCTCCCCCGCCTCGCGGGCGAGCTCGTCGGCGAGGTCGTCGATCGAACGGCGGTCGATGAGCGCCTCGGCCGGGTAGTAGGCGCCGCGATACCAGCCCGCGCCCATGACGAGGTGAAGGTCGGAGGCCCGAGCGAGCCGGACGAGCCAGGCCGGGTCGCGCCCGACGCCGGGCAGGGTGAGGTCGGCGAGGGCCGTCCCGCCGGCGTCCCGGTAGCGGCCCAGCTCGTCGAGGATGACCGGCTCGTCCGCGGTCAGCTCCCAGTAGTCCCAGCGATTCGGGATCTGCCACAGGGCGATGGCGGTGTGCTCGTGGGGCAGGGTGAACCCGAGCGTCGCCGGATCCACCGGTCCGAGGACGGTCTGGACGTGGGGGGTCGGGGACGACCCGGGCGACGACGGCATGGGCTACGAGTCTACGACGCGGCGCGCGTCTCCCGGAGCGCGCCGGCCGAGCCCAGGACCGAGTACGGGATCGGCTTGACCGCCGGCAGCGACGGCCGCGTTGCGCTCGCGCCGGCCGCGAGCATCAGCGTCACCACCTCCCGGGCGGCGTGTTCCGCGTCGGCGCGGCGGAAGGCGTCGCCCCGCTCGGCCCGGACGAGGAGCATCCCGTCGAGAAGGGCGATGTAGGCGCGGGCGATGGCGCCGGCGTCCATCCAGCGCGGGAGCTCGCCGCGGGCGATCCCCTCCTCGAGCAGGAACGAGCCGGCCATGACCAGCTGCTCACGCCGACGGCGCAGCATCTCCCGGGCCGCCGGTTCGGCGTCGGCCTGGGCCCAGGCCTGGACGAGGAACTCGGAGTTGCCCTGCCCGAGCTCGTTGTCCTCGGCCGTGTCGAAGTAGAAGCCGACCGCGATCGCGAGCTTATCGGCGAGCGAGTCGCCGGCCGCCAATCGCGCGGCGAGCTCGCCCAGGCCGCGGCCGGAGGCGAGGTCGCACGTCGCCAGGAAGAGGTCGTCCTTGCCCTTGAAGTAGGTGTAGATCGCCCCGACCGAGAGGCCGGACTCACGGACGACATCCTGGATCGTTGCGCCGTGGAAGCCGCGCTCACCGAACACGTGCAGGGCCGCGGCGACGATTCGCTCCCGGACCTCCTGGCCGTGGGCCGCGGTTACGCGGGGCATCGGCTAGCCTCCGGAGGCCGGTATCGCACGGTCGGACTTCCTTGGATCTGCGCCGGAACCGAGAACATTGCTTCTTCATACTACCGGCCTTCTGCTCACGCCCGCAAGACGGAGCGATTGACAAGGAGAACGGACATTCTCTATTTTAGGCGGGTCAAGCCGCCAACCGATGGGCGCCCGATGCGGCGCTGACCGATCGGGCCACAGGGAAGGGTTCGCGATGTTCCGCCGCTGGGGTGCGTTCGTCTATCGACGGCGCCGGATCGTCCTCCTCGTCATGCTCGTCCTCGCGGCGGCCGCCGCGCCGCTCGCCTCGGGCGCGGCGGACCAGCTGAGCTCGGGCGGCTGGCTCGATCCGAACTCCGAATCGGCGGCGGTCGCGGATCGCCTCGAGGCCGAGTTCGGCGGCGGCCGGACCGCCTTCATCGGGGTCGTCCGGTCGGACGCGGCCGGGGCCGACGCCCGCTCGGCCGTGTTCCAGGCGGCGATCGCGACGACCGTCGGGCCGCTCCTCGACGACCGCCGGGTCACCGGCGTGACCGGCTTCGCCGAGACCGGAGACGAGCGGTTCATCAGCGTGAAGGGCGACGCCGCGTACGTCGTCATCGGCCTCGACATGACCGAGGACCAGTCGATCGAGGCCGTCGATGCCATCAAGGCCGAGCTCGCCACGCCGCCCGGCTACTCGATCGGGCTGACCGGCTTCGGGCCGATCCAGAAGGACTCGGCCGCCCTGTCCGAGCAGGACCTCCAGCGGGCCGAGACCGTCTCGCTGCCGATCGCCGCGCTCGTCCTGATCCTCGTCTTCGCCTCGATCGTCGCGGCCGGCATGCCGCTGCTCGTCGCCGGGCTGGCCATCCCGGGCTCGCTCGCGATCGTGAACCTCGTCGCGCGCCAGACCGAGATGAGCATCTACGTCCTGAACATCGCGACGATGCTCGGCCTGGCCCTCGCCATCGACTACTCCCTGTTCATCACCAGCCGGTTCCGCGAGGAGCTGGCGAAGGGCCGGTCGACCGAGGCGGCCGTGACGATCGCGGTCGGCACCGCCGGCAAGGCCGTGCTCTTCTCCGGCGTCGCGGTGGCGATCGGCCTGTCCGGCCTGCTGTGGTTCGACGCCTCTGCCCTCAGCTCGATCGGCCTCGCCGGCTCGATCGTCGTGCTCAGCTCGGTCACCTTCGCCCTGACGTTCCTGCCGGCGCTCCTCGGGATGCTCGGCCCGAACGTCAACCGCCTGTCCGTCCGGACGCTCCTCCGGCGAGTCGGGCTCGTCGGCGAGCCCCGGCCCGAGCGGCGGTCGAACTGGGAGCGGGTCGCCCTGTCGGTGATGCGCCGGCCGATCGCGGTCATCGTGCCGGTCCTGGCCGTGCTGTTCGTCCTCGGCTCGCCGTTCTTCCGGCTCCAGCAGGGCGTGCCGGACGCCACGGTCTACCCGGCCGGCGTCGCCAGCCGCGATGCCTGGGTCGCGCTCCAGCAGGAGTTCCGGCCCGGTGAGACGAGCCCCATCGTGATCCTCGTCGACAGCGACGGCCCCGCCACCGACGCGTCGAGCATCGCCGCGGTGATGGACTACACGACGAAGGTCGAGGCGATCGACGGGATCGACCGGGTCGAGGGTCCGTTCTCGATCACCGACCCGACCACCGGGGCCCCGCTGAGCGCCGAGCAGGTCGCCCAGTTGTACGCCGCGCCGGCCGGCAGCCTGCCGCCACAGCTCGGCGGCGCGGTCACGGCGCTGAAGGCCGAGTACCTTCGCGACGGCACCGTACGGCTCGACGCGATCAGCCCGCTGGCGCCGACGACGCCCGCCGGCACGGCCGTGGTCCCGAGGATCCGCGCGCTCGATGGCGGCACCGGGATCGACCGCGTCATGGTCGGGGGGACGGCCGCGGTGTCCGAGGATTTCCTCGCCGCCCAGAACGACCGGCTGCCGTGGGCCGTGGGCACCACCCTGCTGGCCTCGGCCGTGATCCTGTTCCTGCTGTTCGGCTCGGTCACGATCCCGCTCAAGGCTGTGCTGATGACCCTGCTGTCGCTGTCGGCCAGCTTCGGCGCCCTCGTCTGGGTCTTCCAGGAGGGCAACCTCCACGAGCTCCTGAACTTCGAGCCCCTCGGGTTCACGATCGCCGGCAACCCGATCATCATGTTCGCGACGCTCATCGGGCTGTCGATGGACTACGAGGTCCTCCTGCTGTCGCGGATCCAGGAGGCCTGGCGCCGGACCGGCGACAACACCGCGGCCGTGGCCGAGGGCCTGTCCCGCACGGCCGGTGTCATCACCGGGGCGGCGATGGTCATGGTCGTCGTCTTCTCGGCCTTCGCCCTGGCCGACGTGGTCACGATCAAGTCGATCGGCGTCGGGATGGCCCTCGCAGTCTTCCTCGACGCCACCGTCATCCGGGTTCTGCTCGTCCCGGCGACGATGCGCCTGCTCGGCGAGTGGAACTGGTGGGCGCCGGGTATCCTCGGACGGCTGGCCGACAAGCTCGGCTTCAGCCACGTGGAGGACGAAGGTGACGGGGCACCCGTGCCCGAGGCGACTGGGACGCCTGGACCCGGACCGGCGCCGACGGCAGCCTGAGGCCGCGAGACTCGGAGGGCTGGGACATGTCGATGGATGACGATCACGGATCGCCCGTGCCGGCCGGTGGACCGACCGTCCGCGCCTATGGCTGGCAATGGGGCTCGGAGGAGAGCCGTCGGCCGCGACTGTCGTGGATCGGCGTGTTCCTCGTCGTCTTCGGGGCGCTCCTGATTCTCGAGAACTCGCTGCCGGAGTACCGCGACCTCGGCAACATCGCCGTGCTCGCGGCCGGGGTCGCGTCCCTCATCGCCTGGGTCGTGTCGCGCAGCACCGTGGCCCTGTACTTCGGGGCGTTCCTGACCGCGGCCGCGCTGCCCGGCACGCTCAACGGCCTCGGCCTGGCGCTCGGCTCGGGCTGGGGAACGCTGTTCTTCGGGATCGCGCTGCTGTTCATCGCCCTGGTCCGGGCCGCCAGCCGGGGCGGCTGGGGCTGGCAGGCGATCGCCGGCGCGGCGCTTGTCCTCCTCGCCTCGTCCGAGATCGCGGTCCCCGATGTCGCGAACCTCGTCGTCCCGGTGCTGCTCGTCGTGCTCGGGATCCTGCTGTTGGTCCGAGGCGGCCGCCGCTAGGGGGACTCCAGGCGGATCCCACCGAGGCCGGCCAGCATCGCCGGGAGCTCGAGCAGCGAGCCGACGGTCGCGGCAGCCTCCGGCGGCGGACCCCCGGGCGCCTGGATGACAGCCCATGGGCCGCGGCGGATGAAGATCGCGGCCATCCCGGCCGCGGCCGCTGGGACGACGTCGTTGTCGATCCGGTCGCCGACGTAGGCGATCGCCCCCGGCTCGAGGTCGAGGGCCGCGGCGATCCGCTCGTAGAACACCGGGTCCGGCTTGGCGACGCCCAGCCCGGCCGACGAGGCGACGAGGTCGAGCTCGAGGCCGAGGTCACGGATCACCTGCTCCGTCTCCTGCGGCTGGTTGCCGGCGACACCGACCCGGTAGCCGAGGGCCTTGAGCGCCCGGATCGTCGGGACGGCGTCCGGATAGAGGTCGTCGGCGTGCACCCACGACGAGCCGGCGGCCCGATGCCGTGCCGCCTCGGCCCGGAGATCGATGTTCGGCCGGAGCAGCTCGGCCGCGCGTCGATGGTCCTCGCCGCGGGCGATGACGCTGCCGAGGACCGCAAGGAATGTCAGTCGCGGAACGCCCAGCCAGTCGGCCCAGTCGCCCCAGGCTCGCGTCTCGTCGACGATCGTCTCGCCGACATCGAAGACGACGGCCAGGATCGGACCGACCGGGTCAGTCACCCCTCCGCGACGGGCGCGGGCTCGCGTGGCGGCGTCGCGCTCGTGACCGCGTCAACGGCGCCGGCCACGACATCGACCACCCGGTCGAGCTCGGCGTCGGTGATCACGAACGGCGGTCCGAGGAGGATCGAGTCGCCGTCGGTGCCGTCGGCCAGGCCCGTGCCCGAGTAGACCAGGACGCCGCTCGACTTCGCGGCTCGGACCACGGCCTCGGTCACCTTTGCCGCCCGCGGGAACGGGTCACGGGTCTCGCGATCCGCGACGAGCTCCAGCCCGACCATCAGGCCCCGGCCCCGGATCTCGCCGACGTTCGGATGGTCGGCCAGGCGTTCCGCCAGGCCCTGCCGAAGGCGCTCGCCCTTGGCGGCGCTCGCCGCCACGAGGCCCTCGACCTCGAGGATCCGGAGGACCTCGCTCGCGACGGCCGCGCCGACGGCGTGGTGCGAGTAGGTGAAACCGTGGACGAAGCCGCCGGCTCCGTCGCCCGCGACGGCGTCGTGGACCTCGCCGGACGCGGCCACGAACCCGAACGGCCAGTAGCCCGAGGTCGCACCCTTGGCGGCCACGAGGATGTCCGGGCGGATGGCCCAGTGATCCATGCCGAACACGCGGCCCGTCCGCCCGAACCCGGTCATGACCTCGTCGGCAACGAGGAGGACGCCGTGCCGGCGGCAGACCTCGGCGATCGCAGGCCAGTAGCCGTCCGGGGGTTCCGCCGCGGCGAGCGTCGCGCCCACGATCGGCTCGGCGACGAAGGCCGCGACCGTGCCGGGCTCCGCGCCCTGGATCGCCCGGTCGAGCTCCTCGGCCAGCTCGCCGGCGTCGCCGAGGGCGTTCGCGCCCGGATCGCCGGCCCGGTACGGATAGGCGGCCGAGACGTGCCGGAACCGGCCCAGCCAGCCCTCGTATGGCCGGCGCAGTGGCTTCCGGCCACTCAGGTCCAGCGCTCCGAGCGAGTTGCCGTGGTAGCTCCCCCACCGCGCGAACACGATGAGGCGATCCCTGCTGCCGCGGGCGAGGTGGTAGGCCCGGGCGAGCTTCAGTGCCGTCTCGATGGCTTCCGAGCCGCCGCTGACCGGGTAGATCCTGGGGTCGTCGACCGGCAGATGGGGCGCCAGCGCCGTCGCGTACGATTCGAGCGGCTCGTTCGTGAAGGCGCTGCCGTGGGCGTACGCGAGCCGGCCGGCCTGGGCCGCCATGACATCGGCGATGGACTGCCGGCCGTGCCCGACGTTGACGACGAGGGCTCCGCCCGCGGCATCGAGGTAGGTGTTCCCCGCTTCGTCCCAGATCGTGCTGCCCTCGGCACGCATGGCGACGGGCAGTGCCGGATCGAGCGATCGTCGGAAGACGTGGGAGGTCACGCGGAGATTGTAGGGATCGGTGCGCGGGTCCACGCGGCAGGCGGCAGCGCCGGCCGCTGCACGTGCGCTGCCGCTCGCGCCGTGCCGCGGCTCACGGGATCAGAAGCGCGTCGCCGCCGGGATCTCGCCCGCGGGCCAGGGAGGCTCGCGGCTCACAGGATCAGAAGCGCGTCGCCGCCGGGATCTCGCCCGCGGCTCACAGGATCAGAAGCGCGTCGCCACCGGGATCTCGCCCGCGGTTCACAGGATCAGAAGCGCGTCGCCACCGGGATCTCGCCCGCGGGCCAGGGCGGCCAGGCCCGCGCGCACGCCGATCGGGAACCGCCGGCGGAGCTCCTCCGCATGGTCGATCACGCTGCGGTTGTGCCGCGTGTCCGCCATCAGCAGCACGACCCGGGACGCGCCCAGATCGCGCTGCTTGGCGGCGATCGTCCGCTCGAGCGCCTGGACGTCGTGGAGATGGGTCTCGGCCTCGACGAGAACGCTGAACCCATGGCCCTCGATGAGCGCGTCACCGCTCCGATGGTCGCCGGCGATCGGGATCGGGACCTCAGTGCGCCACCGCAGCCCGGGGGCCAGGCGCGCCCGCAGGCGCTCAAGGAGGGCGAGATGGGCGCGATCTCGCACCGGATCCCCATCCGGGTATAGCCCGACGCTCAGCTGCAGGCCAAGGACGGCTGCGAGGCGTGCCGCGAAGTCGATCGTCAGGCTGCCCGCCTCTCCGCGGAGTGCCCGCTGGACGGTGTCCGGGCTGACGCGCAGTCGTCGGCCCAGCTCGCGGAAGCTGAGCCCGGCGGCGCGGCGCGCATCGTCGAGCTCGACCGACGTCCGGGCCCGGAGCTGGCGGCCTCGGCGGGCGCCGCGTTCGGAGGCTGCCTCGCGGATGGACACGACCGCAGGCTATCCGCCGTGCCTTCCCTGCCGATCATCTGCGAGTGACCGACAAATCGGTCATCCGGCGAAGATGACTTCCGAAAGGACGCCGCAGCTCGACCTCGAGCGCTCGTCGACCGACATTGTGGACGAGCGACGCTGGAGGTGCCCGATTCCCCCGCGCCAGCGGCCCATCTTCGACGGACGACCGAAATATCGGGCAGCGGGCTGATCGGGGGCGGCGGGGTGATCGGAGGGCGGGGTGATCGGGCGGCGGAGTGATCTGGCGGCGGAGTGATCTGGCGGCGGAGTGATCTGGCGGCGGGCTGATCTGGCGGCGGGGTATCACTTGCCGGATGCGGCAGCACCCCGGGGGAAGGGACCCGGGGTGCTGTCAGCCGCGAAGGGAGCGGCGTTGGAGGTGGCGGCGTTGGCGGCGGACGGGGCGCGCTCGGAGTGAGCCGGCCCGCGGCCGCGGCCGCCGGTGCGGTGGGGCGGTCAGACGCGGCCCTTCGGCACGGTGTGGAAGTAGGTCTTGTTGAAGACGATCTTCCCGAGGTGCCACAGCGCGTTCGGCTTGGGTGGCTTCGGGGGGTGGTCGTAGTCGAAGCGGAGGAGGGTGCCCTTGCCGTCGCCGATCTCGAAGAAGCACATGACGTTGCCCTCGTACGTCGCGTGCTTGCCTTTGGGGACCCGACGCTCGACGGCAGCGACGATCCCCTCGACGACGACCGGCGCCTCGAAGTGGGCCGTCGAACCGGCCTTGGACAGGGGCAGGTCCGTGGCGTCACCGAGGGCGTAGACGTTCGGCCGTCCACCGACCCGGAGGGTGTGGCGGTCGGTCGGCAGCCAGCCGCCGGGCGCCGCGGCGAGCCCGGAGTCCATGAGGAACTGTTGGCCCTTGTGCGGCGGCACCAGGACGAGGAGGTCGTACTCGAGCTCCTCGCCCTCGAGCGACTGGACGACCTTCCGCTCGGGGTCGATCGTCTCGACGTTGAAGAACGTGTGGAGCTCGATCCCCTTCTCCTCGAGGATCGGGGTTGCCATCTCGCTCACGGATTCGATCGTGAACGCCCGACCGATCGGCGAGCAGAAGTGGACCTCCGACTTCTCGCGGAGGCCGCGCTCGCGGAGCTCGGACTCGATGAGGAAGGAGACCTCGAGCGGCGCCGGCGGGCACTTGTACGGCATCGAGGCGATGCCGACGACGATCTTGCCGCCCTTGAAGGCGTCGAGCGCGTGGCGCAGCTTCAGGGCCGCCTCGGCGGTGTAGAAGTGGTGCGCCTCGGTCTCGAAGTGCTCGATCGCCTCGGGCAGGATCCGGGCGCCGGTGGCGAGGACGAGGTGGTCGTATGGAAGGACCGTGCCGTCGGTCAGCGAGACGGTGCCCGCCGCCGAGTCGACGCGGGCGACAGTGCCGATGACGAGCCTGATCCGCTTGTCCAGGAGGGCGCGCTCGCGCTTCTGGAGCTTCTCGGCCCGCTCACCGCCCATGGCGATGTACATGAAGCCGGGCTGGTAGACATGGGCGCCGCTGGCGTCGACGACGGCGAGGTCAACCTCGCCGCGGTCGATCTGCTTCTTGAGGCGGCGCGCGAGGAGGTTCGCGGTCAGCGTTCCCCCGACGCCGCCACCCAGGATGAGGACGCGGTCCATCGCGTTACCGCGCCTTCTCGACGAGGATCCGGTCGTAGCCGTCGAGGGTTTCGACGGTGATGAGCCGATGGCCGGCCTTCTCGATCCACTTGGGGATGTCGACCTTGGAGCCCTTGTCCGAGGACAGGACCGCGAGGACGTCGCCCACCTGGGCTTCGCGGATGCCGCGGATCAGCTCCATCAGGGGTCCGGGGCAGAAGCTGCCACGGGCGTCGATGGTCCGGTTGATGGTGGCTGCGGTCTCGATCATGTGAGTGTCCCTTCCCGGGCCGCCGGGGACGCGGCGCCCGTGTTGTGAATCGGTGGTCAGATGAACAGCGACGAGGCGCCGTTGTTGAGGAGGTCGATGACGGTGGCGGCGCCGACCGGCTCACCGAGCCCGTCGATCATGTCCTCGCGCTTGAGGCCGAACATGTCCATCGTCATCTGGCAGGGCATGAACTCGACGCCGAGCGCCTGGGCCGCCTCGAGCAGCTCCACCGGCTTGGCGACGCCGTACTTCTTCGCCAGGACGCCCATCATCCAGGGGCCCATCCCGAGGAAGTTCATCTTCGAGAGCTTGCGGTGGCTCATGCCCGGCCGCTGCATCAGCGAGAGCATCTTCTGCATCCACGTCTCGCCGGTAACACGCTTGGAGTCCTTCACGAAGGCCTGCAGGCCCCAGAACGTGATGAAGACCTTCGTGTTCACGCCGCTGGCGGCGGCCGTCGTGGCGAGGATCAGCGAGGCCCAGGTCTTCTCGAGGTCGCCGCTGTACCAGATCAGGACCAGGTCGCGGTTCTTGACCTCGTCCTCGGGGCTGAGGGCCGGTTGCGACTGGGCCGCGGCAATGGCCTCGACCAGGGCGTCGGCGGCGGGCTCGGTGGCGGCTGCTGGCCGCTGGGCGGTGAGCGTCATCGGTGCGTGCCTCACTTCCGGCGGATGACGAAGCGATAGACCGCTCCGTCGACCGTCTGCTCGAGGAGCTCGTTGCCGGTGGACCGGCACCACGCGACGAAGTCCTTGGTGGACCCGGGGTCGGTGGCCAGGACCTCGACGAGCGCCCCCGAGGCGACCGTCTTGATGGCCTGGGCGGTGCGGACGATCGGCATCGGGCAGGACAGCCCGCGCGCGTCGACCTTCGCGTTGATCTCGAGGGTTTCCACGTTGATCACTCCTTCCCCGATCGGTTTCGCCGGTCGGGCATGCGACTCAGATGAATACGACCTGGCCGGCGCCCGCATTCAGGTAGAACGCGGTGACGCCTTCGACGCCGTCGACGAGGGGGTCAAGATCCGTCTCCTCGATGCCGAGGAGATCCATGGACAGGGAGCAGGCCTGGATGTCGACGCCGCCGAGATCCTTGGCCTGGCGGAGCGTCTCGGCCCAGCTGGCCTGGCCGGCGGTCCGGAGCGCGTCGACGTGGGTCCTGCCCTCCGTCCCGGCCTCGGGGGCGAGCCCATGGTCGCGGTCGATCCGCTCGCGCCTGAAGGCATCGAGCGCCCAGTACTGGAGGAAGACGTTGACGTTCTTTCCGAGCGCCGCCGCCCCGGCGGTCAGGACCGCCGCAGCCTGGAGCCTGTCGTCGGTCCCCGAGAAGAGGACCAGGTTGATCGGTTCGTCCATGAGTTCCTTCCTTAGCGTGCGTTGACGAGCACGTGGGAGCTTGATTCGAGATGGGCCTCCGCGGCCGATGTCGATGTGTGGTCCTGCCCGGCGGACGCTCGCCGGCCGAGCTGGCCGAGCCGGCTGAGGCGTCGTTCGAGGACGCCGCGCATGACCTGGCAGGCCTGGATCACGCCGGCGTCGGCCAGCCGGTAGCGGACCTCGCGGCCGTCGCGTTCGGCCTCGACCATCCCGGCCGTCCGCAGGACTGCCAGGTGCTGGGAGACGTTGGGCTGGCTGGCTCCGAGGGTCGTCGCCAGGCGTCCGACCTCCATCGGGCCGTCGGCCAGGACGTGGAGGATCTCGAGGCGCCGCGGGCTGGCAAGCACCTTCAGGACCTCGGCCTGCAGGATCGTGATCTCATCCATGGCCTTAGAGTGGCCACATGCGCACGTGCGCATGAGTGCCGAGAGTCCCGATGCGGGGGGCCGACCGCGGCCCGGCCGGGGGCCGACCGGCCCGGGTCCCCGAGGCCCGGCCCGAGGGCCCGCGGGCCCGTGATCGCTATCCGAGCTCCGGTGGACCGTACAGGCCGCCGGTCGCCTCGAGCCAGTCGGCGATGCGATCGGCCGCGCCGGCGACATCGTCGTCGGACACATCGACCGTGAGGAGAGGCAGGGCGGACTCGCCGGCGAGGCGGCG
Source organism: uncultured Chloroflexia bacterium (assembly GCA_963719145.1). Taxonomy (GTDB): domain Bacteria; phylum Chloroflexota; class Limnocylindria; order Limnocylindrales; family CSP1-4; genus UBA5189. Next base: position 228,186 of record CAVRAX010000003.1, read on the forward strand.
GAGGAGCTCCTGCTCAGCGACGAACCGGCCGAGCTCGTCGTACTGGTCGGGCTTGCCGCTGACCGTCAGCCGCCGCGTCCTGGCCGCCTCGAATGTCTCCGGCCGCCGAACGCAGAGGACATGCCGGAAACCGAGCTCGGCGAGGCCGGTGTCGAGCCATCCGAGGTCCGGATCGTGGCCATTCACCACGATCTGGTGGGCCCGGGTCGAGAGGTGGAACCGGTCGACGATCCATGAGTACCAGCGCTGGAGCTGGAAGAGCCGCAGCCACGTGGCGTAGGTCTCCATGGCCAGCGGCTCCTGCTCCGGCGCGTAGTTGATGAGCCCGCGGCCCCAGGGCACGGGGTCGAAGGCGCACCACTCCGCCGAGACGAGGGGCGATGGGTAGCGATACTTCCGCGGGCCGACGATCCGGGGGTGCTCGTTCAGGGCGAAGGCCAGGTCCGTCTTGTGGGTCAGGCGGGTGCCCTCGAGGATCACCTTCGGGACGAGCTTGCCGGTCATCGTCGTCGGATGCTGCCACAGGCGGCCCGGCCGGAGCCGGGGGCGGGCGGCTGGCCCGTGTCACATCGTCCGGTTCGCGATCATGATCTCGCGCGCCGTCCAGGCCCGCAGCGCGGCCAGGTGAGGAGCGTCGAGCCGCTCGCAGGCCCAGTCCCAGTGGATCGAGATCGCGTCGCCGACGGCCGCGCTGTCGAGGAAGCCGGCCCCGTCCCACCAGGCCCGGATCCGCTCGGGCCGGGACGGGCCGAGACGGAGGCGACCACCGGCCAGCTCAAGGGGGATCACCGAGACGACGAGCCAGTCGCCGTCGCGCTCGAGGACGCGGCCCCACCGGATCCGGCACGAATCCATGATCCGCAGGGCACCCTCGGTCTCGCCGCTCCGGAGCAGCCCGACCTTGGGGAAGACGTCGAGGACGTGGAAGGCATGGTTCGGCACGGCCCCGGCCTCGGGACTGGTGGCCATCCAGCGCCAGCCGTCGGCTCGCAGCCGCGGCCGGAACCTGGACTCGAGCGACCGGCCCAGCAGCCCCGGCGTCACCGCCCGGAGGAGGTCGTTGCCGAGCCAGTAGGCGTTGACCACCCGCTCGTCGAGCGGATCGGCGATCCCGTTCGCGCCGGCGATCAGCTCGAGATAGGGCCAGGCCCCCTCGAAGTCGCGGGCCAGGTGCCGGATCGCCCCGTCGTCGCCGCCCGAGGTCGCCTGCCCGAAGAGCTCCCGCGAAGCCTCCGGACCGCAGTAGCCGAGGCGGTTCGGCCCGAAGGCGTAGCGGGCGAAGCGGATCGGGCCGGAGGGCCCGCGAAGGCCGTCGCTTCGGTCGTCCCGGATCGGCCGGGGGGACCCGAGACCCGCCGCCGGGCGAGAGAGCGTCATCCCGCGATCGGGACGGTCGATCGGCGAGGCTCCCCTCCGGTCGGCGTCACCCGTGGCGCCACCCGAAGCGCAGCTGCCGCGAGGGCGACCGCACCGGCGAGGATCAGGGCTTCGCCGCCGAGGGCGGCCGCTCCGGGGAGGGTTCCGCTCACGGCGGCCTGGAGGAGGGCGGTGATCGGCGCCCCGACGACGAGGACGGCGGCCACCAGCGAGGCGGGGGCACGCCGAAGCGCCGCGAACCACGTGGCGACGTAGGCCGACAGGAGGAGCCCGGTCCCGATGACGGCGACCCACTGGGCACCCGACAGGCCGGCGACCACGGTCATCCTCCCGGTCCCGACGAGATAGGCCGCCAGGACGATGAAGCCGAACGCGAGCCGCGCGGCGCCGACCACCTGGGCGGGAACGGGCCGCGAGGCGCGGGCGAGGAGTCGCTTCGCCACGACGGCCTCCACGGCCCAGAGGGCGGTCGCGGCCGCGATCATGGTCTCGCCGGAACCCCAGGCGATGCCCGTGGGTGGAGCAACCAGCGCCTGGCCTGCGAGCAGGACTGCCAGGGCGGCGAGCTGGGCGAGCCCAAGCCGCTCGCCCAGGAACGGCACGGCGAGCACGGCGACCCAGACGAAGAGCGTCTTGTGGATGAACGCCGCGGTGGGAGCGCTGGCCTGGGCCAGCCCCGAGAAGAACAGGAGGAAGGGCAGGCTGCCGCCGACGACGCCGATCAGGGCGAGGACGCCCCAGGCTCTTCGATCGAGCGCCCGGACGTCGGCCGGCCGGACGGTCGCGACCGCGAGGCCGATGAGGAGGACGCCGGCGACGCCGTTCTTGAGCGTCGTGTAGACCGCCGCATCCGAGAGGAGCCGGACCGCGAACCCGTTCGCGAAGATCGAGGCACCGCTGATCAACGCCGTCACGAACGCGAGCCCGACGCCCCAGCGGACGCCGTCGGGCAACGAGCGGAGGTTGAGCCGGGTAGCAGCGATGGTCACGAGACGACTCCTCGAGGCAGTCCGGGGATGCCTGCCGACGCCTCGGCCCGCGCGATCTCGCCGGCGAGCTCGATCGCATCGGCTGCGTCGAGTCGCCGGATCACGGAGCCGGCGGCGACCAGTGCCCACTCGCCGGGTTCGATGTCAGGGAGCAGGAGCGTCGAGGCACGACGACGCCGGCCGCGGTCCTCGACCGTGGCGCCATCGGGATCGACCTCGACGACAAGCGCCGGATAGCCGAGGCACATCAGCGTTGCACCTCCAGGGCACGAAGCGACGCGGGGCGCGGCGGAGACTCCTGCACGGTCAGAGCCTCTGCCGGCCGGGCCCCGCGGCGCGAGGGCCGCCGGTCACCTGCGGTGGGGCAGGTCCGCCCCCGCCCGACCCGCCATCCGGCCCTGCCGCCTGGCCAAGGCGCGGCGCAGAGTTCGCTCGGAGGTGCGGGTCCAATGACCGTCGCGCTCGAAACCGTCCCTGGTGGCCGACCGGCGCCGCCTCGCCACCGCCGGGTGCCGGCGCCCCCCGCCTGGACGCCACTCGCGATCAAGAGCGACCGCTGCAAGGGCTGCGAGCTGTGCATCGGAGCCTGTCCGCACGGCGTCCTGGCCCTCGACACGAGCGTCGTGAACCCGCTCGGCTACCACCCGATCAGCCTCACCGATCCCGCAGGCTGTACCAGCTGCGCGCTCTGCGCCAAGGTCTGTCCGGACGCCGTCTTCACGGTCTACGCGCCGCGAAAGGAGGCCTGAGGTGGTGATCGAGGCGGCGGCTCCCGAGCGCATCCTCATGAAGGGCAACGAGGCGATCGCCGAGGCCGCCATCCAGGCCGGCTGCGACGCGTACTTCGGCTACCCCATCACACCCCAGGCAGAGCTCCTGGAGTGGATGGCTCGCCGGATGCCCGAGCTGGGCCGTGTCTTCGTCCAGGCCGAGAGCGAGCTGGCGGCGATCAACATGGCCCTCGGCGCGGCCGCGACCGGCGCGCGGGTGATGGTCAGCTCCTCGTCGCCGGGGATCTCGCTCATGGCCGAGGGCATGTCGTACATGGCCGGCTCGGAGGTCCCGATGGTCCTCGTCGACGTCATGCGCGGCGGGCCCGGGCTCGGCTCGATCGGCCCGTCGCAGAGCGACTACCTCCAGCTGGTCAAGGGTCACGGCCACGGCGACTACCGGACGCCTGTCTTCGCACCGGCCTCGATCGCCGAGGCGATCGACCTCGTCGCCGACGCCTTCGAGATCGCGGAGCGCTACCGGACGCCGGTGGTGATCCTCGCCGACGGGACGCTCGGCCAGGCGATGGAGCCGGTCGTGCCGAGCTACCGGATGCCGCCACGGCTCGAGGCCGACTGGGCCGCCGACGGCGCCGCCGGGCGAGCCCCGCGGGTCGTCAAGTCGCTCCATCTCCGGCCCGAGGACCTCGAGACCCACAACGACCACCTCCAGGCGAAGTACCGGGCGATCGAGGCGGCGGAGGTGCGCTGGACCGGCGAGCTGCTCGACGACGCCGAGATCGTGGTCGTCGCCTACGGGACCGCGGCCCGGGTCGCCCGGACCGCCATTCGGCGAGCTCGCGAGGACGGCCTCCGGGCCGGCCTGTTCCGCCCGATCAGCCTCTGGCCCTTCCCGTCGGCAGCGCTGGCCGGAACCTCGGCTGGAAGCCGCGGGATCCTCGTGGTCGAGCTGTCCGCCGGCCAGATGGTCGAGGACGTCCGCCTCGCGGTCGAAGGACGAACGCCGGTCGCTTTCCACGGTCGGACCGGGGGCATGGTCCCGACGCCCGACGAGGTCGTCGCCGCCCTCCGCCACCTCTGGGCGATCACCGCGCCGAGGCCCGGCCCGGGCGAGCCGCGCCGAAGCGCTCGATCGGCGCCGCCGGGGCCGCATGCCCACCCGGCTCGGCCGGCACCCCTCGAGGCCGATGAGCCCGCCCTGCAGGAGGTCTGGCGATGACCGCTCCGATCATCGAGTCGCCGGCCTCGGAGACGCAGCCCGCCGTCGCCGTCCCGGACCGGGTCATCGCCGGCCGGCCCGCGCTGCTCGAGGACAAGTCCACCCACTACTGCCCTGGCTGCGGCCACGGCGTCGTCCACCGCCTCCTCGCCGAGCTTCTCGGCGAGCTCGGCCTGGCCGAGCGGACGATCGCCGTCGCGCCGGTCGGCTGTTCCGTGTTCGCCTACGACTACATCGACGTCGACTGGATCGAGGCTCCCCACGGGCGAGCCCCCGCCGTCGCGACCGGCGTCCGTCGGGTCCGGCCCGAGGCGTTCGTCCTGATGTACCAGGGCGACGGCGACCTCGCCGCGATCGGGACCGCCGAGATCGTTCACGCCGCGGCGCGGGGCGAGCGGATCAGCGCGGTCTTCGTGAACAACGGAATCTACGGCATGACCGGCGGCCAGATGGCCCCGACCACGCTCCTCGGCCAGAAGACGACGTCGTCACCGACGGGCAGGGACGAGCGCCTCACCGGCGGTCCGATCCCGATCACCGAGATGCTGGCCCTCCTGCCCGGCGTCGCCTACGCCGCCCGGGGGACGCTGGCCGACGCCGGCTCGATCGGGAAGCTGAAGGCGATGCTGCGACGGGCGCTGGAGGTCCAGCTCCGTGACGCCGGGTTCGCGATCGTCGAGGTCCTCTCGAACTGCCCCGTCGGCTGGGGCATGACGGCCCAGGAGTCGATCGACCACCTCCGGACGGTGGCCGAGACCTATCCCGTTGGGGTGATCGTCGACCGGCTCAAGGGCACGGCCCCGCCGAAGCCCGCCTCCCCTGCCACCCCGATGGAGGCGTGACCATGGAGCGCTCGACGATCTTCGCCGGCTTCGGCGGCCAGGGCATCCTGTTCGCCGGCAACGTCCTCGCCCGGGCGGCCATGGCCGAGGGTCTCGAGGTCCTGTGGATCCCGTCCTACGGCCCCGAGATGCGCGGCGGCACCGCGTCCTGCACGGTCATCGTGGCGGACGAGCCGATCGGCTCCCCGGTCGTCGACCGGGCCGACGCAGTGGTGGCCCTCAACCCCCCGTCGATGGCGAAGTTCGAGGCGGCGGTCGCCCCCGGCGGCCTGCTCGTCTTCAACACCACGCTCATCGAGGCGCAGCCGCGGCGGGCGGACATCGAGCTCGTCGCGGTGCCCTGCACGGCTCTCGCCAGGACCGCCGGCGACGACCGGCTCGTCAGTGTCGTCGCCCTCGGGGCGCTTCTCGCCCGCCGCCCGATCGTCCCCCTGGCCGCCGTGCGGGCGACGATCGCGGCCGTCGTCAAGGCGAAGCGGCCCGAGATCCTCGCGGCGGACCTCGCCGCGCTCGACGCGGGCCATGCTGCGGCGCTGGTAGCGGCGACGCCGGTTCCGGCATAGCGGCAGCGTTCGCCGCTCGGTCCTCGGGCGCCTGCGAACCTACCGGATCCCGGCCATCTCCTGGAGCGTGTGCCAGTTGGCGAGACGGTCGTCCTGGGTGGCGAGGATCTCGGGCGTCTCCGAGCCGCCCTTTCCGAAGTGCTGGGCGAACCGGCCCTCGGTCCGGGCAAACGCGAGGAAGTCGATCTGGGCACCGTCAGGCGCCTTGGCCCAGTCGTCCTTGAGGCCCGGGTTCCCCTGGAGGGAGAGCCGCTCCGCCATGGAGTCGCCCCGGCGCGGGTCGTAGGTGAAGAGCGGGAAGGCCCGCGACTCCACGGCCAGCTTCGCCTGGCGCGTGGACGCGTCGTCCGGGATTCCATGCTCCGGCATGCACGGCGTGTAGGCCACGATGACCGCCGGACCCGGGTACTCGTTGGCATCCAGGACGGTCCGGTAGAAGTGGTTGAGGTGGGCGGGCGTGGTCTGGGCCACGTAGACCTCGCCGTGGGCGGCGATGATCCGGGCCAGCTCCTTGCGCCGCTCCGGACGCCCGTGGATGGCCTTGCCGAACGCGGACAGCTTCGTGACCTGGCCGCCGAACGACGCCGTCGAGGCCTGACCGCCGGTGTTCGAGTAGACCTGCGTGTCGAGCACGAGGACCTTGATGTCGGCGCCCGAGGCGACCATCCGGGACAGGCTCTGGAAGCCGATGTCGTACATCGCCCCATCGCCCCCGAAGACCCAGAGCCGGCGCTCGGGGTGGCCGCCCGCGTCCCAACGCGACCGCACGCCCATCGCGACGGCAGGGGCGTTCTCGAACAGCGAGTTCGTCCACGGCACGCGGTACGGGTTGAACGGGTAGGTGGCGCCGAAGACGCTGTTGCAGCCCGTCGCGGCGACGATTCCCATCGACTCCGGACCGTGGACCTGGCGGGTCGCGGCGACGACCATCCGGATCGCGGTCGCCTCGCCGCAGCCGGCGCACGAGCCGGCGCCGCCGACGTAGCCGAGGGCGTGCTCGCCGAGCATCAGGTCGGCGAGGGCCTTCTCATTGCGGTAGACGTCGGGGGTCGTGGGGAGGGAGCGGAAGAAGCGGATGTCGCGGTCGTAGCGCTCGAGCGTCGACTCGCCGGTCGGCTCCTCGGCAACCTTGTCGATCATGATCAGGGCGTCGTGCCCCAGCGCGGCACAGACCTCGACGCACTCGGAGCAGCCCTTGCAGTGGACCGGGTCGACGAAGATCCCGAACTGGCCACGATCGTGACCCTTGCGGGCCGGCACCTCGCCGTACTTCTGGGTGTCGACGAAGTGCGAGCGGGCGGTCGAGGTCGCCAGCTCCGCGCCCGTCCCGTTGGTCGTCGCGGCGAAGGCCTCGATCCGGCCGTCGAGCTCGGGCTCCGGTACGACGATCCCGAGGATCGCCGTGTCGGGGCAGGCGCTGACACAGGCCATGCAGCCGACGCACTTCTCGGCGATGAGCTCGGGAATGCGAGGGGCCAGCTTGGAGAAGTCGCGAACAGCCGCCGTGCCCGGCGGGACGATGCTTCGGGCGAGGCCGGCGTCGGCGGGCAGCTCACGGTCGGCGATCCCCTGCCGGTAGGCCGGCACGACGCTGCGCCCGAACTCCTCGACGTAGGCATCGATGTCGAGGAGCGGCGGCGCGATCGAGGCCAGCCGGTCCAGGTGCGAGGCCTTGAGCTCGCCGGCCTCCTTGACGAAGGGCGTGTCGTCGGGGTGCGGGCTCGGGGCGGCGGGCACCATCGTGGCGACCGCGCGCTCGGTGGTCGGGACGTCAGGCATCAGTCGCTCCATGGGTGGGGTCTGGCTCGGTGGAAGGAGCAGGCGAGGCAGTCGCGGGCGCAGCCGCGAGGGCGGCCGTCTCCTCGGCGATGGCGTGGACGAGGTCGGTCATCGACAGGACGCCGATCGGAATGGTTTCGTCGTTGTCGTCGACGACGACCAGGCGGTGGATCCGGTGGCGCTCCATCTTCCGGGCCGCGATCGTCAGCGGCGTCGAGCGGTGAACCGTGATCGCCGGGCTGGTCATGAGGTGACGGACCGCCAGGCCCGGCCAGTTGGCCCACAGGTACTCGGTGCCCCGGGCCCGGGTCAGGTCCGTCTGGGACAGCACCCCGACGAGCGACCCGGAGGTGTCCACGACCGGCAGGCCGTGGATGTGGCGGTGGTCCATGAGAGCGGCGGCCTCGGTGAGCGAGGCATCGGAGCGGATGACGATCGGCTCGATCGCCATGCGATCGCCCACGATCGGGGCAGTGGTATGTTCGGTCGTCATCGGGGAGCTCCCTCCAGGACCGGTTCGGCCGGCAGTGTGGCGGGCCCGGTCGAGCCCGCGTCCGCGCCGATGGCCGCGGTCACGTCGATGAGGCCGTCGTAGGCCTCGGCAATCACCTCGAGGTTGGCGTCCACGACCGAGCCGCCGCGCTTGCCGAAGAAGCGCCCGAGCTGCACCCGGACGGCGGCGAGGAGCGCCGTTCGGTCCATCCCGGCCCGCACCGCGAACGGCGAGACCCGGAGGAAGACGCCCACGAGAGCGACACCCTGCATCCGGACCTCGAGGTCGGCCCGCGGGGCATGCCGCTTGGCGAGAGAGGCGGTGTCGAGGGCGGTGACCCGGATCCGGCGAGCGAGGATCTCGGCCCGGGACGACGCCGGGATCGAGGCCCAGATCGCCTCCGGGTCGGCGAGCGGCGACTGGATGAAGACGTCGCCGCCGTCGGCCAGGCCGGCGAGCGGGTCGCCCAGGCCGAAGGCCGAAACATCGTGGAGTGGCACGAACTCGACCTGCTCGAGCTCGGCGTGGAGGCGGATGGGCTCGTCGGCGATCGTCAGGTAGTAGGTCGTCGGCAGGCCTTTCTTCTCCGAGCCGTAGCGCGGGTAGGCCTGGACCTGCTTGCCGAAGAGCTCGCCCGACAGCGTCGCGACGAGCTTGTTCGTGGTGACGCTGCCGAAGCCCCCGATCGAGTGGCCGCGAAGGCTGTACGCACCGGCCGGCCGGAGATCCACCGGCACGACCGGCAGGGCCAGGGGGTGACGGATCCCGACGACGTAGTGGCGCTGCTCGTCCTCGCCATGATCGGCCAGCCGGTCGAAGATCGCGACGAGGTCGCCGGCGGCGACATCGCGGGAGCCGAGGCCGGCCGAGATCGACAGGACTCGGGGCACCATGCCGCCCTCGGCGGCGAGGTCGTAGAGCGCGGAGCGCAGCTCGCGAGTCAATGGGTTGGCGGCGGCCAGCGGCTCATCGGTCCGCTCCACGACACCGACGGCGCGGGCACCCCGAAGGGCGAGCACGAGCTCGCGGGCCGGGAACGGGCGGAACGCGGTGACCGCGACGCAGCCGACCTGTCGGCCCTGGGCGCGGAGGTGGTCGACCACGGTGATCGCCGTGTCGGCGATCGTGCCCATCGAGACGAGGATCTCGTCGGCGCCCTCGGTCCGGTAGGTGTTGATCGCGCCGTATCGGCGGCCGGTGAGGCGCGCCCACTCCGCATAGGCGTCGTCGAGGATGGCCGGCAGGCGGTCGGTGTAGGCGCGCTGCCCGATCCGGCCCTTCATGTAGCTGTCCTGGTTCTGGACGACGCCGGTCATCAGCGCCTCGGCCGGGTCGAACAGATCGCGCACGTGGTCGCGCGGGTCGCCGACGAACTCGCGCAGGAGGTCGTCCTCGGGGAGCTGGACGTTCTCGAGGGTGTGCGTCGTGAGGAAGCCGTCCTGGGCGACCATGAACGGCGTGTCCCCCGCCTCGGCCGCGCGCCGAGCGATGGCGGCGAGGTCGGCCGCCTCCTGGGCGTTGCGGGCGAAGAGCATGCCCCAGCCGCAGTCGGCCACGGCCATCATGTCGTCATGGCCGGCGTGGATGTTCAGGGCCTGGCTCGTCAGGGCCCGGGCGCCGACGTGGAAGACGACCGGCAGCCGCTTGCCGCTGATGACGAAGAGGACCTCCTTCATGAGGACGAGGCCCTGCCCGGCGGTGAAGTTCGTGACCCTGGCCCCGGCCAGCGCGGCGCCCTCGGCGGCCGAGGCGGAGGAGTGCTCGGATTCGGGTTCGATGAACCGGAGCGGCGTGCCGAAGAGGTCCGTCCGCCCGTCCGCGACCGCGGCCTGGTAGACGGCCGCCATCGTCGTCGACGGCGTGATCGGGTAGACGCAGGCGACCTCGGCCAGGCGGCTCTCGACGTGGGCCACGGCCTCGGAGCCGTCGACGATCGAGGGGATGCCCGGATAGGGAACCGTCTCGGGGGAAGAGGAAGCCAGGGGGCGCGGCGCGGCTGTGGACGTCATGATCCAAGCGTGGTCATCGAGCCGCTCGTTCGGGAGGCCCCTGTGGCCCGAAGGCGATGGGCCGCTTGGCCCCCGATCCAGTGACCCTTGCCGATCCGGCCGGCGGGATGACGACCCCGAGGCGGGCGGCCCCCGTTCGGCTACGGGGCGACGGCGAGCAGATCCTCGATCGAGTCGCGGATGGCGGAGGCGAACGCCGGCAGGTTGCCCTTGACGGCCCGTGAGAATCGCTCGCCATAGCCGAACCACTTGCCGCCGATGCCGACGAACGTGCCGTCGGGCAGCGACCCTCGGACCGTTTCGGCGACCAGCAGAGCCGCGTCGACCGACAGCGCGTGGGACGAGCGCGGGGCGACACCCGCGGGCCGGCGGGCGAGGTCGGCGAGCGAGCGGGTGACGATCTCGCCCGGCTCGACCCCGACGACGGTGTCGACGACGATGCAGGCTTCACCGGCCCCCACGTCGAGGAGGTCGGCGACGTCCAGGTGCGGGCAGCGCCGGATCTCGATCCGGCCCCGCAGTGCCTCGGGCAGCTCGGGCAGGACGTGCGAGATCGCGGAGAGCGCGGCCCCGTCGTCGCCTCGATCGGCAGTTCCGCAGACGAGGATGCGCAGGTCCGGCGGTCGAGCGGTCATACCGCGTCCTCCACGCTCAGGTCCAGGAAGTGGGTCGCGCACGAGATGCACGGGTCGTAGGAGCGGATGAGCTGCTCCAGGCGGTGGGTCGCCTCCCCCATCGGGAGGTCGAGGACGGCCGGGGCGAAGGTCGCCAGGTCGGCCTCGATGGCGGCCTGGTTCTGGGACGTCGGCGGGACGATCGTGGCCGCCGCGATCTTGCCGTCGGGGCCGATGACGTAGCGATGGAAGAGGAGGCCGCGAGGGGCCTCGGTGGCCCAGGCCGCGACGCCCGCTCTCGGCGTGACCGCGACGGCCGGGTCGGCCGGCTTCTCGTAGCCGTCGACGATGTCGAGGGCCTCGGCCGTGGCGTGGACCAGCTCGATCGCCCGGGCGACGATGCTGCGGTACGGGTTGCGGCGGATCGACTCCAGCGCGCCGGTCCGGGCGAGCGCCTCCTTCGCAACCGGATGGAGGTGGTCGCCGGCGAGCACGACCCGGGCCGACGGCCCAAGCAGGTACGGCAGGCCGTCGGCCGCGCGCGCCTGGAGGGCGTTCGACCACGGGACCTGGACCTCGTGGAAGGCCTCGGCCCAATCCGATGGGCGGAGGTCGACGCCGTCGGTCGAGACGATCCGGCCGTCGTTGAGGGGGTACTCGGACGGGTGCCTCAGGGCGACGAGCCTGGGCTCGCGCTCGAACGGCGGCGCGGCCAGGCCGCTGACCACGTCGACCGTCGCCTGCGACAGGCGAAGGGCCTCCTCCAGGTCCGGCCGCAGGGCCGCGAGCTCGGCCTCGTTCGGGACTCGCGAGAAGCCGCCGACACGGACGCTGACCGGGTGGATCGGCCGGCCGCCGAGGACCGCGAGGAGGTGGTTGCCGATCTTCTTGAGCCGGAGGCCGTCGGCCACGAGGTCGCGGTGGTCGCGGGCCAGCTCGACCGCGCTGGAATAGCCGAGGAAGTCGGGGGCGTGGAGGAGGTAGATGTGGAGGGCGTGGCTCTCGATCCACTCCCCGCAGTAGAGGAGCCGGCGGAGGGCCCGGACCTGCGGGTGGACCGTGATCGCGAAGAGGTCCTCGAAGGCATGGACCGCGCTCATCTGGTAGGCGACCGGGCAGATGCCGCAGATCCGGGCGACGATGTCGATGACCTCGTCCGGCGTCCGGCCGACGACGAGCGCCTCGAAGTAGCGGGGGGCCTCGAAGATCTCGAGGCGGGCCTCCTCCACCAACCCGTCGCGGACGCGAAGGTGGAGCGAGCCCTCACCCTCGACGCGGGTCAGGTTCTCGACCTGGAAGCGAAGGTCACCGCCGTGGCCCATGGGTCTCCTCTGTGGCTGTCATCGGCGGGTCGCCGCCGCGCGAGTCGAGCGAGCGGGGCGGTCCCCATCGCGGCGGCCCGTCGGGGAGCGTCTCGGGCGGCGATGCCAGCGTGGCCCGGAGGGGCAGGATCGGGCGGCCGCCGAGCGCGTCGGTGATGCTCCGGAACGGCGCGGTCGCGCCGTTGAAGCCGGCGAAGAGGCGGCCGACGTCGATCGGGTTGCGACGTCCGTCGCCCGCTCCCTCCTCGCCCGGGGCCCCGCTCCCGGCGATGAACGCCTCGGCCAGCCCCGCGGTATTGGCGCCCTCGCGCGGCCCGAAGCAGCCGTAGCAGCCGCGCCCGAAGGCCGGGCAGATCACCCCGCAGCCGGTCCGGGTGACCGGCCCGAGGCAGGGCAGGCCGCGGGCGACGACGACGCACGGGATCCCGCGCCGCTTGCACTCGAGGCAGACGGCCTGGTCGGGCAGCTGAGGCTTGCGGCCCGTGGTGGCGGCGATGAACAGCTCCATGAGCTGCTCGGGTGAGATCGGGCAGCCGCGGAGCTCGGCGTCGACGGGGACGAAGTCCGCCACCGGTCGCGCGGTCGCCAGCGAATCGACGTACGCGGGCACGGGGTAGACGGCCGACCGGAAGGCCTCGTGCTCGGCGGCGGTTCGGAGCGCCTGGATCCCGCCGGCGGTGGCGCAGGCCCCGATCGTGACGAGGAGCCTTGCCTCGGCCCTGAGGCGGGCGATCTCCACGACCTGCTCGGGCGTTGAGATCGAGCCCTCGACGAGGAGGACGTCGAATGGCCCCGACGAGCGCCGCGACGTCGCCTCGGCGAACTCGACGATCTCGAACCGCTCGGCGATCTCGAGAAGGTGATCCTCGAGATCGAGGATCGTCAGCTGGCAGCCGTCGCAGGAGGCGAACTTGACGACGCCGACGCGAGGCCGGCGGGTCGCCGTGGCCCGGCCGCGGTCGTGGCCCGACGCCGCCGCTGCGGCGCCCACCCGGACGGCGACGTCCATCACAGACCCTCCAGCCTTAGGTCGTCGCCGAGCTCCGCGAGGCTGAAGACCGGGCCGTCCCGGCAGACGAAGCGGGTCCCGAGCTGGCAGTGGCCGCACAGGCCGACGCCGCACTCCATGTGGCGCTCGAGGGTCAGCCAGGTGTGCTCGCCGGGGACCCCGAGATCGCCGAGGACATCGGCCGTTGCCGCCATCATCCGCTCCGGGCCGCAGATGAAGGCGGTGGCGTCGGCACCCGTCCCGCGAACGGTCTTGAACAGCTGGGTCACGATCCCGACCCGACCCAGCCACTCCGGCCCGGCGCGGTCGACGGTGACCCGGACCAGGAGGTCGTCGCGGCCGGCGAGGGCGTCGATCTCGTCGACGAAGAGCCGCTCCCGGGGCGTCCGCGCCCCGAGGTACAGCCGGACGTCGGCGAACCGATCGCGCTCGCGGAGCACAGCATCGATGACCGGTCGGAGCGGTGCCAGGCCGATCCCGCCGGCGACGATCACGACATCGCGGCCTGCCGCGTCGGCCACCGGCCAGCCTCGCCCGAGCGGGCCTCGCAGGCCGAGGCTCGCCCCGGGGCGCAGCTTCGTCAGGAAGCTCGTCGCGGCGCCCGCGGCACGGATCGTCAGGTCGATCCCGTCGGCGTGGAAGCGGGAGATCGAGATGGGCGGGATGGCAAAGGCGGGAACCGCGACCATCACGAACTGCCCGGGCCGCCCCGCCAGGATCCCGGGGTCATCGGTCGCCAGCCGGAGGGTGACGGTGTCGGTGGTCTCCGGGGTGACCGAGGCGACGGTGGCCGTCTTGAACTCCAGCGGATCCGGGGCGAGGCCGGGAAGGGCGAGGATCTCGTCGCGGCTGAGGGCGGGCGGCGGCGACGACCGGGTCAGCGGCGATGATCGGGTCGGCGGCGCTGCGGCGGGAGCCTCCGTGTTCGCCGTTGCGGCGATCGCTTGCAGCTCGGCCCGCACGTCGATGCCGACGGGGCACCAGGCGATGCAGCGGCCGCAGCCGATGCAGCCCGACGTCCCGAACTGGTCCCACCAGGTCGCGAACTTGTGGGTCAGCCATTGGCGGTAGCGGTCCCGGTGCCGGGGGCGGAAGCTGCCGCCGGCGATCTGGGCGTAGCCCTCGGTGAAGCACGAGTCCCAGGTCCGGGTCGCACTCGAGGTCGCGGTGTCGAAGCCGGATCGCACCTCGAGACCGGTGCAGAAGCAGGTCGGGCAGACGAGCGTGCAGTTCGCGCAGGCGATGCAGCGCTCGGCGACCGCGTCCCAGCGAGGGTGGTCGAGGTTGCCGAGGAGGAGGTCGCGCGGATCCGGGGGGATTGCCGCCGTCCCCAGGGCGGCTCGGGTCGCCGCGACCTGCGCAGCCGCGGCCGCGATCCGCTCGTCGCTCGCAGCCGAGAGGTCGAGCGCCTCGAGGACCCGCTCGCCGGCGGGGGTGGGTACCCGCACCACGAAGCCGTCGTCGAGCTCCGTGATGACCATGTCGGCCCCCGACGTCACCTCGGGGCCGGCTCCCATCGAGGCGCAGAAGCAGGTGCTGCCCGCGACCGCGCACTCGACGGCGACGATCAGGAGATCGCGTCGGCGGGCGGCGTAGTCCGGGTCGACCGCGGGACCCTCGGCCAGGACGCGGTCGTGGACGCCGAGCGCGGCGAGGTCGCAGGCGCGTGCCCCGACGATCGCGAGCGGGCCCGGCTCGCCGTTGCCCTCGACGGTGATCTGAACACGGCCGTCGTCGCTCGTCGACATCGACAGGGCGTCGACCCGGCTCGGGAATGTGAACCGCTTGATTCCCTCGCCGGAGACCGGGTACGCGAACACGCGCGCCTCGCCCGGGCCGTTGGGCAGTCGGTCCAGCCGGGCACGCCCCGGCGCGGTCGAGAGCGTCCAGCCGGCCGGCAGGCTCTCGGCGCGCGAAAGATCGGCGAAGACGATGGCGCCGTCGGCGACGGTCGGCCCGACAACCCGGCGGCCGTCCGCGGCGAGGGCGAGGAGAAGGTCGTCGAGCCGATCACGGGGCAGGAAGCGCGGCATCTCGATCGCGGGACCCGTGGCGGCGCCCGTCACCACGGGTCAAAACCCGCGCCGTGGAACAGGTCCAGCAACTGGTCACGCGTGGCGGCGACCCGAGCCGCCACGGTCTCCAGGACCGGGGGCAGGAAGGCCTGGGCAACGGCGCAGTCCTCGGCGAGGAGCTTCCGCAGGGCCTCCGCGTCAAAGATCGCGAGGCTGGTCGGCTCGAGCGCCGTCGCGCTCGTCGTCGCCCGGTACGGCGGCACGATGGCCGACCAGCCCACGATGTCGCCGGGGTCGAGGGTCAGGATCGTGACCGCGCCGCGCTCGGGAACGCGAAGCCGGAGGGCGACCCGGCCGCCGACGATGATCGCCAGGAACGCGGTCACGTCGCCCTCGTGCATGAACGTGGTGCCAGGCTCGAGCTCGAGCCGATCCATCGCCCGGGCGAGCCGGTCGCGTGGCGCATCCGCGAGAGCGTCGATGATCGGGACAGGATCCCGCTGCCGCGGCCCAGGGATCGGTGCGGCGTCGGGTCGCGCCCGGTGAGCGCTGGGCATGACAGAGACCTCCACCCGGACGGTACGGGCGAGGAACGCTCGCCCTGCAGCGCCAAGAGGCCCCATCGGGCCACCGCCGCCGGCCCCCGCGATTCGGGACCACGGCCCCGGAGTCCCGTCCAACTCGGGACCTTCGGCCCTACCCCCAACCCCTATAGCGGCCGAAGATGCGGGCGCGGTGGATGCCGGAGGGGACGCCCGGTATCCACCCTTTCGATTCCCGCCTGAAACTTCCCGACCCGGCCGGCACGCGGCCCTCGCCGGCGTCTGTCAGCCCTGATCGATGGTCTCAGGCCAGGAGCAGGCGCCGGGCTTCGGAGCGGAGCTCATCGCGGAAGTCCGGAGCGGCGATCCCGATCAGTGCCTCGGCCCGCTCGTGGAGAGACCGACCCCACAGCTCGGCGACGCCCCATTCGGTCACGATCGTCCGCGCATGGGCCCGGGTGGTCACGACGCCGGCCCCCTCCTTGATGGTCGCCACGATCCGCGACATCGTCCCGCCGGCCGCCGACGAGGGCAGGGCGATGATCGCCCGGCCCTCGGCCGCGAGCGAGGCGCCGCGGACGAAGTCCATCTGGCCGCCGACGCCGGAGTACATCCGGTGGCCGATGCTGTCGGCCACGACCTGGCCCGTGAGGTCGACCTCGATCGCGGAGTTGATCGACGTCATCCGGCCGAACGAGCGGATGACGTGGGTGTCGTTGGTGAAGTCGACCTGGCGCATCTCGACCATCGGGTTGTCGTGGACGAAGTCGTAGAGGCGACGGGTGCCCATCATGAAGGCCGCCACGATCTTGCCCTTGTTGCGCTCCTTCCGGCTGCCGTTGATCACGCCCTTCTCCACGAGATCGACGACGACGTCGGTGAACATCTCGGTGTGGACGCCGAGATCGCGTTTGTCGGCGAGGGCGGCACCGACGGCGGACGGGATCGCCCCGATGCCCATCTGGATCGTCGCCCCGTCCGGGACGAGATCGCCCACGAACTGGCCGATCCGGCGCTCGATCTCGCCGAGCTCGCCGACGACGTGCTCGTAGGGCGGAACGTCGCACTCGACCGCGAGGTCGATCTGGTCGACGTGGATGAAGCTCTCACCGAGCGTGCGCGGGACGGCGCGGTTGAACTGGACGATGACCGTCGTCGCCGCGGTGATCGCGGCGTGCATGGCCTCCACGCTCGTCCCCAGGGAGCAGAAGCCGTGGGCGTCCGGCGGCGTCGCATTGACGAAGACCGCGTCGAGCGGCAGGAGGCCGGTCTCGAACAGGCGAGGGACGTCCGACAGGAAGGCCGGGATGTACTCGGCGCGACCCTCGTTGACCGCAGCCCGGGCATTGGGGCCGATGAACAGGGCCCGGTGCCGGAAGTGCGGCGCCATGTCCGGGGCGAGGTGCGGGCCGGGCCCCTCGCAGTGGAGGTGGATGACCCCGACGTCGTGGAGCTCGGGCGCCCGCGCCACGAGCGCGTCCAGGAGCACCGAGGGCGTGGCCGCGGCGCATTGCAGGTAGATCTGGTCGCCGGACTGGATACCGGCGACGGCCTCTTCGGCGGTGACGATACGCATGCCCCGAGGATAGGCGGTCCGGGGCGGCGAGCCGGAGGCCGGATCGCCCGTGATCTGCGGGCCGAAGGGACGCCGGTTAGCCCATGCCCGCCGGGGGGTCGCTCAGTTCGAGCCGCGGTCCAGGCGATGCTTCGCCACGAACGCCGCCGCCTGAGCCCGGCGCTCGAGGTTCAGCTTGGACAGGATCGAGCTGACGTAGTTCTTGACGGTCTTGTCCGACAGGAACACGTCCGAGGCGATCTCCTTGTTCGTCTTGCCCTCGGCCACGAGGAGCAGGATCTTCTGCTCCTGCGCCGTCAGCTGGGCGAGCTCGTCGGTGTACGTTCCCGTCGCGATCCGGCGGACCCGCTCCAGGACCTTCTCGGTCACGGCCGGATCCAGGAGGGATTCGCCGCGACCCACGGATTCGAGGGCGGAGACGAGATCGCGAGCCCGGATCTGCTTGAGGAGATAGCCCGACGCCCCGGCGACGATGGCCGAGAGAACCGCCTCCTCGTCGGGGAATGACGTCAGCATCACCACCCGCGTCGCGGGCAGCTCGGCCCGGATCTCGCGACAGGCCTCGATGCCCGAGCCGTCGGGCAGCCGGACGTCCATGATCGCGATGTCCGGCTGGAAGCGGAGGGCCTGCTCGACCGCCTCGGCAGCGGTTCCGGCCTCGGCCACGACCTGGAATCCGTCGCGCCGGTCGAGCAGCGCGACGAGGCCCTGGCGAACGACCTCGTGATCATCAACGACGAGGATGCGCAGGGGGCGGGCGGGGGTCGGCTCGGTCACTTCTCGTCAGTCTCCGGAGTTGCCGGCTTCGCCAGCGGGATCCGCACGATGATACGTGTCCCGCCTCCGACCCGGCTCGACACCTCGAGCACGCCGCCAATCGAGAACGCGCGCTCGCGCTGGTTGGCGAGGCCGAAGTGACCCGCCCCGGGCGGGACGCTCGGATCGAAGCCGCGGCCGTTGTCCTCGACCGAGAGGACGGCGGCGGCGTCCTGGGCGCGGATCGAGAGGCGCGCTCGCGGCGCGCCGCTGTGGCGGATGGCGTTGCTGAGCGCCTCCCGCGCGATCAGGATCAGCTGCGTCGCCGCCTCTCCGGAGAGCCCCTCATCGACCTCGCCGACGTCGGCGAGGTCGAGATCGAGGGCCATGTGGGACTCGGCTGTCAGGAGCAGCTCATCGGCGAGCGAGGCGAGGCGAGAGCCGATGGGGACCTTCCGGCCCTCAGCCCCGAGGTCGACGATGAAGGTCCGGATGTCGCCGATCGCCGTGTTGAGCCGATCGATCGCCCGATCGATACGGTCGCTCGCCTCGCCGGGGTCCTCGGTCATGAGCTCCGGAATGTCCTCGAGAGAGAGGGCGACGGCATAGATGCCCTGGATGATCCCGTCGTGGAGGTCGCGCCCGATCCGAAGCCGCTCGTCGATGACGGCCAGGCGCTGGACCCGAGAGTGGAGGCGAGCGTTCTGGATGGCGATGCCGGCGTGGAGGGCGAACATCTCGACGAGGCGCTGGTCCTGGTCGCTGAACTCGAGCGCGCCATCCTTGTCGGTCAGGTAGAAGTTGCCGATCGGCTCGCCGCCCGTCCGGACCGGGACCCCGAGGAACGACCGCATCGGCGGGTGGTGGTCCGGGAAGCCGTACGCATCGCGGTGCCTCGAGATGTCCGGGATCCGGTAGGCCCTCCCCTCGCGAATGATCAGCCCGAGGAGGCCGTGACCGCGCGGCGGCGACCCGATCAGCGCGCGCTCGTCGGCCGAGATCCCGCTCGTGATGAACCGCTCGATTCGGCCCCCGGCGTCGATGATCCCGAGGGCAGCGTAGCGGGCGCGGACGAGGTCGCGGACGCTGTCGACGATCAGCTGCAGGACCCGGTCGAGGTCGAGCTCCCCGGCGATGGCCCGCGTTGCGGCATCGAGGGCATCGATCGCCGCGACGATTGAGAAGTCGGTCTCGGCCGCCTCCGAGAGCGGGTGCGAGAGCGTCTGATCCGTCACCGCCAGAGCGTAGCAGCCGGCAGCGCCGAGCTCGCCCGAGCGAACGCACGGCCGCCGGGCGGACGGCTCGCCGCCCGAGGCGGCCCTCGATCGCGGCGACGACCGGCCCCACGGGAAGGTGCCAGAGGTCACTTCCGCTCGGCGGCCCCGGTCACGACCATGCGCCCATGTCTTCTCGAGCGTCCACGGCCGCCAGCCGTCCCCCGCGGAACCCCTTGCCATGACGGCGTTGCCGATGCCCCCTGCCCGGCCGCTGCTGCAACCGATGGGCGCGATCCGACGAATCCTTCTCGCCACGGACCTGTCGGCGGCATCCGAGGGCGCGTCGCTCCAGGCTCTCGACCTGGCCCACGACCTCGGCTCCACCCTGCTCATCGTCAGCGTCATCGACCCCGGGTCCCTGCGTCTGCCGGGCGGCCACTTCGGGGCTCGCGTGGATCAGGTCCGAACCCGCCGCGAGGAGACGGCCCAGGAGCTCGTTTCGAGGGGCCGGGCCGCCGGCGTCCGCGTCAACTTCCTGATCTGGGACGGCGACCCCGGCGAGTCGATCGTCGAGGCGGCCCGCAGCGAGCAGGTCGACCTGGTCGTCGTCGGCAGCCACGGCCGCGGGTCGGTCGGCCGGTTCCTCATCGGCAGCGTGTCCGACTACGTCGTCCGGCATGCTGACTGCCCGGTCCTCGTCGTCCGGGCCCGGGCCTCCGCCGAGCGCCTCTCCTGAGCCGCCGAGTGGCGCGCCCGGCTCAGCGGGTGTAGGCGCCCCCGGGATCCAGCTCTTCCCGGATCAGGCGGAGCTCCGCCGCGGTCGGCGGCGGCGTCACGCCGAGAGCCGGGGAGATCCGCGGCTCCCAGCCGATCGTGGACCGGATCTCGTCCAGGCTGGCGCCGGGGTGGAGCGAGTCGAGGCGCATCTCGCCGTCGTCGTCGAAATGCCAGATCCCGAGGTCCGTCACCACCACCGACGGTCCGCGCCCGAGCCAGCCGCCCTCGCGCCTGATCCGCTCCGCCTGCTCGGCGCCGCCGAGATTGCCCGGCGAGGTCCGGAAGTCGATCCGCTCGACGAATGAACGGGGGCTCTGGCGGAGGATGACGAAGACCTCGCGGGCGTTGATCGCGATCTCGCACGCCCCGCCGCTGCCCGGCAGCCTCGTCGTCGGGTGGTCGTACGGCCCGATGACCGTGGTGTTGATGTTCCCGAACCGATCGATCTGGGCAGCGCCGAGGAAGCCGACGTCGATCAGCCCACCCTGGAGGTAGAAGCTGAACAGCTCGTACATTGAGACCGCGGCGGTGGCGCCGGTGACGATCGTGGGGTCACCGATCGACAACGGCAGCCGGGCCGGACGCGCCCCGAAGACGCCGGCCTCGTAGACCAGCTCGAGGTCCGGCGCGACGGTCCGCTTGGCCAGGTTCACGGCGATGTTCGGCAGGCCGACCCCGACAAAGCAGACCCGCTGGCCGGCCAGCTCGCGGGCCGCCGCCACGATCATCATCTCCGACTTCGTGAAGCCGGCCCCGGCCCCGGGCCCCGACCCCGGCCCCGTCACCGGTACTCCCCGTAGTCGACGATCCCGGACGGGGCCGAGGCCGACGGCCTGAGGCTCGCGACTCGCTCTGCGCCCAGCTTCTCGACGTATGCAGCCCGGCCGTCGAGGTCGTAGACCCAATCGCGGAGCCAGGCCTGGAGGGCGTCCTCGTCGCGGGTGATCGCGTCCCAGTCGAGGTAGAAGCGGTTGTCCCGGTCGTAGGCGCCCTGGACGTAGCTCGGGTGGGCCCCGAACGGCTCGACGACGACGGCGTCCACGATCAGGCCCGGGATGATCGTCCGGTTCGGGTCCGCCCGGACGACCGCCTCGTCGACGAGCTCCTCGACGACGACGATCAGCCGATCGGCCGCGAAGGCGGCCTCCTTCTGGCAGCCGAGCAGGCCCCAGACCTGGGTGTTGCCGGAGGCGTCGGCCCGCTGGGCATGGACGATCGTCACGTCCGGCCGGAGCGGCGGCACGGCGAACACCTTGCCGTCGCCGTACGGCGACTCGATCTGCCGGATCAGCGGGTTCGCGACCGGCAGGTCGGTCTCGAAGTACGACCGGATCGGGTAGAAGGGCAGGTTCGCGGCGCCGGCCGTGTAGCGGCCGACCATACCGAAGTGGCTGTACTCCTCGACCTCGAGGGGCGCCGGCCGGCCGGTCTCGATCCGCCGCCGGATGGCCCCGAGCCCGCCCACGCCCGGATTCCCGAGCCAGCTGAAGATCAGCTTGCGGGCGACGCCGGCGGCGATCATCTGGTCGTAGATGAGGTCCGGCGTGAGGCGGGCCAGGGTGAGATCGCGCCGGCGTTGGCGGATGATCTCGTGGCCGGCCGCGAACGAGATGAGGTGGGTGAAGCCCTCGATCGCCACCGTGTCGCCGTCGCGGACGAGCTCGGCAACGGCGTCGTGCATCGTGGCGACCTTGGGGTTGCTCATCCGTCGAAGTATCCGGTACCGGCCGGTCGCGCCGCTCGGGGTGGCGGAATCGGGCCACCGGCATCACGGCCGGTGGCTAGGATGACTGGCGGAGGGGCCGGCCGGAGCCGGCGGAGGGACGCGGCGCGGCCGGCGGGGGCGGCGCGGCGCCGGCCTATGGGAGGGCGCGCGGATGAATGCGATGGCAACTGCCGAATCGGCCGACTGGCAAGGGCTGGTCCGGACCCTCTTCTACGTGGCGATGGCGGTCTTCCTCGTCACGATCGGGATCGGGATCCTCAATGGCCTCGATGTCGTCGACTTCAATCGCGACCAAATCCTGACCCACGTCCATTCCGGGACGCTCGGCTGGATCTCGCTGTCGCTCGTAGCGGCCGCGACCTGGTTCAACCGGGGCATCGATGCCCGCCTCGCCTGGACCCTCGCGATCGTCGTCCCCATCTACGTCCTGGCGTTCTACCTCGCCATTCCATGGCTCCGGGCGGTCGTCGGCGCGATCCTGCTCGTCGCGATCCTGTGGCTGGTCGTATGGGCGTGGGGTGTCTTTGCCGCCCATCGAACGCTGCCGTCGCTGGCGATCGCGCTGGGCTTCACGACCTTCACCTACGGCGCGATCATCGGCGTCCTGCGCCAGGTCCAGAACGCCGGCGGCGGGTCGATCTTCCCGGAGGCGGCCGATCTCGTCGGGGCCCACGCCTCGGCGATGGTCTTCAGCTACCTCATCCTCGTCGCGATGGGCCTGCTCGAGTGGCGGCTCAAGGGCACGAGCGGCCTGCCCGTGGCCGGGCTCGTCCAGATCGGCGCGCTGTTCCTCGGTGGCCTCGTGCTGTCGTTCACGCTCCTGTTCCTGTCTGGCGACGCGCTCCAGGCGGCGGGCGGGATCGACCTCCTGGTCGACATCGTCGCCGTCGTCCTGTTCGCCGTCCGGGTCCTGCCGGCCGCCCTGCGGACCGACTGGATGGCCGGCGCCGGGCGCCATCTCGCCGCTTCGTCGGTCTTCGTGCTGGTGGCGATGGCGATCTTCCTCTACGTCGTGTTCCGGTTCATCAGCGACACGTCACTGGCGCAGGACCCGACGCCGATCGCCGGCATCCTGACCGCGAGCGACCACGCCGCGTTCATCGGGGTCATCACCAACCTGGTCCTCGGGACGCTGCTGGCCCTGACGGCCGACCGGTCGGATCGCTGGCCGTGGGCGACCCAGGTCGCGTTCTGGGGCACGAACCTGGGCCTCGCCACGTTCCTCGTCGGGCTGGTCGCGGAGAGCTCGATCGTCAAGGAGATCGGCGCCCCGGTGATGGGCGTCAGCCTCCTTGTCGGCCTGGCGGTCCTGGCGATGCGCCTCCGTGACTCGGAGCTGGCCCCGGAGGCCTAGCGCCACCGCCCGAGGGCGGCGTCATCGGGTCAGGCTGCGACGTCGACGACCTCGCGATCGAGCGTCGCCTTCGCCTCGCGCGCCGCCGCGTCCTGCATGACGGTCGCGAGGATCCCGTAGGCGGTCGTCCAGGCGTCCCGGACCGACGGCGTGAACTCGGGGCCGAGGCCCCTCTCGAGGGTCCACAGGAGCGCCGCGCCGACCGATCCGTAGTGCTCGGCGACGACGCCGTATCCGGCATGCCGGCGGCCGAGGTTCTCCACGGCGGGAACCAGCCGGTCAAGCTGATCGAGGCCCTTGACGACGAGGGCCAGGGTCCCCATCAGGGTGGCTCGCTGGGCAGCCATGTCCGTCCGGCGGAAGAGCGGTCGGGTCTCGGGCGCGATCTCGAACAATCGGTCGTAGAACAGGATCGCCGCCTGGTCGGCGATCGGGGCGACCATCGCCCACGTGCGGCGGACGTCGTCGGCTTGCTGTGGCGTCATCGGACTGGAACCTCCTCTACCGGCGGCGGACGGCGCCGCCGGGTCTCACATCACGGAGGCCAGTCTCGAGATGCTGCTTTGATCGGCCTTAAACGCCGCTGAACGTCGCCGGCGACGCGTTCGGAACGGCCGCCGACGAGTCAGCCGCCCGCCTCGCCCGGATACATGGCGCCCGCGGCCGCAGCCTCGCGGGAGATCGCAGCACCGCGCTCGGCGACCTCCATCACCGCCTCGCTGAAGATCCGGACGGCCGTGGCCGTCTCGGCTTCGGTGACGACGAGGGCCGGCGAGAGCCGGACGGTCGATCGGCCGCATTCGAGGACGAGGAGGCCGCGCTGGAAGCAGGCCCACTGGACCTCCTCCGCATGGCTCGGGGAGTCGAACTCGACGCCGATCATCAGGCCGCGGCCCCGGACGTCGCGGACGAGATGCGGGTACGACGTCGCCAGGGGGCCGAGGGCGGCCAGGGCCTGCCGGCCACGCACCCCGGCGTTCTCGACGAGGCCACCCTCGATGAGGTCGAGCGTCGTCAGGGCGGCGGCGCAGGCGACCGGGTTGCCGCCGTACGTCGAGCCGTGGGCGCCTGCCGTCCAGCGTTCCATGATGTCGGCTCGGGCAACCATCGCCGCGATCGGCATGCCCGAGGCGATGCCCTTGGCGGTCAGGAGGATGTCGGGCTGGACGCCCCAGAGATCGACCGCCCACATCGCCCCGGTCCGGCCGACACCCGACTGGATCTCATCGGCGATGAGCAGGATCCCGTGGCGGTCACAGAGCTCGCGGAGACCCGGCAGGAAACCATCCTCGGGAACGACGTAGCCGCCCTCGCCCTGGATCGGCTCGACGATGACCGCCGCGACCTCGTTCGCCGCGACGAGCTTGTCGAAGAGGACCTCCTCGAACCAGCGGAGCCCCTCGACGGTCCCGTACGGCGCGTGGTAGACGCCGGGGAGGAGCGGCCCGAAGTGGGCGTGATACTTCGCCTTCGAGCCGGTCAGGCTCACCGCGCCATAGGTCCGGCCGTGGAAGGCGCCGAGGAACGCCACGATGTTCTGGCGCCCGGTGGCATAGCGGGCCAGCTTGACCGAGGCCTCCACGACCTCCGCTCCGGAGTTGCCGAGGTACGCCCGGGCGCGGCCGCCCTTGATCGGGCTGAGCTTCGCGATCCGCTCGCACAGCTCGGCATAGATGGGCAGGTAGAAGTCACTGGCCGAGAAGTGGATGAGATCGGCCGCCTGCTCCTTGATCGCGGCGACGACCTGGGGGTGGCTGTGGCCGGTCGATGTCACCGCGATTCCCGCGGCGAAGTCGAGGAACAGGTTGCCGTCGATGTCCTCGACGGTCAGGCCCTCCCCGCGGACCGGGACGATCGGATACGCCCGCGGGAGGCTCGGTGACGTCCAGGTCTCGTCGTAGGCGACGTGGGCGCGGGCCTTGGGGCCCGGGATCTCGGTGACGATGTCGGGAACCGGCCGCGCCTTCGCGAGCCGAGACGGGGCCTGAGCCACGAAGCACCTCGAAGCGTGACGGACGCCTGCGTCGGCCCGGCGAGCGCCTCCGAACGCATAGGGTTTATGCAGGTTGGATATCCGAGTCTAGCACGCGCCGAGGTGCCGATCGGGCTCTCGAGGTCCGGCCGCGCTCAATCGACGACGGTGTGGCTCTGCTCGCGCATGAACTGGGCGACGTAGTACATCGACAGCCCGGCCTTGCCGGTGGAGCCACTCCCCTTCCAGCCGCCGAAGGCCTGGACGCCCGGCCAGGCGCCCGTGGTCGCGCCGGCCCGGCGGTTGACGTACAGCACGCCGGCCTCGATCTCGTCGAGGAAGCGCTCGACCTCCGCTTGGTCTTCGCTATAGACCCCGGCGGTCAGGCCGTAGGTCGAGTCGTTCGCCAGCGCCAGGGCCTCATCCAGGGAATCGACCGGGGCGACGGCCGTGAACGGCGAGAACAGCTCGTCCTGGAAGAGCCGGTGCGACGCCGGCAGGCCACCGACGACCGTCGGCTCGACGTAGAAGCCGCGGGCGAGGGCGCCGTCGGTCAGGTGCTCGCCACCGGTGAAGACGGTGCCGTCGCGACGGGCCTCGGCGACCGCCTGCTGGTGCCGGGCGACTGCCTTGGCGTCGATGATCGGGCCGAGCCAGTTCTGGCGCGGGATGGGATCGCCGATCGTCAGCTTCTCGGTCTTCTCGACGAGCAGCCGCACCAGCTCGTCGTGGACCGGCTTCTCGACGTAGACCCGCGAGTTGGCCGAGCACTTCTGGCCGCCGAAGCCGAACGCGGATCGCATGATCCCCTCGGCGGCCTCCTCGAGGTCGGCGCTGCGGGCGACGATCGCCGGGTTCTTGCCGCCCATCTCGACGATGCACGGCCGCGGCCAGGTCGTCGAAAACGACTTGAAGAGCCTGAACCCGACGTCGTACGAGCCGGTGAAGACGATGCCGTCGATGCCCTGGTTCGTCTGGAGCTCCTGGCCGACGGTCTCGCCGGGGCCCATGACCAGGTTGATGACCCCGTCGGGCACGCCTGCCTCGACGAACGCCTGGACAAGGTTCACGCCCGACAGGGCCGACGCCGTCGAGGGCTTGAAGACGACGGTGTTGCCGGCCATCATCGCGGCCGCGGCCGGTCCGACCGCGAGCGCCATCGGGAAGTTGAACGGGCTGATCACCCCGAACACGCCGTGCGGCCGGAGGATCGTCCGGGTGCGGACCGTCGAATCCCCGAGGTTGTCCATCGGGTGGTCGTAGCCGGCGTTCTGCTCCATCGTCTGGGCGTAGTAGCGGATGAGGTCGGCCGCCTCCTCGACCTCGCCGAGCGCCTCGAGCCGGTTCTTGCCGACCTCGAAGGCCATGTCGGCGCCGTAGTGCATCTGGCGCTCGCTGAGGAGCTCGGCCGCGCGCCGGAGGATCGCCAGCCGCTCCTGCCACGGCGTGTGGCGCCAGCCGGCCTGGGCTGCCCGGGCCGCCGCGATCGCGCCGCGGACGTCCTCCGCGTCGCCCCTGGCGAACGTCCCGAGGAGGATCTCCGAGTCGATCGGCGAGCGGGCCTCGAAGGTGCCCGCCCGGCCGTCGACCGGGCGGCCGCCGATGACGTTCTGATGATGTCGCCCGAGCCCCGCCCGGGAGGCTTCGACGCCGGCCTCGTAGAGAGCGTGGAGCTCCTCGTTATCGGCACGGAGGGTCGCGTAGGTGATCTTGATTCGTGGCTTCGATTCGGTCGTCATGGGAGGGTCTCCCGTTCGGAGGGCCGTCGCGCCGGGGACGTGATCCGCGCCGGCTCTGGGGGGTCGTTTCGAGCCAGTCTAGCGCGGACCGAGCCGCCCCTCGAGGAGCGCATCCACGACCCCGGTGAGATCCGCCGCCACGCCGTCCGGACGCCGCGAACCGCGGAGTCGACCGGCCTTCGCGGACGCAGCGACGGCCGCTCGGGATGTCTTGCCGGACAGCACCAGGATGCCGCGCAGGCCCGCCCGGTGGGCACCGGCGATGTCCGAGTCGAGGTCGTCCCCGACCATCGCGACCTCAGCGGTCCGAAGGCGCCCGCCGCCGGCCGCGGCGACATCGGCGCGGAGCTCACGGATCGCCTCGCTGAACGCCGCACGCGCGGGCTTGCCGGTCACCGTCGCTCGCCGACCGAGGGCCCGCTCCAGGCCGACCACCAGCGACCCCGAGTCGAGGGTGACGCCCTTTGCCGTGATCCACCAGAGATTGCGATGCATCGCCACGAACGCCGCGCCGGCCCACAGCTGCCGGAACGCGATGTCGAGGTTCGAGAACGACAGGTCGTCCCCGGCGTCGCCGATGACGACTGCCGCCACCGCCTGATCCGGTCCGTCCACGTCCGCTGGTGCGAGGAGCTGCTGCCCGTCCCACTCCCGGCGAGCGTCGGCCGAGGCGAGGACGAGGAGCGGCGCATCCGGGTGGTGGCGGGCCGTGTAGCCCGCGGCCGCCGACGCGGCCGTGATGATGGTCCCCGGCGACACGGGTCGCCCGAACAGCCGGGAGACGCTCGCCGCGATCGTGTCGCGATGGGCCAGCGAGTAGTTCGTGACGACCCGATACGGCACCCCGCCGGCCTCGAGGCGACCCAGCGCCTCGCCCGCCCCGGGCAGGGACCCTCCGGCCGAGAGCAGCACGCCGTCGGCGTCGAGGAGGAGGGCGCGGACGCCGCGCAGCGCCGGTTCGAGCGGCGCCTCGAGGTCGGTCGGGGGCATCGCCCGATGGTAGTCTGCCGGTGAGTCGCGGGCGATGCCCGACGCACCTGCGGGAGGTGGCAATGGGACTGCTCGACGGCAAGACCGCGCTCGTCTTCGGCGTGGCGAACGATCACTCGATCGCCTGGGGCATCGCGAGGGCGCTCCACGAGGCCGGGGCGACGGTCGGCTTCGCCTCGATGGCCTCGCTCATCGACCGCCGTGTCCGGCCCCTGGCCGAGTCGATCGGCTCGACCTTCGTCGAGGCCTGCGACGTCCAGGACGACGCCGAGATCCGGGCGGTCATGGATCGCTGGGCCGACGCCCACGGTCAGCTTGACGTCCTCGTCCACGCCGTCGCGTTCGCGCCCCGCGAGGCCCTCGAGGGCCAGTTCCTCGATACGACGAGGTCGGCCTTCGCCACGGCCCTCGACGTCTCGGCCTACAGCCTCGTCGCCGTCACGAGCGCGGCCCGCGACCTCTTCCGACCCGGCTCATCGGTCCTGACCCTCAGCTATCTCGGCGCCGAGCGCGTCGTCGCCAACTACAACGTCATGGGCGTCGCGAAGGCGGCCCTGGAGGCCAGCGTCCGCTACCTGGCCGCCGATCTCGGACCGTCCGGGGTGAGGGTCAACGCGATCAGTGCCGGACCGGTCCGGACGCTGTCCGCCTCGGGCGTCCGGGACTTCCGGCGACTCTACTCATCGTTCGCCGAGGTGGCCCCGCTCCGGGCCAACATCACCCCCGAGGACGTCGGCAAGACGGCCCTCTGGCTGTGCTCCGATCTCGCGTCCGCGGTGACCGGCGAGGTCGTCTACGTGGACGGCGGCTTCAACGTGATGGGCGTGCCGCTCGGAGAGTGACGCCGGCCGGGGACTTGTCCGGCCGCACCGGCAGGCGTCGCCCGAACCGGAAATCGAGGTCCCAATCGTGCCCGGGACGGGTATAGTGCTCCCGCCGACGTGCTCCGTCGGGGGAATGATCCGACCCGGGACGGTCTCACCGTCCCGGGTCGTCTTTCGTCCACGAGCCCACCGTCAGGCGGCGACGACCTGGTCGCGACCCCCGGCCTTGGCCATCGCCAGACCGACGTCGGCGACCTCGATCATGGCGTCCACGCGGGCGATGCTCGGATCGAGGGCCGCGCACCCGGCCGACACCGTCGCCCGAAGGCTGTCGCCGCCGGCGATCGTCACATCCAGCGCTCCGAATGCGACCCGGACTTCCTCGGCCGCCCGGACCGCATCCTCCCGCGAGGCCCCGTCGAGGACGACGAGGAACTCTTCGCCGCCATAGCGGGCGACGAGATCGGAGGCGCGGAAGCGGCCGGCGAGGAGCCCGGCAAAGGCCCGCAGCACGGCGTCGCCGGCGAGATGGCCGTGGTGGTTGTTGAGCTCGCCGAAGTGGTCCAGGTCGAAGAGGATCGCGGCGAGGGGTCGTCGCTCCACGGGCGCCTGGCGATCGCGCACCGAGCTCATCCTGGCGAGAGCGTCGTCGAGGAGCCGGCGATTGTGGAGCCGGGTCAGCGGGTCACGGATGGCGGCTTCCTGCGCGGCGGCGTGGAGCGAGGCGTTGGTCAGGGCCAGGGCCGCCTGGGCGGCCAGCAGTCCGGCGACCTCGCGCTCCTGGTCGGTGAAGGCGTCCCCGGGCCGGCGGCGGACGAACGTCAGGGCACCCACGACCCGGTCGTCGCGGATCATCGGGATCGCCATGACGGCGACCATCGGGTCGGAGACCGCCCGCCGGGCCGCGCGCGGATAGCGAGCCTTCTCGAAATGGTCGTCGAGGACCGCTCCACGGCTGGCGATCGCGACCCCGGTCGCGCCCTCGCCCGGCTCGATCTGCATTCCCACGATCGAGTCCACCCCGTGAGCGGCCGCGATCCGGTAGCCGCCCCCGGCGTCGTCGCTGAGCGTCAGGAGGCCGAAGTCAGAGGCCACCACCGTGGTCGTCGCGGTCGCGACGGCGGCCTGGAGCGCGGCTGGATCGAGGCTCGCGCCAAGGACCGCGAAGGCCTCGGTCAGCCGGCCCAGGAGGGCGGATCGTTCGGCCAGCTCCTGTCGCTCGCGGCCGAGGGCGATCGAGGCTGACAGTCGGTCGGCGATCGTGAGCAGGGACGCGAAGTCATCGCGGTCGAGCGGCTCGAGGGCCGTGGACTCGACGTTCAGGACCCCGAGCAGCTCGCCCCCGGCGAGGAGAGGAACGCTGATCTCGGAGACGACGTCCGGATCAGCCTCGGCGTAGTCCGGCTCCCGCGTCACGTCGGGGGCGAAGACCGCCTCCCGCGTCCGGGCCACGCGGCCGATGATCCCGAGGGCCGGGTCGAACTCCAGGATCGGGTGCTCGTAGCCGCGCTGGGCGCCGAGCCGGAGGGAGCTGCCGTTCCAGAGGTAGACCGACGGGTAGTGGTAGCCGAACGTCCCGACGAGGACGTCCATGATCGTCTCGAGGGCCATCGGGTTGGGGCCCTCGAGGGCGAGCTCGCGGCCCAGCTGCTCGATGGCCCGCTGCCGCCGAGCCCTGCGGCGGTCGTTCGCCGCGACGCGGCGGAGCCGCGCCAGCGATCGCTCCAGCGAGGCGACGACCTGCCGCGTCCCGAACACGAGGAAGGCCACGACCATGATCGGCAGAATGCTCTCCTCGAGGGCGACGGTCGGACCGAACACGACCGCCATCGCGAGTCGTGACGATGCCGCCGCCGCGAGCGCGACGGTCACCCCGGCCCGCAGGCTCGTCGCCGCGGCCAGGGTGATCACGGGGATGTACAGGACCGGCAGGGTCGGCTGTGTCCGTGGCTCGACGAGGGTCATCGCGCCGACGAAGCCGACCGCGAGGATGAAGCGGGCGAGCCCGCGAGCGCCGCGGGCCGCCCCACCCACGGTCACGGCGAGGAGGACCTGGAGGCCGAAGTAGATAGCCGTCAGGAGCACGACCTCGGCGGAGCCGGCGAATCCGTGGACGGCCTCGCCGACGATGACAGGCACGCCCAGGGCCACGGCCAGCGCAGCGTGGACGTCGGCGGCGAACCACCGACCGAGGCGCAAGGCGATCCTGGCACCGTGCCGTTCGCGAGGACGGATGAGGGTCAGCGCGGAGATCGGCGTAGCTCCCGAGCGGGGCCGGGCCGCGGAGCGAGGAAGGCGGTTCCGGTCCGACGGATGGTCGCCCATGGTGGCAGCTGTCACCATCACCCATCGGTACCAGCGACGTCACCCGGATGGGCCGGATCGCCGATCGGGCTCGTCAGCGTCGGGTGCTCGAGAGCTCGTCCCCGATCTCGTGGGGCAGCCAGAACCAGCGGAGCTCCTCGAAGTCCGGCCCCACCGCGGCCGGCGGGGGCTCGGCGGCCGTCCCGTCGGCCCCCGCGACGATCCGGCGCGCGTCTTCGATGTAGCCGGGCAGGGACGAGTCGGGAGCCCGATGGCGATGGGCCGCGTAGCGCATCGTCCCGTCCTCGTAGCGGATGTCCCGCAGGGTCAGGGGCGGCTCGGCCGTCCCCGCCCGATGCCGCCACAGCCCGGTGGCCGGGTCGAAGCCGTACTCGGGCAGGAGCCGCCAGCCGTCGGTGGCGACGAGGTCGACGGCGTCGAGGATGAACTCGAAGACCGCCTCGCTGATGAAGTAGTTGAAGTTCACCCGGACCCAGCCGGGCTTGATCCCCTCGCAACCACGGGCGATCTCGCGCTCGAACTCGTGCGACGTCTCGATATCGATCCCGAGGAGGCGATGGCCGTATGGCCCGGCGCATGAGCAGCCGCCCCGGGATTGGAGCCCGAACAGGTCGTTGAGGAGGGCGACGACCACGTTGTGGTGGAGATACCGGCCGGCGTGGCGGACGACGAACGACACGATCGAGAGGCGCGGCAGCGAGACCGAGCCGAGGACCTGGATGTTCGGGTTTCGCTCCCAGCGCTCGATCGCCCGGCGGATGAACGATTCCTCGCGCTCACGGATGGCCTCGACACCCACGGCGGCCTTGAGCTGGAAGACGAGCCCCGCCCGGATCGACTCGACGATCGCCGGCGTGCCGCCCTCCTCGCGGTGCTCGGGGTCCTCGAGGTAGACGTGCTCGAATGGGTTCACGTAGGCGACCGTCCCGCCGCCGGGGGCCGTCGGGACCCGGTTGCGGAACAGCTCGCGGCGGCCGGCCAGGAGGCCCGGCGTGCCCGGCCCGCCGATGAACTTGTGGGGGCTGATGAAGACCGCGTCCTTGTAATCCAGCTCGGCATCCGGCCCGTCCCGGTGCGGCGCCAGCTCGATGTCGACGTACGGGGCAGCCGCCCCGAAGTCCCAGAACGACAGCGCGCCGTGACGATGGAGCAGGATCGAGATCGCCCGGGTATCGCTGAGGATGCCGGTCACGTTCGAGGCGGCCGAGAAGCTGCCGATCCGCAGGGGGCGGTCGACGTTGGCGACGAGCGCCCGCTCCAGGGCGCCGAGGTCGATCCGGCCGTCGGCGTCTTCGGGAATGGTCACGACGTCGGCGATCGACTCTCGCCACGGGAGCTCGTTGGAGTGGTGCTCGTAGGGCCCGATGAAGACGACCGGTCGCTCCCGGGCCGGGATGGACGCGCGGAAGCCGTACCGGTCGTCGAGGTCGGCCGGGATGCGGATGTTGAGGACGTCGACGAGCTTGTTGATCGCGGCCGTCGAGCCCGAGCCGCAGAAGATCACGACGTGGTCGGCCGGGTTGCCGCCGAGCGAGTCGCGAATGATCGAACGGGCGTCCTCCCGGAAGCGCGTCGTCTGGAGGCCGGTCCCGGACGACTCCGTGTGGGTGTTCGCATAGAGCGGCAGGACAGCTTCGCGGATGAAGTCCTCGATGAAGGTCAGGGAGCGGCCCGAGGCCGTGTAATCGGCGTACGTGACCCGGCGCTGCCCAAACGGACCCATGACCGCCTCGTCATCGCCGATGACGGCCCCGCGGATGGCCTCGATGAGCGCGTTCGAGTCGGTCACGCCGGCATCGTACCCGCCGACGCCGGCCGGGCGACGGCCGCCCTGCTACTTGAACGAGTCGGGAAGTCTGAACAGCTCGCCCTGGGCGTTGGCGAAGATCGGCTCGTAGCCGGCGGAAACGATCTCGTCGCGGATGCCTGGCGGCAGGGCCTCCGGGTCGGGCTCGAACAGGACGTACCCGAAGGTGCGCCCGCCGGCCCGAGCCGATGCGGCCAGCAGAGCGGCCAGATCGTCGAGCGGGTGGAGGCGGCCGCCGACCGTGTGGATGCTCTCCACCGCGTCGGGCGTGACGTCGGTCTCGGTCACGCCGTCGAACACGCCGAGCGGCGTTGCGACCCACTGCTGGAAGCTGCCGGCGACGTGGAGGACGGGCGTATCGGGACCGAGGCGGCCGGCGGCGATCTCCTGCCGGACGGCCTCGAGGATCTGCCGGCGCGGCGCGTCGACGACGAAACGGCTGTCCGGAAAGCCCGTCCAGAAGCCGGTCCCCGCCCAGCGCAGGGCGATCGAGAGCGTCTCGCTGAGGCGATGCTCCCCGAGGTGGAATGCATCGATCGGGGTCGACCTGATCGGCAGGGCGGCCGCGCCGACGAAGGCGACGATGCCGGCGCCTCGGGCCACGTCCGGCAGCCGATCCGTGGCGATGAGCGCCGCCAGCCCGCCCCCGGCCAGGAGGGCGACGAAGACCGGGACCCAATAGTGGAGCGTCTTCGGCAGCTCGAAGCGGAGGGCGTCGCCGAGCAGGCCGCCGCCCTCGGCCGGGACGAGCTGGGTCAGCGTGGCCAGGCCGAACCCCACGGCGAGGGCGGCCCAGAGGACGATCGAACGGGACGCCGGCGCCCGCAGCAGGACCGCGGCCGCAGCGGCGGCCAGGGACAGCTCCATGACGCTGAGGAGGGGCGTGGCGCCGGCGACAGCGGCGCGCACGAGCGGTCCGGCGAGGACGACGCCGAGGAGGGCGCCGACGACCGCCGCGACCCGCCCGGCAACACGGGCGGCCGCGATGATTGACGGCCACCCGCCGAGCGCCGTCCCGGCGGCGACCCCGGCCGCGACCGCGACGGCGAGACTGGCCGGGGGCAGCGCGATGCCGAGCATGGTCGCCGCCTGCGGCAGGGCGACGACCGCAGCGGTCCCGAGCGCCGGGATGGCGAGCTCCGCGATCCGGCCTGGCGCGACGAGGGCGACCAGCCCGACGGTGGCCACGCCGAGGAAGCCGATGACCGGGTGGACGAGCATGGCCGCGCCGAGGGCGAGACCCACGAGCACGCCTTGCCCGGGTCGCTGCCCGGCAACGGGTTCCTCGCCGGCGCTCGGTTCCTGCCCGAGGGTGAGCCGTTCCGCGACGGTCGCCAGCGACCAGGCGATGAGCGGCAGCACGACGACCGTCGCCCGGGCGTCGCCGAGCCGAGCCGCCGACGTCGTCATGGCGAAGGTCAGGAGCACCCAGGGAACGCTCGATCGGCCGCCCAGTGCGGTCGCCAGCCGCACCGCGGCGAGGCCGACCAGCAGGGTCGAGGGCAGGATAAACCCGGCCAGCGCCTCGCCGGCCGGCAACCCGGAGATCGTCGTGACCGTGCCGAGCAGGGCCGTGTAGCCGAGGAAGATCCGCGACGGCCCGTAGATCGGCGACTGGGTGTCACTGAGATGCGTCAGCGTGCCGAACGTTCGGAGGTGCTCGGCCGGTGCGACGTGGTTCGGCAGGACGTCGAGGAACGGGACCACGGGCGAGGCGAGCTGAAGCAGGACCGGCGCGGCCCAGGCCACCAGGACGAGGGCACCGAACATCGTCGCCCTGCCGAGCCGCGGGATGGCCCCGGACCCGAGGATCGGTCGCCCGCGGAGGGCCCCCGCCGCCAGGATCACGACGTCGAGCGCGACGAGGATAGGCTGGCTGAAGAGCCCGATCCCGGCCAGGACGCCGAGCAGCAGGACGTCCTTGACGACCGCGGCGATGAACCCCTGGAGGAGCGCCTCGTCGAAGCGCGCGAAGGGGTGCCCGCGAATCACCCGGGCGATGACGAGGCCGGCGGCGACGTCGGCGGCCGTGACGGCCAGGATGATCACCCCGATCGGAACGGTGGTCGGGATCCACGAGACGAGGGCGCCGATCACGGCCGCGCGATCGAAGCCGAGATCGGTCGGCGCCAGGATGACGGCGCCCAGCGCGATGCCGGTCAGCCCGAAGAGCGCGGCGAGATCGACGGCGACGGCCGATGCGCGCTCGGCCGGGCTTGGCTCCACGGGCGGGATGGTACGCCGCGAGAAACGTTCCTCCGCGCCTCGCCGCCGCGCCGAGACCGCGCGCTCTCCGACGGCGGCCAGGCGGGCTCAGGCCGGGGGATTCCCCGATGGATCGCCGCGGTAGGCGATGACCTCGACCCGCTCGAGCGTGATCAGGCCACCGGTGACCATGGCATCGAGCTCCGGAAGGACGGCCCGGACGCGTTCCTCGGTATCGACGACCTCGATGAGCACCGGGAGGTCCTCCGACAACCGGAGGATCCGGGTCGTGTGGAGATGCTGCTTCGCCCCGAAGCCCTCGATGCCTCGGAGCACGGTCGCCCCGGCCAGGCCGCGCTCGCGGAGGAGGTGGACGATCGCCTCGTAGAGCGGGCGACCGTGCCAGCTGTCCGATTCCCCGATGTAGATCCGGGCCAGCAGCCCGGTGCCCTCGATCCTCACGTCAGGGCCCGGCCGATGGTGAGGCCGATGAAGATCGCCACCAGGCCCAGCGCGACCGACCCGAGCGCGTTCGCCAGGGCCAGCGCCACCGCGCCGTCTTCCCACAGCCGCCAGCTCTCGAGCATCAGCGTCGAGAACGTCGTGTAGGCCCCCAGGAATCCGATCATCAGCGGCCCGCGGGCGGAGGCCGGCAGGACGCCCCGCTCGATCGCGAGCGCGAAGAGCAGGCCGAGGAGCGCGGAGCCGGAGAGGTTGACGGCGAGGGTCCCCCAGGGGAACGCGCCGGCGGCTCGCTCGGCCACGAGGCCGTCGACCAGGTAGCGGGCCACGGCTCCGGCGGCGCCGCCCAGGGCGACGAGGACGATGGGCATGACGCGATCGTCGGCGCGCAGTGGCGTGCGAGTCAAGCGGGGCGTGCCGCCGGCCTTCCCGCCCGCTGCCTGCGCAGACGGTTCGTCCGGCTCCGGGTGCGATGATGCGCGAATGGACGTCGCGATCGGTCTCGTCGGTCTTGTCCTGCTCGGGCTCGTCGGCTGGGACGTCTTCCAGACGATCGTCGTCCCCCGACCGTCGTCGTCCCGGCTCCGGCTCGCGCGCTACCTCGTGCCGCCGTCGTGGCGCGCCTGGCGCGCGCTGGCCGTGCGGACGCGGTCGGGGCTCGCCCGCGACCAGCTCCTCGGCCTCTTCGCCCCGGCGGCCACGATCGCCCTGCTCGTCCTCTGGTTGACCGTTCTAAGCCTGGGTTACGGGCTCATCCTGTTCGCCCTGCGCGGGGAGCTTCGCCCGAGCCCGGGCGATGTCGGCACCGCCATCTACTTCGCCGGCGTATCGGTCCTGACCCTCGGCTTCGGCGACATCGTTGCGAATGGCGCCGTCTCGCGATTTGCGGTCGTGACGGCCGCCGTTGCCGGCCTCGGTGTGGTCGCCCTCGTGATCACCTTCCTGTTCTCGCTCTACGGTTCGTATCAGCGGCGGGAGGTCCTCGTCGTGCGGCTCTCGGCGCGAGCCAAGGCCCCGCCGTCCGCCGTGACCCTCCTCGAGACGCAGGCCCGGCTCGGGCTCGTCGACGAGCTGCCGGCCCTGTTCGCCGAGTGGGAGCGCTGGACGGCCGAGGTCCTCGACACGCACGTGGCCTATCCGCTGCTGGGCTACTTCCGATCCAGCCACGACGACACGTCGTGGATCAGCGCCATCGGGGCCGTTCTCGACGCGGCTGCCCTCGTCCTGACGACGATCCGGGGCGTCCCCCGCGGGCAGGCCGAGATCACGAAGCGCGTCGGCGCCCACCTGGTCGAGGACATCGGCAACAACCTGGGCCTGGCCGGCGACGGCTCGCGGGTCGATCGAGGGCAGTTCGGCGAGGTCTTCCGACTGCTGAGCCGGGCCGGCTACGACCTCGAACCGGAGGCCGAGGCCTGGCGTGCCTTCGAGCGGGCGAGATCGAGCTACGCCGGCCGCCTCGAGGCAATCGCCGCCTACTGGGCCACCCCGGCGACGCTGTGGGTCGGGCACGGACGGCCGGGCTCGTCCACGGTTCACCGGGCCGAGCCCGTCCGATCGGGCCAGGAATCCGCCTGATCGATCGGCGCTCGACACGAGCCGCCACCACCGCGGCCGCCGCCGGCGGTCGGCGCTGCCGGCCACGAGCCGGCTCAGCGGAACTGGATCGAGCTCAAGAGGGCCTCGAAGACGAACCGGGGCTCGACGCTCGCGTCGGATGCGAGGCTCAGCAGGATGACGAACGCTCCGTCAGGGTGGGCGACGAAGACGAGGCGATTCTCCGGCAGGTCCCCGCCGAAGGAGGTCATCACGTCGCCGGCCGCGTTCTGGGCGCGGAAGGCGTCGGCGGGGGTCGACCGTGTCACCGAGAAGGAACGGCCCGGCACGCCGTCGATCGTCATGTCGGAGCTCGTCTCGGACCCGTTGAACAGGCCGGCCGCCGTGACCTCGGCCGCGAAGGCATCGATCGAGGTCGCGACCGGCTTGAGCACGCCCAGCAATGCGTCGGGGTTGAAGGCGTTCGGCTCGGCGAGGACGAAGCCGTAGGCATCGGGCGCCGTGATGAGCTGCCAGCCATCGGCTCGCAGGTCGAAGGTGAAGCGGGGGACGAAGTCGGCCGGCGTCTCCCAGGTCGCGCGGGCGAGCTGGCCGACCTCCGAGAGTGGCCCGCCCGCCGATGTCGTGGGCTTGGTCGTGGACGTGACCGTCGGCGCCGGTGTCGGACGGGCCGTGGGTACGGGCGACGGGTGGGCCTCGTCGCCGCCACAGGCGCCGACCAGGAGGCAGCTGAGGAGGGCGACGACGCGCGGACCTGTCCGCGGCGAGAACCGGATCTTGCGCATCACGCTCCTCGGACGGTGAGATCGACCCACCGGACAGTACACAGCAATCGGGAGAAAGGTTGGGCAGGCGATGCGGGCCGATTGGCGGCAGCGAGGACAGCAAGAGGGTTGCCCCAACGCACCGCGGGCGGTACCATCGGCGCCCCGTTCGAGGGAGCGGCGTTCCGGGAAGCGTCGCCGGCGGCGGGGACAGCGAGGGTCCTGAGATGTCCAAGCACTGGCCGGGATTCGGTTCGGGGCAGCCGGACACCGGGTCCGGGACGGCCGGATCGCCGAGCGCCAACGGGACGTACGCGGACGGCGGCGACGACGCGACGACCGACGTGACGGCCCACGCGATCACCGACGCCCCGGAGGCACCGACTTCGGGCGGTACCGCCGAGCCCGCGACCACGGACGCCTTGATCGGCGATGGCGAAGCGGCCGATGACGCCGTGGACGCCACCACGCTGATCGGTGAGAGCCCGGCGGACGAGACGAGCGATGATCCGGCAGCGACCCCCGCGGAGGCCGAGGCAACACCCGCGGAGGCCGAGGCAAGACCCGCGGAGGCGGTTGAAGGCGACGAGCAGGGCGCGTTCCTTGCCGAGCTGGTGCGGACGATCCGCGCGACCGCCGCGGTCGAGCGGGCCAGGATCGCCGAGGACACGCAGCGCCGCCGTCAGTCCCACGTCGAGGGCATCGGGGCCCGACGGGCCTCGGAGGCTGACCGGATGCGGGAGCTCGCCGACGAGGACATCAAGGCGATCGACGGCTGGGTCGAGTCCGAGACCAAGCGCATCGAGCTCGAGCGCGAACGCCGCGTCGCGGCCCTCAACGAGGATCTCGAGGTGAGCCTCGCCGAGCACCGCTCCCGCATCGACGCCGAGATCGAGGCGGTCGAGCGTGCCGTGGCCACCTATGAGGCCGAGATCGAATCCTTCTTCACCGACCTCGAGCGGGAGACGGACCTGGTCAACATCGCCCGCCGTGCCGCCCAGCGGCCGGCCTTCCCATCGCTGGACGCCGTCTCCAAGGCCGCCGCAAAGGGCGCGGCGAACGATGCGCCAACGTCGGGCGGAGAAACGACGGCGGGCTCGGTCGCTCCGGAGAACGCCGCACCGGCCGCTGCGCCCGTCGGGGTGATGGCGCCCGAGTCCGAGTCGGATCCGGCCCTGGCGTGGCCTGCGCCGATCGCGGCGGGTGCCGCCGACGAGCCGGTCGCGAGCTCCGGCGACGTCGAGCCGGCCCGGGCGGCCGCGCAATCCGAACCGGTCGCGGCGGCGGCCGGCCCCGGGTCGGATCCGCTCGGCAGGCTCCTCGAGCCGAAGCCGGCCCAGCGACCGAGCGGCTGGCCCCGGCGCGACGCCTCGAGCGGGGACCCCTGGAACCGCAGCAGCTAGGCTGACCTGCCGCCGGTCGCGCCCCGCGAACCTCCAGCCACAGGTGCGGTCGGGCCCGTCCGACGGGGCCCCGCCGGCCGGACAAGGCCGGCGAGGCGCTCGGCGCCCTCGCTGATCGATCGCGTTTCGCGGGCCCTGCGGGCCCCGTGGCCCGCCGGGAACGGGCCAGCCGGCACATGCCGCACACAGGCGCGTGGCCGGATGCTGTGGCATCCACCTCGGAGGTGCCGGAGATGACACGAGTCCTTGTCGTGAATCACGACATCGATCTGGCCGACGAGGAAGTCGACTCGCTGCGACGGCGAGGCTACGACGTCCGCGAATGCCTCGGCCCGATCGGTTCCCATTGCCCCGTCCTCGCGGGTCGGCCGTGCGAGCTGGCCGAGGACGCCGATGTCCTCGTCTACGACGCCTGGGTGACGGGCGAGCCCGATGGAGCGCAGCGGCTCATCGAGGGCCTGCGCGACATCCATCCGGACGTTCCCGTGGTCCTCACGGCGTCCGGCATCGAGCCGGAGTGGATCGAGACGATCGGCGAGCATCGGGTCACTCCGCTCGTCGGACCGCCGACCGGCGCTCGCCTGGCGGCTGCGATCGAGGACGCGATCGCCCGGACGCGATCCTTCGCCGACACCGCGGACTGACGCCCCCGACCCGCGTCGCCCGACGCGTCCCACGCTGCCTTGCGGTCGCCCGGGGCGACGTCGCCGCGCACGGGTGCTCAGGTGGCAGGTCGTCAGCCTTCGTGACTGCAGCGCGCTCGATGTCACGCGGGCACCGGCACGGGTCGCATTCACGCCGCCTGCAGGCGGGCGATCGGCGTCGCCGCACCTGACGCGACAGGTTGACGGCCCTCGGCAAACCGCCAGCCACGAGCGCCGAGCCGGCGCGAAGCGCCTGCCTCACCGACCTCGGCACGACCGGTGGCTGTTCGGCTTCAACGTTCGTCGGGTCAGGGTCCGAATGGCGAGGTCGAGCCGATGGTCACCACGGCCACGAGGATCGCGAACAGTCCGATCAGAAATGCCAGCGCCTCGAGGTCGCCCCGACGGCTTGTCTTGAGCGTGGCCGGGCGCTCTGCAACGCCGGGCTGCCGTCCACCACGCTCGGGGGTCGCTGCGGCCGTCATCGGGATCTCCTGTTCCACGCCGTCCGTCTGTCCTCCGCTGCTCGGGCCGCTCCGATCGTGCCCAGTGGCCAGAGGGAAGCGTCGCGATCCGGCGGCCCAGTCTCCAGTCGCGGCGGAGCCGCGTCATGACGGCACGTCATCCCGCCGGCGGCGACGGTCGTCCGTCGCGGCGGTGCCGCGGCCCGGCGACCGCCCTGGGCAAGCATCAGTCGTGTGGCGGCGCTGCCCAGCCCGGCGCGCAGTCCCAGCCCTGGTCCGAGCGTGACGACCCTTGCGGGCGGATGCTCCGGCCTGGTCGTCAGGCGAGGGCGGGCGAGATCGCATTCCTCCCGGGCGCTTCAGGCGGGAGACGCGACCGGCGCCCGGGGAGGGAGGGCCAACCGGGCGCCGGTACGCATGGGAATGTCTGGGCGGTCAGGTGCGCGGGCGTGACCGGGTGGTCGCGAGGTGCATTGCCATCAGGAAGGCGACCGCGGCCACGACCAGGAGGAAGAGGTCGGCCGTCGAGACCGGATCGGCGCCCGCGGTGGGCGTCGAGCGGAGCGTGTCGGTCGGCGGAACCGTCACCGCCGGAAGCGGGGTCGCGGTGGGGCCAGGGGTCGCGGTGGGGCCAGGGATGGACGCAGCACACGCCGAGCTGTCGATGACGTTGGTGTCCAGCGTCACAGCGCCGTTGCGTGCCAGCGCCCGGCCGTCGAGGGTCGCGCCGGTGTTGAGTCCGATGGACGTCAGAGCGAGGATCGTCCCCTTGAAGGTCGTGGAGGTGTCGAGCGTCGCGGAACTGCCGATCTGCCAGTAGACGTTGCACGCGGACGCCCCGTTGGCGAGGGCCACGCTGCTGTTGGGCGCCGTGATCAGCGTGGACCCGGCCTGGAAGATGAATACAGCGCTGGAATCTCCCTCCGCGTCGAGCGTGAGCGTCCCCGTCAGCCCGAGCGTGCTCGACCCGTAGACGCCCGCCGTGAGCGTCGTGCCGCCGAGCTCCGTGGGCACGGCGGTGACGGGCGTCCGGCCGGCGGCGTCCAGGTAGGCGGTGGTGAGGTCGTTCTTCGCCTGGAGCGACACGGCATCGGCGACGTGCTGGGTTCCGTTCAGGGTCACGGTGGCGAAGCCGGTCACGGAGGATCCCGGATCCAGCCCGACATCGCCGGTGATCGTGGTCGCCCCGGTGTTCGTGATGGTGGTGCCGGCCAGCACCGCAAAGCTCGTCGCCGTCCCGAGGCCCACCTGGGCCTGCGCGGCCAGCACGGTGCCGGCCAGGGCGGCAACCAGGACGGCCGCCAGCCCCATTGTTCCCAGGACCTTCATGGTGTCTCTCCTTCGTCTGGCTACGGGAGCGGGCTGCTGTCAACGGGGACTGAGACCTCGCGAGCCCTTTCTCCAAGCTGTCGGACGGCCCACCAGGGGCCGACGCTGGCCGCGGGCGAATCCCGTCCCCCGCGGGACAGCGACCCGGTCACGGAACCCGGGTCAGACCGGCTCGCGCCGGAAGATCCCGACGCCCCAGACCACGATCAGCTCGAGGATCGTCCAGCCCACGAGGGCCACAACCGCGGTGACGTCGAGGATCGAGCCGCCCGAGGTGAGGGCGTTCGTGTTGAGGATGCCCTCGAACGGCGCGACGAAGATCTTGCTGATATCGAGGATTCCCGAGACCAGCGCGTTGCCGGTTCGGGCATCAAGCAGGAGCAGGACGATCCGCAGCCCGATCACGATCTGGATGAGCCCGAACAAGAGGACGATGATCCGCCGAGTCAT
Organism: uncultured Chloroflexia bacterium; assembly: GCA_963719145.1. Classification (GTDB taxonomy): domain Bacteria; phylum Chloroflexota; class Limnocylindria; order Limnocylindrales; family CSP1-4; genus UBA5189. Next base: position 270,031 of record CAVRAX010000003.1, read on the forward strand.
CTCCGGGCCGCTGGGGCCCGATCGCGTGACGTGCCGGCTATCCGTGCGCACCGACTCGCTGACTGGGGCCGGCGGCGGCGTTGTCTCGTTGGTGGTGACCACGGCGGGTCCCTCGGTAACCACCGTCCGATCCTCTTCGTTGATGGTCATGACTGTCTCCTTGCGTCGCCGGCTCCCGAGCCCGAGCGAAACTCGCGCCCTCTTGTCCAAGCGGACTCCAAGGCGTGACACGAGTGTGTGGTCGCGGAGCCCACGACGTCATGACGACGCGTCATCTGCGGCTGACCGCCTGCCAGCCGGTCCTGCCCGTGGATGGACCTTGGCGTAGCCCGGCGCGCCACGACCGCCAGGAAGGGGAGCGGCGTCTGGTGTTCCGACTACTCCCGAATGCTCGGGAGGCGCGAGACCGGCGTCGCGGTGCCCCGCACGATCACCCACGTGGGAGATCCCTACTCCTCAGTTCGTGCGCGCCTGCCTCCACCGATCATCGCCCCAGCCAGGATGATGATTCCGCCAAGGAGCATGAGGACGCCTTGGATCCCGGATGATCCTCGATCGATTGGCGGGTCCATGTCTGTGGGTGGCGGCGTAGGGGCGTCCATCGCCACCGAAGGGTTCGTGGCCACAGCCGAGGTCGCGACCGGTACGACCCCGGCCGCTGCGGTCGGCGTGGCCGCCGGCCCCAGCCTCGGCGCCGGCGTGGGCGTCAGGGTGGGCTCCGGCGTGGGCGTCAGGGTGGCCGCCGCCGTGGGCGTCAGGGTGGGCTCCGGCGTGGGCGTCAGGGTGGCCGCCGCCGTGGCCGTGGGCGCCGCCGTGGCCGTGGGCGCCGCCGTGGCCGTGGGCGCCGCCGTGGCCGTGGGCGCCGCCGTGGCCGTGGGCGCCGCCGTGGCCGTGGGCGCCGCCGCACAGTCCGAACGCGTGATCGCGTTCGTGTCCATGGTCACCGCGCCGTTGCGGGCCAGGGCGCGACCATCGACCGTGACCCCGCCCGTGATGGTGATGGACGTTAGCGCCAGGATGCTTCCGCGGAAGATCGAGTTCGTGCCCAGGACCGCCGAGCTGCCGACCAGCCAGAAGACGTTGCACGACTGTGCGCTATTGGTGAGCAAGACCGTGCTCGCCGAGTCCGTGTTCAGCGCTGTACCGGCCTTGAAGATCCAGACCGCATTCGGGTCCCCCAGGCCGTCGAGCGTCATCGTCGTTTTCACGTTGATCGAGCTTGGGGCGTCGTACACACCGGGCGCGTACGTGCCGCTCAGTTCGGCGCCGGTGGCGAGGGTTTCGTCGGCGGGCTGCGCGAATGCGGCGTTGTAGGCGGTGGTGAGGTCGTTCTTCGCCTGGAGCGACACGGCATCGGCGACGTGCTGGGTTCCGTTCAGGGTCACGGTGGCGAAGCCGGTCACGGAGGATCCCGGATGCAGCCCGACATCGCCGGTGATCGTGGTCGCCCCGGTGTTCGTGATGGTGGTGCCGGCCAGCACCGCAAAGCTCTCCGCCGTCCCGAGGCTGGGTGGCGCCGTGGCCGCATTCGTGGTCAGCGGCAGGGCGAGCAGCCCGAGGGCAACGGCCGCGATGGCGATTCGCTGGATCTTGAGCATTCCGGTGCGCCTTCCGTGGCGATAGAGCAAGGCTCGACTGACACGGACTCACCGGCGCGGCGGACCGTCAGGCCCGTCAAAGGAGGGAGATGTGCTTCCTGCAGCAACGCTACTCGTGCGAGCGCAACGTCGCCATAGCCCATTCGGCGTCCTGACCGTTGTCGTTGAACCCTTTGCCCGAACCGCTCGATGCTGTTGTGGAAGTGCTGATCGTCGAGGGCTTGGTGCCCTCCTTCACCAGGTCGTCGAAGAACGCCTGATAGACTTCCTCCGGCGGCGCCGTGGGATCTGGCGGCTTGTCCATAGCGAGGCTCCACGTGCCTCGGCTGACATGGTCTTGATCCTCACTCGCCGTTGGCTCACCTCAGGTGGGATTGCCTAACCGTCAACCCCGATCGCTTCGGTACCTTCGCCGACCTCGGGCGGGAGTAGCTCAGTTGGCAGAGCGTCAGCCTTCCAAGCTGAATGTCGCGGGTTCGATCCCCGTCTCCCGCTCCAGCACCCTCCCCACCGGAGGTCCAATTCCGGCGAATCCGCGTAGATTGGGGACGTGAGGTCCGGGAGCGCCCGAATCCGATGGCCGCTCCCGGTCCTGTTGTCGATCGCGGTCGCGGCGTGCGCGAACGGACCGGCCCCGAGCTCCGCGGCCCCGAGCGCCGCGGCCGCCGGGTCGGCGTCGCCGGCGGTGTCGAGCCCCCCGACCCGTTCAGCGAGTCCCGCGCCGCGCGCGACCGTGACACCCGGCGCGTCGGGTACGCCGAGCGCAGGGCCGACCGCGACGCCGACCCCTGCCGCGACGCCGACGGTCGCCCCGTCCCCCCGTCCCACCCCGCGCCCGACCCCGCGTCCCACGCCGGTCGTGACCCCCGCGCCGACACCGGCCGGCTGGGACCCGAACCACGTGACCGTCCAGTTCAGCACCGTGGCCACGGTCCCGGGCCGGCCGCTGGCGGTCACCAACGCCGGTGACGGCAGCGGTCGCCTCTTCGTGGCCGAGCAGGGTGGCGGCGTGTACATCGTCCAGGGCGGGGCGGTGAGTCCGGCCCCCTTCCTCGACATCTCCGGGCAGGTCTCGGGCGGCGGTGAGCAGGGCCTCCTGGGGCTCGCCTTCCATCCCGACTACCCCGCCGACAACCGGGTCTTCGTCGATTACACGAACGCGTCCGGGACGACGATCGTCAGCGCGTTCACGGTCGATCCGGGGTCGCCAAACGTCGTGAACGCTGGAAGCGAGGTGCCGATCATCACGATCGCCCAGCCGTACGCCAACCACAACGGCGGGACGATCCAGTTCGGCCCCGATGGGTACCTCTACATCGCCCTCGGCGACGGCGGCTCGGGCGGTGACCCCCAGAACAACGGCCAGAGCCTGAACACCCTCCTGGGCAAGATCCTCAGGATCGACGTCGACCACACGTCCGGTGGGAGGAACTACGCGATTCCGGGCTCGAACCCGTTCGCCGGAGGCGGCGGGCTCGGTGAGATCTGGCTGTACGGCCTGCGTAACCCGTTCCGCTTCTCGTTCGACCGCTCGACCGGCGATCTCTGGATCGGCGACGTCGGCCAGAACGCCTATGAGGAGATCGACGTCGCCAGGGCCGGTGTCGGCGGCCTGAACCTCGGTTGGCGGCTCATGGAGGGCAACCACTGCTACAACCCGAGCTCGGGCTGTCCGACATCCGGTCTGACCCTGCCGGTCGTCGAATACCCGCACGACTTCGGCTGCGCGGTCATCGGCGGGAACGTCTATCGCGGCTCGGCCTACCCGCTCCTCAAGGGCGGCTACGTCTTCAGCGACGAGTGCAGCGGGATCACCTGGGCCCTCGCCGCCGGCGGCTCGGGGCCACAGGCCCTCGTCCAGGTCGCCGGCGCCTCTGCCGGCATCGCCGGGTACGGCGAGAGCGAGGCCGGCGAATTGTATGCCGCCGACCTCGGCGGGCAGCTCTACCGGGTCTCGGCCGTCTCGCGCTGAGGGCTCGGTGGCCGCAGGGCCGCCGGCTCAGCCCCGGTTCAGCCCTTGCGCTCCAGGATCGGCCGGGCCACATCGGGCTTGTCGACGACGAAGGCGAACATCGCCCGGTCACCCCAGCGGCCCAGGAAGAGGTGCCCGTAGATGTTGACGCCGGCGTCGGCGAGCTGGCGCGCAAGCCGGGCCATGCCACCCGGCTTGTCGTCGACCTCGGTCAGGATCGACTCCCCCTCGACGTAGACGTACGTGCCGTCGTCGAGCACTGCCCGGGTCGTGTCGTCGTCCGCCGTCGTCATGATCACATGGCCCGAATCGCCGATCCCGCCGCCGCCGATCGCCCGCAGGTCGACACCCCGGGCCGCCAGCGCCTCGGCGAGCACCGCCATCGCGCCGGGCTCGTTCTTGAGCTGGACGACGAACTGGTTGGCCATCGGGGACCTCCACGAGGGGTGACGGCTCGTCCGCCACCGAGGTCCCATGCTACCGCCGCGAGACGAGCCCGCGCCCCGATCGCTACGATCGCGCCGATGACCGACCCGCGGGGCGACGCGCTCCAGACCGCGTCCTCCGGGCTCGCGCCGGCGGTGGCGGCCGCGATCGCAGTCCCGCCGCCCGGCCGGGAACGCTCGGTCGCCGCGGCCGGCTACACCTGGCGGGCGCTCCGGTGGGGCGACCCGCCGGCGGCGCCGGTGCTCCTCGTCCATGGCGTGACCTCGAACGCGGAGACGTACTGGAGGGTCGGTCCGGCCGTCGCCGCGGCCGGTCGCGACGTGCTCGCGGTGGACCTGCCGGGCCACGGCCGGACGGGCGGCTGGCGTGGCCGGCACCGGTTCTCCGAGACCGCCGCGGACCTGGCCGACTTCGTCCGGGCCGCGGGGCTCGCTCGCCCCGGCCTCGCGGTCCTCGGGCACTCGTGGGGCGCGATGGTCGGCGCGTCGCTCCCGGCGGCCGGCGTGCGGCCGGATCGGCTCGTCCTGCTCGACCCACCGGTCCTCGGCCTCGCCGGCCTGGAGCTCATGACCCGCGACCCGCTCGAGCGCCCGTTCACCGACATCGATGCCGCGATCCGGGCCGTCGGGGCGGCCGCCGAGGGCTGGTCCGAGGGCGACGTCCGGGCCAAGGCCCTCGGCCTCACCCAGTTCGACGCGGCCGCGGTCCTGGCCGTCCTCCTCGAGAACGGCGATTGGGACGGCGGCCAGGCGTCATTGGCCGATCCGGCGGCCGCCGGCATCCCGACCTGGGTCATCCGTGGGGCGCCCGAGGCAGGCGGCCTGGTGCCCGACGCCGCGGTGCCGGCGTTCGAGGCCCTGATCGGCCGGGGTCACGTCATCACGATCGCCGGGGCGCCGCACTCACCGCAGCGCACCCATCCCGAGGCCACGGTCAGGGCGATCCTGGCCGCCATCGGCTGAGTGACCGGGGACCGGCCGACCCTCGGCGGGCGAACCTGCCGGCCGGGGCCGGCCGGAGCCCGCTACCCGGATCGCCGCAGGGCGATCGCTCGCCGGTAGGCGTCCACGTACGCCGGCGCCGACCCCGTGCGCCAGTCGAAGTCGACGGCCATGCCCCGGTCGAGGAGCGACTCCCATCCGGGTCCGCCCGCCCTGAGCATGCCTGCGAACGCCCGGCACGCCGCGCGGAGGGCCTTCGCGGTCGGTTTGCGGAACGCGAACCCGGTGCCGGAGCCGGGATGCTCCGGCTCGTCGCGGACCGTGTCCCTAAGGCCGCCCGTCGCGTGGACGATCGGGGGCGTCCCGTAGCGCAGCGCGATCATCTGGCCCGTCCCGCACGGCTCGAACCGCGACGGCATGAGGAATCCGTCGACCCCCGCGTAGATCCGCCGGGCGAGGTCCCGGTCGAAGCGCTCGATGAGGGTGACCCGGCCGGGGCGAGCCGACGCCTGTGCCCGCAGGCCGGCCACGAGCTCGGCCGGCCCGGATCCCAGGACGACGAGCCGCATCCCGTCGGCGAGCAGCTCGGGGGCGGCTTCGGCCAGCAGGTCGAAGCCCTTCTGGGGGTCGAGCCGGCCGATCATTCCGAGCACGGGCCCCGAGTCGGTCGCGTCCATGCCGAGGCGGGCCAGGAGATCGGCCCGGCAGGCGGCCTTGCCGGATCGATCGGCGCGCGAGAACGGCGCCGCCAGGGCGGAGTCCGTCGCCGGGTTCCAGAGGTCGGTGTCGAGCCCGTTGAGGATGCCGAAGAACCGGTCGCCACGCGACCGGAGGGCCGGGTCCAGGCCCATCCCGAACCCCGGCCCCAGCGCCTCGGCGGCGAAGCCGGGGCTGACGGTGTTCACGAGATCGGCCTCCTCGATCGCCGTCCGGAGGAGATCGACGCCATCCGCCCGCGGAGCCAGCCCGGCCGTCCACTCCGGCCCCAGCTCGGCGACGCGCCGGCGCGGCGTCCAGCCGTGGTAGGCGAGGTTGTGGACGGTGAGCAGGACCGCCGGCCCAGTGGGACCGCGATCCACGTAGCGAACGACGGGCGCCGCGTGCCAGTCGTGGATGTGGAGGAGATCCGGCGGGCGGCCCTCGGCCGCCAGGGCGGCGACCGCGGCCCGGCAGAACAGGCCGAAGCGGTGGGCATTGTCCGGGTAATCGCCGGCGTCATCCCCGTAGTAGCCGCCGGCCCGGTTGAACGACGCGGGGTGATCGACGAGGCGCAGGCGGTACCCGTCGGCGGCCACATCGAGGATCCCGACGCTCGTCGTCCGCCCCCGTCCGGCGCCGCGGCCGGGGGCGGGGTTCGAGATCGTGACCGAGCGCTCCGCCGTGACCCGCTCCCTCGGAACATGCACCGAGCGATACCGGGGCAGGAAGACGTCGATCGGCAGCTCGAGATCGTCGGCCGCCACCTCGCCGAGCGCGCGAGCGAGGGCGTCGACGACATCGGCCAGCCCGCCGGTCTTGGCCCAGGGCTCGCACTCGGCGGCGAGGAAGGCGACGCGCAGCGGCATCGAATCCATGGTATCGATCCCGCCCGACGGTGGCCACCGAAGGCGCAGCCGGTGCGCAGGCGCACCGGCCAAGTGCTCGAAACGTCCCTTGACAGCACCTCTAAACCGGTACAATTCCGCCCGCATGGATCCCCTCGTTCGCGTCCCGTCGGCGTCGCCGACAGTCGTCCGCGTCCCGCCCAGCCTGGAGGGCCTGACCCGGCTCGCCTACAACCTGTGGTGGACGTGGCACCCGGAGGCGAAGGCGCTCTTCGCCCGGCTCGACCCGATCGCCTGGGGTCGGAACCGAAACCCCATCCCGGTGCTCGCCGGCCCGGTCCGCTGGACGGAGTTCCTCGACAGCTCGGACTACATGGCCGAGTACGAGGGGGTGATCGGCGAGTTCGACCGCTACCTCGCCAACGGCAGCGACCACTGGTTCCACAAGCAGCACGCCAGCGAGCTCGACGGTCCGATCGCCTACTTCTGCGCCGAGTTCGGGATCCACGAGTCTCTTGGCATCTACTCGGGCGGCCTCGGCGTGCTCGCCGGGGATCACCTCAAGACCGCCAGCGACATGGCCCTGCCGCTCGTCGGCGTGGGCCTCCTCTACCGGCGCGGCTACTTCCGCCAGACGATCGATGCGGACGGCCACCAGGAGCACGCCTACCCGAACTATGACCTGTCTCGGATGCCGCTCCTGCGGGCAATCGATCGCGAGGGCAACCACCTGACCGTGACGGTCGAGCTGCCCGGCCGCGACGTCCAGGCCGACGTCTGGACCGCCCAGGTCGGGCGAGTGCCGGTGCTCCTCCTCGACACGGACATGCCTGCGAACGACGAGGGCGATCGGCCGATCACCCACCAACTCTATGTCCGGGGCCGCGAGATGCGCCTCCACCAGGAGCTCGTCCTCGGCGTCGGCGGGGTTCGCGCGATCCGGGCCCTGGGCCTGAAGCCCGCGGTCTGGCATCTCAACGAGGGTCACTCGGCGTTCCTCCTCGCCGAGCGCGCCCGCGAGCTCGTCGCGGCCGGCCGATCCCTCGACGAAGCCTTCGAGGCGATCCGCCGCAACAGCGTCTTCACGATCCACACTCCGGTCTCGGCGGGCAACGAGCGCTTCGACGCCGGCCTCGTCCGTCGCGTCGCGGGCGCCCTGCTCGATGGCGACGGGCGGCCGAACACGGGCGGCGTCCCGATCGACCGGGTCCTCGACTACGGCCTCGGACCCGACGGCGACGCCTCGCAGTTCGACATGACCGCCTTCAGCCTCCGCCTGACCAGCGGCGCCAACGCGGTGAGCCAGCTCCACGCCGCGACGGCGAACGCGACCTGGCACGCCATCGTGCCGGGCGGCATCCTCGGCGTCACGAACGGGATCCACACCCCGACCTGGGTGGGAACGCCGGTGCAGGAGCTCCTGGCCCACTACCTCGACGCGGACCTGGACCACATGGACCCGGGCACGGCAGCCACCCGCTGGTGGGAACGGATCGAGCGGATCCCGGCGGATAAGCTCTGGGAGGCCCACCTCCGCCAAAAAGGGGAGCTCTCGCACTTCGCCCGGCGCCGTCTCCGGGCCCAGTTCGCCCGGCATGGGGAGCCGCCGTCCGTCCTCGACGAGCTCGAGCGGGTCCTCGATCCGCACGTCCTGACGATCGGCTTCGCCCGCCGCTTCGCGACCTACAAGCGGGCCGCCATGATCTTCAGCGACATGGACAGGCTGGCCCGTCTCGTCCACGACGCCGACCGGCCGGTCCAGCTCGTCTTCGCCGGCAAGGCCCATCCCGCCGACCGGCCCGGCCAGCAGGTGATCCAGGAGATCTTCACCCGGACCCGCAGCTCGGCCCTCCGCGGCAGGGTCTTCATCCTCGAGGACTACGACATGCGGATCGCCAAATTCCTCGTCCAGGGGGTCGATGTCTGGCTCAACAACCCGCGCCGGCCCCTCGAGGCGTCCGGGACGTCGGGCATGAAGGCCGCCGCCAACGGCGTCGTGAACGTCTCGGTCCTCGATGGCTGGTGGGACGAGGGCTTCGTCGGCGACAACGGCTGGGCGATCGGCGGCCGGGAGACAAACCCGGACGAGGCGGCCCAGGACTGGGCCGACGCCCAGGACCTCTACCGGATCCTCGAGTCCGAGGTCGTCCCCGCCTACTACGAGCGCGATGGGAAGGGCGTGCCGAGCAACTGGATCGGCTGGATGCGCCGCTCCATGGCCGCTGCGATCTGGCGGTTCTCGACGACGCGGATGCTCCACGAGTACGCCGAGCAGATGTATCTGCCCGCGGCCGGCGTCGAGGCTGTCGCGACCCCTCGCTGACGCGCCGCACGGCGGTTTCGAGCGCGGCCCCGAGCGCGGGGGCGCCGAGCGCGGCCGCTCTGGCGAGGGCCTCACCGTCGGTTCCGAGCGCAGCGGCGCGCGCCCGTCGGTTTCGAGCACAGCGGCCCCCGAGCGCGGCGGCGCACACCGTCGGTTCCGAGCGCAGCGGCGCGCGCCCGTCGGTTTCGAGCACAGCGGCCCCCGAGCGCGGCGGCGCACACCGTCGGTTCGAGCACGACGGGGGCGCGCCGGCGGCGAGGCGGTTTTCGCATCCCGCCCGCCGGTTGGGCACAATGACCGGGTCCCAATCAGAGACGCCGCGCCACGGGGCCCCGCCGGACGCCATCTTGCGATTAGTGCCCGGCCCGTGGGCATTACACCGATGCGGCGGGCGCGCAGGCGCCGCGGGAGCCGCTGGCCCCGGTCGGTGGCGTCATACGGCCCCCGGGGAGGGCATTGCGGAACTTTGAAGGTGCCGGGGCGGGCGCGGCCAAGCCCGGGGTCGAGGCTGGGCCGGGCGGGCACGCTGCCGGGGATCGGGCGCGGCCAAGCCCGGGGTCGAGGCTGGGCCGGGCGGGCACGCTGCCGGGGATCGGGCGCGGCCAAGCCCGGGGTCGAGGCTGGGCCGGGCGGGCACGCTACCGGGCCGGCGCGGCCAAGCCCGGGGTCGAGGCTGGGCGCCCAGAGCGCCGGACTCGGCTCGGCCGCGTCGATCGCCTCTCGCAGTGGCGCGTCACCCTCGATTGATCAGTCCGCGACGAGGACGATCGCGCCGCCGGCCGGCAGGCTGACTCGCCCGGCCACCGCGTGGGCACGGCCGGCCGGGATGGCCGGGAGGTCGACCGGCGCCAGCCCGTCGAGGCTTCCCGGCGCGAGGTCGAGGTCCTCCGGGGCATCGCCGGCGTTGACGGCCACGACCGCCCGCGCGGATCCATCGGCCCGGCCGAGGACGACGGCTCGGCCGGCCGTGGCGAGCACGCTGACCTCGCCGCGGCGGAGCGCGGCGTGGCCGCGGCGGGCCCGGATCATGGCCCGGACGAGCGATCGCGTCGCGACAGCCGCCGACCCGAGCTCGGACCCGGCGGGCGGGTAGGCGCCCCGGCAGCCGGGGTCCGCCGGGCCGGCCATCGCCAGCTCATCGCCGTAGTAGATCGACGGCGCACCGGGCAAGGCGAGCTGGATGAGCGTGGCCAACCGCAGCCGGGCGGGGTCGCCGCCCATGACCGTGACGGCCCGCGGGGTGTCGTGGCTGCCGATGAGGTTGAACTGGACGGCCGCGATGTCGGGCGGGTAGACCGCGGCAAGGTGCCGCAACGCCGCCGCGAACCCGGCCCCATCGAGGGGCCTCAGCTCGCGCCGGTAGTTCGACTGCCGCTCGATCACCTCGCGATCGATGGCCTCGCCGCCGACGAAGCCGAGGATCGCGATCCCCAGCGGGTAGTTCATGACGGCGTCGAATCGGTCGCCGGCCAGCCAGTCGGGCGCCGCCTCCCAGATCTCGCCGACGATGTAGGCCTCGGGGTTGACGGCGCGGACTCGCTGCCGGAACTCGGGCCAGAACGTGGGATCCTCGATGTCCTGGGGCACGTCGAGACGCCAGCCGTCGATCCCGAAGCGGGTCCAGTGCTCGGCCACACCCATGAGATGGGCCCGGACCTCCGGGTTCTCGACACGGAGCTTTGGCAGCCCCGGCGAACCCCACCAGGCCCGGTAGCCGCGGGGCGCCCCGTCGGCGTAGGCGACGAGCCGCTCCCGCCCGGCCAGCACCTCGTCGTCGAGATAGAACCAGTCCCGATAGGGCGAGGCCGCCCCGGACTCGAGGACGTGGTGAAAGGGCCACCAGCCCCGGCCGACGTGGTTGAAGACCCCGTCGAGGAGGATCCGGATCCCACGGTCGTGGGCCGTGTCCAGGAGCTCTCGGAGCGCGGCGTCGCCGCCGAGGAGCGGATCCACGGCCAGGTAGTCGTAGGCGTTGTAGCGATGGTTCGAGGCCGCCGAGAAGACCGGGTTGAGGTAGATGGCGTTGATCCCCAGGTCGACCAGCTCGTCGAGCCGCTCGGTCAGGCCGAGGAGGTCGCCGCCCTTGTAGCCATGGACCGTCGGCGGCGTGTCCCAGGGCTCGAGCGATCCGGGCTTCGGGACCCGCGCGCTCGCGGCGAAGCGGTCGGGGAAGACCTGGTAGAAGACCGCGTCGGGGACCCAGCCCGGGGCGTCCGTCGTCATCGGTCGCACGACCGCGCCGCCGCGTCGGCCGACCCGGCGATGCCATACTCGGCGAGTTGTCTCGTCACCCACGCCTCCCTCATCGGCCACACCGCATCGCCGCGACGATCCTCGTCGTGGTTGTGCTCGGGGCCTGCCAACAGTCTGCCGTCTCGCCGAGTCCGGCGCAGGGCGGTCAGTCGGCCGGGACAGCAACGGCGACACCCGGCCCGCCGACGGCCCGGCCCTGCCCCACCGCCGCGGTCCCCGTGGAGACGCGTCCGTGGTGGTCCGACCAGATCTTCTACGAGGTCTTCGTACGCAGCTTCCAGGATTCGAATGGCGACGGGATCGGGGACCTGCCCGGCCTCACGAGCCGGCTCGACGCGCTCAACGATGGCAATCCCGCCACGACCGACGACCTCGGAGTCACCGCCCTCTGGCTCATGCCCGTCGACGAGTCGCCGAGCTACCACGGGTACGACGTCACGGACTACCGGACCGTCGAGTCCGACTACGGCACGAACGACGACTTCCGGGCCCTCGTCGCCGCGGCCCACCAGCGGGGCATCTCCGTGATCGTCGACTTCGTCCTGAACCACACCTCGGATCAGAACCCCTGGTTCATCGATTCGCAGACGCCCGGCTCGCCCCACGACGACTGGTACGTCTGGTCGGACACGAAGCCGGCCGTCGCCCGCTCGGACGGCACGCCGGTCTGGCACGAGGCCGGCGGCCGGTACTACTACGGCTACTTCTCCGCCGCCATGCCCGACCTCAACCTCGAGAACCCGGCGGTCACCGCGGAGCTCGACGATGTCGCCCGGTTCTGGCTCGACGAGATGGGTGCCGATGGCTTCCGGCTCGACGCCGCGAAGTACCTGGTCGAGGACGGCAAGACGCTCGAGAACACGCCGGCGACGTTCACCTGGCTGCAGGGCTTCCGCGATCGCCTCCACGCCGGCCATCCCGACGCCCTCGTCCTCGGCGAGGTCTACGACGCGTCGATCGTCTCGGCCCGCTACGTCAGCGAGGGCTCGCTCGACCTGACCTTCGACTTCGATCTCGCCAGCGCCACGATCACCTCGCTGAATTCTCGCGATGCCGGCTCGATCGTCGCCGCCGAGCAAGAGGCCGCCGAGCGGTTCCCGCCCGACACGCTGGCAACCTTCCTCACCAACCACGACCAGAACCGGCTCGCCTCCCAGCTCGACGGCGACCCGGCGGCCGAGCGGCTGGCGGCGACGCTCCTGCTGACCGGACCGGGTGTCCCGTTCGTCTACTACGGGGAGGAGATCGGCATGACCGGGCGCAAGCCGGACGAGCAGATCCGGACCCCGATGCGCTGGGACGCCTCGGAACCGGCGGCCGGCTTCTCGAGCGGCACGCCGTGGGAGGCCCTCAGCACGGACCCCGCGGGGACCGACGTCACGACCGAGTCGGCCGACCCCGGTTCGCTGCTCTCGACCTACCGCGCCCTGACGCGGCTTCGGGCCGCCAACCCGGCGCTCCTGCGCGGGGACATCACGGCGGTCCGATCGTCAGATCGGCACGTCGTCGCGTTCCTCCGATCCGGCGGCGGGCAGACGGTCCTCGACGTGGCGAATGTGGGCACGGCAGCGGTCGCGGCCCCGGAGCTGAGCCTCGACGCCGGGCCGCTCTGCGGCACGCCGGCGGCCACGCTCCTGCTGGGGTCCGGGTCCGTCCGCTCGCCCGAGGTCACGCCCGCCGGCGGCTTCGACTCTTACATCCCGGTCGACCAGCTCGGGGCCCAGGAGGCGCTGGTGGTGGACCTGGGTCGATGAATCCCCGGCGCCGGGTGCGGCTCGGGTGACTCGCCACACCGAGCCGCTCGAACCGGACCGCCCGGCGGAGGATCACCGGCCGCCCGCGCCGTCGCGGCCGCCGGCCGTCGAGCTAGCGGCGGCGATCCTCATCGTCGGCGGCGCGATGGGCCTGGCCGTAACGGTGATCTCCGCCGGGGATCTTCCCGGCGGCGCCGCGCCGTTTGTCGCCCTCACGATCGCGCTCGACGTCGGCTCGGTCCTCATCGGCCTGCTCATTCGCCTCGGCCGGGCCTGGCTGGTCGCCCTCAACTACGCGGCGGTGCTCGGCTTCGTTGACCTGCTCGGCGCGGGAGCGAGCCCGCTCGAACTGATGCTCGGACTGGCCGAAATCGGCGTCGTGGTGATCCTCGTCCAGCACAAGCCGTGGTTCGATGCGCGGGCTCGCTGGCGAGTGTCCGGCTGGGGCCACGCCGAGCCGCCCGACGAGGGCCGGGAGCGTCGACCCCTGGACCGCGCCTCAGCCCTTGACGCCTCCGACGGCGAGGCCGCCGACGAGGTAGCGCTGGAAGACGAAGAAGACCACCGACACGGGTAGGGCGAAGAGGATCGCGAAGGCCGCGAACTGCGACCAGTTCGTCGTTCGGGCGAACTGCCCGACGAGGCTGTTGAGCGCGAGGGATAGCGTCCAGTCGGACGTGTCGCTGACGAACATCGCCACGGTCAGGTACTCGGTCCAGCCGCCGAGGAAGCCGAGGAACCCGGTCACGGCGATCGCCGGGATGGCCAGGGGCAGGACGACTCTCCGGAAGATCTGGTTCTGGCTCGCCCCGTCCACGGCGGCCGCCTCCTCCAGGTCCTTGGGAATCGTGTCGAGGTAGCCCTTGAGGTTCCAGATGGCGAACGGCAGCTGGGCCGAGATCACGGCGAGGGTGACGCCCAGGAGCGATGCCCGGAGGTTGAATGACAGGTCGCCGAAGTGGATCTGGAACTGGTTCAGGAAGATGAACAACGGAATGATCGTCGCAACCGATGGCAGCATGAGAACGCCGAGGACCGCGATCATCAGGGCCTCCCGACCGCGGAACTTCAGGCGTGAGAAGGCGTAGGCCGCGGTGATCCCGAGCAAGACCCCCACGACCGAGGCGCCCACCGCGATCTTCAGGCTGTTCAGGGCGAGGCCGATGAAGCTGATCGGGTTGCTGGTCGGCTGCTCGAGCACCTTTGCGTAGGCGTCGAGTGAGGCTCCCGGTGGGATCAGGTTCAGCCCGTCCGGCCGGGAGAGGTTCCGCGGGTCGACGGACATGCTCAGGATCCAGACCATCGGGAACAGGACGGTGAACGTCACGAACAGCAGGACGATCTGGAGAACGATCTGCCGGCCGACCGGCAGCCTCCGTTCTTCAGCGGCGCCGGTTCGCGCCGTGCGACGCTTCAGAAACCGCCGCAGGGTCGAGGTCGTCGCGGGAGCGGTCATCGATCGGCCTCCGTCGTTGGTTCGCAACTCATTCCGAGGGTGTGTCTAGTCCGCATAGCTCTTCGTCGCTTTCGCCAGGCGGTTCGTGATCAACGTGATGATCAGCAGCAGGAAGAAGAGGTAGACGGCGAACGCGGCGGCCACGCCGAAAAGACGTCGCTCGTAGGCCAGCCGATAGGCCTGGGTCACGAGAATCTCCGTTCTGCCGAAGGGTTCACCCTGGGTCATGAAGAACGGCAGGAAGAACAGGTTGAAGGTGATGACGAAGCCGTAGATCGCGTAGGGCAGCATCGCCGGCCGCAGAAACGGGATCGTGACGTTCCGGAACTTCTGCCACGGGCTGGCCCCGTCCATCTCGGCCGCCTCGTACAGCTCGCCGGGGATCGACTGGAGCGCGCCGGTGGCGACGACCGAGTTCAGCGGCCAGCCCAGCCAGGTGTTGGCGGCGAGCATCGCGAAGTAGGCCAGCGGCAGCGGCAGCCACGAGATCGGGTCGTTCGGCTGTCTGAGCCAGTTGAGATGGAAGGCCGGGTTGTCCGCGGCGAACCCGAACAGCCCGCCAACGGCCTGGAGGCCGTAGTTGATGGCCCCCGAGTCGGGGTCGAACATGTTCCGCCAGACCGTCGCCACGATGATCTGGGGGATGACGACCGGGATGATGAAGAGCGCCCGGTAGACACCACGAAAGCGGAGTCCCTTCGTGTTGAGGACGACCGCGATGAGCACGCCAAGGACGACGTGGATGACGACGTTGCTCAGCGCCCACCACAGGTTGAAGAGCACCAGCCGGGGGAACTCGAAGTTCGGGATGGCCAGCTTGGATTCGGCGATCCTGATGTAGTTGTCCAGGCCGACGAACTCGGCCGGGACCGGGTTCTTGATCCGGAAGTTGATCTGCCCGAAGTCGGTGAACGACATCCAGACCTGGAAGAACAGCGGGTAGAAGGTGATGATCGCCATCACCGCGAAGGCGGGGACCAGATACAGGTAGGGCTGAAGACCCCTCCGAACCTCCGCCCTCCTACCCCGTGGTGGCAGTGCGGCGGCAGCGGTTGTCATTGACGAGCCTCCCTCTCCTCGGAATGACTTGAAGCGCGGGGTCTGGCCGTAGACGGGAGTATCGATCCGGGAGTGGCGCCGGATCAACTGATCCGGCGCACTCCGTGAGCGATTGGGGTACTGGTGGGGGCGGCCCGGAGGGACGCCCCCACCTTCGTCGCGTGTCGGCTAGAGGCCGCTCGCCTGGTCCATCAGGGAACAGGCGTCAGCGACGGCCTGGACCGGGTCTGCACCGGTGTCGATGACCTTGTTCAGCGCGTCGCCGAACGGGCCCCACCAGTTGTTGAACGTCTCGCTCTGGGGCCGGGGCAGACCAGCCGCCGCGGCGTCCGAGAAGCCCTGGGTGATCGGGTCGGTGATCGTCACCGCCGGGTTTGCGGGCACGTGGCCGGCGTCGTCGACGAAGACCTGCTCCGACGCTGGCGCGGTCAGCGCGAGGGCAACGTTGACGGCGAGCTCCGCCTGGGCGCCTTCGAGGTTCGGATTGATGTACCAGCCGTCCGTCCCGGTGAACGGGTCGGCCGGGCCGGCCGGGCCGGCCGGGATCGTCGTGACGGCGAGGTTGTCGCCGAGGGCGGTCCGGAAGTCGGCGGTCGTCCAGGGACCGTCGATGATCGCGTTGATCTTGCCCGTTTCGAAGTCGCTGTCGAGGGCGCCGCCGTCCGTGTTGAACGTCGCGCCGGCGTCCTTGAGCTCCTTCAGATAAGCGAACGCGTCGGCGAAGCCGCCGTTCGCGGCGCCGCAGGAGCCGTCCGCGTTGAGGAGGGTGCCTCCGAAGGCGCCGGTCCAGCCGAACTGGTGGTAGACGCCCTGGTTGATGCCGACCTTGACCGAGCCGTCCTTGACGGCCGCGAGGAGCTCAGCGGAGGTCGTCGGCGGGGTGGTGACCGCGCTCTTGTCGTACCACAGGGCCACGGCCTTGAGCGACTCGGGGACCATGTAGAACGCGGGCGCGGCAGTACCGACGGCGACCTTTGAGCCGTCGATCGCCACCTGGAGGTAGCCGTCGAGGGCCGGGTTGCCGACGAGGTACTCGTCCAGGTTCAGGAGTGAGCCCTCGCGGGCGTCCTGACCGAGGCTGTCGTTCGGGGCGATGAACATGTCGGGGCCGCCACCGGCCGCGACTTCGGTTCGCCACTTGTTGAAGATTTGGTCGAACGGCTGCTCGACCACGGTGATCGTGAGGTCGGGGTTCTCGGCGCGAACGGCGTCGAGCACCTTGTTGAGGGCGCCGGTCTCGCCGCCGCCGGAACCGTACGAGTGCCAGAGGGTGATCTCACCGCTCAGGTGCGGCATCTCGGTCGCGGGGGGCGGGGTATCGCCCGGGCCGCTCGAGGCGGCCGGCGACGTCGGCGAAGGCGAGCTCGTGGCACCGCTGCCACAGGCCGCGAGCACGATCGAGAGCCCGGCCATGACGGCGAGCCCTCTCAGTTTCCTAGTCATCGTCTGGTGTTCTCCTCCTGATGCCAATTCGATTGCACGCTGCCGGCCGGGGTCGCCCGGCTCGGATGTCACCGCCGGAACGACCGGCTGCGATGCCTGATTGAGGGGTCCGTCGGCGGACCACGCCTGTCACTTGCCGTCGTCCACCACCTCCTCCCGCCGCGCGGATGCGCGGGCGGTCGTGCCCCTTACGACGAGCCACGTCTCGAGGTACTGCTGCTCGAGCGAGGCCCCGTTGTGGTGGCGTCCGCCGGCGAGCAGAAGGCGCACGGCCTCCTCGCCCTTCTGGCGGATCGGCTGATGAACGGTGGTGAGAGGTGGATCGGTGAACTGGGCGGCTTCCACGTCGTCGAAGCCCACGATCGACAGGTCGGCGGGGACGCGCAGGCCGAGGTCCCGGGCGGCACGCAGGGCGCCGATCGCCATCGCGTCGCTCATCGCCAGGACCGCGGTGGGGCGGGCGCCGGCCGCCCACGCCCGGCGGAAGGCCTCGATGCCACCCTCCATGCTTGCCGGGCCGACGACCATCGTCGCCTCCCCGAGGGCCACGCCGACCGGGGACAGCCCGGCCCGGTAGCCCCGGAGCCGGCGAGCCGTGACGCCGGCCGGCTCCAGACCAGCGGTCGACGACGGCGGCTCGATGCCGATGACGAGGACGTCTCGATGACCGAGGTCGGCGAGGTGCTCGGCCGCCAGCTTCGCGCCGCCCTCATCGTCGACCTCGATGGCCGGCTCGTCCGGGAGGGCCGTGGAATCGACGACCACGAAGGGCAGCCCGGATCGCCTGATCTGGCCGACCTCCGGGTGATCCGCCCCGAGCCCGACGGCGATGATCCCGTCGACACTCGCCCGGTCGACCGCTCGGGCCAGGGAGCCGTGGAGCGGGGAGATGAACTGGATGGCCATTCCGGCTGCTTCGGCCGCGGTGGCGACGCCGGCGCTGAACTCGCCGAAGTAGGGGTTCGTGAAGATCACGTCGAGGCCCTGGGGGGTGAGGATGCCGAGCGTCCAGGTGCGGCGCTGGGCCAGCATCCGCGCGACCGGGTCGGGCCGGTACTCGAGCGACGTCGCGATGTCGCGGATCCGGGTCACGGTCTCGGCACTCAGCCGCTCCGGCGTGTTGAAGGCGAACGAGACGGCCGCCTTGGACACCCCGGCCGCCCTGGCGACGTCCGCGATCGTGGTCCGACGAGTCGCCTGCTCCACCCAGTCCTCCATGACGGTGGGCAATTCCCGCTGGCGATCGGTGCGCCGGCGGGACGGCCGGCATGTATGATCGACCCCGAAGCAGGAAAAACGGTTTAGCAAACCGGTTTAGTGGACCGTAGCAGCGGCCCTCGTCGGTGTCAAGAACCTTTCTCGAGGAGCCCCTGGTGTCTCGTCGCATCGCCCTCGCCCTGACCCTCCACAACCATCAGCCGATCGGCAACTTCGGCTGGGTCGTGGAGGAGACCCACCGGCGGGCCTACCTGCCCATGATCGAGGCCCTCGAGCGGCACCCCGGCGTCCGCCTCGCGCTTCACTACACCGGTCCCCTCCTCGAGTGGCTCGTCGCCGAGCATCCCGACGTCATCGATCGCCTCCGCGCCCTGGTCGAGCGGGGCCAGGTGGAGATGCTCGGCGGCGGCTACTTCGAGCCGGTCCTCGCCTCGCTCCCCGAGCGCGACCGCCTCAGTCAGCTGATCCGCATGGCCGATGAGGTCGAGCTGCGTTTCGGCCGCCGGCCCAAGGTCGCCTGGCTGGCCGAACGGGTCTGGGAGCCCGACCTCCCGACGTCACTGGCCGGGGCCGGCTACGAGAGCACGATCGTCGACGACGCGCACTTCCGGGCCGCGGCCATTCCCGAGGACGCCATGTGGGGGCCCTACACGACCGAGGACCAGGGCAAGCTCCTGACCGTCTTCGGGACCGAGCAGGGCCTTCGCTACCGCATCCCCTTCCGCCAGGTCGACGAGGTGATCGCCTACCTCTGGGATCACGCCACCGAGGACGGCCACCGCCTCGGGACGATGGGCGACGACGGCGAGAAGTTCGGGGCCTGGCCGGCGACCTGGAAGCACTGCTGGGGCGAGGAGCGCTGGGTGGATCGCTTCTTCGAGGCCCTCGAGGACAGCGCCGGCTGGCTGACGACGACCACGCCCTCGGACTGGCTCGCCGAGAACGGGCCGCTCGGCCGCGTCTACATGCCGGTGGGCTCGTACGCAGAGATGGGCGAGTGGGCCCTCCCGCCCGACGAGAGCCGGGCGTTCCACGAGATCCTGGAGCGGGATCGGACCGAGGGTCGGGCCGAGGCCCGCTGGCTGCGCGGCGCCTCGTGGCGAAACTTCCAGGTCAAGTACCGCGAGATCAACGACCTCCACAAGCGGATGCTCCGCGTGTCCGACAAGGTCGCCGCGATGCCGGCCGGACCGGCCCGGGACGGCGCGCTCGACGACCTCCTGCGCGGCCAGTCGAACGACGTCTACTGGCACGGTCTGTTCGGAGGGATCTACCTGCCCCACCTTCGGCTCGCCACGATTGCCCATCTCGTCGCTGCGGAGGACGCGGCCGATCGGGAGCTTGGGTCGAGCCGGGCGTCCGAGATTCTCGACCTGGACCTCGACGGACGCCTCGAGGTCCGGCTGGCGACGTCCGGCCAGGTCGTGACCGTGGACCTCGACGAGGGGGCCGGGATCGGCGACTGGGACATCCGGGCGGCGCGCCACGCCCTGGCCTCGGTCCTCCGGCGGCGCCCCGAGGCGTACCACGAGGCGCTCCGCCGCGGCGACGACAACCACGACGCCTCCAAGGGCGACGGCAGCCTCTCCTCGATCCACGATATCGTCCGGTCCAAGGAGGCCGGCCTCGTCGAGCGGCTTCGCTATGACGATCACGAGCGCCGCTCGGGGCTCGTCCGCTTCCTGCCCCTCGACGCGACCGCCGCCGCCTACGGCGCCGGCGAGGTACCGGACCTCGGGACGGCGATGGTCGCCCCGTCCGAGATCGTGGAGCTGGCGGAGGACCGGGTTGTCACCCGCGTCGATGCCAGTATCGAGCTGCCCGACGGCGAGCGACAGGTCGAGGTCCGCAAGACGATCTCACTCGGCGGAGACCGGCTCCACCCCACGCTCCAGGTCGCCGTGACGGTGCGGAACGATTCGGACCGGCCGCTCCGCTGCCGGCTGGGCCAGGAGTGGGCGGTCATGCTCCTCGGCGGCGGCGGCAACCCCTCGGCCTGGTACGAGGTTGGTGAGCCGCGGCGGGCTCATGACGGCAGCGGCTCCGCGGTCGGTGTCACCCGCGTCGGTCAGGGCAACGACTGGGTCGGCGTGGCGATCGAGAGCCTGCCATCGCCGGCGGCGGATGCCTGGTGGGCGCCCATCGAGACCGTCTCGAACTCCGAGGACGGCTTCGAGCGGGTCTACCAGGGCAGCGCCCTGCTGTTCTCCTGGCCGCTCGATCTGGCCCCCGGCGCCGCGACGACCGTCGCGATCGAGCATCGGGTGAAGGTGGCGCGTGACCTCGCGGAGGTCCGGCCCGGCGACACCCGCGACCCGGAACAGCCGTCAGCCCGCGGCCTGCGCGCCACGGGCTGACGAGGATCCGACGTTGGAGGGGACGCCGGACGAGGAATGTTCAGTTCGGCCGCGTCGCGGCCCATGGCCTCGCCGGAACACGTTTGGTACAGTGCGCTAGGCCAAGTCGAACGTTAGTTGGACTAGTGCGCTATGTCAACCGTCGAACTCAACCCTCGCGGCCTGCCGATCGGCCCGTCTGGCCAGGATCTGGATGTCACCCGCGACTCGGACGTCCCGATCTCCACCCAGATCTACTGGCAGCTCGCCTACCAGATCGATTCGGGCCGCCTGCTGGCGGGCGCCCGGCTTCTCCCGGTGCGCGAGCTCGGCGCGGCCCTGCGGGTCAATCCGAACACGATCCGGGCCGTCTACCGCCGGCTTGCCGACGGCGGCTACGTCACGAGCCGGCACGGGGCCGGCACCGTGGTCGCGGACCGGCCACCCAAGCGGCGCCGGCCGGAGGCCCTCGCCGGCATCGTCTCGGAGATGATCCGCCGTGGCGCCCAGGCCGGCTTCACGCCGGACGAGGTCGCCGCCGCGACGTTCGCGGCCTCCGCAGAACGGCGCCGGCCGGGTCCGGTGGTCCGCATCCTCTTCGCGGAGTGCACGTCCTCCGACGCCGGCTACGATGCCGAGCGGCTGAACGGCGAGTTCGCAGGCCAGATCGAGGCCGAGGGCACGCTCCTCGACGAGATCCCTGACCGCCTCGACCACTTTCATTACGACCTCCTGGCGACGACGACGTTCCACGCCGACGAGGCCCAGGCACTCGCCGGCGGACGCGTTCCGGTAGTGGCCATGCTCGTCGGGCCGGGATACCTCGAGCTCGTCCACGAGGTGTCCGAGCTGCCGGCCGGCTCGCGGGTTGGCGTCGTGTGCGCTTCCGAGCGCGGCGGCGACAACATCGCCGAGACGCTCGCCATCGCCGGCACGAAGGGCGTCGACATCATCCCGGTCCTGATGGCCGACGAGGCCGGCCTCGCCGAGCTCGGTCGCAGCGCCGACCTGATCCTCATGTCGCGCGAGGCGCTGGCTCATGGCCTGGATGCCGCGCTGGCCCACCCCGAGCGAGTCCGGCCGTGGACCTACGAGTTCGACCCGGCCGGCCTGGAGCACCTCCGGCGGGCCGTGGATCACGTGGTCGCCGCCCGAGCGTGACATCCTTCGCCCATGCGGGCGATCCATCTCTCACGCGACGCGCGGCACCGCCACGACCTCGAGGCCGCGGCTGATCCGCGCGGCGGCGTCGGGCTGACCGAGGTCGGGGCGGCTCGCCGCGCGGCCCAACGGATCAACCTGGACCGCGCCGCCGGGCGCGCCCCCGGCCCACCGACGGTCACGGCCGGCGAGCTGATCGCCGTCGGGGTCCTCCACGAGATCTTCCACCGCCTCGTCGAGCGCTACGAGACGGCCATCCTGCCCGGCGCGGTGTCGTCGGCGGTCTCCGGAGCCGAGGCGAAGACCGGGCGAGCCATGGTCAACCGAACGGTCCGAGGCCTGGCCAGGGAGTTCGGGCGGGGACAGGCCCCGCCCGGCCACGAGGTCCTGCCGTCTCCAACCGCGGCCGAGCGCGAGGCCACCTCCCCCGCCGAGGCCCCAGCCGGGGCGATCGCGCCGGCCGAGGCCACCTCCCCCGCCGACGCGCGCGCCGAGGCCCTCGTCGAGGGGCTGCTGCTGGCGGTCATCAACGACGATCCGGCGGCCACCAGGCTGCGGGATCTCTTCGACGACCGGGGCCTCCGGCGCGAGGGCTCCTATCCGGAGGTCCTTGCCGCCCTGGAGAGCCAGCTCGCGACCGGCTGGCGGACGGCCGACCCGGCGGCGCGGAGAGGCGCCCGTCGGGGCGCCCTGTCCGGGCCGCTTCCCGACCTGCTCCGGGCCCCGTCGGCGGCCTCGCCCACGTCCCTCGCCGGGCAGCTCCGCTGGATCCGCGGCAACTGGGCCGAGCTCATCGCGGGCGTCGAGGGTCTCGAGGCGCGCCTGCTCCTGGCCGCCGACCTCGTCAGCGAGGAGGAGCGGGCGCTCCACCAGCGGTTCGGCGGCGGCGGGCCGGGACCCGCCGAGGCGCCCGACTTCAGCGGTCTCGATGCCGAGCTCGAGCGCTTCTCCGAGGACACCGAGTGGATGCCGCAGGTCGTCCTCCAGGCGAAGGCGACGTACGTCTGGCTCGACCAGCTGTCGCGCCGCCACGGCCGCGACATCCGGACGCTTGACGCCATTCCCGACGAAGAGCTGGACCGCCTCGCGTCGTGGGGCGTCACCGGCCTCTGGCTGATCGGGCTGTGGCAGCGGAGCCGGGCGTCAGAGCGGATCAAGCACCTCCGCGGCAATCCCGATGCCGTGGCCTCCGCGTACTCGCTCGACGCCTACCGCATCGCCGACGACCTCGGCGGCGAGGCGGCCTACGCGACCCTTCGCGATCGGGCCGCGGCGCGCGGGATCCGGCTGGCGTCGGACATGGTCCCGAACCACATGGGGATCGATTCGGGCTGGGTCATCGAGCACCCCGACCGCTTCCTGGGGCTGCCAGGGTCGCCGTTCCCGGCGTACTCGTTCAGCGGCCCGGACCTGTCACCCGATTCCTCGGTCGAGATCGTCCTCGAGGACCACTACTGGGACAACTCGGACGCGGCGGTCGTCTTCCGGCGCCGCGACACGCGAACCGGTGACACCCGCTTCGTCTACCACGGCAACGACGGCACCTCCTTCCCCTGGAACGACACGGCTCAGCTGGATTACCTGCGGGCCGACGTCCGCGAGGCCGTGATCCAGACGATCCTCGACGTCGCCCGGCGATTTCCGATCATCCGCTTCGACGCGGCGATGGTCCTCGCCAAGCGCCACATCCGACGCCTCTGGTGGCCCGAGCCGGGCGGCGGCGGCGGGATCCCGTCCCGGGCCGAGCACGCCATGTCGCGGCGGGCGTTCGAGGCGGCGATGCCCGAGGAGTTCTGGCGCGAGGTCGTCGACCGGGTGGCGGCGGAGGTCCCCGGGACGCTCCTCCTGGCCGAGGCCTTCTGGCTCATGGAGGGCTACTTCGTCCGGACGCTCGGCATGCACCGGGTCTACAACAGCGCCTTCATGCACATGCTCCGGGACGAGAACGGCGCCGGCTACCGGAAGGTCATCCGCGAGACCATCGAGTTCGACCCGGCGATCCTGGGCCGGTATGTCAACTTCATGAGCAACCCCGACGAGAAGACGGCGATCGAGCAGTTCGGCGACGGCGACAAGTACTTCGGCGTCGCCACCGTCCTCGCCACGCTGCCCGGCCTGCCGATGCTCGGTCACGGCCAGGTGGAGGGGCTCGGCGAGCGCTACGGGATGGAGTTCCGGAAGGCGACGCTCGACGAGCAGCCGAACCCGGGCCTCATCGAGCGCCACGAGCGCGAGCTCTTCCCGCTCCTCCGCCAGCGGCGCCGCTTCGCCAGCTCGCACGGCTTCCGACTCTACGACCTGGTCACGGACGGGGGCGTCGACGAGCATGTCTACGCCTACACCAACGGATCGGGTGCCGATCGCTCGCTCGTCCTCTACCACGATCGCTTCGCCGCCACGGCCGGCCGCGTCCGCGACAGCGTCGCCTTCGCCGTCAAGCACGCCGACGGCAGCCGTTCGATGGAGCGGGTCCCGCTCGCCGACGCGCTCGGGCTGTCGGGCGAGGCAGAGGCGGTCGTCTCGTTCCGTGATGCTCGGACGGGGTTCGGGCTGGCCGCGACGGTCGGGGAGATCCGGGAGCGCGGGCTCGGGCTCCAGCTCGAGGCCTACGAGAACCGGGCCTTCACCGAGATCGAGGAGCATCCCGCCTCGGACGTCGACTGGCGACGCCTCGCCGATCGCCTCGGCGGATCCGGCGCGCCGTCCCTGCTCGACGCGCTCGCGGCGATCCGCTTCGAGGCGATCCACCGGCCGCTCCGCGACGCCATCGCGGCCCTGCCCGATGTCTCGGTCGCCCGGCCCCGGCTCGAAGAAGCTGCCGCCGCCGCCGGCGTCGATCCCGACCGCGTTGGAACGGCGGTCGACCGGATCGCGCGGCTCGCGGAGCCGGCCGCGAGGACGGGAGCCGGCAAGATCGATCCGATCGAGGCGGCCGCCCGGCTCGGCTGGGCCGCGCTCGCCTGGCTCCCCGGTGACGGGGCTTCGCGGCGAGCGACCTTCGACGAGCAGCGCCTGACCTGGCCGCTCGCGGGCGGCTTCGCGGCCCGCGGCCTCGACGACGGAGCGGCTCAGGCGGCGGCGGAGCGCTGCCGCGTCCTCCTCGGGCTGCCACTGCCGGCCGAGGTCGCTCCGCGGCGAGGCACTCGCGATTCCCGCGCCGCCGCCCTCATCGAGGCCTGGCTCGCCGACCCGGAGCTGCGGACGGCCATCGGCTACCACGACTGGGACGGAGTCGCGTACATCGCGGCCGAAGGCTGGGAGTCGCTGGCATCGACGACCGCGGCGCTCGCCGTCATCGGCGAATCCTCGCCGGCCGCTGCCCGGGCGGCCGCGGCCCTCGGGCGGCGCCTCGTTGCGCTTGGGCGCCGGCACGGGTACCGGATCGAGGCCATCCGGGCGGCACTCGGCCGCCCGCCGGTTGGTCGCTCACCGGCCCGACGGACCGGCGGCCGGCGATCGGGCTGAGGCTCCCCGCCGGACCCGCCGGGCCGGCACCGGCGGTACGATCGACCGGTCGTTGAGTGGAGGAGGCCGAGTGGAGGAGGCCGAGTGGCCGGCAAGCGATCGAACGACGAGGTTTGGCACGACTTCCTCGAGGGCAACATCGAGGGCTTCGAGCAGATCAAGCGAGTCTTCCGCCGGATTCCCGCCGCCCCGCGCTGCAAGCTCTGCCAGGCGCCGTTCTCGGGTGTCGGTGGGACGGTCTTCCGGTTCACGCCCTTCCGCCGCTGGCGGGCGAACTCGGCGCTCTGCACCGTCTGCACCGGGAGCCTCGGTGATTCGATCGGCGGGGCCGAGGGCGAGGCCACGTTCCTGTTCGCCGACATCCGCGGCTCGACGACGGTCGCCGAGCACCTGCGCCCGACCGAGTTCCACGCCATCCTCCAGCGGTTCTACCGGGTCGCGGCGACCGCGATCGACGCCAGTGGCGGCCTCGTCGACAAGTACCTCGGCGACGGCGTCGTGGCACTCTTCGTCCCGGTCTTCACCGGCACGGCCAGCCCGGCCGAATCGGCGATCCGGGCCGGGCAGGCCATCCTCGAAGGCGTGGGCTCACGGGACGGCGCGCCCGCCTGGCTGCCGGTCGGCGTCGGGGTCCACTCGGGCATCGCCTACGTCGGCGTCCTCGGGACCGAGGACGGCCAGCTCGACTTCACCGGCGTCGGCGATCCGGTGAACACGGCCGCCCGGCTCGGATCGGTCGCCGCCGCGGGCGAGCTCCTCGTCTCGACCGAGACTGCCCGCCGGGCGAACCTCGCGCTCGACGGCCTGGAGCACCGGACCCTCGAGCTGAAGGGCCGCGAGGAGCCGGTCGAAGTCGTCGTCCTCGGGCCGGCGGCGACGGCGTGACACCGACCCATGCTCCGGCGGCCGCGCCGTGGGCCCGGCCGGTGACCCTGACCGGCCGGCGCGTCCGCCTGGAACCACTCGACGCGCGCCATCTCGACGACCTCGCCGGGGTCGGCCTGGATCCGGCGATCTGGACCTGGACGATCGCCCGGCCGACCGACCGCGACGGCCTTCGGACCTGGCTCGAGGCGGCCCTGGCGAACGCCGCGGCCGGGACCGAGGTCCCGTTCGCCACGATCGAGCTCGCCTCGGGCAGGGCGATCGGGAGCACTCGCTTCCTGTCGATCGTCCCCGAGCACCGCCGCCTCGAGATCGGCTGGACGTGGCTGGGCCGGGCGTTCCAGCGCAGCGGGGCCAACCGCGAGGCGAAGCTCCTCCAGCTGACCCACGCCTTCGAGGTCCTCCACGCCAACCGCGTCGAGTTCAAGACCGATTCCCGCAACGAGGCGTCCCGGGCGGCACTGCTCGGGATCGGGGCGACGTTCGAGGGCGTCTTCCGGAACCACATCATCATGCCCTCCGGCCCGCTCCGGCACTCGGCCTACTACAGCGTCATCGTCGAGGACTGGCCGGCCGTGAAGACCAACCTCGAGCGTCTCCTGGACCGGGCCTGATGGTGGTTCCCGGGCGGACGCCGCTGGTCGTCCGAACGGTCGACTACCACACCGGGGGCGAGCCCTTCCGGATCGTCGTCGACGGCGCGCCCACGCTCGACGGGCGAACGGTCCCGGAGCGCCGCCGCTGGGCCCGCGACAACCTCGACCACATCCGTCGCCTCCTCGTCGACGAGCCCCGCGGCCACGCCGACATGTACGGCGCGTTCGTGACCCCGCCGAACGACGGCGGCGCCGATCTCGGCGTCGTCTTCTTCCACAACGAGGGCTACTCGACCGCCTGCGGCCACGGGACGATCGCCCTGGCGACCTGGGCGCTCGAGGACGGCCGCGTCGCGCCCGCGGCGGGCCCCGAGACCAGGGTCGTCGTCGACGTCCCGTCGGGCCGGATCGAGTGTCGCGCCCGCCTGGACGGCGGTCGGGTCGCGTCCGTCGCGTTCACGAACGTTCCCTCGTGGATCCTTGCCCGCGACGTCGAGATCGAGACCTCGCGCGGTCGGATCCGCGTCGACGTGGCCTACGGCGGCGCGTTCTACGGCGCTGTCGACGCACGATCGATCGGTCGGGATGTCTCGCCAGCCAGCCTGCCTGCCTTCATCGACCTCCAGCGCGAGCTCCGCCCTGCGCTCGACGCCCGCCTCGACCCACGCCACCCGGATGACCCCGATCTGTCCGGCATCTACGGCGTCATCTTCTGGCAGGCGGAGCGCGAGGAGCCCGGCGCCGAGCTCGTCCAGCGCAACGTCACGGTCTTCGCCGACGGCGAGGTCGATCGCTCGCCCTGCGGCAGCGGCACCTCGGCCCGGCTGGCCCTCCTCGACGCGGCGGCCGGCGGGCCACTCGAGCGGGGCGCGATCCTCCGCCACCGCTCGATCGTCGATTCCGTCTTCCACGCCCGCGTCCTCGACGCGGGCCCGACGGTCGGCGGCCGGGCGAGCGTCATCACCGAGGTCGAGGGCTCCGCCTTCCGGACCGGGCGGCACACGTTCGAGCTCGATCCGCGGGATCCGCTCGGGACCGGCTTTCTTCTCCGCTGATCCGGCGCTCCGGGGCCCACATCTGCGATGATCGGGCCAGCCGGACCGGGTCGGACCGGCGCCACACCTCGGGAGGCACGTCGTGATCGATCTCCTCGTGAAGGTCCTGATCAACGCGGTCGGCGTCTACGTCGCCATTCTGCTGATCCCGCAGATCGACTTCGCGTTCGGCAACGACTGGTGGAAGCTCCTCGCCGTCGCGCTGATCCTCGCCCTGGTGAACTCCTACCTGAAGCCGATCCTGAAGGGCCTGTCCTTCCCCATCACCCTCCTGTCGCTCGGGCTCTTCTCGTTCGTGCTGAACGCCCTCCTGCTGCTGCTCGTGGCGTTCGTCTCCGACCAGCTCAGCCTCGGCTTCTCGATCGGCGACTTCCCGCCCGATCTCACCGCCGACGCCTTCATCGGCGCGCTCCTCGGCTCGATCGTCATCAGCATCGTTTCGACCGTGCTCGGGATGGTGGACACCGGCCGCCGGGTCGTCGTCTGAGGTCGATGCGGGGCCCGTTCGAACGCAGCCGACGCTGACCGCGAGCGCCACCCAGCCCGGCCCCGGCGGACGGCCCCGTTGACCGATCGGCTGGCCGAGATCGCCGCCGCCCTCCGGCTCACGGCGCGGCGGTTCGGCACGCCCGTGGCCGTCACCGACGTCCGCGAGCTGGTCGCCGCCGCCGGCCGGATGCGCGACGCCTTCCCCGACCCGTGGCTGCGGGCCTACTCGCTCAAGGCGAACGACGTCGCCCCGATCGTGGCCCGGATCACCGACCTGGGCTTCGACGCGAACGTCGTGTCCCGGGGGGAGTGGGCCGTCGCCAGGCGGGCCGGCGTGCCGAACGACCGGATCACGATCGAGGGCGTCGGCAAGACCGATGCCGACCTGCGGGCGGTCGTCCACGCGGCCAGGGACCGGCACCCGCCCCACTGGCTGGCGGTCGAGTCGCCGGACGAGACTGCCGCCCTCGTTCGGCTGGCCGATCGCGAGATCGGCGACGGCTCGCTCGATGTCCTGTTCCGACTCAATCCCGAGGTCACCCCCGAGACCCACCAGGGCCTCGCCGTCGGAGCCGGCGGATCGAAGTTCGGCATGGCTGCCGACGAGCTGACCGCGACGATCGAGATGGCCGCCGCCGGCCGGGGCCTGGTGCCACGTGGCATTCACCTCCATGTGGGCTCCCAGCTCCGGGCGGTCGACGCCTGGCGCGACGGCGCGCGACGCGCGCTCGCTCTCCTCGCCCTCGTTCGCGGCGCTCGCCCGACCTTCGATACCCTCGACCTCGGCGGTGGATACCCGGTCGTCCCGCCGGGCGAGGCCGGACCGGCCCCGGGCCGCTTTGCCCGGGAGCTCCCGGGCCTACTGGCGGCGATCCCCGTCGAGCGTCGGCCGGCCCGCCTGGCGATCGAGCCGGGTCGAGCGCTCGTCGCCCGGGCCGGCTTCCTCGTCGGGCGCGTCCTCCACGTCCGCGATCGAGACGAGCGCCAGGTCGTCCTGGACACCGGCATGACCGAGCTGGTCCGGCCCGCCCTTTACGGCGCGCACCACGACATCGTCGCCCTGACGTCGCTCGGCCGGCCGATCCTGGGCGCGGCGGCCGGCGGCGATCTCGCCCTCGCCGGTGACGAGCCCGCGACGGTGGGCCTCTCCCCGGCCCGCGTGGACGGCCCGATCTGCGAGACCACGGACCACCTCGGTGAGCACCTGCTGCCGCCCGTCCGGCGGGGCGACCTCGTCGCGATCCGCGATGCCGGCGCCTACGCCGCATCGCTGGCGAGCTCGTACAACGGCCGGCCCCGTCCGCCCCAGATCCTCCTCGAGCCTGATGGCCGGCTGACCGTGGGGCGACGGCGAGGGACCGTCGCGTCGCTCGGCTGACGGGTACGCTGGCGACATGCAAGTGACGCGACGCCGCGGCGGCTTCGGGCGGGGGATCCGGCTGGTCCTCGTCACCCTCGCCGCCGGGATCCTGGCGCTCCTGCAGGCAGCCTCGAGTCTCGCGGCCGATCCCGGGCCGCCCTTCCCCGACCCCGAGTTCAATCGCGCCGTCTACGACGAGGCCGGCGTCTTCAGCCAGGCCACTGTCGACAGCGTCGAGACGACGATCGACGAGATCGAGGCCCGGACCGGGGCAGAGGTTGTCGTCTACACCCAGGCCTGGCCGTACCGGACGACCGAGGACCAGACGCTCGCCAACGCCCTCGCCCTGATGAACCAGTGGGGCGTCGGCCGGAGGGGTTTCGACGACGGGCTCGTGATTCTCTTCGACCTCGATCCGTCGCGGATCCACGGACAGGTCCAGCTGTACGCGGGATCCGGCTTCAAGTCGGCCTTCCTGACCGACGCCGAGCGCCAGAGGATCTTCGACCAGGACATGCTGCCGCGCCTCCAGGCGGCCGACCTCGACGGGGCCGTCCTGGCGGCGATCCGCAAGATCGACGAGGCGGCGACGACAGAGCACTCGCGCGCTCTCGAGCTCGCCCGGCAGGTCAACGCGGTCGTCGGCCTGATGGGCGGCTCCGCCGCCCTCCTCGGGCTCATCGGCTGGGCGCTCTTCCACTGGCTCCGCTTCGGCCGCGACCCCGAGTACACCGATTCCGACTCGGTCCTCGTGCCGGCGCCGCCGCACGGCATGACCGCGGCGGCCGCGACGATGATCATCGACGACGCGGCCTCGCGGCGGACGCTCACCACCGCCCTCCTCGACCTTGCCAGCCGGGGCCGGGTTGCGTTCCGCGAGGAGCACGGGCCGTTCGGGATCGGGCGGAAGCTGACCGTCGACGTCGGCAGCAAGGCCGAGGCGGCGGCAACGACGGAGCTCGCCGACGAGGAGGCCGCGCGCACGGCTGCCGCCGATGCCGCGCAGCGGGCGTCGATCGCCGAGACGCGCCTGCAGCTCGCCGATCGACGCCCCCTCGGGCCCGCCGAGGAGTACCTCGAACAGCGGCTGGAGCAGCTGGCCGACGACGACTCGATCGAGCCCGACGACCTCCCGAAGCTGGCAGAGGACGTCCCGATCTTCGAGCGCCACGTCGAGGACCAGGTCGTCCGCAACAAGTGGTTCGCCGAGCGCCCCTCGACGGTCGTCGGGCGATGGCGGATCCGCGGCGTCATCGAGGCCGTCGCCGGCGGCGTCCTGGTCTGGGCCGGCTTCACGATCCCGGCGAGCGGGCTCACCCTCCTCGGCGCGGCGCTCGTCGCCGCCGGGATCGTGACGTTCGCGATGGCCGGGGTCATGCCGGCCCGTACGATGGCCGGGGCGATGCAGAAGGCCTGGCTCCTCGCCTACCGGCGCACCTTGCGGAAGACCATGGAGCAGGCCCGGTCGATGGACCAGGTCGTCGCCGAGGCCGGCCTGTCGTGGCTCGAGACCCCGGACCAGGCGGTCGTCTGGGCCACCGCGCTCGGGTTGTCCGGGGAGGTCGAGGACGTCCTGAAACGGACCCTCGAGGACAGCCATGAGCGCGGCGCCCAGACCGGCTACTTTCCGCTCTGGTATCGGGGCAGCGGCGGCACGAGCCTGGCCGGCGGCGCGACCGGCGGGGGCGGAATCTTCTCGGGCTCGGGCGTCCCGAGCATTGGCGGGATGATGGCGGCGATGAGCACGATCGGCAATTCGCCGAGCTCGTCGGGATCGGGCGGCGGGTTCGGCGGCGGGGGCGGCGGGGGCGGCGGGGGCGCCGGCGGCGGCTTCTAGCTCCCGTTGCTCCGCGCCGCGGCCGGGCTGGCCTCGATCGCCCGCCAGACGTGGTCGATGACGCCCCGGATCCAGGCCTCGTCGACGGGCTGGCCGAGGATCACGTGATGGCCGAACACCGCCCCGGCGATCAGCTCGGTCACGAGGAGCGGGTCGGCGTCCGGCCGGATCTCGCGGCGTTCGATGCCCCGCCGGAGGAGCGCCGCGCCGACCTCGCGGCGGGGGCCCACGAGCCGGGCCCGGAAGGCCTCGAGCAGGCCCGGCTCCCGGCGGTCCTCGACGAGCAGGGAGCCGAGGATCCGCGCCGCGCCGGACTTGACGAGGGCCCCGATCGCCCCGCGGACGAAGAGATCGAGGGCCTCGCGGGCTTCGAGATCGTCCGGCACGACCGGCACCTGCGCGGCCTCGCTCAAGGCGGCGATGGCGAGGTCCCGCTTCGTCGGATAGCGGCGATAGATCGTCGTCTTGGCGACGCCCGCCGCGGCGGCCACGGCCTCGATCGACAACCCCGCGTAGCCGCCCGCGACGAGCTGGCTGAACGCCGCGTGGCGGATCCGGGCGTCGACCTCGGCCCTCCGGGGGCGCCCTCGAGCCGCGCGCGCCCCGCGAGACGGCGACGGCGAGGGCCGTGCGGCGTCCGATCGCCTGGCTGGACGGGTGGGCACGACCACAGGCTACTCGTCCACGACCGCCGGCCGCGCGGGCATCGCCCGGGCGACGACGATCGCGGTGACGACGGCAAAGCCGGCGGCGACGAGGGCCGCGACGCCGATGGCGTCGGTGAACCCCGACCGCGCCGCGCCGGCGAGCGCCTGACCCGCCGCGCCGCCCACCTGGTCGGCGATGGCGACGGCCGCCCCGACCGAGTCACCGGCCGCGTCCGCGGCGGCCGCAGGGAGGCCCGCCAGGGCGCCGGCCATCTGGTCGCGGTAGACCGTGTTGATCACCGACCCGATGACGGCGACCCCGAGCGCGCCGCCGAGCTGCCGCAGCAGGTCGTTCATCGCCGAGCCGACCCCGGCCTTCGCCTCCGGCACCGCGCCCATGACGGCGCTCGTCCCGGGGGCCATCACGTTCGCCATGCCGAGGGCCAGGACGAAGAGGGTCACGGCCACGATCCAGGGCTCGGTCGTCGGCGACCACTGGCTGAACGACACGAGGACGGCGGCGACGAGGATGATCCCGCCGGCCATGACCCGGTTCGTCCCGACACGGGCGACCGCCCGGAGGCTGATCTGGGCGCCGATCGGGATGCCGACCGCGAGCCCGAGCATCAACGCGCCGGCCTCGAGGGCCGTCTTTCCAAGGACGAACTGGAGGTACTGCGTCATCCCGAAGACGACCCCGAACATCGCGAAGAATGTCATGGCGATGGCCCCCGCACCGGCGGTGAAGCGGGCCTTCCGGAAGAGCGCGAGGTCGAGCATCGGGGCCGCCGTGTGCGTCTCCCGCCAGGCGAACGCCGCGGCCAGGACCGCGGCCGCGACGAATGACGCCACGATCACGGGGTCGGTCCAGCCCATCGACGGCGCCTCGATGATCCCGTAGACGAGGGCGGTCACGGCGCCGATCGAGAGGACCGCGCCGGGGAGGTCGAGGCCCGTCGCCGAGGGGTCCCGGCTCTCGGGCACGAGGAACCAGCCGAGGACGAGAGCGATCGCCGCGATCGGGACGTTGAGGAGGAAGACGGCGCTCCAGTCAAAGTTCTCGATGAGCAGCCCGCCGACGAGCGGCCCGAGGCCGATGCCGAGCCCCGAGACGCCCGCCCAGATCGTGATCGCCCGCGCCCGCTCGGCACGGTCGAAGACGTTGGCGATGACCGACAGCGTCGAAGGCATGATCAGGGCGCCGCCCAGGCCCATGCCGACACGGATCGCGATCAGGTGCCACGTCTCCGCGGCCAGCGGCGCCAGGAGCGACGAGCCCCCGAACAGGAGCAGGCCGACCTGGAGGGCGCGCGCCCGTCCGAACCGATCGCCCAGGGCGCCCATCGTCAGCAGCAGTCCGGCGAAGACGAGGACGTACGCGTCGACCATCCACTGCAGCTCGGCGGCGGTCGCCCGGAACGTCCGCTGGATCGTCGGCAGGGCGACGTTCAGGACCGTGTTGTCGAGGCCGATCAGGACGAGGCTGAGACAGAGCACGGCGAGCGTCCACCAGCGGCGGGCGTGGATCTGGGCGGCGGTCGTGCTGGCTGAGGCGAGGCTGGTCATGGCGGGCTCCCGGGGTCGTGGTGGGTATATTCGATACGATACGGTAGCGTATCGTATCGACTTGTCAAGCCCCGGATGGCAGCCGTGTCTGCCGGCGGCCCGTACACTTCCTCACATGGGTGCCGTCGACACGATGGAAGTCTTCTTCGAGCTCCTCAACAACGGCGACCGCGCCGGCGCAGTGGCACTGATGGATGACCGCGTCGAGATGCGCATCCATGTCGGTGACAATGCCCGGACGCTTCGGGGCGTGGACCAGGTCGGGGGCTGGTTCCTGCGGGCCGAGACCGGCCTCAAGATGATCCCCGGCGAGATCCGCGACCTCGGGGTCACCTACCAGGCCGACGTCCTCACGGTCCGCCCGGGAGCCCTCTCCCAGCACCTCGACGCGTCGTTCCGCGTCGAGGCCGGCAAGATCACCTCGATCAACCTCGCGCCGCGCTAGACGCCGAGCAGCCGCCGGCGGGCGCCGGCGGGCGCCGGCCGAGTCAGCGGGCCCCGGCCGAGCCAGCGGGCCTCGAGGGGAGACAACCCCGGAGCCGCGACCTGCGCGATCCGGCCACGGCGGATGGGCCGGCGCGCACTCCCGATGACGCGTCGCGGCCTCCCGATCGCGGGGCGCTTCCCGATCGCGGCGCGGCCTCCCGATCGCGGGGGGCGGCCGGCGCTACGGCGGTGGCGGCGTGTCCGTCGCCCCGGCGTCGGGCAGGGTCGTCGGCGGGGCGACGGGGATGATGACCTGCTGGCCGATCTTGATCAGGTCCGGGTTGGGGATCGCGTCACGGTTGGCATCGATCAGGGCCGCGAGCGTGACCCCGAACCGATCCGCGATCCGCTGCATCGTGTCGCCCTCCTGGACGACGTACACCAGCTGGGTCGGTTCGGGCGTCGCCGTCGGCAGGGCCGGCGACCCGGAGGCGCCGGCCGAGGGGCCGGGTGAGGCCGTCGGCGCGCCGCCAGGCGAGTTGCCGATCCCGAGCAGGAGAGGCAGGAGGAACAGGGCGACCGCGCCGATGACGACGGCGAGGACGGGCACGAAGAGCGGCGGGAGCGACAACGACGGCAGACCGATCCGGGTCTTGAGCGTCGGGTAGGCCTCCATCCGCCGCGGACGCTCCCAGGATGGCCCGGGCAGGGCCGAGGCCGGCCGGTCGTCGTGAGCCGGGCGGCGCGGTCGAGTGGGCCCGCGGGGGCCGGGCTCGCGCGTCGCGTCCGGAGGCATGTCCCCGGCCTCCGCGACGCCGCCCGGGATTCCGGGCGTGGTTGCCGCAGGGCGCGCCGGCGGCGGGGTCGCCGCCGGGCGCGACGCGGGCGGGGTCGAGGGGCCCGCCCCGCCGCCGGCCAGGCGGTCCGCGAACGAGCCGGCGAGACCCCCGCCGCGGACGGGCGGCTGGGCCTGGACATCGCCCGCGGCCTCGTCGCCGTCGTCCGGGGCCCCCTCGCCTTCACTCAGCCACGGCGGTGGCGCGGCCCAGTTTCGGGGCGGGTTCCGACCGCTCGAGCCCTGGTCTGGGCCCGACCAGGCGTCCTCGTCCGAGCCGAGGGTCGACCCCGCTGCGTGGACCTCTCCGGCGGCGGGCCACGGACCTTCGATGTCGTCGACCCCCGCCGGCGGCGGCGCACCCGGGTCTCGGACCCGCTCGGCGGTCTCCGTCGCCGTGGCCGCCCGAGCCTGGGCTGCCTCGCGGCGAGCCCAGTCCTGGAACGTCGGGCAGACGGGGAACGCCGTCGAGAGGCAATAGGCCTCCTGGTGGGCAAGGGCCCGTGGCGCCGGCCGAATCTCCGCGTAGCAGCGGTGGCGATGGTCCGGAGTGGTGGCGCGGGCGTCTCGATCATCTTCGAACGCGACGAAGGGACAGGCGGTCGCGCCGTCGGCGATGGGCAAGCCACGCTCCGTCATCGGGAGGATGATACCGGCCGATCGTGCTGCATCACCGGCCGGGAAGACAGTCCATGCACCGCCTCGTCCGGTACCGCGCGCCGTGCCGCGAGCGGACTCCGCGCGGCGAGCGCCGAGCCGGGCCGGGGTTGGGCCGCCTCGCCGCCGGCCTCGCCATCGCCCTGAGCCTTGCCGGCTGCGGCCTCCCCGGGCAGGCCTCTCCGACACCATTCGCGCTCCCCGCGCCGACGTGCGGCGGGGCCAGGGTGGTCATTCTCGGGGCCCTGCCCTGCGATCGCCTGGTCGCGATCGCCCTCGAGGTCCTTCGCGGCGAGGTCCCCCGGCAGCTCGATCGGGGCGTGATCTCGGTCAGCGTGGACCTCCAGGGCTGCCCGAAGGACGAGCTCCCGGCCCAGCTCGATTGCAGCGGCCAGGATTTCGTCCAGCTCGTGACCTTCACCTTCGGGCCATCGGTCTCGGGCGGGCCGATCGAGCCGTCGCTCTCGGTCGGCCTCGAGCCTGTCTCGGGGCGCGTCCTGGGGATCGTCAACCCGCTCCTGCGCTAGCGGCGGCGCGCGCGGCGGGGACCATCGGCCCAGGCGAGGCCCGACCCTTTGGCGGCTTGGGTCGCGCCGACGGACGGCGTATGGTTCGCGCGTCGGTCAGGACAACATCCCGGGGGGCGATCGTGCTTCCGATCCACGCCAGCGCGCCCCGTCCAGCGGAGCCTCGCCGCGAAGCGGCCCGCACGGCCATTCGCCTCGCCCTCGTCGCGGTCGTCCTCGTCGGCCTGTCCGGGACAACCAGGTCCGCGGAGGCCATGCCGGGCGCCGCCGGGGCCGCGGGCCGGGCGGCGGTCCCCGCACCGGCCGCGCCACTGCCCGCCACGGGCTTCGCCCGCCGGCTCTCCGGCGAGGTGTACGGGTACCTGCCCTACTGGGAGATCGACTCGGGGACGGACGCGTACCTTCGGTACGACCTCCTCACCGACATCGCCCTCTTCTCGGTCGGCTTCACCGCCTCGGGCGCCATCGATCCCTCCGGAACGGGCTATCCGTACGTCACCGGATCGACCGCGGCGACGATCGCCAACCATGCCCACGCCGCCGGTGTCCGGGTCGATCTCACGGTGACGTCGTTCGGCTACGCCAAGAACAGCGCGTTCTTTACCAACCCGACGGCGATGGCGGCCGCGGTGGCCGCCATCTCGACCCTCGTGCAGGCCGAGGGCCTCGACGGGGTCAGCCTGGACGTCGAGTCGCTCTACAACGAGAACTTCGCCGCCTACGGCACGTTCGTCGGCCGGATCCGGTCGGCGTTGCAGGCCTGGAACCCGGCGGCCAGGGTCTCGGTCGCGACCAACGGCTCGACCTCCGGCGCCGGCATGGCCCTCCAGGCCCTGGCCAACGGCGCCGATCGCGTCTTCATCATGGGCTACAGCTATCGGACCTCGGGCTCCAGCCCGTCCGGGAGCATCTCCCCGATTGTGCGCGCGGACGGTGACAAGAGCCTCACCTGGACGCTCGACCTGTACGCCTCCAATGGCGTCCCGGCCGACCGGCTGCTGCTCGGCCTGCCCTACTACGGGCGGACCTGGAACACCACCTCGGGGGAGCTGCACGCACCCGCCACGAGCTCGGTCGGCGTCTTCATCCCGAGCGATGACATGGCCTCGATCCCGCCCGGCACGGTCATCGGGCACGATCCGCTCGAGGGCACGCGGTGGTTCGCCGTCCAGGGCGCGGGCGGGACCTGGACCGAGACCTATTACGACGACCCGATGACCCTCCGGGCAAAGTACGCCCTGGCCAGCGGCCGCGGCCTGGCCGGCATCGGGATCTGGACCCTCGGCTATGACCGCGGCGTGGCCGGGTACTGGGACGCCATCATCGCCTCCTTCGCGACGGTCCGGATCGCCGGCGCCGATCGCTATGCGACCGCCGCCGCGGTCGCCGCCGATGCCTTCGAGCCGGGCGTCGGCGTTGCCTATGTGGCGACCGGCGCCGCCTTCCCCGACGCGCTCGCGGCCGCGGCGGTCGCCGGCGGCGTCCGAGCGCCGGTCCTGCTCGTCACCGCCACGGGGATCCCGGCCGCCACGGCGGCCCAGCTGTCGCGGCTCCAGCCGGGTCGCATCGTGGTGGTTGGCGGACCATCGGTCGTCTCCGATGGCGTCCTCAACGCCCTCTCCGGATACTCGACGGGCGGCGCCCAGCGGGTCGCCGGCGCGGACCGCTTCGCGACGGCCGCCGCCCTCTCCGCGGCGTCCTTCCCGGGCGGAGCCCCGATGGTCTACCTGACGACCGGCCTCGGCTTTGCCGACGCGGTCTCCGCGGCTCCGGCGGCTGCGCGCGATGGCGGCCCGGTCCTGCTCACCCGGCCGGATTCCCTGCCCCCGGAGACGCGCGCGGAACTGACCCGCCTCGCCCCGGCCGGCGTCATCATCGTCGGCGGCCCATCGGTCGTGAACGACGGCATCGTCGCCCAGATCGCGGCTGCGGTCCCAGGCGCCGCGATCCAGCGGCTCGCCGGCACGGATCGATACGCGACCTCCGCGGCCGTCGCCGCGACCTTCAACATGGGCGTCCGGGCGGTGTACGCGGCGACCGGCCTCAACTTCCCCGACGCGCTCGCCGCGGCGGCCGCGGCCGGGGCCTCGGGCTCGCCGATCGTCCTGACGGCGCCGGGTTCGCTGCCGCCGGGCATCCGCGACCAGATCATTCGCCTCGACCCCGCCCGGGCGGTCATCACCGGGGGCACCTCCGTAGTTTCGAGCGCGACGGAGGCGGCGATCAGGGACGCCGTCGCCGCGCACTGACGAGTCCCGCGCACTGACGAGTCCCGCGCACTGACGAGTCCCGCGCACTGACGAGTCCCGCGCACTGACGAGTCCCGTGCACTGACGAGTCCCGCGCACTGACGAGTCCCGCGCACTGACGAGTCCCGTGCACTGACGAGTCCCGCGCACTGACGA
Source organism: uncultured Chloroflexia bacterium (assembly GCA_963719145.1). Taxonomy (GTDB): domain Bacteria; phylum Chloroflexota; class Limnocylindria; order Limnocylindrales; family CSP1-4; genus UBA5189. The sequence goes on from CAVRAX010000003.1 coordinate 308,286, forward strand.
GTCCCGCGCACTGGCCGATCCCTCGACCGCGGGCCGTCGGGGCGTCGCGCGCGCCGCGCGGGTGGCGGGCGTTTGACAGGCTCGACCGACCTCCGGACACTCAACGGCACAGCCCCGGACCACCCAGGAGTGCTCGAAGGAGTCCCATGTCCCCGATGCGAACGCTGGCCAGGCTGCTGGCCCCGACGACCACCGCGCGCGCCCACTGCGACCTGCCCTGCGGCGTCTACGATCCGGAGCAGGCACGCATCGAAGCCGAGTCCTGCTACCGCATCATCGAGCGGTACGCGGCCAGCGAGGACCCCGCCTACCGGACGCGGGCGCTCGCGATCAAGGAGGAGCGCGCCGAGCTGGTGAAGCACCACCTCGACGTCCTCTGGCACGACTACTTCAAGCCCGAGCACGTCGAGACGGTCCCGAACCTGCACGAGCTCTTCTGGCAGGCGACGAAGGCCGCGTCGAAGGTCAAGGCCTCGGTCGACGTCGCTGACGGCAAGGCGCTCCTCGACCTCATCGACCAGGTCGACGCCGCCTGGAAGGCAACAGGCGGCCCGGGCAAGACCCGCGTCGCCGGCCGGCCGGGCTGATCGGCGGGCGACGATCCGCGTCCCGCGTTCGTTGGCCGCTCCGGACCCCGGCTGACGCACGTTCAGGTGCGCTCGCTTGGGTCGTCGCGTCCGCCTTCGCCGGGCCTCGGGCGAGCGCCCGCGTGACCCGCCAGCCGGGCGGCAACGGCCGCGGTGCCTCTCTGCGGGCCCGGCTCCGCGGCCCGTGGCGGGTGACCGTGGCGGAGGCATCGATGCTCCCGTCGATCGCCCCGGGCGACTGGCTGATCGTCGACCCGACAATTCGGCGATGGCCCCGGCCCGGCTCGATCGTTCTGTTTCACGAGCCCGACACCGGTGACCTCGCGATCAAGCGTGTCGCCGGCCGGACCGGGGCCCGGATCCCGTTCGCCGGCGGCTTCCTTGTCCTGGGCCCGGGCGAGGCCTGGCTCGCCGCCGACGCGACCGCCGAGGCCGCCACGGCAGCCGGCTTCGGTGCGCCGATCGACTCCAATCGCTTCGGCCCGGTCCCGGTCGAGCTCCTCGTCGGCCGAGCCTGGTTCCGCTACGGTCCGGTCGGCCGCATCGGCCGCCTTCGCTGAAGGCGCTCGTGGCGCTGGCGGCTGGTCCGGGGCGCTGGCGGCGGGGCCGGGGCGCTGGCGGCGGGGCCGGGGCGCTGGCGGCGGGGCCGGGCCGCTGGCGGCGGGTCCGGGGCGCTGGCGGCGGGGCCGGGCCGCTGGCGGCGGGTCCGGGGCGCTGGCGGCGGGTCCGGGCCGCTGGCGGCGGGTCCGGGGCGCTGGCGGCGGGTCCGGGGCGCTGGCGGCGGGTCCGGGGCGCTGGCGGCGGGTCCGGCGACCATGGGGATCCAGGGCCGGCCTCGCGTGTCTGCCGGGGCCGCCCGTGTCGGCCGCGCCTGTCGACCTCGGCCACGTCTGTCGGCCGCAGCGGCAGATTCCGCACGACCGAGCACGGCCATGGCGCAGATCGAGCGCAATCGGCACGAAGTCGAGATCGATCGTGCGAGCTCATCCGCCACTTGCTCCTGAGAGCAACATCAGGGTGGGGACGGGCCGTATCGGTCGGCTCGGGTCGGCCCGGGCCACCACTCGGCACGAGTCACCACTCGGCCCGGGTCACCACTCGGCCCGGGTCACCACTCGGCTCGGGTCACCACTCGGCCAGGATCGGCTCGGGTCACCACTCGGCCAGGGTCAGCCCGTCGCGTCGGGACTCGCGGCCACCGCCGATAGGGGCTCCTCATCCGTCGACCCGAGGCTGAACGGCTCGATCGTCAGCGAGAACGCCACGAAGGCGAGGAGCGTCGCGCCGGAGCCGGCGAGGTCGAGCGTCGTGTAGAGGAACGCCCCCTCGGCACCGGCCGGAGCGCGGAGGACCGGGAACAGCGCGGCAATGGCCAGGATCAGCAGGCCGAGAAGGATCAACCCACCGCCGACGGCCGCGATTGAGCGGTGGACCCGGGCACTGACCAGGCCACGGGTCGAGGGCCGGACGAAGCCCCGCACGGCGAGGACCACGAGGGCCGCGGACAGAACTGCCATCGCCAGGAGCACCCCGCCGAGCGCGTCGCTCGTCCGGTGCCAGCCCGCGACCTGGGTCGCCTGGCCGAGGAACGCCGACAGGAGGGCGCCGATCGGCAGCGCCAGCCAACGAAGTCGATCCGGGCTCAAGAGGAGGAGGGCCATCCCGATCGCGGCACCGATGGCCGCGTGGCCGCTCGGAAAGCTGTTCCTGAGGAGCCAGGCCGGCCCGGAGACGAGCTCGGGCCGCGACAGGACGTCCTTCAGGACCTCCGCGAGGACCACGGCGACACCCATCGCCGCCGCGATCAGCAGCCCGAGCCCGAGCCGCCGGCGGACCGCGCCAGCCATCACCACCAGCACCAGGGCCGCCGCCACGGTCACGATGCTGACGACCGACAGTCGACCGAGCGACGCCTCCCGATCTGCGGTCGTCTGGAGCGCCGCGCCGCTGAGCGCGAGATTCTCGAGCCGCTGGCCGGTCTCGGTGAGCACGAAGGCCGCGCGGACGACAACGACGCCGGCGCCCGCCAGGAGCGTCGCGGCGAGGAACCGGACGACAGGCCGCCCGGCCCGCGAGCCCGTGTCCCCCGACGGCGTGATCCCTGCCGGCGCGGGTGCCGACACCGGCTGGCCGGTCCCCGGGCCGGCGGCCGGACCCGATGTGCCGCGAGACCCGGGTGCATCTCGATCCATCTGGGCAAAGCATGCCCGGCCGGGCCGGTACCAACAAGGTGCCGACGGCCGACCGGCGACGCCCGAGCCTGCGACGCCTCGGCCCGGCTATCCTCCGCTGATGGACGCATCCGAACCGAGCCGGCCACTGCCCGGCCCTCCCGAACCGTGGCGGAGCACGGAGATGCCGACGCGACGGGGCGGGCCGCCGTTTCACATGACCGACATGATCCGGGCCGAGCCCGCGCTTGCGGGACGCCTCCTCGCCAGGCTCGCCACGCCGGACGGGCCGGCTGCGGCACTCGCGGAGGCGATCCGCGCGGCCGCGTCGGCCGGCCGACCGGTCCTCGTGGTTGGCTGCGGCACGAGCGAGCACGGAGCCCAGGCGACGGCCGAGATCCTGCGCGATGCCTACCGCGCGGTGGGCCTGCCGTCGTCGGCCGGGGCGGGCGGATCGCCGGTTGCCGCCCAGGCGTTCGAGGTGTCGCTCGATCCCGGCGGGACGGAGGCCGGCGGGACGGGGGCCGGCGGGACGGGGGCCGGCGGGACGGGGGCCGGCGGGACGGAGGCACGCGGCCTCGTCATCGCGATCAGCCACGAGGGCGCGACCTGGGCGACGAACCGGGCCCTCGACGCCGCCAGGGCGGCCGGCGCGACGACCGCGATCGTCACTGTCGGCGCGACATCGCCAGGTGCCGCCCTCGCCGACATCGTCGTCACCACCGAAGAGCTCGACCAGAGCTGGTGCCATACGGTCGGCTACCTCTCGCCGATCCTGGTCGCGGCCGCCGTCGGCGCCCACCTTGGCGGGGTGCCGGTGGACCCGGCGGAAGGCGCGGCCCTGCTGGCCCACGGCAGTGGGCCGGCCGCGACGTCGGACGCCGACCGGATCGCCGGCGCCCTGGCCAGGTGCGACCGTCTCATCGTCCTGGGCAGCGGCGTCGACCGGATCTCGGCCCGCGAGCTGACCCTGAAGGTCGAGGAGGGCGCCCACCAGCCGGCGGCGATGCGCGATCTCGAGACGTTCCTGCATGGCCACCTCGCCGCTGTGGACGGCCGGACGGGCGTGATCCTCCTCCTCGCCGAGCAGGCTGCCCGGGGGCCGCGGACGGCCCGGGCGATCAGCGTCCTCCGGGCCTGCCGCGAGCTCGACCTGCCTGTTGGGGCAATCCTCGCCGAGGTCGTCGCCGAGGCCATCGACCCGGCGCTCACGCCGGCCGGCCGGCTCGCCGTGCCCGATGCCCCGACGCTGCCGGCCGCGGTCGCCGGGCTGCTGGCCACGGTCACGCCGCTCCAGGTGCTGGCCGAGCGGCTGGCGATCACTCGGGGCGTGGATCCGGATCCCATCCGCCGCGACGACCCTCGGTACGCCGCGGCGGCGGCCGCTGCCGAATGACGCCCCGCGCCTGTGGCTGCCCAATGACGCCCCGCGCTAGGCGCTGCCGAGTGACGCCCGGGCACCGCAGCCGCCGAGCGTCGCCGGCAGCGGGTTTGTGCTGGACTCACACAAACGTGTGCTACGCTCCGGCCGCGGCGCGCGAGGATCTAGACCAGAGCACGGGCGAGGATCGAATTCCGGTCGTGGAGGAGCGGACATGAGCGAACCATTCTTCCGGGACGTGCCCGGACCCATCCCGTTCGGTGGCCTCGGCTCTCAGGATCCGCTGTCCTACAAGGTCTACCAGCCGGAGCGCCTGGTGCTCGGCAAGCGGATGGCGGACCACCTCCGGATCGCGGTCTGCTACTGGCACTCGTTCAACTGGCCGGGCTCGGACGTGTTCGGGGTCGGCACCTTCGACCGCCCCTGGCTGGATCCGCGGCTCGACCCGATGATCGCCGCCCGGGCCAAGCTCGATGCCGCGTTCGAGCTGTTCGAGAAGCTGGGCGTCCCCTTCTTCTGTTTCCACGATCGCGACATCGCGCCGGAGGGCCGGACGTTCGCCGAGTCGACGGCCAACCTCCAGGCGATCCTCGACGCCGCCGAGGCCCACATGGCCCGGACCGGCGTGCGGCTGCTGTGGGGCACGGCCAACCTGTTCAGCAACCCGCGCTACGCCGCGGGCGCGGCCACGAACCCGGATCCCGAGGTTTTCGCCTACGCGGCGGCCCAGGTGAAGGAGATGCTCGAGGCGACAAAGCGCCTTGGCGGGGCCAACTACGTCCTGTGGGGCGGCCGCGAAGGCTACGAGACGCTCCTGAACACGGACTTCGTCCGCGAGGAGCGACAGCTCGGCCGCTTCCTGAACCTCGTCGCCGAGCACAAGCATCGGATCGGGTTCGAGGGCACGCTCCTCATCGAGCCGAAGCCCCAGGAGCCGACGAAGCACCAGTACGACTACGACGTCGCGACCGTCTATGGCTTCCTCGCCCGCCATGGTCTCGAGAAGGAGTACAGGGTCAACATCGAGGCCAACCACGCCACCCTCGCGGGGCACAGCTTCCATCACGAGGTCGCCCAGGCCATCGCCCTCGGCATCTTCGGCAGCATCGACGCCAACCGCGGCGACTACCAGAACGGCTGGGACACGGACCAGTTCCCGAACTCGGTCGACGAGCTGTCACTGGCCGTCTACGAGATCCTCCGGGGCGGCGGGTTCACGACCGGCGGCTTCAACTTCGACGCCAAGCTCCGCCGCCAGAGCGTCGACCGGACGGATCTCGTGCATGCCCACGTCGGCGGGATCGATACCCTCGCGAGGGCCCTCCTGGCGGCCGCGGCAATGGTCGAGGAAGGCGAGCTGGAGCGGCTCCGCTCGGCCCGCTACGCGGGCTGGGACGGCAAGCTCGGGCGCTCGATCATCGCCGGCGACGCCCTCCTGGAGCTGCTCGCCGGCCGGGTCGCCACCGGCGAGCTCGACCCGCACCCGGTCTCGGGCCGTCAGGAGCTCCTGGAGAACGTCGTGAATCGGGCGATCTGGGCGGTCGACACCGCCGAGGACGGCGTCCCGGAGCGCTGACGAGGATGGGCCTCGTCCTCGGCATCGACGTCTCCACGACCGCGACGAAGGCCATCCTCGTCGACCCGGCGGGGACCGTCGTCGGGATCGGCACGGCCGCGTACGAGGTCCAGTCGCCCCGGCCGCTCTGGAGCGAACAGGATCCGGCGGCGTGGTGGGCGGCGGCCCGGCAGGCCATCGGGGCGGTCCTGTCCTCGACCGGGACCGCGGCCGCCGACGTCGAGGCGGTCGGGCTCAGCGGCCAGATGCACGGCGCCGTGCTCCTCGACGCGGCCGGCCGGAGCCTCCGCCCGGCGATTCTCTGGAACGACCAGCGGACCGCCGCCGAGTGCGACGAGATGCGGGCCGCCGTCGGAGCCGAGCGCCTGATCGAGATCACCGGCAACGACGCTCTCCCCGGCTTCACGGCCCCCAAGCTGCTCTGGGTCCGTCGCCACGAACCGGCGACCTGGGCCCGGCTGGCCCACGTCCTGCTGCCCAAGGACGAGCTGCGCCGGCGTCTGACCGGCGAGTACGCGATGGACAAGGCGGACGGCTCCGGGACGATCCTCTTCGACCTCCCGGCGCGAACGTGGTCGCCGGAGATCCTGACCGACCTGGGCCTCGATCCCGCCTGGTTCCCGCCGACGTTCGAGGGCCCCGAGATGACCGGGACGGTGAGCCGCACCGCCGCCGAGGCAACGGGGCTCGCTGCCGGCACGCCGGTCGTCGCCGGCGGCGGCGACCAGGCCGCCAACGGCGTCGGCGTCGGGGCGGTCGCCGAGGGAACCGTTGCCCTGTCGCTCGGAACCTCGGGAGTCATCTTCGCCGCGACCCACGCCCCACTGCACGAGGCCCGCGGCCGGGTCCATGCCTTCTGCCACGCGGTCCCAGGCCGCTGGCACCTCATGTCGGTGATGCTTTCCGCGGCCGGCAGCCTGCGCTGGTTCCGTGATGCGCTGGCGCCGGGCGAGTCGTTCGGCGAGGTGGCGGGGTCGGCGGCGGACGTCCAAGCCGCGGCCGACGGCCTCTACTTCCTCCCCTACCTCTCGGGGGAGCGGAGCCCGCACGTCGATCCGTTCGCCCGGGGCGCGTTCGTCGGCCTCACCCTCCGGCACGACCGGCGCCACCTCGCGCGGGCGGTCCTGGAAGGCGTCGCCTTCGGCCTGCGCGACGGCCTCGACCTGATGCTCAAGGCGGGGATGCCGCGGCCGTCCGAGATCCGGGCCTCGGGCGGCGGCCTGGCCAGCCCGCTGTGGCGGCAGATCCTGGCCGACGTCCTCGATGCTGAGCTGGTCACGACGTCGACGACGGAGGGAGCGGCGTTCGGGGCGGCGGTCCTCGCCGCCGTCGGCGCCGGCTGGTTCCGTGACGTGCCGTCGGCCGTGGCCGACCTCGTGGCGACGACACCGTCCGCGCTGCCCGGGTCGGCCCGGGCAGCGTATGCGGCCGCGCATGCCGCCTACCGCGAGCTCTACCCGGCCCTCAGCCCGGCGTTCCATCGCCCGCCGGCGCCACGGCCCGAGCCAACAGGCTGACGGGCGCGCGAGGCGGGAAGGCCCCTACTTGCTCAAGGCCTCGATCTCGGCCTCGCTGACCTCGCCCGAGGCCTTGCCGAGGATGATCATCGCCAGGAGAGCGTCGGTCGTGGTGTCGGCGCGATGCACCGTCCCGACGATCTTGCCGTGGTACATGACGCTGATCCGGTCGGACAGGTCGAAGACGTCGTGGATGTCGTGACTGATCAGGAAGATCCCGAGCCCCTCGGACCGGAGCTGGCGGATGAGATCCCGCACCTGGGCCGTTTCGGCGGGGCCAAGCGCCGCCGTGGGCTCGTCCATGATCAGGATCCGGGCATTGAAATGGACGGCCCGAGCGATGGCCACCGCCTGGCGCTGCCCGCCGGACAGGGACTGCACCGGCGTCTTGAAGCCGGTGAAGTTCGGGTTCAGGCGGCCCATCACCTTCCGCGTCGCGTCCTCCATCGCGGAGTCGTCGAGGTTTCCGAGGCGGCTCGTGAGCTCGCGCCCGAGGAACAGGTTCGCCGGAGCGTCGATGTTGTCGGCGAGGGCCAGGTTCTGGTAGATGGTCTCGATGCCGAGCGCCTTGGCGTCGCGCGGGTTCGAGATCGTCACCTTCTGACCGTCGATGAAGATCTCGCCGGAGTCCGGCGGCCGCGCCCCGGACAGGGAGCGCATGAGGGTCGACTTGCCGGCACCGTTGCCACCGACGAGGCCGACGACCTCGCCCGCGTTCAGGGTGACCGTCACGTCCTGGACGGCGTGGACGCCACCGAACGACACGGAGATGTCGCGCATCTCGACGAGTGGCGTCTTCACGCTGGCGGGTGCGGAAGCGGGGGCGGTGGCGGTCATCGGGCGCGCCTCTTGTTGTAGGTGTCGAAGCCGACGGCGACAATCAGGACCATGCCGGCGACGATGTCCTGGATCGGCGAGTTCAGGCCCTTGAAGCTCAGGCCGTACTTCAGCGTGTACATGACCAGGGCTCCCAGGACGGCCCCGGAGATGGTTCCGATACCGCCCGCGAACGACGTGCCGCCAATCACGGCCGCGGCGATGACGTAGAGCTCGTAGCCCTGGCCGAGGTCGAGGGTCGCGCCGTTCAGGCGGGCCGAGGCGATCGCGGCGCTGATCGCGCACAGGAGCCCCATGAGGACGTAGGTCTTCATGATGGTCCAGCGCGTGTTGATGCCGCCGAGCTCGGCCGCCTCGGGGTTGCCGCCGATGGCGAAGACGTAGCGGCCGAAGCGGCGCCGGGTCGCGAGATAGGTCATGACCAGCGCGACGCCCATGATGATGACCACTGGCCAGGGGATGCCCGAGTCGATGATCAGGCCCCCCGGCGGTTCGGTGATGCCATGCTCCTGGGCGTACCTCGTGGCGAGCCCGGCCGGCCATTTGTACGAGTTGGCGATGTAGACGGCGCCGAGGGTCACGGCCGAGATCACGATCCCCATGACCACCTCCGCCCACATCGGCCGGACGGGGAACCCGAAGCGCTGTCGCTGCCGGCGGTTGTTCACGATCAGGAGGATCGCGCCGACGCAGATGACGATCCCGACGGCCCAGCTGAGCGGTCCGCCCAGGGATCCCTGCGGGCCCCCCCCGAGCACCACGAATGGCTTGTCGTCGGGCGCCTGCGTCGAGCCGCCGCTGATGACCCAGATGAGTCCGCGGAATGCCAGCAGCCCACCCAGCGTGACGACGAAGGATGGCACGCCGACATAGGCGATGATGAAGCCCTGGAAGGCGCCGATGAGGGCGCCGACGGCGAGGCCGACCACGAGCGCCAGGATCCAGCCATAGGCCGTGTCGGGCCCGATGGTCGTCGGATAGATCTCGTGCATCAGGACGGCGTAGGTCATGCCGATGACGCCGACCACCGAGCCGACCGAGAGGTCGATGTTGCGCGAGACGATGATCAGGACCATCCCCATCGCCAGGACGGCGACGGAGGCGGCCTGGACCGAGAGGGTCAGCAGGTTCACCGGCTCGAGGAACTGGCCGTCCGTGGCGGCCCCGAAGCCGAGCAGGATCACCGCCAGCGCGACGACCATCCCGAACAGGCGGGCGTCGATCTCCATCGCCCCGAGGACGTTCGTGATCCTGCCGAGCGGGCCGCTCGTGCTCGCGGCAGGTGCCGACTCGACAGCTCCCGTCATCTGCGCCGACCCCCTTCTTGGAACCGATGTGGCTGGCGGCCCCGGAAACCCGGAGCCGCCAGCCATGCGCTAGGACGCGTGCGTACCGACCCGGAGGATCAGTTGCAGGCGCTGACGCTTCCTGCCGTGACGTTCGCGCAGACCACGTCCTTGGTCACCCATCCGGCGTCGATGACGTCCGACAGGTTGTCCTTGGTGATCGGGGTCGGCGAGAGGGTGATGGAGTTGACCGTGTTGCCACCTGGGGTGGTGAACGGTACTGCCGTGAGGCTGGACGGCGCCGCCGCGGCCGGAAGGTCGGACGGGGCCGTGACAGCCGTTGGATCCGTGCCGCCACAAAGCTGCGCGGCCACGCTGCCGGCCGTCTCGCCGAGGGCGAACGCGTTCTTCCAGACCGAGACGGACTGGGTGCCGAGCGCGACGCGGTTCAGGGCCGCGGAGTCACCGTCCTGGCCGGAGACCGGGATCGTGAGGCCGACGGCGCTGAGCGCCGCGATGACGCCCGTCGCCATCCCGTCGTTCTCGGAGAGAACGGCCTGGATGTCGTTGTTGTTGGCGTTGAGGGCGGCTTCCATGTTGTTCCGGGCACCGGTCGTGTCCCAGTTCGGCGTGTTCTGCTCGAACACGACGTGGACCGGGCCGCTCATGTCGTCGAGGGCCGGGACGCCGGCCTCGGTCATGCCGGAGCGGAGGAACTCGGCGTTCGCGTCACCCGGGTCGCCCTTGATGATCGCGTAATTGCCCTTCGGGACGAGCCCGAGGATGGTCTGGCCCATGATGAAGCCGACCTTCTTGTTGTCGAAGGTGATGTAGAAGGCCTTGGGATCCTCGATCAGGCGGTCGTAACCGATGACCGGGATGCCCTGCGACTCGGCCTTGGCGACGGCCGGCTTGATGGCGTCGGCGTCCTTGGCCAGGATGATCAGGGCCTTGGCACCCTGGTTGATCAGGGTGTCGATGTCGGACAGCTGCTGCTCGGAGCTGTCACGGGCGTCGGTCTTGATGTACGAGCCGCCCGCGGCTTCGACGGCCTTCTTGATGGCCGGCTCGTCGGCCTTCTTCCAGCGCTCCTGGTCGTAGTTGTTCCACGAGACGCCGACCGTGCAGGCCGTGCCTCCTCCACTCGGGCTGGCGGAGCTGCCCGAACCGCAGGCCGCCACGACCATCGCGCCGGCGGCCACCAGGACCGCCACTCTGCGCAGAAACATCAGCGACTTCTCCTCCTCAGACATTCACTAAATCGCGCGCAACTCTCGTAGGCTAGCACCCTCCTCAACGACTGCTGCGGGATTCCGACGATCGGTGCGCGGACCCGACGACCGCGACGGCGAGGCCGCGTCGGCCCGCCCGGGAAAGGCAGCGGATTGTGCGGGATCACGCGCTCTCCAGCGCGACCAGCGCCCCCCGGGGCCCGAGCCACGCGGCCGGATCGGCGAGGAGCGGTTCGAAGGCCAGCTCGGCGGCCCCCAGGAGGGGCGCGTCGACACCGAGGGTCGAGGGGACGACGGAGACGAGCTGCCGGGGTGCCGCGAGGGCGTAGTGATCGAGGCCGGCTTCGACCTGACCGTCCACGAGCGGATGGACCCGGGAGAACAGGCCCCCCAGGACGACCCGGCGGGGGTTGAGGATGTTGACCAGCCCGGCCAGGCCGATCCCGAGCCAGTGGCCCGTTGCCGCGATCGCCTCGAGTGCCGCCGGCCGACCGGCGGCGGCATCGGCGAGCACAGCGTCGACGGCCGCCCGGCCGCCGTCGAGCGGGTAGCCGGCACGAGCCAGGAGAGCGCGCTCCCCGACCTCGGTCTCCCAGCAGCCCGTCGAGCCGCAGCGGCAGGGCCGGCCGTCGGGGTTGACCGGAATGTGCCCGATCTCGCCGCCGTAGCCGCCGATCCCGTCGAGCGGCCGTCCATCGACGATGATCCCGCCGCCGACACCGACCTCGCCGTGAACGTAGAGGACGTCATCGGCGCCGCGGGCGGCGCCGCGCCGGAACTCCGCGAGCCCACCCAGGTCGGATTCATTGGCGACGTCGACAGGGACCGCCAAGCCGAGGCCTGCGGCGAGCCGTTCCCGGAGCGGCTCGTCCACCCAGCCGAGGTTCGGGGCGAGGCGGACGAGGCCGTCGGTGTTGCGAACGATGCCGGCCACGGCCACGGCGACACCGATCGGCGTCTCATCGGCGGGGCGGCTGCGGCGGACGGTCTCCGCCAGCTCGACGAGGTCGGCGACGACGTCGTCGAGCGTCGAGTGGCCGCGAGGTCGGTCGACCCGCATGCGCTCGTGGACCAGGCCACCCGCGCCGACGACGGCCACGGCGAGCGAGTCGATGGCGATCTCCAGGGCGAGGACGACGACGCTCTCGCTGACCAGTCGGACGAGGGGCGACGGCCTGCCCGGCGTCCCGAGGCGGACGGCCGGCTCCTCGACGACGAGGTCGCCCGCAACAAGCTCGCCGATCAAGGCTCGGATCCCGCTCCGGGTGAGGCCCGTCCGGGCCACGAGCTCCGACCGGGAGAGCGGGCCACGAAGGTGGAGCTCGCGGACGATGGCGCTGAGGTTCGACCGCCGGACCGTCTCGCTCCGTTGCCCGAGCTCGTCGCGCCGCATCGACACCAGTTTGTGTTCCTCTCTTGCAAATGCCTGTGCTAGGCTCGTTGATGGGGCAGGGCACTGTCAAGCCGGTTTCGGCCGGAGCGCCGGCCGACCCCGTCCCACCAGTTGCCGAACCCCGATCGACGCTCACGGCGGACCGGCCCGAGGGCCGCGAGGCCCGCCCGGCCCGACCATGGACCCAACTGCTCGAGGAAGCGTGCCATGAGCCAACTCCAGGATCGCGTCGCCCTCGTCACGGGCGCGAGTCGCGGGATCGGGGCAGCCACGGCCAGGCTCCTCGCCGCCAACGGCGCTCGTGTCGCCGTCGCCTCGCGCAGCGGCGCCAACCCCGGCATCGACGGCGCCCTCGCGAAACCCTGCGACGTCAGCGACCCGGCCGCGCTCGAGTCGATGGTCGCCGCGACGGTCGAGCGCTTCGGTGGGTTGGACATCCTCGTGATCAACGCCGGCGTCGGCGCCTACGGGCCCTTCCTGGACCTGCCGGTCGCGGACATCGAGTCGATGATCGAGGTCAACGTGAAGGGCGCGATCTACGCGGCCAGGGCAGCGCTCCCCCACCTCATCCGAAGCCCGGCCGCGGACCTGGTGACGATCGCCTCCGAGGCCGGCCGGCGAGGCCTCCCCTACGAGGCGGTCTACTGCGCCTCGAAGTTCGCCCAGGTCGGGCTGACCAGCGCCCTCGATCACGAGCTCCGGGAGCAGGGCGTCCGCTGCACCAGTGTCTGTCCGGGCGGCGTCGCCACCGACTTCGCGATGGGCCACGGCCGGACGCCGGACATGCCCCAGCTGGCCGGGATGATGCGGCCGGAGGACGTGGCCGAGGCCGTTCTGTTCGTCGTGACCCGACCCCGGACCCATCGGATCCTGGAGGTCGCGTTCCGGCCCGTCGCCGAGACGTCCTGGGGCTGACGCTCGATGGACGAGCTCCGCTGGGGCATCCTCTCGACGGCCGACATCGCCCGGAAAAAGGTCATTCCGGCAATCCAGAAGGCCGCCCGCTGCCGGATCACCGCGATCGCGTCGCGTGACCTCGCCCGGGCCCGGGCCACGTCCGACGAGGCCGGCATCCCGACCGCCCACGGCTCGTACGAGGCGCTGCTGGCCGACCCCGACGTCGACGCGCTCTACATCCCGCTGCCGAACCATCTCCATCCCGAGTGGGCGATCGCGGCGGCCAGAGCCGGCAAGCACGTCCTGTGCGAGAAGCCGCTGGCGATGACCGCGATCGACGCCGAGCGGATGGTCGCGGCAGCGGACGCCGCGGGCGTCCACCTCATGGAGGCGTTCATGTACCGCCTCCACCCGTCGTGGGTCGCCGTCCGCGAGCTCGTCGCCGGCGGCCGCATCGGCCGCCTCGTCGCTGTCCAGAGCTGGTTCTCGTTCTTCAACGACGACCCGGCGAACATCCGCAACAGCCTGGCCTCGGGCGGCGGGGCGCTGTACGACATCGGCTCCTACAGCGTCAACGTCTCGCGGCTCCTCTTCGGGGCCGAGCCGATCCGGGTGGAGGCCTCGATCCGGCGTGATCCGGACAGCGGCGTCGACATCGTGACCAGCGGGCTCCTGGAGTTCGCTGGCGGCGGGGTCTCCACGTTCACCTGCTCGATCCGGGCCGAGGACGACCAGCGCGTCCACATCTACGGCACCGAGGGCCGGATCACCATCGAGATCCCGTTCAACATCCCGCCGGACCGGCCGACCCACGTCTTCGTCACGAAGGGCGGCGATCCGCCGGTCAACCCGGCGACCGAGCGCCTCACCTTCGACATCGCCGATCCCTACTCCGTCGAGGCGGCGGCGTTCGCGGCGGCGATCCTCGACGGCGGGCCGACGCCGGTGCCGGCCTCGGACGCGGTCGCGAACCTCCGGGTGATCGAACGTCTCTTCGAGGCCGGAGACCGGGCGGCCCGCGGGGCCGGAGACGGGGCGTCCGACCGGGCCGGGACCGCCGGCGCGGGCACAGCCGACGCCGGGCCCGGTTAACCTCGCCAGGCGGCGGATCGGCCATGCGCGGACGCCGGGCCCGAATCGCGACGGCGCTGGTCGCGCTCGTGGCGATCGCGGGCCTCGCTGCCTTCGGGACCGGCGTCGTCCGCCTCGGGGCCGCAGAACCGGCCGCGGCCGGCCCACCCCTGTTCGTCGATGAGACCGCCGCCGCGGGCGTCGTCCAGCGCTACGACGGGCCCGATCTCTACCAGGTCGGCGGCGGCGTCGCTGTGTTCGACTGCGACGGCGACCGCCGCCCGGACATCTACCTCGCCGGCGGCACGGCGCCGGCCTCCCTGTTCCGCAACGAATCCGTTCTCGGGGGGACGCTCCGCTTCAGGCGCCTGACGTTGCCGACGACGGACCTCGCCGACGTCAACGGCGCCTACCCGATCGACGTCGACGGCGACGGCTTCGTCGACCTCGTCGTCCTCCGGATCGGCGAGAACGTTCTCCTCCGCGGCCACGGCGACTGCACCTTCGAACGGGCGAACGAGACATACGGCTTCACCGGGATCGACGGCCACACGACGGCCTTCAGCGCATCCTGGGAAGGGTCGGACGCCCTGCCGACCCTCGCCGTGGGGCACTACCTCAAGCTCGACGCGGAGGGGCAGCGGATCCTCGAATGCGATGACGGCGCCCTGCTCCGGCCGATGACCGATGCAGCGGCGACCTATGCGCCGCCGATCCCCCTGGCGCCCGGCTACTGCGCCCTGTCGATGCTGTTCAGCGACTGGGACGGATCCGGGCGGCGCGACCTCCGCGTCAGCAACGATCGGCAGTGGTACCGGGACGGCACGGACCAGCTCTGGCGCATCGTGCCCGGCGAACTGCCCCGCCTCTACGCGGCCGCGGACGGCTGGGTCGCGCTCAAGATCTGGGGCATGGGCATCGCCAGCCAGGACCTCACCGGCGACGGCCTGCCGGAGGTCTTCCTGACGAGCCAGGGCGACAACAAGCTCCAGACGCTCAGCGCCGGCCCGAGCCAGCCGACCTACGGCGACATCGCGCTCGGGCGCGGCGTGACCTCGGCCCAGCCGTTCGCCGGCGGGCAGCACCTCGAGTCGACCGCCTGGCACCCCGAGTTCGCCGACGTCAACGACGACGGCTTCACCGACCTGTTCATCTCGAAGGGCAACGTCGGCGACCAGGCCGGCTTCGCGACTCGCGATCCGAGCGACCTGTTCCTCGGCCAGCCCGACGGGACGTTCGTCGAGGCCGCCGATCGGGCCGGGATCCTGCGCTTCGAGCGGGGCCGTGGCGCGGCCCTCGCCGACCTCAATCTCGATGGCCTGCTCGATCTCGTCGAGGTCAACTACGGGGCCGACGCGGTCCTCTGGCGGAACGTCGGCTCCGGGGCGGCGGACGCGCCTAAGGCGATGGGCCACTGGTTGATGCTCGACCTGGAACAGGCCGGCCCGAACCGCGATGCGATCGGGGCGAAGATCGAAGTCCGAGCCGGTGATCAGACCGCGACCCGGGAGCGGACGATCGGGGGCGGCCACGTCGGCGGGCAGCTCGGCTGGATCCATCTCGGCCTCGGAGCAGCGACGGAGGCCCAGGCCCAGGTCACCTGGCCCGACGGCGAGATCGGGCCGTGGCTGACGGTCCCGGCTGATGCCTTCTCGATCCTCGAGCGCGGGCAGGCCACGGTTCGAGCCTGGGTCCCAGGGGGCGACTGAGGTGCCGGCCGGCGGATCCGGGCCGAACGAGCCGATGCTCAGGATCGCCGGCGGGGCGATCGAGGTCGAGCTGCTGCCGGGACTCGGCGGTCGGCTTCACCGGCTGCGCGCCTTCGGGCACGACGTGCTCCGGACGCCCCGGCGACTGGAGCTCCACCGCGACGAGCCGGTCGCGTGGGGGGCGTACCCGATGGCCCCCTGGTGCAACCGCCTGGCCGCGGTCCCGACGGCGGTCGGCGACCGCCTCGTCGACCTTCCCGCCACGTACGCGGACGGGACCGCGATCCACGGCCAGGTCTCGACCGCCGCCTGGTCGGTCGAGCCCGACGGGCGGCTGGCGGTCCGGGGCGGGGGCGACGGGTGGCCGTGGCCGTACGAGGTGGTCGAGCGCGTCACGGTCACCGAGTCGGGCGCTCGAATCGAGCTCCAGCTCAGGAACCTCGGTGACGACCCGATGCTGGGGGGCGTCGGCCTTCATCCCTGGTTCCGGCGGCCGCTCGAGCTGCGCGTCGCGGGCTCGAACGTCGTGCCGTCGAACACGGATCCCGCGTCAGAGCTCGAGGCGGTCAGCGGCGAGCTCGACCTCCGACGGCTCGGAGCCGTGCCCGGCGGGCTCGACGGGACGTGGACCGACCTGGCGGAGCCGGCCGTCGAGCTGCGCTGGCCGGGTCTAGGCCTGGCGGCCGTGATGAGCGTCCGTTCGGAGGCGGGGCCGTGCGTCGCGGTCGCCAGCCCGGCCGGCGTCGATGCCGTCGCCGTCGAGCCCGAGACCCATCTCCCGGGTGGCCTCGCCCGGTTCCTTCGCGGCAGCCGGGGCGGCCTCGTGGCGATCGAGCCGGGAGCTGCGCTGCGGCTGACCATCGATCTCGAGTTCGAGCAGGAGCGGCGAGGGTCGAAGGGGACCGGCTAGACCTGCCCGATCAGCTCGGTGCCCATGAGATCGATCATCTCCAGGTCCCGCGGCAGGAAGTCCTGGAGCATGAGCCGCTCGACGCCGGCCTCGGCGAAGCGGCGGACCATCGCCCTCGCCTCGTCCGGGGTGCCGAGGATCCAGCGGGCCTTCCGCGCCTCGTACCAGCTCGAGCCGCCGGCCGCCGTGACCTCGAGCGCCTCGAGGAGCTCATTCCGGCGGCGGGCCACCTCCGCCTCGGTCGCCCCGAGCATCGTCCCGACCATCGCGGACCGGGTGACCGACGCCGGATCGCGGCCCGCCGCGCGACAGGCGGCCTCGAGCCCCGCGTATCGCTCGGCCGCGCGCTCCGGCGACGCGGAGGACAGGTTGAACTCGTCGGCGTACCGGGCGGCGATCCGGAATCCCCTCGGCGAGCCTTCGCCGCCGACGATGATCCGGGGCCGGACCGCGCCGTTCGCGGCGCGCGGGCGGCCGGCCACGTCGACCGGCTTGGGCCGGAGGAACCCACCGTCAACGGTGACCCGGTGGCCCTGGAAGCTCCAGCCGTCGGGCTCGGTCCAGAGGCCGTGCAGCAGGGCCAGCTCGTCCTCCATGAGGTCGGCCCGTGCAGCGATCTCGGGGAACTCCAGGCCGAGCGGGCGGTGGTCGTCCTCGTTCCAGCCGGCGCCGACGCCGACCTCGATCCGCCCGCCGCTCATCTCGTCGACGGTCGTCACCACCTTCACGAAGTTGCCCGGGTGGCGGAACGTGACCGGGCTGACGAGGACGCCGAGGCCGATCCGCTCGGTCTCGCGGGCGAGCCCGGCCAGGACCGTCCAGGCATCCGTCGTCGGGCCGTCGCTCGGCCCGGGGAAGCTCGCGTAGTGGTCGCTCCGGAAGAAGGCCTCGAAGCCGGCCGCCTCAGCCCGCCTGACGATGGCGAGCTGGTCCGCATAGGAGAGGCCCTGCTGGGCCTCGATCATGAGCGCGAAACGCATCGTTCCCTCCGGCTTCGGCGGCCACAGATCATCGATGTTGACGGGATAATCGCGGTCGGCTAGATTATTCGTCACATGCGAACTATTAGCCCAGACTCAACCGTCCGGCTCGGCGACGACCGGGTCAGGTCGATCGCCGCCGGCGTCCACGACATGATCGCGGGATTCCGTTGCGCCGGCACCGGCCGGCTCGTCAAGGCCGGGGTCAGCATGACCCACATGCACGTCATGTGGCTCCTCCAGCACCACGGCGACCTGCCGATGAGCCGGATGGCCGAGCTCCTCGACGTCTCGCTCAGCAACGCCACCGGCATCGTCGACCGGATGGCGGAACATGGGCTCGTCGAGCGGGTCCGGGTGCCGGACGACCGTCGCGTCGTCCTCGTCCGGATCTTGCCGTCAGGCCTCCAGGCGCTCGACGAGATCGAGGCGATCAAGCAGGATCGGCTCCAGGCCATCCTCGGTCGCCTCGACGCCGCCCAGCTCGGGCGCGTCGAAACGGCCCTCAAGGACATCAGCGGCGCGATCGCCGCGGAGCTCGGTCCGGACTTCGGGTCGGACCACGGCCACGTCCACTATCCCCGCACCGCAGGAAGGGACTGACAAGTCATGGAAGCGTTCCCCGCCGAGACGGCCGTCGAGGCGCCGTCGATCGCGGAAGACCCGGCACTCGGGCTCAGCCAGCGCCAGAAGCTTGAGATCCTCGGAGCGGTCCTGCTCGGGCTGTTCCTGGTCGCCCTCGACCAGACCATCGTCGGCACGGCCCTCCCCC
The DNA here is from genome assembly GCA_963719145.1 of uncultured Chloroflexia bacterium. GTDB lineage: Bacteria > Chloroflexota > Limnocylindria > Limnocylindrales > CSP1-4 > UBA5189. Next base: position 326,605 of record CAVRAX010000003.1, read on the forward strand.
GGATCGTCACCGACCTCGGCGGCAACGACCTCTACACCTGGGTCGTCACGATCTACCTGCTCACGAGCACGATCACGGTGCCGTTCTACGGCAAGCTCTCCGACCTGTACGGCCGGCGCCCGATGATCATGATCGGGATCAGCCTCTTCCTCCTCGGCTCCATCCTGTCCGGGCTGAGCCAGGAGATGTGGCAGCTGATCCTGTTCCGGGGCATCCAGGGCCTGGGCGCGGGCGCGCTGTTCCCGATCGCCCTGGCGGTCATCGGCGACCTGTTCACCCCGGCCGAGCGCGGCAAGTACCAGGGCCTCTTCGGCGCGGTCTTCGGGATCTCGTTCCTCATCGGACCCGGCCTCGGCGGCTTCCTGACCGACAACGTCTCGTGGCACTGGATCTTCTTCGTCAACGTGCCGGTCGGCATCGTCAGCCTCGCCGTCATCTGGCGGCTCCTGCCGACGATCCGCCGGAAGGACGCGTCGAGCAACCTCGACTACCTCGGAGCCGGCGTCTTCACCGTCGCGATCGGCTTCTTCCTCGTCGGCCTGACGAACAAGGCGTCTGGCGACTGGGGCGACCTCGTCGTCGGCGGGTTCATCGCCATCGGCCTGATCCTGGGCGCGGTCTTCGTGCTGGCCGAAGCGCGGGCCAAGGAGCCGATCGTCCCGCTCGACCTGTGGCGGAACCGGACCTACGTGTCCTCGGTCCTCTCGACGTTCCTCGTCAGCTTCGGCTTCTTCGGGGCGATCATCTTCCTGCCCCGCTGGTTCCAGGTCGTCCGGGGCGAGTCGGCGACGAACTCCGGCTACCTGCTCTTCCCGATGCTCATCGGCCTCATCGGCAGCTCGATCGTCGCCGGGGCGCTCGTCTCCCGGACCGGGCGCTACAAGGCGATCGTCCTGTTCGGCCTCGCCACGATGGCCGTCGGCATCACCCTGATGACCCAGCTCCGGGCGGACACGGACTACCCGGTCCTGTGGGCCTGGATGTTCGTGACCGGCGTCGGGATCGGCCCGACCCTGTCGGTGTTCACGATCATCGTCCAGAACGCGGTCCCGTTCGCCAAGCTCGGCGTCGCGACCAGCAACCTGACCTTCTTCCGGCAGATCGGGGGATCGGTCGGCCTGGCGATCGCCGGGACCTGGTTCGGCCAGGCGCTGACGAACGAGCTGCCGGCGCAGACGAACCAGGTCTTCGGGGCGATGGCCGCCGGAGCGCCCGAGGCGGCCCGGCCGCAGATCGAGCAGTTCCAGACGATGTTCAACCAGGCCATCACCTCCGGCCAGGGCATCGACCTGAACAACCAGACCGGTGTCGGCCAGAGCTTCGGCGAGGCGATCCTGCACCAGGTGCCGGCCGCGTTCCAGAGCTTCATCCAGCCCTTCGTGCCACAGTTCGATCACGCCTTCGACAACGCCATGAGCCTGGCGATCGCCGAGACGTTCTGGATCGGCGTCGGGACCACGGTCCTCGCCTTCGTCGCCGCCCTCGTCATGCATGAGCTGCCGCTCCGCAGGCATACCGGCCCCGCCCCCGCCGTCGCGCCCGCGGCGGGCCAGGCGCCGGGTCCCGAGTCGGCGCCGCCGCTGCCGGCAGCCGACTGACCTCGCTCCTCCTCGGCTCGACGGCCCGCCCCCGTCCCGGGGCGGGCCGTCGTCGTTCGTGCGCTACGATCCCGCCCATGGTCCAGACGGCGAGCCCCCACCCCGCCCCCTACCCGGCCGGCCGGACCGCCCTCGGCGCGGCCGGCGCCCCCTGGGTCGCGCTGCTCGACGTCGGCGACCTGCCCCCCGGCTCCATGAGACGAGTCACGCGGGGCGAGCTCGACATCCTCCTAGCCCACACCCCGGCCGGGATCGTGGCAACGGACGATCGCTGCCCTCACATGTCGGCGCCACTCTCGATCGGGACGCTCGAGGGCTGTGTCGTGGCCTGCCCCCTCCACGAGGGCCGCTTCGACCTCTGTTCCGGCGATCCGGTCAGGATGCCGACGACCGGTGGGCTCGATCCCGAGGGGGTCTACCATCCGACCTGGAGCCATCACGGCGGACCGCCGAAGGTCGACCCGCCGGGCCCGAAGGCAGAGGCACGCCGCCTGACCCGGGTCCGCCGGTTCCGCTACTACCCCGTCCGCGTGGTGGGCGGAGCGATCGAGGCGGCGCTTCCGGACCCCGTCGCCTGACGCCTCCGCGCTGGCCCCGAGCGGTCAGGCCGACGGCGCCTCGGTGCGCCAGCGCGCGGCTCGCTTCACGATCCGGACGACCTCCTCGGGATCGTCGGTCACGGTGACGATGTCGAGATCGCGCTCGTCGATCATGCCGTCCGACACGAGTCGGGTCCGGATCCAGTCGAGCAGCCCTCCGAAGAAATCGCTGCCGACGAGGACGATCGGGAAGTGCTCGATCTTGCCGGTCTGGATCAACGTCACCGCCTCGAAGAGCTCGTCCATCGTGCCGTAGCCGCCGGGCAGGATGACGAAGCCGTCCGCGTACTTCACGAACATCGTCTTGCGGGCGAAGAAGTAGCGGAACGCGACGCCGAGGTCGACGAAGTCGTTGAGGTCCTGCTCGTGGGGCAGCTCGATGTTGCAGCCCACGGACAGGGCGCCGCCCTCCTGGCAGCCTCGATTCGCCGCCTCCATGACGCCCGGCCCGCCGCCGGTGATGATGGCGTAGCCCTCGGCCGCGAGGCGCCGGGCGATCTCGCGGGCCAGCTCGTAGGTCGGCGAGTCCCGATCGATGCGGGCCGAGCCGAAGATCGTGATCGCCGGCCCGACCGAGGCCAGGGCATCGAAGCCCTCGACGAACTCGGCCAGGATCCGCAGGGCCCGCCACGGGTCCGAGGTGACGAAGGCCGGCCGCTCCGACGGCTCGAGCAGCTTGCGATCCTCGGTCATGTGGGGACCGCCGGCCATCTTCGCCGCGGCCCGAGGACCGATCGTCAGGCGCCCGCTTCGCCGATGGTCGCTGATCGGCTCGCCGCGATGGTCGTCATCCAGCACGCTCGGACCTCCGAATCCTGCCCCGTTGGAACGTGGATGGCATCCTACGCCGATGGACGACCCGGACCCCTCGACGCCGCCCCCCAGCCCGGCGCCGGCCGGCCGGCGTCGATCGTCGCTCACCGTCTACGTCGCCGCGGCGCTCGTCCTCGCCGGCGCCGTCTGGATGCTCCAGGGGCTCGGCATCCTGACCGCGGGCGGGAGCTTCATGATCGGCGACCGCACCTGGGTCGTGATCGGGGCCGCCACGGTAATGCTGGGGGTCGGCCTCGGGTGGCGGGCCGCCCGCCGCTGACGAGCTCGTGCGCCGGGCCTGGCCCGAGATTCGACGGCTCCTCGATTCGGGAGCGGCCGCAGAGATGGCCCACGCGATCGGGCCGCCCTCAGGCGTCGGCCAGCAACCGTCGCCAGGCCGCCTCATCGCGGCCGGCAGCGACGCCATTGCCGACCCGGATGAGAGGCAGCCGGAGGAGCCGCTGGTCGGCGAGGAGGCGACCGGCGAGCTCGGCGTCATCCATCCGGAGATAGCCCAGGCCGGCCGCCTTCCAGGCACGACCGCCGGTGTCGGCGAGCGCCGCGGCGCCGAGTCGCTCCACGAACCGTCGCAGCTCGCCTGCCGCCATCGGCTTGCGACGGAGGTCCACAAGCTGGATCGCCAGGCGCCGCTCCTTGAAAAAGCGGAGGGCGGCCCGTGTCTCCTGGGAGTCCTCGCGGCCGAAGACTTGGATCAGCGGGCCGGCGGGCGGCGGCGGGCTCACCGCGGCGATCCCCGATCCGGGACCCGGCCACGGGTGGCGGGCGGCGACATCAGACGAAGGGTAGCGGTCCGCTACCATCGTCGGGACAGGAGGTGCCCCGGTGTCGGTGTGGTTCACGGTCCAGCTGAACGACAGGCCGGGCTCGCTGGCCCGTGTTGCGACCGCGCTCGGTGAGCGCGGGGTGAACATCACGGGCATCGTCGGCGTGGCCGAGGACACCGATGGCGCGCTGATGCTGACAACCTCCGACCCGGCGGCCACCCGCGAGGCGTTCGGTGCCCTCGGTCTCGCCTTCGAGGAGCACGACGCCGACGGCGGCCTCGATCCCCACGAGATGCGGGTCTCGGACCTCCGCGGCCGCTGACACCCAGGCATGACCCGTCGTCCGTCGCTGCCGCCGACCGTCGCCGTCCACGTCGCCCTCGACGACGGGCCGGCGGCGATCCCCGCCCTCCTCGACCGGATCGCCGACGCGGGTGGCGTGCTCCGCACGCTCTCCACCGTCCGCCGGCTGGATCCGTTGGACGAGGGCAAGCCTGCCGGCGTCGAGCTGGAGATCGAGATCGAGCAGCTCGAGGAGGAGCCCCTGGTCCGGGCGATCCACGCGGCGCCCGGCCTGCGGGCCCAGCGCCTGACCCGAGCCCTCGACCGCGTCTTCGGCAAGCGCGTGATCGTCATCGGCGCGGGCGCCCAGGTCGCCCAGGTGGCGCTCGGCGCGGTCAGCGAGGCCGACCGCCACAACCTCCGCGGCGAGCGGATCTCGGTCGACACGATCGCCCTCGTCGGCGAGAAGGACATCGCCGCGGCCGTCCGGGCGGTGGCCGACCTGCCCCGGGCCCGGCTCCTCGTCCTCGCCGGCTCGATCATGGGCGGCGAGATCACCATTGCCACCCGAGAGCTGCGCGAGCAGGGGATCCCGGTGATCTGCCTGAACATGGTCGGCTCGATCACCGAGGCGGCCGACCTCGTCGTCTCCGACCCGGTCCAGGCCGGGACGATGGCGGTCATGGCAATCGCCGACACGGCGACGTTCGACCTCGGCCGCCAGCGCGGCCGGCGCTACTGAATTCCCGGACGAGGGCGGCGGCGGAGCGGCGAGATGCGAATCGCGACCTGGAACGTCAACTCGCTCAAGGCCCGGATGGAGGCCGTCGAGCTGTGGCTCGAGCGCGTCCGGCCCGACGTCCTGCTGATGCAGGAGACGAAGCTCTCCGACGCCGACGCTCCCGTGATGGCGTTCGCGATGCACGGCTATGAGCTCGTCCATCACGGCGAGGGTCGCTGGAACGGCGTCGCCATCGCGACCCGGGTCGGGGCCGACGAGATCATCACGAACTTCGGCGACGGCCCGGTGCGGGACAGCTCGGCAGGCGCCGCGGTCGCGGTTGCCGAGGACGACTTCGACCCGTTCGACGAGGCCCGGATGGTCTCGGCCATCTGCGGCGGCATCCGGGTCGTGGCCCTGTACGCCCCCAACGGCCGGGTCGTCGGCTCGCCGTTCTACGAGGGCAAGCTGCGATGGTTCGAGCGGGTCGACCGCTGGCTCGCCGAGACGCGCTCCCCCAACGAGCCGCTGCTCCTCGCCGGCGACTACAACGTCACCCCGGCCGACGAGGACGTCTGGGACGCGGTCGCGGCCCACGGCGGGACGCATGTCTCGGAACCGGAGCGGGCGGCCCTGGCCCGGCTGCGGGCGTGGGGCCTCGTGGACACGTACCGGAAGGTGAACACGGCACCCGGCCGGTTCTCCTGGTGGGACTACCGGGCCGGGATGTTCCACCGCAATGAGGGCATGCGGATCGACCTCCTCTACGCCACGGAGCCGGTCGCGGCCCGGGTCATCTGGGCCGAGATCGACCGCCAGGCGCGGAAAGGCCCGCCGACGCCCTCGGACCACGCCCCGGTCGTCATCGATCTCGACGGGCCCGGCCAGGCGTTCGATCCCGGCTGGGAGGGCGCCCTCGAGCGGATCGCGGCCCGCACGAGGCCGCGGGCACGGCCCCGAAGCTGACCCGCGAGGGCCCGGCGCTCAGGTCCGGACGACGCGCTCCAGGCCGCCGATGAGGACCGTCGCCCCGCCGTGACGGACGGTCGCGGCCCGCCAGTCCTCGAGACGCCCTCGGAGGTCCAGCGGGACCTCCACCTCCCGGGCCTCGGCGCTTCGCTCGAACGCGCGGACCACGTCGTCGACGTGGTCGTCCTCGACGGCCAGGACGAAGGTCGCGCTCTCCTCGCCGATGAAGCCACCCACGGACGGGAGGCGAGTGAATCGATGGCCCGACGTGCGCAGGGCCTCCGATACCGGCCCGACGTCCGACGCGTGGACGAAGGCGATCAGGAGCTTCATGGCGAGCTGAGTGTACCCGGCGAGAACGCCGCGCCGCCGGCCTCAGTCGAGCGTCACCTGCTCGTGCCACCTGGGAATGCGGACGTCGAACCCGAGGGCTCGGACCTTCGGCTCGAGTGCCTGCTGGGCGTCGGGATCGCCGTGGATGAGGAAGACCCGCCGGGGGAAGCCGGCATCCCCGGCCCGGCGCCCCTCGCCGAAGCGCTCGAGCCAGGCGAGGAGCTCGGGCTCGTCGGCATGGGCCGAGAAGCCGCTGATCGAGCGGACCCGGCAGCGGACCTGCCTGACCTGGCCGTCGAGCTTGACCGTTTCGGCACCGGCCTGGAGGTGGCTGCCGAGGGTTCCCTGGCCCTGGTAGCCGACGAACAGCAGCGTCGCCTTCGGGTCGTCGATGAGGTTTCGCAGGTGGGCCACGACCCGGCCACCGGTCAGCATCCCGTTCGAGGCCACGATCATGTACGGTCGGGGCGCGCGGGCGATCGCCTTCGACTCGCGGACGTCGTTGGTGACGTGCTGGTCCGGGTAGTCGAGGGGCGAGTCGCCGGAGGCCAGGAGCTTGGCTGTCTCCTCGTCGTACATCTCCGGGTGCCGCCGATAGATGTCCGAGGCCCGCGAGGCCATCGGGGAGTCGAGGTAGAGCGGGAGCTGCCGAATCTGGCCCTGCTCGATCAGCCGGTCGAGCTCCCAGACGAGATCCTGGGTCCGGCCGATCGCGAACGACGGGACGAGCAGGACCCCGCCGGCCGCATCGACCTCACGGACCGCCTCGGCAAGGATCCGGACGGCCTCCGCGCCCGGCTCGTGCTCGCGTCCGCCGTACGTCGAATTCGACGAACACGTAGTCGGCCTCCGTCTGGATCGCCGGATCGCGCAGGATCGGCGCGCCGGTGCGACCGAGATCGCCGGAGAAGACGAGGACCCGCTCCGGTCCGCCGTCATGCTCGGCAACTCGCAGGCGGATGATCGCCGAGCCGAGGATGTGGCCGGCATCCAGGAACGTGGCGTGGACCCCGGGCGCGACCTCGATCTCATGCCCGTAGCGGACGATCTTGAAGCGCGGGGCGACAGCCGCCGCCTCCTTCTCGGTGTAAAGCGGGGCATCGAGGTCGATGAGCAGCTCCGGGCCCTGGGCCCGCAGCTCGGCCTCCGGATCGCGGACCGGATGGTCGGCCCAGCCCCCGTCCGGCTCGATCGTCGTCACGACATGCTCGCCCGAGGCCACCGAGCCGACGGCGAACCGGACGTCCGGCGGGCCGGCCTCCCCGGCCGGCCGGACCGCGCCCGCGCCGTCGGGCGCCCCGGCCGAAATCGGCCTTCTTGGCCTCGTCGAGGGCCTCGACGTACTCGGCAGCCTTCTCGCGATCCTCGGCGATCGCCTTCTCCGGGTGGCGTTTCTCCCACCGGGATCCTCGCTTCGCGAACTCCTCGTGGAGCCGGCCGCTGTCGAGCAGGACGAGGTTGGCGAGCTCGGCCGTCGCCGAGGTCACGTGGATGGCCCCGCCATAGCCCTCCCGGACGGCGATCGGCAGCAACCCGCAGTGGTCGAGGTGGGCGTGGGTGATGAGGATCGCGTCGAGCGTCTTCGGATCGAAGCCGAGGGGGATCCGGTTCCGGATCGACTCGTTCGGGCTGCCCTGGAACATGCCGCAGTCGATGAGCACCTTGGCCCGGGCGGTGCTGAGGAGGAAGCGGGACCCGGTGACGGTCGTCGCGCCGCCGAGGAAGTGAATGTCCATCCGTGGAGTGTGCCAGTGGAGCGGCGGCCGTGCCGTGGATCGAGGCCCCGGCCGGTCGCCCCGCCACTCGCCCGACCGCCGCGCCACTCGCCCGACCGCCGCGCCACTCGCCCGACCGCCGCGCCACTCGCCCAGCCGCCGCGCCACTCGCCCAGCCGCCGCGCCGCCCGGATCGTCGGGCCGCTCGGGCCCGCGGGCCCGCGTACGATCCGCCGGTGCGCCAGCGACTCATCGGCCAGACGATCCTCGGGCGCCTCCCCGGCCTCCTCCTCGGGCTCGTCGTCTTCGGGCTCGGGATCGCGCTCATGGCGCGGGCCGGGATGGGCCTTGGCCCCTGGGAAGCCTTCCACCAGGGCATCCAGGTCCGGACGGGGATCCCGATGGGCACCGTCTCGATCATCATCGGCGTCCCGATCCTGGGCCTGTGGTGGCCCCTCGGGCAGCGGCCGGGAATCGGGACGCTCCTGAACGTCCTCCTCATCGGTACCGCCACGAACGCCGGCAACCTGCTCTTCCCGACGCCCGAGGCCGTGCCGGCCCAGCTGGCGATGATGCTCGCGGGGGTGGTCGTCATCGGCCTCGGGTCCGGTCTCTACCTCGCGGCCGACCTCGGGCCCGGCCCACGCGACGGCCTGATGACGGGGATCCACCGTCGCTTCGGCTGGTCCATCCGCCGGGCGCGGACGGCCATCGAGGTGACGGTGCTCGGGGTCGCCTGGCTGCTGGGTGGCACGATCGGGATCGGAACGATCGTCTTCGCCTTCGGGATCGGACCGGTCGTCCAGGTGATGCTCGGTCGCTTCGATCGCCAGGGTCGTGTCGCCCGCCGCGATGCTGTCCGCGTCCTCGAGGAAGGCCCCGGCAGCGTCGGCGAGTGAGGCCGCTCTCCGACCGGGGGCCGACGCGCCGGTCGCTGCCCGGGGATCAGCCGATCGGGAGGGCGACGAGGGCGTCGACCGCCACGGCGACGAAGAGCAGGGCCAGATAGCTGATCGAGTAGCGATACAGGCGAATGGCCTGGGCCGTCGAGGCCTCCACGGCCGAGCCCTCGCGCCAGAGCCGGAACGCGCGCCACAGGAACATCGCCCCGAGGACCACGGCCGTGGCGAGATAGACGAGGCCCATCTGGGCGACGACGGCGAAGACGAGCGAGATCGCGACGAGGAGGACCGTGTAGAGGGCGATCTGGCGGCTCGTCTCGGCGATGCCCCGGACCACCGGCAGCATCGGCACGCCGGCAGCGGCGTAGTCGGTCCGGATCCGGAGCGCCAGCGCCCAGAAGTGCGGCGGCGTCCAGTAGAAGACGAGGAGGAACAGCATCAGCGCCGGCAGGCCGACGCCACCGGTCACCGCGGCCCAGCCGATGACCGGCGGCAGCGCTCCGGCCGCGCCGCCGATGACGATGTTCTGGGGCGTGCTGCGTTTGAGCATGATCGTGTAGACGAAGACGTAGAAGGCGATCGCGAGGAGCGTCAGGAAGGCCGCCACGAGATTCACGAACCAGGCCATCAGGGCCACCGAGACCGCGGCGAGGGTGATGCCGAACAGGAGGGCCCGATCCGGCGTCACCTGCTGGGCCGGCAGCGGCCGGCGCCGGGTCCGGACCATCCGCTCGTCGATGTCGCGGTCGAGGTACTGGTTGATGGCGTTCGCGGCGCCGGCTGCGAGGGTGCCGCCGACGAGCGTCCAGATCGTGAGACGGAGCCAGTCCATCGGCTGGATCCCGGGCACGTCGCGGGTTGCCAGGACCATGGCCGGGACGGTCGTGATCAGGAGGAGCTCGATGATCCGGGGTTTCATCAGGGCGATGTAGGTGCGGATCGTCGCTACCGCCGCGCTCGTGCCCGGCACGCGCGTCGCCGTTGACCTCGTCGCGCTCGCCGCGCCGGCACCCGGTGCACCAGCGCCCGTCACGCTGGCCGCGGCTGTCGGCGAGGGCTCGGGCTCGCCTGTCCAGCCGTCCCCGCCGGGACCCGCGGGCAGCCGGCCGGCGACGACCTCGGTCCGCGCCTCGTAGTAGCTCGCCACGGCGAGAGCCACGGTCGCGCCCCAGATCGCCGAGCCGAGGGCGAGGTGGAGCGTCTGCGACCAGTCGGTCAGGAGGGTCAGGACCTGCAGCCCGCCCACGACGACCTGGACGAGGTAGAGGGCGAGGATCCCGACGGCCAGGTTGCGCAGGACCGGACGGGGGCGCTGCGTTCGCCAGGCCGCGACGGCGAGCCCGGCGAGGACGACGAGCACGATCGCGGCCACATAGCGATGGAGCGCATGGGCGACCTGGAGCGCGGCGACGTCGTCGGGCATCGAGGGGTCGAACGGGAAGAGCCCGCCGGACATCAAGGGCCAATCGAGGAAGACCAGCCCGGCGTTTCGGGCGGTCACGTTCGAGCCGAAGAGGAGCAGCGCGAACGTCGCCGCCGCGCCGAAGGCGGCCAGCAGGGTGAAGCGCTGGCTGCCGCCGGGCCCCGGGAGCCGGGCCGGATACGCGGCCCGCACCAGCAGGAAGACGAGGACGCCGAGGAGGGCCATCGCCGCGGCGAGGTGGGCGGTCACGCTCTCGCCGCTGTTGCCGAGACGGACCGTCTCCTTCCCGAGATAGGCCTGGAAGCCGACGAGGCCGACGGCCAGGACCGACGGCCAGACGATCGAGCGGCGGTCGCGATGGTCGAGCAACGCCACGACGGCCATCGCCACGATCAGGAGGCCGACGAGGGCCGCGACATCGCGGTGGACCCATTCGATCCAGGCCTTGGCGTCGCCGGCCGGCGGGAGCACCCGGCCGTAGCAGAACGGCCAGTCCGGGCAACCCAGGCCGGCGTCGGCGGCCCGGACGATGACGCCGATCGTCACGAGCACGAAGGTCAGCACGACCGTTGCGGCGGCAAGGCGCTGGAATCGGGTCACGGGTCTCCTGCTCGCTGGCCGGCTCATTCTACGCGGGGATGACCGGGGCTCCCCTGCTGCGAGACGGCCGAAGCCGGCGAGCCCGTCCGCCGTCCCGGCGGCGCGAAACCGGGCTCGGGGCTACCCTCTGAGTGATGCTGCATCCCTCGATCAGGGGCCTCGCCGGGGCCAGGGTCGCCACCCTCGTCGCCCTCGTCGCGGTCGTCGCGGCAGCGTGCGGCACGGCCGCCGGCTCGCCGTCCCCGACCGCCGGGCTCCCGAGCCCGGGCGCCTCCGGCTGCGCGGCCGCCCCCAGCCCGCCGGACAACCTGGAGGGCTGGACGGAGATCCCCAGCGCATCGGTCTATCCGGTCCTCGTCAACAGCGGGGGCAGCCTGACCTGCGGCGACAATCGGCTCCTGCTCACCCTCGTCGATGCCCAGAACCAACAGGTCGCGGCCCCGGACCGGACGGCCTCGATCGCGATCTACGACCTCGGCCGCGACAGCACGACGCCGACCCAGCGCGCCGATGCCACGTTCGTCTGGGGGATCCAGGACGTCCGCGGCTACTACACCGCCAACGTCGAGTTCCCCGAGGCCGGCGATTGGGGCGCCGAGGTCACCACGACGGTCGGCGCCGGCGCGCCGGAGACGATCCGGATGCGATTCCAGGTCGCGACCTCGACGCCGGTCGTCCGGGTCGGCGACGCGGCCCCGGCGTCGGACACGCCCACGGCGGCCGACGTCGGCGGCGACCTCGCCATGCTGTCCAGCGACCAGGACCCGGACCCGGCCTTCTACACGACGTCCGTCAAGGAGGCCCTGGCTGCCGGCGACCCCTTCGTCCTGGTCTTCGCGACGCCCAAGTTCTGCGTGTCCGCCCAGTGCGGGCCGACGCTCGACCGGGTCAAGCCGCTGGCCGCCCGGTTCCCGACGGTCACCTTCATCAACGTCGAGCCGTACGTCCTCGAATACAAGGACGGCAGCCTCCAGCCGGTGCTCGACACATCGGTCGATCCGCCGCAATTGACGCCGACCCAGGCGACCACCGACTGGGGGCTCCTGTCCGAGCCGTGGGTCTTCGTCGTCGACCGCGACGGGATCGTCAGCGCCTCATTCGAGGGTGTCGTCGGCACGGACGAGCTCGCGGCCGCGATCGACGCGGTGAAGTAGCGCCGCTCGCCTCAGGTCGGGCTCGGCAGCGGCGCGTCCTCCAGCCGGACGGCCTGGCGCACGCCGTCCTCGCGGCGGTAGGTGACGATGACCGGCGCACCGGTGGCGACGTGCTCGAAGAGGTGCCCCGGCGGGAACGCCACCGGGTTCTCGAGATCCTTCAAGCCGAACTCCAGAAGCGTCCCGTCGCCGGTGCGGAGGGTGAACGAGGTGACGGCGGTGAGGGACGCCGAGTCGACGGCGACGACGATGCCCGAGGCTCGCTCGGTCTTTGGCGCCACCAGGACGACCGCCGCGATCGCGCCGATGGCGACGATGGCGACGGCGATCGGAAGGCGGCGCGCGGCCGGGCTCAGGACGTCGCCGCCCCGGTGCTTCCGGGGGCGCGGAGGGGTGCGCCGTCGGCACACCGCGGGCAGGTCGCCGGGCCGGGCTCGTACGTCGGCAGGTCGAGCGCCCAGAGCGCGCTGAGCGGATAGGTGCGCCCGCCCTCCGGCGACGTCAGGGTCGCCAATCCGCCGGACCGATCGACCAGCACGGCGCACTCGACGACCTCGCCCCCCATGGCCTCGACCGCCGGAAGCATCGCCAGGAGCGAGCCACCCGTGGTCAGGATGTCGTCGACGAGGAGGACGCGCTCACCCGACCGGATCCGGAAGCCGCGCCGGAACTCGCGCCGCGGGGCGCCCTCGTCGGTTCTCACCTCCTCGGCGAAGATCGCCCGGGTCCCGAGCTGGCGGCCCGTCTCGAAGGCCAGGATGACCCCGCCGGTCGTGGGGCCGGCCACGACATCCACCCGCGGCCGGCCGTCCTCGTCCCGGTGGCGGGTCGCCCAGAACGCGCACAGCTCGCTCGTCGCCGCGGGATCGGAGAGGACTGCGAACTTCTCGAGGTAGGCGTCGGAGTGGCGGCCGCTCCTTAGGAGGAAGTGGCCGTCGAGGAGCGCGCCGGAGCTCCGGAAGAGCGCCTCCGTCCGAGTCGCGATCGCCGCCCGGGCGGCGAGGTCGAGGGCGGGCTTGATCGTCGTCATCGAGCCCGAGTGTACGGGCGCAGCCGCGCCGGCGGGGGCGAGCGCCCCCGCAAACGAGCGAGGCCCGATCAGCCGCTGGGTCAGCTGCCGGCCGCGGACCCGGCCGGCTCCGACGGCAGCTCCGGCGGCGTCCCCGGGCCGCCCCAACCGGCCGGCCCACGGCCGGGAGCGCGGCGGCGGACGATGACCAGGACGACGAGTCCGACGATCCCGAGGACGAGGAGGATCGGCAGCCACACGATCCCGAACCAGATGCCCGCGGTGGCAAGGCCCTGGAGGATCTCGACCAGCTGGGCAGAGGCTCGATCGACCTCGTTGCCCGGATCGAACTTCTTCTGCGAGGCGAGGACCGCCGGCTCCGGCTCGAGCCCGAAGCGAACGGTCAGGGTCGAATAGGCCGCCTGCTCCTCGAGATGTGCCCTCTCGGCGGTCGCCTGCTCGATGTCGCCGCGGACCTTCGTCAGCTCGGCCTGGACGTCGAGGACGTCGCTGATCTTCGTCGCCTGGGCCATGATCGCCTGGAGGGCCTTCTCGGTCGCCTGGAGGTTGGTGATCCGGGCTCGCAGGTCGACGACCTGGCCGGTGACGTCCTCGGTGCCGGTCTGCTCCGACACCACCTTGATGGCAAGGCTCTTGAGCCCATCGATGGCCTCATCCCAGGCCTCGGCCGGGATGCGGTAGGTGATGGTCGCCGTGACCTTCTCGCCATCGCCGACCTGCTCGGAGCCGCTCACGTAGCCGCCGAGCGCCGTGATCTTGGCGGCGGCGGCATTGACGGCCGCCTCGACGGCGTCGACCTGCAGCTCGAGCGTGCCGGTCTTGATGATCAGCAGCTCCGGCCGGGCGGCATCGAGGACGGTCTTCGAGTTGGAGTTCGAGCTCCCGGTCGAGCCGCTGGCGGGACGGGCCGCCGGACCGAACTGGTCGGTGCTCTCGCCGCCGACCGACGACCCCACGGTGCTCAGGATCTGCGGACCGGCTGCGCCGGCACAGGCGCTGACGAGGACCACGACCGCGGCCAGGGCCGCCAGCTTCGGCACGCTGCCCCTGACCAGAGGCTTCGGGCTCTTCATGGATCGGCGCTCCAGTCCAATCGCGATGCGATTGCCGGGTGGGCACCACGGCTGCCCTGATGACGCATCCATCGACGCGACGGTTCCGAACCGGGTTCGAGGCCGATCTCCCTCGCTACTCAATACACGGAAACCGGCGGCGGAGTTCGGATCGCCCGCCGGCGCCCGGCGACCCCTCGCTAGGGCCGGTACTCGACGCCTTTCGAGGACGGCGCCGCGGCCCGCTTGGGGAGCGCCGTCCCGATGAGGGGCCGGTACGAGTCCAGCCCTCGTTCGCGGCAGGTTGCCACGAGCTCACCCACGAGGCGGACCGGCAGCGTCGGGTCGGCGAAGATCGCGGTCCCGACCTGGACCGCGACGGCGCCGACGGCGAGGAAGTCGAGGACGTCGGCGAGCTCGGTCACGCCGCCGATGGCGACGACCGGGATGCTCACGACCTGGCTCACCTCGTAGACGATCCGGAGCGCGACGGGCTTGATCGCCGGGCCGGAGAGACCGCCGTAGATGTTGCCGAGCAGCGGCCGCTCCCGAGACGGGCCCACGGCGATCCCCGACAGGGTGTTGATGGCCGTGAGCGCGTCGGCGCCGGCATCGGCGATCGCCCGGGCGATCGGGCGAACGTCGGCGACGTTCGGCGAGAGCTTCACGAGGAGCGGCAGGTCCGTCGTCCGCCGCACCGCCGCGGTTACCTGGCCCGCGGCGTCGGCATCGATCGCGAACTGGAGGCCGCCCTTCCCGACATTCGGGCACGAGATGTTGAGCTCGATGCCGGCGATGCCGGGGATGCCGTCGAGGCGGCGGACGACCTCGACGTAGTCGCCCACCGACTCGCCGGCGACGTTGACGATCACCGGCACGCGCCAGCCCGCCCACGTCCCGGCGTACTTCTCGATCACCGCATCGACGCCCGGGTTTTGGAGCCCGATCGAGTTCAGCATGCCGCCGGGCGTCTCGGTGACCCGCGGCGTGGGGTTGCCGATCCTCGGCTTGAGGGTCGTCCCCTTGCAGCAGATCCCACCCAGCCGGTCGACGTCGACGACGTCGCCGTACTCGATGCCGTAGCCGAACGTGCCGGACGCGACGAGGATCGGGTTCGGCAGGACCAGCCCGCGACCGAGATCGACACTCAGGTCGACGCTCAGGTCGACGGCCGGGGCGTCGGCGCTCGAGCCCCCACCGACAGTGGCCGGCGCCTCGGCGACAGACGCGATCGCCGGCCGGGGCGTCACCGGGGCGAAGGCGGACTTGTGCTTCCTGACCGTCGGGGTCCGGCGGGGCGGTGCCGACGCCCCGACCGAGGTGACGACCCGCCGCTTCGCCTTCACCGGCCCCAGCCCCCCTCCCAGTCGATCTCCTCCGAGGCGAAGACCGGGCCCTCGCGGCAGACCCGCTGGGGCGAGCCCGAGGTCGCCATCACGACGCAGCCGAGGCAGGCCCCGACCGCGCAGCCCATCCGCTGCTCCATCGAGACCTGGAGGAAGGCCTTGCGGCGGGCCGCCGGGGACCCCGTCGGTGCCTGCTTGCCGCCTCCCCGCTTCCGGCCCAGCTTGGCGACACCCAGGCGGCCGCGCCGCGTCGCCGCGAGCCGGGCCAGGGCTCGGAGCATCGGCTCCGGACCGCAGGCGAAGGCCTGGTCGGCCCAGGCCTCGTACTCCGGCACGAGCTCGGTCACGAAGCCATGGTGGCCCATCGACCCATCGTCGGTCGCGACCACGTACTCGATCTCGTCGGGCAGCAGCGACGTCGGATAGACGTCGCGGGCGCTGGTCGCCCCGAACAGGAGGGTGACCTGGCGCCCGTCGCGGATGGCCTCATCGGCGAGGGCCCGCACGCCGGCCATCCCGAGGCCGCCGGCGACGAGCAGCAGATGGCGGCTCCGCCCGTCGACCTCGAACGGCCGGCCGAGCGGGCCGAGCATGTCGATCGTGTCGCCCGGCCGGAGCCGGGTGAACCACTCCGTCCCGCGGCCGACGGTCCGGAAGTGGATCGTGATCATGCCGGTCGCCTGGTCGGCGGTGTTGATCGAGAAGGGCCGCCGCAGAACCATGCCCGAGAGGTCGCTGGTCCGGACGTGGACGAACTGGCCGGCACGGGACCCCGTGGCCAGGGCGGGGGCGTGGTAGGACTGAAGCCACTGGCCGGGCAGGAACTCGCGACTCTCGAGCAGCTCCGCGCCGATCAGCCGCATCGGCCGGGCCGGGCGCCGTGCATCCGCGGCGCGGCCCTCACGACCGGTCGCCGTCCTCGTTCTCCTCGCCGTCCGCGCCGTCGTCCCCGCCGTCCTCGGCATCGACGTCATCGCCCTCGAGATCGTCGTCGTCCTCGTCCTCGTCCTCGTCGTCGGCGTCGGCGGCGGCGGTCCCGCCGTCCTCGCCGTCCTCGGGATCCTCGGGCGCGACGCCCGGGTGGGCGTCGGCGATCGCGTCGGCGAGGTCGCCGAAGACGTCGGTCGGGTCGTAGAAGCGGACGACGTCCTCCGGCCCGGACAGGTCGGTCCAGCGACTCTCGCCCTCGGGGATGACCTGGCCCCGGAAGCCCGACCCGGCGAGCTCGAGGTGCTCGTCGAGGTCGTCGACGATGACCACGGTCCCGACGCGACTCATGAGCGCGGCCGAAGCGTTCTCGAACTGCTCGAGGAGGCCAGCCTCGGAGTGCTGGCTCCGCTCCTGGAAGTCGAGGGCCAGCTCGTAGAGGGCCGCCACGGCCTCGTCGGGCGTGTCCGCGCTCGGGACGAGCGGCTGGCCGGCCGCCCATTGGTCGGCGGCGGCCGCGTACGGGTCCGGCCCGTCGATCGGGAGCTCGAACTGACCGCCCCCGGCACCGCCGAGGGCCTCGTCGTCGGCTTCTCCCTCGCCCTCGCCATCCCCCGCCCAGACCCCCTCGCGGGCCGCGTCGGCGAAGGCCTGGAAGACGTCGGCCGGATTGTAGAGCTCGACGAGCTCGCCGCCGGTCTCGATGATCTCGGTATCCGACTGCCACTCTCCGCTCGCCGGGTCGAAGACGCGGCTCCGGCTCCGGAACGTGCCGTCCGGGGCGACGGCGAGATAGTCCGGATCGTCGTCGATCAGGGTCAGGCCGCCGAGCTCGCGGATCCGGTCCCCCTGCTCACCGAGGAACCGCTCCAGCTGCTCGCCCGCGCGGACGAGGAACTCGGAGCGCTCCAGGGCGGCGTCACGGGCCATCTCGGCGAGGAGGTCGTTGCGCTGGCCGTCCATGGCGTCCTCCTATCCCTTGTAGTCGAGATCCGGGCCCATTCGCTCCCGGAGGAACATCGAGTGGTGGCGAGCGAAGATCCACTCGCCCGCCCGGTGGGCGAAGGCCCGGACCTGCTCGTCGCGTTCGAGCTTGTCCAGGGTCGCGTAGTCGGGCAGGTCGAGCAGGATGACGTTGTCGAAGTCCCAGCCGTGGGCGACGTTGTACCAGCCGAGGAACTTGATCCCGTACTTCTCCCCGTACTCGCGGGCCTGCCGCGGGAAGAGGGTCTTCATGTAGAACTTGAAGAACGGATCGCGCCCCCGGCGGACGGAGAAGTAGGTCGCGAGCACGGGCACGGAGCGCGGGACCTCCTGGGACAGGGAATGGGCAACGGGCCTTGCGGCGCCGGCGGCTATTCTCGCACGCCGTCGGGCGGCGGCCCCGGCACATCGTCGTCGGGACCGTCGGCGGCGGTGCGGTCGCGGTCCTCGAGCTCGCCGACGGTGGGCGTCCGCGACGCCAGCGGCCGGCGACGGGCGGCAGCGCGCCGGTCCGCGGCCACGAGACGGAGCAGGAAGATCACCGTCTGCCCGGCCAGCAGGAGGAGCACCAGGACGAGGATCAGGAGCGCGGCGCTGATCCAGATCGGCCAGTTCCAGGCCGCGCTCAGCGGGGCCAGCACGACGAGGACGGCGAGGACCACGACCTGGATCCAGAAGCAGCCGAGGCCGGGCCCACGCTCCGAATCGAGCGGCTCACCCTTGTACTCGACGTCGCGGACCGTGGCTGGTCGGCTCGGTTCGGTCACCCCTGGATGGTATCGGCGCGAGGCGGATCAGGCGCCCCCGACAGGCTGCCCGGTCATCGCCACGCCCTCGATGAGCTCGGCCGCGCGGGCCGTCCCGGAGGCGGCCTTGATCCGATCCGACATCGCCGCCAGCCGGGCCCGGAGCGCGTCGTCGGCGAGCAGCAGATCGAGTGCGCCGGTCAGGTCCGCGTCCTCGAAGGCGTAGGCCGGCAATCGAATGCCGAACCCCGTCTCGTCCATCCGCTGGGCGTTGTCGACCTGGTCCCAGAAGAGCGGCAGGACGATCATCGGCAGCCCGTGGTGGAGGGCCTCGGTGACGGTGTTGTTGCCGCCGTGGGTGATCACCAGGTCGACCTGGGGCAGGATCGCCGGCTGGGGCAGGAAGCCCGCCCCGGTCATGTTGTCGTGGAGCCGGATCTCGTCGGCCAGCGGGCCCTTCGAGACGACGAAGCGGTGGCGGGTCGTGGCCATGACGTCGACGAGCCGCTGCATCAGCTCGACGTCGGCCGAGCCGAGGCTTCCGAGCGAGAGGTAGACGAGGGCGCCGTCGCGGTCGCGCAGGTCCGCCGGCAGCTCCCACGGCTCGGTCGCGGCCCGGACGGTCGAGTCGAGCCGGTGCCACGTCGGGCCAAGCGCCCGATCGCGAGCGTAGTCGACCTCGGCCGGGTAGGAGTACAGGTTCAGCCACGGCGACTCGTGGATGAAGTCCGGCCCGCCGTCGGACCAGGCGAGACGGGGCGCGCCACGATCGCGGCAGAAGGCGTCGAAGTCGGTCCACATCTCGCGATGCGTCCGCTCGACCTCCTCGAGGAACGCCGGCCAGCGGGTCCGATCAGCCGCCGGGTAGCCCGACGAGAACGGGGGGATCCGGGGATCCTTCAGCTCGGCCGGGTTGCATGACATGATCCGGACCCAGGGCCGGCCGGACGCGGGGAGGGCCGGGAACGCCACGACGTTGTCCTCGACGAGGACATCGGGGTCGAGCTCGTGGATGATCTCGCGAAGCCGGTCGTCGACGTACTTCGACCCGTCGATGAGGGCCTGCCAGGTCGGGGCCATGAACTCGCCGAGCTGCTCGATCGTCGGCTTCCGGAAGATCGGGGCCGTGTCGCGGATGAAGTCGATCCAGAACTGGCCGGGAACCTCGGGCGTCTCGGGGGGTGGCCCGAGACGCATCAGGCGCTCCTCGAAGCCGCGGGCCTCGAGCGTCCCGGCGAACGACTCCTCGACGATGAAGACGACCCGGTGGCCCCGGGCCTGGAGCACCTGGCCGATGCCGACGCAGTTGTTCGTCGGGCCGTAGGCGCCTTCCGGGAAGAACACGATGGTTCGCTGCTCGCCCACGCCCGCCTCCTGGTCGACCTCGATCGCAGGAGCCGAGTATGGCCGCCGCGCGGCAGCCGTTCACGACCGAACGTGCCGGCGCGACGCTCCCGTACCATCGCCTCGATGTCGACCGATCGCGAGAGCGCCCCACAGCCGGCGCCCGAAGGCATTCCCGAGCCCTTCGCCTGGCACCCCGAGCCCGAGCTCTTCGACGTCCGTGACGAGGCCGCGTCGCGCGAGGCGCTCCGGGATGCCGGCGCGGCGACCTGGGAGGCGGCGCTCGACTACCTGTACGACCACGCCCTGGTGCGGGCGATGGGCGATCCGGCCGGGTACGCCGAGCTCCGGGCGGCGTACTTCGGGCCGGCCGGCAGGCCGGGACCGGCACCGACCGTTCCGACCCCCCTCCCGGCGCTCCTCGACGAGTTCCGGGAGCGGATCGCGCCCCATACGGCCAGCGCCTGGCACCCCCGCTCGTTCGGCTACTTCACCCCGCCGCCGCTCGTCGCGTCGATGATGGGCGAGATCCTCGCCCAGATCACCCAGCAGGGCGTCGACGTCTGGCACGCCGGCCCGGTCGCGGCCTTCGTCGAGGAGGAGGTCATCCGCTGGCTGTGCGACCTCGTCGGCTACGGGCAGGGGAGCTTCGGGCTCCTCACGTCGGGCGGGGTCATGGCCAACTTCATCGCGATGGCCCTGGCCCGCGACGTCCACGTGCCGCGGGTCCTCGACCTGGACCGCCCGCCCCGCGGCCGCGCCCTGGAGGGCCTCCGGATCTATACCTCGGACCAGACCCACTTCTCGATCGGGCGGGCGATCGACGAGCTCGGCTACCCGCCGGAGTGCCTCGTCATCGTGGCGGCCGACGATGACTTTCGGCTCCGCGGCGCCGCCATCGCCACGGCGGTCGCCCGGGATCGCGAGGCCGGCCTCACGCCGATCGCGATCTCGGCCGTCGCCGGGGCCACGAACACGGGCTCGGTCGACGCGATCGGCGAGCTCGCCGATGTTGCCGAGCGGGAGGAGCTCTGGCTGCACGTCGATGCCGCCTACGGTGCGGCGGCCCGGTTCTCGCCGCGCGATGCCGCCCGCGTCGCGGACCTCGAGCGCGCCGACTCGGTGACGGTCGACCCCCACAAGTGGTTCTTCCAGGGCTACGACATCGGCGGCCTCGTGGTCCGGCGGGGCGCCGACCTCGAAGCCGCCTTCGGCAGCCGGCGGCCCGAGTACTACCGGGCCGGGCACGCGCCTCCGGCGTCGGCAGAGCCCACGCCGCCGGCGTCGGCCGAGCCGGCCGGCGCGGCGGACCACGGGGAGGCCGAGCCGGCGAGGGCGGCGGACCACGGGGAGGCCGAGCCGGCGAGGGCGGCGGGCCATGGCGAGGCCGGCCAGCTCAACTTCTGGCGGCTCGGCTTCGAGGGGACCCGCCCCTGGCGGGCGCTCAAGCTGTGGCTGTCGTGGAAGCACGTCGGGACGGCGGGCTTCGCCCGGCTGGTCGAGGCCAACATCGACCTCGCCGCGCACCTCGCGGCGCGAGTCGCCGCCGACCCGGCGTTCGAGGCGCTGCCGGCCGTCCCGCCGCTGTCCGTGGTCTGCTTTCGGCATCGACCGGACGGCCTCGCGGACGGACCCGACCTCGACGCCCACCAGGACCGCCTGGCCGCGGCCCTCGAGGCCTCGGGCGACGGCTGGCTCACGACGACCCGCCTCCGCGGCGGGACGTGGCTGCGGGCGGGGATCCTCAACACCCAGGCCACGCGCGCCGACATCGACCGGCTGCTCGAGCTCCTTCGCGAGCTGGCCAGGGACGGTCCGTAGTCCGGGCCATCCGGGGCAGATCCGAGCAGACCATCGCCCGCTCGAGTCTCAATCCGCTGCATCGAGCCTCAGTCCCTCGGATCGAGCTTCAAATCCGCGGCTGACCGGAATTCCGGCCATGCGACGAACGAGGCGGCGAACCGCGGCGCTCCGCCGCCGCCTGATCGGTTCGTCGGTCAACCGAGGGCTGAGATCCCCGAATCGGTCGGGTCGGCACGCTTCCTTCGCCGGATGACCGAAATGTCGGCCGACGGCAGCCGATCGGCCGCGCCACGGCGGCGACGCGGTCGGCTATGCGGCACGCTCACTCGTCGCCGGCTCGCCGCCCGAACGACTGCGCCGCCGGCGGCTCGGCGTCGGTCCGGACCTCGATCGAGCTGTCGGCCATCGACGCACCGCATCGGTAGCACTCGGTCCGGCTGGCCACGTTGAGCGATCGACAGCTCGGGCACGACCACCAGGCGGAAGGTGTCGCCGGAGCCAGCCGCCGTCCACCGGCCCGCTGGATCTGTCGGAGCGCCAGCAGCAGGCCAGTCAGGCCGGCGATCGTCAGCCCGATCGGCCAGGCGTAGTCGGACAGGCGGGGTGGCCGCGCGTCAGAGGCCGGGGCGGTTCCCAGGTACGTCCCCGCGATCTCGTTGACGATGCACCCGAGCTGGAGGTCGACGCCGGCGGGACCCTCGGCCGGAAAGCGATCTGCGCAGCTCGGACGCGCGGAGGCCGGCGGTCCGGACGGCGACCCCGGGTCCGCGGCGAATGCCGCCGGCGTGGCGCCGAACGCGGCGACGAACACGGCGCCGAACGCGGCGGCGAACACGGCGACCAACAGGACCGCGGCGGCCGATCCCACCGCCCGGACGCTATGAATTGGCCGCGCCTCGTTCGCCGCTCTTGCCGTCCGGGGCCGGCACGCCGCGGACGGCCAACCGGTCCTGCCAGCGGAACAGCTCGCCGATGATCGGCAGGAACCATGGCCGGCCCTCGTACGGGGCCGGCACCAGCCGGAATGGCAGCTTCGCCAGCGCGGGCGGCTCCCCGCCGCCCAGCCACTCCGCGGCCCGCGTCCCGAGGTACGTCGACATGAGCACGCCCGTCCCCGAGTACCCGACAGCGTGCATGACCCCACCGAGCCGGCCGATGTGGGGCATCCGGTCGAGGGTCATCGCGACCTTCCCGCCCCACGAGTACTCGACCCGGTAGCCCGCCACCTGCGGGTGGACCTCGAGCATCCGCCGGAACAGCAGCCGGGCCGTCCGGTCGACGGTGGTCGGGATGAAGCTGACCCGGCCGCCGAAGATCAGTCGCCTGTCGGCCGAGACGTGCCAGTACGACAGGAAGTTCTTCGTGTCGAAGTAGGCCCGCCCGGCCGGCGAGAGCTCGCGGGCCAGGTCGGCCGGCAGCGGCTCCGTGGCAATGATGTAGCTCCCGATCGGGACGATCCGGCGGCGGACGCTCGGGGCGGCGCCATCGACGTAGCCGTTCGTCGCGACGAGGACGTCGCGGGCCAGGATCGCGCCCCGGCCGGTCTCGACCACGAACCGGCCGTCGGCCTGGGGCCGGATCGCCCGGACCGGGGTCCGCTCGTGGAGGTCGGCGCCGGCCCGCTCGGCCAGCCCGACGAGCCCGGCGAACCACTTCCCCGGATGGAGCACGCCGCCCGGGTCGAGGGCCAGGCCACCGTGATAGGCATCCGTCCCGATCTCCTCACGGAGACGATCCTTGTCGACGACCCGGGCGCGAACGCCGAGCTCGTCGAGGGCGACGGCCTCGTCCGCGAAGTCGTCGAAGTGGCTCGGCGCCCAGGCCAGCTCGAGCCAGCCGCTCGGCCGAAGCTCGGCATCGATGTCGTTGTCGCGGATGAGCCCGAAGACGAGCCCGAGCGCCTCGAGGGTCTCCAGGTAGATCGATCGCGCAGTCCCGAGGCCGTATCGCTTCTGGAGCGACCGGGGGCCCCACTTGAAGCCGGGATGAGCGATCCCGCCGTTCCGGGTAGCGGCCCCGAAGCCGAGCGTCTCGGCCTCGAGGAGAACCGCCTTCGCCCCCTGGAGCGCGAGCTTGCGGGCCGCGGCAACCCCAGTGTAGCCGCCGCCCACGATCGCGACGTCGACCGTGTCCGGTAGCTGCCGCCCGCTCCGGTCGTGGAGCGCCGGCATCGTTGCGTGCCAGTAGGCCCGGCGCTCGTAATCGCGGTTCAGCTGCGGCTTGGCGGCCATTCCCTCCATCGTAGCCGCCGGACGGGCCTTGCCGACCGCCCGCCCGCGACCCATGCTCCCGCCGTGACGAGCGATCGCCAGGGCGTGCCGGTCAGTGTCGCCTTGATCCTCCTTGCCGCGCTCGGGGCCACGCTCCTGCTGACGACCCTGATGCGCGGCTCGAGCGACGGGCCGTCGTCGAGCTTCCCGGCCGAGGCAAACGGCCTGCAGGTGATCACGGTGGCGGACGCGATCGTGATCCAGGCGAAGGACGACGACAGCGTCATCGCGGTCGCCGGCTGGTACGCACCTCCGGAGCCGGTCCCGTGCCCGGCCCCCATGCCACCCGTCGTCCAGCTCCTCGACGGCGACTGCTCGATCGACTTCACGTGGCTGATGGCGGCCCCCGAGCCGACCAGGCGCGTGAACGCCGACACCCTCGTCTCGATCGGCCCACCGGCAGGACCCGCAGTGCACCCCGTGTTCGATGGCCCGGACACGTCCTGGGCCCACCCGGACCCACCTGAGGGCGAGCGCTCCAGGACACCCGTCGTCTTCATCGGCCACTTCGACGACGCCCGAGCCGGCGGGTGCCAACCGGTAGATCGGCAGCGGTGCCTCGACCGCTTCGTCGTCACGGTCGTCGCCTGGGCCGACGGCGTGGAGTCCCCGTAGGCGGCGCGGCTGGCGTCAGGCCTCGGCAGCCTCGTGGGCGACACGCCCGCCGGCGACGGTGAGGAGCACTCGAGCGGCCAAGTCGCGGCCGAGGAGGGGCGAGTTCTTGCCCTTCGAGGCGAGCGCATCGGCGGTGACCCGCCACGAGGCGGATCGATCGAAGACGACGAGATCGGCCGGCTCGCCTTCGATGAGCCCGCGCGGCCGCGCGCCACCCGGCGCTCGATCGCCGAGGACCCGCGCTGGGCCGGTCGTCAGCGCCTCGATGGCGCAAGCCAGCGTGAGGCGGCCGGCATCGACCGCGGCGAGAACGACGCCGATCGCGGTCTCGATGCCGCTGATCCCGTTCGCCGCGAGCCCGAACTCGACCGCCTTGTCGACCTCCGTGTGGGGGGCATGGTCCGTGGCGATCGCATCGACCGTGCCGTCGGCCAGGGCGACCAGGCAGGCGGCCGCATCGACCGCCGAGCGGAGCGGCGGGTTCACCCGCAGCGATGGATCGAACGGGGGCGCCGTGATCGCGCCGTCGCGCCACGGATCGCGGGCCGCGCCGCCGTCATCGAGCGCCTCCCAGCTCCAGCGCCGCGCTCCGGCCAGCCACTCCTCGGTCAGGGCCAGGTGATGGGGCGTGACGTCGCAGGTGACGGGCAGGCCGCGGGCCTTCGCCGTGCGCACCAGCTCGAGCGAGGCGGCCGTCGAGAGATGGGTCAGGTGGAGCCGTGCGCCCGGCACGTCCTGGACGACGTCGGCCAGGACCGCCAGGTCACGTGCCACCGCGTCCGCCTCCGCGGCCAACGGCCAGCCGTGGAGCCCGAGGACGGTCGCGACGAGGCCGTCGTTCGCCTCGGCACCGTCGGTAAGCGTGGGGTCCTCGGGATGGTCGATGATCGGCAGGCCGAGCATCCCGGCGTAGGCCAGCGCATTCCGGAAGAGGGTGGCCGACCAGATCGGCGAGCCATCGTCGCTGAACCCGACGACTCCCGCGTCGGCCAGCTCGCCGAGGGCGGCCAGCTGCTCCCCGGCCCGACCGGCCGAGACCGCTCCGTATGCGAGCAGCGCCACGGGCGACCCGGAGGCTGCCGCCGCGTCCCGGATCCGGGCCAGGACCGACGGCTCGTCCAGCGCCGGCGTCGTGTTGGCCATGACGCAGACGGTCGTGAAGCCACCGTGCGCGGCGGCGGCCAGCCCGGTCGCGACGGTCTCGGCGTCCTCGTTGCCGGGCTCGCGGAAGTGGGCGTGGAGGTCGGTGAACCCGGGCGCGACGACGACGCCGGAGGCATCGATGCCCTCGGCCTCGGCGCCCTCCAGCCACGTGACCGCAACCAGGGTCCCGTCCTCGACCACGAGCTCGCCCGGGCCCTCGCGGCCGGAAGCCGGGTCGACCAGCCAGGCCCGGCTGATCTCGAGGTCGGCCAAGCGGACACCGACGGCCCCGCCGGGGCCCGCGCCGGGCACGACCTCGACCGTCACTCGCCCGCCCCCCGGGACCCGGCCAGCAGGTACAGCACCGCCATCCGGATCGCGACGCCGTTCGCCACCTGGTCCGTGATCACGGACTGCGTCCCGGCCGCCACGTCCGGCGCGATCTCGACTCCCTCGTTCATCGGGCCCGGGTGCATCACGAGGGCATCCGGCTTCGCGAGCGCCAGCCGCGCCCGGGTCAGCCCGAACCGGGCCGCGTACTCGCGGAGGGACGGGAGCAACCCGGACGCCATCCGCTCCCTCTGGATCCGCAGGGCCATCACGACGTCGGCCTCGCGCAGGGCGGCCGCCACGTCGGACGTCACCGTCAGCCGGCGCGAGCCGCCGACCCCTGTCGCGGCCCAGGCCTCGAACCCCCGCAGCAGCGTCGACGGGCCGCAGACCCAGACGTCGGCCCCCGCCGCGGTGAGCGACCAGATGTTGCTCCGGGCGACCCGGGAGTGCATGACGTCCCCGAGGATCACGACCTTCCGACCGGCCACCGAGCCCCCGGCCAGGTGGGCCCGCATCGTGTACAGGTCCAGGAGGGCCTGGGTCGGGTGGGCGTGCCAGCCGTCGCCGGCGTTGACGACGCTGCCGCCGAACGTCGCCGCCGCGAGCCAGGGAGCGCCGGAGGTCGCATGGCGGATGACCATGATCCGCGCCCCCAGGGCCTCGAGCGTCCGGATCGTGTCGACGAGCGACTCGCCCTTCGTCACCGACGAGGCCGAGGCGGTCACGTTGACGATGTCTGCCGAGAGGTTCTTGGCGGCGACCTCGAAGCTGACCCGCGTCCGCGTCGAGGCCTCGTAGAAGAGGTTGGTCACGCCCCAGCCACGAAGCGCCGGGACCTTGGGGATCGGCCGGGCGAGAACCTCGGCCATCGTGTCGGCGGTCCGCATGACGAGGTCCAGCTCGTCGGGGGTCAGGACGTCGACGTCGAGGAGGTGGCGATGCGGCCACAACCCGGCCGGCGCGGGGTTGTCGGCGCCACCGGCCTCGTCGACGCCCTCGGATTCGGCCACGACCACCTCGTCGGGCGCGGCCAGGGCCGGATCGCCCAGCGCGGTCACGTGGCCCGCGCCGCGATCGGTTCCGGCGCCACCGCCCGATCGATGTCGACCGCGTCCTCCCCGTCGACCTCCTCGATCCGGACCCGGACTAGCTCCTCCCGCGAGGTTGGCACGTTCTTGCCGACATGATCGGCCCGGATCGGCAGCTCCCGGTGGCCCCGGTCGACGAGCACGGCCAACCGGATCGCGGTCGGGCGCCCGTACTCCATCAGGGCGTCCATCGCGGCCCGGATCGTCCGGCCCGTGTACAGGACGTCGTCGACGAGGACGACGGTCGTGCCGGTGACGTCGAACGGCAGGTCCGTGCCCTTGACGACCGGCTGCTGGGCGAGCATCGAGAGGTCGTCGCGGTAGAAGGTGATGTCGAGCGCGCCGACCGGCAGGGTCGCGGACTCGTGCGCGCGAATCGCCTCCGCGAGACGCCGGGCGATCGGGACGCCGCGGCGCTGGATGCCGACGAGGACGAGGCCGTCCGTCCCGGCGTGCTTCTCGACGATCTCGTGGGAGATGCGGATCACCGCCCGGCGGATCTCCTCCGCGGTCATGATCCGGCGTCCGGTCACGGGCGACACCACGGCCGGCGGGCCTCCGGTCGCGGGCTCGTCGCCTGGCTGCGACGTGACACTCGGTGCGTCCTCCCTTCCGGCCTCACGGGGCCCGTCCCCGGCTCTCGTGGCCGGTCGCGAAGGTCGACGTCGAGTCTACCCGATCAGTAGACCCAGACGGTCACCCAGGTCGTGCCGGCCCACCAGCCACAGCCGCAGATCTGGAAGAAGTCCGGCCGGTACATGTCGACGACCCGCTCCTTCTTGATCGGGCCGTAGTCGGTGACCGTCCGCTCCAGGCAGCCGTTGTTGCCGCAGATCACGACGACCGTCCCTCGAGGCAGGCGCATCGCCGTCGTCCCGTTGTCGTAGAAGGTGGCGTAGCCGGCAAGGGTGTAGCGAGGCGGCTTCCAGTCCCACGACGAGGGGACCTTCGGGAGGGCCATCGCCGGGCGGTCCGCGGGGCCCTCCCCCGATGCGACGGGCGAGTCGCTGAACGCCGATGACGCGGCCAGCCGGCCGGCCGCCGCGTTCGCCTGATCCGGCGCCGCGATCGTCTCGATCGCCCGGTCGCCGGCCGCCGCGAGGATGACATCCCGGAACGACGCTGCATCGAGGGCCTGCTCGCGGCTCGGTTCATGAGAGCCCGCGAGGCCCGGCAGCGCGCCGAGCGCGAGCGCGGTGGTGAGCACCGCGACCGCGACCGTCCTGCTGGGTCGCACGGACCGACGATACGGCATTTGACCGCGTCGCGGCGGCCCGCCCGACGGCCGACGGGTGACTGGCGCGGGCGCCGGAAGCGGCGCCGGGCCGGGACCCTCGATCAGTGGACGACGAAGAGGTGATCCCCGGCGATGCTCCGGACCTCGCCGAACTCGTTGCCTTCCCAGGCGAGGACGTGGACATGGCTCGACTCGCCGTCCTGGCCGGGCGGCGTGACCCAGGCCAGCCGGCCCTCGTCGATCGAGAAGCCGCGCAGCGCCGCGGCCGCCGGCAGCGGGTCGACCCCGGGATCGATGGCGCCGGTCGCGGGATCGATGGCGACGAGTCGAAGGGTCCCGACCTGGTCGTTCTCGGGGTTCCGGATCCAGACTGCGAGGCGGGTGCCCGACGGATCGAAGCGGATGTCGAA
Organism: uncultured Chloroflexia bacterium; assembly: GCA_963719145.1. Taxonomy (GTDB): domain Bacteria; phylum Chloroflexota; class Limnocylindria; order Limnocylindrales; family CSP1-4; genus UBA5189. Next base: position 354,827 of record CAVRAX010000003.1, read on the forward strand.
GTCGCTGATCGGTCCCTCGGCCAGGACGACCGGCGAGCCGGCCGGCCCGGGCGGTGGCGTCGGCTCGGCGCTCGCCGATGGATCCGCCGATGGCGTCAACCGGGGCGGGGACCGTGTGGCACCGGGATCGGTCGTCGCCTCGGGATCCGGGCTCGCCGACACGTCCGCGGGGTCGCTCCAGCCGTCGATCACCAGTCGCCCGGTACCCAGATCCCAGCCGGTGCCGGTCGCATCGGGGACGAGGGTCCCGGACCAGTAGACGATCGTCCGCGACGTGGGATTGACGACCGGGCGCCAGATGTCGGCCCCGGCGAGGTCGAGCATCGCCGAGCTCTCCGGATCGAACAGGAACGAGACGGGCCGATCTTCCGCCGGCAGCCCCGAGGCGGTCGGTGTCGTGTCGGAGGTCGGGCTCGAATTCGGGCCGGCCGGCGGCGTCTTGCCCGGCTTCGGGGTCTTGCCGGGCTTGGCGGTCGGTCCGGCCGGGCCTCCCGGGGTCTCCGAGGGGCTCGGCGACTCGAGCTGCCCCGGGTCGCCCGCCGGCTCGACCCGGCTGGCCAGAATCAGGCCGCCCAGCCAGCCGGCGAAGAACGTTCGATGGTCGTCGGTCACCGCGACCGCGCCGGCCTCGTCACCGACTCGCCAGAGGTAGAGGTCGGGCCCCGCGCTGCCGTCGAGGGGGCGAGCCGAGAATGCGAGCCAGTCCCCGGCCGCCGAGTACTCGGCCTCACCGACGACGATGACACCGGACAGGATCGACTGGCTGCCGTCAGGGCTCGGGGTCTGGGTGGGCGCGATCGTCGGGCCCACGGTCTCCCCGGGAGCCAGAGTCGGGGTCGGGGTCGCCACGGCCGTCGGGGTCGCCTCCGGCGCTGGTGTCGCGGTGGCCGGCGGCGTCGACCCCGGCCCGCCGCTCGCCTCCGGGGTGGGCACCGGCACGATGAGGACCTCACCGCCGCCGGCAGGCGAGGCCGCCGAGACGACGACCAGCTGATCGCTGTTCGGGGAGAGGACGACGGCCTGCGGCTCGCTCGTCAGCGTGAGGCGCGACGTCGACCCGTCGTCGATCGGGGCGCAGGCCTCCGGATCGGAGGTGCAGACCTCGGCGACGTCGGCGGACACGATCTGGTAGGTGCCGTCGCTCTGCTCCTCGACCCAGGTCAGCGCTTTGGTGGTGACCGCGAGCGGCGTGGCCTCGGGCTGTGGCGTCACCACCGCGACGTCGGAGCCAGCCGGCGCCTTCGTTCCAAGGGGAATCTGGCGGTCCCTCGGGAAGAGGGACGTGGCGACGACGACGAGGACGACGATGACCCCCGAGGCGACCCCGAGCGGGATCCGGCCGATCCTCGTCCCGGCCGCCGAGCGTGATCGTCGATCCCGCCGGCCGGCGCCGCGCTCGATCTCCGCGGCTGTCCGCGCCCACAGGTCGCGCGGCGGCGGGGGGGCATCGTCGCGGAGGGCTCGCAGGAGCTCGCGGTCGGCCGCGAACGCGGCGAGGTCGGCGCGGCATTCGCTGCAGCCGGCCAGGTGTCCCTCGAGCCAGGCCGCGTCCGCCGGCTCGGTCGGCTCGAGGAAGCCGGTGGCGATCAGTGACCGGGCGCGATCATGCGACGCCTCGGCATCGTTGTGGCGGCGGCGGAACGGCACCGTCATCGGCCCGTTCCCTCGCCCCGGGCATAGGCGGCGTCCCGCTCCGCCTCGGCCGCGGCCTCGGCCGCCTTCTCGCCGGCGAGCGCCTCACGCAGGCTCTGGCGCGCGCGCGTCAGGAGGGCCCGGGCGGCGACGTGGCTGATGCCGAGCGCCGCGGCGAGCTCGAGCCCGGTCAGGTCGTGGACCTCGGCCAGCAGCAGGGCCGCTCGCTGGCGCTCCGGGATCCGGGCCATCGCCCGCTCGAGGGGCCCGGACAGGCGGAGGTCCATGGCCAGCCGCTCGGCCGACGGAGCGGAGCCCTTGCCCTCGCCGGTGAACGGCAGGAAGCGGACGATCTTGCGGCGGCGGAAGTCGTCGAGGGCGACCCGGTGGGCGATCTGGTACAGCCAGGCGCGGGCGTTCTCCCCCTTCTGGAGGGTGTCGTAGGCGCGGTAGGCCTTGACGAACGCGTCCTGGGTAAGGTCGGCCGCGAGCTCGGGGTCGCGGAGCATCCGGAGGAGGTAGGCGTAGATCTCGCCGTGGTGCTTGGCGAACAGGGTCTCGACGAAGACACCCGCGGAGTCGCGGTCCCAGGTGCCGGTCATCGGGGTGCGGACCAGCCGGCGCTGGACGGCGCCATTCGTGATCGCGAAGCCCCCCGGCTCGCTGCTGCCGAGCATCCTGGTCCTTCCGTGACGGGCGGCGGCACGCGGAGTGGGGGTCGCGCGCCTCCTAGCCGAGGGACGGGGGGCCCGCCACCGATGTGACGCGGGGATCTCAACCGGCCGGCTCCACGGCCCCGGCGGCCGAGGTAAGGAGCTCCTCGACCGCATCCTCCGGGGAGACGGGATTCACCGGAAGCCCCGTCCCGAGCTCGAGGCCGGCGATCGCCCGCAGGCGCGGGTGGACCTCCCAGTGCCAGTGATACGTGGCATCGACCCGCTCGCGCAGGGGCGCCGTGTGGAGGACGAGGTTGTAGGGCGGGCCGTCGAGGGTCCGAGCGAGGCTGCCGAGGACGTTCCGCAGGGCAGCCCCGGTGGCCCGAATGTCGGCTTCCGTGGCCCGCCCGAAGTCGGCCTCGTGCCGGCGGGGCACGATCCAGACCTCGAACGGCGACCGGGACGCCCACGGGGCGAAGGCAACGCTGTCGACGTCCTGCCAGACGAGCCGGTCGCCGGTCTGGCCGGTCTCGCGGACGAGCCGGCAGTAGGGGCACTCTCCCTCCCGGATGACGTACCGGGCCGCGCCGCCGATCTCCTCGGCGATTCGGTGGGGGATCTGGGGCAGGTCATAGAACTCGAGGCAGAGGTGATTGGTCCGAGCCCCGGCCTGGGCTCCCCAGTTCTGGACCACCTGGAGGTAGTCGGTCTGGTCGGCCACGCGGGCAGCGGCGAGGGCATCGCGGGCCACCGCGACCATCGATTCGACGATCGCCGAGCCGACCTGGTGGAGCGCTCGATGCTCGCCCGGCGGGGCGACGACCGTGCGCCAGCTCCCGGCGGCCCGGGCGCTCGACAGGGCGACCTGGGCGAGCTGCTCGTCGACCTCCTTCGCCTCCTCCTCGGTCCCGACGAGGTGGAAAGCGTAGTCCTTGAGCACCCGCAGGCGGACGCCGTCGCCCTCCGGCAGCCGGCAGTTCTGGCAGTCGCCGCCGTCCTCGATCTGCTCGGCGTTCCGGGCGAAGCGGTCGCGGTGAAAGGCCCGATCGACGATCGTGGCGACCCACCAGCCGGTGATCGGATCCTTTCGAAGCTCGAACAGGCCGGCGGCCACGCTCAGGGGGCCCCGACCGCGCTGGCGACGGGCTCGGGCGCCGGCCCCCCGATCGCCTCGAGATCCTCGGGCGCCCGCCACTCGAGGCCCGCGCCGATCGCGGCCGCGAATGCCCCGGCGAAGACCTCGCCCGCGCGGCGGACGGCTTCGGTCGTCGGGGGCTCGGCGGTCCGGCCGAGCTCCTCGGCGATCGAGGTCGAGACGAGCCCGGGCACCCCACAGGGATCGATGAGCTCGAAGTCGCGGAGATCGGGGTCGACGTTCAGGGCGATGCCGTGGTAGCTGACGCCGCGCTCGATCCGGATGCCGAGGGCCCCGATCTTGCGGGCCGGGCGGCCGGGTTCCATCACCCAGCAGCCGGGATGGCCGTCGCGGCGCGTCGCCTGGACGCCGAGCGTGGCGCAGGTCTCGATCATGGCCTCCTCGAGGGCCCGGACGAGGGGTCGGACGAGGATCCCCCGGTCACCCAGCCGGAGGATCGGGTAGGCCACCAGCTGGCCCGGTCCGTGGTAGGTCACCTCGCCGCCGCGCTCGACGCGGAGGACCTCGATGCCGCGGCGCCGGAGCTCGCGTGGCGTGGCGAGGACGTGCCCGTCCTCGGCGTTCTTGCCGAGGGTCAGGACCGGGTCATGCTCCAGGAGCAGGAGGGTGTCGGGCGCGCTGCCGGCGACGCGGGCGTCGAGCAGGCGTTTCTGGAGCGCCCATGCCTCGCGGTACGCGATCCGGCCGAGCCAGATCCCCTGGATCGGGTCCGCCGAGGGTACGGGTTTCGAGACCCGCCCGGCACGCTCCTCGTCCATGCGCTGACGATAGCAGGGGTGCCTCTCGCGCCGGTTCCTGCGAGGCTCAGCCCGTCGGCCGGATTCGAACGTAGAAGGCGGCGTTGATCGGGTGTCCGTCGCGATCGAGGTCCCAGGCCCGCCGGATCCCCTCGAACTCGAAGCCGGCGCGAAGCGCGACCCGACCGGAGCGGTCATTGTCGACGTCGGTGTAGAGCTCGAGCCGGATGACCTTCGTCGTCGCGAGCGTCCAGTCGACGATCAGACGGAGTGCCCGGGTCGTGACCCCTCGCCCGCGCGCGCCGCGCGCGAGCCAGTAGCCGAACATCATCCGATGGTCCGACAGGCCGTGGCGCGACATCGAGCCGAGGAGGGAATCGGTCGCCGGGTCCACGATCGCGAAGTGGGCGCTCGGGCCCGTGGCCGACTCCTCGGCAGCATGGTTCACGAACCAGCGCCCATCTTCGAGCGTGTACGGCTGCGGGATCGGGACCCAGCGCGGGATGTCGGGGTCCTGGCAGGCCTCGAAGACCGCCTCGGCGTCGGTCGGTCGCCATGGGCGGAGGGTGACGACGCCATCGGTCAGGGTCGGTTGCGGCGGGCGTGGCTCCGTCATGATTCCGCGACCTCCTCGAGGGCCATCGCCCGGGCGACGCGCTCGCCGCGCGACATCGTCGCGACCCGTGCCGCCTCACCGAGCAGCGCGGCGAGATCGGCCTCGTCGAGCATCGAGTCAGGGGTGAGCGTCACCCAGCGGACCTGCTTCGTGATCCCGCGACCCTCGAGGAGACGATGCGGATCATCCATCAGGACCCCGTGCTGGAAGCCCAGATGGACGTGGATCGGCTCCGCCCAGATCATGGCGAAGTAGACGGTCCGGCGCGGGCCGATCGGCAGGTCGTAGCCGATGAGGCGCCAGCCGGGGCGGACGCGCTCGATCGCGCCCGGGTTGGCCCGCCGGACGACCCCGCGAAGCCACTCCCCGATCTCGCGCATCGGGCCGGGGTAGTCGGCGAGGAGGACCTCGGGCGGGATCGGATCCATCGCCACGATCATGCCCGACGGCGCGACCAGATCGCGGCACCTTTTGCGGGCCCACGTCGGGGAGCGGAACAGATCGTCCCGTGCCCGCGGCCTCTCCATTCCGTGCTACCCGGCCCTGTTCCGCCGGCGGCCGCGTCACCGACCCTTGGGCGGCGAACCCGCACTTCGGAGCACGTGATGTCCCGCGCCCTCGCCTCGATCCTGACCCTCCTGCTCGTTGCCGGCTGCGCTGCGGCCGCGGCGCCAAGCGGCGAGAGCACCTCCCCGCCGGCGCTCGCCCCGACGGTGACCGTCGCCGAGGCGGCGGCGCTCCGGGATGGCGGCGCGTTCGTCCTCGACGTCCGCGAGCCGGCCGAGTGGACCGACGGCCACATTCCCGGCGCGACCCTCATTCCGCTGGGTGAGCTCGCCGATCGGCTCGGCGAGCTGCCGCGCGACCGGCAAATCCTCGTCGTGTGTCACTCCGGCAACCGCAGCGCCCAGGGCCGGGACATCCTGCTCGGCGCCGGCTTCCCATCGGTGACCTCGCTCGACGGCGGGATGGCCGACTGGGTGGCTGCCGGCATGCCGATGGAGAGCGGCGGCTGAGCTCAGGAAGGCCAGCCTTCACTGCCGGACCACATCGGTCACGGACGCCGGTTCCCGGCCTCGATTCCCCTTGACAGGTGACGATCTAGTCCCGTGGATCACCATGCCGCTCGGCCATCCATGCACGTTTCGCAGACTGCCGGACAGCGCCCGGGCGGCCACCTGATCGGCGGCCACGGCCGAGCCGCCCGCCGCGTCGCCGGGTCAGTCCTCAGGTACTAGGTTGGATCCGGTGACGGGTCGAGATCTCGACCCGTCCGCGCTCGTCGGCGGCCGGATGTTCGACGAGGGCGATCAGGCGGTTGGCCATGAACCGTCCGGTCCGGACAGGCGTGCCCGATCGCGTCACCTCGCGAACCTCGACGACGCCCCGCGACGTCACGACCTCGATCCTGCGGCCGGCCTTCGTCGCCACGATCTCGAACGTCTGCGTGCCCTGGCCGGTGTCGACCACGGCTTCGACTCGGTCGCCCTTCATGGTGCCATTGTGGACCGCGCGGGCGTGGGGAATGCACCCTCGCGACCGAATTCGATCAGCCGGAGATCTCGGCCCGTTCCGTGAACAGCGTCGAAACGGCGAGCGCTCCGATCAGCCAGGCCAGCACGACCAGCAGGGCCTGGTTGGGATCGAGGCTCGCCACGACGCGGTTGCCGCCGGCGCTCAGCCCACCTTCGCCGGGCGTTGCCACGACTGCGTTCGCCGCGTTGAAGGGCAGGTATTTGACGACGTCGGACAGGAAGATCGAGGCGAACTGCTCGCCGAAGTAGAGGCCGATGCCGACCCCGATCCCGGCGAGCTGGCTCCGGGCCAGGGTCGCGATCGCGAAGCCCAGGGCGCCCTCCTCGACGATCGCGAGCCAGCCGCGGCCGAGGAGCTCGGGGAGCGTCTTGAGCGTGTCGGCGTCGTTCAGGCCGGCTGTCGAGACGCCGGCGATGTTGGCGCCGACGATCGCCAGCACGATGCCGGCACCGAAGGCCACGAGCGCGCCCACGCCGATCGCGACGGCGATCGCGGCGAACGACAGGAGCTGGTAGCGGCTCCGGCTCTCGCCGCGGGCGACTGCCGACTTCAGCGTCCCCCACGTCCACTCCGAGCCCGCGATCGCCGCCGCGTAGAGGAGCGCGAAGAGACCGCCGAGGCCGAGGATGAAGGACAGGACCGTGGTGTAGGCACCCGGGAACGTCACGAGGAGGAGGGCTTCCTGTCGGGCCCGTTCGCTGCCGTTCTGGCCCGCGGTGGCGCTGACGGCGATGAGGATGATTCCCAGGAGCCCGATCAGGAGGCCGAGGGTCACGAACGTTGCCGGCCGTCGGACGAGCTTGCGCAGGGTGGCGACGAAGATCCTCATCGCGACGGGCCGGCAGTGCCGCCCGGCGGCTGGTCGGCGGGCGCGCCGCTCCCCGCAAGGCCGAAGAACGTGCCTTCGTGACCGGCCAGCAATTCTCCCGGGTCAGCTCGAGGAAGAGCGACTCGAGGTCGCTGCCGGCTTCGAGGCCCGAGGCGAAGATCCCGGCCTGGGCCAGGGTCCGGTTGACGTCCGCCGCCCGTCCGGCCTCGATCCTGACCGTGAGCCAGCCTTCCTCGCCGTCCGTCGCCGCCACCGCGTCGTCGGGGACGAGACTCGCCAGCGCCGTCCGGGCCGCTGCCAGCTGGTCGACCGAGACCCGGACCCGAACCTCGCCGACGCCCGCGAGCAGCTGGTCGATCGGGCCCTCGCGGATGAGCCGGCCCGCGGCGATGATCCCGATCATGTCGGCGAGCTGCTCGACCTCACCCAGGACGTGGCTCGAGACGAAGACCGTCTTGCCGGTCGAGGCGAGGTGGCGGAGGGTCTCGCGCATGGCGACGATGCCGGCCGGATCGAGACCATTGGCCGGCTCATCCAGGAGCAGGAGGCGTGGGTCGCTCAGCAGCGCCGCGGCGATGCCAAGGCGCTGCTTCATCCCCAGCGAGTACGTCTGGACCTTGTCCTTCGCCCGATCACGCAAGCCGGTCAGCTCGAGGAGCTCCTCGATCCGGGCGGCCGGTGTCGGCGCCCCGGTCGCCGCGAGCGCCCGCAGGTTCTGACGACCAGAGAGATACGGGTAGAACGAGGGCGACTCGATGAGTGACCCGACCTCGAACAATCGATGGCGGTCGCCGCGTCCGAACGGCCGCCCGAGGACCTCGATCGAGCCGGCATCAGGATGAATGAGGCCCGTGAGCAGCCGCATCGTCGTCGTCTTGCCGGCCCCGTTCGGGCCGAGGAAGCCATAGACGACGCCCGTTGGCACGGACAGGTCGAGGCCGGCCAGGGCGGGCCTGGAGCCATAGCGCTTGACGAGCCCCCGGGTCGCCAGGGCCAGGCCGTCGGTGGTCACCCGGGAACTGTAGCCGCCACCTATGAACGGCGTGTGATCTCCCGGCAGGCTGCCCTGGGGATGCCCATCGTCAGCCGACCGGCAGCCCCTCGAGCGCCTGGAGGGCGGCGGCGACCTTCTCCTCCGGGTACTCGTAGTCCTCCAGGAGGCCCGAGAGGTAGCGATCCGATGCCGCTCCAGCGACGCGAGGGTAGCAGCCTTCGGGTGCGGCGCTTCGAGCGCTGCGCGGCTCCGAGTGGCCGCTTCGGGCAGTCGCCCGGAGGGGTCCCGGCGGGTCGCGCGGGAAACCGAGAGCCCGCCGGCGGCGTCTGCGAGGCAAGGCGGCCACACCGCCGTCGACCAGCTGACTGGAGCCTCCGATGCCTCGTTCCACGATCGCCGTACGCACTCCAATCCCCGGCACGCGTGTCCGCTGGACGGCCGCGGGCCTCGCGGTCGGCCTGCTCGCGGCCGTGCTCGCCGCCCCGGCGTTCACCCCGCACGCTGCCCTGGCGACCGATCCGACGGCCACCACCGCGGAGCACACGATCAGCGTGAGCGGGACCGGATCGATCGTGATCAGGCCCGACATCGCGGACCTTCGTCTCGGCGTCACCTCGGCCGGGAAGACGGTGGAGGCCGTCCGATCGGCCAACGCCACGGCGATGACAGCGGTGCTGGCGAGCCTCAAGAAGCTGGGTATCGCCGACAGGGACATCCAGACGACGATCCTGTCGCTCAGCCCGACGTACGACTACTCGACGAGCACCAATCCACCACGACTCACCGGCTACAGCCTGTTCAACGCCGTCGCCGTCACGATCCGGGACCTCGACAAGGTCGGTGGAGCGATCGATGGCGCGCTGGCCGCCGGCGCGACCTCGCTCGACAGCATCGCCTTCCGGGTCGCCGACCAGACGGCCGCGGAGCAGCAGGCCCGCCAGACCGCGATGGCCGAGGCGAAGGCGAAGGCCCAGACGCTCGCGACCGCGGCCGGCGTCTCGATCACGGGCGTCTCGTCGATCAGCGAGACGGTGGCCCCGATCCCCTATCCCGTCTATTACGGCGCCGCCGCGGGCCTCGCCGCACCAGACGCGAGGACCCCCGTGCAGCCGGGTTCGAATGAGGTCTCCGTGACCGTCGCCGTCGTGTACACGATCGGCTAGCCCCGAGGCCCTACGGGATCGGGGCCAGGTCGAGCAGCGTCGAGCGCAGCGGCGGGTCGGCGGGCGGCCGGCCGGCGTTGAAGGCGGCGACGAAGACGTCGCCGGACACGACCCTCGTTCCGCTCGACCCGACGAGGGTGACGCTGATGAGCCGGCCGGACACACCCCGGTTTCGAAGGTCGAGGCCGGAGAGGGTGCCCACGTTCGTTCGCGAATCCCAGGCGAGAATCGCCGAGAGGTCGGCCAGCGAGTACGCCTTCGTCTGCCAGGTGGCGTAGGGCCCAGCGGCGTCGTAGGGAACGCCGGCGGGATCGCGGTCTGACGAACCGCGGAGGTAGCTCACCGGTGATGCGACCTTCGCCCCGGTGGACGAGACGAAGACGTTCTCGTTGTTCTCCGTGGCCCCGCCCGCCGTCGAGTGGAAGAGTGTGTCGGCCACGGCCCCGCCGCTCCGCAGCACCTGCCCGGTCGTCGAGGCGATCGCCGCGTCGCCAGCGGCCTGTTCGCGTTTCACGCCGCCGTAGACCTGGGAACGGGTGTCGTCGTAGACGTCGAAGGTTCCGGCCGTCGGACGGACGTGGTAGGCGGCGTAGGAGCGGGCAGCGATCGTCTGGGCGAGGCGCGCCTCGAGCGGCCACGACGACGGCATCTCGGCCGGGACCACGCCGCGAAGGTAGCTCTCGAGCGGGAGCTCGTTCACGACATCGACCGTGCTCCCGGTCGCCAGGACCCGCAGGCTCCCTCGGTAGAGGTCGTAGACGGATGGCTTCGAATAGACCTGGATCGCCGAGTCGGCGGTTGCGCTCGCGATCCGGAAGTCCGTTGGCGCCACGGCGTCGTACAGGACCGCTCCCCCGGCGGCGTCGATGACGAGCCGCCAGCCGGCTCCGGGCGTCGCCGGCGCGAAGAGGCGGAGGCGGCCGTCGGTCGGGACGGTTGCGCCGGCAGCGGTCACCGACGACGGGCCGCCGCGGCTGTAGATCGCCAGGGGTGCCGTCGCTGTCGGACTGAAGTCGTCGAGGACGAGGACCCGGATCGGGGTGTCGCTCGGCATCGAGCCGATCGTCGTGTTCGCGTAGTAGTGGGCCAGGATGTCGGCCGCGGACTGGCCGGCCAGGGCCCGCCCGCGGGCCCCGTATTGCGACAACCCGACACCGTGGCCGTAGCCGCGGCCGTAGAAGGTGGTCATCGGTCCCAGGCCGGTGACGCCAGTCGTCGACGCGGTGACCGGGCTGGTCAGGATGCCGGTCGCGGCGTAGAGCGCGGCGACCCCGTACAGGGTGCTCACCGAGGTGCCGTTGATGTGGGTGACGCGGTACCAGCCGGAGCCGGACTTCCAGGTCGGGCAGGTGGTCCCCCACGCCGCCCCGGCGACCGTGTCGGTCACGGTGAGCGTGTTGTTCCTCCCGAGCCGGACCTTGATCGGCGCGCTGGTCGAGGCGGAGGTCCTGATGTTCACGCCGTCGCAGGCCGGGACGAGATCGATGCCCGGGTCGGGCGCGGCCGTCGCCGCCGGGGTTGGCGCGGCCGTCGTCGCCGGGGTTGGCGCGGCCGTGGACTCCGGCGTGGGAGCGGGGTCGTTCGGGGCCGGTGGAGGATCGGTCGCGGAATTCGGCGCCGGCGTGGCGTCGGCGATCGGCGGCGCCACGGTGGGCGCGGGGCTGGATGGCGGCGTGACGGCCGCCGGCGTCAGGATGCCCGTCGCCGCATAGAGGACCGCAACGCCGTAGAGGGCGGTGACCGACGCGCCGTTGATCTCGGTGACCCGGTACCAGCCCGACCCAGACTTCCGCGTCTGGCATGTCGTGCTCCAGGACGCACCGGTGACGGAGCCCGACACCGTCAGGGTCGCAGCGCTGCCGAGGCGGACCTTGATCGACGACCGGGTCGAGGCCGACGTCCGGATGTTCACCCCGTTGCAGGCCGGCGCCATCGCCTGGGCGGTCGGGTCCGGCGGGAATGACGCCCCCGGCTCGGCCGCGGACGTCGGGGTCGGAGCGACGGCGGGCGTCGTCAGGACGCCGGTCGCGGCGTAGAGGGCCGTGACACCGTAGAGCGTCGGCACGGACCGGCCGTTGACGTGGGTCACCCGGTACCAGCCCGACCCCGACTTCCGCGTCGGGCACGTCGTGCTCCAGGACGCACCACCGACCGAGCCCGACACGGTCAAGGTCGCGGTCCTGTTGAGCCGGACCTTGATCGTCGCCCTCGTCGAGGCCGACGTCCTGACGTTCACGCCGTCGCACGCCGGAACCAGTGTCTGTGTCGCCGCGGACATCGAGGCGACGGGCGCCAGTCCGACCAGGAGGACGCCGGCGGCGAGCGCCGCCAGCCACGTCGGCAGGCGGATCGCGTGGCGTCGAAGGGCGGTCGTTCGGCGGACGTTCACGAGTGCTGCGAGCGTGGCTTCGACGCACCACTCCCGCCACGACCCAAGAGGCCCAGCCCGAGCCAGACCCGAACGTCCTACCGGATCCGCCCCGGGTGGTGCGGGCTGAGGACCGCGGACAGGCTGCTGCCGAAGAACAGGACGAGGTCAAGCGGTCGGAGGTCGCCTCGTTCTCCGCCCATGACGCGGCGTATGAGTGCCTTCAGCACTGCGCTGAGGTTCTAGGCTGGTGAGCCTCGGCGGAGTGACGAAGCTGCTCGCCGGCTCGGATGGCCACTCCTACCCCGAGATGCACTGGCGGGGCATACGGCCGTGGCGCGAGGCGCTCGGCCGGGTGCTGGCCGGGGAGGTTGGCGCGGGTCGGCTGGACGAGGCCGAGGTCGAGCCGATCGGCCGGGACATCCTCGCCCGCAACGCCACACGGCTGTATCGATTGCGGGCCGAGGGCGGACCGCCGGGCGTTTCGGCTCCGCGGTCGGGGCGGCGACCCCCTCGGGAGGCCTCAGCCCGTCCCGAGCAGCGTCGTCGCGACGAGGTCGAAGTCGGTGAAGCGAACGCCGTCGATCGTCAGCGGATAGAGGGTCTCGGTGAACCGGCGGACGGCGTCCGACGATCGGTGGACCGCCTCGGCCCGCTCGTCACGAAAGACCATCAGGTGCAGGAAGCGGACGGGGTCGTCCTCGCCTTCGCGGCCGTGTCAGCGCTGGCTGCTCTGGCAATCGGCGCGGCAGCGCGCTTGTCGTCCAACGTCAGGTGACATTGGCGCACGCCCAGCGAAGACAGGATTGCCGTGCTCGAGACGGTGGGCGAGGCACGACATCCTGAACCGGAAGGCGGCGAGCACCTCCGACGCGCCGGCTAGGACAGCGACCGGACCTTGCGGTGTATGCAGCGACGCGGGGGCTGCGGGCATCTGGTCATCCTTGCGAGCCTCCGCCGATCAACTGCGCCAATTCGATCCGGTCTGGCGCGAGCAGCTCGCTGATCCGCGTCGCGCTCACCTCGGCGACGATGATCTCGCCCACCTCCGTGGTGAAATCGGAGTAGATGCCAAGATCCCGCATGCGCTCGGTCTGGACCTGGTTGTCCGCCGTCGGGCTGACGTAGTGCACCGAGTCGACTCGGTAGCGGTGGATCAGATACAGGTGCGCGAGCGTCATCAGCCGCCTGCGTCGAAGCTTGGGATCAAACGTGTTCTGGTCCCGGACCGAGAGGATGCTCCGATCCCGACGATCGTGGATGGGAGCGAATACGATCCCGGCCAGCTTACGGTCGCCGTCGCCGAGGACGGCTAGCTCAAGCAGTTCCGAACCCGCCTGGCGCGGCAGGAGCCGGACCCGCAGGCGTTGCTCGAACGCGTTGTGCTCGGACCACATCGCCAGCCAGTCTTCGAGCAGTCGCTTGGGCACCTCGGTCTGTAGCGCGTGCTGGTGCTGGGTCGAACCCTTGCCCATCGCCATCGTCGTCGCCGTCCGGCCCGATGACGCGACGAGCGCCGCGTCCAGGCGCGGGCCGCCGACGAGCGTCTGCGGCGTCCGGTAGGGCGATTCGACCAGGCGGATCTTCCGCTGAAGCCGGGCGAGGGCAAGCATTCCGTCCTGGCGGAGCGCGGTCGCGAACTCCTCGGCCGCGACGCCGTCCAGCTGATGACCACCGTAGGTGATGAAGTTGAACACGAAGCCCAGCTTGCCCAACTCTTCTGGAAACTGTCGCATGTCGTCATCGCTCATGCCCGTCGAATCCCAGTTGAACGATGGCGACAGGTTGTAGGCGAGCATCTGGTCCGGACGCACGGCATGGATCGCCTCGGCGAACGTCCGGGCATCGTCGAGATCGGCCGTCTTGGTCTCCATCCACAGCAGGTCCGCGAACGGCGCGACAGCCAGCGACTTCGCGATGGCGTAGGGGATGCCGCCGGCGACCTGGTAGTAACCCTCCGGGGTCGTCGCCAGCTCGCAGTCCCACTCGACGTCCAGCGCGAGCTCGCGGGCGCGAGCCTGCGCGACGGCGTGGGATGCGCCGCGCGCGAATGACAGCCATGCCGCGCGGGTCATCGAGGGCGAGGCCCCGCGAGCCTCCGCGTCACCCGGGGTGTCGAGATCCGCGTCACCCGGGGTGTCCAGATCCGCGACACCCGAGGTGTCGAGATCCGCGTCACGCTCCCGCTGCTCAAGGAGGTCCCCGACCGCGTCCGCGTAGGTTACGAGGCCGGCCTCCTCCTCCCAGGCCTCAAGGAAACGCTCGGCTACTCGGTCGAACGTGGCGTCAAGATCCGCGCCGTCCATGATCTGCGAGGCCGCGACGTCCACCGCCTCAGAGATCCCCCGGCGGTCTAGCCACGCGTTGGCGGCCCGTTGCTCGTCGTCGCTGATCGCGTACAGCCGATACCCGTTGAGCTCCCGGATTCCCGCGGTATGGAAGCGCTGTAGCAGCCCGAGATAGGCAACCTTGTACGACGGCACCGCCAGGTTGGTGACGCCAAGGATGAACGGCTGGTCGCGCTCGTCCCCACGGGACTCGAGCAGGTTCGCGGACTCTGCATCGGTTCGGGCCACGATGAGCCCGGGAACGCGCATGACGTCCAGCTGGAACCGCGCGGCATTGAGGCGCTTGATCTGCTCGCTGCACGACACCAGCACCTTGCCCCCCTGGTGGCCGCATTTCTTGGTGCCGGGCCGCTGGTCCTCGATGTGGTAGCCGGGCACGCCGGCTTCCACGAACCGCCGGACCAGGTTACGAACGTGGGGGTCACCGCCGTGACCGGTGTCGGCGTCGGCGATGATGAACGGCCGGTAGTCCACCAACGGCGTGGCTGCCCGCCCCTCGGGCGTCATGCGCGAGCGCAGGAAGTGCTGGTTGCGGTCGGCGGTGAGCAAGGCCCGAACCAGGCCGGCCGCCTCGTCGGGAACCTGCGACAGCGGGTAGCTGGCGAGATCCGGGCCTGGGTCCTCGGCAGCCGATCCCTTGGCCGAGGTTGCCCACCCGCCGAGGTAGATCCCCTCGATCCCCAGGCGCTTCGCGATCACGGCCTGCCCGGGTGAGTAAGGACCGAAGGTGGTGATGGATCGCCGCTCCGTGAACAGCTCGCGCAGCCGTTCGTGGAACGCCGTCGCGGCGTCGCGGGCGACCGTGTAGTCGACCCGGATCGTGCCCCGCTGTTCGGCCACCTGTCGGGCCGAGTACAGGCGGGTGATCCGATCGAAACGCGGGCTTTCGAGCCACGCCCGGGTCTCTGCGATGTCCTCCTCGAGGGCCGCGCCGAGGGGATCAGAGACGGCGGCCGAAGTGGTCATCGTGTGGCCTCCTCATCGCTCGAAGCCGAGGTTGGAAGTGGTCCGCGAGCCATCGCGCTCGAACGCCGATACGGTCTGACTCGGCGGCGGGAGCCCGGTTCGGCGGTCGAGCGCGTCCGACGCCACACGTCGCCTACGTTGGGTCGATCACTCGTTCTCGTGGTCGCGGATGCAGTCCACCGGACAGGTGCATTCGGCGGTCTCAGCTTGCGAGCTCGGCGCCGGCGGCCACGCGAGCCTGGGCCCGACCGTGGTCCAGGTAACAACCGTCCAGCCGGGAATCACGACCCCGCGTTCGAGCAGATCGTGCGTTGGGTATCTGGGCTCGGGAAGTTGGTACACGTGTGGTCTCCTGTTCGCGGAACCCGATTCTGGGTGGTCGTCGGACATCAGTCAAATCAATTGATATGATGTGTTCATCAATTTCGGTGATGTTCTCGAGGTCGACGCATGCTGATCACCCAGGTCGAAGGCTTCCTCGAGATCGCGCGCCAGCGGAACCTGAGCCGCGCCGCGGCGGTCCTGCACGTCACGCAACCGGCGCTCACGGCGCGGATCCAGATGCTCGAGGAGGAGCTCGGCACGCCGCTCTTCGAGCGGTCGCATCGGGGGATGCGACTCACCCATGCCGGTCGTGCCTTCCTGCCGCACGCGGACCGGGCGATGCAGTCCCTCGCCGTGGGCCGAGGCCAGGTGGGTGAGCACGCCCGGGGGATGACCGGCCGGCTCACGATCGGGGCAGCCCCGGCGGTCGGCGCTTATGTCCTGCCCGGCATCCTGACCCGCTTCGTCCGGCGGTTCGAGGGCGTGCGACTAATCGTCCGGACGGGGCATTCAGAAGAGATCGTCGAGCACGTAGAGCGCGACGAGCTCGACATCGGGCTCATCCGGGAGCTCCACCGTCCCGGCGTGACCGTAAGACCCTTATTCGAGGACGAACTCATCCTGGTCGTCCCTCCGCAGCATGAGTTCGCGGGCCCCGACCCAATCGGCGTCGAGCGTCTCGCCGACTCGACCCTGATCCTTTTCGACAGGACGTCGAGCTACTACGACCTGACGAATGCGATGTTCCGGACCTCCGGCGTCGCGCCACGAAGCACGATCGAACTCGACAACATCGACGCAGCGAAGCACATGGTCAGAGACGGCCTCGGCGTTGCCCTGCTGCCGCACACGGCGATCGCCGGCGACATCTCAAGAGGCGAGTTGCGAGCGGTGCCGCTGGCCGGAGTCGCTCCGACCCGCCGCCGAATCGTTGCCGTTCACCGCCCGTCGTTGGGTCCGCCCCCGCCGCCGCTCCAGGGCTTTCTGGACGTGCTCGACGACATCGACGGAATCCTGCCAACGCGGGGGGCGATCCTCGCCTAGGTGACAGGTCCCTCGGGTTCTCTCGAGCCACCCCACCCCATAGACGGCCGTTTCGGGGTGCCCTGCGGCAGGTCGCGGCGGGGTCCATGGATGTTCTCGTGGAGACTCGGCAAAGATCCTGCGTTGGCACGAATTCAGCAGACGCTGTGATTTGCTATCTGTTGTACGAGCGCTGTAGGACACGAGCGCTGTAGGCCTCTCCAGAGCCCGCTAGAATGGGTGCAAAGGGCAGACGCTGTACGTGAACGTACGCCGAGCGGGAGTAACTCAGCTGGCAGAGTGTCTGCTTCCCAAGTCTGAGCGGCTCAGCGCTGTGGGTTCCCGACTGGCGGTACCACCAAATCGGCTCAGTCATACGCTGTAGGTTCCGGAGCTTGGTGTGCAATGCGTCGGCGCCGCACCGGGATCGCGGTCAAGTCCCGGCACGTGGTGTAACAGGGCGTCACCCTCGCGCCTCGTTCGTCAGCTTGCCATGAGCAGCCCGGGGCTCACCTCCTGGTGGTCGACGACGGCATCGATGAGGGCCATCGTCTCGGGCCGGAAGTAGCGCCGGCCGTCCTGCCACTCGTCGTCCTGCTCGGCGAGGACCATCCCGACGAGGCGGATGAGGCTGGCCCGGTTGGGGAAGATCCCGACGACCGCGGTCCGGCGCTTGATCTCCTTGTTGAGCCGTTCGAGCGGGTTCGTCGAGCGGATCTGGCGGCGGTGGCTGTCGGGGAAGGTGAAATGGGCCAGGAGGTCCGGCTCGGCGTCGGCCAGCAGCTCGGCGACCGCCGGAAAGCGTGGCCGGATGCTCTCGATGACGCGACCCGACTGCTCCCGCGCCGAGCGCTCGTCGGGCTGCTCGAAGATCGAGCGGATGGCCGACGCGACCATGCTCCGGGCATGGCGCGGGACGAGATCCTGAGCGTTCCGTGTGCAGTGCACCCGGCAGCGCTGCCAGGCCGCGCCGAGGAGCTGCTCGCGGACCGCCTTGACCAGACCGCGGTGATCGTCGCTGATGACCAGCCGAACGCCCGAGAGGCCGCGCTCCACGAGTGAGCGGATGAAGGCCGGCCAGGCCGAGCCCTCGTCGTTGCCGGCGGCGAGCTCGAGGCCGAGGATCCGACGCTCGCCGCTGTGGGCGACACCGGTCGCCACGAGCGCCGCCATCGACACGACCCGGCCTCCCTCGCGGACCTTGACGTACGTGGCATCGAGCCACAGGTACGGGTACGTCTCGTCGGCGAGCGAGCGCGAGCGGAAGGCCGCGACCTCGGCGTCGAGGGCGGCGCAGATCCGGCTGACCTCGCTCTTGCTGATCGAGGCGATGCCGAGGGCGTCGACGAGATCCTCGACACGGCGGGTCGAGACACCCAGGACGTACGCCTCCTGGACGACCGCCAGAAGCGCTCGCTCGGCCCGCCGGCGGGGCTCCAGCAGCGACGGGAAGTACGACCCGTCGCGGACCCGCGGGATCGACAGCTCGAGCGTGCCGACCCGAGTGTCCCAGCGCCGGTCGCGGTACCCGTTGCGGTTGGTCAAGCGACGCTCCGGGTCGCGCTCGCCCTTGGCCACGCCGGTGAGCTCGGTCACCTCGGCCTCCATGACCGCCTGGGCCAACACCCGCACGCCCTCCCGCAGGAAGTCGACGTCGCCGTCCGCGATCGCCTTGCGCACCGTCTCGAGCACGGCCATCCTGTCCTCGGCCACTGCGGCCTCCCTTCGTGTCGTCGGTTGCTACTCCAACGACGCGAGGATGACGCGGTGGCCGCATCCGTTGTCGGCCGGTCCGCTGTTACACCAAGTCTGGGGACTCAACCGGGATCGCCGACCTGGCCTCACTGGGAAGAGCGCCGGCGTGCGGAGCCGAGCCGCCTCAGCGATGCGGCCACTCCAGTGGGACCCCGAGCACGACGCGGGGAGTTTCCGCTCAGCTACGCGTGACCACCCAGGCCGCGCAAAATCCAATCAGCCGAGTCTCCACGAAACCCAGTGCGGTTCAATGAGCCCAAGGGTTAGGATCCTGGAACACCGCTCAGAGGCGTCGGCGTGACCGTTCCATCCGAATTCCGCACCGTCGTGCCGGTGCGATATACCGACTTTGATCCGACGGGTCGGGTCTCGCCCGCTCGCTTTCTCACCTACTGCGAGGAGAATCGCGCGAGGTTCCTCGAAGAGGTGGACAGTGCCGCGCAGTCAGATCGGATGCATCCGAGCTTCGTCGTTGCGGAGGCGAGGTGCCTCTACCTCGAGCCCGTTCTGCCTGCCGCGACCGAAGTGGTGGTCGCCTGCAGGGTGACGTCAATCGGCAGTTCGTCGGTTCACTTGCGATACGAGATCCTGTCCGATGGGATCGTGGCGACTCAAGTCGAGTGCGTCCTGGTGGGGACGGACTCTGCAGGTCGACCGCGACCTATTGCCGCCTCGGAGAGGGCCAACCTGGCGCGTTACCTCGAAACCTGACACCGCGCCTAGCGCTCATCCGCGCCTATCGCTCATCCGCGCCTAGCGCTCATCTGCGCCTATCGTCATCGGGCCGTCCACCCGCCATCGACAAGCAGCGAATGACCCGTCACGTAGCTCGCGGCGTCGGAGGCGAGGAAGACGACTGGACCGACCACTTCGCTGACGTCGCCCATGCGGCGAAGGGGCGCCTGATCGACGATTGACAGGTTCAGCTTCTTGTTGTCCATGAGCCCGCGCGTCAGATCGGTCTCGATGAATCCGGGCGCAACGGCGTTCACTCGGACGCCCTGGGAAGCCCACTCGACTGCGAGGACTCTCGTGAGGGCGCTTACTCCTCCTTTCGACGAGCAATAAGCGACGAGTCGCGACAATCCGACGTCGGCACCGATTGAGCTCACGTTCACAATCGAGCCGCGGCCCGCCTCGATCATGTGGCGACCGACGGCCTGACACACCCGGAAGGTACCCGTGAGGTTGGTGTCGATGATCGCCTGCCAGGTGGCTTCGTCGGTATCCTCGGCTCTCGTGTAGACGGGGCTGACGCCCGCAGCGTTGACGAGGATGTCGATTTGCCCGAACTTGTCCACAATCGCCGCCACGAGCGCATCGACCTGCGAGTGCAGACTGACGTCACCAGGAAAAGTGGTCGCTTCCCGGCCGCTCGAACGGATCTCGGCGGCCACATGCTCAAGCGCCACACCGTCGCGGGCGACGAGGGCAATCGTGGCGCCCGCGTCGCTCAAACCTAGGGCGACCGCCCGACCGATACCTCGGCTTGCGCCGGTGACCATCGCGACCTGACCTAGCACCGAGAAGAGCCCCGCGGTGCTCACGCCTCGAGAGAAAGGAGGCGTCGTGCATAGTCGCGTGCCGGACCACTGTCGTACGACCGCACGATCGTGATCTTCTCTGCCTCCAAGCTCCCTTCCGCGTGGATGGCAAGGACCGCCTGATACCCACCGAAGTCGCCGGTGGTCAATTCCGATATCAGGTTCATCAGTCGAATCCGCTCGATGCCGGAGTGGCGGGAGGCGCCACGGAAGGCAGCGTCGAGGAGCGGACCGATCTCTGGGTGGTTGAAGTCCTCGAGGCTCGGCGCGCTAACCGTGATCCCCCCGGCTATGTCCTGGAGATGCTGAAGGGCGGTGTGGTATTTCTCCGCGAAGTGGAGCTTCGCGAGATTGACCACGAGAGGATCCGGGATTGCGATCCCAGTAGCAGCATCGATCTGGCACGCGTCAGCCGAACGCTCGACCAACTCCTTGAGGGTGGCGACGTACATCACTAGCCAGGCCAACTTCTCGCGGATGTGCCCGGCGCGTTGGGTACCGTTCATCTCCGCTGCGAGCATGGCGCACCCGAGGAGGGCATCGACAAGCGGGAGCTTGTACGAGACAGCCGTAAACCGGTGGAATTCGACAAATTCGCGTGCGAGGCGGCCGGCCTCCGCCCACTCTCCGCACAGGAAGACCCGGTCCCACGCCACGAAGACATCGTCGAATATCGTCGTCGTCTCGACCATCTTGTGATGGGCACTGATGGGATGCTGAAAGTCGCTCTTGCCCTGATTGTCACCATATGGGCTCGCGACGAGCGTCAGGCCCGGCGTATCGACTGGGATGGCAAATGCGACCGCATAGTCGGAGTCGGGCTCAGCCATTTCCCGTGTCGGGAGCACGATCAGTTCATTCGCGTTGACGCTTACCGATGTGTGGCACTTCACACCGCGGACCACGATGCCGTCGGATCGGCGGTCCGTCACCCGGAGGTACGAATTGGGGTTCGGCTGCTGGCTGGGCCGAGCTGATCGATCGCCCTTGACATCCGTCTGGGCAACGGCCACGGCGAGGTCTGCGTCCCGGCAGTGGGCGAGGAATTGCGCAACACGCTCCGGGTAGGGGCCACCGAGCCGGCTCGCTAACAGGGACAGGGCGAAGAGGGCATCAGACCCGATTTCCTTGATCAAGACGACGAGCGTCGCACCCTGTGCGGTTGCCTCAGTGATGAGACGGCTACGCTTGCGCAGATCCTCCGCAGTTCGCGGGGGGGCGAAGTAGCGGCTGTGCCCGTCGACGAGGGCCAATTCCCTCCATTCGGGATCCTCGGCCATTTCGTAGTCGATGCTGGCGTGCGCGATGGCAATCCTGAACACCGGGTGCTGAGTGACGTCCGGGACGGCCACTCCTCGATAGAAGACGCGGCGGCCGTCACGCAGGCTCGCGACGTAATCGCTTGCTGAACGGGCCATTCTGGACTCCCCTTCGCGTGTGCCGTCCAATCCCTCCGGCTTGTTGGGAACTGCTGCTACTCGAGATCCGCTTCTCTCCTATCCGCCTCCGCGACGACACGCCGTGCAAGCTCGAGCAGCGGGATGTCGACGAGCTGGCCATCGACCAGAAGCGACCCCTGGCCGGTCTCCGCAGCCTTCAGGATCCGGCGTGCTCGCTCGATCTCGGCAGCGCTCGCCTGGAAGGCCTCGTTGACGATCTTCAGCTGGGCCGGATGAATGCACACTTTGCCGCGCATGCCGAGCGCCCTGGCAGCTTCCGCTTCCCTGCGCAGACCGGGGTCGTCCTTCACGTCGATGAATGGCACGTCGATCACCGGAACTCCGCTGCTCGCTCCGGCGACGAGCACGAGGGCTCGATGCGGCAAGAGAGGCTCCCACTCGAGCCGGCACCCGAGGTCGAGGGACAGGTCGCCGCCACCAAACAACAACGCCGCCACGCGGGGCGACGCGGCGATCTCCGGAGCCGCAAGAAGCCCGCGCGCGTTTTCGATCGAGGGCACGAGCGCCGAGGCAACACCGACGGCATCCAAGTATTCGGCGTAGATCCGGACCTCGTGACCCGACTCCACCTTGGGAAGCACGATGAGGTCAGGATGCCGCGCCCAAGAGCCAAGGGCCTGAAGATCCTTAATACCATCCGGATCCGTGATTCGATTGATCCGGATGGCGAGTCTTCGGTTCCCGACGTCCAGCGAGACCAGAAGTTCTCCGGCGTTGCCGCGCGCGATCCCCTTGAGCTCTCTGGTGACACCGTCTTCCAGCTCGAGGACGATCACGTCAGTCGGGAGCCCGCAGGCTTTCGCCGCCCTCTCGGGCCGGTCAGCCGGTACGAACAACCACGAGCGGCCAGGACCTGCGGAGAAGACGCTACTCACGCCCGAGGCCTCTCGGTGATGCCCTGGCAGGCCGCCCCCGACGACGTCAGGGCTCGAATGTCACCGTTCGAGTACCCCAGTTCGCTGAGGATCGTCGATGTGTGTTCCCCGAGCTCGGGCACTGTATCCACGCGGTTCTCACCGAGCGACCAGCGAACAGGGTTGTCCATCGTGCGCAGATCCCCGCGCGAGCTCCCGACGGTCCGAACCTGACCGGATGCCACGAGGGCCGGGTGCGCGAGAACGGCGTCCAGAGTATTCACTCGGCCCCACGGCAGGTCTGCGCGCGTGAGCCGCCGAGCCCACTCCTCGGCATCAAGAGTCTCGATCGTCGCGGCGATGTGGGCCTCGAGGGTCGACCGATTCCTGACGCGGTCCTCGTTCGTCGCGTAGCGCGGGTCGTCGAGGAGCAACGGCTCCCGGAGCACATCCTCACAGAACCTGATCCAGTGCTCCTGGGAGAGGGCCGCCAAGTTGACATGTCCTCCGTCGCGAGTCCGATACGGGCCGTACGGCGTGAGGAGATGATGCTTTGCACCAGCGCGCGTGGGGACCTGCCCACGCTCCCAATACGAGTACGGCAAGTAGCCGAGCCAGTCCATCATCGTTCCGAACATCGACACGGACAGGTCCGCACCCTCGCCAGTGCGCGATCGGTGCTGGAGTGCCGCGAGGATGCCCGTGGCGGCGAATAGCCCGGTGGCGAGATCGCAGATTGACAGCGGGACCTTCGCCATCGCGTCGGGGCTCCCGGTCATCGCGAGGATCCCCGCTTCGCCCTGCATCAGGAGGTCATAGGTCTTTGTCTCGGCGTAGGGACCCCCTGTCCCGTAGCCACTGATCTGGCAGTAGATGATGTCCTCGCGGATAGCCTTCACGTCGGCGTAGGAGAAGTTACGCTTGTGCGCGGCAGCCGACATCTGATTGTGAACGAACACGTCCGCCCGCGCGACAAGGCGGGCGAGAATCGCCTGTGCTTCGTCACGCGCGAGATCGAGCACGACACTTTCCTTGTTTCGGTTGAGCCAGACGAACCCGGCACTGAGGCCTCGGCAGACCGTATCCCACTCGCGGCTCACATCCCCGCCGGGGCGCTCGACCTTGATAACGCGCGCGCCCCAGTCGGACAGCACCCGTCCGCAGTAGGGCGCGCTCGCTCCTGTGGAGACCTCGACGACAGTGAGGCCACGAAGCGCCTCCATCAGTGCGGTCCTGTCGCTGCGTCTCTCTGAGCCCAGTGGCTTCGGCGCTTCACCAGAATGGTGCGCTCCCCTTCAGTGACCGGCTCGCCCGCGTCGTTGTAGCCGCGGAAGGCGTACCGCACCAAGCCGAGATCCTCCCGCCCAGGTGCAGCGCGAACCTCGAGGATGTCCGACCGGGCGTACAGAGTGTCGCCCGGAAAGACGGGCGAGTGCATCCGCACGTTCGTAAGCCCCACGTCCGCGACAGCATTCTCACTTATGTCCTGCGACGTGAGACCGATCACTAGGCTAAGCGTGATGCCGCCGTTGACGAGGCGGTCGCGGAATCGGCCGTCCATGTACGTCCGCATTAGGTCTCGATTGAAGTGGGTCGACGCGGTGTTCATCGTGAGATGAGTGAACAGGGTGTTCTCCTGCTCCATGACGGTTCGACCCCGCGTGTGGTCGTAGGTGGTGCCGACCGTGAAGTCCTCGAAGTAGTTGTCCGCACGTGTCAGTGTCATCAGTTCGGCTCACTACCCGGGGCACCTTCGGCGGCTCGACAGCGCGAAAGATTCGTGCGCTCATATCTGATCACGAGCTCGCCGCGCTGGTTTCGGCCGGTCGTCCGCCATGTGACGATGCCCCAGCCGGGACGGCTGTCGGACAACCTGCGAGCCACGACCTCCGAACTTGCGTAGATCGTGTCACCGGGGTACACGGACCCGAAGTACTCGACGTTCTGGAGGCCGAGGAATGGTCCACCACCTTCCGTGAGGTCCTCAACGGACAGCCCGGCCACCAGATTCCAGAGGAAGAGGGGGTGGACCGGAATGTCCGCGTAGTTGAGAGCGCGGGCGTACTCGACATTCGTGTACAGCGGGCTGTACTGCATCGTCAGCGCGCAGAACAGGGTGTTGTCGCTCTCGCGGATCGTCCGCCCCCAGTGGTGGTCGAACACGCGACCGAGCTCAAAGTCCTCGTAAGTTGAGCCATGCTCGATCCGTCGCACCGACTGAGCCGGATCCGTCACGGTCTCACCTCTGTATCCTCGTCTTCTCCCGGATCGAACGATAGCGGCAGTTCCGTCCCGCTCAAGTCGACGTCGTCGGCCCTTGCGAGCGCGGCCTTCAATTGGACGAGTTGGACGCGGATCCCCTCGAGATCCTCGTCGCTCACATCGAGACCGATTGATGCGGCATGTTGTCGCATCCACTCGAGGTCAACCATGATTCGCCTCCTGCGTCGGCTCAGGGGGCCGTACGGTGGTCCAAGGCGTCGCCCGTTCATACGCTCCCCCAAGCCGGAAAACCTCGTCCTCCCTCCACGGACGTCCGGTGATCTGGATCGCCGCGGGCAAACCGGAGCTTGTGAAACCGCACGGGACGGACATGCTCGGCCGGCCAGTCAGGTTCGCCAGGCGAGTGAGGCGACCGTCGTCGTACTCCAACTCAACGAAACGGTCGATCTCATACGCAGGATACGGAGCCACGGGATAGACGAGCGCATGGAGCCCAGTGGCAAAGACAGCGCGGGTCGCTTCGATCACGCGCTGGCGGATCCGCATCGCGCGGACGTACTCCATTGCAGAGATGAAGAAGCCTTGGGCGAGGCGATGCCACGTATTCTCGCCGTAGCCGTCGCGGTGCTCGCGCAGATTCCTCTCGTGGGCTGACGCTGCCTCGGCGAAAGTAATCGCGTACAGCGCCCCATCCGACTCCGCCGCCAGCGGGATCTCGACGTCCACCAACTCCGCGCCCAACCCGGCGAGTGTCGTGATGGCCGCCTCCACAAGCCGTGAGACTTCCGGGTCGAGGGCGTCGAAGAAGTACGCACGCGGTACGCCGAGTCGCATCCCCTTGAGATCGTCCCGGATCGCCGCGTGATAGTCGGGAACTGGCCGCGGTGAGGCGCTTCCGTCCTTCGGGTCCGGCCCCGCCATGGCCGCCAGCATGAGGGCGGCGTCCCCGACTGTCTTCGTCATTGGGCCCACATGGGCCATGTACTGGCTCAGCGTGACCTGACCGAAGCGGCTCACCCGGCCATATGTAGGCTTGAGGCCTACGATCCCGCAGAAGGCAGCCGGCACGCGGATCGATCCGCCCGAGTCAGTCCCGGTCGCCCCCAACGCCAGATGGGCGGCGACTACGGCAGCGGAACCTGAGCTTGATCCACCGGTAACTCGAGTCAGGTCCCACGGATTTCGACTCTCGCCGAACAGGCTCATGTCACCACACGCGAACTCGTGGGTGTTCGCCTTACCGACTGTGATCGCGCCGGCGTCTGAGAGACGCGCGACAACCGTCGCATCAACGGTCGGCACCCACTCCTGGAATAGGCGCGAGTGCGACGTCGTCCTCAGTCCGGCCGTCCACAGGGTGTCCTTGTGAGCGACCGGGATCCCATGCAGTGGGCCTCGATAGGCGCCGCGCATGATCTCCTGCTCGGCCTCCGCAGCGCGCTTCCTGCCACGGACGTCGTCCACGGTGATGTAGCCGCGGTAGATGGGATCCAGGCGCTCGATCCGATCAAGCACCGCGCCCATGAGCTCGACCGGCGAGACCTGTCGCGAGTGAAGCAGGGGGGCCACCGCTTCAATCGTCTGGAATGGAAGGTCGGCGAGATCCATGTCGGGTGCCTCTGGTCGATACGAGGGCTCAGCAGGTCGGCCGCGACTACCGCTCGCCCAGCAGGCGCCGAGCGATGACCATCCGCTGGATGTCGCTCGTGCCCTCGCCGATCGTCAGGACGCCAGCATCGCGCCAGTAACGCTGCAGCGGGTATTCCATGGAGTAACCGTTCCCTCCATGCAAGGAAAGGGCGGTCCAGGTGTGGCGGAGTGCCATCTCCGTCGAGTACAGCTTCGCCATTCCCGCTTCGAGGTCACAGCGGATGCCGCGACTGTGCTTGTCAGCCAGGGAGTACACGAGGAGGCGGGCGGCCTCCAGCTCCGTGGCCATATCCGCAATCTTCATCTGGACGGCCTGGAACTGGCTGATCGGCCGCCCGAACTGAACGCGATTCGGGACGTAGGCGAGCGCAGCGTCGAGGGCGGCCTGCGCCAGCCCGATCGCGCTCGCACCAACGGTTGCCCGCCCCAGCTCGTAGCCTTTCATAAGCTGATAGAAGCCCTGACCCTCCTCCGGGCCCAGGAGATTCTCGGCTGGGACCTCGAGGTCATTGATGATCAGCTGGTACGTGTTCATGCCGCGGTAGCCGACCATCTTCAGATGCGTCCCGATCAGTCGCGGCGGGTCGAAATCACCGGCAGGCTTCTCGACAATCATGCAACTGATGCCGTGATGGCGGTTCTCGCCGATTGGGCTCGTCCGCGCGAAAACGAAAAGTACATTCGCCCTGTTCGCCCACGTGCAGAACGTCTTCACGCCGTTGAGGACGTAACTGTCACCCCGTCTGACGGCGCTCGTCTGGACGGCAGCGGCATCGGATCCCGCGTCCGGTTCCGTTCCGGCCCATGCTGTCTGGAGCGAGCCGTCCGCCATACCGGGGAGGTACTTCCGCTTCTGTTCGTCGGTCCCCGCAGCCAGCAGAATGTGGCCCGTCAGGAAGGTCCGGCTCAGGACTCGTCCTGCGCTAGTCCACGCGCGAACAAGCTCTTCGGTCACGATGACCGCACTCATCGTGTCGAGGCCGAGGCCCCCGTATTCAGTCGGAATCGTGATGCCGAAGTACCCGGCCTCGGCCATCCGGTCGATCAGATCCTGGGGTAACTCCCCGTAGCGCTGGTCGATCTCATCGGCGATCGGTGCCACGTAGCGCTCACCAAAGGCCCGCGCGTGGCGACGCAGTTCTTCGTGGCGCTCTTCGAGTAGTGGCATGAGTTGACAATCCTCGTGCTGAGGGGGCAGAGCTGCCGCGCAGCCCCGCCCCCTCGGGTCAAGGGATGCTGGCTGCTAACGATCCGTCCAGGGAGGAACCGGTAGCACTGCTTTGGCGGTCGCAGCGTCCGCCGGCCAGATGATCTCGGGCGTGCCATTCAGCACTTGGACGATGTACAGGCCCGCGAGCTCGCCCTCCGGCGCGGTCCGCTTGCCGCCTGGCTTGACCGCATACGTTCCCGAGAGCGTCGGGAGCACGAGCGACTGGAGCTGCTCTCGAATCTTGTCGAGATCGAGGGAGCCGGCGCCCTCGACGGCAGCCTGGAGGACCTGCCCGCTCGAGTACGCGTATGCCGCTACATATGTGGGTTCAATGACATACATCTCTTTGAAGGCCGCCACGAACTCCGGGTTCCCGGCGCCCTTTGCATTCGGCATCCAAGACACGCCGCCGGTGACGTACTCGGCGTCAGCGCCGAGGTTCGCGAGCCAGTCGGGGTTCGTTGGACCAGCAATGAAGGCGTATATCTTCGGGTTGAAGCCCTGCGCCTTTGCCCCACGAAGGAGCAAGGTTGCGTCGTACTCGTACGTCCCATCCATCAAGACGTCCGGGTTTGCCGCTTTCATCTTCGCAACGACCGATGTCAGGTCGGTGGTATTCGGGGGGAAGAGCTCCTCCGCCACGATCGAGAAGCCCTGTGCGGCCGCCTGGTCCTTCCACAACGGATAGGCGCTCTGATTGAAGGAACTGTCCTCGCCCGTGAGACCGATGGTCTTCAGTCCGAGCTGCTTCATCAGGTCCCAATAGCCCTGGACGTAGAGCTCGCCGGGAGTCGCAATCATGAACACGTTCTTGTAGCCGCGCTCGAAGATCTCATCAGCGCCCGCAAGACCTAGGACAGTCGGGAAGTTGTGGCCTTCGACAGCGGTCGCGACGGTCGCCGAGAGCGCACTCGAGAATGGGCCGAGCAAGAGGTCGACCTTGTCATCAGTGATCAGCTTTTCGTACAGCCGCGCCGCTTGGGCAGGATCGGACTTGTCATCGTAGATCTTGAGCTCAACCTGCCGACCGAGGATCCCGCCGGCCTCGTTGACGGTCTTCGCCCAAAGGTCGTAGCCGTACTTGGCCTGCTTCACGACCTCTGACGAGTACGCGCCGGTCAGCGAGAGCGAGATGCCGATGACGATCGGGCCTGGTTCGGCGGTCGGTGCGGGGGTTGCGGGAGTGGAACTCGCCGCCTCGGTCGCGGACGGCGCGGGGGACGACGATCCCGCGCACCCGGCGAGGGCCGCGACCAGCAGCAGCGCGCCGGCGCGGGTGATGAGCGACGCGGTGGGGACTCGCGTCCCCGTGGACCGCGCCCTGCCTGGTGTCATGTGCAGCCCTCCTCCTAGAATAACCTATCGAGCGCTCGATAGGTTTGCTAGTATGCACACTGGGAGTGTCAATGCAACCCGCGGTGGATGGCGTAAGGACGGAGAGGGGCTTTCTGGAGATGAAGGGCAACTCCTCAGTCGTAGCTCAGACGAAGACCCCGGCTCCCGACGCACCTCAGGGCGAGCGGATCCTCGCGGTTGCCGCGGGAATGTTTCGCCGGCAGGGCTATGCGGCGACGTCCGTTCGGGAACTTGCGTCAGCCCTCGGCTTGCAGTCGGCGTCGCTCTACTACCACATCCCGAACAAGGAAGGGATCCTGTTTGCCCTCTGCGTGGACAGTCTCAACCACATCCAAGCTGCGGTCCTGCAGGCGATCGAGGCGGAGCGCGATCCCGAAGCCCGCCTACGCGCCATGATCCGCGCTCATGTAGCGACGGCGATGGCTGACGAAGACAAGCACGCATCGATGCTGCTCGAGATGAGGAGCCTGGGTCGGGCGCGTCGCGCCGAGGTCCTGGCGATGCGTGATGCCTACGAGGCCATGGTCCGTGGGGTCTTGGAGGCCGGCCAGGCCGAGGGTGTCATCCGGACTGACATCGATCCCAAGATCCTTGGCCTGAGCCTGCTGAACCTACTGAACTGGTCGATCTTCTGGTACCGGCCTGACGGCCCGCTGACACCCCGCCAGTTAAGTGATCACTTCGCTGACATCTTCGTTAGCGGCGTTGTGCGACGGGACGGATCGGGGCGAAGCCTGTGAGGGGCTCCCGTGATCAAGGTGCCGACCGGCGACAGTCGGATCTCGCGACCCGGGCCGACCAGGTGCTGCCCGGCGCGTCCCTTGGGTCCTTCTACTTCCCGAACGGCCAAGATCGCGTTTTCACGCACGGCGCCGGGCCTCGGCTCTGGGATGCGAACGGCGTCGCCTATGTCGACTGGCTCCTGGGCGCCGGTTCGCTCGTTCTGGGCCACGCCCATCCGGCGATCGTCGACGCCGTCCAGGCGCAGCTCATCCGCGGAACGACCTACTACGCGCTGAACGAACCGGCCATCAGGCTCGCCGAGACGATGGTTGAAGCGATCCCGTGCGCCGAACAGGTGAAGTTCGCGGCCGATGGGACGGGAGCGACATTCTTCGCGCTGCGCCTCGCCCGGGCGTATACGCAGCGTGAGGTGATCTTGCGGTTCGAGGGCAGTTACCACGGGTACCACGACTACTCGACCCTCGGGTCGATGTACTCGAAAATCCCGAACCCATTACCCGAGTGGCCGCTCGCCGCGCCCGACTCGGCCGGGGTGCCTTCCTGCCTCGGGCCAACGGTCCTATCCGTCCCGTACAACGACCTGGAGGTGACCGAGCGCGTCCTCCTCGAGCATCGGGACGAGATCGCCGCCGTCATCGTCGAGCCCGTGCAACGGGCGATCCCGCCGCAACCGGGCTTCCTAGCCGGGTTGCGAGAGTTGACGACGAGGATCGGCGCGCTTCTCGTCTTCGACGAAGTAGTGACGGGATTCCGACTCGGATACGGCGGCGCCCAGGAGCGATACGGCGTCCAGGCGGACCTAGCGTGCTACGGCAAGGCGCTCGCCGGCGGCATGCCGATCGGTGCAGTGGCCGGGCCGCGGGATGTTCTGCAACTCGCGAACCCACGCCGTGGCGCAGACCCGGACTACGCGTTCTGCACGGGAACCTTCAGCGGCAACCCTCTCAGCGCCGCCGCGGCGATTGCTACCCTCGGCGAGCTCCGCAAACCCGGAACATACGAGGCGCTGCTGGCAACGGCGGCGGCGGTCAGGGGTACGCTCGAAACAACGCTCGCCGCGGCTGGAATCGAAGCCCAAGTCATGGGCGAGGGCCCGATCCTCGGGGTTGCCTTCACGGCCCAGCCGATCTTCAACTTCCGCGATGCGCAGGCATCCGACTCGGCGCTTGCGGCGGGGTTCCACGGAGCACTCCTCGATCAGGGCACGATCCTTCACCCCCGGAAGCTCTACGTTTCGACGGCCCACACTGCGGCGGAGGTCGAGGGCCTCGGCGACGCAGTGGAAGCAGCACTCGGGGTCGTGATCCGGGCACGAACCGTACCCGGCCATGCCTGATCTGACCCAGGTGGTACAGCTGCTGCTGCTCGGTCTGCTGCTTGGCGGCATGTACGCGCTGCTCGCCTCGGGGCTCGCCCTGATCGTCGGCGTCATGCGTTTCCTTAACCTCGCACACGGCGAGTTCATGGTCCTTTCTGGGCTCGCCGTGTGGGGCCTGTGGGACGTGCTCGGCCTCAATCCGATCATCGCGATCATCGTCGTCACGCCGATGACCTTCCTGGTCGGGGCGTCCATCGAACAATTCGTCCTCGAGCGCGTTGTGAACAAGCCCGAGAGCACAGCAATGTTGATCACCTTTGGCTTATCGATGATCTTGCGCGCGCTCGGCGTGCTCGTCTTCTCCCTGTCCCTTCATGCCGTTCCCTATCTGACGGACGCGCTCACGATCGGCCCGTTCTTCGTTCCGCAGGTCCAGGTATTCGGCTTCGGAGCCGCAATGGCCGTTTACTTCGGTGTGTTCGTCGTCCTCCACCGAACGCAATTCGGACGTGCGCTGCGGGCCGTTGCCCAGAACCAAGCTGCGGCAGCCGCATGCGGCATTGACGCAAGGAGAGTTCGAAGCATCTCCTTTGGGATCGGAAGCGGGCTAGCAGCGATCGCAGGCGGACTCATGATCCTCAACTACCCGCTGAGCCCGGAGTCCGCGTTTGCCTACGTCCTCAAGGCCTTTGTGGCGGGCATGCTCGGCGGCCTCGGCAACTACGTAGGGGCCCTTGTCGGCGGGCTACTTCTCGGCGTCTCCGAGATCTTCATTGGGTTCTATTTCAGCGCCCAATGGGCGCAGGTGTTCACATACGTCCTACTCGTGGTCCTCCTACTGGTTCGACCTCGGGCCGAAGTCGTGCGAGCGCCATGAGGCACCGGGTTACAGCCGCCGTCGCCGTTCTCGCCTTGCTCACGATCTCGATTGTGATCCCGGCACGTGGCAACGACTACCAGATCACGTTCGGGCTGCACATGGCCCTGTTCATCGGTCTTGCATACAGTTGGAACATCATCAGCGGCTATACCGGCTATCTCTCGTTCGGTCACATCGCGTTCGTTGGCATCGGCCAATACACAGCCGCGATCCTCGTCGTTAGGTCTGACATCCCGTGGCCGGTGGCTATCATGGCTGCCGGTTTGGTGTCGGGATTGGTCGCCCTGCCGCTTGGATGGGTGCTACTCCGTTTGCGAGGCCTTCACTTCGCCATTGGCACGCTGGCCGTTGGTCAGTTGCTTCTTGGCCTCAGCAACATCGCTCGTCCTCTGACTAACGGGAGCACCGGTATGTATCTGCCCCCGGAACGAGACCTTGCGGTGCTGTACTGGACGGCGATCGGCGTCGTACTCGCATTAATTGGTCTGACCTTCGCGATCGAGAACTCGCGATTCGGGCTCCGTCTCCTTGCCATTCGCGAGGACGAAATCGGTGCGCGCGCGCTCGGCATCCACACCACGCGCGAGAAGGTCCTCGCGTACATGTTCAGTGCAATCGGCCCAGGAGTAATCGGCGCTCTCTGGGCATGGGACCTGCGCTACGTGAGCCCGCTCAGCGCATTCAACGTGACTTGGGAAGTGACGTTCCTCACGATGGCCGTGTTCGGCGGCGCCGGTCTCCTATGGGGGCCCCTGGTGGGCGGCCTCGGCCTCGGTGCTCTCGCCGAACTCTTGTGGGCCAACTTCCCGTTCATTCATGTCGGCATCAACGGGGCGGCCATCGTCGTCATGGTCTTGTTCCTGCCCGGCGGCACGGTTGCCGAGCTCGAGCGGCGCGGCCTGCTCCGACCGACACGCCTACTCGCGGCACGTCTCGGGCGCCAGGTGGAGGAACAGCGAGCCGCTCCTCCACACACCGGGAGCCTCGAGCATGAGTGAGGCCCCGATTCTCGAAGTCCGCGGCCTTCGGAAGTCGTTCGGAGGCGTTCAGGCGGTCGACGGTTGCTCTTTCGCGGTAAACGCCGGCTCAATCACCGGTTTGATCGGGCCGAATGGGTCCGGAAAGACGACGACCTTCAACCTGATCTCCGGTGATCTCTCGCCCGACTCCGGCAGCATCTGGCTAAAGGGCCGCGACATCTCCCGGATCTCAACGGACGGCCGTTGTCGCATCGGGATTGGCCGGACCTTCCAGCAAACGCGGCTGTTCCTCCAGATGACGGTCTTCGAGAACATGCTCTCGATCAGTCGGGCGAAGTCCCTACGCCATGCAGCTTCCCGTGCGTTCGACTTGCTCGAGATGGTCAACCTTGCGTCGAAGCGGGATGAACCCGCCAGCCAACTCTCGTACGGACAGCGGAAGCTCCTCGAGCTGGTCCGGCTGCTGATGCTCGATCCGGAGATCCTGCTGCTCGACGAGCCATTCGCGGGTGTGAACCGCACCCTGGCGAAGCTGCTCGCGGCGCGACTTCGAACGATCGCGGACGAAGGTAAGACCCTTGTGATCGTCGATCACGAGATGACCCTTGTCACGAGTCTCTGCGAGCGCCTGATCGTCCTCGACCACGGCCAACTGCTGGCAAGCGGTCCGCCCGCAGAAGTCCGGAACAACCCGATGGTCCTCGATGCCTACTTCGGGAAGGCGACGGATGCGCATGTCTGAGTCGACGGCCAACGCGGCGCCAGCCCTTGAAGTGCTGGGCCTATCGACTGGCTACGGCGACATCAAGGTCATTCACGATGTGAGCCTTGTTGTGCGCACCGGCGAGATCGTTTGCCTCCTCGGTCCGAACGGCGCAGGCAAGTCGACAGTCCTCAAGGCCGTGATGGGCTACCTGAAGGCAACAGCCGGCAGGATCGTCGCGAACGGGCAGGATCTGGCCGGTATGGCCGTCCACAATGTGGTCCGAAGCGGGGTCGGCTATGTCCCGCAGGGACGGATCGTCTTTCCCGATATGTCCGTCGCGGACAACCTCGATGTAGGGGGCTATCTCCTCACGTCGGTCGAACGGCGGCAGAGGATCGAGGAGGTCCTTCAATTCTTCCCAAGGCTCCGCGAACGCCGCGCCGCTCATGCGGGCAAGCTCAGCGGCGGCGAGCAGCAGATGGTGGCGATCGCCCGAGCGCTCATGACCCGGCCCCGCGTGCTGCTCCTTGATGAGCCATCGCTCGGGTTGGCACCAGTCGTCGCCGATCAGGTGTTCGAGGAGCTGGTCCAGCTGAACCGCCAATGGGCGGTGACGATGATGCTCGTCGAGCAGAATGCCGTGCGCGCCCTGTCAATCTCCCATCGCGGCTACGTCCTCGACCTCGGCCGGAATCGACACGAAGGCTCGAGCGCAAGCCTCGTTGAGGACCCAGCCATCCGGCAGATGTACCTGGGAGGCTAGGGCTAGGGGAGATGGCAGACCAAGCGAGGGCGACTCCGATCGCCGAGGACGGGTCCACGGACTCGGAGCGACTTATCAGCAGCTACTACCAGGCGATCGATGCGGGCGACCTCGACGCCGTCTACCGACTGTTCCACAGCTCGATTGTCTACCAGCGGGGCCCCCGGACGATCCGGGGGATCGCCGCGCTGCGGCGTTTCTACGAGCGAGAGCGGGGCGTGACGCGAGGGCGCCACCGTCTCTTGACGATGCTCGTGGATCGAGACTGGGTTGCGGTGCGAGGAACGCTTACAGCAACGATGTCCGATGGGCAGGACGCAAGAATCGTGTTTTCCGACTTCCACCATCTCCGCGACGGACGCATTTGGCGTCGATATACATACTTCGCAGGCCGAGCGATCTGAGGGTGGTCTCCCGACAGACGAACGATCCTCGTGATCCGGTCATTGTTGCCTACGGCCGTACCCCGATTGGCCGAGCCGTCAAAGGGCATCTCGCCGGCATGCGGCCCGACGACCTGGGAGCCGAAGTGGCGCGTGACGTTATCAGGCAGCTTCCCCAGATCGAGCCCGGGATGATCGACGACTTGATCTGCGGCTGCGGGTTTCCGAGTGGCGAGCACGGGTTCAATCTTGCTCGAGCGATCAGCATCCTCGCCGGACTCGACACCCCGGGCACAACCGTCAACCGGTACTGCGCCTCGTCCCTTCAGTCGATGCGGATGGCGGCTCACGCCATCCGTGCGGGAGAGGGTGACGTCTTCCTCTGCGTCGGGGTCGAGTGCGTGTCCCGCTACGGATCGTGGACCTCGGATCCGGCGGACGCGCAGAACCCAAGGTTGGCCAAGGGCGGGGACGGGGTTGAGTACTACGTGTCGATGGGCGAAACCGCGGAGAACGTGCGACGGCGCGAGAACGTGTCACGAGCAGAAATGGACCTCTTTTCGAAGCAGAGCCAGGACGCGGCAATCCGGGCTCAGGACTCCGGGTTCTTCGCTGGCGAGATCGTCCCAGTTCGCCTCCCGGACGGCCAACTCTTCGAGGTCGACGATGGACCGCGTCGTGGGACGAGCCTTGAGACCCTCGCGGCACTCCCGGCCGCCTTCTTGAACGGTGGCGAGGTTACTGCCGGGAACGCGTGCCCGCTAAACGACGGGGCGGCCGCCGTGATCGTCGTGTCCGCACGACGAGCTCGGGAACTCAAGATCACACCCCTGGCCCGCATCATCGCAACCGGACTTACGGCGCTCGAACCCGAGTACATGGGCCTCGGACCTGTTGAGGCGAGCCGGCAGGCCTTGCGACGGGCAAGGCTGACCATCGATGACATGGACATAGTCGAGATCAACGAGGCATTCGCGGCCCAAGTGATACCAAGTGCGCGGGCGATTGGAGTCGACCCCTTTGATCGTGACAAGCTCAATCCACACGGCGGCGCGATCGCACTCGGCCATCCCTATGGCATGACAGGCGCGCGAATCCTCTGCACCCTCTTGAACGGCCTGCAAATGAGCGACAGCACTCATGGGCTCGAGACGATGTGCGTCGGCGGCGGCCAGGGAATGGCCATGATCGTGGAACGACTCGCATAGTGGCACGAGACGACACACGCACCACCTCAGCGGGGCCCCCCGATCAACGGCCTCTCCGGGACATCCGCGTGCTCGATATCGCCTCCTTCATGGCCGCGCCAATGGCTGCGATGTGGCTGGGAGACTTCGGTGCCGACGTCATCAAGGTCGAACATCCCCAAGGTGACATGATGCGGACCTGGGGCAGCAAGCGACGCGGCGTGCCGCTCTTCTGGAAAGTGGTCGGACGCAACAAACGATCGGTCACGCTCGACCTCCACACTGAAAAGGGCCAGCAGCTCCTACGGCAACTCGCGGAACATGTCGATGTCATCGTCGAGAACTTCCGACCCGGCAAGCTGAACGAGTGGGGCCTCGACTACAGCAGACTCGGCAATATCAATCCCCGCCTCGTCATGCTCAGCATCTCTGCGTTTGGTCAGACAGGGCCTTATTCGCCCCGAGCCGGATTCGGCACACTCGCGGAGGCGATGAGCGGCTATGCCCATATGACAGGGCAAAGCGGCGGTCCTCCAACACTGCCATCGTTCGGACTCGCGGACAGCGTGGCGGGTTTGTGCGGAGCGTTCGCGGTGATGGTTGCGCTCCACGAGCGGGATGCGATCAGCGGCGAAGGGCAGCACATCGACCTTGCGCTCTACGAGCCGATGCTACTCATGCTTGGCCACCAATTCATCGACTTTGATCAACTCGGGGTGGTAGCCGAAAGAATGGGCTCACGTTTGCCGTTCGCCTCCCCGCGGAATGTCTTCAAAACGCGCGACGACCGCTGGGTAGCTATGTCCTCGAGCGCCCAGGCCGTATTCGAGCGCTCCTGTTTGGCAATCGGCCAACCTGCCCTGGCCGTCGACGAACGGTTTCGCGACAACGCTTCGCGAACTCGAAACGCCGACGAGATCGACGCCATCTTCGCGGAGTGGATCTCTCGGCACGACTCGACCGAGGTCGTGTCCACATTCGCCGAGCACGGGGCGGCGTTGGCCCCGATCTACAACGTCAGTGACGTGTTCGACGATCCGCAGGTGGTTGCGCGCGAGAGCATCGCGACGGTGCAGGATCCGGAGCTAGGTCCGGTTCGGATGCAGAACGTCACGCCCCGTTTGTCACGTACCCCGGGCAGTCTCGCGCGGACAGGTCCCCGGGTCGGCGAGCACACCACGGAAGTTCTCGAAGAACTCCTCGGTCTGACCCAGGAGGAACTCAACCAGCTCGAGGCCGAAGGCGTCATCTGAGGTGTGATTTGCTGGAAGACCGCGCGGTGGCCCTCGCGTCAAGGTCTCGATCTACACCACTCGCTGGGACTCATCCGGTGTACGAGCCCTATGGCACACACCGTCTGGCGCTAGAATGAGCGCTCGTCTTCAGGCAGACGCTGCAAATAGGCGTACGCCGAGCGGGAGTAACTCAGCTGGCAGAGTGTCTGCTTCCCAAGCAGAATGTCGCGGGTTCGAATCCCGTCTCCCGCTCCAAATCCCCCGATCACGATCGCCACTCGTGCCGCGCGTCGCCGTCATCCTCTCGAGTACCCGGCGAGTGCGCTCCGTGACTCGGCGCAGGTTCCAGGGTCATGCCCCACCTGTGGACGATGCACGCCTCGTCGCTGGCGACTTCCGAACAGATCGCCGCAGACGAGGGCCGTCGCGGCGACGATCAGGGCGTTGGCTCTGCCGTGACTTGCTGGCCTTCGTCTGCTCCCGACGTCGCGGCATCCTGCTGCTCATTGTGGCCTCGGGCGTTCTGGTGTGGAGCTACCTCGCAACGAGGCCTCCTGCGACCCGGGTCCTCGCCTACTACCCGAACGGGCATGCCGCGGTCGCGGTCGACGGAGGTACGCCGACAACGTTCGACGCAGTCGATCGCGGGGCGTTGTTCGACGGCCCGCTGCGCGAGAGTCTCGCCTGGCGCACCGCCGACGGCTGGTACCTCAGCCTGTCTGGGTGGCGCCACAGCGCGAGCGGAGCCTTCCCGGGCACGATCGACTCCAAGGGAACCCTGCAGGTCTCCGCGGACAAGGACCGTCGGTGGGCGGGCTTAGATTCAGTGGACTGCACGATCGTCTATTCCGAGATGACCGTCACCCGGATCGCTGGATCGATCCGCTGTTAGGGTCTCGTCCGGTACGACGCCTCGAACGTCGAGAACGTCAAGGGACTCGACTTGCCGCCGTTCGACCTGGCCGTCACCTTCGACGTAACCGGCGACGGCACGCTCCCGAGCCGCGGTCCGTCGTGACCGCCGCTGCGAATGGCTCAGCCGGGGTTCCCCTCGGAGGACGTGGCTGGGACCTTGGGTCAGGGCTGCCTATGGGCGTCCCAGGTCCCGGTCAGTGAGATGTTCGGGTCGCTGCAGGCGATGGACGACCAGGTCCCGGACATCGAGGCGCCGTCGATCGTTCCGGTGAAGGACACGGTCGCCCGGCTGAGGACCCAGCCGAAGGTGACGTTGGGTCCGGCGACCGTGCCCTGGACGGTCCCGGTGGGGCAGTCGGTGTTCGTGCTGACGACGGTGCCGCTGAGTGACTGGTCCGCCTGCTCGAGCTCCATCGTGAAGTCCCCGACGATCCCCTCGTACGGAGCATCGATCGCCCATGTGCCTTGCCAGGTGCCGGTGAGCGACGACTCCGCCTGGCTCGGGGCGGGTGAGGCCTTCGGCTGGTGGTACGTGACGTCGATGAGGGCGAAGCCGCTCGGTCGCATGACCGGATCGAGCGTCGGCTCCATGGCCTCGTAGAGCGCCTTCACCGTCGCCCCGGCAGGCGAGCCGGCAGCATCACCGAGGAGGATCGACTTCGCGACCTCGGCCAGCTGCGCCATCTCGGCGCGATCCACCCACGCGCTGACCCACATGTCGGCCGTGACCGGGTCACCGTTCTGGGCATCGTCCTCGCTTTCGGTCGACATCTCGTAGCCGATGCCGGCCGTCCCGAGGTCGTCGACCGCGGCGGTAGCCGTCGCCTGCGTTGCGTGGCCGTCGAGGCCGCTCGCATCCCAGACCACGCTCGAGCCCTCGACCGGGACCGATGCGAGC
This sequence comes from uncultured Chloroflexia bacterium, assembly GCA_963719145.1. GTDB lineage: Bacteria > Chloroflexota > Limnocylindria > Limnocylindrales > CSP1-4 > UBA5189. The sequence continues at coordinate 393,236 of CAVRAX010000003.1, forward strand.
TGGGCGTCGGCCAGCGACGCGCAGTCAGCAACGTCGCCGGCGAAGACGTCGGCCCCCGACAGGACAGTCAGGTCGACCCCGCCGCCGACGGGATCCTGGCCATCGATCCCGTAGGCGATCGACACCGGATCCGGCACCAGGCTCACCGTCCACGGCCGAGCCAAGCTGGTCGCGTAGGACAGGAGGGCGACAGCGCCGATCGTCGTGCGGAAGAGCGCGGGATCGCTCGCGTACTGTGGGGCAAACTGGTCGATCAGTGCCTTCAGCCAGGCCGGCGGCTCCGCATTCCCATCGACGAGGTCGCCGAGGACGGTCGACAAGTAAGTCGAGACGTCGGCGCAGTAGCCGGAGCTGGCCGCCAGCCGGTAGGGCGCAGCAGCGCTGGCACCGATGCCCGCGTCTGCGTCGGCCACGAAGGCGAGGAGGGCGAGCGTCGGGAAGACGGCGCCGGCCGGGGTCGCCGAGCGGTTGCCGGGCATCAGCGAGGCGGCCCAGGTGGCTGCCGGGCTCGCGCCGGAGGTGGCCCAGCCGGCCAGGAGCTCGCTGATCGGCCCCCCGCCGGCGGCTTCCGAGACGAGATCAAGGTCGGCGCCCATCGTGCCGCCCCCGCCGGAACGCTCGAGGGCGAGATTGCGGACCTGGAGGCGGAGGAGCCGGACCGCCGATGCCTCGCCGGCCACGGCCTTGATGGGCGCGGCATCCGAGGGCCGAACGCGCGTCTCGATCCCCACCGCGGCCAGGTCGTCGACGGCCCGGTCCACGTCGGCCGAGGCGAAGGCCGCCGTGCTCGGAGCCGGGGACGCGGCCGGGGAAGTCGGGCCGGGCGAGCCGGGCCACGACGGGGCCGGGCTGCAGCCAGCCAGGATCGTCAGCGTCAGCCCAAGGGCCAGGAGCGCCCTGCGGCCCATCTCAGTGGAGCGCGGCAATGACCGCCCGGGCGACCGCGATCGCGTCATCGCCATGGTCGGCACCATCATGGCCGGCGACTTCGACGTTGAACGTGCCGCAGGGATCGCTGCCCAGGACCACGGTCAGGTAGGCGTCGTCGACGGGATAGCCGTCCGTCAGCCAGGCCTCCTCGCCGAGGCCGGAAATCGACGGCACACCGGGGTTGGTCTCGGGGGCAAAGCAGCCCCCGTAGGTGATCTCCACCACGGCGACCCCATTGCTGGCGGTGCATTTCAGCGGCGGGAACAGCTGGCTCTGCGGGGCGGAGGCGCCCGGAACGAGCTGGGCGACGAGGTCCGCCGGCATCACCGTGCACCAATCGGTGATCGCGTTGGCCGCGTCGACGACGGCGGCGTCACCGCCGCTGCCCGGGGCCCGTGTCGGAGCCTGGGTCGGCGACGGGCCCTGGCTCTGCGAGGCATCCGGAGCCGACGACTGGCCGGGGGGCTGCGACGACGATGTGCCCTGACAACCGCCGATCAGGATGGCAACCGCGACGAGGATCGATGCCCGCTTCATGCGTACGACCCTATGGCTCCGGCCTGGCGGTGGGCATCCGTGGAACCACTGAAATACGGTTCCGATTGCGCGCGAGGGTCAGCCTATGATCCTGTTCGGAGCCATGGCCATGCCGTCAGTCGAGATCATCGGGCGCGACCCGGAGCGTGAGGTCATCGAGGCATTCCTCGACCGGCCACGCCCTTCGGCCCTGATCCTCGACGGCGAGGCGGGCATCGGCAAGACAACGCTGTGGGTCTCTGCGCAACGCGTCGCCGCGGCGCGCGGCGATCACGTCCTCGCCTGGCGGGCCAGTCATGCGGAGCGGGACCTGGCGTTTGGCGGCTTGATGGGGCTCCTCGAGGCTGAGCTCGACCCGCTGCTCGAGCTCCTCTCGCCGGCCCGCGGTCGCGCGCTCGCCCGGGCGCTGGGTCGGACGGACGGCGATGACCCCGCACCCGAGCCCGGCCTTGTCGGACTCGCCGTCCTCGACGTGTTCCGGGTCAAGTCCGCCAGCACGCCCCTGCTGGTCGCGATGGATGACGCCCAATGGTGTGATCCGGCGAGCGCGGCCGCGATAGCCTTCGCCGCACGCCGGCTCAAGGCCGCACCGGTGTCATTCCTGTTTGCCGTTCGAACCGGGACGCGGGATGCCCTGGCGGCCGAGATTGCGGACTCGATCGGCCGTGACCGCAGCGAACGTCGCTCGGTCGGACCGCTGAGCATCGGCGCGCTCGGGCGGTTGATCCGCGAGCGCACCGGAGTGGTGCATCCACGACCGCTGCTCGTGCGCATCCACGAGGCGAGCCGCGGCAACCCGTTCGTCGTGCTCGAGATGAGCCGCTCGCTGGTTCGCCATGGAGCGGAACCGGCCCCCGGCGAGCCGTTTCCCGTCTCGCCCGAATTGGGCCCACTGGTCCGTGATCGGCTGGCGGCGCTCAGCCCGTCCGCGCGGACGGTGCTCCTCATGGTGGCGATGGCGTCGCAGCCGACGGTTGGGCTGGTGCAGCGCATCCTTGGCGCGGACGCCGAGGCGGCGATCGACGAAGTCTGCCAGCAGGAGATCGTGGTTGCGGCTGGGGATCGACTGCGCGCGGCCCACCCGATGTACAGCTCGATCGGGTATGCCGACACGCCGCCCGGAAGACTGCGGGCCGCTCGACGGGCGCTGGCAACGGCTGTCGACGACCCCCTCGAACGAGCGATCCATCGCGCCGCGACGCTCGATCGGCCCGATCCGGCGATGGCCCGCGAGCTGACGGCGGCGGCCCGAATCTCAATCCAGCGAGGAGCCCCGGCCGTGGCCGGCGACCTCCTCGAGCGCGCGGCCCGCATGCTGGACTCCGCCGAGGCGACACCGCTCCGGATGGAAGCCTCGGCTGCCCGACTGAGCGCGGGTGACGCGACCGGCGCCGCAAACCTCCTGCGCCGGACCCTCGTCGACGTGCCGAGCGGTCCACGGCGTGCCCGCGTGCTCCTCGCGCTCGGCGAGATCGCGTATCTCGAGAGCCCGGCCGAGGCCCTGGCGTTGCTGCTGGAGGCCCTCGAGCAGGCGAAGCCTGACGCGGAGCTGACGGCGACCGTCCACCTCTACATCTCGGTGCTGAGCGACGCCGATCCCGAGGCCGGCCTGGCGAGTGCCGTGGCCGCCGTCGAAATGCTCGAGGGGGCGACGCTCGAGGGGGCGAGTGCCGACCATCCCGGCCTGCTCGCTGCCGCCCTCATCGAGCGCGCATATCACTGGTTGCTGCGCGGTGAGCGACTGGCCCTCGACGACATCGATCGCGCCATGGGCATGCTCGCTGGCGGCGACTCGTTCATCGCCAGGTCCTCGCAGGAGCGGGCCGAGCGGATCTTCTACCACGTTGGTCGACTGCGCGAGGCGCTCGCCATGGACGAGGTCGAGTACCGGCGCCTCGCGGACCGCGGCCAGGTCGGGTTGCTACCCCCCATCGTCCAGTCCATGTCGGTCCTCGAGCAGCTGCTCGGGGATTGGCCGGTGGCCCGTGCCCACGCCCGCGAATGCCTCGACCTGGTGGAGCAGGGCGAGGAAGTCTGGCGGGAGCGGGCGGAGATGGCGCGGGGCCGCATCCTGGCCTGGGACGGGGACCTCGAGGCGGCCCGCGCGATCGCGATCGCCGGGCTCGCCCGCGAGGCGGAAACGGGCGACGCCTGGGAAGCCACGATCTTCTGCGCGCTCCTCGGATTCATCGAGCTGTCGGTGCCCGATCCGACAGCCGCGCTCGGGTACCTGCTCCGGGCGAACACCTACGCGGACGAGCTACGGGTCCGCCTCCCGACGGTGTTCCGCTACCTCGGTGATCTGGTCGAGGCGGCCGTGCTCGCGGGCGACTTCGAGCTCGCCGAGGCCACGCTCGTCGATCGGCTCGAATCCATCGCCGAGCGACTGCCGCTGCCCTGGGTCCTGGCCGTCTCGGCCCGCGGGCGTGGGCAGCTGGCGGCGGCGCGCGGCAAACCCGACGACGCGATCGGATGGTTCGACCGGAGCCTCGACGCCCTCGACGGCTCGCCGATGCCGTTCGAGCGTGCGCGCACCGTATTGGGCCGCGGCCAGGTTCAGCTCCGGGCCGGTCGCCGACGGCTGGCCCGGGCCGATCTCGAGGAGGCACGCACAATCTTCGCCGGTCTCGACGCGGCCGCGTGGACCAGGCGCGCGACGGCGGAGATCGCCAGGTTGGGCGGGCGGGCATCGTCACGCTGGGAGCTGACGCCGTCGGAGCGATCCGTCGCCGAGCTGGCGGCGCTCGGCCACACGAATCGCGAGATCGCCGATCAGCTGGTCCTGTCGGTGCGAACGGTGGAGAGCCACATAGGGGCGGCGCTCCGCAAGCTCAATGTCCGGTCGAGAGTCCAACTGGCCCTGGCCCTGGCGCCGACCGGCGGTGGGACCCGACCCACGACCTGACCACGGGCAAGGTTCGGTGGTTCCACGGATGCGGTCCCCAACCTCGCGAGTAGCGTGCGCCTCGACGACCAGCCTGGAGGTGCCGGTGGCGTTCTATCTCGTCGAGCGGTACGTGCCCTCGATCTCGGCCGGCGATCTCCGCGCGGCGATCACGCGGATCAAGGGATCGGCCGCACCGGCTCGTCACCTGTGGACGATCGTCGTCACAAACGAGGACATGTGCCTGACGGTGTTCGAGGCCCCCGATGTCAAGGCGGTCATGGAGGCGACCGCCGGCGCCGGCTTTCCGTACGACCGCCTCGTCGAGGTGACCCCGGTGGTCGACGAAACCCTGGGCGAGCCTTCCGGGCCAGCCTCGCCGGCCGTCAAACGTCGACTGCGAGGCTAGCGACTCCCCTCGATCGGGCGGAGGACGATCCGGACGAGGATCGAGCCGAGGATCGCGAAGATCAGGGCGCCAACGAAGCCCTCGGTCCGGCCGAAGGCGAGCTCGCGGGCCAGCTAGCCTGCTAGCCGCCGACGATCCCGCCGACCCGCGCACATGTGCGTTGCCCGACCGGGGATCCATCAAACCCTCGATACCTCCAAGCCGCCCGCTCCCTGCCGATGCTCGAAGAGCTGGTCCGCGCGGTCCGTGGCCCGAAGTCGATCCGGGAGCATCACGTCGTCGAAATGGAAGCGCGAGGGTGGGCGCGGCCAGCAAGAAAGGGCGCCGCGAACTGGCGATGCGATGCTGGGCATGGCGAACCGCGACCCGGACGCCGCGGCGGCATGGTTCGGAGCTTGTGCCTGCGTGCTCCTGGGCGTCGCGCCGACAATTCAATCGGCCAGCCGCCAGACGCAACTCACGCCGGACGTCGGATCCGCAGCCCTCCCCAACCCGCCGGCCCATCTCCCCGGCCGTTCCGGTGCCTCGGTGTCGCTGCCTAACCGCCCGAAGGGTTACCCCACAGCCGGTCCTCCTGCGCTGAGAGGGCGACGGGCGCCGGCGCGTCGTCTACCCAGACCTCGCTGAACACCCGGATCCAGTTGCCGCCGACGATCTTTGCGATGTCGTCGTCGGAGTAGCCTCGCCGGAGGAGGCCGTCAACCGCATGCGGCCAATGGCTGACGCTGTTGAAGCCCTCGGCCCACATTGTCTCGTAGAAGTACGGGTTCGGATACATGCGCTTGGTGGTGCTCTCCCAGGTCAGCTTGGTGAATTGCTCCATGAGGTCCGTGCCAATTCCGACATGGTCAATGCCGATCAGCTGGACTGCGTAGTCGACCATGTCGAGGAAGTCCTCGATCGTCGGCCGGACTCCGAGCGTCCGGTAGGTGAGCATGGAGTGCGGGGTGAGGCCCATGACCCCGCCGGTGGCAGCCATCTTCGTCATCTGCTCGTCCGTCGCGTTGCGCCGGCTCGGTGACACGGCCTTCGGGTTCGCGTGCGTGTAGATCACCGGCTTCGCGGAGTACTCGATGGCATCGAGCGATGTCCGCTCACCGACGTGCGAGAGGTCGACGCAGATCCCGAGGCGGTTCATCTCCTGGACGGCCATCCGCCCATGCGCGGTGAGGCCGCGGTTCTCCGGCTCCATGCAGCCGTCGCCGTAGTCGTTCCGCTCGTTGTAGGTGATCTGGCAGATGCGCAGCCCGAGTTGGTGGAGGATCGTCCACCGTCCGATCACCTTGCCAACCGGTGTTCCCGACTGGCTCCCGAAAATGATCCCCAGACGGCCTTCCTTTTGAGCCCGAGCGATGTCTGCAACAGTCTTGACGTGGAAGACCTTGTCGGGCTTGGCGCTCATCAGATTGAAGTACTGGTACATCTGCTCGAGGATCGTGTCGAAGTCTTCGGACCGGGCCGCGAGCGTCATGTTGACGACATTGAGACCGGCGTTGATGACACGGTCGAGATAGGAAACGCCATCGACCGGCGGGGGCTCCGGGGCGATGATCCGACCGCTCAGCGCGTCGAGCATCAGCGTGCGCTCGATGAGTTGTTGCGCATGATCGCTGATCGCGTCCCGGGTTCCAGCGACTGACGCGGTCGTTTTGATGGCCATGTCTCATCCTCCTCGTGTGGCTCGACTGGTGATGGCAGGAGCTGCGGCGGTGCCCTTGACGATCCGGCCGCGGTGCATTACGAACGAGACTTCCTGGAGAAGCCCGACATCGGAGAGTGGGTCGCCGACGACTCCAACGATGTCGGCCCGACTCCCGGCACAGAGTTCTCCCGCGTCGCCCGCGAGGCCGAGGGCGGCGGCCGAGTCGAGGGTCGCGCTGCGGATGGCCTCTGCCGGAGTGAAGCCGGCGTGCTCGACCTGGGTGGCGAGCTCGATCGCCTGGCTGAGGTCGGTCCACGGGACGCTGCCGCTGCCCATGTCCGTGCCCATCAGCACCGTGACCCCGGCCTCCCTGGCATTGCCAAGGGATCGGAGCTGGACCTCCGGAATCCTGGTCCACATCGGCGGGATCGGACCCGCGCGGCCCGCCGCAGTATGAATGCTTGTCGTGAGGGTTGGCGCGATGGGAATGCCTGCCGCCGCGAGCCGGCGCGCCTGGTCGGGGCGGATTGCATGGGCGTGGTCGAGGGTGTCGACCCCTGCGTCGATCGCCTGGGTGGTGCCGGTCAGGGTCGTCGCATGAGCGGCTACCCGGAGCCCTCTGGCATGGGCCTCGTCGACAATCGCCGCGAATTCGGCGTCGGTCCAGTTGGGCCCGCCGTCGATGTAGCCGTCGTCGGTGATGTGGGTGCCGTAGCCCGCCGTGGCGTAGACCTTGATCCAGTCGACGCCGTACGAGAAGTGCTCGCGCACGGCCCGCCGGCAGTCATCCGGCCCGTCGCAGTTCATGACGCCCGACGGGAAACGCCAATCGGGGCGGTAGTGGCTGATCTGGTAGGTGCCGGTGGGACTCAACGCTCGACCCGCGACCTTGGCGCGCGGTCCGGGGACGATCCCGTCGTTCACGGCGTCGCGAAGGCCGACGTCGTCGTAGCCCGCGCCCTCGGTACCCATGTCCCTGATTGTGGTGAAGCCGTTCTCCAACGCGATCCGGAGCGCCCGGACTGCGCGCGCGATGCGGTGCGACGGGTACTCCTGCAGGAGCATGTAGACGGAGTTGTCCTGCTCGGGATGATCGGTCACCCGCAGCCGGTTGCTGTGAAGAAAGATGTGGGTGTGCATGTCGATCAGTCCGGGCAGCAGAACTTGGCCCGCCAGATCGATGACGTCGGCATGACCGGCGGCTGCCTCCGCTGCCTCGCCGATCGCGGAGATCTGCTCGCCTTCCACTAGGACAGCTGCGTCGCGTCGACGCAAGGTTCCCGCCCGCACGTCGATCAGTCCGGCGGCGCGGATGAGGATCCGCTGTGGCTGTGATTCGGTCACGGGACGGCTCCGTTTCCCCTGCTCTCGGACGAAGCCACGAACGGCTTCTGGACGGATTTGGTCTGGCTGGAACTGGAGGTGGGGCCGAGGGGGGGACCAGTACCTTGAGCCGCGGCCACGTAGTGACACGCAACGAGATGGCCCGGCCGGTCGGTCGGGAGGGCCACCGGATCGATCGTTTCGCACGGCTCATACGCGTACGGGCATCGGCTGCGGTAGGGGCATCCGGTGATCGGAAGGCTGGTCGCGATCGTGGTCTCGCGGATCTGGATCGTCGAGCGACGCGGCTCAAGGCGTGGTGCGGCGGCCAACAGGGCCTGGGTGTAGGGATGGCGTGCTGCTTCGAGCGGGACTTCGGGCGGCAGCAGCTCCACGATTCGGCCGCCGAACATAACGGCCACGCCGCGGGCAACGTGCCGAACCACGAAGAGGTTGTGGCTGACGAAGAGGATCGACAGCCCCAACCGCTCTCGGAGGCTTGTCAGCAGCCCGAGGATCTGGGCTTGGATGGAGACGTCGAGCGAGCTGACGGGCTCGTCCGCGATGAGCAGTTGCGGCTCCGCTGCAAGCGCCCGCGCGATACAGAGGCGCTGACGCTGGCCGCCCGAGAAGGCGCGCGGGTATCGGTCCACAGCGTCTGGTGCCATTCCCACCTGGCCGAGGAGGGCCACGACGCGCTCGCGGATCTGACCTGGCGGAGCGAGGCCATGGACGTGGAGGACTTCGGCGAGTGTCGACCCGATCGTCAGCCGCGGGTTGAGCGAAGAGAACGGGTCCTGAAAGATCATCTGGACTCGGCGTCGCTGCGCGCCGGATGGCCGAGTCCGGACGTAGTCGATACCCTCGAACAGGATCTCACCAGAGTCGGGCCTCTCGAGACCGACGATGCACCTGGCAAGGGTTGTCTTGCCGGAACCGCTCTCCCCGACGATCCCGAGGGCTTCGCCAATTGCGAGCTCGAGCGAAACGTCGACGAGCGCCGGTCGAGTGCCAGGTGCTCGTCGACGCGAAGAGAACAACAGCTTCGAGCGCGCCGCGAAGTCCTTGCGCAGACCTCGCACCTGGAGGAGCGGTGTGGCGATCGTCATGCCAGACGCTCAGTGTGAATGCATCGCGCCCGGTGTCCGGGTGCTGTATCGATGAGGGGGATCGGGGCGACGCGGCATTCCGGGGTGGCGTAACCGCAGCGCGGCGCGAACGGGCAGCCGATACCGAGCTGCCCGGGCTCGGGGGGACTACCAGGGATCGAGCGGATGGAGGCATCCTCGCGATCGGTCGGCACGCTCGCCAGAAGCGCCTGAGTGTAGGGGTGTCGCGGATGGAAGAGGACGTCGGCCGTCCGGCCCTCTTCGACGAGCTCCCCGGCGTACAGCACGCCGACCCGATCGCAGACTCCCGCGACGACCGCGAGGTCATGGCTGACCAAGAGAAGACTCATGCCGCGCTCCCGGCGCAGCCGATCGAGCAAGGCGAGGATCTCCGCCTGGACGATCACGTCGAGGGCGGTCGTGGGCTCGTCTGCGAGGAGCAGGCTGGGCTGGCCGGCCAGAGCCATCGCGATAAGAACCCGCTGCCTCATCCCGCCGCTGAACTGATGCGGGTAGTCCGATGACCGGCGGCCAGCATCGAGGATCCCGACCCGGGTCATCGCCTCGACCGCGCGACTCTGAGCGGCGCGTTTGCTCATCGGCTCGTGGGCGCGGACCACCTGGGCGATGCCGTCACCAACTCGCAGCAGTGGATTGAGCGCGGCCGATGGGTCCTGGAAGATCATCGCAATCTGGGACCCTCTAACCTCCCGCATCCCGGCCGGTCCGAGGGTCAAGAGGGCGCGACCGCCGAAGTCGATCGATCCGGCCACTCGGGCATTCGAGGGGAGCAGGCCGAGGATGCTCCTCGATGTGATCGTCTTCCCGGATCCGCTCTCACCGACAAGGCCATACGCCTCCCCCGGCCCTATCGAAAACGAGACCGACCGAACAACCTGCCGATCTTTGCCGAACGTCACACGGAGATCGTCGACGGCGAGGGTGTCACCGTGCGTCGACACTGCGCACCTCGTCCGCGAGCCCGTCGCCCAGCAGGCTGAAGAAGAACCCGGTGACAATGATGGAGAGCCCAGGGAAGATCGCGACCCATGGCGCCGTCAGAAGGAATCCCCGTCCCTCAGCAATCATTGCGCCCCATTCGGGAGTTGGCTGGGGTACGCCCAACCCAAAGAAGCCGAGCGACGCACCCGCGAGTATGTTGAGAACGACATCGCTCATGGCGAACACGATCGCGGGCGCGATCACGTTGGGCAGCACGTGTCGAGCGATGATCCGTGCTCGGCTGTAACCGAGCGTCTGCGCGGCCAACACATACTCCCTGCCCCGAATGGACAACGTCTCGCCGCGAATGATCCGCGCATACGCGGTCCAGCTGACGACCGTCACCGCAATGTAGAAGTTGATGAGCCCGGGCCCAAGCATCGCCACGATCGCGATGACCAGGACCAGGTGGGGAAAGGCCACGAACACGTCGATGACTCGGCTGATGACCGAGTCGACGCGGCCGCCTGCGTAGCCGGCCACGAGACCGACGAGAGTGCCGAGGACGAATGGGATCAGGGTCCCGATGACGCCGATCTGGAGATCGATTCGCGCCCCATCGAGGATTCTCGCGAGGACATCCCGCCCCAGCTGGTCCGTGCCTAAGAGGTGGCCGTTACCGGGCGGCTGGAAGCCGGCCGGACTGAGGGCTACTGGGTCGTAGGGCGTCAGGAATGGAGCGAAGATCGCACAGAGCGCAATGGCTGCAATCCCGAGCATGCCGAGACGAAGAAGCGGGCGACCGAGGCTAGTCGCCCAGAGATTCCCGATCCGTGACCCCGTCAGGCTCTGGCGTGTAGCCGTCATGCGAGCTTGATCCGCGGATCGAGAAACGCGAACAGGAGGTCCGTCACCAAGTTCACGATCAGCACGAGGATCGCGAACAGCAGGGCGATGAGCTGGATGATGGCGTAGTCGCGAGTGCCGATCGAGCTGATTAGCAGCGAGCCGACCCCTGGAATACTGAAGACTTGCTCGGCAATCACCGTCCCGCCAAGAAGCCAGGCGACGTTGATGCTGAGCACGAGGATCACCGGCAGGATTGCGTTGCGAAGCAGGTAGCTGCGGAGGATGACGCCCCGGGGCAGACCCATCGCCTGGCCGGTCGTCACGAAGTCCGCGTCGATGACCTCCACTAGACTGCTCCGGAGGGACCTGACGAGAATGGGCGACATTGCAAGCGCGATCGTCAGGGCCGGCAGAAACAGGTGCCGAGGGTGTCGATGCCCCCGCTTCCCGCGCCGCTGACGGGGAAGAGGTGCGCTTGTACGCCCAGAAACACGCGAGGAGGAGGCCCGCCAGAACGCCGGGACCCCCAGAATGACCGTGAACAGAAGACGAACGGCCTGATCAACCGGACCCCCGCGCCGTGACGCGGCGAGGGTCGCCATCGGGATGGTGATCAGGAGGGCGATCACGGACGCATAGACGATGAGGACCATGGAAACGGGCACGCGCGCGAAGGTGAGGGGACCTACGTCGGTTCGGTAGGTGGCCGAGGTCCCGAACTGTCCATGCAGGGCATTCGATACAAACAACAGGTATTGCTCCACGAGTGAACGGTCAAGGCCCGGCAGCTCATGCTGCAGGCGCGCGAGTGACTCAGGAGTTGCGCGGTCGCCAAGAATGGCGAGGGCCGGGTCTCCCGGAAGTCGGCGCAACGGCAGGAAGGCGATGACGCTGACCCCGAATAGGACGGGGAGCGCCTGGAGCAGCCGTCCGACGAAGTAGCGCGTCATGCAGAGTCCACCAGGAGCGACGCCGTGAGGCGTCGCTCCTGAACGCAACGAAGGCTACGGAGTCTTCCAGACGTCTTCGAAGCTGTACTTACCCTGTGCGTTCGGTGCGTAGCCCTGGATCGCTGGCACGCCCGCGTAAAGCCGTGGCTGGTCGATCGTGTAGATCGTGACGCACTGCTCGCTATCTGCCTTCTGGACCTGGCTGTAGATGTCGGCACGCTTGCTGGTGTCGAGTTCCGCGCGCCCTTGAACGAGGAGTTGGTGAATCGCCTCGTCGTGGAAGTTCGTGTGCAGGGCATCCGCGACGGCGTAGTCCAGCACTCCCGACAGCTCGTCAGGGTCCGGGGTGTCGTTCGTAGAATAGACCCCAGCGATGTGGAAGTCGCCCTTTCGCACCGTCGCACCGAGGACGGACGGCTCGACGGGCTGGACCGTCAGATGGATGCCGATGCTGTCCAGCGCCGTCGTCCAGATGGTCCCGATCTGACCGTAGGCGGGATCGCCGCCCTTGATGAGTAGCGTATCGCTAAATCCGTTTGGAACAAGGAGCTCTTAGATAGGTAGTCCTTGGCCTTCGTCAGGTCGAACCCGACGGGGCTCGCATTCGGGTCGTAGTACAGGGTCGACGACGGGAACATCGACTTTGCGACCGCTCCGTAGCCGAAGTAGACCTGCTGGGCGATCGTCTCCCTGTCGACCGACCATGCAAGCGCGCATCGGACGTTCGGGTCGTCGAGAGGCGTGATCGCGTGGTTGAACCGGATGAAGCCGACCTGGCCGCCTGGGACCTGGAAGATCTGGTCGCCCGCTCCCTGGAGCTGCGAGATCGAGCCAGGTGTGACGTTGTCGATGAGGTCTACTGCGCCGGCCTGAAGTTGGAGCACGCGCGCGTTGTCGTCAGTCACAACCTTGAAGATGACCTTGTCGAGATATGGCTTGCCGGCTTGCCAGTAGTTCTCGTTCCTGGTCAGCACCAGCTGATTGCCCGGCTCCCAAGACTCGAGCATGAAGGCACCAGATCCCACCGGGTGGGCGCTCATCTGGTCGCCCCACTCGGCGAGGTTCGCCGCGGGGTAGATGCTGGCTGCGAAGGTGCTGAGGGCGGCGAGGAGGGGCGCAAACGGGGTGCTCGTCGCGACCGTTACGTGCGTCTCATCAACCTTCGTCACGCCGGCGATCGGGCCAAATAGGAAGCCCCACGACGCGTCGGGGTCGGTTTCGCGGATCAGGGACGAGACGACATCATCGGCCGTGACCGGGGTCCCGTCGGAGAACTCCACATTCGGTCGCAGCGTAAAGGTGATCGAAAGCCCGTCACTCGAGCTCTCCCACGCGGTCGCCAGCTCAGGCTCGAACGACTTGCCATCGGCGCCAAGTTTCACGAGCCTGTCATAGATCTGCAGGTCGACAAAGATCGACGCATCGTCGCCGGTCAAGAACGGATCAAGGTTCGTCGCGTCGGCATTGCGCGCCATGGTCAAGGTCCCGCCCAGGACGGGTCCGGCGGCTGTGCTCTGACCCGCTCCCTCGGACGGTGAAGGCACCGCCTGAATTCGTACCCGTGGGGGATGCTGGCGGTGTCGTCGCAGACGTGCATGCCGAGGCCAGGAGCGCAGCGATTGAAATGAATGCTGCGCGCCTGGTCCAGCCCAAGCGCGGTCTCGTTCGACTGGGACGGCTCATTGCATTCCTCCTCAAGTCCCTTGCTGGCCGATTGGCGGGCGACTCTCCATTCACCCTCCCTACGCAGCCCGTCGGCAGCGCCGCTAGGCCGATTGCACCGGATTCGCGAGTTCGCCGATCCCCTCGATGCGCGCGACGACTCGATCGCCACCCTTCAGGAAGACCTTCGGATCGCGCGATGAGCCAGTTCCGCCAGGCGTCCCAGTCGCGATGAGGTCACCGGGCTCGAGCGTGAATGTTCGCGAGCAGAACTCGATCAGTTGACGCACGCCGGCGATGAGGTTGCTCGTCGTCGAGTCCTGCATGACGACGTCGTTGACGAGCAGTTGCAGGCGGAGGTCCGATCCATCACCGAGCTCGTCCACGGTAACGATCCAAGGCCCGACCGGCTTGAAGGTGTCAAACGCCTTGGCCCGAAACAACTGACCTTGGACAATCTCGGGGTCTCGAGCCGAGACGTCATTGACGATCGTGTAGCCGAGGACGTGGTCGAGGGCGTCTGCGACGGACACGTTCCTCGCCCGCCGCCCGATGACGACCCCGAGCTCGACTTCCCAGTCGACGCTGGTCGCGTCTGCAGGCAGCACGATCGATTCCCCGGGACCGATCAGGGCGCTGGGGACCATTCCGAAGAGGATCGGCGGCGGCGGTGTACTGCCGGCCACAGGCCCGTGGTCTCGGTAGTTCCTCGCGAGCCCGATGATCTTCGATGGCCGCTCGAGTGGTCGGAGGATTCGCAGACCGGCCAAGGGGTGACGAGGCATGCCGCTCCGGGACAATCTGCTGAATCCCTCGTGGCCAAGCGGGAATATCGGGCTCGGGGACGGCCCGTTGGATGTCATGTCGACGATGTCGTCGCCGTCGACGACGCCCCAAGCTTCGACGCCCGAGTATGCGAAGCGCGCAATCTTCACGACGCGGCGCTCCTTGAGGGCGACGGCGCAACGGCCGACACCGCCTCCACAAGTCGTGGTACCCCGCGAGCCAGGTCGTTCGTCGCCACGGCGAGTGAGATCCGCACGGTCCCTTCCCCATGCTGGCCAAATGCCGAGCCTGGGGTCACAGCCACCGCGTGCTCAGTGAGGAGCCTCCGCGCGAATGTCTCCGAGGAACCCGCCCGCGCCACATCGGCCATCACGTAGAAGGCGCCTCGCGGCCGCACGTAGCGGATTCCGCCTTGGTCCAAGATCGAGAGGACGAGGTCGCGTCGGCCCTTGTAGGTCTCAACCATGTCGGCGACCACCTGTTGGGGTCCGTTCAGGGCAGCCTCAGCCGCCTTCTGTGAGATCGTGGACGTCGAGGAGACGAGAGGCCGCTGAGCCTTGATCACCGCGGTCGCCACGTCGGGGTGGGCCACTACGTAGCCGATCCGCCAACCGGTCATCGCGTACGTCTTCGAGAAGCTGAACACGGAGATGACGCGGTCGGGCTCGCCGACCGACGCCGAGCTCACGTGAGAGCCGTCGAAGATGATCTGGTCGTAGCACTCGTCGGAGATCACCCAGAGGTTGTGGCGACGGGCAACCTCGAGCAGGGAGACGAGCGTCCCTTTGTCGAAGACGACTCCGCTCGGGTTCGTCGGAGAGCTCAAGACAATCGCCTTGGTCCGTCGAGTGACGAGAGTCTCGACGAGGGCTGCCTGGGGGACGAATCCGTCCGCGCGCCGCATCGGATAGTAGACAGGCGAACCGTGCAGGACGTGCACCATCGCCGGGTACGTGGGCCAACCAGGGTCCGGCACAAGAACCTCGTCGCCCGGATCAATCGTCACGAGGAGGGCGCTGAAGATGCCGCCCGCTGCGCCGGTTGTGACGGCGACGTTGGGGACTGCACACGGAAGTCCGTTTCTCTCGCGCACCTTGTGCGCGATCGCCTCGCGGAGGGACTCGAAACCCGCCGCAGGAGCGTAATGCGTGAAGCCCGCGTGGGCAGCCGAAGCCGCGGCGTCGATGATGTGATCAGGCGTGGTGAAGTCTGGATCGCCGACTTCGAGATGGAGAACGCCCGGAATGGTTCGTGCGAGCGCGGCCATATCCTGCAGACCGGATGCCGGCATCGACCGGTAGGTGCTCGCGAAGGGCGGCGTCGAGAGCCTGGGAACGTTCTTGCTCGCCACGGGACTCCGGCTGAGCACGAGGGTTGTGTTCCCATATGTGGAACACAGGACTTCTGTGCGGAACAGCTAGTGAGACCATAGCCGGCCCGAAACCCGGGTGTCAACCCAGCATTTCGTCCGAGCGCCTGGGCGGCCGTCGTTAGCTGGAGTCCGGACCGACTCCAGCTTCCTTCGCCGCCCGCCACGGTGGAGGACCGGCGAAGCCGAGCGTCGACGAGAGCTGCGCCGACGCTTCGAGAAGCGCCGGGATCAGCGCGTGGGCCTGATCGGATGTGAAGCGCGACGATGGACCTGAGATCGCGATTGAGCCCGCGACTCGCCCTCCGATTTCGAACACCGGCGCCGCGATGGAGGCGGCGCCGCGCACCGTCTCCTCGCTGCTCATGGAGATGCCGGTCCTCTTCGTCTCCGCGAGCAGCGCCCGGAGACGCCCAGGATCCAGGATTGTCCCTGGGGTGAACCGAGGGATCGGAGCCGCGAGGACAGCGTCGATCTCGGCCTGAGTCATGAAGGCCAGAATCGCCCGGCCGCTGCAACCGGCAGCGAGAGGCACTCTGGTTCCGAGCCCGACGTGGCGGCGAACGTCTTGGGCGCTCTCGGCCTCGTAGACGCAGAATTCGATCAGACCCGTCGGGGACATACAGCGTCACTGTCTCCTGCGACAGGTCACGGAGTTGGCGTGCATTCGAGGCACCGCCGTCGATGATGTGGGCCTGTCTGAGGACGACGTCAGCGAAGCGAAGAACACCCCAACCGAGCATGTATCCGCGAGTTGCCGGATCTTGACGGACGATGTTGCTGGCTCGGAACGTCGCGAGGATTCGATGCACTGCCGGCGGACTGATCCCGAGGCGCCGTGCGAGGTCACGGACCCCCATTGAGGCGTCTGCCCCAGCGAGGCAATCGAGAATCGCGATCGCCCGCTCAACGGTCGAGGCCGACGACTCTGCCGTTCCAATATCCATCGGCTGTACACAATAGCGGAACACGAGTCATCCAGGCACCTCGGGCCTCGAAGATGCCATGCATGCACCGCACCATGCACCATCGACATGGTGCCAACTGCCTGCGGCTCGGGCGTCGATGGCGACGAAGGGTCCTGGTATCGCCTCGCTAGGAGACCGCTCCGTAAATGCCGATTGTTCTCGCGCGACACCATAACTCCGCGCAATTCGCTCGCTCTTTCACGCTCATGCTACAACGCTCACGAGCTCAGGACTTCCCAAGCAGAATGTCGCGGGTTCGAATCCCGTCTCCCGCTCCAGATCCCTTGTTGCGTTCCCTGCGCGACACTCCAACCGTGTTCGGACACGCCTCGGAGGGCAGTTCGAGCTCGAGCACGGCGCTTGGGACTCGGCGGCTTCCTTCGGTGTGGGCGGTCAATCTGCCCTCGAAGCAGGCCCTGACGACGGCGGTCCCCAGGTCGCGCTCCACGCACCGCTCTGCTCCTCGGGCAGGCGAACCACAGGGACGGGTTGTCCGCGTCTCGCTGCCTCGGTCGCCAGGCGCCTCCTGAAGCCCAGCATGATCCTCGTCAGGGCAAGCAAACCGCCCGGACTCAACTTGAAGCTGACACTCGTCAGCCGACGCTCGACCGTGAAGAGCACGCCCCGCTCGTCTCTCGACACATCTCCCACGAACGTCACGTTGTCGTTGGAGACCATCGAGCCGCCGAGGACCTTGATCGTATGGAAGGTGAGGCAGGCTCGACCTTTGGGCTCTGCCGGCATCCTCGGGTGTGGATCAAGGAGGACCCCGTCCGGGCACTCCGAAGCCTTCTTCACCCGGAACGGCACCGGATACCGTCGCCGTCGACGACCGTGAGCACCGGGGTTCCGAGGACATTCATCGCGTGGCTGCGATCGCGGTGAGAGAGCCCGCCCGACGGCGACGCGCGACCAAACGCAGCGCGCAACCGCCCCCAAGGAGCGGCAGCCTTCCCTACCTCGACGGTCGGAGCATCGGCCACATCGGCGGTGATCCGCCGTGCTGGATGATGCCGATCTCCTCGAACCCGTGGCGCAGACTGTGGCCGCCGACCGTAGCGAGTCAATCTAGCCGTCCGTGTGCTCCCCGCCAGGACAAGCCGCTCAGCGGTTGCGTTTGTCGCTCCCGCGGTGGACGTGGATCACCCGCGGCGAGCCCAGCATCGACGCGTCGCCCGTCGCCAGCAGGAGGCCGGTGGATCCGCACCACGCCGATCACAGCGATCACGACAATCTGTCCCGGCTACACCAGCGCGCTGAATGCAGTGCTGACCCGCTCACCCGGCTGTCGGGACCGCGCGACCCAGAGCTGGAGCGATGCGGCTGCCCGCGGACAGCACGGTCCGACCCTTGCCGGCCGCCTTCGCCTCGTACATCGCGGCATCCGCGTCCTTGAGCAGGTCGTCGAAGCTGGCGCCCTGCGCAGATCGGAACGCGACGCCGATCGAGACCGATGTCCTGGTGGGCTGTCCGGCAAGGTCGAACGATTTGGCGAGGGCATCGATCACCCGTGCGGCCACGGCGAGCGCCGCATCGGCGGAGGAAACGTCCTCGAGGAGCAGCGCGAACTCGTCACCACCGAGACGGGCCACGGTGTCGGCTGCCCGGGCCACCGTCCGCAGCCGCTCCCCGATGAGGGCCAGCAGCCGGTCGCCCCGGGCATGGCCGAGCGTGTCGTTGACCGTCTTGAAGTCGTCGATGTCGATGAACAGGACGGCGACGCCTGCCCCTCCTTGCGGGCCAGCCGGGCGAGGGCGTGCTCGGCACGGTCGTACAGCAGGCTCCGGTTCGCGAGGCCGGTGAGCGGATCGTGGAGCGACTGATCGCGGAGCTCCTGGTAGAGCCGCCCGTTCTCGATCGCCATGGCCGCCTCGAATGTCAGCGTTCGGGCGAGGGCGAGCCGGCGCACGTCGATCGAGTGGGGCACGGCGCTCGTCAGCTCGGCGATCCCGACCGGCCGTTCCTGGGCCGTGAGGGGCAAGAGCAGCATGGCCACTCGACCGAGGGCCCGGAGGCGGTCACGCTCGAGCGGGTCCGCCTGCTCGTCGGCCACGTCGATCACGATCGGCTCCCGATCGCGGGCGACGCGTTCGAGCGTCGGCCGCTGCGCGATCGACTCGGGGGCCGTCTCGAGCGAACGCTCGACGGGATGCGATCCGAACGGGGCGAGCCGCCCGGTGTCCTGCGCGAGCGAGTAGATGACGCAGTCGTCGAACCCGGTCGCCTCGGCGAGGTGCCGCGCGACGAGCTCGCCGAGCACCCCCGGATCGGTCGTCTCGGCGAGGTCGGACGACAGCTCGAAGAGCCGGCGGAACTCGCGACCCAGGCCTTGAGGCCCTCGGCCGACCGGTAGAGGACGATGACGACGACCCCGATCACCACGGTGGTTACCACCGACTCCACGAGTGTCTCGACCGCGGCCGGGGCAGATGAGTCGTCGGGCAGGAGATGGACGAGCATGGAGCCAACGGCCGCTGCCCACGCAAGGCCCATGATCAGGCGGAGCTTCCGACCTTCGAGATGCGGCAGCGCGAACGCGATGGGCACCAGGTAGCCCGGCACCAGGGCAAGCGCGAGGAACGGCCGGAGCAACGTCACCGCGAGGATCCAGACGACGAGCACGATCGCCACCCGACTCACGATCGCCTCGACATTCTCGTGGTCGACCGCGCGGCGGGGTCCCGCCACAAGCCAGGCGCCGAACAATCCTCCCACGATCACCGGCGCGAACCAGCGGGGACTGCTGATGGCGATGGACGCGATGCCATCGACCAGCATGGACATAAGGGCCGCGGCGATCAGGAGGTTGAAGAACCGCCGGACCTCATCTCGCTGGATCGCCTCATCGGGGCTTGGGGCTGCGGCTCTGTCGTCCCCAAGCCGCTGCGCGGGGTTCGTCCCGGCCCCGTCTGCCCGCAGCCTCGGCCCCTTGCTCCGAAGCTCGCTCATCGACCTCCCGGAGGCGCCGCTCGAGGATGGCCGCTCGAATGGGCGGCGTGGTCATGACGGGCAGACCGGTCCATGGTCAGGATCGGCGGCCGGCCAGCCGGCGTCATGACGGATCGTCACCTCAAGCAGGGTGACGGCCGGGAGCCCCGCGCCCGCTGCGATGCGGCGTCTCTACCCTGCCCAGCGCGCCGCCCTGAGCGTTGGCGACCCCGACGCGCTCGACCTCCGGCGATCAGGCGAAGGCGATCGACCGGGTTCAGGCAGTCGCCGCCGAGCGGCGGCGCCGAGCCTCCTCGATGGCCCAGATGGCGAGCGGCCGCAGATACAGGCTCGGACGGAAGTTCCCCGCGTGGTCGTAGGCCTCCGGCGTCCGGAACCAGAGGCCGCGTTCGTAGGTGACGCGGGCGGCGCCGGCAGCGGTCTCCCAGGCTTCGGCCTCGAGCCCTCGGCCGAGCATCAGCGCGGCGAGGGCGTACGTCGTCCCGACCCACACCTCCTCCGATTGCTCGCTCGAGGCGTCGACCCGGCCGTCGGGCCGCATCCCGTTGACGGCGCCGAGGAGCCCGTCGCCGAACTCGACGACGTTCAGGCGGTGGATCGTGCGAAGCGCGGTGACGATCCGCTCCGCGGCGACGAGATCCCCGAGGCCGGTCATGTCGGCGTACCACTGGCCGGCCAGCTGGTCGGCCATGACGCTGTCCGAGCTCGGTCCGCTGCCGTCGTCGAAGGCGTAGTAGCCGTCGCGCCACAGCCGCGCCTCGAACGCGGCCTGGGCCTGCGCGAACCGTCGATTCCAGTCGGCCGCCGCGTCAGCGTCGCCGTCGAGCTCGGCGATCGCGGCCGCGGCCCGCAGGGCCCCGAGCCACAGTCCGCCCGTGTAGGCACTCGGACCGTGCATCGGCCACGTGTCGTAGGTCTGGTCCGGGATGCCCTGGTGGTCCGGCAACCCATCCCCGTCCAGGTCCCGGTCGGCGAGCCCGCGGAGGGCCCGCTCGACGGCCGGCCGAACCTCCGACGCCAGGGCCCGACCACCGCCCAGGCGGATGTCGCGCCATGCCTGGAGGGCCAGCTTGGGGGCGAGGTCGAGCCACGGGTTGATGTCCTGGTAGCGGTAGCGGTTCGGCCGGACGAACGGGTCCTCGTCGGGCCCGCCGACGTCGTGCGGCACGGTCCCCGACTCCTTCCGAACCGCCGGCCGGCCGGACGCCTCGACGACGATCGGCGTGGTGTCCTCGACATCGACGGTCGCGGCGAGGTCACGGATGCCACGCAGCTCCAGCTCCGGCCACAGCTCGGCAATCGCGACCGAGGCGTAGTAGTCGACGTCGACCGTGTCGTAGAACGGGTAGTCGAAGCATTCCAGGAGCGCGAACCGACCGGGGTCGTCCGGCGCGGGCTCTGGACCGCCGACCTCGCCGGCCTCCCAGAACGATCCGCCGTCGACGACGAAGTAGAGCTCATTGAAGAGGGCCGACCGGTACCACGCCGGAAGGGTCGGGTCCTCGATCACCGGCGCCTGCCAGCGCTCGATCGCCGCCCCCCACTCTGGAGCCCGGACGAGGGCCGCGCGTGCCAGGTCCCAGGCGCGGTCGCCGGACCGGCCCCACGTTCTCGTGTAGCGCTTCCACCAGCGCCGGCCGGAGCCGAACTCGACGACCGGCAGGTCCCAGGCGATCGCGAACCGCAAGGTCCGAGCCCCGCCCGGGGCGAGGCGGACCGTCGCCGCCACGGCACCGCCGATCAGCTCGCCGGCGAGGGCCGGCCGCTGGTCCGCGGTCACAGCGTCGGAACCGGCAGCGTCGTCCAGTCGTCCATCGGCGGCGAAGTCGTCCCACAGGTCGCGGTCGAAGCGGGCATCGAACCGGGCGCGGGCGGTCAGCTCGACGCCCGAGTCGCGGGCCGCGGCGATCGCGAAGGTCCCTCGCAGCCCGGCCGGCCCGATGCCACCGTCGTGGAACCGGACTCCGACCGCGGTCTCGTCGCCGACGACCTCGTTCCAGGGGCCCGCCGGCGGCGAATCGGTCACCCGCGCACCGAGCGGGTTCGCCCAGCTGAGCAACAGGCCTATCGTCAGCGGATCCGGCCCGGGATTCTCGACGAACCAGTCGAAGGCGCCGACGGGGAGCGCACTCGACTCGAGGTCATGACCGATCACCGGCGACAGCTGCTCCCCGATGAGGCGAACCCCGAGAGCATCGGGCTCGAAGACCTGCCAGGCGCGCGGGAAGAGGGCCCGGTACGTGCCCGCGCCGACCGGCAGCGTCCAGCCCCACCGTCCGAGGCCTGCGGGGCGGAGGGTCGAGAGCACCCTGGCCGAGCGCCCCGCCGAGCCATCGACGTAGACCGAGAAGCCGTCGGCCGCGACCGGACTGAAGGCGTGCCGCCCGACCTCGAGGTGCCAGCGCGCGGCGTCGCCGCGGTAGGTGCGGCCGATGCTCCCCGTCCCGAGCCCGCCGATCGGGACCCCGGCCCACGGGCCGTCGTCGATCAGCCCGGGAACGCGAGGCCTGGGTGGCACCTCGAGCGGCAGCCCGATCGGGCGAGACCAGGCGACGTCCGGGATCCGCGGCGGACGAGCCGCCTCGGTCGGTGGGGTCACCCTGCCCGGATCGGCCACCATGTCGCTCACTTCTCGACCCCCGTGATGACGATGCCACGCATGAACGCCCGCTGGGCGAAGAAGAAGATCAGGATCGGGACGGCGGCCGCAAGGATCGCCGAGGCCTCGATGAGCGTCGGTTTCTGCGTGTACAGGGCGTTGAAGACCGCGATCCCCACGGACAGAGGCTGGGCTTCGGTGTTCCCCTGGAGATAGATGAGCGGCAGGAAGAAGTCGTTCCAGGCGAAGAAGAAGTGGAACAGGCCGACGGCGGTGATGGCCGGGATGGCCTGGGGGACGATGATCGAGACGAGGACGCGCCACGGACTGGCCCCGTCGATCATCGCCGCCTCGTCGAGGTCCCGCGGGATCGTGGCGAAGTACTGGCGGAGCAGGAAGACGTTATAGGCGTTGGCGAAGAAGTGCGGCACCAGCAACGGCAGCCACGTGCCCGTCCAGCCCAGCCACGAGAAGACGGCGAAGCTCGGGATTAGGGTCACCTGGAACGGCAGGATGATCGTCGAGATGAGGACCAGGAAGAGGCCGTTCCGGCCGGGCATCCGGAAGCGGCTGAAGCCGTAGGCCACGCAGATCGACGAGATGAGGGTCCCGAAGACGCCGATCGAGGCGATCGCGAGCGTGTTGAAGAGCAACCGCGGGAAGTTGAGCGTCTGCCAGACCGTATCGAAGTTCTCGATCCGGAGCGACAGGTTCCAGGCCTGATCGAGGGTCCGCCATCGGCCCACCCAGGTGATGGGACCGGCGTCGGGGTTCGCCGGGTCGATGAAGACGGCGTCTTCCCGGTGCGGCTCCACGAGCGCCCACTCCTTGATACCGTCGTCGGTTGGAACCTCGTAGACCGGGTAGGCCGTGCCCTGCCAGGTGTAGGTCTGCGGTTCGGCCGGCCAGAGCGGGGCATTCGTGTTCGAGACCTGGGCCCCGTCCTTGAAGGCCGTCGAGACCATGAAGGCCAGGGGCAGCAGGAAGGCGCTGAGGACCGACAGGCCGAGGAGGGTGATCGCCGATCGCGTGGTCCAGCGCCGGAGCTCGCGGCCGAGCTGGGACGACCCGAGCGGGCGTTGGAGCGGGGTGCCGGCCATCGCCGTCATCGCGATGCGCTCTCGTAGACCCATCGGCCGCGGCTCGCGAACAGGAAGATCGTGATCGCCAGGACGATGACGAACAGGAGCCACGCGAGCGCCGCCGCGTAGCCCATGTCGTAGTACTTCCAACCCTCGCGGTAGAGGTTGAGGTTGAAGAACAGGGTCGCGTTGTCGGGATCGCCCCGGCCGTTCGTCAGCACGAACGCCTGGGTGAAGTACTGGAACGTCGCGATCAGGCCGATGATCACGTTGTAGAACATGACCGGCGAGATCATCGGCAGGGTCACGTGCCGGAACCGGGCCCAGGGCCCGGCGCCGTCGACCCGGGCCGCCTCGTACAGCTCGGTGGGGACACCCTGGAGACCGGCCAGGAAGATCAGCATCATGTTGCCGATCCCCCACAGCGCCATCAGCGTCAGCCCCGGGTAGACCCAGAACCGGTCGTTGAGCCAGTCGGGACCCTGGACGCCGACCGCCCCCAGGGCGTAGTTGACCCAGCCGACGTGGAGGTTCAGGACCCACTGCCAGATGAGGGTGCTGGCCACGATCGGGATCTGCATGGGCAGGTAGAACAGCGTCCGGAAGACGTTCCGGAACGGCAGCAGCGGGTTGTTCACGAGCATCGCGACGCCAAGGGCCAGGGCGATCGTGGCCGGCAGCATGATGACCGCGAACTTGAGCGTGACCCCCAGCGACTGGAGGACGTTCGGGTCCCCGACCATCCGCTGGTAGTTGGCGAGCCCGATGAAATGGATCGCGTCCGGGTATCGCGGATCGAAGTCCGTCAGCGACAGGACCAGCGACGCGCCCATCGGGAGCGCCATGAAGACGAGAAAGCCGACGATCCAGGGCGAGATGAAGACGTAGCCCCAGATCGCCTCGCGCCGATCGAGCGAGAGCCCGGCCGGCGTGCCGCCCGATGTCGGGCGCAACGGCCTCAGGGATGTGTCGGCGAAAGGCTGGTGGGCCGCCATGTCCGGCACTCGCTCCTGGTCGGAGGTGACCGCGTCAGGGTCGCGGCAGGGACAGGATGCGCGGTGGGGCGGGGCGTTGCCGCCGCCCCACCGCAGCTCGGCGAGCGACCGGGGGGTCAGCCGCCGCCGTTGAAGATCGTCTGAAGGTTCGAGACGAGCTCGCCGAGGCGGTTGTCGATGTTCAGCGTCCCGTCGGTCAGCATGTCCGACTGGAGCTGCTTGATCGCCGCATCCGACTTCAGGAAGTTCGGCATGTCGGCCTCATGATTCGGAAACTCCGTGTAGCTGAGCATGTCCGACGCGACCTGCCAGTCGATGACTGTCGGGTCGAGATCAGCGAACTTGGCGTCGAGGGCGTTGAAGAACGCGTCCCGCAGCGAGGCCTTGGCCGGAAGCGCTCCGTAGGTCACCGCGATGTCGCCCGAGCTCATGATGAAGTTCATGGCCTCGACGGCGGCGTCCGGGTGGAGGCTCGTGGCGAGGACTCCCATCGTGTCCGAGTGGAGCTTCGCGGTGACCTTGCCGTCGAAGGAGACCGGCGCGACCGCGATGTCCCAGTCGGCCACCGGGGTCGAGCCGTCACCTGGGTAGACGCAGCAGGTGTACCAGCTGTGGACGAAGTCCATCGCAACCTTGCCGGACTGGAACGTGTTGCCGCCGGCGAGCGCGGTGATGTAGTCCTGGGTCGGGATCGTGTGGTCGGTCCAGAGGCCGTTGTAGTACCACTCGATCGCCTTCTTCCAGTCATCTGGCCATTGGGCCGTGGTCCCATCGCTGGCCACCGCCGAGCCTGAGCCGCCGATGACGCTGGCCCAGCCGCGTGGGTCGGTCCACTGGAAGTCGAAGCCGAACTGGTCGACGTTCGCCGGATCGAAGCCTGACTGAGTGGCGTCGTTGCCGCTCGTATCGACGGTCAGGAGCTTCGCCAGCTTGGCGACCGTGTCCCAGTTCCAGGCAGCCTGCGTGCCATCCGGGAACGTGTACTTCTCGCCGACCTTGTGCGGGGGCTCGTTGGCGCCGGCCTCCTTGAAAAGGGCCTTGTTGTAGTACATGAACGAGGGGTAGACAGCGTACGGGACCCCGATCTGCTTGCCGCCGACGTCGTACAGATCGACGAGGTTCTGCTCGACGCCCGTGGTGTCGAGGACGCCTGAGCTGACATAGGACGACAGGTCGAGCAATTGGTTGCCGAAGCCGTTGAGGGCGCGGACGCCGATGGGCCCGATGATGTCGGGCGCGTTGTGGGTCGAGATCTGCGTCGCGAGCGTGTCATAGGCGGCGTCGTTCTGGTAGACCTCGAGGGCGAGGTGGATGCCGTCCGTGGCGCCCGGCCCATCGGCGGCGTTGAAGGCCGCCACCACGGCCTGCTCGGCGGCCAGCTGCTCCGGGTTCCCGCCGGTCCCGAGGCCGACGAACCAGCGGATGAGGATCTTGCCGTCGGATGTCATGCCGCCGACCTGTGTCGGCTCGGCAGTGATCAGTGGCGTTGGAGCGGGCGTGGCCGTGCTCGGCTCCGCCGTCGGGCTCGGACTGGCCGAGGCGCTGCAGGCGGAGGCGATCAGGGCGATGGCCGCCATGAGCGCGAAGGGCCGCCGGCCCAGGCTTGCTGTCATCGAACTTCCTCCTCCATCAGTCTTCCGGTGGCGGGTCGATCTGGCCCACCTGGTGGTCGGGTGCCGGCCGTCGTTCAGCGCGTCCCTCCTCCCTCGGTGGAGCCGCGTCGGATCAGTTGGGTTGCGAGGATCACGTGCCGGTTGACCGAGCTCTTGGCCCGAAGCCCCGACACGAGCAGCCGGACCAGCTCGCGGCCCATCTCCTCGATCGGCTGCCGAACGCTGGTCAGCGGCGGATCGGTGGTGACGGCGATCGCCGAGTCGTCATAGCCGATCACGGCGACGTCACCAGGGATGGACCGGCCCGCGGCCCGAAGGACGCCCAGCGCCCCGGCGGCCATCAGGTCGGAGGCGACGAACACGGCGTCGATGTCGGGGGCCCGCTCGAGCAGCTGGGCCATCGCGTCCGCGCCACCCTCGATCGTGAAGTCGGCGGTCGCCTCGAGGGCCGGATCGCCCGCCACGCCGGCGCGCTGGAGCGCTTCGCGGTAGCCCAGCAGCCGGTCGAGGCCGGCCGGCATGTCGGCCGGCCCGGCGATGGTCGCGATGCGTCGGCGGCCCAGCTCGAGCAGGTAGGTCACGGCCGTCCGCGCGCCGTCGCGGTTGTCGACGTCGACGTAGCTGGCGGACACACCCTGCGGCGGTCGGGCCGCCGTGACGAGGGCGACGTCGCGGGCGAGCAGCTGGCCCGGCAGCGGGTCGGCGCCGTGGAGGGACACGAGGATCGCCCCGTCGACGTGGCCGCTGGCGACGTAGGCCGCGACGCGGCTCTCGTCTCGCTCGTTCTCGGGCATCAGCAGGACGAGCTGGAGACCGTGGTCCGCCAGCTCGCCGCTGATGCCTCGGAGGAGCCGGGGGAAGAACGGATCCTGGAACAGCCGGTCCGTCGGCTCGGTGATGACGACGCCGATCGAGTCGCTCCGTCGGGTCACGAGCGACCGCGCAGCGAGGTTCGGGGTGTATCCCAGTCGAGCAACCGCCCGCTCGACGGATCGCCGGACCTCCGGGCTGACCTTCGGCGATCCGTTGACGACGCGCGATACGGTGGCCCGCGACACACCGGCCTCGGCCGCGACCTGGTTCAAGGTTGCCGGCCCGTCCACCGCGCCGCGTGCGGAGCTTCGGTCGCTCCCGTCGCGCCCGTTACCGCCGTTTGTGAGAGCGCTCTCACGATCCATGTGGGCAGTATGGCACCATTGTCAAGAGAGCGATTTCACGGATGGGACCCGAGTTGCCGGCCTTCAGCCGGGGGGCTTGCCCTCTCTCTTCTGCGGCGAGGACGCTCGCTAGTCGATGATCGCCAGCCGCTCGATGCCGGCGAGCGGGCCGTCCGACTTCGGGGCGGCCAGCGCCGGTTCCGGACCACGGTCGACCTCGCGCGCAGCGACCTCGGCCTCGAGCAGCTCCTGGAGCTTCGGCACTGCGGATCGAAGGGCCTCGCCGTAGGCAGCACCGACCTGGGCGGCCAGCGCCAGCTCGGCCTTCTTCCGCGGCGGCGCGAAGCGGTAGTGGATGGTCGTGCCCGTGGCGGTCGGCTCGAACTCGATCGTGTGGGGCAGCTTCACCGCGCCGACCGGCGTGTCGAGGATCGTCAGGTCCGTCACGTAGTCGTACGGGCGCCAATCGAGGATCTCCTCCACGACGGCGTCCGCCCCGTGCATGCAGTGGTTGGCCGAGCCCGGGCCCCGGCGTCCGCCGGTCGCGCCCCTGATCGAGACCTCGGTCACCCAGGGCTGCCAGAGCATCCGCTGGCCGGGCTTCGTGATGAACTCCCAGGCCACCTGCGGCGGCACGGTCGTCGGCATCGAGACCGTGAGGATCGACTCCTCCGGGGTGACGAAGACGCGGGCTCGCGCCTCCTCCTCCTGCCAGCGGCGCTCCAGGTCATGGACCCAGCCAGGGATGTCGCCGATTCGATCGTAGGTCTCCGTGTGCGGCCGCATCCCGAGGGCGGCCGGGTCGATGTCGGTCGCGTCGATGCAGGCCTGGCTGAGCAGGGCGTAGGCCTCGATTCCGAGCGACTCGACGACCTCGTTCTTGAGGAGCCGATGGACCACGATCACATCGGATCCCAGGAGCTCCTGGCGGCCGGCGACCTTCTGGATGATCGTCTCGCCGTGGTGGACGACGAACTTGAGGTCGAGGTCCGGGATCCGGGAGCAGGCGTTGCACTCGCAGGACGTCGCCTGGCGGACGTCCCGGCGGCGACGACGGAAGCCGAAGTAGCAGCGTTCGATGGTGTCGAGGAGCATCGAGCCGTCGACTGTCTCGCCGACCATGTAGGTGAACGCGGCGTCGCCCTCCAGCTTTGCCAGCCGGAAGTTCGGGCGGAGCGCCGAGACGACCGCGCCGACGAGGTCCGCCAGGATGTCCTGGGCGTGGTCCAGCTCGACGTCGGCGAGGTAGCCGGTGTAGCCGGAGATGTCGGCGATCAGGAAGCAGGCTGGTTGCGCGACTGGAAGCATGGTTCCTCGCAGAGCTCGGGGTCCTCGCGACACCGAGGCATCTACGGGACCGTGATCGTCTGGCCGATGAGGTCGCCCCGCGCGTCGCCGACCGCGTCGAGGACGATCGTGTAGTCGAAGCCGGGAACGAGACAGCCCACCGCGACATCGCCCGAGCCGGGCGGGCCCTCGGCTTCCAGGATGCCGTCCAGGACCGGCGTCCCGTCGGGCAGCTCACCCGTCTCCGACGGGAAGGCCCGAATGAGAACCCCGCTCGCCTCGATGCCGCTGAGCTCGTACGTCACCCGGGCCTGCACGCAGGTGCCGTCGGCGGCCCCCACCTCGGGCAGGCAGAACGGCGTGTCGCCGAACTGTACGACCCGGCTGAGGCAACCCGGAGACGGCGAGCCGAGGTCGGCCCGGATGTAGGGCTGGACGAGGGCGTTCGGGGCAAGGTGGAGGTACGGGGAGAAGCCGGTCCCGACGTCGACGGTCGGATTCACGACCGACGCGAGGGCGACGTCGAAGGCCGACACCCCGCCGCCGGTGGTGAACGTCCCGATCGGGCTGCTGCTCGCCGAGAGCCCGTCGCCGGCGACGACCTGGAAGTGGTACGTCGTCGAGGCGAGCAGGTCGAAGCGAGCGACGTACATCGACTGGCCCAGGAGGGTGAGAACGGACATCGACGTCGGGCCGATCACGACGGCCGGCACCCCGTCGGCCTGCCAGAGGCGGACGTCGACCGGTGCGCCGGGGTCGACCGTGAAGCCGATGAGGACGCTGTTCGGACGGTCCGAATCGACGAACTGGATCTCGATGTCCGGACCCGGGGCGAGCTGGAGGAGCGGCGCCACCACCTTGAAGACGCCCTCGATCCCGGTCGGGCAGCCCGGTGGCTTCGGATCGACGAGACAGAGGGTGAGGATCGGGATGATGTCGATCCCGCCGACCTCCGGGTTGACGACAGGGTCGAAGTCCGTGATCGCCACTGTGATGTCGCCGGGCTCGGCCAGCTCTGGCGGCGGGCCGGTCTCCCCGGGGCTCTCGCCGGGGGCGGCCGATTCGCCTGGCCCGGGCGTGGGTGTCGGCCCGCCGCCACCGGAGCTCGGCAGGGGGAGGACGTCGGGGCCGACGACATCGGGCGGCGTCCCGCCGGGCGGGAAGGCCCACGCGGCGGCGACGCGACCGCCGGACCCGAGCCCGAGCCCGAACGCGTCCACGACCGACGCCGGCCACCAGTCGCCGTCGTAGCCCCCCTTTCCGATCGGGTCGATGACGTAGTACGCGGCCTGCGTCGAGCCGCCGCCCGGGTAGTACCCGTCGAGGTAGATCGCGTGCGGGTTCGTGAAGTTTGGCTGCAGCCGAAGGGCCGGCGGGATCTTCGAGTAGTCGCCCTGGATGACCGCGCCGTAACCGGCCGACAGCAGCTTCTTCAGCTGATCCGTCGCGATGAGTCCGGTATGGAACGACACGCCGTAGCCGCGGAAGACCGCGGTGTTGAGGTCGTCGAGCCCCGTCCCCCCGTCCTGGTCGTCCTGGAGGGTGCGGAGGATCGAGCCGGTCGTCACGATCCCGAACCCGAGGCGGGCCAGCATCGCGCCCGCGGCAAGCGTGCAGTTGGCGCTGGCGAAGGGCCCGCCGTCGAACTGGCTGACCGGCGGCACCCGCGGGAAGCCCAGCGGGTTCAGGTTCGTGACGGGTCCGGCTCCGAGCAGCGACGCCGCCGCGAGGGCGAGGTCCTCGGGCGGGAGCCCGCCGAGCGGCGTCGCGCCCTTCTGGGCATCGACGAGGTCGAACGCGGCGAGGATGGCCCCCGAGGAGCCGCCGTCGCCGAGCACGAACTCCGGGGCCTCGATGGCCACCGAGACCGGACCCGTCCGTTCGAGGGCCGAGGTCCCGACGTACGCGGCCGAGCCGCCAACGACCATGGCGACGAGGAAGACCGCGAGCTTCGGACCGAGGCCGGCGAGGACGGTCACAGACAGACCGTGACCGTTCCGGTGGGGCTCTGCGACCCATTGCCAAGCTTGTCACTTGCCGTGACGTAGTAGGTCAGGCTGCCCGGCCCCGGCCAATTGATCGTCGCAGTGATCGATGCCGTGAAGGTCCTGAGGTCACCACTTGGGTTGGCCATCGGCGTCGTCTGCTCGGACAGGCCGGGCGGTGTGAAGTGCAGGACAACCGAGCCAGGGTTGACGCCATCCGGGTCATCGATGAGTGCGAGGATCTGGGTCGTGTTCGCCGACGCACACGCAATGATCGACGGTCGCTGGATGACGTCGGGGTTATCTCTGAGCCCCGGGTATGTTGGCCCGGGGTTGGGGATCGGCGTCGGGGGCGGTGGGAGGGTCTGCGGCGGGGCCGTCGGCGGGGCTGTCGGTTTCGGGGGCTTCGGCGTCGGCGCCGGGGTCGGGGTCGGCTCGGGGGTCGGCTCGGGGGTCGGCGTCGGCGGCGGGGTGGGCACGAAGCTGCCGATCGCCGTGAGCGATGCCAGGACCGAGGGGCCGGGCGATACCGCGGTCTCGGCGCCGCACTCGACGACCGGAAGATCCTCCATGGACCCGCTCAGGGCGATCTGGGACGTCCGCACCCAGGCCTCGGAGCGGGCCGGGGCCGGATACTGGATCCGCAGCCATTCGTCGTCGGCGGACCGGCCGGTCACGAGCATCCGCTGGCCGCTCGGCGCCTGCAGGATCGCCGGGCCGCTGTTCGGGCAGGGATAGATCGCCAGCGTGCCGGCGAGCGACGGCTCCGGCGACGCCGGAAGCCCGCCACCGAGCAGGAAGCCGCCGGCGATGCCGACCAGGAGCCCGCCGATAAGGAGGGCGCCGGTGGCCGGGGCGCCACCGACTGCGCTCACGAGCCTGGCGAGCCACGCGCCTGCCGCACTCACGCCGCGACGACCTCCCCACACCCCCGGCCGGTGGCCGGGGCGATCTCGGCGCCAGCATACGACCGGCTCGTCGGGGGATCGATCCGCAGGGCCGGTTCTCCGGTGCCCTTCCGCACCACGCTCATCCGCCCGGAGTCCCGAACGCGCGGATCTCGCTGATCGCCATGTCGTCGAACGGGCTGCCCGGATAGGCCGTGGCCTCGGGGTCGTAGGTCGATTGGATCGTGATGCGGACGCGCGTCGCGGCGGCGACGTCGTCGACGTCGAGGCGCTGCGGCAGCTCCGTGTCGGCGAGGACGAAGGCCTGGTCGGCTCCGCCATCGACGCTGACGAGGACGTCCTTCGGCCGCCGATTGGCCAGATACGCGTCGTGACTCAGCTGGTAGCCCGAGTAGACGACGACGTACTCGAGGCTCGAGGCCTCGAACGTGACCTCGATCCACTCGCCGGCCTCCTCGGCGGCACCCTCCTGCCAGCAGGTCGCGAGGTCGCCGTCGACGGCCATCGGCGCGCTGAACATCTCGCGATTCCCGACGACGGAGGACGCGCTCGCTCCGGTCATCGTCAAGGCGACCGCGGCCGTCGGGGCCAGGCTGCCCGTGGCCGGGCCGCCCTCGGCCGGGGACTCCTGAGACAGCGTCGGCGTGAGCGTCGCCGGCGGGGTGGGCGTGCCCGAGACGGCGCCGGACGGCACCTCGGGCGGCCGGAGGAGGGCCGTCGCGACGACGGCGCCGACGCCCGCCAGCAGGCCGAGGATGAGGATGGCCGGCAGCCAGCCGGGCAGTCCGCGGGAGGCTCCGGCCGGCGGCTGCCGCTCGCGGGCGGCGGGCCGCGCGGAGGGTGATGGGCGTCGCGCGGTCGGCGCGACCTGCGGGCCGCCGGGCGGCGCGCCGGCGGCGGTCCCGGCGACCAGGCGCGTCCCGCAGGCCTGGCAGAACGTCCTGCCCGGCGGGTTCTGCCGGCCACAGGCGGGGCAGGTGACGGTGCCGGCAAGCGGCGTCGCTGCCGGCCCCGGCGGCGGCTCCCCGGCCGGTGGCGCGGGGGTGGGTGGCGGTGCGGCGGGGGCCGGCTCGGCGGTGGTCGGTTCGACGGGGGCCGCGACGGGAGCCGCGGCAACGGCAGCGTCCGCAACCGTCCCGGCGTCCTCGATGGCCTCGCCTTCCCACTCGAGGAACGCGCCACACGAACCGCAGAACTGGTCTCCGGCACTGTTCGCGGCGCCGCAGCGCCGGCAGACGATCGACTCCGCGCTCACGGTTCAGCGCCGGCCGACGATCGCCGGTGGCGGGTTGTCGAGCGCCGCGTAGATGACGAAGCGCGGCGGCTGCCCGCTCGGCTCGCTCACCCGGAACGGCGCCTCGAAGGCCGGGAACGAGACGCCGTCGGCCGGCGACGCCATCAGGCCACGCATGCCGAGAACGTCGTGGTGGAAGACGAGAACCTGGACGCGGAACGCGCCGGTCTCGTCGGCGACGATCGGCGGCAGCTTCGGCGTGATCCCCTTCGTCCAGGTCAGAACGACCGTGGATCCGGGCGGGAACCCGGAGCCGGTCGCGATCGTGACGATCCCCGGCGGGCCGATCGGCGGATCGAGCTCGAGCCGGGCCAGCGAGCCCCCGCCGACCAGGCGCGCGGTGTGCGGCGTGCCCGGAGCATCGCTCGCGACGTGGAGGGCCGCCGTTCGCTCCCCGGGTTCGGCCGGGGTGAACGACACGGTCACGGTGCAGGCCTCGGCCCGGTGGAGCGTTCGGGCGAGGCAACCGTCGAACAGGACGGCGAACTCAGCAGCGGCCGGTCCGTCGATGGCCGAGCCGGCGCCGGTCAGCGGTCCCCAGCCGGCGTTCGACAGGATCGCCGCGATCGGGGGGCCCGGCGTTCCGGTCGCGTGCGTCCCGAAGTCGATCACCGGCGGCGCAAGGGTGGCGACCGGCGGCATGTCGCGGACGAACACGTCACCCAGCCGGTTGTCGTCGCCGGGCACCAGATCCGGGCTCGTCGACGCCCAGGCCACGTACCGCCCGTCGCCGCCGATCGACGGCCCGACGTTCTGGCCGCCGCCGGCACCGCCGGCGAGATTCACCGAGACCCGGATCGTCTCGCCTGCCTCGACGTCCGTGGCGAACACCTCCGTCGCCCCCTTGACGATCAGCGCCGTGCGCGCCGACGCGGCCGCGACGAGGTCGTCACCCGTCGAGGCGAAGGCCACGATCCGGCCGTCGGCGCTGATCGCCGCCTGCCCGCTGTCGCCGGCCGCGGCGCCACCGGCCAACGCCACCGAGACCAGGACCGTCGTCCCGGTCGCGCGGTCGCGGCGGTAGACCGCCGAGCGTTCCGACCCGGCTCCTGCCGCGAGGTTGGTGGCCGTCGATTCGAAGGCGATGGACTGCCCGTCGGCGCTGATCGCCGGCGCCTGGCTCGGAGCGTCTCCCTGTCCTGCCGCGGCGCGGCTCACGACCTCGGTCGTGCCCGCGACCAGGTCGCGGGCGAAGACATCCGTTGTCCCGTTGCCATCGCCGGCAACGAGGTTCGAGGCATCCGACTGGAAGGCGACGACGCGCCCGTCCCGGGAGATCGCCGGTGCGCTGCTCGGTCCGTTGCCGGTCGCGCCTCCGGTCCCCACCGAGACGAGGGCGGTCGTGGCGCCGCCACGGTCACGGACGAAGACGTCATCGTCGAGCGCGGTGTCGTCGCCCGCGGCCGGCGATTGCGAGGTGAAGGCGACATACCGGCCGTCGCCGGAGACGGCCGGCTGGGTGCTGGGCGCCATCGAGCCACCGGCGGTCGTCAGCGAGGCGACCTCGGTCAGGTTCGTGGCTCGGGCCCAAACGACGACGATCGGCTGCGGCGGCACGACCAGGATCGCCGACGTCGACGGCGGTGGGGTGTAGACGAAGGCGACGACGCTGCCATCCGCCGAGATGGCCGGATCGACCGCGGATGCGCCCGGCGGGACCGGCAGGCCGCCGGGCACCGGCAGGCGGATGGTCGTGCCGGCAGCGCGATCGCGGACGAAGACGTCGATCGCATTGTTCGTGTCACCGGGGACGAGATCCGGCGCGCGCGAGGCGAAGGCCACATACCGGCCGTCCTCGGAGATCGAGGCCTGGGCCGACGGCCCACCCGGCATGCCGCCACCGAAGCGGACGGATTCCACCGATGTCAGGCCCGGCGGAGGACCAGACGGGGCGGCGACGGGGAGCAATACGCCCGGCGGGCCGAGGCCGTGACCGACGGCCGCCGCCGGGCCCGAATCGGCCGGCCCGAGCCCTGTCGGGCCGGTGGGGCGATCGGCTGCCCGGAAGGCTCCCGGCGTCGCGAGCAGGATGGTCAGGGCGATCGGAAGCAGGCCGAGCCGAGCCCGGCCAGCGGTTACGGCCGGAGGTACCCGGAGTAGAGGACCGATGGATCGCATGGCCCCTCGGCTGTGCACGCGAGTGAGAGGTTCAGGCTCTGCCCCGAGGTGAGGACGATCGGGGTGACGAAGTGGAGGTCGAAGTCGCGGAAGTTCTCGAGGCGGAGCTCATAGAGCGGTGCCGCGTCGCGGAGCAGGACGAGCGCGCCTTCCTGGCCGTTCGGATTGGAGAAGACGAGGTCGGTGAGGAACAAGGTACCCGTCACGAGGACGGTCTGGTTGCCGTCCTCGAGCCGTCCGTCGACCGGGTTCCCGAGGCCCACGATGACCGGACCTGCGGGGGTTGGCGCGGGCGTCGGCTCGCCCGGTGCGGGCGTCGGCGTCGGGGCTCCGCCGCCTCCGACATCGGGACCCATGGTCGCCAGCCCGGCGGCCCCGAGCGCGTCGTTGACGCCGGCGCGGAGGTCCGCGATCGGCGACTCGATGGCGTCGGACACCGCCGAGTCGATCGACGGTCGAAGGACCAGGAACCACAGCAGGATCGCGGCGATGAGGAGGGCGATCAGGGCCATGATGGCTCGCCCGAACCAGGGCGGAAGCATGGCCTCCTGGAGGAGCGTCCCGTCGAGCTGGATGGGGTCGCCCTCCGTGGGACGGACCAGCAGCTGGAACGGCCGATTCTTCGGGGTGCCCCGCCAGAAGCGCTTCACCGGCTTGGCCCGGACCTTGGCGAACCCGGCCATCCCCGGCTCCACCACCATCGACGGCGGCTTGACCTCGAAGCTCAGCTGAAGGTCCGCGTCCGAGGCCTCGACATCGGCGTTGAGCCGGACGTTGCCGCGGTTGTCGACGGCCAGCTCGTGACTGCCGCCGCGGCTGCCTCTCGAGGTGCGAGGGACGAGCTCGGCGAAGGACTCGCTGAAGGGGGCGACCTGGACGGTCCCCTCCTCGACGCTCGAGCCGGTTGGGTCCTCTCGGGATTGGGCCCGCACGCCGAACGGGATCGGCCCGGCCGGGGTCGTGGACGCCCGCGGGGGGCGGAAGACGACGCGGGCGGCCTGCTCGGCGCCGGGGAAGAGCGAGATCGTCGGCGGCTCGACGGCGGCCCAGCTGGCCGCGTCACCGAGGACGTCCAGGGTGAACTCGTCCACGACCGAGCCGCTGTTCCGCAACCGGAACTCGACAGCGGCCTCGTGGCCGGGCTCGACGGCGACGGCAGGCGTCGCGAGCGTGATCGAGGCTCCCACGCGGCCGAGTGTAGCCGGAGGATCGCCGCCCATGCTGCCGGGTCGTGCATCGGGCCGGGCGCGATGCGTTGCCCGTCAGGGCAGATCAACGGCTCGGATCGCCCAGGTTAAGCGCCGGTTCAGCGGACGGAAAGCCGCCCCGGGTACGGTCCGGGGAACGCGCCGTCCCCGGCGAACGCCCAGACGGCCGCGCAACCGGAGGGTCGATCGATGGTCGCCGAGCCAGTCCAGCTCACCAGCCGAATCCCGGTCGCGGTCGTGGCCTCCGACCCTCTCTCGAAAGCCGGCATCGCCAGCCAGCTGCGGACCGGCCACGGCTTCGTCGTCGTCGACGAAGAAGCCGCGCCCTCGGGTTCGGTCGGGCTCGTCGTCGCGGACGAGATGGACGAGGACGTCGCCGCCCGAATCCGGATCCTCCG
Source organism: uncultured Chloroflexia bacterium (assembly GCA_963719145.1). Taxonomy (GTDB): domain Bacteria; phylum Chloroflexota; class Limnocylindria; order Limnocylindrales; family CSP1-4; genus UBA5189. The sequence continues at coordinate 429,189 of CAVRAX010000003.1, forward strand.
CAACCGTGGCCTGGACCGGATCGTGCTGCTCGTCTCCCGGCTGGACGACCGAGCCCTGCTCGAGGCAGCCGAGACCGGGATCTGCGGTGTCGTGCGACGCGCCGAGGCGACGGCCAACAACCTCACCGCTGCGCTCCGGGCCGCGGCAGCCGGCGAGGGCACGCTGCCGCCCGATCTCCTGGAGCGGCTCCTCCGCCAGGTGGCGCAGCTCCAGCGGCAGGTCCTCTCACCGCGAGGCCTCACCCTCACCGGACTCACGGAACGCGAGACGGCCGTCCTGCGCCTGCTCGCGGACGGCTTCGACACGGCCGAGGTTGGCCGCCGACTGTTCTACTCGGAGCGGACCGTCAAGAACATCATCCACGACGTGACGTCGCGGCTCGAGCTGCGCAACCGGACGCACGCCGTCGCGTACGCGCTCCGCGAGGGCCTCATCTGAGCGACGCGGCGACGAGCTCCGTCATCCGGCCGCGAAGCGCAGGCCGCCGGGCTGTCGACGCTACGATCCGGACGGCGCCTATGGCGGCGGCGTCGGCGACGCCGAGCTGCTCGTCGGAGGGTTGATCGTCGTCCCGGCGTTCCGGCCGTGGGCCGTCTGCGTGTCATAGGCGTCGTTCAGGGCCGTGGTGGCCGTCTCCGTCTGGTCGATGATCTCGTCGGCGCGGGTCTGGCTCTTGCCGACCAGCTTGGCGTGGATGTTCGTGTAGGCGGTGCGATCGATCTGCACGTGGTGCTGCTCGTGGGCGGCGAGGGCGGCGTGAAAGCGATCCCACTCGGCCTTCTCGGCGGCGCTCGCGGCCGCGTAGCCGCTCCAGACGGGGAGGCTGATCGTCTCGGTCACCGTGATGTTGGCGGTCACCACGCGCCCCGACTCGGTCGTCGTGTAGGCGATGTCCGAGAACTGCGAGGTGGTGCTGCCGGCCTCGGTCCGGGCGGCCAGTGTATTGGCTGCCTCCAGCAGGGTCCCGCTGACGGAGTACGTCGTGTTCACGACGTTGATGGTCGTCCCGCTCGTCGTCGCCTGCTGACCGCCCGCCTGGAGCTCGACGGCCTCGCCGCCATCGCCCGGCATGAATGCATCGAGGTCGACGTCGCCGGGAGCCCGCTGGACCGGCGCCCGGGTGCCCGCCAGACCCTCCGAGACCTGCTGGGCCCGTTCCGGATACCTGATCAGGCTCGTCGCGGCCGCGTTGCCGATGTTGGGTTGGAGATCGCCCATGAGGCGCCGCCTGGAGCCGGCGTCCCCGTGCCGTCCGAGGACCATCGTCAACGCCTCCCGGCTCGCGGTCATCGAGTCGTCAGACTTCCCGGCGAGCGGTGCAGCGCTCGGCGCCTGGACCCGGTCGCTGCGGGTGACGGGCCGCGGTCCCCGATCGGGGGTCGGCTCCTTGATCGACCTCTGGGCGCCCACGGACGGTCTCAGCCCGCTGCCAGGTCGATGTCGCCGAGCTCGGGCTCCTCCTGGCGCTGGGCCGGCAGCGCCTGGAGCTCCTCTTCCTCCTCGGGCTCCTCCTGGCGCTGGGCCGGCAGCGCCTGGAGCTCCTCTTCCTCCTCGGGCTCCTCCTGGCGCTGGGCGGGCAGCGCCTGGAGCTCGTCCTCCTCCTCGGGCTCCTCCTGGCGCTGGGCCGGCAGCGCCTGGAGCTCCTCTTCCTCCTCGGGCTCCTCCTGGCGCTGGGCCGGCAGCGCCTGGAGCTCCTCTTCCTCCTCGGGCTCCTCCTGGCGCTGGGCGGGCAGCGCCTGGAGCTCGTCCTCCTCCTCGGGCTCCTCCTGGCGCTGGGCCGGCAGCGCCTGGGCCGGCGCAGACGCCAGGCCGGCAGAGCGGGCCATGGCCGCGTCGGCGGACCGTTCCGCGGCCTGTTCGAACACATCGCTCGGATCCGACACGCTCACCCCGCCGCCCACGGGCGTCCCGGAGACAGGCCCAGCCCGCTGCTGCGCGACGTGGGTGAGCTCGTGGGCCAACGTCCGTTGGCCATCCGCGGATGACGGCGACCATCGGTCGGACCGGAAGACGACGTCCGAGCCCACCGTGTAGGCCTGGGCGTTGATCGAGCGGGCGGACTCGCTCGCCCGCTCGTCGGTGTGGACGCGGACATCGGCGAAGTCGGCGCCGAGGCGATCTTCCATGTCGCGACGGAGCCCGGGCTCGAGCGGCTGGCCGCCGCCCGAGCCGACGACATCCATGACCGACGACCGCTGGGCGGCGGGGCCACCCTCGTCGTCGGGGGCGATGAGCCGGCTGACGCTCGCATTGCCGGCCAACCGCTGCAGGCCGAGCAGCTGCGCCTGCGCGCTGGTCGGCGGGTCGGCCGGTCGGGGCGACGGATGACCGGCCGCCTCGGCCGGGTCGCGTGTGGGGTGGCGCGCCCGCAGCACCTTCGGATCCAGCTCGTCGTGAGCATCCATCGCACTTGGCCTCCGTCGCAGGCGGCAGCGCACGGGTGCACCCGACGCCGCCCGCCGGCCTCGCCCTAGCCTGCCCGCTCACCGACGTCGGCGCAAGGTCCGTTCACGCAGTCGATCCGGAGAGAGCGTTGCCCGATCGGGCAGGTTCGCGGCTCGTGTCGACCGCGTCGTCCACCCGAGCCAGGAGACGTGGGCGGACGACCGCCCTCGGCGGCCGCCCGGTCGCGCGGCATCTGCCCGATCGGGCCGGCAGGACGGTCCGGGAGGCGACCCGTCCGGACCTGTCCAGCCAGGGCCCCGTGCCAGAAAGTGGTCGAAACGGATGCGCGCATCGCATGCGCGCGCCGGGATTGCGTGCCCTGGCGCGCAGCCGCAGCGAGGTGGGCGGATGCCGACCGAGCGTCGATCACAGGTCGTTGAACATGGCTGACCACCAACCCGGGGACGCCGCGCGGACCGAGCGCGTGAAGTCCGCCCCGGAGCCCGAGGTCCGACAGGCGACGGGCGTGGAGACCGCGTTCATTCCCTCCGTCGGGGTCGGCGTCGACGTCGGCCAGGTCGTGCGGCTGCTGCCGCGCCAGGTTGCGAGGCTCCAGCGAACGGCCGGGAATCGGGCGGTCGCCGACCTCGTCGCGCCGCCGCGGCGACCGGTGCCGCACCGCGTTCCGATGCGATCGTCCCACGGGGTCGCCCAGCGGGATGGCGACGCCGGCACGACCATCATGCTCGACGGGAAGTCCCTCTCGACGGCGGCCGACCTCGCCAGCTGGTACCGCTGGGAGGTCACCCGGCTGAAGGGCCAACGAACCGAGATGACCAAGGATGGCGTCCCGCCGCCGATCCAGGTCGACACGGCCGCCGAGAAGGGCAATGGTGCGATCGGCGGCCTGCTCGGCAAGGGATCGGCGCCGCTCGAGATCGGCCAGGCGCTGGCGGCGCGGATCTGGTTCGAAGAGAACTTCGTCAAGGCGATGAATGCCGCGGAGGCCGCGAAGGGCGCCGGCGCCCGGAAGCGGATGCAGAAGGCGAAGGAAGCCGCCGAACGCGCGGCCGATCGCTTCGAGACGGTCGTCCTGCCGGCCGTTCGGCGGGCCCAGGAGCAGGCGTTCCGGGCCGAGGACGAGTCGAAGCTGGCGGAGATCGCGGAGGCGGTGGCGGGCGTCGTCGACACCGGCCTCATCGCGAAGAACGCGGCCGTCTCGGTGGCCGATGAGATGGCCGCGATCGAGCGAATGGAGAATGCCGCAAGAGGCCAGGCGAGCCTCATGCCGACGGTCAACGGTCGGGTCTACGCGGTGCTCGAGGTGGCCGAGAAGCTCAACACGGCCTATGCCAAGGTCCAGATCGCCCGTGACGCCGTTGCCGTGATCAGCGCGGGGACGAAGGGCGAACGCGCCGCCGCCGGCGTCAAGGCCATGGTCACGACGGTCAGCGCCGGCGGAACGCTCCTCGGGGCCACGGCCGGCATGTCCCTGTACGCCAACCTGTGGCTGGGCCCGGCGGTCGACGCCTGCCTGAGCATGGTCAAGAAGATCGAGCGAGCCACGGAGCGGAGATGGAACAAGCAGCACATGCAGCTCGGGGACCTCGATGCCGTGAACTGGGAATGGGAGCCCGGCGGCCGCCCCGTGTTCGAGTTCATGGTGACGGTCATGCATGCCGACGACGCCGGCGGCGTCCCGACGCCGGTGCCGGGGACCGTCTCGAGCTTCTTCGTCGAGCGCGCCGACGACCTCGAGGCCGGAGCCGGCGGGCAGGAGGTTCCGACCACCGGCTTCTGGTTCTGGGAGGAGGTCGACCAGGCCAAGATCGGCCGCTGGGTGTTCCGAAATCGCAACAACATCTGGGGGATGCTGTACGGGGACGCCGAGCCCCCCTGATCGACCTCGGCCGATTCTTCCCGGCGCGACCGGTCGCCTGTCCTCGCCGGCCGCCGTTGCGGCGTCAGCCGGATGACGCCACCGCCACCGAGATCCGGAACCGAGACTCCGGGAAGTCGTCCTCGGCCGCCGGTCCCCGAAGGCCGATGAGACCGTCGACCCGGGCAACGAGGGCCGCGGGCGGAGGCGTGGGCAGGGCGTTCAGGAAGAGGATCGTGGCCGTCGAGCCCGGCGTCACGTCGGCGGGCGTCTGGAGCCCGCCCAGCATCGCCCCGCCAGAACCGACGAATCCCGCCGTCTGGGCAGCGCTGCCGCGGAAGGCCTCGCTCGCCCCGCCCTCACCCGGGGCGAGAAGGACGTACCCGTCGGCGGGCGTCTGGAGGCGAACCGTCGCCGATCCGACGGTCTCGAAGACGAACGTCGGCGACACTCGGCCCGGGGCCCCCGACGGCGACAGTCGGGCGGTCAGGCGGACGGCGGCGTCGGGGCCGGCGAGCGTCCGATCGGCGAGGTCGCGGAGCTGCCGCTGGGCGTCGCCGAGGATGCCGGTCGCGGCAACATCATCCGGCAGCTCGACGATCCGGCCGCCGACGTCGACGGTGTGGCGGATCCTGCCTTCCCTGCGCTCCGCGCCACGCGCGATCCGAGCCAGCCCCGCCGCGAGCTCGCGAATCCCGGCGAGCTCGTCGCCGGCGAGCGGGAGGCGATACGTGCCCGCCTCGTCGAGGCGGTCGGCGCGCGCGGGAGCCAGGGCCCAGCGCCAGGCGACGCCGTCGTCCGTCACCTCGAGCGTGTCGTCGACCCATGCCCCGAACAGGTCGAGCTCCCGCCGGTAGGTGAGGATCGGCACCGCGGTCCCGCTCATGCGGTGCCCCGGCGCGGCTCGAAGCTTCCCTCGCCGGGCTGCCGGAAGTTGGCGTTCACCTGGCTCGCGATGCCCGACATGTAATCGGCTCGGACGTCGGTGCCGACGTTCGTGTCGCCCATCATCGAGTTGATCGTGTAGCGGACGTGGACCCCGGTCGCCCCGACCCCGGCCGGCGCCTTCTGCATCGATTGCGCGCGAGCCAGCATGCTCGACGTGGCCGCGCTGAGGGCGGGGTCCGGCGGCGCCGGCGCGCCGCTCGTGCCGCCCCCGAGCGGGACCGACGTGTGACGCGACGGTTCCGTGCCCGCCAGTGACAGGATCTGATTGATCTGGTTGTCGATCATCGGCCGGATCTGCATGGACAGGAAGTCCGTCACGGTGGAACGGGCGGTGCCGGCGGCGATCGCCTGGACCAGGTCCCGGATGTCACGGTACAGGTCGCGGACGGACGTCGCGGACGGCGCCGCCGCCGCCGCCTGCGTCGCCGCGGCGCTGACCAGCTGGCCGGGCAACGAGGCCGCCTGGGTCGAGAACAGCCCGGCGACGCCACGCCAGCGGGTCGGCATCGCCGCGAGCTCGCCGATCAGGGTGTCGGACGGGTAGACGGCCGGACGCCGGGAGGTGCCCGGGGTCGTGGGCGTCGCCGTCCCGACGGCGGCGGTCGCGGCCGTTCGTGCCGCCGTCTCCAGGAGCGGATCCGCGCCCGAGACGCCGCGGGTGTCGATCGTCACGTCGACCGAGCCGCCTTCGGGGATCGGAATGGCGACGGTGCCGCCGCCGGTGATCGCCGCCGAGATTGCCTGGTTGAACGTCGCCCGGAGGAGCGTGGCGATCGCCGCGTCGGAGAGCTGGCTGTCCAGGGCGGCGGCCGCGACGCCGCCGTAGCCGAGGTTCTGCCGGGCCTGGAACCGGACGACTTCGGGCAGGACTCGGACCAGCTTCGGCTGGGCGGCGAGCTGGGGGGCGAGAACGGCGGTGATCGCGCCGCTCGTCATCGGATCGCGCCAGGCGCTCCGGAGCGCGGCCGAGAGCTGCGCCCGGAGGACCGACCGCTGGGTCCGGAACGCCTCCGCCGCCGCCGTGCTGACGTTGCCGATGGCCCGGCGGAGATGCGGCTGGATGGCGTCCAGGATGATCTGCCGGTTGCCTGCCTTGTCGAGCGCCTTGCCCATCTCGCCGCCACGGCCCGAGATCGCATGGAGCCGGAGGTGCATGTCGGCGTTCCCCTGCGAGTACTCGTCCGGGATACCGAGCAGGTGCCCGTATTCATGGGCGTAGATGGCATCCGGCGGGGTCGTGCCGTAGGCCGTCCCGGTGTTGCTGTACCAGTTGCCGGAGTCGATCGGGTTGCCGGCCGTCGGGTTGGCCGGGATGCTGTGGAGGTTGACGTCGGCATCGCCCTCGCCGTCCGCCTCCCAGACCGGCCGGGCGGCGAAGTGGATCGGCAGCCGGACTGTGGCCGGCGATCCGGCCGGCGGGGACGCGCCAGCCACCGGATCGTGCATCGGGGCGACGAGGACGAACTTGCGGTTCCAGTGACCGACCAGGGAACCGCAGATGGAGTTGCCGAACGTGCGCCGCGCGTCCCCGTCCGGGATGGCGCTGCCGGACGGGTCGTGGAACTTGATCCTGACGAGGACGTTGACCTGGTTGGGGACCCGGGTCAGTTGGAACTTGCTCGTCTGGCCGTAGCTGCCCGGGACGTAGGTGCTCTGGTTCGTCGAGCTCGACGCGGGGTCATCCTGGAGGATCTCGCGGAAGTTGACCGGGATGGCGATCCGCTGGATGGGCCCCGGGAGCTCGGCGGACGAGCCGGCGAGGGGCTCGATCCGGCCCAGCCCGATGGCCGCCACGGCGGCCCGGTTCCCGGCCTGCTCCTGGATCCCGTGCAGCTGTCGGGCGGCAACGGTCGAGTCGGGGGCCAGGCCGTGCGTCGGCGAGGGCAACGAGTCGAGGCCGAACGAACCGGAGGACCCGGACATTCCGGACGGTCCGGACGATCCGGAGGCTCCGGAGGCGCTCGGGCCCCGGCGCCCCCCGGTCGCCGGGGCGGCCGTCGAGGCGGCGCGGGCCCTCGCCGTCACGACGTCCCACCGATGAGATGCTCGAGGTAGCCGCCGAACTCCGACTCGTGGGCCAGTCGCCCGAGCTTCTGGTATTCGCGCTCCGTCGCCCGGATCAGGTCCATCATCGTGACCGGTCGATCATCCGCCGCGGCGAGGAAGGCGGCGGCGAGGCAGCAGTTCCGGATGTTGCCGCCGCTGAACTTGAACGATCGGGCGAGGAAGCCGAGATCGACGTCCGGGGCGGTCGGCAGGGACGCGGGAAGGTGCTGCGCCCACAGCCGGCGGCGGTCGTCCTCCTCGGGCATCGGGAAGTCGACGATCACGTCGAGGCGGCGCAGGAAGGCCTCGTCGAGGTTCGCCCGCAGGTTGGTCGTCAGCACGGCCAGCCCGTCGAACCTCTCCATTCGCTGGAGGAGGTAGGCGATCTCGACGTTGGCGTAGCGGTCGCGGGCGTCCTTGACCTCGGAGCGCTTGCCGAAGATCGCGTCGGCCTCGTCGAAGAGGAGGACGCCGTTGACCCGGTCGGCCTCGGCGAAGATCCGGTCGAGGTTCTTCTCGGTCTCGCCGATGTACTTGTCGACGACGGTGGCCAGGTCGATGACGTAGAGGTCGAGGCCCAGGTCGGCGGCAACGACCTCGGCGGAGAGCGTCTTGCCGGTCCCCGAGTCGCCGGCGAAGAGGGCCGTCACGCCGGTGCCGCGAGCCGATCCACCGCCCATGCCCCAGGTCGCCAGGACGCGCTCGCGGTGGCGGGCCCGCGCGGTCAGCTCATTGAGCTGGGCGAGGGCGTCCGGCGGCAGGACGAGCTGGTCCCAGCCGGCCCCGGCGGCGACTCGGCGGGCGAGCCGCTCCAGCCCGCCCGCGTTCTGGGCGCGCGCACCGGCGGTCAGGTCGCCCGGCTCCAGGGGCCGCCGCTCCGCCTCCGCCAGGCGCCGGGCCGCCACGGCCGCCCGGCGGACCTGTTCGGGATCGAGCCGGAACCCGGCCGTCACGGCCGCCGGATCGAGGCCCGCCGGCAACGACGCAGGCGGGCCGTCCTCGGCGAAGGCCGATTCCCAGGCCAGGCGTCGCTCGTCGTTGAGCAGGAGCGGGGCGTCCATCGAGAGCGGGACCTCGCGTGACCAGGCGGGATCCCAGCCTCGCGTCCCGAGGAGCACAGCCGGGCAGGGCACCTCGGCGAACGCCCGGACCGCGGCCGGACCCCGGTCCACGAGCATCTCGACCGGGCCGGCCACCAGGGCCGCGCCGCGCAGGCGCGCCTCGCGGACAAGGGCGCTCCCGAGCTCGACCGGATCGTCGCCCCCGCTGATCCGGGTCAGGTCGGCCCCGAGCACGCCGAGCCCGGCGCGGCGGACGGCTGCCGCAGCGAACGCCCGGCCGGCGGTGCCCGATCGCTCCCGGACGTAGGCGAGGCGAGTGCCGGCCGCCAGCGAGCGCGCGAGCCGATCGACGGATTTCGCCTGGACCGGGGCCACGTCGAGCAGGATCGATTCCACCCGCGGCTCCGGCCGGTCGTCACCCAGCAGATGCCCGGTCACCCTGTCGGGCACCCGCAGGGACCGGGTCAGGAACGGGCGCTCCGGTTCCTCGACCAGGACCAGGCCCGCGGCCACGAGGGCGGCCCCGGGCGCGAGGCGGTGTCGATCGACGTTCAGGCCGTCGCCGCCCGTGGCGAGCTCGAGGGCCAGCCCGGCGCTCGCCCGGCGTCGTGACACGTCGTCGTGCAGGTAGGCGTAGAGGCGCTCGAAGCGGGCGTCGAGGTCCGGCGCGATGGCGACGAGGAGGATCTCGAGGTCGGCCGCGTCGAGATCGAAGGATCGAGCGATCCGGCGCAGCCGGAGGTCGGCTCCGCTCGCCTCCGCCAGCTCCGCCTGGCCCTCGACTCGGGCCACGGCGGCGGACAGCTCGTCGACCGGGTCGGGCACGAGGCGAACCCGCCCCTGGAGCAGGTCGTCGACCTGGGAATCGGAGATGTAGAGGCCGCGGAAGCGGTCGTTCGGATCCGGATCGACCGACCGCCGTCGCTCGACGGCCGCCCGAACGCGAGCCTCCACGACCGCGAGTCGGCTGAACAGATGGACGAGCGATGGGCCCGGGCCGGCGGCGGGAGGCCCTCCCGTGACCGGGGCATCCGGGGCGGCGGCGCCGCCGCGCCGATCGCGGGCTGCCCTGGCCACCGGTCAGGGCCGGTTGATGCCGCGGATTCGGACGACGCGACCCTGGCCGAAGCTGCCGAGGTCCGGGGCCCCACCGGGGCCGTCGGGCTCGGCCCCCGCCTCAGCCCGGTCGCCGCGGCCGCGCCGGGGCCCGCCCTTGGGGGCCGGCTCGCCCGGTTCCCCGGCGGCGCCCGGACCCCGACTGCGAATCCCGACGCCGCCGGCCTGGACGAGCTCGACCTGGGCGGCCTCATCGGCCGGGCCGAGCGGTGCGCCCGTCCGGGCGGCGAGGCGACCCCGACGCTGCCTGACCCGCTCCGGTCCACCCTGCCCGCCGCTGCCGGCGAGGGGCCCGACGCCGAGGGTCGGAGGCTCGAGAACCGGCCCGGCGACCTCCTCGGTCACGCTCGGATCGAGCGGCGCGATGGCGATGAGATCGAGGGACGGCTTGAGCTCCCCGCCGAGGGCCGACCAGACATCGGCGATCGAGCGGTCCTGTGGCGGCGGCTGGCCGACGAGCAGGTAGACGGGGTAGCGCGCGTCGGCGAGCGATCCGCCCACGAGGTCGATCGGGATGTACTCGTTGCGAACGAACGTCGAGAGGCAGGCCGCGAGCAGTCGGTGCTCGTCTTCGGGTCGCTGCGTCCAGGCGGTCAGGAGGTATGACAACCTGAACCGCCGCATCGGCCGCCGCCTGCCACTCACGAGGCCGGTCGCCTCGTCGCGGACGTCCTCGCGAACGACCTCCCGCCTCGGGAGATCCTCGCGAATGTCGTACAGGTACAGGTCGAGCGCCGGTGCGTTGCGACGCGCGACCCAGTCCTTCGTGGGCGCGTCGAAGGCCAGCTCGACGCGCGAGCCGTTGAGGGCCTCGCGCCGGATCAGCGCCTCGAGCGCCGCGTCGACGTCGGAGATCATCGCGCCCAGTCTCGGTCACCCGAGGCCGTCCGCGCCCGGGCCGGCGGGCATCCCTTCGGGCGTCCGGGCTTGCCCGAAGAGACCAGCCGGCCGGCCCGATGGCTCGTCCGGCCGGTCCTTGTCCGGGCCTCGCGCCGGTGCGAGCCTCGCTTCGTCCGCACACCGCACGGAAGGGGCATCACATGCCGAGCTACCTGTCACCCGGCGTCTATGTCGAGGAGGTGCAGGCCGGATCCCGACCGATCGAGGGCGTCGGGACGGCCGTGGCCGCGTTCGTCGGGCTCGCCCAGAACGGTCCATTCAACGAACCCGTCCTGGTCACGAACTGGAGCCAGTTCACCGGCTCGTTCGGGGAGTTCATGGAGGGCTCCTACCTGGCCCACGCCGTGTACGCCTACTTCCTGAACGGCGGCGGCGCCTGCTACGTCGTCCGCATCGGCGCCGACGGAGCCGTGCCGATCGCCCGGGCCGAGCTCGCCGGGGCAGACAAGGGTGCGGCGATGCGGGTCGCGGCCCTCGAGGCCGGACCGGCCGGCAACGACCTCTCGGTCGAGATCGCCGAGCCGAGCGAGCCCGGCGAGGGCGTCTTCAAGCTGGTCGTCAAGCAGGACGGAAAGCAGGCCGAGGTCTTCGACAACGTGACCGCCGGCCGCGGCAAGCAGAGCGTGGCCACGGCGGTCAAGGCACAGTCCAAGCTGATCACTCTCGAGGAAACGGGCAGCCAGGCGCCGGCCGTCGGCACCAAGGCCGACCTCACCGGCGGCGCGAGCACGGTCCCGGCCCGCGTCAGCCCGGACGACTACGTCGGCAACGCCGCGGATCGGACCGGCTTCGCCGGGCTCGAGGCGATCGACGACGTCACGATGCTGTGCGTCCCGGACCTCATGGCCGTGTACGAGCAGGGCGGCATCGACCTGGAGGGCGTCCAGGCCGTCCAGCTGGCGATGATCGCCCACGCCGAGCTGATGGGGGATCGCGTCGCGATCCTCGACGCCCCGCCTGGACTCAACGCCCAGCAGATCAAGGAGTGGCGCGAGGAGAAGGCCGGCTACGACTCGAAGTACGCGGCCCTCTACTGGCCATGGGTCAAGGTCTTCGATCCGCTCGCCGGGCAGGCCCGCTTCGTTCCCCCATCCGGCCACATCGCCGGCATCTGGGCCCGCAGCGACAACGAGCGCGGTGTCCACAAGGCGCCCGCCAACGAGGTCATCCGCGGCGCCCTCGCGCTCGAGCTCCAGATCACCAAGAGCGAGCACGATCAGCTCAACCCCGCCGGGATCAACGCCATCCGGTCGTTCCCCGGCCGGGGCATTCGCGTCTGGGGAGCCAGGACCCTCTCATCCGACCCGGCCTGGCGCTACCTGAACGTCCGGCGCCTCTTCAACTACGTCGAGGAGTCGATCCTCGAGGGCACCCAGTGGGTGGTCTTCGAACCGAACGACATCCGGCTCTGGGAGCGGGTCAAGCGCACGATCAACGCCTTCCTGCTGGGCACCTGGCGCGACGGGGCCCTGTTCGGCACGACGCCCGGCGAGGCCTACTACGTCAAGTGCGACGCGGAGACGAACCCGCCCGACGTGATCGACCGCGGCCAGCTGGTCGTCGAGGTCGGCGTCGCCCCGGTCAAGCCGGCCGAGTTCGTCATCTTCCGGATCGCCCAGTACGCGGGCGGCGCGGCGCTGAGCGAATAACCACGACGCGACCCTTCAGCACAAGGAGAACGAGCGATGCCAGGTGGTCTTCCCGGCCTCACGAATGACGCGATCGGCGGTTCCCATTTCGCCCTCGAGACGGACGGCATCCAGCTCAGCCAGTTCCAGGAGGTCAGCGGGATCACGCAGGAACGCGAGGTCACCACGATCAAGGAGAACGGGCCCGACGGCATGCTGGTCATCAAGCAGATGCCGGGCCCGCCCAAGCCCCCGACGATCGTCCTCAAGCGGGCGGCCAACATGGACAAGAGCATGGCCGACTGGTACGAGGAGGCCAAGTCGAAGATCGGCTCGGCGCGCCGCAACGGCTCGATCACCTGCTACGACTTCGAGGGCTCGGAGGTCGCCCGCTGGAACTTCTTCTTCGGCTGGCCGTCGAAGCTCGAGGTGACCGGGCTCAAGGCCGCCGCCAACGAGGCGGCGGTCGAGACGGTCACCATCACGGCCGAGGCGATCGAGCGGGTGAAGTGACGTGCCTGCCGTCGAGGCGCGGGCCGCGCCGGTCGCTCGGCCCAACGGCCTGACGACGGAGTTCCCGTTCATCCTGCCGCGTGGCTACGTCGACGACGAGGGCAACGTCCACCGCGACGGGGTGATGCGCCTCGCCACGGCGCGTGACGAGATCCTGCCCCAGCGCGACCGCCGGGTGCTCGAGAACAGCGCCTATCTCACGGTGATGCTGCTGGCCCGGGTCGTCACCCGCCTCGGCTCGATCACCTCGATGAACACGGGCATCATCGAGAATCTGTTCGCCTCCGACCTGGCCTTCCTCCAGGACCTGTATCGACGGATCAACGCCGAGGGCACGAGCCAGGCGGCGGTGACGTGCCCGTCCTGCAAGCACGAGTTCGCGATCGACCTGGCGGGCAGCTCGCCGGGGGAGTCGTGACGTACGCATCTGACCGCCTCCTCGAGGAGATCGCGTACGTCGCCTACCACCTGCACTGGTCGTTCGAGGAGCTCCTCGACCTGGAACACCCGGATCGCCGGAGGTTCGTCGAGGAGATCGACCGGTTGAACCGACTCGCCGAGGAGCGTTGAGCCTGCGATGGACCTCGCTGCGATGTGGCGCCGGATCGCCGGGCGGCGGCCGGCCGGCGGGCCGGGCCACCCCGCCGACGGCCCGACTGCTTCGCGTCTACCGGCGGCCGCTGGCAGTGGCAGCCGGCCCGCGGCATGGCGCCGCCTGCCGGCTCTCAGCCCGGCGACCCGTCCGCCGCAACTGATCGGCCAGCGTCGGCCGCTGACGCCCGGCCTGCGCGGCACGCCCCCGCCTCGACTGGCGCTCCAACCGCTCGGCCATGACCGGATGATCGACGCCCCCGCCGGGCTCGCGGCCGGAATCGTCCAGCCGGTCGAACCCGTCCCGGCAGAGCATCTCGTGGCGACCGTGCGGTCGCCGCTCGAGGCGGCCGCGCGGCCGCAGGCGCGGCCCGTGCGCCTCGTCTCGCCCGAGCGGACGCGGGACTCGGAAGCGTCCCCGACGGGCACCGGACCGGCCCAGGTCCAGCGGGCCGGTCCGAGCGAGTCGGAGCCCGGCGAGGGCGGCGGGCTTGATCGAGCGCGGGAGCCCTCCGTGATGCCGGGCGCGCCTCGGCCGGTCCCGGACGCCGTGCTGACGACGAGTCCTCCGGTGGCCCAGACCGCCGGATTCGTGGCCCTGCCGGGCGGTCCGTCGTTGGCAGGTGGCCGATGGGAAGGCGCGAGGGCGCAGCTCGGACCGGAGCATCGTCCCAAGGACCCGACCGCGGCTGCACCGGGCTCGCCCAGGTCGACGGCCCCCGGCGCCGTGACGCCCGCTCCGGTCGCCGGCCGGCTCGAAGCATCAGTACAACCCGCGTCCGATCACGCCGCCGGGCCGCGCAACCTCGGCCAGTCGAGGCGGCTCCGGGTCGGCCAGGCCCTCGGATCCGCGACCGGCGACCACGGCACCCTGACCGCGGCCCGCATTCGAGTGGGCGACGGCGGCCCCGACTCGGCCGGGCAGGGACAGCCACGGTCGGTCGGCAAGCCCGCTCCGACCGGAACGGGGCCGGACGCAGGGCCGGGGCCGGGCGGCCGACGTGCGAGCGCGGCACCACCCGGCCCGGAACCGGCAACGGCGAGCCGGTCCGTGGAGCCCGTGACGCCGGCAGTGGTCGCCCGGGAGCTGGCCGCCGAGCGACCCCCGATGGCGCCGCTCGTCGGTTCGCTGCGGGCAGGCCTCGCCTCGACGACACCGGGCCCGTCCCTCCCCGACGACGGCGGCGACGCCGAGCAGGTGTCGCGCCTGGCGATCGTGGCGCCGCGGTTCGAGCTGGCCGGCGTCAGCCAGGACGACGACTCGGCCGCGGCGCATGAGCTGCCGACGCCGGCGCCCGCCGGCGCGGCGCTCGGCAGCCCGCCGTCGGGGGCATCCAGCCAGGACGTGGGCCGGCTGGGACGAGAGGGCGGCGGACGCAAGCCGTCGACGGCGTCCGGTGACCCGGTCGCCGCGCGGCAGTGGGCTCGGTCCACGACGGCGTCCGCGGCCGGCGCCGGCTCTGGCGCGACCGCTGGACAGCCGGGCCACGTCGACGCGCCGCTCGGCCGGGCCCACCCGCCGACCGCCGCGGCGGCCGCCCACCCGCCGACCCGCGCCCCGTCCGAGAGCTCGGCCGCCATGGGCCCGCCGATCCGGCTCCAACGGCTGGCAGGACCGGCGGCGACCGCGGCCACGCGTTCGGCCGTCGGCCGCGCGGCGTCGCCCACCGGGTCCGTGCCGCGATCGGTGGGCGACGGAGTCGGCGTCCGCAGCCGGATCTCCGGGGCGGCGGAGGCCGAAACCTGGGCGGACGCCGAGCCACGTGGATCGATCGGCGGGCCGGCGATCCCGGTCCAGCGCGCCGCTGGCGACGCTGCCCAGGCCGCGGTGGATTCCGTCCCGAGCGGCGGCGACGAGGACCTCGGCTGGCTCGGCGGACCGGCCCCGAGCGCCGGAGGCCCGGCGTCGTTCGCCCAGCGCGCCGACGAAGCCGCCGCGACAGCGTCCCCCGGGGCCGGCGGCGGCAGCCCCAGCGACCAGGACCTGGATGTCCTGGCCGGGCGGCTCTACGAACGCATCCGACGCCGGTTTCGCTCCGAGCTGATCGTGGACCGGGAGCGATCCGGCGCCCTCGTCGAGCTCGGGCGCTGAGCGGGACATGGGAGGTCAGCGATGAGTGGGACGGCGGTCGCCACCCGATTCCGCGTAGAGATCAACGGCACCGAAGAGGACTGGTCGCTCGGCGACTGGAACAAGGTCGAGGGGCTGACCGTCGAGCGCGACGTCCATGAGCAGCGCGAGGGCGGCCAGAACGGCTTCGTCCATCGCCTGCCGGGACGAGCCAAGTACCAGAACGTCAAGCTCAGCCGGCCCATCACCAAGGCGACCGCGGACGTCGCCGCCTGGGTCTCCAAGGTCAAGTCGGTCAAGCGAGGGTCCACGGCCACGATCACGGTCCTCGATTCGGAGGGCGAGGAAGTGACCGCCTGGACGCTCGAGGCGGTCTTCCCGGCCCGCTGGACCGGGCCGACGCTCGAGAGCGGCGCGAACACCGTCGCGACGGAGACCCTCGAGCTCGCCCATCACGGCTTCCTCGAGGCCGAGTGACATGGCCGACACGGCACTCGAGCGCGCCTTCCTCCGGGTCGTCGACGGCGACGTCGATGTCACCGAGATCGAGTTCTCGTTCAACCCCGCGGAATACACGATCGCCAAGAGCTCGAACTGGACCCGACCGCAGATGAAGGGCGGCAAGAAGACGGGCAAGCCCGAGTTCAACGGGTCGAATCCGCAGACGCTCCAGATGGAGATCTTCGTCGACCAGTCGGCCGGCGGCGTCGAGAGCGTCCACGCGGCCGTCGCCACGCTCCTGACCTGGGTCCAGCCGACCGAGTCGTCGGTGGCCAAGAAGAAGCCCCAGCCGCCGATCCTGATCTTCGAGTGGGGCGAGAACGACGCGCTGGCGGAGTTCCGGGCCTACCTCAAGCAGGTCAGCGCGAAGTACCTCATGTTCGACCAGCAGGGCAACCCCACCCGAGCGACGGCGAACATCACCCTCGAGGAAGCCCCGGTCCAACCGGCCAAGCAGAACCCCACCTCGGGTGCCATCCGGGGCCGCCGCAGCCACGTCCTCATCGAGGGCGAGAACCTGGCCGGCCTGGCCTGGCGCGAGTTCGACGATCCGCAGCTCTGGCGGGCGATCGCCGCGTTCAACGGGATCGACGACCCGTTCCGGATCAAGCCGGGCACGCGCGTCCTGATCCCGACGGCGGACGAAGCCCGCCGGATCGCCTAGGGGGATCGAGATGCCGGAAGCCTTCTCCCAGCTGGCGACGATCGAGATCGACGGCGCCCCGCTCGACGCAGCCGTCGAGCCGCTCCTCGAGTCGATGGATGTCGACGACAGCGCGACCGCGCCGGACATGGCCGTGCTCGTGTTCCGCGACGTCGAGCGGACCCTCTTCGCCGACGCCCGGATCCGGATCGGCTCGACCCTCACGGTCAAGGCGGCGGCGATCGGCGGCTCCGAGCCGAGCCCGATCTTCACCGGCGAGGTGACCGGGCTCGAGGCCGACTTCACCGCATCCGGGACCCTCGCCGTCGTCCGGGCCTACGACCCCTCGCACCGCCTCTTCCGGGGCCGGATCACCAAGACCTACAGCGGGATGAAGGACTCGGACATCGCGTCCGAGATCGCCGAGCGCGTCGGGCTCAAGGTCGGCACGATCGAGGACAGCGGGCCGGTCCATGACTACGTCTCGCAGCACAACCAGACGGACATGGAGTTCCTGCGGGGCCGGGCGATGGAGATCGGGTTCGAGGTCGGCGTTCGCGACGGCGCGTTCGAGTTCCGGCGCCCGGCCAAGTCGTCCAGCGGTCCGGCGGCGGGCGACTACGACTCGGACGATCCGCTCCAGCTCGTGTTCGGCCTCGATCTCCTCGAATTCCGCCCGAGGGTGACCTCGGCCGGCCAGGTCCGCCGGGTCCAGACCCGCGGCTGGGACCCGGGGAAGAAGGAGCCCGTGGTCGGGGAGGCCCCGGCCGGCACGACGTCGACCGACGTGCCCAGCAAGCCGGCCGACCTCGCGGCGGTCTTCGGCGACCCCAGCGTCGTGGCGACGGACCAGCCGCTCCGGTCCCAGGCCGCCGTGGACGCGTCCGCCCACTCGCTGGCCGAACAGATCGGGAACGCGTCCGTGGAGGCCGAGGGCGTGGCTCGCGGCAATCCCAGGATCAAGCCCGGCGTGGCCGTGAGCATCTCGGTCGTCGGCGACCAGTTCACCGGCCGCTACGTCGTCACCTCCGCGACGCACCGCTTCAGCGCGCAGGGATTTCGAACGTTCTTCGTCGTCTCCGGCCGGATCGACCGGTCGCTGCTCAGCCTGGCCGGGGGGAACGGCCACGGGCCAGGCCGCGAGGCGCGGGTTGCCAGCGTCGCCTGCGCCCTCGTGACCAACAACGACGATCCCGAAAAGCTCGGGCGAGTCAAGGTCAAGTTCCCCTGGCTGTCCGACGAGTACGAGTCGGACTGGGCCAGGCTGGCCTCGCTCGGCGCGGGCCCGGACTCGGGCGTCCTGTTCATGCCCCAGGTCAACGACGAGGTCCTCGTCGCCTTCGAACACGGCGACATCCGCCGGCCCTACGTCGTCGGCGGCCTGTGGAACGGCGTCGACAAGCCGCGTCTCGGGGACGGCCTGTTCGACCACGGCGGGGTCAAGCGGAGAGGCATCGTCTCGCGTCGCGGCCACCGGGTCGTCCTGTTCGATGCGGAGGGCGATTCGGGGATCGCCCTGCTCAGCTCCGACGACACCCTGAAGATCGCCCTCAAGGAGACGGCCACCGAGATCCACGTGAAGTCAGACGGGACGATCCTCATCGAGGGAACCCGCGACATCACGGTCAAGGGCTCGGCCAACGTCAGCGTCGAGGCGAGCGGCACGCTGACGCTCAAAGGCCAGGGCGGCGTCACGATCAGCTCCAGCGGCGTCGTCGATGTCGACGGCAGCCTCATCCAGCTCAACTGAGGGGCGGGCATGGGCGCACCGGCGATCGTCATGAACGACCAGATCAAGGGGATCTGCGCGATCCACCAGATGCCGAACCCTGCCAGCGGCGCTCCTCAGCCGGCCGGGCCGCTGCCGTTCAGCGCGCCGATCACGATCGGGACCCAGGCAACCGTCCTCATCGGCGGGAAGGCGGCCGCGGTCATGGGCTGCTCGGGCATGAACACGCCGCCGCACGTGGGTCTGCACCCATCCGACCCCTACCTGGCGCCGGCGATGCAGGTGGGCCGGATCGTCTCGGGCAGCCCGACGGTGCTCATCGGCGGCCAGCCCGCGGCGACGGCGACATCGAGCGCCACCTGCTGCGCGACACCGGGGAATCTCGTCCCCACGGTCACCACCGTGCTGGTCGGCTAGGAGGCTGCGATGAGCGAGGAATTCGTCGGCTCCGGCTGGGGGTTCCCGGTCAGCGTCGATGCGACCGGCGGGATCCGGCTCGTGTCGAAGGAGACCGAGATCGAGCAGAGCATCCGGCTCATCCTGTCGACCGCGCCGGGCGAACGGCCGATGCGACCCGAGTTCGGCTGCACCATCCACGACCACGTGTTCGACAGCGTCGACGGCAGGACGGCGGGACGCATCGTCTTCGCGGTCCGGGAAGCGCTTCGCCGCTGGGAGCCGCGGGTCGACGTCCTGGACATCGGGGTCGGCCGCCACCCGAATGACCCGGACGCCCTCCTCCTCGACATCCGCTACACGACGAGCGACACGAACGATCCGCGGAACCTCGTGTTCCCCTTCTACATCATTCCCGGCGAGGCCTGAGCCCAGCCGACCGGAACGGAGCGCAGTGACGATGGCCTTGCCCGCGCCGAACCTCGACGACCGCCGCTTCCAGGATCTGGTCGACGACGCCAAGCGACTGATCGCCCAGAAATGCCCCGAGTGGACCGATCACAACGTCCACGATCCGGGGGTCACCCTGATCGAGCTGTTCGCCTACATGACGGACCAGCTCCTCTACCGGCTCAACCGGGTCCCGGATCGGCATTACACCGCGTTCCTGGATCTCCTCGGGGTCCGGCTCTTCCCGCCGACGGCCGCCGCGGCGCCCCTGACCTTCTGGCTCTCGGCCCCGCAGCCGGACACGGTCCGCATCCCGGGCGGGACCCAGGCCACGACCGTCCGGACCGAGACGGACGAGGCGATCGTCTTCGAGACGGCGGACGACCTGGTCATCGCCAGGACGGAGCTGGCCAACGTCCTCTCGAGCATCGACGGGAAGACCTATCGCGATCACGACGAGGCGCTCGCCAAGCGAACGCGCTTCTACTGCTTCAACGACGCTCCCCGGCCCGGCGACGCCCTGTACGTCGGCCTGACCGATGCCGCGCCCTCGTGCGCCGTGATGCTCCGCTTCAAGTGCGACATCGAAGGCGTCGGGGTCGACCCGGACAACCCGCCCCTGGCCTGGGAGGCCTGGGACGGCGACGAGTGGCTGTCCTGCGAGCTCGAGCGGGACGAGACCGGCGGGCTGAACCGCGACGGCGACGTCGTCGTCCACGTCCCCGCCGGTCACGTGACGTCGATCCTCGACCGCCGCCGGGCGGGCTGGATCCGCGCCCGTCTGACGGAGCCCGACCCTGATCAGCCGACCTACAGCACCTCGCCGTCGATCGGCGGCCTGACCGCGGCGACGATCGGCGGCACCGTGACGGCGGTCAATGCCCAGCATGTCCCGATGGACGAGCTGGGCACGTCCGAGGGCGTCCCCGGCCAGCGCTTCGAGGTCCGCCGCCGCCCGATCGTGCCCGCCGAGCAGGCCCCGATCCTCGAGGTCGTCGAGGACGGGCAGGAGCCGGTCGAATGGACCCTCGTCGACGACTTCGCCTCATCGGGGCCGGCGGACCACGACTTCATGCTCGACGCCGTCAGCGGCGAGGTCCGCCTCGGGCCGGCCGTCCGCGACGTCGACGGGACGCTCGTCTCGTATGGCGCGGTGCCGCCGAAGGGCGCCCTCCTGCGCCTGCGGGGCTATCGGAGCGGCGGCGGCGAGCGAGGCAACGTGGCCTCGCGGGCCATCACCGTCCTCCGATCATCGATCCCCTACGTGGCCCGGGTCGAGAACAAGCGGCCGGCGGTCGGCGGCGTCGACGGTGAGCGCATCGAGAACGCGAAGGCGCGAGGTCCCCTGCTCCTGCGCACCCGCGGCCGAGCGGTGACCGCCGAGGACTACGAGCACCTCGCCCGGAGCGCGGCCCCGGAGGTCGCCCGGGTCAAGGCGGTACCGACGCAGGGGGAGAACGAGGCCGGCGCGGTCCGCGTCCTCGTCGTCCCCTCGGCCTCGGCGCCCGGCGGCCGGCTCGAGTTCGGCCAGCTCGTCCCGCCCGACGCGACGATGCAGCGGATCACCGACCGCCTCGAGGAGGCCCGCGTCATCGGGACGCGTGTCGTGGTGGAGCCACCGGTCTACCGCGGGGTGACCGTCGTCGCGAAGCTGCGCGCCCGCCCGCGCACGAATCCGACCCGCCTGTCGGAGCTCGCGCTCGACGCGCTCTACCACTATCTCCATCCGATCGAGGGCGGGCCCGACGAGGAGGGCTGGCCGTTCGGGCGCCCCGTGGCGGCGGCCGAGCTCCACGCCGTGCTCCAACGGCTGCGCGGAACGGAGCTTGTCGACGACCTCCGCATCTTCGGCGCGGATCCGGTCACCGGGCAGCGCGGCCAGGCTACGACGCGGCTCGAGCTCGAGCCAACCGCCCTCGTCTTCTCGTACGAGCACCAGGTCCTCGTGGAGGCCGGCTGATGCGCGGGCTCGTGCCCGGGCTCGTCAACCCGCACCCACTGGGTCGCGGCCTCCCCGGTGTCTACCAGGAGGAAGACCACCTCGCCATGCGCCTCACCGAGGCGTTCGACACCATCCTGGCGCCGGTGATCTCGACGCTCGACAACCTGCCGGCGTATCTCGATCCG
The DNA here is from genome assembly GCA_963719145.1 of uncultured Chloroflexia bacterium. Lineage (GTDB taxonomy): Bacteria > Chloroflexota > Limnocylindria > Limnocylindrales > CSP1-4 > UBA5189. Next base: position 450,174 of record CAVRAX010000003.1, read on the forward strand.
CAGTTCACGCCGGAGGACTTCCTCGGTTGGCTGTCCGGATGGGTGGCCTTCGATCTCGACGAGACGTGGGACCTCAGCGTGCGCCGGGTGGCCGTCGCGCGCGCGGTCGATCTCCTCCGGCGGCGGGGCACGGCATCGGGCCTGGCGGACGAGGTCGAGCTCATCACCGGGGCCAAGGTCGAGGTCGTCGAGAACGGCGGGACGGCCTGGTCGCTCGATGCGTCGAGCCAGATGGTCGGGTCGCCGAAGCCGGCCCTCGTCGTTCGAATCGAGGCGGCCGAACCCTCGACGATCGACGTCGAGCGGATCGATCGCATCGTTGCCGCGGCGAAGCCCGCGCATGTCCCCCACCGGATCGTGGTCAGCCGGCCCGACGGAGGCCGTAAGGCCCGTCGGGGTCGTGGCTCGGGTCCGCCGTCACCCAGCGCCCCGGCCACCTCGAGGGAGTCGGCGGCGGCCGGTGAAACGCCCGAGGGTGAGGGCGCCGACGCGGATTCGGCCGCCGAGGACGCGGGAAGCTCGCCGTCGGAGTCCTGATGGGTGGCCGCTGACCTGACGAGCCGCGCCCGCATCGGGCACGCCTCGGGGACTGGGTTGCGACGTGACGGCGTGTCGCACCCATGCCGCCCGGTCGCGCCGCCTGCGCCCGGGTCGCGGGCGAGGACAGGGGCAGGGGCAGCGAGCTTCGGCCGTGCGGCGGCTCGGCTCCGATCTATCCTTGGCCACGACGGATTCGCTGAGGGCTGTGCCGGGTGATCGTCTGCTCCAATTGCGGCCATCGGAACGAGGACACGGACGCCTTCTGCGGCAACTGCGGGCAGTTCCTCGAGTGGGTTGGTCGCCGCGTCGACCCCGGCGAGGCCGCCGAGCCGGAACTCGCGCCCGAACCGGAGCCCGAACCTGAGCCGGAGCCAGAGCCTGCGGCTGAGCCGGCGCCGGAACCCGAGCCGGACCCGGAACCGCCGCCCGCTCCCGAGCCGGCGCCGAAACCTGAGCCCGAGCCGGAACTCGCGCCGGAGCCGGAACTCGCGCCCGAACCGGAGCCCGAACCGGAGCCGGAGCCAGAGCCTGCGGCTGAGCCAGAGCCCGAGCCCGAACCGGAGCCCGAGCCTGCGGCTGAGCCAGAGCCCGAGCCCGAACCGGAGCCCGAGCCTGCGGCTGAGCCACAGCCTGAGCCCGGGCCGGAGCCAGAGCCTGCGGCTGAGCTAGAGCCTGCGGCTGAGCCAGAGCCTGAGCCCGGGCCGGAGCCAGAGCCTGCGGCTGAGCCAGAGCCTGAGCCCGGGCCGGAGCCAGAGCCTGCGGCTGAGCCAGAGCCTGCGGCTGAGCCAGAGCCTGCGGCTGAGCCGGAGCCTGCGGCTGAGCCGGAGCCTGCGGCTGAGCCAGAGCCTGCGGCTGAGCCAGAGCCTGAGCCCGGGCCGGAGCCGGAACTCGCGCCCGAACCCGCGCTCGAGCCGGAGCCCGAACCGGAGCCCGAGCCACAGCCTGCGGCTGAGCTAGAGCCTGCGGCTGAGCCAGAGCCTGAGCCCGGGCCGGAGCCAGAGCCTGCGGCTGAGCCAGAGCCCGAGCCCACGCCCGAGCCGGAGCCACAACCCGCGCCCGAGCCGGAGCCACAACCCGCGCCCGAGCCGGAGCCCGAGCCGGAGCCGGAGCCGGAACCCGCACCTGCGCCCCCGCCCGAGCCCCCGCGCCGCAGCGGGCGCCCCACTCGGAGCGCCTCGATCAGTCTCGACTCGGACGCGCTCAGCGCGTCCGAGGCACCCGTCGATCCGACAGCCGCGTCACCGGTGACGCCGGCCCCGAGACCGCCTTCCGCCGCCGACGAGCACGCGGCGCTGGGGCAGCCGGCTCCCGGCCATCCGGAGCCGGATGAGCCCGGTCCGGTCCGGCCAACGGCGATCCCGGCGGCGATGCCGCCGCCAGCAATTCCGCCCGCCCAGCCCCCGGCGAGGCTTCCCGTCGAGCCCCAGCAGCCCGTCGCGCGGCAGCCCACCGATCGCGCCGCGCCCGCACGACCCCGGCCCATCGCGACCGTCGAGCGCCGGGAGCCCCAGCCCGGCGACCGGATCTGCTCCAATTGCGGGGAGGCCAACGACCCGGCCCGGCGGTTCTGCCGGCGGTGCGGCACCAGCCTCGAGGCGGCGGCGGCCGTGCCCGACAAGCGGCCCACCTGGTGGCGGCGGATCTTCCGGCGGCGACAGAAGGCGTTCGCGGCCGGTGAGCGTCGCGCCTCGATGGCGCCCCAGCGCCGGTCCCGGCCTTCGCGGACCAGGGCCACCTTCGTGGTCCGCTGGGTCCTGACCGGGCTGGCCGGCCTGGGCCTCATCGGCTTCGTGGCGATCCCGAGCATCCGCAACGCCGCGCTCGGCGCCGCGACCGGCGGGCTTGACCAGATCCGACGGATCGTCGCGCCGCGTCTCGAGCCGGAGACGCCGGTGTCGTTCGAGACCACCGATCAGCTGGCGGACCACCCGATCGCGGACCTGTTCGATCGACGCCGGTTCACCGCCTGGGAAGCGACCGGCGATGCCCCCGTCGGAACGGCGCACTTCGCCAAGCCCGTCGACCTCGGCGCCGTCATCCTTCATCCAGGGATCGAGGACGGCTTCCTTGACCTCCGCCGCCCGGCGAGAGTCGAATTCGCCTTCCCCGATGGCTCCACGGTCGCGTTCGACCTCGAGGACGTGGCCGATCCCCAGCAGTTCGACCTCAACGCCTCGGGTGTCCAGAGCGTCGAGATCCGGATCGTCGAGACGAAAGGCCCGCCCGGCGCTCCCGTGGCCTTCGCGGAGATCGAGTTCTTCACAAAGAACTGATCGCCGGCCCCTCGACCCCCAGGGCGGCGAGCATGCCCTGGTATTCGCGCCGATCGCGACTCGCCGCACCGTGGTCGCCGGCTCGGTCGCGGGCCTCGATGAGGAGCCGCCACAGCGGATCGTGATAGCGATCGAAGCCCAGCCCGACACGGCAGACGCGGATGGCCGTCTCGGGATCGTCGGCCACGAGGGCGGAGGACGCCAGCTCCCGGGCCACGTCGAGGGCCTCCGCGCGGAGCCGCTCTCGCCGCTCGACGACCCAGTCGGCGGGGCCGTCCTCGGGGAGGAGGTCGCCCCGGTAGGCTTCGAGGGCGCGACCGAACGCCTCGATCGCGGCGCCGTTCGCCGACGGCGCGGTCCGTCCTTCGGTGGCGGCTCGCTCGAACCGCTCCACGTCCAGGGCCCCGGGCGGGGTCACGAGCCGGTAGGCCTCGCCCTCCCGGACCACGAACCGGGACCCTTCCGAACCGAGGGCCTCGGCGAAGAGGCCGCGCAGGCTCGAAACGGCCACGTGCAGACTTCGCGCGACCGCCTGCCCCCCGGATCCGGGCCAGAGCGCTTCGGCGATGACCTCCCGATGGACCGGCTGGCCGCCGTGGGCGGCCAGCAGCCGCAACAATGCCCGCGCCCGGGGCTTGACCCGGTCGAGGCTGACCGGCGCGCCGTCGACCTCGATCGCGAAGCCGCCCAACGTTCGGATCCGGACCGATCGGGCCGGCGGCGCGACGGTCTCATCTCCATGCCGGGCGTGGCCGATCGTCGCGGCCCCGGCCCCCAGGTCCGATGGCTCGGACGCCGGCGCCGCGCGGGGCGGCGCGAGGAGCCCCGTCTCGCGGGCAAGGCTGCTCGCCAGCTCCTCGAACTCGGCGGCCCGGGCCGGGTCCGAGACCGCCAGCGCCCGGTAGGCGACGAGGCGCACGCCACTCGCCCCGGTCGATCGCGCCAGGCGCTCCGCGTCGACGGCGGCATCGCGGGCGTCCGGTTCGCCGCTCTCGGCCGCCCCGAGCCCGGCCAGGGACCGCGCCCACGCCTCGAGCACCCCGCTGCCGAGCTGGCGGAATGCCCTGGCGGCCTCCGCGGCGGCCTCGACCCGGAGCGCCGGTCCCGACACGTCTGACGGCCCCGCATCGGCTGACCAGGCCGCGGCAAGACGGGCGAGCGCCGGACCCCAGGGGTCGCCCGGCGCGAACAGGTCGGCCTCATTCGGGGGCAGCCCGCCGACGCGGCCGGGATCGAGTCGGCTCGCGGAGCGGGCGAGCCGCGCCAGCCACGGAGATCCGAGGTGCTCGGCCACCTCGACCGCGGACTCGACGGCATCGCGGCCGGCCGGATCACCGGCCAGGAGTGCGGCGACGCCCCCTCCCAGCCGTGCCGCGGCGGCGAGCAGCGGTTCGAGGTCGCGATCGTCGGCGGCCGCCTCCAGCTCGCGTCGGGCTCCCACGACGTCGCCGGCGGCGAGGAACAGGAGGCCGCGGCAGAGCGGGGTCGGGACGTCGGGGGCGGACGCCGCATCCCGGGCCGCCGTGAGCGGCTCGCGGGCGAGTCCGCTGCGGAGGACGCGGGTCCAGTCGGCGGGGGCCGTGGCCAAGGGATCGAGCCAGGCCCGGACCGCCAGCCGCTCGCGCTGGCAGGTGACCGCGATCGCCGAGGCGCCGAAGGCGGCCTCCGCCCGGCCGTAGGCTTCCACGGCATCCGCCCAGCGGCCGTCGGCCCGCGCCCGGCGGGCCACGGCGAGCTCGAGCCACGGCTCCTGGTGGATCACCGCCGGCGGAAGCGTCTCGAGCCAGGCGGGCGCGACGCCGGCCACCCGCTCCCCCGCGTCGCCGAGGAGCCGTCGCACGGCCGGCCAGTCCTCGGCCCGAGCGTAGGCAGCGAGTGCCTCGGCCGAGGCGCCGTCCTCGTCGAGGAGCACCCCCGCCAGGCGGTATCGCTCGCGCGCCGCCGTCTCGCCGATCCGCTCGACGAGCATCCGGTCGAGGTGCGAGCGCAGGACCTCGTGGTAGCGGTACGAGCCGTCGGCCTCGTCGACGTCGACGGTGAAGATCTGGCGGCGGAGGAGGTCCTCGAGGAGGGCCTCGCTCCCCCGGCGGTGGAGGAGACGGTCACAGAGCCGGCCCGTCAACCGACCCAGCACGCACGTGTCGACGAGGAAGTCGCGCAGCTCGGCCGGCAGGGCGCTCATGACGTTCCAGGTCAGGTACTCGCGCAGCAGCCGGTTGCTGGACCCCGCGCGGGTCAGGATCCGCCGCCGCTCCTCGATCGACTTGCCCCGCGTCGCCAGGTGGAAGAGCTGCAGCCCGGCGGCCCAGCCCTCGGTTCTGCGGGCGAGCACCGCCAGGTCGGACGGTGGGACCGGCTCGCCGTAGAAATCGCGGAACAGGCGCTCGACCTCCCAGGCGCGGAAGCGCAGATCGTCCTGGCCGATCTCGAGAAGCTCGCCCGCGACCCGCAGACGCGAGAGGTTGATCGCCGGCGTCATCCGGCTGCCCATGACGATCGCCAGCCACGGCGGCGCGTAGTCCACGAACCGGCCCAGGGCCTGCTCGGCCGCTGTGCCCTCGAGGGCGTGGACGTCGTCGATGATCAGGAGACGGTCGCCGCCCGACCAGCGCTCCAGCGCGGCCGCCGCTGCGTCCACGGAGGACCAGTCGCGCGGCAGCTCGGGAATCGCGGTCGCGAGGGCCGCCTCGAGGTGCCGGAGAAGGGCGGGCTCATCCGCGTCCCACGTCTCCGCCCGATACCAGGCGGTGGGGTTGGCCGACGCTGCCGCGAAGTTCGCCAGGGCCGTCGTCTTGCCGGATCCGGCGGGCGCGATCACCAGGCCGAGGCGGTACTGCCAGATGCCGGCGAGGCGCGCCTGGAGTCGCTCGCGAAGGAGCCCGTCCGCGGGCGGCACGCGAACCTTGGCTGGCACGACGGGGACGCGGAGCCGCGCAGTCGTGTCGGCCGGGAGGTCCGCTCGCGTCGCCTGGGTGACGTCCGGCAGTCCCATCCGAGCCCCCCATCGGCGGCCGCGGGGTTCCTGCCGCCGAGACCGCTATGGTGCCATCGGCTCGCCCGATGGTCTACTGGTCAGGTGCGGGCATAGGTCACGACGATGGTCCTGTCCGAGGGCGTCCCGGGCACCACATGCCGCCCATCGGTCGGCTCGGCGGAACCCAGGTTGCCGCGTTGCAGGACGGCCCGATAGCCGTGGGCCCGCAGGACCGCCGCCTCCCGCGAGAGGCGGCGCGGCGCGGCCGGGTCGTGGTCGTAGCTGCGGGTGACCAGCGGCGCGCTCCAGCTGAGCGTGGCCCGGGCGAGCTCGGACGACACCTCCCAGTCGGACGAGGCCCCGAGCACGACCGCCACGCCACCGACGAGGCCGGCCAGGATCACAGCTGTCAACGCGGGCTCATACATGACGCTCACCTCTCGTCGCCCGGGTGTACGTCGGACGGTACCCCGGCGGATCGATCGGCGCGGAATCGGGGCGTCAGCGACCCGGCATCGCCGCGAACGTCCGGTCGATGTCGTCGAGCAGCCGGATCGTGCCCGCCGCGACCGTTGCGAGGTAGCGCTCTCCGTACTCCGCGCTGGACTCGCGGGCGTCGCCCCAGGTACCCGACTGGGTGGCTCGGTAGACCGAGCCCGGCGAGCTGAAGAAGAACGCCGTGTGCACCGCGGCCGGGCTCGTCGTCTCGGGGAACGGAGGCATCTCGGCGTTCGCTCGATCGAGGTCCACGAGGGCCGGGTTGATCGCGATGGCCGCCGAGGTCTCCGCCTTGTTGGCGTGGAGGCCCGTCGTGGGGCCGAAGTACTCGGCCGCCTCGTCCGCCGTCATGCCGTCCCAGTAGCTGACGGGGAAGGCGCGGGCCCCGGCCGGCAGGCGGCCGGCCGCGTTGGCGCAGGCGTAGGCGATGGCGTAGGTGTTGTCGTAGTGGCCATTGAGGAACACGATCCGCCGGAACCCGATCGCCGCCAGACCGGCGGCGAGGTCCTCGATGAGGGCCATGAACGTCGGGATCCGGAGGTGAACGAGCCCGGTGAACCCTTCGTGGGGATACGACAGCCCGTAGTTGACCGTCGGGGCCACGACCGCCCCAACCTCCGCCGCGATCCGGCGGGCGACCTCGGTTGGGACGAGGGCGTCGGTCAGGAGCGGGCCGTGGGGCCCATGTTGCTCCGTCGAGCCGACGGGCACGATCACGGTCTGGCTGGTCTTCAGGAAGGCCTCGACCTCGGGGCTCGTCATCTCGCCCAGGAACACAGTCGGCGGCTTCATCGCAATGTCCTCCTTGCCTCGCGTCAGGCGATCGTGGTGGTCAGCTCCCCGATGTCCTCGATCCAGGCCGTCACGACATCGCCGGCCTGCAGGTGCCGGCCGGGTCCGGGCGGCACCTTCAGCCGGGCAGGCGTGCCCGTGGCGATGAGGTCGCCCGGCTGGAGCATCACGTGGCGACTGAGGTACGCGATGACCTCGGCGATCGAGAACCGCATCTGTCGCGTCCGGCCATCCTGGACCGGGGCCCCGTTGATGGCGCAGGCCAGCCGAAGGTCGGCCGGGTCGACCTCGTCGGCGGTGACGATCCAGGGGCCGACCGGGCAGAACCCGGGCATCGACTTCCCGAGCAGCCACTGGTCGCCGTCGAGCCACGGGTCGCGCGATGAGACGTCGTCGACGATCGTGTAGCCGAACACGTGGCGCATGGCGTTGCCAGGCTCGACCTGCCAGGCCGGCTCGCCGATGACGACCCCGAGCTCGACCTCGGCGTCGACGTTGGCGGTCAACGAGCGATCCCAGGCCAGGGTCGCCTCGTGCCCCGCGACCGAGGCCGGCAGCTTGGCATAGACGAGCGGTCGCTCCGGCCGGGCCTCGCCCGACCCATCCGGCGCTCCGTAGTTGAGGCCGACGGCGTAGATCGCTCCCGGCTCGGGCACAGCCGGCCCGAGCTCGGCACGGTCGACCGGACCCCACGACGTCTCCGGCTGCGCGTCGGCCCAGGCATCGATCGCCTGGAGCCCGTCCGGGCCGCTCCTGACGATCTGGGCGTGCGTCCGGAGCGGGGCCGAGGCCGCCGCCAACGAGATCATCCGCTCGCCGCGGACGAGGACCGCCTGAGGGGGATTGCCGGCGACGGTTGCCAGCCGCACGTCAGGCGACGCTCGCCGGATCGAGGAGGAGCGGCGCCACCGCGGCCCGCATGACGTCGGCCATGCCGCCGACGCCCGTCCAGCGCTCGAACGCGATCGCGGCCTGGGCGATGAGCATCTCAGATCCGTTGGCGGCGCGGAGGCCGCGCGCCCGGGCTGCCGCCAGCAGGGGCGTCTCGGGCGGAACGTAGACGAGGTCGAAGACGGTCGCGCCCGCGGGCAGCAACTGCACCGGCATCGTCATCCCCGGGTAGAGCATCCCGACCGTCGTGGCGTTCACGGCCAGGTCGGCCGAGCGGACCCCGGCCGCGAAGGCCGGCTCCTCCAGCCCGACCGCCGTGACGGCACCGGTCCCGACCCCCACGAATCGCCCGGCCAGCGCCGCCGCCGAAGAGACCGTCCGGTTGCCGATCGTGACCCGGCGGGCGCCGCCGGCCAGGAGCGCGAAGACGACCGCGTGAGCCGCGCCGCCGGCCCCGGTGACGACGGCCTCGAGACCGGCGAGCGGGCGCCTCAGGGCCAGCTCGACGCCGACGCGGAAGCCGGGCGCGTCGGAGTTGAAGCCGACCAGCCGGCCGTCGTCGGTGCGGACGACGTTGTTGACCGCGCCGATCGCGCGGGCATCGCCCTCGACCTCGTCGCAAAGGCCGGCGACGACCCCCTTGTAGGGCGCGGTCACGCCGAGCCCGAGCCAGCCCTCGCCGTGGGCCTCGGCCACCGCGCCCGCGACCTCATCGGGCTCGAGCTCCAGCAGCTCGTAGCGGGCGTCGATCCCGGCCGCGGCGAAGGCCGCGTCGTGCATGACCTGCGAATGCCGCCGCCGCAGCGGCTTGCCGAGCAGCGCGACCCGCCGGGTCACGACATCGTCGGCGCGAGACGGCGGCGCCGGACCGGACCCGCCGTCGCCGGGAAGGTCACGTTCGGGATGATCTCGTCGACCCAGTGGCGGAGCTGGGCAGGGTCGGGCGTCATCGTGTGGAGGACGAAGGATTCGACGCCGGCGTCGATCCGGGCCTGGAGCGAGGCGATGACCTCGTCCGGCGTCCCGAAGAGGTAGACGGACTCGAGGTACTCGGGCCCTCGCTCGCCGCTCATCACCTTCAGGAACGCCCGGTGCTGCTCCTCGCGGGCCCGGGCCGGGTCGGTCGTCAGGACGAGGTGCAGGAAGTTCTCGTGGGCCACGACGCACTCGGCCGGGTCCCGGCCGTGGTCGCGGTAGTAGGCCTGGAGCTCGCCCCAGTCGCGAGCGATGTCGTCGGGCGGGCAGGTGGGCCGGGGGATCCAGCCGTCGGAGCGGAGGACGCGGGCCTTGACCGCCTCCACGAACCGGGGCAGGTCAGGTGACTTCGGGTCGGCCAGCTGAGAGCCGCCGCCGATCCAGATCTCGGGCCGCTGCGCGGCCGTCGGCTCGATGAAGACGTCGTCGACCGAGTAGAACCGGCCGTGATAGGTGACGGTCTCGCCCTCGAGCAGCGGGACCATGATGTCGAGCATCTCGTCGGTCCGGGCCCCACGCTCCGACTTGTGGACACCGACGGCCTCGTACTCGGCGTCGTTCCAGCCGACGCCGGCGCCGAGGACCATCCGGTTCTCCGAGAGGAACTGGAGCGTCGCCAGCTCCTTGGCCAGGAGGACCGGGTTGCGGAGCGGCATGATCAGGATCGAGGTCCCGAGTCGGACGCGCTCGGTCACGCCGGCCGCCACCGCCAGGGCCGAGAGCGGCTCGAGGAACGAGACCGAGTAGAACCGCCTCGCCGCCAGCAGGTGGTCGGTGATGAAGAGCGAGTCGAAGCCGAGGTCCTCGACCTCGCGGGCGAAGGCCTTGATCCCGCGAGCCCGCTCGGGCCCGTCGCCGTCCCAGATGTACGAGGGCAGGAAGACCCCGAACCGACCGACATCGCTCACAGACAGATCACCTCGATACGGATTGCGGTGGCCGGCTCACCGGCCGTGGTAGTCGGGATCGCGCTTGGCGAAGAACGCCTTCGCGCCTTCGATCATGTCGTCGCTGGCGAAGACCCGATCCGAGGCCTCGAGCTCGGCGGCGAGGCCGGCCTCGAGGTCGAGGTCGAGGGCGGCGTCGAGGAGCCGCTTGGCCTCGCGCACCGCCAGCGGGCCCCGCGTCGCGATCTCGGCGGCGATCTGGTCGCCCGCGGCGACAGCCTTGCCGCTCGGGACCACGTGGCCGACGAGCCCGATCGACTCGGCCTCGGCGGCGTCGAGGATCCGGCCGGTCAGGATCAGGTCCCTGGCCCGGGCGAGGCCCACGATCCGCGGCAGGCGCTGGGTGCCGCCGCTGCCCGGGATCACCGCCAGGCGCACCTCCGGCAGCCCGAGGTGGGCCCGCGCCGACGCGACCCGAATGTCGCAGCACAGCGCCAGCTCCAGGCCGCCCCCGAGGGCATCGCCCTCGATCGCGGCGATCGTCGGCATCGGCAGGTTGGCCAGGCGGCTCGCGACCCGCTCATCGAGCGCGTGCCGCTCGTGGCCGGCGGTCCCCCGCTGGGCCTCGAACTCGCCGACGTCCGAGCCGACGCTGAACGCCCGCTCGCCGCGACCGCTGACGACGACGGCCCGAACGTCGCCGGGGGCCGCGGCCTCGAGCGTCGCGAGGGTCGCGTCCAGGTCTGCGAGCAGCGGTCCGGTGACGAGGTTGAGGGGCGGGTTGACGAGCTCGAGGTGGGCGACCCGGCCGAGCCTGAGCTCCACGAGCCCGCTCACTCGGCTCCCTCGGCGGCGGCCCCGGTGGCGGCCCCGAAGTCGGCGGCCAGGCCCATCGGGCCGGTGGCGTACAGCCGCGCGTCCATCGGCCGCAGGTCCTCGGCGACGCGGGGCCGGAATCCCATCCGGCCGAGGACGTCGCGCTCGACGTCGATGCCCGGGGCGACCTCGGTCAGGACGAGGCCGTCGTCGGCCAGGGCGAAGACTGCCCGATCGGTGATGTAGCGAACCTCCTGGCCGCGCTCGCGGGCGAGGTGGCCATTGAACGACACCTCCCGGACCCGCGGAACGAACTTGGGGAGCCGGCCCTCGCGGACGACTCGGACGCCTTCGGCGTCGATGTCCAGCTCCAGGCCCTGGGCAGTGAGGGTCCCGACGAAGTTGATCCTCGGCGTCCGGGCGCTGATGTTCGGGAAGCCGCCGGGGCCACGGATCCGGCCCTCGAAGGCGTGGACGTTGACGTTGCCCTCGGCGTCGACCTCGGCGAACGACAGGCTGGCGATGACGAGGCCGCCGCCGTCGTAGAAGCCGAACATCTGCGGCTGGTCGATCATCGCCTGGTAGTTGAACCCGGCCCCGCCCTCGTTGCCGGCGACCGGCACCCCGCCGAAGATGCCCTGCTCCACGGTCAGGACGAGCTGATCGGTGAGGCCCTCCTCCCAGGCCACCCGGCCGATGAGCTGGCTGATCCCGAAGCCGAGGTTGCAGATCGCGCCCGGCGGGAACTCGAGCAGCGAGCGACGGGCGATGATCTTGCGGACGTCGAGCGGCAGCGGCGGCTCGGCGGCGACCGCCTTCCTAGCCGCGCCCGCGTAGTACGGCGAGTGCTGGGTGATGTACGTCTGCCACTGGTCCGGGTCGACGTAGACGTAATCGATCAGCGCGCCGGGGACCTTCACGTCCCGCTGGGGCAGGCCGCCCCGCGGCGCGACGGCCCGGACCTGGGCGATGACGATCCCGCCGCTGTTCCGGGCGGCCATCGCCATGTCCAGCATCTCGGCCTGGATCGCCTCGCCTTCCATCGTCAGGTTGCCGTCCTCGTCCGCGGTCGTGCCCCGGATCACGGCCACGTCGATCGGGAAGGCGTGATACAGGAGCCACTCCCGGCCCCGGAGCGTGACGAGCTCGACGAGGTCCTCGGTCGTCACCGCGTTCTGCTTGCCACCGGTCTGGCGGGGATCGACATAGGTCCCGAGACCGACGTGGGTGACGAGGCCCGGCCGCCCGGCGGCGATCTCGCGCATCAGCTGGGACAGGACGCCCTGGGGGAACGAGTAGGCCTCCAGCTCGTTGGCCTCGACGAGCGCGCCCAGGCGGGGCTCGTTGCCGATGTTGCTGCCGATCGTCCGGCGCATCAGGCCCGGCAGGCCGAGCTGGGAGAAGCCGCGGTCGGCGAAGTCGCCGATCCCAACGACCCGGACCGTCGTCAGGTCGCGCGGCCGGCCCTCGGCCGCGAACACTTCGGCCAGCTCGTCGATGAAGCGCTGAGGCACGGCGTGGCCGGCCCCGGATCCGCCAATGAGCAGCGTGGCCCCGTCGCGGACGAGGTCGACCGCCTCGCGGACGGAGATGACCGTGGTCACGGCATGTAGCCGCCCGAGTTCGGGTTGAGGGTCTGGCCGAGAAAGAGGGCCGAGGCGTCGGACAGCAGGAAGATCACGGCGTCGGCGACCTCGTCGGCCCGGCCGAATCGGCCGAGAGGCATGTCCCGCAGCCGCCGCCGACCCTCCTCGCCGTCGACGAGATCGGTCGTCATCTCGGTGACCGTGACGCCCGGGGCCACGGCATTGACCCTGATGCCGCGCGGCCCGAACTCCTTCGCCAGCGCCCTCGTCAGGCCGATGACCCCGGCCTTCGCGGCCGAGTACGCGGCCGTCTCGGCGATGCCGATCTGGCCGAGGCGCGAGGCCATGTTCACGATCGTGCCGCTGCCCCGCTCGACCATCGACGGCAGCGCCGCGCGGCAGGTGTGGAACGCGGCCGTCAGGTCGGTCCGGATGACGGCGTCCCACTCGGCCGAACTGATCTCGAGGAAGGGCCCGACCTGGGTCAGGCCGGCGTTGTTGACGAGCCCGTCGATCTGCCCGAAGCGATTCAGCACGCTCTCGACCAGGGCCTCGGCCTGGGCCCCGTCGGCCACGTCGGCGGCAAAGGCGGCGCCCTCGGCGCCGGTCTCGCGGACGCGTGCCAGGGTCCGCTCCGCCGCGTCGGCCGCTTGCCGGTAGTGGACGGCGACGCGGGCTCCCTCGGCCGCAGCCTTGATCGCGATCTCGGCCCCGATCCCCCGGCTGCCGCCGGTCACGAGCACGACCCGTCCGGCCAGGGCACCAGCCATCAACGGGCCGCGACGGCAGCGAGGCCGGCGGCTTCGAGCGCGGCCCAAACCGCGGCGGCGGCGGCCTCCGGGACCTCGTTCAGCGGCGGCCGCATGGTCGTGCTGTCGATCACGCCGAGGTGCTTGAGGGCGACCTTCGTCCGGGCCCGGTAGTCGCGAACGGGGGCCGCGTAGACCGCCTCCTCGAGCGGCAGGATCCGCTCCCAGATGGCCCGGGCCTCGTCCCACCGGCCCCGACGCGTCAGCCCGACCATCTCGACCTGGAGGTCCGTGGCCAGCGTCCCGAAGCCGATGAGCGCGCCCTCGGCGCCCATCACGAACGACTCGTAGACGAAGTTATCGTTGCCCGTCAGGAGGTCGATCGGCCGGTCGAGCCGCTCGATCATCCTGCGCGTGGCGAGGTAGAGGCGGGCGTCGAACGAGGCTTCCTTGAGGGCCACGACGCTGTCGATGGCGGCGATCCGGGCGAGCGTCTCCTCGGAGAAGATCACGCCGCCCAGGGCCGGCTGGAGCTGAAAGGCGACGAGCGGCAGGCCGCAGCCGCGGGCGATCGCCTCGTGATAGGCGACCGGGATCGCCGGGTCCAGGGGCGTGCCCTGATAGGCCGGGATCGGGAAGACGAGGAGTCCGGCCGCGCCGGCGGCCTCGGCTCGCTTCGCTTCCTCCACCGCCTGGGCCGTGAACGACGCGCTCAGGCCGGCGACGATCGGGACGTCACCGGCCTCCGCGACGGCGACGCGGAGGACGCGATCGCGCTCATCCGGCCAGAGGTGCGGCCCCTCGCCGGTGTCGGCGTTGATCGCGAGGGCCACCGGACCCTGCGGCAGGAGCCACTGCAGGTAGCGGCGGTAGGCAGCCTCGTCGAACCGACCGTCGGCATCGAACGTGACGACGCAGGCCGGGACGATGCCGTGCAGGTCGAGGCTCATCGTGGTGATCCCTCCTGGTGGCTGGTGCCGACGGATCCCGCGGGGGCGGTTCCCGTCCGAGGCAGGGCGTGGGCCGCTGGAACGCCGGTCGAGTCGCGGAGCACGACGGTCGTCGGCAGGATCTCGGGCGGCCCCTCGGCTGAGGCGAGGACCCGCTGGGCATAGGCCCAGCCACGGCCTCCGAGCTCGCGGAGGGGGACCCGGACCGTCGACAGCCTGGGCGCGGTCATCGACGCCACCTGGATGTCGTCGAATCCGGCAACGGAGACGTCACCGGGCAGCGCGAACCCGAGATCGCCGAAGCGCCGCAACGCACCGAGGGCGAGAAGGTCATTGGCGCAGGCGACGGCGGTGAAGGGCGCCTCGCCCGCGAGGAGCTCGTCGACGCCGAGGACGCCGCCATCCTGGTCGAAGGCGGTGTGGATGACGAGCCTCGGATCGACGCTGATTCCGGCGGCGCCGAGCCCGCGCCGGAAACCTTCGAGGCGCTCGCGCGCGACGTACAGCGACGTCGGGCCGGCGAGAAAGGCAATCGCTCGATGGCCGAGCCCGACGAGGGCAGTCACCATGTCGGCCACGCCGCCGACGTTGTCGACGCCGACCTCGGGCTGGCCCTGCGCATGGGGCGAGAGGTGGACCACGGCCGCGCCGTGGTCGCGCATCGCGGCGAGGTGGCGCGGCAGCTCCTCGTTCAGGGCCGGGTCGTCCAGCCCGCTGCCGGCGAAGATGACCGCGGCCGCGCGCATCGACCGCAACAGGCGGACGTAAGAGCGCTCGCGCCCGGCGTCCCGCTCCGAGCTGCAGGTGATGACGAGATAGCCGTCGGCCGAGGCCGCGTCCTCGACGCCCCGGACGACCTCCGCGAAGTACGGGTCGGTGATGTCGTGGACGATGACGCCGACGACCGGGATCTGGCTCTTGAGCAGGCCGCGGGCGAGGGCGTTGGGGACGTAGTCGAGGGCCCGAGCGGCCTCGAGGACGCGGTCCCGGGTGGCCGGGTTGACCGCGTAGTCCGCGTCCGAGACGACCCGCGATACCGTCGCGATCGACACGCCCGCCAGGCGGGCCACCTCGGTGATCGATGCCACGTCGTCAGCGGCTCAGTACGGGAACGGGAACGACTTGGGGTCGTCGCGGACGGTCACCCACTGCCACTCGCTGAACTCGTCCCAGTTCGCCGCGCCACCGAAGCGCGCGCCGTTGCCGGAGGCGCCCATGCCGCCGAACGGGATCGTCGCCTCGTCGTTCACGGTGTGGTCGTTCACGTGGACCATCCCCGAGCGCATCCGCTGGGCGAGGGCGAGCCCGCGGGCGATCGAGCGCGAGTAGACGGCGCCGGTGAGCCCGTACTCGCTGTCGTTGGCCAGGGCGAGCGCCTCGTCGTCGCTGTCGAAGACGACCACCGGTGCCACGGGGCCGAAGATCTCTTCGCGCCAGGCCGCCTGGTCGGCCGTCACGTCGGTCAGCACCGTCGGCCGGTAGAAGAGGCCGTCGTGGGTCGCACCGACCACGACCCTGGCGCCGGCGTCGACCGACCGGCGAACGATCCCGTCGACCCGGGCGAGCTGCTTCTCGTTGACGATCGGGCCGAGGTCGACGTCCTCCCGGTAGGGATCGCCGAGCCGGAGGCGCTTCGCCTTCTCCGCCAGCAGGTCGATGTAGGCGGGGGCCACGCTGCGGTGGACGATATGGCGGCCCGTCGCGAAGCAGACCTGGCCCTGGAACTGGAACGAGGCGAACGCCCCGGCCGAGGCGGCCGCCTCGACGTCGGCGTCGTCGAGGACGACGAAGGCGTTGTTCCCGCCGAGCTCCAGCGAGACGCGCTTCAGCAGACCGCCGGCAAGCGTTCCGACCCGGCGTCCGGCCGCCGTCGAGCCGGTGAACGAGACACGGTTGACATTCGGGTCGGTGACGATCGCCTCGCCGACCTCGGCCCCGCCGATCACGACCTGGAGCAGGCCCTCGGGCAGGCCGGCCTCCCGGAAGATCGCCTCGAACACGGCACCGCCGCAGACCGGCGTCTGGGGGTCGGGCTTGAGGACGACCGCGTTGCCAAGCGCGAGCGCAGGCGCGACGACCCGCATTCCGAGGACGCTCGGCGAGTTCCACGGGGTGATCGCGCCGATGACCCCGGCCGGGACCCGGCGGAGCATCGAGAGGCGACCGGGGACCACGCTCGGGACGAGCTGGCCGTAGGGCTGGAACGGCATCGTCGCGGCCGCGTGGATTTCGCCCACCGCGAAGTTCTGCTCGTGATGCATCTTCGAGTGGACCGCCCCGGTCTCACGCTGGGTCCAGGTCCCGAACTCGGGGCGATGGGTCTCGTAGATGTCGGCCGCGCGGCGGAGGATCGCGGCCCGATCGGCGTAGCTCATCTCGGCCCAGGCCGGCTGGGCGGCCGCGGCCGCTGCGGCGGCTCGCGAGACGTCTTCGGGCGTCGATTGGGCGAGCGTCAGGAGCGGGCGTCCGGTCGCCGGCTCGCGAACCTCGCGCGGCGTGCCGGTCCCGGGCCGCCAGTCGGCCAGGAACGGATCCAGCCAGCCGGCTTGCATGGTCTCAGGCGCCGTCGTGGCCATCGTGTCCTCCTTGCCCGGAGCCGGCCTCGGCCGAGAATCGCTCGGCATACGTCCTGGGCGCATTCGCGACGACCGCGCGCTTCCCGGTTGCCGGGTCGCGCCAGGTCGCACCCCGCGCGAGGACCACGTCAATCAGGCCCTCCTCGAGATACGGGGGCAGCTCCCACGTCCGGATCGTGAGCGCCTCCTGGCCCGGGTAGCCGATCAGCTCCCGGACACGCTTGTCCGTGTAGTAGCCGCCGACGATCAGGAGCTGGAGGGCGCCGAGCGCGGCGGGATCGTCACGGCCGAGCACCTCGAGCCGAGCGCCCAGTTCGTCGCCCGGCCGTGCGCACTCGCGGAGGGCAGCCCGGACCGGCTCGACCAGGTCCGTTCGGGCAGCCAGCACGAACCTGAGCCGCTCGTCGGTCAGGATCTCCGCCGCCGAGGGCATCCCGTGGGCCGCGGGGATGAGCCGATCGGCGACCGCGGCGAGCGTCGCCCGTTCGCCCTCGCCGAAGGCGGTCACCGGGTCGCCCGTCCCTCCTGCCTGGCCGCTGGTCGACTGCGCGCTCACGCCGGCACCTGCTGCTCGAACCGCGTCTCGACCATGTGGTCGGCGGCCCGCAGGGCGATCGCCACGATCGTCGAGGTCGGGTTCACCCCTGACGAGGTGACGAAGCAGGAGCCGTCGACGACGTACAGGTTCGGGACGTCGTGGGCGCGGTTCCAGCGGTCCAGCACGGACGTCTTCGGGTCGTCGCCCATCCGGGTCGTTCCCAGGAGATGCCAGCCCGAGTAGCGCATCAGCCGGTCGACCTCGATCTTGTAGGCGCCGGCCGCCTCGAGCGACTCCTTGGCCCGCTCGATGTGGAAGTCGAGCATCCGGCGGCAGTTGTCGGACATCCGGTAGTGGACCTCCGGGGCCGGCACGCCGGACGAGTCGGTCACGGTGGGCGAGAGGGTGATGTGGTTGGCCTCGTCCGGCAGGTCCTCGGCGAAGAGGCCCCAGTTCGCACCGTGGCCGAGGTGGGTCTTCACGTGGGTGTGATGCTCCGAACCCCAGATCTGCTCACCGGCCCGGCTCGGCAGGGCGGTGTTGATGGGGCCGCCGGTGGGAGCCAGGCCCCAGCGGGCGCCGCGGACAAACCCGCGCCGCTCGTCGGTCTCGTAGAACTCGAGCGACTCGATCAGGTCGCCGAACTGGCCCTGCCAGCTCGTCAGCGGGTCCTCGAACAGCCCGGCGACATTGGCGAACGGATGCATCATCAGCCGCTTCCCGACGAGTCCGGACGAGTTCGCCAGCCCGTCCGGATGCCGGGCCGATGCCGACAGGAGCAGCAGCCGGGGGGTCCCGATCGCGTTCGCCGCCAGGACGACCACCCGGGCCGGTTGGACGTGCTCGGCCCCGTCGCGGTCGATCCAGGTGGCGCCCGTTGCGAGGCCGCGTTCGTTGGTCTCGATTCGCCGGACCCGGGCGGCGGTGATCAGCGTCGCCCCGAGCCCGATCGCCTTCGGCCAGTGGGTCAGGTCGGTCGAGGCCTTGGCGCCCTCGTTGCAGCCGGACTGGCAGGTGCTCCGCTGGACGCACGGCCGGCGGCCGTCGTACGGAACGGAGTTGATCGAGTTGAACTCGGGCCACCAGTGCCAGCCGAGCTTGGTGTGGGCGCGGGCGACCTTCAGCCCGGCCGAGCCGATCGGCAGCGGCGGCATCGGCGCGTCCTCCGCGTCCGGCGGATAGGCCGGATCGCCGGGCAGACCGGCAACGCCGAACTGGCGGTCCGTCCGGTAGAAGTACGGCAGGAGCTCGAAGTAGTCGATCGGCCAGTCGTCGGCGATGCCGTCGAGCGAGCGGACCCGGAAGTCCGACGGCAGGGCCCGCGGCCAGGCGCCGGCGAAGATGATCATCGAGCCGCCGACCGCGTTGTACATCAGCGGCGAGACCGGGGTGTCGTCCTCGACGATCGGATAGTCGCCCGCCAGCCCGCGGATGTTCGGGCTGGTCGCCCAACCCTTGCGGGCCTTGAGCTCCCAGTCGAGCTTGTCGCCCGGGTAGTCGGCCCGATCGAGCCAGTCACCCTGCTCCAGGCAGACGACCCGGAAGCCGGCCTCGGCGAGCCGGAGGGCGACGACGCCGCCGGATGCGCCGGCGCCGATGATCAGGACGTCTGCTGGGTCGGCGGCCACGGCTCACTCCTCGCGAATGCTGGCCAGACGGAGGTGGAACGGTGCGCGGTGCGGTCCGG
The DNA here is from genome assembly GCA_963719145.1 of uncultured Chloroflexia bacterium. Lineage (GTDB taxonomy): Bacteria > Chloroflexota > Limnocylindria > Limnocylindrales > CSP1-4 > UBA5189. The sequence continues at coordinate 468,906 of CAVRAX010000003.1, forward strand.
CCCGGCGGCCGATCCCCGGCCGATAGTAAACCTTCTCTATTCGGCGGTAAACCTCCCCGATTCGGGGACCGGTTCGCGCAACGCACGGCCCTCTCGCACTGCCGGAGTGGGATAGTCCGGGCATGCCGGTCGAGCACGACGCGATCATCATCGGCGCCGGCCATAACGGCCTCGTCTGCGCCGCGTACCTGGCGCGCGCCGGTCTGCGACCCCTCGTGCTCGAACGCCGGTCGGTGATCGGCGGCGCCTCGGTGACCGAATCACCGTGGCCCGGGTACCGCGTCTCGACCCTGGCCTACGTCGTCAGCCTGCTCCGACCCGAGATCGTCCGGGAGCTCGAGCTGGCCCGGTTCGGGTATCACGCCTGGGAGGTCGATCCCGAGTACTTCCTGCCGTTCCCGGATCGGCGCCACCTGTTCATCTGGGGCGATCCCGAACGGACCACCGCGGAGATCGGCCGGTTCAGCCGGGCCGATGCGAGGGCGTACCCGGAGTTCGACGCGCATCTCGCCCGGATGGCCCGCCTGATCCGGCCCCTGCTGTCGATCGTCCCGCCGCGGATCGGCGCGTCGCGGCCGCGAGATCTCGCCGACCAGGCCCGATTCGCCTGGAAGATGCGAGGTCTCGGGACGCGCGGCGTGTCGGACCTGGTCCGGCTGATGGGCCAGTCCGTCACGGACCTCCTCGACGACTGGTTCGAGTCCGGGCAGGTCAAGGCGGCGCTGGTGACGCAGGGCGCGATCGGGACGTACGGGCCGCCGTCGATGCCCGGAACCGCCTACATCCTGCTCCACCACTGGATGGGCGAGATCGAGGGCAAGCTCGGTGCCTGGGGCGTGGTCCGAGGTGGGATGGGGGCGGTGGCCGAGGCCGTCGCGGCGGCCGCGCGAGCCCACGGCGCCGAGATCCGCGTGGACGCGCCGGTCGAACGAATCGTGGTCCGGGGCGGGCGGGCGACCGGGGTCGTCCTGGCCTCGGGCGAAGAGCTGCGGGCCGGGCGTGTCATCAGCAGCGCCCACCCGCAGACCACGTTCACCCGGCTCGTCGGGGCGGCGCAGCTGCCCGAGGAGTTCAATGCCGCGATTCGCCACTACCGCAGCCGCAGCGGCACGGTGAAGATCAACCTCGCCCTCGGGGAGCTGCCCGAATACGAGGCCGTTCCCGGCCGCGACGTCGGTCCCCAGCATCGGGGCGCGCTCGAGCTCTGTCCCTCGGTCGACTACCTCGAGCGGGCCTTCGATGACGCCAAGTGGGGCCAGCCATCTGCGGCCCCCTACGCGGAGGGGATCATCCCGACCGTCTACGACCCGACGATCGCTCCGCCGGGTAAGCACCAGCTGCAGCTCTTCTGCCAGTACGTGCCGGCGGCCTGGGCCGACGCAGATCATCGACCGGAGCTCGAGGCGTTCGCCGATCGGGTCGTCGACGGGCTGACACAGCTGGCGCCGAACCTCCGCGGCGCGGTCGAGCAGCGACAGGTGATCGGGCCGTACGAGATGCAGCACGAGTACGGGCTGATCGGCGGCAACATCATGCACGGCGAGCTGTCACTCGAGCAGCTCTTCGCCTGGCGCCCGGTGGCGGGCTGGGCTGATCACAGGTCGCCGATTCGGGGCCTGTACCAGTGCGGATCGGGGACCCATCCCGGTGGCGGGGTCATGGGCGCGCCGGGGCGCGACGCGGCCCGCGTCATCCTGGCCTCGAGTCGTCGCCGAGCTCGCCGAGACCCGGCCCAGCGTTCCTGGAGGCGGCCATGACTGAGCGGCGACCTCGCCTGGAGCGGCCCCGGCTTCCCCACCTGCCGCGGCCGCCCGGGCTCGGCAGCGTGCCGCTGCCCTCGCTTCCAGGTCTGCGACCCCGAGCCCACGAGCCGGCCCCCGAAGTCTCGATGGAAGCCCGTCCGGAGGACGTGGTCGAGCCGGTCGAGGGCAGCATGGTCGACGCGGCGATCTATCGCGACGGCCACCGGATCGATAGCCCGACGACGGTCGCCGAGGCGGCTCGGCTGCTCGAGGCTGCCCCCGGCGCGTTTGCCTGGATTGGCCTGTTCCGGCCGAGCGCCGCCCAGTTCCTGCCGGTCGCCGAGGAGTTCGGGCTGCACCTGCTGGCCGTCGAGGACGCGATCGTCGCCCACCAGCGGCCGAAGGTCGAGCAGTACGGGTCCACGCTCTTCGCCGTTCTCAGGGCGGCGACCTACCTCGACGAGGCCGAGGAGGTCGAGTTCGGAGAGATCCACGTCTTCGTGGGGCCGGCGTTCGCCCTGACCGTGCGCCACAGCCGGACACCCGACCTGGCGACGGTCCGGCACCGGATGGAGGCCGACCCAGAGCTCCTGGCGCGGGGCCCGGCGGCAGTCCTCTACGCGATCCTGGACAGCGTCGTCGACGGCTATGCCCCGATCGTCGCCGGGCTCCAGAAGGACATCGACGAGATCGAGGTCGAGGTCTTCCGCGGCGATCCGGCAGTGTCGCGCCGGATCTACGAGCTGTCCGGTGAGGTCATCGAGTTTCAGCGGGCCACCCGGCCGCTCCTCTCGATGATCGATGACCTGATCGCCGATTTCGCGGCTCGCCACGCCGACGAGGAGCTGCAACGGAACCTGCGCGACGTCGCCGACCACGCGACGATCGTGGTCGAGCGGGTGGACGCCTTCCGCCAGATGCTGTCCACGGTCCTGACCCTCAACGCCACCCTCGTCGGCCAGTCCCAGAACGAAGAGATGAAACGGCTGACCGAGGCGAGCTTCGAGCAGAACGAGCAGGTGAAGCGGATCTCGGCCTGGGCCGCGATCCTCTTCGGCCCGACCCTCATCGGCACGATCTACGGGATGAACTTCGACGCGATGCCCGAGCTCCACTGGCAGCTCGGCTACCCGGTCGCCCTCGGGCTGATGATCCTGACGAGCGTCGTCCTGTGGCGGGTGTTCAGGGCGAGGGGCTGGCTCTGACGCCCGGCGACGGGGCCGGGCTCGCCGGCGAGGGCGTGTTGGACGACGATCCGAGGGACCTGATCTCGTGGCAGAGCAGACAGGTCGAGTCGCCCCGCAGAGCGTGATCGATCGGCAGGGCCCCGACCTCGGCCGACTGGTGGCAGACCCGGCACGACACGATCGCGTTGGCGGCGTGCGGGTACGACGGTGGCGGCAGGGCCGCGGGCTTGTGGCACAGGACGCAGCCAGATTCGTCGGTGCTGGCCATGGTCGACGGCAGGTGGGCGACGCTGCCGTGGCAGTCGAGGCAGTGCTGGTCGTGGAGCGCCGCGTGGGGCTGGGTGATCGCCGGGCCGGCCTGGGCGGTCTTGTGGCAATTGAGGCACTCCGTCTCGGCAATCCCCTCGTGGCCCGGTGCGGTCCGGCCGAGGGCGTCGTTCGTGTGGCACACCAGGCATCGGCGCCAGCCCTCGACGGGATGGAGCATCGCCGGCGGCGACTTGACCTCGCCAGCCGCGCCGTGGCACAGGACACACGCGTTGGTCGTCGGGATGTGGGCATTGCCCATCGGCATCAGGTCGAGCGACGGGCTCGGCTGCGGGGCCAGCTGGGCCGGCTGGCTGCCGCCGGATGCGAGGAACCCGGCCACCATCACCCCGCCAAGCCCGGCGAGCAGCAGGGTCGTGATCACCAGCGCGCCGCGGACGACGCGACCGATCGCGGTGCCCGGGTCGGACGGCAGGCGGAGCCTCGGGAGCCGGAGGCCGAGGCGCGGATTGTCGGCGCTCATCCGAGCTCGTCCAGGAGCTCCGGGCCGCCGTCGCGCGACTCGAGGAGCTCCTCACGCGTGGGGAACTTGTAGCCGCTGATGATGCTCGACAGCAGGCCGTTCTTCTCGATGTTGTCGACCAGCAGGCAGCTGTAGATGTGGAAGACCGCGATCGCGAGCACGCCCCACATCGCGAGGTGATGGACCAGCCGGATCGTCTGCAGCCCGACGAGCTCCCGCACCCAGCCGAAGAGCGTCGCGGCCGGCTCCGCCCCGAGGACGCCGTAGAGCACGAAGCCGGTCACCATCTCGACCACCAGCAGGCCGACGAGTGCGACGTACGCCGTCGCGGCGAGCTGGTTGTGGCCCAGGACCTTCGGGATCTCCTTCCGGAGGAAGGCGTAGAAGGCCGCCTGACGGAAGAGCTCCGTCGCCTGGTTCCGGTTGGTCGGCACGAACGCCGACCAGCGGGCGAAGCGGTTGCCGACGAGGAGCCAGATCGTCCGCCACAGCCCGGCCAGGATGAGGACGATCGCCGAGACGACGTGGACCTCGCGCATCGTCGTCATCACCGAGCCACCCGGGGGAATGAGAAACGGATCGGCGATGTAGCCGCCGGTGAGGCTCAGGGCCACGATGCTGAACGCGATCAGCCAGTGGGTGACCCTCACCGGCACCTGCCAGACGTACAGCCGGACGCGATCTTCGGGCATCAGTGCACCCCGCAGGCAAGGCATGGGTCGAAGGAGTGGATGGTTCGGAGGGCCTCCAGCGGGCGGTCGGGGTCGGCCACTGGCGTCCCGACCAGGGCCTCCTCGATGACTCCCCGGCGGTCCCGGTTGTCGCGGGGCGAGGCGTTCCAGGTCGTGGCGTCCACGATCTGGTAGCGCGCGATCCGGCCGTCATGGATCGCCAGCCAATGCCCGACGGCGCCCTGGGCCGACTCGGCCAGCGCGAAGCCCTCGGCCTCCCGCGGCCAGGCCGCGGGGTCCCACAGCGTGATGTCGGCCATCGCGAGGTCGCCCGACTCGAGGCCGTCCCGGAGGTCGGACAGCCAGCCGCCCAGGTGCCCGGCGATCAGCTGCGCCTCGACCGCCCGGCCGAGGATCCGGCCCAGGGTGCTGAACACCCCGGCCTGCCCGACGCCGACGGTCGCGGCCGCGTTCGAGAGCGTCTCGCCGACGCTCGCGTCGCCGGACGCGGTGGCGACGAGGAGCCGCGACAGTGGCCCGACCTCCATCGGATCGTCCTCGTAGCGAGGCGCCTTGAGCCAGCTGTAGCGCTCGACCCCGGCGAGGCTCGAGTACGGTGGCCGTGGGCCCGAGTAGCGGGGCTCCGTCCGCCCTTCGGCCGGGTGGCGCAGGGCGATGTCTCCGCCGTCGTCGTACCAGGAGTGCGCCGTGGTCTCGGCCACGCCCGTCTGCCCGACCTCGACGAGGTGACCCAGGTCGCGATCCATGACCCGGCCGCGGGGCAGCAGCTGCTGAGGTCGGTCGGAGCCGTCGGCGGGGAAGTCGCCGAACGCGAGGTAGTGGCCGATGCCGGTCCCCAACGCGCTCCACTCCGGGTAGGCGCTGAGCACGGTCACGACGTCGGGCACGAAGACCTGCTCGACGAAGGTCTTCGCCTCGCCGAGCAGGGACTCGACGTCGGCCAGGCCCGCCGCGCCGAGCGGCGAGACCGAGTTCCGGACCACGTCCCAGAGGTGCTCGCCGGGCACGGGCCGCGACGGGCCGCCCCAATCCGGGGCGATCGCCATGCCGCCGACGAGGAAGGTCTGGGGATGCGGGCCCCGACCGCCGAGGACCGTCTGGACCTGGAGGACCTTGCGCCGCCACTCCAGGGCCTCGAAGTAGTGGGCCGCGACGAGGAGGCTGGCCTGGGGCGACAGGCCGAATGCGGGATGCCCGGCGTAGGCGCCCCCGAACGGTCCGGGCTGGGCCGAGCCGACGATGGCCCCGAGGCGACTCTGGAAGGCCTTGAAGTACGACGAGCTCGAGTTCGGCCAGTCGCTGATCGACGTCGCAAGCGACGCCGTGGCCGCCGGGTCGGCCGTGACGGCAGCGGCCAGGTCGACCCAGTCGACGGCCTGCCGGAGGTAGAACCCGGCGACGTCGTCGACGACCAGGGCGAGCCCGCCGAGGAGATTCCGGACGAGCCGGGCGTTGGTCGGCGCGACGAGCCCCAGGGCGTTCTCGACGGCGCGGACCGAAGCCACGGCGTGTGCCGTCCCGGCGCTGCCGCACAGCCGCTCGGCGAGGAGCCATGCGTCGCGGGCGTCGCGGCCCTCGAGGATTCGTTCGAGGCCGCGATATGTGGTCCCGCATACCCAGGCGTCGGCGACGGTCCCGCTCGAGACCTCGAGCTCCACGCGGAGATTCCCGCCGGCGCGCGTGACCGGGTCGATCGCGAGGCGGGTCACCGGGGTGTCTCCTCATCGGTGAGCGTCGGCGTGGAGGCGTCGGCTGCGGCAGCCGGCTCGCTCGGTGGGTCGGCCGGCGGCTCTGCGATTGGTTCCGCCGTCGACTCGACCGGCTCGCTCGGTGGGTCGGCCGGCGGCTCTGCGATTGGTTCCGCCGTCGACTCGACCGGCTCGGCTGGCACCGGCTCGGCTGGCACCGGCTCGGCTGGCACCGGCTCAGCGAGCGTCGGTTCCACGGCCGGCGCGACCTCGGCCGGCGCGACCTCGGCCGGCCCGACCTCGGCCGGCGCATCGTCATCGGAATCGCCCGCTGCGGTCCCCGCGGCGGTGAGCCCTGCGACGGCGGGCGGCGCTTCGGTGACCGGCAGAGGGGTCCCAAGCGGTTCGCCGACTCGGGCGTCCATGGCGACCGACACCGGCTCGGCGCCCGCGGCGTGGGCCGGCCGCTGCCGGCGAGCCCGGATGTAGCTCCCGACGGCGTGGACCGCCGCGACACCGCCGACCGCGCCGACCGCGGCGGTGCCCACCTGGTCGACCGTCACGTCGGGCAGGAACGGCACGAACGCCGGCAGGCGACGTGAGAATGGGCTCATCGCGTCCCAGAAGCCCGGCATCGTGCAGCCGATGCAGCCGACACCGGCCTTGACGGGCCAGCTGATCCCGCCATCGAACCCGACGCTGGCGCAGTTGGCGAACGCCTCGGGGCCCTTGCAGCCCATCCGGTACAGGCACCAGCCCTTCTGGGCGCCCTCGTCGCCCCATTCCTGGACGAACTCGCCGAACTCGAAGTGGGCCCGCCGATCGCACTCGTTGTGGATGAGGGCCCCGTAGGCGAACAGCGGCCGGCCGCCGCCGTCGCACGCCGGCAGCTCCTTGAATGTCAGGTAGTGGACGATCGTGGCCGCCAGGTTGGCGGCGTTGACTGGGCAGCCGGGCAGGCTGATCAGGCGGCCCGACGCGACCCGGCCGGCGCCCACCGCACCGGTCTGGCCGCCGGCCGCGGTGCTGATGCCGCCGTCGAAGGCGCACGACCCGACCGCGATCGTCGCGAGCGCGCCGGCCGAGACCTCGCGGACGAGGTCGACGAGCGGCCGGCCGGCGATCGTGCAGGCGGTGCCGCCGTCGGCGGTCGGGATCGCGCCCTCGACGACGAGGAAGTAGCCATCCCGGTAGTGGCTGAGGGTCTCGGCACGAGCCGCCTCGGCGGCACTTCCCGCGGCGACCATGATCGCGTCGATGTAGTCGACCGACAGGAACTGCAACAGGAGCTCGGTCGGCGTCGGATTGGGGGCCCGGAGGAACGCCTCGCTGTCACCGCCGCAGGCCTGGCCGCGGAGCCAGATGAGGGGCAGCCTCGGGGCGCTCGCGACGGCGGCCGCAATCCGGGGTGCATAGGTGTGCGGGAGCGCCAGCGCCGTGGCCATGGCTGCGCTGAACTTGAGGAACGCCCGTCTGGACATCCCGCGCCGGACCAGCGCGGCTTGGAGACCGTCGTCCGGCCTGTTCATCCGTCACAACTCCCGGTTCCCGGACCGACGACGTCGTGGCCCGAACGGGCCACGACGGCACGCTCAGCCGCGGTTCCGTTGATCGAGTCTGGGCACCGCGGATCGGCTTCGTGACGAGCCGTCCAGCCTCAACGGGCGAGCCGAAGGGCATCGATGTGGCGTCCGCTCCGAGTCGCCCAGCCGGTCCGCCGGCGGGGCTGCGCGGCCGGGAAGTCCCAACCGGCGCCGCGCCCGATGCTGAGGCTAGGTCCGGTGCACGGAGCTGAACGTATTGTCGAAGGAACCGAGGCTGGCGACGTTCTGGTTGCAGCAGAACGAGTACGTCGTCCCGCCGTAGAGCCAGTCTGTGTAGAACAGGCCCGACCCGTAGTTCTGGGCCTTGAACGAACCGATCCGATCGTTCCAGCCGATGAAGGCCAGGATCGCGTAGTCCTGGGAGACGTACATGTAGGCGCCGGCGTAGGCTGCCTGGTCGAAGATCAGGACATAGTTGGTCGAGGTGGCCGCCAGCACGCCGACCAACGGTTCGATTGCCGACGAGAGTGCTGCCGGCCCGGAGAAGCAGTGGATGCGCGGGTGGTCGAAGTCGTGGCAGTAATACCGGCCGACGCTCTCGAGCTCGATCGGCCGGCCGTCCAGATCGGCCGACAGCTCCGCCGTTGGCCGGCCGGCCGCGGCGGCCGGCGGCTGGGCGGCCGAGGCGGCCGGCGGCGGGGCGGCCGAGGCGGCCGCCGGCGGCACGAGCAGGGCCGCGGCGACTGTGAGGAGCAGAATCGACCGACGACCGATCATCGATTCGGGGCCCTCCAGCGGGTGCCACAATGGACGTCACCGAGCCTATGAGCAGCGCGCCGGTCCTGGCAGTCGAACGTTCCCTCGATGACCGCTGGGGATTCCCCCAGCCGGCGTGGCGGCCGAGCGCCCGGGACCTGCGCCGGGGAGCAACGAGCCTCGTCGCGGTGGCGGCCCTCGTGGCGGCCGTGGCCGCGACCGCCGCCTCGCTCGCCGGCAGCGTCGAGGCCGGGATCACTCCCTCCGAGACCGGCGATCGGATCGCCGCGGTCTCGACGACCGGGTTCGCCTGGCGGGCCGGGGTCCGGGCCGGGCAGCGAATCATCGCCATCACCGATTCGACGTCCACGGGCGGCTGGCGCCTCGTGACCGAGGTCGACGGGCAGCGGTCCTCGGTCGCCGCGGCGACCTACGAGTCGGCCCTCCGAGCGACGCTGCCCCTCGGCATCGTCGCGATGCTCGCCGGTGGGTTGGCGGTCGTCTTCCTTCGCGCCCATCGCCGCTGGGTCGCCGCGGCCGCGGCGGTGGGCCTCGCCGCGGCGGCGCCCGCGATGAGCCTCGTCGGAGACCCGCTCAGCTCGACCGTCTTCATGGGCGCCGCGGTCGTCGCCCCAACGCTGTGGCTCGCCTGGCGCCCGCGCCTGTCGGTCATTGTGAGCGTCGCGGCCAGCGCGGCGGTCGCGCTCCTCGTGGGCGCCTGGGTGCTCGCCCGCCTGGGCGCGAATCCCGCCTACGACGGCCTCGAGTGGCTGCGCGATGGCGCCTCGATCCTCGGGGCAGCGAGCGTCGTCACCATCTCGGTCGCCCTGCCAATCCTTCGGGACGGCCCGTCCCCCATCACCCGGCCCCGGATCGCCGACGCCCTCCTCGTCGCCGGGGTGGCCGGGCTGGCGCTGGCTGCGGCGGTCGTCGGCTCCGCATCCCCCTGGACCATCGGCGCGGTCCTCCTGGCCGCGATCCTGCTGCTGCCCGCATGGCGGCGCTGGGTCGCATCGCGAGCGGAGCGGACGCTGTTGGCCGATCTGCGCGAGCATGCCCGACTGGAGGCCACCGAGGCCGAACGCGCCCACCTCGCCCGCGAGCTGCACGACGCCCCGCTCCAGCAGCTGGCCGGCGTGATCCGCCGGCTCGAGGTCATCCCGGCCGCCCGGGCCGAGTGCGATGCCCTGCGCGCCGTCGCCGACCAGCTGCGCGGCGTGGCCACCGAGCTCCGCCCGCCGATCCTCGACGACCTCGGCCTCGCGCCCGCCCTGGAGTTCCTCGCCGAGAACGCCTCCACCGGCGAGGTTCCCGTCCGGGCCGAGGTCGACGACCGGACCAGCCCGGATCCCGCCAACCGACCGCCGGCCGACGTCGAGCTGGCCGTCTTCCGGGTGGCCCAGGAGGCGGTCGCAAACGCGGTCCGCCATGCACACGCGTCGGAGATCCGACTGAGTGCGGAGGTCGCCGCCGACCGGGTCGCGCTGGTCGTCGCCGACGACGGGCGCGGCCTCAGCGACGCGGTGGCGCGAGCCGCCGGCCGGCGGGGGCGACTGGGCCTGGCCTCGATCCGGCGTCGCGCCCAGGCCATCGATGCCGAGGTCTCGATCAGCGGGTCCGAGGCCGGCACCCGCGTGGCCATGCGCTGGCACCGATGACCCGAATCGGGATCGTCGACGACCATCCCGTGGTGATCGGCGGGCTTCGGGCCGCCCTCCGGGAGATGGAGGACCTCGACGTCGTCGCGACCGCGGGCTCCATTGCCCGGGCGGAGGCCCTGCTCGCACGCGAGGACCTCGACGTGATCCTCATGGACGTTCGGCTGGCCGACGGGAACGGGCTCGCCCTCCTGCAGCGGCGCGGCGTCCGGGAGCGGGGCGGCGCGGTGATCGTCCTCTCCTCGTTCGAGTCCACCCAGTACGTAGCCGCGGCCGTCCGCTTCGGGGCCCAGGGGTTCGTCCTGAAGACGGCGCCGATCTCGGAGCTCGTCGATGCCATCCGGCGCGTCGCCCGTGGCGGGTCGGCCTTCTCGTCGGCGCAGCTGCGGCAGGGCCTGGCCGGCGTCGTCGAGCTTCGGCCCCGCGAGCGGGACGTCCTTCGGCGCGTCCTGGACGGCCAGTCCAACGACGAGATCGCAGCCGGTCTGCAGACCTCGACCAAGACGGTCGAGGCGAACCTCTCCCGGCTGTTCCGGCGGTTCGGCGTCGCCAGCCGGCTGGAGCTCGGGCTTCGCGCCGAGCGCGAGGCGTGGCTCGAGATCGAGCCGCGCTGATCCGTCGGCGAAGGCCCCGGCCCTACCTCGCCTGGACGGCGCTCCGTCGTGCCGATCCGGTCTCGATCTCGAGCCAGCCTTCCCGCTCCGCCCGGATCGCGAGGTCCACGCGGGACGCGACGCCCAGCCGCTCATAGAGGCGCGAGAGCTGCGTCTCGACCGTCTTCCGGCGCGTTCGGAGGGCCGTCGCGATCTCCGCGTTCGAGCGGGCCGCCATGACCTGGCGGACGAGGTCCCGCTCTCGAGCTGAGAGGGTCACGTAGCCGCGGACCCGGTCGGGCTGCACACCGAACGAAGGCCGGCCGCCGGCGACGCGGCGGATGGCCGCGATCAGGTTCTCGATCGGGGCGGTCTTCAGCATGAAGCCCTGGGCACCGAACCTCAGAGCGGCGGCCACGTACTGCTTCGTCTCGAAGGACGACAGGACGATGACGGCCGGCTTGCGGGACCCGGTCGTCCGGGCAAGGAGCTCGAGACCATTGCCGTCGGGCAGGCGGACGTCCAGGAGGACCACCGCGAGGTCGGGCCGGGCAAGGAGCTCGGCCGCACCGGCGACGGTCCCCGCCCGGGCGACGAGGTCGATGTCCGGGGCGAGGGCCAAGGCGGCCTCGATGCCACCGACCACGATCGGGTGGTCGTCCACCAACCCGACCCGGATCAGATCAGCCATGGACGCAGGCTGCGCCCCTCCGCCGGCGAGGACAAGTGGGGAAAACCCCAGATCCCCGGCTGCCTGCCGACCGCAGCGCCCTCGTCGGCTTCCGCTCGGCCCGACCGGGATCAGAGGAGGCGGCCCTGCGCGTCGGGCCGCCCCTGAGGCCCATCGTCGAGGCTGCATTCCCGCCGTCAATACGGGAGAACCCTACGCGCGGAAGGGCACCCGCTCGAAATGGCGGGGCACGGCTCTCGGGTCGCCTCAGGGGCCGCGCGCCTCACCGCGCTGGTACGTGACCTCGTAGAACACGATGCCGAATGCCGGGATGCCGTGCTCCTGGGTGGCGACGATCCGGTAGCCGTCGCGGGCCATCTTCGCGGCGTCTTCCTCCATCTCCCGGATCGCCAATTCCTGCCAGCCGCGCATGCCGAACGCGGCCATGACGGCCGCCAGCATCGGGCTCAGGAGACCGAGGAGGCTGCCGCGACCATAGGTCCTGACGACGCGCGTCCGCAGGGCGGCGCTGGATCGGTCGGTCGGCGACACCATGCCCGCCCGCTCCACGGCCCCCGGCTACCCGACGGCGGTGAGCTTGTCCCAGAGCGAGGCGGCGTTCTGGTTCTGGATGTGATCCATCATGTAGGCCTGCCCGACGTCGACCGGGCCGAACTCCTCGTCGAAGCGAACGCGGGCGATCGTCTCCTCCCGGCTCCAGCCCTTCGAGACCGCGTCGGCGACGGCGGCCTTCCAGCGCAGCAGGACCGCGCGCTGGGTCTGGACGTAGTCGAGCGTGACGATGGGCCCGTGGCCGGGCACGACGTGGTCGACGTCGAGCTGCCGGATCCGCTCGAGGGCCTCGAGCCACTGGCCGACGTTCGAGGTCATCAGCCAGGTCTGACAGCCGGAGAAGATCGTGTCGCCGGTGAAGACGACCCGCTCCTCCGGAACGTGCACGGCCAGCTGGCCGGGCGTGTGGCCGGGCGTCCAGAGGCACTGGAACGTGTGATCGCCGACCCGAAGGGTCAGGTCGCCGGTGAAGACGATCGTTCCCCGCGGCAGGTCGGCGTAATAGGCGTCGCGGTCCGGGATGAGCGCCGCGCCCTCGGGGTCGTCGCTCGGGATCGCCTCGAGAGCGTAGGCGAACGGGTCGAGGGCCGCCGTCGGATCCATGAAGATCTCGTAGAGCGCGCGATGGTTCACCACCTCGCCGGCGCCCCGGAACCAGTGGTTGCCGAAGATGTGGTCGACGTGGTGCTCGGTGTTGATCAGGTAGCGGATCGGGCCATGGGCCTCGGCTTCCCGGCGCATCGCGACCGCCCGCGTCGGGAGCTGCGGCGTGTCGATGATGACGACGCCGTCCGAGGTCGTCACGAAGCTCGGGTTGCAGCCGCGCAGGCGGGTCGTGGTGAAGATGTTGGGGGTGACCCGCTCCATCATCGAGACCAGCTCTTCCATCGGTGTTCCGAATCCTCCGTCGAGTTGCGGGCCCGGCCCGCGTTACTGCGTCGCCGTGAGGCCACCGTCGATCCCGAGGATCTGGCCGGTGACGAACGAGGCCGCGTCCGAGCACAGGAAGATGGCCGGGCCGGCCAGGTCGCGGGTGTCCCCGACCCGCCCGAGCGGGATGCGGCTGACGATCCCGGCCTTGAACGCCGGGTCCGCCAGCAGGGTCGCGACCTGGGGCGTGTCGACGAACGTCGGCATGATCGCGTTGACCCGGATGCCGTGGGGCGCCCATTCGGTCGCCCACTGGCGGGTCAACGAGCTGATGGCGCCCTTGGCCGCGACGTAGGCGGAGTAGCCGGCCTTGATCCCGAGGTTCGCCCGAACCGACGAGAGGTTCAGGACGCTCCCGCCGTGGCCGGCCTCGATCATCGACCGGACGGCGGCCTGGGTCGGCAGGATCGTGCTGCGGACGTTGAGCTCCATGATCCAGTCCCAGTCCTTCCGGGGATAGGCCTCGGCCGGGTTCAGGACCTGACCGGCGCCGCCGCCGACGGCGTTGACGACGATGTCGACCCGGCCGAAGCGCTCGATCGCCGCGGCGACGACCCGATCGCAGTCGGATTCCCGGGTCAGGTCGGCCGTGACCGCGAGGGCCTCGGAGCCGGCCGCGCGGACCCGTTCCGCGGCGGCCTCAAGCGTCTCGGCGGTCCGGCCCGCCACGGCGATCCGGGCGCCGGCGCCGGCGAATGCCTCGGCCAGGGCCGACCCGATCGCCCCACCACCGCCGCCGATGAGGGCCGTCCGACCGGCGAGGCTGAAGATGCCGGAGTCGGTCATCGTCCTTCTCCAGCGTCGGGTCGCTTGTCCGGGTCGGGCAGGATCACGTCCCGGACCGCCCCGATGAGGTCGTGGTAGGACCTGATGAACCCGCGCAGCGTCCGGACGGTCGCCCCGAACGTGTCGAACTCCGGAACGCTCAACCCGTCGGGCTCGTAGGCCCGGGCGAAGTCGGGGATGCGCGCCCGGAGATCGGCCACGAGGTCCGGGTCCACGGGGACGTGGATCCGCGGCACCGGGGCGATGCCGCTGGCGTTGAAGCGCTCCTGCCAGGCGTGGGGCATCGTCAGGACGACGTCGCCACCGACGAGCTCGGTCCAGTGGAGCCGGTGGCGGTAGGCGGCGGCGAGGAGGCGGGTCCGGAAGCCGCGCTCGGCGTACAGCCCGACCGCCCGCTTGAAGGCGGCGATCCCCGCCCAGTCGAGCGCGTCGGGGTTGACGGCGATCGAGTCGCGCTCGACCAGCACCCGCATCCAGTCGTCCAGCCGCCCGATCATCATCGTGCAGACCGGGGTCATCGATCCGATCTCGTCGCCGGCCGCTGTCCGGGCGTCCAGGCCACGCTCGACGGCCTCGCCGACGGCCAACGCCTGGGCCACGGTGAAGCTCACGGTGGCGTTGATGTTGACCCCCGCCGCGGTGGCCCGCTCGATCGCCGCGAGCCCGGCGCTCGTCGCCGGGAACTTCACCTGGATGTTCGGCGCCAGGCCGGCGAAGTGGAGGCCCTGCTCCAGCATCCGGTCGGCGCTCCGGAAGTTCGCCGGGTTGGTCTGGACCGAGAGCCGGCCCTTGCGCCCGCCCGTGGAACGGAAGACCGGCAGGAGGACGGCGGCGCCGCCGGCCGCCATCTCCTCGATGAGCGCCCAGGTGAGCTCGACCTCGGTCCAGGCCGGCCGCTCGTCGGCCAGCTCACGGATCCGGGGGATCCAGTGGCCGCTCTCCTTCTTCAGGACCTCGAGGACGATGCTCGGATTCGAGGTCGCACCGGTCGCGCCGCGGGCGACTGCGTACTCGAGCTCGGCGATCGCGCAGGAGTCGTTCCAGTAGTCGGTCGGGGTGTCCCGGACCATCCGCAGCAGCGGCGCCTCGACCTCGCCCTTGATGCCCGTGATCGTCACCTCGACCTCCTCGCGGCTCGGCCGTTCGGTGCTATTGTCATCGATGATCGATTATCCGCAACCGGCAGCCCGCAGTGCCCTATGTCGTGACGGCCACCTGGAAGGCGAAGCCCGGCGAGGAGGCGGCCGTCGAGGCGCTCCTCGCGCGCGTTGCCGCGGCAGCTCGTGAGGAGCCCGGTTGCCTCCTCTTCTGGGTCCACCGGTCGACCGAGGACGCGGGCGCGTTCTTCCTCTACGAGCAGTACGCGTCGGAGGCAGCCTTCCGCGAGCACGCCGAGTCGAGCCACGTTCGCGAGCTCGTCCTCGACGATGCCGTCCACCGGCTCGACGAGCGCCGCCGGGCGATCTACGAGACGATCTGATCCAGCAAGCCTGATGAATCGGAAGGCCAGGGCAGGACGATGACCGAGCAGCAGGTGGGCGAAGGCGCGGGCGTCCGGGGGGTGCCGGCGTCGGAGGAGATCCTGGGCCAGTTCCTGGGCGACGAATCGTTCCCGGTGACCTGGGATTCGGAGGTCGAGAAGGGCTTCTTCTGGGTCTACGACGACCTCCACATCCCCCACCCCGTCAGCCCGATGTTCTTCGACATCGGTGGCTGGTGGCTGAGCTGCGACCACATGTTCCGGCGCTTCGGGACGCCGTTCGCGGTCGACTGGCTGGCCAAGAATGTCAACGGCTACGTCTACACGACGGCGATCCCGGCGGATCCCGACCTCAAGATCGAGGGCACGGAATACAGCGCCCGCTACCAGGCCAGGGTCCCCCGCGACGCCGGCTTCGCGACGACGATCGGGAAGTACCTCGACCTGACGCTGCCGGTCTACGGCGATCACTTCGCCGACTGGTGGCGCGAGCGGCTCCGGCCCGAGATGGAGCGCAACTTCGCCTACCTCGAGAGCCGCCTCGATGAGGCCGACGATCTCAGCCTGGCCGAGCTGGCGACCGTGCTCGAGGACGCGATCGACATCCACGACCGCCACTGGAAGATCCACTGGATGCTCAACTTCGCCCAGCTGTCGGCGACCCTCAACCTGCGGGCGGTCACGGAGAAGACCCGCGGCGCCGTTGACGACGAGCTCCTGGGGCGGCTCCAGAACTCGGCCTCGGACCGGAACTGGGACTCGATCGAGGCGCTCTGGAAGATGAAGAACGAGGTCCGCGACGATGCGGAGCTTCGGGCCATGTTCGTCGGCCCGGGCGCCGGGATCGCCGCGCGGCTCCGGGCGTCCGAACGCGGCCGCCGGTTCATCGCCGAGCGGGTCGAGCCGTATCAGCGCGAGTTCGGCTGGCACGCCGTCTGGAGCCACGAGTTCATCTACCCGACGGCCCGCGAGGAGATGGGCCCGGTCCTCGACCTCGTTCGCGGCTACCTCGAGACCGACTACGACTATCCGACCGCGATCGAGGCGATGCGCCGGGACATCGAGGCGGCCTCGGCCGAGATCCTCGAGGGCCTGACCGGCGACGCCCTCGAGGAGATGCGGGCCGCCAACGCCGTGAACCTGCGGATGGCGCCGCTCACCCCGGACCATCACTTCTACATCGACCAGGGGGCCAACGCCCACGTCCGGCTCGTGCTCCTGGCCATCGGCCGGAAGCTCGTCGAGCTCGGCCGTCTGGACCAGCCCGACGACGTCATGTTCCTGGGCTACAACGAGCTCCGGGCGCTCATCGGGGACGCGGCCGCGATCGACGCCCGGACGCTCGTCGCCGCTCGCCGGGCCGACAGAGAGGCGTCGATGCGCCTTCACCCGCGCGACTGGGTCGGGACCGTCACCCCGACCCAGCTGGCCTTCCCGTACCTCGTCAACTGGGGCTACCCGGAGCGGTTCCACCGCGGCCAGGCCGGCCCGCCGCCCGACGAGCTCCGCGTCACCGGCATCGCCGGCTCTCCGGGCGTGGTCGAGGGCATCGCCCGGGTGGTCCAGACCGTCGACGAGTTCGACCAGGTCCAGGACGGCGACATCCTCGTCTGCCAGATGACGAACCCGGCCTGGGTCGTCCTGTTCACGAAGATCGCGGGCCTCGTCACCGACACCGGCGGCACAACCTCTCACCCGGCCGTCCTTTCGCGCGAGTTCGGGATCCCCGCCGTGATCGGGACGTCGATCGCCACCCGGACGATCGGCACCGGCGACCGGATCCGCGTCGACGGATCGACCGGGACCGTCGAGATCCTGGATCGGGCGGTCGCTCGGGCGACCCGGCCCGGCACGCCGGTCGGGGCCTAGCCGTCACCGTGGCCGCGGCCGTCGTCGTCTCGAGGAGCGTCCTTGCCGATCAGGTCCGTG
The DNA here is from genome assembly GCA_963719145.1 of uncultured Chloroflexia bacterium. GTDB lineage: Bacteria > Chloroflexota > Limnocylindria > Limnocylindrales > CSP1-4 > UBA5189. Next base: position 485,924 of record CAVRAX010000003.1, read on the forward strand.
ACCACCTCCTCGAGGGCATCCTGAGCGGTCGCTACCCGCCCGACTCGCGGATCGTGGAGACGCAGGTGGCCCGCGAGCTCGGGACGAGCCAGGCCCCCGTCCGCGAGGCGCTTCGCGGCCTCGAGGGCATCGGCGTCGTCGAGATCTCGCCGTTCCGCGGGGCCAGGGTCCGGCGGCCGAGCCGCCGGGAGATCCTCGAGGCCTACGTGGTTCGGGCGTCCCTCGAGACCCTCGCCGCCCGCCTGGCGGTGCCGCGGATGCTCGACGCCGAGCTCGCCGAGCTGGTGGCCCTCGGCGTGGCGATGGACACGGCCGCGAGCCGCGGTGACGGCCACGGCGTGGCCGAGGCCGACGCGACCTTCCACGGCCGGATCGTGGCGATCGCTGACAACCGGACTCTCGAGCGGACCTGGCGGTCCCTCGAGCCGTACTCGCGGACGTATATCAGCCTCGTCGTGCCGGGCGCCGACCCGGAGTGGTCGGCCCACCTCCACGCGCCGATCATCGACGCCCTCCAGCGGCGCGACGTGGCCGACGTGACCGCCGCCCTCGAGCACCACTTCGAGGAGGCCAGCGACAACATGGCCCGTCGCTGGCCCGACTCCGCGCCCGGGGGCAAGGCGGCCTCCCGGTCGCCGGCCGGGCCGCGCCCGGATCGGCACATTCGCCGAGCCCGACGATGACGGGCCGGCTCCAGCTGTCGGAAGAGATGTCGGCCGGGCCGGCCCGGCTGCGGGTCGACGTCCACGGGTCGGAGCCACGCGACCACGTCCTCGATGACCTGGCCTTCTTGAACTACCGCCTCGCCGACGTCCGGATCTCGCCCGTGGTCACGTTGGCCGAGCCCGACATCGTCTGGTTTCAGGACGAGCCCAAGGGCATCGACTACGACGGCCGGACGATGACGTTCCGTGGCCCCTGGCCGGCCGGCCCGATCCAGAAGGTCGTGGTCACGATGCTGGCGCTGCGGATGGAAGCAGCCGGGCTCCATCCGTTCCACGCGTCCGCGGTCCGCTACCGGGACCGGACGATCCTCTTCCTTGGCGGCGAATCGAACCACGGCAAGTCGATGGGCCAGATCGAGGCCTGCCGTCGCGGCGCGCTCCTCGTCTCGACCGAGACGACGGTCATCGACGAGGATGGGCGAGTCATCATGGGCTCCAAGGCGCCGTTCCTCGCCCGGCGGACCGAGGGCACCGAGCGGGCCGACAAGGCCGCCCCGGAGGCCGGGGCGGCGAAGTTCTTCGGGACGATGCCGACGTGGGAGCTGTACACCGAGCCGAGCGAGGTCGACGTCGTGATCGTACCGGCGATCGACGGCAACTTCGAGCCGTCGCTGGCCGAGATGATCCCGTTCGAGCGCCAGTTCCAGACGTTCCACTCGGTCCAGGGCTACTTCCTCCTGAACGAGCTCCTGGCGCCGGGCTTATCGATGCCGATCGTCGACAGCGAGCCGCTGCGGCGGTCCCGGGCCGCCTTCGTCGAGCGGTTCACCGAGCGGCCCTACTACTTCGTCCGCGCCGCGACCCCCCAGGTCCTGCTCGACGAAGTCGACCGGGTCCTGTAGCCCCAGATGCGGCCGTTCGCCTACGAGCGCCCGACGCACCTCGACGCCGCGATCGGGCTGCTCGCCGCGAACGGCGCCGGCGCGCGACTCCTGGCCGGCGGGACGGACCTGGTCATCCGGCTCCGGGACGGGACCCTCCGGCCCGACGTCGTCGTCGACGTCAAGGCGGTCGCCGAGCTCGACGGCGGGATCCGGGTCTCGGATGGCCGGCTCGTCATCGGTGCCCGGGCCGTGATGACCGACATCCTGGCCGACCCCACCGTGCGGCGCGACTTCGCGGCGCTGGCCGAGGCCGCGGCCGTGGTCGGCTCGGCCCAGATCCGGAACCGGGCGACGCTCGCCGGCAACATCGGCAACGCCTCGCCGGCGGCCGACACCGCCCCGGCCCTCCTGGTCCACGAGGCTGTCGTCGTCGTTGCCGGCCCGGACGGGATGCGACGCATCCCGATCGATGAGGTCTTCGTCCGCTCCGGGGTGACCACGATCGCCCCCACTGAGCTCGTGACCGCGATCGAGCTGCCCCTGCCGACGGGCCACGGCGGCGAGGTCCACCTCCGCCGGACGCGCCGCCGGGGCCATGACCTGGCCTCGGTGACCCTCGCCTGCCGGATCACCGGGGACGGCCGGACCCGGCTCGCGTTTGGCAGCGTCGGGCCGCGGCCGGTGGTGGCCGTCGACGACTCCGGCGTCCTTGCCGACCCCGCCGCGCCGGCTGAGGCCCGGGACGCCATCCTCGAGTCGATGCTCGCGACCGCCAGCCCGTCCCCGACCTCGATGCGGGCCGGGCCGGACTATCGCCTGGCGATGCTCGGGGTCCTCGCCCGACGAGGGGTCGAGATCGCCGCGGGGCGGCTCGCCGCCGGAGACGCGGCATGACGGCATCGATGCCCATCGAGGTCGAGGTCAACGGCCGCCGCCGGAGCCTGCGGGTCGAGGCCCACCACACCCTCCTCGAGGTCCTGCGCGACGACCTCGGGCTGACCGGGACGAAGGAGTGCTGCCTCGTCGGGGAGTGCGGCGCCTGCACCGTCCGGCTGAACGGCCGGATCGTCGACTCGTGCCTCGTCCTCGCGGTCGAGGCCGACGGCGGCGAGGTCGTGACGGTCGAGGGCCTGGCCCGCGGCGGCCGGCTCAGCCCGGTCCAGCAGGCGTTCCTCGACCACGGCGCCGCCCAATGCGGCTTCTGCATCCCGGGCCAGCTCGTGGCCGCCCAGGAGCTCCTCGACACCACTCCCCACCCGACCCGGGCCGAGGTCGAGGAAGGGCTGGCCGGCAACCTCTGCCGCTGCGCCGGCTATGAGCAGATCATCGAGGCCGTCATCGCCGCGGCCGAGGTCGAGGTCGACGCGGGCGTCGAGGCAGGCCGGCGATGAGCGACCTCGACGGCATCGGCGGGAGTCCCAACCGCGTCGGTGGCGTGGACCGGGTGGCCGGCCGCCAGGCCTACGTCTCGGACATCCACCTCGAGAGCGAGCTCCACGTCAAGCTCGTGACCCTCGACCGCGCCCGGGCCCGGATCGACCGGATCGACGCCACGGCGGCGCTGGCCGTGGACGGCGTCCGGATGGTGATGACCGCCGCGGACCTGCCCCGGCCGATGCCGCGCTTCGGGCCCCAGTTCCGCGACCGGCCGGTCATCGCGACCGGCGAGGTGACGTACCACGGCGAGCCGGTCGCGGCCGTCGCCGCCGAGACCCGCGACGCCGCCGAGGCCGGGGCCGCGCTCGTCCGCGTCGAGTTCGAGGAGCTCCCCGCGGTCACCACGATCGCCGCGGCCCTCGCTCCGGACGCGCCGATCGTCCAGGACCCGTCGCTCCGACCCGACGACCCGCTCCGCGACTCGAACGTCCTGCGCGAGCACCGCTACGGCTGGGGCGACGTCGACGCGACCCCGGCCGATGTCGTCGTCGAGGGGGCGTACGCCTTCCCGATGGTCACCCAGTTCGCGATCGAGCCGCATGCCTGGATCGCGGCCCCCGAGGGCGACGGGATCGCCGTCTGGAGCTCGATCCAGCATCCGTACTGGCTCCAGCGGATCCTTTCGGAGCTGCTCGACCTGCCGCTTTCCAAGGTCCGGGTCCACGCTCCCGACCCCGGCGGCGCGTTCGGTGGCAAGCAGCATGCCAAGTACGAGCCGCTCCTGGCGTTCATGGCCCGGGCCCTGGGCCGGCCGGTCCGCCTGACCCTCAGCCTCGAGGAGACGTTCCAGGCCGTCCGCCGCGGCGCGTCCGAGGTCCGGGTCAGGACCGGCTTTCGGCGCGACGGCCGGCTCTGCTTCCGGGACATCGAGGCCAACTACCTCATCGGCGCGTACGCCGACATCGCCGACCGGACGGTCGGCAAGGGCAGCTACTCCTCGAACGGGCCGTACTCCACGCCGGCGTTCCGGGTCCTCGCGCGGAGCGTGCTCTCGAACACCGTGCCGTCGACGGCCTTCCGGGGCTTCGGCAACCCCCAGCAGATCTGGGCGGTCGAGTCGAACATGGACGACGCCGCCCGGGTCCTCGGGATCGACCCGCTGAAGCTCCGGCTCATGAACCTGGCGAAGCCGGGTGAGGCGTTCATTCCCGGCGACACCCCGGCCGACGGCCGCTGGGCCGATTCGGTCGAGAAGGCGGCCGCGATGATCGACTGGGGCGCGCCGCGGCCGCCCGGACGCGGGAAGGGCATCGCGGTCGGGCTGAAGTCCGGGCCCACGACCGGCCTGTCGTACTCGACCGTCCGGCTCCTCGTCGACGGCAGCGTGGTCGTGTATGCCGGGACCTCCGACATGGGCCAAGGGGCGCGGACGATCTTCGCCCAGATCGCGGCCCAGGAGCTCGGCGCGCCGATCGACTCGGTGACGGTGGTCTCGGGCGACACCGCCGTCGTGCCGTATGACCAGCAGACCTCGGCCAGCCGCTCGACCGTCCTGATGGGCAACGCCGTCCTGGGTGCCTGCCGCGACATTCAGGGCAAGCTCCGGGCGATGGCCGCCCGGCTCGAGGGCGTCGACGAGGCCGAGGTGACGGTCGATGGCGGGGTCGTCACCATCGCCGACCGCGAGTGGCCGATCCGGGACGTCGTCCGGCGCGGGCTCGGTCGCCTCGGCGGCGAGGTCATCGGCGTCGGCGAGGGGCGCAAGGAGGCCGACCCGGACCATCCGCTCGGCGGGACGGCCGCGTTCTTCGAGTTCAACTGCACCGCGGTCGAGGTCGAGGTCGATCGCGACACCGGCGACGTGACGGTCCTGCGCCACGTCACCGTTTCGGACGTCGGCCGGGCCCTCAACCCGGCCCAGGTTCGGGGCCAGGACGAGGGCGCCGCGATCATGGGCCTCGGCCACACCCTGATGGAGCGGCTGATCCTCGACGACGCCGGCCGGATCCGGAACCTCGGGGCGATCGACTACCGGATCCCGACGAGCAAGGACCTGCCGCTCCAGATCGAGAGCGCGACCGTCGAGAACGGCGACGGCCCCGGACCCTACGGAGCGAAGGGCATGAGCGAGGGGGCGCTGCTGCCGGTCGCGCCGGCCGTCGCGGCGGCCGTCCGCGACGCGACCGGGGTCGTGATCCGGGAGCTGCCGCTCTCTCCGGAGCGGGTCTGGACGGCGTTGCGCGCGGCCGAGGCCGCGGACGCCGCCGCCGAGGCGCCGGGCCGGTGACCCACGTCTACGGCCTGGCCCACGACCACCGCCGGCCGCTTGCCGAGGTCACGGCGCTGATCGGCGGGAAGGCCGCGAACCTCGGGGTGATGGCCCGCGAGCTCGACCTGCCCGTTCCGCCCGGCTTCGCGATCACGACCGAGGCCTGCGGGGCCTACCTGGCCGGCGGCTGGCCGGACGGCCTCGATGAGGAGCTGCGGACCGCCATGGCCGAGGTCGAGGCCGCCGTCGGCCGGCGCTTCGGCGATCCGGCCGACCCGCTGCTCGTCAGCGTCCGGTCGGGCGCCCCGGTCTCGATGCCCGGGATGATGGACACGATCCTCGACCTCGGGCTGACCGACGCATCGACCGCCGGCCTGGCGGCCGTCTCGGGTGACCCGGCCTTCGCCGCGGACTGCCAGCGCCGGTTCCGCGAGATGTTCCGCCGGATCGCCGGGGTCGAGGCACCCGACGATCCCCGGGCCCAGCTACGACTCGCGATCGAGGCCGTCTTCCGGTCGTGGAACAGCGACCGCGCGATCGCCTATCGCCGGCGCGAGTCGCTGCCCGACGACGTCGGCACCGGGGTCACCGTCCAGGCGATGGTCTTCGGCAATCGCGGGCCGGCCTCGGCCACCGGGGTCGTCTTCACCCGCGACCCGGCGACCGGCGAGCCGGGTCTCTACGGCGACGTCCTGTTCTCGGCCCAGGGCGAGGACGTCGTCGCCGGGACCCATGCGACCCAGCCGCTGGCGGTCCTTGACGATCGGCTGCCCGACGTCGGACGCCAGCTCCGCGAGGCGGGCGCCAGGCTCGAGCGCCACTACCGTGACCTCTGCGACATCGAGTTCACGATCGAGGCCGACCGGCTGTGGCTGCTCCAGGTCCGGGTCGGGAAGCGGAGCCCCAGGGCGGCCCTTCGGATGGCCCGGGACATGGCCGAGGATGCGTCGTTCCCGTTGACGCGGGCGGAGGCCGTGGCGCGCGTCGCCGCCCTCCTCGCCGACCCGCCCCGTGCCGCGGCAGACGTCGGGCCCGGAGCCGAGCTGCTCGTCACCGGCCTGCCCGCCTCGCCCGGAGTGGCGAGCGGCGAGATCGTCACCAGCCCGGAGGGGGCCGTTGCCGCGGCCGACGCCGGCAGATCCCCGATCCTCGTCCGGGCCGAGACCTCGCCCGACGATGTCCCGGGGATGGCCCGGTCGGTCGCGATCGTCACCGCGGCGGGCGGGCTCGCGAGCCACGCCGCGGTCGTGGCCCGAGGCTGGGGCATCCCCGCGGTCGTCGGGGCGGCCGGCCTCGAGGTCTCCGACGACGAGATCGAGGTCGGAGGTCGGCGCCTCGCGGTCGGCGAGGTGATCACCGTCGACGGCGGCCGGGGATCGGTCTACGTCGGGCCGATCGCTGTCGCGTCGGAGACGGTCCCGGAGGCCGCGGAGCTGCTCGACTGGGCGCGCGAGCTCGGGATCGGGATCGAGACCTCGTCGCCGGTGTCCGTCGAAGCCTCGGCGACACCCGCGGCGGCCGAGCTCGCGGCGGCCGAGCCGATCACCACCGACGAGTGCGTCCAGGTCCTCCGGATCAAGGGCCTCGTGCCGGCCGTGGGCGTCGCCGACGCCCTCCTCGCCGAGGCCGCGGCGGTTCAGCCGGTCCTCGACCGGCTCGTCGCCGACGGCCTCGTCCAGACGCTCGCCGGGGCGTACCGCCTGACCGACGATGGCCAGGCGCTGGCGCGACGGCTCCTCGACGCGGAGCAGGAATCGGTCGGGCCAGCGCGGGCAGTCACCGCTCTCGACGCCTTCGTCGAGCTCGATCGGCGGGTCAAGGAGGCCGTGACCGACTGGCAGCTCCGGCCGGGCCCGGACGGGCCGGCCCCGAACGACCACGCCGACGCCGCATACGACGCGGCCGTCCTGGCGCGGCTCGTCACGCTCCATCGCGAGGTCGATGCCTGGATTGGGCCGCTCGAAGCGGCCTGGCCACGGTCCGCCCGCTACCGGCGGCGGCTCGGGGCAGCCGCGGAACGGGCCGTCGCCGGAGACGGCCGCTACGTCGCCTCGCCCCGGGTCGACAGCTACCACGGCGTCTGGTTCGAGCTCCACGAGGACCTCATCCAGCTCGCCGGCCGAACGCGGGCCGACGAGGTGGCGGCGGGTCGGGCGTAGGTCAGCAGGACCGGGGACTGCTTCAGCTCGGCGCTTCCGTGCCGGTTCGAGCTGCAAGCGCTCTCGCCTGTGTCCAAGCCCTTGCTTCACTCGGTACTGACCACTAGAATGACCTCATGATCATAAAGATGACCGCTACCGAGGCAAAGGCCAAGATCCTGGCCCTCCTCGACGACGTGGCAGCGGGCCAAGAGGTGGAGATCACGAAGCACGGTCGGACCGTCGCGCGGCTCGTGCCGGCTGTCGGTCCACACGCGCTGAAGGGAAGCCTCGTTGGGGTGGCCATGACCGCGGGGCGGGACGAGGATCTCTTCACGACAGGAGCGAGCTGGGAGCTGACGTGAGCACGGTCGTCCTCGACAGCCACGTCGTTCACTGGTGGTCCGCCGAACCTGATCGAATCAGCGCGGCCGCCGCCAGGGCGATCGGTGACGCGGACGAGCTCGCGGTTGCCGACATCTCGTGGTTCGAGCTCGCCTGGCTTGCCCACCACGAACGGATCGTGGTGACGATCCCGATCGTCTCCTGGCTCGGGCGGTTGGCCGCCCAGGTGCGGACGATTCCGGTGACGCCGGCGATCGCCAGCGCGGCGGTCAACCTGCCGTCATCCTTCCCCGGCGATCCGGCCGATCGGTTGATCTACGCGACGGCGATCGAGACCGGCTGGCAGTTGGTGACCAGGGACGAGAAGCTCCGAGACCACCGCCACCCGCATCCGGTGACCATCTGGTAACGATGCGTCATCCACCTGCGTCAGCCAGCGATCGGCGCCGACGAGGGCGCACTGGAGCCTCGTCGGCGCCTCCCTGCCGTCGGTCGGCTGCTGGCGCGTGACCGAGGGGCGCGCCGCGGTGTCGCGGCTGGACGCGCCGGAACCGCAGGTCCTGACCGTGAGCGGGCCGATTCCGGCGGCCTCGCTCGGCGTCGTCAATGCCCATGACCACCTGTTCATCGCCTCGCCGGCGTTGCCGGGCGGCGAGATCACCGACCCCGCGCTCGTCGCCCAGGAGGTCCGCGAGGCTCGCGCGACCGGGGTCCGGGCCATCGTCGAGCTGACCCCGATCGGGTTGGGGCGCCGGCCGGACCTGATGCGCCGGGTCGCGGCCGAGACTGGGGTCGCGATCATCGCGGCGTCGGGCTATCACCGCGACGCCCACTACCCGGCCGGCCACTGGGTCCACGAGGCCTCGCCGACCCTCCTCGCGGAGCGCATCGTCGCCGACCTGACGGTCGGAATGCACCTACGCGACTGGGACGGTGAGGCCGACCCGGACCCGGCCCGCGCCGGAGTCATCAAGGCCGGCGCGTCGTACCAGCACATCTCGGCCGGCGAGGCCCGGCGGCTCGAGGCCATCGCCGCGGCCAGCGCCGCAACCGGCTCGGCGATCGTCGTCCACACCGAGATCGGGACGTTCGGCCACGAGATCGTCGACCTCCTCGAGCGCGCCGGGGCGGCGACCGACCGGATCAACCTCGCCCACCTCGACCGCAACCCCGACCTCGAGCTCCACGCGGAGATCGCGGCCCGCGGCGTCGGCCTGGTCTACGACACGATCGGCCGGATCAAGTACCGGCCCGAGAGCGTCCTGCTCGACCTCATCGAGGCGATGGTCCGCGCGGGTCACGGGGGGCGGATCGTCCTGGGCCTCGATCTCGGCGTCCGCGACTACTTCCGGTCGTACGGCGGCGGGCCCGGGATGCGGACCCTCATGGCGTCGTTCGTGCCGCGCCTGCGCCGGCGGATTGGCGATGTCGCGACCGACGCGATCCTCGTTGCCAACCCGGCCCGGACCTTCACGATCGCCGGACCGCGATGACCACGGAGGAGCGCTTCAACGTCATCGTGGTCGGGGCCGGCTCGGCCGGCTCGTCGGCCGCGATCTTGGCCGCCCGGGCCGGTGCCCGGACCCTGCTCCTCGACCGCCTGGCGTTCATGGGCGGCACCTCGACCGCCGTCCTCGACACGTTCTATGCCTTCTACACGCCCGGCGAGACGCGCCGCCGCGTCGTCGGCGGCCTCGGCTGGGAGGTCGCCCGGCGCCTCACCGAGGACGGCGCGGCGTTCGAACGGCCGAACACCTACGGTGCCGGCACCGGCGTGACCTACGACCCGGAGGCCCTCAAGGTCCTGTGGGAGCGACTGGCGGGCGAGGCGGGCGTGACCCTCCGGCTCCACACCTGGGCGACCGGCGTCCGCGTCCAGGACGGCCGGGTCGAAGCGGTCCGGACCTGGAGCAAGGGCGGCGAGCAGTGGTTCGAGGGCGCGGCGATCGTCGACGCCTCGGGCGACGCCGACGTCGCGGCGATGGCCGGGGCCGGCTACGACGACGCCACGACCGAGCCGGTGACCCAGGCCCTGTCCACCCTGTTCACCGTGGCCAACGTCGACATCGACCGGGCCAGCGAGATCCCGAAGCCGGAGCTGTGGGCCAGGATGCGCGAAGCCGCCGCCTCGGGCGAGTACCGGCTGCCCCGGCTCGAGGGCTCGTGGCACCGGACCACCCACCCCGGGGTCGTGATGATCCACATGACCCGGATCCCGAACGTCGACGCCACCGACCCCGTCGCCCTGACCGGGGCCGAGGTCGAGGGTCGCCGCCAGGTCCGCGAATATCACCGCTTCCTGCGGGACCGGATCCCCGGCTTCGAGGCCTCGGTCGTCGTCTCGACCTCGCCGGCGATCGGCGTCCGCGAGAGCCGCCGGGTCCACGGCGATTACCGCCTGACCCGCGACGACGTCCTCGCCGCCCGCCGCTTCGACGACGAGATCGCGCTCTGCGGCGCGCCGATCGAGGACCACGGCGCCGGCGGCGACACCACCTGGAGCTACGTCCCCGAGAGCGGTGTCTACGGCATCCCCTACCGGGCCCTCCTGCCGGCCGGCCTCGAGGGCCTGCTCGTCGCCGGCCGCTGCTTCTCGGCGACCCACGACGCCCACGCCTCGGCCCGCTCGATGGCCACGTGCATGGCCATGGGCCAGGCGGCCGGGACGGCGGCGGCGCTCGCGGCCGCGGCCGGGACCTCGCCCCGGGCGATCGATCCGGCGACGCTCCGGGCACGCCTGGTCGCCGATGGGGCCCTGCTCGACCCGGTCGAGGCCGCCGGGGTGGCGCGGTGACGGCGGCGCGGGACAGGTTCGTCGGCCGGACCTGCCTCGTGACCGGCTCGACCGGGATGGGGGCCTCGGCGGCTCGACGGATCGCGGCCGACGGCGGCGCGGTCTTCATCGTCTCGCGAACCGCCGACCACGTCCGCGCCCTGGCCGATGAGATCGAGGCCGCCGGCGGCACGGCCGTCGGGCACGCCGCCGAGCTCACGGACGAGGCCGAGGTCGAGGCCGCGGTCGCGGCGTGCGTGGACCGGTTCGGCCGGCTCGACGGCGTCTTCAGCGCCGCCGGGATCAGCGCCCGGGCCGTCGGCGACGGGCCGCTCCACGAGGCCACGCTCGCCGGCTGGGAGGCCGCGATCGCGGCCAACGCCGAGAGCCAGTTCCTCGTCTGTCGGGCCGCGATTCGCCGGATGCTCGGCCAGGCGCCGGACGCCCACGGCTCCCGCGGCGCGATCGTGACGATGTCGAGCATCAGCGCCGAGCACCCATCGATCACCCACTTCGCGACCCACGCCTACGCCGCCAGCAAGGGCGCGATCGATGCCTTCACCCGGTCCGTCGCCGCCTACTACGCGCCCCAGGGCATCCGGGTCAACGCGATCGCCCCGGGCCTCGTCGCGACGCCGATGAGCCGGCGGGCCCAGGACGACCCGCTGATCCTCGACTACCTCCGCCGGAAGCAGCCGCTCGCCGGCGGCCCGATCGACCCCGACGACGTCGCCGGGATCGTCCTGTTCCTCCTCAGTGACGACGCCCGGATGGTCACCGGCCAGGTGATCGGGGTCGATGCCGGCTGGAGCGTCAGCGAGGGCTGAGCCCACGCGAGGCGATCGGCCAGCGACCGGCGGGCGCGCGGGAGATCCGAGATGGCAGGCCCAGGCGACGACGAGGCGTATCAGGAGCTTCAGGGCTACACCCTGCTCCACGGTGACCCGGCCTTCATCCATCAGCATGTCGTCGACGCGTTCGCGGCGCAGCATGCGTCGGCCGAGGACAAGCCCATCCGGGTGGCCTTCGCGCTCGTCGGCCTGTATCTCCACCTTGTCCGCGGCGCGTCCGGGCGAGAGGTTCAGCTCGCGCACATGCGGCTGGCGCGCCGGCGACGGACCTGGCCCAGGTTCGACCCGCCGGCCGAGCGCGGCGAGGTCACGCCAACGGACGTCATGGCGGCGGCGGCGGGCCCGGATCGAGACCGCGCGATCGACGCGTGGTGTCGATCTGTCTGGAGTGCCTGGCACGCCAGCCACGAGCGAGTCGCAAGGCTTCTCGAGGAGATGGACGGGTAGCACGTGGGACATGTCATGGGGGCTGTCTGGCGAGATCGGCCGGATAGGTGACGTCGACCTCGGTGATCGTCTTCGGGAAGTCGGAGGCGTTGTTGGTGATGAAGCGATCGGCGCCAGCGTTGACCGCGGTCGCCAGGTGGACGGCGTCCGCCGCGCGGAGCCCGTAGGCCGCAGCGAGGGCAGTGGCCAGCTCGGCGGTGGCTTCGTCGACCGGCCGGAGGTCGAGTCGACTGAGGAGCGCACCGAGCTCGTCGAGCTCATCGATCGCACCTTCGCGGAGCGGCTTCGTCAGGAGCTCCGGCAGCAGCAGCACCGAGCCGATCCCGGCGACGGCGTCGGTGCCCTGGACGGGTTCGACCGGGAACAGCGCTCGCGCGGGCGTCCCCAGCTCGTGATCAGCAACCGCGGCATAGATGAGGACGTCCGCGTCGAAAGCGTCCATGAGCGGCCCCGTCACCGCTTCGATCGGGCCGCCTGAACCTCCGCCAGGAGCCCGGCAGCCCGCTGCTCCGTCAGCCTCGGCCGAGGCCGCAACGTCGTCTTCCGGCCGGCGGCGATGAGCTCTCTGATCCGCCCGGCGTCGCCCCGGGCTCTGCTCGCGCGGCGAGCCCTCAGGGTGTCGGGCCGGACGAGGACGGCGACCGGCTCACCGTGCCGGGTGAGGGTGACCTCCTCGCCGGCCAGGACGCGCCGGAGGATCTGCGGCAGCGTCGCTCGAGCTTCGCTGACCGTCATCGAGTCTGACATCGAGGCTGATTGTACATCGTTGTGCATCGCCGTACAGAACGAGGAATCACGGACCCAGTGGCGCTTCCCCATCAGGGACGGCCAACCAGGGTTCCCTCCACCCTCGCAATGTCTCCGGCCAACACTGTCAGAAGCGCGTCGCGCACGTCCTCGCGGGTCAGCCGCGAGCGCTCGGGCTCAGCCACTCCCCGGCCCGGGCGACCCGCCGGACCCCGAGGTCGTCGTCGAGCTCGACGAGGTCGGCCCGCTGGCCGACGGCGATCCGGCCCCGGTCCGTAACCCCGAGCAAGGCCAACGGGTTACGACTCGCGGCGGCGACGGCTACGGGCAGCTCGAAGCCGTGACGGACCAGGTTCCGGACGGCCGAGTCGAGGGCGATGACGCTGCCGGCCAGGGTGTCGCTCCCGGCGAGGACCGCCCGGGGGCCGCGGACCTCGACCTCGAGGCCACCGAGCGTCGTCCGGCCGTCGCCGAGGCCGGCAACCGGCAGGGCATCGCTGACGAGCAGCAGCCGGCCGTCGGGCTTGGCCCGAGCGACGATCGGCCAGAGCGACGGGTGGACGTGCTGGCCGTCGGCGATGAGCTCGACCCAGACCGCATCGTCGGTCAGCGCGGCGACGGCCAGCCCGGGGGCCTTGTGGTCGACCCCGGTCATCGCGTTGAACAGGTGGGTCGTCGAGCGGGCCCCGGCGGCATAGCCGGCCCGGGCCTCGTCGAGCGTCGCGGCGGAGTGGCCGAGCGAGACGACGACCCCCCGGCCGGCGAGCCAACCGATGAGGACGAGGCCACCGCGGACCTCGGGCGCCACGGTCATCACCCGAAGGCCATCGAGAAGCGGACTGAGCCGCGCCCGGTCGACGACCGCCGGCTCGACGATGAACTCGGGGTTCTGCGCCCCCGCGCGGGCCGGCGACAGGAACGGGCCCTCGAGGTTGAAGCCGAGCGGCGCCGACCCATCGGCCGGGGCCGACGGGATCCAGCCACGGACCCGATCGGCGAACTCCTCCAGGCGGTCGAGGCTCGCGGTGACCGCGGTCGGCAGGAACGAGGTCACGCCGCGGCGCAGGAGGGCCCGGGCCATGCCGTCGAGGTCCGCCTCCGGGCCCATCGCGCTGTGGCCGCCCCAGCCGTGGACGTGGACATCGACGAAGCCGGGCGCGATGAACTGGCCGCCCCGCTCCGCCGCATCGAGCTCCACCGCGGCGATGCGGCCGTCCTCGATGTGGAGGCGGCCCGGCATGACGGCGTCGTCGAGGACCAGCCGGCCCCGGACCGGCGTGACGCTCATCCCGGCGCCTCGGGACGAGCGTTCTCGACGTCGAAGCGAACGTCGAGGGCGTAGCGGCTGCCGGGGTAGCGCGACTCGGTCGCCTCGATCGAGCGGCCGTGGACGTCGGCGATGACCCGCCGCTCGACGAGGAGGGGCTCGCCCTCCGGGACGCCGAGCAATCGCGCGTCGTCGGCGGTCGCGGCCTCCGCGCTGATCGTGGCCTTGCCGCGCCGGAGGTGCAGCCCGGACCGGGCGAGGGCCTCGTGGAGCGACCCTGTCTCGAGGTCGGCCGCCATCACCACGTCGACCGCCCGGCCGGCGAGGATCGCCGATTCGAGGGCGACCGGGATCGCGTCGGCGAGACGGAGGCGGCGGAGCATTGCGACCGGCTCGGTGGGTCGGATCCCGAGCGCGCTCGCCTCGCCCTCCGTGGCGGGGCGGACCTCCCGGGTCAGCAGTCGGGAGCTCGGGACGCGACCCTGGTGACGCATCTCGTGCGAGAAGGCCATCAACCGATCCGCGTAGCGGTGCGAGGGTGGCTCGACGACGAACGAGCCGACACCCGGGATCCGGCGCACGAGGCCGTCGTCGGCGAGGCGCTGCATCGCATTCCGGGCGGTCATCCGGCTGACCCTGAACTCGCGGCACAGGTCCGTGTCGGACGGCAGGCGCTCCCCGAGCCGCATCTTCGGCAGGCGCTCCCGGAGCGCCAGCTCGATCTGGCGGTAGTGCGGGACCCACGACGCCGGTTGCATCACGCCACCGCCTGCTCGGCCCCGTGGATGGCGGCCCCGATCGCGCCGGCCCACGTCCCGAGCTCGGCGGGCACCAGCGCCACGGCCTCGATCGAGGTCGTCTTCACCCGACGGGCGATCTCTTCACGGATCGGCCCGAAGAGCAGAGCGCCGGCCGCCGCGACGCCGCCGCCGAGGACGACCCGGTCGGGCGACAGGACCGTGATCATGTTGGCGATCCCGATCCCGAGGTACCGGCCGACCAATTCGAGCCCGGCCCTCGCCCGGACGTCGCCGGCCTGGGCGGCGAGCACCGCTGCCTCGGGCGTCTCGGTTCCACAGGCGGCCGCGATCTGGTCGGCCCGGGCGTAGGCCTCCAGGCAGCCCCGGTTGCCGCAGCCACACCAGGGACCGTCGGGATCGATCGTCTGGTGGCCGATCTCGCCGGCCGTCCCGTCGTGGCCCTGGTGGACGCGCCCGTCGATGGCGATGACGCCGCCCACCCCGGTGCCGAGCGTCAACCCGACCATCGAGTTGGCGCCGCGGCCGGCGCCGAGGCGGAGCTCGGCCAGGCCGAACGCGCGGGCATCGTTGACGAGGAAGGAAGGGACGCCGGTTGCCGCCGTCACCGGCCCGCCGACCGGGTGGCCGGCCCACGGTCCCGGCACGTTGACGAGGAAGCGCGTCGCCCCGGTCGCTGGATCGTACAGTCCCGGGACGCCGATCCCGATGCTGCCGACGGGACCCCAGGCCGCGTTCGCCGCGTTCGCGACCTCGGCGAGCTGGTTGACGACGGCCGCCGGGACGGCGTCGGGATCGCCGCCGACGCGCGTCGGCGTCCGGTCGTGGGCGATCGTCTCCCAGGCGTCACCGTGGTGCCCGACGACCGCCCACTTGAGATTCGTGGCGCCAAGATCGAGGCCGAGGTGGCGGCTGCGCTCGATGGAGGCCATCGGCTCACGCTCCTCGGTCCCCGGTCAGGTCTCGGCCGTCACTCGGGAGTAGGCCGCCGCGACCGCCACGATGACCGAGCCGAACAGGATCTGGCGGACGGCCTCCGGGTAGCCGAGCGAGTAGAGCAGTGACGTCGCCACCGTCAGGATGAGCGCGCCGACGATCGTCCCACCGTAGCCGCCGCGACCACCGAAGATCGAGGTGCCGCCGATGACGGCCCCAGCGACCGAGGGCAGGAGATACGGATCGCCGAGCGTGACGCTGGCGACGTTGGTGAACCCCGAGATGAGATAGCCGGCGATCGCGGCGAGCACGGCCGAGATCGCGTAGAGCACGACCAGCGCCTGCCACGCCCGCGCGCCCGACAGGCGTGCCGCGACCGGGTTGTCGCCGATGGCGTACAGCAGCCGGCCGTAGCCGGTCCGGCGGAGCCCGATGAGGATGACGGCCGCGACCGGGACGAACACGAGGAGGCTGACTGGCACGATTCCGTACACGGTGGCCGACCCGATCCAGCGGATCTCGGGCGGGACGCCCGACGAGGTTCGGACGGTGAGCAGCTGCCAGGCATTGGACCCGCCGAAGACGACGAGCCCCATGCCCAGGGTCATGATCAGCGGATGAACCCGGAACACGCCGATGCCGATGCCGTTGATGGCGCCGATCAGGACGGCGATAAGCAGCGGGATGAGGATGGCGACGGCGAGGCCCTGCTCGTCGAGCAGTGAGGCGGCAACGAACGCGGCCATCGACGCCGTCGACGCCACCGAGAGGTCGATGCCGCCGGTCAGCATGACCAGGGTCTGGCAGCCGGCCAGGATCGCCAGCGGCACCGCGGCCCGCATCGTCGCGCCGAGCCAATCCGTGACGTTGGCCTTCGGGTTCAGGGCGATGAAGGCGATCACGAGGACCACGAGCAGGCCGATCAGCGGCAGGACGGGTCGCTCACGGAGCACCCGCAGCCAGGTCGATGCGCTCAGCCGGGTGCGCTCGTCGCCCGTTGCCTGGGCGCCGGTCATGCCCGCACCCGCCGCAGCGTGGCCAGGCTGCCGAACATGACGACAGCGATCAGGATGACCCCCTGGGTCACCGTGGCGAGGTTGGAGTTGAGGTTCAGGAAGGTCATGTCGGCCCGGATGAGGGTCAGGATGATCACCGCCACCACCGGCCCGAACACGCCGCCCCGGCCGCCGGCCAGGCTCACCCCGCCGAGGACGACCGCCGCGACGCTCGACAGCGTGTAGCCGCCCTGCAGCGGGGTTCCGATCCCGGTGTTGGCCGTGATCGCCAGGCCGCCCAACGCGGCGAACAACCCTGCCAGGGCATACGAGATGATCTTGGTGCGACCGACGGCCACTCCGCTCCGGAACGCGGCCAACCGATTGCTGCCGATGGCAAAGAGCGACAGCCCGAGTCGCGATCGTTGCAGCGGGATCCAGATGATGGCAACGATCAGGAACAGCTCCAGCGCGGGCTTCGGGAGCCACTCGGTCACGACGTGGCCGTGGGCCAGGTCGGTCAGCCAGGCCGAGGCCTTGCCGCCGGGCACGTTCAGGACCAGCAGCGCGCAGCCGGCCCAGACGAACGACATCGCCAGGGTCACGACGATGTCGGCGATCCTCGTGACGACGATCACCGTGCCGTTGACGGCCCCGATCAGCAGGCCCAGGAGCAGCACGCCGATCGCGATCCCGACCCCGGTCTGCTCGCTCTGGCCGGCCATCGCGGCCGCCGCGGCGACGTTCGTGAAGGCCATCATCGCCGCGATCGAGAGGTCGATCCCGCCGGAGATGACGACGATGGCCTGGGCGACGGACGCGAGCGCGAGCGGCGCGGCGGAGATCGCCAGGCCCTGGATGCCGGTGGCGTCGTAGTTGGACTGGATGATCTTCGTGAAGACGAACAGCGCCACGAGGAAGCCCAGCAGCCCGAGCGGCCAGAGGTTCCGCCGGAGCAGCGGCTGCAGGGCGGCCATGGCACCCGTCGGGCCGCCGATGACGGGGCCTGCCGCAGCTGTCATCGATCGCTCCCCGGTGACGGCGGGTTTGCCGGATTCGGTTGCTCGGCCGCGAGGGCCTCTTCGGCCGCTGCGACGGGCGTCTCCGCGTCGAGGTGCAGGTTGTAGGCGGCCCGCAGCAGGGTCGCCTCGTCGGCCTCGGCCGCGCCGATCTCGGCGACCACCCGGCCGCCGAAGATGACGATCGCTCGATCGCACACCAGCTGGACTTCCTTGAGCTCCGATGTATAGAGCACGATGGCCGCGCCGGCCTCGGCGAGGTCTCGGAGGAGCGGGTAGATCTGGTTCTTGGTCCGGATGTCGATGCCGCGGGTCGGGTCGAAGCACAGCATCGTGTGGACGCCTCCGGTGACCCAGCGCGCGATCGTCACCTTCTGCTGGTTGCCGCCCGAGAGGCGGAGCAGCTCGGCCCCGGCCCGGGCGTCGATCTGGAGCGTGTCGACGGCCCGGCGGACCTGGCTCGTCTCGCGACCGTGGTCGACCAGGCCCCACGTGGCGAGGCGGGTGAAGCCCGGCAACGCGATGTTCTCGCGGACCGATCGCTGCATCAGCAGGGCCTCGGCACGGTCGGCCGGGATGTAGACGACGCCGGCCCGGATCGCGTCGGCCGGGTGCCCGAACGCGACGGCCGATCCATCGATCAGGATCTCGCCGCGGGTCTGCCGGGCCGAGCCCGAGAGGATGTCGAAGAGCTCGTCCTGACCCTGGCCTTCGAGCGCCACCACGCCCAGCACCTCGCCCGGGTACACCCCGAAGGAGACGTCGTCGAGCTTCGATCCGAAGCCGAGCCCGCGGCCGGCGAGCCGGGGCGGCACCCCGGAGGCGCGCGCACCGGCCGTCCGGCCCTCGTCGCGCGTCCGCTGCGCCAGGGCCTCGACGTCACCGAGCATCAGCTCGACGATCCGTTCCTCCGACCCCGCGGCGACGTCGACGACACCGACGGTCTCGCCCTCCCGGAGGACCGTGACGCGATCGCAGACCGACGCGATCTCGATCATCCGGTGCGAGATGAAGATGACCGACCGATCGCCGCCGCGCGACCGGCCGATGACCTCCAGGACGCGCTCGGTCAGGTCCGCCGGCAGAGCCGCGGTGATCTCGTCGAGCAGCAGGACGTCAGGCTCGATAGCGAGGGCCCGCGCCAGGTCGATAATTCGGAGCGCGGCCAGCGGCACAGTGCGGGCCACCGTCCCCAGGTCGAGCTGCCCCTCACCCAGCGCGTCGAGCCAGTGCCGGAACGAGTCGACGGGCGTATCGGTCAGCCGCAGGTTCGAGCCGATGTCGAGGTCCGGGACCAGCGACGGCTCCTGGTACACCGACACCAGCCCGAGGTGGCGGGCCTCGCCCGGCGAATGCGCCCGGCGTTCCCGGCCACGGACCAGGATCCGGCCTGAATCCGGGCGGACCGCACCGGTGAGGATCTTGACGAAGGTGCTCTTGCCGGCGCCGTTGGCGCCGAGGAGCGCGTGGACCTCGCCGGGCCGAACCGCGAGCGAGGCCGACTTCAATGCGACGACCGCCCCGAACGCCTTGGAAACGTCGGTGGCGTCGAGCACCAGCTCCGTGGCGGTCGCAGTCATCGGTCTCCCAGATGGTTGGACGTGAGGGCGGGAGGCCGGGATACCGGCCTCCCGCTCAGTGTGACCAGAACGGATCGGCTATTCGCCGGGGCCCTTGCAGGCGAGCATCTGGTCGATGGTGTAGTCGGTCCAGCCGTTGATGTACCAGCTGACCGGCCACAGGTTGTTCAGGCCCTCGACGTCGATCTCGGCGAGCTTGGCCTTGCCTGCGTCGGTCGTGTTGTCGTACGACTCCGGCGTCGGCAGGAAGATAGCCTGGATCTGGACGTCGTTGCCCTGCGAGTCCTGGACGGTCTTCGTCTGCGAGTCGATCGCCTCCCCGTCGAGCGCCTTGAGCGCAAGCGCCATGCCCGCGCCACCAATCGCCGCCGGGTTGTAGACCGCGAGGCCAACGAGGCCGTCGTAGCCACCGTTCTTGTTGAGGAGCATCTCGACGAAGCCCTTGAGGTCGGCGCCGACGATCGGCACGAACGGCTTGTTGGCCGCCTTGATCGCGTCGACGACCTGCTGGTCGATGCCCGACGTCCAGATGCCGTCGACGTCGTCGTAGCCGCCGCTGTTGATCAGGTCGGTGATGAGCTTGGTGCCCGTGTCGGGATCCCAGCCCGTGGCGACGCCGTCGTTGTTCGGCAGCAGATGGATGTCCGGGTAGTCGGCGAGCGCCTTCATGACGCCCTGGTGGCGGTCGTTGTCGGCCGGGTGGCCGGCGAGGCCGCGCATGTAGTAGACGTTGCCCTTGCCGCCGAGCTGCTCGAACAGCCACCTCGCCCCGACTTCGCCGTAGGCGACCTGGTCGTTCGAGATGTTCAGCGTGTCCGGATCGGTCACGTAGGCGTCCAGCGCCACCGTCTTGATGCCGGCGTCATGGGCTTCCTTGAGCGCCGGGTTCAGGACGTCAGGTCCGTTCGGGTTGAAGATGATCGCGCTGGGCTTCTTGGCGATCAGGTCGCGGATCTGCTGGAGCTGCGGGTAGGTCTCTTCCTTCTCGTTGGTCCACGTTCCGGAGGCGACCTCGCCCGAGACGAGCGCCTGCGCCTTGGCCGTGCACAGCTGCTCCTCGCGGAAGCCGTTGCCGATTCCGAACGCGTTGGAGTAGCCGATCGTGTAGGCCTTGCCGGACGGCGAGGCCGAGCTGCCGCCGCCGCAGCCCGCCACGATCACGACGACCGCGGCCACGGCTGCGAGGCGCCGCACGATGGTGGTGTGCTTCATGAACAATGTTCCTCCACTGACACCGACCGAGGGCTCCGGTCCCGGAACCGCGGTCCAACGTCCATCCCTGAGACGCACCTGGATCGTCGTTCCGTCACCCACCTCCTTGCTGGTCGAGCACGTGGGCCAGGCGCCGAGCGTGCTCGCGATAGGCGTCGTCGAACAGGGCCCGCGATCGCTCCTCGCCGACCACGCTCGCGCGGCTGATGACCGGGGGCATCTTCCCCCGTTCGACGAGAAGCTCAGCAGTTCGGGCCTTCACGGCGTTGACGATGGCAACCGCTGCGATAGTAGACCCCGGACCGACCGGTGTCTCTAGATTATCGATGATCGATAATGCGTCTGCCGCGGGCGTGCACAGGTCGATGACCAGGTCGACCTCCTTGAGCAGCCGGCCGCCGGCGGCCGGGTCGGGCTCGGCCGACATCGACTGGGCGACCGAGGTCACGCCGATCACCCGTAGGCCGCGCCGGCGGGCTGCGCGCGCCATCTCCACCGGGACGGCGGTCAGGCCGCTGGCCGAGAAGACGACCATGACGTCGTGCGGCCCGAAGGTGAAGTTGGAGAGGATGACCTCGGCCAGGCCCGGCGTCCGCTCGATGAACATCGCCTGGCGCTGGCCGTTGGCGCCGACCACCTGGCTATGGAACGTCATCGACAGCTCGACGATCGGGTTCCAGCCGGGATACGAGCCGTAGCGCGGGAACATCTCCTCGACCGGGATGCGCGAGTGGCCGGTCCCGAAGAGGTGGACCAGGCCATCGGCGGCGATGGCGTCGGCGCACCACTGGCTGGCTGTCTCGATCCCCTCGGCCTGCGTCGCCGCAAGGCGCTCGATGAGGCGGACGGCCTCGTGCAGCCACGTCGCGGCGGATCCCGACTCGGTCATCAGCCGCTGCCGCCCGCGGCTGCCGAAGCCGAGCTCGTCCGCGCCTTGCGGGCCCGGAAGTCCTCGATGATCGCCTCGGTCGCCGTGGCGCCGATCCGGGCGACCCCGAGCTCCATCACGGCCAGGAGGGCATCGAGCGTCCGGACGCCGCCGGCGGCCTTGACCCGGACGTGGGACGAGGTGTTCGCGCGCATCAGCCGCAGGTCCTCGTGGGTCGCCCCACCGGGGGCGAACCCGGTGCTGGTCTTGACGAAGTCGGCCCCGGCGGCCTCGGCCAGGTGGCAGGCGCGGATCTTCTCATCGTCGGTCAGGTAGGCGTTCTCGAAGATGACCTTGACGATCGCGCCGGCGGCGTGGGCGACCTCGACGACCGCCCGGATGTCGGCCTCGACGTCGGCATCGCGGCCGGACTTCAGGGCCCCGATCTGGAGGACCATGTCCAGCTCGGTCGCGCCGTCGGCCAGGGCCTGGCGCGCCTCGAAGACCTTCGTCTCGGTGCGGTGGTTGCCGTGCGGGAAGCCGATCGTGGTCCCGACGGCGACGTCGGTCCCGTCGAGGATCTGTTTCGCCCGCCCGACATCGGCCGGCCGGACGCAGACCGAGGCGACGTCGTAGCGGGCCGCGAGGCGGCAGCCGTCGGCGATGAAGTCGTCGTCGAGCTCCGGCCGGAGCAGGGAGTGGTCGATCGCCTTGGCGACGTCTCGCTCGGTCAGTTCGTCGATGGACTGGGTCATCGTCTCCGTCCCGGGACGCCTAGTGGCAATACGGGCGCAGGACGTCCCTCGCGATGAGGAACCCCTGCTTGACCTTTTCGTCGCTGCCCTCGAAACGCCGATCCTCGTGCTCGATGATGCAGTCGCCCTCGTAGCCCTGGCGGTAGAGCTCCGAGAAGACGACGCTCCAGTCGACGTCGCCGAGGCCGGGGACCCGGGGCACCTGCCAGCCCATCCCCATCGACAGGATCCCGCGCTCGTAGAGCCCGTCGCGGTCGATCATCAGGTCCTTGGCCTGGAAGTGGAGGACGTGCGGGCCGAACTCCTTGAGGAATCGACGCATGTCGATCATCTGGAGGATCAGGTGGCTCGGGTCGAAGTTGAGCCCGATCGTGTCGCCCCACTGCTCCAGGATCCGGCGCCACATCCGCGGGCTGGTCGCGATGTTGTGGCCGCCCGGCCACTCGTCGTACGAGAAGATCATCGGGCAGTTCTCGAGGGTGATCTTGCGGCCGTGGTCGTCGGCGAAGGCGACGATGTCGGGCCAGATCCGGAGGGCGTCCTCCCAGTTCTGGTCGATGTTCTTGGCGTCGTCGGCGCCCATGAACGTGTTCACCAGCGGGAGGCCCATCTTCTCGGCGGCGACGATGACGTGCTTGAGGTGGCCGATCACGGCCTCGCGATGGGCCGGGTCGGGGTGGAGCGGGTTGGGGTAGAACCCGAGCCCCGAGATGGCCAGGCCCTTCGCGGCGATCTCGTCGACGATCTCGGTTGCCTGCGACACGGACAGGTTCACGACGTCGATGTGGCTGGTGCCGGCGTACCGCCGGGTGTCGGCGCCGCCGCGAGGCCAGCAGGCGATCTCGAGGACCTCGAAGCCGCTGGCCGCGGCCCAGTCGGCAACGTCCATGAGCGGCGTCTCGGGGAACGGGGCGGTCAGGAAGCCGAGCTTCATCGGTTGGAAACCTCCGGGTTCGATGGGCCGGTGGATCGCGCGGTCGCGCCGGCCGGGGCGACGGCGCCGGATCGATCGACCGCGACCCAGGCGTCCGTCCGCGAGCTCTCGAGGACCGCGTCCCCGACGAGCATCTCCTCGTGGCCATCGGCGAAGGTCGCGTACGGCGGGGCCGGGGACGGCGCCCCGGCGATCACGTCGGCGTAGATCGCCGTGAAGAGGGCACCGAACGTGTCGGCGAAGCCCTCGACGTGGCCGGCCGGCAGGCGGGCGGCCGCCGCGCCCGCGGGATTCATGAGGGCCGGGTTGCGAAGGAGGATCTCGTTGGGTCGATCGCGATGCCCGATCCAGAGCTGGTCGGGCTGCTCG
Organism: uncultured Chloroflexia bacterium; assembly: GCA_963719145.1. Lineage (GTDB taxonomy): Bacteria > Chloroflexota > Limnocylindria > Limnocylindrales > CSP1-4 > UBA5189. Next base: position 509,113 of record CAVRAX010000003.1, read on the forward strand.
GAGTCCCAGGCGACCGCGGATTCCGAGCCGTCGATCTGGTAGACGAGGCTGTTCTTGCGGCCCGGGCTCAGCTGCGAGATCGCCATGCTGCCGCGGGCGCCGCCCTCGAAGCGAAGGAGGATCGTGGCGACGTCCTCGGTCCCGATCTCCACGGGGACGGTCTCGACCGCCCGCTCGGTCGAGAACGTCAGGACCGGGCCGGCCGGCTTGTGGCGGACGGGGATGAACGTGGCCAGGTCGGCCATGACGGCCTCGACCCGCAGCCCGGTCAGGAAGCTCACCAGGTCGAGCCAGTGCGAACCGATGTCGCCGACGGCCCGCAGGGCCCCACCCTGATCCTTCTCCAGCCGCCAGTTCCAGTCGGTGTCGTGGAGCAGCCAGTCCTGGAAGTAGCGTCCGGTCACGAGGCGGACGTCCCCGACGTCCCCGCCGCGAACGGCGCCCGACACGTGCTGGTTGAGGGGATAGAAGCGGATGTTGAAGTTGACCGCGGCGACCCGCCCGCTGGCGGCGGCGAGCTCCACCAGCTCGGCGGACTCCGCCGAGGTCATGGCCAGCGGCTTCTCGCAGACGACGTGCCGCCCCGCGGCGAGGATCGCCTTGACCTGGGGGTGATGAAACGCGTTGGGCGAGGTGACGTGGACGACCTGGACCGCATCGTCGGCGAGCAGGTCGGCGAGGCTGCCGTAGGCGCGGCTGACGCCCAGCCGGGCGGCGTGCTCGGCGGCGCGCTCGGGCGACGACGCGAGGACGCCCGCGACGCGGACCCCGATCCGGCGGAGCGCCTCGACGTGGACGGTGCCGATGAATCCACTGCCGATGACGGCGGCGCCGATGTCGCTGCGGCGCGTCATGAAGCCAGCCTCTCCTCCGTCTCGCCCGGCCCGCGAGGACGCTCCAGCCCGGCTTGCAACCGTCCGGTCCCGGCGGATCGCACCCGGTAGTCTATACGACTAGAGCGGCGGTTCCGCGAGGAATCGGAAACCCTTTCACCGCCCCTCACCCACCGGCCACGACCCGGTCCACGAAGTCGCCCGTGGCGGGGTCCTTGAGGATCAGCTTCTCGCGGCCGTCCGGCAGGACCTCGCGCTTGATGACGACATGGCCGTCGTACGTCTCCGGCGACTTCGCGATCCGCGGCGTCGACCCGCCTCGCCACTCGAACAGGTCCACGGCCTCCCAGGCGCCGCTCCTGGCCGAGCGGTAGGCGGCGTCCATGACCGCGTTGACGACGTAGCCGTCGTAGAGCGTCTCCCGCGGCGTGGCGCCGGCGTCAATCGCGTCGAACATGTCGTTGAACATGTCCGCGTACCCCAGCTCGGAGACCTCGTCCCCGACCGGGAACAGCCAGCCCGCCGCCGTCTCGGCCTTCTCGGCGACGTAGCCGCCCGTGCCGCCGGCGGTGAACATCTCGTAGCCGGTCCGCAGGAAGTGGTTGAGCCAGATCGTGCCGTGCGTCCCCGCGACCTCGTCGCGAAGGTCCATCCCGCCCCTGAACGTCCAGCTCACCTCGAACTGGCCGATCGCGCCGGATTCGAACTTGATCAGGGCGACGGCATTGTCCTCGTCGTCGATCGGGTGGACGAGGGTGTCCGTATGGCAAATGACCTCGAGCGGGCGGTTGCCCTTGCCGACGAACGTCCGGATGATCTCGACACAGTGGCAGCCGAGGTCGATGATCGCGCCGCCGCCGGTCAGCCGGCCGTCCCAGAACCAGGCGCTGTGGGGCCCGGGGTGGGCCTCCCGGGAGCGGACCCAGGTGACCTGGCCGAGGGCGCCATCCTCGACCGAGCGGGACGCCTTGAGCGTCTTCGGCGTGTAGCACAGGTCCTCGAGGTAACCGCCGAAGACGCCCGCCTTCTCGACCGCCTCGAGCATCCGCCTCGCCTCGGCCGCGTTGCGGCCGAGGGGCTTCGTGACGAGCACGGCCTTGCCGGCCGCGGCGACCGCTGCCACCGCCTCCTCGTGGAGGTGGTTCGGGATCCCGACCACGACCACGTCCGTCTCCGGGTGGCGGATCGCGGCGGCCATGTCCGTCGTGAACTCGGGGATGTCCCAGCGCTCGGAGAATGCTCGACCCCGCGACTCCGTCCGGGAGTAGACGACGCGAACCCGGTCGATCCCTCGCCGGCCGTGGAGGGTCATCGTGTAGAAGTCCCCGATCAGGCCGGTCCCGAGCATGGTGATGGAGTGGGCCTTCATTGGCGGCGGCTCCTTCCGTGGCATCGATGCCTGCCGGTTATACCTTCTCGACGCCGGCCGCGCCCGGGCCCCGACGAGCGCCGTCAACGGCCGCCCGGAACGCCCGGGCCCGCTCGGTGATGGCGGCGAGATCGCCGTCGGCCACGGTCCTGGCATCGACGAGGGCGCTGCCGACGCCGATCGCCGCGGCACCGGCCGCCACGAACGCCCCGGCATTCGCGAGGTCCAGCCCGCCGGTCGGGATGAGCCGAACCTGCGGCAGCGGCGCGAGGACATCCTTGAGGTACGAGGGGCCCAGGCCGGTCGCCGGGAACACCTTCACGAGCTCGGCGCCCCAGGTCCAGGCCGTCAGGATCTCGGTCGGGCTGAAGGCGCCGGGAATCGCCACGGCGCCGTGCTCGTGGCTCACCTCGATCATCTCGCGCGAGAGCGTGGGGGCGACGATGAAGCGGGCTCCGGCGAGGACCGCCGCGCGCGCCGTATCGCCGTCGAGGACCGTCCCGGCTCCCAGCACGACCCGGTCGCCGAGCGCGGCCGTGGCTTCGGCGAGCGCGCGGAGCGCGCCCGGCGTCGTCATCGTGAACTCGATGGCCACCACGCCGCCGGCCTCGACGGCGGCGGCGACGTCGAGGAGCCGCTCCGGCGATGGCAGCCGGACGACCGCGATGACGCCCGACTCGACGATCCGATTCAGGGTTCCCTGGCGATCCACGCTCCGCTCCTCCCGGCGACCTCGGGGACGATCCCGGACGTGCCATCGATGCCCCGGGCCAGCGCGGCGACTAGCATGCGGGACAGGCACCAGCGAAGGGAGGCGATTCCACCATGTCGACCGAGACGACGGCGGGCAGCCCGGGCGCCGCGCCCGCCGACGGGCCGCTCTCGGCGGCCGAGCTCGCCCGGATCCACGCCTACTGGCGGGCCGCCAACTACCTGTCCGTCGGCCAGATCTATCTCCTCGACAACCCTCTCCTCCGAGAGCCGCTCCGGCCGGAGCACGTAAAGCCGCGGCTCCTCGGTCACTGGGGCACGACGCCGGGGATCAACTTCATCTACGCCCACATGAATCGGGTGATCCGGAGCTGGGACCTCGACGCGATCTACGTCATCGGCCCGGGGCACGGCGGGCCGGCCGCGGTCGCGAACGCCTATCTCGAGGGCACCTACACGGAGCTCTACTCGAGCATCACCCGCGACCTGGAGGGGATGCGGCGGCTGTTCCGGCAGTTCTCGTTCCCGGGCGGGATCCCCAGCCACGTGGCGCCCGAGACGCCGGGTTCGATCCACGAGGGCGGCGAGCTGGGCTACGCCCTGTCCCACGCCTACGGGGCCGCGTTCGACAACCCCGATCTCCTCGTCTGCTGCATCGTCGGCGACGGCGAGGCCGAGACCGGGCCCCTCGCGACGGCGTGGCACTCGAACAAGTTCCTGAACCCGGCGACCGACGGCGCGGTCCTGCCGATCCTCCACCTCAACGGCTACAAGATCGCCAACCCGACCGTCCTCGCCCGCATCCCCGAGGCCGAGCTGCGGGCGCTCATGGAGGGCTACGGCCACCACCCGTACTTCGTGACCGGCGACGATCCGGCCGCCGTCCACCAACAGATGGCGGCGGTCCTCGATTCGGTCATCGAGGAGATCCAGGAGATCCAGCAGTCGGCGCGCCGGGGAGGCGGTCCCCCGGATCGGCCGCGCTGGCCGATGATCGTGCTCCGGACGCCCAAGGGCTGGACCGGCCCGAAGGAGATCGACGGCAAGCCGGTCGAGGGGACGTGGCGCTCCCACCAGGTCCCGATGGGCGAGGTCCGGACGAACACGAACCATCGCCAGGCTCTGGAAGACTGGCTTCGGAGCTACCGGCCGGAGGAGCTCTTCGACGACGACGGCGCCCTCGTCCCCGAGCTCGCCGCGCTGCCACCGCGGAGCCATCGCCGGATGAGCGCGAATCCCCACGCCAACGGCGGGCTCCTCCTCCGCGACCTGGCCATGCCCGACTTCCGGGACTACGCCGTCGACGTGCCCGCGCCGGGCGCGACCGACGGCGAGGCGACGCGCGTCCTCGGGGCGTTCCTGCGTGACATCGTCGTCGCCAACCGTGACAACTTCCGGGTCTTCGGGCCCGATGAGACAGCCTCCAACCGGCTGTCGGCGCTGTTCGAGGCGACCCCGAAGACCTGGCTCGAGCGACAGCTCCCCACGGACGAGAACCTCGCCCCGGACGGCCGGGTCATGGAGGTCCTCTCCGAGCACCAGTGCCAGGGCTGGCTGGAGGGCTACCTCCTGACCGGCCGGCACGGGCTGTTCGATTGCTACGAGGCCTTCATCCACATCGTCGACTCCATGTTCAACCAGCACGCCAAGTGGCTGAAGGTGACGGCCGACATCCCGTGGCGCCGCCCGATCGCGTCGCTCAACTACCTCCTCAGCTCACTGGTCTGGCGCCAGGACCACAACGGCTTCAGCCACCAGGACCCCGGCTTCATCGACCACGTCGTCAACAAGAAGGCCGAGCACATCCGGGTCTACCTGCCGCCCGACACCAACACCCTCCTGTCGGTCGCCGACCATTGCCTTCGGAGCCGCGACTACGTCAACGTCATCGTGGCCGGCAAGCAGCCGGAGCCGAACTGGCTGTCGATGGACGAGGCGGTCCTCCACTGCACCCGGGGCATCGGGATCTGGGATTTCGCGAGCAACGACGAGGGCGGCGAGCCCGACGTCGTCTTGGCCTGCGCCGGCGACATCCCGACCCTCGAGACGCTGGCCGCGGTCGACATCCTGCGACGCGAGCTCCCGGACCTCAAGGTCCGCGTCGTGAACGTCGTGGACCTGATGCGGCTGCAGCCGGAATCAGAACACCCCCACGGAATGTCCGACCGGGAGTTCGATTCGCTCTTCACGACCGACCGGCCGGTCGTCTTCGCCTACCACGGCTATCCGTCGCTGATCCACCGGCTGACCTACCGCAGACGTAACCACGCCAACCTCCACGTCCGCGGCTACAAGGAGGAGGGCACGACGACGACGCCGTTCGACATGGTCATGCTCAACGACCTCGACCGGTTCTACCTCGTCATCGACGTCATCGACCGGGTGCCGGGGATCGCCGACCGCGCCTCCCACCTGCGGCAGCGGATGGTCGACAAGCGGGTGGAGTGCCGGGCCTATACCCGCCTCGAGGGCGAGGACGCGCCGGAGATTCGCGACTGGCGCTGGCCGGCGCCCGCCGCGACGTGACCGAGGGAGCCCGGATCCTCGTCGTCAACGCCGGCTCGAGCAGCCTGAAGCTGCGCGTCCTCGACGGGTCCGACCGGTTGGCGGGAGCGGCCGACCTTGGAGCCCCGAACGGCGCCGACGACGAGGCGGCGATCGCGGCGGCCATCGAGAGCTTCGGCCAGATCGCCGCCGTCGGGCACCGGATCGTCCACGGCGGGACGCGATACCACGGGCCGGCCCGGCTCGACGACGAGGTCGAGGCGGAGCTCCGGGCCCTGACCGACCTGGCGCCGCTCCACCAGCCCAAGTCGCTGGCCGCCCTGACCGCCGTCCGGGCCGTCCTCCCGGGGGTGCCGGCGGTTGCCAGCTTCGACACGGCGTTCCATGCGGGGATGCCCCCGGCCGCCAGCACCTATGCGATCCCAAAGGAGTGGCGGAAGCGATGGGCTCTCCGCAAGTACGGCTTCCACGGCCTGTCCCACGCCTACGCCTCGCGCCGGGCGGCGGCACTCGTCGGCCAGCCGCTGGAGGAGCTCCGGATCGTGACCTGCCATCTGGGGGCGGGGGCCTCGCTCGCGGCAGTGGCAGGGGGTCGGTCGGTCGACACGACGATGGGTTTCACCCCGCTCGACGGCCTCGTCATGGCCACCCGCTCGGGCTCAATCGATCCGGGGCTCGTCCTGTGGCTGGAGGGCCACGTCGGGATGCCCGCGGAGGAGCTCGCCGCGACCCTCGAGCACCGCTCGGGGCTGCTCGGGCTGGCGGGCACGCCGGACATGGCCGCGATCCTGGCCGCTGAGGCTGCCGGCGACGACGCGGCGGCGCTGGCGGTCGGCGTCTATCTCCACCGTCTCCGGGGAGCCATTGCCACGATGGTCGCCGCCCTCGGCGGACTCGACGTCCTCGTCTTCACCGGGGGCGTGGGCGAGCACGCCCCCGCGATTCGGGCCCGGGCGGCGGACGGCCTGGCCTACCTCGGCGTCGAGCTCGGCCGGGCGGCGAACGACGCCGCCCGCGGCGACGCGGACATCGGCGCGCCGGGGGCCCGGGTGCGGGCCCTCGTCGTCACCGCCCGCGAGGACCTCGAGATCGCCGGCGAGGTGCGGGACGTCCTGGGGCTGCGCGGCACCCGTGGAGCGGGCGCCGCGCCCTGACTGGCGCCCCGGCCTATTGCCCCCTGGCGAACCAGATGTTGCCGGGGCCGAAGTAGCTGTTGCCCTCGCCCCAGATGGCGACGGTCTGGCCGTCGCTGTTGACGTCGATCTCGAAGTAGTCGCCGTACGGCTGCAGGTAGCCTTCGGCCGGCGTGTCCAGCTTGTAGCTGTAGCCCGACACGTAGGCGGACAGCTGGACCTCGTCGGACCAATTCTGGCCGCCGTCGGCGGACGATCGGTAGTACGTGTTCCAGCGGGCGTCCGGTGAGCCGCTCCCCGGATCGAAGCCGTTGCGGTCGTCCATCCAGGCGATCCGGACGTCGCCATCTCCGCGGGCGGCGATCGCCGGGAAGACGTTGTTGGCGCCGGCCTGGGCGAGCGACACGTCGACCGGCACCGACCAGTGCGCCGCGCCGTCGGTGGAGCGAGCGAAGTAGACGCGATGTGGTCCGTACTTCTCGGCATTGGCGTTCCAGAGCACGAAGACGGCTCCCTGCGCGTCCACGGCCAGCGCCATCTGGGCACCCCACCAGTCCCAGCCGCCGCAGCCGCAGTTGGCCGGCGCCTGCGAGACGTCGACGCGTGACGGTGTCCAGCTCCGGCCGCCGTCGGTCGAGGAGATGACGTAGAGGTTGATCGTGCCCTTGGCCTGCCCGGGCCGGTTCACCCCGTTCAGGGCGAAGTAGACCGTGCCGTCGGGCGCGACCGCACCGCCCGAGGCGAGCGAGACACCGAACTCCGAGTTCGTGTTGCCGAGCGGGTTCTGGAGCGACCACGTATCTCCGCGGTCGTGGGACACGGAGACGAGGATCTTCTGCTGCGTGTGGTAGAGGAGGTAGACGTCGTCGCCGCGCACGGCGAGGACGTCCTTGTCGGTGCCGCGCTTCAGGTGCTCCACGAGGACCGGCGTCCAGGTCTCCCCGAAGTCATCGGAGCGGGCGACGTACTCGCTCGACTTGTTGTCCTGCATGAAGGCCGCGTAGACGGTCCGGCCATCGGCCGGATCCACGACGACCTGGGGGTCGTCCTGGCGGGTCGTGGCGTCGGGCGTCAGCGCCCGCGGCGCGGAGAACGTCGCGCCGCCGTCCGCGGAGACCTGGAGGACCATGTGGGGGCTGGCGCACGTGTCGCAGGTCGGGTCGGGGTCGCCACTCGACGAGCCCTCGTAGCCGACGTAGTGCGTCGTGATGACGTAGACGTGGCCGCTGCCATCGGCCGCGATCGCCGGCTCCCAGTCATCGCCACCCGGGAAGCCGAGGCGCTCGGGCGCGGAGAAGGTTGGAGCGGCGAGCGCGACGCTTGAGACTGCGAGGATCGCGGCGATGGCGGTGACGGCGGCGCGACTGGCCGATCGCGTGAGCATCGATGCCTCCGGACGTGCGTCGCCGGGGCGGACCTCCGGTTCGGGGCCGGGTCGGGGCCTGCGCGGCGGACGACCAGCCTAGTCCCGGACGCCGGCCGACAACAAGGGCAGGCCCCAGTCGGGTCGTCAATCCGTGGTGCTCGCGCGCACCGCGTGCCGGGCGAGCACGGAGCGGGCCGCGCCGAAATCGGTTCCTGGACGGACGAAGCTAGCGGTCCGGGCCGAGAACCTTCTTCGCCTGCTCGAACTGCTCTTCGCTGATCTCACCGCGGGCGAACCGCTCGCGAAGGATCTCGTTTGGCGTCGGTCGATCCGACGCGCTCGGACTGCCCCGGCTGCCGCGATCGCTCCGGGACAGGGTGTTGACGACCCAGACGATGAGGACGATGAGGGCAATCAGGAACAGCAGGCCGCCGACCATCCACAGCCCATCCCCAGGGCCGAACCAGCCGTATCGCATCATCAAATCAACACTCCAGCGTTCGGTCGAGCTCCTGGGCGAACCCGACCCATCGACCTCGATGGTACTCGCGAAGATGAGAACTCCCTGAGCCGCGTCAGTCGACGCCTCGAAGGACTACCGGCCGAGGGCCCGCTCCATGCGTCGATCCGGCACGAACCAGAGGACGGCCACGGCGACGTAGAGGCCGAAGCTCACGAGCGGCGCGACGAGGGCGATCGGGATCGCCACCAGGTAGACGACGATCGATCCCTTGCCCTTGACGTCGCTGCCGATCGCTCGGGCGAGTGTCTCGGTCTGGCCCGGGGCGGCGATGAGGGCCCGAACGAGGAGGAAGTAGGCGATCGCGGCCATGACCAGCGGCACCCCGTACAGGGCCGTCGGCACGGACGCAAAGGAGCGCTCGCCCATCCAGGCCGTCCCGAACGGGAAGAGGGACAACCAGAAGAGGAGGTGCAGGTTCGCCCACAGGACGCGGCCGTCGACCACCCTGGCGGCCTGGATCAGGTGGTGGTGGTTGCTCCAGTAGATGCCCAGGGTCACGAAGCTGAGGACGTAGCTGAGGAAGATCGAGCCGAGGGGCTGGAGGGCCTCGAGGGTCGGCTTCTCGGGCGGCCGGAACTCGAGGACCATGATCGTGATCAGGATCGCGATGACGCCGTCGCTGAACGCTTCGAGTCGACCCTTGGTCACGTCGTCCCTCCCAGGCGGGCGATGGTAGCCGACAGCGAGCGGCGACTCTCGGGCCCGGCCGCACGCGATCCGCTGGGCCGGAGGCGCGGCGATGCAGGAATCTCGGCTCGATCCGCACACGCATTGCCCGTCAGGACGATTACCCGGCCGATTTCCTGCAACGATTGGCAGCGGTGGCACGTAGGTTGAGGTGATGGACGCCAACCCTCGCGATCGGGCCATCGACCAGGCCTACCGTGACCATGCGACGGAGGTGTACCGGGTCGCCTATGGGGTCCTCCACGATCGGGACGAGGCGCTTGACGCGACGCACGACGCGTTTGCGCGGGCCTGGGAGCGCTGGGACCAATACGACAGCCAGCGTCCCCTCCGTGCCTGGCTCCACGGCATCGTGGTCCATGTCGCCCTGGACCAGCTTCGCCGCCGGCGGGTCCGGCGGCTCGCCTTCCCCAGGCTCGGGGGCACGGCCGTCGGCGATCTCGGGCACGGCACCGTCCATGATCCGGCGACCGACGTCGCCCGGCGCCAGCTCGTCGATGACGCGCTCGCGACGCTGCCACCGCGAACGAGGACGGCCCTCGTCCTCCGCCACTACTACGGCTACGACTACGCCGCGATCGGCTCCTTCCTGGGCCTGACCGGCGGCGCCGTCGGCTCGACCCTGTCGCGAGCCCACGCCGAGCTCAGGCGTCGCCTTGGCATGGCGGAAGGAGCGGACGAGCCAGCCTCGTCGGTTCCGATGCCATCCCCCGCGACCACCCGCCGAGCTCGGCCAGCGGACATGAACCCAGATCCTCCCGAGGTGCTCCGATGACCCAGCCGCCCGATCAGCGCCCGCCGTTTGACGCCCCGTCGAGGCAGCGGCACCCACCGCGCGACGACGAGGAACTTGGCCGGCTGGTCCGCGACTCGGTGGAGACCTGGACGATGCCGCCCGTCCGAGTCGACCAGCCCGGCTGGCGCGAGCGGGTCCGCAGCCCGCGCGCCCGGCGCGCGGCCACGCTGCGGGGTTGGATCGGCACGCTCGGGCGGGCTGCCACGGCCGCCGTGGCCGTGTTCGTCGGGGCGGCCTTCCTCGGGGTGTGGCTGACGATGCCGCACGGTCCGGCGAGTCCGAGCCAGTCGCCCCGACACACCGACACCGCGGTGAAGTCCCCGAATCCGACGGGCTCCGGCCCTGCGGCGAGCCAGCTGCCGAAGCTCCTCGTTGAGGGCGCCGTCCCGACGCCGTCGCAGGTCGTTGTCAACGTGGAATCGAAGTTCTCGATCGTCGACCTCGGGACCGGCACGCTCGGCCAGCCGATCGCGAGCGGCCAGTGGGGCACCGTCGTCCGCCGGGCGCCGGACGGGTTCGTCTACTGCATCTGCCTCGCCGGCGACGGGTACGCCAGGGGCAGCTTCACCCACATGACCGTGACATGGACGCGCTACGCCGGCGGCGCGGCCACGAGCTCCGACGTCGTCGGTGAGTACCGCGGTGAGCCGGACCCGGCCGACGGAGCGGACCCGGATCAGCCCCAGAACGTCGCCGTGCGGGTCTCGTTCGGGCCCGACCCGGGCGTGGCGTTCGTCGGCTGGACCGTCCACGCCCACCCGGCATGGAAGAGCGGCATCGTCGTCGTCGATGTCTCCAACGGGGCCATCCTCCAGCGCATCGACCTGCCGGATACGGCGGACGGGACGGCGACGTCGCGCACGGGAGTCGATGCCCCGCAGGTCATCGGAGCGGCCGCCGGTGGGCGGCTGGCCATCGCCCGGCCGACGTACACCTGGTCACCGCCGGCCAGCGCCAATGCCACCTACCACTTCGGGGCCGACGCATTCGTTGCCGTATTCGATGGGGAACGGCTCTCCAACGTCCGAACCCTCGGCGCGGCCTCCCAGTGCGGCGACCAGGTCATCGCCGCCGGAACGCTCGCAAGCGGCAACTGGTGGCTCGGTTGCGCCGGCGACCAGTACCGCCGGACCGTGGTCCGGCGCCTGAGCGCGAACGACCACGTCATCGGCGACACCCAGGTCTCCACCCCGCTCGACGTCGGCGAACGCGGCGGCGGGACCTCGGCGGTCGCCCCGGACGGCTCGGCTCTCTTCCTCTGGAGCCCGATGGCACTTGTCCTGACGCGCGTGGACCTCGAGACCGGCGACGTTTCGACGGGCAAGGGCGAGACGGCCAGTGCCGGGGGCCCGCTCACCGCGCTCGGCCGCTGGCTGACCCCGACGGCGGCGGCCAAGGTGCTGCTGTCATCGGGGATCGCGATCTCGCCGGATGGCAGCCGCGTCTACGTCATCGGGGTCAATTCGTTCGGTGCCGGCACGGATGGTGCGACGGGCTCCCAGGGCCTCTTCGTCTTCGAGGCGTCGAGCCTGGCCCAGGTTGACCACTGGGCGCCCACGGCAGATTTCGTCTCGATCGCGGTCAGCGCCGACGGCCGGTTCGTCTATGCAGCCGGCAGCCCCGGGGCGACCGCCGACGGCCAGGCCAACCAGCAGCCGGCCTCGATCACTGTCTTCGATGCCGGCGACGGCGCGGTCCACCTGATCGCAGGGCAGCTCGGGAACGGCTTCCTGGTGTTCCCGTCCACGATCATCCGCTAACGAGACGGCTCGCGGTCTGCGTCCCAGCTGCGGACCCGGCCCAGCTGGTCTTCGGATACCGTCACGTCCGATAGCGCGATCAAGGACCCGTTGAGCCGGTGATTCAGCTCTCGTGCTCTACCGCGAGGGAGGCGCCCCGCTCCACCACCAGCTGGAGGGCGGGCTCCGACAGACGTTCCCGCTCGGCCGCCTGGCGGAGGATCCGCCGCGGCTCTGCGCTGGCGCCCTCGCGGATCAGTTCGCTGTGTCCCGTGCCGATTGAGGGCCATCACGAACGCGAACACCGACAGCCAGCCCCCGAGGCCGAACCGGGAACGCTGATCGCGGTCGGATTGTCGGGCCTCGGCGGCGGTCGGCGCGAATCGCCTGCCGCGCCGGATATGCTGCGGCGGCATGCGACCCACCATCAAGGTCCTCGACGGCGCCCTCATCGAGCGAATTCTGGCGGAGGCGAAGCGGGTCCTCGCCACGACCGGCATGGAGATCCGCGGCGGGGAGCTGCGGCAGCGCCTGCAGGAGCACGGCCTGCCGCTGGACGCGGCCGGCGAGCGCGTCCTCTTCCCCAGCGAGATCGTCGATCGGGCCCTCGCCTCCGCCCCGGCCTCCTTCATCCTCTTCGACCGCGACGGCGACCCTCACGCCGACATCGGCGGCGACCGGGTCCACTTCGTCCCGGGCTCATCGGGCCTCAAGGTCCAGGATCACCGGACCGGCGAAACCCGCCTCGCGACGACGACCGACTTCGTCGAGTACGTCCGGCTCGCCGACGGCCTCCGGAACATCGCCTACCTGGCGACGGCGTTTTCGACGAACGACGACATCGAGGTCGGGGTCGCCGACGCCTGGCGCCTGTTCCTCGTGCTCACGAACTCGAAGCGGCCGGTCGTGTCGGGCGCCTTCACGGAGCACGGCGTGCCCCGGATGGTCGAGCTGCAACAGCTCTTCCGGCGGGACCGGGCCGATCTGATCGCCCGGCCGATGTCGATCTTCACGATCACCGCGTCGGGCAACTTCCGGTACAGCGAGGACTCGTGCCAGAACCTCATCGACTGCGTCGAGGCCGGCATCGCCGTCGAGATCGTGCCGGTCACCCTCCAGGGCCTGATCGCCCCGGTGACGACGGTCGGGGCGACGGTCTTCCACACGATCGACGTCCTGGCCGGGATCACCATGGCCCAGGTCATCCGGCCCGGCGCGCCGGTCCTGTTCGGGGGCGCCCCGGCGACGTTCAACATGAAGATCGCCAGCTCGCCGATGGCGGCGATCGAGGCCCTCCGGCTCGACGTTGCCTACGTCCAGGTGGCCAAGCGCCTCGGCCTCCCTTGCCAGTCATACATGGCCCTCTCCGACGCCAAGCTCCTCGACGCCCAGGCCGGGGCCGAGACCTTCGGCAGCGCCCTCCTCGCGGCCCTGGCCGGGGTGAACAGCGTCAGCGGCCCCGGGATGCTCGACTTCCTGCTCGTCTTCAGCCTCCCGAAGCTCGTCTTCGACGACGAGGTCTGCGGCCAGGTCCTCCATTTCACCCGCGACGTCCACCCCGTCGACGACCTGCCGGTCGACGGCCTCCTGGCCCAGCTCCGGGCCGACCAGCACCTGATCACGGCCGAGCACACGACGGACCATTGGCCCTCGGAGCTATACCTGCCCTCGCGGGTCTGGGAGCGCGACAACCGCGAGAGCTGGGTCAGGGCCGGGGCCCTCGACGCGGCCGCCCGGGCGACGGCCGAGGTGGACCGGCGACTGGGCGCGTACCAACCGGTCGAGACCGACCCACGGGCGGTGGCCGAGCTCGAGCGCATCATCCGGAGCGGGCTCCGGGACCAGCAGGGGCTCCCCCATGTCCCGCCGGCGGAGGTGCCCGTACGGGCGGCCGGGGCCGGTGCCGGCCGGCGTCGCAACCGGCGCCGAGGGGGCTGAACCGCCCGTCCGTTCGCGACATACGGCCCGCAACTTCGAGCGCCGACGCGGCGTCTGATGGCGCGGAGGCGAACGATGCGACGACGATGGCTGCTCCTGGCGTCCGTGCTGCTGGTCACGGCCTGCGTCGGCGGGAGCTCGCTCTCGCCGCAACCCTCCGCCGGCCCCACGCCGACGGCCACGGCGGCTCCAACCGGCCAAGCAAGCTCGAACCCATCCCCCTCGGCCCCGCCGGTCGGGAGTGTCGAGCTGGCTCGCTCCGACCTGCCCCGGGCGACGGTCGACCCGGCCCGCGCCACCGTCGCGGCCGACGCCATCAACGCCTTCGGACTCGACCTCTACGGTCGGCTCGCGTCCTCGCCCGGCAACATCGTCCTCTCGCCGGCGAGCGTCGCGATCGCGCTGTCGATGGCCCGGGCCGGGGCCGTCGGCCGGACCGCGACGGAGATGGACGCGATGCTCCGCGACCTCGGCGCCGAGGACCTGGCCGACGCGGCGAACGCCCTCGACGCGGCCCTCGCCGCCCGGAGCGGCACCTTCGCCGATTCGGCCGGCGAGAGCCACGACATCCTCCTCAAGATCGCGAACGCTATCTTCCCGCAGCGTGGCATGGCCCTCGAGACCTCGTTCCTCGACGCCATGGCGACCCGCTATGGCGCCGGCGCCTGGCTCCTGGATTACATCGCCGACCCTGAGGCAGCGCGCCAGGCGATCAACGCCTGGGTGTCAGACCAGACTGGGGACCGGATCCCCGAGATCGTCAAGCCCGGCCAGGTCACGACGGATACGCGGCTGGCGCTGGCCAACGCCATCTACCTCAAGGCGCCGTGGCTCACGCCCTTCCTGAAGGACAACACGACGACCGGCGCGTTCGCGCTCCTCGACGGCAGCTCGGTCAGCGTGCCGATGATGCGGAACCGCGACGCGTTGCGCTACGGCGCCGGCACGGGCTGGCGGGCGGTCGAGCTGCCATACGTTGGCGACGCCCTGGCGATGACCGTCATCGTGCCCGACGATCTCGTGGCGTTCGAGGCGAGCCTCGACGCGGCACTCCTCGACTCGATCGTCGCGTCGATGCAGCCGACCGACGTCGACCTCACGATGCCGCGGTTCGACACGGAGACTCGGGCCGATCTGGGGCCGGTCCTCGCGGCGATGGGCATGCCGACCGCGTTCGACCCGGACCAGGCCGATTTCTCCGGGATCACGAGCGAGGTGGCGCTGTTCATCCGGCTGGTCATCCACCAGGCGAACATCACGGTCGACGAGGCGGGCACCGAGGCGGCGGCCGCCACGGTCATCTTGATGGGCGACACCAGCGGCCCGGGGGGCTCCGGCCCGATCGAGCTGCGCGTCGACCGGCCGTTCCTGTTCCTCATCCGCGACGTCCCGACCGGTGCCGTCGTGTTCATGGGCCGGGTCGCTGACCCGAGCGACACGCGCTGACCGCCGGCCGGCGCGGCCTCAGCCGGGAAGCTCGGCCGCCAGGACGGCCGGGTTGCCGGCCGGGCCGGCGACGGGCTCGAGGCTGACCCCGAACGTCCCGCCGGCCTCGAACGAGGTCGTTGCCCATTCGTCGAGCGATCCGCTCCAGAACGCGGTCCCCTCGGCGAACACCATCTCGCCGACCTTGGACCTCGCGCCGTCGCGCTCGATCCAGCAGCGGTAGACGCGATCCGCGGGCGGCGGCTCGAGGGCCGTCGTCAGGACCACGATGTCGTGGTTGGACCATGACAGGGAGCCCTCGACCTGGCCGTCGACGCCACGCAGGTCGACGACCCAATGGCTGGGGTCGCGGAGGATCCGATCGACCGTCGCGGTCACGGCCTGGAGCGCCGCGGTCTCGTTGCGAGCCTGGTCGAGGCGGGTCGCCTGGTCGATGAGCGTCGCTCCGCTGACCACGGCCACCGCGAGGACCGCGACGAGGGCGAGGGCGCCGCGGACGCTCGGCCGCTGCATGCCCAGGCGCGGCCGGCTCGGGGGTTCGATCGCGAGCGAGCTCAACGAGGGGCCGCCCGGCGGGCGAGATTCCGGGCCGACGCCGGCCGTTGCCGCCGGGCCGGGCCGTGCCGTCGACGCCATCCCGCCGGGCTGCCGTCGGATGGCGCTCCGCACCGCGTTGCGCAATCCGGCCGGCACACCGATCGGCTCGTCGGCGGCGAGCTCCGCAAGATTCACCCGATCCTCGACGGGACCGCGTGCCTCGGCCAGCCTGGCCTGCGTTCGCCGCCAGGCGTCGACATCCGCGCTGCAGGTGGCGCACGTCGCGAGGTGGGCGGCCAGCGGGTTCGACTCTGGCGCTCCCAGCGCGTCGAGCGCACCCGGCTCGAGGGCCAGGTCGGCGAGGCGCTCGTGGGCTTCGGCGTGGCCGAGCCGGCTCATCGGTCCGCCTCGGCGGCGCCTGACGGCGCGGCCGCCTCGGCCCCGGGTCGCAGGTCCGGAACATCCGCCAGGCTGGATCGGAGCCGCGCGAGGGCGCGGCGGGTACGTGACTTGACGGTCCCGATCGGCATGCCCAGCTGGTCGGCGATCTCGGACTGGCTGAGCGAGTGGTCGTAGGCCAGGACGATCACCTGCCGTTCCTCGAACGGCATCTCGGCGAGGGTCGTGCGGACGAGGGCGCGCGTCCAGCGGCGGTCGGCCTCGCGCGCGGGATCGCCCTCGTCCGAGGAGCCGCGCCGCCGTCCAGCCCAGTCGAGGAGGTCGTCCGCATCGCTCAATTCGTCGTCCGATCCCCAGACGCGAACGGCCCGCGGGCGGCGAGCCTCGGCTCGCAGCCGGTCGATCGCCCGGTTCCTGGCGATCCCGAGCAGCCAGCCGAAGGCCGAGCCGGCCCGGGGGTCGAACTGGGCCGCCCGTTGCCAGACCGACACGAGGACCTCCTGGACCACCTCGGCCGCCAATTCCCGATCACGCAGGAATCGGACCGTGGTCCCGAACAGGGCGTCGGCGTGACGATCGTAGAGGGTCATGAACGCCGCCTCGTCACCCGCGGCGACGCGCCGGAGCAGGATGCCATCGTCCGACTCGGGCTCGATGCCCTCGCTCGTCACCGCTCCGTCGACCCACCCATCGCTCAATCCTGCGGCCTGCCGCGGCTGCCTGTCGAGCGCCACGTGGATCAGCATCGCCCGGGCGTCCGAGCGCCGGTGGCGCCGACGAGCGGAGCGAGGAGCGGCGGCAGCGTCGGACGGCAGGCGTGGCGTGACATCGGAGGCATGTACGACGGGCGGCGCGGCGTGGATCTCGGCCGACGTACCGCCGGCACAGCGATGGCGGCCGACGATGACGACCGGGCCGGCGCTGTCACAATCCGTGTCGTGGACCGGATCGACCTCCGCTCGGACACCGTCACGCTTCCGACGCCCGGCATGCGGGCCGCGATCGCCGCCGCCGAGCTCGGTGACGACCAGTTCGGTGAGGACCCCACGATCAACCGGCTCCAGGACAGGGTGGCCGGCCTCCTGGGCAAGGAGGCGGCCGTCTGGCTGCCGACCGGGACGATGGCCAACCAGGTCGCCCTCCGAGCCCTGACCCGACCGGGCGACGACGTGATCGTGGCCGACGAGGCCCATGCGGTCTGGCACGAGACGGGCGCCGGCGCGGCGAACGCCGGTGTTCAGTTCACCGCCATCGGCCGGGGCGGCGCGTTCACGGCGGCCGAATTCGTGACGGCGGTCAAGCCGCGGGGGCATCTCCTCTACCCGCCGACGACCCTCGTCGAGATCGAGAACACGCATAACCGCGCCGGGGGCACGGTCTTCCCTGCCGGCGAGGCGGAGCGCGTCTGTGCCGCCGCCCGGGAGCGCGGGATCGCCGCCTATCTGGACGGCGCCCGCCTGTGGAACGCCGCGATCGCGAGCGGCACGACGGTGGCCGCGCTGGCGGCCCCGTTCGACCTGGTGGGCGTCTCGATGTCGAAGGGCCTCGGGGCCCCGGGCGGGGCGCTGCTGGCCGGACCCGCCGACCTCGTCCCGGCGATCCTCCGCTATCGCCGGATGGCCGGCGGGGCGATGCGCCAGGTCGGGCTCATGGCCGCGGCCGGCCTGTATGCCCTGGACCACCACGTCGACCGGCTCGCCGAGGACCATGCCAACGCCCGGGCGATCGCGGAGCGGCTGGCGTCGAGCGGGCGTGTCAGGCTCGATCCCGCCTCGGTCCGGACGAACATCGTCGTCTTCGACCTGAAGGACGACGCGCCCGACGCCGGGGCCGTCGTTGCCGGTGCGCACGAGCGGGGCGTCCTCGTCGTCGCCTTCGGGCCTCGCCGGGTCCGGGCCGTCACTCACCTCGACGTCGATGCGGCCGAGTGCCGTCGCGGTGCGGACATCCTCGTCGAGGTCATCGAGGGCCGGCCGCGCTGACCGCGGCGCGGCGCTCGTCGAGCGGCAAGCTCCGCGTCGCCACGCCGCGTCCCGATCGGCGGCACAATCTGTGGATGACCCGGCCGCGTGTTGGCGCTCCGCCGACGACTACGGGACTCCGTTGGCTTGCTGCCCCCGCGCCGGTCATCGAGCCGGCCACGGACCTGGGCGGAGTGTCGGTGCTCAAGCACGGCAACCTCTACCTGCTCTCCGACGGCTTCGGCGACATCCATCCCGACGGGCGCGGCCTCGGCCTCTACGACCTCGACACGCGGGTGCTGTCGTGCGCCGTGCTCAGGATGAACGGAGTTCGGCCGACGCTGCTGCGCTCCCAAACCTCCGCGAACCACGAGGGCACGATTCAGCTGACGAACCCCGAGTACCTCAAGAACCGAGACGACAAGATCGTCGACGAGGTCGCCCGGCAGTCGCTCTCGATGCTCCGCCACCGCTGGATCGGCGACGGTTTCGCCGAGCAGATCACGGTCACGAACTTCAGCCCCGCCGACCAGGCCATATCGGTGGATCTCGAGCTCGACATGGACGCCGCCGACATCTTCGAGGTCCGCGGTCTCGCCCGTCGGACCCGTGGCCGCTTCCTCGACACCGCGGCCACCGACCGGACCCTCGTGTTCTCGTATGTCGGCCTCGACTCGCTCGTTCGGCGGTCGTACCTCGTGTTCACGCCGGGCGAGGTCAGCGCCCGCGACGAGCGGCCTGCGGCCGATGTGGCGCCGGGCCACGGCGGCGAGGGATCGGTGCGGCTGCGCTGGACGGCGACGGTCGAGGCCGGCGCGAGCACGGAGTTCGAGTGGCGCCTCTGGACCGACCTTCGTCCGATCGGGCCGAGCTCGTCGGACTCGGCGCGGGTCCTCGAGGGCGCGCCGGGAGCCACCGTCCCGCCGAAGGCGGCGTCCCGGGACGCAGACCACGGCAGGGCTGAGGTGGACCGGGAACACCGAGACCAGATGGCCACCCACCCCGTCCACTCGATGACGCCGCAGACCGCCCCGATCGCGCCACCGCAGCACGCCGCCGTCTCGTATCAGGCGTGGTCCGAGCACGCTGCACAGGTGGACTCCGACGGCGAGCTTCTGGACCTCGCGATCCACCGGAGCGTCGCCGATCTCCGACTGCTGATGAATGACGGCCCCCGAAGCGGAGAGCACTACGTGGCCGCCGGGATTCCGTGGTTCACGACCCTGTTCGGACGGGATTCCATCATCACCGCCATCGAGGCGCTGCCGTTCATGCCGGAGCTCGCCGTCGACACGCTCCGAGTGCTCGCCGAGTGGCAGGCCACGGAGCATGACCCGAGCCGGGACATGGCCCCCGGCAAGATCCTCCACGAGCTTCGGACCGGGGAGCTGATGCGGACCGGCGAGATCCCGCATCGGCCGTATTACGGCAGCGTCGACGCGACGCCCCTCTGGCTGGTCCTGCTGGGCGAGACCGTGCGCTGGACCGGCGACCTGACCCTCGTTCGCGAGCTGTGGCCGAACGTCCTCGCGGCCCTCGGCTGGATCGATGGTGACGGCGACCTCGACGGCGACGGGTTCGTCGAGTACCGCAGAGGTCAGCCGGGCACGCTCTTCAATCAGGGCTGGAAGGACTCCGGCGACTCCATCCGTCATCGTGATGGGTCCATCGCCCAGGCCCCCATCGCGCTCGTCGAGGTTCAGGGCTATGTCTACGACGCCAAGATCCGGATTGCCGAGCTCGCCCGCCTGATCGACGAGACGGAGCTGGCAGAAAGGCTCGAGACCAGCGCAGCCGATCTCCGTCGCCGATTCGACGACGCGTTCTGGATGGAGGACGTCGGCTTCTACGCCGTGGCTCTCGACGGGGAGAAGCGCCAGGTCGGCTCCATGACCTCAAACCCCGCCCATTGCCTCTGGAGCGGCATCGTGCCCGAAAGTCGGGTCGACCAGATGAGCGCGCACCTGCTCGGCCCGGCGCTCGAGTCCGGCTGGGGCCTGCGGACCTACGCCGCGGGACAGCCGGGGTTCAACCCGATCGGCTACCACACCGGCAGCATCTGGCCGCACGACAACGCCATCGCCGCCGCCGGGCTGAAGCGGGCTGGACGCCATGGCGACGCGGGCCGGATCGCCACCCGGATCTTCGAGGCGGCGCGGCACGCGCCCGAATTCAGGTTGCCGGAGCTGTTCTGCGGCTTCGATCGGGACCCCTCGTCCGTCCCGGTCCCGTATCCGGTGGCGTGCTCCCCGCAGGCCTGGGCGGCGGCGGCGCCGCTGTCGCTGCTCCAGACCATGCTCGGCATGCAGCCCCGCGCTGCCGAGGGCATGCTGGTGCTCGACCAGCCGGATCTCCCCGCATGGCTCGGCCGGGTGACGGTCCGTAACCTGCGTGTCGGCAGCCAGACGGTCGACCTCCTGTTCCATCGCTGGCGCGGCACGACGAGCGCCGAGGTGCTCCGCCGGAGCGGCGACCTCGACCTCATCATCCGGGTCTGAGCCGGGTTGCTGCGGCGAGCTCCGTCTTCCTTCGGATCCGCGACGTCCTTCAGCGACCGACGTCGTCCGGAGCGACCGCCGGCTCCGACGGTCGTCGGCTCCCGCGCCCCGGTCGGACGCGCTCCGGGCCGATGGATTGCCCCGCCGGGAAGCCCGGCCCAACCGGCACGAGGCCGGCGGGCCCCGGACCCGGGGCGGACCTTTGGGACCCGCCGGCAACGATCCCCGGCCGCGCTTCTGACGGCTCCGACCCGGGTCGCGGGCCCGTCCGCGCCGGGCCTGCGATCAGCGCTCGCCGTGGATTCGCGGCCACGAGGCGACGGTACAGCTCCTCGTAGCGATCCGTCATGCGAGCTGCCGAGAAGCGCTCGACGACCCGCTCCCGGATCGCGGCCCGATCGAGCCGCCCGATCCCGGCCGCGAGGAACGCCAGATGGGTCGCATCGTCACCGAAGAAGCCGTCGAGGCCGTCGCGGATGATCTCCGGCAAGGCGCCGGCGCGCCGGGCGAGGATCGGCGTTCCACAGGCCAGAGACTCGATCGCGACGAGGCCGAACGGCTCGGGCCAGGCACCCGGCATGAGCGTCGCATGGCTCTCGGCGAGGAGCCGGTTCCGCTCGCCCGCGCCCAGCTCACCGAGGAATTCCACGCCTCGTCCCGCCTGGGCGATGGCGGGGCGAACGACATCCTCGTAGTACGAGCGTTGTTCGGGAGTCAGCCCGATCTTGGCCGCGATGCGCAGTGGCCGGTCGGTCCGCCTCGCGATCTCGATCGCCTCGAGGATGCCCTTGGCCGGGTCGACCCGGCCGACGAAGCAGAACGCCTCGGTCCGCGCGTTCGCAAACGGCATCGTCCGGAGGGCCAGGCCGTTGTGGATGACCGTCCAGTCGAGGCCCGGGTGGACCGACGCCTGGCTCCGGCTGACAGCGACCAGGCCGCTCGGCCGGCTTGCCAGGGCCTCTCGCGTCCAGGGCATGTCGAGCCGCCCGTGGAACGTCGAGACGAGGGGGATCGAGAGCATTCGCTGGAGCGTCAGGCTCCACCATTCGAGATGGCTGTGGACGATGTCGAACTCGCCGGCGCGGTCGATCACCGCCCCGATCGTGGACAGGAAGTGTGGGCTCGGGTCGTCAGCGAAGCCGGCCGGCCACAGCGCCCGCTCGACCGTCGGCACGAGTCGGCACGGAACATCCGAGTCGCCGCTGGCGAAGACCGTGACGTCGTGGCCGCGCCGGGCGAGCTCGACCGTCAACGCGTGGACGACCCGCTCCGTCCCGCCGTACGCGGCGGGCGGCACGCGTTCGAGCGGCGGGGCGACCTGGGCGATGCGGAGCGATCGGACCCCGCTCATCGGGAGCACCGCCATGCCCGGGGAGGGGGCATCGAGCCCGGAGGGGCGGTCAAGGCGCTGCTGATCATCCCGCATCCGTGGATTCCTGCCGCGCCCGGTGCGCTCCGAGTGCGACCCACTGGAGCCACCGCTCGAGGATCAATCGGCCGGGAGCACCCCGGGCCGGCCACGGAGGCGGCAGCTCACGCTCCGATCATGCTCCGAATCGCGATCTCGTGCCCTGACGCGTCGCCTGCGTCGGGCGCTCCGGGTCTCCGATGCCGGCCGTCCCGTCCCGGGCCTGGGCATCGCTCAGGCCGGGACCGGCACTCCGGTCCCGAGCGTCTCGAGCGCCGTGGCGATCGACGCGGTGCGGGGGTCCGGCGAGTCACCGGGCGACCAGGTGAAGAAGACGGCCGTGGAACCGACGACGCGAATCACGAAGCGGGAAACGGTCGGGAACTGGACGCGCCCCACGCCGCTCGCGATGTAGTCCGCCTGCTCCCGGGCCGCAGCGGTCGCGGCCCCCGGGTTGGCGAACTCGTAGATCACGATGAGGCCGTGGCCGGGATCATCGGGCAGGATCGCCCGGACGACGACGCGCGCGGCTGTCGCGAAGCCCGGGGCCTCGGCCGGCCGATACGGGATCACCGAGTCCTCGGCCTGGAGACCCTGTCCGGCGAGGGCCCGGACGACGTCGGCGCGGGTCGCCGCGGCCGCGCTGCCGGCCGACCCGGTCGTCGCCCCGACCGGAGGGAACGTGGCGGCGTCGGGTGAGCCCGCGCCGCCGGCCAGCGCCGCGATGACGACGATGCCGACGACGCCGACGATCGCGATCGCGATGGCCCGCCTGTTGGCGGAGGGTTCCGGGGTCATCCCGGGGGCCAGTCGAAGGCCCGGCCGCCCATGAGGTGGAAGTGGAGGTGGTCGACCGTCTGGCCGCCCCATGTCCCGACGTTCGTCACGACGCGGTAGCCGCGGTCGGCGATCCCCTCGGCCCGGGCGACGTCGGCGGCAACGCCGAAGATCCTGCCAAGGAGGTCGCCGTCCGCGACCGTGAGGTCGGCCGCGGACGCGATGTGTCGCGTCGGCATGAGCAGGATGTGCGTCGGCGCCCGGGGCGCGATGTCGCGGATCGCCATGACGGCGTCGTCTGCATGGACGGTCGATGAGGGGATCTCGCCGGCGACGATCCGGCAGAAGAGGCAGTCGGCGACGCGATCGGGGCTGGTCATCGGCTCACCACAGCTCCGGCTTCGTGCTCATCAGGAACCCGATCGTCCCGACGAGCCCGGCCATGACGTAGGAAACGTAGCGCTGCCGGCGGGCCCGGGCGACCCAGGCCGGGTCGTCGGCGGCCCCGCGGATCCTCAGGAGCGGCCGGAGGTTCGGACGCTGGACGAAGAAGGCCAGGGCGAGGTTGGCCGCGTACACGCCGAGGGCGACGAGCAGCCAGGGCTGGCCGAGGAGCTGCCCGCCCAGGGCGACGATGAGCCCGCCGCCGGTCACCGCGAGCCCGAGCCCGAGCACGACCGTCCCGCCCGACTGCAGGGCCAGCAGGGCGCGAACGACGCCGCCGCCCGAATCCAGCGGCGCCCGCCGCGTCCGAAGGGCGAACGGCAGGAGCAGCGACGGCAGGAGGAGCCCGACGGCGAGGGCGATGTGGACGACGAGGATGATGGGGAGGAGGGGCGTCGGCACCGGCCGATTGTATGGGCCGCGCGGACGACGGGCCCTCTGACCTGCCTATGCCCGCCGGCGCGCGACGAGGGCCACCCACTCGCCCTCGCTCGTCCGCTCGTCGATGGCAAGACCGGCCGCGTCGAACGCTGCCCGCACCTCCGCCTCGCGGTCCACGAAGATCCCCGAGGCGACGAGCCGGCCGCCGGGCAGCAGCTCGTCGCGAAGCAGGCCGGCCAGGGCGACGAGGAGCGAGGCGATGAGGTTGGCGACGACGACGTCGAACGGCGCGGCATGGGTCGGGATCGAGCCCGGCCCGACGCTGATCCGCCGGGCGAGGCGGTTTCGGCGGGCATTCGCGCGGGTCGCCTCGACGGCGATGGGATCCGTGTCGACGCCCCTGACCGTCGCCGCTCCCAGCCTGGCCGCCGCGATCGCCAGGATGCCCGAGCCGCAGCCGACGTCGAGGACCCTGGCGCCGGCGACGCCGCCCGCCGCGGCCACCCGCTCGAGGGCCCGGAGGCAGAGCCGCGTGGTCGGGTGAAGGCCGGTTCCGAAGGCCATCCCCGGATCGAGCGCCAGGACGACGTCGCCCGGGGCCCGGCGGTGCCGCCGCCACGTCGGCCGGATCACGAGATGGTCGCCCACCCGCAGGACCGGGAAGTGCCGCTTCCAGGCCTCCGCCCAGTCGGCCTCGACGACCCACCGCGTCCGGAGCTCACCGATCGGCCGGAGGCCGAATGCCTGGAGGTGTCCGAGCGCGGCCACGACCAGGTGCTCCGCTCGCTCCACCGTCGCGGCGTCGCCGGCCGGCACATAGGCCCGGACGATCGCCGGCCGGGTCGGGTCAAGACGCGCCGCGAGTCCCTCCTCGACGAGCTCGAAGGCCGGCTCGACGCTCGAGCCGCCGGGGGCCACCCGGCCGAGGATCTCGCTGACTGCCTCGACGGCCTCCACGTCGGCCTCGACCGCGAGCTCCAGCCAGGCCGCCGTCGGGGAGGGTCTGCCGGCTTCGCCGGCCCGCGCGTCAGCCGAGCGCGTCACGAACCTTGTCGAGGATGCCGGCCTTGCCCTCGGTCACGATCTCACCGGCGGCCGTCGCGTAGGCCTCGAGTGCCTCACGCTCCGACTTGCTGAGCCGCGTCGGCACGTCGACGTCGACGATGACGTGGAGGTCGCCGCGGATGCTCCGCCGGAGGTGCGGCACGCCCCGACCCCGGATCCTGATCTCCGTTCCGGGCTGGGTTCCGGGCTTGATCTCGACCTCCTCGTCCTCGCCCTCGACGGAGGGCACCAGGATGCTCGTCCCGAGAGCCGCCTGGGCGATCCCGATCGTCGCCTCGTAGATCAGCTCGGTGCCCTCACGCTTGAGCTCCGGGTGCGGCGTGACGTGGACGGCGACGTAGAGGCTGCCCGCCGGGCCGCCGCGTGGCCCGACCTCACCTTCGTTCGAGATGCGGATCTGGTGACCCTCGTCGATGCCGGCCGGGATCGTGACCCGGAGCGTCCGCCGGCGCTCCGTGCGGCCGTCGCCGTGGCAGGTCTCGCAGGGCGCCTCGACGATCCGGCCGTCTCCGTGGCAGCGGGGGCAGGTGGCCACGTTGACCATCTGGCCGAGCATCGTCTGGCGGACCGAGCGGACCTCGCCCCGCCCGTTGCACTGGGGGCACGTCGTCGTCTCCGTGCCCGGCCTGGCACCGCTGCCGTCGCATGTCTCGCAGCGGCCGAGGACTGGGAACTCGATCTCCTTCTCGGTGCCCAGGACGGCTTCCTTGAAGGTGATCCGGAGGTCGTACCTGAGATCGGAGCCCGAGGCCGGACGGCCTCGCCGGCCGGCCGCCGCACCGGCGGCGCCGCCGAAGAAGGCGTCGAAGATGTCGGCGAAGCCACCGAAGCCGGAGAGGCCGGGGTCACCCTCGATGCCGGCGCTCCCGAACATGTCGTAGCGCTGGCGCCGGTCCGGGTCTGACAGGACCTGGTAGGCCTCGTTGATCGCCTTGAAGCGCTCGTGCGCCTCCGGATCCTGGTTCACGTCCGGGTGCCACTGCTGGGCGAGCTTCCGGAACGCCTTCTTGATCTCGGCGTCCGAGGCGCCTCTCGTCAGCCCGAGGATCCCGTAGTAGTCGGTCGTGGTGGCCATGCACGCGGAAGTCTACGGGCCAACGCCCGACGAGTGGGATGGCCGGCATCGGCGCGCGTACCATCGCTGGCCATGGACACACCCCGCCTGACCGTTGCCCTGACGTTCGACCACGATGCGATCTCTGACAGCGTCCGGCGAGGCGACCCGCCGGTGAAGTTCTCGCATGGGGAGTTCGGCCCCCGGGTCGGCGCGCCGCGGATCCTCGAGCTGCTCCGGGACGAGCGGATCCCGAGCACCTGGTTCGTGCCGGGCCACACGCTCGTCACGTTCCCGGACTCGATCGAGGCGATCCTGGCCGACGGTCACGAGCTGGCCTGTCACGGCTGGTACCACGAGGACTTCTCGGAGCTGGCCGAGGACGAGCAGAAGCGGATCCTCGAGCACAGCGTCAACGCCGTGCGGGAGACCTCGGGCGAGGCGCCGCGCGGCCATCGCGCGCCGTACTGGGCCCTCGGGTCGCGGACGCTCGAGCTCGTCGAGGCCGCCGGTTTCACCTACGACTCATCGCTGATGTCGGACGACTACCGGCTCTTCCGGGTCCGTCATGGCGACCGCCACGCGGTCGCCGACGGGACGACCTTCGGCGCCGAGGGCTCGCTCGTCCAGGTGCCCGTCTACTGGGGTCTCGACGACTGGCCGATCTTCGAGCCCGGGCCGGGCCGCGACGGCCTGGCCGCCCCGTCCCGGGTCCTCGAGCTCTGGACCGGCGAGCTGCGGTATGCGCACGAGCACGCGCCTGGTGGTCTCCTCACAGTCACGATGCACCCGGAGTGCATCGGCCGAGGTCATCGGATGGCGATGCTCGAGGAGTTCATCGCGGCATGCCGCGGGCTCCCCGGCGTCGAGTTCTCGCGCCTCGACCGGTATGTCGATCGCTGGCTGGCCGCCGGCGACAGCTGAGCTGCATCGGCGCCCGTCGCACCGGCCCCGCCGCGCCGCTGTCCGAGGGGGCTGGACGCGCCGGCGGAGCCGGCACCGGCTCCGGGCCAGGACCGCTCAGGGACGTGGGTCGCTGACCCCCAGGCCGGCGAGGCCCGCCGCCCGGGCCAGGGCCGCGGCGAACATGGCCGGGGTCAGCTTGCCGGTGAACGTGTTCTGCTGGCTGGGGTGGTAGGAGCCGACCAGGATCCGCGGGCCGATCGGCGCCTCGGCGCCGTGCCCGAATCGAGGCCGTGGTCGGGGCACGGCCTCGCCCGCCTCGGCCAGGACCCTGAGGACCACGTCCCATCCGAACTGGCCGAGGGCCAGCACCACCCCCGCCGTGTCGAGAAGCGCGAGCTCGCGGGCGAGGAACGGGGCGCACGCGTCGCGCTCCCCGATCGTCGGCTTGTTGAGCGGCGGTGCGCAGCGGACCGCCGCCGCGATCCGCACGCCCGTGAGCGTCAGCCCGTCGTCCGCCCGCCGGCTGGACCCTCGATCGGCGAGCCCGAGCTCGTGGAGGGCCGTCCACAGGAAGTCGCCCGAGGCGTCGCCGGTGAAGACCCGGCCGGTCCGGTTGCCGCCGTGGGCGGCCGGGGCGAGTCCGACGATGAGCAGCCGCGCGTCGGGATCGCCGAAGCCCGGCAGCGGTCGGCCCCAGTAGGGCTCGTCACGGAAGCGGGCGACCTTCTCGCGCGCGACCTGCTCGCGCCAAGCGACGAGCCGGGGGCAGCGCCGGCAGCCGACGATCTCGTCTCGCAGGCTGTCGAGGGCGGCACGACGCTCCTCGGCGGGCGTCGTGGCCATCGCCCGCCGCCTACTTCAGGAGGAGCCGGTCGAGCCGGCGGGAGACGACGACCAAGCCGCCGATCCCGAGGATCGACAGGTAGGCGACGTGGATCAGGATCCCCCAGTCGACGTGGCCGACCGCCAGGGAACGCAGGAGATCGACGCCCTGGTAGAGGGGCGTCGCCTGGACGACCAGGCGGAGCGGCTCGGGATAGGCATCGAGCGGATAGAACGTTCCCGAGAACAGGAACATCGGCAGGATCACGAGCTGGATGAGGTCGAAGTCCTGCCACGATCGCATGAACGACGTGGCCGCCATCCCCACGGCGCCGAAGGCGAGGCTGATGAGGAGCGCCGCGGGCAGGGCGAAGACCAGCCAGGGCGAGATCGCGAGACCAAGGACGACCATGATCACGAGGAACCCCGTCGTGTACAGACCGCCCCGGATCAACGCCCAGCCGAGCTCCCCGAGGGCGATGTCGGCGGTCGAGAGCGGCGTCGACAGGATCGACTCGAAGGTCTTCTGGTACTTCAGCTTGAAGAAGAAGTTGAGCGTCGCCTCGGTGATCGCGCCGTTCATCGATGAGCTGGCGAGGAGGGCCGGGGCGATGAACAGCTGGTACGGGATCTCGGTGCCGCCCGGCCCGGGGACCTTGCCGACCAGCTGGCCCAGGCCGAAGCCGATGCCGACCAGGTAGAACAGCGGCTCGAAGAAGCCGGACAGGATGACCATCCAGGTGTGGCGGTAGACGTACAGGTTCCGCTCGATCAGGTGGAGGCTCCGGCGGCTGCCGAACAGGAGCGGCGGGGCGAGGCGCAGCGGCAGGGTCATCCGCGGACCAGCCTCCGCCCGATGGTCACGACCGCCGCCCACGAGGCCACGACCACGATCGCCACCAGGACGACGACGTGGGCGAGCATGACCAGCGGGTGGTCGGCGAAGGTGCCGAGGGCAAGGCCTCGGCTGAGGTCGACGCCGTGCCACAGCGGCGACAGCCAGGCGACGACCTGGATCGGCCCGGGCAGGGTCTCGACCGGGAAGAACGTCCCGGAGAACAGGAACAGCGGCGTGATCCCGAACCGGAAGATGACGTTGAACTTGCTCGGGGTCCGCTGCGTCGCCGAGAACGCGGCGATCGGGGCGGCGAAGGCCATGCCGGTCAGGACCGCGACCGGGATCGCCAGGACCACGAGCGGCGAGTGGGCGGCGCCGAGGATGACGATGACCGCGGTGAAGACCGTCGCGATCATCGTCAGGCGGATGGCCATCCAGGCCAGGTTCCCGAGGGCGATGTCCGCCGGGGAGAGCGGCGTCGCGTACATCGCGTGGAAGGTCCGCTGCCAGTTCAGGCCGCCGATGATCGGGAAGGTCGCCTCGAATGCGGCCGTCTGCATGACCGTCGCGGCGAGGAGACCGGGCGCCAGGAACTCCAGGTAGGACAGGCCGCCGAGGGCCGTGCCGCCGGAGCGGTCGACGTACCCGCCGAGGCCGAGGCCCATCGCCGTCAGGAACAGGAACGGGCTCAGGAACGAGGTGAACGCCGACGACCGGAACGTCCGCCGGTACTGGACGACGCGATGCTCGAGGACACGGGCGATCGCCGGCACGGCTACTCGATCAACGACCGGCCGGTCAGGCGCAGGAAGACGTCCTCCAGCGTCGAGCGTCGAACGAGGACGGTCTCGGGCTTCAGGCCGCGCTCGTGGGCCGCCACAGCGACCGCGTCGCCGTCGTCGGCGTAGAGGAGGACGCGATCGGCCAGTCGCTCGATCCGGTCGGCCAGGCCGTCGAGCTGGCCGTCGAGCCGATCGTGCACCTCCGGCGCGAAGCGGAGCTCGGTGACGTCCCGGGTCGAGTAGCGCTCGATCAGCTGCCGGGGCGAGCCCTCGGCCACGATCATGGCCTTATCCATGACGACGAGCCGGTCGCAGAGCTGCTCGGCCTCGTCCATGTAATGGGTCGTCAGGACCAGGGTGACCCCGCGCTGCTTGAGGCGGTAGAGTCGGTCCCAGAGGAGGTGCCGGGCCTGCGGATCGAGCCCGGTCGTCGGCTCGTCGAGCAGGAGCAGCTCCGGCTCGTTGATCAGCGCCCGAGCGATCGTGAGCCGCCGCTTCATGCCGCCCGACAGGGGCTCGACCTCATCGTTCTGACGCTCCGTCAGCTGGGCGAAGTCGAGGAGCTCGTCGGCCCGGCGACTGCACTCGTCCCTCGACATGCCGAAGTAGCGGCCGTAGAGGACGAGGTTCTCGCGAACCGTGAGCTCGGTGTCGAGCGTGTCCTGCTGGGGGACGACGCCCAGGCGGGCCCGGATCTGGGGACCCTGGGTCCGGGGGTCCAGGCCGAGCACGGTCAGGGTCCCGTCGGTCACCGGCGAGACGGCGCCGATCATCCGCATCGTCGACGTCTTGCCGGCGCCGTTCGGGCCCAGGAAGCCGAACGCCTCACCGGGCGCGACGTCGAAGTCGACGGCGTCGACCGCGGTGAAGGTGCCGAAGCGCTTGGTGAGGCCTCGGGCGTGGATCAGCGCGGTTGGCGATTCCGGAACGGACATGAATGCCGAATCCTACCCGGGATCGGCCCGCCGGGCGCCGGTCCGGAATTGGCAGGTGACTGATCGGCAACTGGCCGGCGAGCGCGAGGAATCATGCTTCCCGCTGATGGACGTGGTCCGCCTCGGCCTCTCGATCCGTGCCCTCCGCCGCCGCCGCGGTTGGACGCAACACGAGCTCGGGGTCCGCGCTCGCTCATCGCAATCCGCGATCTCACGCGCAGAGCGAGGCCTCGCCCACCTGCTTGCGCTGCGAACGGTCGACCGGATCGCCGAAGCCCTTGGCGCTCGAGTGGCGGTTCGGCTGTATTGGCATGGCGAAGACCTCGACCGACTCCTCGACGCCGCCCACGCCGAGCTCGTCGATGCGATCGTGCGTCTCCTGCGTTCGAGAGACTGGGAGGTCGCCACCGAGGTCACGTTCGCGATCTTCGGCGAGCGAGGATCCATCGACGTGCTGGCGTTCCACGGGAGCAGTCGCGCCCTTCTCGTCATCGAGGTCAAGTCCGCGGTCGCCGACCTCCAATCGTTGCTCGCCGGGATCGACCGGAAAGGTCGACTCGCGCGGCGGATCGCCCAGGACCGCGATTGGCGGGCGAGGAGCGTCTCGCGCCTGCTCGTTCTTGGAGAAGACCGCACGAGTCGCCGCCGGCTGAGCGCCCATGCCGCGACGATGGATGTCGCGCTCCCGCAGCGTGGGTCAGCGGTCCGAGCCTGGTTAGCGCGGCCCGCAGGGCCGATCGGCGGGGTCTTGTTCCTGACACCCAGTCAAGGCACGGCTCGAAGACGACGGATTACGTCGCGAGGCACGGCTGGATTGGACAGGTAGTCACCGGCCGCGTGGCCTGTCGGGAATCTTCGGACGACCAGTCGTCCTTTGACTGGCTGGCAAACGTTGCGTGATCGCCCGACGGGGCGCCTGGGGCGCGGCGGGCACGAAGCGGCGAGCCGAGGATGCGGCACGGCGCGGCGGGCACGAAGCGGCGAGCCGAGGATGCGGCACGGCGCGGCGGCGCTGGCCGGCGGACCGTGAGCGACAGCGAACCCGAGGGGGCTCAGACCTCCTTGAACTCGCCCTCGACCGTCTCCTCACCGGCGCCCGCGTCGCCGCCCTCGTCGCTCTCCCCGGCGCCGTCGTGGTCGCCGTCACCGCTCCGGAAGGCCTCGGCCCCGTCGGGGTTGAACCCGCCGTCGGCACCTGCGGCCGCCTCGGCACCGGCCTGGTACGCGGCCGCGCCGATGCGCGACAGCGTCTCGGCCAGGGCCGTGGCGCCGGACCGGACCGCGTCCAGGTCGTCGCCCTTGAGGCTCTCGCGGAGCGAGGCGATCTTCGTCTCGGCCTCGGCCTTGTCCTCGGCCGAGACCTTGTCGCCGAGGTCCTTGAGCGTCTTCTCGGCCTGGTAGGTGAGCTGCTCCGCCTGGTTGCGGGTCTCGACCTCCTCGCGCCGCTTGCGGTCCTCCTCGGCGTGCTCCTGGGCCTCGCGGACCATCTGGTCCACGGCCGCCTTGTCGAGCATCGACGAGGCGGTGATCCGGACCTGCTGCTCCTTGCCGGTCGCCCGGTCCTTGGCCTTGACGTCGAGGATGCCGTTGGCGTCGATGTCGAAGCCGACCTCGATCTGGGGGATGCCCCGGGGAGCCGGCGGGATCCCGTCGAGGATGAACCGGCCGAGGGTCTTGTTGTCCTGGGCGAAGTCACGCTCGCCCTGGAGGACGTGGATCTCGACCTGGCTCTGGTTGTCCGAGGCCGTCGAGAAGACCTGCGACTTCGAGGTCGGGATCGTCGTGTTCCGGTCGATCAGCCGGGTCATGACGCCGCCGAGGGTCTCGATGCCGAGGGACAGCGGGGTGACGTCGAGGAGGAGGACGTCCTTGACCTCGCCGCCGAGGACGCCGGCCTGGATTGCCGCGCCGACGGCCACGACCTCATCGGGGTTGACGCCGCGATGGGGGTCCTTCCCGAAGAGGCTCTTGACGAGCTCCTGGACCGCCGGCATGCGGGTCATCCCGCCGACGAGGATGACTTCGTCGATGTCGGCCGGCTTGAGGCCGGCGTCCTTGAGAGCGGCCTGGACCGGGCCCTTCGTCTTCTCGACGAGATCCGCCACCAGGTCCTCGAGCTTGGCCCGCGACAGGTTCATCACGAGGTGCTTGGGACCTGAGGCGTCGGCCGTCACGTAGGGCAGGTTGATCTCGGTCGACATGGTCGAGCTGAGCTCGATCTTGGCCTTCTCGGCCGCCTCCTTGAGGCGCTGGAGGGCCTGGGGGTCCTTCGACAGGTCGATCCCCTGGTCCTTCTTGAACTCGGCCAGCAGCCAGTCGATGACCCGCTGGTCGAAGTCGTCGCCGCCGAGGTGGGTGTCACCGTTCGTCGCCTTGACCTCGAAGACCCCGTCACCGAGCTCGAGGATCGAGATATCGAAGGTGCCGCCGCCGAGGTCGTAGACGGCGATCTTCTCGTCGTGCTTCTTGTCGAGGCCGTAGGCCAGGGCGGACGCCGTCGGCTCGTTGATGATCCGCTTGACGTCCAGGCCGGCGATCCTGCCGGCGTCCTTGGTCGCCTGGCGCTGGGTGTCGTCGAAGTAGGCCGGGACGGTGATGACCGCCTCGGTCACCTTCTCGTTCAGGTAGGCCTCGGCGTCGGCCTTGAGCTTCTGGAGGATCATCGCGCTGATCTCGGGCGGCGAATACGTCTTGGCATCGCCGACCTTGACCATGACGCCGTCCGTCTTCGAATCCTTCTGGATGGCGTAGGGGACCAGGCCCTTGCTGTGCTTGACCTCCGGGTCGTCCCAACGACGGCCCATGAAACGCTTGATCGAGTAGACCGTGTTGGCGGGGTTCGTGACGGACTGGCGCTTGGCCAGCTGACCGACGAGCCGCTCGCCCGTCTTCGTGAAGGCGACGACCGAGGGCACGGTCCGACCGCCCTCGGCCGAGGCGATGACGGTGGGCTCGCCGCCCTCCATGACGGCCACGACCGAGTTCGTCGTGCCGAGGTCGATGCCGATGATCTTTCCCACGTTGTTGGCTCCTGTGTCGGTGCTGGTTCGGGTCGTTGTCGTGATTGGTCGTTCAGTGGATTGGCTGGTCGGTCTCGACCGCGCCTTCGCCGGCCGCGGCCGGGTCGCTCGCGGCGACCGCGACGAGGGCTGGGCGAAGGACTCGATCGCGGAGCCGGTAACCACGCCGCAGCTCGTTGACGATCGATCCATCCGGTTGGCCGGTGCCGGGCACGCTGGCGACGGCCTCGTGCTCCCGCGGGTCGAACGGGGTCCCCGGCGCCGCGTCGATCGGCGAGACGCCCTCGCTCTCGAGGAGCTGGCGGAGCTTCCGATCGATCGCGGTGATGCCTTCGACCCAGGGGTCGTCGGCGATCGTCGACGGCCGCACCTCGATGGCCCGATCGAAGTCGTCGGCCAGGGCGAGGACTTTGCTGATGAGGCCCTCGGCGGCCAGCCCGAGCATCGCCTGGCGCTCCTCGGCCGTCCGGCGTCGGAAGTTGACGAACTCGGCCCGCTCGCGCTGGAGCGCGCCCAGGAAGTCGTCCTTCTCCTGCACGGCCGCATCGCGCTCGCCGGCCAGGCGTTCGATCTCGGCGAGGAGCTTCGTCGGCGAGATGTCGATCTCGTCGGCCCGTTGCTGGGCCCGGGTCCGGCGGTCCATGGAACCTCTCGGGTGGTGTGGCATCGGCAGGGTCAGGCGTACAGGTGGTCGACGAGCTCGTTCATCAGCCCGGACACGAAGCGAACCGTGCCGATCGCCTGGGGATAGGCCAGGCGCGTCGGCCCGAGGACGCCGACGACGCCGATGCCCCGGCCGGGCCGGCCGTAGGGCGCGAGGACGAGGGCGACCTCCTGCATGTCCGCGGCCTGATTCTCGTGGCCGATGAAGACGCGGACCCTCCCGGCGGCGGCGACCGAACCGACGAGCTCGCCGAGATAGGTCCGGTTCTCGAGGGCCGAGAAGACACGTCGGAGCTTCTCGCTCTCGGCGAACTCGGGCGCGCGCATCACGTTCAGGAGGCCCTCGCTGAAGACTTCCTCGACGGCCTCGCCGTCGTAGTCGCGAAGCGCCTTGAGGATCCGCTCCCCGACCCGGCGGGCAAGCTCGCCGTGGGGGTGGTCGGCGGGGATGGCTCCCAGGGCCCGCTCGATCTGGGTCGCGGTCCGTCCATCGACGAGGTCGTTGAGGAGGCCGGCCACCGCGGTCAGGGTGTCCTGGTCGGCCGTGGAATCGAGGGTCACGAGGGCCTGTTTCAAGGCACCCTCGCGGAGGACGAGGACGAGGCTCGCCAGGCGAGCGCTGATCGACACGAGGTCGACCCGCCGGATGTGAGCGTTGGCCGGCTTGGCGGGTGTGGCCAGCCCCGCGGAGCGGGTGATCGAGGCGATGGTCGACGCGGCCAGGCGGAACCAGTGCTCGCTGGCGAACTCGACCTGGCCGAACTGGTGGCGGATCATCAGCTGCTCGACCTCGGGCACGGGCGCCGCGTCGATGATCGACTCGACGTACCAGCGGTAGCCCTCGTCGGTCGGCAGCCGGCCCGCCGACGTGTGGGGGTGGGTCAGCAGGCCGCCGAGCTCGAGCTCGGCGAGGATGTTCCGGACGGTGGCGCTGGACACGCCGAGGCCGTAGCGCTCCACGAGCGCCTGGCTGCCGACCGGCGTGGCGGTCGTGACATATTCCTCGATGACGGCCCGGAGGATCGCCTGTGCCCGGAGGTCCAGGGGGCCGATGGTGCGCCTGATTCGTCGCGCCAAGGCCTGTGCTCCCGTTTGAGACTGATGGTTAGCACTCTCCATGCCAGAGTGCTAACGACCGTGCGATGGTAGCAGGCGAGCGGGTCGAGCGTCAACGGCGGCCCGTCCGGCTGCCCGTCCGGCTACACGAGCCTGGCGAACAGCTCGTTCGAGAGGAGACGGCCCCGCGTGGTGAGGACGATCCTGTCCTCGGTGGTGACCTCCAGGAGCTCTGCCGCGAGGGCCCAGCCGAAGTGCTCGTCGAGCGGCGGCACGAACGCGTCGGATCCCGGAATCCCACGGGCAGTCCGGAGGCCCAGGATCACGCGTTCCGATTCCGCGGTGGCCGGGTCGATGGCCTCCTCTCCACCCGGTGGCAGCCGCGGCGCGCCTCCGCCGCCCGGGACGAGCGCGGCGATGTAGCCGTCCAGGCGGGCGCCATTCCAGCGGCGCGTCGCCCCATCGAAGGCGTGGGCCCCGGGCCCGACCGCCTCATGCGGCCGCCGTTCCCAGTAGGCGAGGTTGTGGCGGCACGCGTGGCCGGGTCGAGCCCAGTTGCTGATCTCGTAGCCGTCGAAGCCCGCGGCGGCAAGGCGGTGGACGGCATGGTGATACATCGCCGCGGCACGGTCCTCGTCCTGGCCGGCCCGGGCCGCCTCCCGCCAGCGCCGGGCGCCGCGGCTCACCGGGAGATGGTCGCCGCCGGGCCCGGTGAGACCCTCGGCGTCCGGGTCGTCGAGCGTCAGGGCGTACAGGGACAGGTGATCGGGCTCGAGCTCGAGGGCCCAATCCAGGGTCGTCATCCAGCCCTCGATCGAGCCGCCCGGCGCGTCGTACAGGAGATCGAGGTTCAGCGACGGGATCCCCGCGGCCCGGGCCTCCCCGACGGCGTCGCCGACGTCGGCTGCCCGGTGCCGGCGACCCAGGTCGTGGAGGGTCGCGTCGTCGAGGGCCTGGGCGCCGAACGAGATCCGGGTCACCCCGGCCTCGGCCAGGGCGGCCAGATCGCCCCGGTCTTCCCGCCCCGGATTCGCCTCCAGGGTGATCTCCGCGCCCCGGCTGAGGCCATAGCGGCGGGTTGCGAGGTCGATGATCGCGGCCACCTCGGGCCCCGGCAGGAGCGAGGGTGTCCCGCCGCCGAGATAGAGGGAGTCCAGGGTCGGTCGGCCCCCAACTCCGGCGGGCCCCCAGCGCGCGTCGAGAGCGTCGGCTCGGAGCTCCAGCTCGGCGCGGAGCGCCTCGAGGAAGGCCGGAACCCGGCTCGCCGGCCCGCGAGCCGCCGAGCCGGCGATCACGACGAAGTCACAGTACGGGCAGACGGCGACGCAGAACGGGATGTGGACGTAGAGGGCCTGGGGCGGGCCGGGGCTCGGGGAGGCCGAGGCATCGGGAGCGGCGAGGTGATCCGCGGGCCCCGTCGTCACCGACCCCCGTCAGCGCTCTCGGCCGGTGTCCCGGCCGGCCACGACCCGCCAGCCCTCCGGCGTCCGCCGTCGGCGCTCGATCTCCTCGACCTCGGTTCCGCGCGGCGCGGGCTGGCCGGCGTGACCGGTCGTCAGGAAGACGGCGACCCGGGTCACCACGTGGCCGATGCACGCGGCGGCGATGCCACCGGTCTGGAGCGTCGCCCAGCCGGCGACGAGGCCGATGACGAGGGCGAGCCCGAACATCGCGGCGTTGCGGCCCGGCGCCCCGAGCCGGGTGGCCAGGGTATAGGCGATCGCCTGGGTCACGATGGCAAGGTTCGGCTCCAGGCCGGCCACGACGAGGAAGCCGAGGAGCGCCCCCCGGAAGACGGCCTCGTCCACGAGCGCGGTCGCGATGTCGTTGACGAGGGCCCCCGGATAGGCCCCCAGGTCCGGCAGCCGGAAGTGGCGATAGCGCCACCAGGCGATCCCGCCCGCGAGGCCGGCGCCGATCGCGGCAAGCCCGAAGCCGAGGAGGATCCCATCGTCGCCACCGGTCAGGAACAGCTCGACGTCGGGCGCCGGATGGATCCACAGGATCGCCACGACCCCGCCGATCCCGAGGCCGTACCAGGCGAGGCGCCGCCAGATCGAGGGCAGGTGACCGTCGGTCGGCTCGTCGTACTCGGCCGTCCCGAACCGCTCGGCCTCGAGGCGGAGCATGACGAGGAGGAGCGTCACCCCGAAGGCGACGAGGGACCGGACCTGGACGAGGAGGTCCTCGTCCACGCTACGCCTCGCCCACGCTACGCCTCGTCCGTCCGGAGCATGGCCAGGAACGCCTCCTGCGGGATCTCGACCGAGCCGACCCGCTTCATCCGGCGCTTCCCCTCCTTCTGCTTCTCGAGGAGCTTCCGCTTGCGCGTGATGTCGCCACCGTAGCACTTGGCCAGGACGTTCTTGCGCATCGCCCGGACGGTCTCGCGGGCGACGACGTTCGCGCCGATCGAGGCCTGGATCGGAACCTCGAACATCTGGCGCGGGATGAGCCGCTTGAGCCGCTCGGCGAGCGTCCGGCCGAGCTGCTGGGCATTGTCGCGGTGGACGATCATCGACAGCGCGTCGACCGGCTCGCCGGCGACGAGGACGTCGAGCCTCACGAGCTGGGCGGGCCGGTACCCGGCCTCCTCGTAGTCCATCGAGGCATAGCCCGCCGTCCGCGTCTTGAGCTGGTCGAAGTAGTCGACGATGAGCTCGGCCAGCGGCAGCTCGAACCGCATGAGCACCCGGGTCGGGTCGATGTACTCGAGATCGATGAAGCTCCCGCGTCGATTGGTCGACAGCTCCATGAGCGGCCCGATGTACGTCGCCGGGGTGACGACCGAGAGACGGACCCAGGGCTCACGAATCTCCTCGATGTCGGAGACGGGCGGCAGCTGGGCCGGGTTGTCGATGGACACCGTCCCGCGGCCGTTCGTGAGCACGACCTCGTATTCGACCGACGGGGCCGAGGCGATGAGGTCGAGGTCGAACTCGCGCTCGAGGCGCTCCTGGACGATCTCCATGTGGAGGAGGCCCAGGAAGCCACAGCGGAACCCGAACCCGAGGGCAACAGAGCTCTCCGGTTCATAGGTGAACGAGGCGTCGTTGAGGTGGAGCTTCTCGATCGCATCGCGCAGGAGCGGGTAATCCTCGCCGCTGACCGGGTAGATCCCGGCGAAGACCAGGCTCTTCGCTTCCTGGTATCCCGGGAGTGGCTCCCGCGCCGGCGAGGCCACGGTCGTGATCGTGTCGCCGACCTGCGCCTCGCGCACGTTCTTGAGTCCCGTCGCCACGTAGCCGACGTCACCGGCGTGGATCGTGGACACGGGTACGAGGGCAGGCCGGAAGAACCCGAGCTCGAGCAGATCCGCTTCCGCCCCGGACTGCATGAGCCGGATGCGGTGGTGGTCGTGGAGCGTCCCCTGGGCCAGCCGGACGTAGACGATGACGCCCTTGTACGGGTCGTAGTGCGAATCGAAGACCAGCGCCTGGAGCGGGGCACCCGGATCGCCCTTCGGAGCCGGGATGCGCGCGACGACGGCCTCGAGGATCTCCGTGATCCCGATCCCTTCCTTCGCCGACGCGAGGATGACCTCCTCGCGGGGGATCGCCAGGATGCTCTCGAGCTCCTCCATGACGACCTCCGGCTGCGCGGACGGGAGGTCGATCTTGTTGAGGACCGGGATGATCGTCAGCCCTTCCCTGAGGGCCAGGTGCACGTTGGCAAGGGTCTGGGCCTCGATCCCCTGGGCCGCGTCGACGACGAGGATCGCGCCCTCGCAGGCCTGGAGGCTGCGGCTGACCTCGTAGCTGAAGTCGACGTGGCCGGGCGTGTCGATCAGGTTCAGGCCATACATCAGGCCGTCCCGCGCCGTGTACTCGAGCCGCACCGCCCGGGCCTTGATCGTGATCCCCTTCTCGCGCTCGAGGTCCATCGAATCGAGGACCTGGCTCGTCATCTGGCGGGGATCGATCGTGTGGGTCAGCTCGAGCAGCCGGTCCGCGAGCGTCGACTTGCCGTGATCGATGTGGGCAATGATCGAGAAGTTGCGCAGGCGCTCCTGGGGGATGGTCACGGGGCCGGAGTGTAGCCGCGACGCCCGTCAGCCGCGGAGGAGGGCGAGGCTCGTCACGCCGGCGATGATCACCGCGACGCCGACCAGCTGAATACGGTTCAGTCGCTCGCGGAACAGGAAGAACGCGGCGATTGCGGCGATTGCGGCGAACTGCGACGCGAGCACGGCCGCGATCGCGGCGCTGTCGCGCGACCCGAAAGCGTACGTCGCCGTCCCGGCGACCTCGGCCAGGCCGACGACCAGGACGAATGGAGCGACCGGCCTGGTCAGCCGGAGGCGCCGGGTGACGGCCAGGGGGATCGTCACGCCGACGACGCCGGCGACGCGGGCCGGGAGGACGGCCCAGGCGATCGGAAGGTCGGCCGCAATTCGGCTCGTCGCGAACAGGTTGATCCCGAACAGCAGCGCCCCGCCGAGCGCCAGGAGCGCGGTCACGGCCGCGCTGACGGGCGGGACCTCATCGTCCATGGTGGCGGGTCTCGCTCGTTCGAACGCGGCCATAACGACGCCGACCGCGATGAGCGCCAGGATGGCGACGACCGGACCGGCCACCCGATCCCCGGCCAGGATGGCGAGCACCGCACCGATCGCACCCTCCGTCGAGACGATCGGGCCGACGACGGCGATCTTGCCCCGCTGCAGGGCGGTGTAGACGAGCAGGAGACCGCCGGAGTTGGCGATGCCGGCGACGGCCAGGAGCGCGACCTCCCGGGAGCTCAGCGCCACCGGCGGGCTCACGATCACGAGGGGAACGGCGACGACCAGGCCGACGAGCATGACCCAGCCGAGGGTCGACCACGACCCGATCCGTCGGGCGCTGGCGGCCGAGCCGAGCAGCGTCGTGGCCCACAGCGCGGCGCTCGCGAGGCCACCGAGGATGGCGATCACCGCGGCAGTCTGACAGGCCGCGCGCCGCCGCTGCCGCCTGCGCACAGCGGCTGGCGGGGTGAGCGCCCACCGGTCAAGATGCGCTCGTGAGCACCTTTGACGAGCGGGCCGGCGACTGGGACTCCCCGGAGCGCATCGCCCGAGCAGCTGCGGTTGCCGACGCGATCCGCGCCCGCGTCGCGCTCACCCCGACGACCCGCACGATCGACGTCGGCGCCGGCACGGGGCTCCTCGGTCTCGCGCTGGCCGACGAGGTCGGAGACCTCGTCCTCGCCGATCCGTCGGAGGGGATGCTCGGCGTCGTCCGCGAGAAGCTCAGCGGGGGTCGTTGGCCGCGCGCCAGCGCCGCGAGGTTCGACCTGACGGTCGACGAGCGTCCCGGCGCTCCGTTCGATCTGGCCATCTCGCTGATGGTCCTGCACCACGTCGCCGACACTCACGCCGCGTTCGCGGCGCTGTTGCTGCTCCTTCGTCCGGGCGGCGTCCTGGCAGTCGCGGATCTCGATACCGAGGACGGCTCGTTCCATCGACGCGACGCGGAGGGCATCCACCATCACGGGTTCGATCGCGGCTCGCTCGCGGCGATCGCAGCTGAGGCCGGCTTCGTCGACGTGTCGCTGGGGACGGCGACGGAGCTCGATCGGGACGGCCGTCGCTATCCCGCCTTTCTCCTCGTCGCCCGCCGGCCCTGAGCGCGGGCGACGGGTCGGCGGCACGGCACCGATCCTCGTCGCGGCGACGGGTCGGCGGCACGGCACCGATCCTCGTCGCGGCGAGGGTCGATCCCGCACCGCTCTGGTACCATCCACGTCCGCGCCCGGCGCTACCGCCGGCGCGCATGACCGTCGATCCCGCATCGTGAGGTTCCGACCTTGGCCAAGACGCCCCGGAAATGGACGGGCGCACGCACGCCGTCAGGCCTGAAGCGCGTCCGCTCCAGCGAGCGCCGACGGGCCATCCTCGGGCCGCGCCGCTCGACGGCGAAGACCCTCGTCAAGAACGCTCTGAGCGCGGCCGTCGCGCCGAGCGAGGACGTCGACCCGCAGGTCGCCCTGATCGAGGCGATCAGCGCCCTTGATCGCGCGGTCAAGGTCGGGGCCATTCACAGGAACGCCGCCGCGCGCCGCAAGTCGCGTCTCGTCCGGAAGGTCAACGCCGCCGGGCTCGGGGCCGCCGCGGGGGCACCGCACGTCGCCAAGACGGTCGGCAAGGCGGCCGCGCAGAAGGCGGCCAAGGCGCGGATCGCCGCCTCGAAGGCGGACAAGGCCAAGGGTGCACAGACGGCGGCCGGCAAGGCGCGCGCCGCCCTGAGCCGGTCCACTCGCGCGGAAGCCGCGGCGGCCGCCGCGGCGACGGCGTCGTCCGACGCATCCCCCGCGAAGCCGAGGGGCTCGAAGGTGGCCGCGAAGACGGCGGCGTCCACGTCGAAGCCCGGCGCGGCGGCGAAGGCCAGTGCCGGGTCGAAGGCCGCGACGGCGTCGAAGGCCGCGACGGCGTCGAAGGCCGCGACCAGGAAGACCACGGCCAAGAAGGCCACCGCGAAGCCGGCTGCCAAGGGCTGATCGGCAGCGCCCCGGCTCTGGCGGCGCGACGCGGCGTACGTTCGACCAGGCGACAGGCCGCCTCGGGCCGGGCGTGGCCCTGTCCACGCGTCGACCATGCGCCGGCGGAGCGGGCGACTGACCCTGGGCGGCCGCTCAGCCGCGGACCGACGCCGGGACCCGTCCTAGGCTGCCCGGGGTCGCGTCGCTCCGTACAGGAGGCCTCCGGCCACGCCGGAACCCGCGGACAGCGCCAGCAGCAGTCCGGCCGTCGTCCACTGCTGGGCCCAATAGAAGCTCGAGAAGGTGGCCGCGTCGGTGACGCCGGCGGAGGCGAGCTCGTCCGGCTGCTCCTCGAGGTAGCGCCGATACACGCAGTCGGCACCGGGCTGGCAGCTGATCCGCC
The DNA here is from genome assembly GCA_963719145.1 of uncultured Chloroflexia bacterium. Classification (GTDB taxonomy): domain Bacteria; phylum Chloroflexota; class Limnocylindria; order Limnocylindrales; family CSP1-4; genus UBA5189. Next base: position 550,564 of record CAVRAX010000003.1, read on the forward strand.
CGCCGAGGCCCGGATCGCGGTAGCCGTCGTCGGCCGCGAAGAAGAGCGCCTTCACGCCGAGGAGGAGGGCGGCCAGGGTCAGGCCGGTCACCACACCCGCGAACGTCGCATTGGCGAGGATCCGGCCCCAGGCGCCACGGCCGCGGCCCGAGCGCGCATCGGCGTAGTAGCCGATGAGCAGGCCGGCCGGAATGGACAAGTACCAGTAGACCGGCTCGATGGGGATGACGAGCAGGAAGCTGACCCCGATCGTGAGCGCCATCCCGATGCCGACGAACGCGGCCGTGATCGCGCCGCGGTCGACGACCCGGCTCAGCACGGGGCGGCCGGCAGGCAGGACCACGGTGGGGCGGTGCCGCTCACGACGGGACCGCGGCCCGCCGGCCGCAGGCGTCGGTGCCGCGGAACCTCACGCCGGCGGCGCGCCGACCGCCAGGGCGCTGCGTCCCGGATAGGCGGCCGAGCCACCCAGCTCTTCCTCGATCCGCAGCAGCCGGTTGTACTTCGCCACCCGCTCGGAGCGCGACGGCGCCCCCGTCTTGATCTGGCCGGTTCCCATCGCGACGACGAAGTCCGCGATCGTGGTGTCCTCGGTCTCCCCGGACCGGTGCGACACCACCGCCGTCCAGCCGGCCCGCCGGGCGAGCGTGACGGCGTCGATCGTCTCGCTGAGCGTCCCGATCTGGTTGAGCTTGATGAGAACCGAGTTCATCGCCCGCTCGGCGATGCCACGGGCGATGAAGGAAGGATTCGTCACCAGGATGTCGTCCCCGACGAGCTGGACGCGATCGCCGAGCCGCGAGGTGAGCTCGCGCCAGCCGGCCCAGTCCTCCTCGCCGAGGCCGTCCTCGAGGGACACGATCGGGTAGCGGGCGATCCAATCGGCCCAGAGATCGATCAGCTCGCCCGAGTCGAGCGTCCGTCCCTCGCGCTCCAGGCGGTACTGCCCGGTGACGCCCTCGACCCCCGTGCCCTCGACGAGGATCGAGCTCGTCGCCGGGTCGAGCGCGATCGCGACGTCCTCGCCCGGCCGGTACCCGGCCCCTTCGATGGCTCGGAGGATGACCTCGATGGCCGCCTCGTTCGAGCCCAGCGACGGGGCGAACCCGCCCTCGTCGCCCTGGCCGGTCGCGTGGCCCTCGGCGTGAAGGAGCTTCCGGAGGGCGGCGAAGACCTCGGCCCCGGCCCGGAGGGCGTCGGAGAATGTCGCGACGCCGACCGGCATGACCATGAACTCCTGGAAGTCGGTGGAATCCTGGGCGTGCTTGCCGCCGTTGAGGATGTTGAACATCGGGACCGGCAGCGTTCGAGCGCCGACCCCGCCGAGATAACGGTAGAGGGGCAGGTCCAGGGCGGCGGCGCTCGCGTGCGCGGCCGCGAGCGAGACGCCCAGGATCGCGTTGGCCCCGAGCCGGCCCTTGTTCGGCGTCCCGTCGAGGTCGATGAGAACCGCGTCGAGGCCGGCCTGGTCGGCGGCGTCGAGGCCGAGGACCGCCGGGCCGATCTCCTCGACCACGTTCGCCACCGCCTTGCGGACCCCCTTGCCACCGAACCGGCTCGCCTCGCCGTCCCGCAGCTCGACGGCCTCGTGGGCGCCGGTCGAGGCGCCCGAGGGAACGGCCGCCCGGCCGATGGACCCGTCGGCGAGGACGACGTCGACCTCGACCGTGGGATTGCCGCGCGAATCGAGGATCTCGCGAGCCTGGACGAGGCTGATCGTCGTGTCGACGCTCATGCCGGGGCGCCTTCGGCGGCGCGGGCGCGAAGGATGGCGACGCCGGGCAGCTCGCGGCCCTCGAGGAACTCGAGGCTGGCACCGCCGCCCGTCGAGATGTGCGTGAACCGCGAGGCGAGGCCTTGCTGCTGGATCGCCGCCACGGAGTCGCCTCCGCCCACCACGACCGTCGCCCCGGCGTCGCAGCGTTCGGCCAGGAACCTGGCAATCGCCTTCGTTCCGTGGGCGAAGGACGGGATCTCGAAGACCCCGAGGGGACCGTTCCAGAAGACCGTCTTCGCGTCGGCGAGGGCCGCCTCCATGAGCTCGAGCGTCGCCTTGCCGAGGTCGACGATGTGCCAGGACGCCGGCAGCTTCTCGGTCGACAGCGTCTTGTACTCGGTCCCCCGGGTGACCTCCTTGGCGACGATGACGTCGACCGGCAGGATGACCTCGACGCCCTTCGCCTCGGCGCTCGCGAGGACCCGCTTCGCCTCGTCGACGAGGTCGTGCTCGGCCAGGCTCTTGCCGACGGCCTTGCCCTGCGCCAGCAGGAACGTGTTGGCCATGCCGCCGCCGAGGACGAGGAGATCGACCTTGGTCAGGAGGTTGTCGAGGACCTTCAGCTTGCCCGACACCTTCGCCCCGCCCACGATCGCGGCGAACGGGCGCGCCGGCCGCTCGAGGAGATTCGACAGCTGGCTGATCTCCTGCTCCATGAGGAACCCGGCGTACGCCGGCAGCAGCATCGCCACACCGACAGTCGAGGCGTGGGCCCGATGCGCGGTCCCGAAGGCGTCGTTGACGTAGATGTCGGCGTAGGCGGCGAGCTGTTCGGCGAACGCCGGATCGTTCTTCTCCTCCTCGGCGTGGAAGCGAAGGTTCTCGAGGAGGAGGACCTCGCCGGGCCGCAGCCGCTTGACGGCATCGACCGTGCCGATGCCGAGCGCGTCGCCGGTGACCGGCACGTTGCGACCCAGGAGCTGGCTCAGGCGCTCGGCGACGGGCCGCAGCCGCAGGCCGTCCTGGACCTTGCCGCCCGGACGGCCGAGATGGCTGGCCAGGATGACCCTGGCTCCGTGGGTGAGGAGGTAGTGGATGGTTGGCAGGGCCGCCCGAATGCGGGAGTCATCGGTGACCTTGCCATCCTCGAGGGGAACGTTGAAGTCGACGCGCACGAAGACGCGCTTCCCGGCGACGTCGACGTCGCGGATCGTCTGAATGTCCATGAGCATCCTGTCTGCTGTCTTCGGGGCCGCGGGGTCGACGGCAGGGCCGTCAGGCGACGGCCCCGGTCGGCAGCTTGGCCGCGATCATCGCGATGAGATCCGCGCAGCGGCAGCTGTAGCCCCATTCGTTGTCGTACCAGGCGATGACCTTGACCATCGTCCCGCCCAGGACCATCGTGTTCGCCGAGTCGACGATCGAGGAACGGCTATCGCCCTTGAAGTCCATGGACACCAGGGGCTCGTCGGAGACGCCGAGGATGCCGGCCATCGGTCCGGCGGCGGCCGCGCGGAACGCCGCGTTCAGCTCCTCGACCGAGGTCTCCCGTCGGACGTCGGCGGTGAAGTCGACGACGCTGACGGTCGGCGTCGGGACGCGGAGGCTGAAGCCGTCGAACTTGCCCTTGAGGTCCGGGATCACGAGGGCCAGGGCCTTGGCCGCGCCGGTCGTGGTGGGGATGATGTTCTGGCCCGCGGCGCGGGCGCGTCGCGGGTCCTTGTGGGCGACATCCAGGATCCGCTGGTCGTTGGTGTACGAGTGAATCGTGTTCATCAGGCCGCGCTCGATGCCGACGAGATCGTGAACGACCTTTGCCGCCGGGGCCAGGCAGTTCGTCGTGCAGCTGGCGTTGCTGATGATGTGATGGGTCGCCGGGTCATAGCGGTCGTCGTTCACGCCGAGGACGATCGTGATGTCCTCGCCCTTGGCCGGGGCGCTGATGACAACCTTCCTGGCCCCGGCGTCGAGATGGGCTCGGGCCTTCTCCGCGCTCGTGAAGAGGCCCGTGGATTCGAGGACGAGATCGACGCCGAGGTCGCCCCACGGGAGGGCCGCCGGGTCCTTCTCCTTGAGAACGCGGATCTCCCGGCCGTCGATGATGAGCGAGTCGTCGGTGTGTTCGACGGTGCCCGGATAGCTGCCGTAGGTCGAGTCGTGCTTGAAGAGGAGGGCGTTCAGGCTCGTGTCGACGAGGTCGTTGACGGCCACGACCTCGACGTCCGGGGCCCGTTCCAGGATGGCCTTCAGGGATTGGCGGCCGATGCGGCCGAAGCCGTTGATCCCAACGCGAACCGACATGGCGGGAACCTCCATCGGGGCGCCTGCCGGTCGACGACGACGGGCAGTCCGGCCCCGGGTTGAACACGGATTGGTACGCGCCGAGTCTAGCAGAGGCCCTCTCCGGCGCCCCCGTCCCCGGAGGTGTCGCACCGGTGGCGGGCGGGTCGCGATTCGGGTCTGAGGGCCCTGGCCGGTCAGCGCCGTCGCGCGAGCAGCGGCAGTGCGCCGATGAGGCCGACGTCATCGCCGAGCGCGGCCGGCACGATGGACACTCGCTCGCGGGGGATCCTGAAACCGACTGTCGAGACGGCCTCGCGCGCCGGGCCGAAAAGCCGCTCACCCTCGGCCTCGGCGAGGCTTCCGCCGACGACGATCCGCTCCGGGGCGAAGACGTCGACAAGGCCGACGAGGAACGCGGCGAACGCCCGCCGTGCCCGGTCCATGATCTCGGCCGCCAAGGCGTCGCCGGCATCCGCGGCCTCGCCAACGTCCCGCCCTTCAAGAGGCCGATCGGGCTTCTGCCGCAGGCGGTCCGCCAGGGCGGTGGGGCGGCCGGCCCGCACGGCATCGGTGGCCTGCCTTGCGATGCCGCTCCCCGAGCAGATCGCCTCGATGTGGCCGCGCCCGCCGCAGGCGCAGGGCGGCCCGTCCAGGTCGACGACGAGGTGGCCGAGCTCCCCGGCGACGCCGTCAGGTCCGCCGTACAGCCGGCCGTCGATGACGATCGCGCCCCCGAAGCCGGTCGAGACCGTCAGGTACAGGAAGTCACGACAGCCCCTGGCCGCCCCGAAGGTGAGCTCCCCCAGCGCGGCGACGTGGGTGTCGCGCTCGAGGATCGCGGACAGGCCGAGCGCGTCCCCGATCGGGGCTGAGAACGGAACGTCCCGGAAGCCCGGCCCGATGTTCGGCGGCTCGACCAGCGTGCCGGCGCGGGGATCGACCGGACCGGGCGCCGAGAGACCGATGCCACGGAGGGACCGGGCGATACCCGGGTCGACCTCATGCCTGACGCCCTGGAGGTGATCGATGCAGGCCGCCACGACGGCGGCCGGCCCGTCGGCGCCGGGGGTGCGGCCGTCGCGCCGAGCGAGGATCCGGCCATTGGCGTCGACGACCGCCGCGCGGATTCGGCTGGCGCCGAGGTCGAGGGCGAGGACGGGAGCGGCTGCCGGTGAGGCCACGGGACAAGGATACGATCCGGAGAGTCACCGGGTCCCCGCCCCGGAGAATCACCGGAGAATCACCGGACCCCCGCCGGTCGACCGGCGGGGGTCCGAGGCTCGTCGAAACAGGAGTCAGCCGCCGATCTTGAAGACCTTCGTCCCGCACTTCGGGCAGGTGCCCTGAAGCGCCGGCTTGCCGTTCTTCATCGTGATCATCTGCGGGTTCATGACTTCGACCTTCATCTTGTCCTTGACGCAATAGGCCTGTGCCATCGGTACAGCTCCTCCTCGGGCTCCTGCGCTCCGGGACGTGTGCCCGGAGTCGCGAACTGACTACATGCCGAGCGACGGTCGCCAGCGATCCGTGCCGGCCTCCACCTTGCGGCGATCGATGTCGGCGAGGATCCGGAGGCTTTCCAGCCCCGTCTCCACGCACGCCGCCTCCGCCGCGTCCTTGGCGGCCCCGACGACAAAGTCGCCGGTGGTCCGCTGCGCGTACACCGCGCACACGACCCCTGCGCGGCAACGCGCCAGGCTCGCGAGCACGAGCAGTGCCGAAGCCTCCATCTCGAAGTTCAGGACGCGTTGCCGCGCCATTTCCTCCGCGAGGTCAGGGTATCGGATGGGAAGCTGCGGGATCGGGCGTCCCTGCGCACCGTAGAAGCCGGGCGCGGTCGCCGTGATCCCGACGTGGCAACGATGACCCGTGCGGTGCGCGGCTTCGATCAGGGCGCACACCGCCTCGTAGTCCGCCACGGCGGGGTAGCCGTCGCTGACGAACCAGTTTGTGGTCGTCTCGAGACGCACGGCGCCGGTCGTGATGACGACGTCGCCGAAGGCAATCTCGGGCTGGAGCGCGCCGCTCGAGCCGACGCGGATGAAGGTCGGCCGCTCGACGAGGGCGAGGGCCTCGGCGACCACGATCTCGACGTTGTCGGTCCCGATGCCGGTGGACACGACCGAGACACGGACCCCTTTATAGGAGCCGGTGATCGTGGTGAACTCGCGCTTGCGGCGCTCGAACTCGATCGAATCGAAGCGGGTCGCGATCTTGGCGGGACGGTCGGGGTCGCCGGGGAGGAGGATGTACTCGGCCAGCTCACCGGGGCCGAGATCGATGTGGAATTGCCGCTCCCCGACGGGGAGCGCGACGCGGCTGTCCGCGATCGGCAAGCCCGACTCTCCTCGTTCGTGATTCCCGCCTCGCAGCGCGAGGCTCGCGCAAGGGTAGACGCACGTTCAAACGGGCGTCAAGCACGTTCGGACGGGCGCCGCAGCTCGTCGAGCCGCACCGCCAGCGCGTTCCGCAGCCGAAGTCGGGCCCGCCTGCGACGAACGAGGGTGAGAAACAGGGAGCCAAGCGACGCCAGGGCAAGCCCGGCCAGCCCGACTCGGCCACCATCGAGGCCCTCGAATGGGTCGGCCAGGCGGGCACTCGCCACCGCGCCCAGGGTCGGTTCGGCGGTCGGGTTGGCGCCGGCTCCCGCGGCCAGCGGGACGACCTCCCCCAGCGAGCCGAGCCGGACAAGGCCCGCCGGGTCCGTGGCCACGACGCGAGGGGCGCCGGCTGGCCCGACCTCGACTTGGCCGACGATGCCGAGCGCGTCCCCGGCCTCGATGAGCTCGAGGAACGGCAGCGCCTCGCCCAGCAGGCCGACCGTGCCGATCGCCGTGCCGTCATCGAGCGTGAAGTTGCCCCGGCCGAGCGCGACGACGAGGCCGCCGATCCGGACGCGCTCGCCGAGGTGATCGGCCAGCGTCGCCAGATCGACGTCGGCAACACTGTCCTCGTCCCAGACCGGGCGGTCACCCGTGGCCGCCCCGGAGCCGTCGGCGCTGGTCGCGCCGCCGGGCGCACCGCTACCGATCGCGCCGGCCGGGCCGACGGCAACGTCCCAGGGCCCGCGGGGGAGGACCGTCCAGCGACGGTCCGTCGAGGTCGGGTAGGGCCGCCGAACGATCCCGACGAGCGTGACGGGGCTGCCCTCCTCGAGCAGCGTGGACGCGATCCCTGCACCGGCGAGACCGGTGACGAGGACGCTCGCTCCGCCGACCCTGACATCCGCCCGCCAGCGGTCGCCGAGGCGGGTCACGCTCGTGATCGTGCCGGCGATCCGGACGAGCTGCCACTCGACCGCCTCGCCCGGGGCCCCGGCGAGGGAGCGCGGGCCAACGCCGGCGGCCGGCGTGAGCTCGGTCACGAGCGAGGCCTTCAGCCGCGGGGCGTCGTAGGCCCGTCCGACCGTGCCGGCGGCACGGATCCGGGTTCCGATCGGCGGCGCCGCCTGATCGGCCGGCAGGTAGATCTCGATCGCGCCGCCGGCATCCTGGATGACGATCCGACGCCCGTCGGCATCGAGCAACCCGGCGCCGGCGGTAACGACGCCCTCGACGATCGCCGGCGCGTCTCCGTCGAGCCGCCGCGCCGCCGCGATCGCGATCACGCCGGTCCCGGACCCGGAAGCACCGCCCGCGGCTGCGCCGCCCGTCCCGTCCGGCAGCACCATGGCGTCCGCCCTGTCGCGGAGCCAGATGCGGTACCCATCCAGGGCGCCCTTCTTCGACGCTCGCTGGCCGACGATGCCCACGAGCTCATACGCCGCGCCCTTGGCGAGGTCTGCGGCGACGATGCCGCTGGAGGCATCGACCATGGCCCGGAACGGCAGGCCCGCCGAATCGAGCATGTCGATCGTGAGGTCGCCGCTGGTGCTCTTTCGGGCTGCCGCGGCGACGGTACCGACGATCGTGGCGAGCCGGCCCTCCGTGGCCTCACCGAGGGCCGCCGCGCCGATCTCGAGCGCAGCGGGCAACGCGGCGAGGCCGACGGTCCGGAACGCCTCCTCGGCCGGTCGGATCTCGAGCTGCCCGTAGGGCGCCTGGAGCTTGCCGGTCACGGACAGGATCGCCCCGCGCGCCGGCGCCGGAGCCCCGTCCGGAACTCGGACGACGATGCCACCCGTCGCGTCCTGGATCGCGAGCAGGGCCGGCGTCCCGAGCCGCCCAGCTTCCGCCGTCACGACACCGGTCACGGACACCGTCGTCCCGACCGAGCGGGCCCGAGCATCGCTGATCGGCAGCGAGAGGACGGGCGTCGGCGTCGGCGTCGGCGTCGGGGCGGCGGTCGGGCCAGGGGTCGGCGGGACCGGCGTCGGAGAGACCGTCGGGCCAGGGCTGGGGGTCAGGGTCGGCGCCGGAGTAGGCGTTGGCGGGAGCTCGAGCTCGCCCGACTCCGTGGCGTGGATTCGATATCCGGTCGTGCCGCTCCCCGTGCTGTCGCGCTGGCCGACGGGTCCGACGGCCCGCAGGAACGTGCCCGCTGGCAGTGAGGCGCCGCCCAGCCCGTCGGGCCCGATGATCACCCGCACGGCGCCGCTCCCGTCGTCGACGAGGACGCCGATGCCGTCGGCGTAGGTCGTCGGCGACCCGCTGGTCGTTCCGGCCACGGTCACCCGGAGGCCCTCGAACGGCTCTCCGACCTCTCCGGTCAGGACGGCGGCCGGCAGCGGAAGCGCGCCGAATCCGAGGACGGTGATCGCCGTCGCCGAGACGCGCAGGGTCCGGGCGCCGTAGCGCTCGTCGAGCGTGCCTTCGAGGCGAACGATCGACCCGGTGGGAAGCGGGCTGACGAGAGCCGTGTCGAGGTAGACGGCGATCCCGGCAGTCGCATCCTGGACGAACCCGGAGCGGCCCGCCTCGAGCGCCCCGAGGTCGGTCGTCAGCGTTCCGATGATCGTGGCGCCGTCGCCGTCGGCCAGGAGGCGGGCTGCCGCGATCGTGAGGCTGACGTCCGGCGAAGCGGTCGCCGTTGGCGTCGGGGGCGGGCTCGGAACCGGCGTGGGAGTTCCGGTGGGGCTGGCGGTCGGGCCGGGCGTCGCGGTCGGACCTGGCGACGGGGTCGGCGGGGCCGTCGGGCTGGGCGAGGGCGTGGGTGCGGTGGTCACGGTCGGGCCGGGAGTCGGGGTGGGCACGGCCGTCGGTTCGGCGGTGGCGTCGGGCGAGGTCGTCGGCATCGCCGTGGGGGCGAGCGTGGGTGAGCCGCCCGGATCCACCGTCCCGCTCGGCAGTGCCGAGGGTGGCGGGCTCGTCGGACCCGGCGGTGTCGGCGTGGGCGTCGGCGTGGGCGTCGGCGTGGGCGTCGCGCTGGGTCCCGGTGCGGGCACCGGCGGCGCGTCAAGGTTCTGCGGGTTCGGGCTGGTCTGGACGAAGGTGTCGGCGAGGTTGTCGTTCGTGTCCGTGGTGTTCCCGGCGAGCCCGCCGGGTCGTCGTTCGAGGCTCGTCCCGGCGGCCGGGGCGGAAGCGGCTGCCCCTTCGACGAACGAGTTCGAGGCGTCGCCCCAGCCGAGGGCATCGATCGGTGCTCCGCCGCTGACCCGGAGGACGATCGCGCCGCCGGTCGCAGCGAAGCCACCGCTGTAGGTCGCGTCGGCGATCGGCGCGTAGACGCCGGCGTCGTTGGCGATGAGGAGATGGCGGCCGGGCTCGAGGAGCAGGGACGTGGACCAGGAGGCCTTGCGAGTCACCGTTCCGCCGGTCGCGGTCACGTAGGCCATCTCCAGACCGGCCAGGTCGACGCTGGACGGGCCCATGTTGCCGATCTCGGCGAACTCGTCCGAAGCGGAGGCCCCGCCTGTCTGGATCTCGGTGACGACGAGGCTGGCCGGCGGCCAGCCGACGGCAGCGTCAGTGACGGCGGCGGCGCGCAGCCCCGGCGCAACCGCCCCGAGCGCAGCCGTCGCCGCGACGAGGATCGTGAACAGCGCGGCCGCGGCCGCTTCGCGAGCGCGTTCCACCGGGAAACCTCCGGGCGGGCATCCACACGCCGGGCGGGACGGCACGGCCGGTTGTAGCAGGTGGCGCTCATCTGGAGGGCATCGCCGGCACACCCCGGGCTCATCCGACGATCACGTCGGGATGACCGGGCGATTACCTCGGACGAGATCGCCCGCTCACGCGCGGATCACCCGCGGATCACCTGCGGATCACCAGCGGATCACCAGCGGATTGCCGGCGGAGCGACGGAGGATCCGTGGCTGATCACCTCGCACTTGCCGCCCCATCACTTGTCGCGGCGAGGTCGGACCTGGGGCCTCCGGGGCCGCGACGCGCCGCCCGTCGCCCGATCCGCGTACGATGGCCTCTCAGCGCGGTGTCGAGACAACCTCCGACGCCGACCAGATCCAACGACCCCGAGGAGTGATTCGTGGCCCGTGCGAAGCGGACCGACCGCGCCGAAGCCCGCCGCCGCTATCGACAAGCCCATCCCGACGACGTCGACGACGCGGAGCTCGTCGACGAAGAGCCGAAGCCGGCCCGGCCGGCTCGGCCGACCGCGCAGACGGAACGGCCGAGCATCACGGCAGCGTTCAGGAACGCCTACCGGCGGGCGAACTTCCGCGAGGACATCGCCGCCCTGCCGAGCCTCCTGCCCACGCGCGCGTTCGTGGCCGCGATCGCGCTCGTCATCGTCGGAACGATCGCCATCGCGGCCGCACCGAAGAACGTCATCGCCGGCCTGGCCTTCCAGGCGCTCGTCATCCCGCCGGCCATGGCCCCGATCTTCATCGTCGGCTTCTTCGCCCGGCGGGCGAGCTATCTCCTGGGGCTGATCATCTCGCTCGTCGACGTCCTGGCCTATGTCTTCGTCGTCTACGCGGTGGCGCCTGCACTGTCGACCGAGCCGATGACCGCCAGCCAGCAGCAGCAGCTGGTCTACTCGGCGATCTCGGTCGGACCCGTGTCCGGGGTCTTCTTCGCGGCGGCGGCGGCCTGGTACCGGCGCTTCCTGAGCCTCTCCAACGCGAACGCCCAGCGGGCTCGCCAGGGGCGCCCACGGGCCGGTCGACCGGCCCGCAGCTGATCGCCGCGTCCCCCGCGCGCGGCGGGCCTGCGGGTCAGGACAGCGAGAGCCGCCGTCAACCCAGTCGCCGCATCCCCGCATGACCGAGCTGGCGGACACCCTCCGGGCGGTCCGGACCGCCGGCCGCCGTCGCGGCCTCCGGCAGCGGCCGGACCGCGTGGGCGATGACGTTGACCACGGATGATTCACGCTGGAGGTCGCCGTCGACGAGGAGCAGCGCATGGCGGCGGACCACGCCGCGCAGGCGCGCCCACGCGTCCGGCCAGAGGGTGACATTGACCATCCCGGTCTCGTCCTCGAGGGCCAGGAAGACGGTGCCCTTGGCCGTCATCGGGTGCTGGCGGGTGACGACGAGGCCGCCGATGCGGACGGGTCCGGGCCGGCGATCCGCGAGCGAAGCGTTCGTGACGGCGCCCAGCCGCTCGAGCGCGCCCCGGAAGAGGGCCACGACCTGGCGCCGGGCATCGAGGCCGACGACCGCGTAGGCATCGCCCACCCGCTCCGGCTCGCTGATCGGGGGGAGGTCCGGAGCGTCCGTGGCCGGCAGGCGGAGATCCATCGGGCGCTCCCGTCGGCCGCGACGCGCCGGGTCGCCGATCGCAGACCCGCGGCCGCGTCCTCGCGACGCGCCGCGGAGCGTCCTGCCGTCCACTCGCCCGCGGGACGCGCCGGCCACCTCGCGGAGCTGCCACAGCTGCTCCCGCCGCGGGCGGCCGAGGGAATCGAGCGCCCCGGTCCGGATCAGCCGCTCGATCGTCTCCTCCGGCAGGCCGGTCCGCTCGACGACGTCGGCGAGGGACACGTACGGCCCTCGCGCCAGCTCCCGATCGAGGAGCTCCTCGTGCTCCTCGCCGATGCCCTTGACGAGATGGAGCCCGAGCCGGACCCCCCAGCCGACGGCGTCGGCGGCGGCCCAGCGATCGCGGGCCGCGGCGCTCGGGTTGAAGCAAGCCGATGAGCGCACCGGTCGCGGTCGGGTGGTGATGCCCGCGCCGTCGGGGATCGGCTCGCCCTCGTCCGCGTCGTGCGAGCCGTCGTCGCCGGCCGCTCCCGCGAGGGCCCAGCCCGGCCGGCCGGCCCATTCCGTGGTGGTCTTGTAGCTCGAGGCGTTGATGTCGACCGGCAGGACGGCGACTCCGTGGCGCTTGGCGTCGTTGACGAGGACCTCGACCGGGTAGAAGCCCATCGGCTGGGCGTTGATCAGCCCGACGAGGAACTGGGCGGGATAGAACAGCTTCAGGAAGCTCGACTCGTAGGCCGTTCGGGCGAACGCCGCCGCGTGGCTCTTGGCGAAGCCGAAGCTGGCAAAGGCCGAGACCTGCCGGAACAGCTCCTCGGCCATCTCGTCGGTCATGCCGGGCTGGCGGAGGCAGCCCTCGATGAACTGGTGGTGGAGCTTTTCCATCTCCCGGGTCGAGCGCCAGGTGCCCATCGCCCGGCGGAAGCCGTCCGACGCGGCCGGGGTGAACCCGGCGACCTCGATCGCGACCTTCATGACCTGCTCCTGGTAGAGGATCACGCCCATCGTCTCGGCCAGGATCGGCTCGAGGCTGGGGTGGAGGTAGGCCACCGGCTCGAGGCCCTGCTTGCGGCGGAGGTAGGGGTGGACGGCGTTGCCCTGGATCGGGCCGGGCCGGATGATCGCGACCTCGACCACGAGGTCGTCGAGGCTGGCCGGCCTCGACTTCGGCAGGGTCTGCATCTGGGCCCGGCTCTCGACCTGGAAGACGCCCACCGTGTCGGCCGCCTGGAGCATGGCGAAGACCTCGGGGATCTCCTCGGGGATCGCATCGAGGTCGATGCAGGTGGCACAGTCCGATTCGATGAGCTGGAGGGTCTCGTCGATCGCGGCGAGCATCCCCAGGCCGAGCAGGTCCAGCTTGATGAGCTTGATCGTCTCGACGTCGCGCTTGTCGAACTGGACGACGACCCGGTCCGGCATCGTCGCCCGCTCGAGGGGCGCGATGTCGATGAGCGGGGCCGCCGTGACGAGCATGCCGCCCGAGTGGATGCTGAGGTGGCGCGGGAAGCCGTCGATCCGGGCGCACAGCTCGAGCCAGCGCTCCCAGTCGCTCATCCCGACCGTGGAGCCGCCGCGGGGCCGGGGCGGTGGCTCCGGCTCGACCCGGGCGACGGAGCTGTGTCCCGGGGCGCGCTCGATGCGGTCGCCGCCGCGGCCCATCGCCTGCGCCGGCGGCGGCGGCGGGTCCCACGGTGTGGGTCGGCCGAGGCGATCCGTCTTGCGGCCGGGCGGCTCCACCGCGCCGGACTCCGGGTCGATCCTTCGGCCATCGACCGTCCCAGGGGCGGGGCCACCGGCTCGGATCCCCGCGACCCCGTAGCCTGTCCCCCGCCCCGCCCGGAGCCAGGCCACGCTCGCCGGCGAGTCACCGGGCCCGCCCTCGTCGTCGCTCGTGCCGCCGGCCCGGATCGCCGGGGGTGACTGCGGCGCCGCCTCCCACATCCCGGAGCGGCCCGGGCCCGGGCCGCCGCCCGAAGCGGGCTTGGGTCCGCCTCCTTCCTGCCAGATTCCCACGGGGAGAGCGCTGGGCGCGGAATCGAGGCTCGCCGTCCCGGGTTTCATCCCGCTCCACGTTCGGCTCGGGATGAAACCATCGCGCGCAGGCTCCTCGACCGTGCCCAATGATCCTGAGGTGAGAATCTGGCGAGATTCGGGCGCTGGTACGGCGTGGGGCGGAGTCGGCACCAGCGCGGCACCGGGACCGCGGCGGACGTTGAGCTGACCCATCGCATCGGTCAGGCCGCGCGCCCCGGTCAGCGCGGCAGAGCCCCGGACGGCGTCCTCGGCGATGGCCCGCGAGCGGCCCGGGCCATCGACCCCCGCCTCCTCCCCCGGGCGCCGGAAGAACTCGGCGAAGCCACCGTCCGCCTCGAGGTCGCGACGGACCATGACGCTGTCGTACGTCTCGAGGGCCTTGGCCACCCGGTCGACGAGCGGCCGCGGGAAGCCCAGCGCGTAGCCGACCTCCCGGACCGCCGACCGGGCCCGGTACGTGACGAGGTTGCAGACCATCCCGGTGTGCTCCGGCCCGTAGCGGCCGTAGACGTACTGGATGACCTCCTCGCGCCGCTCGGAGCTGAAGTCGATGTCGACGTCGGGGTACGTCGTCCGGCCCTCGTTGATGAACCGCTCGAAGAGCAGGTTGTGGCGGATCGGGTCGACCCGGGTGATGCCGAGGGCGTAGGCGACGATCGAGTCGGCCGCGCTGCCCCGGCCCTGGGCCGGGATCCCACGGTCCTTCGCGAAGCGCATCAGGTCCCAGCAGATGAGGAAGAACTCGGCCAGGCCGGTCCGCTCCACGACGTCGAGCTCGTGGGCCAGCTGGCGGACGACAGCCGGCGAGACCGGGTGGTAGCGCCGCCGGACGCCCGCCTGGCACAGCTCCACGAGGTAGCTGAAGGCGGTCTCGCCGGCCGGGACGGGGAAGCCCGGAAAGCGGTACTGCTCGAAGCCGAGGTCGACCGTGCACGAGGCGGCGAGCTCGGCCGCCGTCGCGATTCCCTCGGCCCAGGCCCGGGCCGTCGACGGATCGGCTCGCGCGAACGACGCCTCGCCCGGCGGCAGGGCGAGCATCTCCGCCGCGGACTTCAGATGCGACTCGCCGTCGGGCCGCCGGAGGTCGCCCAGGGCGTCGAGCGTCCGGCCGTGGGCGATCGCGGTCAGGACGTCCCCGAGCTCGCGATCCTCCGGCCGGGCGTGGTGGACGTCGTTCGTGGTGACGACGGGGAGGCCGAGCTCGGCGGCGAGTGCCGCGGTCTCCGTCACGAGCCAGTCGTCGTCGGGCAGGAGGTGGTGGGACAGCTCCAGGAAGAAGCCGCGCGAGGCGACCGACCCGGCCCTCCCGCCGCTGACCGAGTCGAAGGTCGCCGCGTAGCGCCGGGCCACCGCGGCCGCGCCCTCCCGGTCCCCGACGCGGAGCCGGCGGGCGATCTCTCCCTCGCGACAGCCGGACAACGCCACGAGCCCCTCGGTGTGCTCGGCGAGGAGCGCCTGGCTGAACCGGGGCACCCGCTTGGTTCCCGCCAGGTTCGCCCGCGAGACCAGCCGGCACAGGCTTCGATAGCCCGTCGCGTCACGCGCCAGGAGGACGAGGTGCGGGCCCCGCTGGCGCTCGCCGATCCCGCGCAGGTCTTCCTTGACGACCGTCCGATGGCCGGGCAGGCGGGCCCGCTCAGGGCGAGGGCGGGCAGGGGTGCCGCCCGTCACCGGAAGTGCCTCCGGCCGGCGGGCCGAGGCACCCCGTCCGCGGCGGGCCGGCCGCCGGGCCGGGATGACGATCCCGCCGGGATCGGCCGCCGCCGCGTCGAGGAGCTCGATCTCGATGCCGATGACCGGCCGGAGACCGGCCTCCTGGGCGGCCGCGGCGAACCGGACGACCCCGTAGAGGCCCTGGTGGTCGGTGACCGCGAGCCCGGCAAGGCCGAGCTCCACGGCCCGCTCGACGAGGTCCTCGACCGGCGACGCCCCGTCGAGGAAGGAGAAGTTCGTGTGGCAGTGGAGCTCGGCGTACGACGTCTGGATCACGGGACCCGATCTCGCGGGGGGCCTGGGAGATTCGCGATGATAGAACATCTGTTCTAATCCGAAAAGTCCCCGGGCCGCGCAACATCTCGGGCCCTCGTCGCGTCAAAAGGGCCGTGGGATCCAACGTTCGAGGCCTCGTCGCCGTTCTGACGCGGATCGTCGCGATGGTCGTCATCGCGAGTCTCCTCATCCTCGTCCTCCTCCCGGCGGCCCTGGGCGTCCAGGCGGCTCACGGCGTTTGACCCACAACAGCACGTCGCTCACGGGCCGCTGCCCGGGAGCGCATAGGCGACGCCGGCGCCACTGCCGGCGGTCGACCGGGGCTGCCGCCCGGTGAGCGGGTGGCGACCGAACGCGGGACCCCGTCGCTTCTGGGGGTGACGGGGTCCCGCCACGCCTGGGCTAGGATTCGAGGCATGCGCGTCGCACGGGGACCCGCGCTCGGCACGGCCGTGGCGGCCGTCATGCTCTGCGCCGTGGCCGCATGCGGCTCGACGGTGGTCACGCCGAGCCCGTCGAGCGCCGGGCCGAGCCTCGCCGCCACCCCGACCGCCGTCGTACCCATCGAACCGACGCCGGTCCCGACCGACGTCGGAGCGACGCCGCGACCATCACCGCCGGCACAGTCGGACACGGACTGGGGCCGGATCTGGGACGGGCTGCCCGCCTCGTTCCCGCACTACCCGGGAGCGAGCCCGACCGAGACCGGTGAGGGTCCGGCAAGCGCGATCCTCGACGTGGGTGCCGTCGACCCGGCGGAGGTCGCCATGTACTACAGGTCCGCCCTCGAGTTCGACGGCTACGTTACGCTGACCGGGTCCGGGCCGCGCGAGGACGGGAGCGAAGAGATCGAGTGGGCGGGCGAGGCGACGTGTCGGATCAGGGCCACGATCACCCCGCTCGGCGGGACGACCGTCGTCACCATCATGTACGGGGCTGACTGCCCGTTCGACTGAGGCGGCGATGGGTCGGGTCGCTCCGAGCGATCGATGGGAGGTGGTATGGAACCAGGGCGCAGGGACTTCGTCGGTGCGGGCCTCCTTGCCCTCGCGCTGGTCGGGGCGGTCGCCCTGATCTTCTTCCTGGCCTGGCAGGGGGCGGCCTGAACGAGGCCGTGGCGATCCGCGGAGCGGCCGCGCGCCGACCCGGCTCGGACGCCGTGCGCCAGGCGTTTCGGCGATGAATTGCCCGTTGCGTCCGGGTCCGTCGCAGCTACACTGCAGGTGACGACCGACCGGGCACAGCCCAGCAGGGGGGATTTCGGTGCAGACGGCACGACCGCGCGACATCGGGGCGCTGCTCTTCGTGATCGGGCTGTTCCTGTCGCTGTTCGTCGTGACGCTGGTCGTGCCTATCCACTGACGCCGCGCCGCGGTCGGGCGTCGCCTAGTCGTACAGGCGTTCGAGATGCCAGGTCCCGGCGATGCGATCGTGGTAGACGAGCGCCAGCCAGCGCGGGCCGACGACCTTGAAGTAGTCGCGGGCGATCGGGTCGCGCCACCAGGCCTCCTCGATCCGCCAGCGATTGCAGACCTCGACCGGCTCGCGCCGGCCACCCCAGTGGATCGCGATGAGGCTGCCGAAGGCATCGAGCTCGACGTCGATCGCCGGATGGGCGTGGAGCAGCCGGGTCATGGGGCGGCCCCCGCGGCGCCGCCCGCGATTCCGCCGGCCGCGACCGGCCCGAGGGCCTCGATCGGACGCCAGACCCAGCGCCGCTCGGCCAGCGGCGCCTCGGGATCCGTGATCTCGATCCGCCGGATCCGATCTTCCCCAAACGTGACCGCGAGCCGGGCGAGCTGCCAGCCGAGCCGGACATCGCGGAGCGCCTGGGGCACGAACAGCGGGAGCTGCTGACCGGCCGCCGGCTCGGCGCCCGACAGCTCCAGCTCGAGGCGGGCGACGGGGGCGGGGGGCGGAGTCCGCTCGAGCTTTGCGAGAAGCAGCCGCTCGATGGCCTCGGCGTCCGCTGTCGGCCCGGGGAAGCGCGTCTCGACGGTGAGCTCCCCGGGCGTCCCCGGCCGGGCGAAGGCGAGGTCCAGCTCCAGGGCGAGGCGACCTCGCGCCGCAGCCAGGCCGCGGCCGGTGAGATTGGCCGCCAGAACCAGGGCAAGACGATGGAGGACGAACCGGATCGCCTCCAGCTCTCCGACCGGGGGGTCGATCGGCAGACCGAGCC
Source organism: uncultured Chloroflexia bacterium (assembly GCA_963719145.1). Taxonomy (GTDB): domain Bacteria; phylum Chloroflexota; class Limnocylindria; order Limnocylindrales; family CSP1-4; genus UBA5189. Next base: position 568,309 of record CAVRAX010000003.1, read on the forward strand.
GGAGGCGCTCCGGGTTCCGACGGGGTCGGAAGGGATCCGTCTCCTCGCCCCGGGCCCGGGCCCCGATCCGGGCGCCCTCCTCGCCGAACCTGGCCACGAGCGCCGACGCGGCGAGCCCGGCGACCTGGCCGATCCGGCGCAGCCCGAACCGCCGGAGCCGGGCTCGGACGTCGTCGTCCGGGGTGAGGAGCGAGGCCGGCAGCGGGGCGAGGAAGGCGGCCTCCCGGCCGGCCGGGACGGCGACGGGCGATCCGGGCGCGGCGGCGGCGGCGGCGACCGTGGCCGTGAACCTCGTCCCGGCGATCCCGGACCTCGGCCTGCCGGCGAGGAGCGGTTCGAGCGCGGTCGCCACCCGCTCGACGAGCACGGGCTCGGGACCCCACAGGGCCTCGAGGCCGTCGACCTGCACCTCGAGCAGGCCGAACGAGGCAGTCGCCGGATCGGTGGTCCCGGCGACTGCCGGGCTGAACGCCGCGAGCCGCTCGAAGGCGGCTTCGAGGACCCCCCGGTCAGCCTCCGGCTCGGGATCGAGGAAGGTCGCCTCCGGCGCGAGCCGGTGGGCCGACCCGAGCGGCATCCCGCGCCGGACGCCGAGCGCCCTGGCCGCGGGATCGGCGTCCAGGACGATCGTCGCGGCCCACGGCTGGCCGCCCAGGACGATCGGCCCCGCCGGCCACGAGCCGGAGGGCCGACGCTGCCGGGCGAGGTCGAGGAGGAGGTGGGGCCGATAGAGGTGGAGGAGTCGCATGGCGTGACGTCCCGGGCACAGGGGCGGGGGCATGGACGGAGCGGCGGCCATCGATCGCGCGGAGCGCATCGGTGGAACGAGGTGAGTCGGCGGGCCGGCGTGGGCCGGCCGCCACCTGGCGGGGCCCGTCGACGATGAGGAGCCCGTCCCGGCGGAGGCAGGCATCGCGCTCGCCACCGTCGGCGTAGAGGATCCGGAGGGTTGCCCGACGGCCGGTCGGGCCGGCCCGGTTGCGAGCGATGACGGCCTCGGTCGACTGGCCGACCACGTCTCGCCCGAGACGAATCCAGGCCCGTCGGGCGAGCTCGAGGCGGATCCCCGTCCCCTCCCCGACCGCGGCGGCCACGGATGGGACGAGCCCGGGCGGTTCGAGGGCGACGAGGGTGATCCCCGCCCGCCGGGCAAGCGCGGCAAGCCGGCCGAGGCGATCGGCGAATCGGGCCGCTCCCTGGAACCGCGGCGGGAGGTCGACGACGAGGAGGTCCACCGCCCGGCTGGACAGCAGCGCGCCGGCGATCGCGAGGCCCTCGTCCGGCCCGGCCGGGGTGAGGACGACGAGCCACTCCGGCCGGATGCCGCGGGCCACCGCCTCGACCGGGTCGAACGCCGCCGCGAGGTCCAGCCAGGCGACGATGGCGCCGCCGGCCTGGGCTTCCGCGGCGAGCCGGAGGGCCAGCGTGGTCCGCCCGCTCGAGAGGTCGCCCTTGAGCGCGAGGCCCATCCCGCGGGGCAGCCCGCCGGGTCCGAGGATGGCGTCCAGCTCGGCAAACCCGGTCGAGACGACGCGGGCCGGGTCGGCACTCGGCACGAGCGCGGGCAGGGCCGTCGCGAGGGCCGGATCAGGAGCGAAGGCCGGATTCCCCTCGAGCGCCGGATCCGCGCCGAGCGCCGGATCCGCGGCGAGCGCCGGCAGCGGCGCCATCGCCAGCGCCCCCACCACCTCCCCGGCGACGCGCGGCGCGGCCGCTCCCCAGCGCGTTCGAAGGGTCGCGAGGGCCGCCGTCACGTCCGGGGAGAGGGTCATCAGATGGGTCATTATCGAACAGCTGTTCGAATGAATCAACCCCGAAATCCGAACCCCGACTGCCTCCTCCACGACCCTATTCCAAGAAGGCGTAACCTCCGCAACCGCCGGCGCGATCCCCGAATTCGAGCCACCAACGACCGCCGGCTACACCCCGATCATGCATCGGGCGCATATTCGGCCCCTGCCGGCCCCCCGCCCGGCCAAGGCCGGGTCGCCCTAATCCTTCTTGGAATACGAGCCCAGCCGCGACGGCCGAGCCGCGACGGCCGAGCCGCGACGCACTGCGGCAGCGGGGCGAAGCGCCCCGTCCAGACGGCCAGGGGGCCCGTGCTACACTCTCGGCCCGTCCAGCCGCCACGCGTGCTGCGACGCCCCGGTGGGGATGTAGCTCAGCTGGGAGAGCACCGCGTTCGCATCGCGGGGGTCAGGGGTTCGAGTCCCCTCATCTCCACCACCCCCACCGGCTCACGGGAACAGGTCCCGCATCGGCGTCGCCGAGCAGGCGTTCGCGAGGCAGGGCATCCCCCACATTGCCTCGATCGTCCGCAGCACCGAGTAATGGTCGTACGCGGTGTCGGAGCGGTAGCCGGCCCTGACCTTCGGGCTGATCACGATCGTGACCACCTTGCCGCCACCTCCCAGGTTGCTCGACCCCTCGTCAAAGGTCAGGAAGATCAGGCCGTCTTGCCTGAAGGCAGCAGAGTCCAGGATGGTCGGCACAAAGGTCCCCAGAAAGCGATCGCCCGTGGCAACGGGGCAGTCGTGCATGTCGTTGCAGAGGTTGGGCACGATGAACCAGTAGTTGCCGACATTCGGGTCGAAGTGGCTGAAGTCGGTGATCTTGGCGCAGCGTGTCGGCTCGTTTGCGATCTGGCTGAACATGATCGCCGGCTCGTGCTTCCGACCATACGTGCCCTTGCCGTCGGCTCCGTCGGAGGCCGACGAGCCGGTAAAGCAGTCGAGGGGCACGTTCTGGGCCGCGACACGCCAGTCACGACCGGCGCCCTCGATTTGGTCGGCCAGGTTGGCCACGCCCCTGAACGTGTGCGTGCCGTCGTCGGTGACGCCGAGCGTCGAGCCGGCGAACATCGCGACGTAGTTCGGCTCCGACGGGTGAGCCACGGCGGTGAAGTTCGCGGCGAGTCCGTAGGTCGAGGCCAGTCCGTCGATGTAGGACGCGGCCCGGTTGTCGAGGATCGAGGACGCCTCGTGGTTCTCCATCACGATCGTGTAGACGTGGTTGATGGCCGGCCACGCGACGGTGGTGGACGTCGGGGCGGTTGATCCCGGTGGGGCGGGCGAAGCCAATGGGTCGGGCCCCGACGATACGACCGATGGGGTCGACTGCGTCGCGGACGCGGCGGACGTGGCGGAGGCCGACGTCGGCGGCGGCGACGCCCTGAGGGACGACCGATCCCTCGTGGCGAGCCCCGCGACAGCGAACACCGCCGCGATCGCGGCAACCACGGCGACATTGCCGAGCAGTCGGCGCCGGCTCACAGGGGTTCCCTTTCTACGGCTCCGGGCAAGATGGGACCACGAAGCCCTCTCTGGCGCAGGATGCCCATCTTGGACCCCGAGTCCGCTACGGGACGAGCTCACCGACGTCCGCGGCCGGGCCGACGTCGAGGCACCGAGCGTCCACAACGAGATCGCCTGGACGACGAGAGCTGCTCCGATCGCGGCGCGGAACGCCGGCGCGACGCCGCCAAGGGCGGGAGTCTGGCAACATAGGCAGCCGCCCGCGTCGGCCGCTTGCCGGCTCGCGACGCGGCGACGTCACCAAGCGTGGGTCGGTTGGGCAGGTGGTGAGCCCAAGGGTCTGTAAAACCCTCGCCTTCGGCTGTGGCAGTTCGATTCTGCCCCGGCCCACCAGCTTCCGGTGACCGTTCAGACGCGGGTCCGCCCTGTCGCCGCCTCGGACGCGCTCCGATCGCCCAGACCGAGAGCCCCGTGCAGCTCGTGGGAGTGGACCCGAAGCCACCGCCGCCAGGTCGCGTGGTCCGGGCGATGGGCGGCGACCAGATCCCAGAACGGCGGGCCGTGGCCGAAGACCTTCAGGTGGGCCAGCTCGTGGACGGCCACGGTCTCGAGCGCCGCCGGTGGTGCGAGGATGAGGCGCCAGGAGAACGAGAGCGTCCGTTTCCGGGTCGCACTGCCCCAGCGGGTCTTCGGGTCGCGGAGGCTGATCCGGGCCGGCGCCACGCCGATCGCCGGGGCGTAGGCGGCCAGGGCCCGGTCGATGGCCTCCGCTGCGCGAGCGCGAAGAAAGCCTTCGAGGACCACGCCAGGGGCACGGCGATCCCGGGAGGCCAGCCTGATCACGAGCTCGTCGCCGCCGTCGGCTCCGCTGCGCTCGACCGTCGACCGGCGGAGTGACGGGTTGCCGGCCACGATCCGAAGGCGATGGAGCTCGCCGAGGTACCGGAACTCGGCGCCGTCGCGGATACCGCCCCGGGCCTCGAGCGCCCGGCGCTGGCGGGCCTGACGGGCGAGGTGTCGACGGACCCACGTCTCGCGGTCCTCGAGGAACCGCTCGACCTCGCGCTCCGGTCGGGCCCAGCCGCGACGCTCCGCGACGGGCACCGAGACGACCACCCCGCGGACCGGGTCGATCGTCACTCTGAGCCCCCTCGACCTCGGCGACCGCCGCAGCACATACGGCAATCGACCGCCGGGCAGGGCTGCGATCCGGGCCTCCTCGCTCGCTCGTCCGCTCACGATTCGCATGGTGCCAGTCGGGGTCTCGTCACGCGCCCGGCGATGCGTCACGATGACGCACACCGCGGCGCCAGCCTGACGACCCGATGGAGAAGCAACGCGTGGAACGGGGTTCGGATCGCACCGAAGCGGGCCTCGACGTCCTCGATGCGGACGCTGCGGGACCCGACCCCCGGGCAAGGCAGCGCAGAGCCGGTCGCCTGCGCCAGCCGGGCGGCGGTCGAAGCATCGCCGTCGCGGTCGCCGCGCTCGTCCTGGTCGCGGCCGGTGTCGGGCTCGGTGGCGGTCTCGAAGCGCAGGACGCCGATGGCGGTCCGTCGTCGAGCGACGCTTCTCCGCTCGGCCCGACGCCCATCCGGGCTCCGGCCATCACGCCGGCGACCGCGTGCGGGCCCGAGCCGGCGGCGGCCGAAGACATGATCCTCCTCCTCGGCCCCGAGGGTGGCGTCCCGGTCCCGGGTGCCGACGAGCGGAGCGCTGTGCCGTCGGTCACCATCGACTTCGGGGCGCTCGGAATGCTGCTGGTCGCCGATGCCGCCTGTGCGACCAGCTGGGAGATCTACGTCGGCGGAGACAAGGCCGGCCAGGACGATCCGACCTGGCTGTGGCAGAACCCCGGCGAGAACCTCGCCGATGCGGCTCAGAACACGTGGCTCCTGGCGCTTCCGCGCGGCGAGACGGAGCTCCTCGCGCGCCTCCATTTCGGGCCGTCGGTGACGGTGACCCGCGAGTGGCACGTCGTTGGGCTCGACTTCGAGGTCCCCGACACGGTGCTGACGGGCCCGGAGGGGCAGCAGGTGGTCGCCCTGCCGGGCTGCCCGCTCGAGACCTGGGTACACGGCCGGTATGGATCGTCCGAGGATTGCCCGGCGGATGTCCCCGACGGCCTGGCGGTCCTGCGCGCTCCAGCGTGGAGCATCGTCCGCGTCGACGTCCCCGGCTGGACGATCACGGGCTGGGACGGCAGTTGCGGCCGCTTCACCTCGGACGCCGGGGGGTCGTACTGGGATACCGGTGCGGGCTGCTCGTTGGGCGCGTACTCGGTGAGCCCGGAGGAATCTCCCCCGGCCGCGGCACGCTTCCTGGTCCCACCCGGCGCCAAAACGCTCCAGCTCTACATCACCGCCGGCCGCGACGACGTTCAGTTCTCGGCGCCCCTGTTCGGCCGCGTGACGGGCGAGTGAGGGCCCGTCGAGCTCATGACGGCGAGCCGTAGCGACGGCCCCACCGATCCCGCGGCGGCGTCGCGGGGCAGCCTGCACGCCCCGGTCCGTCGGGTCCAGGGCCGGGCCGCCGGGGTGCGCGGCCGGCTCGGGCTCATCGTCGTGACCGGACTGACGATCACGGTGGTGGCCGCCGGGATCGGGCTCCGGGAAGGCGACGCCGACCTTCCGCCGAGCCCATCGACGTCCGCCCGGCCGTCGGCAAACGTGGCGATCGAGACGGGCCGCGCCTGCACGGCGGTCGAGGCGAGGGCCATTCCGGAGATTCGGCTCGAGTCGACGGCCGGTCGCGCGGGTCCGACGGACGGAGTCGCCCGCCTGCCGGACTCGGCGCCGGGAACGCCCGCTGCCTGGCCGGTCCCCGGCGAGGCGGGAACGATCTTGGTCGATCCGGCGGACACACTCTGGCTCACGACCGCCGGCGAGGCCTGCATTCGGTCGGTGGCGACCGAGTACGTCGACGCCGGCGATCCGGGCGGCGTGCCCGAGCCGCTCACGCGGGGCACGATCGACGTGCACCCGCCCCAGTCGAAGATCGTCCTGGAGCGCCCGCCTGAAGGTGATTGGATCCTGCGCGTCGAGGCGACGCTCCCCATGCGGGGGGCAACTGATGTGGACATGGCCATGATCGAGCGATTCTTCCGCCTGACCTCGGTGGCGGCTCCCGGGAGCACACCGCTCTTGACGCCGGCCGTCGCCTGCGCCGCGCTGCCATGGACCGCCCCGGTGCCGGACCTCGAACTCGTCGGTGTGGACGGCGAGCCCGTCCCCGGGGTTGCGTGGACGGGCGTCCCCTTCGATCCGCCAGACGGAGCGATCGTGCGTGGCACGTTCCCGGAGGACCTCGAGCTGCGCGTCGTCGGAGATGCCTGCGCGACCTCCTGGACGGTCGAATTCATCGATCCTGTATCGGGGGGCACGGGCCTCGAGTCGGGCGTCGACAATCCGGCGGAGAGTCGCTACTACATCTCCCAGAATCGAATCCCCCTGCCCGAGACAGCCCTGGGCCGGAGCGTCGTCCGCGCCTCGGTGACGTTCGGACGCGGTCGCGTTGCACAGGTCGCCTGGCTGCTCGAGATGACCGGCCCACCCCCGCCGGCCGCCCGGGTCGCGGGGCCGGATGGGGCGACGGCAGCGGCGCTCTCCGGCTGCGGCATCGGCTGGTACCTGGCCGACGGTCGATCAGCCTACGAGTCGTGCCCCAGCGAGGTGGTGCCGCCCGCGCTCGAGACCCTGTCGGCCCGCGACGGTGACGTGATCGTCTTCGACGTGCCCGGCTGGGACATCGCCAGCTGGTGGGCCGGCTGTGGTTTCAGGTCGGAGAACGACCCGACCTTGCTGGCCCAGCCGGATGGCTGCTCTCTCGGCGGCTTCGGAGACGTCTCGGGGTCCGTCGGACCGGCGCGGTTCCTGCCGTTCCCGGGGCGCCGGATCGTCTCGATGTGGGTGAGTGCGACTCGTGGGGACGATTCCTTCAGCGCCCAGTACTACGTGGAGGTCGACGTCGTGCCATAGCTGCCGCTCGCCCTCGGGAAACACGCGGTTCCCCGTAACCGATGGCAGACGGCGCACGTCATTGGAGCGGCACAGCCTGGGGTCGAGCGGCGAGGCCGTGGACACTGGGGGCCGCACGAGCAAAGGGTCGGGGAGCCAGACGTGGGCGAGGATCGGAATCGCCGTGGCGATCGAGGCCGCGAGCCATCGGCAACCGGTCGCCGCCACCCGGGTAACGGGGTTGCGCCGCGGCCCGGATCCCTCGATGACGCGGACCAGCCGCTCACCCACGCGGACCTGACCGACCTCGGCGAGCGGCCCCTGGTCCGATCGCTCGAGGTCCCGCCCGGGCCGCTCGGGCCCAGCGGCCGTAACTGGCGCCCAGGCCCGCGGGCCGTGCTCCTCGGAGGCGCGGTGGTCATCGTCCTCGCCATCGTGAGCGCCGGGTTCATCGGCTCGGGCTCCGTTCCGGCGGTTTCGCCGAGCCCGGCAGCGTCGAGCTCGCCCGCCCTCGGCGGCCTCGGAAGCCCATCGCCGACGGCAGATGCATGCACCACGGTTCTCGCCGGCATGGCCCTGCCGGCCGTGACGCTGACCAGCCCGGCCCAATTCGGCCAGCGACGACAGGTCGCGACGACGGTGACCCGGGTGGACGATGCCGGTTTCGTCGTGCCCGTGGACCGAACGGTCGAGATCGCGGCCGGCGCCTCGATGCGGGTGGAGGTCGGCGACGCGCGCTGCGTGAACGAGCTTCGGGTGGACCTGCATGGCGTCGCGATCGCGGGCAGCGACGCCCTCGCGGTCGGCGGGCTGGTGCCGCTGTCCGACGGCCGGAGATACACGTTCAGCGCCCCGCCCGCGGGAGACTGGGTCCTCCGGGTCGGGCTCCGCGTCGCGGCGCCGGCCGAGTTCGCGGGGCTGTGGGCCGTGTACTTCTTCCGCCTCAACAGCGGGTACGTGGCCTACGAGTCGCCGCTGCCCAGCTTCGTCGTCGCCCAGGGCGGCGGCAGCGAGGGGCCGCTGGAGACGCCGGCCATCCCCTGCATCGCCCCGAGCGCGGGCACGAGGAACCCCCTCTCCGTGGACCTCGTTCGATCGAACGGCGAGAGCATCCCCGGGATCCCGGCGACCGGGCCCCAGGCGACCTGGGAATCCGCCATGGGGAGCGGCCCATTGCCTCCGGCGATCGAGGGCCTGCCGCCGACGCCGCTCGACGTCGATGAGGCCGTCGAGTTCCAGATCGCGGGCGCCGTCTGCGCCGTGCGCTGGCAGGTCGACGCCGGGCGGCTGCCGGCCCAGGCCGGCGGTCCTGGTGGTCCCTTCGACCAACCTTGGTGGTGGGCGGGCCAGACCGACAACGACGGTCGGGACCCCGCGATCGTGGCGCAGAACGTGATCGGCGTCCGCGTCGCATCGGTCGGTGACTTCGTGGTTCGCCTGGTCGTGGACATTCCCGACCTCGGCGGCGAGGCCATCCTCTGGCCGGTCCGCGTCGCCGGCCCCGAGCTCCCGGCGGCTCGCATCGCCGGTCCAGACGGTGTGTTCGTCACGATGACACCACGGTGCGGCGCCTCCTACGAGCTCACGAGCGGGACATACGCGGCCGATGCGTGCGTCCCGTCATGGCCGCTGCTCCCCGACGGGCCCGTCCTCGATGTTGCCGCGGGCAGCCTCCTGCGGGTCGATGCGCCGGGCTGGACGATCCTGCGCTGGTGGGCCCAGTACGCCGATCGCCGGACAGTCGCCGATGCCGGCGGGCTGCTCGATGACGTGTCGCACCTCGCCGACGGCGGCAGCGATCTCGGATTCGCCTCGTTCGAGTTGCCCGTCCCGCCGCGGCCCGATCCGTCGACGATGTCGAGCGACGACGCCGCCTACGGCTGGCTCATCCAGGTCAGCCTCTCGGTTCGAACGGCCGATGGCGTCACCACCGCGCCGTACTACGCCAGGGTTCGCGTCGCGCCGTAGCTCGAGTGGAAGGGCTCATCCGGTTACGTAGCGCGGCACGGCGTTCGGCCGACCCGAGGCCAGCCGCACCGAGGCCGGCCAGTCCGAGGCCGGCTCTCTCGTCGTCAACGTCAGCCTCTCCCTCATCCGGTGAGACTGACAAAGTCACTGAGCAGTTGGCCCTGACAGATTCACTGAGCAGGGACAGCCGGCCCGAGGCCGGCCCGATCGGCTGCTATACTCCGCCCCCGGCGATGGGGCTATAGCTCAGCTGGGAGAGCGTCTGAATGGCATTCAGAAGGTCAGGGGTTCGAATCCCCTTAGCTCCACCAATCCATGGCGCGGAGACGATGCACCAGTCCTTCGACCTCGAGCTTGGCCTCGGATAGCCACCCACCCCGGGTGGGTGGCTATCCTGTGACCCCTCGCCGGCGGCGAGGGGTCTTTCGTACCCGGCCGAGGCCGCCGGGAGGAGTGGACCGATGACCCGGACCAGCGAACGCGGAAAGCGAACGCGGATCGAGCGCTACGACGGCGCCTCGATCGAATCACGATGGCAGCAGCGCTGGGAGGAGCTCGGGCTCCACGAGACGGACCTCCACGAGGGCAAGCGCCCACGGTTCTACCTCCTGACGATGTACCCCTACCCGTCGGGCGACCTCCACATCGGCCACTGGTACATCGTCACGCCGACCGATGCCCTGGCCCGGTTCCACCGGATGCACGGAGAGAACGTCTTCTTCCCGATCGGCTTCGACGCCTTCGGCCTGCCGGCAGAGAACGCCGCGATCAAGAGCGGCATCAACCCGCGCGAGTGGACGATGCGCAACATCGAGCACGAGCGGCGGCAGTTCCGGAGCATGGGCGCGGTCTTCGACTGGGACGCCGAGGTCGTCACCTGCGAGCCCGAGTACTACCGCTGGAACCAGTGGTTCTTCCTCCAGTTCCTGAAGGCCGGCCTGGCCTACCGGACCAAGTCGGCGGTCGACTGGTGCCCCAACGACGGAACCCTGGCCCGGGAGCAGGTCGAGGGCGCCGACCGCCACTGCTGGCGCTGCGGGGCGAAGGTCGAGAAGCGCGACCTGGACCAGTGGTACCTGCGGGTCACGAAGTACGCCGACGAGCTGCTCGACTTCGAGGGCCTCGACTGGCCCGAGCCGATCAAGGTCATGCAGACGAACTGGATCGGCCGGTCCGAGGGTGGCGAGGTCGTCTTCCCGACCGCGCCGTCCAGCCACCATGCCGGCGGCGACGAGATCCGGGTCTTCACGACCCGACCGGACACGCTGTTCGGGGCGACGTTCATGGTCCTCGCTCCCGAGCACCCGCTCGTCGGGCCGCTGACCGCGCCGGATCGGCGAGCCGAGGTCGAGGCGTACGTCGCCCAGGCCGAGGCCCGGACCGAGATCGATCGCCTGTCGACCGAGCGCGAGAAGACCGGCGTGGCCCTTGGGGCCGAGGCGATCAACCCGGTCAACGACGAGCGGATCCCGATCTTCGTGGCCGACTACGTCCTGGGCGGCTACGGGACCGGCGCGATCATGGCCGTGCCGGCGCACGACGAGCGCGACTTCGAGTTCGCGGTGAAGTTCGGCCTGCCGATCCGGCGAGTCGTGGCCGCGCCCGGCACAGAGGACACGCCCCTCGATGCGGCCTACGTCGCCCACAGCGAGGGCGAGGTCCTCGTCAACAGCGGCTCGTTCTCCGGGCTGTCGGCGGGCGAGGGCGGTCGCCGGATCGTGGCCTGGCTGGGGGAGTCCGGGCGGGCCCGGGCCGCGGTCACGTACCGGCTCCACGATTGGCTGATCAGCCGCCAGCGCTACTGGGGCACGCCGATCCCGGTGATCCACTGCGACATCCACGGGATCGTGCCCGTGCCGGAGGAGGACCTGCCGGTGATCCTGCCCGAGACCGTCGACTACGCCGGCTCGGGCGTGAACCCGCTGACCCGCGACGAGTCCTTCCTGAACGTCACCTGCCCGCTCGGCGACCATCCCGCGCGGCGCGAGACGGACACGATGGACACGTTCATGGACTCGTCCTGGTACTGGTATCGCTACCTCTCGCCGCATCGCGACGACGTGGCGATCGATCCCGACATGATCGAGTCCTGGACGCCGGTCAACCAGTACACCGGCGGGGCAGAGCACGCCGTCATGCACCTGCTGTACTCGCGAGAGTTCGCGAAGATGCTCAACGACCTCGGCCTGATCGACCATCGCGAGCCCTTCCGGCGGCTCTTCAACCAGGGCCAGATCCTGGGCGCCGACGGCGAGCGGATGTCGAAGTCACGGGGCAACACCGAGGATCCCGACGAGCTCGTGGCCCGGTACGGGGCCGACTCGATCCGGCTGTTCCTGATGTTCATGGGCCCCTGGGACCAGGGGGGCGCCTGGAGCCCGACCGGGATCGGCGGCGTCCACCGCTTCCTCAACCGCGTCTGGACGCTGGCGTTGGACCCGACGGGCGCGGAGCCGGGCGATCTCGATGCCGGGCGCCTGCTCGACGGCCAGGACGAGGCGGCCGCCTCCGCCGCGATCCGGACGGCGGCCCACCGAACCCTCCGCGACGTCACCGCCGACTACGAGTCGTTTCACTTCAACACGATGGTCGCGAAGCTCATGGAGCTGTCGAACACTCTGTTCCGGTACCGTGGCACGCCGGTCGCCGGCGGCTCGGCCTGGGACGAGGCGGTCCGGCTGCTCCTGCTGATGCTGGCCCCGGCGGCGCCACACATCAGCGAGGAGCTGTGGTCGCGACGGCTGGCCGCGGCCGGCGCCGAGTGGTCGTCGATCCACACAGAGCGCTGGCCGACGGTCGACGTCTCGGCGGTGGTCGAGGCGACCCGCGAGGTCCCGGTCCAGGTCAACGGCAAGCTCCGCGACCGAGTCGTGGTCCCGAGCGGGGTCGACGATGCGGAGCTGGAGCGGCTCGTCCTCGCCGCGCCGAAGGTCCAGGCGGCCCTCGCGGGCCGGTCCCCGGACCGGGTGATCGTCGCGGGCGGCGGGAGACTCGTGAATCTCGTCGTCCGTGTCTGAGGCAGCGCCGCTGCCGGGTACGCTCGTGGCCGACGGGGTCGCAGACTGGGCCGAGGGCCGGCGGGCCGGGGGCGAGTTCCCAAGCCGATCCGAGCCCCGGTCGGTCCGCGACGGCGCCGTCGTGGAGTTGCGCGAGGTCGACGCTTCGACCGTCCGCGAAGTCTGCGCCCTCCAGGTCGCGCCGGAGCAGCGTGGCTTCGTGGCCCCGAACGCAGTTTCCTTCGCCGAGGCGATGTTCGCGCCGAAGGCCTGGTTCCGGGCGATCTACGCCGATGAGGTCCCGGTCGGGTTCGCGATGCTGTCGCTCGACACCGCCGGCCCCGAGTACTACCTGTGGCGGCTGATGATCGACGCCCGGTTCCAGGGGCGTGGCTATGGCCGGGCGGCGTTGGGCCTGATCGTGGAGCACGTCCGGTCGCTGCCCGGCGCCCGCGAGCTGCTCGTGAGCTGGGTGCCGGCGGACGGCGGGCCGGAGCCGTTCTATCGCGGTCTCGGGTTCGTGCCGACGGGCGAGATCGACGACGGCGAGGTCGTGGCCCGGCTGGAGCTCGGCTCGTGAGCCCGATCGAGAAGCCCGAGACCTGGGATCACGTCCTCGCCTCCCATTCGGCCGATGTCGTCGCCGCCGCCCGGACGATCCAGACGATCATCGTCGAGGAGCTGCCCGAGGCGGTCGTGCGGTTCGATCGAGGCAACGGGTTGCTGGCGCTCGGGCTGTCCGGCTCGATGCGCGACCTGCTGTTCGCGCTGATCCCCCACGCCGGCTGGCTGAACCTCCAGCTCGCCGACGGCGCCGACCTGCCGGATCCGGACGGGCTCATCGAGGGCAGCGGGAAACGGATCCGGCACGTGAAGCTCCGGTCCGCCGATGCGGCCGGGTCGGCGGCAGTGCTGGCGATCGTCCGCGCCCAGCTCGCGAGGCGCATCTCGCGAGGCTAGCCGCGCCCGAGCGGCGTTTCTCCCTCGTGATCCTCCCGGCGCCGCCGATGCTCGGTGCTCCATCGGTGACTCAAAGGTTGCCCGACCACGCTCGCCGCGCCGGCCGGTCGACCCCGCTGGACGCGTGGCCAACACGGTCACGTGGAGCATGAGTCGCGGGCGCATCGTCGCGGGCCGCTACGCTCGCGGCCGGCCTTGCTCGCATCGCGCGGAGCCGAGCCGGCCCAGGCTGCTACCGTTGACTCGCTCGGGTCGCCTCTAGCCGGGCGGCCCGGGAAGAGCCCGGAGGACGACGGAACCGCCCTTCGGGCTCGCTCCTTCAGTGGACGATCCAGATCGCCCAGTCGCCCGAGACGAGTGGGGCGATGAACAGGCCCTCGGACCCGGCCGAGGCACCTCGGACGTTCGGGTGGTCCACGAAGATGAGGAACCCACGACCGGCCTGGATCTCCCGAACGATCGCCGGGCTCACGAGGTTGGCGATCACGTCCGGATCCTGAGTCGGCGGCTGGATCGAGAAGACGCGGCCGCCGGCGTCGTTGTACGCAAGCTCCGCAGCCGCGAAGTCGGCGAGCGACCCGACCTGCGCCCTCGTGTCGTCCGAGAGCAGCGCCCAGGCGTGTGGCCACTCGCCAGCTGCCCGCGCCATCTCGAGCTCGGTGGCCATCGCTAGCGCGATCTCGGAGTCGGGGCCGCCGGGCGAGGTCGGCGAGCTGGAGCCAGGGGCCGGGCTGATCCCGGCCGTGGAGGTAGGCGAGGCAGCGGCGGTCGCGGCCGGAGTCGGGCTCACCTGGGCGCGGCACGCGGCGACGGCGACGGCGACGGCGACGATGATGCTGACGGCGATGGCGGCGGAAGGGCGGCCCGCTGAGGTCGGCACTGCGGACAGCCTACGATCGGCCGGACCGGCCGCCGCCCCATGACTGCCCGGAGGACCCGCCTTGCCGACGTGTCGCTCGGTGCGCTCCGCTGGAACCAGCACGTGCGTCCTGCTGGCCGCAGCGAGAGAGACGGCTCACCCGGCCGACGGTTCGGGACTCGAGCCCGACCTGACGACGACCGACGTCAAGTCGACCGGACCACCGCGGCGCAGGATCGCCATCACGCTGGAATCGTCGAACGCCGCCATCGCGAGGTCCCTCAGGCTCGCTTCGTCCTCTGCCCCTGACAGTTCGATCGTGCAGTTGATCCCGGTCGACGCCGTACCCTCGCTGTTGAACCCCCCATCTGCTGCCACGCGGACGTCGCTGACGGACAGCCGGCGCTCCTGGGCGATCCGCAGGATGTTGTTGAAGACGCACTGGGCGAGTGCCAGGTGGAGCATGTGGCCGCCCGAGGCCACGTCGATGCTCCATGCGACCCGCGGCGCTCGGTGATGCCGGACCACGATGCGGTCGGTCCCGAAGGCCGGTTCGCCGTCCTCGGGCGTGAGGCGGACCTGCGCCTCATGCGATGGCCGCTCATCCGGCATGATCCTGACCCCCGTGATCTTCCTGGGGCGGCACTTGATCGCGTCGTCTGCAGCCGCACCGCGAGCTCCCCAAAGGCATGCCACAGGCTACCCGACACCCGATACTGGGTCCATGAACGAAGTCAAAATCGGCGCGCTCTGTTGGAACCAGTACACCGACTGGCCACGCCTGCTCGAAGCTGGGACGCGCGCTGACCGCCTCGGGTACGACACGCTCTGGACGTGGGACCACCTGTATCCGATCGTCGGGTCGTGGGAGGGGCCGATCTTCGAGGGCTATACCGTCCTGACCGCCTGGGCGATGGCGACCAATCGGATCAGGATCGGGCTCATGGTCGGGGCGAACACCTTCCGCGTCCCGACCCTCACGGCGAAGATCGCGACGACCCTCGACCACGTGTCCGGCGGCCGAGCGATCCTCGGGATTGGGGCCGCCTGGTTCGAGCGGGAGCACCGGGCCTTCGGCCTCCGCTACGGCGACGGGCCGCCGGAGCGGCTGCGCTGGCTGGCCGAGGCCCTGCCGGTGATCCGGGGGATGCTCCACGGCGAGACACCGTCCGCGGCCGGCCCTCGGTATGCGGCCGCTGAGGTCCGCAACGACCCCCGACCGCTCCAGGAGCATCTGCCGTTGCTCGTCGGCGGCGGCGGCGAGAAGGTCACCCTCCGGCTCGTCGCCCGGTACGCCGACGCGAACAATGTGGGTGGCGGTTTCGAGGCCGTTCGTCGCAAGGAGCGGATCCTGCTCGAGCATTGCGAACGCGAGGGCCGAGATCCGGCCGAGATCGAGCGGACGACCGGGATCGGAACGGTCATCATCCGCGACTCCCGGGACGAGGCGCGGCGCGTCTTCGAGGCGATGTTCGAACGGAACGGCGCGGCCCGTCGCTGGACCGACCAACCGGTCGGAACGCCCGAGGACGTCGTCGAGCGGCTGGCGCCCTATCTCGATCTCGGGTACCGGCACTTCATCGCCGGCTTCCCGTCGCCCTACGACGAGGAGTCGATGACCCGCCTGGCGACCGAGGTCCGGCCGGCCCTCGAGGGCCGCTAGCCTCAGTTGCCGCGCCAGACCCCGTTCCAGTACTCGACGGGCAACGTGCCAACGGTCCGACGCGCGCCGCTGGCGAGGTCGACGCTGACGAGCTCGATGGATTCGAGGGAGGTGTGGGCCAGGAGCACGGCACCTCCGTCTGCCGACCACCCGACCAGGTCTTCGGAGTCTCCGGATACCTGACGAGCCGCGCCGGTCGCGACGTCGACGACGTACCAGGCGTAGGCCTGGGACTCGGACTCGGACTCGGTCGCGAACAGCGCGATCGACGCTCCGCTCGCGTCGGGCAGGGCCTGTACGCCCACCGCATCGTAGAGAAGCGGCGTGATGGTGAGCGGTTCGCCCCACGGATCCGAGACGCCGCCGTCCGAGAGCGCCGCGGTGTCCGCCGTGAACAGCCGCATCGGTCCGTTGATCGTCGCTCCGCCGTCCGCGATGACGAGGAGGATCGTGTTCGCATCCTCCCACCCGAGCTGCTCCGTCATGCCTTCTCGCGCGAGTGGCGGGGCGTCAGCCTGGGCTATTGCGCCGACTGCGGAGAGCAGCTCGATCCGGTCACCGCACTGGTCCACGAGACGATCGTCGGTGGGCGCCGCCCACGCGTACACGAACGGCTGGCCATCGCCGTTCGAGCAACCGGTCGCGGACGGGATCCGACCGCCCTGCAGGTCGAGCACGACCAGGCGCGGCCAGTCCGGGGCGACCGACGACGAGTACGCGACGTAGCGACCATCGAACGAGAACGTCCCGTCCTCAGCGTGCTGCCACGAGCCGTTGAAGGTGAGTCGCTCCACCCCCGATCCGTCGGTCATGACGAGGTACAGGTCGTCGCAACTGGGTCCCGGGATACCGCCGTGGAGCTCTCCGACCTGGAGCAGTGCCATGCGGCCGTCGCTCGAGACGTCGGTGATTGCGGCCTGGTTGAAGTCGGGTCCGCTCACGCTCGCGATTCGGGACGCGACCCCGGAAGTGACGGACCAGACGAACGCCGTCCGCGAGCTCTCGGCCTGGGTGAGATAGACACCCTGTTCGATCGCGCCCTCGGACAGTGCCGCGGGTTCGACGGTCGTCTCTGGCATCGCCGTCCCGCTCGCCACGGTCGACGTTTCTGTCGCACAGGGGCGGGCCAGGACCGGGTCGAACGTGGCCGATGGGACGGCGGATGGCGCCGCGGTCGCCGAAGCGGGGACGCTCGGCGCGAGTCCGAGTCGCGGCCGATCGGAACCCCCGCCGATCACGGCGAACAGGAGGGCGGTGATCACGGCGGCCGCGGCGAGGAGGAACCAGGCCTCCCGCCGGCCGCGGATCCCGCCGGGCACCACGGGTCGACGAACCTGGGGCGTGACGGCCACCGCGGCGAGGACGTCCGAGAGCAGCTGGCGATCGGCGCGACCGGGCGCCCGGCGTTCGATCGCCGCCTCGATGACGGCGTCGCTGACCGTGATCGGACCTGTCATCGCTCGTCCCCTTCGAGCGCCTGCTGCAACGCGCCGCGCGCCGCGTGGAGGCGCCACTTCACGGTCCCGACCGGAATCCCGAGGCTGGCCGCGATCCGGGCCAGCGGTTCATGGCGAACGTGGTGGAGCACGAGGAGGGTTCGGGCATCGACGTCGAGGCGGTCGAAGGCCCGGGCGACGGCATCGACCTCGTCGAACTGGTCGGCCCGGTCGATCGGGCGGCCCTCCGGGTCGAAGTCGACGGGCATGGCGATCTCGCGAACGCGGCGCCGACGCCGGAGGGCCATCCGACAGCTGTTGACGAGGACGCGGCCGAGCCAGGCGTCGAAGCTGTCGGGGTCGCGCAGCCGGGGGAGGAACCGCCAGGCCGAGACGCATGCCTCCTGGGTCGCGTCACGAGCGTCGGCCTCGTGGCCCAGGATCGCCCACGCCGTTCGGAAGAGTCCGTCCAGGCGGGGCCCGATCAGCGCCTCGAACGAGGCCTGATCCCCGGAGCGCGCGAGCTCGACGAGCTCGACGTCGCGAGACGCGGCGACGCCCGGCAGGTTCGTCGGAGTGGCCTCAGGGGTCCGAGTCATTGGGCCCTCATACCCAAATCGATGCGCGGTGACCGGTTCCGGTTGGCACCCACGAACGGTAGTCCTGCGAACGGCTCGAACGGGCCATCCGAGCACAAGAGCGACGGCGCGACGTTCGTGGACGGCTTCAGTCCATCGTGAGCGTCGCCGCGCGACTGGCCGGCGGTCAGGCCGGGTGAACGGCCTCGGCCTTGACCCGGTCCCGGTGGCGGGCGGCCTTGGCCCGATTGCCGCAGGTCTTCATGTCGCACCAGCGACGCCGGCCCGTGGGCGAGGCGTCGTAGAACGTCCAGCGGCAGGTGTCGCTGGCGCAGATCCGGAAGCGGTCGGCCCGCCCACTGGCCAGCTCGCCGACGATCGGCGCGGCCAGCGCGGCCAGGGCATCGTCGACCGGTGAGGCGCCGTGGCGATAGCCGATCCGGACGTTGCGACCGTCACACTCGAGCCGCGGCACCAGGCCCTGGGCGAGGGTGGCGTTCACGAGATCGACCGAGGCCTCGTCCGGTCGACGCTCGTCGACGACGGCGTCGACGACCTCGCGAAGGGCGTCACGGACCCGGCGCACGCGATCGAGGTCGCCGGTCGACCAGCCTCGTCCGTCGCGGGCGCGGAGGACGCCCTGGTCGACGAACCAGGAGCTGGCGTCGCTCGGACGCTCGAGGTGGTCGACGAGATGGCCGGACTCGAGCTCGCGCGTGTTCAGGAAGTCGAGCGCGGCCTCGAGATCCAGGGCGTGCTCGTGGTCGTGGAGGTGGTGCGTCGTCATGGCGATAACCACTTTACGCCTATTGACAGGTTACGCGCAAGGGGCTAAAGTTCACGCATAACCGATTGAACCTGAGAAACAGGTTACGCGTCCTCGTGAGCGCGCACGGGACGCCGACCTTCAACCTTCATCAACCTGTTGATCCCGAAAGGACCACATCCCGTGCATGCAGTCGCGGCCATGTTGGCCGCTCAACACCTCAACGACCTCATCCGCGAGGCCGACGCCGAGCGCCAGAGCGCTCTCGCCCGCGGCGATCGCCGCTCCCTCTGGAGCGCACTCGTCGGCCGGCTCGGGGGTCTCCGCCGACGGCCCGACGCAGAGCGTCGGCGCAACGCCGAAGGCCACAACCAGACCGAACCGGGAACCGCGACCGCGTAGGGCCTTCGGGCCCCGCGCGGCTTCGAGCTTCCCGGGGTTTCGGGCCCAACCCGAACGCCGATCCCGCACACCGACACCGAAAGGACCCACGCCATCATCGAACTCTTCGTCGCCGTCGGAGTCGCCGCCGGCCTCATGGCCTCGTTCGTCCGCCTCGCCGGGCGCTACCCCATTGACTCCCGGGCGCTGATCGACGGAGCGATCGTGGGCGGCCACGCACGCGCCGCGCAGACGCTCTGGTAGGAGGGGCCGGCTCGGCCGCCGAACGGCAGCGCAACACCGCTTGGGTGCGGAGTTGCCGTCAGAGCCGCTCCTTCCGTACTGTTCAGCTCCATGACTGACCCTTTCATCACGCACGGGCTGGCCGCCACCAGCTGGGGACCCGGCCGGATCGACCTGTTCTGGGTCGACTTCGACGGCGCCCTCATCCATCGGGCGTTCGAGGACGGGACCTGGGCCGAGCCCGAGTCGCTCGGCGGAACCCTGGCCTCCGGCCCGGCCGTGACCGCCTGGGCGGTCGGTGAGCTCGAGGTCTTCGCGATCATGGCCGACGGACAGCTCTGGAACCGCTACTGGGACGGCACCGCGTGGCACGACTGGGAGCCGATGGGCGGGGAGCTCGACCCATCCGAGACCCCGACCGCCTCGTCATGGGGCGCCGACCGACTCGACGTCTTCGCCCTCGGCCGCGACGGCCGGACCTGGCATCGCTGGTGGGACGGGACCCGCTGGGTCCCCTGGGAGCAGCACGACCGCTGACCCGGCCCCCCGGCCTCGATAAGTCGCAGCTAAGCGGCTACCCGTAGGCTGTCGTCCACGTCCCGTCCGACGAAGTGCCCCGGCGGACGGGACGTCCGCCACTCCCCGCCACTCCCGCCTGGAAGACCCGCCGGGCGAGGCTCCGTGGATCCGTCCAGCACGCCCTGGCGCGTCGTCGACGCGCCGGTCGAGACCGCAAACCCCGTCCCGGGCGCGCCATCGTCCCCCGGCCCGAGCCGGGGGACGATGCTCGTCGCGGCGGGCCTAGTCGTCCTGCTCGGGGCGGCGGCCGTGGCAATCGCCGCGGGAACGCTGCCAGGGGGGCCTCCGCCGCCGGCCGGTGGCGTGCTGGTCGATCCTTCGGGCCTGGCGGAGGACGACGCCGAGATCGTCGTCGACGTCGCCGGGGCGGTCGTTTCGCCCGGCGTGTACCACCTGCCGGCGGGGTCCCGGGTCGCTGATGCGGTCGCGGCGGCCGGTGGCTACGGCCCGCGGGTCGACGCCGCACGCGCGGCCGCCGAGCTGAACCTCGCCGCGATCCTCGCCGACGGCACTCGCGTCATCGTGCCGTCGCGCGACGACGCCGGAGAGAGCGCTGCGACCGGTGGTGGCGACGCGGGCTCTGGCGCGGCGGGCGCGGGCGAGGGAAGCGCCGGACTCGTCGACCTCAACCATGCGACGCAGGCCGAGCTGGAGGCATTGCCGGGCATCGGCCCGGTGACGGCAACGAAGATCATCGACTCCAGGTCCGCCGACCCGTTCACCTCGGTCGACGACCTGCGGGCGCGGAAGCTCGTCGGGGCGAAGACGTTCGAGTCGCTGCGCGCCCTCGTCACGGTTCGCTGACCGTGGCCATGAGCGGGCGGATCGCCCTCGGCGCGGTCGCCGCAGCCCTCGTCCTCGGCAGCGGCGCGGACCCCCGCCTCGCGCCCAGTGTTGTCCTGGGAGCAGGCGCCGTCGCCGGGATCGGCTGGCTCGTCCAGGCCGCAACTTCGCGGCGACAGCTCGGGCTCGCCCTGTTCACCGTCGCCGCGGGTGTCGCCGCGATCGGGCTGCGCTCCCTCATCGCACCGCCCGTCGTCCCGGCGTCGGTGCCCCTGCCCCCCGGCCCCGGACCGTGGGGCGCGGTCGTGGAGAGCGTCGGCTCTCTCCGGGACGGGGACCGGCCCGCGATCGTCGAGCTCGAACCGGGCGGCATCCTCCTGGCCGCGACGCTGCCCGCCTGGCCGATCGTCGTGCCCGGCGACCGGGTGACGATCGACGGGCCGCTCGAACCGCGCCCCGACGGCGACTACGGGGCCTACCTGGAGCGGATCGGCGCATCGGGAATCGTGCGGGCGCGTTCGGTCGCGATCGCCGCCACGCCCGAGGATGCCGGTCGAGCGCTCGAAGGCCTCCGACGGTCGGCCGACGAAGCCCTCGGCCTGGCGATCCCGGAGCCGGAGGCAGGCCTGGCCTCTGGCATCCTCATCGGCCTTCGCGATCGGGTCGATCGGGGCCTCGCCGCGGCGTTCACCGCCGTCGGCGCGACCCACGTCGTGGCGATCTCGGGGTGGAACATCGCGATCGTCGCAGCCACGCTGGGGGCCCTCGCCGGGCGGGTCGCCCGGCGTCGCCGCGCGGCGCTCACGGCCGCCGCCATCGTCGCCTATGTCGTCTTCGTCGGAGCCTCGCCGTCGGTCGTCCGAGCGGCGGCGATGGCCGCGGTCGTCCTCCTCGCCCGCGAGCTCGGCCGGCCGAGCCGGGCGGCAGCGTCGATCGGCTGGGCCGTCAGCGCCCTGCTCGTCGTCGACCCGCGGCTCGTCGACGACGTCGGGTTTCGCCTCTCCGCCCTGGCCACGGCCGGGCTCATCGCCTGGGGCACGCCGCTCACGACCCGCCTGGCCGGAGCCACACCGGGCCGGGCCCGGGCCTGGCTGGCTGAGTCGCTGGGCATCTCGCTGGCCGCCCAGCTGGCGACACTGCCGATCGTTGCCCTCGAGTTCGGGCGCCTGTCGATCGTCTCGCCGGCGATCAACCTCGGCGTCGTGCCGCTCGTCGCACCGGCGATGGCGGCCGGAGCCGTTGCGCTCGTCGCCGGCGGCCTGAGCCTGGTCGGCGCGCCCAGCGTCGTCGCCGTCATCGGCGGGCTCCCGGCCTGGGGTCTGCTGGCCGGAATCGTGGGCCTCGTCCGCGCCGGGGCCGCCGTTCCCTACGCGAGCCTCGACCTGGTCGCGCCCTGGGACATCGTCGTCGCGGCCTCGGCCGCGGCCGTCATCGTCGGCGTCGACCGATGGTTGCGGGGCCGGCGGGCCGGTCCCGGAGGGCACGCGGCGGCTCGCCCGTCCCGAGGTGCGCCGCCTGCCGCCCGGCCGCTCCCCGCTCACCCGCTCCCCGCTCACCCGCTCCCGGCCCACCCGCTCCCGGCAGGGTCGCTGCCGGCTCAGGCAGCGCGAGCCCAGGGGCTGCCGGCCCGGCTCCCCCGGGGGCAGCCTCGGCCCGCCCTCGGGCTACGGCTGGCGGGTCGGCGCCTGCGGTTGCCTCGGGGCCACGCCGAGCGGCTGTTAGCCGGCGGCCTGGTCGCCGCGCTGATGGCGCTGACGGTCGCGGTCGTCCATCGCCCGGACGGGATCGCGCGGCTGACCATTCTCGACGTCGGCCAGGGCGACGCGATCCTCCTCGAGGGCCAGCGAGGCGGTCGCCTGCTGGTCGACGGCGGTCCGGATCCCGGGCGCCTGCTCGTCGCCCTCGACGAGCACCTGCCGCCGTGGGATCGCCGAATCGACGCCATCGTCCTCACCCACCCTCACGAGGACCACGCGGCCGGACTGGCCGTCCTCATCGGGCGCTACGCTATCAAGCGCGTCCTCGAGGCCGGCATGATCGGTCCCGGTCCCGGGTATGCGGCCCTCAACGCCGTCCTTGCCCAGAGCGGCACGTCCCGTGGGGTCCTCCAGACCGGCAGCCACCTGGCCGTCGACGACGTCCGCCTGCGGGTCCTGTGGCCGGATCCCGGGACCGTTCCAGAGACGCCTCCGGACACCGGCACGGGCATCAACAACGTCTCGATCGTCCTCCTCGGGGAGGTCAACCGGCATCAATTCCTGCTGACCGGCGACATCGAGGAGCAGATCGACCCGACCCTCGTCGCCCGGGGGCTGCCGCACGCCGAGGTCCTGAAGGTCGCTCACCACGGATCGCGGACGTCCTCGACGGAGGCCTTCCTCGAGGCCGTCGACCCGGCGATCGCGGTGATCTCGTCCGGGCGAGGCAATCCCTATGGCCACCCGGCCGCCGCGACGGTGACCCGCATCGAGGACATCGGGGCGCAGCTCCTGCGCACGGATACGAATGGGTCGGTCGAGATCGACCTGGGGCCGGGGCCGATCCGGGTCCACCCGGCCCGTGGCTACCCGACCGTCGGCGCCGCGCGGCTCACGGCAGCCGTGCCGCCACCGAGCACGGTGACCACGCCGGCCGTGGTCCCGCCCGGGTCGAGCACCGCGTTCCTCTGCGGCCTGCCCCTCCCGCCCCCGAGCTCGATCGAGGTCTCGAGCCGAGACTCGATCCCGTCCGGGCCGCCGCCCGCATCGCCACCGGTCACCCCGACCGCCCTCGGGCTGCTCTCCCCCGATCAACGCCCGACCCTCGGCTACGATGCTCCCGATGACCACCCCGTCCCCGGCGATCCGGGCCGGCCGCCGGCCGTGCTCGAGCTCGCGGCCAAGTCCGTCTCCGCCGCCCGGCGGTCCCGGACCCCATCCCGGGTCCCCGCCCTCAGGCGGTGACCGTCCGCCGGCCGGCCCGGCGCGGGCGCGATGAGCGCCGCGCGGGTCGCCTACTTCTGGGGCGATGACGGCTATGGCATCGAGGCGGCGGTCGAGGGGCTTCGCCAGGACCCGGCGAGCTTCCCCGGCGGGCCGCCCGAGCGCTGGCGCCTCCGGGCCGAGGCGGGCGAGACGGGCCGAGCCATCGCCGAGCTGCGCGAGCGGCTGGCGACGGCGACGCTGTTCGGCTCGGGGACCCTGGCGATCCTGTCCAACGCCGGCTCCCTGGTGCGGCGTGGCGAGGACCGGGACGCGGTCGTCGCGGCGATCGACCTGCTGGCCGAGGGCAACGGGCTCGTCGTCGCCGAGGAGACGGATTCGGGCCGCAAGGAGCCGCCGTCGAAGGCGCTCGCCGACGCCGTCCGGGCCGCCGGCGGTCCGGTGCGGCGGTTCGACGCGCCACGGGAGGGGGCGCTCGCGGCCTGGATCGAGACGAGGGCCAGGGAGCGCGACATCGCCCTCGGTCCCGGGGCCGCCAGGGAGCTCGCCTCGCGGGTCGGCGGCTTCGTCCGGGAGGGCGACGTCGACCGCCGCCAGCAGGGCCGGCTCGCGGTCTCCGAGCTCGAGAAGCTCGCCCTCCGCCATGCGACCGGCGCGCCCGAAGCTGGCGCCGTCGCCGTCACCGCCGACGACGTCCGCGATCTCGTCGCCGAAGCCGTCCCGGGCTCGATCTGGGCGTTCGTCGATGCCGTCGGGATGCGCCAGCGGACGCGATCGCTCGAGCTTCTCGAGCGCCTCCTCGACGCCACGCCGACGCCGGTCCTCATGGCCGTCCTCCATCGCCGGATCCGGGAGCTGCTCGAGATCGCCGATCGCCTGGCCGGCGGGGAGACGCCGGGCTCGCTCGTCCGCTCGATGCGCCTCCAGCCGTTCCGGGCAGAGACCCTCGCCCGCCAGGCGCGGGCCTGGACCGTGGCCGAGCTGTCGGCGGCGCTCGAGGCCCTGCTCGAGCTCGATGCGCTCGTGAAAGGGGTTGGCGGGGCGACGGCGGGCGACGCGTCGGTCAGGCTGGCGTTCGATCTCTGGGTGACCGACCGGGTGTCGGCCGGCTGAGTCGGCCTGGACCGTCAGGCGAGCCGGACACGAACTCGCGGCCGGCGGAGGTCAGGCCGACCAGGCCTGCTCCTGGATGACGAGGTCGCTCTCGATCGCGAAGGTGCACCGGCCGCTGGCCAGGTCGAGGAGCTCGATCAGGTCCGGATCGATGTACAGCTGGTGACAGTCCTCGCACAGCCCGCCAGGGATCCCGAAGCACAGTCGTTCCGACTGATCCGCCATCCGGAACGTCGTGTCGAACCGGGTCGTGATCAGGCGACGGGTACAGGCGGGGCAGCGCTCGCGACTGGGCGTCATGCCTGCATTCTTGGAGCGCCCCCTCCCGTCCGACATGACCCGACGGTACGGGGCCCCCCGGTACGCCTGCCCGGCCCGCCCGCGGCCGGGCTTCGGGCCGGCCGGCGGCGGGGCCTCGGGCCAAGCGGCGGTCGGGGCCGTTCCGGATCGCCCGCTCGCCGGCCGCGGCCTACTGGACGCGCAGGACGGTGCGGGCCTCGGACCAGTGCTTCTCGAGCTGGTAGAAGTCGCGCTCCGGTGGCGTGAAGACGTGGACGACGACCGAGCCGAAATCGACCAGGACCCAGTGCGACGCCGCCAACCCCTCCCGGCCGAAGGGGCGGATCCCCTCGCTCCGGAGGCCCTCGACGATCCCGTCGGCGATCGCGTCCAGCTGCCGCTCCGAGCCGCCCGAGCAGATCACGAAGTGATCGGCCAGCGTCGTCAGATCGGACAGGTCGAGGAGGACGATGTCGGCCGCCTTCTTGTCCTCGGCCAGCTCGACGACGCGGCGGGCGATCTCGAGCGCCGAGCGCTCTTCGCCGCGCGTCCCACCGGCCGGCCGGCCCGTGGGACGGCTCTTCCGGCGTGGCAGGCCATCGGGTCGCGGGGCGAGGGCGGGGTCGGTCACTGGCTCGAGGTCCTCCGAACTGATCGGGTCTGGTAGAGGCCATGATCGGCGATGTAGCGCGCGACCGCCGACGGGACGAGATCCCGCACGGACCGGCCCGCCGCCACCCTGGCCCGGACCTCGGTCGATGAGATCGGGATCCGCGGACCCTCCAGGATCACGATCCGGTCGGCCTGGCCGGGGAATGCCGCGGCGATCCAGGCGGGGTCGGGGGCGTCGTGTCCGCCGCGCGGGACGACGGCAATGCGGCAGTCCGCGAGGAGGCGAGCCGGCTCATGCCAGTCGGGCAACCCGGCGAAGGTCTCGGCGGACAGGATCAGGACGAGCTCGTCGTCGCGACCCGCGGCGCGCTCGGCGGCGGCGATGAGCCGCACGGAGTCGGCGGTGTACGACGGCCCGGGCCGGTCGACGTCGACTCGGCTGAGCTCGTACGCCGGCCGGTCGGCGATCGCCAGCCGGACCATCGCCAGCCGGTCCTCGACGGACGCCACGACCGCATCCGGCTTGTGCGGGGGGATGCCGGCCGGGAGGAACAGCACCCGCGCCAGGGCGAGCGACGCGCGGGCGGACGCGGCGACGGCCAGGTGGCCGAGGTGGATCGGGTCGAACGTGCCGCCCATGATCCCGACCCGGGGCGCGAGGTGCGATTCGGCGCCAGCAGTCGAACGCCTCGGCGAGGCGCCGGACCGCGCCGACGCGGAGGGCCGCGCCGCGGCATCCGCGGGGCCGGGGCGCGCGTCCCCCGCCCGGCTCACCGTTCGACGGCCCAGGGTTCCGCCGTCCACTCCAGCTCGACCACGCCGAAGCGGACGCTGTCGCCGCTCGACACGCCGGCCCGCCGCAACTCGGCGTCCACGCCCAGCCGAACGAGGTCGCGCTGAAACCGCTCGGCCAATTCCTCGACCTCGAAGTTCGTCTGGGCCGCGATCCGCTCGATCCGCCGGCCGCGGACGCGAATGACCCCGTCGTCGTCACGAACGATCGAGAAGGCCTCGCCACCCGCATCGGGGCGATGGACGACGACACCCGCGGGCTCGGGCGGCTCGGCCATCGCCTCCGCGCTCGGGAGGATCGTGGCGAGCTCGGTGCGGAGATCGTCGATCCCGTCGCCCCGCGCCGCAGCGATGCCGACGACGGGTAGCCCATCCCGCCCTCGCGCCGCGCGGAAGGCCCGCCAGGACGCGGAGGCGGCGGGCAGGTCCAGCTTATTGAAGGCGACGAGGATCGGCTTCTCCAGGAGCGCTGGGTCGTGAGCGGCCAGCTCCGTCCGAATGACGTCGTAGTCCCACTCCGGGTCGCGACCACCGCCGTCCACGATGTGGACGAGGACGCGGGTCCGCTCGACGTGACGGAGGAAGGCGTGCCCGAGCCCGGCCCCCTCGCTCGCGCCCTCGATGAGACCGGGCACGTCGGCGATGGTCACCCGCCGCGGATCGTCGGGGCCCAGGTCGAGAACGCCGAGATTGGGCTCGAGGGTCGTGAACGGGTAGTCGGCGATCTTCGGTTCGGCCGCCGTGAGCGCCGCCAGGAGGGTCGACTTGCCCGCGTTCGGGAGCCCCACGAGGCCGACGTCGGCGATGAGCCGGAGGTCGAGCCGGAGCCAGCGCTCCTGGCCGGGCTCGCCCTTCTGGGCATGCCGGGGCGCCTGGTGCGTCGAGGTCGCGAAGTGCTTGTTGCCGAGGCCGCCCCGGCCGCCTCGGGCGACGAGGGCCTGCTGACCCGTGGCGACGAGATCGGCGACGAGCTCGCCGCTCGCGTCGTCGTAGATCGCCGTGCCGGGCGGGACGTCGAGCACCAGGTCGTCGCCGGCCTTGCCGTGCCGCCGCGCACCCTCACCGCGCCCGCCGGACGTGGCCCGGAAGTGATGCCGGTGCTGGAAGTCACGAAGCGTCGTCTGGCCCGGGTCGACGCGCAGGTGGATCGAGCCGCCCCGGCCGCCGTCGCCACCATCCGGGCCGCCGCGCGGGACGTGGGCCTCGCGCCTGAACGTCGCCGCGCCGTCGCCGCCAGAGCCGGCGCGTACCCAGATCCTTACCCGGTCGAGGAACATCTGGCGCTATCTTCCCACGGCCCGCCGCCGCCCCCGGCGCGAGTCACCGTCGCCCGGTCGTGGGCGCCGCTCAGAAATACCGGAGCGGGTTGACCCGATAGCCGCCGTTCCAGACCGCGCCGATCCAGACCTCGAAGTGGAGGTGCGGGCCGGTGGCGTGGCCGGACTGCCCGACCCGGCCGACCTGGGTCCCGGTGGACACCGACTGGCCGGTGCCGACCGTGATGGCCGACATGTGGTTGTAGGTCGTGTACAGATTGGATCCGTGGGAGATCCAGACCTGGTAGCCGCCGCCGTTGTTCTTCCAGCCGGCGAAGATCACCCGACCGGCGGCTGCGGCCCGAACCTTGGAGCCGTAGGTGGCGGCGATGTCGATCGCGTAATGGCCGTAGTGGAAGTACTGGCTGATGTAGTTGTTGCCACCGACGACGGGCCACAGGAACGCGCCGCCGCTGTACGACGACGGTCCGGAGCAGTTGCACGAGCCGCCGCCGCCACCGCCGCTCGACTTCGCTCTCGGCGTCGGCTTCGGCGTCGGGATCGGGGCGCCCACCGCGTCCGGCAGGATGAGGGTCTGGCCGATGACGAGGGTCGGGTCGTCGAGCTGGTTGATCGCGACGATGTCGCCGGCATCGACCTTGTTGGCCGCCGCCAGCGAATCGAGGGTGTCGCCGTCCTTGACCGTGACGACGAGGCCGTTGACGGGCGGGATCGTCAGCTTCTGGCCGACGTGGAGGTCGTCCTTCGAGCTGAGCTTGTTGGCCCACCACACGGTCATCATCGAGACGCCGTAGCGGCTGGCGATGCCGGTGAGCGTGTCGCCCGCCTGAACCGTGTACGTCTGGAGGAGGCCCTTGCCGTCGTGGACGATCGTGTTGACGGCGACGGGCTTGTAGATCGTGCCGTCGTCGGCGTAGCTCTCTGTGGGAGCCTCGTCGGCCCCAGCCGCGGCGACGCGCGGGCCGCCGAACAGGCCTGCCACTTCGAACGGGTCGGGCTGATCGGCCGCGTCGCCTCCGCCGCCGACGGCGAGCCGCACGTCGGTTCCGCCGGCCGACACCTGGCCGATGGGCTGCGCGGCTGCGGGCTGGAGGCTGACCATCGACGCGCCGAGGACGACGAGCGCGGCCACGATCGGGATCATCCGCTCCGAGGCGAGGCGGACGACGAGGCCTCGGCGCAGCGTCACCGGCAACGGCCGATGGCCTGGACGAGGGCCGAGGTGAGCGAGATGGGCGAGGGACGCCAGCCGCGCTCCGAGGCCCCGCGCCAGGCCGACCGATCGGCGGTGGAAGCGGGTGGCACGCATGGATCGCTCGCTCGAGGTCGGGCGGAGGCGCGCGATCACGCGCAACGCGCCGGCCGGGGCGTTCAGCAATACGGTCTCCTGCGGCGACGATCCTGGCGCGTCGGGTGGGAACGCGGAAAGCGGGGGATGGACCGTCCGGGGATTCGCGACACTTGAGCTGGGGTCTCTTGCTTCGCGGGGGCGAAGCCTGCTCCTCCGCAGGCTCCGACGACGGGCGGACCTTACCACGGCCCCTTCGGGGCACGCAAACGGCCGGACGGCCCGGGTCGACCGGGCCATCGGGCCTACGAATCGAGGCTCTTCGTCAGGCCGGCCAGGAACTGGGTGTTGGTGTCCGTCTTCGAGAGCCGGTTGAGGAGCAGCTCGATGCCCTCGTTGGTGCCGACCGCCGACAGCATCCGGCGCATCGTCCAGACCATCCGAAGGGTGCCCTCCTCGAGGAGAAGCTCCTCGCGGCGGGTGCCCGAGCGCATGACGTCGATCGCCGGGAAGATCCGCTTCTCGCCGAGCTTGCGGTCGAGGATGAGCTCGGAGTTGCCGGTCCCCTTGAACTCCTCGTAGATGACGTCGTCCATCCGCGAGCCGGTATCGATGAGGCAGGTTCCGATGATCGTGAGGCTGCCACCCTCCTCGATCTTGCGGGCGGCGCCGAAGAACCGCTTGGGCGGGTACAGGGCGATGGGATCGATGCCGCCCGACAGCGTCCGGCCCGACGGTGGCAGGGCCAGGTTGTAGGCCCGGGCGAGGCGGGTGATCGAGTCGAGCAGGATGACGACATCGCGGCCCGTCTCGACCTGCCGCTTGGCGATCTCGAGGGCCATCTCGGCGACGTGGGTGTGGTTCTCGGTCGGCTCGTCGAAGGTCGAGCTGATGACCTCGCCCTTGACGCTCCGGCGCATGTCCGTGACCTCCTCGGGCCGCTCGCCGATGAGGGCAACCATGAGGAGGATGTCGGGATAGTTCGCGGTGATGCCGTTGGCGATGTTCTTCAGGAGCATCGTCTTCCCCGCCTTGGGCGGGCTGACGATGAGCGCCCGCTGGCCCTTGCCGATCGGGTTGACGAGGTTGACGAGGCGCTGGCTGAGGTTCGTCGGGTCGCTCTCGAGATTGATCAGCTCGTCGGGGTGGACGGGGGTCAGGTCGCCGAAGACCGGACGCTGCCGGGCGGTCTCGATATCGACGCCGTTGACCGAATCGACTCGGAGGAGGCCCCAGTACTTCTCCTGCTCGCGCGGCGCCCGGACGGCCCCGGAGACTCGATCGCCGATCCGGAGGGCGAACCGGCGGACCTGGCTGGACGAGACGTAGACGTCGTCCGGGCTGGGCAACAGGCCGTGCCGGCGCATGAAGCCGTAGCCTTCATCGACGATGTCGAGGATGCCCGTGGCATAGGCGTGTCCGGCGCGCTCGGTCTGGGCCTGGAGAATCCGGTCGACGAGGTCGTCCTTGCGGTCCTCGGTCTTGGTGTCCATCTCGAGGTCGCGGCCGACCTGGCGCAGCTCGGCGACGCTCATCTCGCGGAGGTCGGAGACGTCGAGGTCGTTCCGCTCGCGGGCGGCCTCGAGCTCCGCCATCTCCTCGAATTCGCTGACCGGGGCGCGGCCGACTGGATTGCGACGGCGGGGTCGTCGGTTGCGGGATCGCTGATCAGGACCGGGCATCGGAAGGGGGCCACCTGGACGTGCAAGGAGGGATTCCGACCGCGCGGGAAAGGGTCCGCGACGCGGACGGATGGGGATGGAGCAAGTATGAGCCCCGATCGTCGGGCCGTCAATCCGGGTAGGATCGGGACTGCCCAGATGACCCCGCCCGGCCCCCCGCCCGATCCCACAACCTCCGACGCGCGACCGCCGGCCGCGCGGAGACATGGCAACGCGGCCTCACCGGCCGAGGTGGGCGCCATGTTCGATCGGATCGCGCCCGTCTACGACGGCATGAACGCCGTCATCTCCGGCTTCCAGGAGCCCCGCTGGCGGCGGCGTGTCGTCGCGGCCACCCGCCTCCGCTCCGGGATGGCGGCCATCGACGTGGCGACCGGCACCGGCAAGCTGGCCGGCAGCCTGGCCGACCGCGTCGGCCCGTTCGGGCGGGTTGTCGGCGTCGATGTCTCGACGGGCATGCTGGCCCGCGCCCGCGATGCCGGGGCCGACGCACCGTGGCTGGAGTTCGTCGTGGGCGACGCGCTCGCCCTCCCGGCCGCGGACGCCGCGTTCGATGCGGCGACGATCGCGTTCGGCATGCGGAACCTCCCCGACTACGGTCGCGGCTTCGCCGAGATGGCCAGGGTGGTCCGGCCGGGCGGGCGAGTCGTCTGCCTGGAGATCGCCCGGCCCCACTCGTTCGCCGGCCGCATCGGGCGACTATGGTTCGAGCGGGCGGTGCCGCTGATTGGCCGCCTCGTCGGCCACGCCGAAGCGTATCGCTATCTCGTTGCGAGCGTCCGGGCGTATCCCACCCCGGAGGCCGTCGCCGAGATCATGCGTCGCTCGGGACTCGTCGATGTCGCCTGGGCGCCGCTCAGCCTGGGGATGGTGACGCTCCACGTGGGAACGCGACCGGCGGGCGCCGGGTCGGCCGGCGACGTCGGACCTCTCCGGGGCTGAGGCCTCGCCGACATTTCAGGAGCTGTGCCGTCGCGGTCGGCGACGCGCGCCACGATGTCGATCGGCGCCCGGCGCCGGTGGCTCGCCCCGGTCAGCGGCTCCGGTTCCGCGCGTGGCCGCTCAGCGGGAAGCGCCCACGGCCATGGCCTGGCGCGCGCTGTCCCAGTCCTTGCGGAACTGGGCGATCCCCTTGTCCGTGAGCGGGTGGCGGACCATCTGCTGGAAGATCTTGAACGGCACCGTCGCGATGTGGGCGCCCGCCAGGGCCGATTCCGTGACGTGCCGGGGGTGGCGAATCGAGGCTGACAGGACCTCCGAGTCGATCTCGTGGAAGCGAATGATGTCGGCCAGCTCGCGGATGACGATCATCCCCTCCTCGTTGATGTCGTCCAGGCGGCCGACGAAGGGCGACAGGAGGGCGGCCCCGGCCTTCGCCGCGAGGAGCCCCTGGTTGGCCGTGAAGATGAGCGTGCAGTTGGTCCGGATCCCCTCGGCGGCGAAGCGGCTGATCGCCTCGAGGCCCGTCTCCGACATCGGGACCTTGACCACGATGTTGTCGGCGATCTTGGCGAAGTGGCGACCCTCGGAGAGCATGCCCTCGACGTCGTCGGCCACCACCTCGGCCGAGACGGGGCCGCTCGTGATCGTGCAGATCTCGGCGAGGACCTCGTCGTAGGTCATGCCCGAGGTCTTGGCGAAGAGCGTCGGGTTGGTGGTGACGCCGTCGAGGACGCCCCAGCGGGCAACCGTCCGGATCTCGTCGATCTCGGCGGTGTCGAGGAAGAGCTTCATGGGATGGACTCCGTGGCGGGGCCGCCGGTTGGATAGCCGGGGACGGCGGCCGAGCCCCGATTCTACGCTCGCGGTCCGGGTTCGACCGGATTCCGAGGCCCGCCGCGGCCGCCTCGGCCGCCATCGCCGCCCCAGCCGCGAGATTGATGGCCAGATCGACTCCCGGGGACGACTGGGCCGGGAATCGACCGCCCGGGCCGTCGCCGGCCCTCGTGGATCCCACGTTTCGACCAGGGATGGGACCCATCGACGTGCCTGAAACCGAGTTCCGAGGTCCAGAACGTGGCCTAACCGACCACCGGTGTCGAAATGGCCAGGTTCCGGTCCGTGCCGCTGAGCGGCCGGGGACCGCGAGGTCGGCGCGAAATGCCGGAAGCTCGAGCTTGACCACGGGGCCCGGTGCGAGGTCGAAGGCGAGCCGCCGAGGGGGGGCCCTAGGAGCCGGCGGCGACCCCCGGCTCGTCGACTTGAGCGGCGGCCATCTCGGTCGAACGGGCGCCGAGGATCGGCTCCCGGCCGGCCTGTACCGCGAGGGCCGCGGCCACGAAGCCGTCGAAGAGCGGGTGCGGGCGCTCGGGCCGGCTCTTGAACTCCGGATGGAACTGGCTGGCCACGAACCAGGGGTGGTCCTTCAGCTCGACGATCTCGACGAGCCGGCCGTCCGGCGACTGACCGGAGAGCAGCATCCCCGCGCCCTCGAGCGTCTGGCGGTAGCGGTTGTTGACCTCGAACCGGTGGCGGTGGCGCTCGTAGATGACCTCCTGGCCGTAGACCGCGGCGGCCTTCGAGCCGGGGCTGAGCTTGGCCGGGTAGAGCCCGAGTCGCATCGTCCCGCCCTTGTCCTCGAGCTCGCGCTGATCGGGCATGAAGTCGATGACCGGGTTGTCGGTGAACATGTCGAACTCGGTCGAGTTGACGTCGCCGGTGCCCATCACCTCACGGGCGAACTCGATGACAGCGCACTGGAGGCCGAGGCACAGCCCGAGATACGGCACGCCGTGGTCGCGGGCGTAGTGGGCGGCGAGGACCTTGCCCTCGATGCCGCGGTGGCCGAAGCCGCCGGGGACGAGGATCCCGGCCGCGCCGTCGAGCCGTTCGTGGAGGTTCTCGCGGGTCAGGGCCTCGGAGTCGACCCAGCGGATCCGGGCGTCGACCTCGTGGGCCCAGGCGGCGTGCTTGAGGGCCTCGCTGACGGACAGGTAGGCGTCGGGCAGCTCGATGTACTTGCCGACGAGGGCGATCTCCAGGACCGGCTTGGGCCGCTTGATCCGTTCGACGAGGACGCGCCAGCCATCGAGATCCGGCGCCGTGTCCGGGTCGCCGAGCCCGAGCTCGCGGACGACGAGCCGGCCAAGGCCGAACGCCTCGAACTGGAGCGGCACCTCGTAGATCGTCTCGGCCGTCGGGGCGGGGATGACGGCCTCGACGTCGACGTCGGTGAAGAGGGCGATCTTCTCCCGGATCTCGTCGGGCACCTCGCTGTCCGAGCGGAGGACGATGACGTCGGGCTGGATGCCGATGCCGCGGAGCTCCTTGACCGAGTGCTGGGTCGGCTTGGTCTTCAGCTCGCCCGTCGCGGCGAGGGCCGGCAGGAGGGTCACGTGGACGTACAGGACGTTGGCCCGGCCGACGTCCTTGCGCATCTGGCGGATGGCCTCGAGGAACGGCAGCGATTCGATGTCGCCGACCGTGCCCCCGACCTCCACGATCACGACGTCCGGCTCGCCGTCCTTGGCGACCCGGACGATCCGCTCCTTGATCTCGTTGGTGATGTGGGGGATGACCTGGACCGTGCCGCCGAGGTAGTCGCCACGGCGCTCCTTGGCGATGACCGCCTGGTAGATCCGGCCGGTCGTGACGTTGCTGAGCTGGGTCAGGTTCTCGTCGATGAACCGCTCGTAGTGACCGAGGTCGAGGTCGGTCTCGGCGCCGTCGTCGGTCACGAAGACCTCGCCATGCTGGTACGGCGACATCGTGCCGGGATCCACGTTGATGTAGGGATCCAGCTTGAGGATCGAGACCTTGAGACCCCGCGCCTTGAGGAGGCGGCCGATGCTGGCGGCGGTGATGCCTTTGCCGAGTGAGGAGGTCACGCCTCCGGTCACAAAGACATACTTCGCCATGGGTCTAGTCCTCCGGGGTTTTTCTGATGCTACCGAAAACCGGTCCGGACCGCCAGTCCCCCGTCACTCGGCCCCGGCCGTCTCGAGGTCGATTCGGCGCACTTCGGCAACGAGATCGAAGCCCCGATCCGGGCTGACGATGTCCCGGATGCCCTCCTGCAGACAGGTCGCGACGTGGACGAAGTCGCGCGCCGCCAGGGCCGGGTGCGCCTCGACCAGCTCGGGCATCCGCCGCATGACTGCGTGCGTGACCGGCAGGACCGGGGCGAACAGGTCGAGCGCATCGCGCGCCATCGCGGCGCCGATGTCGCGACGGCCGATCGCCGTGAAGCGGTGCAGGATCTCCTGGATGACCTCGACCGAGGTCACGGCCTGGAGCCGACCGTCGGCGACCTGCTCGAGGATCCGCCGGGATGGGGCCTGGAGCGGGTGCTCCGCGCCGCCGGCATATATGACGACGGCGGTGTCGATGAAGACCGTCACTCGCGCGCGCCCGCCGCGCCCCGGACGATCTCCCCCTTCATCCTCGCCCAGTCGTCGACCGGGGCGTCGAGGCCGACGAGCGACTGCAGGGCTTCGTCACGCGGTCGAGCGCGCGGCAGCGTGTAGGCGTCGATGGCGTCGCGGATGACCGCCCCGAGCGAGCGGCCTTCGCGGGTCGCGATCCGCTCGAGCCGCTCCCGCTGGTCGGGTGTCAGCAGGACCTGCGTTCGCTCCGAGTGCATGTGCAGGTTATACCATGTGCAGGTCAGTTGGCAGTCGTGGGGAGGTGCGCGTCGTGGAGTTCGCTGACCTCGTGATGAAGCGCCGGACGGTCCGCCGATTCGAGGACGCGCCGGTCGCGCGGGAGGTCCTCGAGAAGATCGCGCGGCTGGCCCAGCACGTCCCGTCGGCCGGGTTCAGCCAGGGCCAGCGGCTCGTCATCGTCACGGACCCGGAGCAGCGCCGCCGCGTTGCCGAGACCTGCGGCGAGTCATCCTATGCCGACCTCGGCATGGGCAACTGGATCAGCGAGTGCGCGGCCCAGTTCATCCCCTGCGCCAGCGAGGGCATCTACCGCCGCCGCTACGCCGAGCCGGACAAGGGCTCGACCCCCGAGGACGAGCAGGACTGGCCGACGCCGTACTGGTGGGTCGACATCGGCAAGGCATCGATGGTCGTGATGCTCGCCGCGCACGACGCGGGGCTGGCGGCCGGATTCGCCGGGCCCCAGGACGTTCCTGCCCTCAAGGCAATCCTCGGCCTGCCCGACGAGTTCCACCCGGTGGGCGTCATCCCCGTCGGCCGGCCCCTCCCCGACGTCCGGTCGCCGAGCCTCACGCGCGGCTGGGTGCGATTCGACGACTTCGCCCGTTGGGACCGCTGGTAGCCGGGGAGGCGGACACGTTCATGGTGCGTCTCGGCCGGCGGGGGCGGGCGGGTCCCAGCGTCCCTCGCCCCAGGCCTCGGGCCCGCAGAACAGCGGCCGCGACCTCGGGCGAGGCAGCAGCCGGGTCTCAGGATCCGCCCGCCAGGCGCCGACGATCTCGGCCAGCCAGGCGTCGATCTCGGCGAGCTCCGTCCAGCGCCGGAATGGCCAGCCGTTCTCGACGCACAGGCTGAGGAGGCCGTGCTTGGCGAACACGACGTCGGCGTAGCCCGCGGCGTACCGATCCGACTCGCCGTCGCCTACGAAGACGACCGCCCGGCCGGCGGCCTGGTGGGCGAGGACCCGGGCGCGTTTGCAGGTGCCGCAGACGAAGCAGCGCGGATGCCCGTTCGGAAACTCGATCCGCGGCCGGGCTCCCGGCCTGAATGTCGTCACCGCGGTCACGATCGGCACATCTCCGACGCCGAGCAATTCGAGGGCCGGCCCGATGAAGAAGCCGAAGCCGTCGCTGACCACCTCGATCGGGATCGCGGCTGCCCGAGCCCGCCGGACGAGCGGCGCGAAACCGGGATCGTGGGGCTGGGCCGCAGCGAGTGCCCGGAGGGCGCCGGGTTCGGCGGTGATGAGCCCGACCTCCCACTCCATGAGCCGTCGCGAGCCGGACAGCCCGGCGTCGTAGACCGCGGCCTTCGACTCCCACTCCTCGGTCACGAACTCGGCCATGAGCGCGTCCGAGACGTCCGTCCTGGCGACCGTGCCGTCGTAGTCGACGAGGATCGCCAGCGGCGGATCTCCTTGCCCCAGCGCCGGCGGTGGCGGGGCGGGTCCGGCGGCGGGGTCGGTCATGGCCGTCGCGTCCGCGACGTTGGCGGTCCGAGCGCGGGGACGATCACGGCAGCCCGCGCCCGCGGAGGCGCCCGGCGAGGTTGCCGACAGCAATGTTCCGGGCGATCGCGACGCCCGTGACGATGACGGCACCACCGACGATCTGGGCCGGCTGCACCGACTCGCCCAGAAAGGCCGCACCGAGGAGGACGGCGATGAACGGGACGAGGAACTGGAAGACCGTGATCCGGGTCGGGCCGAGGAGCCGGATCGCATGGAAGACGACGACGTTGGCGATCCCCGCCGGCAGGAGCGCCGAGTACACGAACCCGACCCAGGCACCGCCGCCCACCCCGGCCCAGTCGGCGGTGGAGGCCTGGATCAGGCCGAGGGGGGCGAGGACGACGGTGCCGCCCACCATCGCCCAGGCGGTCGTCCGAAGCGGTGAGTGCGAAGCCAGGATCGGGGCGCCCCAGGCCGTGTAGACCGCGAAGCAGAACGCGGCCGCGAGCGTGAGGAGGTCGCCGACGAACGACGCGCCGAGGACCAGGCCCGGCCCCGCGGCGACGACGATCCCGACGCCGACGAACGAGACGAGGGCCCCGACCACCTTCGGCCGGTTGAGGATGTCCGAGCCCGCGACGCCGGCGAGGAGCACGGTGAAGATGGGCGTCGCGGCGATGAGGAAGGCCGAGTCGCCGGCCGGGATGGACTGGAGGGCCGTGGCCCACAGGATCTGGTACAGACCGAAGCCGATCGCCCCGAGACCGAGGATCGGGGCGACCTGGCGGAGCGGCATCGCCATCGTGCCCTCGCGCCAGCGGAGCACGACGAGGAGCAGGAGGGCGGCGGCCCCGAACCGCAGGAACGCGAACGCGACGGGCGGGATCTGCTGGTTTGCGGCCTTGACGACGATGAAGTTCGCGGCCCAGGCGACGACGACCAGCAGGACGCCGGCCTCGGCGACCCGATGGCTGGTTGCCCAGGGCCGAGCCGGCACATCGACGCCCGCCGGTGACCCGGCGGGCGTCTCGACCGCGAGGAACGGCTCGGGCTGGTCGATCTACGCGCTCTCTTCGTCGAGCTCGAGGGACTCCTCGTCGGCCTCTTCGGTCAGCTTGAGCCAGACGAACAGCCCGGCCAGGACGATCAGCGGGACGACGATCAGGGCCCCGAGGGTGATCCCGAGGGCGACGGCGACGGTCTTGAGGGCTCGCATCGGTTTGCCTCCTGCTGGTGACTGATCAGGCCGGGTCCGCGCCCTGCGGACCGGCTTCTCTGGCGGGTGTGCGCAGGGCCGGGCCCTGCTCGACGAGCGCGGCGATGTCGTCGCGGGTGAACTCGGCAAGGGTATGCCGGGAGCCGGCCTGTGTCGTGTGGTGGAGCCGGACGACGAAGGCGCCCTCCTGCTCGAAGAAGAAGATGTCCCTCGGATGCTGCTCGTCGATGTAGCGGCCGACGACGCGCAAGGCATGCTCGTAGGTCCCGACGCCGGGCAGGTCCGCCTCAGCCTCGTGGCCGCGCCGCGCGATCGCCTCGTCCATCGCCGTGGCGATCTCGTCCTCGCCGAAGGTCATCGTCTCCTTCTCCTCCTGGCCGAGCGACTCGGACCAGGCGCCCGACGTGGACCCGGAATGAACGACGGCCTGGACGATGAACCCGTCGGGAATTTCCAGGACGAGGACGTCCTTCACCCCGCGCCGGTCCAGGGAGGCGCCGATCGAGCGGAGGACCTCCTCGAAGTCCTGGCGAGGACTGCCATCGTAGATCCGCATCGCCCCTCCCCGGAGCCGAGCCGCCCGCGACCGGTGCTCAGGAGCCGGTCGTCCGATCGTAGAGACCGGCGCGCTTCGCCCGCCGGTCGCTGATCCGGAAGACGGCGAGTGCGGCGAGTGTAGCGACGGCCCCGGTGACCAGCAAGGCGACGGCGATCTCGGCGCTGGTCGGGTTCGGGTGGCCCATCAGGGCTTCGAAGAGCGAGCCCTGCCCGCCGATCGAGTCAGGTCCGCCCGGAAAGAGGGCCTGCCGGATCCCGGCGATCCACCAGGTCAGCGGGGTGAGGAGGCCGACGAGCTGGATCGGGCCCGGGAGCACGAGCAGGGGGAAGACGGCCCCGGTGACGAGGAACAGGGCGGCGGCGAACGCTTCCGGGTAGCTCCACGACTCCTGCCGCGTCTGGATGCAGACGCCGGCCATGAGGAGCCCGAGGGCGACGATCGTGCCGAGGCCCAGGATCGATGCCCACACGAGCAGCGGCCAGTCGATGACCGCGACGTCGAAGTGGACGCCCAGCGCGATCACCCCGACGAGGAGCGTGATCACGACCCCGGCGATGCCGACGGCGATCCTGGCGACGCCCCGGCCGATGAGCACGGTCAGGAAGTCGCTCGGGCTGAGGTAGACGTACTTGAGGACCCGATACCGTTCCCGGTCCTCCAGGATCGCCCAGGCCAGTCCGGCCACCCCGCTGACGACGAACGCCCACAGGGCGCTGCCG
Organism: uncultured Chloroflexia bacterium; assembly: GCA_963719145.1. Classification (GTDB taxonomy): domain Bacteria; phylum Chloroflexota; class Limnocylindria; order Limnocylindrales; family CSP1-4; genus UBA5189. The sequence goes on from CAVRAX010000003.1 coordinate 607,246, forward strand.
ACGACGACGAACGGACGGAAGGCGCGGCCGGCGGGACCGCCGATGACGTCGAGCATCACGACGAGGATGAGGGCCGAGCTGACCGGCTTCGCCACCGAATAGATGAAGAAGAGGAGCGGGTCCGTCCAGTTCGCCTCGAGCTGCCAGCCCAGCCGGGCGGCCACCCGGAACGTCCGCGCCGTGTCGCGCAGGCCGCGGCCGCGGGTCCGGGCCAGATCGAAGACGGGATCCGGGACGGCGGCGTCGCCGGCCGCCGGAGTCAGCGCGCTCACTGCCACCGCATCGACAGCCGGCCGTCCCGCCGCGCTCGGCGTTCCATCGCCCGGAGCATCCAGCGCGCGCCGTAGATCGAGATCGCCGTCATCGCCGCGAGGATCGCCACCTCGACGAGCGGTGCTGGCGTCCCGGCCGGGAACGCGGCGCCGGCGAAGGCGAGCTGGCGCATCGCGTCGAGGCCCGTGGCGAGGGGCACGAAGGCGACCGACAGGGCGCCGAGCATCCCCAGCCGCGCGACCGGGAAGTTGAGCCCGGACACGAAGTAGACCGGCTCGGTGAGCAGCTGGCCCATGTGCCAGGCCTCGCGCCCCCAGACCAGGAAGAGGCTGGCGAGGACCATCCCCAGGCCGTAGAGGGCGCCGAGGGTGAGGACGAAGACGCCGAAGAGGAGGGCCCATTGATCGACGCTGAACGTGACGCCGTAGACGAGCCCGGCGATGACCAGGACCGTGGCCGCCCGGGTCGTGCTCATGACCATGCCGCCGACGGCCATCCCGAACAGGATCGACATGAAGTGCATCGGGGCCGCGAAGTACAGCTCGAGGTTGCCCTGGCTCTTCTCCCAGTAGAGCTGGTTGGCCATCATCCAGATCACGTTCAGCCAGAAGGCCGTCAGCGCGCCGCCGAGGACGACGAACCCGACGTACTCCTGGGGTGCGTCCAGGGCGCGATAGACGAAGACGAAGGCGGACGTCCCGAGGAACGGGAGGAGGATCTCGAAGAGCAGCCACGAGGGCTCCCGCATCATCCCCACCACCCGGGGATAGGCCCGGCCACGGATGGACCGGAGATCCGTCAGGATGCCCTGGCGGCGGCTCCAGGCGGCTGCCTCGCGCGGTCCGGCCGTTGGGCGCCCGACGAGGTTCATGGTCCCGGCGGCCATCAGCCGACCTCGGCGGTCGCCGGGGCCTCGGCCTCGGATTCCTCGAAGCCGCGACCGACGAGCTCGACGAAGACGTCCTCGAGGGTCGGCTCGGACTTGCGGAGCCCGAGGATCTCCGAGCCCATCGAGGCCAGCTCGCCGACGACCTGGCCGAGCACGCCGTCCTCCTCGAGGACCAGGTTCATCACGACGACCTGGCGGTCGGCCGAGGCCGCGCCGTTCGACGCCGCGCCGTCCGAGGCCGCGTTCGCGCTCAGGACGCCTGGCAGGCCGGCGAGCGCGTGCGCACCCCCGTCGAGGTGGTTGAGCTCGAGACGGAAGATCGACTCTCGCTGGATCCGCCGCTTGAGCTCGGCCGGCGTGCCGATGGCGAGGATCCGCCCGTGATCGACGATGGCGATGCGGTCGCAGAGCTCGTCGGCCTCGGCCATGTCGTGGGTCGTGAGGAGGATCGTCCGGCCCGGGACCGCGCGCTGCCACTCGACGATGAGCCCGCGCAACGAACGTGCGGCCGAGACATCCAGGCCCAGGGTCGGCTCGTCGAGGAAGAGGATCCAGGGGTCGTTGAGGAGGCCCCGGGCCAGGTTCATCTTCTGGCGCTCGCCGGTCGACAGGCCGTTGACCCGCTGGACCCGCTGTTCCTGCAGACCCACGGCGTCGACGAGCTCGTCCACCCGCCGCCAACCCTCGGCCCCGGCGAGGCCGTAGAACTGGGTGAACATCCAGAGCTGCTCGCGGACGGTCAGGATCCCGTAGCCTGACTGTTCGCCGCCGGCGACCATGTTCATGATCCGGCGGATCTGCTTCGTCTCGCGCTCGACGTCGAAGCCGAAGACGCGGGCCGTCCCGGCCGAGGGCAGGAGGAGGGTCGTCAGGATCTTGATGAGCGTCGTCTTGCCCGCGCCGTTCGGTCCGAGGAGGCCGAAGAGCTCGCCCGGCGGCACCTCCAGGTCGACCCCGGCGAGGGCGACGACGGGCGCGGGCCGGGCTGCGTAGACCCGCCGCAGGGCGCGCGCCTCGATGGCGAGCAGGGGCATCGAACCGGACATGGTGACCCCGAGGTGGAGGCTTCGAAGGGGCGCCGAAGTCTAGCACCGGCCTCCGACGTTGGGGAGAATGAAATCGAATGCCGGGAAGATGGATATCAAACACGAGCGGGCCCGCCCGCGCCTCTTTGGGGCCTGGCTCGGCGCGTGCCAAGGTACCTGCCTCGGTGCATGCCTCGGAGAACGGCCGGGGGATTGCCGGACTGGCAATCCGCGGAGCCTCCGGGGGTCAGCCGCGCTCGGCCGCCAGGCGAACGGCGATCTGCCCGGCCATGCGGGCGTTGTTGACGATGAGCGCGGTGTTCGCCCGGACGGAGGCGCCGCCGGTCAGCTCTGCGACCCGAGCCAGGAGCCAGGGCGTCAGCGCCGGGCCGTGAACACCGGCCGCCTGGGCGTCCAGCGCGGCCTGCTCCGACGCACGCCGAGCCTCGGCGTCCGGCAGGGCCGCGTCCGCCGGCACCGGAACGCAGACCAGGATCGCGCTGCCGAGCCCGAGCCCGAGGTGGGCCCGGGCGAGCTCGACGAGGCGATCCAGATCGGGCGCAACGATCGGCGTGGAGATGCCCGAAGACCGGGCCGTGAAACCGGGAACCTCGTCCTGGCCCAGTGTCACGACCGGCACGCCGCGCGTCTCTAGCACCTCGAGCGTCGCGGCAACATCGAGGATCGACTTCGGGCCCGCACAGACGACGACCATCGGCGTCCGCGCCAGCTCCTCGAGATCGGAGGAGATGTCGAGCGTGGGGGTTCCCGCCGCCCCTCGCCCGCCGAGCGCGCCGCGATGGACGCCGCCGATGCCCCCGGTCGCGAAGACATCGATGCCGGCAGTCCGGGCCGCGATCATCGTCGCCGAGACCGTCGTCGCGGACCAGCCGTCAGCGACCAGCGCCGCGGCGAGGTTCGGTCTGGCCGCCTTCGTCACCGCCCCGGGGGGAGCTGTGGCCAGCCCTTCGAGCTCGGACTCGTCGAGACCGACGAGGAGCCGCCCGTCCCGGATGGCGATCGTCGCCGGCACGGCGCCTGGCTCGCGGACCGCGGCCTCGGCTGCCCCGGCGACCTCGACGTTGGCCGGGTACGGCAGGCCGTGGCTGATGAGCGTCGACTCGAGGGCCACGACGGGTCGTCCACCGGCCAGCGCGGCCGCGACGTCCGGCCGGACGGTCAATCGGTCGCGCAACGATCCGTTCATCCGGGCGGCAGCTCCTGCTTCGTCGCGGCGAGCTGCCTGGCCGCCGCCCGGTGGGCGGCGACCGTCGCGCGGTGGAGGGCGTCCGGGATCGTCCGTCCGGCAGCCCGACTGGTCAGCCACCCGGCCAGGAAGCCGGCGCTGAACGCGTCCCCGGCTCCGGTGGTGTCGACGACCGCGACCAGGGCCGTGGCCACGTCGAACCGGAGGATGTTGCCGTCGTCCCCGCGCGCGAGCACGCGCGCGCCGCGCGCACCGCGCTTGATCACGACGATCGGTGCGTGCTCCACCATCCCGTCGGCTGCGTACCGGCCCAGGAAGGCCTGGGCTTCCGTCTCGGTGGCGAAGAGCAGGTCGGGCGTGATCGAGTTGATGAGGTCACGGGCGGCCCGGCGGCCCTGGGCCAGGAGCGGACCGATCGACGACAGGTCGCAGGAGACCTGCGCCCCGGCTGCCCGGGCCAGTCGGACGGCCACCCGGGAGGCCGACGCGACCGGCTCACCCATGAGCGAGTAGGCGGGCACGTGGATGAGGTCGAGTCGGGTGAACCAGGCGCCGTGGAGATGATCGGGGCGGAGCGCCAGCGCAGCGCGGCGGTCGGCGACGAAGGAGCGCTCGCTGTTCCGCGCCACGATCACTCCGATCCGGCCTGTTCGCTGTCCGGCGATTCGGGCGGCCCTGACGCGGACGCCGTCGGCGGTGACCTGGACGACGAGCGAGCGACCGGCGCCGTCGCGACCGACGGCACAGACGAGCTGCGTCTCGACGCCGAGCCGGGCCAGCCAGCGGGCCGTGTTCGCGGCAGAGCCGCCCTGGCGGATGCCCACGGTCCCGGGCACGTCTGTCCCGGCTTCGATCGGCCGGTCGGGGGCGAGCACGACGTCGAGGACGAGGTCGCCGATGACGAGCACCCGGGGTTTGCGTGTCGTGGCCACGCCGGGATGCTAGCGCGGGTGGACATGGGCCGAAGGGGCGCGCCGCCAACCCGGTCGCGCGCCGGCGTTGGTACGATCCACGGGCCATGGCCGACCCGATCAGCCGCGCCCCCGGTGCCGCCAGCGCCGATCTCGAGCGCCTCGCGATCAACACCGTCCGGACGCTCTCGATCGACGCGGTCCAGAAGGCGAACTCGGGGCACCCCGGGGCCCCCATGGGCGCGGCCCCGATGGCCGTCACCCTCTGGACCCGCTTCCTGCGCCACGCTCCAACGAACCCGCGCTGGCCGGATCGCGACCGCTTCGTCCTGTCGGCCGGGCACGCCTCGATGCTCCTCTACTCGCTCCTCCACCTGACCGGCTACGACCTCGGCCTCGACGAGCTGAAGTCGTTCCGCCAGTGGGGGTCGCGGACGCCGGGACATCCCGAGTACGGCCTGACGCCGGGTGTCGAGGCGACGACCGGGCCGCTGGGGCAGGGCTTCACGAACGCGGTCGGCATGGCGATCGCGGAGCGGCGGCTGGCCGCCGAGCTCAACCGGCCCGGCCACGAGATCGTGGACCACCGGACGTACGTGATCGCGAGCGACGGCGACCTCCAGGAGGGCGTCTCCTCGGAGGCCGGCAGCCTGGCCGGCCACCTGCGCCTCGGCAAGCTCGTCGTTCTCTACGACGACAATCACATCCAGCTCGACGGGCCAACGGCGATGGCCTGGTCGGAAGATGCCGTCGAGCAATTCGACGCCTACGGCTGGCACACCGGCCGGGTCGCCGACGGCAACGACACGACCGCGATCGCCGCCGCCATCGAGGCGGCCCGGGCCGACGACCGACCATCGCTCATCGCCGTTCGGACTCACATCGGCTACGGCAGCCCGAACAAGCAGGACTCCCACGCGGCCCACGGCTCGCCGCTCGGCGAGGACGAGGTCCGCCTCACGAAGCAGGCCTACGGCTGGGATCCCGATGCCCACTTCCTCGTCCCCGAGGAAGCGCTCGCGTTCTTCCGCGCCGCCGTTCCCGTGGGTCGATCGCTCGTCGACGACTGGGAGCGGCGCTTCGACGCCTACGCGGCCGACCATCCCGCCCTGGCGAGGCAGTTCCGGCGCCGGGTCGTGGAGCGTCGACTCCCCGATGGCTGGGACGCGGGGCTGAAGACCTACGCGGTCGGCGAGGGCATCGCCACGCGCAACGCCAGCCAGGACGCGATCCAGGCCCTGGCGCCGGCCCTGCCGGGCCTGTTCGGGGGGGCGGCCGACCTCAGCGAGTCGAACCTGACCGACGTCAAGGGCGGCGGCGACTTCGAGGCCGGCGAGCCCGGCCGGAACCTCCGGTTCGGTGTTCGCGAGCACGCGATGGGCGGCATCGTCAACGGGATCGCCTACCACGACGGGTTCATCCCGTACGCCGGCACGTTCCTGAACTTCAGCGACTATATGCGCGGCTCGGTCCGGCTGGCGGCACTGTCGGGGCTCCACGTCGTCTACGTCTGGACCCACGACTCGGTCGGCCTCGGCGAGGATGGGCCGACCCACCAGCCGGTCGAGCACTACGCGGCCCTCCGGGCGATCCCGAACCTGTGGTTCGTCCGGCCCGGCGACGCGAACGAGGCGGCGGCGGCCTGGGCCCTCGCCGTCGCGCGACGCAACGAGGCACGGACCGGACCGGTGGCACTGTCCCTGACCCGCCAGAAGCTGCCGACGCTCGCGGGCACGGCCGAGCTCGCCGGCGAGGGCCTGCGGCGCGGCGGCTACGTCCTCCGTCCGGCGTCCACCGAGGCCGGCGGCGGGGCGCCCACCGCCATCCTGATCGCGACCGGCTCCGAGCTCCAGCTGGCCGTGGGCGCGGCCGACGCCCTCGAGGCCGAGGGGATGCCGGCGCGGGTCGTCTCGCTGCCCTGCTGGGAGCGGTTCGAGGCCCAGGACGCGGCCTACCGCGAGGCGGTCCTCCCGCGAGCCGTCCGGAAGCGAGTGACGGTCGAGGCCGGCGTGGGCCTCGGCTGGGAGCGCTACGCCGGCGACGACGGCGCGATCATCGGTCTGGATCGGTTCGGCGCGTCAGCGCCGGGGGCGGTCATCTTCGAGCAGCTCGGCTTCACGGTCGACCGCGTCGCCGACGTCGCCCGCCGGGTCGTCCGGGGCGAGCTCCGCGGCTTCGTCCCGCCCCTCGCCTCGGACCACGCGTGACACGCGTCGGGTTCGCCGCGGACCACGCCGGGGCCGCGCTCAAGGACGAGCTCATGCGGCGACTGGCCGCCGCCGGGCTGGGCCACGAGCTCATCGACCTCGGCGGCGACGGCTCCGACCCCGAGGACGACTACCCGGACTTCGCCCGCCGCCTCGGCCACGCCGTCCGCGACGGCGAGGCCGATCGGGGCATCCTCGTCTGTGGCTCCGGTGTCGGGGCCTCCGTGGCCGCGAACAAGATCCGGGGCGTCCGCGCGGCCGTCTGCCACGACACCTACTCGGCCCACCAGGGCGTCGAGCACGACGACATGAACGTGCTGACCTTCGGCGCCCGGGTCATCGGCATCGAGACGGCGGTCGAGTGCGCCGTCGCGTTCCTGGGTGCCCGATTCTCGGGCGAGCCGCGGCACGCGCGGCGCCTCGGCAAGGTCCTGGCAATCGAGGCCGAGGGCGGCTGACCCGACCTTGCCGGGCCAGATGGGTGACGTGGGTAGACTGGGCTTGTCTGGCCGAGGGCTCGCCAGGGCGTCCCGGAGGTGCGACGAATGAGTGCTGAAATCGAGCTTCGGCTGGCGCCCGCCGACGAGGAGCGCCTGGCCGCCCTCGCCGAGCACGCCCGGCGCGACGAGTGGGCGCAGCGGTTGATGGACCGCGACACGACCCTCTGGTCGGACACCCCCGCGACCCGGGCCGCCATCGCCGAGCGTCTCGGCTGGCTCGACGCCCCGACGCACTTCACGGAGCAGATCGCCGCCCTCGAGGGATTCGGCGACGGGATCCGGGTCGCCGGCTTCCGGACCGCGGTCGTCATGGGCATGGGCGGCTCCAGCCTCGCCCCGGAGGTCCTGCACCGGATCTTCGGCACCGCCGAGGGCTATCTCGACCTCCGGATCCTCGACTCGACCGACCCCCAGGCCGTCGGGGCGACGGTCGACCACCTCGATCCGCTGGCGACGCTCTGGATCGTCGCCTCGAAGTCGGGCACGACGACGGAGCCGTTGGCCTTCCTCGCCGACACCTGGGCCCGGGTCGAGGCAGCCCTGCGGGCGTCCGACTCCGACCAGCGGCCGGGGGACTTCATCGTCGCGATCACCGATCCGGGTCGGAGCGTCCTGGCCATTCCCCACCACGACGAGCTCCGCGAGGTCTTCCTCAACCCGCCCGACATCGGCGGCCGGTACTCGGCGCTGTCGTACGTCGGGCTCGTCCCGGCGTCGCTCATCGGGCTCGACCTCGATCCGCTGCTGGCGTCCGCCTCGACGATGCTCGCCGCGTGCCGCGAGCCTGATCCCGAGCAGAACCCGGCGCTCCTGCTCGGCCTCGCCCTCGGCGAGCTGGCCCGGGCCGGCCGGGACAAGGTCACCTTCATCGCCGACCCGACGCTGGCGAGCTTCGGCGCGTGGGCGGAGCAGCTCATTGCCGAGTCGACCGGCAAGCACGGCGTCGGGATCGTCCCGGTGGACCGCGAGCCGCTCGGCGAACCGAAGGCCTACGGCCCTGACCGGGCCTTCGTGCTGCTGTCCCTGGCGGGCTCGCCGGATCCGTCCGGAGGGCTTGCCGACAAGCTGGCCGCGGCCGGTCATCCCGTGATCGGGATCACCCTCGATGACCCGATGGACGTCGGCGCGGAGTTCGTCCGCTGGGAGGCGGCGGTGGCGATCGCCGGGGCGGTCCTCGGCATCGATCCCTTCGACCAGCCCAACGTCGAGGAGGCCAAGGACCGGACGCGAGAGCTCCTCGCGGACCCACAGGCAGGCACCGGCGCCACGGGCGCGGCGGGCGCCACCGAGAAGGGCCCCGACCTCATCCGAATCGACGAGGCCGGCGAAGAGCGGCTTGCCGACGCGATCCGGGCGAGCCTCGGCGGGCGGAAACCCGGGCGCTACGTCGCCGTCCAGGCGTTCATCGCCCCGACGGCCGAGCGCGACGCGGCCTTCGACCGGCTGCGGGCGCTGATCCGCGACCGCACGGGCTACGCGACGACCGCCGGCTACGGGCCGCGCTTCCTGCACTCGACGGGCCAGCTTCACAAGGGCGGCGCCCCGATCGGCTGGTTCCTCCAGCTCACCGCCGAGCACCTCCACGACCGCGAGATCCCGGGCTGGCCGTACTCGTTCGGCCGCCTCATCGATGCCCAGGCGCAGGGCGACGCCGAATCGATCGCCGTACACGACCTGCCGATCCTGCGGCTCCGCCTCGGGCATGACGCCGCGGCGGACGTCGCGACGCTGGAGCGGGCCTTCGCCCGGGCGCTGACCGGCTGACGCGGATCACCGTCGGCCTGACTCGCGGCTTCGGGCCCACCGACATCTCCACCCCTGGCCGTGGAGTGGGAGATCCAACCGCCGGCGCGAGCAGCGCTCGCGCGTAGACTGACGAGGTCGGGCCGGCACCCGCCGGGATCGCGTCCCGCCCCACCGGATCGGAGGCCCACCACATGCGCATCGGTTTCGTCGGCCTCGGCCGGATGGGCAGCAACATGGTCCGCCGCCTGCTCCGGGACCGCCACGAGGTCGTCGCCTACAACCGGAGCCCGGAGAAGACGCGCGAGATCGCGACCGAAGGCGCCGAGGCAGCGTTCTCGATCCCCGAGCTCGTCGAGAAGCTCGAGCGGCCCCGGACGGTCTGGATCATGGTCCCGGCGGGCGACGCGACCGAGGCCCAGATCCGCGAGCTGATGGCGCACCTCGAACCCGGCGACACCATCGTCGACGGCGGCAACACCAACTTCCATGACGACGTCCGCCGCCATGCCGCGCTCAAGGAGCGGGGCGTCCGGTACGTGGACGCCGGCGTCTCGGGCGGGATCTGGGGCCTCGAGGTCGGGTTCTGCCTGATGGTCGGCGGCGAGCCGGAGGCGGTGACGCCGCTCGAGCCGATCTTCCGGAGCCTTGCCCCCGAGGGCGGCTACGTCCATGCCGGGGCGCCCGGGGCCGGCCACTACGTGAAGATGATCCACAACGGCGTCGAGTACGGGATGATGCAGGCCTATGCCGAGGGCTTCGAGATCCTCCACGCCTCGGAGTACGAGCTCGACCTGGCCGCGATCGCCGACAACTGGATGCACGGCTCGGTCGTCCGGTCCTGGCTCCTGGAGCTCCTCGGGCTGGCCTTCAAGGGCCAGGGCCAGGACCTCGAGCACCTCAAGGGCTGGGTCGCAGATTCGGGCGAGGGCCGTTGGACGGTCCAGGAGGCGATCGATCGCGACGTCCCGGCGCCGGTCATCACCATCTCGCTGCAGACGCGCTTCCGCTCGCGCCAGGAGGACAGCTACGGGGCCAAGGTCCTCGCAGCCCTGCGAAATGAGTTCGGAGGCCATGCAGTCAAGACCAGCTGATCCGGCGCCGGCAACCTTCCAGCGAGTCGAATGACCCGGATCGCGACGACACCGGGCGCCGCGCCGCGAACGATGCGGGAGCTCCGCCTCGAGCGGGTCGGGAAACGCCGCCACGCCGCCAGGGTCGACGGCAACCCCCTTCGCGAGGGCCTTCGCCTCGAGCGCGTCCCCGATCCCCATGTGATGGTCCTGTTCGGTGCGACCGGCGATCTGTCGCACCGGAAGGTCTTCCCGGCCCTCGCCCAGCTGTGGCGGACGAACCTCCTGCCCCAGGATTGGATGCTCGTGGCCATCGGACGGCGGCCATACGACGACGACACCTTCCGGTCCGAGATCGGAAAGGCCCTCGAGGAGCACAGCCGCGTCGGCCTCGATGCCGATGTCGCCGACCAGTTCCTGGGTCGAATCGTCTACCACCGGGGTGACTTCACCGATGATGATTCGTTCGACCGGTTGGTCACCCGGCTGGACGCCATCGACGAGGAGCACGGCACCCGTGGCCACCGCCTCTACTACCTCGCCACCCAGCCGTCGGCCTTCCCGCTCATCGTCGGCCAGCTCGGCCGCTGCGGGCTGGACCACGAGGTCCACGGCGGTGGCTGGCGCCGGATCGTCATCGAGAAGCCGTTCGGGCGTGACTACAACTCGGCGATCCGGCTCAATCGCGAGATCGGCAAGGTCTTTCGCGAGTCGCAGGTCTATCGCATCGACCACTACCTCGGGAAGGAGACCGTCCGCAACCTGCTGGTCTTCCGGTTCGGCAACGGGATCTTCGAGCCGCTCTGGAACCGCCGCTACGTTGATCATGTGCAGATCACGATGGCCGAGTCGATCGGGGTGGAGGAGCGTGGCGACTTCTACGAGGAGACCGGCGCGACCCGCGACGTCATCCAGAACCACCTCCTCCAGCTCCTGAGCCTGGTGGCGATGGAGCCGCCGGCGACGTTCGAGGCCGACGCGCTGCGGGACGAGAAGGTCAAGGTCCTGCGGGCGATCCCGGAACCGACCCGGGCCGACGTGACCCAGAACGTCGTCCGCGGCCAGTACGGCCCCGGCTGGGTCGCGGCCCAGCAGGTCCGCGGCTATCGCGCCGAGGACAACGTCGACGCTGACTCGGAGACGGAGACCTTCCTTGCCGCCCGCTTCCAGGTCGACGACTGGCGCTGGTCCGGGGTCCCGTTCTACCTGCGGGCCGGCAAACGGCTGCCGAAGCGGGCGACCGAGATCGCGGTCCAGTTCAAGGAGGTGCCCCACCGGCTCTTCCGGGAAGCCGCACTGGACCCCGAACCGAACCTCCTCGCGATCCGGATCCAGCCGGACGAGGGCATCCTCCTCCGGTTCGGGTCGAAGGTCCCGGGCCTCGGGCTCGACATCCGGACCGTGACGATGGACTTCACCTACGGTTCCGCGTTCAGCGTCGACAGCCCGGACGCCTACGAGACGCTCCTCCTCGATGCGATGCTCGGCGACGCGTCCCTGTTCACCCGGGCCGACGAGGTCGAGGCCGCCTGGATGATCGCGACCCCGATCGTCGACTCGTGGCCGGACGCGCCCGCGCCGGACTTCCCGAACTACGCCGCCGGGACGTGGGGCCCGGAGGCGGCCGAGACGCTCATCGAGCGCGACGGGCGCCGCTGGCGCAGGATCTGAGAATGGTCCCGGCGGGCAGCGGCGAGCCCGGCGCCGCCCGGGTCGGCGGGCGCGGCGCCGCCCGGGTCGGCGAGCCGGTCCTGCGCTGGTCGTCGCGAACCGACTCGATCGAGGGCATCGAGGCCGAGCTCGCCCGGATCTGGTCCTCGGCGCCCCTCACGACGACGGGCGAGGGCGGTACGCCCGAGCGCCACATCGCAGCGCGGACGAGCGTGATGAACCTCGTCGTCATCGCCCGGCGGCCCGAGACCGGGGAGCACGCCGCGGCGATCATCCGGATGCTCGCCGGCCGCCACCCGTCGCGAACGCTGATCGTCTCGAGCGCCGATCCGGACGGCCCGTCCTGGCTCGACGCCCAGATCCAGGCTCACTGCGTCCTGCCCCGGGCCGACGCCGCGGAGACGTGTGCCGAGTTCATCCTCCTGACGGCCGGCGGCGAGAGCGGCCGCCACCTGGCGGCGATCGTCGCGCCGCTCCTCATCCACGACCTGCCGGTCACCCTCTGGTGGCCTGGCGATCCGCCCCTCGCCTCGCGCCAGGCGATCGACCTCCTGGAGATGTCGGACCGGCTCGTCGTCGACGGCTCGGCCTGGTCCGGTGACGGGCTGGATCGACTGGGGGCGCTCGCCCGGATCGTCGCCGACCGCGATCTCGGCGACGGCAATGTCGCCGTGTCCGACTTCGCCATGATTCGCCAGTCCCGCTGGCGGGAGGCGCTGGCGTCGACCTTCGACCGCGCCGAGCTGACGCCGTTCCTCGGCGGGCTGCGCTCGATCACGGTCCGCTATGCCGCCCATCGCGGGGCCGGAATCGGCGGCACGAACGTCATCAAGCCGCTTTACCACGTGGCCTGGCTGGCCTCCCGACTCGATCTCGCCGTCGTCGAGACCCTCCACGATGGGCCGGCCGCTGCCACGTCCGATGGGGGCACGGACCTCGGCGCTCCGATGATCGGCCGGCTCCGCGCCGGGCGCCGGCGCGTCCCCGTCGAGGTCGTGCCCGTCGAGTCGCCGATGCCGGGCGGCACGACGCTCGCCGTCGAGATCGCCGCCCAGCGTCGCTCGGCGGAGCTCCGCCTCGCCGTGACCGCCGAGGCCGAGGCCGTGATCTGCCGGGCCGACCTCGACGGCGACTCGCTGCCGGAGCGGCGGTTCATGGCCCCTCGCCGGACGGAGATCGAGCTCCTCGCCGAGACGGTCGAATCCGTGGGTCGTGATCCCGTCGCCACGGCGGCGCTGCGGACGGCGGCGGAGCTCGTGGGCCGGGCGTGACGAATTGCGCGGCCGGCGTGACGGATCGGACGGTGGGCGAGCCGGAGATCGTCATCGTGGCGACCGCCGAACCCGGCGCAGCCGCCGCCGCCGGACGGATCGCGACTGCCCTGTCGGCCGCGGTGGCCGAGCGGGGCATCGCCCATTGGGCAACCACCGGCGGGTCCACGCCCGGGGCGATCTACCGGCACCTCGCTGTGCCGCCGCTCCACGACGACGTCCCCTGGCAGGACGTCCACCTCTGGTGGGGCGACGACCGCTGGGTCTCGCCGGCAGATCCGCTGTCCAATGCCATCGCCTGCTGGGACCTCCTGATTCGGGAGGTGCCCATCCCCGTCACCCAGGTCCACGCGATGCCGATCGGCGAGGCGATGGACGGCGGCCGGTCCCCCGCCTGGGTGGCCGAGCGATATACGCAGGAGCTGCGGGATGCAGCGGTGCCGAGCAACGCCGCCGGCTTTCCGGTCCTCGACGTCGTCCACGTCGGCGTCGGGTCGGACGGCCACGTCCTCTCGGTCTTCCCGGGGTCGAGCACGTGGGAGGACCCGGCCTGGGTGCAGCCGGTCGCCGCCCCGGCGCACATCGCGCCGCACGTCGAGCGGGTGACGCTTCACCCCCGGATCCTGGAGGCCGCGCGGCTGCCCCTGGCGGTCGTCGTGGGTGCGATGAAGGCCGAGATCGTCGGCCGGATCTTCGGGCCGCGAGTCGACGAGCGGGAGCTGCCGGCCCTTCTCGCCCGCCGGCAGGGCGCGCTCTGGATCCTCGACGAGGCGGCCGCGGCGCGGCTGCCATCGTCGCTTCGTGGGACGCCGAGCGATTGACCGGTCCGGACCGGCTCGTGCGATCGGCCGACGGGACGGAGATCGCGGTCTTCGAATCGGGGGCGGCGGAGGTGGGACCGCCGCCGCTCATCCTCGTCCACGGCACGACCGCCGACCATCGGACGTTCCGGGTCGTCGGTCCGATCCTCGGCCGGCGGCGTCGCCTCTGGGCGATCGATCGGCGTGGTCGGGGGGACTCGGGGGACGGGGCCTCCTACTCGATCGAGCGCGAGTTCGAAGACGTCGCCGCGGCCGCCGACACGGCCGCCTCCGCCGGCCATGGCCCGGTCGACGTCCTCGGCCACTCGTACGGCGGGCGCTGCGCCCTCGGCGCGTCGCTCCTGACGCCATCGATCCGCCGGGTCATCTGCTACGAGGGTGCCCCCGCGCCGGTCGACCGGCCGTACCAGCCCGACGGCCTGGCCGCCCGCCTCCGGGCTCTCGTCGAGCGGGGCGATCCTGCCGCGGCGCTGGAGGCGTTCATGCGCGAGGTCGTCGGGATGGACGACGCGGCGATGGCCCGCTTCCGGGCCGACCCGATCTGGCCGCTGCGGGTAGCGGCGAGCCACACGATCCCGCGGGAGCTTGAGGCGGAACAGTCGCCGGCCGCCGCCCTCGAGGCCCTCGGGGTGGTGAGCGTCCCGGTCCTCCAGGTCCTCGGGACCGCGAGCCGGCCGGCCTTCCACGAGGCGACGGCCGCCCTCGACGCGCTCCTGGCCGACGGGGACGTGGCCCGGATCGAGGGCGCCGCCCATGCCGCCCACCACACCCACGCCGGGGCCTTCGTCGGCGCCGTCGAAGCCTTCCTCGACGGTGGGGTGACGACGTGGCCTGAACCCGAGCGGCCCCGGGGCGATACCTCCTGACATGACGAGCGACCGCGATCCACTCGGCCCCGATGCCCTCGACTTCTGGCTCGGTGACTGGGAGCTCAGCTGGGGCGAAGCCGGCCACGGCACGAACCGGATCGAGCGGGCCGTGGGCGGACGGGTCGTGGTCGAGACATTCGAGGGCCATGGGCCCCGGGGAACGCTCCACGGGATGAGCGTCTCGGTCCGCGAAGGCGACGCGGGGCCGTGGCGCCAGACCTGGGTCGACAGCAGCGGCGGCTACCTCGACCTCCTCGGCGTCGAGGTCGACGGCCGGATCTCGTTCCAGCGGTCGGCCGTCGAGGACGGCCGCGAGACCCTGCAGCGGATGGTCTGGCTGAACGTCGCGGCGGACAGCCTGCGCTGGGAGTGGCAGCGGTCGACCGACGGCGGCACGACCTGGGAGGTCAGCTGGCCGATCGACTATCGCCGCCGTTGACGGCGGTCATGCCGGAGGACCGGGGATCGGCGGTGCGCGGCACCCTCGACAGGGGCCGAAAGTCTCTTGCGACCCCTGCCTGAACGGCGGCACGGTAACGGGGCGGCACGGCGCCAGGCAGAAACGGATGGCCCGGCCGCGACTCCGGCATCGAGAGGAGACACGCTCCGATGAGTGCAACGTCCGAGGTCGAGGCGCCCGCCAGGGTCGCCACGGCCGAGCTTCGACTGGGTGACCAGGTCCTCGAGCTTCCGATCGAGGCGGCGACGGAGGGCCAGTCGGCCATCAACGTCGGCACCCTCCTCAAGGAGGCGCACCTGACGACCCTCGACTACGGCTTCGCCAACACGGCCGCCACGCGGAGCGCGATCACCTATCTCGACGGCGAGGCGGGCATCCTCCGCTATCGCGGTTACCCGATCGAGGAGCTGGCCGAGCGCTCGACCTTCCTCGAGACCGCCTATCTCCTGATCTACGGCGAGCTCCCGACCGCCGACCAGCTCGCCGACTGGACGACGGCCCTCAAGCACCACACCCTGCTCCACGAGGAGTTCCGGCGCTTCTTCGACGGCTTCCCGATGGACGCTCATCCGATGGGCATCCTCGCCTCCGCGACCGCCGCGCTGTCGACCTTCTACCAGGACTCGCAGGACCCGCTCAACCCCGACGACGTCGAGATCAGCACGATCCGGCTGATCGCCAAGATGCCGACGATCGCCGCGTACGCCTACAAGAAGTCGATCGGCCAGCCGTTCGTCTACCCGGACAACAGCCTCGACTTCGAGACGAACTTCCTGCGGATGATGTTCGCGATCCCGGCCGAGCCCTACGTCGCCGATCCGGACGTCGCCCGGGCCCTCCGGATCCTCCTCATCCTCCACGCCGACCATGAGCAGAACTGCTCGACCTCGACGGTTCGCCTCGTCGGCTCGAGCCACGCCAACCTGTACGCCTCGATCTCGGCCGGGATCTCCGCCCTGTGGGGCCCGCTCCACGGCGGCGCCAACCAGGAGGTCCTGGAGATGCTCCAGGCGATCGATGCGGCCGGGGGCGACGTCTCGAAGGCCGTCGACCGGGCCAAGGACAAGGACGATCCCTTCCGCCTGATGGGCTTCGGCCACCGGGTCTACAAGAACTACGACCCCCGCGCCCGGATCATCAAGGAGGCCGCCGATACGATCCTGGCCAAGGCCGGGGCGGACGACAACCTCCTCCGGATCGCCCGCGAGCTCGAGTCGGTGGCGCTCCACGACCCGTACTTCATCGACCACAAGCTCTACCCGAACGTCGACTTCTACAGCGGCCTCATCTACCGGGCGCTCGGCTTCCCGGTCGGGATGTTCACCGTCCTCTTCGCGATCGGCCGGCTGCCGGGCTGGATCGCCCAGTGGCGGGAGATGATGACCGACCGCGACGCGCGCATCGGCAGGCCGCGCCAGCTCTACATCGGCGAGGCCCGCCGATCCTACGTCCCGATGAGCGAGCGGTAGAGCGAGCGCCAAGACCTCGCGGCGGGCCGCGGCCCGCCGCCTCCCCGCAGCCGGGACTACCATCTCGGCCATGACCGACAGCTTGCCGCCCGACCCGACCGAATCTGCGAAGCGTTCCTACTCCCCGGGGCTGGAGGGAGTTCCGGCCGCCGAATCCGCGCTCGGCATGGTCGACGGCGAGCACGGGCGCCTCCTCTACCGCGGCTACCGGATCGGCGATCTCGTCGAGCGTGGCTCGTACCCGGCCGTGGCAAACCTCCTGTGGACGGGCGACTGGGCGCCGAGGCACCATCTCCCGACCTCGGCCGTCCCGGACGCGGTCATGGCCACGCTGCGGGCGCTGCCGCGGACCGCGAAGCCGATGGACGCGCTGCGGACCGCGGTGTCGGCGTGGGGCGCGACACAGATCCTCGACTGGCCGCCGACGCCCGAGCAGGCCCGGGCGCTGACGGCGTTCTCGCCGTCGGCGCTGGCCGCCTTCGCCCGTCTGCGGCAGGGTCTCATGCCGATCGAGCCCGACCCGTCGCTCGACCTCGTCCCGGGCTTCCTGTATCAGCTGACCGGCGCGCCCGCGGATCCCGGCACGGCCCGGGCCCTCGACGCCTACTTCATCTGCGGCGCCGAGCACGGGTTGAATGCCTCGACCTTCACGGCGCGGGTCATCACCTCGACCCGGAGCGACATCGCCTCGGCCGTTGCCGGCGCGATCGGGGCGATGAAGGGACCCCTCCACGGCGGGGCCCCCTCGGAGGTCGTCGAGCAGCTCCACAAGGTCGGCTCGCCGGAGCGGGCCGAGGCCTGGGTCCGGGACGCGATCGACCGCGGCGAGCGCTTGATGGGCTTCGGCCACCGGGTCTACCGGGCCTACGATCCGCGGGCCGCGGCCCTTCGCAAGGTCGCCGAATCGATGGACCACAAGCCCGAGTGGCTGGCGCTGGCGATCGCCGTCGAGGACGTCGCCCTCCGGGTCCTGGCCGAGAAGCATCCCGATCGCGCGCTCAAGACGAACGTCGAGTACTACGCCGCGGCCGTCCTCCAGGGCGTGGGCCTGACGCCGGATCTCTTCCCCGCCACCTTTGCCCTCGCCCGCCACGCCGGCTGGACCGCCCACGTCCTCGAGCAAGCCGGCGCGAACCGCCTCATCCGCCCGGACGCGATCTACACGGGCCCGGGGGAGCGCGATCTGCCCGGCTGACATTACGAGCTGGAGACGATCGGTATTCAGCACTGTCGCGGCCACCGCCGAACGGGTCCTGCGCTTCGTGGCCAGGCGCAGGGCCCTTCGCTTGTGACCGTGCGGATCGCGCTCCTGGTGATCATCGCGGCTGCGGCCGTCGGCTGCGCCGGCGCGGAGCCGTCGGCACCACCGACGCCGACCCCGAGGCTGACCCTGCGGACCTTCCCGGGCAAAACGTGCCTTCTCGCCGCGCTTCCGCGACAGCCGCTGACCTTCCGGATCGAGCCTGAGGCGCCGTCGCTCGAGCAGGTCGTCGCCGTTGACGCCAGGGGCCGGCCGAACCCGGTGCTCTGGGCGGAGGGGTTTGGGGGCGGCACGCTCGACGACCCGGTCGTTCGGGACCCACGCGGCGAAGTCGTGGCGCGCGATGGCGAGGTCTTTGCCCGACCGGGCGAGGACCGGCTCCATGGCTACCCCGGCTGCGCCGGGAACGGCGCGGTGTACATCTTGCTCCTGGGTCGGCACTGACGTCCGACGCGAGCCTCAGCCGGGCGCCTCCGCGATTGGCGCGGCCGGCTCAGGCCGCCGTCGCCAGACCACGACTGCACCGGCGACGAAGACGAGGCCCCCCAGGACGAACGGCGACGGCAGGCCGAGCTGGACGACCTGCGAGCCGACGGCCGGGCCGATGATCCCGGCCGCGTAGAGCGGCAGGTAGACGAGGTTCAGGGTCTGCGACCGGCGATCGGCCGGGACCTCGGTGGCGAGCAGGCCGAAGACCATCGCGCTGACCGCGGCCCAGGCCGCTGCGAAGACCAGCGCGATGCCGGCCAGGACCCACAGCCCGCCGAGCCGGGGCGCGAACGGCATCAGCGAGATCGTCGCCGCGCCGAGCATCAGCGCCGCGATGAGCACCGGCCGAAAGCCGATCCGGTCGCCGATCGCGCCGGCCGCTGGCGACAGCAAGGCTCCGGCGAGGGCTGCGCCGCCGGCCACCAGACCGATGCCACTCGCCAGGCCGGGCCCGCGCCCGACGACCTCCTCGACGACCACCGGGATGTACGGCCGGGACATCTGGTTGGCCACGAACGACAGCCCGAAGATCACGAAGATCGACCGCACCGCCGGATCGCCGAGGACGGCTTTGATCGCCCCGAACGCGAGCGTCAGGACCCGACCCTCCGGAACGACCTCGGGCCGCTGCTCGGCGGTCCCGAAGGTCACGAGGGCGACGGTCACGATCGAGAGCGCTGCCGACAGTCCGAAGACGCCGCCGACCGACCAGCCGAGGCCATCGATGAGGATCCCGGCCAGCGCCGGGCCGACCGCGAAGCCGATCGGTCCCGAGGCCCCGAACACCCCGATCACCGTCCCCAGCCGCCGCGGTGGCGTCGCGTCCCGGATCGCCCCCAGCATCACCCCGGTGTTGCCGAGCTGGAAGCCGATGAGCAGCACGCTCACGGCCACCTGCCACGGCTCCCGGGCGAGGGCCATCCCGGTAAAGACGACGGCCTCGACGATCGCGCTCCGGACGATGACCGCCTTACGGCTGTACTTGTCGGCCCAGACGCCCCACAGCGGGACGAGCGGCATGCCGAGGACGAACAGCAGGGCGCTGAAGAGGCCGACGAACTGGAGCCGCTCGGCGTCGGGGACGCCCATCGAGGTCAGCTGGGCCGGGAGGAGGGCAAAGACCTGGCTGACGCCCAGGCCCTCGACCATCGAGGTGATCCAGAACGCGGCGACGAGCGTAGGCCACCCGTGTCGACCGGCGGTTGACATCCGAGGGAGCCTACTGGAAACGATGGTCGAGCCGGGCGCGCGCCAGGCTCGTCGCGGGAGGTGCTGATGGACCGTTGGCTGGCGAGGCTGATCCAGGCCCAGGGAGGCTGGGCCCGGCCGTTCGGCGACTTCAACCACCGCTGGCTGAACGCCCTCTTCCGGCCGATCCCGGCGATCCGTGACTTCCTCAACGGGCGCTGGCTCGGCCACCCGCTCCACGGCGTCCTGACCGATGCTCCGATCGGGATCCTGTTCCTCGTCGTCCTGTTCGACCTTGCCGGCGAGCCCGAGGCGACGGCGACCCGGGCCATCCTGCTCGTCGGGATCCTGACGATGCTCGCCGCCGCGGTCGCCGGCCTGGCGGATCTCTCCGACACCGACGGCACCGCTCGGGAGCGAGCCACCCTCCACGGGACGCTCATGGTCATCGCGTTGGTCCTCTACCTGGTTTCGTTCGTCCTCCGGCAGGGCGAGTCACCGGCCTGGACCGCGGCGATCGCCTTCTCGCTGGTCGGATTCCTGGTGCTCGCGGCCGGCGCCTATGTCGGCGGCGACGCCGTGTACGTCCTCGGCAACATGGTCAGCCGCCACGCGTTCCGCGGCGCCGGCACGAAGTGGATCAAGCTCGAGCCGGCGGAGCTTGACGACGCCGGCGACATTCCCGAGGGCCGGCCGGTGAAGGGGAAGCTCGGGATCAACACCGTGGCCCTCGTCCGCCAGGGTGAGACGATCCTGGCCCTCCACGACACCTGCGCTCATGGCGGCGGGCCGCTCTCGGGTGGAACGCTCGAGGGCGACGCGATCGTCTGCCCCTGGCACGCCTCGAAGTACCGGCTGGCCGACGGCCGGGTCGTCCGCGGCCCGAGCGTCTACGACCAGCCGGCCTACGAGGTCCGCCGGACCGAGGCCGGCGGCTGGGAGGCGCGCCGCCGCTCGGGCTGAGCTGGCAACGCTGATCCGCTCGAGCTCGGTCGCTTGCCGTGGACCGGCCAGTGGGATCATCGACCGCGATGCCCGATCGCACGCTCCCGGACGCGGCCTGCATCCTGCTCATCGGCGCCGCCGGGTCCGGCAAGACCACGTTCGCCGCCCGGCACTTCCCGGCCGACGCGATCCTGTCGTCCGACGCCCTTCGCGAGGCCATCTCCGGCGATGCCGCCGACCAGTCCGCGAGCCGGGCCGCGTTTCGGGCCCTTCACCGGGCCCTGGACCGCCGCCTCGCCGTCGGCCTGACGACGGTGGTCGACGCGACGAACGCCACCGCCGCTGCCCGCCGGTCGATCCGCGAGATCGCGGCCCGCCACGGTGTCCCCACGATCGCGATCGTTCTCGATCTCCCGGCGGCGGTCGTTCGGGCCCGGAACGCGGCGCGCGCGGGACGCCGGGTGCCGGACGCCGTCGTGTCCCGGCACCTCGAGTGCGGTCGGCGGCGGTCGCGGGGGGCTCGCTGGCCGCCGAGGGCTATGCCGCGGATCATCCGCCTCGTGGATCCTGACGAGATCGAGCGGCTCACCGTCCGCCTGGTCCCGCCCGCGCCCTGAGCTCCGAAACCGAGCTCAGCAACCGGCCCTGGTATCCGGCCGGCGGCTGCCCCGAGCGGGTGGGCAAGGCTCAAGGAGCCGTGCATACGTCTCCGGTCGTCGCCCGCGCAGGTAGGAACCGGCCCCGCCGGAGGCCTCCACCTCGGCGTCGGAGACCTCGGCGACGGCGAGTCGCGGCCGGCCGTATCCGGCCGAGACCAGGCTTCCAGCAGGACCAGCGATCCCGCTTCCGCCGAAGAATGTCGCGGTCTGCCGGCGGTCGACCGTGTTGGCGAGGGCCAGGTAGGCGTTGTTCTCGATCGCCCGGCTCGCGAGGTTTGCCGCCTGTTGGGCGCGATACGGCTCCATGTCGGCCGATGGGACGGCGATGAGCCGGGCGCCGCCGACGGCGAGGAGCCGAATCGCCTCCGGGTATTCGATGTCAGCGCAGATCGCGACGCCCACCGGGAGCGGTGGCCGGTCGGCGCGGAGTCGGAGCGCGAAGACCGGGTATGCGTCCCCCGCCGTGAACGCGTTGCGCTCGTCCCCGTAGAGGTGGGTCTTCCTGTAGACCCCGGCCAGCCGCCCATCCTTTTCGATGACGAGCGCCGAGTTGAATGGCCGACCTGGGTTCATCGGGTTCACCTCGATGATCCCGGCGACGACGGCGATCCGGTGGCGCGCCGCTAGCGCCCGCAATGCCGTGGCCGACGGGCCGTCCGCGGCCTCGGCCGCGGCGAGGCCATCCCGGCTGACCGTGTAACCCTGGAGGAAGCACTCCGGGAAGACAACGAGGTCTGCTCCGTGGCCGGCCGCCCGGCGAACGTACCGGCGAGCGACGGCGAGGTTCGCCGCGACGTCACCGACCCGCGCCCCTACCTGGGCGACGGCGACGCGTAACCCGTCGAGGACGGGCCGAGCGGACGCCCGTCTCACAGGGAGCCCCTCGGTCGGGGCCGGTCAGAGATCGTGGCCGATCTCCTCCGGGAGTTCGTACCAGGCGACTCTGTCGCCAACCTTCGCGCGGAGTTTCCAGCGGGTCGACTTCGGCGCAGCGTCGATCGCCGTTCGAAGGGCCTTGATCTGAGCGTGGAGGTCGAAGCGCGGAGGTCGGCCGGTGTCAAGGTCATGGTTCCCCAGTTCGACATCAACGAAGAGGTCGAGCTTGGCGAGATTCCCGGTGATCGTCCGCCACCAGCCCCAGTCGGTCGAGGTGTGGGCCACGATCCGCGGGAGGCTGATGCCATCCCCGTCGTCGGCCGCGAGTGCATGCTCCTGGAGCAGGATGAGCACGTCGAGGGCATCCTTGCGATTGATCCGTACGACCTGGAGCTTGGACATCAGGAGCTCGGCAAGCGGGAGCGTCGGACGGTCGACCGAGAGCCGGCTCGCGAACTCGAACGTGTGGCACATCTCCAGCCGGTAGACGAGGATGTAGACGGGACGCGCCCAGGCCGGGTCCGTGAAGTAGAGCTGCTTGTGGCCGAAGGCCGCGTTGAACTGCCTGTCCGGGACGTACCCCTCGGCGATGAGAAGCGCCGACAGCGCCTTCCGGTCATTCGAGCGCGTGGCAAGGTCGATGTCGCGGCCGGACCGGTCGATGCGGGCGGTCCACTCTGGCGCGCGAGCGTGGAACGCGAGGCCGCCATCAGCGCACCTGGAGCCCGCTCCCAAGGGAGGTCGATGATCTGAAGCGCCTCCGCGAGCGGATCCTCGAGGTTCCGGCCATGACGTCACGCTCTCGCTTCCGCCGCGAGACAGCGAGTGGCTGCGCGCCTAGATCTCATCGCGCAGCTGGCTACGCACACGCTGCCGACCGTGGCCATCCACCAGGAGGTGCATGATCATGTAGCTGGCCAGCCGGAGCGAGATCATCGCTGGGTTGTCGTAGGCTGGAATCAACTAGACGATGTCGAGGACGCGGGTCTTAGCGCTCCGATGAGCTCGCAGGCGCGGAGGATCTAGTGGGCGGTCAGGCCACAGGCTCGGGGGCGTCGGTGCCGGGCATCGCTGACGCGTCGACAACGTCGCTGTCGAGGCTGCAATAGAACGTGTCCGTCCCGTCGGTGACGATGTCGAGCGCCTCGTTGACGACCTCCCGAATTTCACGCTCCTCGACCTCGATCATCCGGTAGACTCGAATCCCGTTCTTGTCGGCGAAATCCCACTGTTCCGGGGGATTTAGGGCACCCCGGGCACCCACGATGGCGACGTTCTTCGGGTCCACATTGTGCAACTCGATCATCCGCGCGACATGCGACCAGTTTGTGAACTGCTCGCCTGCGAAGTTCGGCTGGCAGTCGATGTGCGCGTCGAAGTGGATGTAGCCGAACTTGCCCGACACGCGCTTCGACAGGGCGGCTCCGATCGGGATCGGAATCGAGTGGTCGCCGCTGATGCAGATCGGGATCGCGTCCGCCTGGAGGATCTGGTGACCCTTTAGATATAGGACCGAGATAGAGAGAAAAGATAGGGATAAAAGGAAAGTAATAAAGTAAGAGATGTGGAAATAGTAGAAGAAGTTGATGTAGAAGTAGATGAGATATGAAAGGAAAATCTATGAGATGTATCTAAGGGAGAGAGGTGAAAGGATAGATAAGGAGAGATAGAAGATAGATGGTAGAAGGGAAAGCTAAGGAAGAAGGTTTAGAGCTAAGGTAGAGGATGGTGTAGGTATGACAAAGGAAAGTTGGGAGATAATGAAGGAAGAGAGATAGGAGGGGAAGATATGGATACTATAAAAATAGAGATAGAGAGAGTAAGGTTACAGAGAGGTATAGAGATGAACTAAAACAGATAGGATAGAGGCTAGAGGCAAGAGAGAGGTAATATATCTGAGAGTTAGGCTAAAAGAGAGAGATATACAACTCTGGTAGGTGTTGAGTAAAATACGACACAGGAGTAGATGGAAAGGGATAGGTAGATATAGGAAATGAGAAACTATAAAAGAGAAAAAGATAGAGAGATGATATGTAAGAGCTGATAGGCGATGAGAAAAGGATGAATTACATAAATAGATATAGATAAAGAAGAGATAGGAGAAGAAGAAAGGAAAATAGTTATAAAGGGAGAGAGTAGAGAAAAAGAGATATTGGTAGGAATAGAAAGAGGTAAAGTATGTAGATGGAAAGATGAAAAGATATGAAAAAGATAGGAGAGTGATAAGAGAGATATAAGAGAAAAAAAAGAAGAAGAAGATAGAAAAGAAGAAGAGGAAAAAGGAGATAGATAAGAAAGAGAGAAGATATAATGAATGAAGAAGGAAGAGATATTAAAAGAAAAGGTGGATATAAAGATAGAAGGTAAGAGATATGTAGGGTGAAAAAGATAGGAAGGAAATAGATAGAGATGGATTGTAGATAGAAGATGATGGCTCGCCAGGGGCGGGCAGCGGTCCGCCGACAACGATCCCGAGCTGCTGCTAGGCAGCGGCCCGAGCGAGGGCGGGCAGCGCCATCACCTCGATTCCAGAGGCCAAATGCTCTCGGAGCTCCGGGTCGCGGAGAGTACAGCCGCTGAGACTGATTTCCGAGGATACGAACAGGTCGGCTACCGCAGTAGCTGCTCGATCCACTCCGGCCAGGATCGTGGCCAGGTTCGGCTCGAGAACCCCGAGCACCGGCGCGAACTGGAGGATTGCGACCCGCATCGTTCGCTCTCGCTGACGGTGGCTGGGGTCAGTAGCCCCAGCGGATCGGCAGGTCTAGGGAGAGGTTCTCCACGGTGCCGTCGCGATTGACGACGACTATGTCCTCGAAGCGGCAGCGTGACTGTTCTCGCCGACTGGATCTAGATCGACCAGACCGTCCCGGCGGCAACTGGCACGTTCTCGTCAGGCGTATAGCGGGCAAGCCAGGGATCATCGAAAGCGTGGCTGTCCTGGTGACGGAAGCACGGGAAGCTGCTGTTGAATGCGACCTCGTCGGTGAAGCTGTTGGCGATCAGATAGCTCTTGCCGACGTCGAAGAGCTGGCCGGCCGTGATCCCTGGCTTCATCGCCGAGATGACCGCTCGCACGCAGCCCGCGGCGCCGTTGATGATCTCTTTCTGCCACTCCTCTGGCCGGTAGCCGGCCACCCTGGTGCGGACGAGGTCGTAGATGTACAGTTGGCATAGCCGCAGTAGTCGGGGTGGACGATGTCGCCGGGACGATAGGGTGTCGCTGCGTCTGAAAACGGCAGCCGCCCGTATAGGAAGTGGCCCGAGCACGCGCCGGAGGCCAATGGGATGTCCCACTGGGCGACCCGGGGATCCTCGCGCCGTGGGACAGTCCCGCCGCGACAAGATCACCGTCGGTGTTCTCTGGGACGACCTGCTCCATCATCGCCCGGTAGATTGCTGTGACCACCTTCGCCGAGTAACGCAGCATCTGGATCTCGGCGTCGCTCTACAGCATCAGCAGGCCCATGACAAGGTCGTCGGCATCGCACAGGTTCGCCTTCGGCAGTCCCGCAGCGAGAGCTAGATAGGCAGACGCTGACATCGCCTCGAGCTAGACGACGCCGACGTCGCCGTCAGCCAGCCGGTGGCATGGCGCGACCTCGATGAGGCTCTGGTAGAGGTTCCGGTCGACTGGACGGCGTCGACGTGGACGAGATCCGAGCGCCAGTCCGTGATGTCGGTCACGAGCTCCGACGCGCCGTCCGCCGTAAGCACGACGGCGGAGTGGCTGCGACTGATCCAAAGCGACGGCTAGTCGTTGATCCACGGGAACGGCCCTAGTGATTCGTGAGGTAGAGGACGTCACCGAAGTTGTCGTACGTCGACCCCCCGCGTGACCAGACGATGAGGCCTTTGTACCCGAGTTCCCGCGCCTCGGTCGCGGCATGCGACTGTCGCTCCGCGTACTCCGCTGCGGGGATCTTCGGCTGCACGCTCTTCGCCATCTCAGCGTCCTCCTCGCCGACACACATGCTGACGTGCGCTTTCTGAAGCAATGGCCCGCAAGTCAGCACCCTTCTCGTCGACGAGCAACGAGGTCTTGACGTATCTGACATCGCAAGCTAGTCTCTGCAACGGAAAGTAAACTCAGCGGAGGCACGCCGAGCCGGTGCGCTTTGTCTACAGCCGACGCCATCACCTCCACGATCCCGATTTCGAAGTGACGAGGGGGCAGCGGATCGCAGGCGACGAGGTGGCGAAGAGCGCTGAGTCGATCCGGGGAGCGCTCGAGGGCGATCCCACTTCTCATTCGAGACAGCGGGCACGTTCGGGATCGAACCGATCCGCGCGGTGCACGACGACGGACTGATCGCGTATCTGGAGAACGCGTGGCAGGATAGGCGAGCACGCGGGACAGGCGCGTCCGCGATCATGCCCGACGCCTTCCCCACCCCGGAGTGAGAGCTGGGATGGGCGACGCAACGGTGCCGAGCTCGCCGTGCGGCCAGGCCGGCTATCACTGCTTTGACACCGCGACTCCGATCGTCCCGGGCACCTACGAGGTCACGCGGGTCGCCTGTGACGCCGCACTCACAGCAGCTGACGGCGTGCTGGGCGGCGAGCGCATTGTCTATGCCCTCACCCGCCCCCCAGGGCATCACTCGGCTCGCGCGGTGTTCGGCGGCTACTGCTACCTCAACCAGGCGGCGGTCGCAGTGGAGTGGCTCGCCGGGCGAACGCACGACCGCATCGCCGTCCTCGATGTCGACTACCACCACGGCAACGGCACCCAGCAGATCTTCTACGACCGCGAGGACATCCTGTACGCCAGCATCCACGCCGACCCGTCACGGACCTTCCCGTACTTCGCCGGGCACACGAGCGAGACAGGGGCGGGCGCGGGAGCCGGGACGACGTTCAACCAGCCGATGCCAGCGGGCACGAGCGACGCTCAGTACCTCGAGTCGATCGAGCGGGCACTCGCTCGGATCGAAACGTTCGGCCGGCGGTCGTCGTCGTGAGCCTCGGGTTCGACACGTACGGACAGGATCCGATCGGCGACTTCGCCCTGACGACACCCGTCTACCATGAGGTCGGCCGTCGCACCGGGGCGCTCGACCTCCCGCTCGTGATCATCCAAGAGGGCGGCTACGACATCGGCAGCTTTGGGCGGCACGCCCGCGAATGGCTTCGAGGGTCCGCAGGACTCGCGCTGGCGTTCGCCGCCGAGGACATCGTGAAGGCGACCCCCTCGTGAGTGCTGATGGTCGCGTTCTCGACGACGTCGATTCGATCGACCTCGCCATCATCCGACTACTGCAGGAGCAGGGCCGGACGACGAACGCCCATGTCGCCCGGGTCCTCGGCGTCTCCGAGCCGACCGTGCGCAAGCGCATCGACCGGCTCACGGCCGATGAGATCATCAAAGTCGTCGCAGTCCTCAACCCGGGCAAGACTGGCTATCGGACCGACGTCATCATCGGAATCCGCGTAGATCCCGGCAGCCTCCTCATGGAGGGCGAAGCCCTCTCGCGACGTGAGGAGGTCGTCTATCCGGGTACACGACTGGCCGGCACGACATCCTCGTCGAGATGCTCTTTCGCGACAACGAAGCGCTCTTCGAGCTCCTCAAGGAGCACCTCCCGGCGCTCGGCCCGATCGTGAGCACGGAGACGTACCACGTGCTTCGGACGGGGCGGATCAACTACGACTGGAAGCTCCCGGCCGACGTCGGCGGGAACTCGAAGAAGGACGGACGGTCCGCGGGTCGACCCTGACCGTGGGGTTCGGCGCCGCAACTTCAATCTTGGGCGAGACAGCGGCTTCGCCGGTGGGAGCAACAGGAGGAGGAGTGACGTGAGCAGCAGTCCCGGTCCGGGCCAGACGCCAGCAGGCAATGAGCGGTTCTTCACCAGACAAGCGACCGGCCTCGTGCGCGAAGTCTCGTGGATCGATGCGGCGATCTACAACCTCATGTGGTCGTCGGTTCCCCTGTCGATCGCCTTCATCCTCGCGTTCGGTACGGCTTTCTACGTCGGCGGCGACCTGATGATCGCCACGCTCATCGCGTTCATCCTCGCTCTCCCGTGCGCCGTCCTCTACGCCGTCCTGAGCGCCGCCGTGCCGCGCTCCGGTGGCGATTACACCTGGGTCAGCCGGATGCTGCATCCGTCGCTCGGGTTCGCGAGCAACCTCGCCTTCAGTTTCTGGGCAACCTTCTTCATCGGCATCTACGCCGTGTATTTCGGGTTCTACGGGATCGGGCCCGTGCTGCGGGTCGCCGCCGTCTACACCGGCAACAGCGACATCCTGAGCGTCTCTGACTTCTTCTTCAGCACGGGCGGCGTGGTCATTACCGGCGCGGTCCTCGTGATCCTGGCGGCGCTCGTCCTGTCGTTCGGGCGGGGCCTGCGTGGATTTATGCGCTTCCAGCGCTGGGCGTTCGTCCTCTGGGTCGTCGGGTCGGTACTCCTGCCCATCGTGATCCTCGCGCTTGTAGGCCAGGACACGTTCAAGGCGAACTTCGACAGCTACGCCCAGAAGCTCGGGGGTGGTGCTGGAGCGTACGACGCGTACACGGCCGCCGGGGAGTACGCCGGCGCAGCGATGGATCTCGGAGCGACCTTCCTCACGGTGACCCTCGCGTACTACACGCTCGGCTTCATCTTCCAGTCCGCCTATTTCGGGGGCGAGATCAAGCAGGGCAAGCGCAATACGTTGCTGTCGATCCCGGGCGCCCAGGTGATCGCGGTCCTGATGATCCTTGCGGCCATCGCGGTCTTCCTGCCGAATGCGGGGGCGGGTCTCCTCGCCGGGACCGGGGCGCAGCTGTTCGGGACCGACCTCAGCGCTACCGGATTTACGTTCGCCCCGCTCTACACCGAGCTCGCCGCGGTTGCGTCCGGCAACCTGATTGTCGGGCTGATCATCACCGTGGGGATGCTCCTGTTGTTCATCGTGTTCGTGCCCCAGACGATGATCCTGCTTAGCCGAAACCTCTTCGCATGGTCGTTCGACCGGCTCATGCCCGACCGGATCTCGGAGGTGAACGAGCGGACCCACTCGCCGGTCAACGCGATGCTCGTCATCGTCCTGGTCAGTCTCGTCAGCGTCGTGATCGTCGGGACGAACCAGGACCTGACGTTCATCGTCGGCCTGTTCGGGTTGACGATCACCTACCTCTTCGTATCGCTCGCCGGGATCTTCTTCCCGTATCGGCAACGGGAGACGTTCGAGGCGTCGCCGTACAACGCCCGAGTCGGCGGGGTACCGGTGGTATCGATCATCGGCATCCTCAGCCTGGTCGGGATGGCAATGATCTCGTACGTGTTGCTCAACGATCAGAATTCAGGCACGGCGCTCGACGTCAACCCAGAGCGCGTCGCGCTCGCCCTGATCGTACCGATCATCGGGTTTGTGGCTTACTTCGTGATCAGGGCCACGCAGAAGGCGCGCGGGGTCAACATCGACCTCGCATATCGCGAGATCCCGCCGGAGTGATCTTGTCCTCGTGGCGAAGACCGCTCGGAGTCCGCTAGCACAGCCATCGTCCTTCGGAGTCGACCGTGCCGTTCTGGAACCGCTCCTCGACACCGAGCTACAGCCTGTTCTACGTTGCAGATCTGCACGGCTCGGAGAAGTGTTTCCGCAAGTTCGTGAATGCCGGGAAGTTCTACGGCGTAGACGCGCTCATCCTCGGCGGTGACGTCACGGGCAAGGCGCTCGTGCCGCTCGTGCTCCTTGAAGACGGATCGTACGAGGCGCGGTTCCTCGGCCGAACGGAGATCGCCCGTGACGAGAAGGAGCTCGAGACCGTGGAGGGGCAGATCCGCTTCAACGGCTTCTACCCCTTCCGGACCGACGCGGAGGAGCTCGCCCAACTTGCGGCTGACCCGGTTCGTCGCGAGGGACACTTTCAACGGGTCATCGGCGCGGCGGTCCGTCAGTGGGTAACCCTGGCCGATGAACGACTCGAAGGCACCGGGATCGCCTGCCTCGTGATGCCCGGCAACGACGATGGCGAATTCGTAGGCGAGATCCTCTCCGAAGGTCGGACCCTCATCAACCCGGAGAGCCGCTCGATCGAGCTCGGGCCGTTTCAACTGCTCAGTTACGGCTGGTCAAACATCACGCCCTGGAACAGCCCGCGCGAACTGCCAGAAGATGAGCTCGAGGCGCGGATCGAGACCCTCACCCGCGATCTCGAATCCGGTCGACCGGCAATCTACAATCTCCACGTGCCTCCGTATGGGACACGGATCGATGATGCGCCCGAGATCCGGGAGGATCTCTCGCTCGTGGGAGGGTCGAGCGCGACGATGGTGCCGGTCGGGAGCACGGCCGTCCGACGCGTCCTGGAGCGCCATGCTCCGATGCTCGGCCTTCACGGGCATATCCACGAGTCGAGAGGAAGCGCCCGGCTCGGCGCGACCGTCTGTCTCAATCCAGGCAGCGACTACAACACCGGGATCCTCAAGGGCGTGATCGTCCGCCTCCGCGGATCGGACGTCGAGGACGTGCAGTTCGTTGCCGCTTGAGGCAAACATCCGGACCAGTCCCAGGAGCGTGATCGCCGGCGACTCAGCGGACCGGGAACGAGCGCTACAACCACATCCCTGAGGCTTGCGCCAGGCGCGATTTCCCTAATCGCCTTGGCGCGAACCCGGCAGCATCGGAGGCAGTCATGACCGCGTGGCCCCAGTACGATGTCTCGGCCCTCCGCGCCGCTCGTGCCGAGCGGGTTACCGAGTACCTACGGGCGCGCCGTCTCGACCACCTCTTGTTGACCGGGTTCGACTCGATCCGTTACGCCCTCGATGCCCGATTCCAGATCATCTCCGAAGGCTTCGACTGGTTCGTCGCCCTCGTTGACGGATCAGGCGAGGGCGAGGTCTTCGTGCCTTGGGTCGACGAGGACGTTGTCGGCCCGGACCCGGACGCCCCTGCGGTCCGGATTGCTCACCCGCTTCCGTCGTGGGCACCCGCGCTGTCGCAGGTCGAATACTGGTCCGACGCCGTCGCCGCCGCACTCTCGCGCGTCGGGGCCAGGCGGGTCGGCTTTGATCTGGTGGATGCGACGCTCCTCGAGGCGCTGCGCGG
This sequence comes from uncultured Chloroflexia bacterium, assembly GCA_963719145.1. Lineage (GTDB taxonomy): Bacteria > Chloroflexota > Limnocylindria > Limnocylindrales > CSP1-4 > UBA5189. The sequence goes on from CAVRAX010000003.1 coordinate 638,095, forward strand.
GCGGTGCCCAAAGGTGGAGTTCGTGGGCGTCGCTCGCGACCTCTACGATCTCCGGGCGATCAAACTCCCGTCCGAAGTCGCGCTCCTCGAGGCCGCATCGACGGTGAACTGCATGGCTGCTGACGCGGCGATCGATGGCGCGCGGTCCGGGATGACCGACCACGACGTCCTCGCAATCGCGATGGCATCGCTGCAGTCGGCTGGGGTCGAGTACCTCACCCATTCGCTGTGCAACATCCGGCGCGGGACCGGGACCTGGTTCGCCGCGGGCCAGACCCTCCGCGAGGGCGACGCCTTCTTCTTCGATATCGGCTGCTACGGCCGGGGCGGGTATGCATCCGACATCGCGCGCGTCGGGTTCGTTGGAGAGCCGCCCGCCAAAGTCTCGCAGGCATACCGCCACCTTCTGGAGTCTCATCGCGTCGGCGAACAGGCGGCCCGACCGGGAGTCCACGTTTCCGAGATCCACGCTGCCATCAACGGATACCTGCACCGCCAGGGGTTCCCGATCACGCCGTACGGGACCGGCCACGGGATCGGGCTCCGGGCGTGCGAGCCGCCGACGATCCACCGACGCGATCGAACGTCGCGCGACGAGACCTTGGTCGAGGGAATGACCATCGCCCTTGAGCCAGAGACACAGGTCGAGCTCGACGGAGTCTCGGTCCTCCTCAAGGTAGAGGACAACTACGTCGTGGAGTCGAGTGGCCTGCGCCGCTTGACCTCGCCGCCAAGACCCATGCCGATGAGCGCAACCGTCGCCTGAGCCGCAAGCCCGAATTGCACTCCCGATGCCCGGTCGAGGCGGCGCACCCACACGCCGCTGCACATGTAGACGTCCTGACGGAAGAGCTCGATCGCCAACTCTTCCGATGCCGCACGCACGATCGGGATCGTCGGAGACACGTCGAGGAACGCTGCAGCTTCGGCGATGACGCCCGAGGCCCTCAGGACACGCATCGGCGCCATGTGCCCGGCGCGCAAGTGCACTCGGCTTCGACACAATCGCCCGATCCGTCGGAGCTGAGTAGGCCGGCGGTTTCAGGCTGGTTTAGGGATCTCTGAAGGTGGACCGGGGAGGCTGCGCACCTAGAGCCATCGATCTCCCATCGATCGAGCCACCGAGAGGAACCCGCCATGACCCCGACCAGCATCCTCCCTGATCCGCAGCTCGCCGTCCGGCGTCAGCACGACCTCCGCGCAGTCGCCGCCGAGGCCCGCGTCGCGCGGGTCACGCCCCGGACGTTCGCCATCGACCGCGTCTCCGTGCCGACGCTCCGCCGGGGGCTGTTCCGCGCCGAGACCGAAGTCGCCAGGATCTGACCCGGTCACACCTCGACGAGGGCGAGCCGAGGGGGGGCCCGGACGGCAGGGCCGGATCGGGCGCCCGGAGATCGGGCGCCCAGAGATCGGGCGCCCGGGGGTCAGGCGGCCCCGGCGGGCTCCAGGTCCGCGGCCGTCGGGCCCTCGAGGACACGGACGACGTCGGCAGCGGCGTCGTAGCGATCCGAGGTGGTCAGGTAGATCACCTGGAATCCCGCGCTGATGGTCCGCAGGAGCTCGAGGGCTCGCCGGGCACGGTCGTCGTCGAAGGTCACGAACGGGTCGTCCATGACGAGCGGCGGACGGCGGTCGCCCGTGACCAGCCGCACGAGCCCGATCCGGGCAGCGAGGTAGACGAGGTCGAGGGTGCCCTGGCTCAGGGCGGAGACATCGACCCAATCGCCCCGCTCCGGGGCGAAGACCTCGATCCCGAGCGTGGCGTCATCGACACGGACGCGGCGGTACCGGCCGTCGGTGACCCGGGCCAGGTCGCCGACCATGTGCTTCTCGAGGTAGCGGGTGGCCGTCCGCATCGTCGCCCGCTCGGCGGTATCGATGGCCTTCAGGGTGAGGTCGTAGACGCGGGCTCGCCGCTGGAGCGAGGCGAGCTGCTCCTGCCAGGCCGCGAGCCGTTCGGTCTGGCCGGCGACCTCCTCGGCGTCGACCGTGTTCTGCTCGACCTTGGCCCGGGCGTTCGCCTCCTCGTCGCGGGCCGACTCGACCGCTCGCTCGGCGTCCTTGACCTCGACCTCCAGGCGCTCCCGGGCGCGGGGCTCCTTGGCGATCGGCCCGAGCGCATCGAGGGCACCCGTCTTCTGGTCGATCTCGAGCGCGGCGGCGTCCCGCACTCCGGGCAGAACGTCCGGCGGCTCGCGCCCGACGAGGCCCTCCAGCTGGGCCGAGAGGACGTCGATCTTCGCCACGTGGGCCTCTTCGGCCGACAGGAGCGCCTCCGCCGCGGCCATGTCGGGCAGCTCCAGGCCGGAGAGCTGATTGGCCATCTCGAGCTCGGCCTGCTGGAGCTCCTGCTCCAGCTGGGAGCGCCCCCGCAGGCGCCGATCGATCTCGACCTCCCGGAGCTGCTGTTGCTGGCGGAAGCCGAGCGCCGAGATCCGCTGGCGTCGGCCGAGGATCGCGAGCACGGAGCCGATGATCACGAGGGCCAGGGGGATGATCAGCCCGTTCGGCGGGTTCAGGTACGCGAGCTGGCTGGCCGCCGCCGCTGCGATGCCGGCGACGATCAGGAGGATCGCGACGATCGCCGTCGGCCGCCACGACCGCGGCTGCGGTGTATCGAGCTCGTACTTGACCTCGACCTCCCCCGACAGAATCGCCTGGAGCTCGTGCATCCGCATGTCGACGTTGCGGAGGCGGCCGATCGTCGTCCGCAGGACCGGCAGCGGGTCGCGCGCCGGGTGGGTCTCGTGGAGCTGGGCGATCTCGTCCGAGACCTGGACGGCCGTTCGGTAACGCTCGAACCGCTCCCGGGCGGCATCCCGCTCGGCGGTGAGCCGCTCCGCCTGGCGAGCCTTCTCGAGCAGCGAGCGTCGCTCGGTCAGGGCGGCGTCCGCCTCGGTCCGCGTCTCCCGCGCCAGCGACAGCCGGTCGCGATCGCGCTCCAGCTGGGCGAGCGCCGCCTCGCCGGTCTCGACCGCCGCGCCGGCGCGCGTCACTTCCGCCTCGGCGACCTTCAGCCGGCCGGGGTTCTTCTCCCCCTTCGTGTTCAGCTCGTGGAGCGCCTTGTCCAGCTTCTTCCTGGCCCGGCTGGTGCCCCGATCGGCGCCCGAGATCGAAGCCTGGAGGCGGTCCCGGAGGGCCGCCTCATCGCGAGCGAGGTCGGCGACCTCGTGGTGTCGAATCGACGCGGTCGAGCGGAAGAACGCCTCGGTCGGCACGCCCGTCAGCTCGGCCAGCACCTGGTCCGCCAGCGCGGGGTCCTCGATCGTCTGGCCCTCGTACTCCATCCGGACCGCGCCCTTCGCGCCCCGGAACGTCTTCTCGACGACGCCGGCGTGGACGCCGTCGTCCTCCTCCTGCTCGAATTCGATCCTGACCATCGGCCGGGCCTCGTCGCTCGAGCCCCACGTCCGAATGGCCTCGAGGTCGGCCGATGCCGACGTGACCCGCCGGGTCAGGCCGAGCTCGATCGCCCGCTGGATCGTGGTCTTGCCCGACTCGTTCGGGCCCCGGATCACGGTCAGGCCGCGGGCGAGCTCGAGATCGAGCTTCGAGTGGCGGCGGACGTTCTCGACCTGGAGGCGGGTGATCCTCACAGGGTGACCTCTTCACCGACGAGGAGGAGCCGGCCCAGTCGCAGGGCATCCCGGAGCTCGGTCGCCGCCGCGTCGTCACCGGCGGCCTCGTGCTCGGCAACCTGGGCCTCGACGTCGCGGATGAAGGCCCCGAGGATCGTGTCCGGCGACGGGATCGCGCCCTCCGTCAGGGCCGGCACGGATCGATCGCGAACGCGGACCTTGAGGAACCGCCCGCTCAGCGCGGCCTCGACCTCCTCCGTGTGGAGGTCCAGGGAGTCCGGCCGAACCCCGATGATCCGGACGTCCAGGACGAGGTCCGGATCGGCCCGGGCCAGGAGCTGCTCGATCAGGGCCGCCTGCGAGTTGATGTCGGGCGCATCCAGCTCGACCTTCTCGAATCGGGTCCGGCCGACCTGGCGCTCGGCGATGGCGACGTTCTTCCTGCCATCCCGGGTCTCGAGGGTGACGACGAGGACCTTTCCGGCTCGGTCCTGGTCCAGGGCGACCGGCTCGGGGGCCCCCGAGTAGGCATAGACCGTCGTCCCGGCCCGCCCCCGGCTCGTGGAGTGCCAGTGCCCGAGGGCCAGGTAGTCGAGACCCGTCGCCGCGATCTCGTCGGTCGTGATGACGACGTCGTCGCCATCCGTCTGGCCGGCGATCGCGATCGAGCCGTGAACGAGCCCGATGTGCCACGTCGCGGCCGGGCCCTTCCGGACGTCGAGGTCCCGGAGGGGTGAGTGCGGGGCCCGCTTCGTCGCGAAGACGCAGCCGTGGACGACGACATCGAGGGCCTCGAAGGCGATCGAATCCCGGTCCGGGGTCAGGATCGTCAGAAGGTCCGACCCGACGGCACCGGCAAGGGCCGGGAGGTCGTACGAGCGATAGATCGAGGCCCGATCGTAGACGTCGTGGGTGCCAGGGATCAGGACGGTCCGGATCCTCGCCTCGACGAGACGCTTCAGCTCGGCGGCGACGCGCTCGACCGAGCGACGCGGCTGGACGTTCGAGTCGAACAGGTCGCCGGCGATGAGGACCAGGTCGACCGGCTCTCCGAGGGCGGCATCGACCGTCGCCCGGAAGGCCGCGAACTGACGCTCGCGCTGTGCGGCGGCCTGCTCGCCGAGGTCCGCGTGACGGGCACCAAGGTGGACATCGGCCGTGTGGAGCACCCGGAGCATTCGGTCTGGCGGCCCTCCGATGGATCCTGTGGCGAGGAGCGCTCCGGGGCCCCGACCCGCTCGGGCCGACGGGTGCCGCCGGATCGGCAGCCCCCGCGGCCCCACGGGTCCCGGCGTGCGAAGCGCCCCCATTGCTCTTCGCCCGCCGCCCGGAACCGTCTCCCGGCATTGTGACAGGTCGACTGTCACGGTCGGGGCCCATCCGCGCGAGAGCCGCCCGTGGAGCCTCGAAACGGTCCGGGCACATCGGCGCGAGAGCCGCCCGTGGAGCCTCGAAAACGGTCCGGGGCCCATCCGCGCGAGAGCCGCCATTGGACCGTCGAAATCGGCCCCGGCATATCGGCGCGAGAGCCGCCATTGGACCGTCGAAATCGGTCCGGTTGAGTCCCCAGACTTGGTGTAACAGCGGACCGGCCGACAACGGAAGCGGCCACCGCGTCATCCTCGCGTCGTTGGAGTAGCAACCGACGACACGAAGGGAGGCCGCAGTGGCCGAGGACAGGATGGCCGTGCTCGAGACGGTGCGCAAGGCGATCGCGGACGGCGACGTCGACTTCCTGCGGGAGGGCGTGCGGGTGTTGGCCCAGGCGGTCATGGAGGCCGAGGTGACCGAGCTCACCGGCGTGGCCAAGGGCGAGCGCGACCCGGAGCGTCGCTTGACCAACCGCAACGGGTACCGCGACCGGCGCTGGGACACTCGGGTCGGCACGCTCGAGCTGTCGATCCCGCGGGTCCGCGACGGGTCGTACTTCCCGTCGCTGCTGGAGCCCCGCCGGCGGGCCGAGCGAGCGCTTCTGGCGGTCGTCCAGGAGGCGTACGTCCTGGGTGTCTCGACCCGCCGTGTCGAGGATCTCGTCGACGCCCTCGGCATCGCCTCGATCAGCAAGAGCGAGGTCAGCCGGATCTGCGCCGCCCTCGACGCCGAGGTCGCGGCCTTCCGCTCGCGCTCGCTCGCCGACGAGACGTACCCGTACCTGTGGCTCGATGCCACGTACGTCAAGGTCCGCGAGGGAGGCCGGGTCGTGTCGATGGCGGCGCTCGTGGCGACCGGTGTCGCCCACAGCGGCGAGCGTCGGATCCTCGGCCTCGAGCTCGCCGCCGGCAACGACGAGGGCTCGGCCTGGCCGGCCTTCATCCGCTCACTCGTGGAGCGCGGCCTCTCGGGCGTTCGGCTGGTCATCAGCGACGATCACCGCGGTCTGGTCAAGGCGGTCCGCGAGCAGCTCCTCGGCGCGGCCTGGCAGCGCTGCCGGGTGCACTGCACACGGAACGCTCAGGATCTCGTCCCGCGCCATGCCCGGAGCATGGTCGCGTCGGCCATCCGCTCGATCTTCGAGCAGCCCGACGAGCGCTCGGCGCGGGAGCAGTCGGGTCGCGTCATCGAGAGCATCCGGCCACGCTTTCCGGCGGTCGCCGAGCTGCTGGCCGACGCCGAGCCGGACCTCCTGGCCCATTTCACCTTCCCCGACAGCCACCGCCGCCAGATCCGCTCGACGAACCCGCTCGAACGGCTCAACAAGGAGATCAAGCGCCGGACCGCGGTCGTCGGGATCTTCCCCAACCGGGCCAGCCTCATCCGCCTCGTCGGGATGGTCCTCGCCGAGCAGGACGACGAGTGGCAGGACGGCCGGCGCTACTTCCGGCCCGAGACGATGGCCCTCATCGATGCCGTCGTCGACCACCAGGAGGTGAGCCCCGGGCTGCTCATGGCAAGCTGACGAACGAGGCGCGAGGGTGACGCCCTGTTACACCACGTGCCGGGACTTGACCATCGGTCCCGGCATATCGGCGCGAGCGCCGCCATTGGACCCTCGAAACGGTCCGGGTCCATCGGCGCGAGAGCCGCCATTGGACCCTCGAAATCGGCCCCGGCGACGATCCGGTGTATCCTCGCCGGAACGAACACCGGTGCGCCCCGCCCAAGGGACTCCACATCGGCACCACGGGTCGCGGCCCCGGCTTCATGTCGTCTTTGCCGTCCCAGCGCCGATCCCGCGGAGCGCACCAAGCTGTCATCGCGCTCGGGAGGCAACTCAGTGACTTACGTGGATCGGACGCTCACCTGTGTCGATTGTGGCGTCCAGTTCATCCACTCTGCCGACGACCAGAGGTATTACGCCGAGAAGGGATTCTCCTCAGAGCCGAAGCGCTGCGTGAGCTGCCGGGCCAGCCGGCGGGCCGCCCGGGACGGCGGCTACGACGCCCGCGACCTCGGTGGGCCGCGCGGCTACGAGACCGGCGGCGGGCGGGAGTACTTCGCGGTGCTGTGCTCGGAGTGCGGCAACCAGGCCCAGGTTCCATTCAAGCCGCGGATGGACCGCCCGGTCTACTGCTCGGACTGCTTCCGGAAGATCCGCCCCGAGTAGGCCGGCTCCTCTCCTCGTCGCACGCTACACGGCCAGGTTCCGCGCCCGACCGCCGCGGCGCGATACCTCTGCCCGGCGTGAGCGCCGGGTGGTCGTCGGCATCGTGATGCCTGGGCCTGTCCGTCGGCATCATGCTGCCCGCGGCCTTGTGGCCGTTGTCGCGTGGCCCTCGGCCGGGGGGTCGGACCCGCGGGGCCCTCGGCCTGGTGGCCGTTGTCGCTGACAAACACACCATGGCGATGAACGAGCACGGCTCGGCCTGACTTCGTGCGGCACAGCGCGCGAATCGGAGATGGCTCGTGCGTGTTCGTGTCGAGACTGTGCTTCAGGGACACACCGCGGCCCGGCGACCCCGGGTGCGCGGCTCGACCGAGATCCAGGGTGCGCGGCTCGACCGAGATCCAGGGTGCGCGGCTCGACCGAGATCCAGGGCGCGCGCGGCTCGACCGAGATCCAGGGCGCGCGCGGCTCGACCGAGATCCAGGGCGCGCGCGGCTCGACCGAGATCCAGGGCGCGCGCGGCTCGACCGAGATCCAGGGCGCGCGCGGCTCGACCGAGATCCAGGGCGCGCGCGGCTCGACCGAGATCCAGGGCGCGCGCGGCTCGACCGAGATCCAGGGCGCGCGCGGCTCGACCGAGATCCAGGGCGCGCGCGGCTCGACCGAGATCCAGGGCGCGCGCGGCTCGGTCCAGCGACGGTTGCGCCGCCCAAGGGATACGGGGCCGCAGCACGAGACGGACCCGATCTACGGGGCCGCAGCACGAGGTTGCCGTTGTCGCTGACAAACACACCGTGGCGATGAACGAGCACGGCTCGGCCTGACTTCGTGCGGCACAGCGCGCGAATCGGAGATGGCTCGTGCGTGTTCGTGTCGAGACTGTGCTTCAGGGACACACCGCGGCCCGGCGACCCCGGGTGCGCGGCTCGACCGAGATCCAGGGTGCGCGGCTCGACCGAGATCCAGGGTGCGCGGCTCGACCGAGATCCAGGGCGCGCGGCTCGACCGAGATCCAGGGCGCGCGCGGCTCGCCGCGGCCCCGAGCCTGGGTGCGCGGCAGTCAGAGCCGGAACACCTCGCCACGCCGGAAGCGGTCGCGATGGCGACCCCGCCAGACGGTTACCCGGCCGCGGCCGTGGACCTGCCACGCCCCATCGCGGCCGACGATCGCCGTATCCTCGTCGATGCCGAGGACGGTGACGCGGCGTGGCGCCTGGAGCGCCATCAAGGCGGCCACCGCCTCCGGCCAGGCGTCGTAGTGCGGCAGGATCGCCACGCCGTCCACGAGCCCGAGGCCGTCGGTCCAGCGGAGCGGCCAGGGCAGCAGCCAGCGGCGGAACTCCGGCTGCCGCGCGGCCAGGACCATCGCCCCGGCCGAGCAGCCGGCGATCACGGCGCCTCGCGCGTGGGCCTCGCGGATCGCGGCCCCGGCGCGAGTTCCAGCCAGAACGCTGCGGAGCTGGCGCGGCTGGCCACCCGAGAGGTAGATCAGGTCGGCCTCGCCGATGGCCTGGGCGGCCCCCTCGTCGGCTGCTTCCTCGCGGGTCCGGATGAGCACCGGCTCGACCTCGGCCCCGAGGCCGGCGAAGTGGCCCGTCCCGAGATCGGCCCAGCGTCGGAAGACCGCTTCCCCGTCGGGGGCGGAGGCGGTGGGCAGGATGACGACTCTCGGTCGGGCACGGCCGATCGAGGCGAGGAGATCGCGGTCGAACGCCGCCATCCCCGGCAGGAACTCACCGGCGCCGATCAGCGCCACGGGCCCGGGCACGTGCCCGAGTCTAGCGCCTGGCGCCGATCGCTCGATCCCGACCCTATAGTCGCGCCGTGACCTCGACCCAGCGCGGGGCGCTCAGCGCCGCGATCATCGGCTCGGCCACGGTGTTCCTCGACGGGACCGTGGTCAACATCGCCCTGCCCCAGATCGGCGCGACGCTGCCGGCCGGCAGCGTCGGCGTCCTGGAGGGCCAGGTCTACGTCGTGGCCGGCTACATGGCCACGCTGGCCGCGTTCCTGCTCGTGGCCGGGGCGCTCGGCGACCGCTACGGCCGGCGACGGATGTTCGTCATCGGCCTCGCCGGCTTCGGGATGACCTCGATCGTCTGCGGCCTCGCCCCGTCGCTCGACGTCCTCGCCCTGTCCCGGATCATCCAGGGGATCGCCGGCGCGCTCCTCGTGCCCGGATCGCTGGCCATCATCACGGCGATGTTCGAGGGAGCCGAACGCGCCGGCGCCTTCGGCCTCTGGGCGTCGGCGACCTCGGCCCTCGCGATCGTCGGCCCGCCGATCGGCGGAGCGCTCGTGGCGACGTTCGGCTGGCGAAGCATCTTCCTGATCAACGTGCCGCTCGTGGCGGCCGGGCTCGGTCTGGCGCTGCGCTACGTCCCGGATCTGCGACGCGATGGCGAGCAGACGCGGTTCGACTGGCTCGGCTCGATGGTCGGGATCGTCGCGGTCGGCGGGTTGGCGTTCGGGGCGATCCGCGGCCAGCAGGTCGCCTGGTCCGAGCCCGCGCCGCTGGTCGCGCTCGCTGTCGGGGCCGGGGCGCTGGTCGCCTTTCCGATCCTCATGGTCAGGCGGCGCGATCCGCTCGTGCCGCCGGCACTGTTCCGGAACCGGACGTTCAGCGCGATCAACCTCTCGACGCTGCTCATCTATGCCGCCCTGTACGTCCAGCTCTACGTCCAGAGCCTGTTTCTCCAGGGCGTCCTCGACTACACGCCGCTGGCGGCCTCGATCGTCGTCCTGCCGATGGGCCTCGCTCTCGTTCTCCTGTCGACTGTCGCCGGCCGGCTGGCCGGCCGGTTAGGAGCCCGGCGCTTCCTCGTCGGCGGCCCGCTGCTCATGATGGTCGGCGTCCTGTGGTGGCTCAGCGTCCCGGCGGGCTCGACGCCCTGGGCGGCCCGGATCGATGACCTCGGCTCGCTCGTGCCCCCGATCGCGGCCCTGACCGGCCCGCTGCCCGCGGTGGTCCTCTTCGGGCTCGGCATCTCGCTCGTCGTCGCGCCGCTGACGACGACGCTCATGGGCTCGGTCCCGGTCGAACGGGCCGGACTCGCGTCGGCCATCAACAACGCCCTTTCGCGCGTCGGCCAGCCGCTCGTGTCAGCCGGGATCTTCATCGTCATCACGGACCGCTTCTACGCCTCGCTCGCCAGTCGCGTCCCCGGCCTCGACCCCTCGTCGGCCGACCTCCGAACCGCCGTCCAGCCCCTCAACGCCCCCGGCGGCGGCGTGGACGCCGCGGTCGCCGAGGCGGCCCGGCTGGCATCCGGCCAGGCGTTCGCGGCGACACTCCTCGTCGTTGCCGGCCTCCTTGCGGCGGGGGCGATCGTCAACTGGTTCGGGCTGCGGCCGGTGCCGGAACCCACCGACCTCGATCGCCTGTGAGCGGGCCCGAGTGGGACGCGCGGACGTACGACCGCGTCGCGGACCCCATGCACCGCTGGGGCCTCGAGGTCCTCGACCGGCTGCCGCTCGCCGGGACCGAGCGGGTCCTCGATGCCGGGTGCGGGAGCGGCCGAGTGACCGAGGCGCTCGCCGAGCGGCTGCCGAGCGGCCGTGTCGTCGCGCTCGACGCGTCTGCGGCCATGCTGGCCGAGGCCCGCCACCGGCTGGCCCGCTTCGCCGACCGGATCGAGTACGTCCAGGCCGACCTCGGCCGGCCGTTGCCGATCGAGGGGTCGGTCGACGCCATCCTCTCGACGGCCACCTTCCACTGGGTCCCGGATCACGACGCGCTCTTCCGGAATCTCGCTGCCGTGCTGCGGACCGGCGGCCGGCTCGTCGCCCAGTGCGGCGGCACCGGCAACGTCGAGGCGCTCCGCCGCATCGCCCGGCGCCTCGGCGCCGGTTTCGACCCGCCCCGCAACTACGCGGCCCCCCTGGCGACGGCGGCCCGCCTGGAGGCTTCCGGCTTCGGCAGCATCGAGGTCTGGCTGACCGATGCGCCGACACGCCTCGAGCGCGGGCTGCCGCTCGAGACGTATCTCGAGACGGTCTGCCTCCGCGAACACGTGGCCCGGCTCGGGCCCGACCAGCGCCGGGCATTCGTCCGGGACGTGGCCGCCCAGATGCCGGAGCCGGTCCTCGACTACGTGCGCCTCAACATCCTGGCGACCCGGCGCGCCTGATCCTGGCGACCCGGCGCGCCCCGCCCCGACCGAGGGGCGGGGCGTCGAGGCGACGACTGCCGCGTCCCGGACGAATTGATGCCTTGATCCCCGGGCGCGGATCGGGTCATACTCGCGTGGTGGCCTGGAACCCGGTCGCAGGTCACTGTCGCCCCCATGGCGGACCGGAATGGGAGGGCTGCCTGCATGGCTGGACCGGGAACCGCGCGACCAACGGGGATCAGCATCCTTGCGATCCTGTCATTCATCGGCGGCGCATTTGCCGTCCTCGGCGGTCTGGGCGCCCTTGGCCTGGGCGCCATCTTCACGGCCGCCACCGGGGTCGGCGGGTTCTTCCAGATCCTGGGGATCCTGATCCTCGTGCTCGGGATTGCCGAGCTGGCGATCGGCTACGGCTTCTGGACGCTCAAGCCCTGGGCCTGGACCTTCGCCCTCGTGGCCTTCGTCGTCGACATCATCATCGAGCTCCTGCGCTTCCTGTCGTGGGGTGGCTACGGGTTCACGAGCGTCATCGTCTCGATCGTCCTCACGGCGATCGTCATCTACTACCTCAACCAGCCCAACGTCCGCCAGGCTTTCGGGGCCCCGGCGAGCGGATTCCCGATCATCGGCGACGCGCTCGACAAGTACATCCCCGGCGGCAAGTAGACGCGCCGCGTCAGCCCGCGCTCGGGCGGGCTGACGCCGGCTCACCGTCGCGGCGGACGAGCGGATATGAGCCGGGGGCATCCCGGCCGCTCCTCTGCGCTCGCCTGTCCGCACGGAGCGCGGTAAGGGGTGGCTCAGCCCCTGACCCGGAACGGCTCGCCGTGGCCGGGGATGACGACGTCGGCGACGGCGAGGACCCGCTCGCGGCCGCGCTCGATCGCCGCCTGGTCCCAGGCCAGGGGGTCGACGACCGGGGTCCGGTCGCCGTGCCACCAGAGGTGGGTGAGGGCATAGGTCGAATCGTCGGCCTCGACGACGAGCGTCGCGTCCTCCTCGGTGTGGCCCGGCGTCAGCCACAGGTGGGCATGCGGCGACAGCGCGTGGCCGTCACCGTCATGGTCGAGCCACAGGTCGTCGCGATAGCGGGCCCAGAAATCGACGACCTCGGCGTTCGGGAAGAGGGCGACGTTGACGGTGTGGTCGGGATGGTGGTGGCTGAGGAAGACGTGGGTCACCGCCTCGGGGGCCACGCCCAGGGCGGCGAGGGGCTCGATGATCAGGCCGCGCCGGGCCACCATCCCAGGGTCGGCCACGATGATCGCGTCACCGTCGCGGACGAGGCTCACGGAGCCGCCGACGCGGCCGCCGTCCCGGACGTAGCCGGCATGGAGCAGGTGCACAGTGTTGCTCATGGCGGGACTGTACTCGCCGGCTCGGCCGCCGGCCTGGGATGCCCGCCGTTACGCAGGGCGCGGCGCCGCGGTCGGCGGGCGGGTCGTCTACGAGGATCCGGCGCTCGAGATCGGCTGCGCCGCGGGTCGAGCGACCACCGGCGCCAGCGCCGCGACGGCACGCTCGATGTCAGGCGCGTCGTTGTAGACGTGAGGTGAGAGGCGGACCCCCGTCCCGCGGAAGGCGGCTCGGATCCGCGCCGCGGCCAGGGCCGCCCGGGCGGCATCGGCATCGTCGATGGGGACCGAGACGAGGGTGCTGCCGCCCCACGGCACGCCGAGCCCGTCGGCCAGGTCGTGGGCGAGCCGCCGGGGTCCCTCGAGAACGCCAGTTGCCTGCCAGTCGACGAGCAGCTCGAGCGACTCCGCGGCGCCCAGCCAGGGCAGCCAGGCCAGGGAGACGTCGTACATCGCGGCATCCGGCGCGAGGGTCAGCGGGCCGCCGAAGAAGCGGCCGTACGGCTCGTCGGCCGACCGCCAGTTGGCGAGGATCGGCGGGATCCGCCCGACGTGATCCGCCCGGAGCGCCATGAAGGCGACGCCGCGCGGGCAGAGGAGGTGCTTGTAGGCCGAGGCGATCAGGTAGTCGATCCGGCCGGCCAGGTCGCCGAGGGGCACGAATGGCAAACCCTGGGTGATGTCGACGAGGACGCGCGCTCCGACCTCGGTCGCGCGCTCGACGATCGCCCGGATCGGTGCCGTCCTGCCGGTCTGCATCTGGACGAGCGCACAGGCGACGAGGGTGGTCCCGGGCACGATGGCCTCGACGAGGCCCTCGAACGGCACCTCGCGGACGGGCACCCCGCGGTCACGGGCGACGAGGAGCGGGAACAGCACCGAGGTGAACTCGTCGGCCGGGACGACGACGCGGTCGTCGGTCGTCAGCCCGGCCGCGACGACGCCCACGCCGACCGAGGCGGCCGGGAGCAGCGCGACCTGCGTGGCCTCGACGCCGACGAGCGCCCCGAACGCGGCTCGGCCGCGCTCGCCGGCGACGTCCCAGTCCTCGATCCACCGTGCCGTCCCGGCGCCCCAGGCGTCGAGCGCCTCACGCATGACCCGCAGCGTCGGTGCCGGCGGCAGGCCGTACGTGGCGCTGTCCAGGTAGGTGCTGCCCGGCGCGGGCGAGAAGAGGGCGCGAATGGCGGGCTCCACGGCCTGGAAGTCTACGTCGTGAGGTCCGACGGACGATCGATGTCGGTGATCGTCGCGCCGGCCGGATCGAGCGCCAGCCAGGCTGGCGCCGGGATCGCGGTCGCTCGGAGCTCGCGGAGGAGGTCACGAAGCGCCAGGCCGCCGCGCCCGAGGACCGCGGCCGTGGCCGCGCGGGCAGCGACGACGTCGAGGGCCATCGGCAGCGGCTGCACCCGGCCGGGAACCTCGAGGTTCACGGCGGCCTGGCCCGGGCCAACTGCGAGGGCGAGGCGACGGAGGACCGCCGGAACCAGGTGGGGCATGTCGGCGCCGACGACCACCGCCGTCGCGGTCTCGACGGCCGTGAGCGCGGCGCCGAGCCCCACGAGCGGCCCGCCGAAGGCCTCCGGGTCGTGGACGACGCGGATCCGGGAGGTCAGCGCTGCGGGGATCGCCGGCTCGGCGCCCGGCGCGGCCACGATGATCACCGGCTCGGCAACGACGGCGACGGCCTCGACGGCCCGCTGGAGGAGGGGCCGGCCGTCGAGCACCGCCGCCAGCTTGTCCGACCCGAACCGCGCGGAGCGGCCGCCGGCGAGGACGATCCCCGTGACTCCCCCGAGCGGTGCGGAGAGACCGGTCAAGTGCGGGCCGGTTCGCGCGGAGACCGCGGGGCACGGGGGCCCGGGACGTGGCCCGCCGGTGTCCGGACAAGGAGGCCGCGCCGGTTCAGGTCCTCGAGGAGGGGCATCACGACCCGCCGGCTCGTGCCGGTCGCGTCGCGGAGCGCCGCCGGTGCCAGGGGCGCCCGGCGCGCCAGCTCGAGGGCCACGGCGACGAGTCGCTCGAAGGCCGGTGCCGCCCAGGCCAGGTCGGCCTCGACACGGATGATCCGCCCGGTCGCCTCGAGGTCTCGGACGCCCTCGGCCGGACAGCCGGCGGCCTGGGCCGCTTCCGCCAGGCCGGGCGGGGCGGAGACGTCGAGGAGCGCCTCGAGCCGATCCATCGCCGCGGCCAGCGCCGGTGGCGGGCCGGCCTCGCGCGCAGGCTCGCGGATGCGATCGTCGTCCCGCCCGAGGCGCCGGCGGGCCACGAGCCCGTCGATGACCGTCTCGATCGCCGCGCCCGCGGCCTCGGCGTCCTCCCGCCGAATGGCGACCAGGCGGCGGAGCGCCGGCCGCATTGCCGCTCGAAGCTCCGACGTCGGGATGCCGGAGGCGAGGGGTTGCTCGCGGTGGAACGCCGCCACGGCCGCCAGGGCCGCGGCCTCGACCGCGTCGCGGACATCCGGCGCGACCACGAGGGCTCGCCGGATCGTCTGGATCCCGGGACCCGCCCGGCCGATCGCGGCGGTGACGGCCGCGATCCGATCCGTGGTCACGGCTCCGTGGAGGGCCAGAAGGGCGTCCGAGGCGGCGTCGACGTCGGCGTCGGTGACGGCCCCGGCCAGCACGGCGATGCGCTCGGGCGTCGCCCGCCGTCGGGCGACGCCCAGGGCGGGGCGCGGGTCGAGGACCTCGAGGCCGGCGACGACAGTGCCGGGCGACGGCTGGCGGAGCACGCCCCGGTCGCCGATGAAGGTCGCAACCGGCTCGGCCAGCCGGAGGATGGCCGTCACCCGGCCGTCGGGCAGCTCGACGGCCTCGCGTCCGCGCCGCCCGATCCGGGCGTCGACCTGCGCCGTCCCGAGGTGGAGCCGGAGCGCGGTTCCGTCCACCGGCGGCCACGACGACTGCCCGGTGGCGCGCGCCGTCCTCGCGGCATGCGCGGAGCCCGCCACGCCGAGCCGGGTCGGCCGGGCCAGCGCGACGAGGAGGCGATCGGCCGGCTCGATCCCCGGGCCCGAGGCAAGGACGGCTCCCCGGCCCAGGTGAGCGAGCTCGACCCCGGCGAGGTTCGCCGCGGTCCGCCCGCCGTTTGCCACGTCGGCCGGACCGTGATGGACCTCCAGCCCGCGGACCCTGACCTCACGCCCGCCCGGCTCCAGGCGGAGGACGTCGCCGGCGCGGAGCTCGCCGGCCCGGAGCGACCCGGTCACCACGGCGCCCCGGCCGCGGACGCTGAAGGCCCTGTCGATCGCCAGGCGGCGCGGCCCCGCCGGCGAGCCCGCGGCACGGGCGATCACGCGATCCCGCAGCCGGATGATCGCGTCGTGCACGGCCGTGATCCCCTCCCCGGTCGTCGACGAGGCGATGAGGACCGCCGCCCCGCGGAGCGACGTCCGGGCCAGGAGCGCCGTCACCTCGGCGACGACTGCCGCCGACCGCTCCGCGCCGGCGACGTCGGCCTTCGTCACCACCGCGAGGCCGTCCCGGAGTCCGAGCGCGTCGAGCAGCTCGAGGTGTTCGAGCGTCTGCGCCCGCGGTCCGTCGTCGGCCGCGACGACGAGGAGCGCGGCGTCGATCTCGCCGGCCCCGACGAGCATGTTCCCGATCAGGGCGTCATGGCCGGGCACGTCCACGAAGTCGATCGAGGATCCATCCTCGAGGTCGAGCCAGGCATAGCCGACGTCGATCGTCATCCCCCGCCGCCGCTCTTCCGGCAGGCGGTCGGCATCGATGCCGGTCAGGGCGCGAAGGAGGGCCGTCTTGCCGTGATCGATGTGCCCGGCGGTGCCGACGACGACGGTCATCGCCGGCTCAGCCGGCCAGGGCGCGGGCGACGGCCCGGGCGAGTTCGCCGTCGTCGGCGGGCTCGACGGTCCGGAGATCGAGGACGACCCGGTCGCGCTCGATCCGCCCGACGACGCACGGCACCCCCGACCGGAGCCGACCCTGGACGCCGTCCGCGGCCCGGCCGCGCGGCGTCCGCAGCGCGAGCCCGAGCGATGGCACCGTCTCGCCCGGCACAGAGCCCCCGCCGACGGTCGAGGCCAGCTCGACGACCTCGGCCGCCCCCGCGGGGAGCCGGGCCAGCAGCGCGGCGGCACGCTCGCGGAGCAATTCGAGCGGCGTCGCCAGCATCCGCCAGACGGGGATCCCGGTCGTCGCCCGACCGGCGCGGTACAGGGCCAGCGTGGCCGCGACCGCGGCGAGGATCGTCTTGTCAGGCCGCGTCGCCCGGGCCAGCGGGTCCCTCCGGAGCCGCGTGATCAGGTCGCGCCGGCCCACGATCAGGCCGGCCTGCGGCCCGCCGACGAGCTTGTCGCCGGAGAACGTGACGAGATCTGCCCCGGCGGCGAGGCGCTCGCCGGGCATCGGCTCGTGGGCCAGGCCGACCCGCTCGGTCGGCAACAGCGCGCCACTGCCGAGGTCGTCGACGACGATCGCGCCGCCGTCGTGCGCCGCCGCCGCGAGGAGGGCCGGCTCAGGCGCCTCCACGAAGCCGGTCTGGACGAAGTTCGAGGGGTGGACCCGCAGGACCATCCGGATCCTGGCCTTCGGGTCGGCGAGCGCGGCCTCGAAGTCGGCGACCCGCGTCCGGTTCGTCGTCCCGACCTCGATGAGCCGGACTCCGGCCCGGCGGAGGATCTCCGGGATCCGGACCCCGCCGCCGATCTCGACGAGCTCGCCACGGGAGACGGCCACGCCGCCGCCGCGTCCGGCCAGCCCGACGGCGAGTGCGATCGCCGCGGCGTTGTTCGTTACCACGAAGGCGTCCTCCGCGCCGGTCAGGGCGACAAGGTGCTCCTCAGCGGCGTGGTAGCGCGGGCCGCGCCGCCCGGTGGCCCGGTCCATCTCCAGCAGGACGGCACCCGCCGCTGTCCGGTCGGCGGCCTCGATCGCCGCGGGGGGCCATGTCGCCCGACCGAGATTCGTGTGGACGATGACCCCCGTCGCGTTGATGACCCTCGTCGGCTCGGGTCGCGGCCCCTCGCCTTCAGCCGGCCCGTCGAACGCCTCGAGCGTCGCCACGACACGCGCCCCGAGCGCGGCGACGTCCCGCCCCGGTTCCCCGGCGGCGAGCCGGGTGCGCTCCTCGTCGATCACGTCACGGGCGACGGCGAGAACGGCGTCGTGGTCACGATCGCCGGCCCCCCGTCGTGCCGCGGCCAGGACGCGCTCCACGCTCGGAGGGCGCGGACGGACCGGTGCCGCGTCGGTCATGGAGTGGCCTACACCGGCCGCCGGGCGACGATGTCGAACACGTGCCAGTGCTTGGGCCCGCTGAACGAGTCCCCGTCGGCGTCCTCCTCGTCGAGCGCGATGACCTCGAGCCCGTCGACGAGACGGTAGACGCCGGCGAGGTCGAGGAACGTCATCCCGGCCTCGCTCGCCCAGGTGTCGCGCACGCCGAACACGTTGACGACGATGAACCCGCCCGGCCGCAGCCGGCCGCGAACTCGCGTCCAGAAACGGCGGAATTCGATCGGGGCGAGGAAGGACAGGGCGTAGCCCGCGTACAGGAGGTCGAACGACGGCAAGGCGACGTCGGCCGCCGACACGACCGCGAGCTCGAGGCGATCCGACGCTGCGGCCTGGGTCCGGGAGCGCAGCACGTCCGCAGCTTCCGGCGCCGGGTCGATCGCGAGCACCCGCCAGCCGGCCTCGAGGAGGGCGAGCGCCTCGGTCCCATCGCCATACCCGACCTCGATCGCCTGGCCCGGTTCCGTACCCGCGGCGGTCAGCGCGGCCAGGCCCTTCACGAACAGCGGTCGCGGCTCGCGCCCGAGCGTGTGCCGGTAATAGGCGGCCCAGTCCGGACCGTCCTCGGTCACGTCCTGGTGGAGCTCCTGGGACACGCGATCGACCTCACCCTGCTGGCGGGAGCGCATGGGAGTCGAACCCACCGCGCGACGCCGAGCGCCGCGCCACCGGTTTTGAAGACCGGGCCGGGCACCGGCCCGAACCCACTCCCGGGTCATCCTAGCCGCTTGCCGGGACCGGCCTATGATCCCGGCGTGACCACCGAAGCCCGCACCCGGCCGATCCGGTTGACGGAGCTGACCGAGTGCGGCGGCTGCGCCGCGAAGCTCGGCGCGGATGCCCTCTCCGAGGCGCTGGCCGGGCTCCGTCTGGCCGGGGACGAGTCGGCCGTTGCCGGCCTCATCGCCGGCCTCGACCCGCCGGATGACGCGGCCGTGCAACTGGTGGCTCCGGACCTGGCGGTCATCGGGACGGTCGACTTCTTCCCGCCGATCGTCGACGACCCCCGGACGTACGGCGAGATCGCCGCGGCCAACGCCCTGTCCGACGTCTTCGCGATGGGCGGCCGGGTGCTGTTCGCGCTGTCGGTCGCGGCGATCCCGGAAGACCTGCCGCGGGACACGTTCCGGGCAATCCTCGAGGGGGCGGCGGGCGTCGTCGGGGAGGCCGGCGGGGTCCTCGCCGGCGGCCACACGATCCGCGACCCCGAGCCGAAGTACGGCCTCGCGGTCGTCGGCGTGGCCCACCCCGATCGGCTGCTGCGCAAGGGCGCGGCCCGGCCCGGCGACATCCTCGTCCTCACCAAGCCGCTCGGCACGGGCCTCCTCGTGAGCGGCCGTCGACAGGGCCGGACGTCGGATGCGGACCTCGACGCAGCCGTCACGTCGATGCGGCGCCTGAATCGGGCCGCGTCCGAGGCGCTCGTCGAGGCTGAAGTCGTCGCCGCCACCGACATCACCGGGTTCGGCCTTCTCGGCCACGGCCTCGAGATGGCCCGCGCGTCGGGGACCCGGTTCGTGTCCGAGGCCGCGGCCCTGCCCGCGCTCGACGGCGCCCTGGCCCTGGCCGGGCTCGGGATCGAGACCGGCGGGGCGGTGCACAATCGACGCTTCGCCGCGCCGTCCCTGGCGATCCGCGACGGCGTCCCCGCCGAGCTCGTCACCCTGGCCCACGACCCGCAGACCTCGGGCGGCCTGCTGGCGGCCGTGCCGCCGAGCGCGATCGATGCGGTCGAGGCCGGCCTCGACGCCCGGGGGGTGGGCCACTGGCGGGTCGGTCGGGTCGAGGCGAGCCCGAACCGCGAAGGGTCGGTCGCGCTCGTCTGAGCCTGCCGCGGCTCAGCCGGCGCGCGGCACCGCCGGCAGGGTGACCGTGACGCGAGCGCCGGTCGGCGCCAGGTTCTCGGCCACCGCCTCACCGCCGTGGGCCCGGGCGAGGGCGCGGACGATCGACAGCCCGAGCCCGGTGCCGGGCCCCGTCCGCGCGGCATCGGCACGATAGAACCGGTCGAAGGCGCGCTCGAGCGACCCGGGCGGGAAACCCGGCCCGTCGTCGCTGACCCGGAACGCCACGGCGCCGCCAGGGGCGAGCCGAGCCTCGACGAGGACGTGCCCGCCCTCCCGAACGACCAGCAGGGCGTTGTCGATGAGATTGCCGAGGATCCGCTCCACGGCGGCCCGATCCGCCGCGAGCGACAAGCCGGCATCGCCGTCCGCGGTCAGGTCCACGCCGGCGGCCGTGGCCCGCGGCGCGAAGCGGGCGACCGCCTCTGCCGCGAGCGCGGCGGGATCGAGCTGCTCTGGCTTCAGGGCGGCACCGGGCGCCCCGAGCTCGTCGATCGAGCGGAGGTCCTCCACGAGGTGGCCCATCCGGTCGGCTTCCTGGGCGATGGCGGCACCGGCCCGGGTGATCCCCTCGCCGCCGGCGGTCCCGTCCCGGAGCGCCTCGGCGAAGCCGGACACGACGGTGAGCGGCGTCTTGAGGTCGTGGCGGATGTTCGCCAGGAGCTCCCGCTCCTCGGTCCGGATCCGGTCGAGCTCGGCGGTCATGGCATTGAAGCGGTGGGTCAGCTCGCGGACCTCGCGCGGGCCCTCCGGCGCGATCGGCGGCATCGGCGCCGAACCCGGCGACGGCACCACGGCCGTCGCCTCGGTCAGGCGGCGCAGCGGCCGGGTGATCGAGCGCGACAGCAGCCACGCGATCGGGATCCCGATCAGCGCCGTGAGGAGCGCGACGGCCGGCAGGACACGGATGAGGTCGCGCAGGGCCTGGCCTCCCGACTGGTCCGGAGCGGTCAGGACGATCGCGAGCGGGCCGATGAGGACCCGATCGCGCCGGACCACGGTCGCCGAGTAGAGGATCCGCGTCCCGTCGCCGGCGGTCAGGTTGCCGCCCACGGATTGGCCGACGGCCTGGTCCCGGCCGATCGCGATCGAGCCGACGTCCACCGGGCTGTCGCTCGCCTCGGCCGTCACGACGCGTTCCCCGACGATGGCGTAGAGCCCGAACTCGGGACGAAGCTCGGCCTTGATCGCGGCCAGCGCCGGTCGCAGCTCGGCCACCGCCCCCACCGTCCGGACACGGGCGAGGACCGGCTGGGCGACGTCGCCGAGGGCGCTGATCGTCGCCTCCTGGTGGAGCGTCCGGAGGGCCACGAACAGGCCCCCACCCACCGCCAGCGCGGCGACGAGGCCGACGACGGCGAACGCGACGGCGATCCGGGACGAGACGCGGTCAGGCATCGGCGATCAGGCGGTAGCCGACGCCCCGCACGGACTCGATCGTCGGCCCGTCAGGGGCGAGCTTCTTGCGCAGCTCCGAGACGTGGACGTCGACCGTCCGGGTCTCGCCCGGGAAGTCGGTCCCCCAGACGTCCTCGAGCAGGGTCTCGCGGCTGAGGACGACCCCGGGATCGCGGGCCAGCGCGGCGAGGAGATCGAACTCGCGGGCCCGGAGCTCCACCGGGCGATCGCCGACGAATACCTCGCGCCGCCGCGGCTCGATCCGGAGGCTCCCGACCCCGATCGGCCGGCCGAGCCGGACCGTCCCGTCGGTCCGGCGGAGGATCGCCTTGACCCGGGCGACGAGGGCCCGCGGGTTGAACGGCTTGGTGACGTAGTCGTCCGCCCCGAGCTCGAGGCCGACGATCGCGTCGACGTCGTCGGTCCGGGCGGTGAGCATCAGGACCGGGGTGTCGGCCTCGCGCCGAATGGCGCGGCAGACCTCGAAGCCGTCCATGCCGGGGAGCATCAGGTCGAGGATCACGAGGTCCGGCCGGTGCGTCCGATGCAGCTCAACGGCCGTCGGGCCGTCGGACGCGGCGACCGTCGCGTAGCCCGCGCCCTCGAGATACAGCCGTAGCAGCTCGACGATGTTCGGCGCGTCGTCGACGACGAGGATGGTCTTCATCGGAGGTCGTGCGAGGTCATCGGAGCACGAGTCTAGACGGCCGAACCGCCGCCGCCGGGCCCTGCCACGAAATGTCGCGTGCGGGCCGGCACGGCGCACGGTCGCCCTACGCGGCGAGGGCGGCGATGACCTGGCGGGCCTCGGACATGGCTGTCCGAAGGTCGCCCCGGGCGTCCACGATCGACTGGTGCGCGGCCCGCAGGATCGGGCCGGCCGTGCCGTCGTTCCAGTCGGCGGGCGCGAGCGGCAGGACGTCCTCGGCGACGCCGTCGACGCTCGCCAGCGCCGCCTCGACCGCTGCCTGCATGGCCGTGAGGTGAGCATTGGCCTCGGTGACGTCCTTGCCGTTGGCTTCGGCCTCGTCGATGAGCTTCTGGAGGTCGGCAGCGGTCCCGTCCAGGGCGGCCCCGGCGGCATCGACGGTGTCGGCCGCCTTGACCAGCCAGACCTGGCGGGTCACCAGCGCGTAGATCCGGTAGTCCTCGAAGATGCTCTTGATGTCGGGCCGCAGCTCGGCGAGGGTCGTGTCGGCCTCGATCTCGGCGCGCAGGGCTCGCAGGCCGGCGGCGGAGCCGTCGAGGATCCGCTGGAGGGCGGCCTGCTGGTCGTCGGTCAGGGCACGGGCCGACTCGATCGCGTTGCCGAGGCGGTCGATCGTCGCCAGCCGCCGGTCGATCTCGCAGGTCCCGACCGCCTGGTAGCTCTCGACGGTCGGGTTCGCGGCGACCTTCCGCCAGGCTTCGGCACAGCGGACGCGGTCCCCGGCCTGCTGGGCCTGGCTCGTCCTGACGGTGCCCGGGTGGGCGCCCGGAGCCGAGGCCGCCAGCACCGGCGTGGACCCGACTGCCACGGCGAGGATGAGGCCTGCGGCGGGGCCGGCGAGGCGCGCGATGGCGTTGGCGGCGATACGGTTCATTGCGGGCTCCCTTCGTCAGTGTCGGCGGTGGCGTCGGCGCCGAGCGCAGCGTCGAGCTCGTCGAGAAGTGCCTGGATCTGGCTGAGATTCGGCGTCGCGAGCGGCGCCTCGATCGGCCGCGGGCTCGCGAGCGGTGCGTCGGAGGCCGTTGGCGGCTCGGGCGCAGCCGCCGAAGCGCTCGGTTCCGGCGCGCCCGGTGTCGCGGCGGGAGTCGCGGCGATCGAGCTCGCCGCCGGTCCGCCGTCGCCGCCGGCGCCCGTTTGGCCACCGGCCGGGAGGAGGCGCCGGCCACAACCGGCGAGGATGATGACCAGCAACCCGACCGTGCCGGCGATGGCGAGGAAGCTGCGGCGCTGGCGATTCGACATGGGCTCGATGTCCCCGATTCGTGGCGCCCACGCCGGACGCCCTGTTGAGGGAGCCTGACGCGGGACCACCGGTCGCGCCATCGCCGCCGCCCCGAGATTCGTCAGGGCCGTGTAAGGCGACCGTACCGGACCCGACCGCACGGGAGCCCGGTGTGTGAAGGCAGCCGACGCTCCTGGCGACGCCCCAGCCCACGGGCCGCCCGGCGTCGACGCCGGGCGGGCCAGTCCGTTACCGACCCGCGCTCAGGCCCGGAAGCTCGCTAGCGTCGAGCGCCCCGCCCGCGGTCGATCGCCGTCGGATTGACGACCACTTCGTCGACATCGGGTGATGGCCGCACCGCCGCATCGACCTCGATCGTCTGGGTCGCATCGGCCGTCGGAACGGCGGTGGGGCGCCTCTGGACCGACCGACCGAGGGACGCCTCGTGCTGCGTCGAGACCCACGACGCGACGCCGGAGTTGATCGACCGGGCGACGGTGAACACTTGACCGGCGACGCCCCCGCTCAGCTCCACGACCTTCATGACCAGCCGGATCAGGCCGGCATACAGGAGGGTGATGACGATCAGCGCCGGCAGCGGTATTGCTCGGTCCTCCTGAGCTGCAACCTCACCGACGGGCAGGATCGACCTGCCGCGGCGGGATCGCAAGAGCCGATCGACCCGACGCGTCACGCGGCCCCTGCCAGTCCGAGATTCGTGCATGGCGATGGCCGTCGGAGCTGTGCCGGCGCTACACTCGAGCCGTCGTTCGTCCGCAGGGAGGCATCGAGTGCCGAAGTCGTACGTTCGTCTGACCCAGCCCCTCGTGCGCGACACGAAGGGCGGCGAGCTCCGTCCCGCGACCTGGGACGAGGCGCTCGATCGGACCGTCGCGGCGTTCCGCGCGGCCGGGGCCCGGAGGGCTCCTGACGCACCGGCGCCGTTCGGGATCTTCAGCTGCTCGAAGGCGACCAACGAGGTCAACTTCGCGGCCCAGAAGTTCTCGCGGGTGGTCCTGGGCAGCAACAACATCGACAGCTGCAACCGCACCTGACACGCCCCTTCTGTCGCCGGTCTGGCGACCGTCTTCGGCGCTGGCGGCGGAACCAGCTCATACCGTGAGATCGAGGACACCGATCTGATCGTCCTCTGGGGCAGCAATGCCCGGGAGACGCATCCGATCTTCTTCCACCACCTCCTGCGCGGCGTCCACAACGGCGCCCGCCTGTACGCGGTGGATCCGCGCCGGACGAGCTCGGCCGAGTGGGCCGACGTCTGGCTCGGCCTCGACGTCGGCAGCGACATCGCCCTGGCCAATGCCGTCGGCCGCGAGATCATCCTGGCCGGCCTCGAGAACCGCGAGTTCATCGGCCGGGCGACCTTCGACTTCGAGGCCTATCGCAAGGCGGTCGAGCCCTACACCCTCGAGTACGCCGAGCGCGAGACCGGTGTCCCGGCCGAGGCGATCCGCGACCTGGCCCGCGCCTACGGCGAGGCGGACCGGGCGATGATCTGCTGGACCCTCGGCATCACCGAGCACCACAACGCCGTCGACAACGTCCTCGCCCTCATCAACCTGGCCACGCTGACCGGCCACGTGGGGAAATACGGCAGCGGCCTCAACCCGCTGCGGGGCCAGAACAACGTCCAGGGCGGCGGCGACATGGGCGCCCTGCCCGACCGCCTGCCGGGCTTCCAGCACGTCGAGAACGACGCCCTCCGGGCGAAGTTCGACGCGGCCTGGGGCGTTCCGGTCCCGCCGAAGAAGGGCTGGCACCTGTCGGCGATGTTCGACGCCATGGAACGTGGCGACCTCAGCGTCGCCTACGTCATCGGCGAGAACCCGGTCCAGTCGGAGGCCGACCAGAAGCGGACCATCGGCCTCATGCGCGGCCTCGACTTCATCGTCGCCCAGGACCTCTTCCTGACCGCCACGGCCGAGCTCGCCGACGTCGTCCTTCCATCGGCAGCCGGGTGGGCGGAATCCGATGGCACGGTCACGAACTCGGAGCGCCGGGTCCAGCGAGTCCGCAAGGCGATGGAGCCGCCGGGCGAGGCTCGCGATGACCTGTGGATCATCTACGAGCTGGCCCGGCGGATGGGCCACGACTGGGGCGAGGCCTCGGCGGAGGCGACCTGGGATGAGCTAAGGTCCCTGTCGCCGGCCCACGCCGGCATGAGCTATCGGCGACTCGAGGACCTCGGCGGGATCCAGTGGCCGTGCTGGGACGAGACCCACCCGGGCGAGCTGTTCCTCCACTCGCGGCTGTGGGAGGACCCGGTGCCGGGCAGCCGCATCCCATTCGTGCCCGTCGAGCACGACCCGCCGGTCGACCGCCTCGACGACGACTTCCCGATCCGGCTGACCACGGGTCGCCGCCTCGACAGCTACAACACCGGCGTCCAGTCCGGCGAGTTCCGGTCGCCGATGCGCCGTGGCGAGACGCTCGACGTCTCGCCCGAGGACCTCGAGCGGCTGCATCTCGCCGAGGGCGAGCGCGTCCGCGTCGTCTCCCGACGGGGCCAGGTCGAGGTGCCGGTCCGGGTCGAGCCGGGCCTGCGACCGGGCCTGACCTTCATGACGTTCCACTTCCAGGATGATGTCGCCACGAACCTCCTGACGATCGACGCCGTCGACCCGAAGTCGGGCACGGCCGAGTTCAAGGCCACGGCGATCCGGATCGAGAAGCTCGATGAGCCGGTCGCCGCTCCGGCGGGCTGACGGGCGAGTCTCAACCCGTCAGCGGGCCCGATGGACGCGCCCCGCGCGCCGCCCACCACGATTGCTGCGACCCAGTACTGGGGCCGGGCCGGACCACGAACACACCCCGCGCGCAGGGCACGCCACCCACGAATACCGAATCCGGCGTACCCTACGTCGGTCGCCGCGCCGTGCGGCGGTGCTCCGCGTGGTCGACCTGCTTCTCGAACAGGCCGTGCGACCGGCAACTTCGTTCGAGAAGACAGAAGGGGTCAACGTGACCACAGGCACCGTCAAGAAGGTCGTCGCCGATCGCGGCTTCGGCTTCATCACCGGCGAGGATGGGAAGGATTACTTCTTCCACCGCGACTCGCTCCAGTCCCCCCTCGACTTCGACCGCCTGTTCGGCGGCGAGGCCGTGGCGTTCGACATCCAGGCCAACCCCAAGGGCCCGCGAGCGGCGAACGTCCGAGAGCCGGACGCAGCCTAGGCTGCCCTCCCGCGCAACTGCTCGGCCCCCGGTTCGTCCGGGGGCCGTTCGATTCCCGGGCGTCGCACCTTGACCGACGGGACGGCGGCGACCGCCCCATGGCGCGCCGCGTTCCGGCCGCGGCTACACTCGGGTTCGTGGACCTTCACGTCGTCGGGCCGCTTGCATCACCGGCCGAGCGCGCCGCCGTGGACACGGTGCTGGGAGCTCCCGACTCGGGCTGGTCCGGCGGCCGGCGAGACTCCCGCACGGACGGGCACGTGGCCCGCGGCGGCCACGCGGCCCGATCGCGCCGGGACCTCCTCCTGCCGGCCCTCCACGCCCTCCAGGACCGGGTCGGGCAGATCACCCAGCCCGGCCTGAACTACGTCTGCCGGCGCCTCAGCGTCCCACCGGCCGAGGCCTACGGCGTCGCGACCTTCTACGCGCTCCTCGCGACGGTGCCCCGGCCACCGACCGTGGCTCACCTCTGCGACGACATCGCCTGCCGGCTGGCCGGGACCGAAGAGATTGCCCGCGACCTCGAGCGGGCCCTCGGGCCGGCCGGAACGCCGGCGCGCGACGGCCGCGTCACGTGGCTCCGCAGCCCCTGCCTCGGGCTGTGCGACCGGGCGCCCGCGGCGATGGTCACCGTGGCCGGCGAGGGGCCCCGACGCGAGGCCTGGGGACCCGCCGACGCGGCCGGGATCAGCGCTCGCCTGGAGGGCGCGGCGACACCCGCCGGTCAGCCCGCGGCACCATCGATCCCCCAGGCCGGACAGCCCGGCCTGCGGCTCCTCGCCCGCATCGGGGTCGTCGATCCGGGCTCCCTCGAGGACTACCTCGCCCACGGCGGCTACCGGGCGCTCGCGAACGCGATCGCCATGGGCTCCCAGGCGACGATTCGCGAGGTGACGGACGCGAAGCTGGTGGGTCGTGGCGGGGCGGCCTTCCCGACCGGGCGGAAGTGGGCCGCGGTCGCCGCCCAGGCAGCCCAGCCTCACTACGTCGTCTGCAACGCCGACGAGTCGGAGCCGGGCACGTTCAAGGACCGTGTCCTCATGGAGGAGGACCCGTTCGCGCTCGTCGAGGCGATCACGATCGAGGGCTTCGCCACCGGCGCGTCCCGAGGCTACCTCTACATCCGGGGCGAGTATCCGCTGGCCGAGGCCCGCCTCGCCGCGGCCATCGAGACGGCGCGAGCAGCCGGCTACCTCGGCGACGACGTCGCCGGGTCGGGCTGGGCCTTCGACATCGAGCTCCGGCGCGGTGCCGGGGCCTACATCTGCGGCGAGGAGACCGCCCTCTTCGAATCGATCGAGGGCAAGCGCGGCGAGCCCCGCAACAAGCCGCCCTTCCCGGTCGAATTCGGGCTCTTCGGCAAGCCGACGGCAATCAACAACGTCGAGACCCAGGTCAACGTCCTCCTGATCCTCGGCGACGGCGACGGGGTCGGCGGGGGGGCTCGATACGCGACCATCGGCACGGAGGGCTCCACCGGCCCGAAGCTCTTCTGCCTCTGCGGCCACGTGACGCGGCCGGGCGTGTACGAGGTCCCGTTCGGGACGACCCTCCGCGAGCTCCTCGAGCTCGGCGGCGGCGTGCCCGGCGGCCGGGCCATCCGGGCGATCCTCCTCGGCGGCGCGGCCGGTGTCTTCGTCGGACCGAACGAGCTCGACGTCCCGCTGACGTTCGAGGGAACCCGGGCGATCGGGGCGACGCTCGGCTCGGGCGTCGCGATGGTCTTCGACGAGACCGCCGACCTCGTCGGCACGCTCCGCCGGATCGCGGCGTTCTTCCGCGATGAATCGTGCGGCCAGTGCGTCCCCTGCCGGGTCGGGACGGTCCGCCAGGAGGAGCTCCTCGCCCGCCTGGCGGACGGGACGGAGGCCAGGACGCGGGACGAGGAGCTGGCACTCCTCGCCGACATCGGCCGGGCGATGCGCGACGCGAGCATCTGCGGCCTCGGCCAGACGGCGAGCTCGGCCATCGAGTCGGCGTTCCGCCAGCCGGACCTGGTCTCTCTGTCATGACCGCCGAGCACCGAACCGTTCGCGCGCCGGCGCCGCCGATGCCGCCGGCGCTCGAGGCAATCTTCACGACCCCGCCGGCGCGGGCCTCGCGGCCGCCCGAGCCGCCGCCCGTGGAGGCGGCCGCGCCGGTCACGGTCACGATCGACGGGGTCGAGGTCAGCGTC
This sequence comes from uncultured Chloroflexia bacterium, assembly GCA_963719145.1. Lineage (GTDB taxonomy): Bacteria > Chloroflexota > Limnocylindria > Limnocylindrales > CSP1-4 > UBA5189. The sequence goes on from CAVRAX010000003.1 coordinate 666,486, forward strand.
CCGACCGGCTCGACGATCCTCGAGGCCGCCCGGGCCCAGGGGCTCGATCTGCCGACCCTCTGCTACCTCGAGAACCTGGCCCCGGTCAACGTCTGCCGGGTCTGCGTCGTCGAGGTCACCGGCTCGCGGGTCCTCGTCCCGGCCTGCTCGCGGAAGGTCGAGCCGGGCATGGAGATCCAGACCGAGTCCGAGCGGGTCCGCCACTCCAGGAAGCTCGTCCTCGAGTTCCTCGGCTCGTCCGTGGACACCTCGCTCGCCGGACCACGCCAGCCCGACGGCGACCTGGCCCGCTGGGCCGAACGATACGGCGCCGACACCAGCCGGTTCGGTCCGCCGTCCCCGCCGGCTGCGGCCGGCGAGCGCGACGGCCGCGGACCCGGCCACCACCACGAGCCCACCGGCGCCGACGCGGCGGCGGCCGCGACCGTGGCCCAGCCGGTGAAGGTCGACAACGACCTCTACGTCCGCGACTACGCCAAGTGCGTCCTCTGCTACAAGTGCGTCGAGGCCTGCGGCGAGGACGCCCAGAACACCTTCGCCATCGCCGTCGCCGGGCGGGGCTTCGATGCCCGGATCTCGACCGAGTGGGCGACGCCGCTCCCGGACTCGGCCTGCGTCTACTGCGGCAACTGCATCGGCGTCTGCCCGACCGGCGCCCTGATGTTCAGCTCCGAGCACGAGATGCGCGCGGCCGGCACGTGGGACGAGTCGGCCCAGACGGTGACCTCGACGATCTGCCCCTACTGCGGCGTCGGCTGTGCGGTCGATCTCCACGTCCAGGACAACACGATCGTGAAGGTCACCTCGCCGTTGGACTCGTCGGTCACCGAGGGCCACCTCTGCATCAAGGGCCGCTTCGGCTTCGAGTTCACGAACGAGCGGCGGCGAACCTGATCAGGCGGGCCGGGCGACCGCAGCCGCGGACCACCCGAGCTCAGCCGCGGGCCACCCGAGCTCGGCCGCGCGGAGCCTGCCCCCGAAATGCGACCTGGAGCGAGGGCCGGTATCCCTCGGCATCTGGCCAGGTGATGCGACCCATACCGTCGCGATGGGCCCCAATGTCGTCGCCTCAGCGGCCCAATCGGACGCCCCGCGGCGGTCGCGACAGGATCTCCACGGCCCCAGCTTCGACTCGGGCCCACAGGATCGCTGGGCCCGGCCATCTTCGCCCGGGGAGGGTCAGGGCATCGAAGGCATCGATCGCGCGCGCCGGGAACGCCGCGCCAAGGGTCCCCTCGAACTGCCGGGCGACGGCTCGCGTGTGGACGGTCGATCTGATCACCAGCAGCTGGGAGACGGTTGCGGGCTGACTCGACCGATCGTTGAGAGCGAGGGCTTTCTCGGCGGACCAACGGATGACTTGCTCGAGGCGGCGCAACTCTGACTGCACTTCGCCGGCGATCATCTCGTTGTCGCGCTGAAGGACGAGGTCGATCACGCCGCGGACGGGGCGTACCACGGGCACCTCGGGTCGAACGCGCCAGCTGGGGTGGCAAGCGCGAACGAGCGCCTCGACGATCGGCGCCTGGAATCGGTCTCGAAGCCGTGGTCCTGTGCCGGGGAAGTAGCGGAGGCCGAGGTCGGCGCCGAGGACCGTGCCGATCGCCATCAGGACGCCAAGTGACGCGCCTGTCTCGCCCGTCTCGATTCGCGAGTAGTGCGCACGATCGATGTCGACGGCACGTGCGACATCGGCTCGCGTGAGGCCCGCGTCCTCTCGCAGTGTGCGAGCCTGCGTCCCAATCGATCGCCGGAGCAGGCGCTCCCGCCGCACCAGCTCGCGAACGCCGGGGCGGGGCGTGCGTGGAACTCGTCCGACCATGCCCCTCAGTCAACACCGAAGCCCTCAGCGCCCGGTCACGTCCGGATCACCGCTTGCTCAACCCGAGAGCGTGCGCGCTGGTCTCGGAACTCGCGGGAGCAGAGCCATCGCGCCGTGGACCTGATTGTTCAGTCCTCATTTGGTGTCTCGCGGTCACGCCCTGCCTCCCACCATCCCTGCGAGGTGACCCGACCAGGCGATCCCGCCCCACCTGTCGCGCCGGACCTAGCCGCCCATGAGGTCGCGCAGGTCGATGCGGCCATCGTGCGTGTAGACGTTGAAGCCGTCACCCCGGAGGAAGCCGACGAGCGTGACGCCCAGCCGGTCGGCCAGGCGGATCGCGAGGTCGGATGGCGCCGACACCGCGCAGATGATCGGGACGCCGGCGACGGCGGCCTTCTGGACGATCTCGAAGCTGACCCGGCCCGAGACGAGCAGGATCCGGTCCCACAGCGGCAGCTCCCGGGCGAGCACCCGCGAGCCGATCAGCTTGTCGAGGGCGTTGTGCCGGCCGACGTCCTCGCGAACGGCGACGAGCCGGCCGTCGGTCTCGAAGAGCCCGGCCGCGTGGAGTCCGCCCGTCCGCTCGAACGCGGCCTGGGCAGCGCGCAGCCGATCGGGCAGCCCGACGAGGACGGAGCGGGCAACGATCGGCAGCCCCGTCGGGAGGGGCTCGGCTCGGACGGCGACCTCCTCGATCGAGGCCTTGCCACAGATCCCGCACGAGGCCGTGGCGACGAAGTTCCGCCGCTCGGCAACCGCGGGATCCATCTTGCGAGCAAGCCGGACCAGGACCGCATCGTCGGGCTCGGCCATGAAGCCGGGGTCGCCGACGTCGACGCCCAGGATCTCGTTGCCGTCGAGGAGGCCCTCGGTCGTGAGGAAGCCCACGGCGAGCTCCTTCTCGTGGCCCGGCGTCCGCATCGTGACCGCGATCTTCACCGGCTCCTGGCGCGGCCCCGCGGCGCGGATCTCGAGCGGCTCCTCGCCGACGACGAGATCGTCGCGGAGCTCGAGCTCGGCGCCCCGAACGGCGACGACCTTCGTGCTCGTGACGTGACGGAGGGGCAGGTCGCGGTCGAGCCGGGTGGTCACCGGGCGAGTGTAGTCTGAGCCGATGCGCGAGCCCATCCTCACCGGCCCCGAACAGGCCTTCGTTGGCGAGACCCGGCGGGCTGTCCTGGCGACCATTCGTCCCGACGGCGAGCCGCGCCTCGTCCCGGTCTGCTTCGTCATCGCCGAGCTGCCCGACGACATGGGCCGCCCGATCCTCTACTCCCCGATCGACGAGAAGCCAAAGCGGACGACCGATCCGCGACGCCTGGCCCGGGTCCAGGACCTCCTCGTGCTCCCGACGGTGACGCTCCTCGTGGACCGCTGGTCAGAGGACTGGACGCGTCTGGCCTGGGTCCGGCTCTCGGGCCGGGGCGTGCTGCTGGAGCCGCAGCCCCGGGAACGTGAGGAGCATGCGGCCGCCCTCATCGCCCTGCGAGCGAAGTACCCGCAGTACTCCGATCACGACCTCGAGGCCCGCCCGATCATCCGGATCGCCGTCGACCGCGTCCAGCGCTGGGGCGACGTGACGCCGAGCCCCGTCGAGGCCGGGGACGACTGAACGGGGCCGACGTCCCGGCGGGCCGCGGCTCGACGGCCGTCACCGCCGACCGATTCGGCCGAGGTGGGTGTCCTTGAACCCGGTCGGGTACTTCAGGCCGTAGCCGAGGGCGCGATCGATGCCGACGTGGGCGAGCAAGACCGCCCCGACGAGGATGAGCGGCCCCGACTGGGCAACCAGGGCCACGAGGAGCACGAGCCCTGCCGTCGCCCAGTTGTGGACGACGTTGTAGGCGATCGCCCCGGCGTGCGGGCCGCGGAGGTAGCCGAGCATCGAGACGTCGGGCAGCAGCAGGGCCACGACGAACAGCGGCAGCGGCACGCCCAACAGGAGCCAGATCACCGCGCCCCAGGCGAGGGCCAGGATCCCCTCCGCCCGGAGCCAGCGCCGGACCCACGGGGTCGTGTCCTCGAGGTGGACGTGGTCCTTGCCCGGGGTGGCGTCCTCGCCGGAGGTGGCGTCCTCGCCGGAGGCGGCGCCCTCGCCCGCCGCGGCGGTCACGCTAGGAGGCCCGGCGCGCCGCCGACGGGATCCACCGGTCCGGGCCCTCCTCGACGTCGACCGCGAGAGCTTCGAGGAGGTGCCGCGACGCGTGCGCGATCTCGTCGATCGCGGCCTCGAAGGCCGCCTCGTTCCGGGCGGACGGCGCCCGATAGCCGCTCAGCTTCCGGACGAACTGGCGGGCCGCGGCCTCGATCTCGCCGGTCGTCGCGGCCGTCTCCGGCCGCCGCAGGGTCTTGATGCTCCGACACATGGCGGCAGCGTAGCGCGTCCGCCGCCGGGGGCGCCGGTGCCGTTCGGCACCGCGAATATTCGGCCGCGGCGATCCGAACGGGTCCGCGCACGGTGCGTCGCGGTACCATCGGCGCCAAGCGTCCCGGGCCCTGCCCCCGGGTTGGACATCGCAGGGGGAAGCCATGCAGCGGAGATCCCGCCTCGGACTCGTTGGAGCGGCGTCAGCCGCGGTCGCGCTCTCGGTCGCCGCGGTCGCGCCGGTGAGCGCCCGCCCGAACCCCGATCTCGCCTCCCACGTCCACTTCATGCCTACGCGGGCCGCGGCGGCGATTGCTGACGCCGGCGGGAACGCCCATGGCAAGCCCGGTGGAGGCGGCGGGGGCGGTGGCGGCACGAGCAGCGGCACGCAGGCCGGCATCTACTACCACGGTGGCCGTATTGCGTCGCCGGGCTCCGACGCGTTCCACGTCGTGTCGATCTACTGGTCGGCGGGCGCGACCTACCCGGGTGGCCCGAACCCGAACGGGGGCGACGTCACGGGCAATGGCAGCCAGGACGGATCGCTCGTCGGGACGTTCCTCCGGAACCTCGGCGGCACGCCGTACTACAACATCAACCAGACCTACTGGGACAACCTCGGGGCCAGCGGGGCGCTTCGCTACGTCAGCGGCGCCGTGACCTACGACGGCTACTGGGCCGACGGTTCGAACGCTCCGAGCGGCACAGAGAGCGTGTCTGACAGCGCGATCCAGCAGGAGGTCATCGCCAGCTTCGCGGTCCGACCTTGGGCGGCCGACACGATCTACGCGGTCTTCAGCGCGGGCGGCGTCAACCTCGGTGGCGGCGCCTTCACCCAGTACTGCGCCTACCACGGCCACTTCTCGTACGGCGGCCACGACGTCCTGTACGCCGTGATGCCGTACAACGACTACTCGAGCTCGTGCAAGGTCCAGTCGACCGGCCCGAACGGCGATCCCGCCGACGCCGAGGTCAACACCCTGACCCACGAGATCGAGGAGACCAACACGGATCCGGACCTGAACGCCTGGTGGGACCGGCGGGGCTACGAGAACGCCGACAAATGCGCCTGGACCTTCGGGACCGTCTACACGGCCAACGGCGCCTACGCCAACATGAGCTTCGGCGGCCACCACTGGCTCATCCAGCGACAGTGGAAGAACAGCGGCAAGGGAAGCTGCGCCCTGAGCTGAACCAGTCGACCCTGTCTACCACCGCGAGGCCCCGGCGCCCACCGGGGCCTCGCCGATTCCCTGCCCTCCCGCGGTCGTACTATCGGTCCGTGGACCGTTGGGAGACGATCGTCGAGCCGTTCCGCATCCACTCGGTCGAGCCCGTCCGGATGACGACGGTCGAGGAGCGGAGCGCCGCGCTCGACGCCGCCGGCTACAACCTCTTCAACATTCATGCTGATGACGTCCTCATCGACCTCCTGACCAATTCCGGGACCGGGGCGATGTCGCGCGACCAGTGGGCCGCCGTCCAGCACGGCGACGAGAGCTACGCCGGCTCCCCGTCCTGGTACACCTTCCTCGAGAGCGTCCAGGCCCTGTTCCCGTTCAAGCACGTCATCCCGACCCACCAGGGCCGGGCGGCCGAGAAGATCCTGTTCTCGGTGATTGGAGGCGCCGAAAAGGCGATCCCCAACAACACCCACTTCGACACGACCCGAGCCAACGTCGAGTTCACCGGCGCCGAGGCGGTCGACCTGGTCATCCCGGAGGGCCATGACCCGGCGGCGATCCACCCGTTCAAGGGCAACATGGACGTCGAGGCCCTGGACGCCTTCCTGGCGGAGCGGACCGGCCATGTCCCCGTCGTGTTCGTCACGATCACGAACAACTCGGGCGGCGGCCAGCCCGTGTCGCTCGAGAATCTCCGAGCCGTCCGGGCGGTCTGTGACGGGCACGGCGTGCCGCTCTTCCTCGACGCCTGCCGCTTCGCCGAGAACGCCTGGTTCATCAAGCTCCGCGAGCAGGGCCAGGCCGACCGCTCGATCCCCGACATCGTTCGCGAGATTGCCTCGCTGGCCGACGGCATGACGATGTCGGCGAAGAAGGACGGCCTGGCGAACATCGGCGGCTGGCTGGCGATGAACGACGACGGCCTCGCCGAGCAGTGCCGCAACCTCTTGATCCTGACCGAGGGTTTCGTGACCTACGGCGGCCTCGCCGGCCGTGACCTCGAGGCCATCGCCCAGGGCCTCCGCGAGGTCGTCGACGAGGACTACCTCCGCTACCGGATCAGGTCCACGGCCTACCTGGGGGACGCCCTCGACTCGGCCGGTGTACCGCTGGTAAAGCCGTTCGGTGGTCATGCTATCTACCTGGACGCCCGCGCCCTGCTGGCGCACATCCCGCCGCTGGAGTACCCGGGCCAGTCGCTGGCCGTGGCGCTCTACCGCGAGGGTGGGATCCGGGGCTGCGAGATCGGGACGGTCATGTTCGGGCGCCATCCCGACGGCTCCGAGACGCCGGCAGCGATGGACCTGGTGCGGCTGGCCATCCCGCGCCGGACCTACACCCAGAGCCACATCGACTACGTCATCGAGGTCGTCAGCTACGTCGCCGAGCGCGCGTCCGAGCTGCGGGGCATGCGGATCGTCCGGGAGCCCCCGGCCCTCCGCCACTTCACCGCTCGCTTCGAACCGCTCGAGTAACAGCACGCCGAGCGAAGAGGTTGGCGCGTAACCTTGTCGCGAAATCCGGGGAGCGGGGCGTCGAGGGCGCTGGCCTCGATGATCACGGACGCGGTCGTCTCGGTGACGCCCGTGACGCGCAGCCACTCCCACGGCCCCCCGGTCGTTCCAACGACCACGGTGCGATCGTCGATGATCCGGTAGTAGTCGAGCCGCGTGCCCTGGCCAACCCCTCGAACGACCCCGACCACCGCGATCAGCAGGACCGCGCCGGCGATCCAGCGCCGCCGTACCTTCGGACGCGGCATCGTCGACTTCCCCAGCCCAAGAGCCTCGCCGGCCAGACGTACTCCAGCCAGGCGGAAGCTGGAGACTAGCCTCGCACACGTGCCGGTGGCGAAGGCGGAACCGGCACGGGGCCAGCGGGGTGAGCATCGCTCACCCGGTTCCGACGCGCTCTCGCCGCCGGGGCCGACGAGGCGGCCGGTCAGCTCGTCCAGGCGGGCGTGTTCGCCTCGCGCACACCGAGCGAGCGAATAGGCACTCCAGCCCTAGGAGATTCGCTTCGTGGCCGCGTATCCTGCCGCCATGATCGGCCTGCGCAGCATCCGGGTGTTCGTCGGCGTCGCGCTGCTCGTTGGCGCCGCATGCCTGATGCTCTTCGCTCAGGCCCAGCACGACACCGCCGTGGCCAGCCATCTCGGTCGCTATTCCCACAGCCCGGTCGCGGCGCTCACCGACCCACCTGCCGGCGGGGCGGCGGAGTTTGCGGCGGTGGCAGCGATCCTCGCTGCCGGCATCCTTCTCAGCGGTTCGCGGACGCTCTTCCAGATCGTTGTCGTGGCGTCGTTGATGCTCCTGGGCGCCGGCATCTGGCTCGGGCTGTTGACGGAGCCGTTGATCTGGTCGACGGGGCTCCTGGGGGTCGTCCCACGGCCGGCCGTTGCCGTGGTCCTCATCGCGTCGTCGGTCGTGGCGGGCGCCGGGTCGTTTGTCGCTTCCGTCCTGATCCCCGGGCTCCCCGACGTCGCGCGGCCCCACATGCCACCGCCGACCCACCTGGGAGGCTAGCCTCTCAGGATCTGCCGGCCGCTTGGGACACGGTCGCGTGGCTTCGCGCCCACCACGCGACGACATCGTGACGCAATCTGGCAATCGGGGTGCTACGGTCGGATCCATGACCAGACCGATCCTTGCCGACGCCTTCGACCACCACATCTGGGCGTCGTTGCGGCTCATGGACGCCTGCCTGCCGCTCGACGAGGAGCAGCTCGCCACCGCCGTCCCCGGGACGTACGGCTCGATCCTCGACACGTGGCGCCACATCGTCGGGGCCGACGCGGGCTATCTCGTCGCGATCAGCGGCGGGCGGTTCGCCGAGATCGAAGAGGGCGAGATGGACCTCCCCGCGCTCCGCGCGACGATCGAGGGCCATCGCGAGCGCTGGGCCGCACTGGTCGAGGAGAGCCTCGACCCCGACATCGACGTCGTCCGGCACCGCGACGACGGCTCCGAGAGCCACGCTCCGCTCGGAATCCGGCTCGCCCAGGCCCTCGACCACGGGACCGATCATCGAAGCCAGATCTGCACCGCCCTGACCGGGCTCGGGATCCAGCCGCCCGAGATCGACGCCTGGGCGTTCGCCTGGGAGCAGGGCCGGCACTGGGAGACCGAGGCAACCGCGTGACCGAGGGCCTCGGTGGCGGCCCTCAACGGGGAGCAGCTGTGGGTCGCCCGCGCTAGCTGCCGTACTTCCAGGAGATCGGGCCGGTGTAGCAGTGGGCGAGCGCGGTGCAGGCGGCGCCGGTGAGGTCCCAGGTCCGGCCTGAGACGTACGGGCCGCGGTCAACGACCGGCACCGTGATCGTCCGGCCGTTGGCCGGATTCCGGAAGGTCACGAGCGTGCCGCACGGCAGGCTCCGATGGGCGACGCCCATCAGCGTCGTCGTGTAGGCCAGGCCGCAGGCCGTCCGCTTGCCATAGAAGCCCGGACCGTAGAACGAGACACTCCGATCGTAGCGCCAGGGGTTGAGGACGACGGTGATCGGTTGTGGAGCAGGCTGATCGGGCGCCGGTCGAGCCGCCGGCGGGGCGGTATCGACCGACCCGAGCTCGCCGAAGACATCGGTCGGGCCAAGCACGCCGGAGGAGCCGTAGTCGGGGTCTGGGGTGAGCGTCGTCATCGAGCGTCCCGCGGTGGCGCCACCGATCATGCCCGCTCTGAACGCGGCCAGATCGAAGGTCGTCTCGCTGGTGGTGGGCCGCGATGCGGCCATGGTCGGGACGGCGACCAGGGTGAGCACGGCGATGAGCGCCGAGCGCACGACGACGCGCAGAGGTTGCACGTCAACGCAAGTCTACCCTGTTTCTGTCCGAAGCGTAAGTGGGGCAATCTGCCGAGGCGTTCCAGCCGGATGACAATCAGGTCGTGCCCCGCCGGACGATCGACTTGGACGCACCGCTGGACCTGCGGCTCACGCTCGGCCCGCTCCATCGCGGACGCGGCGACCCGACGATGCGCCTGAGCTCGGCGGCTGCCGCTCGTGCCGCCAGGACCGTGGACGGGCCGGCGTCGCTCCTGCTCGAACTTCGCGGCCGGCGGGTTGAGGCCGAGGCCTGGGGGCCCGGCGCGGACCGGGCCCTCGAGGCGCTCCCGGCGCTCCTGGGCCTCGATGACGACTCGGCCGGGTTCCTCCCGGCGCTCCACCCGGTCGTGGCCGACCTCGCCCGCCGGATGCCCGGGCTGCGGCTTGGCCGCTCCGGGGCGATCTTCGAGGCGCTCGTCCCGGCGATCCTCGAGCAGAAGGTGACCGGCGCAGAGGCCGCACACGCCTTCCGAAGCCTGGTCCGGCGCCACGGCGAGCCGGCGCCCGGTCCCGTGGCCTCGGCCCAGCGGCTGCGCCTCCCGCCGGCACCGGAAGTCCTCGCCAGCCTGCCGTACTTCGCCTTCCACCCGCTCGGCGTCGAGCAGCGGCGGGCGGAGATCATCCGGCGGGTTGCCCGCGACGCACGCCGCCTCGAGGCGCTGGCGTTCGCGCCCGGCCGCCCGATCGAGATCGGGGCCGCGGCGGCTGCCCGCCTCCGAAGCTACCCGGGGATCGGGCCGTGGACCGCGGCCGAGGTCACACTCCGGGCGATCGGCGATCCCGACGCGGTGAGCATCGGCGACTTCCACCTGCCCAGCGTCGTCGCGTTTGCCCTCGCCGGTGAGGCACGGGCCGACGACGCGCGAATGCTCGAGCTGCTGGAGCCGTGGCGCGGCCACCGCGCGCGGGTCGTCCGACTCCTCGAATCGAGCGGCATCGAGCCGCCCAAACGCGGCCCGCGGTACGCCGCCTTGGACCGGCGCGGGATGTGAGGCTCGACGAGGGCGGCGACGGCGCCGACCTGTTCAGCGCGAGGCGAGAGCCTCGGCCATCGCCCGCAGGTGCGCCGGCGTCGAGCCGCAGCAGGCGCCGATGATCGTGGCCCCGGCGGCCCGGACCTCGAGCCCGTACGCGGCCATGACCGCCGGTTCCGCCCGGTAGACCGCCTTCATGTCGACGAGCTCGGGCATACCGGCATTCGACTTCGCGACCAGGGTCACCTGGGGATCGGCCTCGCGCATCTTGGCCACGACGGGGATCAGCTCGTCCGGCCCGTTTCCGCAGTTGCCGCCGATCGCATCGGCGCCCCAGCCGGCGAGGGCCCTGACGGCCGCCTCGGGCGAGACGCCCATCATCGTGTGGCCCCGGGTGTCGAAGGTCATCGTGGTGATGAGGGGGATCTCGGGCGCGACCCGCCGGACGCCGGCGATCGCGGCGTGGATCTCCTCGAGGTCGGACATCGTCTCGATCCAGATCAGGTCGACGCCGCCGGCGATGAGCGCCTGGGCCTGCTCGGCGAAGACGTCGACGGCCTCGTCGAACTCGAGCGGGCCGATCGGCGACATGATCGAGCCGGACGGCCCGATGTCCCCGGCTACGAGCGCGTTGCCACCGGCCGCATCGACCTCGGCCCGGAGCAGGATCGCAGCCATCTGGTTGAGCTCGGCCACGAGGCGCTCGTTGCCGTGCAGGCTCAATCGGAGCCGGTTGCCCCCGAAGGTGTTGGTGAGGACGATCCGGGAACCCGCCTCGAGGTAGCCGCGATGGATCCGGCGGACGACCTCCGGCTGGCTGACGTTCCAGAGCTCTGGCGGATCGCCGAACTGGAGGCCCGCGGCGAAGAGCATGGTACCCATCGCCCCATCGGCGAGGACCGGCTGGCCGCTCCCGAGCAGGGCGTCCCAGCGGGCCCGGGCCACTGCCGGCGGCACGGGTCCCGGCGGCGCGTGTGGGTCGAGGAGCGAGTCCATCGTCAGCTCAGACTAGCCGCTTACTTGCGGATCGGTCGAGTGGCGGGCGCGGATCGATTCGGTGGCGGCAGTCAGGGCGGCCCCCGCCCGCCTCGGGAGCTCAGGCGACCAGCGCCGGGACTCGATCCGGCAGCGGGAACGCTGCGGCCTCCACCCCGATCTCGGCCATCCGCTCCGCGTACAGCGCGTATCGCCGCCGCGCCTCGCCGTGGCGCCCCACGCGGGTGAGCAGCGCGGCGAGATCGAGGTGGGCCGGCTCGTCGTACGGATCCGACTCCAGGATCCGTAGCTGGAGCCGGATGGCGCCGTCGATGTCGCCGTTGCGGGCGACGAGCGCGGCGAGCGAGCGAGCGACCCAGACGTACTCGGCCGCGGCTTGCTCGCGCGGGGCGGCTGCCCAATCCTCGGCCGGATCCTCCTCGAGGAAGGGCCCCAGGTAGGTGCCCTCCGCGGTGGCGAGGAACTGGCGCGCCGCCGCGTCGTCGCCGCGGCGGAGCCGGCTCCGGCCTTCGGCGGCATCGGCGTGGAAGGCCTCGAGGTCGACGGCGAGCCGGCCGATCTCGAGCGCCAGCGTCGTCTTGTCCGCTCGCACGAAGTGATCCTGGGCCAGCGCCCGATCCGGGTCCAGGACGGTCCGCAGGGTGGTCAGGGCGACGCTCAACCGGTTGGCCAGCGGCTCCGGGTCCTCGCCGGGCCAGAGCGCCTCGCACATCGCCTCGCGACTGATCGGCCGGCCGCGGCGGGCCACGAGGATCTTCAGCAGGTCGCGGGCCTTCTTCGACTGCCACTCGGTAAGCGCGACCGGCTCGCCGGCTCGAAGGACCCGGAAGCCGCCGAACGACTGGATCGACGGGCCGGCGTGGCGGGCGGACCGGATCGTCGCCAGGCGAGCCGCGGCCTGAGCGGCCATCGTCCGGGCACCCATCGCCTGGAAGGCGGCCTCCGCCGCGGCCGCGGCGACCTGGGCCTCCGAGCCCTCGAGCACCCGCGCGCGAACGAGCTGGTGCCGGGCGACGCCGTAGGGCGAGCCGAGCTCCTGCCAGATCCGGCCGGCTTCGTCGAGCCTCGCCTCGGCGACGGCGGGGTCGTCCTCCGTCGCGGCCAGGACCTCGAGGATCCCCGCCAGGGCGGGCAGGTCACGGAGCCGTCGGGCGGGCTCCTGGAGCCGCTCGGCATGGCCCCGCGCCGCCGTCCGGTCCCCCGTCCGGAGGGCCACCCGAGCCGCCGCGAGACGGGCATCGGTGCGCTGGTCCTCGCTGATGACCTCGACGGCTCGAGCCGCCAGCTGCGTCGCCCGCCCCGGGTCCGCCTCGGCGACCGCCTCGGCGAGGCCGGCCAGCGAGTCGCTGAGAACGACCGGGTCGCCCAGGCGCTCGGCCGCCTCGATGCTCGCCTCGTAGGCGATGCGAGCCGCGTGATCGTCACCGAGGAGCCGCCGGATGTGGCCCTCCTTCGACAGGGGCCAGGCCACCCAGGCCGATCCGGCACGGTCGTAGATCCGGCGCGACGCCTGGGCGTCGGCGATCGCCTCCTCGAACCGACCCAGGCTCGTCAGGACCTGGCTCCGATCCGACAGGGCGAGGGCCAGGAACGGCGAACGGGCAAGGGTGCCGGCGACCTCGATCGCGGCGTCGAGCGCCGCGAGAGCCTCATCGAACCGACCCTGGGCCAGGAGGAAGTAGGCCTGGTCGCTTCGAATCCGGATGAGCCGCAGCGCGTCGTGGGCACGATCTGCCGCCTCGGCAGCCAGGGCCAGGTGCCGCTCGGTCTCGGCGACGTCGCCCTCGAGGCTGGCAGCGATGCCCTCGAGGTGGCCTGCGGCGGCGAGGGCCTGGTCCGAGCCCGCCGTCGTCGCGAGGGCGACAACCCGATCGACCAATGGCCGGAACGTGGCCGGGTCCATCTCGTTCCAGCGCGTGTAGGCGAGGCCCGCCAGGGCGAGCGCGGCGTCGGTCGGTGGCCCGGCCTCGAGGTCGGCCGCGGCAAAGGCCGCCTGGGCGAGATCGAGCTCGCCGCGCTCATGGTGGATGACACCGAGCCGCCAGGCCGCCGCCGCCGGCGCCGGCGAACGACCGCCGCCGGCCGCGCGATACGCCTCGATCGCCTCGGCCCAGTCTCCGGCCACGAAGGCCGCGTCGCCGGCCATGATCTCGAGCTCGGGGCCGAGCTCCTCGCCGGCGTCGCGGATTGCCCCGATCGCCGAGCGCACGGCCTCCGGCCCGGCGTCCCCGATCAATCCGAACCCGCCCTCCGAGAGCCGCCGCCGGACGAGCCCCATGTCGCCCGACGCCACGGCCTGGGCGAGCGCCGGCGCCGGGCGGTCGTTCGCCAGGTGCCAGGCGGCGGCGCGACGGTGGACCTCCGCGGCCGCGTCGGGCGCCAGCGGCAGGTGGACCAGCACGGCCTCCCGGACCAGACCGTGGAGGGCGTGCGTCCCGTCCGAGGCGTCATAGCGAATGAAGAAGGCGCGTCGGGCGACGTCGGCCAGGATCTCGCGCGCGTCGGCCAGGCCGACGGCCGCCAGGAGCTCGGCATCGAACCATGGGAAGAGCGCACCGAGCCGGAGCAGCTCGCGAACGCGCGACGGCTCGCGGTCGAGGACCTCCTCGGCAACGTAGCCGAAGAGCGGCCCGCTCCGCTTGCCGATCCGGGCCACGATCGCGGGCCAGGTCGGCGGCGGCGCCTCCCGCAGCGTCTCGACCGCGATTCGCACCGCGGCCGGCCAGCCGTTCGTTGCCGCGTGCACGGCCGGGGCGAGGCCGGCGGCGTCCCGGGAGAGGACCTCGAGGACCGCGGCGGTCTCGTCCGGCTCGAAGGCCAGGTGCTCGGGGGTCACCTCGAAGACCTGGCCCTGGCCGCGCAGCCGCTCGATCGCGAATGTGATCGGGGTCCGGGACGAGATGACCACGTGGAGCATCGGCGGGGCCGCCCGGACGAGACGCTCCACGAATCGCAGCGGCCCCGGCTCGGCGGCGGCCTCGTGAAGATCCTCGAGGACGAGCACGAGATCCTCCTCGAGATGCTCGGACAGCCACTGGCTGACGACGCCGGCGAGCGCCTCGGCGCCGGCAAGCTCATCGTCACCGCCGCCGGCCCCGCCACCGGGCAGCTCTGCCGGCGCCTGGTCGAGGGCCGCTCCGAGGGCCCCGGCGATCCCGGTTGCGAGGGACGCCAGCCGCCGGTCGCGCGAGTCCATGGACAGCCAGGCGATCCCCGGGCGGGCGAGGGCCCAGCCTGCGAGGAGGGTCGACTTGCCGAACCCGGGGCCGGCGATGACGAGCGTCAGCCGCAGCCTGGCCCCGTCGTCGAGCCGGGCCTCCAGCCGCGGTCGGTCGACGACGCCCGCCCCGACGCTCGGCGCCACGAGGCGGCCTCCTGCTCGCCCGGTGCCGGCACTCCCTTCCACGGCGAGATCGTCGCACGGACGGGAAGCCCGGCCGCGAGGCCCGCGGCGAGGCCCGCGGCGAGGCCCGGGCGGGGCCATCGCCGGCCGTGGGCCTGTCTCTGAGCCGCGCGGCGCGCTAGGGTTGGCGTCGCGAGGAGGACGCGATGCCCGAGATGCCGAAGTTCACGAAATCGAGCCCCGAGATCGTCGAGCGCTTCCGGGCGGCGCTCGCGCGGCACGGCGCCCCGGACCTCACCCTCAAGCCGATGTTCGGCTACCAATGCGCCTGGATCGGCGGCAACATGATGACCGGGCTGTTCGCCGACGAATGGTGGGTCCGCGTCTCCGAGCCGGACCGCGAGGCCCTCCTGGCGCTCCCTGGCGCCCACCCGTTCGAGCCGATGCCGGGCCGCTCGATGGGTCGCTACGTCGTCCTGCCGTCGGACGTCCTGGCCGACGACGCGAGCCTCGATCCGTGGCTCGACAAGGCGATCGAGTTCACTCGGACCATGCCCCCGAAGAAGAAGTAGCGGCTGGTGGGGCGAGCGCGGCAGGCGCCGGCGGGCGCCGGCGCGGCCGGCGGACCGGGGCGCGGCAGGCGCCGGCGGGCGCCGGCGCGGCCGGCGGACCGGGGCGCGGCAGGCGCCGGCGGGCGCCGGCGGGCGCCGGCGCGGCCGAGGTGGCCGGGCGCCGCCCGGAATGCCAAGAAGGCTTATCCGCCAGCATTTGTCGATATGACATTGCCATTGCGAAGCGCAAAGTCCCGTGCGCGAAGGCCTTTCGGGCCTGACAGCGAGCCAAACATTCCCGTCGTGCATCAACTGGCGTCCGGAAGAGGGCCGCTCACGCGAACTACGGCCTGATACGCCTTCTTGGAATACGAGCCGGGCTTGAGCTCCGGCGGGTGTGCGGCAGTCAGCCTTCGGTCGGGTGAGTCATCGCGGGGGGGTCCATCGCCGCGTCAAACTCCTCGGCGGTCAGGTACCCCAGGGCGACGGCCGCCTCGCGCAGCGTCGCGCCCTCATGGTGAGCCTTCTTGGCGATCTCGGCGGCCTTGTCGTAGCCGATCCTCGGGGTGAGTGCGGTCACGAGCATCAGGGAACGGCCGAGATGATCGGCGATCACTGCGACGTCGGCCTCGAGGCCCTCGACGCAGAACTCGCGGAAGGAGCGACACGCGTCGGTCAGGAGCTCGATCCCGTGGAGCAGGTCGTGGGCGATGACCGGCTTGAAGACGTTGAGCTCGAAGTTGCCCTGCGAGCCGGCGATCGTGATCGCGGCGTCGTAGCCGAACACCTGGACGCAGACCATCGTCATCGCCTCGGACTGGGTCGGGTTCACCTTCCCGGGCATGATCGAGGAGCCCGGCTCGTTCTCGGGCAGGCGCAGCTCGCCGAGCCCGGCCCGCGGGCCGGAACCGAGCCAGCGAATGTCGTTGGCGATCTTCATCAGGCTGGTGGCGAGGGTCTTCAGCGCGCCCGAGGCGAAGACGGTGGCCTCCTGGCCGGCCAGCGCCTGGAACTTGTTCGGGGCGGAGACGAACGGCAGCCCGGTCAGGTCCGAGATGCGCCGCGCGACCCGGTCGCCGAACTCAGGGTGGGCGTTGAGCCCGGTGCCCACGGCGGTGCCCCCGAGGGCGATCTCGTAGAGGCCCGGGAGGACGGCCTCCAACCTCGCGATGCCACCGTCGAGCTGAGCGACGTAGCCGCTGAACTCCTGGCCCAGGGTCAGCGGGACCGCGTCCTGGAGGTGGGTCCGGCCGATCTTCACGATCCCTTCGAACTCGCGGCGCTTCGCGTCGAGGGCGTCGCGCAGGCCCCGGACACTCGGAATGAGCTGCTCGACCACGGCCATCGCGACGGCCATGTGGAGGGCCGTGGGGAAGGTGTCGTTCGAGGACTGGCTGCGGTTGACGTCGTCGTTCGGGTGGATCGGCTTCTTGCCGCCCCGGGTCCCGGTCGCGATCTCGTTGGCGCGGCTGGCGATGACCTCGTTGACGTTCATGTTCGACTGGGTCCCCGAGCCGGTCTGCCAGACCCGCAGCGGAAACTCTCCGGCGAGGGCCCCGGATGCCACCTCGTCGGCGGCCCGGACGATCAGCTCGCGCTTCTCGGGAGCCAGGAGGCCGAGCTCACCGTTCACCTCGGCGGCCGCGTGCTTCAGGATCCCGAACGCGCGGATGACGCCAGGCGGCATCGTGTCGTGGCTGATCGCGAAATGGTGGAGGCTGCGCTGGGTCTGGGCGCCCCAATGGTGGTCGGCGGGGACCTCGATCGCGCCCATCGAATCCGATTCCGTGCGCGTGTCTCCCATGGCGGCTTCGACGTCGGCGCTCTGGCTCACGACCCTGAGTATGGCGCGGTTGGCCCTGCGTGGCGACGGGCGGGCGGCACCCGGAACCAGTCCGGGCGGCCCTGAAGATTGGGGCTTGACCTTGGAGCGACTCCAGGGTCTAGGGTGCGGATGTTGACCGGCCAATGAGCCGGGGCAGTGGGGTCGAAGGAGGCTCCCGGATGATCAGGTACGAATCGTCGGTGACCATCGATCGCCCGCAGGCCGAGGTGGCCGCCTACGTCATCGATCCAGATCGGCACCGCGAATGGATGGACGACGTCGCCTCGGTCGAGCACCTCACGCCCGGTGACGTTCGCATCGGCAGCCGCTACCGGTACGGATTTCAGAAGGGCCCGATCGCCTTCGATCTCAAGTTCCACGTCTCCGCCCTTGATTCGAGCGGCAGCGTCACCTTCACGTCGGAGCCCGGCGGACGGATTCACCGGGCCGCGCGGATCGAGGTCGAGCCCGTCGACCCGGGGCGGACGCGGGTGACATCGTCGGGGGAAATGTCGCTTCGTGGCGTTTGGCGCCTGCTCGAGCCGTTGATGTCCGGGGAGATCCGATCGAGTGAAGCTGCCGAGCTCGTCGCACTCAAGCGGGTGCTGGAGGCAAGCCCGAGCCCCGAAGCCGTCGCCGCGGGCTCCGCAAGCGCTTGACATTCGAGCCACTCCAGGGTTGAGTGCCGCCCATGCGGATCGGTGAGCTGGCCGATCGGGTCGGTGTCCCGGCCGACACGGTCCGGTTCTACGAACGGGAGGGTTGGCTGCCGCGGCCGCCGCGGCAGGCCAACGGCTATCGGGAGTACGCCGAGGCTGACGTGGAGCACCTCCGGCTCCTCATCGACCTCCGGCGGCTCGAGCTGCCGCTCGACGAGGCCGCCCAGCTGGCGTCGTGGTGCCACTCCGGCCATTGCGCCGACACGAGCGCGACGCTGCCGCGGCTGATCGCCGATCGCCGCGCAGAGGTCGCTCAGCGGATGGCCCGGCTCCAGGACCTGGACGAACGGCTCGCGAACCTGGAGCGGCACGTCGCACCGGGGTTCCGGCCCGGCTCCGGACGCTCGTTGACGGTCCTTGACGCCGGTGGGCCGTGCTGCGACGCGGCGACCGCGGTTACGGGCGTCACCGCCACCGGCTGCGCCTGCTGCTCGCCTGTCGAGTGACAGAACGCCGAGCGAGGGAGCTGCGCAGGCGCCTGGCTCACCCGGGCCAGAGCTGCGTCCAGGTCGATCCGCCATCGGCGGTGGCGTAGAGGCCGGTCCGGCTCGAACAGTTGCTCTTGAAGTCCAGGCAGACACCCATCCACACAAGCGCCCAGCCGAAGTGCGGATCCGCCATCTGGAGCAGTACGAGTGTCCCGGGCAGCCCGTCGGCCGAGCTGCGGTCCCACGTTCCTCCGCCGTCGAGGGTCACGACCATCCCGGTCCCATCCGAACCGATCCATCGTCGCGCATCCAGAAACGCGACCGTGGAGACCCCGCTTGGCAGCGCCGCGACCTGCGTCCACGAGGATCCAGCGTCCGACGTCCGATAGACGCGGAAGACGCTGCCGGCGTCGGCCTGGAAGTCGACGACGACGAGCCCCGAGCGCCCGTCGAGGAAGACCGGCTGACCGAAGAACAGCTGGGCGCCGGAGGCGCCGCTCGGCATGGCCAGGGCGGCGGCGTTCCATGTCCGGCCCCCGTCGTGCGTGACGACGATGCCATTGTCGCGCATCGCGTCCACGATCACGCCGTCGGTTGGGGTGGAGAACCCGATCGTGCCCTCGTTGCCCTGCGAGCCGTCGCCGGTCGGGCGGTCGGCCGACCATGTTTCCCCGCCGTCGGCCGTCCAGAAGAGATCGCTGTCGTTCTTCCCCTTCGCCTCGTTCCCACTCTGGAACGCGAACCCGTGGGTGGCGTCGAGGAAGTCGAACTGGACCGCGGGCATGACGTCGCCGAAGACCGCGAACTGGGCTCTCGGGAGCTGCGTCTTCGCCCACGTCTGGCCGCCATCGGTCGTGCGCCAGACGTCGACCCGGCCGTAGGATGCGTCGCTCGCGCTCGTGAACGCCTCGTTGATCGCCAGCCAGCCGTGCTGGGCGTCAACGAAGTCGGCCCCGAGCAGGCGGTCAGCTTCGGGGGTCGCGAACCCGCCTGGCGGGGTCGCCTCGCGCCAGGTCGACCCCCCGTCGGCGGTAACGAAGAGCCGACCCGCTATCACGGCCCAGCCGTGCGTTGGGTCGGTCAGGCCCGCGAACGACGTGTCCGGGCCGGCAGGGAGCGGTGTTGGCCCGGGACTGGTCGAGGGTGCGCCACTCGACATTGCCATGGTCGTCGCCACGCTCGGGGTGGGCACCGTCGGAGCGGCCGTCGAAGGGGCGGCAGCGTTCGTGCACGCGGCGATGACCAGCACGATCGGTCCCAGCGCCAAGATGCGGCGTTTCACGTGTTCCCCATTTGCGCGGTGACGGCGGCCCGGACGGTCGACGCGGTCGCTCCACGAGGGTGATCGCAGCGCAGCACGGACCCGAGGGTCAGCCGACCTACCGCAGTATCGTGTCGCTCTGGTTCCAAGACAACGGGTGTCGACCGCCTCAGTCGCGGGTGACAGCGCCCCAAGCGACACGGGCGATCCACGCCAGGCGTCCTCTCGAGCGAACGCGCAGCCGATAGGAGTCCCACCCCCCGATGAACCCCAAATTTCGACGGGTATCGATTGCTGCCCTCACCGTGCTCCTCGTCGCTCCTGCGGCAGTCTTCTTCCTGTCCGCCGTCGGGCGCTCGCTTCAGCCGGCGAACCACGAGCCGTCCCGGACGCTCGACGCGATCGTCACGTGGTTCGGGGCGCTGCCGGTTCCCGCAGTGGAGATCGTCCTCGTGGTCCTACCGTTCGTCGGCCTCGTGCTCGCCGCTGGCTTCATGTGGCGGACCTGGTCCGGCGACGAGGCCACCCGCGCTGACGTCGCCGCGCTCGTACAGGCCGGAGCCCGTGTCGCGCGGCGGCCTGCCCTCGTCATCACTGGCGTTGTCGTGGCGTTCGGCGTTCTCTACTTCGTCGCGCTGACCGTCCATTCCGTCGCCGGCTGAAGACGCCGCCTCACCAAGTCGGGTGACATTCCGAAACGCCTGGTCGGTGCGATGACGGCACCGGTCAATCCGGGATGCTTCGAGTGGTGCGATCTCGGCCAACGACTTGCAGCCTTCGGGGTCCTGCTGGTGAGTGTGCTGTGGCTGCTCGTCGTGCTGGTGGAGGCCTGGTCCTGGCGAGAGCGAGAGCCGACGGTCGCGGCGATCAGTGCCATCGTCGCCAGCCCCCTGCTGTTGTTGGTCGCGCTTCGTTTCTTCGACATCGTGTCGTACGAGGTCATCACGGATGACCTGCTGCATCTGACGTTGGTGGTGAGCCTCGGCCTCCAGCTGCCGCCCGTGTGGCGTCCTTCGCAGAGGACGAGCCCATCCACCCCCTTGCGAATTGTGGTCGCGATCATGAATCTGGCTGTGGTGATCGCCGCCTTTGCCCTCGTCTTGCTCGGCACGAGTGTTGCCCGGAGTGCTGGGCCGAACGTAGTGCTCGCCGGCTGGGTCGTGTTCGTCGGGTGCCTGATCGCGATCAGCATCGCAGCGTGGCGAGATGGCGTCGCGGCGCCGTCACGCGTCAGACCGCTCCTTGCCGCGAGCCTTCCGATCCTCGTTGTGCCTGCAGCGCTCGCCGTTCCGGGCAACATCGCGTTCGTGGTGTTTCTCGCCTTTCCGCTCTCCGCGCTGGCGTGGCTGGTGATCGCGGTGTCATGGCTTCGCGTCGGCCACCCCCGGATGCCGGCTGAAGGACGACTCGCTCTTCTCGATCGTGCTGAGTGACATCGGCGCACGCTGAGGAGACCGGCGGGGTGCACCCGTCACCCTGCCCGGGCCGTTCTGACATAGGCGATGTACCGAACGTCGACGCGAAAGCCGAGCCGCTCGTAGATCGAACGGCCCGCCTCGCTCGCCTGGAGCGCGGCGACGTCACAGCCGGCAGCGATCCCGTCCGTGGCGATCCGAACCGTCATCGCTTCGCCGTACCCGCGCCGCCGCGCCGCCGGAACGGTCGAGATCGCATAGACCCCGATCGTCCGACCGCTGCGCCAGCCCAGCCCGGAGGTCACTGGCAGGCCATCGGCATACCCGACGTAGATCGCGCACTCCGGCGTGCCGAGGAGTCCGAGGCCGGTCGTCTCGATGGCGACCGAGGGGGCCGAGCCGAACCCGTCAGTCACGACCGCCCGGTGGTCCTCCACGCCGGCCGCATCGGTCACCCGACGGATCTGGAAGCCGCGTGGGTTCGAGGCCACGGTGGGGAGGTGGTCGATCGGGAATGCGACCATGCCCGGCGTCATCGGTGCGGCGCCCGCGGCGATCCAGCCAGCCCTCGCGAGATCCGGGATGAAGCGATCGTCGGTGCCATCGCGCAGACGGACGATCGGGCCGTCCGCGCCGCGACTCGCGAGACCGGCGGCCGCGAGCAGATCGGAAGCCTTCGCATCGTCACGCTCGACGAGGACCTGGTTGAACCAGTCGAAGGGCATGCTCGAGCGAGCACCGAGAACGCCGCCACTCCGCCGAATCTCGACCGTTGAGCTGCACCTGGCCACGCCGGTCAGGTAGGCGATCCAGTTCTCATGCTCGAGGGCGGCTCGATCTGGCGTCGACACGGTCCTGGCTCAACCTCGACATGGGCGGACTCGAGTGGGTCGGAACGGCCATGCGAGTGACGCGGCTCGGCACGAGCTCACGTGACCCGCACGACCGAACGTGACCACCAGACCTACGTTCCCCCACACTACGCGAGTGACCGAGGGAGAAGGAACAGTTCCGGTCGACCGATCCGGAGATGACTCGACCGTCGAGGCCGAGCACGCAGATCACGTGAGACGCCGGCCCGCGCTTGGATGTGCCTTCGAGGTTCTCGAGACCCTCGTCCTCACCGTCGTCATCTTCTTCGGCATCCAGACGTTCGTCGCTCAACCGTTCAAAGTCGAGCAGCCGTCGATGGAGACGACGCTGCTTCCCGACCAATACGTCCTGGTCGACAAGCTCTCACCCCGCTGGGACCCTTACGCGATCGGCGACATCATCGTCTTCAACCCGCCCGACGCGTGGTCGAGTACCCCCGGGGTTCCATTCATCAAGCGCGTCATCGGGGTGGCCGGCGACGACATCGAGCTGCGGGATGGGGAGGTCTACGTCAACGGCGTCAAGATCGCTGAGCCGTACGTCTTCAAGGACCCCGACGGCATACCACAGGAGACCTTTCCGGCACCCGGGGGAGCAAGCCACTGGCTCATTCCCGGCGGCGAGCTGTTCGTAATGGGCGACCACCGGCTCGTCTCGGCCGACTCGCGGAACTTCGGGCCGATCGAGGTCTCGCAGGTCATCGGGCGCGGGTGGCTCCGGTACTGGCCCGTTGACAGTTTCACGATCCTCGCCGCGCCGACGTATCCGGAGCTCGCGAGCCCGGCGCCGTGAGCCGGCCCCTCGCGGGCTGAACCCCGCAGCCCCGAAACGAGCTGATCGCGGCGGCATGGATCTGCCGGGCGACCGGATCCACGGGCCTTCGATCGCTCGGGAGGGGTCCGCGAGAGGGCGCCGGCGGTGGGCGCGAGCTCGGCTGAGCGCCTCCGGCCCCGCCTGGCACCAGGCCTACTCGATCACCGTCCCTTGGCGAGTCGCGGGTGAGCCCCGGCGTCAGACGACGTGTGACTCGCCGATGAGCTCGCCGCGGGCAAAGCGCTCCAGGCGGAGCGCGGAGACGTCGACCGTCGGCCGCTCGCCGGTGACGAGCTCGGCGATGACCAACCCGACGATCGGGGCGTGCTGGAAGCCGTGACCGGAGAAGCCGGTTGCGAGCCAGAGCCCCTCGAGCCCCTCGACCGGGCCGAGAATCGCGTGATGGTCCGGCGTCATCTCGTAGAGGCCGACCCACGACCTGGCGAGCCCGGCCGACTCGAGCGCGGGCAGGACGCCGACTGCGGTGGGCAGCAGCTCCTCCGCGATCCAGCGATCGTCGACGACCGTCTCGAACGTCGACTGCGCGTCGGCGAGCCGGGGCATGCCCATGAGCACGCCGGGGCCCTCACGGTGGAAGTAGAACATCGTCGCCGTGTCGATCACGAGCGTCCGCCGCTCGGGCCGGCCCTCGAACGCCGAGGTCGTCACGACGTGGCGCGGCTCGGGATGGATCGGCAGCTCGACGCCGCAGGTCGCGGCGAGCGCCGTCGCCCAGACGCCGGCGGCGTTGACGACGATCGGGGCATCGATGTCCCCGTCGCGCGTCGAGACCCCGGTCACGCGACCGCCGTCGGCTGAGGTCCGGATCGCGGTGACCGCCGTCCCGAGCCGGATCTCCACCGCGGCCCGACGCGCGAGCGTCGCATAGCCGTTCGTCAGGCCGGACGGATCGGCGATCCCGTCCTCAGGCCCGAACGTCGCCCCGACGACGCCATCCACGTTGAGCCCCGGGATGAGCGCCGCGGCCGCGGCCGCGTCGAGCTCCTCGACCCGGGCCCCGAGCGAGCGCTGCATCGCCGCGGCCGCGCGGTAGCCGGCCCACGCGGCCGTGTCGCGGACGAGGAAGAGGTAGCCATCGACATGGACGTCGAGCGGCAGCCCGTGCTCCTCGACGAACTGCCGGATCATCACCACGCTGGCGAGCGAGAGTCGGACGTTGATCTCGCTCGAGAACTGGATCCGGAAACCGCCGGCGCAGCGGCCGGTCGAGCCAGTTCCGAGCGCGGTCTCACGCTCGAGGAGGACGATCCGCCCGGCGTCCGCGACAGCCAGGTGGAAGGCGATGCTCGCGCCCATCACCCCGCCGCCGACGACGACGACGTCGGCCGTCTCGGTCACGCGATCGGGCGCCGGCGACGGGTCACCTGCCAATGGTGACAGCCATGCGAGCCGGCAGTGCGCCGCCGCCGATCGAGCTAGTCGGCGCCCGGGCTCCGGAACTCGATCCTCGACTCGACCCGGATGCGGAGGACCACCCGGTCGGTGCGCCCCGTCACCGGTTGAGTCCGGCCGCGGCGAACGCCGCGTACGTCGGCTCGATGACCCGGGCGAGGCCGACGTTGTGATCGGCGATGCTCGTCTCCAGCCCGTGCCACTTCGCGTCGGGTGTCTTGACCCCGTTCCCGGTGACGAGCGCCACCACCTCATCGTCGGACGTCACGAGGCCGCGCTCGATCGCCTGCCCGAGGCCGGCGATCGTGACCCCGCCCGCGGTCTCGGCGAAGACGCCCTCGGTCCGGCCGAGGCGCCGGATCGCCGCGGCCGTCGCGACGTCCTCGACGGCCTCGATGGAGCCGCCCGTCCGGCGCGCCAGCGCCAGCGCCTGGAGCCCGTCGGCCGGTGACCCGATGGCCAGCGACCGGACGATCGTGTCCGGCCGCCGGACCGGCTGGATCTCGTCGGCACCGTCCGCGAACGCGCTCGCCACCGGGGAGCAGCCCGCCGCCTGGGCGCCGATGAACCGGACCAGCTTGTCCTCGACCAGGCCGGCCGCCACGAGGTCCTCGAAGCCGCGGGCCACCTTCGTGAACAGGGATCCCGACGCGATCGGCGCGACGATGACGTCGGGCAGCCGCCAGCCGAGCTGCTCGGCAACCTCGAAGGCGAGAGTCTTGCTCCCCTCCGAGTAGAACGGCCGGAGGTTGACGTTGACGAACGCCCAGCCCTCTTCGTCGGCGATCTCGAGGCTCAGGCGATTGATCTCGTCGTACGTGCCCGCGACCGGCACGACCGTCGCACCGTAGCCGAGGGCGTGGTCGATCTTCGCCGGCTCGAGATCGGCCGGGACGAAGACCACTGCCCGAAGGCCGACCGCGGCCGCGGCGGCCGCGGTGGCCCCGGCGAGGTTGCCGGTCGAGGCGCAGGCGAGAGTGTCGAAGCCGAACTCGACCGCCCGCGCCGCGGCGATCGCCACGACCCGGTCCTTGAACGACAGGGTCGGGTTGCGGGTGTCGTCCTTGAGGTGCAGCCGCCCATCGCCCAGGCCGAGGTCGGCGGACAGCCGGTCGGCCGCGAGCAGCGGCGACGATCCGATGGCCAGGCTGCGCTCGGGCGCCCGGTCGAGCGGGAGCAGCTCGAGGTAACGCCAGATTCCCGGTCCGCGGGCCTCGATCACGGCGCGGCTGATCTGGGCCCGGACGGCCTCCCGGTCGTAGGCGACCTCGAGCGGGCCGAAGCAGGCAGGACAGACGAAGCTCGGCCCGACGGCTTCGGCCCGCTGGCAGCTCCGGCAGCGCAGGCCGACGATCCGGGGCCGGAGCGCGGGGTCGGCGACGTCCGTGGAGCCGGCCACGCTTGGATTGGCGGCCGGGGCGGCCATCATCGACGGCGCAGGGTTGCGCTCGTTCGTCGGGGTCGTCTCGGTGGTCATGCTCGGCTCCTGGTCGCTGGGACGTGCGCCGCGGCGCAGCGTCGGGGCGGCCCATCGAGGGTCGGCGGCAGGACCGAACAAGAAACCCTTCCCACAAGAGGAAGGGTTCAGGGTGATCCCCTATCTCGCAGGTCGTGTCCTGCCCGGACTTGGCACCTTGCCGGCGTCGCCGCCGGTAGGTTGTCGTGGCTTCAACGGGCCGGTCCCTCCACCACTCTCGATAGGCTCTTCAGTTGTGGCCGGATGGTACGGGCTCGGCGGGTGGAGCGTCAATCAAGGCCGTTGATCGTCCGCGGTCCCGGCGAGGCCCGCACCCGGGTGGCCGTCCTCGCCACCAACAGGTGCGGGGGTCACATCCCGGCCATATCGTCACTCCGGGACGGCTAGGTCGACAACATGAGCCTCCCCTCCGTGTCCCGTGCACCGATTCGAACGTGGGCCGAGCCTCAGCAACAGATCCGGCCGGCGGATCCGGGTGACTTCGTGGCCTCGTCGTCCCCCCGTGTCGGTTTGGCCGTGTTGGACCGTGCCCCACCCGGCCGGCTCCGGTCGGTCTCCTCCGCGCGGCCTGAGCCGCTCCGCTCGGGCAGCCCCGGCCGACCCAGTGGTCGAGGCGGAACCACGCTGTCCTTGCAGCAGTTGCGGATCGGGCAATGCGTCCTCGGGCCGCCGTCAGCCGCCGTCAGCCGTCGTCAGCCGCCGGTCACCACGACTGTTCCGACCATGCCGTAGGCCTCGTGGCCGGGCAGGTGGCAGATGTACTGGAGTGCGCCGGGGGCCTCGAACGTGACCGTCGTCACGACGGTCGAGCCGGCGGGGATCGTCTGCTCCGTCGGGCGGGCGCCGTGGGTCAGCTCGGTGCCGGTCCGATGACGTTCCTGGACGGCGGCGTCGCCGACGATCCACTCGTGATCGATGGGGTCCATATTGACGATGACGAACCGGATCGGGACGCCGGCCGGGACCGTCAGCCTGTCCGGGCTGAAGTGCGAATAGTGGATGTCGATCTCGATCGTCCGCTCCGACGACTCGGCGACCCCTCGGCCGGCGCCGATGACGACGGCCATCAGCCCGGCCAGGGCGACCGCGGCGATCCAGCGGCCCCGGGTCATCGGACCGGTTCGACGCGGCCTCCGGAGGGCCGGCCCGTCAGGAGGACGCCGAGGAGGGCCGCGCCGGCGACGATGATGACCAGGCTCGCGGCGAGGCGCCCGAGATCGACACTGTCGGCCTCCGGCGCCGCCGGCCCGGAGACCGCGACGTCGAGGCCGGCCTGGTGGCGCGACGGCGTGCCCTGGCCGGAGGCGTCGACCGCGAGGTCGTAGCCGAGCTGACCGGCGGCCGCATCGACCTCGACCTTCGTCAGCCAGCCGGTCGACGGGACCCAGTCCATGCCACGGTCGGAGCGCAGGTCGGTCAGGAGCGCGTCGGTGGCCGCGTGGCTGTGGGCGAGGCTGATGCCGTTACCGCCGGTCGGTGCCGGGAGGAGGGCCGGTCGCCGATCCGTCAGGAGGTAGACGTCCGCCTGGACCTGGTCGGCGCTCGTCTTGCCCAGGGCGAGGATGCGCAGCGGGACCCATGGGTTCGGGGTCGGGATGGTGATGTGGACGGGGGTCCCGTCGCCGATGGCCTGGCCCCGGTCCGCGGCGGCCGTGGGATCGAAGGCGGCGGCGAGGAAGATCGGGCTGCGGGCGGCGTAGAAGTCGAGGACCTCGGGAGCATCGGGCGGCAGGCGGAAGCCGTGGTCCTTCGCCCACTGCCCGACCTCGGCCGCCCCGCCCCGCAGGACGGTCAGGTCGAGGGCGTCGATCCGGACCTTCATCAGCTCTTCGGCTGAGCCGGACGCCGCCGGGATGGCGCGCAGGGCGTCGAAGGCCGGCTGCGGGTCGGTCTCGAGGATCAGCCGCTGGAGGGTCCAATCGCCGCCCTTCTCGACGCTCGTCGGGACACCCGGCAGGGGCGTGAGGGAGCCGAAGGCGCCGCCGCCGCCTGCGTACTCGAACGCCGTGACGTAGTGCTCGACGCCGGCGTGATAGCCGGCGAACGTCGTCGTGCGCAGGAGGTTCACCGCGCCGTTCGGGCCGATGAGGCCGCCGCAGGCGAGGACCGGCGCGGCGGACAGGAGGAGGACCGCGACCGCGGTCGTGAGGATGAGGGACCATCGACGTGCCATCGGGCCAGCCTCCGTGCGGGCCGGAGCGGGGGACGCCCGGCTTCTCGATGCCGCCCTGACGTCGCCGTCCCGGCCGCGGTTCCCCGGCCGTCGTGCGGCGGCGCGCGTTTCGCCGATCGGGCAGCCTGGGAACGGAATAGCCTGTCCCCATGCGACGCGTGCTCCTGTGGATGGCCGGCAACGGCTGGCTCCGGGCCCGGATTCCGCGCCTCTGGTTCGCCCGGCGGGCGGTCCGCCGGTTCATGCCCGGGGAGGAGCTCGAGAGCGCGCTCGCGGCCGGCGTCCGGTTCCAGGGCGAGGGCATCGGGACGATCTACACCCGCCTGGGCGAGAACCTCGCCAGGATCGAGGAAGCGGATGCGATCGCCGCCCACTACGGCGACGTCGTGACCCGTATCCGGGAACGAGGCCTCGACGGCGAGATCAGCATCAAGCTCACCCAGCTGGGCTTCGACCTCGACCCCGAGCGGACGCTCGAGCACGCGTCGTCGCTGGCGGCGGCGGCCGCCGAGAGCGGCGCGGCGTTCTGGATCGACATGGAGGGCAGCGCCTACACCGAGGGGACGATCGCCTTCTACGAACGCCTGAAGGCGACCGCGCCGAACGCCGGCATCTGTCTCCAGGCCTACCTGAAGCGGACCGCCGCCGACGTCCAGCGGTTGCTCCCGCTCGGGCCGCAGATCCGGCTCGTCAAGGGGGCCTACGCGGAGCCCGCCGCGATCGCCTATCAGACCCGCCACGACGTCGACGCCAACTACCTCGCCCTGTGCATCGCGATGCTCGAGGCGGTCCGGGCCGGCGGCACAGTCCGGATCGGCCTCGGCACCCACGACGTCCGCCTCATCGAGCAGGTCGCCGAGCACACCGCCGCGCTGGGGTTGCCGAAGACCGCGTTCGAGGTCCAGATGCTGTACGGCATCCGCCTGGACGAGCAGCGGCGGCTGGCCGGCGACGGATTCGTCGTCCGCGACCTGATCGCCTATGGCGAGGCCTGGTACCCGTGGTACATGCGGCGGCTCGCCGAGCGGCCCGCCAACGTGATGTTCGCCCTCCGCCAGATCGTCGGCTAGCGGCGGCCGCGCCGCCCGTTCCTCGCAGGGCCGCAGGGGCCCGCGACGATCGATCGCCGAGCTCTCACGAAGTTCTCATCACCGGCTGGGAGCCTGCTGGCGATTCCGCCATAGGAGCACTTTCCCGATGACGTCGTCGATCGAGACCTCGGACCCCGGCCAGGCCCTGGTCCCGACCTATGACCTCGGCAGCCTCGAGTTCGGAGAGCCGGAGGCGCTACGGGGATGGCGACGCTGGCGGCGCTGGCTGGCCGCCCTCGTCGCGATCGTCGTGGTTGTCGCCGTCGCCGTCTGGGTTCTCCATCCGTTCGGGTCGGCCGCGGCCACGACGTTTGTCACCGGCCAGGCATCCACGGGGACAATCGTCGCAAGCGTGACCCTCTCGGGATCGGTGGCCTCATCATCGGTCAACGAGCTGAACTTCGGTGTCTCCGGCAAGGTGACCGCCGTGAACGTCGCCGTGGGCGACACCGTCGCGGCCGGCCAGGTGCTTGCCACGATCGATGATGCGTCGCAGCAGGTTCAGCTGGAAGCGGCTCAAGCCAACCTGACGGCGGCCCAGGCCAGGTTGGACAGCGACAAGGCCGGACCTACCGCGCAGACGATCGCGTCCGCGAAGGACGCGGTTGACCAGGCCAAGCTCCAGCTCTCCACGGCGAAGACCTCGCTCAGCGACACGAAGGCCCAGAACAGCCTCAACGTCCAGCAGGCCCAGGCGGCCCTCACGGCGGCCGAGGCCACGCTGGCCGCTGACACCGCTGCCCTCGCGCCGGACGATCCCCAGCTGGCCAAGGACCAGGCCGCGGTCGACAGCGCGACGGCCAACCTCAGCTCGGTGCAGCTCAAGGCCACGCAGTCCCAGCACCAGGCCCAGGCCCAGGTCAGCTCGGCGACCTTGGGGGTGACCACCGCCCAGCACAACTACAACACCAAGGTCGCCCCCGCGACCGACACCCAGATCGCCTCTGACGAGGCGGCCGTGGCCCAGGCCAAGCAGACGCTGACCAGCCTTCAACAGACGGGCACGTCGATCGTTTCGCCGATCGCGGGCACGGTCACCGTGGTGAACATCAGTGTTGGCCAATCGGTCAGCGGCGCGGCCAGCAGCTCAAGCTCAGGACCGAGCTCCGGCACCACCGGCCAGGTCGAGGTCATGGACCTCACGAACCTCCAGATCGCTGGTGAGGCCTCAGAGACGGACATCCCGAAGTTGAAGATGGGCCAGGACGCGACCATCACCGCGAGCGCGCTGGCCTCTGCCACGGTCGTCGGTCAGGTCTGCCATCTCAGCATCGTCGGAACCCAGATCTCCGGCGTGACGAGCTTCGGCGTCACGGTCTGCCTCGACGGGACCAACACCGGCCTGCTCGTCGGGATGAGCGCGACTGCGGCCGTGGTCACCGACCGGGCCGACAGCGCGGTCCTCGTTCCGAGCCTCGCGGTCAAGACCGTCGGCGCCCAGCAAGTCGTGACGGTCCTCGGCGCGGACGGCAAGACGCAGACCAACGTGCCCGTGACGGTCGGCATCTCGAACGGCTCGCAGACCCAGATCCTGTCCGGCCTGACCGGTTCAGAGACCGTGGTCGAGTCCGTGCAGACGACCCAGGGCCAGGGCGGCGGCTTCCCCGGTGGCGGCGGCCGAATCTTCGGCGGCGGGGGTGGGTTCGTTGGAGACTGAGACCCCGGCGCCAGCGCGCGCGGGTCACGCGATGACGTCGCCCGAGCGCGGCCCCACCGCTGAAGCCGCGCCCCCGGCAGCCGCCCAGCCGCTCGTCTCGATGCAGAACATCGTGAAGCGGTACGGCGCGGCGGATGGGTCGCTTGGGGCTGCCGGCTCCACGGGCGTCTACGCGCTCCGCGGCGTGAACGTCCGGATCTCGCGCGGCGAGTTCGTCGCGATCATCGGCCCGTCCGGGTCCGGCAAGAGCACGCTCATGAACATCCTCGGCTGCCTTGACGTCGCCGACATCGGGCGCTACGTGCTCGCCGGCGTCGATGTCTCGCGACTGGACGATGATGCCCTTGCCCGCGTCAGGAACCGACTCGTCGGGTTCATCTTCCAGCAGTGGAACCTCCTGGCCAGGACGGCAGCCGTGGACAACGTGGCCTTGCCCCTGGCCTACCGGGGCGATCCCAACCGGCAACGCAAGGCGATGGCCGCCCTCAAGGCGGTCGGGCTTCTGGAGCGGGCCGCCCACCGCCCGAACCAGCTGTCCGGCGGCGAGCAGCAGCGCGTGGCCATTGCGCGGGCCCTCGTGACGGAGCCCGCGATCCTGCTCGCCGACGAGCCCACCGGCAGCCTCGATTCAGCCACTGGCGCCGGGATCATGGAGCTCTTCGGTCGCCTCCACCGGGCCGGTCGGACCGTGATCGTGGTGACCCATGACCCTCGAGTCGCCGATCTTGCCGACCGACAGCTCCACCTGCTGGACGGACGGATCGTGCTTGACGGCACGACCAGCCAGATCAAGGCCGGGGACATCCAGCCCGCCTCCACGGTCTGGGCTCGTCCGGCCAGCATGAAGCCGGACGGAGCGAACTGAGGTGCCGGTCAGCGAGACGCTCCGGACGGCCTTTGTGGCCACGGCCGCGAACAAGCTCCGAGCCGCGCTGACGATCCTCGGCATCCTCGTCGGCGTGGCCGCCGTGATCGGGATGGTCTCGGTCGGCGAGGGCGCCCAGGCCTCCATCGCCAACACCCTCCAGGGACTCGGGACGAACCTGGTCCTGGTGTCGCCCGGCGGGACCTCGAGCGGGCTCGTCCGGGGTGCCGCCGGCGGCGCGACCACCCTCACGCTGGACGACCTGACCGCCCTCCAGGCCACGGGCGCGGTGCCCGACGCCGAGGCGATCGAGCCCGAGCTGACCGGGCGGGCCCAGGTCATCGTGGGCGGCGCCAACACCAACACCGCGGTCACCGGAACCACGCCCGAGTACCTCACCGTCCGGAACTGGACGATCGCGCAGGGGTCGTTCTTCAGCCAATCCGACGTCGACTCGAACGCCCTCGTCGCGGTCATCGGCAGCACGACCGCGGCGGACCTGTTCAACGGCGGCGACGCCATTGGCCAGGACATCAACCTGAACTTCACGTCGGGCGGACGGAACGCGCCGGTTCGCACCGTCCGCCTCCGGGTCGTCGGCGTCTTCGCGGCCAAGGGCACGGCCGGCGGGTTCTTCAATCAGGACGATCAGGTGGTCGTCCCGGTCACGACGGCAGCCCAACGGATCTTCGGCCGCACCAACGTGAGCACCATTGCCATCAGCGCCAGGAGCCAGGACGCCATGGCGAACACGCAGATCGAGGTCACCCAGGTCCTCCTGGGGACGCACCGCATCGGCGACCCGACCCAGGCCGATTTCACGGTCCAGACACAGCAGGACCTGCTCTCCGCCGCTACCTCGTCCGCCTCGACCTTCACGGTCCTGCTTGCCGCGATCGGCAGCATCAGCCTCATCGTCGGCGGCATCGGGATCATGAACATCATGCTCGTCTCGGTCACCGAGCGAACCCGCGAGATCGGCCTTCGCAAGGCCGTCGGGGCGCGGCGGTCCGACATCCTCGGCCAGTTCCTGGTCGAGGCCGTGTTCCTCACGACCCTCGGGGGGCTCGCCGGAGCGGTGGTCGGGATTCTCGTGTCGACTGCAATCGCCCGCTTCTCGACGGTCCAGGCGACCGTCACCCCGATCTCGCTCGTCCTCGCCGTCGGCGTCAGCGCGGCGGTGGGCCTGATCTGCGGGCTCTACCCGGCGCGCCGCGCCGCGAAGCTTCAGCCGATCGTCGCGCTACGGAGCGAATGACCGCCCGTCCAGCAACGCGACCCGAGGGTCGAACAGCCACAGGAGCATCGCAGCATGACAGCCCCCTACGATCAGCCCGAACCTTTCGACCCGGCCGCGATGTCAAAGGTCGCGCCGAATCGGGCCTCGAGCCGGCGCCGCGGCTACCTGCCGATCGTCGCGGCGCTCGTCGTCGCGGTCCTCGCGTTCGGCGCCGGCTTCGGGGTTGCGAACGCCGTTGCTCCCCGGTCGACGACCACCGACGGCTTCATCCCCGGTGGCCGCAACGCCTTCGGCCCGAACGCGTCCGGCCGCCCCCGGTTCGGGAACGGCGGCGCCGGAGGCATCGGCGGCAACTTCGGCGGGGGCGCGTCCGGCACCATCGGCTCCGTCTCGTCCGACCAGATGACGATCACGACGAGTACCGGCGACCAGCGGATCGTTCTCCTGACGCCAACGACGACGGTGACGAAGGTCACGTCCTCGACCCAGGCCATCACGGACTTGACGAATGGTGAAACGGTAACCGTCGTCGGCACGTCGAACCCCGACGGCAGCGTCACGGCAACCGAGGTGGTCATCGGCAACGTCACGCTCTTCGGCCGCGGGGCGTTCGGCGGCCCCGAAGGTAGCCCGGCGCCCTAGACGCCCACGGGAGGCTCGGGCCGGCGTCGGCGCGGCGTGTCGTCTACCGAATCGCCGGATGGCCCGTTGATTTCGGGATTCCTGACGAGTTGGGCTCCAACGATTGGCCCACCGTCTGTGTAAGATCGTGGCTGTTCGCACACAACCTTGACGTGTAGGATGTGAACGCGCCCGATCCAACCACTCGCCCGTCGGTTAGTGATCGCGTTCGGGTTCCTCGCGCGTCATCTCTTGTAAACCGGAGGAACATTCATCGATGAAGATTCGCGACGCGAAACCGGAAGATCTCGCGCCGAAGCCGCGCAAGCCGCGCGTCCTGAGCCCCCGTCAGCTCGCGATCCAGAAGCGCGACCAGTCGATCGTCAAGCTCCTCAACGAGATCGCCGTCGGCCCGATGTCGTCGATCAAGAAGATCGAGCTCGATGGCAACGAGAAGCTGATCACCATCCGGGCCGCCGTCAGCCGCCAGCTGAAGGCCCATCCGGCACCGATCAACATGGGCGTCCGAAGCGGCGCGATCTACCTCAGCCGCTCGGCGATCCCCGGGGCCCGCGGCGGGCGTCGTCCGAAGCGCGCCTGAGGGCCGGCCCCCGCCGGCCGCGCCCGAGCTCGCCGTCGGCGAAACCCGGTCAGCCGGCCTCGAGGAGAGGCATCCCGGTCCCGTGGCGGTAGAACGGCCGCGCATCCGGGGGGAGCGGCGTGTTCCCGGCGATGATGTCGGCCGCCTTCTCCGCGACCATCATCACCGGGCCGTAGATGTTCGCGTTCGTGACGTAGGGGAAGACGGAGGCGTCGACGATCCGTAGCCCATCGAGGCCGTGGACCCGCATCGTCTGGGGATCCACGACGGCTCGCGGGCCCGTCCCCATCCGCGCGGTGCACGACGGGTGGAGCGCCGTCTCCCCGTCCCGGGCGACCCAGTCGAGGACCTGGGCGTCGGTCTTGACGGTGGGTCCCGGAGAGACCTCGCCGCCGTTGAACGGCGCCATCGCCGGCTGGTTCAGGATCGAGCGGGCGACGCTCACCGCCTCGACCCACTCCTGTCGATCCTGGTCCGTCGAGAGGTAGTTGAAGCGGATCGCGGGATGGACCGTCGGGTCGGTCGATTTGATCGTCACGCTGCCTCGTGCATCCGAGTACATCGGTCCGACGTGGACCTGGTAGCCGTGCCCGGCGCTCGGGGCCGTGCCGTCGTAGCGGATCGCCAGGGGCAGGAAGTGGAACTGGAGGTTCGGATAGGCCACGTCGTCGTTGGACCGGACGAACCCCCCGCCCTCGAAGTGGTTCGTCGCCCCGGGCCCGCGCCGGGCCACGAGCCACTGCAGCCCGATCCACGGCCGCCGCCACTTCTGCAGGGCGGGCTGCATCGAGACCGGCAACCGGGAGCGGTACTGGACGTAGACCTCGAGGTGGTCCTGGAGGTTCTGCCCGACGCCGGGGAGGTCGGCGACGACCGGGATCCCGAGGGGCTCGAGGTCGGTCGGGTTCCCGACACCCGAGAGCTGGAGAAGCTGGGGGGTGTTGATCGACCCACCGGCGAGGATGACCTCGCCGGCCAGCACCGTTCGCATCCCGCCGGCCCGGCTTCCGTACTCGACCCCCGTCGCGCGCCGCCCTTGTGACGTGATCCGGGTGACGAAGGCCGAGGTCCGGACGAGGAGGTTCGGGCGACCCATGACCGGGTGGAGGTAGGCTCGGGAGGCCGAGATCCGCCGGCCCCGGCGGATGTTCCGGTCGAACGGGGCGAAGCCCTCCTGGCGATAGCCGTTGACGTCGATCGTGAGCGGGTATCCGGCCTCCATGGCGGCGGCGAAGAACGCCCCGAAGAGCGGGTTCGTCGCCGGCCCGCGCTCGAGCGGGAGGGGCCCGCCGTGGCCTCGCCAGGGATCGTCGGCCGCCGCGGCCAGGGCGTCCTCCATCCGCCGGAAGTACGGCAGGCAGTGGGCGAAGTCCCAGGTCGCCATCCCCGGGTCCCCCGCCCAGCGCTCGTAGTCCATCGGGTTGCCGCGCTGGAAGATCATCCCGTTGATCGACGACGAGCCACCGAGGACCTTGCCCCGGGCGTGGTAGATCCGACGACCGTGCATGAACGGCTCGGGCTCGGATTCGTAGCCCCAGTCGTAGAAGCGGCTGCCGATCGGGAAGGCCAGGGCGGCCGGCATGTGGATGAAGACGTCGAACCGCCAATCCGGGCGGCCGGCCTCGAGGACGAGGACGCGGGTCCCGGGATCAGCGGTCAACCGGTTGGCAACGGCGCAACCGGCCGAGCCACCGCCGACGATGACGACGTCGAACTGCTCACTGGCCACGTCGCGATGCTAGCGCGCCGCGCGTCCGCTCACGACGGGTTGGCGCGGGGCGGGACGGCACGTCGCAGAGCAGGCCGGTCGGCGAACGGGCAGGCCGGGCCGGCACCTGCCCTCGCCGGCCTCAGCCCATGGACGGGAGCTTGAACCAGAAGGTCGTCCAGGCACCCTCCGAGGCGGCGCCGACGCGGCCGCCGGAGTCCTCGACGAGCCGCTTGACGATCGCCAGCCCGATGCCGGCCCCGCCGCGCTCGCGATCGCGGGACTTCTCCACCCGGTAGAAGCGCTCCCAGACCCGGGGCAGGTCGGGGGCCGGAATCCCGCCCCCCGTGTTCGCGACGCGGACGAGGATCCCGTCGGGCGCGCGCGCCGCCTCGACCCGGACGCTGCCCCCCGACGGCGTGTAGCGGACCGCGTTCTGGAGGAGGTTGGCCATCACCTGGGCAAGCTCGTCCTGCCTGGCGACGACGACCAGCCCGTCCGGGGCGACGATCGTGAGGTCGACGTCCCGACGCGCGAGCGCCGGGCCAGCCAGATCGGCGGCACCGCGGACGAGGCCGCCGACGTCCACCGGCACCGGTCGCGGCCGTTCTCCCTCCGCGCCGGCGAGGACGTCGAGCGAGGCCGCGAGGCGGCCGAGACGATCGACCTCCTCGCGGAGCGAATCGAAGGTCGCCGGATCCGGCGGCAGAACGCCGTCACGGAGGGCCTCGAGATAGCCCTGCAGGTTCGTCAGCGGCGTCCGGAGCTCGTGCGACGCGTTGACCACGAACTCACGGCGCATCATCTCCTGCTCCTCGAGCCGGTCGGCCATCGTGTTGTACGCGGTCGCCAGCGAGCCGACCTCGGACGGTCCCTCCTCGGGCACCCGCGCGGTCAGGTCGCCGGCGGCGATCCGCTCGGCCGCGGCGGCGATCCGCTGGATCGGCCGGGCCAGCATCCGGGCGAAGATCGCGGCGAGCGCGAGCGCCACCACGGCGGCGACGACGAGGGCGATCCCGAAGACGACGGTGACGCTCTCGTCGAACATCGCCCGGGCATGCTCGGCCGATTGGCCGGCGGCGAGCATCAGGGCCTGGAATGTCTCGCCCCCGACCCGCAGGACCCCGACGGCCACGACCGCCACGGCGATGCCGGCCACCACGAGCGCGGCGATGGCGATCCGGGCGGCGATCCCACCCCGGATGTTCACTGGGCCCCCAGCCGCTCGACCGATCCGGCTGCGCGGTAGCCGGCGCCGCGGACCGTCGCGACGTAGCGCGGCGTGGCGGGGTCGTCGCCGAGCTTCTCGCGGAGGCGCTTGACGTAGACGTCGATCGCCCGATCCGTGACGTCGACCTCGCCGACGCCGTGGATCGCGTCGAGCAGCTGATCGCGGCTGAGGATCCGCCCGTCGGCCGAGAGCAGGGCGACGAGCAGTCGCAGCTCGAGCACGCTGAGGACGATCTCGCGATCACCCTCGCGCACCGCGTGCCGGGCGAGGTCCACCTCGAGCTCGCCGAGCCGGTAGCGGACGTCGACCGCGGCGTCGATCGCGTCGCGCTCCGTCCGGCGAAGGATCGTGCGGACGCGGGCGACCAGCTCGGCCGGCGAGAACGGCTTGGGAAGGTAGTCGTCGGCGCCCTCGGTCAGGCCCTGGATCCGGTCGCCGGTGGAGCCGCGGGCGGACAGGACCAGGATCGGGACGTCGCCGATGGCCCGGGTCCGGCGAATGACCGCGAGGCCGTCGATCTCCGGGAGCATCAGGTCGAGGACCACGAGGCGCGGCGCCTGCTCGTCGATCGCCCTGAGGGCCGCGCGACCGTCACCGGCGGTCACGACCCGGAACCGGTCGCGCTCGAGGTAGGTGCGGACGAGGGCGACGATCTTGGGATCGTCGTCGACGACCAGGATCGGGGCGGATTCGGGCCGAGGCATCAGCGCGATCATCACGGTTCAGAGGCTGGCCGACAACCATGACGGCTCCGTGACACCGCGTCATCGGCACGTCGCCCGGGCGAGGGATTCTCGGCGGGAGTCGCCCCCGGCGGGTCGGCTCACCGGCCAGTCGCCGAGCGGCCGGCATCACGGAGGAACCCTCATGCTCCGACGCATCACCGCCGCCGCAGCGAGTGCCGCGCTCCTCGTCTCGGTCGCCGCATCGACGGTCGCAGCCGGCGGGCCTCCGGGCCTGTCCTTCTACGTCGACGGCGACCAGTACCGGACCGTCGGCACACCGACCGACTTCTTCGGGACCGGTGCACCCGCCTCCACGTTCGACAAGATCTACAACATCAGCAGCGACGCGAACGGCGACCAACTGTTCGACAGCGATGGAACCCCGATCGTCAATGTGGCCGAGTCGAAGCCGGGCGACCGTGACTTCAACGGCGGCCGCTGGATGGTGCTTCAGGTCACCTGGAACGTTGACCCGGAGCAGCTGACGAGCGCCGAAGCGGTCGAGGCAGCAGCCCTGGCCGGCGATCTCTCGATCGATCCGAGCCCGGTCAAGGAGTTCCTCTGCCCGGTGATCCCCGCCAACGGCCACTGATCCACTTCTCTCCTCCTCAGCACGAGGCCCGGGCCGACGGCGCGGGCCTCGTGATTCGCGTCTCGTGCGTCGCGAAGGCGGCCCTGTCAACCGGGCGCGGGCCTCACATCTGCGGTGCCATCGCCACCTTGTCCCCGATCGCCTCGCGGGCCTTGGCCGGATCGCCGGTCGCGAAGGCGATATTGATGTTGCCGCCGTCCATTCCGGTCGGCAGGGCGGCCTCGATGTTGACCCCAGCGTCGGCGAGCTTTCGCGCGATGGCCGCCAACGTGCCCGGCTGGTGAGCGAGGCTGGCGACGACGAGCTCGACCTCGCGCGAGGCGCAGCCGGCCGCGGACAGGACCGAGCGGGTGCCGGCCTCGTCGTTGGTCATGAGAACGATGCTGCCGGAATCGCCGCAAGTGACGCCGCTGAAGCCGAGGATGTTGATGCCCTTCTGGGCGATCGCCTCACTGACCCGGGCGAGCTCGCCGGGCTTGTTCGTCAGGTCCACGATGAACGCGTTCACGGGTGGCTCCTCCGTTGCGTCGACCCGGGCGACGGACACGCACCCGCCGGCGCTAGGCCGCTGGACCTTCAATTCTAGGGTCGGTGGCAACCGCGACGCTCCGGCGCCGTTCGCGCGCCAGCCTGCGCGGTCGCTGGTTCGTCGTCTCGCCCGGGCCCAGCTCAGCCCGACGGCGTCGGAGCGGTGCCGCCGCCTCTTTCGGCCCCGCCCAGCTCCGCGAGGATGTTCCGTTCGAGCTCGAGGATCCGCCGCTCGAGGATTTCGATGCGCTCGACGATCTCGTGGTTGCCGCTGAGCAGCTGCTCGTTCTGCCGCTCCTCGATGTCCGCCTCCTCGGCGGCGTGCTCCAGGGTCAACCGATCGCGCAGGGCGGCCCGATTGCCGGCCAGGAGGATGAGCGGCGCGGCGTACGCCGCCTGGGTCGAGAAGGCGAGGTTCAGCAGGATGAACGGGTAGGCGTCGAAGTTGAAGAGGAGATAGGCGTTGCCGATGATCCAGATCGCGACGATCGCGGTCTGGATCCCGATGAACACCCAGCTGCCCATGAACGCCGTGACGCGATCGGCCACCCGCGCCGAGAGCGGAGCCTCCTCGAGGAGCTTCCGGTTGACCGCGTGTCGATAGATCGCCCGCCGCCTGATTGTCATCGCCTGCCTCGTGATGATCGCCGACGGCGCGACGATACCGCGCCGGGCGGAACCGGGGTCATCGCGTCACGCAGAATCGAGTGCCCCTGGAGGCGTCGCCCTGAGACACGGCCGCGTCACGAACGAGCGCGACCGGCGGCGAGTTCAGGCAACGCGGGGCTCGAAGTGGCCGGTCCTCGAGCTGGTTCGTGCCGGATCCGTGTCTCCTACCGACGCCCGCACGCACACCGCGCGCCGAGGGGCGGCCGCCACGCGGTCGCGGCCGAGGGCTCAGCTCGGCGGCAGCGGGGTCTCCGTGCCCGGGGCGAGGCCGCCGAAGCGGCCGTCGACGGCAGCCCGGATCTCGAGCATCGACTTGCCGTCCTGCGACATCGTCTTGGCCAGGAGGGTGATGTCGACGCAGACCCCGCAATACGAGGCGTGCTCCTCGAAGACGACCGGCGTCCCCCCGGCCCGCGCGTGCAGGTAGCAGTCCGTGTTGTTGCGATGGTCCATCGCGACGCAGCCGCAGTAGCAGGGCATCCAGTCGGTGACGTCGGGGCGGGCGATCGCGAATGCGTACGCCTCCTGCGTCCTGGCGTCGGCATCGCCGACGAACGCCGGACGGGCGGCCCAGGCACTCTCGGCCTCCGCCCCGCTCGGCATGGCGTGGGTCATCGTGTGGGCGGCGCCGGTCCCGCTCGCCGCGTCGTTCCCGGGCCCGATCGTGGCCCGCGACGGCGCGTAGGTCATCCCGGGCGTGGCAGCGCCGGAGCAACCGGCCATGCTCCCGCCGAGGACGAAGAGGAGGAGCACCGGCAGCCAGCCGATGACGATGCGGCGTCGAGCTCGAGCGTGCTCAGTCGAGGTCATGGCGAACTCCCCGGGGCGGCTTCCTGGCGGTTGACGATCGCGAGCAGCGGCCAATCCAGGCCGGTCGGCTGCTCGATGCTGCCGGTTCGACCGAGCGGGGCGCTGCCGGGCAGGACCTGCTCGGTATGGCAGCGCGCGCAGTAGACGGGCTGGTGGCAATAGGCGCAGGCGTTGGCGCCGGTTTGCCGGATCACCTTGGCGTGGTTGGTGAGCATCTCGTCGTGGTCGACGGTGATCGCGCCGGTCGCGTGGCAGTTGGTGCAGTAGTCGCGGGCATGGCACTCGCCGCACGAGATCGCGCCGGGGTCCTCGCTCGTTGCGACGAGCCGGTGGCTGAAGACCCACAACCGGTCGTCATGGGTGTCGGGCGGGATGCCGAGCGGCAGGCTGGCGATCGCGCCGCCGATCTGGGGGAACGTGTGGCAGGTGTCGCAGCTCGACGGGATCGCCGTCTTCGTCACTGCGCCGTTCTTCACGAGGTAGTGGCCGCCGTCGTGGCACCGGAAGCAACCGGCGAAGTCGGTGTGGCCGAGGTTGTCGGGGTAGGTCCTGGCCGTCACGCGCATCTCCGGGGTCGAGGTCAACGCGTAGAGGACCTTGAGCTCGGCGACGGCGTTGTTGATCGACTCCGCGTGTCCCGCGACGATGTCCGGGTAGCGTAGCTCGTAGAAGCCACGGAGCTGGTCGATCTCAGCGTCGGCGGCGGATGTGGTTGGAAAGTCGGACCACAGAATCCGCATCGCCTCGCGCTTGATGTACGGCAGGGTGGGATCGATGGTCCGGCTGGCGAGGGCCTGGTCCAGGGCCTGGCGCGGGTTCGGCAGCGGATGGCCGATCCGGTTGTGGCACGAGATGCAGTCCATCTGCCGCGGCGTGCCCTGGCTCTTGATCCGCTCGATGTCCGGTGCGACGTCCTCGGCCACGCGGACCTCGTCCTGCCGGATGTACTCCTCGTGGCTGCCGTCGGCGCGGGTCACGCCGACCCACCGGATCGACTGCGCGGCCGGGTCGTCGGCGATGTACTCGACGTCGGCGAGGACGTGCCAGTGGACGCTCCGGTCGACGTCGAAGACGTCGCCGCCGCTGGGCCGAATCATCAGGCCGACGAACTGGCGGGTGTTCGCCTCGTCCTCGGTGAACTCGGTCCGGGTCACGAGCTCGGCCGTGGCGACCCGACTGAGGCTGTGGCAGCGCAGGCACGTCTCCGACGGCGGGGGCAGGTTGTCGTGGTCGGGTGGCGGGATCGGCTCGGGGAAGGTCCCGAGGACGATCTCGATGAGCTGGCGCGTCCCGTTGAGCTTGGCCTGGATCCAGCCGTCGACGCCGGGACCCACGTGGCACTCGCCGCAGGTGACGTCGCTGTGCGGGCCGGCCGCGTGGGCGGCAAGCTCCGGGCCCATCGTGTGGCAGCGGCCGCAGAAGTCGGCCGTCTCGGTCCAGGCGATAACGGCAGTCGCCCCGACGACGAAGAAGGTCCCCAGCGCCCCGAGGACGAGAAGGAGGGCGGCAAGCCCGCGCCGTGTCCGGGGAAGGTGGAAGAAGCCGCGAAACCGGCGCAGCCGGCTCGGTCGACTGGGGGCGGCGTCCGAGTCGGTCGGCGGCGCGTCTGCGTCCGGAGTTGTCGAGGCCGGGTCGGCGTCCGCCGCGGTCGGCGGCGGCGCATCGGTGTCCGGGGTTGTCGAGGCCGGGTCGGCGTCCGCCGCGGTCGGCGGCGGCGCATCGGTGTCCGGGGTTGTCGAGGCCGGGTCGGCGTCCGCCGCGGTCGGCGGCGCCGCATCAGCGTCCCGAGTGGCCGAGGCCGGGTCGGCGTCCGGCGCGGTCGGC
Organism: uncultured Chloroflexia bacterium; assembly: GCA_963719145.1. GTDB lineage: Bacteria > Chloroflexota > Limnocylindria > Limnocylindrales > CSP1-4 > UBA5189. The sequence continues at coordinate 708,103 of CAVRAX010000003.1, forward strand.
GGCGGCCCGTCAGCGTCCGGAGTGGCCGAGGCCGGGTCGGCGTCCGCGGCGGTCGGCGGCGGCGCGTCTGCATCCGCTGACGCCCGCTCGGCCGCGGAGGGCAGTGGCGACGACGGCGGGACGCCGTCCGGGCGCCGCTCTCCCTGCTCGCGCTCGCCGAGGTCCACGTCCCTCGCCTACTCCAGGATCGACTTCGCGAGCCGGTCCATCTCCTCGGGCTCCAGCCCGCCCAGGCGGATCTCACGGATCGTCCCGTCGGGGGCAATGAAGAAGTGCGTCGGCAGGCCGTAGAATTCGATACCGGCTGGCGAGCGCCGTGCTTGGATCGGCGATCATCGTGAAATCGAGCCCGAGACGCCCGGCGTAGTCCCGAACGTCCTTGTCGCTCTCCTGGATCCAGATGCTCACAACCGCGAGGCCGGCCGGCGCGTAGCGCTGGTGGGCGGCCTCGAGGTCAGGGGCCTCGGCCCGGCAGTCGGCGCACCAGCTGGCCCCGAACGTCAACCAGATCGGCCGACCGGCGAGGTCGGCCAGGCGGAACGCCTGGCCGTCGACGGTGCTGGCCGAGAAGTCCGGCGCCGTCCCGCCGACGAGCGGGCGGGCGCCGGACGTGTCACCCGTCAGCTCGACCGAGGTGAAGCCGGCAGCGCCCGATCGATCGAGGAGGAGCGTCGCTGCGGCGATCGCGCCGCCGACGATGAGCATGATCGCCAGTGTCCGGACCCGCTCGCCGCCCGGGACGCGAAGCCCGGGACGCGCGGCCGGGGTGGCCGGGGGGGCCGGCGCGCTGTGCACGGTCTGCATGGCAGTTGCTCCGCTCGCCGCCTCGGCGGTCAGCCGAGGCCGGCGTAGCTGTGTTGCCCACCGAAGAAGTAGTTGCCGAAGTAGGTGAACAGGGTCGCGGCGAAGCCCACGAGGAGCAGGTACGCGGCGCGGCGACCGGTCCAGCCGCGGACGACCCGCGCATGGAGGTAGGTCGCGTAGATGAGCCACGTGACGAGCGACGCCGTCTCCTTCGGATCCCAGCTCCAGTAGCTGCCCCAGGCCACGTCGGCCCAGAGGGCGCCGAGGACGAGGGTGGCGGCGAGGAACGGGAAGCCGATGACGACCGCCTTGTAGCCGATCTCGTCGAGGACGACCGGCTTCGGCAGGCCCCAGCGGCCGCCGGCCGGCTGGATCAGGTAGAGGATGGCCGCCCCGAAGGCGATCGAGAACGAGCCGTAGGCGATGATCGCGACGGCGACGTGGACGGTGAGGAGGAGGTTGTTCTGGAGGGCCGGGACGAGCGGCTCGATCGTGGCCGGGATGGTGGCCGCGTAGATCATCATCGCCAGGGCGATCGGCAGCGCGAGCAGCCCGAGGATTCGCTGGTGATAGCTCCGCTCGAACCAGTAGTAGGCGCCGAGGATGCCCCAGGCGAAGGCGACCGAGAACTCGTACATGTTGGCGAACGGGCCGTGGCCGGTCGCGATGGTCCGGAACACGAGCCAGGCCGTCAGGAAGGCGAAGGCGAGCCAGCCCAGGATCGAGCCGTAGCGGCCGAACGTCGCGGTCCGGGGCTCGACGATGATGCCGAGCGTCCCGCTCCGGAGGCTCATGCCGTTGCCGGCCGTCTGCATCCGCGCCGCGCGAAGGCCCGAGAGCGCGTAGCCGATGTAGAGCAGCAGCGCGAGGCTGGCGGCGATCACCGCCGCGATGAAGGAGTAGTACGACATCTTTTCCATGGCCCTCTCCTAGGAAACGCTCGGGCCGGCACAGGCCGCCCGGAGATCGGTGACGAGGTTGGTGAACGCGCTGTCGACGTCGTGGCTGACGCGGCCAGGAGTCGCGACAGCCAGCGTCCCGGCGCCGTCGGGCCGCAGCGCGAGGCGGGCCCACAGGCGACGATGCGGGAAGGTGAAGCCGATGGTGAAGCCGGCGATCAGGAGGATCGCGCCGATCCAGACCAGGATCGTCCCGGGGTCACGGGCGACCGACAGTCCCGTGAACTGGATCTCGCGGCCGAACGTGAAGCTGAGGCCCGAGATCTCGGTCGCGACACCCTGGTCGATCGAGACCTGGTCGATCGGGTCGCCCGTGCTGGCACGGTATGTCTCGACCCGGATCTGGCCGGGTGCGACGAGGGTGTCCCCGGAGCCCAGGGTACTGACGACCCAGACCGTCAGGTCCTGGGAGGCGACGGTGAACGTCCCGACGCTGCGGCCGTCGTCCTTCGTCTGCCAGGCCAGCGGCACGCCGTCGGAGAAGAGCACCGAGCCGTCGGCAGTGGCGACGCTCATCTGGGCCGCCGAGCCGTAGAACGACTGGTAGAAGGACAGGTCGCCGTAGCGGAGCGGGTCGTTGACACGGGCCGTGTGCCGGGCCACCTCACGGCCATCCTGGTAGAGCACCAGGTCGCTGGCGTAGTCGGACGGCGCACCGGTGTCCGTGTAGTAGGCGTCCTCGAACGAGATGAGCTTGACGCTCAGGCCCGCGCCGGTCGGGACGGCGACCGTGGATCCCTCGGCGATGATGAACGAGTTGTCGCGGAAGCCGAACATCGAGCCGACGATCACGCCGGCGAGGATGACGACGATGCTGAGGTGGCCGATGAGCGACCCGAACGGTGCCCAGCGGAAGCGATCGGCGTAGAGGTTGATCGCGCCGTCGTCTTCGGCGAGGACGCGGTAGTGGTGGCTTCGGAGGACGGCGCTGACCCGGGCCGCCAGGTCGGACGCCTCGCCGCGGACGACGATCGAGTCCCGCTCGTGGGCGTGGGCGAAGAACCCGTCACCGACGCTGATCCGAGGCCGGGTCGCGGTGTGCCACAGGCCCGGGGCCCGCTGGACCATGCAGGCCAGCAGGCTGATCGTCAGGAACCCGACGAGGCCGCGGAACCAGATTGACCCAAACACCGCGAAGAGCTGGAGGCGGTCCAGGACGTCCGTCCAGCCGCCGAAGCGGGGCCGGACGCCGGCCAGCCAGTCGGCCTTGGCAGCCGGATCCGCCTCGACGCCGGCGGGGACCTGGATGACGAGCGCTCCGACGACGCCCAGGGCGGCCATTGCCAGCAGGATGAAGAGCGAGAAGCGCATCGAGGTCAGGAGATCCCAGAGGGCCTCGAAGATCCCGCGCGGCGCCAACATCCCGACGGCCGGGACCTCGTCGACCGACGGGTCGGCCGGCACGGTCGAGAGCCGTCCGGTGCGTGCCTGGTTGGTCATCTGTCGGGCCCTCCTACACGCCGAACGGCGTCGCGAGCGTGGAGAGCCGCGCCAGGACGCCGGTGATCATCAAGATGCCGACCACCGCGAGCGCCCCGCCGGTGACGACGGAGACGGCCTGGTGGTTGCGACCGACCCAGGTCAGCCGTTGGCCCACCCAGTCGGCGCCGACCGCGACGGCGAGGAAGGGGACGGCAAGTCCGGCCGCATAGGCGACGAGAAGGATCGTGCCCTGGCCCACGCTGGCGGCCGCCGAGGCGAGCCCGATGATCCCGCCGAGGATCGGTCCGATGCATGGGCTCCAGCCCGCCGCGAAGACGGTTCCGAAGGCCAGCGATCGGCGGTAGCTGGGTGGCGAGGTCATCGCCCCGGCCCCGAGGCCTTGTCCGGCGAAGGCCGGCAGCTGTCGGGTGTCCCGCCACAGCGCGGTGACGTTGATCACGCCCGCGACCTGGAGGCCGAGGAACACGAGGAGCGCTCCGCCGAGCTGGCGGAGGAGCGTCACATGATCGGCCAGGATGTAGCCGACGAGCCCGATCGAGGCCCAGAAGGCGACGAAGACCGCTGAGAAACCGGCCGTGAAGGCGATCCCGTGCAGCAGGCTGGCCCGCCGGGCATGTGGCCCGCCGGTCGTGGTGCCGACCATGTACCCGACATACGCGGGGACGAGCGGCAGGCAGCACGGCGAGGCGAACGAGACCACGCCGCCCAGGAAGGCGACGAGGACGCCGATCTCGATCATGGCGCGACGGACCCGCTGGGGATGGCCGGCGATGCTGCCGATGGGTCCTCGGTCGGAGCGGCGGAGGCACCAGGGGATGCGGCCGGCGAACTCCCGGGCGAGGCGACCGATGACGGGCCGGGCGACGCGCCGGTCGACGGGGCCGCGGACTGGGCGGCCAGGGCGTCGAGGTGCTGCTGGACGACGTCCGCGACGTCCGTGCCCGGGGCGAGCCGAACGACCTCGCTCCACTCGCGCTGCACGCCGTCGTAGTCGGGCGGCGTCTCGTTCAGGTAGAGGAAGCCGAGGTCGTAGTGGGCCTCGACGTTCTCCGTATCGAGTCGCAGGACTTCGAGCCACTGGGCCTTGGCGGCGTCGCTGTCACCGAGGTTGAACTTGGTCGCGCCCAGGGCAAGAAGCGCTCGCACGTCGGTGGGCTCGAGGGCGACGAGCTTGTCCAGCCAGCTCTCCGCGGCCGCGTAGTCACCGGCCTGGAAGAACGCGTCGCCGAGCTCGAGGAGGGCATCCGTATCGTTCGGATCCTGCTGAATGCGGCCCATCAGCTCGGCGACTCGAGCCTCGTCGAGGCCCGCGGTCGGCGCAGGGGTCGACTGGGAGCCGGTCACGGCCGGCGCAGCCCCGAGCTGGTAGATGGCCACGATCGCGACCACGACCGCCGCCACGCCGAAGAGCGCGGCAAGCGGGCGCCAGAAGCGGCCGCGGGCGCTTGGGACGCCCGGGATCAACAGGGCGGCGGCCGCGCCGGCACCCCGTACCCGGCCGGCCCCGCCCTTGGCGAGCCGGTCACGGTGCATGCTCGGGGTCACCTCGGCGAGCATCGCCTCGAAGGCCTCGTCCTCGTCGCCCTCTGACGCGGCCGTCTCGGCGGGTGCCGCCGGCGTTCGAGTCGCCCGACGGACCGGAGGTGTCGCCGGTCCGCCGGGCTGGAAAGCCGACCGTGAGCGCGGTGCCGGGAGGGCTCCGGTACCGCGCCACGCAGTCGGGTCGGAAAGGAGGAGGAACGCCTCGTCGGCGGCCGAGGCCTGGCGACGTGCCCAGCCTCGGATCGACTTCGGCGCCGAGGCGAGGAAGGCCTGGAGCTCGTCACGAGTCCGGGCCACGTCCTCGGAGGTGGCTCGCTCGTCGAGACCGAGCCGCTCCAGGATTTCGCGCTCGTGTGGCTGGGAGGGCCCGGTGATCACGCCGCCGGCGCCCATGGTCAGGAGTTCCGGGCGAGCGGCCACGGCCGGACTCGTCGCTGCTGGTGAAACATCGTTGCCCTCTACGCTCTCCGCCCGGCAGCCGTGCCGGGCCTGACACCTGCCGCGATTGTCCGAAGCGCACCCCCTGCCGCCCATCCGCCGCGGGGCACATTTGTGGGGGGCCGTCGGGCATCCGCCGATGTGCTGAGCGGCCCCCCGCTGTACCGGCCGGTACAGATGTCCCGGCCGCGGCGAGCGACGGGCCGCCCGCCGGGTCACGCTGCCAGCCACGGGCGCCACCCACGTCGGAAGCGGGCCATCCGCTATCGGGTAGACCTCGCTCCGCCCTGACCCGTGCGGAGATGTACCCGATTTCTACCCCCCGACGGATGGGTGCGCGCGCGCGAGAGCACCACGATTCCGGCAGGACCGGGTCTCCGCCCAGGCCCTTTTCCCTTCCGCCTGGGTGGAGCCCGTTCCCGAGAAGGGAATGAGCGATGCAGAACGTCATGAAGACCAGAGAGAGGCTCCGGATCCCACTCCGGGCCCCCACGGATCGCACGGTCGATCGGTTGATCAAGGGAATCGTCGTCGTCCTCGCGATCGGGATCCCCCTGATCGCCTTCCTCTACTGGTCGGACCGCCACGTGGACCGTGAGCCCTCGCTGGCCGACCGCAACGTCGCGGCCGCCGAGGAGCTCGTCCGCCAGAGTCCGAACGACGTGGGTGCGCGTGTCTCCCTCGCGGCGGCGTACGTGAGCGCCGGCCGGTACGAGGACGGCGTGACCCAGTTCGGCGAGGTTCTCAAGTCGGAGCCGGACAACCGGGCGGCCCTCCTCGGTCGAGGGATTGCGTATGCCCAGCTCGAGCAATACGACCTCGCGTCGGCCGACTTCCAGCGCCTGGTCGAGGGCGCGAACGCCGGCGAGTACGCCCAGACCGACCCGCAGCTCGAGCAGGCGTACTACGAGCTCGGGGTGATCGCCCTCGCGCAAGGCCGGCCGGGGGACGCCCTCGAGCCACTGACGGCCGCCCTTGCCATCGATGGTGGCGACGCCGATGCGCTCTACAGCTACGGGACGGCCCTCGTCGCGACCGGTGATCCGACGACCGGCGTCAAGGCGCTTCGCCGCGCCGTGGCGTTCGTGCCGTCCGGCTGGTGCGAGCCCTACGAGGGGCTCGTGCAGGGCTACACGGCCCTCGGCGACGCGACGGGCGTCGCATGGGCCAACGGCATGGTCGACTTCTGCGCCGGCCGCTACACCGATGCCGAGCAGAAGCTTCAGCCCCTCACGGCCGGGCCGATGTCAATCGACGCGCTGCTCGGGCTCGCGCTCGTCGCGGCGAACTCGGGCGACCTCCAGGCCGCCACCGCCTACTACGACCGGGTGCTCACGATCGAGCCGGACAACGTCTCCGCGCTGATCGGCCTCGGCCAGATCGGCGGCGACGCCCACGCATCGATGCCGGCGGCGTCCCCGGCGGCCGGGAGCAACTGACATGACCTCATCCGACATCGGCCTCGAGTCGCAGCCGAGCTCGGCACCGCAATCCGATGGGCCCACGGCCCCGGCCACGCCGGAGACGGAGGAGGAGCGCAAGCGTCGCCGCAAGCTCATCCTGCTGCTGATCCTGGGCCTCGTCCTGATCGCCCTGCTCCTGTTCTCGGCCTGGTACCTGCTGTTCCGCAAGCCGATCTCCGAGATCATTCCGCCGACCGAGAACTTCGCGATGCCGACGTACATCAACGCGGCCTACGACGTCGCCAAACCGCTCGGCGTCGCGGTCAGCCCCGACGGATCGCGGATCTACGTGACCCAGGGCGAAGGAACCCGCGAGACGCTGGTCCTCGACGGCGCCGGGCATGAGCTGGGGACCCTGGCTCCGCCCGTTCAGGCCGAGACCGGCATCGCACAGATGTTCGTCGCCGTCGATCCCGGGACCGGCGACGTCTACGCCACCGACCGGGCGGCCGGCCAGGTCCGCGTCTACGCCGCCGACGGCACGTTCAAGCGGAACTTGGAGCCGCCGACGGAGCTGGGCGCCTGGCAGCCGCTCGGCATCACGGTCGATTCGAAGGGCAACGTGTTCGTCGCCGACGTGGCTCCGCCCTTCACCCGGGTCCACGAATTCGGGCGCGACGGCGTGCTCGTGCGGGACTTCGGCACGGAAGGCCAGCTCAACCACCCCAACGGCGTCGCCGTCGACAGCAAGGGCTACGTCTACGTATCCAGCGCCGGCAACGGCGTGATCCGGGTCTTCGATCCGGCCGGGCAGCCGCTGGCCGTCGTGCCGCGGGGCCCCGGCAGCGGCGACGTCGCGCTGCCCCGCGGTGTCGCCATCGACGACAGGGACCGCGTGTACGTCGCCGACAGCACCGGCCAGCACGTCCAGGTCTACCTGGCCCTCAAGGAAGGCGACTCGAGCCTCGAGTACGTCGACAGCTTCGGGCGGGAGGGCACCGGCGACGGCGCCTTCGCCTTCCCGAACGGCGTCGCCGTCGACGCCCGCAGCCGCATCTACGTCGCCGATTGGAACAACGACCGCGTCCAGCTCTGGAGTTACTGAGATGACCCAAAGGGGATTCAGCAAGGGAGGTGCCAGCACGAACCACGAGATCACCGGCAAGGCCGGCTTCACCGGGACCCAACCCGCAGCAACAAAGGAGGTGAGGGCAGTGAGACGACTCGCCCTCCTGGCGACAGGAGGCGCGCTCTGGCTGTTCCTCTTGGCCGTTCCGGTCTTCGCTGATGGGGGTCCGCACGTGCTGACCAACAACAACGGGACCGCCGGCCTGGCCGGCGACTGTGCCGCCTGTCATCGCGCCCACACCGCCCAGGCGGCAGACCTCTTGAAAGAGGAGCTGCCGGGGCTCTGCCTCAGCTGTCACAACGGCACCGGCGCGACCGCTGATGTCGTCGACGGCTTCCAGTACGTGCCCGACACCGACGGCACGCCCACGACCACCGTCCTCGGCGCCCTCCGCGGCGGTGGCTTCAGCTACGCCCTCATCGGTGACGCCACGCGACTGAACTACGCGTCGCGCGGGGGCATCTCGGTGAGCTTCGACAACCCACCGATCGGCGGCTCGATCACCCTCAGCTGGCCGGCGTTCACGGGCTTCGCCGGCGGGACCTTGACGTTCAATGCGACCGACTTGGCCGCCACGGTCCAGACCAGTGCCAACACGTTGTTCGGGATCTCGAATGCCTACAGCACTTCGACGGCCGCGGGCAACATGACGGGCCTGCCGACCGGCGATGCGAACATGGTCGTGACGAAGAGCGCCACAACCGGGGCGTTCACGTTCGCGCCGAACAACGCGTTCCGGCTCGTCGCGTCCGGCGGTGGCCTGTCGATCCCGGCACCCACCGTGACCGCGGACACGACCAACCAGAACGCCACGGTCAGCGATGGCATCTCCATCGGCGGTGACGGCCACGTGGCCGTCCTCGCCACCGGAGAAGCAACCACCTCGAACCACATGGCCGGGAACGGCGTGGTCTGGGGCAACGGGCCGCAGGGCCAGGGCAACGCCGGCGCGACCGGCGTCGTCCTCGACTGCGCCAAGTGCCACAACCCCCACGGCAACGGCCAGTACCGGATCCTCCAGACCACACCGGGCGAGGATTGGAGCGGGACGACGGGCGTTGTCGACTGGACCCCAGCGGCCCAGGCGGTCCACGTCGCCGACGCAGCTCCTGCCAGCCTCGCCGTCGGCGAGGTCCGGAACTACACCGTCCGCCCCAGCTCGAATGGGCTGACGACCGGCGTCGTCGGCACCGCCAGCCAGGGCGACTACTGGCGCTACAAGTACGACCCCTCCGGGGCCGCCAACTTCACGAACTTCTACCTGAAGTCCGATCCGATGAACAGCGGCTGGGTAGGCACCGGAGCGACGGCCTACAGCTCGCTCACCAACGCCACCGGCGCCATGACGGCCTGGTGCGTCCAGTGCCACACCCGCTACAACGGGCACGCGGCCGACGGGACCTCGTCCCTGAATGCACAGCAGCCCGAAGATGCGACGTTCATGTTCAAGCACGGCACCACCCGGATCGGGTGCGAGCAGTGCCACGTCTCCCACGGTTCGAACCGCGTGATGGTCCCCGGCACGGCTTCGGCCGACGTCGCGTGGCCGGGTGAGGGATTCGTTCCCGGCACCGGCAACGACGACAGCCGGCTCCTGAAGGTGAACAACCGCGGCACGTGCCAGCTCTGCCACGACCCGACAGGGACCGTGACCGCGGGCACGACGGTCGGGACGGTTCCCGGCTCGATTACCCCTGGTCCATAACGACGAATTGAACGGCGGCCCGCGGTGAACGCCCGGGCCGCCGACACCATCTCGACAGCGCCGGTCTTCCGGCGGACAACGTCACTGGAAGGGAACCCGTGACAGTCGATCAGCGGCCTCGCCGCCACCACAGCACCAGCGCCCTTGCGGCCCTGGTGCTCGCGATCGGCCTCACCTCGATCCAGCCCGTCGGCCCTTTCGGCGCCCTCGGCGGTCTGGCCAACGCGGCCGACCCCACGCCCGCCCCAAGCGAACCGGCGCCGACCGAACTCCCGACCGCGGCGCCCAGCGCAGCCCCCACCGCAGCACCGACCCTCGCCCCGACTCCGTCTCCCGAGCCGACCGCCGAGCCCACCCCAGCGCCCCCGACGGCAGCGCCCTCGCCGACCTCGACACCGCCGCCGCCGACCTCGACACCGCCGCCGCCGACCGCGGCACCGGTGAACACCCCTGCTCCGACGCCGACAATCGGTCCGTCGGCCGCACCGTTCGCTGCACCGTCCGCTGCCGTGACCCCGGCTCCGACGCCGACGACCACTCCGTCGTCCGCGCCGTCCGCCGGCCCGACCCCTGGTCCGGCGCCCACGCCGCTGCTCAAGTACGCCCTTTCGACCGGGCAGCAGGCCGGCTCGGATGTCGCGCTGGCCGTCCCGATCTATGCGCTCGTCGCGCCGTCCGCGCCGCTCACGAGCGATAGCCCCCACGTCAGCTCCGGGCTCGACTCGCCTGACTGCGCGACCTGCCACGCCGCCCATACGGCGACAGGACCGGCGCTCGTGAAGGCGACGACCCCAAGCGAGCTGTGCTTCCGCTGCCACACGGATGGCGCGAGCTTCGACGTTGAGGCCCAGTTCAGCGGCCTGCCGGCGAACGACGAGGCGTCAGACGCCTACTTCTCGCACCCGGTCTCGGCAGCGAGCTCGGAGCAGCACGCGGTGGGAGAGGCCACCGAGTTCGAGGGAACGCTCGAGCGCCACGCCGTCTGTGCCGACTGTCACAACCCCCACGATGCAAACGGGGCGCGGCCGCAGCTGTCGACCACCGGCTGGACGGCGCCAGGCGCGATCCGCGCGGCCGCGGGGGTCGCCGTCACGAACGCCGGCGCCGGGGCGGCTCCGTCGTACGCGCTCGTCTCACGGGACGATGGGGCATCGCTGACCTACGAGTACGAGCTGTGCCTGAAGTGTCACTCCGGCTACACCACGCTCCCGTCCCGCTCCGCGACGCGGCCCTCGTGGTGGGCACTCGACAAGGGCATCGAGCTGAATCCGCAGAACGCGTCGTACCACCCGGTCGAGGCCGGCGGGAAGAACGTGAGCGCCCAGATGGCGGGCAGCCTGGCGGGGACGTCCCCGTTCAAGGCCTGGGACTTCGAGGTCGACTCGACAGTCCGCTGCACCAACTGCCACGGAGATCCGGCGACCGTGAACCAGACCGGGAGCGCGACGCCGCTCCGGCCGGCAGCAGACGCCTACGAGGCCGCGCATGGCTCACCGAACCGAGGCCTCCTGATCGCCCCGTATCGGGATCGCGACCTCAAGGCCCAGGGCGAGCCGTACGCCGAGCAGGACTTCGCGCTGTGCTACCTGTGCCACGCCGAGCGGCCGTTCGTCGACCCGAACAACCAGGCCTCGGCGACGGACACCGCCTTCCCGGCGCACGGCCTCCACACCACGCTCATCGGGGGAGTCCCGGGATCAGGCGTCTCGATCGACCAGGCCGGCGCCGGCGAAGGCCCCGCCATCTGCGCCGAATGCCATTTCCGGGTTCACTCGACCGCCGAGAGCTTCGCGACCGGCGACACGAGCCCGGTCGCGCGTTCGACAGGCTATGCAGGGCTCGTCAACTTCGCCCCGAACGTCACCGCCGTCGGCGCGATCCTGCCGAAATGGGTCCAGCCGAACAGCTTCGGCCAGGGCTCGTGCACCCTGACCTGCCACGGCTACACCCATGCGACGACTGGCTACACGACCGCCCCGGGAACCGGCTTCGCGGCAACGCCGACGGCGGGCTCGGTCGGCTCGACGGGGCTCCTGGTCCAGTTCACGGATGCCTCGCGGTACGTCGGGGCGGCGGGTACCGCCTGGAGCTGGGACTTCGGCGATGGCGGGACGTCGACAGCGCAGAACCCAGCCCACACCTACACGACCCCGGGCACGTTCAGCGTGACCCTCACCGTGCGCCGGACGTCCGGCAACAGCCTGTCGATGACGTTGACGAAGTCGTCGTACATCACGGTCGGACCGTGAGTCGCATCGACGCCGACGTCGCCGTCGCGTCCCGTGTGTCCCTCGTGCCGCATCCGCCCCGGGCGGTGCGGTGGGTCCCCCGACAACGCCCGGCCCCGAACGCGGAACCCGCAGCAACAAAGGAGGTGAGGGCAGTGAGACGACTCGCCCTCCTGGCGACAGGAGGCGCGCTCTGGCTGTTCCTCTTGGCCGTTCCGGTCTTCGCTGATGGGGGTCCGCACGTGCTGACCAACAACAACGGGACCGCCGGCCTGGCCGGCGACTGTGCCGCCTGTCATCGCGCCCACACCGCCCAGGCGGCAGACCTCTTGAAAGAGGAGCTGCCGGGGCTCTGCCTCAGCTGTCACAACGGCACCGGCGCGACCGCTGATGTCGTCGACGGCTTCCAGTACGTGCCCGACACCGACGGCACGCCCACGACCACCGTCCTCGGCGCCCTCCGCGGCGGTGGCTTCAGCTACGCCCTCATCGACTCGGGCAACGCCTCGCGCATCTTCAGTGACTTCCCGATCGTGAATCGCGGGAAGGTGCCGGTCCTTGCGACGGCCGCGGCGCAGCCCGTCACCTCGACCCACCAGGGCAGCGGAACGGTCTGGGGCAACGGCGCCGTCGACAGCGGGGCCGGCCCGACCGGCGTCGTCCTCGACTGCGCGAAGTGCCACAACCCCCACGGCAACGGCCAGTACCGGGTCCTCCAGCGCGAGCCCGGCGAGACCTGGTCGGCGCCGTTCGAGGTCTCTCGCCCCAACGGGGTCGAGGTCACCGACGTCGCGAATCCGACCAACGCGGTCCGTAACTACACCGTCCTCCCGGGAAACCTCGCGTCTGACGTGGTCACCGCCGTGTACACCGCGACGCAGGGCGACTACTGGCGGCGCTACGTCCCCGACTGGCGCACATCGGCGGTCAGGGACCCGATGCAGACGGGCTGGAACGGCTCCAGCCCCACGACGGCCGCGGCCAACGGGGGCAGCCCGCCGAGCGCATTCACCGGCCTCATGACGGCCTGGTGCCTCCAATGTCACACGCGCTATACGGGCCTCCCCGACCTGCTGTCCGGGTTGCCATCGGCGCTCGCTCCGACCGACGACGACTTGTTCACGTATCGCCACGACACGGCCAACGTCGGCTGCGAGCAGTGCCACGTCTCCCACGGCTCGAACGCCGTGATGGAACCGGGCACGGCCTCCGCAGACGTCACCTGGCCCGGCGCGGCGACCACGCCCGGGACGGGCAGCGCCGACAGTCGGCTCCTCAAGGTCGACAATCGCGGAACGTGCCAGATGTGCCACGACCCGACCGGGACCGTCTCGGGTGGCACCTACTCCGGACCGCTGCCGTCTCCCGGAGCACCCTGAACGACGGCCGGCCTGGCGCGTGCGCCGGGCCGGCCGCACCCGCGGGGCGCCGGCGATGCGAGTGACCGGCGTGGTTCGAGGTCGGCCGGGTGCTCGCCCGGGCCTCGCCCGAGCGCCTCGCGCGCGCCCGGCCGATCAGCCCCTGGCCGCGGCGCGAACCCGTCGGCCGGGTCCAACCGCCTTCGGTCGTGGGGGCGGCTTCCCGGCCGGATCCGGCGCTCCCGCCGCGGCCCGGCTGACGAGGGCGTCACGGATCGCCGCGAGGACCTCCTCGGGGGCCGAGCGGAGAGGTTGACGTCGGAACGTCCAGGCCGTCGAGGAGGTGATGTCCACGTCGATGACCACCGTCGCGCCGGATCGACGAAGGACCTCGAGGAGCCCGATCGGGCCGCCCTCCTCGAAGACGACCACGTCCGGGCCGCCGGCAAGTGCCTCCTCGAGCACCTCGATCGTGCCGAGGTCCACCGTGGTCACGAGGAGATCGGGCTCGGCGGCGAGCATCCGCCCGAGCCCCTCGCCCAGGAGCGGGTGGCTGTACAGCACGACGACTCGGTCTGGTCCCGGAGCCACGGTCATTCCTCGCGACACGGGCGGAGCCGCCCATGCGCGGATGCTAGGGGGCCCAGCGCCGCCCGCCTATCCGCCCGACTGCACAAGCGCCGGGCAGATCTCTCTATCGCCCGACCTACCTCGCGTCGGGCGAGGTCATGCCCCGGACCCGCCCTCGCCGCTCATGCGATGGCGCACGGCGTAGGCCGCGGCCTGGACCCGGTTCGCCAGGTGGAGCTTCTCGAGGGCGTGGTGGACGTGGTTCTTGACGGTCCCCTCGGTGATCGTGAGCTCCGTCGCGATCTCCTTGTTGGACAGGCCGGCGGCGACGTACCTGAGGATCTCGGCCTCGCGGCGCGTGAGTGCCGCCTCCCCCTCGCCCGGATCCGGCGGCCGGAAGGCCGACACGGGCCCGCCGCGCCGGAAGGCCTCGAGCAGGCGGGTCGCGATGGCCGGCGAGATCGGCGACTCGCCCCGGGCTGCCAGCCGGATCCCCTCGAACAGCTGCTCCGGCTTCAGGTTCTTGAGCAGGTAGCCGTTGGCCCCGGCCTTGATGGCTTCGAACAGGTCGTCGTCCTCATCCGAGATCGTCAGCATCACGATCGGCAGGTCGATGCCCGACCGGCGGGCCTCACGGACGCCGTCGATCCCGCTGGCGCCGGGCATGTTCACGTCCATCACCACCAGGTCGGGCGCGAGGGCCCGGATCTGGGAGACCGCCTCGCTGCCGTCGCTCGCCTCGCCGACAACCGCCATGTCGAACTGGCCGTTGATCAGGCTGGCCAGCGCCTTCCGGAAGAGGGGCTGGTCGTCAACGAGCAGCAGTCGGAGTCGTGGTGGTAGCGACATGCTGGCCCTCCGGGCGAAGTCTGGCCTCGATCCGCGTGCCGTCGCCGGGCGCGGTGTGGACATCCAGTGTGCCGCCGAGGAGCTCGACGCGCTCACGCATCGACCGAAGGCCGAAGCCGCCACTCAGGGACGCCACGATGCTCGTCGGATCGAACCCGGCGCCGTCGTCGGTGACGCTCAGGACGGGTGTCCCCTCGACGTCCCGGAGCTCGATCCCGACACTCGAGGCGTCGGCGTGCTTGCGGATGTTGGTGAGCGCCTCCTGGACGACGCGGAGGAGCTGGACCTCGGCCTTCGGGGGCAGGGCTCGACAGGCCGCGCCGTCACACTCGAGCCTCGCGGCGATGCCGGTCTGGCGCGTGTACTTGGCGAGGTAGGCGCGCAGCGCCGCCTCCAGGCCGCCGTCCGCGGGGATCGTCTCGCGCAGGCCCAGGATCGTTTCGCGAACGTCGCGGTACGCGTCGTCGGCGACGTCGGCCAGCTCCGCCAGCTCCCCGGAGATCGCGGACCCGTCCGTCCGCGACTCGAAGGCGCGGAGCTGGAGGTGGATCTGCCCCAGGACCTGGGCGAGGCTGTCGTGGAGCTCGCGGGCGATCCGGTCCCGCTCGCTGAGGATCGTCATCTGCTCCTCGGCCTCGTGCAGCCGCGACGTCCGGACCGCGATCGCGGCCATGTCGGCGAGCGCCCCGAGCAGCGAGCGCTCGGCCTCGCCGAACGGCCGATCCGAAGGCCGCGTGACACACAGCTCGCCGAAGAGCTCGCCGGGGCCGCGCAGCGGCCTGGCCGCCCAGGCCACCTCCGGGACGCCGGGCTGCAGCGGGCAGTGCGGATTGCGGGGATGGGCGAGCGCGGTCCCCTCGTCGGCAAGGAGGCAGACCCGCGCGTCGTCAGCGATCGCCAAGCGGCCCGCGGCGCGCCCGGGAGCGACGGGCGGTCGGGTCGGATCGGCCAGGCACACCACGGCCCGGTCGGCCGCGAGGAGCTCGCGGGCATGGTGGGTGATCCGGTCGAGCACCGCCGGCAGCTCCGGCCGCTCGGTCAGCTGGAGCGCCAGCTCGTAGAGGGCGCTCCGTTCGTGCTCTCGACGCCGCAGGTCGGCGACGAGCCGCTCGATCCGGAGGCTGGCCTCGACGTCCTGGGCAAGCTCCTCGAGGACAGCATCCGTGAGGTCGGGCCGGATGGGTGGATGGAACACCAGTCGCAGCCGGTCGTCGGCGGCGGCCGACGGATCGAAACCGAGGTCCAGGACGGTCGTGTCCAGGTCGGCGCGCTCCAGGTACCGGACGCCGAAGACCTGGTCGACGGAGTCGTCGAGCAGCGTCGCGACCCAGGCCAGCCCGTCCGGGCACGGGTCGGGTCGCCGAATGACGATCGCCTCGCCGTCGGCGCCGGCGACGCGGATGATCCCGCCGAGCGCACCGGTCTGGTCCATCAGCCGGTCCAGGGCCTGCGCCGCCATGTGCGCCACCGAACGGTCCGACCGGACGGCCGAGCCGACGGTGGTCAGGGCCGTCAGGTCACGGTTCTGGCGCAGGATCTCGCGCTGCGTCCGTTCGAGCATGACGGCCATGGCGATCCCGAAGAGGACGATCCCGCCGGCCATGATCAGGGCCGAGAAGACGTGCTCCTCGAGAACCGGCAGCGTCCCGTCGACGAACACGAACCGGGCGAACTCCCAGGCCCAGAAGAGCCCGATCGGCAGGACGACGCCCAGCCACTTCAGGCGTTCGAGGTCGCGGATCGGCCTGGGATCGCGCATGCCCCGACGATGCGGACCGGCGCCGGTGCGGGACAGTGCCTTTCGGCACAGGCGGCACGATGCCGACCGGCCCGGCCGCGTGACCGTCCGGCCTGAGCCGATCGCGTCGGACGGGCGCCGCGCGCCCGGTCAGGGCGTTGCCGGACGCTCGAATCGGCGATCGAGACGGGCGGCGTCAGCCGCCGGCGTGCATGCGCCGCCGAAGACCCATCAGGACGAGCACGTTGATGATGATGATCGCGATCACCACGATCATCGCCTGACGCCGGAAGTCACTTTCCGCCAGCTTGCCGTTGGCAATGTCCTGGGCCTCGGCCGCCTTCGCCTGGGTCGCGTCGGTGAGCTCGGAGATCGTCGCCAGCTTCGTCGTGTGGACGGCCGCGCGGGCCTTGATCAGCTCGGTCTTCGCTCCCTGGGCGGCGACGTCCGCGTCCGTGACGATCATCCCGAGCGAAGCCGCATCGTCGATGCGGTGGAGGGCCGTGTCATAGGCGCCGACGGCGCCGCTGATCGCGCTCGCGATCGCCTCGACCTGCGCATAGACGACCGAGCCTTCGTGGTGGCAGGTGTCGCAGCGTCGGTCGGCGGGATCCTGGAACCGGTCGATCTCCAGGCTGAGGCTCTGGTCGACCGGGCTGTGGCACGTTGCGCAGATGTAGTCGGGCACGCCCCCCTCATGGAGGAACAGGCGCTCGTCCGGTTGGCTCACGTCGTGCGTCCCGTGGCACGTCCAGCACTTGGGGCCGACGGCCGGAACTCGCGAGTGCGGGCTCTCCTCGTACAGTGCCTGCGTGGCCGTGTGGCACTTGCCGCAGACGGCGACGACCTCGTCGCTGCGTGGCGGCTTGGCGTCATGGCTGCCGTGGCACGAGGCACAGGTCGGCGCCCGCAGGTCCTGCGCCTCGAGGAGCTGCATCCCGTGGATGCTCGCCTTGTAGTCCTCGTACTGGTCGGTCGGGATGCCGTACGGCTCCATCTTCGCGGCGTCGGCGTGGCACGAGGCGCACAGGGCCGGCACGTTCAGCGGGTAGACGTCGGCCGTAGGGTCGGAGGCGGGCTTGACCCCGTGGGTGCCGTGGCAGTCGATGCAGATGGCCACGCGCGTGTCCTTGGCCGTCAGCAGCCGCTGGCCGTGGACGCTCGAGTAGTACTTCGAGTATTGGTCGGTCGCCACCTGGTACGGGCGCATCCGGTCGGCATTGGCGTGACAGCCGGCGCAGATCCCCACGGTCTGGTCGCGGGTCGGCACGCCCCGGAAGCCGGAGTCCTGGGACATGCCCACGGTGATCTCGTCCGACCGGGGATCGCCGCCATGGCAGTCGGCGCAGCCGACGCCTTCCTTCGCATGGACGCTGGCCCGCCAATCGTCGGCGATCGAGGCCTGCTTCGCATCGATCTTCGAATGGCAGTCGACGCAGCCGGTCGAGCTGGCATCGCCCGGGTGGGCGATGGGCGTCGGCAGCGGCGGGGCGGACTCGAGCGGCACCTCGGGCGTCGGCGTGGCCGCGGCGACCGTCAACGCCCAGGGGCCGGCATCCGGCGCGCCGCCGGGCCCGCCGGCCGAGGCAACCGCGACGACGAAGAGGCTCCCCAGGCCGCAGGCCACGAACAGCAGGATCGAGCGGGTGGTTCGCATGGCCGGCCTAGATCTGACCACCGTAGTACGTCAGCACCGCCAGCCCGACGAGGAGCAGGAGTGCGCAGGCGAGGGCGATCGGCCGGCGTCGCGGCAGCACCTCCTGGTTCCGGTCGAGGAGCGGCAGGATGACGATGACGAGGACGAGCGCGATCGGCGCGATGACGCCGACCGACTCGGGGACCAGCTTCAGGACCTGGTACACGGCCAGGAAGTACCACTCGGGCTTGATGTGCTCCGGGGTGACGAGCGCGTCGGCCTTGGGTTCGAGCCCTGCCGGGAAGAGCGACGCCAGGATCACGAGGACCGCGAGAACCGCGTACCAGGCGATGACCTCGTCGAGGATGTAGTCCGGGAAGAAGGGCTTGAGCTCCTGGGGGGGACGTGTCGGCGCCTGGCGGCCGGGCCGCGCCTCCGCGTACTTCGGGTTGGCGAGGCCCTGCTGGTGGACGAACAGGAGGTGGAGGGCCAGGAGCCCGCCGAGCAGGAGGGGCAGCACGAGGACGTGGATGCCGAAGAATCGGCCGAGCGTCGCATCGCTGATGTCTGGCCCGCCCCGCAGGAGCAGCAGGAGGGATGGCCCGATGAGCGGCACGTCCGAGGCGATCTCGGTGCCGACCGTGGTCGCCCAGTAGGCGCGCTGGTCCCAGGGCAGGAGATAGCCCGTGAAGCCGAAGCCGATCGTGATCAGGAGCAGCCCGCCGCCGACGAGCCAGGTCAGCTCGCGCGGGTACTTGTAGGCGGCCTGGACGAAGATCCGGAGGACGTGCAGGGCGAGGAACAGGATCATCATGTTCGCCGCCCAGTGGTGCACGCTCCGGATCAGCCAGCCGAACGAGACGTCGCTGGTGATCGACAGGACGCTCTCGTAGGCAGAGTCCGGCGTCGGGCTGTAGTACAGGGCGAGAAGCGTCCCGGTCACGACCTGGATCCCGAAGAGGAACAGCGTGATCCCACCGAGGTAGTAGGTCTTCGCGTCGCGTGGGATCGCGACGTGGAGGAGGGCGCCGACGAAGGGCCCGAGATGGAGGCGGCCCTCGACCCAGCCGAGCAGCCCCTCAGGTTCGGCGTTGCCTCGGCTGATGTCGGTGGCCATCGTCAGCCCGTCACGATGTAGAAGTCGGTGCCCTCGACCGTCGTCGTCAGCGGCGTGAGGGGCGCCGGCGGGGGGCCCGAGACGACAGCCCCGGTCGTCGGGTTGAACCGACCGTCATGGCATGGGCAGACGATGAGGTTGACCGCCCCGTCCCAGGCGACGATGCAGCCGAGGTGGGTGCAGATCGCGGAGTAGGCCTTGACGCCGGCCGTCGTGTTCACGACCACCGCCGGCTTGGAGCCGACCGCAACGACCGCGCCCGCGCCCACGGGCAGCGTGTCGGCGGTCCCGGCGAGGACGCGGCCGCCGGCGCTGCTGCTCGACGTCCGCGTCGGAATCAGGAAGCCCACGATCGGCGTCACGACCATCGCGATCGAGGAGATGACGGAAAAGCCGAGCAGGTATCGGAGGAGGCGCCGCCGGCCGACTCCGCGCGGCCTGCCCGTCCCTTCCTCGCTCGCCCGGGTCGTCGCTCCGCCCGCCTCCGTGCCAGGAGACAGAAGCCCATCGGACATGGGGGAAGGGTGGCCTCCAGCGGGCCGCGAGCGAAGGTGCCGACGGATAGATAGTCGATACATCCGTGGGGTAGACCCGACGCCGAGGGACGAATCCGACCGCTTCGGGACGTTCGGCATGCGCCGCGACTGCCAACGGCCGATGCGCCCGTCGTCGGTGCGAGCGAGGCTCGATGCACGCAGCCGGGAGGTTCGTGTCATGCCCGCGACCCCGAAGAGCGCCGAACGGGGCGCCCTTTCCACCCTCCTTCGGTGGCTCGAGGAACGGGCCATCGAGCACGATGTTCACGAGCACGCCGAGACGTTCACCGCTCGCGAGACGGCGCGCGCCGAAGGGGTCGATCCGCGGACGTTCGCCAAGGTGATCGTCGTTCGCACGAGCGACGACCGGACGGTCATGCTCGTCCTCGATGCGACCGACCGGGTCGACCTCCACAAGGCGCGCCAGGCGCTGGCCGCCGGCCCGGTGCGGCTCCTCACGGAAGCCGAGATGTCTGACCTGGCGCCGGGCTGTGAGGCGGGCGCTATGCCGGCTGTCGGAGCGTTGTTCGACCTCGCCATGGTCGCCGATCACGCGGTCCGCGAGGACGACGCCGTGAGCTTCAACGCCGGCACACACCGATGCAGCGTCCGCGTCGACCGTGCCGCGTGGGAGCAGGCGACGGGCGTTCGCTACGCCGACCTCGCCGAGGCGGCGGATCTCCGGCCGGCCTGGGCTCGGTCGTGACGGTGGCGACCGACACCCCGGTCGCCGCGGTCGCCGATCGCGAAGGGTCCGGCGTCCTTGTCTGGATCGACGCGCGCGAGGCGGTGATCGTCCGCTGGACGGGGGAGACGGCGTCGATCGACCGTCTGACCTCGGATGTCCCGGCTCACACGCGCGCCACCCGGCACGTCCGCTACGACCCGCTCACGCGGCATGGCGGCGGCGGGGGCGGCCAGCCGGCTGCCGAGCGCCGCCGGGTCGCCCACCTCGACCGGTTCGTCGATCTGGTCGCCGATCGAGTCGACGGGGACGAGGACGTCGTGGTGATCGGTCACGGGATGGTGCACGAGCGACTCGAATCCCGACTGCGAGCACTCGACGCCTCGCGCCAGCGATCGCGGCCGATCAGCGTCCGGCGGGCGGACCGAGCGACGGAGCGGCAGCTGGTCGCCGAGCTCCGAGCGCATCTCGGCGCGAGCCCCAAGCGACGGCGCGTCGGCGACTGAGCCCGGGCCGCCCGATGCCGGGTCCACGGCGAGCCGGAGCGATGCCGCCCCGCCCTCGGGATCACTCGACGCCGGACCGGGGACTGAGTCGCCCGGATCCCGGTCAGGACCCCAGGTAGGCGGCGAGGGCGGCCTCGAGGCCGGCGGAGACGACCGACGGGCCGCCGAGGATGACGATCCGACCGGGGGCCAGGCGGCGGAGCTCGGTGGCGACGCTGGCCGGGAGCGAGCCGCCCGGCACGAGCAGGACGGGGCCGCCGTCGATGGCGGCCGCGACGGCGCCGGCGAGGGCGTCGGGGAACGAGGCGCCGGTGGCGACGTAGGCGACGGGCACGCCCGCCGTGAACGTCGCTGCGCTGATCGCGGCCGCGGTGTCGTAACGGTTCGGCCCGGCGTAGCGGGACACGCCCTCCGTCGTGTAGGCGCTGAGGGTGCCGAGGAGGCCGTCAGAGACGACCGCGGACGCGCCGAGGATGATGATCCTGGCGGGCCTCAGGCGGGCCAGCTCGGCGACGGTCGGGGCCGGGATCACGTCGCGGCTGACGAGGAGGAGCGGAGCACCGAGGTGCCCGGCCGCGGCGGCCCCGGCCAGCGAATCCGGGAAGTTGAGGCCCGTCGCGACGAAGGCGACCGGGACGCCGGCCGGGAAGGTCGCGGCGCTGATCGCGGCGGCCGTCGCGAAGCGATCGGGTCCGAACAGGCGCGTGACCCCGCCCGTCGTATAGCCGGCGAGCGCAGCCTCGAGGCCGCCGGAGACGACCGACGGGCCGCCGAGGATGACGATCCGGCCCGGGTTCAGGCGGCGGAGCTCGGTCGCCACGCTCGCCGGCAGCGAGCCGCCCGCGACGAGCAGGACCGGGCCGCCGTCGACGGCGGCGACGACGGCTCCGGCCAGGGCGTCGGGGAAGTTCGCGCCGGTGGCGATGTAGGCGACCGGGACGCCGGGGGCGAACGTCGCCGCGCTGATCGCGGCGGCCGTGTCGTAGCGGTTCGGCCCCGCGAGCCGGGTGACCGTGCCGTGGAGATCCGGGACCCAGTCGACCGTCGCCGAGGAGACGGGGTCCACGGGGCCGGCGTTCCCGGCGAGGTCCGCCACGGCCCCGGCGGCCAATGACAACCCGACGCTCCCGAGGGCCGGCGCATCCGCGGTCAGGGTGACGTCGTAGACCGCGGCCGAGCCGCTCAAGCTGGCGATGGCCCAGCCGGGCGAGGTCCCGGTCAGGAGCAGGTCGTCGGCGCCGAGGCCGGTCACCGGTTCGTCGAAGACGATCCCGAATGTGACGGACCGGCCGATCGTGGGCGAGCCGGACGTCGGCTCGATCGAATTCGACCGACGGCGCGACGGCGTCGACGGCCGGTCCGGTCCGGGCGGCGATGCGGGCCGCGACGGCCGACCGGAGGGCGGGCAGCGTCTGGTAGAAGACGCCGCCCGGGCAGGCCGTCGCCGTCAGGTCCCGGTGCCCGGCGATGTTCGGGAACGTCCGCCGGGCGCCGCTGACCGGGTTTACGTACTCGGACGAGCCGAGGGGGTCGATCCCGTGTCGCTCGGCCTCCCAGGCGATGAGGCCCTCCAGCGCCGCCCGCGCATCGGGCGTGATGTCGCGGTCGGTGTACGTGCCGAGCATGGCGATGCCGAGGACGCCGGAGTTGTACTGGAGGACATGCGCCCCCGTGACGAGCCGGCCGGCGCGATTCTCGCCCGTCGGCATCTCGCCCGGCGCAGAGGTGCGCGACGCCCGGCCCTCGTAGATCCGCCCCGCCTGATCGATGAGGAAGTTGTAGCCGATGTCGCTCCAGTCGCGAGTGATCGCGTCGAAGCGAAGGATCGATCGAACCGTGGCGGCCGGATCGGGGTCGTTGTTCGGGCCGGCCGTGTGATGGATGACGATCTTCTGGAGGGGCTCGAAGACCCGCGGCCAGAGCTCCGCTCCCTGGCTGTCGAAGCGGAGCGACTCGTCGGCTCCCCAGGCGGCCCGCGAGATGATCGCCGGCCGATCGACGGCGGCACTGACCGCCGCGCCGGGATCGAGGCTGGCGGGATCGAGCCGGCCCGGCCCGGTCACGCCGCTGTCGAAGGCAACGAGGCTGAGATCGGCCAGCGGCCGATCGGCCGTGATCCGGACGGCGCGGGCGCCGCCGGCGATCATGACGTTGCCGTAGGTCTCGTCCGAGCCGGTTCGATCCCCGACATCGTCCGGATCGGCCGCCGAGGACCGGCCGAAGGCCTGCCCGTCCGAGCTGAAGGCGACGGCGACGACCGCATCCGGAGCGCCGGCCCAGTGCAGCGCGACGTGGGTTGCGGCGAAGGGCAGCCCGACGGTTCGCACCCCGTCGACGGCGACGTGCAGCTCGACCGATCGGACCGGGATCGCCGCGGGGACGGCGGCGGGGACGGCCGGCCGGAGTCCCACGCCGGCCGATGCGACGAGGACGGCCGCGACGAGAGGCGCCGCGATCCGCCGAGCGATCGCCGGGCGAGGCGTGCCGGGGGGATGAGGCGGGGTCACGACCATGGCGCGATGGTGCTACCTGGCACCCCCCCGGCGGCATGGCCCGATGGTCGTCGCCCCTCCGATCAGAGGGGCTACCGGGCTGCGCCCGATCCGGCCCCCGGGATGTCGGCGGCAGTCCGCGCGCGGCCGTCGATGACGCGGCGGCGACTAGCCGTCGCTGCCGTCCGGCCGAACGTCGTCGATCCGCTCGACGTGGGGGCGGATCGCCTCGGTCAGTCCCTCGGTCGAGACGCCGGTCACCTTCAGGAAGATGGCCGCCTTCGATCCGTCGTCAGTCGGGTAGGTGACGATCGCCCGGACATCGCCGCCGGCCCGAGCCGTGGCCCCGGTCAGGTCGGCCAGCAGGCCCGGTCGATCGGGCGCCGTGGCGGTCAGGGCGACTCCGCTCTCGCGGACGCCCAGCAGCGTGGTGAAGAGACGGAAGATGTCCGTCTCGGTGATGACGCCGACGAGGTTGCCGCCGTCGACGACCGGAAGGCCGCCGATCTTGTGATCGACCATGATCTGGGCGGCCCGCTCGACCGGGGTGTCCGGACCGACCGTCAGGACCTCCTTGGTCATCACCTTCTCGACCGTGATCCGGCCGAGCAGATAGGTGATCTCCCAGATGCTGAGGCTCGTCGCCTGGGACGGCGCCGCGTGGAGCAGGTCGCGGTCCGAGACGATGCCCCGGAGACGGCCCGTCGGGTCGACGACGGGCAGGCGTCGAATGCCCCGCTCGCGCATCGTCTTGAGGGCTTCGGTGATGGGCGTCGTCGGGTCGGCCGAGATCACCGGCTGCGACATGTACTCCCGGACCAGCATGGCGGATCCTCCTGCCTAGATGGCGCCCCTCGGTGTTGGCGTTACACGCCGAGGTAGGCGCGTTGGACGTCCTGATTGCGCTCGACGTCGGCGGCCCGGCCGGACAGGACGGTCCGGCCCTCGCTGAGCACGTAGGCGTGGTCGCTGATCGCCAGGGCGAGGCGCACGTTCTGCTCGACGAGGAGCATGGTCAACCCTTCGGTCCGGAGGCGCTGGAGCGTCTCGAACAGGTTGATCGTCAGCAATGGTGACAGCCCGAGCGACAGCTCATCGAGCATGAGGACCTTTGGCTCGGCCATCAAGCCACGGGCGACCGCGACCATCTGCTGCTCGCCGCCGCTCAGGGTCGCCGTCCGCTGGTGGCGCCGTTCCTTGAGGCGGGGGAAGAGGTCCATGACGCGCTCAAGGTTGCCGGCGACCGCCGCCCGGCCGCGTCGATTGACGGCTCCGAGCTCCAGGTTCTCGAGGACGGTCATGTCGGTGAAGAGCTGTCGTCCCTCGGGGACCATGACGAGACCGAGATCCGGCCTGCCGTGCGGCGGAAGCGTCCGGAGATCGACCCCCTCGAAGGTCACCGAACCGGTCCATGGCTTGAGGAGGCCCATGATCGTCCGGAGGAGCGTCGTCTTGCCCGCGCCGTTCGACCCGACGAGCGTCGTCAGGCGGCCGCGCTGCAGGGAGAGCGTCGCATCCCACAGGATCTGGACCTCGCCGTAGCCGGAGGTGAGGTCACGAACCTCCAGGATCGGGCTCTCGGCGGGCACCGCCGCGGCCATCGACGGCTCAATCATGGGCCCGCACCAGGCCGGCCGCCAGCTTCGGATCGCCGAGGTACGCCTCGATGACGGCCGGATCCGCGGCGACCTCGGCCGGCGTCCCTTCGGCGATGAGACGGCCGTAGTCGAGGGCCACGACCCGGTCGGAGACGTTCATCAGGGCATGCATGACGTGCTCGATGATCACGATCGTGACGCCTCGATCGCGGACCAGCCGGATCGTGTCGAGCATCGCCGTGATCTCGGCCCGGTTGAGCCCGGCCAGGACCTCGTCCAGGAGGAGGAGATCCGGATCCGCCGCCAGGGCCCGGGCCAGCTCGAGCCGCTTCTTCTGGGCCACGTTGAGGGTGGCGGCGAGCTGGTCGCTCCGAGCGTCGAGGCCCACGAGCTCGAGGGTTGCGTCGGCGGCGACGGCAGCATCGGTGAGGCCGAGCTCACGCCGGCCGAAGCAGGCGCCGACCATGACGTTCTCCCGGACCGTCAGCTCGTTGAGGGGGCGGACGATCTGGTGGGTCCGGGCGATGCCGAGGCGGGCCACGTCATAGGGCCGCAGGCCGCGGAGATCCCTGTCGCGGTACACGACCCGCCCGCTGTCCGGTCGGTAGACGGCGTTGAGGATGTTGAACAGGGTCGTCTTGCCGGCCCCGTTCGGGCCGATGAGGCCGAGGATCTGGCGCTCCTCCACGGCGAACGTCACGTTCGAGAGGGCCTGCAGGCCACCGAACCGCTTCGTGATGTCCTCGGCCCGCAGCACGGTCGTCACTGGAGGATGCTCCGCAGCCGCGGCGCCCGGGCGCGCAGCCAGCCGATGACGCCGTTCGGGATGAACAGGATGATGAGCAGCAGGACGAACCCGGCGATCGTGAGCTGCAGGGACTTGAACGGATCGCTGGTGAGCAGGAAGCTCCGCAACCGCTCGTACCCGGCAGCCCCGACGACCGGCCCGAGGACCGTCCCGAAGCCGCCGAGCATGACCATGACGATGATCTCGATCGAGGTCTGGAGCTTGAACGCGTCGGGCGGCTCGATGTTGCCGTTCTTGAAGAAGAAGAGGACGCCGATGACGCCCGGGATGACGGCCGACAGGACGAGCGCGATGGTCTTCGCCGATGGCGCCCGGACGCCCATGACCAGGGCCGCATCCTCGTCCTCGCGGATCGAGAAGAGGCCGAGCCCGAACTTCGAGCCCTTCACGGCCGAGCTCATGATGACGGCGACGATGGTGAGGGCCAGCATCGAGAAATAGGCCAGCCAGAGGGCCTGGGTCGGTCCGCCGAAGCTGCGGTAGATGGAGAAGTCCAGGGACATCCCGGTGGGACCGCCGAACGGTCCGAAGTTGCTGACGAAGGCCCGCATCGCCTCGTTGATGCCGAGGGTCGCCAGGGCGAAGTACGCCCCCCGGAGCCGCAGGACGGAGGCGCCGATGGCGAGCGCCAGGAGACCGGCCGCCACGCCCCCGGCGGCCGCCGCCAGGACCAGCGGCCAGGAAAGGACGGTGAGGGCGTAGAACCCGACGTACCCGCCGATCCCGAAGAAGACGATGTGGCCGAAGCTGACGTAGCCCGTGTAGCCGAGGAAGATGTTCAGGCTCGATGCGAGCGCGACGTACATGAGCAGGAGGAAGATCCCCTCGCGCAGCGTGGCCGAATCGGTCAGGGCCGGAATGACGCCGAGGACGACGACCAGCAGGAGCGGCGGCCAGAGCCCGGGGTTGCGCAGCCAGCGAGTGACCTGCGGCGTCGGAATGCGGGTCATTCGCGGCCTCCGAAGACGCCGTTCGGCAGCACCAGCAGGATTACCACGAACAGGCCGAACTCGATGACCGGCACCCACGAGGCCGAGGTGAAGACGGGCACCAGCCCCTCGAGGCTGCCCAGGATCAGCCCGCCGGCAAGGGCGCCCAGCGGGTTGCCCAGGCCCCCCAGGACGACGATGACGAAGCTCTTGAGCTGGTAAGCATCGCCGGACAGGATCGTGAACGGGAAGAACGTCGCGATCAGGCCGCCGGCGGCCGCTGCCAGCATCGTGCCGATCCCGAACGAGAGGCCGAGGATCCGGCCCGACGGGATCCCCATCAGCTCGGCGGCGTCACGGTTGTTCGCCACGGCACGGATGGCGCGGCCGACGCCCGACCGGTACAGGAGGAGGTACAGGCCGACCGTCACCCCGATCGCGACGACCGCGGCCACAATCCTCGTCGCAGGGATCGTGACGAACCCGGCGTCCACGCTGCCCAGCTCGAGGGGGATGCTGAAGGGGCTCGTCGTGAAGACGGTCGTGGCGGTCCCGATCAGGATCATGTTGACCGCAAATGTGGCCAGGAGTGACGCGAGCGGCGGCGCGTTCACGACGCGGCGAACGGCAAGGACGTAGATGACGTAACCGGCCGCCAGGCCGCCGATGGCGACGAGCGGCAGCGCAATGTAGGGGTTCACGCCGGTCCACAGGACGAGGTAGTAGACCCCGAACATCGCCAGCGCGATGAGGGCGCCGTGGGCCAGGTTGATGATCCGGACGACGCCCCAGATGAGGGTCAGGCCCATCGCGGCGATGCCGTAGACGAACCCGATCAGCAACCCGTCCACGAGCGAGGCGGCGAGCTGACTCAGCATCAGTGGGCTCCTGGTGCCGGTGTGCGGCGCCCGCCGCGAGCGTGCTCGCGGCGGGCGCCCGGATCTCAGTGAGGCGTTACGGAATCGGGTACAGGGCGTCGGCCGTCTTTGCCGCCTCGGGCCAGACGACCTGCTTCTCCAGGCCGGACGCGCCGGTCTGCCACTGGATGTAGACCATGCTGTGGGCCACCTGGAGGCCATGCGCATCGGCGGTCGTGTCGAACTTGGTCTGCCCGAAGAAGGTCATCAGGTCCAGGGCGTCCATGGCGGCCTTGACCTTGTCCGTGTCGACCGAGTCGGCCGCCTGGATCGCCGATTGCAGGATCAGGCCCGCGGCATAGCCGCCAGCGCTGTGGTACGAGGGATCCTCGCCGTAGGCTGCCTTGTAGCTCGAGACGAAGTCTGCGACGGTGGGGCCCAGCCAGTCGACCCCGAGCGTCGCGGCCGCGGCCTCGGAGAAGCCGACGGTCGGCTCCCACTGGCTGGGGCCGATGACACCGAGGGCCGCGTCACCGATGTCGGCGAAGGTGGGCTCGGGCGGGGCCACGAGCAGGGCGACCATCTTGGCCTTGACGCCCTTCTCGTAGAGCTGCTTCGCGAACGTGCTCGTGTCGGCGAAGTGGCCGCCACCCATCACCGCGTCAGGCGACGCGGCGTCGATCTTGTTGATGAACGACGCGAAGTCGGTGGCGCCCGAATCGTAGCCCTCGTTGACGACGATGTCGTAGCCCTTCGCCGTCGCGTAGTCGGTGAGGGCCGTCGCGACGTCGCTGGAGAACTTGTCGTTCTCGTGGACGATCGCGATCTTCTTGGCCCCGCTGTCCAGCTTCGCCAACAGGTCGAGGCCGCCGGTCAGGTAGGCACTCGCCGGCGTGTAGGCCTGGTAGACGTGGAGGTAGCCCTTCTTGTAGGTCCCGTCGGACGCGGCGCCGGTGGTGATCATGACCTTCGAGTACTGCTCGGCGATGACCGCCGAGGTATCGGCCAGGCCACTCGAGTACGGACTGATCAGGAAGTCGGCGTTGTCGTCGTTGATCAGCTTCGTGTAGAGCTCCTGGATGCGATCGTTGCTGCTCTCGTCGTCGTAGGTCTTGGCCTCGAACGTGAGCACGGTCCCGTCTGAGAGCGGGACGCCGCCGGCGGCATTGACATCCTTCATCCACAGTTGCAGCCCGTTCTGCTGCCGGGTGGACTCGACGTTGAGCTTGCCGGTCTGGGACGTCGTGAAGCCGATGACCACGGTCTGGGGCTTCGGCGCGGGCGTCTCCGGCGCTGCCCCCGGCGTGGCGGTCGCGCTGACGGGCGGGGCGGACGGTGAGGCTGAGGCACCGCCTCCACAGGCGACCACCGCCATTCCGACGAGGCAAGCTGCCGGGACATGCAATAGCCGATTGAAGCTTCGCATCTACGCTCCTCCAGCTTCGGACGCGGTCCCCAGTATTGCACCGATCGCCCGCCGCGGCGGCCGACGGGCCCGTCCCCGTTCGCCCGCCTCGGCGGTGCCGAGGGCACCTTCGCCGCCCGCACCCGAGCTCGTGTCGAGAAGGCCGATCGGACCCCTCGGCAAGGTCGGGCGAAGCCACCGGGCCCTACAAATCGGCCATCGGGGTGGAGGACCATCGCCGAGCGCTCGCGGCCCAACGGATCTCGCGCGTCGTTCGTTCCATTGATCGAGGGCGGTCGACTTCGACCGCCGGCGGGGATGGCACGGCGTGATGATTGACGACCTACCGGAGGTGGCTGTGGTCTCGGCGACGGCGAGCCCCGCCGAGACCTGGTTCGACGCCACAACGGGCGTCCCCGGCCCGGCCTTCTGGCGGACCGTTCTGGCTGCCGAATCGGCTCGCTGCCGCCGCTATCGCTGCCCGGCGACGGTCGTGCTCGCCCAGGTGGTCGGGCTCGACGCCCTCGCCCGGCTCCGGGGCCCCGAGGCCGCGCTGTTGGCAATGGCCGACGTGGTCGCCGTGCTCCGGGCCGGCTGCCGATCCAGCGACTACGTGGCCCGGCTCCGAGACGACCGCGTCGGGATGATCCTGACCGAGACGGACGAGATCGCGGCGATCAACATGATCGAGCGAGTTCGCGACCAGTGCGACCGGGTCCTGCGCAACCCGGGGCCCGGCGCTCGGATCGCTTTCGGTTGGGCGAGCCCGACGATCGTGACCTCGCTCGCCAATTCCGTCGGCCGGGCAGCGGACCTGCTGCGTGAGGAAGCTGCGGCCGATCGGCCCGAATGAAGCGGACCCGCTGGTAGAGTTCGGCCATGCCGGACGCGATGACGGCCCTGATCCAGATCGGGGTCGTCCTGCTCGTCGCCCTCCTCGTCATCCTGCTCGCCCTGCGCCTCGCCGTGGGCCGCATCTCCATCCGCCTGCCACGCCGGTCGCGGGCCCGACGGATTGCCGCCATCGGCGTCGGGGGGGCCGGCAGCAACGCCGTGGACGCGATGGTCCGAGCCGGTGTCCGTGACGTTGACTTCATCGCCTGCAACACCGATCGCCAGGCGCTCCGCCGTTCCAGGGCTCGACGGAAGGTCCAGATCGGTCACGCCGCGACGGGCGGCCTCGGCTCGGGCGGAGATCCGGCGGTCGGCCGGCTCGCCGCCGAGGAGGACACGTCGGCGATCGCCAGGGCCGTCGGCGGGACGGGCCTCGTCTTCGTCGCGGCCGGGCTGGGCGGCGGAACCGGCTCGGGCGCCGCCCCCGTGATCGCGGCCCTCGCCCGGGAGCGGGGCGCGCTCACGGTCGGCGTGGTGACGCTGCCGTTCGGCTTCGAGGGCGAGCGGCGGGCGGAGATCGCGGCGAGGGCCGCGACGGAGCTCGCGGCGGTCGTCAACACGATCATCGTCGTCTCGAACGACCGGCTGCACGACGTCGCCGCCGAGACGGCCTCGCTCCTCGACGCCTTTGCCGTGGCCGACAACGTCCTCGTCCAGGTCGTCGAGTCGATCACCAGGCTGATCGCCGTCCCGGGGCTCGTGAACCTCGACTTCGCCGATCTCCGGACCGTCCTCGCCGACGGCGGGCCGGCGGCGTTCGGGGTCGGGCGGTCGAAGGGCGATGAGCGAGCGATCGATGCGGCCCGCCAGGCCCTCGCCAGCCCGCTCCTCGAGCGCACGGTCGCGGGTGCTCGAGCGGTGCTCTTCCATGTCGCCGGACCGCCGAACCTCCGCCTCGCCGAGGTCCGTCAGGCTGCCGACGCCATTCGCGCCTCTGCCGACCCGGGCGCGAACGTCATCTTCGGGGCAACGGTCGACCGCCGGCTTCGCGACGAGGTCCAGGTCACCCTCATCGCCACCGGGACGAGCCCCGCCGAGGGCGAGCCCGGTCGGGGGCCATTCGTCGCCGACACCACGTCGGCCGGGACGATCGTGGGCGGCCTCGGCGGCCCGGACTCCCTCGAGGTCCCGACCTTCCTTCGGGCCGGGACCCGAGGGCGCGGCCGAGGCGTTCAGGGCAAGGCCAAGCCGTAAGCGAACGGTGGCGGCGTCGACAAGGCCGGGCCCCGACCCCGGAGCGCGCGCGTTCGGGAACGGTGCGCGATCATCCCCGGGTGACTGAATTCGAGAAGCCCGGCTCGGAGCCTGTCGCAGCCCCCGGCGCGGAGCCGATCGCCTCGCGCGTCGCCGGTGCCATCGAGGGCGGCGTCCGGGCGGCGGTCGAGGCGACGGCCCGGAAATGGCAGGAGCGTCCCGGGGCTCGCGTCCGACGGGTCCGGCGGCTGGCGCACCGGCCCCTGGCGTACCTCTACGACGTCCACCCCGAAGCCCTCCAGGCCAATCCACGTGAGCTCGGCGTCCATGGCATCGCCGTGGCCGACATCGCCGGAACGGCCGTCGGCCCGCCGGGCCAGCGCGGCGGCGACTTCCTGCCGCTCAGGCCGTTCCGAAGCTCGAACTGGAGCGAGCGCTGGCACCGGATCCGGGCCGCCGTCGATCGCCTCGTCGTGCTCCCGCCGATCGAGGTCGGTCGGTATGGCGGGCGCTACTGGGTGTTCGACGGCCATAACCGGGTCGCGGCCGCCCTCTACGTCGGGCAGGTCGAGGTCGATGCCGACGTGAAGGACCTGGTCCCGCCGGGCGGCGGGGAGAGGGCCCCGGCTTCCTCGCTCGAGACGGTCCTCGAGGACCGCGTCCAGCTCCAGGCCGCCATGAGCCGGCGGACCCTCAGCGATGATCCGTCCGACCCTCCGGCCGGGACAGCGTCGGGCAGCCCGGCGAACGGTGGTCCGGCCGAACGACGCGCCGATCGATCATGATCCGGCGGCTGAGCATCGACTGGCCCGACCCGCGGCCGTTCTCGAGCCACGCCCGGCCGATTCGCTTCCTGGCCGTATCGGACCTCGCCGAGACCGCCCTCGAGTACGACACGGGCCGCGCCGGCCTCGGCTCCCTCGATGGCGTCCTCGGCTGCGGCGACCTCAACCCGTCGTGGCTGAACTTCCTCGGCGATGCGTTCCACGTCCCGGTCGTGTACGTGCGCGGAAACCACGATCACGGCGGCGCCTGGGCGGACCGCTCGGCGATCGCGCCGGCGTGGCTGCGGACGGGCGACATCTCCCGGCTTGCCGGGATCCTCATCGGCGGGCTCGAGTGGCCGGGCATCGATGAGCCCGGCAATCGTCGCCGGCCGTGGCTGGCCTGGCGCCACGCGCTGGCCCTCGCCCGACGCGTCCTGAAGGGCCGCATCCTCGGCCGCCGCGAGCCGATCCTCGTCATCAGCCATGTGCCGCCACGCGGCGCCGGCGACACGCCGACCGACCCGTACCACGTCGGGTTCGAGGCCTACCGCTGGCTCGTCGACCGCCTGCACCCGCCGCTCTGGCTCCACGGCCACACGACGCCGGCGGCCACCCCCGAGCTCGTCTGCCACGCCGGGGAGACGACCCTCGTCAACGTGACCGGCGCGGTTCTCGTGGAGCTTCGACCGCCGGCTGCCGCCAGCTGACGCGCACCGTCAGGCAGGCGCCGTCGCGGGCCCGGGCGCATCGGCGCCGGCCCGGCGGTGCGTCCGGGCCCCACTAGATCGGGCACCTTCTCCGCGGCCCGCGAAGGCAGCGTATTCTCTGGCAAAGGTCAAGGCGAGCGAGGCGCGCAGCGGCTCGCTCGCGGGGGCGGGCGCGTCAGGCCCCAGGTGGGTGGCGACATAGCCCGAGGGAGGTCTCGTCGATGTCGCTGCTCCAACGGGCTCAACAGGCAGAAGGGGCTCGGAAGGCAGCTGAAGCGGCGGCAGTCGCGACCCTTCCGCCGCAGCGTGGCGGGTCACCGAAGGTCCGGGCGACTCCCGGCCGGGAGGCCCTCCTCACCGACATCCGGGCCAGGATCCAGGTCGACGTCGTGGCCGCCTTCGAAACGCTGCTCGGTGTCTCGAAGCCCGAGGACGTCCGCAACCGAATCGTCGAGATCATCGACTCGATCATCGCCAAGAACGCGTTCGCCCTCACCCGGGAGGAACGGCTGGGCCTGGTCGAGGAGGTCCTCCACGAGGTCGCCGGCCTCGGCCCGCTCGAGCCGCTCCTGGCCGACGACACGATCACCGAGGTCATGGTCAACGGCCCGGATCACGTCTACATCGAGCGGGGCGGCAAGATCGAGCGGGTCGACGTCGGCTTCCTGAACGACGAGCACGTCCGACGGATCATCGACCGGATCATCGCCCCGCTGGGCCGCCGCATCGACGAGTCCAGCCCGCGGGTGGATGCCCGCCTGCCAGACGGGTCGCGGGTCAACGCGATCATCGAGCCGCTGTCCCTCGTCGGTCCGGTGATCACAATCCGGAAGTTCGCGGCCAAGCCGTTCACCGTCGGCGACCTGGTCCGCTTCGGAACCGCCACCCCCGACATCTTCAACTTCCTGCGCCACTGCATCTGGGCCCGTCTCAATGTCTTCGTCTCGGGCGGCACGGGGTCCGGCAAGACGACCTTCCTGAACGTCCTGTCGTCGTTCATCCCGCCCGATGAGCGGATCGTGACGATCGAGGACGCCGCCGAGCTCCAGCTCCGCCAGGAGCACGTCGTGACCCTCGAGGCCCGCCCGCCGAACGCCGAGGGCGCGGGCGAGATCACGATCCGGGACCTGCTCCGAAACGCCCTCCACATGCGCCCGGACCGAGTGATCGTCGGCGAGTGTCGTGCCGGGGAGGCCCTCGACATGATCCAGGCGATGATGACCGGCCAGGATGGGTCGCTCTCGACCGGCCACGCCAACACCACCAACGACATGCTCCGCCGCCTCGAGACGATGATCCTGATGTCCGGCTATGAGCTGCCGCTGCGGGCGATTCGCGAGCAGATCGCGTCGGCCGTCGACATCATCGTCCACACCGCGCGCCTGCAGGACGGCTCGCGCAAGATCGTCAACATCACCGAGGTCTACGGGATCGACGACGACGAGATCCTGACCCAGGACATCTTCGCCTTCGAACAGACCGGCATCCGCGACGGCAAGGTCGAGGGCGACCTCAAGCCGACCGGCATCCGTCCGACGTTCATGGGCATCTTCAAGTCGTCCGGCGTGCCGCTGCCGGCCGGCGAGTTCGGCATCCCACCCGAGGACCCGGCCAAGCCGATCCGCCCAGGCAAGGCCCGCTGGGCCATCGGCGGCGTGGCCCCCGTGCCCGAGGATGAGTCCCGACCGAGCGTCGGCCACGGCCGCGCCGTCAAGGCCGGCGGGATGGTCTACGTCTCGGCCGTCGGGCCGATCAGCCCGGAGACCGGCGAGGTCACCAGCGGCGAGATCAGGGAGCAGACGCGTCAGTGCCTCCGAAACCTGAAGGCCAAGCTCGAGGAAGCGGGCAGCACGCTCGAGAAGGTGGTCTGGGCGAACTGGTCCCTGCGAGAGGCGACCGAGTTCGACGTCTTCAACGAGGAGTGGGTTCGCTGGTTCCCGGGCGACGCACCGGTCGGCCAGGGCACGCTGATGCCCGCCTCGCATCGGCGGGCCGGCTTCCGCATCTCCGTCGGGGTCATCGCCGAGGCCTAGCTTCGCGAGTCGGGCTGCCTGCGCCCGGCGGGCGATCGGGCGCGAGGCCGATCGACTTGCCGGTGGAGGCCGTTAGCGCGGGCCGACGTCGCTGAGCAAGCTGAGCACCTTCGAGGACGCGCCGATGTGGGACGACCCGTTCGACATCGTCGACCCGGTCGCCGGGATCATCGTCGTCGTGTCACTGCCGGTCTGGACCTGGCGCCTCGTCCGAGTGGTGGCCGGACTCATGTCGATCCTGAGAGGCGCCGTGCAGGCGGCACTCGCGGTCGCCGTCGTAGCCAACGACGAGTCGGGTGACCCGTCCCGATCACGAACGGAGCGCGGGCTCCGCGACCGGATCGATAGTTACCCCGGTCGCCACGACGGCCAGTCTGGCGGCGCGCCCCTCGATCTCGACCTCGCGCTCCGACGGCGGCGCGCCCAGCCCGGCCTGGTCCCAGGCCGCCCGGCTCACGAGCAGCTCACCGGGGCCGGCCACGCCACCCAGGCGGGCGGCGATGTTGACCGTGTCGCCGAGCGCCGTGAAGTCGATCTTCTCGGCGCTCCCGACGGCGCCGACGAACGCTTCCCCGGTGTGGACGCCGGCACCGACCATCAGGCCCTTCTTCACCAGGCCGTCCCGCTCGACGCCCGCCAGGATCGCGCGGCCGGCCGTGATCGCCCGGCTCGCATGATTCTCGCCGGCGATGACCGGGATGAAGAGGGCCATGATGCCGTCGCCCAGGAACTTGTCGATGATCCCGTCGTTGGCGTCGATGGCCCGGGCGGCGGACCGGTAGTAGGCCTGGATCAGCCCGCGGAACGCCGAAGCGGAGGTCCGTTCGGCCATCCCGGTCGAGCCTCGGACGTCGGCGAAGACCACGCTGATCTCCAGCTCGGCCCCACCCGGAAACTGGGCGAGTGACCCGAAACAGGCCTTGCACAGGAGCGGGTTGGCCTGGATGGGGCCGTGCCAGAAGACGCGGGCCACGGCCCCGCCGATTCCATGGAAGGGCGACGCGCAGACCTTGCAGCGCGGAGCCGACGGGATGCGGCGCCAGAATCGGCGACTCTCGCGGAGGCCGGGGTCTTCCCCGGTCAGCATCGCCCGCCATTGGGCGGTCGTCGGATCCTCGTCGGGCATGACCGGGATGGTACCCGGGCCAGCGACGTTCGAAGCCCGGACCTGATCTCGCCGCGCCGCTCCGATCGGGCCGTGCCGGCGTGGGCTAGTGGAGGAACTTGCGCTCCAGGTCGGCGAAGAAGGCGTCGGAGAGGCGCCCGAAGTCGGCCTCGGTGAGGAAGATCCGGTCGCCGGCCCGGAGCTTCAGGATCGACTCCTCGGGCAGCCACTTGACGACGTTGCCGACGCGCAGGACGCCGCCGTTGTTCATCAGCGAGT
The DNA here is from genome assembly GCA_963719145.1 of uncultured Chloroflexia bacterium. Lineage (GTDB taxonomy): Bacteria > Chloroflexota > Limnocylindria > Limnocylindrales > CSP1-4 > UBA5189. The sequence continues at coordinate 743,817 of CAVRAX010000003.1, forward strand.
CGCTGATCAGCTCGACCTCGTTGAGCGGGTTGGCGTCCTTGCCGGCGACGACCCGCAGGCGATAGACGAAGTAGCGGTCCAGGACGAGAACCAGGTTGCAGAAGAACGTCATCTCGAATCGGTGGATGGCCGTGGTGACGGTCTCGTCCTCCGGCCCGCGCGTGACGGCGGCGACCAGCCGACGGTAGACGGCACGCTGCTGGTCGATGGCCGCCCTCGCCTGGTCGTATTCCTCGCGGGTGTAGTCCTTGCGGCCGAGCACTGCGCATCCCTTTCGAGCTTCGGGGCCGGCGGCGGTCGAGGCCCGGGGGGCGGGGCCCGTCCGATCGCGGGGTGGCGAGCGTCGAGTGTAGCCCGCGCCCTCGGCGGCCGGCCTGATCCAGGACAGTGCGTCGCCGAGTGCGGCCCTCCACATCCACCCTCGCGTCCTATCCTGATGGTGCGTCCCACTGGCCGCAGGCCTTCCAGATCGGCCGGGGAGCACGGCGCGGGCGAGGACGATCCCGAGCACGTGTGGTCCCCTTCGCGAGGGGTGAATCGATGAGCGCGCTGCCGTCCGAGGCTCGGGTGGTGATCGTGGGAGCGGGCATCGCCGGCAACTGCCTCGTCTGGCACCTGGCCCGCCTCAGCTGGCGTGACATCGTCCTCGTCGACAAGGGTCCCCTGCCGAACCCGGGCGGCTCGACCGGCCACGCCTCGAGCTTCACCTTCCCGGTCGAGTACTCGCGCCAGATGACCGAGTGGTGTATGGACGGGATCCACCAGTTCACCGAGCTCGGTGTCTTCAGCCGCTGCGGCGGCATCGAGGTCGCCCGGACCGAGGTCCGGATGGCCGAGCTGAAGCGCCGCCTCGGCGCGGCCCATGCCTATGGAGTCGAGGCCGAGATGCTCACCCCGGCCCAGGTCAAGCAGCACATGCCGTGGATCGACGAGCGGCGCCTTCTCGGCGGGTTCCACACGCCGGCGGTCGGGGTCGTCGACCCGGTCTACGGCGGGACCCTGATGCGGGAGCAGGCGGTCGCTCTCGGCGCCCTGACGGTCTCCCCCTCGACCGAGGTCACCGGCGTCGACGTCCGCGACGGCCGGATCGCCGGGATCCGGACGACGAAGGGCGACCTCCGGACCGAGACGATCGTCGTCTGCGGCGGGGTGTGGAGCGCAAGGGTGGCGGCGATGGCCGGCGCCAGGATCCCGCTGACGCCGGCGGTCCACCAGATGGTCGACGTCGGCCCGGTCCCGGAGTTCGAGCACCTCGAGAACGCGCTCGCCTATCCGGTCATCCGCGACATGGACGCCCTGATGTACGCCCGCCAGAGCGGCGGCGACCTCGAGATCGGGTCGTATGCCCACCGGGCCATCCTCGTCGACGTCGAGGACATCCCGGCCAACGAGGAGGCGGCCCTCTCGCCCACCGAGCTGCCGTTCACGCCGGAGGATTTCGACCCCCATCTCGAGCGGGCCCTCGAGCTCTACCCCTCGATCGTCGGCAACGAACGGGTCGGGATCAAGCACGCGATCAACGGCCTCATCTCGCTGACCGCCGACGGCATGCCGCTCCTCGGCGAGACGCCCGAGGTCCGGGGGCTGTGGGCCGCGTCGGCGATGTGGATCAAGGAGGCGCCGAGCCTGATGCGGATGCTGGCCGAGTGGATGACCGACGGGAAGCCGGAGATGGATCCGGCGACCGCCAACATCGCCAGGTTCAGCGACCAGCAGACGACGCCGGCCCACGTCACCGCCCGCGCCGCGGAGTGGTTCCCGAAGTTCTACGGCATCGTCCATCCGGCCGAGCAGTGGGCCACCGACCGGGACGTCCGGCTGGGCGCCGCTCATGCTCGGCACGTCGCCCTCGGGGCCGAGCTCGTCGAGATCGCCGGCTGGGAGCGCCCGAACTGGTACGAGGCCAACCGGCCGCTGCTCGAGGAATTCGGCGACCGGGTCATGGACCGCGAGGCGGAATGGGATCGGCGCTGGTGGTCACCGATCGTCAATGCCGAGCACCTGGCCCTGCGGGATCGGGTCGGCCTGATCGAGAACCCGGCCTTCGCCGTGTTCGACGTGACCGGCCCGGGCGCCCTCGCCGCCGTGGAACGGCTGGTCGTGGGCCGGATGGACGTCCCGATCGGCCGGCTCGTCTACACCCAGCTCCTCAACGACGCCGGCGGGATCAAGGCCGACGTCACCGTCATGCGCCTGGCCCACGACCGCTTCCGGATCGTCGACGCGGGGTTCGCCGGCATGAGCGACCGCAAGTGGATCGTCGACCACCTACCGGACGACGGCTCGGCCGAGCTGGCCGACCTGACCTCGGCCTGGACGATGGTTGCGTGCTGGGGCCCTCGGGCTCGCGACGTGGTTGCTGCCGTCACCGCCGATGACGTCTCGAACGCCGGGTTCCCGTTCGCGACGTGGCGGCCCATCGATCTCGGCTCGGTCCGAGTGATCGCCGCCCGCATCAGCTACGCGGGCGAGCTGGGCTGGGAGCTCCACGCCCCGATGGAACAGGGCGCGCGGCTGTGGGAATTGCTGTGGGATGCCGGCCGGCCGCACGGAATCGTGGCCGTCGGACTCGGCGCGTACGGCACGACCCTTCGTCTCGAGAAGGGCTACCGGCTCATGGGCCGGGAGCTGGAGCTCGATCGCAACCTGGTCGAGGCCGGCCTCGCCCGCGGAACCGTCAAGGACGCCGACTTCATCGGCAAGGCAGCGTACGTGGAGCAGCGCGCAGCGCCCCCCGCGCAGCTCCTGTGCACGATGACGGTCGACGACCTCCGCGCACCGTCCGGCCAACGTCGCTTCATGCTCGGCGGGGAGCCGGTGACGACGCCGGAGGGGCGGCCGCTCGTCGACGCACGCGGTCGTCGCTCGTACGTGACCACCGCCGGCTCGGGCCCGACCCTCGGGAAGCACCTGCTCATGGCCTACCTGCCGACCGAGGTCGCGGTCGTCGGCACCCAGCTCGCGGTCGAGTACGTCGGCGATCGCTACCCGGTGACGGTCGCCGCCGTCGGCGCGACGCCGCTCTTCGATCCGGGGAACGAGCGGCTGCGAGCCTGACCGCGGGCGAGTGCTCGATCTGCCGTCTGCGGGCCTCGGCTAGGACGCCTCGTTGATCACCGGCAGCGCCCGTCCCCGCTCAACAGCCTCGGCCAGGAGCGTCGCAACGTCCTTGACGGCCAGCCCGCCGCCGGTCGCCTGCATCCCGTCGTCGAGCATGACGGTGCAGAAGGGACAGGCGACTGCGAGCGTCGCGGCACCGGTCGCGGCCGCCTCGCGGGCCCGCTCCTCGTTGATCTGACTCCCGCGCTCCTCGAGCCACATGTGGGCGCCGCCGGCGCCACAGCAGAAGGTGCGCTCCTCGCGGCGCGCCATCTCGCGTGGCTGACCGACCGCCGCGACGAGCTCGCGCGGCTCGGCCTTGACGTCGTTGTGGCGGGCCAGGTAGCAGGAGTCGTGGTAGGTGATCGTGTCGGCGCTGGCCTGGGGCTTGAGCCGGCCGTCTCGAACCAGCTCCGCCAGGAGCTGGGTGTGGTGGATCACCTCGTAGCGACCGCCGAAGTCGGCGTACTCGTTGGCCAGCGTGTTGAAGCAGTGCGGGCAGGTCGTCACGATCCGGGTCACGCCGGCCTCGCCGAGCGTCTCGACGTTCTGCTTCGCGAGCCCCTGGAACGTGTACTCGTCGCCCATCCGGCGGGCCGGGTCGCCGGTGCATGATTCGCGCGGCCCGAGGATGGCGAAGTCGACGCCGGCCTCCTTGAGCAGCTTCGCCGTCGAGCGAGCGCCGGTCCGGGCCCGCTCGTCGAAGGCCGGCGCGCAGCCGACCCAGAACAGCACGCCGGGAGGCGGATCGCCCGGCTCCAGGACCCGGACGTCAAGGCCCTCGGCCCAGTCGGTCCGCTCGGTCGGTGACTTGCCCCACGGATTGGACGTGCGCTCGAGGTCGCGGAGCATCGCGGCGCCCTCGGCCGGGAAGCGGGCGTCGACCATCACCAGGTTCCGGCGGAGGTCGACGATGTGGTCGATGTGCTCGATCCCGACCGGGCACTCGCGGACGCAGGCGCCGCAGGTGACGCAGTCCCAGACCGTCTCGTCAGCGACCGCGGTGGGGACGAGCGGGGCCCCGTCGAAGTCGCCACCGCCCGCGGCCGCCGCGAGCATTCCGTGGCCCTCGCGGTAGAGCTGGTCGCGGAGGTTCTGGATGACGAGCTTCGGCGACAGGTTCTTGCCGGTGAAGAAGGCCGGGCAGGCGTCCTGGCAGCGACCGCACTCGGTGCAGGTCATCTGGTCGACCATCTGCTTCCAGGTCATGTCCCGGATCGTGCCCATGCCGAACCGGATCTGGTCCTCGGGGATGTCCGGGTTCTCGAACTCCAGCGGTTCGAGTCGACCCCTGGCCCGGGTTCGGCCGAAGAAGATGTTGAACCACACGACGAGGGTGTGGAGGTGCTTGGTGTACGGGATGTAGACCAGGAACGACAGGATCAGGACGGCGTGGACCCAGACGACGCCGCGCTCCAGGGTCTCGGTCGCCGCGGAGTTCGGCAGCAGGCCGCCGACGGCCGCGGAGATCGGCGCCCAGGCCGCCGAATACTCGTTGAGCCCGAGCGAGATCCGGGACCCGTGCCAGATGAACAGGGTGATCGTGATGGCCGCCTCGAACAGCAGGATGTTGTAGGCGACCTGGAGATAGCTGCCGACGAACCGGACCGGGCGCAGGCCGAGCCGGATCGTGAACGCGATCGCCACGCCGACGAGGACGCCGACGGCGAAGAGGTCGACGAGCAGGGCGAACCAGCCCTGCTCGGCCAGCCACGGGATGGTCCAGTCGCGGTTCATGGCCCCGAGGAACGACATCAGGATCGTCGGCAGCAGCACCAGGAAGCCCCAGAAGAGGAGCAGGTGCATGACCCCCGGGATCGGGCGCAGGAACAGCTTCGACTGGCCGAGGACCCCCACGACCTCGCGCGCCGCTCGGACCGGGACGTCGCCGGAGCGGATCGATTTGCGGCCGTGCAGCACGAGGCGCAGGAGGTAGATCGCCCGTCGGACGAAGAACCCGACGAAGACGACCAGGACGACGACGAAGGGCAGGGCTCCGAGGATGGCCCCGGTGTCCATGGCGCTAGGCGCCCCGGACGCGGCGGATCTCCGCGCTGATCGCCGGCAGCACCTGGTGGAGGTCGCCGATGACCGCGTAGTCCGCCGCCGCCATGATCGGGGCATCCGGGTCCTTGTTGATGGCGAGGATCCGCTTGGCGCCCTTCGCGCCGGCCATGTGCTGGGTCGCGCCGCTGATCCCGCAGGCGATGTAGAGGTTCGGGGCGATCTTCGTCCCGGTCTGGCCGACCTGGTCGGTGTGCGAGCGCCAGCCCGAGATCGTCACGGCCCGGGAGCAGCCGACCGCGGCCCCGAGGAGCCCGGCCAGCTCCTCGACCGGCTTGAAGCCGTCGGCCGAGCCCACCCCTCGGCCGCCGCTGACGACGACCTTCGCCTCGGCGAGCGACACGCCCCCGACGGCAGCCGCGACGCGGTCGACGACCCGGACGGCAAGATCCGCGTCGTCGAGCTCCGGGGTGAACACATCGACAGCCGCGGTCCCGACGACCGGCGTCGCCGACACCGTGTGGGGGGCGACGGTAAGCATCGCCCGGCCGGCGTGAATCGCAGCCTCCTCGACGAGGCTGCCGCCCCAGCGCTGCCGGGTGACCGTCACCGGGTTCCCTGGCGCCGCGTCGGTGCAGTTCGCGGCGAACGGGAGCCCGGCGCGCGCGGCGGCGCGGGCCAGGATCGTGTTTCCCTGCTCGGTGCCGGGCCCGACGACCGCGGCGGCGTCGAGCCGGTCGGCGAGGTCGTCCACGATCCGCGCGACGGCATCCGGCGCCGCCGCATCGAGCGCCGGGTGACGGGCGACGTGAGCCTGCGCGGCGCCCCAGGCGCCGACGCCCGCGGCGGCCGTCTCGTCACCGATCAGCAGCGCGTGGACGCTCCCCTCGCCGCCGAAGCGGCGACCGAGGGCAAGCGCCTGGAGCGATACCTCGTCGGCGGCGCCGTCGGCGGCGGTGACGAGGACGAGGACCGCGGCCATCTAGAGCACCCCCAGGCTGTCGAGCATGGCGACGACGGCCGGGGCGGCCTCGGGCCCGCTGCCAAGGACCTCGGCGTGCTTGGCGGCGCCCGGCGGCACCACGAGCCGGAGCATCTCGAGACGCTGCTCCGGGCGAGTCGGCTGGGACACCTCGACCGGCTTGTTCTTGGCTCGCAGTCGGCCAGGCACCGATGGGAACCGGGGCAGGTTGATGCCCTCGAGGACCGCGACGACCGCCGGGAGCCGGAGCTCGTAGACGTCCCGCCCGCCCTCGACCTCCTGCTCGCAGCGCGCGACGCCGCCGTCGACGGACATGCCCTTGACCGCGGTCACGACCGGGCGGCCGAGGGCTCGAGCGATCCTGACCGCGACCTGGTAGCCGGCGGAGTCGCCGGCCTCGTTGCCGCCCAGGATCAGGTCGAACGGACCGCTCGCCTGCTCGTCGGCGCGGATGGCTTCGACGATGGCCCCGGCCGTCGACTCCGGATCCCACTCCTCACCGTCGGTCACGAGGTGGATCGCCCGGGCGATGCCGAGGGCCAGCGCGTCGCGGATCTGCTCGACGGCCTGGGCCGGCCCGAGGGTCAGGACGACCGCCTCGCCGCCGTCGGCCTCGACGATCCGGACCGCCTGCTCGACGGCGCACTCCTCGTGCGGGCCGATGGCGAAGCCGAGGTGCTTCGTGTCGATCGCCCGGCCGTCGGCGGTCAGGACGATCCGGCCCGCGACCGCGGGCACGCTCTTGATGCAGACGAGGACCTTCATCGTCATGCCCGGATCCGGAGGTTATCGGGATCGAACAGCGGCCGCGAGCCGACGACGGCGACGGTCACCGGATACCGCTCGGCGAAGTACTCGACGAACAGGTGGTTGCCTTCAGCCGCGTGCTCGGGCGGCAGGTAGGCGAGCAGGACGTGCCGGCCTGTCGAGGGGCTGGCGCCGGCCGACGTCGCGTACGATCGGCGGCCCCTGGCGTCGGTGATCGGCGACCCGTCCGCGAGCACGATCGGCTGGCGGCCGAGCATGTACCGCCGCTCGCCGCTGGCCGAGGTATGGTCGTCGACGGTGAGCGTGCACAGCGTCGTCGCGGCTGGCTCATCGAGCTGGCGGAGGACCGCCTCGCGGCCGACGAACTCCTGGGCCTTGACCCTGACCGGGGCCATGCCGGCCTCGACCACGTTGTAGTCGCCGTCCAGCTCCGTGCCGTAGGCCCGGAAGCTCTTCTCGAGCCGGCCGGTCGTGCCGTAGACGCCCAGGCCGCAGGCGGTCAGGCCGTGCGGCCGCCCTGCTGCCCAGAGCTCGTCCCACAGCCGCTGGCCCTGCTCCATCGGCACGTACAGCTCCCAGCCCAGGTCCCCGACGTACGAGATCCGCGAGGCGAGGACGAGCTGCGACCCGATCTCGACCGTTCGGCATCGGCCGAAGGGGAAGCCCTCGTTGGACAGGTCCGCCCGGGCGATGGACGCGGCGATGTCGCGGGCCCGAGGGCCCCACAGGCCGATCGTGGTGTAGGCCGTCGTCAGGTCGACGATCGCGCCGTCGGCAGGAAGATGGTCGCGGAACCACTTGAGGTCGCTCATCCCGTGGGCGCCGCCGGTGACGACCCGGAACACGTCCTGCCCGAGGCGCATGATCGTGAGGTCGCTCTTGAATCCGCCCTCCTGCGAAAGGACGGGCGTGTAGACGACCCGCCCGACGGGAACGTCCATCTGGCGCATGGCCACCGACTGGACGCCGGCGAGGGCGCCCGGCCCGACGACGTCGAAGATCATGAACGAGGAGAGGTCGAAGATGCCGGCCGCCTCGCGCATCGCCAGGTGCTCGGCGTTGATGATCGGCGACCACCAGCGGGCGTCCCATTCGTTCGGCCGGGCCTGGACGCCGTACCTCTCGACGAGGCCCGCGTTCGAGCCGAACCACTGGGGGCGCTCCCAGCCGGCGACCTCGAAGAACTCCGCCCCGTGCTCGGCGTGCCAGTCATGCATCGGTGACCTGCGGAGGGGCCGGTCGGACAGGTACTGCTCGGACGGATGGACGATGCCGTAGGTCTTGGGGAACGCCTCGAAGGCGCGGGCCTTCGTGTGCTGACGGGTCTTCTGGTGCGGGTGGAAGCGGGAGATGTCGGATTGGGCGATGTCGATCGAGGGCTCGCCGTGGATCATCCACTCGGCAAGGCACTTGCCGACCGCCGGGCCCTCCTTGACCCAGACCGCGGCGGCCGACCAGAGGCCCTTTACCTCGGACGTCTCACCGAGGAGCGGCATCCCGTCCGGCGTCAGGGCGATGAGGCCGTTGATCGCGTACTTCACCCCCACCGTCTCGTCACCGACGACCTCGGGCATGAGGGCGAGGGCGTCCTCCATCTGGGGATCGAAGTCCTCCTGGGTGAACGGGAACTCGGTCGGCGAGAGGGCCGCTTCCTCGATCGACGGGATGTCCTCCGGGTCGTGGAGGATCGAGCGGTGGGCGTACGAACCGATCTCGAGGCCGACGCCGTCCTGGCGCTCGTACATCAGGACGTCCATGTCCCGGACGATGGGGAACTCGATCGCCGCCGTCGAGCGCTCGAAGCGCGGCACCGGCCCGACGTCGATCATCTGGTGGACGGTCGGCGTCAGCGGGATGTGCGAGCCGGCCAGCTCGGCGACCTTCGGGGCCCACACCCCGCAGGCGATGACGACGTACTCGGCCTCGACCGTGCCGCGGCTCGTCTCGACGCTCCGAATCCGTTCGGCCTCGACGCCGAACCCGAGGACCTCGGTGTTGGCGACGACCGTCAGCGCGCCCATCGCCTCGGCCTTCTCGCGGCACAGCGTGCCGAAGCGGAGCGAGTCGACGACGCCGACGCCCGGCGTGTAGAACCCGCCGACGAGGATCGTCTCGTCGATGTACGGGACGAGCTCCTTGATCTCGGCCGGCGTCACGAGGCGGGCGTCGTCGATGGCCCAGTTCTTGGCCGAGTCCATCCGCCGCCGCAGCTCGTTCATCCGGGTCTCGGTCCGGGCGACCTCGATGCCGCCGCAGGTCGTGTAGACGTCCCAGTCCTGGTATTGCCGGGCGCTCTCGACCGTGAGCGCCGTCATCTCCTTGTTGTGGTCGACGAGGAAGATGAAGTTCGAGGCGTGGCCGGTCGAGCCGCCCGGGTTCGGCAGCGGGCCCTTGTCGATCAGCAGGATGTCGCGCCAGCCGAGGTTGGCGAGGTGGTAGGCGACGCTGTTTCCGACGATCCCTGCGCCGATGACGACGACCTTGGCGCGGCCCGGGAAGTTGGCCATCGAGGCTGCTCCTGTCCGTGATCCCGGCGCCGGGCCGTTCCCGACCACCGGGCGAGATCCACTGGCGTGTTCGGACGCGGATCCGCGAGGGCGCGAACCGAGCGCGAGGTTAACTGTTGACAATCATTGGTGTCAAGGCTGATCCTTGGGGCGCGCGCCGGCCCGCTCCAGGATGGCCAGCCGCCAGGGAGGCCTCATGGCGATCCTCGAGCACAAGCAGCTCTGGGAGTCGGTCGCCGATCGGCTTCGCGAGGAGATCCTCGACGGGCGCCTCGCGGCCGGCACCCGGCTCGTGGAAACCGAGCTTGCGGCCAGGTTCGGCGTCTCGCGGGGCCCCATCCGCGACGCCCTCTCCGACCTGTCGCGCGTTGGGCTGACCGTGGACTTGCCGCGCCGAGGGACCTTCGTTAGCAGCCTGACCGAGCGCGACCTCGCCGAGGTCTACGTCATCCGCCGGGCGATCGAAGAGGCGGCAGTCCGGCTGGCGATCGAACGCGCCGCGGACCAGGAGGTCACGGCCCTGTTCGAGGCCCTCGCGACCGTCGAGTCCGCCTACGCCGGCGACGACCTCGCGGCCGCCTGGGAAGCCGACATGGAGTTCCATCGGGCCTGCAGTCGGCTCTCGGGCAACGGCCGGCTCATGGAGCTCTTCGATCGCCTCGCCTCGCAGACCGTCCTCCTGATGCGGACGTCCGTGGAGTCGCATGCCTCCCTGGCCTGGACACCGCCGGTCGAGGTCCACCGACGGATCGCCGAGGCGATCGCCGCCAGGTCCGCCGAGCGTGCCGTCGAGGCGGTCGGGGCGCATTACCAGTACACCCAGGATCGCCTGGCAGCCTCGGAGGCGGCAGCATCCCCCTCCGAGCGAGGCTAGGCGTGGATCCGCTCGCCCGCCGGGTCGTACGGCGGGCGCAGCGATGCCGCCGCCGGGAGGCGCTCGAGCGCAACCTCGACCTCGTATCGCCCATCGGCGAGCCACTCGGCGGTGACCGGGCCGTCGTCGCGGCTGATGTAGCCGAGCCCGATCGATCGCCCGACCGTGTGGCCGTACGCCGCCGACGAGATGCGGCCGACGATCGTGCCGTCCCGGAGGATCGGCTCGTTGTGGTACAGGAGCGGCTCCGGGTCATCGAGGATCACGACGGCCAGGCGCCTGCGGCGCTGCTGATCGCGGGCCCGGAGCAGGGCCTCCCGGCCGATGAAGCCGCCGGGCTTGTCCCAGGCCACCGTGAAGGCCAGCCCGGCCTCGAACGGCGAGTCCTCGTCGGTCATGTCATGGCCCCAGTGGCGATAGGCCTTCTCGATTCGCAGCGTGTCGAGGGCGTGGTAGCCGGCGTGCCGCAACCCGAACGCGGCACCCGCCTCGACGATCGCGTCGTAGACGTGGACCGCGAACTCGGTCGGAACGTACAGCTCCCAGCCGAGCTCGCCGACGTACGTGACCCGGGCGGCCCGGACGAACGCCAGCCCGAGATCGATCTCGCGGACCGTCGCGAACGGGAAGGCCGCGTTCGATACATCGGCATCGGACATCAGCGCGAGGAGCTCACGGGACCGCGGGCCCATGATGCTGATGACGGCCTCGGCCGACGTCATGTCGGTGACCGCGACGCGAGCCTCGGGATCGATCGTCCGGCGCAGCCAGTCGAGGTCCTTCATCGTCGAGGTCCCGGTCGTGACGACCATGAACCGCGTCTCGTCGAGGCGGCTCACCGTGACGTCGGACTCGATGCCGCCGCGCTCGTTCAGCCACGGCGTGTACACGAGCCGGCCGGGCTCGACCGCCACGTCGCCGGCGCAGACCCGGTTCAGCTGGGCCTCGGCGTCGCGGCCCTGGACGAGGATCTTGCCGAACGAGGTCTGGTCGAACAGGCCGACCTCCTCGCGGACCGCCCGGTGCTCCTCGGCCGACCACTCGAACCAGTTCTGGCGCCCGTAGGAGTACGCGTAGCGCGGCTCCACACCCGGCGGGGCATACCAGTTGGCTCGCTCCCAGCCGGCGACCTCGCCGAAGCAGGCTCCCCGGGCGGCCAGCCGGTCGTGGAGCGGGGATCGCCGGACGCCCCGGGAGGTCGTCATCTGGCGGAAGGGCCAGTGCATGTCGTACAGCAGGCCGAGCGTCTCGGTCGTCCGCCCGTGGAGATAGCGGCGGTTCCGCTGGAACGGCATGAACCGCCGAATGTCGACCTCCCAGAGGTCCATCGGCGGGTGGCCGTCGACGATCCAGTCGGCCACGGCCCGGCCGGCGCCGCCCCCGGATGCGAAGCCGACCGAGTTGAACCCGGCGGCCACGAAGTAGCCGCCGAGGCCGGGCGCCTCGCCGAGCACGTAGCGGTCGTCCGGCGTGAACGACTCCGGGCCGTTGAAGAAGAGCTGGATGCCGACCTGCCCGAAGACGGGGATCCGGCGGGCGGCCCGCTCGATCCACGGGGCCAGGTGGTCCCAGTCCGGCGGGAGCGTCAGAAACTCCGCATCCTCGGGAATCCCGTCGGTCGCCCATGGCTTCGCGTCCGGCTCGAAGAAGCCGACCATCAGCTTGCCGGCCTCGTTGCGGGCATAGGCGGCATCGTCGGGCAGGCGCAGGACCGGCAGGTCGGGCGGGAGATCCGGGATGGGCTCCGTCACGAGGTAGAAGTGCTCGGCGGCATGGAGCGGGATCGCCACCTCGGACCTGGCGCCCAGCTCACGCGCCCACATCCCGGTGCAGTTGACGACGTACTCGCAGGCGATCTCGCCGTGCGGCGTCCGGACCCCGACGACCCGGCCGTCACGACGGACGACCTCGCTCACCGGCGTCTGCTCGAAGACGCCCGCGCCGGCCATCCGGGCGGCCTCGGCCAGCGCCTGGGTGACCTCGCTCGGGCTGGCCACGCCGTCGCCCGGCAGGTGGGCTGCCCCGACGACGTCACCGGCATCCATCAGCGGCCACAGCTCGGCGACCCGGCCGGCGTCGAGCAGCTCGAGGTCGACGCCGATGAGATGGGCCATCGAGGCGTTGCGGCGGATCTCCTCCCAGCGCTCCGCGGTGGTGGCGACGAGCAGCGACCCAGGCTGGATGAACCCGGTCCCACCGCCCGTCCGCCGCTCGAGCTCGGCGAACAGCTCCTTGGCGTAGCTGGCCAGGCGACTCATGTTGTAGGTCGCCCGGAGCTGGCCCACGAGACCCGCCGCATGCCACGTCGTTCCGGACGTCAGTCGTCGTCGCTCCAGCAGCACGACGTCCGTCCAGCCGCGCTCGGTCAGGTGATACAGGACGCTGGCGCCGACGATGCCGCCGCCGATGACCACGACCCGGGCCTGGCTCGGCAACGCGACGGGGACGGCTGTCGGGGAGGTGCCCGCAATGGGCGCGTCAATGTTCGACATCTGGCGAATCGGACCCCACTGACGGGCCGGCGTCGCGCCCTGGCCGGCGAAGCGCGACCGGCGGCCAGACCCTTCATAGCAGGAGCGGCCAAGTCGCCGGTCCTGCCATCCGGCCCCCGTGACGCGGGACGTCCGACCCGTGACCCGGGCCGGCCCTCGCCGGAACGATTGCCGCGACACCACCTAATTGTCGACAGTTGGCAGAAGTCGCCCGGAGCCGCGCCATGCGGGGCCGTCCCCATCCGAGGCGTCTCGCTGTTCTTCCGATCGGGAGCATGACCGGAGAGCGGATGCGAAGTCAGGCACGCGTCGCCGTCATCGGTGGAGGAGCGCTCGGTGCGAGCCTCCTCTACCACCTCGCGCTGCGGGGTTGGACGGACACGGTCCTGCTCGAGAAGCACGACCTGACTGCCGGTTCGACGTGGCATGCCGCCGGTCTGTGCACCCAGTTCAACGCCAGCCTCAACGTCACCCAGCTGCTGATGTACGGGGTGGACCTCTTCAAGCGCCTCGAGGCCGAGACCGGCAGCCCGGTCGACTTCCGGGAGGTGGGCAGCATCCGGCTGGCAACCACGGCCGAGCGGCTCGACCAGTACCGCGACGCCCGCGGGCTCGCTCGCGTCGTGGGGCTGCCGTTCGAGATCATCGGGCCCGAGGAGATCGGACGTCTCGCGCCGCTCCTGTCCCTCGATGGCGTCCTCGGTGGCGCCTGGACCCCGACCGACGGCTACGTCGACCCGAGCCGGGTGACCCACGCGATGGCCAACGCGGCCCGGGCCCTGGGCGCCGAGATCGAGCGCCAGACGACGGCCACGGCGCTGACCCGGACGCCATCAGGTGAGTGGGACGTCGTCACCGATCGGGGGACCGTCCGGGCAGGCGTCGTCGTCAATGCGGCCGGGATCTGGGGCCGCGAGATCGGGCGGCTCGCCGGCGTGGAGCTGCCGATCGTGCCGATGGAGCATCAATACCTCGTCACGGACGCCCTGCCGGCGCTGGAAGCCGACCACCACGAGATGCCGGTCGTCCGGGACGTGGAGGCCTCGTTCTACGCCCGGGAGGAAGCGGCGGGGCTGATCGTCGGCCCCTACGAGCCGGAGCCGAAGCCGTGGGCCGTCGACGGGATCCCGCCGGCGTTCGGCCAGCAGCTCCTGCCCCCCGACTTCGACCAGATCGGGGGCGTCCTCGACCTGGCGACGCGCCGTATCCCGGCCCTCGCCACGATCGGGATGAAGCAGCTCCTGAACGGGCCGACCAGCTACACGCCCGACGGCAACGCCCTCATGGGCTGGGTGCCCGGCGCCCGGAATCTCTTCGTCCTGTCCGGCTTCAGCTACGGCATCGTCCAGAGCGGCGGTGCCGGCCGCAACGCGGCTGCCTGGATCATCGACGGCGGGCCGATCGACAACCTCTGGGAGCTCGACGTCCGGCGCTTCGGCCCCCACGCGGCTGCGCTCGACTACCTCGTTCCGAGGGCTAGAGAGACGTACGAGCGCGAGTACGCGATCCCTTACCCGTTCGAGGAGCTGCAGGCGGCCCGGCCGCTCAAGACCGACCCGCTCTACGACCGCCTCGCCGCCCGGGGCGCGGTCTTCGGGACCCGGAACGGCTGGGAGCGGCCGATGTGGTTCGTGCCGGCCGGTCAGCCGCGCGGCGACGAGCCGACCTACCGGCGACCCGGCTGGCTGCCGTATCAGCGGGTGGAAAGCCTGGCGGTCCGCGAACGGGCCGGGCTGCTCGACATGTCGAGCTTCGCCAAGTATGAGGTCAGCGGTCCCGGAGCAGCGGCGCTGCTCGACCAGCTCTCCGCGAACCGCCTCCCGGCTGTCGGCCGGGTGGCCCTCACCCAGATGCTCAACGAGCGCGGCGGGATCGAGTGCGACGTGACCGTCTCGCGCCTCGCGCCCGATCGGTTCTACATCATCACCGCCGCTGCGACCGAGTCCCACGACCTCGCTTGGATCGAACGCCACCTCCCCTCGGACGGGTCGGTCGATGTCGCCGACGTGACCGGCGCCTGGGGCGTCCTGATGCTGGCCGGCCCGCGGTCCCGCCAGATCCTCGGCGACGTCACGCGGGACGACCTCTCGTCGGCGGCCTTCCCGTTCATGGCCGTTCGTGACATCGCGATCGGCGCGGTGCCGGTCCGGGCGCTGCGGGTCACTTACAGCGGCGAGCTCGGCTGGGAGCTCCACCACCCGATCGAGTACTCGCGGGCGCTCTACGACCTGTTGATGGCGACGGGCGCCGTGCACGGGCTGGCCGACATCGGCTACCGGTCGCTCGACTCGCTCCGACTCGAGAAGGGCTATCGACTCTGGGGCGTCGACATCGGCCCACTGGACACGCCGTTCGAGGCCGGCCTCGGCCGGTTCGTCGCCCTCGACAAGGGCGGCTTCATCGGCCGCCAGGCGCTGCTCCGGCAGCGCGAGGACGGCATCAAGCGGCGACTCGCCTGCCTGACGATCGACCTCCGCCCCGACGACGACCTGTTCCCACGGGGCGGTGAGCCCGTCCGCGACGGCGATCGCCTGGTCAGCTACCTGCGGGCCGCCCACCCCGGCCATGCGGTCGGCTCGACGATCGGCCTTGCCTACCTCCCGACCGACCTGGCGGTACCAGGCCGACCCCTCGAGGTCGAGATCCTCGGCGACGCCAGACCAGCCACCGTCGTCGAGGCCCCGGTGTTCGACCGGGAGGGAGGCCGGATGCGGGGATAGCGACTCGACAACCCCAGTAGGGTGGAGACAGATCAGATAGGAGGAGACCATCGTGTTCCACAAACCCGCGGCGCTCCGCTTCGCCGCGTTTGGCGCCGCCGTCATGCTGCTGGCCGGGGCCTGTGGCACCGGCGCGACGTCCAGCCCCAGCGCCTCGACGCCGCCGGGCTCGAGCGGCCCGTCGACCGCGGCGACCGAGACGATCAACATCGGCATCGACGGACCGTTTACGGGGACCTCGGCGCTCACCGGCACCGAGATGAAGAACGCCGCAGAAATGGCCTTCGACGCCATCGACTGGCAGGTCGGGAACTACAAGATCAACCCGGTCTACATCGATGACCAGGCGGACCCCGCCAAGGGCACCGCGGCGCTCGAGCAGGCCATCGCTGGCCAGAACATCATCGCCGGCATCCTGAACTGGAACAGCTCGGTCGCGGTGGCCGAGATGGAGCTCACGGCGAAGTACCAGATCCCGTGGTTCTTCGCGATGGGCGCAACCGGGGTCGTGAACGAGAAGTTCACCTCCGACAAGGCCAAGTACGGCTACTGGACTTCGAAGGGCTGGCCGGATCCGGTCAAGCTCACGACCGCCTACGTGGGGGCCATCAACGACGCCGTCGCCGCCGGCACCTACACGCCGGCGTCGAAGACGGTGGCCATCTACGGCGAGGACACCGACTGGGGCCGGTCCTTCGGCGCCGGGCTCAAGCAGGACTTCACGAGCACCGGCTGGACCATCAAGAGCGAGGACTACTTCCCGCTCACCCAGACCGACTTCTCGGCGCTGACGGCGCGGTACAAGAGCGACAACGTGCCGGTGATCGCGGGCACGAGCACGGCAGCTGCGTCCATCGCAGCCTTCATCAAGGCCACTGACGACGCCGGCCTCAAGTCCCTCATCGTCGCCGACGGCCTCGGCTGGTTCGGCGACTGGTACGACATGACCGGCTCGTCCTCGGACTACGTCCTCGACTCGGTCCCGGGCTTCGCGACCGACGCAGCCAAGGCGTTCCAGTCGGCCTACAAGGACAAGTACGGCTCCGACCCGAGCGCGGCGGCGGCCGGCCTGTCCTATGACTGGACGAACTTCTTCATCAAGCTGATGCAGCAGACCCTGACAGACCAGGGCTCCATCACCAGCGCCACCCTCTACAAGGAAGCCCAGGACAAGCTCTGGACGGGCCAGCTGACCTACACCGATGGGATCATCATGTCGAGCTACGACTTCAGCGCGGACTCGATCCCTGATCCCGTCGTCGGTGGCGGCCACTACATCTTCCCTGTCACCCAGTACCACAGCGGCGATCGGACGGTCGTCTGGCCGGCCGACCAGGCCTCGGGCCAGCTCGAGGCAAAGTCCTGAGCTAGCCTGCGGTTCCGAACCCGAGGGGGCCGGCAAGCGGCCGGCCCCCTCCACCACCCACAGCGAGGCCCCATGTCGCTCCTTGAGCTCAGCGGCGTCACCAAGCGGTTCGGCGGGCTGACCGCCGTCGACGACGTCACCTTTTCCGTGGAAGCCGGGGAGATCTTCGGGCTGATCGGGCCGAACGGGGCCGGCAAGACAACCCTCCTCAACTGCCTCGCCGGCGACCTGCGACCGAACGGCGGCACGGTCCGGTTCGACGGCCGCGATACGACCGGCCTGTCGGCCGACCGGATGTGCCGGCTCGGGGTCGGCCGGACGTTCCAGATCCCGCGCCCGTTCCCGCACCTGTCGGTCTTCGAGAACGTCCTCGTGGCGGCGGCGTTCGGCGATCCGGAGATCCACCGTGACCAGATCAGCCAGCGGGCGCTCGAGATGATCGAGTACGTTGAGTTCCCGCGGTCGGTCGCCACGATCGCCTCGCATCTCAATGCCGCCCAGCTGAAGCGGCTCGACCTGGCGCGGGCCTTGGCCAGCAGGCCCAGGCTGCTGTTCCTCGACGAGCTCGCGGCGGGGCTCACACCCGGCGAGCTGGCAAGCATGGCGGCGCTCCTCCGCCGGATCCGGGACGACGGGGTCACGATCCTCATGGTCGAGCACGTGATGCGGCTGATCATGGAGTTGTGCGACCGCCTGTCGGTCCTGCAGTATGGCCAGCTCATCGCCCACGGCGACGCCGCGAGCGTCGCCCGCGACGAGCGTGTCCGCGAGGCCTATCTCGGCCAGAACTACATGCTGTGAGACCGACGATGACCGCCCCGAAGCGCCGGATCCTCGAGCTCACGGACCTCGAGGCCGGCTACGAGCTGCTCCAGGTGCTGTGGGGCGTCTCGATCCACGTCGACGAGGGCGAGTTCGTGGCCATCCTCGGACCCAACGGCGCGGGCAAGACGACGACGCTCCGAGCGATCGCCGGCTTCCTCGAGCCGATCAGCGGCTCAGTCGCGCTCGGGGGTCGCCAGATCGGCGGCGCGCCGGCTCACCTCGTCAGTCGGATGGGCCTCGGGTACGTCTCCGAGACGCTCAACCTCTTCCCGGCGATGTCGGTCTACGAGAACCTCCTCGTCGGCGCCTACGCCGTCAGCGACAGCGCCGCCATCACGACGACGACAGACCTCGTGTTCGAGCTCTTCCCGCGACTCCAGGAGCGCCGGACCCAGCTCGCCGGAACCCTGAGCGGCGGCGAACGGAAGATGCTGGCCATCGGCCGCGGCCTGATGGCCTCGCCCTCGCTGCTCCTCGTCGACGAGCCGTCGCTCGGCCTCGCCCCGATGGCGACCCTCGACACCTTCGCGGCCCTCAAGTCGCTTCGGGAGCGGGGCGTGACGATCCTCCTCGTCGAGCAGAACGTCAACACGACCCTCCACCTCGTGGACCGGGCCTACGTCCTGGAGCAGGGCCGGATCGTCCTGGAAGGGACGGGCCAGGAGCTCCTCGCCGACAGCCACGTCCAGGAAGCCTACCTGGGGATCTGAGGCCGACATGACGACCGCCACGAACCTCCGCCAGGTGCCGTTCCTGCGGCGCTTCATGAGCTTCACCTGGTTGACGTTGGGTGTGGCGGCGCTGGTCATGGTCTGGTCGGCCTTCGCCCAGCCGTCGATCCTGGTGAACACCCTCGTGACCGGCGGCATGTGGGCCATCATGGCCGCCGGGCTGGCGCTGATCTTCGGGATCATGAACATCCCGAACTTCGCCCACGGCGAGCTGTTCCTGATCGGCTCGTTCACCGCCTTCACGGTCTTCAGCCCGATCCAGGAGGCCCTGCGCGACGACCCGTCGCTGACCTGGCTCAAGGTCATCGGGCCGTTCCCTGGGATGATCGCGGCCCTGCTGGTCGGCGCGCTCGTCGGGGTGCTGCTGGAGAACGTGCTGTTCAGGCCCCTTCGGCGGCGCAGCCGTGACCAGTGGGTCATGAACACGTTCCTGCTCACCGCCGGCGTGTCTGTCGTCCTGATCAACGGTTATCGGCTGACGCTCGGCAACGACTTCCGCGGGATCTCCCACTACTGGGACGTCCGGCCCATCGAGCTGCTTGGGGTCTCGATCTCGGTCGACCGGGCCATGGTCCTCGTCATCGCGATGGTGACGATCGGGCTGTTCTCGGCGTTCCTGCTCCGCACCAGGACCGGACGGGCGATGCGGGCCGTTGCCCAGGACGAGACCGGCGCGCAGATGGCCGGCATCGACCTCAACCGGATCTTCACCCTCACGATGGCGGTCGGCTGCGGCCTGGCCGCGCTGGCCGGAGCGTCGCTGCTGTTCCTCTTCCCGTCGTTCCCGGACGTCGGGCTCCAGCCGCTGTACACGGCATGGTTCGTGGTGATCCTGGCCGGGCTCGGCAACGTCCAGGGGGCGATCGCCGGAGCCTTCATCGTCGCCCTGCTCCAGAACCTCACGATCACCTACACCCAGGTCGGCTGGGTCGACGTCCTCCCGACCGGCTTCATCATCCTCATCCTGCTGTTCAAGCCATCGGGCCTCTTCGGGAGCGGGGTCAAGGGGGTCTGGGAGCAGTGACCGGCCGACCCGCCGCGCTCGGTACCGGCTCGGCCGTCGCGGCCGCCCGGGCAGCCAACCTCCGCCGTCGGGTGGCCCTGCTGGCGGTCCTCGGGGTGGCCATCGTGTTGCCCTTCATTCCGCCGTTCGACGGCGAGGACTACCGGCGCTGGCTGGTGGGCGCGGCGTTCATGGCGGCCCAGGCCGTCGCGTTCGACTTCACGGCCGGCTACATCAACATCGTCAACTTCGGCTTCGCCGCGTTCGTGGGCCTCGGCGGCTACACGTCGGGGTTGCTGGCCGTCAATCTCGGCATCTCGCCATGGATCGGGATGTTCGTCGGTGGCGGCGTGTCCGGCCTGGTCGGCCTGATGACGGGGGCCCTGACCCTCCGGTTGCGGGGCATCTACGCCGCGGTCATGGCCTGGTTCGTCGGGTTGGCCCTGATGGGCCTCGTTCGGAACCTCCCGGACATCACCCGCGGCTCGCTCGGCCTGAGCGTGCCCCTGCTGCTGGATACGCCCGAGAACCTGCCGTACTACTACGTCATCCTCGGGATGCTCGTCATCACGATGGTCGTCCTGACGGCGGTCATCCGATCGCACATCGGGCTGGCCTTCCGGGCGATCGGCCAGAACCTCAACGCGGCGCGGGCCTCGGGCATCAACCCGACTCGGTACCTGGTCATCAACTTCGTCCTGTCGTGCGCCTTCGCCGGCTGGCTCGGCGGCTTCTATGCCCACTACTACGGGATCCTGACGCCGGACGTCATGCTGACCTCGCACACCGTCGAGGTCCTGGCGATCGCCTACATCGGCGGCCGAGGCAGCCTCTGGGGCGCCGCAGTGGTGGCCTTCCCCCTGTCGGTCGGGGTCGAGTACATCAAGACCCAGCTCTCGACCCTGCCCGGGATCCACCTCGTGCTCTACGGCCTGCTGCTGATTGTCGTCATGATCTACCGGCCGGGCGGCGTGGCCGGCGCCCTGCGAAGCCTGGACGACTGGATCTCGGCGCGGCGGGGCTCGGCCTCGGCCGAGCGGCCGGGCCCGGCCTGACCGTCAGTCACGGGCCCGGCCGACGCCCGCGTCAGCCGCGACGAGGTCACGACCCGCAACGAGGCAACGAGGCGTCCACGATGCGGCACCATGAACGAGTGATTCCCCGCCTCGGTCCCGCCAAACGCCCCCGGCCTCGGGCGATCGCCAGCCCGGAGACGACGTGACGAGCCGGGCGCTCGCATTCGGCGGCAGCAGCTACCCCCTCGTCCTGCCGAACGCTCGCGATCCGCGCCTCCACGTCGCCGCGGTCATCATCACCATCCACGTCCTCGGGCAGGTCGGCCTTCACTTCCAGGTCAGCGTGCCCCAGATCCTCGCGGCCATCCTGACCTGCGCGGTCATCGAGGTTGCCCTGACCTTCCGCCAGAGCCGGGCGTTCGTCTGGCCGGCGAGCGCGATGCTGACGGGCAGCGGCGTCGCCCTCATCCTCCGCGTCGTCGGGACGCCCCGGGCCGACCCCTGGTCGATCTACGCCTGGTACGTCTTCGCGGCGGTGGCCGGCCTCTCCCTCCTCTCGAAGTACGTCATCCGCTACCGCGGCTCACACGTGTTCAACCCGTCCAACATCGGGCTCGTCGTCGCCTTCGTCGTGCTCGGCAGCTCCCGGGTCGAGCCGCTCGACTTCTGGTGGGCGCCGCTGAACGCCTGGATGATCGCGGCCTACGCCGTCATCGTCGTCGGTGGCCTCCTGATCACGCGGCGACTCCATCTCCTCGTCATGGCCGCGACCTTCTGGGTCGCGCTGGCGGCCGGCATCGGGATCCTCGCCGGCTCGGGCCATTGCATGGTCGCGAGCTGGTCGTTCGCGCCGGTCTGCGGGGTCGACTTCTGGCGGGTCATCGTCACCTCACCCGAGGTCCTGATCTTCCTGTTCTTCATGATCACGGACCCGAAGACCGTGCCGGCCGGGCGAGTCGGGCGGGTCGTGTTCAGCCTCCTCGTGGCCGTGGCGAGCACCCTCCTGATGGCACCCCAGACCGACGAGTTCGGGGCGAAGGTCGGCCTGCTGGCCGGCCTCATCACCGTGTCGCTGGCCCGTCCGCTCATCGAGCGCGTCATGCCCGAACCACGTTCGGACGCGGATGGGCTGCGCCGCTGGCTGACCGGGCTGGCCTGGGGCGGCGGCTCGGGCAGTGCCGGTGCCGGGCTCGGGCGCGGCCTCGTACGGGTCGGGCTCGCCGCCGCCGCGGTCCTCGTCATCGGCGTCGGCATCGTCGCGGCCGGCGCCCCGGCCCGGGAGGCATTCACGGCCGACTCGACCGAGATGATGAACCGCCTGCCGGAGCAGGTCGATCCGGCGACGTTCCCCGCGATCACCGTGGGGCAGGACGTCGTGGACTTCGACCACCAGCTCGCCGGTCCCGGGATGCGCGAGGTCGTGCTGACGCTGGCCGAGAACCTCGACCTCGAGAACCAGGCCCTGCTTCGAGGCGACGAGACCCTCCTCACCGCCGTCGATCACGGCGACCGGCTCGTCGAGATGCAGGACCGAATCCGGACCGCGGCCGCAACCGGGTCGAGAACGATCACCCGATACCGGATCGACGCGATCTCCGTGTCCCTGCTGGTTCCCTTCGGCCGGCAGGATGGCCTGAGCCTTGGTCTCGATTCCCGGGGCACGATGGTCGAGGAGGTCTACGACGCCGCGGGGAACCTCCAGTCGAGCCAGACGTCGCCGTTCGCACTGACCTTCGCCATGCGCCGAGCGACCGGCGAGCGCTGGCTCAATGTGGCTGTTCTTCCGGCAGGAGCCGGCGGCTGAGCCATCCAGCCGGACCCGACCGGCTACCGGGCTGCAGGGCTTCGATGATGGCCTCGCTTGTCGGGAAGCCGGCGTCCCGCTCCATCGAGTGGACGAGCTCATCGCCGACCCACACCTCGAACGTGCCGTCCATCCAGGGCACGAACTCGATCGACGAGAACTCGGCCCGGCGCTGCAGCATCAGCGCCCCGGCGAGCGCGAGCGCCTGCGGCTGGTAACCACACTCGGCGCACGGGCATCCGTCGGCGCACGCCGCCGCGTTGGGCATCCGACAGGGGCACAGGTGTCTTGACGCTTGTGACCTGCCCCGGCGCGTCACCCCGCCGTGACGGAAGTGACGATCCGTCATGACGCCGGGCGGCCGGCCACCGATCCTGACCATGGATCGGTCTGCCCGTCATGACCACGCCGCCCATTCGTGCGGCCATCCTCGAGCGGCGCCTCCGGGAGGTCGATGAGCGAGGATCGGAGCAAGGGGCCGGGGCTGCGGCCAGACGGGGGCGGGACGAACCCCGCGCAGCGGCTTGGGGACGACAGAGCCGCAGGCGCACTCGCACCGGTGATCGTCGATCGGATCGTCGACGTCATGGTCGAGATGAACCGCCGCGGCAAGGCCGTCCTGCTCGCAGAGCAGAACGTGGCCGTGGCCCTCGAGGCCGCCAGTCGGGCGTACGTCATCGACACGGGGTAGGTGGTGATGAAGGGCGAGGCCGCGGAGCTCGCGGCGGACCCGCGCATCGTCGAGGCCTACCTCCAGGAGTTCTGATCGCGCGCGAAAGGTCCTGGTGGGTTTTCGACAAGGCTCATCGAGCGATCCGGCTGGCTCCCGTGAAATCCTCCACCGAAGGCGTCGCCGGCGGATCAGCGTCGATCCGGCGGTGGAAGCCGCAACCTCGCCCGGCTTCTGTCCGCGGGGCCGTCGGGCTCCGCGCGAACCATCCGGCGTATCGTGTGGGCTGCCCGTCAACGACAGGAGATGGTCCGGATGGCACGC
Source organism: uncultured Chloroflexia bacterium (assembly GCA_963719145.1). GTDB lineage: Bacteria > Chloroflexota > Limnocylindria > Limnocylindrales > CSP1-4 > UBA5189. Next base: position 767,002 of record CAVRAX010000003.1, read on the forward strand.
GACGAAGAACGCCTCACGCGCTCCCAGGAATCGCCGATCGTCGGCGGACTGCCCGACGTCCCGGGCATCCTCGCGGCGATCCGGCTGACGCCGGGCCTGGGCCGACATCTTCGAGGCCTCGCCGACGAGCTCCTGGTCAACGACTTCCCGGGGGCCACCCTGACCCGAGCCGAACGGGAGATGCTGGCGACCGCCGTCTCGGCGGCGAACGACTGCTTCTTCTGCATGGACTCGCATGGCGCCCATGCCGGGGCCCTGCTCGAAGGGAGCGGGGCGGCGGGGGTCGCGGCCCTGATCGACGGGATCAAGCTCGGCTCCTCGGACGGGGTCGACGCCAGGATGCGGGCCCTGCTCCACGTCGCCAGGACGGTTCGAGGCGAGCCTCGCGAGCTCGGCGCCACCGACGTCGAGGCGGCCCGCTCGGCGGGCGCGACCGATGCCGACGTCCAGCTCGCGGTGCTCATCGCCGCGGCGTTCTCCATGTACAACCGGATGGTCGAGGGCTTCCGGGCACGGACCGCGCCGACGCCCGACGCGTATCGCGGGCGGGCCACCGAGATCGCCGCGCACGGCTACGGCGACCAGCCGGCAGGCACCGTCCCGGGCTGACGGCGGATGCCCGACGGGTCGGTCGCGGCCCGGTGGGTTGCTACGGCCCGGCGCCGGGAGCGCGCCACAGGCCGAGACGATCCCCGTTCAGCGCCAGTCGACAGTCACGACCTCGATCGGCTCGGAGAGGCCCTTGAGCGTCGCGCTCCGAAGGCCGGACGTCCGGTGTGACTCCCCGACCGTCACGGCGCTCGCCACGATCTCGCCGGCTCCGCCGAGGGCCGCGATCCGCGCGGCCTCATGGACGCCCTTGCCGTGGAAGTCGCCGCCGACGAGCGTCGCGTCCGAGGCGTGGAGCCCGATCCGAACCTGGGGCGCGAATCCCTGCGTCGCGCGCTGCTCCGCGAGCCGCCGCTGGATCGCGACCGCCGCAGCCACCGCGAGGTCCGGCGAGTCGAAGCTGACGAAGAACCCATCACCGGTCGTCGAGATCTCCTTGCCGCCCTGGGCCGTGAACACCTCACGGAGGGCGGTGTTGTGCCAGCGGAGCATCGTCTCCCAGGCCTCGTCGCCAAGCGCCTCGACGAGGCTCGTCGAACCGACGATGTCGGTGAACATGAAGGTCTTCATGACCCGCCGGGCCGGCCCGGCCTTGCCGCGCAGCTGCCAGGGCAGGAGCTCGGCGACGTCCTCGAGGACCACGGCGCCGGTCGGGCACGAGAACGCGGCGGCGCGGAGGACCTCCTCGTCCACGCTGTCGGGTCCGACGACGTCGCTCTTGCCGTAGTCGCCGGCCAGCCAATCGAACGCCGTGGGGGCGAGGGTGATGCAATTGCCCGCGCCGATGCACTTGTGGCGGTCAACGCGCGCGCGGATGGCCATCAACTGGACCCGGCCATCAGCGGATGCCCACTGCGGCGAGACCGCGGAACGCGAGCGACGTCGCCTCGGCGCGGCTCGAGGCGCCCAGGCGGGCTTGCAGCCGCGCGAGCTGCTGGGCCACGTCGTCCTCGCCGATGTCGAGCTCGGTCGCGATCTCGGCATTCGTGCGGCCCTCGGTCAGGAGCTGGAGGAGCCGACGCTCGCCGTCGTCGAGGCTCGGTCCGGCATCGTGCGCGGCGGAGCCGGGCGCAGGCGCACTGGCGGGGGACGCCTCCATCGGGCCGGCCAGCTCCACGAGATCACGGCCGATCGGGCCCGTGAGCCACCGGACGCGAATCGACTCGTCCGCCGTGCCCTGGGCGATCCGGGTCAGCGTCTGCTGGAGGAACCCGCGCACGAATCCCTGCATCTCGGGCGGGCCTCCGGTCAGGACGGCCCGGGCCGCAGGAAGAACGATCTCCAGGCTGGCGTCCTCGTGGAGCCCGGCCTGAAGGGCCTGAAGCGCCGAGCCGCCGGTCATCACGGCGACCTCGATGTCGCCGCGGGCGAGCGCAACCGTCGCGAGCGCGGCGTCAGCCTGCGCGCCCCACGGGGCGTGGCCGGGCAGGAGCGGCAGCAGGCTCTTCACCTCGGACGCCGAGCGCTCGACGAGCTCCACGAGCGCCGGATCCGGAGTCCCGCCGCCGGCGCCCGCGGCGACCAGCTTTGCCGCCTCGATCGCCAGGCGGGCCAGGGCCTCGCACCGTGCGGACGCCCGACCTCCCTCGGTCGCCAGGGCGACGGCCTTCTCGAGATGGCGTCGCATGGCCTCGGCGTCGCCCGCGCCAGCCCCGACCATGCCCCGCCAGGTCTCGAGCTCGATGGAACGACTCCTTGACGGCGCCATCGATGCCGCGGCGGCGGCCAGGTCCAGCCATCGCCCCGCCCCCGCGATGTCGCCGAGCTCGAGCAGGCAGAGCGCCACCCCACCCGCGGACAGGAACTCGATCGCCCGGTCGCCCTGGAGCTTCGCGGCCCGATGGGCCTCCTCGCCACGCGTCAGCGCTGAATCGGGCACCACCTTGGCCCGCGACCACACGTGAACACCGAACAGCATCTGGAGGTCGAGGCGGGCTCGTTCGCTCTCGGTGACGAGCTCGGACAGGCGGGCGGTCACCCGCCGGATCTCCTCGAGATGGCGGGCCGAGGATGTGAAGTGCATGACCGTCCCGTACTGGGCATAGGCCATGGCGATGACCGTCGACATGACGCCGGTGCGATCCCCGAGCCGCTCGAAGATCCCAAGGGCACGGTCGAGGACCTGGGTCGACTCGATGAACAGTGGACCGACCGGGGTTGCCAGGATCACGTCCTCGAGCTCGGCGCCCGACGCCAGCTTCGCGAGGAGCTCGTTCGCGCGGCCCGCCCGGAGCTCGGCGGCGAACCAACCACGCCCCTTCGCGAAGTCGAGCGCCCCGATCTCGCGGAGCGCGGCGGCCAGGCTGGGGTCGTCGTGAAGCTGCTCCGCGAGCTCGATGGCCCGTCGGTATGCCTCCTCGGCACCGTCCAGGTCGATCTCGACCGCGGCACCACCATACGACTCGCCGAGCGGGCTTCGCAGGAGGGCCTGGCCCAGCTCGAGGCACGCCCGGAGCTCCAGGCCGGCGTCGCCGCGCTCGGCCGCGCGGGTGCGCACTCGACGGGCCAGCTCGGCGGCGGCGTCCTCATCGTGGCTCATCCGGAGCGCAGACGCCCGCCGGAGCTGCACGTCCAGCTCCATCGCCGGGTCGCGCATCGCCTCCGCGAGCGACGCCAGCTCGGTCAGGCCGTCGAGCCGCTCGGCCGTCCGCCGCACCGCGGCGTAGGCGTCATCACGCGTGGCCAGGAGGACCCGGCGATCAGCGGGTGTCGAGACGACCGGCAGGGCTTGCTCGACGAGCCGCAGCGCTTCTTCCGGGGCGTTGGACGCGAGGGCCGCGGTCGCCGCGTCGATCGAGAACCGTGCGGCCCGCGCCGTGTCACCGGCCGCAAGCGCGTGCCGCGCGAGCATCGGCAGGCCGGCAGGCGCCGGGTCGCCGCCCTCGAGCAGCAGGTCGACGACCGCGGCGTGGACCTGTCGCCGCCGAGCCGCCGAGAGCTGGTTCGCGGCGAACTGGCGGACCTGCTCGTGGGTGAACGTGAAGTCCGCGGCCTCGCCCGGTGCCTGCGCCAGCAGGAGGCCGGCTCGGACCGCCGGCCCGAGGTCGTCGGCAAGGGGCTCCCGACCTTCGCCGGCGACGCCCGCCGCGTCGTCACCCGCGGTTGCCGGCTGCCCCTGCGTGGCCGGCTGCCCCGAGCCGCATCGTTCGCGAATCGCTCGGAGGTCGCGCAGGCTGAAGCTGCGGCCGAGGATCGCCGCATCTCCGAGTGCAGCCCGCGTCCCGGCCGGGAGTCGGGCGGCGCGCCGGTCGATGAGCGTCCGGACCGCCGACGGGACCAGCCGGCTGGCGTTGCGGCCGAGCTTCCACTCACCGTCGAACTGCTGGAGCGTGCCGGCCTCACGGTGCGTCCGAGCCAGCTCCTCGATGATGAAGGGCACGCCCTCCGACTGGACGTGCATCGCGGCCGCGGATGCGGCGTCGACCGGCCCACCGAGGACACGCTTCAGGAGCTCGGCCGCCTCGACCGAGCTGAACCGTCCGAGCCGCAACCGCCGGACGAGGCCCATCCGCTCCATGTCGGCGACGAAGTTCACCGCCTCGGTGACCGAGGCGAACTCGTCCGGCCGGATCGTCAGGAACAGGAAGACCGGCCGATCGGCATCGCTCCGGACGACGTACCGGAGGAGCCGGAGCGTGTCGTCGTCGGCCCACTGGACGTCGTCGATGAGCAGCGCCAGCGGCCGGACCCCGGCGAGCGCCGAGACGGCCACGCCCGCGAGATCAAAGGCCCGGAGAAGCTTGGCATCGGGCGACAGGGTCTCGAAACCCGGCTCGTCACGCCCCGAGATGGCCTCGACCACCCGGCCGACCGCGACCTCCGCGGGCGTCCCCTCGGCCGTGCTATGGATCGCGCTCGAGGCGAACAGGCTGCGCGCCACGAGGAACGGCCCGCGGATCTCCTCGTCGGCGGTGATCGCGACGCACGTGAACCCCCGTGTCGACGCGAGCTCGGCGGCCGCGAGCAGCAGCCGCGTCTTGCCGATGCCCGGCTCGCCTTCGACGGTCACAGCCGCGAGGCGGGCTGTCGCCTCGTTGAGCTCCTGTGAGATCGCATCGCGCTCGGCGCTCCGCCCGATCACGTCGCCGCTCGCCCGGCGCAGCTGCACCGCCAGGGAACACTGGGGTCCGACGAGGGGGTCCAGCGCGCCGCCGTCGGCGATCCGGCGGGACGTGCCGTGCTCCATCGAGGTCACGTCGCCCACCATGGGGCGAATTATGGCGCCTCAGCCGCTCCATCGAGATCCGGGTGACCATGGCGTCATGACCTACACCTGGCCCTTGATCTCCCTTGCCACGCGCTCGCCGGTCTCGACCGCCCCGTTGATGTAGCCCTGGAACTCGAGCGAGGTCGCCTCGCCGGCGAAGTGGATCCGGCCCTCCTGGAGGCCCTCGGCGCCGGCGAAGCCCGTGTAGTGGCCGATCCCCCAGTACGAGTAGGCCCCGCGGTGCCAGGGCTCGGCCGCCCAGAACGACTGGATCGCCCGGCCGGTGTAGGCGGCCTTCGTCCCGGGGAACAAGCCATCCACCCGGCCGAGCACGCCGCTGACGTCGGCCGGGTTCGGCACGCCGAACACGTCGTGGCCGCGCAGGCCGGCGCCGTGGGCGCCGCCCGGGTAGTAGAGCAGGATGCCGCGGCCGCCGGTCACGCCCGGTCGCGCGTCCCAGATGCACTGGAAACCGTCGGGATCGGAGTAGCCGATCCCGTTGGTCGCGTACGGGACGCCGCCGATGAGGCGGTCGTGGCCCGGCCCCCAGGTCCGCTCGGTCAGCTCGATGTGGATCTTGGCGTTGGTGCCCATCGGGCTCTCGGCGATGGCCCGCTGCTTGGCCGGCCTGAAGCCGTCGCTGATCCGCGAATCGATGGCGACCTCGCGCAGCAGCCCGAACGGGATCGTGAGCACGAGGTGATCGGCAACCGCCGAGGTCCCGTCGGAGAAGTGGCAGGTGTATGGGCCCGCGGACGGCCCCTCGATCGCCACGAGCGCCTTGTTCGTCTCGATGGTCGCCAGCGGCAGGTCCGCCACCATCCGGTCGACGATCGCGCCACTGCCCTCGACGGTGTGGTAGAGCTCGTCCGTGCCGGGCAGGGGGCTGATCGAGCCCTTCGAGTTCCAGGCCAACAGGTAGAGCAGGTTGAGGGCCGGCTGCTGCTCTGGATCGGCGCCGTACTCGGTGACCGTGTCCGTCGCCATGAGTCGTGCCAGCCGGGACCTGGGTCCGAGATCGGCGAGCAGCGGGTTGGCCCTGGGGTTGGCGGGGTCGAACCAGTCGACCACGGAGATCGAGTCGAGCTCGGCGCCGCGCGCCGTGAAAGCATCGAAGGTCTGCGGCCAGGGCGCTGCCTGCTGCTCATCTTTGAAGGCCTTCCAGACGCCGGCCGCCCAGTCGGCGGTCGCCGCCGCCTCCGTATAGAGCGAGCCATCCACCAGGTAGAGCTCATTGCCGGTCGGGGTCGCGCCCCCGTCGACGACTTCGAGGTGAAGCCCGAGGTTTCGAATGAGGTTGCGGACGCTGCTGTGCTCGGTCGAGATGAACTCGCCGCCGTGCTCGATGAGGACGCCCGGCATCGCCGTCGTGTCGGTGTACGTCCGGCCGCCGATCCGCCCGGACGCCTCGTAGACAGTCGAGGCGATGCCGAACTTGCCGAGCAGGTGTGCGGCGCGCACGCCTGCCGCGCCCGCGCCCACGATCACGACGCGCGCCTGGTTCGCCGGCGCGCTCGTGCTTGGTCTGGCCAGCACCTGCGCCGGCCCGAGCGCGGCGAGCGCCGCCGAGCCAACCCCGGCCGCTGCCGCACGCCGCAGGAACTGGCGTCGCGTCAGCCGGCCGGTGGCCAGGCGGTGCTCGAGATCTTCGAGGTCGAAGGCCCGACGGCGTGCCGCGGCGCGCTCGGTGAGCTCGGCGTCTCGCACACGGCCGAGCGCCTCGTCGAACGGGGCGCCCGTGGTCTCGACGAGCGCGGACGCGCGCCCGAGCCGGCGAAACAGTCGCTTGGCGGAAGGAAGAGGATGGCGGGACGACATCGGGGCGGACCTCCGTTTGCGGCCGAGGTTCCCGAAACCGTACCCCGACGGCGCCGGGCACGGCGTCCGGGTCCTGCCAGCCGGCCCCGGCCTGGTGACAACACGCACCGCGATCGCGCACGGGGAGCGGTCGCTCCCCGGGCCCCGGGGAACCTCGTTCCTTCGCCGGACGGCTGGATCTCTCGGACGGCCGAGTCGCCGGCGCCGCCGGCCTGTCGCTCGTGGCGGGCGAGCATCGTCTCAAGCTCGGCGACGTCGAGTTCGATGCCCCAAGGTCGCCGGTGCGCCGATGCACCACCCGCGAAGGCGAAGACCTATGCAAGGGATCGCGACGAGCGCATATTTCGCCGAACGCGCGGGGTGGCAGGGGTATTCCGGGGGCGTCCCACAACACGTGTCTCGATGAAGCGGTCGCCTTCGACACGTGCCGGATGCCAATGGCGAGACCGACCCTGGCGCGCGAGGAGGTCTATGCCGATGCTTCGTCGGTTGTTCAGCGCGCTGTGCGCGGCCCTACTGGTGTTCGCCCTCGGCGCGAGCGTCGTGCTCGCCGGCGAGGTGAAGGGGCCGCCCAACCAGATCAACAACACCAACGTAACCGGTGCGCTGGACCACGCCAATTCTGCCTGCGCCGCCAGCGGCCTGAACGACCTCGATCAGACGTCAGGCCAGACCGTCTCGCAGGTCCAGACCGCCGCGGACTCCTGGAAGTACTACGGCCTGCCGAAGGGCTCCCCCGGGACGTTGGGCCTCTGCCGTGGGGGAACCGGCGAGAGGTAAGAACCGGCAACAGCTGAGCGTCTGGCCCCGGCAGCGAGCCGGGGCCAGTTCGTTGTGATGGCTCCCCGCGCCCGGCGCGGCCGGAAATTCTCAGCGGGCGAGCGCCACCCAGTCGATCGGTGAGGAGCCGGCCCCGCCGGGTCGTGGTCCTGCCGCGGCCTGATCGACGCGGGTCGCCGCTACTCCACGATGTCCATCCGCCCGAACCGGCGGAAGGCCAGGCCGAGGAAGACGAACGCCCAGATCGCGAGGGCAGCCAATGGCACCCACGCCCCCGCAAGGCTGCGGTCGACCACCTCGCCGGGGAAGGTCGTCAGGCGCCCGGCCGCGTTCATCGCCGAGTCGACGAAGGTCACGAAGCCCCGGACCGGGAAGGCGTTCGGGATCCAGTCGAAGTCGCCGCCCGCCTTCAACGCGGGGACCTGTAACAACACGGTGAGGATGGCCGCTTCGATGACGATGTAGACGAGCACCGCCACGAGCGTTAGTCCGCCCGACCGGACGAGGACGGTCGCAAACGCCGCGAATCCAGTCACCGCGATCGCCACGACGAGCAGCCCGCCGACGAGGACCGCGAGCGCCCCGGTGTCGAGGTCCGCTGGGACGGGCAGGCTGGCGCCGAGCACGCCGGCGAGGATGGGCAGCACGGCGCCGAGGACCAGGAGGACGGCGAAGATCGCCGCGACAACGACGCCGATCATCGCCAGACGAACGGCCAGGAACCGGCGTCGGTCGCTGGATGCCAGCAGTGCGATTCGGATCGTCGCCGAGCCGAACTCATCGCCGAGGGTGGTGGCCGTGAGCAGGATCGCGGCGAGGAGCACCAGGTACGAGTTGCCGAGCACCGTGAGGAGGCTCTGGGGGAACGCGTAGTGACCGCGCTCGATCGTGTTCTTCTCGTGCTGCTGCGCCTGGTTCTCGGCCTCGGCGGCGACGATCCCGTCGAGGATCTCGTCGGCCTGGTCCTGGGGCAAGCCCAACCCCATGCCCTGATCGATGAGCTCCTGCCGGTAGGCCGCAGCGTCGAACGGCGGTAGCTCCGGGCCCGCCCCCAGTGCGCCCAGGACGAACAACAGCGCGGTCAGGAGTGGGACCGCCAGGACGATGAGCTGGATCGCCCCGTGCTTGCGGAAGCGAATCAGGTCGGCCTTCACGAGACCGCTCATGCTGCCTGGTGCTCCGTCGTCAGCTCGATGAACACGGACTCGAGGCTCGGCCGCCGCACCGTCAGCTCGGCCGGGTACAGGCCGGCATCGGCGAGCGAGCGGGCAACCTTCGATCCGTGGTCCTGCGACGCGTCGAGCAGCAGCGCCGAGGAGGCGGGGACGGCTTCGACGCTGCCGAACGGCGCCAGCAGGGGCTCAGCCTGCGCGGCCTGGGCAGCCGAATCGAACCGGACGTAGAGCCGGGTTCCGCGCTGGAGCATTGCCTGCGTCTCACCCTCCGCCACGATCTTGCCGGCCTGCAGGATGGCCACCCGCTGGCACAGGGCCTCGACCTCCGGGAGCACGTGGCTCGACAGGAAGACCGTGGTGCCGTCCCGGGCGAGCCCTGCGATCAGGTCGCGGACATCGATCACGCCGCTCGGATCGAGGCCGTTGGCGGGCTCGTCGAGAATCACCAGCTCCGGGCGGTCGAGGAGGGCGGCGGCGATCCCCAGTCGTTGGCGCATGCCGGTCGAGAAGCGCCCAGCCTGGCGATTCGCGGCAGCCGCGAGCCCAACCCGCTCGAGGGCCTCCGGCACCAGCGCTCGGAGGCGGGGTTCGCCGATGCCGCGGGCCAGGCCGAGGACGCGGAGGTTGTCAGTCGCCGTGAGGTACGGATACGCGGCCGGCCGTTCGACCATGGCTCCGACCCGCTTGAGGACCGGGGCGTTCGCGGTGACTTCCTCGCCGAACAGCCAGCTCGAACCGCGGGTCGGCCGGATGAGGCTCAGGAGCATCCGAATCGTCGTCGTCTTGCCCGACCCGTTGGGGCCCAGGAAGCCATATACGCCGCCGGTCGGGACCCGGAGATCGATGCCGGCGACTGCCTCGAGCTCGCCGAACCGCCTGCTCAGGCCACGCGTCTCGATGACCAGTGCGCCGCCCGATGCAGCGATCACCGCCCCTGTCTGCACCGGCGGACTGTAGGGCATCGCGGCACCGAGCGTAAGCCCCAATTCTGACGGCTCGTAAGCGTCGCGCGGGCCACGTCGTCAGCGGAAATGCTGGAGGAAGGTCCGGGCTTGGTCGGCCGGCAATCGAGCGAAGGGTGTCGGCCGATGCACGCGCGTGGCATCCTCAGTCCGAAGCGCCGAGTGGCCAGGACGCTCGGACCGCGGTTCCGTTGCTCGGCCTTCAGCCGGAACTTCGCGTTCGGACCTCGAACTCGACCGGGTGCATCAGGGTCCCGCCCGCCGCGCAGGCGCCTCGAGGGCCGCGTCCGGGCTGGCCTCAGAGGCTGCCGTTGAACGTGTCGCAACCCTCCGGCGACTCCGCCTGGTAGCCGGCCGTGAACCACTTCTGGCGCTGCGCGGACGAGCCGTGGGTCCAGGTCTCGGGGTTGACCTGGCCCTGCATCTCCTGCTGGATCCGGTCGTCGCCAACGGCCGACGCGGCATCGAGCGCGTCGGCAATCTCGGCGTCCGTGAGCGGCACGAGGAACCCTGTCGCAGCCGCGTTGCCCGCCCAGACGCCCGCGTAGCAGTCGGCCTGGAGCTCGATCCGGACCGACTGCCCGGTTGCTCCTTCCTGGCTCGTCCCGCCCGACAGCGTTCCAAGGAGATCCTGGACGTGGTGCCCGTATTCGTGGGCGAGGATGTATGCCTGCGCGAACGGGCCGCCCTGGGCGCCGAACGTCGCGCGGAGCTCGTCGAAGAACCCGAGATCGATGTAGACGTACCTGTCGCTGGGGCAGTAGAACGGGCCGCTGTCCGACGACGCGATGCCGCAGCCGGTGTTGATCTGGTCGGTGAAGAAGCGCGTCTTGGCCAGGACGTATTGCTGCCCGGAGGCGGCGAACTCGTCGGTCCAGTAGGCCTGGACGCTGTTGACGTAACCGACGATCCGGCAATCCTCGCTGGCGTTCGCGTCGACCCCGGTCTGGCACTCCGCCGCCAGGGCACTGCTGGCGGGCCCCGGCTGCTCGGCGCCACCGCCGATCGTCTGGCCGACGAGGCCGCCGACCGCCTCGCCGGTCTGCGGGCTGCCGCCCAAGAGCACCCACACGAGGGCGGCGGCGATCCCGATCGCGCCGCCGCCGCCGACCATCACGCCGCGCCCACCGATCCGCGAGCCGCGGACGTCCTCGACCTGCGAGGGATCGAGCTTCGCGCCCGTGTTGAACGACATCTCAGGAGCCTCCCGCGGGTGACACGCTCACGGCGCGTCGGGACGCCGCCGGATCGTCTCCGCGAACCCCAGCCTGACGATCCCGGGCGTTACAGCTTGATGACGCCGACAAGGAAGAGGATCACCACGACGATGACGATCACGCCGACGATCCCAACGCCGCCGCTTCTGTAGTTCATCCTGATCTCCCGTTCAGCGATGCCAGGGCGGTTGAGCCGTCGCGGCGGGAGCGGATCGCGCTCCGAAGCGTGGTTCCTCGCCCCGACGGCGCCTTGGCGATTGCAAGTGTCGCGTTACGCATTCGGCGCGTCATGACGGTCGGTCATGACGTGCCGGCCCGCGGCCGACAGGAGGATCGCCGGAGGAGGATGACGCGTCTTCATGACACGGCCGTGCCACCGGGAGACACTCCGAGTGGCTGCCGTCGCCGCTTGCTCCGCAACGCCCCCGGCGCCATGCACCTCCGGAAGGATCTCCGATATGGCCGGCCATCATGCCAGCGGAACCGTGAGCAAGATCGAGGGCAAGGTCGAAGAAGTCGCCGGCAAGGTGACCGGCAACAAGGGCCAGGAGCTCCACGGAAAGGCCAAGCAGATCCAGGGCTCCGGGCAGCAGGCCCTCGGAAACGTCCGGGACGCGGTCCGGAAACCCGCCGACAAGCCAACACGAGCGTAGCGGCGGCGGGCACGCCGTCCAGCCAGGCTGCCCGAGGTTCGCCCGCCGTCGCGAGGATCACAGGCCGAAGCTGAACGAGCTACCTCTGTCGGCCTGCAGGGAGCATGGGCCTGGCTGACGGGCCCCTTTTGCGACGTTGCCGGCGCTGACACCGCGGCGACCCGCCTCGTCTCTCAAGCCAAGGAGATCATCGTGAGAGCCACCGAGCTGTCCACCAAACGGTCGTTCACTGCCGAGGAGGCGCGCGCCGTCGCCACTGAGCTCGGGATCGACTTCGGTGCATTGGGTTGCGATCTCGAGCAGTTCCGCATGGGGCTCGACGTGGAGCTCGAGCATGGATCCCGAGACCCGGACACCGACGTCAGCGCGAACGATCCGATCGTCACCGGGAAGATCGCGCTTGCCCACCTGACGGAGTTCCCGGACTACTACACTCGATTGGCTGTCCTTGAGCGCGAAGCTGGAAAGCACATTCGATCGCTCGGGTAAGGCAGGCACCTCACGACGCATGCACGCGGTCCGGATCGAGGGCGCACCCGATGAGGACGCCCAGCGCTGCCGGACCGCCATTTCCCTTCGCTCAGGATGACCGACGCTTCGCCGACATGGCGACGATCTTCCTGCAACCACGTCGGAACTGGGCCTCTATGGGCTCGACGGCCGCCGATGGTACGGTCCAGCACTCGCGGAGCTGGGTCGGTCTGGAACGGATCCATCAAGGGACGGCAGCGAGTGTGGAAGTTCCAATGGGTGGGAGCGCGCATTTGAGTCGCAAGGCGATCCGATCGCTGTCATCGAGGATCCCCAAGGTAGAGGCGCGGCTCGCCCAACTCGGCCTGCGCCAGAGCGGACGTTGAGATCGAACCAGTCCCTCCGGGACGTACCGCGCCGCGATCGCACCCGCGCTCGTGAGCAAGACGACAGCGAAGAGCCGATCCTCGCCGAGCTGTTCAGCGTGGAGCGGTTGGAGCTGCACGCAAGGACGCTTGCCGCCGCCCAGGTGGTCACCGACACGCCCCGCCAGGGACGTCCCGTGCGGCCCCGTATCGCGGACAACGGCCGTGTCCTGCTCGAGTCGTACCGCACCCTCGCCCGCGCGATCAAGGACGAGCGCTCGATCACTCCGGCGGCCGAGTGGCTCGTCGACAACTACCCGATCGTCGACGAGCAGCTCCGTGAGATCCGCGATGACCTGCCACCGAACTACTACCGTGAGCTGCCCAAGCTGGCTGAAGGTCACCTCGCCGGCTATCCGCGCGTGATGGGCCTGGCCTGGGCGTACATCGCGCACACCGACAGCCTGTTTGAACCGGAGAGCCTGCGGCGCATGGTCCGCGCCTACCAGGATGTTGAACCCCTCACGATCGGCGAGCTGTGGGCGATCGCGATCACCCTCCGGATCCTCCTGGTCGAGAACCTTCGCCGGGTCGCGGAGCGCATCGTGCGCAGCCGGGCCGCCCGCCAGATGGCGGACGAGCTTGCCGACGGCCTGCTTGGCCTCGGCACCGACGGCTCGGACGTCAGGGCAGCCTCGTTGCGGAGCCTCTCGCGTACGGGTCTCGCGACGGCAGCCCGCGTGCAGCTGTTTCAGCGCCTGCGCGACCAGGATCCGGCGGTCACCCCGGCGCTCAGCTGGTTGGAGGAGCTTCTCGCGGCCCAGGGGACCACGGCCGAGGAGACCGTCCGCCTGGAGCACCAGCGTCAGGCGACGATGAACGTGACGGTCCGGAACGTGATCACGAGCATGCGGCTCATCTCGTGGTTCGACTGGGCCGCCTTCATCGAGACGGTCAGCCTGGTCGACGAGGCCCTTCGTGAACGCAGCTCGTTCGAGGAGATGGACTTCGCGACCCGGGATCGCTACCGGCATGCCGTCGAGGACCTGGCCAGGGGCTCCGGCCTGTCCGAGGTCGAGGTCGCGCGGAGGGCCACGTCATCCGCGATCCAGGCGCGGTCGGCCGATGATCCCGACCCGGCACGGGCCGCTCGTCAGCAGGACCCCGGCTACTACCTGATCTCGGACGGCCGGACCGCATTCGAGCGGGAGCTCCGGGTTCGCGTGCCGGTCGGCGCGCGGCTGCGGCGAGCCTACGTGCGGGCCGCCCTGTATGGCTACGTCGGGACGATCGCGCTCGTCACCACGCTCATCCTTGCCGTGACCCTCGTCGTGTCCGGGATAGGCGGCGCCGCAAGCGCGGGAATTCTCATCGTCGCGATCCTCGCCCTCGGCCCAGCGTCCGACCTTGCGATCGCGCTCGTCAACCGGACGGTCGCCGACGTGCTGGGCCCAAGGCCGTTGCCGAGGCTCGATCTCGAGGACGGCGTCCCGTCCCGGCTGCGAACGCTCGTCGTCGTGCCCACGCTCCTGGCGAGCGAGGCGGATGTCGAGGCCCAGGTCGGTAGCCTCGAGGTGCACTACCTGGGGAACCGCGAGGGCGACCTGCGGTTCGCCCTGCTCTCGGACTGGCTGGACGCCCCGGCCGAGCACGTTCCCGGCGACGATGAGCTGCTGTCGGCTGCGGCGGCGGCGATCGATCGTCTCAACGAACGCTACGGCGAGGCCGCGGGTGGAGGCGCCCGGTTCCTGCTGTTCCACCGCCAGCGACGGTGGAACGAGGCGGAAGGTTGCTGGATGGGCTGGGAGCGCAAGCGGGGCAAGCTCCACGAGCTGAACGCCCTCCTGCGCGGCTCCACGACGACCGGGATCCTGATGACGGGACGAGCGGCATCAACGCCGCCGAAGGACGTGCGCTACGTGGTCACACTCGATGCCGATACCCGGCTGCCACGTGGTGCCGTCGGGCGCCTCGTGGGCACGATCGCGCATCCACTCAACCGGCCGACGTTCGACTCACTGGCCGGTCGCGTGACGCAGGGCTATGGCGTGCTCCAACCACGGATCACCTCGACCCTGGCCGCCGAGCACGACGCCTCGATCTACCAGCGAAGCTACTCCGGCTCGGCCGGGATCGACCCCTATGCCTCCGCCGTCTCGGACGTGTACCAGGACCTGTTCCGCGAGGGGAGCTACACGGGCAAGGGAATCTACGACCTGGGCGCGTTCAGCGCGGCGATGGCGGACCGGGTCCCCGAGAACGCGCTCCTGAGCCACGACCTGTACGAGGGCGTCTTCGCCCGCGCCGGACTGGTCACCGATGTCGAGCTGTTCGACGAGTTTCCCTCGAACTACCTGGTCTCCGCAGCCCGCCAGCACCGCTGGGCCCGGGGCGACTGGCAGCTGCTGCCCTGGATCCTGGGCCGGGCCCGTGACGCCAGGGGCAACCGGGACCGCAGCACCATCCCCGGGATCGCCCGCTGGAAGATGATCGACAACCTGCGCCGGACGATGTCTGCGCCGCTGTCGCTGGCGATGCTCATCGCCGCGTGGACCGTCCCGTCGGTCCCGGCAGGGCCGTGGACGGTGCTCGTGCTGGCCTCGGTCATCATCCCGGCGGCCCTGCCCGTGGCCGCGGGGCTGCTGCCGCGGCGCGCCGGGATCTCGAAGCGCAGCCACCTGCGGGCGGTGGGCGCCGATGTCGCCCTGGCGGCGGTCCACATCGGTCTGGGATTCACGTTCCTCGCTCACCAGGCGTGGCTGATGGGCGACGCGATCGTGCGGACCCTGGCGCGGATGTATGTCACCCGACGGAACCTCCTCGAGTGGATGACGGCTGCGCAGGCAACGGCCAGCCACGACCTCGGTCTCGCGGGGTTCTACCGGCAGATGGCAGGCGGCGTCGCCATCGCGGCGGTCACCGCGGTCCTCGTCCTCGCCTCGAAGCCGGACGCGGCCTGGGTTGCCCTGCCCTTCGTCGCACTGTGGCTGCTGTCGCCGGTGATCGCGCGATTGGTCAGCCTGCCGCCGCCCGAGTCACTCGCGGACCGACTCTCTCCCGCCGACCACGCCACCCTCCGTCTCACGGCCCGCCGGACCTGGCGGTTCTTCGAGACCTTCGTCGGGCCGGCCAGCAACGGGCTGCCTCCCGACAACTTCCAGGACGATCCGGAGCCGGTCGTCGCGCATCGCACGTCGCCGACCAACATCGGGATGTACCTGCTCGCGACCGTGACGGCACGCGACTTCGGCTGGATCGGCACGCTGGAGATGGTCGAGCGCCTCGAACTGACGCTCGGGACGATCGGCGCCCTCGAGCGCTTCCGTGGGCACCTGTACAACTGGTACGACACGAGGGACCTGCGCCAGCTCGAGCCCGCCTACGTGTCCTCCGTCGACAGCGGAAACCTCGCGGGGCACCTGCTCGCGCTCTCGAACGCGTGCCGCGAGATGATCGACCAGCCGCTCCCGGTCGCTGCGGCGCAGGCCGGGATCCGCGACGCCATCGCGCTGACCCGCGAGGCCGCAGGCTCGATCGGCGATGACCGCCGGAGCCAGATCCTGACCCGGCGGCAGCTGGACGAGGCACTGGAGCTGTTCGCGGGCGCCGACGACGGGATCCCCGCGACACTCGAGGCCTGGGCAGACCAGCTCGGTGCGCTGTCGGCGCGCGCGGGGACCCTGTCGGACGTGGCCTCGGCCCTCACCGCCGAGCGTGGAGACGGCCCGGAGGGCGCGGATGGCGAGCTCGTGACCTGGGCGAACGCGGCCCGCCTCGCCGTGAGCAGCCACGACCGGGACCTCGCGCTGCTCCAGCCGCTGCCCCCGGTGACGACCTTTCCGACCCTCGCCGAGCTCGCCGACCCCCCGGTTCCCGTCGCCGGCGACGGGTCGCCGGCCGCGGCGATGCTCGTTCGACGCCTGGGGGCGATTGCCGACCAGGCCCAGGCGCTGTTCCGGGAGATGGACTTCGGCTTCCTGTTCGACCCGACCCGCAAGCTGTTCTCGATCGGCTTCCGCATCCGCGACGGCTCGCTGGACCCGAGCTACTACGACTTGCTGGCCTCCGAAGCCCGGCTCACCAGCTTCCTCGCCATCGCCAAGGGCGACGTTCTCCCGGACCACTGGTTCCGGTTGGGCCGCGCGCTCACGCCGGTCGGCCGCGGCTCCGCCCTGATCTCGTGGTCGGGCTCCATGTTCGAGTACCTGATGCCCGCCCTCGTCATGCGGGCGCCGGCCCGCAGCCTCCTCGACCACACCTACCAGCTGGTCGTGGCGCGCCAGATGAGCTACGCGGCCGAGCTCGGCGTGCCGTGGGGCATCTCGGAATCGGCGTTCAACGCGCGCGACCTCGATCAGGTCTACCAGTACGCGGGCTTCGGGGTGCCTGGGCTTGGGCTCAAGCGGGGCCTCAGCGAGGACGTCGTCGTCGCGCCGTACGCGACCGCTCTCGGCGCGATGATCCGGCCCGAGGCCGCGGTCCGGAACTTCGCCCGGCTGCGGCAGGCCGGGGCCGCCGGGCCGTACGGCTTCCGGGAAGCGCTGGACTACACGGCGAGACGCCTCCCCGAGGGGGCGTCGGTCGCCGTCGTGAGCAGCTACATGGCCCACCACCAGGGGATGTCCCTGGTCGCCCTCGGCAACGTGCTCAACGACGGCGCCATGGTGGCGCGCTTCCATGCCGACCCGATCGTCGAGGCGACCGAGCTGCTGCTCCAGGAGCGGATGCCCCGCGATGTGCTCGTGGCCCGCCCGCGGGCCGAGGAGGTCAAGAGCGCCGCCGACGTTCGCGATCTCGTGCCGCCAGTGCTGCGTCGGTTCAGCTCGCCCCACGATGCGATCCCCCGGACGCACCTGCTGTCGAACGGGCGCTACGCGGTGATGGTGACGGCCGCCGGGTCGGGGTACAGTCGGTGGGGCGATGTGGCGGTGACGCGCTGGCGCGAGGACGTGACCCGCGACCCGTGGGGCAGCTACCTGTTCCTCCGCGACACGCACACGGGCGTCGTCTGGTCGGCGGGTCACCAGCCCAGCGGCACGGAGGCCGACAGCTACGAGGTCGCCTACTCGGAAGATCGGGCCGAGTTCTCCCGGCGCGACGGCTCGATCGCGACCGTCCTCACCGTCGTCGTGTCGGCGGAGCACGACGCGGAGATCCGCCGCATCTCCCTGACGAACCTGGGATCGCGGGCTCGCGAGATCGAGCTGACGTCGTACGCGGAGATCGCGCTGGCGCCACAGGCTGCCGACGTCGCGCATCCGGCGTTCCAGAACCTGTTCGTGCAGACCGAGTTCGCACCCGACATCGGCGCCCTCCTCGCGACGCGCCGTCCCCGCTCCGCGGGCGAGCCGTCGATCTGGGCCGCACATGTCGCGGCGGTCGAGGAACAGGCGGTCGGGGTCGTCCAGTACGAAACGGATCGTGCCCGGTTCCTCGGGCGGGGGCGATCGGTCCGTTCGCCGGCCTCGGTCATCGACGGCCGCCCGCTCTCGAACACCGTGGGCCCGGTGCTGGATCCGATCTTCAGCCTCCGGCGCCGGGTCCAGCTGGCACCCGGCGCGACCACCCAGGCGATCTTCTCGACCGTCGTCGCCGAGTCGCGGGAAGAGGTCCTGGCCCTGGCCGACAAGTACCGCGAGTCGGGCACGTTCGAACGAGCGGCGACCCTGGCCTGGACCCAGGCCCAGGTCCAGCTGCACCACCTGGGAATCGAAGGCGACGAAGCCCACCTGTTCCAGCGCCTGGCCAACCGGATCCTGTACTCGGACCCGTCGCTGCGGCCGTCCTCGGGGCTGCTGGCACGCAACGAGCGCGGCGCGCCCGGCCTGTGGGCCCATGGCATCTCGGGCGACCTGCCCATCGTGCTGGTGCGGATCGACGAGGCCGAGGACCTCGCGATCGTCCGGCAGCTCCTGCGAGCCCACGAATACTGGCGCCTCAAGCTCCTCGACGTCGACCTGGTGATCCTCAACGAGCATGGCGCCACGTACGCCCAGGACCTCAACGAGGCGCTCAAGACCCTCGTCCGGGGGAGCCAGTCGCCGCTGCTGCGCAGCGGCCGTGCGGGCGGGGGCAGGGTCTACATCGTGCGCGGCGACCAGCTGTCCGCGGAGGACCGCACGCTCCTGCAGGCGGCCGCGCGCGCGGTCCTGCTCAGCCGTCGCGGGAGCCTGGCCGACCAGGTCATCCGCCTGGAGCGTCCGAGGCCTGACGCCCCGGCGACGGCGCCGCCGCCCGAGGCCCGGGAGGCACGCGATGCGACGAGCGAGGTCGCCGCACAGCGCCCGGAGCTGGAGTTCGACAACGGGCTCGGTGGCTTCGCCGATGGCGGGCGAGCCTACGTCACCATCCTGGGTCCCGGGCAATCCACGCCGGCGCCGTGGGTCAACATCATCGCCAATCCATCCTTCGGGTTCCAGGTGTCCGAATCCGGGTCGGGCTATACCTGGTCCGGGAACAGCCGCGAGAACCAGCTCACCCCGTGGTCCAACGATCCGGTCAGCGACCCGGTGAGCGAGGCGATCTACATCCGCGACGATGACAGCGGCGAGCTGTGGAGCCCGACGGCACTGCCGATTCGCTGCGACGAGTCGACGTACGTCGCCCGGCACTCGGCTGGACACAGCCGCTTCGAGCACCTCCACCACGGGATCGATCTCAACCTCGTCCAATTCGTCGCGCTCGACAACCCGCTGAAGATCTCGGCCCTGACCATCGAGAACCGTTCCGCGCGCTCGAGGCGGATCTCGGTGACCGCGTACGCGGAATGGGCGCTGGGCACCTCGCGGGGCGCCAGCGCCCCGCGGATCGTCACGACCCTGGACCCGGAGACCCGGGCGATCCTCGCGCGCAACCCGTGGAACACCGAGTTTGGCGGGCGGGTCGCCTTCCTCGATCTCGGCGGCCGGCAGACGGCGTGGACCGCGGACCGGACCGAGTTCCTCGGACGCAACGGCGCCCCGGAACGACCTGCCGGCCTTGGCCGCGGGCACCGGCTGCGCGGGGCCGCCGGGGCCGGCCTGGATCCCTGCGCCGCCCTCCAGACGAGCTTCGAGCTCGCCCCGGGGGAGCGGACCCGGGTCCTCGTGCTGCTCGGCCAGGCCGACGGCGCCGCGGCGGCGGCCGATCTCATCCGGCGCGGGCGCAGCACGGACCAGGAAGCCGCGCTGCGCGACATCGCGACCCACTGGGACGATGTCCAGGCCGCGGTCCAGGTGCGAACACCCGACCGGTCCATGGACATCATGCTCAACGGCTGGCTCACGTACCAAACGCTCGCCTGCCGCCTGTGGGCGCGGACGGCCTTCTACCAGGCCGGCGGCGCCTACGGGTTCCGGGACCAGCTGCAGGATGTCATCGCCCTCCTGACCACGAAGCCCGGGCTGGCCCGTGAGCATCTTCTGCGCGCCGCGGCACGCGAGTTCGTCGAGGGAGACGTCCAGCACTGGTGGCACCCGCCGTCGGGTCGCGGCGTGCGAACGCGGATCTCGGACGACCGCCTCTGGCTGCCGTACGCCGTCGACCGCTACCTCGACGTGACGGGCGATGCCGCGGTCCTCGACGAGATGGTCCTGTATCTCGAGGGACCGCGCCTGCGCGCCGACGAGGCTGACGCCTATTTCGAACCGGGCATTGCCCCGGATCCGGCGTCCCTGTACGACCACTGCGCGGCGGCGCTGGAGCGGAGCCTCGAGGTCGGCGCGCACGGGCTGCCGCTCATCGGGTCGGGCGACTGGAACGACGGCATGAACCGGGTGGGCCGAGAGGGACGGGGCGAGAGCGTCTGGCTGGGCTGGTTCCTGCACACCGTCCTCGCGGCGTTTGTACCGATCGCGCGGGCGCGCGGTGAGCGAGCCCGCGCGGAGCGCTGGCAGGCGCACATGAAGGCCCTCAGGCGAGCGCTCGAGCGTGACGGCTGGGATGGCGACTGGTACCGCCGGGCCTTCTTCGACGATGGAACCCCGCTCGGCTCGGCTGGGAACATCGAATGCCGGATCGACTCGATCGCCCAGTCCTGGAGCGTCCTGTCCGGAGCAGCGAACCCTCCCCACGCCGCGAAGGCCATGGCCGCGGTGGGTGAGTACCTGGTCCGGCGCGGTGACGAGCTGGTGCTGCTGTTCACCCCGCCGTTCGACCACTCCGATCTCGATCCGGGCTATGTCAAGGGCTACCTGCCGGGCATCCGCGAGAACGGCGGGCAGTACACGCATGCGGCCGTCTGGTCGATCCTCGCGTTCGCCGCGCTGGACGACGGCGATCAGGCGAGCGAGCTGTTCTCCCTCCTCAACCCCATCAACCACGCCAGCACGCGCGCCGGGGTCCAGCGCTACAAGGTGGAGCCGTACGTGATGGCCGCCGACGTCTATGCCGAGCCGCCGCATGTCGGCCGCGGCGGCTGGACTTGGTACACCGGGTCGGCTGGCTGGATGTACCAGGCCGGAATCGAGTGGATCCTGGGATTCCGACTGCGCGGGGCGACGCTCGTGATGGACCCTTGCATCCCTCGCGATTGGCCCCGATACGAGATCGACTTCCGGTATCGCTCGGCTCGCTACGAGATCGTGGTGGAGAACCCGAACGGGGTCAGCCGCGGGATGGCGTCAGCGGAGCTCGATGGACGAACGTTGCCGGCCGGTGACGCCGCCGTCCCGCTCGCGGATGACGGCGCAACCCACCGGGTCCGGGTCGTCCTCGGCTGACGCAAGCCCGAAGCGCTCAACTCCTCGACCGAGTCGGGTGCAGCGCCTCAGACAAGATGCACCGGTCAAGGGCCGGGGCTCCAGAGAGAGGCTCACATTCGGGCTCGCAGGAGCACACTGGTCGTGCCACCCACAGTGACGCCGACAATCATGGAGGGTATGGATGCATGACAGAGGCTGCTATCTCCGTCGGTGAAGGCGTCATCGTCATCACGAGGCGCATGTTCCCTGAGGATGAGCGCCGCCATTTCATCGGCCGAGTCACCGCGACGACAGGCTCAATGATCAGAGTCGAAGGTCATGCGTGGATCGCCAGCTCGATCGGGGGCTACGAAGAGCGGCATGACCTGCGGACTCGCCTTTATTCGCTTGCCACGGGGGGCGAGATCGTGCTGGTGGTGCCGGCAGCGATCGATGTTGACAGCCTGCGCTACAGCTCCGGCCAGGGCCGTCTGGTCATCACGAATGGCTCCGGGTACACCATCGACATCAGCGAATTCGGCCGCCCTCGCTGATGGCGCGACCGGTCCGCGGCCATTGCCGACGGCTCGGTGCAGCTGGCTGACGAGACAGCGCTGATCGAGAGGATTGCCGAGCTGGTTCAACGCCGGGACGTCCACCGGCGAGGCATGCTTGCCCGTGGAGTCGAGGAGCACCGAGCGCACGGTTGGCGCGCCCTCCTCTCCTCGGGCGGTGGACAGCGGGCGCGCGGATGGTGGTCGCCCCGGCCCGCAAGCGTCAGCTGATGTCGATGTCCGCACGCCTGGCGCCCGCCATCGGAAGACGGTCCTGGATCGACCGCCCGTGGCTCGATCCAGTCACGCTCGTCGCTTGTGGTCGACCTCCTCGACCAACCGCGCGGCGCCACGACCGGCTCGAGGATCCGCATGGCAGGCAGCCACGGAACGACAAGGCGCTCCGATCGGCGGCGGTTAGCTCGCGAGCTCCACGACCGATCTCTGATGACCCGCCTTAGCAGCCACCATCCATACAGCGCACACAGGCCCGTGAGGACGATCGGGACCAACACTGGTGCCGTCACGGGCTGCGCAGGAGGGAACGCAAAGCCGCGACCGGCGACATCGAAAACATCCAGCAACGTGTGGAGCACCACGACTGGCTAGATCGTTCCCGCGTACAGGCCAGCAACGCCGACCAGGAGGTGCGACCGCGCAACGACACCAGCCGGGAAGGAATACAGCGCGGCAGGATGTCGCTGCGACCCTTGGCCCGAAACGCGGACACGCGAGCGGCCAGTACGTGCGCACCGTCTGAACCGCGTTCGCCGGACCCTCTTCAGGCCAGAGCCCGAGTTGCCTCTCCTGATGCTCGGGGTGAGCAGGCGGCACCGGTGGGTGCTTGAATAGAACGGATGTTCTGGTCGGGGCGAGAGGAGTCGAACCGCCATCACCGACCTTAGCGTCCGTTCACGAAGGCTCGGTTGTTCTCCTAGTGGGCGCCGACCGATGGCTGCTGCGGGCTGGGTAGGGCATGGCGAACTCGAGGCCGATGCGATGACAACGCGACTGGACGTCACGGTGCGGGGTCCGGCACCGGAACGGTCCGCACCAGCAGTCCGTCGATCCCGGCGAAGTCGGCAGGATTGGCCGTGTAGAGCGGCAAGCCGTTCGCGATGGCGGTGGCCGCGATCAGGGCATCGAAGGCGCGTGCGGCCGGCTTGCGCCCGGACCGCCGATACGCCGAGGCGACGATCCCGAAGGCACGGGCGGCCGCGGCATCGAACGGGATCGGATCGAAGTCGGCCTCGGCCTGCTGGACGTGGGCCAGGCGACGGGCACGCTCCGCCTCATCGGTGGCCACCAGGGGTCCAACGGAGAGCTCCGCCAGGGTGATGGCAGAGATGAGTGCGACATCGGGCAGGACGGACGCATCCGGCAGACGGCGGAGCCTCAGCAGCGCGCTGGTGTCCAGCAGACCCTCGGGATCGCTCACAGCGATTGATCGAGCGCAGCGTCGATGTCACGGCGGAGGGCGTCAGCCTCGACCGCCGGCAGGCGACGCCAGCGCTCCAGGAGCGTCTGGGCTGCGATCCCCCGCGAACGCAGCGGTCGAAGCTCGGCGACCGGGCGGCCGTCGCGGGTCACCGTCACGCGCTCACCCGCTTCGACCCGGTCGACAACGTCTCCACCATGGTTGCGCAGCTCGCGAATGGTCACCGTGTCCACGGGGTGAGTGTATCACGGGTGATACGGCCGTCAATGGCCTCTGGAGCCCTGCGAGGCGTTGACGCTCCGCCGAGACCACTGATCCTCCGATTTGGGCGAGGAGCCGTCGGGTTGGCGGAACGCCGCCCTGGGGAGATGGGTGATCCGGGTCAGATGGTCGGGGCGAGAGGGCTAGCGCCTCCTCAACTCAGCCATCGCTGCGCTTCGTGATGATCAACCGCACGCCGAGGGAGTCCCTCCCGGCGACGGCACGAACCGCATGAGAGACGGGTACCTGCGCGGCGCGCTCTCGCCGCAGGCGACGCAGCGTCAGATGGATGTGCTCGCCGCCTACGCGGCCGCTGGCGGATCTGTCCAGGACGCTGCCGAGCTCGTCGGTATCCGGCCGAGCACCGTCAAGCGACATCTGGCGGACCTGCGGGCGCGCTCGGGCCTCACGACCGAGCAGCTGATCTACGCCGGGAGGGCATCTGGATGGCTGGTGGTGCCGAGCCTCGAGCCCAACTGAGAGTCGGCTTTCCCAAGCCGCCGATCGCGACCGCCCATGTGGGCGGCCTTCACGAGACCGTCTGGTCGGCCCCAAGGTGAACGAGCACCTCCGCGATCCCGAAGTCGAGGCGGCGAATCACGGACTCGACCTCTCGGGCGATCTCGTGGGCCTCCACGATCGTCAGCTCCGGCGCGACGTGGACGTGGAGATCGACGCGGACGTGGCCCGCTTCACCCCGCGAGCGCACCGCATGGCAGTTCCGCACGCCGGGTACCGCCAGGGCGGTCTCGCGGATCGCATCGGTGTCCACTGCGGCTGCATCGGTCAGGACCTCAGCCGCCCCGCGTGCGACAACCCAGCCGCGCCATGCCACGACGCTGGCTACGCCGAGAGCGACGATCGGGTCGAGTCGTGGGAAGCCGGAGGCGGAGACGGCGAGTGCAACCAGCACCCCGATCGAGATGAGCGCATCGGCCGCCGCGTGGATCGCCTCGGAGCCGAGCACCCGGCTCTGCGTCTGTCGACCCTTCCGGCGCAAGTAGAGCGCCAGACCGGCGGTCGAGGCGGCGGAGATGGCCATGATCACGAGCCCGACCCCGGTGGCGGCCCCTGGTTGCGGCTCGGCCAAGCGCGGCAGGGCACTCGACACGATGACGCCCACGGCGACGAGCAGAAGCATCCCGATGAGCAGCGAGGCAAGGGCTTCGTAGCGCTCGTAGCCGTATGGGTGGCGCGGGTCAGAGGGTCGGGTCGCGAGCCACACGCCGCCGAGCGCGACCATGTGTGCGGCGGTGTCAACGCCCATGTGCAGCGCGTTGGCGGTGATCGCGACACTGCCAGTCAGCACGGCGGCGGCGGCCTGGGCAGTGAGGAGCGCGAGGTGCACCGCGATCGTGACCCCGACGGCAATCAGCAGCACACGGCGGCGGTCGGCCACGGGCGTGGTTCCCTGTGCCATCACTCGGGAAGCGCGTCGAGGTCGGGGCCTGTGCGGGCGTGCGTCTCGGAATGCCGGCCCGTCCGTGGGTGGTGGCCGGCATCGTCGATGATCGTGCGACCGCCCTCGGTCGCGAACGACGTGCCGTACGCCTCGGACAGCCGCGCGGGCACGAGGACCTCGTCGGGCGGCCCGGCTGCCACGACACGGCCGGCCAGCAACAGCACCCAGTCAGCGGCTGCGGCTGCAGCCAGCTCGTGGGTGGTCAGGATGACGGTGACGCCGCGTCGTCGTTCCTCCTCGATCGCCGCGCGGATCCGCTCGGTCGAGGGCAGGTCGAGCCCGGTGATCGGCTCGTCCAGCAGCAGGAGGTCGGCGGCCTGGGCAAGCCCCTGGGCCACGAAGACACGCTGACGCTGTCCGCCGGACAGCTCATCGAGGTGGCGCGATGCAAGCTCGGTGATGGCCAGCCGGTCCATCGCGGCCGAGCACAGCGCCCGATCCTGCGTGGAGAACCGGCGGAATGGCCCGAGGCTGCCGTAGCGACCCATGCCGACCACCTCCCGGACGGTGACCGGCATCGCCTCGTTGACCGCGGTCGACTGGAGGACATAGGCGATCGCCGCCAGCCGGCGCGGGCCCGCCAGCACGGCAAGTCGTCCGGAGACTGGTTCGAGGAGGCCGGCGATCGCGTTGAGGATCGTCGACTTCCCCGAACCATTCGGGCCGATGAGAGCGGTCAGCGCGCCGGCTGGAATGTCGAAGTCCGAGGCCGTCAGGGCGACGCGCTCGCCGTAGGCGAGGACGAGCTCGCGGGCGATGACGGCTGGTTCGCGCACCTCAGACGCCACCTTGGGCGGCCTCGGCCCCGCGCCGGGAGCGGGCCAGGCGATCGGCGACGTCACGCGCGAAGAGGACGGCGAAGAAGACGGCGACCGCGACCGCGGCGACGGTCGCGCCGGCGGCGGTACCGAGGTGCCAGCTCAGGAGGAGCCCGATCACGACCGATGCGCAG
Organism: uncultured Chloroflexia bacterium; assembly: GCA_963719145.1. Taxonomy (GTDB): domain Bacteria; phylum Chloroflexota; class Limnocylindria; order Limnocylindrales; family CSP1-4; genus UBA5189. Next base: position 792,586 of record CAVRAX010000003.1, read on the forward strand.
CCGAGACCCACCGCGGTGAGCATCATCGTCGGGACGCTCCGTGCCAGCAGGGCGGCCGTCGCAGGCGGCGCGATGAGCAGGCCGAAGACGAGCAACGTGCCGACCGCCCGGAACGAGGTGACGATCGCCAGGGTCAGCAGCGTGAGCATCGCGATGTGGGCCAGTCGCGGGTGCAGGCAGAGCACCTGCGCCTTCGCCTCGTTGAACGACAGGACAAGGAATGGCCGATAGAGCAGCGCGATCCCGACGACGGCGATCGCGGCGGCGGCCGCCTGCACGAGCAGGTCCGACGATCGAACGCCGAGGATGTCGCCGAACAGGAAGGTCGTGAGGCTCGTGGTGAACGACGGCAGTCGCGAGACGATGATCACGCCCAGGGCTAGCATGCCCACGAACAGCAGACCGATGCCGGTGTCTTCGCGGAGGCCGGCATTTCGGTGGACGAACGCAATGCCCGCGACCATGACGAGCGCCCCGAAGGCGGCGCCGAGCGTCAGGTCGACTCCGAGGACGAACGCCAGCGCGATGCCGGGCAGGACGCCGTGGGCGAGCGCATCACCCATGAAGGCCATGCCCCGGATGACGACCCACGTCCCGATGAGCGAGGTAGTGACCGCTGCCAGCAGACCGCCGAGGAGCGCCTGCTGCATGAAGTGGACCGAGAAGGGGTCCATCAACCAGTCGAACATGGCAGTCAGGTCAGGGCGTCGACGATCCGCTCGGCGTCCGTACGGAGCATCCCGACGAAGGTGTCGGCGCCCGAGCCGGGTTCGCCGAGCGAGCCGGTATAGAGGACCACGACGCGGACCTCACCGCCGCCCTCCTCGGCGAGCGCATCGGCCACGTTGGTCGGCAGAGTCGTCTCGCCGAAGATCGCCCGCACGCCGTCCGCACGGATGACTGCCGCCAACTCGGCGAGCAACTTGGGGTCGGGCTGGGCCTGGGTCGAACCGCCCGGGATGAGGACCCCGATGACCTTGAAGTCATAGTGCTCGGCGAAGTAGCCGAAGGCAGCGTGGCTCGTGATCAGCGTTCGTCGTTCGCTCTGGATCGTTTCGAGCGTGGAACGAAGCTCGCCATCGAGTGCCCTTAGCTCGTCGGCATAGGTCGTCGCACGCGCCGCCCAGCCGCCTGCCGCGATCTCGCCGAGGCGCTCACCGATGAGATCCACTGCCCGCGCCGCACGGATCGGGTCAAGCCACCAGTGCGGGTCGGGCACGCCGGCGTCATCGCCCAGCGGCCGCGGATCGAGAGCGGGACCGAGCTCGAGGATCGGCGTCCCTTCCTCCGCTGCCGCCTCGAGGGCATCAGTCAGCCCACCCTCGAGGCCCAGACCACTGCTCACAACGAGGTCTGCGTCGCGCAGGCTGGCCGCCTGACGGGCAGATGGCTCGAAGTCGTGTGGGTCCGCTCCGATCGGCATGAGGACCTCAACGCGGGCCTGGTCGCCCGCGACGTGCACGGCAAACTCGCCGACGATCGTCGTGGTCGCGACGATCAACGGACGCCCGTCGTTCGCTGGTTCAGCGCTGCAGCCGGCGACGCCGAGGACCGTGGCCAGGAGCGCCACAGTGACGCCGGGCGGAGTCGTCCACATCCGTTTACAGCCTCTCAGCCGCCTGGTGGTCGAGTGCCCGGGCGATCGCGGCCTCGTGGGCGGGAGTCAGGCGATCCTCGAGGATCGGGATGTACAGCTCCTCCTCGGAGAGATGGGTCTTGAGCAGCGTGTAGAGCCGGAGCAGGACCGGCCGCAGTGCGAGCACCGCCATGCGATCGGCGTGGGCTGCCGGCTCCTCGGCGAACGCGCCGATCGCGGCGACCAGGCGGCGGATCTCCTCGTGCTCGGCGACCATCGGGATGGAGGTTGAGGCATCGGCGAGGATCCGCTGGAGTGTTGGATGTATGGCGGCCTCCACGGCCTCCATGTGGGGCAGGAGGCGGGTCGTCAACCCGTCGTGCACCTCGCGCAGCTGAGGCAGTTGCTCGGTCAGCCGTGCCGTGTCGAGGCAATCACAGTTGAGGCAGTCGGCCAAATCGTTGAGCTGGTTCACGTAGCCCCACAGCAGCTCGTGGTGCTCGTGCGAGACCCTGGTCAGGGGCTGCATCGTCACCTCCTCGGGGCATCTGCTGCGGTCGCCCGCAGCATCCACAGCGTCTTCTCGTGGACGGCGACCCGCCGCGTGGCAAGGTCGAGCGAGGCCGCGTCGCCGGCTTCGTCGGCGGCATGAACGACGGTCTCCGCCGCCCTGACCACGGTCTCGCGACCGACGATCAGGTGACGGACCATCTCCATCGCCTCGGGCGCACCCTCCTCGTCGGTCACCGAAATGAGGCGGCTCATCTCTCGATAGGAGCCCGGCGCCAGCGGGCCCAGTGCCCGGATTCGCTCGGCGATCTCGTCGACGGCGTCGCGAAGCTCCAGGTACTGCTCTTCGAACATGAGGTGGAGCGAGCGGAACTGCGGCCCGGTCACGTTCCAGTGGTAGCCGTGGGTCTTGAGATACAGCGTGTATGTATCGGCAAGGAGCCGAGCGAGCGCGTCCGCGACGAGACCGCGCTCCGTGGACAGGCTCTGGGTCGGGGCGATCATCTGTGCACCTCCATGTGGGTGACCGGCGAGCCTAGGTGGCTGGTAGGTTGGCGACAGTCGGATGAGCAGTCCGCAACGACGACACCCACTCAGACCTCCTCGGCTGAACGCGAGGTCAGCCTCGTCTCGGGGCTTTCACCTCGCGCTCGTAGGTAGGCCCGTCCCTCGTGCTGGACGCGCACGATCCGCCCGAGGTCCAGGAGCGCCTGAGCCACCGACCAGTCGGCGCCGGCCCGCGCGAGGTAGTCGCGGACGGAAGACTCGGTCATCGGGTGGACGGCGATGATCCCGAGCAGGCCCTGGGCGGCATCGGCTGAGACTGCGAACGGCGCCTCGCTCTCCGCGATCTCCTCCACCAGGGACGACGTCGGAACCTCGAACTCTCGGAAGGTCTCTGCCGCCCGCGTGGCGACATCGATCGCGGGCGCCTGTACCCACGGCTCGGCGGGCGGTCGCGTCGGGAGGGCGACGTAGGCTCGGAGCGGATCGAGTGCGCTCACGAAGGCTGCCGTCCGGCGGATCGAGGCCTCATCGTCATTGAGTCCCGCGACGAGCATCGTCTCGGTCACGAGCTCACCGCGGTACTCGAATGCGAAGCGGCGCATGCCGTCGAGGACCGCCTCAAGACCGAGGTTGCCGATCGGACGGTTGAGACGGTGCCAGGTCGCCTCATCGACCGTGTCGACCTTGATCGATACCCAGTCGGCGGGCGCGAGCTCGACACGAACATCGTCACGCCAAAGCAGGCTCCCGTTGGTCAGGACGGCGACCTTGATGCCCAACGCTTCGATCCCGCGGATCGCCTCGCCGAGATGGCGGTCGATGGTGGGCTCCCCGTCCGGCACAAACGTCGCGTAGTCGACCCGTTGGTCGGCAGCCTGGCATGCCGCGAGGCGCTCACGCACCGCCGCCACGACGGTGTCGGGCTCGAAGTACGCCTCGCGCTCGAGGCGCGCCCGGTCGGTCGCGCCGACCTGGCAGTAGACGCACGAATACGTGCACGTCTTGGGCGGGACGTTGTTGATCCCGAGACTCCAGCCGAGGCGCCAGGAGCGAACCGGGCCGAACGAGATCGGCAGGACCGGCAGGCGCGGACCCTGCAGCTCGCGCGCCACGAGGGCCGCCGCATGGCGCGTGCTCGACCGTCGGACGCGGCGTGCCACGGGCGGCGTCGTCGTCCCCATCGACGCCCGAATCACGGCCTACCTCCTCCCGGCCCCCGGCTCGACGGCTTACGTCTCCCCGGCGGTCGCTTCCCCCACCCCACGCAGGCTCATGAGCTCGGCCTCCACCCGATGGAGCTCGTCGCGCAGCTCGGCCAGCCGCGCCTCGAGATCCTCGGGGGCGGTCTCGCGCTCGAGCCGGCGGTAGCGCCGCGAGCGGCGGCGCGCCGGCCAATCGGCCTCCTCGTACCACTCCGCGGGCTCATACCAGCCCCCGCCCGGCGGCGGCCCATACCAGGGGCCACAACCGTGCCAACCATGCCCGCAACTCATGTCAACCTCCTTCGCCCCGGTCGAGGCGCTCCGTTCCATCCAGGAAGGCGTCGATCAGCCGGGCGCGCTCGTGCATCACCGCGATCCACTCGTCGAGTGCCTGGCGACCTGCTTGGGTCAGGCGGTAGGAGCGCCGCGCCGGTCCGTCATCCGTCACCCACGCCGACTCCACGAGGCCCTCGGCCTCGAACTCCCGCAGTGTTCGGTAGGCCATGCCCACGTCGACCCCATCAGGTGCCAGGCACAGGTCGTTCAAGCGCCCGATCAACGCCCCGCCGTGGGCTTCTCCCTCGGCGACCAGTCGGAGCAGGAAGGGCTCGAGCCAGCGGCCGCGCCGGCCGCCCGGGCGAACCCAGCCTCGATAGCCATCGTGATGGTGGTGCGGATCGGCGTGATGGTGGGTCTGGGTACTGGCATTCATATGCCAAAAGCATGTAAATGCCTAAAGCGACTGTCTAGAGCCGAACGGCATGTCTGGGAGGCGGCGTTGCCTGAGGCGATCGACTAACGCCCGATGCGATCGAACTGGGACTCGACGACGCCTTGCCGGCCGTGTTCGAGATCGGGCAAGAACGTGAGTTTGGTCGGGGCGAGAGGAGTCGAGCCGACACTTTGCGAGTGCGTGTCCGCATCATTTCCGGATTCGTTCAGCCAAGGGACCGCGGGGCCGCCTGACGGCACTCTCTGACAGTACGTTCTCCGGCGCTGGTGTCCAAGTGTGGCTTCACTCCTTACGGCTCGGAGGCGGCTTGGCCGACCCACCCCTTCCACCCTGGTCTGGTGGCTGGATGTCGAGCCAGCCCTCCTCGGCGGCTCGGATCGAAAGTTCGATGCGGCCGCCATGGATGCCGTACTTCTCGAAGACCTCGGACAGATGCGCCTCGACTGTCTTCCTGTGCAACCCGATGCGGGCGCCGATCTCCTTGTTCGAGAGACCGTCCATCGCGAGACGCAGGATCTCGCGCTGCCGTGTCGTCAAGGTTACGAAACGACCCTCGAGGTGCTCGGCACCGAAGACAGTGCCCCCTTCAGCGACCACATTGATCGCCTCGAAGAGGGCTGGCAGTGGAACGCTCTTCAAGAGGAAACCGGACGCGCCGAACTGCGCGGCAGCCGCGGAATACTGGGAGGCCTTGAACGACGAGATGACAAGGACTTTCGGACGTTCTCGCGGCTCGCGTTCGGCGAGGACTTGGAGCCCGTTGCCGTCCTCGAGCCTGACATCGAGGAGGACGACGTCGACGTCATCGCGTCTCAGAAGCTCGCGAGCCTCAGCGACGGTGCCGCCACGACCAACGACCTCCACGGCCGCGTATATGGACAGGGCCGCCTCCAGTCCCTTGACCACCATGGCGTGGTCGTCGACGAGCGCGATCCGGATCGTCATGCCTGCCACAAGGCTCGGACCCGCGTCCCCGGGCTTGCCGAACTGATCGAGAGATCGGCGTCGATCGCCTGGGCACGCCGGCGCATCGACGAGAGGCCGAAGTGCCTGCCTCGCGCGTGCGGTGCCGCTCTCTCATCGAAGCCGGAGCCGTCGTCGGTGACGAGGAGTTCCACGCGGGTCGGCTGGACATCTGCCCAGACCTCGATGGCGGACGCTCCTGAATGCCGGATCGCATTCGTCACAGCCTCGGTCGCGATGCGGAACATCGCCAGCTCGACCGCGGCGGGCGGTCGCCGCGCCGGCGCACGTGTCGAATCGGCAGTGATCGCCACATTGATCGGTCGCCCGTTGGTAGTTGTCTGCTCGGCAAGGTACTCGAGGGCGGCTGGAAGGCCCAGGTCATCGAGCACCGGCGGCCGTAGCTCGACAGCCACATTGCGGAGGTGGCCCGCCAAGGCGCGCAGGTCGTCGCTCTCAGCCTCAGCCCCGGGCAGAACATCGAGGCGCCGGATGACACCGACGAGCTCTTGAAGTGGCACATCATGGAGTTCCCGCGCAAGCCGCCCCCGTTCGTCCTCCGCTCCCTCCGCTTTGGCCTGCGCGCGAACGTCGGCGAGCAGCGCGTCTTCGATGGGGCGAAGCCGGTGGCGCACCATCGGACGAGCGAGGATGGCCAGGGCGACCAGCCCCGCGACGACGATTGGCGGAACGTGGAAGAGGTTCACCGAGGCGAGCGCGCCGCCCGTCAGGAGGGCAACGGCGGAGACATCAATGAAGCTCGGGCGGATCATATGTATCGGCTCCCCCGCCAGCCGGGGGAGCACGGCTCGATCGACGATGAATAGGGTCGTTCCCCAGATCGAGAACGCCGACCTGACCGACTCGATCTCGTCGGATCCGGGCCAACCGCCGAGTCGGGCCCCCGCCCACAGGCTGAGTCCCGCCGCGACGGCGGTGCCGAGTACCAAATCCTTGGATCGTCCGCCAGGCAGGCGTCTGATTGCCCAGCCGGCAGGAACCAAGGCTGCTGCTCCCAGCACGGCCGTCGAGAGAGCGGCGTCGCCTTGCAAGCCAAGTGGTGTCGAGGCGGCCAGGAAGGCAACGGCTGCGACCGGAAGGACCCATTGACGTCGGGTCCGCAGCACCAGAAGCGCCAGCCCTCCCACGGCGAGAGCCAGGAGCCCGAGCGGCAAGCTTGCACGTAAGCCGGCATCTGCCCGAGCCGCTTCTGAGACGAAGTGGCGCTCGCCGTCGCGCGTCTCGAGCCGCCAGCCGCCTTGACTGTCGGCAGGAGCGAGCGCCACAACGACCTGGCCTGCCCGGATCCCGTCTCGCCAAGCGAAGCCGGTTGGCGAAACGGATGTGATCCGCCCACCCGCCAGGTCGGGAACGACACCCGCATCGGCCTCTCCCTGCAAGGCGGACGAACTGGCTGCAAGACCAGCGATAAACGCCCCGATCGCCACCGCCGCCATCACCGCTCGCCGAAGCGTGTAGCCGGGCGCAATCCGGCTCAAGTCGGCAGAACCCTTGCCCAGCCGACCGAGGGTCCTGCCGGATTTCCATCGCGCGGGTTCGGCCATAGTGTTTTCAAGGGTACCGAGGGGAGAGCGCTGGAGGAGGATTCATTGTGAACGGGCGACGATTTCGAGCCGGGCTTCTGGTTGGGCTCCCGATAGTAGGTTTGACCAAGGTCAGAGCCGGGAGGATCGGGTGAAGGCACGCTCGGCACATACGTGGCGAAGGGCTCGCGCGGTCCGCTCAGCCGGCATCCTCCGCGGTGGCCTGCTGGCCGCGATCATCGCCGCTGGGTGCGGTTCGTCCATACCCTCGTCATCTCCCTCCGTTACCCCGTTCCCGTCGCGAACGCAGTCGAGCGTTCCAGCCAGCGCCTCGCCGACCCTGTCGCCGGCAGCTGCCGAGACGTGGGGTCCCCTCGCGGTCATTCCGGCACAAGACGGTGCTGACACGGCTCGAACCGAGGGGACGCTCCGCATCACGAACACGTGTGTCTTCCTCGCCGAGCAAGGTGGTGGATCTGTCTTGCTCCTCTGGCCCGCGGACCGCGTTGCGTGGAATGCCGGCGACAGGAAGATCACCTTTGCGAACTTCGATGGCACCCGAGTCACCGTCGGAGACGGAGAATCAGTCACCCTGGGCGGCGGCGGCGGCAATAGCGCGGAAAGTGGCGTGACGCCAGAGGCCTGGCTCGCGGGAATGACTTGGGTGGCACGACCGGCGGATGGATGCCCACTCGACCCCTATTGGGGTGTTGGTGATGTGAGGCGCTAACCACTGACCACGTCGAGGTTTCGTGCGACATTCCCCGGCAGTTCAAGGCGAAAGCGGGTACGGCACTCCATGGAGCATGCACACCCGCTCACTCCCACGCCTCTGGGCCGACGCAGGACCAGATGGTCGACAGGCGCTGGTAGCCGCCATCTTCACGAGGCTCGACGTGCTGGGCTTCCAGCGGCTCGAATGCGATCTCACGTCGGACGCAATCGACCTCGGACTCGATGCGGCACTACCACCGGTCCTCGAACTCGAAAGCAAAATTGGTGGGTTTGGTCGGGGCGAGAGGCTTAGCGGCGACAGTATCCAACTGTCCTTCAGGGTCATCGGCGGTGACGTTTCGTCCGATGTTCATCTGTCGTCGGAGATCGCGTGATGGTTAACAGCCGCCGGTCTCGAGGTCCGTTCTGAGCGTGACTGCGCCCCTCTTGCGGGCCTCAGTCAGTTACCGAGTCAGTCACGAGACCGTATCCAGCTCCACCGATGCCGACGGCATGGCGACGACCGGGCCCTGGAGGTCCCCGCTTCGCCGCCCAGTTGCCCTGCCGCGCCTGGACCACGACCGCGCTGTGGACGGTGACGCCATGGCAGCGGCACAGCTCGCGCAGGCTAGTGGTACCGGTGATGTACTCGCGCTCGAGGGCTCGGTAGTCACGGAACCTGTTGATCGTGGCCGCCGCCGGCTGTCTCGGCCTCCGGCTGGTCTCGCGAGAGCACTCAGAGCGACCGTCTGGTCGAAGGGAACGCCACAGGCTCGTACTCGACAACGGGTGGAGGCGTGGCGGCCGCAGCGGTGGCAGCCTCAGCCGGCGGCATCCTTGACGAACGCGTCCCAGAAGAGGGCGATGCGGAGCACATCGTTGGTGTGTTCCGCTGTGTGCTGGTAGGTCTTGCTGACGACCCAGCGCAAGGGCACGTCCTCCCAGCCGGTCGTCCGAGCCGTCGTCCACGCGGCGGCGTCGAGCCCGATAAGGATCGCCCGCTGCTCGTCTCGTCCGGTAACCAGCGAGCGGAGCAGCGCGTGTACCTCGAGCGTCGGCTGGTCCGCCGCCCAGTCGGCGTCCTCGTCGAGGGCGTCCTCATCGGGTGGCGCTGCCCCCAGCCAGATCCGCATGCTGGGGAGCGCGAGCTCCCGCTCGTACCACACGAGATGGTGCAGATGGCGTAGGGCGGGCCACTCACCGAGACCCGTTGGAGGGGGCAGTGTCAGTCGCTCCGCTGGCACCTGCCGGATCGCCCACTCGAAGCCGAGCGCACTCCGTCCGAGTTCGTCACCGAGCCAGCGCATCTCGTCCACGGCTCGCCTCCCTGATACCTGGTCCATCCCAGCACCAGTTCATCTTGGCACGGCGCCGATGATGCATAGATACACGCGGAGTACCGAGGTCGCCACCGAGACTTCCCGCTCGGGAATACCAAGGTGTCGTCTAGTACGGATGGTCGGGGCGAGAGGAGTCGAACCTCCATCACCGACCTTAGCGTCCGTTCAAGAAGGCTCGATTGCTCTCTGGTTGGCGCCGATCAATGGCTGCTGCGGGCTGGGTAGGGCATGGCGAACTCGAGGCCGATGCGATGACAACGCGACTGGACGTCACGGTGCGGGGTCCGGCACCGGAACGGTCCGCACCAGCAGTCCGTCGATCCCGGCGAAGTCGGCAGGATTGGCCGTGTAGAGCGGCAAGCCGTTCGCGATGGCGGTGGCCGCGATCAGGGCATCGAAGGCGCGTGCGGCCGGCTTGCGCCCGGACCGCCGATACGCCGAGGCGACGATCCCGAAGGCACGGGCGGCCGCGGCATCGAACGGGATCGGATCGAAGTCGGCCTCGGCCTGCTGGACGTGGGCCAGGCGACGGGCACGCTCCGCCTCATCGGTGGCCACCAGGGGTCCAACGGAGAGCTCCGCCAGGGTGATGGCAGAGATGAGTGCGACATCGGGCAGGACGGACGCATCCGGCAGACGGCGGAGCCTCAGCAGCGCGCTGGTGTCCAGCAGACCCTCGGGATCGCTCACAGCGATTGATCGAGCGCAGCGTCGATGTCACGGCGGAGGGCGTCAGCCTCGACCGCCGGCAGGCGACGCCAGCGCTCCAGGAGCGTCTGGGCTGCGATCCCCCGCGAACGCAGCGGTCGAAGCTCGGCGACCGGGCGGCCGTCGCGGGTCACCGTCACGCGCTCACCCGCTTCGACCCGGTCGACAACGTCTCCACCATGGTTGCGCAGCTCGCAAATCGTCACCGTGTCCATTGGGTTAGTGTATCACGGGTGATACTAGCGTCAAGGACCGCAGCGCGTTGCTCGTCGCCCGCACGGCGCCCGCCCACGCGGCCCGGCCCCGCCTGCCGCCGCGGTGCACTTGTTAGCCGATGACGCTGCGTGCCTCGACGAGCTGCGTGGCGGCGTGTCGCGAGCCGTGGTCACGAGCCGCCTCCTCCCCCCAGACGTCGCGTCGTCGTCCGACCTGCAGATCGTCGGCGACACGCCCGTTGCGTACGAGCCGAGGGTCGCGGTTGTGCCAAGAGAGGCGGTGGGGGAAGACGAGCTGATCGCCGAGCTCAACCGGATCATCCGGGCAGGCCTGGCCGACGGCACGCTCGAGAAGTTCTCAAGGCAGCTGTTCGGGGGGCAGGACCTGACGGTCGGCCGGGAATAATCGCGAACAGAGGTCGTTTGTGGTCGGGGCGAGAGAGTTGACCTGCCCAACCGCCCGAGTCCCAGGCACAGGGCTAGACGCGGCCGAGCACCACGTCGATCCCAGCAAGAACGAGCTCGAGGCTCGACGCCGAGAGGCGGCCGGCACGATCGGTGAGGGACGCGCGGTCGATCGTGACGATCTGGGAGACGTTCGCCACCGACGTCTTCGCCAGACCGGTCCGCCGGGCGCTGAGCAGTACGTTCCCGGGCGCGTCTGCCCACCGGGTGTTGCTGGTGAGGACAACGCAGACAACCGTCCGCAGGCCGCTGGCGTTGAACGCCTCCCCCTGGACCACGACGACCGGACGGCGGAAGCCGGGCTCCGAGCCGGCGGGGTCGCCGAGGTCCGCCCACCAGACCTCGCCCTGGGCGATCACCACTCGGACGACGCGAGGGTCCGAGCCGCCGCGGCGCGCGTGAAGTCGGCGGACTCCGGCTGGCCGAGGTCCGCGAGGACCGCGTCAAGGCCGGCGGTGACTTCGTCGGGGGCGTGGCGGGCGACATACTCCCGGAGGGCCGCGCTGTAGACCTCGCTGCGGGAGCGGCGCGAGCGCTTGGCCAGCCGGTCCGCCTGGGCGAACAGGTCGTCTGGCACCGAGACGGCGGTCTTCATACCGCGAGTATAACCGCCGCCCGTCCCGTAGCACCACCCCTTGGCGTGGTTCCGGGCAAAACCCCGAGCCCGAACCCGGCCTCAGGAGGGTGGCGCCTGGCATGTCGCGCACTCGGGCGGACGATCGCCGCGACCGGGCAGTGGGCCGAGATGCTCGCGGGCGCCGGCGAGGACTGGGAGGTCCTCGTCGTGGGCTACGTGTCCCGCTTCGCCCGGGACCTGCGGACGGCGGTCAACGCCCGCCACGACCTCCACGCGCGGGGGGCCGTGATCCTGTTCGCCGACGAGCGCGTGCTCTCGTCCGACAAGGACGAGTGGGAGCGCTGGGCGCGGGAGGCGGTCGAGGCTGAGGCGTACAGCCGGCGGCTGGCGAAGCGCATCCGCGAGGGCTACGCGGCCAAGCGCCGGCGGCTGGGGGTACCGGGCGGCAGCCGGGCGCCATTGGGCACCGTGCGCCGCGGCCGCACCATCGAGGTCGACGACGAGGCGCTCGCGCTCGTCCGCCGGGTTTACGAGCTCGCGGCGGCGGGCCTTACCGACCGCGAGGTGGGGGCGGCGACCGGCCTGGCCCTCAAGCACGTCGCCGAGGTACTGACCAACCCTTCTACACCGGCCGGCTATGGTCCGGCGAGCCGTCCGCCCTCGGGCCGCTCGTCGACCCGTCCACGTGGGACCACGTCCAGGCCTTGCGCGCGCGGTACAGCCGCCGGCACCACGGGTCTGTCAACCGCCGCCAGTACGCGCTCGGCGGCCTCATCGCCTGCGCGGCCTGCGGCCGGCGGCTCATCGGGCACGTCGGGCGGTACCGGCACACCGACGCCTGCGAGGCGTTCAAGGCCGCTGCTCCCCGGCGCCACCGGCGCAACGCCAAGACGAACCTCGACCACCGGGTCAAGGGCGAGTCCTACAAGGTCGAGGTGTTCGAGGACGCGATCGGCCTGGCGCTCGAGCGCGTCGCGGTCTCGTCGACGCTGAGAGCCAGGACCGTCGCCGAGGCATCACGGCCGGCGGCCGACGGGGCCGACGTCCTGGCCCGGGCCCGCATCCCGCGGGAGCGCGAGCGAGCCGCGCTGCGGTTTGCGAAGGACCGCGATCTCGGGAAGCTGGAGGCGACGATGGCCAGGCTGGACGCCGAGGCCGAGGCGGCGGTCGCCCGCCCCTCGCGCGTCCCGACGGCCGCCGAGGCGCGCGCCTGGCTCGAGTCGCTCCCGGCCCTGTGGGCGAAGACGTCGGACGCCGGGAGGCATGCGATCGCGGAGGCAGTGTTCGAGCGGATCGACGTGCTGGGGCGAACGACTTCACGTTCGCGCTGACGGCCCACGCGAAGGCCCACGGGTGGGACGCGGCCTTCGGAGCCGGGGGCCAATCAATCTCGATTGGTGAGTTTGGTCGGGGCGAGAGGATTTGAACCTCCGACCTTGTCGTCCCGAACGACACGCGCTACCAAGCTGCGCCACGCCCCGACCGAGCGCCCGTTTGACAGGGCTCCGGGATGATAGCAGAGGGCGGCTGGCACCTAGCCGCGGCCGCCTGCCCGACCAGGAATGAACCGCGCACCGCCCCGATCCGCCATACCGTGTAGAGCGGTCAAATCGGCCGCTCCGGAGAGGGATCGAGGCGTGCAGACGGAGCTCGTCGCCCGGGCGCGAGGCGGAGACCGAGAGGCCTTCGCCGTCCTGGCCGGCGGTGCCGTCGATCGGCTGCACGCGATCGCCCGCCTCGTCCTGCGCGACGCCGATCTCGCCCAGGACGCCACCCAGGAAGCCCTGATCCGAGCCTGGCGCGACCTGCCGACGCTGCGCGAAGTCGAACGGTTCGACGCTTGGCTCCACCGGCTCATCGTCCGAGCCTGCATGGACGTCGCCCGCCACCGTCGTCGATGGCGAGCCGAGATCACGATCCTGCCCGACGAACCGGTCGAGCCGGATCGCGCCGCCGAGCTCGCCGACCGCGACCAGCTGGAGCGCGGACTTCGCAGGCTGACCGACGCGCAGCGCTCGGTGCTTGTGCTCACCTTCTACGTCGGCCTCACGCCGACCGAGGTGGCCGAGGCGCTCGAGATCCCCGCCGGGACCGCGAAGTCCCGGCTCCACTACGCCATCGAAGCGCTCCAGGCGGCACTGGCCGCCGACGACCGTACCGCGCCACGGGCACTCGAGGAGGGCCGCACGGCATGACCGACCAGCACAGCCTCGAGCGCCGGGTCGCGGACCACTTCGCCGCCGCTGCCCCGCCGCGGGCCCCCGACTGGGTGCTCGGCGAAGCCCTCACGTCCATCGAAACCACTCGACAGCGGCGCCCGCTCGTCCGGGTGCCGTGGAGGTTCCCGATCATGACCAACTTCGCCAGGGCGGCGATCGCGGCGCTGGCCGTCGTCGTCGTCGGTGGCGTCGGGCTGTTCCTGAGTCGCCCCGGCTCCGGCCCGGGTGGCGACGGCGCGACCCCGACCGCCGGCCTGCCCTTCACGTCCACGATCCACGGCTATGAGATCCGCCTCCCGGAGGGTTGGCGAGCCCGCCTCGCGACGACGACCTGGCCCGACGGCGTGGTCCTCGCAGATGGCGACGCTCCCTACATCGACCAGTTCCTCGGCTCGACCGGCATCGGTCCCTTCTACGTCACGTCGCAGCCGCTGCCCGCGGGCTCAGCGGGATCTCCGAATGCGTGGTTCGCGGACCACCTTACCTACAGCGCGCTCTGGGGCGGAGCGTCCGAGTGCGACAACTCAGGCTTCCCGACGACGACCGAGCCGGTCGCGATCGATGGAGCTGAAGCGATCCTCGACGCCACCTGCCCCAGCGTCGGCTACCGGGCCTTCGCGGTGACCGGCGGCCGCGGCTACGTCTTCATGCTCCGGGGCGACAACCCTGACCAGGCCTGGTTCATCGATCTCCTGGCCACCGTGCGGTTGCACCCCGAGCGCGCCGCCGACGGGTCGGCCGGGCCATCGTCCTGACGGCCCCGAGCCGCGACGCCGCAACGTCTGACCGTCGGACCCATCCGGCGGTCAGACCGTTTCGACCGGCTCGATCGCGGGTCCGGCCCGCACGACATCGCGGACGGGCCACATGACGACCGCGGCGGCGATGAACGAGCCGGCCATCAGCCAGAAGACGATCGGCAGACCGGCGACCTCGCCTGTCGCGGAGATGATCGCCCCGTACAGGGCCGTCCAGAGCGAACCGATCCCGAAGGCGAGGGTGAAATAGATCGCAAAGGCCGTGTCGCGGATGCCGGCCAGGGCGGCGTCCGCGAGGAGGGCCTGGAGCTGCGGGCTCTCGGCGAACGAGAACAGGCCCATGACCACCAGCCCGACCCACAACCCGAGGAGCGATGACCCGGCGGTGATGAAGACGAGGAAGCCAACGGCGCCGCCGAGGTAGGCCCCGACGATGACAGGCCGCCGGCCGATGCGGTCGGACAGCCAGCCGGCGACGAGCGGCATCGGCACGGACAGGACGATGAGCACGCCGTACATGATGTTGGTGGTCGACGCCGGCAGGCCAAGGACCTTGGTCAGGTAGAGCAGGGCGAAGAGGTTCACGACGCCCAGGCCCCGTCCGCCCCCGCCGAGGACCGAAGCAACGTAGACACGGCGCAGCACCGGATCCGCCGCGATCACCCGGAGCGCCCGTCGGACGGTGCCCTCGGCCCGGGCCGCCGCCCGGTCGGTGCCGTGCTCGACGACCCACCGCGCGATCGCCAGGCCGACGAGCGCGGCCGGCACCCCGAACACGAGGGACACGCCACGCCAGCCGAGCGAGGCCATGAGGAGCGGCCCGAAGAGCGCGACGATGACCGTTCCGACGTTCCCGCCGGAGATGTGGGCACTGATCGCGAATCCGCGCCGCTCCGGCGGGTATTGCTCCGCCAGCAGCCCGTTGCCAATCGGGTGCTGGGGCGAGCCGCCGATCCTGGCCGCCACGTTGATCAGGGCGAATGCGGTGAACGACTGGGCCAGGCCCTGGGCCGCGAACCCGAGCCCGAAGAGGAGCCCGCCGATGCCCATCAGGTATCGCCGCGCCACGTACCTGGTCGTGTAGGCGAACGTCGCCTGGACGAGGCCCGAGGCGATCATCCCGGCGGCCGCCACGAACGTGACCGCCTCGACCCCGACGTGGAACTCGTCGATCACGGCCAGGAAGATGACCGGCAGGATCACCGCCTGGGCGTGGTTGACAGCATGCGCGATCGAGAGAAGCCAGAGGGTCCGCTCGGGGTGGATGGCGGGCGGCGTGGGGTCGACGTCAGGGGGCACCGCGAGAGGATCGCACGCGCGCCTCGACGTCGCGGCCCCACTGCGCGCGCCGAAGCCGCGGGATGATGAGTCGATCTCCGCCGATCGAGCTCCACAGCCAGCCATCTGCCACGGGCATCGGCCTGGCGGCGTCGGCGAGCGCCGCCAGCCACGCCGAGGAGCTCGCCGGGAACCTGGCAGTCATGAGGCCCTCGAGCTCGGCCAGGACGGCGCGGTTCCTGGCCGTGGCGCGGACGATCAGGAGGCCCGCGACGCCAGGGGCCGGTTCTTCGCGGCGGATGGCCGCGACCTTGTCCTCGAGCCCGCGCTGGACCGCCCCGAGATCGGCGAGCCAGTCCTCGATCTCGATGACTGCCAGCTCGCGACGGCCCTCGCCGGCCCGCTCGAGGAGAAGGTCGATGCTGCGAGAGCGCTCGGCCGTCGGATCGATCGGCCGCTCCGGCCGCGCTGTCCAGCCGCCACTGGCGGCAATTCGGAGGACCAGCTCCTGACGGCGCAGGTGCTCGATGTCCCGGGGCAGCTGGGCGCCAGGTTGGGCTTCGATGAAGGCTGCCAGCTGCGAACCAACGGCGGCCGCGCAGGCTGACAGGGTCTCGAGGGAGGCGACGGTCCCCTGCCCTCGCTCGACTCGACTCCAGAACGGCTGGGAGACGCCGGCTCGATCGGCGGCCTCGGACTGCGTCAGCCGAAGGGCGGTGCGGCACTCGCGCATGGCGATTCCCAGCCGACGGGCCAGGTACGCCGCGCGCCGTCGTCCGACGAGCCTGGTTGCCGTGGCGCGCCGCCGTCGGTCGGGCACCCCTGCCTCTCGTTCTGGTCAATCCGGCGGGCACCGTATTCAGAGAAGGCTTAGTAGATGGCAATTACCCGGCGATCAACCCCGATCAGCCGGTCGTGGCCGCGCCCTGGCCCCGGAGCGCCGACTTCGGGGCTGACCCAGACGCGTCCTACTCCGTGGAGGCATGCCACGCTCGGTTTCGGCGGGGGTCGGCGCAGACTCCGGCTCGCAAAGCCTTCTTGGAATACGGACCCCGGCGGGCCAGAGTTGCGGCGACCCGAGGGCGCGCCGGGGACCCGAGCCGCCGGGGACCCGAGCCGCCGGGGACCCGAGCCGCTGGGGACCCGAGCCGCTGGGGACCCGAGCCGCCGGGGACCCGAGCCGCCGGGACGGCGTTCAGTGGCCGCGCGGCGTTGGCGCGATTAGGGCGAACGACGAACGACGCCGGCCTCGGGCCGGCGCCGTTGCGGGACGCTGGATGCGACGGCGGCCCCCCAGCGCCGCCAGGACGAGAGCGGTCAGAACAGCTCGAGGTAGCGGTCGACCTCCCACTCGGAGACCTGCGTCCGGTACTCGTCCCATTCCGCCCGCTTCGCCTCGACGAAGTGGTCGTAGACGTGATCCCCGAGGGCATCCCGGACGACCTCGTCCCGGCTCAGCTCGTCGAGGGCCTCGCCGAGGGTGCCGGGGAGCTCCTTGATCGACTTGGCCGCGATCGTCGCCGCGTCCATCTCGAAGAGCGACTCCTCGACCGGCTCGGCGAGGGTCAGGCCCTTCTCCACCCCATCCAGGCCGGCCGCGACCATCGCCGCGAAGGCCAGGTAGGTGTTCGAGGACGGGTCCGGGCAGCGGACCTCGACCCGGGTGCCCTCGACGGACTTGCCGGGCGAGACCATCGGCACCCGGATGAGGGCCGAGCGGTTCGTCCGCCCCCACGTGAGGTACGTCGGCGCCTCGTATCCGGGGACCAGCCGCTTGTAGCTGTTCACGAGCGGCGCGAGGACGGCGATCATCCCGCGGGCGTGGGCGAGGATGCCGGCCATGTACGACTTCGCGATCGGCGACAGGCCGTACGACGAGTCAGCGTCGGCGAACGCATTCCGGCTCTCGGCGATCGAGAAGAGGCTCTGGTGGGTGTGCATGCCCGAGCCGTTGATGCCGTGGATCGGCTTCGGCATGAACGTCGCGTACAGGCCGTGCTGCTGGGCGATCGCCTTGAGGGCGAACTTGAAGGTCACCGCGTTGTCGGCGGTCTGGAGGGCGTCGGCGTACTCGAAGTCGATCTCGTGCTGGCCGGCGGCGACCTCGTGGTGGGCCGCCTCGACGCGGATCCCGAACGCCTCGAGCGCGTCCACCATGTCCTGGCGGACCTCCTGGGCGAGGTCGGTCGAGAAGTCGAAGTAGCCGGCCTGATCGTGCGGCAGTGGCTCGATCCCACCGTCGGGGCCACGGCGGAAGAGGAAGAATTCGAGCTCCGGGCCCATGTTCACGATGTAGCCGAGCTTCTTGGCCCGTTCGACCTGGCGCCGGAGGACGAAGCGCGGGTCGCCAACGAATGGCTCGCCACGCGGGGTGTAGACGTCGCAGATCACCCGGGCGGTGCCCCGCGGACCGTCGGCCCGCTGCCACGGGATCTCGGAGAACGTCCGCATGTCGGGCATCAGGTACTGGTCGCTCTCGGCGATCCGGGTGAAGCCTTCGATCGAGGAGCCGTCGAACCAGGTCCCGTGCTTGACCGAGCCCTCGAGCTGGTGGATCGGGATCGTCACGGCCTTGACGACGCCGATGATGTCGGTGAACTGGAGCTGGATGAAGCGAATCCCCTTCGACTTCGCCTCGGTGATGAGCTCGATGCCGTCAACGGCCTCGTACGGTGCGACCACCGATGCTGCCTCCCTGTAGCCTGCCTGGCGCCCGGGCCGGTTCAAGGCCCGATCAACGACGCTTGTGCGATGCGCACCAGAACGGCGCCGAATCGTCGGATGCAGCGATGCTACCAGCCGGCAGGGCGGCGGATCGCGGTCACCGGGCGGCGACACGCCATCGAAACTCAGTCATCTTGCACAAGTCTCAGGGCCACCGCGAGCGGGAGCCGGATCTCGGGGTCGGACAGGCGCCAGCCGGTGAGCTCCTCGATCCGGCGGAGGCGATAGGCGATCGTGTTGCGATGGACGCCGAGCGCCGCGGCGGCCTCGTTGACGCCGCCGTGATCGAGCAGCGCCCGAAGCGTCGCCAGGTGCTCTCGGCGGACGGCGGCCCGCCCGGCGAGGAGCGGCTCGAGGAGGGCCCGGGCGAGGCGCTCGCCGTCGGCCAGGTTGTGCAGCGCGCCCAAGAGGCGGTAGACCGGCAGCCGGGCGGCCCGGGCCACCCGAGGCGGTGACGCGAGCAGCTCGGCACTCTCGAGCGTGGACCGGGCCTCGGCCTCGGCGGCCGGACGATCGAGCGCCGAGCCGAACGGGCGGGAGATCGCGACCGTGCGGTCGAGGAAGCCGGCCAGGCGGTCGGCGAGGGCGAGCCCCTCCGGATCGTCGCCCTCGGCCTCCACGGCGAGGACGGCCCGGATCTCGAGGGAGTCGGCGTCCCCGCGGAGCGCCAGGCGCTTCGCGGGAGCCAGGAGCCGCAGCTCGCGCCGGACCGCCTCGCGCCGCTCCCGCTCGAGCGGGGTGTCGTCCTCGGCACCGGGCGTCCGCTGCCGGACCAGCAGGACCGTCCATGGCGGGCCGGCCGCCGGCAGGGCCTCGGGCCGACGGGCCTGGTCGCGGGCGCGCCGGACCGCCTCGTCGCGGGCGAGCTCGAGGGCCAGGAGGCCGGCGATCCGGGCGACGCTCACCCGCTCCAGCTCGGCCACGGGCCGTTCGCCGAGGAGGGCCAGGCTCCCGGCTGCCCCGCCGGCGCCAGGGAGCGGGACTCGCAACGCGACCGCCTGGCGGGGACGGGCGTGGTAGCGGACGACGGCCGACGCGGCGTCCGAGGTGCTCGCGGGAGCGTGGACGGCGAGCGCGTCGCCGCGCCGGCCCTCCAGGGCGACCGCCCGATCGAGGAAGGTCGCGATCGCGGCCACGAGGGCGGCCGGCCCGCCGCCCTCGAGGGCCAGCCGCTCGAGACGCGCCTCGAGCAGCGCGGCCTGGCGATCCAGCTCGGCGCCACGGGTCACGAGGAAGCCGATGACGCTCCGCTCGAGGTCGTCGAGGTCGGCCCGGGGAACGCGGAGCGCGGGCAGCGGCGCCTGGATGAGCGCTTCGGCGAGCGCATCGAGCCGATCCTCGTCGGCGTCCGGCGCCGGCGCCTGCCCCGATGCCCGAGCCTGGACCCTGGTCCCGTCCGGCGAGGCATCGTCTTCGCCGTCCTCGACGATGAGGAGTCCCGACAGGCGGGCCGCGACGCAGGCGTCGACGAGGCCATGGAGCTCCTCGCGTCCGGGGGCCACGACGGCAAGGGCGGCGGCCGGGACGATCGCCAGGTCGCCGGGTTCGAGCGCATCGAACGCCGGGACGCGGGCCCTCATGACCCGGACCCAGCTGATCGGGCCGCCGCCCGGCCCGCCCACCCGGCGCGCGCCCGGGAGGAGCGCCTCGCCCAGCTCGGCGAGGTCAGGCATCGGCCTCGTTCCCCCCGTTCGGCGCCGGACCCGGGCCGGCCCTCGCTTGAACGAGATCGTCGAGCAGGGAGCCGAATTCGCGATCGAAGTCGACGGACCGGTCGGAGCGGCCGACGATCGCCAGCTCGCCGCTGTCGTCGAGCCGGGCCCAGACGCGGCGGCGGGGCAGGTAGAAGGTGATCCCGAGGCCGACGATGAGCGCCGCGAAGGCCGTCCAGACGATCCCCTGGCCGGGGTCCTTCTTGGCAATGAGGAGGGTGTACTCGCTGAAGCCGTCGAGGGTGACGTCGAGGTCGAGCGCCTCGAAGGCCGCGGTGGCCCCGTTCGTAACGGTCAGGGGGAAGCCGGTCTCGATCGCCGGGGTCCCGTCGGCGTTCGTCCCGACGACGACATAGGGCAGGACGAGGACGGTCCCGACGCCCTCGGCTGTCCGATCGAGGAGGAGCTCCAACCCGAGGTCGCGCCCCGGCACCGCGAGCGTCCCGAACGGCAGCCCGCCGGCCTGATCGGTCAGCGGCACCGGCCCCGACCAGAGGACCGCACCGTCCAGATCGCGGAGGCTGACCACCGGGGCCGGCCCGAAGCCGTTCTGGTGGAACGTGTAGCCCCCGGCGGTCAGCGGGTCGTTGACCCGGATCGACTTGCGGGCGAGGAGCTGGCCGTCGCGGTAGACGGAGAGGTCGGTCACGAAGTCCGCCGCGACCCCGGTCTCGAACAGGCCCGGCGCCGCGAACCCGTTGTTCTTGACGAGCAGGAGGCCCGGCGTCCCGATCGGCTGGACGGTCAGCGTGTCGCCCTCGGCGACGACGAGGCCCTGCTCGTCCCCGAGCCGCGACGTGACCGCTGCCGCGATGAGGAACAGGATCAGCCCGAGGTGGCTGATGAGGGTGGCCAGCTTCGTCCAGCGGTTCCGGTCGCCGTAGAGGTAGGTCAGGCCGTCCGCCTCGGCCGTTCGAACGGCGAAGCGGTGCCGTCGCAGGATCGACCGGACCGTGGTGAGGTCCGGTGCCGCCACGCCGCCGGCGAGCCTGGCCCGATCCGGGAGCCGCGGATCGAAGTAGACATCGGGCTGGACCACCCGGATGTCGGCGGCCATGTGCCACAGCCGGGGCGTCCGGTCGATCGTGCAGATGACGATCGAGAGGATCAGCACGAGAAGCCCGATCGTGAACCAGGTCGAGCTGAAGACGTGGAAGAACTGGAGGCGCTCGAAGAGGTCGACGATCCCGACCCCGAGCACGGCGTCGTAGCGGGCGTGGATGTCGGCCATCGCCGAGGCGTAGTCGCCGGCCGAGCGAAAAGCGAACCCGGGCAGCTGGCGGATCGTCATCCCCACGACGGCCAGCAGGGCCAGGACGATGATCTGGAGAACGGCGAAGTTGACCGAGGTGAACAGCCGCCAGACGGCCAGCCAGGCCGCGTCCAGGCGGGCGCCGATCCCGGCTCCCGGCCGCTCCGCCGACCGGCCGGCGGTCAGCGTCGACATCGGTTCGGCGCGATCAGGCGTCGACCGGCGCCGGCACGGCCGACGTCGCGGCCGGTCCGGACGTCGAGGCTTGTGCCGCGACATGCCGGGCCACCGCGAGTGCGCGGCCGAAGTCGTCGATGAGATCCTCGACGTCCTCGAGGCCGACGCTCACCCGGAGCAGGCCCGGCCGGATCCCGCTGGCCAGGAGCTCGGCCTCGCTGAGCTGGCGCTGCGAGGTCGAGGGCGGGTGGACGACCATGGTGTGGACGCTGCCGAGCGAGGCCGTCCGCTCCGTCAGGCCGAGGCTGTCGATGATCGCCTGGCCGGCGGCCCGACCGCCGCTGACCTCGAAGCTGAGCATCCCGCCGCCGTTGTCCGGGCGCCACTGGCGCTCGACCACGGCGTGCTGCGGGTGCGACGGCAGGCCCGGGTACAGGACACGCTCAACGCCGTCCTGACGCTCGAGCCAGACGGCGAGCGCCCGGGCGTTCTGGCCGTGCCGGTCCATCCGGACCGGGAACGTCAGGATCCCGCGGAGGGCGAGGAACGCCTCGAACGGGGCGAGGACGGCACCGGTGTCCGTGCGAACCTGGGCGACGGCCGCGATGCGCTCGGAGTCGCCGGCGACGACGCCGGCGATCACGTCGCTGTGCCCGCCGAGATACTTCGTGGCCGATTCGACGACGAGATCCGCGCCCAGCTCCAGCGGCCGGCAGACGTACGAGGAGGCGAACGTGTTGTCGACGACATAGGTCGCCCCGTGGCGATTGGCCAGCCCGGCCAGGGCGACATGGTCGGCCACGAACGTCGTCGGGTTGGCCGAGGACTCGGCGAAGAGCAGCCGCGTGGGCGCCGCGTCGAGGGCCGCCGCGACGGCCTCGAGGTCGGTCATGTCGACGAGCTCGAGGTGCACTCCGAAGCGCCCGAAGTAGCCGCCGAGCTGGACCCGCGTCGAGCCGTAGGCGGCGAGCGGCGCGACGACCCGGTCGCCGGCCCGCAGGACGGACCCGCAGGCGGCGTGGATCGCGGCCATCCCCGACGCTAGGGCGAGCCCGGCCCCACCGCCGGCGAGCTCCGCATAGGCATCACCGAGCGCCGTCGTCGTGGGGTTGGAGAGACGGCTGTAGGAGTAGCCGGCCCGCGCGTCGGCGACGACGGCGGCCAGGGCCTCAGCGTCGACCGAAGTGAACGTCGCCGTCTGGTAGATCGGCACGGAGGTCGGTCGCTGGTCGACCGCCGGCGTTCGCGAGGCGGCCCGGATGGCGCGTGTCGAGTCGCCGATTCGCGGGCCGCGTCCAGCCGTCTCCGGGTCGGGCGGGGTGGTCATGGCCGCGATCCTACACCGGCGGATCGAGGACCTCGGGGCGGGGCATCTGGCTCGGCTCGGCCATGACCCCGACCGGGGCGACCTCCGAGTCGGGGCCGGCGACGCGGTTGCGTCCGGCCCGCTTCGAGGCGTACATCGCCCGATCGGCGCTGATCATCAGGGCATCGGCCGTCGAGCCGTCACGCGGGAACGAGACCACGCCGACCGAGACGGTCGGCGACTCGTCGAGGTTCTCGATGACGCGCCCGGCGACGCCCAGGCGAACCTTCTCGGCCAGGACCCAGCCGCCGGTTGGGTCCGTCTCGGGCAGGAGGGCCACGAACTCGTCACCGCCATAGCGAGCCGCGACGTCGATCCGGCGGATGCCGCCCCGGATCGTCTCGGCCACGGCATGCAGGGCCGCGTCGCCGGCATGGTGGCCGGCACGGTCGTTGATCGCCTTGAGCTCGTCGAGGTCGAGCATCAGGAGACAGAACCCGCGGCCCGACCGGGCGCTCCGGGCCATCTCCCGCTCCAGGGCGGCGAAGAAGAACGAGCGGTTGAAGAGCCCCGTCAGCGGATCCACGGCCGACAGGCGGAGGGCCGCGTCCCTCGACCGGCGCTGCTCCCGGCCGATCACCGAGCCGACGTAGGCGAGGAGCAGCAGGGCGGTCAGGTCGATCGCCAGGGTGGCGAGCTGGACGGGCGTCGGCGCCCCGCTTCCGAGCGTCGTCGCCACGACGTAGCCGCTCGCCGCCGCGATCGCCAGGACGAGCGTGGCGCCGGCCCGGACGACGAGCGCGGCAGCGCCGACGATCAGTGGGAAGGTGAAGAAGAAGGGGCTCTCGTAGCCCCCGGTGAGGAGGACGAGGAACGTCGCGAAGGACAGGGCCACGGTCCCCTCGAGGACGTACTTCGCCGCCCCCAGGGTGGCCGGCGGGAGGAGGTCGTGGACGAGGAGGACGAAGCCGCCGGCGAGGCCGAGGAGGGTGAAGATCGCGGGGGTCGTCTCCGGCCACAGGCCGCTCGAGCCGACGATCACCGCGGTCGCCAGCAGGAACGCCCAGCTCACGATCCGGACGATGCGGTCGTAGGCCGCCCGATCTTCCGACGGCCGGCCCACGAGGCCGCCGATGAGGGCGGCCTGGTCGACCCTGTCGAGATCGGGGCCGTCGGCCTCTGGCTCGCCGACCGAGGCGAGCGGGCTGCGCCGGCCCACGAGGGGTGGGATGACGATCGCGGCCATGACCACGACGTTCACCGTGATCGCCGCGGCGATGACGATCATGACGGCGCTCGAGGGCATCAGCGCGTCCCGAACTGGTAGGTCTGCTTGACCAGGCGGAGGTAGGTGAACGTCTCCGTGTCGCGGACCCCGTCGATCGCCTCGAGCCGGTCGGTGAGGAACCGAAGCAGGCCCTCGTTGTCCTCCGAGATGGTCTCGATGAGGATGTCGTAGCGGCCCGTCGTCACGACGACGTAGTCGACCTCCGGCAGCTCGGCCAGGGCCTCGGCCACGGCGACCAGGCGGCCCGGCTCGCAGCGGATGCCGATCAGGGCCTGCTGGAATCCGAGCTTGTTCGGGTCGGCGACCCCGACGATCTGGAGGATCCCGCGCTCGATCAACCGGTTCGTCCGGGCCCGCACGGCAGCCTCGGATACCCCAAGCTCGTGGGCAATCTGGGTGAACGGTCGGCGCCCGTCGGCCTGGAGATGCTCGATGATCCGCTTGTCGAGCGGCGAGAGCTCATCCTGGCGCCGGGCCCCACTGCGGCCGTTCGGCATCCTCGTCCTTTCTCCCCTACCGCCAAGCTGGGCGGTCATCCCCTCGTCTATTGGACCACGCTCAATGCCGCCATCACGCCGCCGTCACGCCGCCCGGTCGAGGCGTTCGAGCACGGCGCCGAACTCCTCGATCGACGCCAGGTTGATCGGGTCGAGCACCAGCTGGACCTCGGCGATTCCCTCGCGAGCGTAGGTTCGGAGCGCCTCGGCCAGCTCCTCGGAGCTGCCGCTGAGCGGAGAGAACGTCGGCTGGGCGAGATCGCCCTGGATCCGGCCGGCCCCGCCGGTCAGGCGAACCTGGACCGCGACGGTCCGCTCGACCGCGGCTGGATCGCGCCCCACGTCGCGGCAGATCCGGTCGACGAGATCGCGCAGCGGGGCCACGCCGGCCGCCGAGTTCCCCGTGTCGTTGAACCAGACGTTCCAGGCGTCGACGTGAGGCAGGGTGATCCTGAGCATTCGCTGGCCGCGGCTGCCGATGAGGATCGGCGGGCCTCCCGGCCGGGCCGGACGGGGCAGGAGCTCGCAGTCACGGGCCTGGAAATAGGCGCCGTCGAAATCGATCGCGCCGTCGCGGAGGAGGGTCCGGACGATCGTGAAGGCTTCCTCGAAACGGTCGATCCGGTGGTCGAAGGGGAAGCCGAAGGCGCGGAACTCGGTCTCGTTCCAACCCGCTCCGAGGCCCAGGACCAGGCGTCCGCCGCTCACCTCGTCGACCGTCGCGGCCATCTTGGCCAGCATCGCCGGGCTGTGGAACGCCGTGGCCGCGACGAGCGGCCCGAGCCGGATCCGCGACGTCGAGGCGGCAAGCGCCGAGAGCATCGTCCACGCCTCCCAAGGACCCCGGGATGAGCCATCGGCGAAGCGATACAGGAGGTGGTCGCCGAGCCACAACGAGTCGTAGCCGAGCTCCTCCGCTCGGCGCGCCATCGCAAGGTACTCCGGCCAGTGCACCTCGCGCTCGACCTCCGGCAGCTGGACGCCGACCCGAAGGGGGCGCCCCGCCATCGCCTCCATACCCCGGAGGGTAGCAGCCGGCGGGCTTCTCGCCACCACCCGCACCGCGAGCCGCAGAATTGACGGTGCAGCGGGGAAACGGTCGGCCGCCCGCCGGCCGACCCGAGCAGGATGGGTGGAGCCGTGGGGAGTTCCGAGGCAGCGCGCCGATTGATCGAGGCGGTCGCCTTCATCGGCGTCGCGGAATCTGACGGCGACGACATCCGGGTCCGGAAGGTGGCCCTGACCGTGGCCGTCGTCCTGTCGGCGCTGCTCGCCGTGATCTGGGTCGGGACCTACCTGACGCTCGACCTGCCGGTGTCGGCGGCGATCCCGTTCGGCTACCAGGTCGTCTCCGTGGCCAGCCTCGCCTGGTTCTGGCGAACGAAGGACTTCCGGTTCTTCCGGGTCAGCCAGCTCATCATGATCAGCCTGCTGCCGTTCCTGCTCCAGTGGAGCCTGGGCGGTTTCATCGCCTCGAGCGCGGTCAGCGTCTGGGCCCTCGTGGCCGGGTTTGGAGCGCTCTTCTTCGTCAGTCCCCGGCAGGCGATCCCCTGGTTCGTCGCGTTCGTCGGGTTGACGATCGCCTCAGGCTTTGCCGAGCCGGTCCTGGCCCGACACCCGGCCACGATCCCGGCGCCGATCGCGACGTGGTTCTTCGTCCTGAACGTTCTGGGCCTGTCGGTCACGTCGTACGCCCTGCTCCAGTACGCCGTTCGCGGCCGCGACGCGGCGCTGGCGAGCTCCGAGGCGCTGCTCCTCAACGTCCTGCCGAAGTCGATCGCCGAGCGGCTCAAGCGTGAAGCCGGGATCATCGCCGAGAGCCATCCCGAAGTGACCGTGCTCTTCGCCGACGTCGTCGGCTTCACGCCGTTCACCGAGCGGACGCCGCCGGATCGGGTGGTGGGTGTGCTGGACGCCATCTTCAGCGCCTTCGACGGCCTGGCCGACCGCCACGGCATCGAGAAGATCAAGACCATCGGCGACGCCTACATGGCCGCCGCCGGGCTGCCCGATCACCGTGACGACCATGTCGAGGCGGCTGCCGAGATGGCGGTCGGGATGCTGGCCGAGGTCGCCCGGCTGTCGGCGGCGGAGGGCCTCGATCTCAGCATTCGCATCGGCCTGGCCAGTGGCCCCGTCATCGCCGGTGTCATCGGCCGCCGGAAGTTCATCTACGACCTGTGGGGCGACACGGTCAACACCGCCAGCCGGATGGAGTCCCACGGGTTGCCGGGCCGGATCCAGGTCACGGAGGCGACCTACGAGCGCCTGCGCGGGGCATACCGGTTCGAGGACAGGGGCAGGATCGAGCTCAAGGGCAAGGGTCCGACCCGGGCCTACCTGCTGCTCGGTCGGGCAGGGCAGGCGGTGGAGCCGTGACGATCAGGCACAGCCCGGTGCTTCGAGTCGTGGTCGGGGCGGTGGGACTCGAACCCACGATCTCGTGCTCCCAAAGCACGTGCGTTGCCAACTACGCCACACCCCGAGGGCTCGTGCGGGAATATCGCACAATACCGGGCCGCAGGTCAGGTCGGCCTCAAGCGACTCCCGGCCACGCCCCCTCGTCAGTCTTGTGTCGCTCGCAGGTGTTGAGCGGCCCTCGCCCGATCTCGAGGCCGAGGGCATCGATCGGGCGGTAGACGCGCGACGCAACGTCGACCCCGCCCCCAGCAAGCCACTGCTCCATGCCGGGTGCGCCCCGGGAACGAGGCCGATTGCGGGGCCCGCACGCCCGAGGCGATGAGCCCGACGAGCCCTGCCTCGGATCACCCGGCTGGGCAGCTCCGGCCCACCGGTAGCCGCTCCGGCGTTCCCAAATCGGACATGGAGCCACGCGCCTTGCGCGCCGCTATAGGCGACTCAGGACCAGGCCGGCGATCGACTGCAGCATGGGCAGCTGATCGAGCGCGCAGCACGTCGAGACATCGACCGTAAGGTCGCCGGATTGAACCCACAGCGCGACCTCTGTCGCGCCGTCGCTGGCCACAAACGCCGCGTCCCCCAGGCCGCTGACCGTCTGGACCTGGGTGTCCGATCCCAGGGCCGAGCGGTACAGGTCCATGTCGGCCTGGATGCCCAGCTCCACGCTGACATCGATCCCGCTGGGCGCGACCTGGTCGGCCAGGCGGAACCGGTACGTGCAGTCCCAGATCACGCTCGGGTCGAGATGCTTGGCCGAATCCGGGTCCTTGCCGCCAGCCGCGCTCACCACGTCGGCGAGCGGGACGAGCTCGCACACGTCGATCGACTCGTAGTCAACGTCACCCGCGCCGGCCGACGGCCCGTCGGCCGGCGAGGAGGGACTCTCGGCGGCGTCGCCGGCGTCCGTCGCCCCGGAAGGGCTGCCCCCGCTGCCAACCCCCGCGCCGCCACCACAGCCCGCGAGCACGAACGCACCGATGAGGACGATCAGGAATTCGTATCGGATTCGCATGTCAACGAGGTTCCTTCCTGCCTGGGCCCCTTGGCCTGTCGTCGCCGGCGCTTACCACAGGTAGCATGGACGGCCCACGCCAAGCGCAGGGCTCACTTTACGGGCAGGCGCGGCCGACGACAGGAAACGACCAGATCGCGGAGTGGGCGACGAGGTTCGAGCCGCTCAGCGACTGGACGTGCCACGAGTTGGTGACGCAGGCCGTCAGGCCCGGATCGGACGTCCAGAAGACCTCGCCTGGGGATCGCCGCTGCCCGCACAGCGGACGCCATCAATCGAAGGCACCCGCGGTGACCATGTCGTGCAGGAAGGCGATCGGACCCCAGGCACCCTGCTCGAGATTCGACAGGATCACCACGGTCAGGTCACGTCCCGGGTAGAACCGCACGAGGCCGCTGACGCCGGGATTGATGCCCTCCTTCTCAAGGAATACGAGCGAACCGTCGTCACTGACGCGAAACCAGGGGCCGAAACCGAAGTGCTGGGTCCAACCGTCGCGCACCTTGTAGACGACCTGCGGCTGCATGAAAGCCGCCGTCAGGCCAGATGACAGGAGGCGACCGTGCCGCAGAGAGCGCACGAACCGCTCGAGGTCGACAGCCGTCACGTGAGCGCCGGCATCGGGCGAACCGATCGGCGGATACGAGTAGATGTTGCGCTTCCAGCCGACGATCGTCCCTGCGTCGTCGCGGATCGGATCTGCGCCCTCGGCCAGCCGCTCGTGGACTCGGTCCACGCGCAGGAAGTCCGTGTCGGACATGCCGGCCGCTGCGAAGACATCCTCCCGGACGACGTCCCGGTAGGACCGGCCCGTCGCCCGCTCGATCATCAGGCCGAGCAGCACGTAGCCGCAGTTGTTGTAGCGGCAGCCGCGACCGGGTGCGAAGTTCGGCGGCCGGTGGACGAACTGGGGCAGGAAGTCGGCCGTATCGAGGACCGTGTAGTTGGGCCGTGTCCGCCAGATCGCCTCGTAGCTCTCGCCGGCCTCCTCGTCGGCGTCGTCGCCGATACCGGACGTGTGCGTCAGCAGGTGGCGGACGGAGACCTCGGGTGAGATCGACGTGCCCTCGAGGTCGAGGTACCCGACCACCGTGGTGTCCAACCCCAACGCGCCCCGATCAACCAGCTGGAGGATGGCCACGGCGGTGAACAACTTGGTGATCGAGGCAGTGTCGAACCGCGTGTCCAGGGCATTCCGCGCGTGCCAGGCACGGCTGGCATAGCCGTAGGCACCGGCGAAGCGCTCGTCGTCGCCGGCCGTTACTCGGACGACCCCCGAGAACGCCTCGCGCGCCTCCAGGTCCCGCAGGAATCGCTCGAGCTTCCCGACGGTCATGCTCCGACTCGCCGCTCCGACCTAGCGTCTGCCTCGGAGATCGACGCTGTAGTCGAGGTGGGCCTGAAGCATCGCCAGGGCCCCGCTCCAGCCTTCGATCGACGCCGCCCACGCATCGAGCCCGGCCGGCTGATCGATCGCGAACGGGCCATCTTCGAGGGCGAGCCAGGTCCCGTAGCCCGCCGCGTCGATCGTCACCCGGACGGTCGTGACCAGGCCGTCCGGGGGCTCCTGCCGGCGAACGACGAAGGAGCGGTTCGGGTTCGCCTCGATGACATCCCATGAGACTCGCCGGTCGGACCACACCAGGTTCGTTCGCGCCCCGACGGCGAGGCCACCCTCGACCTGCTCCGGGAACCAGCGGGCGAGCTCCTCGGGATCGGCCCAGGCGCGGAACACTCGCTCCGGCGGCGCGTCAAGGCGCCGGCGCAGCCTGACCCAGCGTTCGGCACTCCGCCCCGTCGAACGGCTGGCTCCTTCGTCGCCCATCGTCTCCGCTCCCGCCGCGGGTCCAACCTTCGCCCGCGTCGCCTGTCCCGCATGCCACACGCCGGGCGCCGTCGATCATACGACCGCGTGGTCCTGCCGGCCGCCGCTCATGGCCGCCGGTCGGACCGCCGGCGGACCGCCCCGCACCACACTGCACGGCACCCGACCGCACCGAACCGCTTGCATCTCACCCGGGTCCCGCTGCTAGACTGCGCGCGGACGGTAGTGCCCGACCGGCCGTACGGACGAACCTCGAACGGGAGCTCGAACGCACGTGCACGCACGTCGGGTGCGGTCGCCGGGTCATGTGACCCGCGCGGACCGTCGCCCCATACGACCGGCCGCCGGCCAGAGCCGTCGTCGACCGTCCGCCCGGGCCGCCACGCGCGTCGCGCCGTTCTGGGCACCCGGTGACCTTGGCCGCCTCGCGTCCGCCGCGGCGTCGGCCGTCCTGCCCGGCCTCGGCCAGCTCGTCAACCACCGCCGTCGCCTGGCCCAGTGGTTCGCCCTCCCGACGCTCCTCCTCGTCGCGATCCTCGTCCTCACCGTCGCGACCCGGTCCCCGGCTCGCCTGTTCGCCTCGATCGTCTCGCCGAGCACGATGGGGATCCTCCTGACGCTCAATCTCGTCGTCCTCGGCTGGCGACTGGCCTCCGTTCTCCACGCGTTCTTCGACGGGCGCTTCCCGCTTCGGTCGGGGCGCGCGGGAGCAGCCGGGCTGGCCTTCCTCATGGCGGCCGTCGCGGCGCCGCATGTCGTCGCGAATGCCTGGGGCTCGACCGCCCAGGCCACCTTCGCCCAGGTCTTCGCGGGCGATCGACCCACGGGACCGGGAGCCGCCGTCGCCGCCACCGAGCACGGGCCCGGCCACGACGAGCGGCTGAACGTCCTCATCGTCGGGATCGACAAGACGCCCTGGCGGACGGCAACCCTGACCGACTCGATGATGGTCGCCTCGGTCGACCCGGTCGGCGAGACGGTGTCGCTGGTGTCTTTGCCGCGTGACCTCGTCCGCGTCCCACTCGGTGACGGGAACGTCTTCGGGCCGAAGCTGAACTCGCTCATGGCCTACGCCGACCGTCATCCGAAGGACTTCCCCGAGGGCGGCATGCGGGCGCTCGAGAATGCCGTCGCGGCGCTCCTCGGCATCCCGATCCACTACTACGCCCAGATCGACTTCTTCGGCTTCCAGAAGCTCGTCGACGCCGTCGGTGGCGTCGACATCAACGTCACGAAAGGGTTCTACGACGACAAGTACGACGGGATCGGGATCAATCCAGATGGCGTCCTCGGCTGGGGCGTCGACGCCGGGCCCCATCACTTCAACGGCTGGGAGGCGCTCGCTTACGCCCGGTCCCGGTTCGCCGACGGCGAATCCGACTTCACCCGCGCGGCGCGGCAGCAGGAGGTGCTGCTGGCCCTGAAGAACCGGATCATGGCCGACGGCAGCCTGCTCACCAACCTGCCGTCGCTTCTCGAGGCCTTCGGCGACCTCGTCAAGACCGACCTCCCGACCGACCGCCTGCCCGACCTCGCCGCGATCGCCGACGAGATGGGTCCGAACGCGATCGTCAAGACGGTCCTCAAGAGACCGCTCATCAACACCGGCGGCATCGATCCTGTCTACGGCTCCATCCAGGTCCCGGACATCCCGGCGATCCAGGCGGTCGCCAAGACGCTCTTCCCGCCGCCGGGCGAGGCGCCTCAGCCGTGGCCGACGCCCGTTCCGACCGAGGCGCCGGTCGCCGCTCCGCCGGCCGGAGGGGCGCCGGCACCGTAGCGGGCCGCTTCGGCTCGCGAGCCCGGGCGGGACGGGATCCGCCGGCGCGCCCGGGAGGGGACCGCTTCGGCCGGCGAGCCCGGGCGGGACCGGTTCGGCCCGCGAGCCCGGGCGGGACCGGATCCGCCGGCGCGACGCGCTCGAAGTGCGCTGATCGAGAAATCGGTCAAGCGACGACGGAACGGAGCGCGGGGTGTCGGATCCGACCCCTCCGCCGTCAATTGATCGACAGATCCGCCGGCGGACGGCGGAAGGCGAGTCCGGCGCGTCCTGCTCCGTCGGATGGCCGAAATATCGACCGCCTCAGCCGAGGTGGCGGCAAGCGAGCCTCAGAATCCGAGATCGCGGAGGACGGGCCGCATCCGGCGAGCCGCCCGCGCCCGGTGGGAGATCCGGTGCTTCTCGGCGGACGAATAGAGGCCCAGCGTCCGGCCGCCGGGCGGCTCCCCAGCCGGCTCGAAGATCGGGTCGTAGCCGAAGCCCCCGTCGCCGCGCGGCGACGCGGCGATCCGGCCGCGGCAGGTGCCGCGTCGGAGAACGAACGGCAGTCCGCCGCGCGGCCCGCGTCGCTCGGGCAGGGCCAACGCCAGGACGCAGACGTAGCGGGCGCCCCGCCGCTCCGGCGGCAGGCCTTCGAGCGCGGCCAGCAGCTTGGCGTTGTTGCTGGCGTCGGTCGCGTCGGCGCCCGAGTAGCGTCGCGTCCGCACGCCCGGCCCGGCGCCGAGGGCGTCGACCTCGATCCCGGAGTCGTCGGCGAGCGACGGCAGACCCGTCGCCAGCGCCGCGAAACGGGCCTTGATCCGGGCGTTCGCCTCGAACGTCGCGCCGTCCTCCACCGCCTCACCGGCGATCCCGAGGTCGTCGAGCGAGAAGAGGACGCCCCGCTCGAGGTGGAGGAGCTCGCCCAGCTCGCGGAGCTTGTGCGGAGAGCGGGTGGCGACGACGAGCCGCGGCCTGGCGGTCGCGGGACGCCTCACCAGCCTGTCCGCCACCCAGCTACCGTGCCCCCGACGCACCCATTCCTGCAATCCGACCGCCGGGTGGTCATTGTGGCGCGTCCATCGGGGGCAACTCCCGCCGGCCCGCATCGGTATGCAGGCGCCTCCGTGGAGCGGCGCACGATCGTCGGTCCGGCTGCATTGTCATGCAATCCGACAGGCCTCCCGGCCCGCAGGACGTGCCCAGTGATCACCGCACGAGCATTCGGCACAAACCGTCGGGGCATCGCCCCGGGACCCAACCTCGACACTGGTCCACGGATCACGTCTAGCGGCGGACGGTGGCGAGAGCGTCGCCCTGGGCCTGGAACAGGCGCCCCAGGCCGAGGTTGGCCAGATCGAGGAGGGCATCGACCCTCGCCCGATCGAAGGGCCGGCCCTCGGCAGTGCCCTGGAGCTCGACGTACGTCCCGGCATCCGTGCCGACGACGTTGAAGTCCACCTCGGCGCTCGAGTCTTCGCCGTAGTCGAGGTCGAGCAGGGCTGCCCCCTCCACGACTCCGACCGAGACGGCCGCGACCTTGCCGACGATGAGCCGCTCCATGCCGTAGGTCATGAGGGCCGCCGCGAGGGCGACGTAGCCGCCCGTGATCGAGGCGCAGCGGGTCCCCCCGTCCGCCTGGAGGACGTCGCAGTCGACCGTGACGGTCCGCTCGCCGAGCTTCGCCAGGTCCACCACGCCACGTAGCGAGCGGCCGACGAGCCGCTGGATCTCGTGGGTCCGGCCGCCGAGGCGGCCCTTGACGCTCTCCCGATCCGTTCGTTCGGCCGTCGCCCGCGGGAGCATCGCGTACTCGGCGGTGACCCAGCCGGTGCCCTTGCCCCGCAGGTGCGGTGGGACGCGGTCGGCGATCGTGGCCGCGCAGAGAACCTCGGTGTCGCCGACCCGGATCCGACACGAGCCCTCGGCCCACTTGAGGACGCCCAGGGTCAGCGTGACGGGGCGGAGGTCGGACGGCCTCCGGCCGTCGGCCCGGACCGACGGCGGTGGATTGCCGATGCTCATGTCGCTCGCTCCTCAGCGGTCGCCCGCTCCTCCTCGATCGTCCGCTCCTCCGCCTTCGCGGCGTCCCACATCGCGTCGAGGGTAGCGAAGTCCAGGTCGCGGATGGCGGCGCCTCGCTCGGCGACCATCCGCTCGATCCGTCGAAACCGGCGGCGGAACTTCTCGTTGGCGGACCGCAGCGCGCCCTCCGTCTCGATGCCAAGCTTGCGCCCGACGTTGACGACGACGAGGAGGAGATCGCCGAACTCCTCACGGCGATCGGCGGCCGTCTCGGCCCGGGCCAGCTCGCCGAGCTCCTCGGCGACCTTGTCGAGGACGCCCTCGATCGACGGCCAGTCGTAGCCGAGGGCCGAGGCCCGCTCCTGCATCTCCTGGCTCGCGGCCAGGGCCGGCATGGACGGGCTGATGCCGTCGAGGGCGCCCTTCGGCGCGGTTGCGTCGGCACGCTCGGCGTCGGCGCGCTCGGCGGCCTTGATCCGCTCCCATTGCCGGTTCACGTCGGCCGCCGTCTCGGCGACCGCGTCGCCGAAGACGTGGGGGTGGCGGCGGACGATCTTGCGGGCGATCGATGCCTGGACGTCGGCGAGGTCGAACACGCCGGCCTCCGCGGCCATCTGGGCGTGGAGGACGACCTGGAGGAGGAGGTCGCCGAGCTCTTCGGCCAGGGCCGGCGTGGCGCCCTGCTCGAGGGCGTCGTAGACCTCGTACGTCTCCTCGAGGAGGTGCTTCCGGAGCGACTCGTGGGTCTGCTCGCGATCCCACGGGCAGCCGTCGGGCCGGCGAAGCCGGTCGGAGATGTAGGGCATCGACCAGGGCCCGGCGGAGGCCAGCTCGGGTGGGACCGGTGGCAGGTAGACTGGGGCGTCGAGATCGGCCGCCGTCAGCGTCCCGACGGTCCCGTCCGGCCCGTCGAGCCGACCGACGGCCTGGCCGCCCGGATAGAGCCGCTGCAGCACCGCCAGCGGATCGCGCCCGTTCGGGCCGTGCCGGCCCGGCAGCGGCTCGGGCCCCATCGGCGCCCGCTGACCGGGCGCCGCGGGCGCCGGGGGCTCGGCGGGCTCCGGGGGCTCGGCGGGCTCGGCGGGCGCCGGGGGCACCGTGGGCTCCCGCTCGGCGGGCGCCGGGGACGCGGCCGCCGCGGGCGCGATACCGCCCGGATCATCGCCGGCGCCCGCCAGGATGGCGAGCGGCACGACCAGCAGCGGCCGTGACGGCTCGATCGGGGTGGCGACGAGATGCTCGGCCGCGACGACCTGGAGACCCGCCGCAGGGTCCAGGCCCCAACGGCGGCGCGCCTCCTCGACGAGCCGGTCCAGCACCTTGCCGCGGCTACTCGGTGGCAGAGGCCGCCGAGCTGCTCCTCGTAATGTCGAACTCGGCCTTCTTCTTCGTGTACCAGTTGGTGAAGCCGGTGCTCTCGAACGTCGCGACCTGGTCCTTCGTCGGGTCGCGGGTCTCCTCGGCCACGACCTTGAAGAGGTAGACGCCGTCGCCCGACACGTCGACGACCGATGTGGTCGCGCCCACCGGCGTGCTGAAGATCGCCGTCTCCATGAGCTCATCGAGCTGGCCCTTGGCCACCCAACCGATGTCACCGCCGCTCGCCGCCTCATCGCCCTCGCCCTGATCGCGGGCGAGCTGGGCGAAGTCCGCACCGCCGTCGGCCTGGGCCTTGATCGTCTCGAGCCACTTCCCGTCGCCGTCCCCGTAGGGACGCATGAACTGGACGACATGCCAGCCGAAGCTGCTCTTGAAGGGCGGGATGAGGTCGCCGGGCTGGAGGCCGTCGGCGAAGATCGCATCGGCGAACGCAGGGTCGATCGAGCTCGTCGGGTCGTAGAACGGGAGCTTGCCGCCCGTCGTCGCCGCCGAGCCCTCATCCGACATCGTCCGCGCCATCTGGTCGAACTTCGTGGGGTCCGCCTTCAGGGTGTCGTAGGCCGACTGCGCCTCCGCCTCGGCGGCCGCCCAGGCCGGATCACTGTCGGGCAGGGTCTGTGCCGCGCCCGGGTCGTCGTTCGGGGAGAAGAGGATGTGCCGCACCTTCACCGCGCCGTCGCCCGGACTGCTCTCGGGAATGTGGATCTGGAGGACATGTCGCTGGAGCGATGGTGCCGACAGGTCGGCCACGACCTTGTCGCTCAGCTTGATCCGGATCAGGTCGCTCCGGACGGCCTCGCGGTAGTCGGCCAGCTGGATGCCCGCGTCGTCGAGCTGGAACTGGAACGTGTCGTCGACCGATTTCGGGGCGATCTCCGTGACCCGGCCGATCCGGAAGATCCCGTCATCGCCCTCGACGACGTCGGTCGGCGCATCCTTGGCAGCCGCGAACAGGGCCGTCATGAACGGCTTGTCGTAGCCGCTCTCGAGGGGTAGCCAGCCGAGGTCCCCGCCCTGCGGGGCAGAGCTCGCGGTCGAGACCTGGTTGGCGACGTCCGCCCAGGCCGTGCCGCTCTTGAGGTCGGCGAGGGCCGCCTCGGCCTTCGTCTTCGCCGCCGCCTTCTCGGCGTCCCCGGGCTTGCCCGTCGCGGGATTGTTCTCCGGGGCGACCTCGATCACCCAGGTGTGGCGCTCCTCGTTCGTCGTCGCCTCTTCGACGAGCTGGGCGTCGATGTCGGCGTCGCTGACGGCGATGCCCTCCTCGGTCGCCAGCTGCGCCTGGATCGTGACGTCGATGAGCCGCTCCAGGGTCAGCGAGCCGAGGCTGCTCCGGCGCTGCTCCAGGAACTGGAGCTGGCTCGAGGCGGTCGCCTCGGTGATCTGGCCGGCGTTCTGGAGCGTCCGAATCCGGTTCTCCGTGTAGGTGATCCGGAAGGTCTCGATCTTGAAGCGGGCGCGGAGCTGGTCCTTGGTGATCGTCGTCCCGTCGACGGTTGCCGCGGCGCCGAAGTGATCGTCGTACCACGACCAGCCGGCGTAGCCCACGAGGATCAGGATCGAGACGGTGATCGCGATGACGAAGCCGAGGTTCAGGAGGAAGGTGCGCCGGTCGCCGGAGTCCCAGCCTGATCGACCGGACCCTCGAACGACGGGCTTGGCACGGAGCGTCATGCGGTGATGATTCCCTGCTGGTGGTGAAGGCGCGGGCCGACGCCGGCGCGCGGACGGGGCGGGTATCGTACCGCAACGCCCCGCCGGCCCTGGAGCAGCCGGGGCGGCGCTCCGGCGGATCCTCAGCGGTCGCGGGCCAACCCCTCGAGGAGGGCGAGGTATGTCTCGGCGTCCCGTTCCCACGACATGCCGGCCACGACGTGCCCCGCGCCGGCCACTCGCTCGGCCCGGCCGTCCGCGTCGTCGACGAGGTCGAGGATCCGGGCGGCGAGGTCGGCCGAGTCACCCGGCGCATAGATGGCGACCGTCCCCACCGGGAAGGTCCGCTCCACCAGGGGCAGGCGCGAGGCGACGGCCGGCCGGCGCATGGCGGCGTACTCGAGGATCTTGGTCGACAAGCTGGCGTCGGTGAACGGGTCGCGGCGAGTCGGGGCGAGGCCGACGTCGGCCCGGGCGATCGCGGCCGGGACATCCTCGATCGGGATCCGGCCGTGGAAGGTGACCCGGTCGCCGATCCCGAGATCCGCTGCGAGGGCCTCCAGGCTCGGCCGCGAATCGCCCCGGCCGTAGAGCTCGAGGTGGACGGCGAGGCTGGGTCGCATGGCCGCCAGGCGGGCCACCGCCGCCAGCGCGACGTCGAGCTCGTAGGTCGGCGTCAGGGCGCCGGCGTAGACCAGGCGGAGGACGTCGTCGGCCATGAACGCGCGGTCCGGCAAGGCGGCCGGGTCGAAGCGGGCCAGCGACGGCGTGTTCGGAACCACGGTCACGCGCTCGGGATCGGCCCCGAGCCTCACCAGGCGGTCGCGCAGGGCGTCGTTGACGGTGAGCGCCCGGCTGGCCGCCGCGATCGAGGCTCGCTCGGCCAGCCGGAGCGCGCGATGGACGAGCGGGTTGGCCGCGCGAGGGAATCGGCTCCGGAAGAAGTCCGGCATGGACTCGTGAAGGTCCAGGACCACCGGAACGCCGACCAGCCGAAGCGGCAGCGCCGCGAAGACGAGCCAGTCGGGGAGCGTCGCGACCTGGACGAGGGCGTAGCGGCGCCGCGGCTCGGCCCGGACGAGGGCCAGGGCCGCGCGGACGAAGAAGGCCAGGTACTCCGCGAGGTAGGTCCCGAGGCCGGCGCCCTGGTGGCGCTGGACGTCGAGGCGATGGACGCGGACGCCGGCCACGTCGCCCTCCGCATCGTCGTCGGGACGGCGGAGCGAGATCACGTCGACCGGCCGGCCCGAGGCCAGGATCGCCTCGGCCTGGCGCCGGACCCGGGGATCCTCCTCGTAGTAGGAGTGGGTGACGAGGACGAACGGCCGGCGGCGGCGGTGGTCGGCGGGCGGGCTCACCACGGGCGCCCCGTGATCTCGCCGTAGGCCTCGATCGCCCGCGCCATCTGCACGGGCCAGGCATAGCGCTCGCGGGCCGCCCGTCGGCAGCGCTCCCGGAGCGCTGCCGCGTCCGCCGGGGCCAGCCCGGCGATCTCGCCGATCGCCGCGGCGATAGCCGCCGGGTCCGCCGGGTCGCAGACGCGCCCGAGGGGACCGCCGGGAGCGTCGACGATGATCCGTCGGCGCTCCGGGAAGTCCGACGACACCACCGGTGTCCCGGCGGCGAGGCACTCGAACAGCTTGTTCGGGGTGGACAGCCGCTCGTTCAGGGTCGTCGGCTGGTTCGGCATCACCCCGACGTCGGCCGAGGCGACCCAGGCCAGGAGCTCCTCCGGCGGGACCGGGGGCAGGAAGTGGACCCGGGCGGAGGCCGGCGACGCGGCGGCCAGCTCCCGCAGGCTCGCCTCCATCGGGCCGTCGCCCATGACCACGACCTCGGTGTCCGCCAGGTCGGGCAGCTCGGCGGCGGCGATGAGCCGCTCGACGCCGCGGTCGGGCATCAGGCCCCCGTGGTAGAGGGCGATCGGATGGCCGGACGGGAGCGACAGCACATCCCGCAGGCGCGATGGCCGTGGATCGGGTGGCTCCCACGGGTCCTGCCCGTTCATGACGACGACGGGCCGCCGAAGGCGATATCGCCGTTCG
This sequence comes from uncultured Chloroflexia bacterium, assembly GCA_963719145.1. Classification (GTDB taxonomy): domain Bacteria; phylum Chloroflexota; class Limnocylindria; order Limnocylindrales; family CSP1-4; genus UBA5189. Next base: position 830,968 of record CAVRAX010000003.1, read on the forward strand.
AGGTAGTCGGCGCAGGCCTCGTTGACGGTGAAGGTTCGCGCGGCCCGCCTTGCCCAGCTGCCCTCCCGCCAGGCGAAGAGCCTCCACAGCGGGGCCGGCAGGCGGGCGACGTTGTTGGACTCCACGTACAGGTCGCGAGCGTCGTACACGAGCTGCGCCCCGGTCCGACGGGCCAGCCCGAGCGCCACGGGGAGGGCCAGGAATCCCATGGCATGGACGACGTCGGCCTCGATGTCGAGGTCCCGCACGGCCCGGCCCTGGGCCCTGACCCCGCCGATCACGCCCAGGATCCGCCGGGCCTCGTAGGCGAGACGGAGGACGCCGCGGTTGGGGCGGCCCGACCGCACTGGATCTCCTGCCGCCACGCGCCGCAACCGGATCCGCACGCCGGGCGACTCCTCGGCCGGCAGCCCCGGGGCCGCGCGGGCAACGATGGTGACCCGGTGACCACGGTCGGCGAGCCCCGCCGCGAATCGCCTGGTCCGGGCGTCGAAGGCACCGGACGAGGCGAGGACGAAGCAGATCGACTGGGCGACTGGAACACTCGCCGCATCCGCGGCCGAGCGCTCGGCCGGCGCGGCCAGATCGACCGCCAACGCGACGAGGCCGGCTGATTCCGTCTCCCAGTTCCAGCGGTCGTGCGCCGCGGCAAGGCAGCGTGCCCGGAGCGCGGCCGCCTCGGCCGGCGCCAGCTCGAGGATCGAACGGATCGCCGCCGCGAAAAGCGTCGGGTCGTCGGGATCGGCAACGGCCCCGAGCGGAGCGCCCTCGTCCGCCAGGATCACGGATCGGATGCCGGGCAGGTCGCTGGCGACGACCGGAACCCCGGCCGCGATCCCCTCGAAGACCTTGTTCGGCGAGGAGAGTCGGTGATTCAGCGTCGTCGGCTGGATCGGTGCCACGACGACATCGGCCCCGGCGACCCAGTCGAGGAGCGCGTCGGGGGGAACCGCCGGAAGGAGGTGGATGCGACCGCCTGACCGCGCGGCGATGCGCCCGACCCGGGCCGATTCCGGGCCGGATCCCATGAACACGAGGTGCGCGGCCGCCAGGCCTGGCTGCTCGATCGCCGCGACGAGGGTGTCGATGCCACGACCCGCGGCGAGCCCGCCATGGTAGAGCAGGATCGCTGCGCCGGGCGGCACGCTCGCCGCGCCCCCGAGCGGAGAGTCGATCCGCGGATCCCCGGGCCCTGTCCATCGAGGCGGGCAGTTCCGGGCGACCACGACCCGGGACAGTCCGAGCGCGGGCCCGAGGCGCTCGGCGAGGGCATCGTTGACCGTCACGAGCGCCACGGCGTGAGCGGCGAGCCGCCGCTCGAGGCCGGCCATCCGGCGGCGGGCCCAGGCCGGCCGCCGGGCATGCTCCCCCGCCTCGGGGAAGATCTCGTGGGCGTCGTAGACGATGGACCCTCGCCCGGCGGCATCTCGGGCGGCGATGGCGGCCGGCAGCGCCCGCAGGTCGTGGGCCCAGAACAACGTCGCCTCCGGCGCCACCTGCCGGGCCGTGACAGCGGCCGCTCGAGCCCAGGGCAGGACGGCGAGCTGCCAGGAGATCCGCCACGAGAACCCGCGCCAGGCCTCGCCGAGCGGCGGCACGAGGCGGCAGGCGATCGCCCCGAGACCGATCGCGATCGCCACCGCGGCGGCCGGGATCGCGAGGACTGCCGCGACCACCAGTCCGGCCGCGAACCGGGCGGGATCGTTCCGCGCCGCGTTCGTCACGGCGACGAGGAATCGCCCGGGACGGCGCGCCAGGAGCCCCCAGCGGAGCGGACCCGAGGCCACCGGAACGCGGATCAGCGGCCCGCCGGCCGGGGTCGTCGTCCGCTCGGGCACCGAGGCGTACGGGTCGACCGTGCGGCCCACGATCGTGACCGGATGGCCGGCCGCCGCCAGCGTCATCGCCTCGCGCAGGACCCGCGAGTCGTGGCGCGTGTCGTTCAGGACGAAGGCGACGATCTCGGTCAAGCGCGGGCGCCGCCCGAGGTGCCGACGGCTCCGGGCGCGCTGCCGAGGCCGGTCCGCGAGAGCACCTCGTTGGCCAGCCGTCGCCCGATCACCGGCCAGTCGAAGTCGCGCTCCGCGGCCGCCCGCGCATTCGAGCCCAGCCGGGCGGCGCTGGCCGCGTCGGCGAGGAGCGGGGCGAAGGCAGCGGCGAGATCCTCGGGCGCATCGCCCCGGGCCACGACGCCGGCGTCGGCGGCCTCGACGATCCGTCGCGTCTCGGTCCGGGGGGTCACCACGACCGGCCGGCCCGCAGCCATGGAATCGAGCAGCTTCACTGGGACCGCGACGTCCATGTAGGCATTGGCCGGGTGGGGCACCGCGAGGGCGGTGGCACGAGCGAGGGCGTCGGGCAGCCCGGCCTGGTCGACGTCGTCGATCTCGATCCAGTCCTCGCCCGCCGTCGCGGCTCGCAGCCCGGCCACGTACGCCTCGCCGGCGGGGTCGCCGGCAGCGAGCCACAGGAGGAGCCGGAGCTCCGGCTGGTCGCGGCGAAGCATCCGAGCCGCCTCGATGAGGGCTTCGATCCCGCGACCCCCGGCCGCTCCGGAGACCATTCCGATCGCCGGCCGGTCCGGAAGCGGTCGCGGCAGGAACCGCCGCACGTCGGAGCCGTTGGGCGCGACGATGGCCCGCTCCCGATCGACGCCGGCCAGGTCGCCGAACGAGGCCGACGGAACCGAGAACAGCGGGAACGTCGCCAGGTTGCGCGAGACCTGGGCCGCCATCGCCGCCCGGACGGACGGCTCGAGGTGCCGCCCGAGGGCCTCGGCCTGGGCGATCGGGTGATCGTGGACGTCGAGGACGGCCGGCCGCGTCGAGCGGCGGGCCTGGACCGTCGCGCCCTCGGACAGGAACTCCGAGCTGGCGAGGGCCGGGTGGCGGCGCCACGGCAGCGGCGGCCCGGCGACGGCCCGGACGGCGTCGCGGACGGTGGTGTGGCCCCAGCCCCGGACCTCGAGCGCGCCGGTCGCCAGGGCCAGCTCATGGAAGATGTGCGCGCGCCGCAGGTCACCGCCCCACCTGATCCGGTCGGTCTCGCACAGGACGATCCACGGGATGCGATCAGCCGCCGGCACGCCGGGAGTATAGCCGGGGCACGCTGCCGCCCCGGGTGCGGGGAGGGCCGGCCGTCAGGGCGGGGAGGGCCGGCCGCCCCGGGTGCGGGGAGGGCCGGCCGCCAAGGCGGGGAGGGCCGGCCGCCAAGGCGGGGAGGGCCGGCCGTCGCGTCGCCGATGGTAACGTTCGCCCCGCATGACCCAGACCAGCGAGGCGATCAGGGACGCGTATCGACCGGCCCGTCGCGGGTTCATCGCGACCCTGCGTGACACGGCCGGCGAGATCTCGACCCGGCGGCGCCTCATCCTCTATCTCGTCCGCGCCGACCTCAAGAAGCGCGGCGCCGACACCGTGCTCGGGAACCTGTGGTGGGTGATCGACCCGCTCCTGACGATGCTCGTCTACGTCGTCCTGATCTCGATCGTCCTCAACGTGGACATCGACGCCTACCCGTTGTTCATCTTCGCGGCGATCCTGCCCTGGAAGTGGTTCTCGAGCAGCATCGCCGACGCGGTCACCTGCATCACCACGCGCGAACGGGTGATCAAGCAGGTCGCGTTCCCGAAGATCGTGCTGCCCATGTCGGTCGCGGTCGGCGGTGTCGCCAGCTTCGTGTTCGGGCTCGTCCCGCTGGTCGCGATGCTCGTCTTCCTCTACCCGAACCACCTCAGTGGCTGGATCCTGCTGCTGCCCGTCATCGCCGCGGTCCAGTTCGTCTTCACCACCGGGGTCGCGGTGCTGGCATCGGCGGTGACGGTGTTCTATCGCGACATCGGCAACGTCGCGACCCACGTGCTTCGGTTGTGGTTCTACCTGTCGCCGGCGCTGTACGACGCGGAGCGAGCGACCAAGCACCTCCAGGGCCAGCCGATCCTGCTCACCATCTACAACCTCAATCCGTTCGTCGCTCTGTTCGGCTCGTACCGGAACGTCATCTACTCGGGCAGCCCGCCGGCCTGGGACCTGCTCGCGGTGGTGCTCGCGGAATCGTTCGTCCTCATCGTCGTCGCGGTCCTGATCTTCCGGCGCCTGGAGCCGGCGTTCGCCAAGGTGATCTGATGGACCAGGCGATCGACGTGCGAACGCTCGGCGTCCGCTACAACCTGCGGTTGACGCGCAAGAACACCGTCCGCCAGGCCTTCCGCGGCCTGGCCTCTCGACGGAAGAGCGGGCCGAACCACTTCTGGGCCCTCCGCGACGTCTCCTTCCGGGTCCCGCCCGGCGAGTCGCTGGCCGTCATCGGGCCGAACGGGGCCGGCAAGAGCACCCTCCTGCAGGTCCTCGCCGGGATCCTCCAGCCCGACGAGGGCGCGATCAGGGTCAACGGCCGGATCTCCAGCCTCCTGACCCTCGGCGCCGGCTTCGACGCCGAGCTCAGCGGCCGGGACAACATCCTCCTCGCCGGCGCCTTCATGGGCATCGCCCACCGCGACATGGTCGCCCGGATGCCCGGCATCATCGACTTCGCCGACCTCGGCCAGTTCATCGATGCCCCGATCAAGACCTACAGCGCGGGCATGAACGCCCGGCTCGGCTTCAGCATCGCGACCGCCGTCGAGCCGGATGTCCTCCTCCTCGACGAGGTCCTCGGCACCGGCGACGCGACGTTCCGGGCCAAGAGCCAGGCACGGGTCGTCGAGCTGATGCGGGCCGCGCGAGCGATCGTGCTCGTGACCCACGAGATGGCGTGGGCCCGTGAGTTCTGCAACCACGCCGTCCTGCTCGAGGGCGGCAACGTGGTCGCCGCGGGCCGGCCCGACGACGTCGTCGTGATCCACGAGGAGCGGTCCGAGGTTCGTCGAGCCGGCGGGCAACCGGATCAGCTGCCGCCGATCGTCGACAGCGGGCTCGAGCCGATCGCGAGGGCCCGAAGCGGCGTCGCCGCCGCGCGATGAGCCGGCGGTGAGCGCCGGCGGCGAACCCCTCGACGTCCTCGTCGTCGGCTGGTTCCCGGGCGCGGACGACCCGATCGCCGGCCGGTTCGTGGCCGACCAGGCGGCCGCGCTCCTCGCCACCGGCCGCGTCCGGCCGTCGGTCGTCAGCTTCGAGCCCTTCCCGCTCCAGGGAGACCTCGCGCTCCGGGAGCGGGCGGCAACGGCGTGGGCGGAGGTCGTCCGCGGCGCCGGTCCCGGCCTCGCCCTCGCGCCGCGGGGGGTGGGCGGTCCGCCGGGTGTTCCGGTCGTCCGCCTCGGCACGTCGATCGGCGGGACCCGCGGCGCCGGCCACACGAATGCCGCGACCCACCGCGCGACCGCGCTGCGGGCGCTGCTCGACGGCGGCGCGGTCGGTTGGCCGACCCTGGTCCACGCCCATGTCGGCTACCCGGAGGGAGCGGCCGCCGCCGCGGCCGCCACCGAGCTCGGCATCCCGCTCGTCCTCACCGAGCACGCGACATACCTCGATCGGCTCTTCGCGGACCGCGAGATCCGGGCGGCCTACCTCGCCGGTGCGAGCGTGGCCCGCCGGATCATCGCCGTGGGGGGCGTCCTCGCCGAGCGCATCGTCCGCGAGTTCCCGGAGCTGCAGGGCCGCGTCGTCGTCATTCCCAACACCGTGGACGTCGAGGCCTTCCGACCGGTCGGGCCGGCTGGCCGCGACGCGGACGAGCTGCTCTGGGTCGGCTACCGCCGCGAGGTCAAGGGGACGGCGGCCCTCCTCAGGGCCTTCCGGATCGTCCGCGAGGCACGACCGGCGATTCGGCTCCGGCTCATCGGGCGCTCGACGACCGACGCCGAGGAGGCTGGCTGGCGAGCCCTTGCGGCCGAGCTCGGCATCAGCGACGCCGTCGCCTTCGAGCCGCCGGCCGACCGGCGAGCCGTGGCCGACGCGATGGAACGCGCGGCCCTGTTCGTGCATCCGAGTCGCGCCGAGACGATGGGCATCGTGGCGGTCGAGGCGCTGGCCGCGGGGTTGCCGGTCGTCGCCGTCGATTCGGGCGGCGTCACGGAGGTCCTCGGGCCGGCTCCGGATTCCGTCGGCGCGCTCGTCCCGGACCAGGCGCCGGAGCCGCTCGCGGCGGCGATCCTGGCAACCCTGGATCGGCGCCTCGCGTTCGATCCCGTTCGCCTGCGCGAGCACGTCGTTGCCCGCTACGGCGCCGCGGCCGTCGCGGGTCGGATCGCGGACCTCTACGAGACGGTGCTGAGCGAAGCACCCGGCCGCCGCGTGGCGCCAGGCACTGCGCCGGCCAAGGCCGGCTCTCGCCCGGCCTCCGACCACCCGGTGATGATCATCGGCTTCGACCGGGCGACCCTCGACGCAAGGCTCGCGGCGTTCGCGGGCGACAGCCTCGGCGACGTCGTCATCGCCACCTCCGGCGACGTGGTGCCAGGCCATCCGGGGGCCGTCCGGATCGATGGCCGGCGAACGGCCGATCTCGAGGCCTTCCTGTCGCTCAGCGGCCGGGCTCGCGGGCCGGGCCCGGCCGGCATTCTCCTCGCGGCGCCTCGATGGATCGGTCGGTGGTGGCTGCGGCGGCGCCTCGCCGGCCGCGTGCTCCCGGCCCTGAGCGCGGCCGTCAGGTTGGCGGCCGATCGCGCGGCGATGGCCGGAGGCGACCCGCCGATCGCGGTCTGTCTCGGTGGCATCGATGTCCTTGCCGCGGAGCCGCTGCGCGCCGCCGGGCGGGTCATCGTCGCGCCGGGCGGCCTGCGCTGGCTGGCCGACCTTCGGGCCGATACGCCGCCCCCGGGTCGAGATCGCCGCGGTCAGGCCGTGGCCGCGAGCTCACGGTAGAGACCAAGCAGCTTCTCCGACTCGGTCTCCCAGTTCCAGCGCTCATGGGCCGCGCGAAGGATCCTCGATCGAAGCTCCGCCCGCGCCGGCGGGTCGAGATCGAGGATCGACCTGATCGCGCTTGCGATCGAGGCCGGGCTCGCCGGGTCGCACAGCGCCCCGAGCGGTCCAACCGGATCGCCGATCAGGATCGCCCGCCGAGCCGGCAGGTCGCTCGACACGACGGGCGTGCCAGCAGCCACGCTCTCGAACAGCTTGTTCGGCGTCGAGACGGTGCTGTTGAGGTCCGTCGGCAGGATTGCCATGACGTCGACGTCGGCGCCGGCGACCCAGGCCGTGACCTCCGACGGTGCGACGGCGGTGAGGTGGTGGACACGACCGGCCAGCCGAGCATCGGCCAGGATCGGCTCGATGAAGCCCGCCCGGTAGCCGAGGAAGACGAGGTGCGCGGCCTCGAGGCCCGCCTCGAGCATCGCCTCGCTGGTCTGCTCGAGCCCGCGGTTGGCCATGAAGCCCCCGTGGCACAAGACGATCGGCGTCTCCGGGCTGAGGGAGAGCGCCCGGCGGATCCGATCCTCGGCCACGGCCGGCGGGTCCCAGCGCGGCGGGCAGTTGTGGACGACGACGATCCGGCTGACGCGGAGCCGCCCCCTGAGCTCCGCAGCGAGGGCCTCGCCGACGGTGAGCACCGCCGCGGCGCCGGCGGCGAGGCGACGCTCCCAGCGGGCTACAGCCCAGCGCAGCAGCCGAGGCTGACGGAGCACGGGCCCCCAGGCGAGGTAGATCTCGTGGCTGTCGTAGACATACCTGCCCCGGTCGCGAGCCGCGGCCAGCCGAGCGGCCGGGAGGGCCTCCATGTCGTGGGCGTGATGGACGTCCGCCGCCGGCGCGGCCGCCACCGCCGCACGGCACCAGCCCAGCCACTCGACCCGCCAGCGGCGGACGAAGTCGATGCCGCCGGCCCGGACGGGGCGGCCGAGGATGCGGTTCACGATCACGACCCACAGCCCGCGGACGACGACCCACGGCAGGAGGAGCAGCACGCCGAGCGGCCGGAGGCGCCACGGCGCGCGGACCGCGGTCACCCACCACCGTGTGCCGGTCGGGATGGCGACGCGACGGATCGTGACCCCTGCGAGGGCCTCCGACGAGTCGCCGTCGCCGGCGCCATCCGCCAGCGGAGTGGCCACGATCGTGACCTCGTGGCCGGCTGCGGCGAGCGTCGTCGCCTCGCGGCGGACGCGCGAATCGTGGCTCACGTCGTTGAGGACGTACATCACCACGCGCACCGGGTCACGTCTCCCGGTCGAGGGCCGCGACGATGGCGTCGGCTGCGCCCGACGACGTGAGGGTGAGCCGGCTCACCCGAGCACCAGCCGGCGCCGGGGCACCGCCGAGCGGCGCGAGCTCGGCCAGGGCCGCCGTCGCGAGCAGCGCGTCGGTCCCGACCAGGCGCATCGACCCGCCGGACGCGGCGACGGCCTCGGTCCACTCCGTCGTCGAACGGAGGACGAGGCAGGGGACGCCGAGCCAGGCGGCTTCCCGCTGGACGCCACCGGAATCGGTGAGGACGGCGGCGGCGTGGAGCTGGAGGGCGAGCGAGGTGCGATAGCCCTGCGGCTCGACGACGGCGACGTTCGGCCCGCACGAGATCCCGGCCCGATCCATCGTCACGCGTGTCCCCGGGTGGAGGGCAAGAACGACAGGTCGATCGGGCGAGGCCGCGGCGGCGAGGATCCCGGCCCAGGCGGCCATCGCGGCCGGCTCGCGGTTCTCCTGGCGATGGACGGTCGCGAAGAGATAGCCGCCCGGCGACAGCGCCAGCCCGAGGCGGGACCCGATCTCTTCGAGGACGATGGGGTCGCGGACCCCGGCGCTCACCCGCGCGGCCAGGTCCTGCATCAGGTCGCCGACGAGCAGCACGCCCCTCGTGATCCCCTCGGTCCTGAGGTTATCGACGGCCGTTTGCGTTGGCGCGAAGAGCCACGACGAGAGGTGATCGGCGACGACCCGGTTCAGCTCCTCGGGCATCCCCCGGTCAAAGCTCCGCAGGCCGGCCTCGACGTGGGCCACCGGCAGCCCGAGCTTGGCCGCGGCGAGGGCGCCGGCAAGCGTGGAGTTCGTGTCGCCGTAGACGAGGACGGCGTCCGGCCGCTCGGCGGCGAGGAGCGGCTCGAGACCGATGAGCATCGCGGCCGTCTGGGCGGCGTGCGTGCCGCCGCCCGCCCCGAGGCTGTGGTCGGGTTTCGCCAGCCCGAGCTCTCCGAAGAACGAGCCGGCCATCGCCTCGTCCCAGTGCTGGCCGGTGTCGACGAAGACCTCGTGGTGCCGCGCCCGGAGCGCTGGCTGGAGCGCGGCCGCCTTGATCAGCTGGGGCCGCGTCCCGACGACGCTGACGATCTTCACCCGGCAAGCGTAGCCGGGCCGACCCGGCGCGCGGCGCCCGGAGCGATCACGGGCGTGGTGTCGGAACCCCGATGCCCCGGTACCGGACGCTCGAGGGCAATGCCAGCCCGGCCAGCGTGTTCCGGCCGTCGACGAGGATCGCCAGCTCCGGGAACCAGGCCGGCTCGAGGTCGGCCCAGCGCCGGTCGCCGGTCTGGGTGACGATGGCCCGGGCGTCGGACGGGGCGCCCCAGGCGTACGGCTCGACGCCGAGGGCGCGGACCTCGTCGTCGGACAGCAGCGGGTCATGAGCCAGGACGTCGGCGCCGGCGTCCCGGAACGCCTCGATGAGCGGGATCGCCCGCGAGTACGCCAGCTCCTTGACGCCGTCGCGATAGGTCAGCCCCAGGACGAGCACGGGCGCGCCCCGGAGATCGCCCAGCGCCTCGCGAACCGCGGCGATCGCGACATCGATCTGGCCGTCGTTGACGGCGCGTGCCCGGGCGACGAGCGTCAGCTCCGGCGCCCGCGACAGCAGGAAGTGGGGATAGACCGGGATGCAATGCCCGCCGACGCCGATCCCGGGCTGGTGGATGTGCGAGTAGGGCTGGCTGTTGGCCGCGGCGATGACCTCGCGGATGTCGACCCCGACGCGATCGGCGTAGGCGGCGAACTCGTTGGCCAGGGCGATGTTGACGTCGCGGTAGGTCGTATCGGCGAGCTTCGAGAACTCGGCCGCTTCGGCCGAGGTCATCGCCACGATCTCGGCGTCGAGGACGCTGTCGTAGAACCGGGCCGCTCGGTCCGTCGAGGCCGGCCCGAGCCCGCCGACGAGCTTCGGATACGAGGACAGGTTGCGGAGGACGGCGCCCGAGTACAGCCGCTCGGGCGAGAAGGCGACGAAGAAGTCGGCGTCGGCCCGGAGCCCGGTCGCCGCCTCGAGGCGCGGGGTGTACCGGCCTCGGGTGTCGCCGACCGGCAGCGTCGTCTCGAAGATGACGAGGCTGCCCGCGTGGATGCCCGGGGCGATCGAGTCGACCGCGGCGTCCATGTGCCGGTAGTCCGGCCGGTGCGCCTCGTCGAGCATGACCGGCACGATGAGGACGACCACGTCCGCGGCCCTCGCCGCGGCCCTGCCATCGGTGGTTCCGCGCAGCCGGCCGCCGGCGTGAGCGGACGCGACCAGCTCGGCGACGCCGGGCTCCTGACCGAGGTGCGACTCGCCGGCGTTGATCGCCGCGACGACGGCCTCCTGGATGTCGACGGCGATCACGTCCCATCCGTGGCCGGCGAACTGCGCCGCGAGGGGCAGGCCCATCTTCCCCGCCCCCACGACCGCGACCGTGCCGGCGGTCCCCGGATCGCCCGCCCAGGGCTGGGCGCGACGGGGCGGCAGCTCGTGCCGGCATTCGTTGGCAGGGAGGACGATCGAGCCGCCGAGAAGGCTTGCTCCGCTGCTCGGGCGCTCGACGATGGGCATGCAGAGACCTCGAAGTCGGGGTGCCAATTGGGGCGGTCTGAGGATAGCGGTTCGGTCTCGATGCTACCGTTGCCGCCGATGCCGCCCGGCAAGATTCCGGTCCTCGTCGTCTCGAGCTGGTACCCCTCCGCACTGGACCCGGTGGCCGGCCGCTTCGTGGCCGACCAGGTCGCCGCGCTCGCCGGGCGCGGCAGCGTGAATCCGGCCGTCGTCTCGTTCGATCCGGCCGACCTCATCGGCTCGGGCGCGGTCAGGGCCCGGATCGCCAACGCGGTCCACGCGCATGTCGGGGGGGCGGTCCGAGCCACGCCACGCCTGTTCATGCCCGCGCCCGGCCAGGGCCCGGGAGCCCCGCTCGCCCGCCTGGCCATCCCGTCGGGGCGCTACCGGGAGGCCGGGCCGACACATGCCCGGCTGGCCCGGCTGCCGGCGCTCGGGGCGCTCGCAGACCGCTGGGTGCGCGACCTCGAGGCCGACGTCCCCAGGCCGGCCGTCGTCCACGCTCACACGGTCTACCCGGACGGCGCCGCGGCGGCGCGACTCGCCCTCGGTCTCGGCTGCCCCCTCGTCGTGACCGAGCATGCCTCGGCGGTCGGCAGGCTCATCGCGGTGCCGGAGGTGCGGTCGGCCTACCTCGAGACGGTTCGTGCGGCGTCCCGGCTCATCGTCGTGAGCCGATCGCTGGCCGACGAGCTCGTCGAGGCCATGCCCGAGATCGAGCCCAAGGTCGTCATCGTCCCGAACGGCGTGGCCCTGGACGACTTCCGCCCGGCGCCGATGGGCGAGCGCCGGCCGGACGAGCTCCTGTTCGTCGGCTACCGGAAGGAGTCCAAGGGGATCTCGACGCTCCTCCGAGCCGTTGCGCTCGCCGTCCGCGGGCACCCGAACCTGACCCTCCGGCTCGTCGGCGGGTCGCCGACCGAGGCCATCGAGGCCGGCTGGCATCGCCAGGCGGACGAGCTCGGGATCTCGGACGTCGTCCGGTTCGAGGGGCCGGCAGATCGCGGCGGCGTGGCGACGGCGATGGCCCGGGCGTCCCTGTTCGTCCACCCCAGCCCGCGCGAGACGTTCGGCGTTGTCGCGATCGAGGCCCTGGCCTCCGGGCTCCCGGTCATCGCCGCCGATTCCGGCGGCGTCACCGAGATCCTGGGGGATCACCCCGAGGCCCTCGGGGCGGTCGTCGCGCCGGATCGGCCGGACCTGCTCGCCGCGGCGATCGGCGCGGCTCTCAACAGGCGTGGGGCGTTCGAACCTGCCGCGCTCCGGGCGGCGGTCGCCGGGCGTTTCGCCGCCGATGCGGTCGCGGCGAGGCTGGAAGGGATCTATGCCGAAGCGCTGGCCGCGGCCATGCCCGCGCCGGCCGGCGAGCCCCCCGGGCCGGCGAAGCCCGAGGAGCGCGAGGCACGTCGGATCGTCGTCGCCCTCGACCCCACGCGGGCGTCCGAGGTCGCGCGGCTCGTCGGACGACTCGAGCCGATCCGATCGCCGATGACGCTCGTGACGACCGCGGGCTGGGAGGGGCTGGACGGGACGTTCGCCCGGGTCATCCGCCTGCCCCAGGGGATTCGATTCTCCGGGCTCGCCGACTCGGCCGTCCTGCGGTCCGGCGGGCGCGGAGTCGGGCGGTGGCTGCAGCTCCTCCGGCACCCGATCGCACTCGCGCGGCGGCGAGGCTGGCTCGGCGGCCTGGAGCGAGCGGCCACGACGTCCGGCGACGCCGCGATCCGGGAGGCGATCCGGCTGACCGGCGCGCGGGCGGCCGATGGGCCCGAGCTGGTCTGCTGCGATGGTGTCGATCACCTCGCCGCGGCGGCGATCATCAGCGAGGGACTCGGGCGGCCTGCCCCCGGCGGCCTTCGATGGCTCGGCGACGTCCTCGCCGCCGGGGAGCCGCCGCTCCCGGCGCCGACGCTCCCGGCGCCGCCGCTGCCGGCGCCGACGGCGCCGACGGTCGAGCCCTCCGGCGACTCGAGCTAGCGGCGGCCCTCGCGCGAGAGGACGGCATCGGCGATCCGGTCGCCGACGATCCGCCAGTCGAATTGCTCTTCGGCGACGGCCCGGGCGCGCCCACCGGCGGCCCGCGTCCGGGCCTCGTCGGTGAGGAGTTCCAGGATCGAGGCCGCCAGGTCCACGGGCCTGTCGCCACCGGCGACGACGCCAACGTCGAAGCGCTCGACGATCGCCGCCGTCTCCGTCCGCGGGGTGACGACGAGCGGGCGGCCCGCGGCGAGCGAATCGAAGAGCTTCACCGGCAGGGCCACGTCCATGTACGCACCGGCGGGATGCGGGATCGACAGCGCGCTGGCCCCGGCCAGCGTCTCGCCGAGCCGTTCGTACGGCGCCGTCGCGATGTCGATCCAGGCGTCACCCGCGACGGCGGCCCGCAGCCGGTCGAGGTAGGCCTGGCCCTCGGTGTTCGTTGCCACGAGCCAGAGGCGCAGCCGGAGCTCGGGCAGCTCGGAGCGAGCGAGACGCGCCGCATCGATGAGGAGCTCGAGCCCGCGACCGGGTGCCGCGGCCGAGACCACGCCGACCGTCGGTCGCTCGGGCCAGGGGCCAACCCTGACGGCCGAGGTGTCGGTCCCGTTCCCGCCGACGATGACCCGATCCGGGGGCAGACCGGCGAGCTCCGCGAACGACGCGGTCGGCACGACGAGCCAGCGGAAGGCCTCGACGTTGAGGCGCCGACGGTCGGCGAGCGTAGTCAGCCAGTCGCGGTCGAGCGACATCCCCAGCGTCGCCGCCTGGGCGACAGGGTCGTCGTAGACGGCGACGACCGCCGGGTCGGTCAGGGCGACGACCGAACGGAGGACCGACTCGCGGAGCTTCTCCGACGATGCGAAGCGGGGCCTCGCCGAGGCCCGGACGCGGCGGCCGAGAGCGAGCGGCAACCGGCCTGCGAGGCGCCCCAACGTGGCCCGGCGAATGCCGCGGTCGGACCAGCCGTCCTCGACGACCGCGGCCCCCGTCCGGGCAGCCAGCCGACTGAAGACGTGCCGCCGCCGGATCTCGCCGCCCCAGCGGGGGGTCCGACCCTCGCGCAGGACGAGCCAGTCCGGAGCCCCGCCGCCCGGCCGGGCCGCCGCGCTCACTGCCGGCGGGCGGGCGTCGTGCGTCGTCTCACGCGGCGGTCACGGCCGCGAGGCGGCGGGCCATCCCGTCCAGGTCGCCGACTTCGCGCCGGGCGGCCGCCTCGAGGAGCGCGGTCGCGATGCCGACGGCCCACAGCCCGTCTTCGGCGTCCACCTCCGGCCGGCCGCCCGCTCGCACGATCCGCAGGAACGCATCGTGCTCCAGGGCGAGGGGCTCACCGGTCGGGACCGGCAGCTCGGCGACCTCGCCTTCGAACGTCGGGGCGAAGCCGCGGATCAGGCGCGGGTTCGTCGTGTCCGTGGCTTTCGTGAAGGTCAGGCGCTGGGTCAGGTAGTCCAGCTCGAACATCCCCTCCTCGCCGACCACGACGAGCTGGCGCCGCTTGGCCGGGGTCAGCCAGTCGACGTCGAGCTGGGCGACGACGCCGGACGGGAAATGGAGGAGCCCGAACAGGAGGTCCTCGTGATCGGCGTGGATGCGCTGGGCCGTCTCGGCCTGGACCCGGACCGGCCGCTCGCCGGCGATCCAGGAGCAGATGTCGACGTCGTGGGTCGCGAGGTCGATCGTCACGCCGACGTCGCGGATCCGGGCCGGGAACGGGCCGGCCCGGCGTGACGTGATGGCGTAGACCGTCGAGAGCCAGCCCTCGCCGAGGAGGCGGCCCAGCTCCCGGACGGCCGGGTTGAACCGCTCGACGTGGCCGACCTGGACGGGCACGCCGGTGGCCCGCGACGCGGTCACGATCTCGAGCGCCTCCTCGACCGTCGGCGCGAGTGGCTTCTCGACGAGGACCGCGATCCCCCGCCCGATGGCGGCAAGGGCCAGCGGCAGGTGGGCGGTCGTGGGCGCGGCGATGACGACGGCGTCGAGATCGGCCTCGGCGACCATCGCCAGCGGCTCGTCGAACCCGGCCGCGCCGGTCTGGGCGGTCGCCGCGGCGAGCGCCTCCGGGGCCGGATCGGCCACCGCCACGAGGCGCGCGTCCGACCGGCTCGCGATCACCCGGAGATGGTTGCGGCCCATGCTCCCCAGGCCGGCAAGGCCGATCCGGAGCTCGCGGTCCCCGGCCGGGCGCCAGAACGCGGTCATGTGCGGGCGCCGACCCCGGCGTGAGCGAGGACCGCCTCCCGGACGGCCCCGATCACGATCGACCGGTCCTCGTCGGTCATCGTCGGGTACATCGGCAGGGCGATCGTCTGCGCGGCGGCCCGGTCGGTGACCGGCAGGTCGGCGTGGAAGCCGCGCTCCAGGATGTAGGCCTGCCGATGTACCGGGATCGGGTAGTAGATGTCGGCGCCGACACCGCCCTCGCGAAGCGCGGCCAGGATCTCGTCCCGCCGCGGCCCGACTTCGAGGGTGTACTGGTGGTAGACGTGGGTCCGGCCCGCCGGCACGACCGGCGAACGGACCGGCAGGCCGGCGAAGCCCTCGTCGTAGGCCGCTGCGATCCGTTGCCGGCGGGCCGTGTTGCCCTCGAGCTTGCTCAGCTGGACGAGGCCGATCGCTGCGGCGATATCGGTCATCCGGTAGTTGAAGCCGAGCGTCTCGAACTCGTAGCGGGCGCGCATCCCCTGGTTCCGGTAGAGCCGGAGGCGATCCGCCAGGTCGTCGTCATCGGTCGTGATGAAGCCGCCCTCGCCGGTCGTCATGTTCTTCGTCGCGTAGAGGCTGAACGTCCCGATCCCGAAGCTCCCGGCCAGCCGGTCCCGATAGGTCGCCCCGTGGGCCTGGCAGGCGTCCTCGACGACGACCAATCCGTGGCGATCGGCGATCGCGCCGATCATGTCCATGTCGGCCACGAGCCCGAAGAGGTGGACCGGGACGATCGCCCGGGTCCGCGGCGTGATGGCCGCCTCGATCCGCTTCGCGTCGATGAGGTAGGTGTCCGGCTCGATGTCGACGAACACGGGCGTCGCCCCCGTCGACAGGATCGCGTTCGCCGTCGCCGCGAACGTGTGCGCGACCGTGATGACCTCGTCGCCCGGTCCGATCCCGAGGCAGGCGAAGCTCGCCATCAGGGCCAGCGTCCCGTTGCCCACCGCGATCGTGTGGCGGACACCGCAGTACTCGGCCCACGCGGCCTCGAGGGCCCGGACCTTCGGGCCCTGGGCGACGATCCCCGAGCGGATCACGTCGGCGACGGCGTCGATCTCCTCCTGGCCGAGGTCGGGGCGAGCGATGGGGATCATGCGGGAACTCCCTGCTGGGGACGCGGCCGCTCCTCGAGCGCCTCCGCGTCCGCGACGTAGATGTAGGACCGCCCGCAGCTCGGGCAGCTGAGCTCCGGGTGGGTCGAGTAGTGGGGCAGGTCGCCGGCGGCCGGTGAGCCGTCGGCGGTGAGGAGCCGTGCGCCGCAGGCGCACATCCAGCCGATCCGGCGGGCCGGGCTGCCGACGACGAGAGCGTGGGCCGTGACGTCCCGAGTCACCACGGCTCCGGCGCCGACGGTCGCGAACTCGCCGATGTCCGTGCCCGCGACGACCACGGCGCCGGCGCCGATCGACGAGCCGTGCCGGAGGCGGATCGGGCTCACCGTCCAGTCGTCGGCCCGGGCGAGCTCGCCGGTCGAGGTGATCGCCCGCGGAAACCGGTCATTGGTCAGGATCGCGCCCGGACCGATGAAGACGCCGTCCTCGACGGTCACGCCGTGGTAGACGAGGGCGCCGTTCTGGATCTTGACCCGGTCGCCGATCTCGACGCCCTCATCGACGAAGACATCCCTGCCGATGACGCAGTCACGGCCGATTCGCGCGCCGATCCTGACCTGCGCCCGATGCCAGATGCTCGTTCCGGCCCCGACGCCGACGTCGGCTTCGAGGTCGGCCGTCGGGTGGACACGGGCGGACGGATCGATCACGGGCTGGGCAGGCTCCTGCTGCGACGTCCTGAGCCGGGTCGGGCGGGCTCCGGTGCTCGGAAATCGGCCCGGCCGGGGGCCGCCGGGCACTCGGCCGTCGAGTATAGCCGAGGGTCTCCCGCGGCTCGCGATCAGCGCCGCCTGCGGCCGCGTCCGACGAGGCCGCTGACGATCCCCAGGGCGACTCCGAAGGCGAGGGCGCCGCGCCAGTCGAGGAGGACCCGGACCTCGCCGTTCACCCGCTGGGCGATCATGACGAGAACCGCGCTCGGCCGCCGGATCTCGACCCGCTGGGCGACGAGGGTCCGGACGACCGACTGCTCGATCGTCGCGTGCTGGCTGAGGATCGATCCGGCGCCGGCCTGGCTCAGGTTGACGGAACCGCCCATGGCCGCCCCGAGGCCGCCCATCTCGATCGAGATCCGGTCGGCCCGGGCCGCCCCGACGAGGCCCTGGGTGACGCGCACGTCAGCGGCGTCGACGCGTCCCACGACACCCTGGTGGACCTCGACGGCGTCCGCCTCGACCCAGGCGCCGCCGTCGTCGATGTCCGGCGCGGGCGCCGTGGCACCGTTCACTCGCCTGGCCTCGGCCGCGGGACCGACCGAGGGACCCGATCCGGCGGCCGCGGCAGCCGATGGGGCGGCCGCTCGCCGGCGGGCGCGCCGCGCAGGTTGGCTCGGCAGCTGCGGGTTGTTGGGCTCAACGCCGTCCGGCTGGGCGGCCTTCCTGGCGGGCATCGCGGGCACCTCGAATGAGTCGTCTCGCCCGCCTCCGACCAGGTCGCTGAGCGGGCCGGCGACGGACTGTGGATCGCTCGGCTATTCTGCGCCCCGCCGCGAGAGTGGTCGCCGCCGAGGGGAGAACCAGTGGCCGAATCCGGCAACGCGCCCCGGAATCGCTCCGTCCGACCGGCAGTCATCGGGCTGCTCGCCGTTGCCACGATCGGCACAGGGGTGGGCCTCGGGGCCTACGCGGCCGGGGCAGCGTCGGACTCCGGACAGGTGGCGGCGGCCTCGGCAACGGCGGAGCCCAGCGCCACGCCGACGCCGGTCCCCACGCCCTCCCCGACCCCGACCCCGGCGCCCACGCCCACGCCGTCGCCGACGCCCGAGCCGACGCCCGTCCTCGTGCCGGCCCCGCTGACCGGCCTCCCGGTCAGCCCGGAGGCGGCCGCGCAGCACCCGATCGCGGTGATGATCGACGACCATCGCGACGCCCGGCCCCAGGCTGGATTCAATGCTGCCTCGATCGTCTGGCAGGCGCCTGCCGAGGGCGGGATCCCGCGCTACATGCTCGTATTCCAGGACGGCCTGTCCGCGCTCGTCGGGCCGGTCCGGAGCGCCCGCCAGTACTTCATCGACTGGGCCGCCGAGTGGACCGCCGTCTACGTCCATTCCGGCGGCGCTCCGGGTGCGTTGGCCACGCTCCGGTCCAAGGGCCGCGGGCAGCTCGTCTGGAACGCCGACGAGTTCCGCTACGGGGGCAGGTACCTGTGGCGGTCGACGGACCGCCGGGCGCCCCACAACGTCTACAGCGACGGGGACAACCTGCGGGCGATGTCGGCGACGGTCGGCGCACCGGACGGCCCGATCACGCCGGCCTGGGCGTTCGGTCCGGGCCTCAGCGGGGAGCAGCGCCCGGTCGGCACGACCCTCACGATTCACTATCCCTACGAGACGATCACCTATCGCTACGACGCGGTCTCGAACACCTATCACCGCTTCATCGACAAGTCGAAGGAGCCCCAGGTCGACGCCGCCGACGGCGTCGCCGTCGCCCCGTCCAACGTGGTGATCCTGCGGATGCGCTTCGGCGCGCTGAACGACGGCCACCCGGACAAGCACCGCCTCGACGCCGACGACGTCGGGACCGGCGAGGCGATCATCTCGAAGAACGGCCAGATCATCCACGGCAGCTGGTCGAAGGCGTCGGTTTCGGCACCCACCCTGCTGTTCGACGCGAAGGGCGCGCCGATCACCCTGACGGCCGGCCAGACGTTCGTCCAGGTCATCGCCCTGTCGTACACCTACGAGGTCGCCGAGGGCACGGTCCCGGGGACGGGGATCCGGATTCGCTGAGGCGCCCGGGTCCGTGGGCCCGTCAGCCCTCGCGCCGAACGCCGACCTCGGCATACACGCCACGGGTCTCGGCGGCGACCTCGGACCAGGTCCGGCGCGGGCCACGGGCCCGCTCGATGGCGTGGTCGACGAGACGCCGCTGGACGCGCTCGTCCGCCCAGGCCGCCCGCAGGGCGGCCGCGAGGCGGTCGACGTCCCGGGGCTCCACGAGGATCCCCGCCCGACCGACGATCTCTGGCAGCGGCCCCACGTTCGTGGCGACGACCGGCGTGCCGCAGGCGATGGCCTCGATGGCCGGGATCCCCGCGCCTTCCGAGAGCACCGGCAGGAGGACCGCCCGCGCGCCGCGAACGAGCGCGGCGAGGCGCTCCGCCGGCAACACCGGGGCGTAGGCGAGGGCGTCACCGGCCCCGGCCCGTGCGGCCGCCCGCGCGAGTGCGGCCCGGTCATCGGGCGACGCGCCGACAAGAACGACCCGCGGCGGCCATGGCGCATCCGCCGGCAAGGACCGCGGCCGTGACGAGGCTCCGAGCGAGGCCAGGGCGCTGAGGGCGGTCGCAAGATCCTGGCGCGCGTCGAATCGGCCCGGGTAGACGAAGTAGCGATCCGGCAGCCCGAGGCGCTCGATCTCGGCGCGGGTCGCGAGCCCGGCGTCGAGGTCGTCGTCGGCCGCCGGGCGGAAGGCCGGCCGGGCAGCCGGCGGCACCACCCAGATCCGGTCGCGGCGGACGCCGAGCAGCCGGCTCGTCGCCCGGGCCACGGCCCTCGTGCCGACGATGACCACGGCGGCATCGCGCAGGAGCCGGCCCCGGAGCCGCTGGCCGAACCTGGCGGACGGCGAGCGCTGGTAGGCACCGGCGAGCTCCCAGGGTGCGAGATCCAGGAGGGTGACCACGACCGGGATGCGGGAGAACAGGGGCGGCGAGCCTGCCGCCGCGTGATAGACGGCTCCCGCGGCGCCGCCGCGATCGGCTCGCCAGGCAGCCCCGAGCGAGGCCCCCCGGAGCAGGAACGGATCGACCGTGAGCGCGCCCGACCGGAGCAGCCGGGTCGGCGGGAGGAGCCGCCGACCCACGACCTCGAGATTCTCGAAGGCGGTCGTCGGGTCGTCGAGGTCCGACTGGAGCAGGAAGGCGAACGACTCGCCGGGGAGCGGCTCGGCGTCGTAGGCGCCGAGGAGCCCGCCGAGGTAGGCGCTCGTGGCCGGCGCGCGCTCCGGGTCCTGCAGCGGTCGGGCGTCGAGGACGACGCGGAGGCCGGGCGTCGGCTCGGACGGCCGCTCGGCCCCGAGCGTCGTCGCGGCCGGCGGGACCGTCACCCGGCTCGCCGTCGACGGAGCGTCGCCACGATCTCCTCGGCCCGCAGGCGGACGACGACGAGGAGCGCCTCGACGATGATCCGGCGCGACATCTTGGACCGGCCCGCCCGCCGATCGCGGAATGTGATCGGGACCTCGATGATCCGGGCGCCGGCCCGTGAGGCGCGGTGCGTCATCTCGATCTGGAAGACGTAGCCGCCGGCATGGATCCCATCGAAGGGCAGAGCCCGGAGAGCAGGCGCCCGCCAGGCCTTGAACCCGCCGGTCAGGTCGTGCGGTCGCAGCCCGAGCACGACCCGGGCGAAGAGCGACCCGCCCCGCGAGATGAGCCGGCGTCCGAGGCCCCAGTCCTCGACCCCGCCGCCCTTCACGTAGCGACTGCCGATGACGAGGTCGGCGGCGTCGTCGACGACCGGGCGGATCAGGTCCGGAAGGACCGTCGGGTCATGCGACCAGTCGGCGTCCATCTGGACGACGACCGCCGCGCCCTCGTCGAGGGCCAGCCGAAAGCCGTCGAGATAGGCCCGGCCGAGGCCCTGCTTGCCGCCGCGATGGCGGACCCGGATCCGCTGGTCCCTGACCGCCAGCTCGTCCGCCAGCGCGCCGGTCCCGTCGGGCGAGGCGTCGTCGACGACGAGGACCGTGGCACCAGGCAGGGCGGCCAGGATCCCGGCGGTGATCCCGGGCAGGTTCTCCGCCTCGTCGTATGTCGGCAGGATCACCCAGGCACCGGTCCCCGTGGCCGGGCCGGCACCGGGAGTCGGCGATCTCCGCCTCCGCGGCGCCCGTGCCCTCCCGGGCGCGGCGACGGTCGACTCGTCGGGCGCGTCGGTCATCTGGCGGAGTCTAGCGGGCTCGACCGGCCAATTCGGTCGCCGGCCGCCTCAGCCACCGGCCGCCTCAGCCACCGGCCGCGGCGACGGCCGCCGCGAGGACGGCGTCCGAGACGACGCTCGGGCCGCCGAGGACGACGATCTGGGCCGGCTTGAGCCGGGCCAGCTCGGCCGCCGTGGCGGGAGGCAGGCTCGTCGTCGTCGCGAGCAGGACGGGGCCGCCGGCCGTCCCGGCTGCCGCGGCCCCGGCGAGGGCGTCGGGGAAGTTCGCGCCGGTGGCGATGAACGCGATCGGCGCGCCGGTGGCGAATGTCCAGGCGCTGACCGCGGCCGCGGTCCCGTAGCGGTCCGCTCCGGACAGGCGGGAGACGGGTCCCGCGGTGTAGGCCTGGAGGGCCGCGAGGACGGCGTCCGAGACGACGCTCGGGCCGCCGAGGACGACGATCTGGGCCGGCTTGAGCCGGGCCAGCTCGGCCGCCGTGGCGGGAGGCAGGCTCGTCGTCGTCGCGAGCAGGACGGGGCCGCCGGCCGTCCCGGCTGCCGCGGCCCCGGCGAGGGCGTCGGGGAAGTTCGCGCCGGTGGCGATGAACGCGATCGGCGCGCCGGTGGCGAATGTCCAGGCGCTGACCGCGGCCGCGGTCCCGTAGCGGTCCGCTCCGGACAGGCGGGAGACGGGTCCCGCGGTGTAGGCCTGGAGGGCCGCGAGGACGGCGTCCGAGACGACGCTCGGGCCGCCGAGGACGACGATCTGGGCCGGCTTGAGCCGGGCCAGCTCGGCCGCCGTGGCGGGAGGCAGGCTCGTCGTCGTCGCGAGCAGGACGGGGCCGCCGGCCGTCCCGGCTGCCGCGGCCCCGGCGAGGGCGTCGGGGAAGTTCGCGCCGGTGGCGATGAACGCGATCGGCGCGCCGGTGGCGAATGTCCAGGCGCTGACCGCGGCCGCGGTCCCGTAGCGGTCCGCTCCGGACAGGCGGGACGACCCGACATGGACGATGAACTTGTCGGCCAGCGCGGCGTACAGCTCGGGGCGGGTGCCGTCGTACCCGAGGGCCCAGATCCCCGCGCCCCGCAGCCCGGCCTGGTTCACGAGGTCGTAGCGGAGCCTGAGCGAGGCCGCGTCGTCGTAGTACAGCTCGCGCCAGGCCGTTGCGCAGCCGTAGGTCGTCGTGCAGGTCGTGCGCTGGTAGGCCGTCCAGGGCGCCTGCTCGATGCTGTCGTAGCGGCGGCCGTACTGGGCCGCCAGGTCGGCGGCCGTCGTGTACACGGCCGTCACCGATGTCCCGTACTGCGACCCGGAGATGTTCGCCGCGTGGGGCGCGTCGCTGCTCGTCGACCAGGCCCGGCCGTAGTACGGCACGCCGAGGATCAGCTTCGAGGGCGAGACGCGCGTCGTGTAGGCGATGAGCGTGTCCGTCAGGTCGTAGACGGGCCCGCTGAGCGGGCTGATCGAACCGGCCGACGAGGACGAGGATCCGCGGTAGTCGTAGCCCATGATGAAGATCGCGTCCGCCGCGCCGGGCGCGGTGGCATCCTCGAGCGGGTAGTTGCCGATGTAGCCGGTCGTGTCGAAGGTCAGCTGGTAGCCGGGGGCGATCGCGTCGAGCTCGGCCCGGACGGACCGGACGAACGCCGTGAACTCGTCGGCCCGGCCCGAGACGATCGGTTCGAAGTCGAGGTTGACCCCGTCGGCGCCGCGATCACGGACGGCGGCCGCGACCTGCCTGGCGAGGTTCGTCCTCGCAGCCGGACTGTCGAGCAGGGTCGCCTGGGTGGTCTGCTGGCCCGTTGTCCAGGCGAAGCAGCTGATCGTCAGGACGACGCGCGTGCCGTGCGCGTGGGCGGCGTTGATGACGGACGTCATCTTCGAGCTGGTCCAGCCGCCCCAGCCGGTCGTCGCCGACCCGTCGGGATCCTGCTTCAACAGGTTCCCCGAGGCATCCGTCCCGACGCTGAAGTAGGCGACCGTCGAGAGGACCGACCAGTCCAGCGTCGTCGAGCTGTCAGAGACCTCCCAGTAGGGCAGGAACCCGAGCACCTCGCGCCGGAGCCCCGTCGTGCCGACCGCGGCCTGGCTCACCGCCGGCCCGCCCGTCGCCGGGTCGCCCGTCACGAACGCGGCCGACGCGGCCGGGATGGTGGGTCCCAGCGCGCCGTCGATCGGCTGGTCGACACCGGCGGCATCGACGCCCGCGGCGGCGAGGCCGTCCGGTGGGCTCACGGTCCAGACGGAGCCCTGCTCTGCCCCGACCATCTGCCGCCCACTCACCTGGCCGGCGGGCAGCGCCCGGGACCGGCCGCCGTCGACCGCCCACGAATCGTCCGCCCGCGGCACGAATGCCGTCGTGACCCGGTCGCCCGGCACGAAGGCGATGACGTCGCCGGCGTGGGTGACGGTGTCCTCGTAGTGGATCGAGGGGTGAAGCTCCGGATCGGCAGGCTGGTCGGACCCGGACGGTGCAGCGAGGCGGTCGGCCGGCCCCGGAGTCGGCACGGGCTGCGACGCTGCGGCGTGGCCGATCGCGGCGGCCGGCCAGATCGCCAGGACCGCGACGAGAGCGGCCGCGCCGAGGCGGACGAAACGGCGGGCGGGGCGGCGTCCGGGCTGAGCCAAGCGGGTTCCCTCCCGTCTCATCGCGCAGGCTGCTCCAGCCGCGCGCGCGATCGATCGGGGTTCCAATCGCGGACCACGACGCTAGGCCGAGGCGACGCCTCGTCCAAGCCTGACGATGGTCAGGGGGTGGGTGGTACCGAGAGGTCTGGTGTGGTCGGGACCGGTCCTGCCGTCATCGATTGCCGCGGAGGGGATCGCCCGGGGATCGGCTGCCGCGACCTGCTGTCAGCCCCCAGCGTACGCGCGGAGCTGGCTCCGGACAAGGTCGCTGACGGCACCGGTCCCGCCAAGGATGACGATCTTGGCGGGGTGCAGCCGGGCCAGCTCGGCGGCCGTCGCGGCCGGGATCGAGTTGGGCATGACGAGCAGGATCGGCGCTCCCTGCGACCCGGCCACCGCGGCCCCGGCGAGGGCGTCGGGGAAGTTGAGGCCGGTCGCGACGTAGGCGACGGGGATGCCGGGCTCGAAGCTCGCCGCGCTGATGGCTGCCGCCGTCGCGAAGCGGTCGCCGCCGGCGAGACGCGTGACGCCGCCGTTGGTGAAGCCGCCGAGGGCGTTCACGACGAAGTCGCTGACGACGCCGGCTGACCCGAGGACGACGATCCGGCCGGGCTGGAGCCGCTGAAGCTCGGCGGCCGTCGCGGCCGGGATCGAGTTGGGCATGACGAGCAGGATCGGCGCTCCCTGCGACCCGGCCACCGCGGCCCCGGCGAGGGCGTCGGGGAAGTTGAGGCCGGTCGCGACGTAGGCGACGGGGATGCCGGGCTCGAAGCTCGCCGCGCTGATGGCTGCCGCCGTCGCGAAGCGGTCGCCGCCGGCGAGACGCGTGACGCCGCCGTTGGTGAAGCCGCCGAGGGCGTTCACGACGAAGTCGCTGACGACGCCGGCTGACCCGAGGACGACGATCCGGCCGGGCTGGAGCCGCTGAAGCTCGGCGGCCGTCGCGGCCGGGATCGAGTTGGGCATGACGAGCAGGATCGGCGCTCCCTGCGACCCGGCCACCGCGGCCCCGGCGAGGGCGTCGGGGAAGTTGAGGCCGGTCGCGACGTAGGCGACGGGGATGCCGGGCTCGAAGCTCGCCGCGCTGATGGCCGCCGCCGTCGCGAAGCGGTCGCCGCCGGCCCAGCGGAAGACGGCGGCGCTGTCGACGGTCAGGCCGACGTGGGCGTCGAGGGCGTCATTCCCCCACGCGTCCTCGGCATGGATGGCGAGCGTGTAGTCACCGTCGGGGAGCTTCGCGCCGCCGACCAGCATGTCCCAGGCGACGCTCGGCTGATTGCCGGAGCCCTGGACCTGCCACCTGACGTTCCAGCCGTCGAGGACCTGGACCGACCAGCTGACGTCCTCGCTGAAGCGGAGCGTGAGGGCGAGCGTATCGGCGATGCCGTCGCCGTTCGGGGAGACCGTCCGGTTGCCGTCGACGCCCCACAGCTGCGGCCCGGCGCTGTCCTGGGGTGCGAGGAGGCCGGTCGAGGTCCAGCCCGACAGCGAGCCGTCGAGCTCCCGCACCTTCGCGGCCGTCGGCGACCCGGGGACCGCGGCGCCCTGGGTCGCGAGATTCTCGACCCGGACGGCCGCGCCGTCGCCCAGGGAGCTGCCCTTCGGGGAGCTCAGGCCCTCGTCAAAGTAGAGCGTCGCCGCGCCGCCGATCACCGTCGCGGCGCCGGGTGCCTGGAGCGTGTCGGGGGTCGTGTCGGTCGGCGTGTAGGGCACGCCGGTGACGTCCTCGGTCCGCAGGTCCGGGTTGCCGACCAGCGAGCGGTAGTAGCCGCTGCTCGGGTTGTCGGGATCCATGTAGGCGCTGTAGCCCGAGCTCCGGCTCGACTGGAAGGACAGCTCGTGGCCGTGGTAGTCGGACTGGCCGCGCCACAGGTCCAGGACGGTCTGATGGGTCGAGAAGAGGTCGCGGATCATCCCGTTGATGCTGCCGTGGCCCTCGGCGATGACCGCCCGCGCCCCGGCCCGGAGGAACGCCGAGCCGTAGTTGTCGACCCGCTGCATGGCCGTGCTCAGCGTCGGGTCCGCATAGCCCGGCTCGGAGTTGCCCGAGGCGTAGCAGAGATGGTTCAGGAGGACAACGGCGTTCGGGGCGAGCTGGAGGGTCGCGATCGACGGCTCGCCGTAGTAGGTGTTGTTGTAGTCGCCGTTGCCGGCGCTGGCGTTGAGGCCGAACCCATCCTTCGTCGTGAAGCTCGGGTCGTACGTGTAGGGGCTCGGCCAGCCGTTGCCGTGGCCGAGGTAGATGACGACGCTCGCGCCCTGGACGGCGGACTTGACGGCCGACCAGGTGGCGTAGGGGCTGTAGACCTTCACCACGTTCGAGGACCACTTGACCGCCTCCACATAGGCAGAGTCGGCGATGTCCCGGTAGTGCGAGGTCTCGGAGTGGGTCGCCCCGACGATGATCACGACCTTCGCGGTGGAGAGCGGCGCCGCGCTCGCGAGGTCCGGCGTCGCGGCCACCGTGCCCGGGGCGTTCGCCGTCGCCGACGCCGCAACCGGCGCGGCGGCGAGGATGCCGGCGATCAGGGCGAGGGTCAGGGCGCGAGCCGCGTGCTGCAAGGTGCCTCCATCCGAGCTCGACGCATGGCGAATCGCGTCGCAGTTGAATTGCTGCGTCAAGCCTCGATGGCGGACCC
Organism: uncultured Chloroflexia bacterium; assembly: GCA_963719145.1. GTDB lineage: Bacteria > Chloroflexota > Limnocylindria > Limnocylindrales > CSP1-4 > UBA5189. Next base: position 857,062 of record CAVRAX010000003.1, read on the forward strand.
GGAGCCCGTAATGCCGCGTGGGTACCAACGCGAATGGCCCCATGGTCGGGCGACCCTGGGGGGAGCGGTGGGGTGCTGGAGGGAGCGGGGCGGCCGGGTACGCACGACGGGCGGTGCGCCGATGCAACGAGGCGCGTCCCATCGGCGCGATTGCCGCGTCACGGCGTCAGGCCAGGAGGCGCTCCACGAGCTCCCGCAGGGGAGGGTTCGCCGCGTCCCGCGGCGACAGGATCGGATCCCCGCCAGGCGGCCCGGCCCGGTCCGGCCAGGGAACGCCGACCTCCGGGTCGTCCCAGGCGAACCCGAGCTCGTCCGACCCGTCATACGGATTGGTCACGAAGTAGACGAGCTCGAGCGGCTCCACGGCGAGGAAGCCATGGGCGACGCCGGCCGGGATCGTCACGGTCTCGTCGACCCCGAGGAGGCGGGTCTCGACGGGCGCCCGGGCAGCGGTGGCATCGAGGAGCGGCCGGACGTCGACGAGGGCGACGAAGGCACGCCCGGCCGACACGACCCAGTGGTCGAGCTGGTGACGGTGGAGGTGGAGCCCACGGAGCACGCCGGGGGCGGAGGCCGAGACGTTCGCCTGGCGGAACCTGAGCGGCTCGAGACCGGGGCCGCCGCGTGGCGCCGCTTCCAGGTCGCCCGACGCGGCCGGGACATCGCCGAAGTCAGCCGCCCGCCACAGCTCCCGGAACGAGCCCCGGGCGTCGTCGTGGCGGGTGATCAGGCCGTAGCGGACTCCCGGGAGCCTGGATGCGGCCGGCGATGCGACGTTCGGCTCGCTCAACCGCCGACCCTCGCAGCCATCACCGAGGCGGCCTCGTGGCGGAGGCGCGGCCCTTCATCGGCGAGCGCCGAGTTCCAGCGCCGCATCGTCTCGCCCGACGGCAGCGGACTCGGCTCCAGCACGCCCCAGGGCGGCGGTGACGACGCCCGGGTCCAGGTCGAGGCCGGGACCTCCTCGATCGGCACCGAGACGCCGGAGATCCGAAGGATCTCGCGGCCCCAGACCGCCCGGGACACCGCTCCCGCATTGACGAGATGACGGGTCCCCGCGACGTCGGCGGCAGAGATCAGGGCCACGATCGCCCGGGCCAGGTCGGCGGCCGAGGTCGGCGACCCGAACTCGTCATCGACGAGCCGGAGCGGCTCGCCGGCGGCCGCCGCCCGGGCCGCGGCAGCGACGATCTTCGTCGGGAAGTCGTTCCCCGGTGGCCCGTAGAGCCAGGCCGTCCGGACGATCCCGAGCCGGCCGGGGGCCTGTGCCGTGCCCGCGCCCGGCGTCGCCGCGGCCGCCTCGGCATAGGCCAGGGCCGCGCCGCGCTCGCCGGCCAGCTTGCTCGAACCGTAGGGGTTGCCCGGCGCCGGCTCGTCTCCGGGACGATAGCCGCGACCGTCGGCCCGAAGCCCATCGAAGACCTCGTTCGTCGAGACGACGACGAGGTCGATCCCCCGGCCCGCGCATGCCCGGGCCAGGGCCGCGGTCGCCTCGCCATTCCGCCGAAGAGCGAGGTCCGGATCCCTGGCGCAGCCGTCGACATCGGTCCAGGCGGCGGCGTGGACGACCGCGTCGGGCCGATCGCGCTCGACGAGGCGGGCGGCGGCCGAGAGGTCGTCGAGGTCGTACTCGGGGCGGCTCCACGTGAGCGTCCCGCCCGGCCCGACGGCGGGCACCACTCGGAGGGCCTCCGCGAGCGCTCGCCCGAGCCGGCCGCCGGAGCCGGTGACCGCGACCCGGGTCGCGGTCACGCCTCGGCCGATCCCGCCAGTCGCGCGGCGTACTGGCGCTCGTACCAGGCGTTCCAATCCCCGGTCCGGACGGCCCGCCACCACGGCTCGTTGGCGCGGTACCAGTCGACGGTGGCCTCGAGCCCGGCCGGAAACGGCACGCGGTTCCGCCAGCCGAGGCGAGCCACCTTCGACCCGTCCATCGCGTAGCGGCGGTCGTGCCCGGGCCGGTCCTCCACGGTCCGGACCAGGGTCCAGGGCTTGCCGAGCCGATCGAGCAGCCGGCGCACCACCTCCCGGTTCGGCAGCCGGGCATCGCCCGGCAGGTTGTAGATCTCGCCGGCCAGGCCGTGGCGGAGGACATGGTCGATGGCCGCCGCGTGGTCGTCGACATGCAGCCAGTCACGCTCCTGGAGGCCGTCGCCGTAGAGCGGCAGCGGCTGGTCATCGATGGCGTTCGTGATGAACAGCGGGATGAGCTTCTCCGGGTGCTGGAACGGACCGTAGGTGTTCGAGCCGCGGGTGATGACGACGTCGGTGCCGTGGGTGACCGCGTACGAGCGAGCCAGCAGCTCACCGGCCGCCTTGGCGGCCGCGTACGGCGACCGCGGACCGAGCGGATCGCCCTCCGTCGAGAAGCCATCGTGGACCGAGCCGTAGACCTCGTCGGTTGAGACCTGGAGCAGACGGGGCGCGTGGCGGCGCTCCCCCGCATCGACCCGGAGCGCCTCGCGGCGGACGGCCTCGAGGAGGACGTGAACGCCGATGACACCGGTCCGAAGGAACGCCTCCGGGTCCACGATGCTCCGATCGACGTGGGACTCGGCGGCGAAGTTCACGACCGCGTCGGCGGCGGCGACGAGGTCGTTCACGTCGTCGGGCTCGGCGATGTCGCCCTGGACGAAGCGGAACCTGGAAGCGAGGTCCGGGTCGGCCTGGAGCGCGGCCAGGTTCGCCCGGTTGCCGGCGTAGGTGAGCTTGTCGAGGACCGTGATCCGGGTCCCATCGAGTCGGCCGAGGACGCCGCGGACGTAGGCCGACCCGATGAATCCGGCCCCGCCGGTGACGAGGAGATGACCGCCGACCAGCGGGTCGGCCCCGGGCCCGGCCGTCACCCGGGGGACCGCTGGGGCGGGTCGGGCAGTCGCCCGGCCTCGTGGTCGACCGCCGCCAGCTCGGAGGCTCGCAGGAGCGAGGCCACCGTTCCGGCGTCCATCCAGTGGCCGCCGTAGATCCGGGTGAAGAGGCCGCCGCCGGGAATGTAGTGGTTCAGCACGTCGGTGATCTCGAGCTCGCCGCGACCCGACGGGGCGAGGTCGTCGATGACCCCGAACGCTCCCGGGCGGAGGAAGTAGACGCCGATCGGGATGAGGTCGCTCTTCGGCGCGGCCGGCTTCTCCTCGAAGCCGACGACCTCGCCGCGCGAATCGAGCTCGGCGACCCCGAACCGTTCGGGATCCGGGACGCGGTAGAGGAGCGTCCCCGCGCCCCACGACCCGGCCTCGAACTCCGAGGCGACGGTGGCCAGCGGCTCGCCGCGGAGGACGTTGTCGCCGAGGATCGTGCAGAACGCGTCGCCGCCGACGAAGTCCCGGGCCAGGCCGATGGCGTGGGCGATGCCGAGCGCGCCGCGCTGGTACCGGTAGGTGAGGTCGAGCCCGAAGTGCGACCCGTCGGCCAGGAGCTCGACGACGTCCCCGACGCTCTTGCCGCCGACGATGACGAGGACCTCGCGGATGCCCATCCCCGCCAGGACCTCGAGCGGGTAATAGATCATCGGCCGGTCGTAGATGGGCAGGAGGTGCTTGTTCGTGACGATCGTCAGCGGGAAGAGCCGCGTCGCGGTTCCGCCGGCGAGGACGAGGCCTTTCATGCGCCGGCCAGCGTAGCAGGCGTCAGGGTCCGGTCGAGGCGCCCGGGCCGGGGGTCGGGGTGGGCTCGATGCACGGCTGCTCGGAGTCCGGGAGCGTCCCGCCCTCGCCCGGCGCACAGCTCGTGGGCTGCTGCTCCGGGGCCGGCAACCCGCCCCGGTAGTCGAGGATGACGAGGACGTACTCGAGCCGGTCCAGCACGCCGGCCGGCTCCAGGAACGCCGTCTGGACGATCTCGTTCGCGTCGCGGTGGACATCGATGACGCGGCCGATCACGAGGCCCTTGGGATAGGGCGAGCGGATCCCGCCGGCGATCTCGATCCCGGCGGTGATGACCTCCTCGCCGAGGGTGACCGTGACCGACGAATCGATGTTGTCCATGCGGAGGCTGCCGGGCAGCTGGCCGATGACCTCGCCGGTCGCCGCGCTCGTGCCGAGCTGGCCGATGACGGTCGAGGCCGAATCGCTGATGAGCTGCACGGTTGCCGAGGCCGGGCCGACATCGACGACGCGGCCGACGAGGGCGCCTCCGCCGGCGATGACCACGTCGCCCAGGACGACGCCGTCCGACGTGCCCCGGTCGAGGACGATCCGGCGCTGGACCTCCGAGGAGTCCCGGGCGATGACCGAGGCGGCGACCGTCTCGTACTCGAAGCCGCTGCGGAGCTGGAGCAGCCCGGTCAGGAGCTCGTTCTCGCGACGGAGCTCCGCGGCCTGCCGATCGTCGATCCTGATCCGGTCGATCTCGGCCCGGAGGGCCTCGTTCTCGGTCCGGAGCTGGTCGATCTCGCCGAGCGCGGCGGCGATCGAGCTCAGGTCGTGGCCGAACCCGGCGAGCGCGCCCTGGACCGGGCGGAACGCGAAGACGATGCCGTGCTCGAGGTCGCGGATGGAGGGGCTGCCGGACACGGAGACGAGGACGAGCGACAGGGCGAGGAGGACGACGTAGGCGATGGCCCGGCGGCGGGCGGTCCGGCTGGCGAAGACGGTGCTCATGCTGGCTCCAGGCTCCCGCCCTCAGGGTGGTCCGGCAACCACCCGTCGAGGGTGTTCAGCGCGGCGGGCGGGAATACGTCTCGGTCACGAGGACCCGCTCCATGCGATCCATCTCCTGGAGCACGAGCCCGGTGCCGCGGACGACACAGGTCAGGGGGTCGTCGGCGACGTGGACGGGCATCTGGGTTGCCTCGGCGGCCCGTCGATCGAGGCCGGCCAGGAGCGCTCCACCGCCGGCGAGGACGATGCCCTGGTCCATGATGTCGGCGACGAGCTCCGGCGGCGTCTCCTCGATCGTGTCGCGGATCGTGTCGACGATCTGCTGGACGGACGGCTCGATCGCCTCGCGGATCTGGTCCGCGCCGACCTCGACGCTTCGGGGCAGGCCGGTCAGGAGGTCGCGGCCGCGGAGGTTGACCCGCTGCTGGTCCCACTCCCCGGGGTAGGCCGAGCCGATCGCGATCTTGATGTCCTCCGAGGTTCGCTCGCCGAGGAAGAGGTTGTACTCGCGGCGGGCGAAGTTGACGATGTCCTGGTCCATCTCGTCGCCACCGATCCGGATGCTCCGGCTGACGACGATGCCGCCGAGGCTGATGACGGCGACCTCGGTCGTCCCGCCGCCGATGTCGACGATGAGGCTGCCCGACGGCTCGCTGACCGGCAGGCCGGCCCCGATCGCGGCGGCCATCGGCTCCTCGATCAGGCGGGCCCAGCGGGCGCCGGCATTGAGGGCGGCATCCTTGACCGCTCGCTTCTCGACCTCGGTGACGCCCGACGGGATCCCGATGAGCATCCGGGGCCGGGCGATCAGCCCGATGCGGTCGTGGACCCGGTCGACGAAGTACTTGATCATCTGCTCGGTCACGTCGAAGTCGCTGATGACGCCGTCGCGGAGGGGCCGGATGGCGATGATGTTGGCCGGGGTCCGGCCGACCATCCGCTTGGCCTCGGCGCCGATCGCCAGGACCCGCTTCGTCCGGGCCTCGATGGCCACGACCGACGGCTCGCTGATGACGATGCCGCGGTCGCGCACGTGGACGAGCGTGTTCGCGGTGCCGAGGTCGATCCCGATGTCACGGGAGAAGATGCCGAGCAGGCGGTCGAGCATACGGGGAGGGTCCTCTTCGGGGCGTGGGCTCGCGGGCGAGTGGCGATCTTGGCCCGGCCGAGCCCGAGGAGTATACCCGGCACCCCGCGAGAGACGGCCCGGGGTTTCAGCGTCGCCGCGCCGAGGCGGAACAGACCCGGGTCGGTGGTTCCCGGCCGGCTCGGCCCTGCCGGGTCAGGCGGCGGCGCGGCGCGGCGCCACGACGGGGAAGGGCGCCGCCTCGACGCCGATCTCGGCCATCTTCGCGACGTAGACGCCGTAGCGCCTGCGGGCCTCGCCGTGGCGGCCGGCCTGCAGGAGCGCGGTCACGAGCCCGAGGTTGGCTCGCTCGTCGTAGGCATCCAGCTCGAGGATCCGGAGCTGGATCCGGATCGACGTGTCCGGCTGGCCGGTCGCCGCCGCCGAGTTGGCGACCTCGCGGGCAGCGTCGACGTAGGCCGACTGGGCTTCGGCCCGGGGCCCGGCCGCCCAGTCCTCGTAGGGGTCCTCCTCGAGGAAGTCGCCGCGATAGGCGGCCTCGGCTCGTTCGAACCGTTCGAGGGCCTCGGCGGGGCGGCTTGCCCGGAGGAGGCGCCGGCCGGCGGAGACGTCGTCGAGGAACGTCGCGACGTCGAGGTCGACCTGGGTCAGCTCGAGCCAGACGGCGGCCCGGTCCGCCCCGACGTAGCGATCCGATTCGAATGCCCGGGCCGGATCCAGGACGGCCCGGACGGTGGCCAGGGCAACCGACAGCCGGTTGCCGAGTGGCTCCGGGTCCTCGTCCGGCCAGAGGAGCTCGAAGAGCGTCTCGCGCGGCACCGGCCGGCCCCGACGAGCGGCCAGGATCTTCAGCAGGTCGCGAGCCTTCTTCGACCGCCACTCGGCCGACGGGACCGCCTCGCCGTCGCGCAGGACGATGAACCCACCGAGGGTCCGCATGGCGACCGGCGGCCGAGCCGTGTCGTCGAGGATGGACCGCCGGGCGGCCGCCTCGGCAGCTACGCCCCGTGCCCCGAATCCGCGCAGGGCCGCCTCGGCCTCGGCGGCGGCCTCCCGGCCCGCCTCGGCGTCGACCAGCCTGGCGAAGTAGTAGCGGTTCATCGCCAGCCCGAACGGCGAGCCGAGCCCGGCCCAGATCGCGTGGGCCGCTTCGACGAGATCCCGGCCGTCGGCCCGGTCGTCGGCCGCCAACCCGCGGATCTCGAGTGCCTGGGCGATCTTGGGCTGTTCCCCGGTGGCCCGGGCGAGGCCCTCGGCCTCGGTCGCGTACGCCCCCGCCGCGGCGCGGTCACCGAGCAGGAGCGAGGTGAAGGCGATCCCGAGGAGGGTCCCCGACGAGCCGAGCAGCCGGCCGATCGGAAGCGCCTCCGCGATGAGGGCCCGGGCGAGATCTGGCTCGGTCGGCGCGGCGACCTCGGCCATCGAGGCCAGCGACAGCGCCAGCAGGAGCGAATCGTTGCCCTCCCGAGCCGCCCGGATCGCCGGCTCGAGGGCCGCCCTGGCGGGCAGCAGATCGCCCCGCATCAGGTGGAGCTCCCCCTCGTCGAGATGGGCATAGACCCGGCCGGGGGCGTCCAGCCGCGCGTACAGCGCCCGCGCGGCGGCCACGTCGGAGAGCGCCTCGTCGAACCGCCCGAACCACTCCTTCGCCCGGGCCCGCTCGGCCAGCGCCCGGGCGTGGAAGGGGGCGAACCCGATCGCGGCCGCGAGCGTGACGGCGGCTTCGAGGTCGGCCAGTGCGTCCGCGTAGCGGCCGAGGTCGATCTCCATCGAGCCACGGGCGCTGAGGATCCGGACCCGTTGGAGGGCATCGCCTGAGCGTTCGGCGGCACCGAGCGCACGGGCGTAGTCGTCGAAGGCGGCGCTCGCCTCGCGGGCCATCTCATGGGCCAGGCCCATCGAGGCATGGGCGGCCGCCAGGGCGCGGTCGTCGCCGGACCGTTCGGCCGCCTCGAGCGACCGTCTGGCCGCCTCGGACGTCGCAGCGGCCTCCCCGCGATGGCGGTGGGCCGAGGCGGTCCAGGCATGGAGGAACGCCTCGTCGACCGGTCTCGTCCCATCGACGACGGCCCGCTCGTAGATCGCCAGCGCCTGGTCGTAGGCGCCGCGCAGGCCATGGATGACGCCGAGCCGCCAGGCGACGCCGACGTCGAGCCGCTCGCCGTCGCCGCCGGCGCGCCTGAGGGCCCCGATCGCGGCGGCCCACTCCGCCCCGGTCAGAAGGGCCTCGCCCAGGAGCAGCTCGAGGTCGGCGCCGCGAGCGTCCTCGGGCAGCGCTTCGATCGCCTCCGCCACCTCGCGACCCGAGCCCCGGGCCGTCATCGTCGCACCGTGTCGGCGGAGGAACGCGGCGAGGGCCGCCTCGTCTCCGGCCCGGACGAGGGACACGAGCGCGGCGTCCCGGAGGCCTTCGCCCTCGAACCAGGCGGCGGCGGTCCGGTGGAGGGCGGCGATCTCGCCGGCCGGCAGCGGCAGGTGTGCCAGGGCGTAGTCGCGGACGAGCCCGTGGAGCTCGTACCAGCCGGGGACATCCGGGACGGGCTGGAGGAAGAGCGCCCGGCGGGCGAGACCCGTGAGGATCCGCTCGGCCTCGGCCAGGCCGAGCGCGTCGCAAAGGGCCACCCCGAACCGATCGAAGTGCGACATCCGCCGGATCAGCTCGACGGTCAAGGGCGAGCTGTGGGCGACGACCTCTTCGGCCAGGTAGGCGAACACGGCGCCCTCCGGAGCCCGAAGCCGATCCAGCGCCCGCGCGCGGCCCTGGGCCCCGGCGGCCCGAAGCGTCTCCCCGGCAAGCCGGACCGCCGCGGGCCAGCCGCCGGTCGCCTCGTGCACCCGCGCGGCCGTCCCGGCCATCTCGCCCGCCGGAATCGGTTCGTCGCGCATCACCATCTCGAGGATGCCGGCAATCTCCTGGGGTCCGAAGGCGAGGGCCGGGCCGCCGAGGTCGAGGACCTCGCCCTGCCCGCGCAGCCGCTCGATCGTGAACGGCAGCTCGGTCCGGGAGAGGAGGACGAGATGGAGGGCTGCCGGTGCCGAGCGGACGATCGTCTCGATGAACCGCCACGGGGCGGCGACGGCCTCCAGCTCCTGGAGGTCGTCGAGGACGAGCACGAGGTCGCCGGTGAGGGTCTCGTCGAGGGCGTCCATGAGGAGGTTCGCGCTGCCGGAGGCCCGCTCGAGGGCTTCCGACTCGGAGGAGGGCGCCGCGGCCGTCTCGACCTCGACGACGTCCGATCCGAAGGCCGGCAGCGGCCCGCGGATCGCCTCCGCGACGCCTGCCGCGAGCGCCCCGACCTGGCGATCCGTGGCGTCGACCGCGTACCAGGCCATCGGGCGAGTGGTGGCCAGGCGGGCGATGAGCGTCGACTTGCCGAAGCCGGCCCCGGCGATGATCAGCGTGAGGCGGCGGTCGAGGCCATCGGCGATCCGCGCCTCGAGCGCCGGCCGGGCGAGGACCGACGCCGCCGGGACGGGCGGCCGGACGCGACCACCGCGCGAGCGTCCGGGGGGCGGCTGGCGGCTCACGCCGGCAATCGTAGTCCGGGCACGCCGGCCCGGACATCCCAGGATCTTCCGGGGGCGCCGGACGGTGGGCCGGAGACAGCAAACCCGGGCGCGCGGCCCAGGGCGTCAGGCGACCGGCTCGAGCGCCTCGTCGAACTGGCTGGCGTAGAGCTCGTGGTAGAAGCCGAGCCGGGCCAGGAGCTCCTCGTGGGTACCTTGCTCGACGATCCGGCCGTGGTTCATGACCAGGATCAAGTCGGCATCCCGGATCGTCGACAGCCGATGGGCGATGACGAACGAGGTTCGGCCTCGCATGAGGCGGGCCATCGCCCGCTGGATCAGGACCTCGGTCCTGGTGTCGACGGACGAGGTCGCTTCGTCGAGGATGAGGATCGGCGGGTCGGCCGCGAAGGCCCGGGCGATCGTGAGGAGCTGCCGCTCGCCCTGGCTGACGTTCGTGGCGTCGTCCTCGAGGACGGTGTCGTAGCCGTCCGCCAGGGTCCGGACGAAGTGGTCGACGTGGGCGGCCTCGGCAGCGGCCAGCAGCCGTTCCTCGGGGAGCTCGCCGCGGGCGCCGTAGGCGATGTTGTCGCGGATCGAGCCGTGGAACAGCCAGGCGTCCTGGAGGACCATCCCGAACGTCCGGCGCAGGTCGTCGCGGGTCATCTCGCGGGTATCGATCCCGTCGACCGTGATCCGGCCGGCGTCGACGTCGTAGAACCGCATCAGCAGGTTGACGAGGGTCGTCTTGCCGGCGCCGGTCGGGCCGACGATCGCGATCGTCTGGCCGGCCCGGACTTCGACGTCGAGATCCTCGATGAGCGGCTCGTCGGGCTCGTACCGGAAGGAAACGCCTTCGAACGCCACGTTGCCGGCGACCCGTTCCACGACGGTCGGGGCTACGGGGTCCGGGATCTCCTCCGGCTCGTCCAGGAGCTCGAAGACCCGCTCGGCCGAGGCAACCGCGCTCTGGAGAACGTTGGCGATCGAGGCCGCCTGGACGATCGGGAAGGTGAACTGGCGCGAGTACTGGATGAAGGCCTGGACGTCGCCGAGGCTCATCTGGCCGCTCGCGACACGGACGCCTCCGATCACGGCGATGGCGACGTAGTTGAGATTCGAGACGAACATCATCGCCGGCTGGATGATCCCGGAGATGAACTGGGCCTTGTAGCTCGCCTGGTAGAGCGTCTCGTTGAGCTGATCGAACTGCTCGATCGCGGCGTCCTGGCGCCCGAACACCTTGACGACGCTGTGACCGGTGTGCATCTCCTCGACGTGGCCGTTGAGGTCACCGGTCCGGGCCCACTGGGCCACGAACTCGCGCTGGGATCGCCGGGCGACGACGACAGTGATCGCGATCGAGAGCGGGACCACGAGGAGCGAGACGGCTGCCAGGAGCGGGCTGATCCAGAGCATGATCAGGAGCACGCCCACGACCGTCAGGATCGAGGTCATCAGCTGGGTCAGGCTCTGCTGGAGGCTCTGGCTGATGTTGTCGAGGTCGTTGGTCACCCGGCTGAGGATGTCACCCCTCGAGTTGTGGTCGAAGTAGGCCAGCGGCAGCCGGCCGAGCTTGAGGTCGACGCGCTCACGAAGTCGGAAGACCGTCCGCTGGCTGACGCCGGCCATCAGGTACGACTGGCCCCAGCTGAAGATCGAGCTCCCGATGTAGATCGCGGCCACGATCACGAGGACCCGGGTCAGCGCGTCGAAGTCGACCCCGACGCCGGGCGTCACGTGCATCGACGCCAGCATGTCGGCGAAGTTGTCCTGGCCCTGGGCCCGGAGCCCGGCGATCAGCTGCTCGACGCTGACGCCGGCCGGCAGCTGCGCCCCGACGACGCCGGTGAAGAGGATGTTCGTCGCCTCGCCCAGGATCTTCGGCCCGACCACGGCGGCCACGACGCCGAGGACCCCGAAGACGAGGACCAGGACGAGCAACCGATGCTCCGGCCCGAGCTCACCGATCAGGCGCCGGGCCGAGGCCCGGAAGTTCTTCGACTTCGCGGCCGGGGCGGACATGAACATCATCCCCGGGCCACCCATGTGCCGGCGGGGCGGGCCCCCGGGGGAGCCGGGCATTGGTCGTCCGGGGATCCCGGCACCCGGCACGGGCGGGCCGCCGGGCCGGGCGGTGAGCGGGCGCGTGCCGGGCCGGTCGGCCGGCCCGCCCGGACCCGTCGGCCCGCTCATGCGACCTCCTCCTCGGTCACCTGGGAGAGCACGATCTCGCGGTACGTCTCGCAGCTTGCCATGAGCTGGTCGTGGGTTCCGATCCCGGCGATCCCGCCGTCCTCGAGGACGACGATCCGGTCGGCATGGAGGATCGTCCCGACTCGCTGGGCGACGATGATCACCGTCGCCCCACCGAGCTCTCGTCGGAGCGCCGCCCGAAGGCGGGCATCGGTCTGGAAGTCGAGGGCCGAGAAGCTGTCGTCGAAGATGTAGATCGGCGGTCGCTTGGCCAGGGCCCGGGCGATCGCGAGCCGCTGGCGCTGGCCACCCGAGACGTTGGTCCCGCCCTGGCTGATCGGGGCGTCGAGCTGCTCCGGCATTGCCTGGACGAAGTCCCGGGCCTGGGCGATCCCGAGCGTCCGCCAGAGCGAATCGGACGCGGCCGCCTCGTCGCCGACGTGGAGATTGCTCGCCACGGTCCCGCCGAACAGGAACGCCCGTTGCGGCACGAACCCGAGCCGCGACCAGAGGTCGCGCCGGTCCATCGCCCGGACGTCGACGCCGTCGACCAGGACGGTGCCGCCGGTCGCGTCGTAGAACCTCGGGATCAGGTTGATGAGGGTCGACTTGCCGCTGCCGGTGCTGCCGACGATCGCCGTGGTCTCGCCCGGGCCGGCCTCGAAGCTGATCGATCGCAGGACCGGCTCCTCGGCGCCCGGGTAACGGAACTCGACGTCCCGGAACTCGACCCGGCCGTCGCGCTCGGGAGAGACGGGCACGTCCGGATCGGTGATCGATGGCCGGGTGTCGAGGACCTCCCGGATCCGGCCGGCCGAGACGGCCGCGCGCGGCACCATCACGAACATGATCACCGCGGTCATGATCGCGAACAGGATCTGGAGGATGTACTGGAGGAAGGCAACCAGGTTGCCGATCGGCATCGCCCCGCTCTCGACCCGGTAGGCCCCGAAGTACAGGATCGCCACGGTCGACAGGTTCATGATCGCCATGAGGCTCGGGATCGTGATCGCGAAGAGCCGGTTGACCTGGATGCTGGTCTCCATCAGGTCGCGGTTGGCCTCGCCGAAGCGGGCCTCCTCGTGGCGGGTCCGGACGAAGGCCCGGATGACGCGGATCCCGGCGAGCGTCTCGCGCGTCACCAGGTTGAGCCGGTCGATCTTCCGTTGGACGGCCTGGAAGAGTGGGATCGCGCGGGTCATGACGACCCCGATCAGGAGGGCCATGATCGGGATGATCACGAGGAGCATCCCCGTCAGGGGCACGTCCTGGCGGAGCGCCATGATCACGCCGCCGATCGTCAGGATCGGGGCCGAGATCATGACGTTGAGGGCCAGCAGCGCGACCTGCTGGATCTGCTGGACGTCGTTGGTGTTCCGGGTGATCAGGCTCGCGGCGCCGAAGTGGTTGACCTCCACGAGGCTGAACGTCTGGACCGACCGGAAGACGGCGCTCCGGAGGTCCCGTCCGAAGCCCATCGCGATCCGGGCCGCGAAGTAGACGCCGATGATCGCGGCGATCCCGAGAGCGAACGTGACGATGAGCATGAAGCCGCCGGTCTGGACGATGAAGTCGGTGTCGCCGGTGGCCACGCCCTGGTTGATGATCTCGGCGTTGAGCTCGGGCAGGTAGAGGTTCGCGAGGGCCTGGACGAAGAGCAGCACCAGGACCAGGGCGATCGGCCGGCGATATGGGTCGAGGTACGTCCGAAGGATCCGAATCACGGTCGCACTCCCTCCGCGGAGGCGTGGCGTCCCGGTCGGGCGGGGGCCGGGCCCGGCCCGCCTGGGCGAGATGCGGCCTCGACGAATCGGCGGGCCTCGGCCGGCAGCCGGGCGAGGTGTCGCTCGCGAGCCCGGCGGAGTGCTCGCGAACCGAGCAGAAAGCCCTCGAGCTCGGCGTCGGTCAGATCGGCGAGCACGCTCGCGAGCCGCTCGCGCCGCTCGGCGACGACGCCGGTGACGACCGACCGGCCCGCATCGGTCAGGGCGGCGCGGATGACCCGACGGTCGCCGTCGTCCCGGACGCGCTCGACGAGCCCACGCTGCGCCATTCGATCGACGATCCCGGTCGCGCTCGCCTGCGACACGTCCAGGGCATCGGCCAGGGCGTGCATCGAATGCGGCCCGTCCCCATCGAGGATCGTGAGAACCTGGAGATGGATGAGGCTCAGCGAGCCGTACGGCCAGCGCCGCATGAACCGCATCAGGCCACCGGGGACCTGGGCGGTGAGCTCATCGAGGACCTGGACGAGCAGCGCCCGTCGGTCGACATTCGATTTCACTTTAGGACAGGTAGATGGTCAACACTACCTTAAGCATATACGACGGGCGGTGGATCGCAAGCATCTCGACAGGGCGGCAGCGGTCGCCGCCTCGTCCCTGGTCGCCGTCCGGTCAGGCGGCCGGTGGCGGGGGCAGCCCCGGACGGTCGAAGCCGACGCCCCGGTCGCGCAGGGACACGTACGCGTCGTGGCCGATGACGAGGTGGTCAAGCACGGCGATGTCGAGCAGGCGCCCGGCAGCCAGGGCCTCGGCCGTCAGGTGCAGGTCGTCCGGTGACGGCGTCGGGTCGCCGCTCGGGTGGTTATGGACGAGGATCACGCTCGCGGCCGTGAGTCGAACGGCATCACGGAAGAGCTCGCCGACCCGGACGAGGGAAGCGCTCACGTTGCCCTGGTAGGCCGTCGTGACGCGAAGCACGACGTTCTTGGTGTTCAGGACGACCACCCTGAGCTCCTCGCGCTCCAGCCGGCCCATCTGCAGGATGAGGCGGTCGGCGACGTCGCGCGGCGAGCGGACCGCCCAGCGTGCCGTCGGCCAGTCGGCCATGAGGCGGCGGCCGAGCTCGAATGCCGCCATGAGCTGGGCCGCCTTGGCGGCGCCGACGCCGGGTAGGGCTTCAAGCTCGAGGCCCGACGCACGGGCCAGGCCGGTGAGGCCGTCGAACCGGGTGATCGCATCCTCGGCGAGATCGACGGCCGAGCGTCCCCGGCGGCCGGATCCCCACAGCAGCCCGACGAGCTCGGCCGACGTCAGGCCGCCCGGGCCACGAAGCTCGAGCCGCTCTCGCGGTCGCTCGGCCGCCGGCAGCTCGCGGAGGATTCGGCCGGTGGGGAAGGCGACGACGTCTCCGGACCCGGACGGGGCCTTCGGCATCGCGGCCTCCTTGACTGCGGCACTGGTTGGGCGTCCCTGGGCCCGGACGACGGAAGCCCGCCAATTCCTCCCGCCATCCGGACCCGAAGGACGCCGCGCAGCCTAGCCTCGAGGGGTCACCGGCCGGTCATCGGCCGCTGCACCGCCGGTCACCGCCGCCCCTCCCGGTGGGCCACGACATCGGGGGCCGGTCAGACCTGAACCGCCACCTCGGCGAGGATGAGGAGGATCGTGTTGAACGCTGCGTGCAGTCCGATCGAGGCCCACAGCGAGCCTCGGCGCAGGTAGACCCAGCCGAGCACGAAGGCGACCGGAATGCGTGCCCCGGCCGCGACGACGGCCAGGCCGAGCGCCTGCCCGAAGGTCTCGCCACCCTGGGTGAGCACGTGCGCGAGCGCGAAGAGGATCGCCGCCCGGCTGATCGCAGCCGCCGGGCTGATCATTCGCGCCCACGCCGTCGTGGCGAAGCCCCGGAAGAGGAGCTCCTCATAGACCGGGGCAATGACCGCGCCGGCGAGGAGGTTGATCACGAACCCGGCCGCGGAACCGCTCGGCGGGAGCGGGCTCTCCGGCGTGCTCCCGACCACGGTGACGAGCCCGGCGACGACGACCGACGTCAGGACGATGACCGGCAGGGCGAAGACCGCGCCCCAGGCAAGGTCTCGAACCGCCGCCGGCAGCGAGGCGCGGAGACCCATCTCACGCCACGACAGGGACCCCGAGCCCACGACGAGCATCCGCAGGATCACGAGGACGACGACCGCCTGGAGAACGACGCCGAACAGGGACAGGACGGGGCCGCCGAGCGTGACACCCAGGAGCCCGAGGGGCGTGGCGACGATGACGACGGCGAG
Source organism: uncultured Chloroflexia bacterium (assembly GCA_963719145.1). Lineage (GTDB taxonomy): Bacteria > Chloroflexota > Limnocylindria > Limnocylindrales > CSP1-4 > UBA5189. The sequence continues at coordinate 872,462 of CAVRAX010000003.1, forward strand.
ATAGAGCCCGGCGATCGTCGCGCCGAAGACGACGATCGGCGACGGTCCCCAATAGGCGAGTCCGGCGGCCCGCCGCTCGACCGTCTGAGAGCCGCCCATGAGGAGGAGGCCCCCGAGCAGGACCGCCAGGCCGACGACGAACAGGATCGCGCCGGCGGGCGTCTGCCCGGCCAGGAGCCCGACGAAGGCGCCGATTCCGCCGAGGAGCGTCGCCAGCCAACCGGCGACGAAGAGTCCGGGTGCCCGCCGACCCTCGATCGTGAACCGGAAGAGGCCGTACGGCTGCGCGGTCGAGTCTGCACCCACCGCTGGCTCTTCCGGGCTGCCCTGCTGGTCCTCGCCCCGAGCGGCCCCGTCCCCCGACCTGCCGGGCGCTGATCCCGGCGAGCGGTCCGTCAAGACTCGGCGAGCGGGTCGGTGCTGCGAGCCGCCGCCGGGCCGGCGCCTGTCGACGGGCCGGACGAGCGGACGGAGCTCTGGATCGCTGCCGTCGCGGCGCGGCGTCTTGCCGGTTCCGGCAGCGCCTCGCGAACCGGCGCGCGGACGAGCGGGGCCGGCGCGACGCTCAGCTCGGGCCGATCAAAGTCCCTGCCGCACCAGGCGCACAGCGACCAGTCGAGCCCGACGAGCTTCGCGCAGTTCGGGCAGACCCGGTTCAGGCGGGTTCGACACGTGGGGCAGATGATCCATTCGGCGTCGACCCGCCTGTCGCAGGACGGGCAGTGCCGGATCGACTCGATCTCGGCGAGCATCGCCTCCTCGGCCAGGTTGCGCTCGTAGATCTCGCCGATCCGCTCCTGGGGCCGGATGATCCGGTAGATGAAGACGCCGAGCGGGAACAGCAGCGGCGTGAAGACGACGATGAAGGCCGAGGCGAGGTACGGCGCAATCGGGTTCTCCGTCCGGAGCTGCATGTCCCGAAACGACCAGTACGCCGCGGCCAGCCAGAGCAGGATCCAGTAGATGGCGAACAGCCGGAATCCGAACTGGATGACCGGGTTGCCGAACACCGAGCCGATCGCGTCGCCGATCGTGCCGAGGATCTCTTCCATTCGCCGGGACGGCCCCTCCCGTGATCATTCGCGATCAGCGCGCTCGTGGCTCGCTGATCGCCGGGCAGTGTAGCAGGGGGCTTCAGCCCGCCCGCCTGACGCCTCGGACGTCGCGGCGTGCCCGGGCGTGACGTTCAGGTCTCGTCGTGACCCTGGCTCGACCGCCCGGGGGCCACCGCGATGGTCCCGCCGGCGACGAGGAGAACCGCGCCGACCGCATCGAGCAGCGCACCGAGCTGCGATGCACCACCCTCCAGATACAGCCAGACGAGACCGAAGAGGAGCCCGCCACTGACCATGCCGAGGACGCCGGTCCGGACCCACGACGCGACCCGGTTCGGCAGGATCGCCAGCGCGGCGACGACGACGATCAGCAGGAAGAACGGGAGGTGGGCCGGAATTCCCAGGCCCCAGCTGCCCAGGTAGCCGTCGAGGCCCGTCCCGAGGGAGTCCCGCCAGGGCAGCAGGAAGCCGATCACCCCGAGGCCCGCCCCGAGGGCGACGAGCCAGCCCTCGATCTGGTCCGGGGCGTCGAACGGGAGGTCGGCCAGGATCGAGGCACGACCCGGTGTCGTCGACCCGGCGTCCGCCGCCGGCGGGGTCAATACGCCTCCCCCGGCGAGCATCCCTCCTGCGCCGGCGGCCATCGGCGCGGCGACGGGCGGGGTCGGCGTGCTCGGGAAGGACGGAGGGCCGGGCGAGGCCCAGGCCGGCGGACGGGCCGCGGGCCAGGCTGGCTGCCCCGGCTGGACTGTCGCCGGGTTCGCCTCCCGGCCCTGGAATCCACCGCCGGCGCCGGGGGCCGGGCGATGAACGGCCAACGGCGGCAGATAGGCGCCGGGGACGAGGCCACCTGAGGCGATGTCATCGGACCCGACGGCGGCACCGATCGGCGCGGGCCGCGGCTCTGGCGCGGGCTCCGCCTGCGAAGCCGGCTCGGCCTGCGAAGCCGGCTCGGCCTGCGGCACCGGCGACGGTTCGAGCGCGGGCTCCACCTGCGGGGCCGGCTCGCGCCCCGGTTCCTGGCCCGGCCCGTGCCCCGGTTCCGGGCCCGGCACGAACGACAACTCGGCCGCGGCCGGCACCGCTGACGACTCCTCGGCAGCGGGCGGCACTCGAGCCTGAACCTCGGCCGCCTGCCCGGCAACTGACGGCGCGACCCACGGGATGGCGCTCTCCGCCTCGGCCTCGATCGGGCGGTCCGGACCGGCTTCGGTGTCCGCCGCGTCCGACGCGGCCGGTCCGGCGAGGGGACCGGCGACCGCCCCGTCGGACCCGGCGGCCGTCTCTGCCCGGTCGGTCGCGGTCTCCGTGGCGTCCGCTCGCGTCTCGGCGGTTTCGGGCGGAGGATCCTGACCGTGCTCGAGCGCCGCGGCGCTCGCGCCTTCGACCAGGGCGTGCTGGCCCGTGGCCCCGCCGGCCGCGGCCGGCGCATCGGCGCCTCCGGCCCTCGAGACGGACGCCACGAGAGCGCCGCACGACGGGCAGGCGAGACGCCCGGGCGGAACGGGTTGTCCACAGCCTGGGCATGGAACGGAGCCGGACATCGAGCTTGGCGACCTCCCTGATTCCCCGTGGAGGGTCTCTTCAGGGTGCCAGAAGAGGGAGCGCGGCGAAAGACCCCCGCACAGTCATGTCGATCGTGGCTCAATGGTCCGGCCCGGGAGGCCTCGGGCCGTCTCGAAGGTCCAGGCCGCGGACCGCCAGGCCACGGCCAGCGAGGTCAACCACAGGCCTGCGACCCAGGCCACGGCGAAGACGATCAGGGCGAGCTGCACCTCGGCGGCCGTCCCGCCGTCGCGCAGGACCACGCGGAGCCGGTCCCAGGCGATGCTCGCCGCGGTCGCCGATCCGACGATGGCCACTGCCAGCGCGGCATCGGTGATGGCCAGGGTGGCCCAGGTCGACGGGCGGAGGAGGCTCCGGATCGCCCGCCTCAGCGCCGTTCCCGCCGACGCGCCCCAGGCGAGCTGACGGATCGCCAGGCCGCCGACGGCCTCGCCGACGATCCAGGTGGCGGCCAGCAGGCCGACGATCTCGGGGATCCGCAGGGCGATGCGGATCGGGATCGGGATGGCCGGGTCTCCAGGGTGGGTCAGCTCCTCGTAGCTGGCCTCCACGAGCCGGACGGCCCCGAGCGCCAGGACGGCGCCAGTCGGCACGTGGGCCGCGATGCGGACGATGAAGGCTCCCTCGGGCCCGCCGGCGTCCGGGGCCGGCCGATCCTCGAGCTCCTCGTCGCGAGCGGTCGCCCGAACGAGAACCAGGTCGAGCCAGCCGGCCACGACACCGCCGACGATGACCCAGGCAAGCGTCGCGAGCACGACCGATCCGACGGCCACGAGGAATACGACCGATGGACCGCCGAAGACAAAGCCGACGAGCGCCCCGGAGAAAGCGTTCGCGAGGCCGGCGACCGTGGGCAGGGCGACGATCGGCACGAGGATCACGAGCAGGCCGCCGCGGAGCAGGAACGCGGCCAGGGCGATCGCCCACCAGGCCGGACGGGTCAGGGTCGCGAGGAGCGAGGCGGCCAGCGACGCGCCCAGCGACATCCCCACCGCGGTGCCGCGTGAGGTCAGGGCGCCGGGGTGGGCGTCGGGCCGGCCAGCACGTCGAGCTGGGCGAGCGCCTGCCGGACGAGCTCGATCTCGCGGCCGTAGGCGGCGAAGTCGCCGGCGCGGAGGGCGGCCTGGGCGGCCTCGAAGTGGCTGTTCGCGTAGGCGATCAGGCCGGCCACGTCGGTCGGCAGGCCGGGCCCGACGGTCGGGCCGGGTGTGGCCGACGGGCCGGGCGTCGGGCCCGGCCCCGGCGTCGGCGATGGCCCGGGGCCCGGACCTGCGCCGAGGAGCAGGTCGAGGGCCTCGTTGAGGGTCCGGCCCCAGACGACGGTGGTCGGGGAGGCCACCACGATCCGCTGGAACTCCGGGAACTGGGACGAGGTCGATTGCAGGTAGACAGGCTGGAGGTAGATCAACGTGTCGCCGACGGGGACGACGATCAGGTTCCCCCGGACGACCGTGCTGCCCGACTGGTTCCAGAGGGTGAACTGGGCGCTGATGATCGGATCCTGGTCGATCCGGGCCTCGATCTGCTCGGGACCGAAGACCGAGGTGTTCGTCGGGAATTTGTAGACCCGGATCCCACCGTAGTGCTCAGGGTCGTTCCGGGCGGCGACCCAGGCGATCATGTTCGGCCGGCTCGTCGGGACCATCGGCTGGAGCAGCAGGAACTCCGGCGTCGCCTCGCCCGGCATCCGCATGATCACGTAGTACGCCTCCGACGGGAGGCTCTGGTCGTTCGCCTGGCCCCCCGGCACCGTCCAGCGGTCGTTCTCGCCGAAGAACGTCTCCGGGTTGGTGACGTGGTACCGACCGAACATCGCCGTCTGGATGTTGAACAGGTCCTCGGGCACGCGAAGGTGGGGCCGGAGGTCGGCCGGCAGGTCGGCGAGGGGGTGGAAGAGGCCCGGGAAGACGCCCTGCCAGGCGCGGATCAGCGGGTCGGACGGGTCCGAGACGTAGAACGTCATCCGGCCGTCGTAGGCGTCCATGACCACCTTGACGCTGTTCCGGATGTAGTTGATCGGCCCCGTCTGGACGCCCGAATTGCCGATCGACGCCGGGTCGATGTACTCGGCATTCGGGAATCGATCGCTGGTCGTGAACGCATCCTGGACGTAGACGAGCCGGCCGTCGTCGGTCACGACCACGTACGGGTCCTTGTCGTACGAGAGGAACGGCGCGATCAGCTGCAATCGCTCCGACAACGACCGATGCATCAGGAGCTCGCTGTCGCTCGTCACCTGGGCGCTGATCAACATGTCGAGATCGCGGAACCGAAGGGCGAACAGCAACCGCGCCAACGTCGTGTCCAGCTTGATCCCGGTGTCGGCGCTCCAGCGGGTCTTCTCGCCGATGTCCTCGCTGCCCCGGGGGTAGTCGAACTCGTCCTGTTGGGCCCGGACGACGACGTAGCCTGACGGCGCCTCGCCGAAGTAGATCCGCGGCTGGGTCACCGTTGGTGCGTCCGGCGCCGAGACCGGCGGCAGGTCCTTCACCAGGAGCAGCGGCTGACCCTCGGGCGTGACCTCGTTGACCGGGACCATCGCGATCCCGATGCCGTGGGTATAGACGATCCGCTGGTTGACCCAACCGGTGGCCTTGGGGTTCTTCGCCAGGTCGAGCTCCCTGGCCGACAGCATCACCTGCCGCTCCTCGCCGTCGAGGACATAGCGATCGGTGTCGACGTCGGTGAAGCCGTAGAACGCCCGCACCGTCTGGAGCTGGCCGAGGGTCTTGCCGAGCGGCCGGTAGTCCCACAGCCGAGCGTTCTTGAAGGTCGCCGAGTCGGCCTCGATCTGGGCCCGGGTCAGCGCCTGGTCGCCCTGGTAGTCCCGGTTCTCCCAGCCGGCGAGGTTGAACGCCAGTCGGGTCATCGCGATGTTGTTGGCGATATAGGGCTGCTCCTGCTGGAACTTGTTGGGGTCGACGGTGAACCGTTGGACCGCCTCCGGGTACAGACGCCCAACGACGAGCGAGGCGAGGAACCACGCCATCACGGTGACGCCGAGCGGCCAGGTCCAGCGGGTGAAGGCGCCGCCCACCAGGAACGCCGCGGCCAGGCCGGAGAGGACCGTCAGCAGGTCGTAGGCGAAGAACTGGGCGTTCTGGTCGGTGAAGCTGACACCTGTCGCGACGCCCCGGTTGGAGTAGACGAGCTCGTACTTGTCGAGCTGGTAGCCGAAGGCAACGGACAGCAGGAAGAGCGCGGCGAGAGCCGCGAGATGGACGCGGACCGGCGTCGGGAACGAGAGGCCGCGCTGCGGCGCGCCGGCGATGTATCGGCCGAAGGCGACGAGGAGCCCGCCCACGACGAGGGCGTTGAAGATCGACTGGACCGCCCGCAGGAAGGGCAGGTCGAACAGGAACCAGGAGACGTCTCGGTGGAAGACAGGGTCCACGGTCGCCGTGGCCACCCCCGCCGCATCGAAGGGCACCCGGTTGAGCCACAGGACGACGGTCTGCCAGCCGGCCGCCGCCGCGCCGCCGATCACGACCGCTCCGAAGACGGACAGGAATGCCAGGACGAGGGTGGCCGTCGGGGTCAGGTCGGGAATGGCTTCGGGGCCGACCGGGACGGGCTGCGGCCCATCGTCCCGGCGCCCGTACCTGTCGCCCTGGGCGGCGAGGCCGGACTCGGCCAGGCGCTCGAAGAGCTCCCGGAAGGACCCCGGCACACCCTCGGGCGGCGGCGCCAGCCGACGGGCAAGCCAGAGATTGCCGAGCAGAACGACGAGCGCCAGGACGGTGACGCCCACGAACAGCAACGCGCCGGCCGCGACCCGCGTCCAGAAGACGCCATCGAAGCCGACGCTCTGGTACCAGATGACGTCGGTCCAGAACTCCAGGATCCCCGCCCCGAACAGCAGGACCAGGACGAGGACTGCCCCCGCGATCCACATCCGGCGTGACGGGCCCCCGGACATGGGCTGGCCGCGCCCTCGCCGGCCGCGCCCTGAGCCCGAGCCGGGGCGGCGTGGGCCACCGAAATTCGGCCGAACGGGCCCGGTCGGATCGTCGTCCTGCATCGATGGGAGTCTACGCTGCGGCGGGTCTTCGCCCCGCGAGGCCCTCGACGGCGCGGCGGAACGACGTCAGGACCTCGCTCGCGAGCTGGTTGGGCGTCATCGTGGCCGCGCGGGCCGGCTCCCAGCGGAATCCCGCGCGAACCGCCAGGGGGCAGCGCCAGGGCCGATCCGGCTCATCGGGCGCGGCGATCAGCCCGAGCCGGATCGAAAGGCGGCCGCCGTCCTCGAGGATGAGGCCGGACAGGCCGCCCGACAGCGCCGGCCCGAGCCGCGCCAGGGGCGGCTCAGGCGGCGGCCCGGCCGCCGGCGCGGCGTCGCGGAAGGAGATGATTCCGGCCTCGTCGCGGACCCACAGGACCGAGAGCCACCACTCGTCGGGGCCGGTCGAGGGCCGGGCCATGCCGGCGTGGCAGGTCCGATCGCCGAGGTGGACGACCTGCTCCCGCAGGAAGGACGGGCCTGGCGGCGGAAGGCGGTCGGGCATGGCCGGAGCATATCCGGCCGGTCCGGTCAGCCCGGATCGGCCTGCTCATCGGGGCCGCCGGGCGGCGCGGCTGCGGCATCCGCAGCAACATCGGCGGCCGGGGTGTCCGCCGCATCCGCGGCGTCGCGGTCGGTCGGGGCCTCGTCGTCGGCCCGTGGCTCTTCGGCGGTCGGACCGGCCGCGTCGGTTGAGGCTTCAGCCGCATCCTCGACCTCGCCGAGCGGCGGTTCCGGGATGACGACCGGCCGGCCGGACTCCGTGGCGGCCTCGGCGACGGCTTCGGCCTGGCGAGCCAGAACCTCGGCCTCGAGCGCGGCGAGCTCCAGCCGGATCATCTCGCGGCGGACGGCGTCGTCCGGGGGCTCGAGCGTTCCCGGTGGGGGCGCCCCCTCGGCAGCCTCGTACTCCCCGGACAGCCAGCCGATCAGTCCGCGCGGTTTCTGGACCGAGCCCCGGCCCTTGAGGAGCGCCTCGACGTCGACCCGGGTGACGCCCGGAACCTCCGATGCGTCCCCCTCGTGGAGCGCGGCTCCGCAGGACGGGCAACGCTCCACGGTCGAGGAGGAAAGCGGCGCCGAGCACCAGGGGCAGATGAGGGCGGGATCCGGAATCGGCCCGTCCCCGGACAGCAGCGGCTCGGACATGCTGGACACTGTACCGCCCGCGAGCGGGACGGGAATACCCCAAATGGGCCATCCCGAACGTCGCCCACGGGTCCACCCTTGCCATCCGCATCGGGCACGGGCAGGCTGTCCTCGATGCGATGACCTACTCGATCGTGGCCCTCGACGAACGCACCGGCGAGCTCGGCGTCGCCGTCCAGAGCCGCTGGCTGGCGGCGGGCTCGCTCGTCCCGTGGCTCCGGCCGGGCGTCGGCGCGATCGCCACCCAGTCGTTCGTCGATCCGCGCTACGGCTACTCCGGGATCGAGCTGCTCGCCGCCGGCCGGCCGCCCGACGAGGTTCTCGCAGAGCTGCTGGCCGCCGATCCGGACCCGGGGGTCCGGCAGGTCGGGATCGTCGACGCGGCCGGGCGAGCCGCGGGCCACACCGGCTCGGACTGCGTGGCGGCCGCCGGCCACGCCACCGGCGAGGGGATCTCGGTACAGGCGAACATGATGGAGCGAGTCACGGTCTGGCCGGCGATGCTCGCGGCCTTCGAGACGGCGAGCGGCGACCTCGCCGATCGACTCATGGCTGCCCTGCGGGCGGCGGAAGCCGAGGGCGGCGACGTCCGCGGCCGCCAGGCGGCCGGCTTGGTCGTCGTGCCCGGCCGATCGGGCGCGCCGCCCTGGGAGCGGCGGTTCGACGTCCGGGTCGACGACCATCCGGCCCCGCTCGACGAGCTCGCCCGGCTGCTTGACGTCAATCGGGCCTACGAGGCGTTCGACCTCGCCTTCGAGGCGCTCGCCGTCGGCGAGTCGACGGCCGCCCTCGGGTTCCTCGAGCAGGCCACGGCCCTGGCCCCGGACGACGATCAGATCCGGTTGTGGCACGCCCTCGCGGTCTTCGATTCGGGCGACGAGGAGCGCGGCCACCGGCTCTACCGCTCGGCGCTCGCGGCCGAGCCGAGGTCCGGCGAGCACCTCCGGCGCTTCGTCGCCGCCGGCCAGCTGCCGGGTCGGGAGCGACTCGTCGAGGCGCTGATCAACACCAACTGACCTGGGCCCGGGCGCGACACACCCGAGCCGCATGCGACGTCAAGTTGGCGTGCACGCTCCCATCGCGCGGTACCTGATCTGGACGATGGCCGTCGTCCTCGCCGGCTGCGGCGGGGGCTCCCCGAGTGACGGGGCAGAATCAGCGGGCGCTCGCCCGACGCCATCAGGCGCCGCTCCGACCGCCACGCCGACCCCCGATCCTGCGGGGCCCACGGCGGAGCCGGCGCTCGTGATCGCGAGCCTCGCGCCGGTTCGGACCGAGGTAACGTCGATCACGGCGATCTGCGACCCGGCACCCGGCCAGGCGCTCCAGGATGCCGGGGAGCCGCGGATCGACTGCGGGTCGGGCCTCCAGCTCGGCCTTCGGGCGATCGAGACCGCGACCGTCGAACCGATCGAGCGCCTGTACATCGAGTTCCCGGCCTGCGACGCGGTTCCGTGCTCGGAGGAGCAGCTGAACACGGCAAGCGTGACCGGCTGGACAGCGCGCGGCTCGCTGACCACCCGCCTCGATGCCCGGCTGGCAACACTCACGGTCCCGCGATCGGACCCCGCCGTCGCCTGGCCCGGCGCCTCGGATCCTCCGGCTCCGGCGGTCGCCGCGCCGGCCCTGGACGGAGCGCCGGAGGAGCTGGGCACGCGCACGCCGTATCCGGACTGCGGGACCGCTGAGATGGGCGAGCCCGCGGCCGTCGGTGCCTGCTTCGAGGCACAGGTGCTGGCCGGTCACGCGGCGGAGGCCCGCGACCTCGTCCCTGGGACCGAGGGCGGTGCGAGCCCCGTGGTCCTGCGCTTCAGTGGTGCGGGGGCGATCACCCGGTACGCGCGAACGATCGACGCCGACGCCAGGGTCGGCGGCTGGTACGCCCAGGCCTGTTACCTGCGGCTCGGTAGCTCGGAGGTCTACTGGTCGGTCGAGCCCTGGTCTGACACCTACCGCGAGCTGCCCTGAGCGCTCACTCCCACTCGATCGTGGCCGGCGGCTTGGACGAGATGTCGTAGACGACCCGGTTGACGCCGGGGACCTCGTTGACGATCCGGGACGAGATCTTCGCCAGGACGTCATAGGGCAACTTGGCCCAGTCGGCCGTCATGCCGTCCTCCGAGGTGACCGCTCGAATCGCGACGACGTTGGCGTAGGTCCGCCCATCGCCCATGACGCCGACGCTGCGGACGGGGGTCAGGATGGCGAAGCTCTGCCAGACGCTCCGATAGAGCCCGGCCGCCTTGATCTCGTCGATGACGATCCAGTCGGCCTCGCGGAGGGTATCGAGCCGCTCGGCGGTGACCTCGCCGAGGATCCGGATCGCCAGCCCCGGGCCCGGGAACGGCTGGCGCTGAACCATCGCCTCGGGCAGGTCGAGCTCCAGGCCGACCTGCCGGACCTCGTCCTTGAACAGGTACCGGAGGGGCTCGATCAGGCGGAACCGGAGGTCGGCCGGCAGGCCGCCGACATTGTGGTGGGTCTTGATCTTCTGGGCCGCCTTCGTCTCCGAAGTCGCGCTCTCGATGACGTCCGGATAGAGCGTGCCCTGGGTCAGAAAGTCGATCCGGCCGAGCTTCGTCGCCTCTTCCTCGAAGACCCGGATGAACTCGTCGCCGATGATCTTCCGCTTCGCCTCGGGGTCGATGACCCCGGCCAGACGGGCCAGGAACCGCTCCCGGGCATCGACCATCACGAGGCGCATCCGGAGGTGCTGCTCGAACGTCGCCCGGAGCAGCTCCGACTCCTTCTTCCGCATCAGGCCGTGGTCGACGTAGATGCAGGTCAGCCGATCTCCCACCGCCCGATGGACGAGCGCGGCCGCGACCGCGGAGTCGACACCGCCGGAGAGGGCGCAGATCACCTTGCCGTCGGAGCCGACCGCGCGGGCGTGGGCGTCGACCCGGTCGCGGATCTCGGCGACGGTCGACTCGATGAAGCTGGCCGGCGTCCAGGTGGCCCGGGCGCCGGCGATCCCGACGACGAAGTTCCGAAGGACATCTCGGCCTCTTGGCGTGTGAACGACCTCGGGATGGAACTGGATGCCGTACAGGTTCCTGGCGCGATCCTCGAGGCCGGCGAACGGGGTCGAGACCGTCTGGGCCGTCGACCGGAACCCCTCCGGCAGCCGGGTGATCGAGTCGCCGTGGCTCATCCAGACCGGCTGGTCGCGGCCGAGGCCGGCGAACAGCGGGTCCTCGGCGGTGAGCGTCACCGTCGCCGGCCCGTACTCCCGCTTCGCGGCCGGCAGCACGTCGCCGCCGAGCTCGAGGGCCATGAGCTGGGCCCCGTAGCAGATGCCGAGGACCGGCAGGCGGCCGCTCCAGATCGCCGGATCGGGCTTCGGCGCCCCCTCGTCGTAGACCGAGTTCGGGCCGCCCGACAGGATGATCGCGGTCGCTCCTCGACGCTCGATCTCGGCCAGCGGCGTGTCGTGGGGCAGGAGCTCGGAGTAGACGTTCAGCTCGCGGACGCGCCGCGCGATCAGCTGGGCGAACTGGCTGCCGAAGTCGAGGACGACGACCGTGCCGTGATCGGTCGTTGCCGGCCGGTCCGCCGCAGCCCGTTGCGGCGAAGGGGCGTGAAGCGCCGTCTCGAGATAGGCCTCGACCTCGGCGTCATCGGGGGCGAGGACCCGGTGTCCGGCGTTGGCCGCCTCACCGTGGACCGTCTTGCCGCGGCGCACCGACGGATCTGCCTCGGGCGACGCCGGGGCCGCTTCGCCCAGGGTCGGGGCGTCGATCGGGTCGCCCGCCTTCGGGGACGTCGTGCCGGCGGCCCCGCTCCCGTGGCCCTCGGTCGCGTCCGTCGTCTCCGCGCTCGCCTTCGCTGTCACGCTCGATGCAGCCCTCCCATTCCCGACGCCGGGCCAAGTGTACCGGCGGCGCATCGGTGCGGGCCGTGGCACGGGCACGGCGATCCTGGCCGGATCGGCCCGTTCGTCCTTGCGGGCCGGGCGTACGGTGGTCGTCTGAGGGAATCGACTGCACGAGGTGCACGCGATGGCGAAGGCCAGGGTCAGGACGAAGGCCGGACAGGCCGCTGAGCTCAAGGGGCTGGCCAACGTCTGGCCGGACCCACCGGTCACCGAGATCGGCGCGACCGAGCGGACCCTCACGAACAAGGAGTACCGGCGGATCCTGTCGGACCTCCAGGTCGAGCTGGCCAAGCTCCAGGAGTGGATCCGCCAGAAAGGCCTCCGAATCGTGATCCTGTTCGAGGGCCGTGATGCCGCCGGAAAGGGCGGGGCGATCAAGACGATCTCGCTCGGGCTGAACCCGCGCATCTGCCGCGTCGTCGCCCTCGGGACGCCGACCGAGCGCGAGAAGACGCAGTGGTATTTCCAGCGCTACGCGCCCCACCTGCCGGCGGCCGGGGAGATGGTCCTCTTCGACCGGAGCTGGTACAACCGGGCCGGCGTCGAGCGGGTGATGGGGTTCTGCACGGAGGACGAGTACCGCGAGTTCCTGCGGTCGTGCCCCGAGTTCGAGCGAATGCTCGTCCGGAGCGGCATCAAGGTCATCAAGTACTGGTTCTCGGTGAGCGACGCCGAGCAGGAGCGGCGCTTCCAGAGCCGCATCGACGATCCCACCAAGCGCTGGAAGCTGAGCCCGATGGACCTCCAGTCGCGAGCGCGCTGGGTCGAGTACTCGAAGGCCAAGGACGCGATGTTCGCCGCGACCGACATCAAGCAGGCACCGTGGTACGTCGTCAACGCGGACGACAAGAAGCGGGCCCGTCTCAACGTCATCCGCCACCTGCTGAGCCTGATCCCCTACGAGGACCTGACCCCGGCCGAGATCGTCCTCCCGGCGCGCGGCGGCGACCAGGGCTACGTGCGCCCACCGATCGAGGACCAGACCTTCGTCCCCGAGGTCTACTGACCCGGACCGGCTCCCGAAGATGAGCGGGCAGCGATTTCCGATCCGGATCGGCCGCCGGTCGCGGTGGCTCGTCCGACTCCTGTTCGGGGCGACCCCGGACAGCGCCTGGTCCGATGTCGGCGATGGCGCCTTTGCGGCCCGCTTCGGGCGATTCTCCTTCAGGACGAGCCTGGACAACGTCGAGCGCTGGCAGATCGAGGGGCCGTTCCCCTGGATCACCGCGATCGGGGTCCGCCGCAGCATTCGTCACGGCGACGTGTCCTTCGCCGGCAGCCCGCACGGCGGCGTCCGGCTCGACTTCCGCCGACCGGTCCGCAGCGGACCCTTCGACGTGCCCGCGTTCTACGTCGGCGCCGACGACCTGGTTGGCTTCGCGGCGGCCCTGGCGAGCGCCGGGATACCCGGTCGCGACGCCCGGAGCGCCTGATCCCGGTCAGTCGCGGTTCCGCATCGCCTCCGCCGTCGTGTCGAAGTAGGCGAGCAGGCGCGACGCCACGGCAGGAATCGGATCCATGAACGCGACGGCCGCCCGCATGTGGCGGAGCCAGCGGTCCCGGGCCGCGGGGTCGATCGCGAAACCCCGATGGCGCATGAACAGGCGTGGGTGGCCGCGCTCGTCCGAGTACGTCGTGGGCCCGCCCCAGTACTGGCCGAGGAAGAGCGCCAGGCGGCGGCGCGCACCGGCCAGGTCGGCGTGGTCCGGATAGATGGCCAGGAGGTCGGGGTCGGACTCGACGCCCCGGTAGAAGCGATCCACGAGCGCGTCGAAGAACGGCTGCCCGCCGGCCAGCTCGAAGACATTGACGCGATTCGCCGTGGCGGTCTCGTCGGGTCGGGCCGGGCGGACGGGAAGGGATTCGGTCATCGGGGCCTCGATGGTAACGGGGCAGCGCCGGACCGGCCGCCCGCGGCCCGTTGTTACTCGGCTCCGTCCACCGGGCCCGCCGAGCCGACCGGCCGGAGCCGGAATGCGGGGCCGCGACCAAGGCCCTCGGCCGGGGTCCCGTAGCGGAGGATGAGGCCGGTCACGACCCGGGTGGCCGGCACCGGATCCAGCGGTTCGGCGAGCGCCTCCCAGGTCCGTTCACCGACGCTGACCCGGCAGCGGGGGTCGGCCTCGAGGTTCCGGGCCCAGTCGGCATCGGGCTCGCCGGCCGCGATCAGGAGGCTGCCGTCCGGCTCCTCGCCGAACCCCACGGCGACGGCGACCTCGCGGCCGCTGGCCCGTCCGCGGGTGACGATCCGGGCGACCTTCCCCCAGCCAGCGAGCTGCTCGCCGACCTCGTCCGTCAGCGACCCGTCTGCTGCCAGGACTTGCCCTCGGTGGCGACGGCCGGCGCGTAGACGATCTCGACGCCCTGCATCTCGCGGATCGTCCGGGCCCCGAGCGCCGCCATCGACTGGCGGAGCGCGCCCATGAGGTTCTGCGAGCCGTCCGTCACCGTCGCCGGGCCGAGCAGGATCTGCTCCAGGCTACCGATCGTCCCGACCTTGATCCGGGTCCCGCGCGGCAGGACCGGCGAGGGCGCGGCCATGCCCCAGTTGACGCCGCGGCCCGGGGCCTCCGCCGCCCGAGCCAGCGGGGAGCCGAGCATGACCGCGTCGGCGCCGGCGGCAACGGCCTTGGCGATCTCGCCACCCCGCCGCATCCCGCCGTCGGCGACGACCGGCACGTACCGCCCTGCCCGTTCGAGGTACGCGTCCCGCGCACCGGCGACGTCGGCCACGGCCGTGACCTGGGGGACGCCGATCCCGAGAACCTCGCGGGTGGTGCAGGCGGCCCCCGGCCCGACGCCGACGAAGACGGCGGCCGCGCCCTGCTCCATGAGGAGATAGGCGGCCTCGGCATTCGTCGTGTTGCCGACGGCGACGGGGATCGGCATGAACCGGGTGAACTCTCGGAGTGAGAGCGGGTCGTAGCCCGAGGCAAGGTGGCGGGCTGACGAGACCTGGCTCTGGACGAGGAAGAGATCGGCACCGTGCTCGGCGCAGTAGGGACCCCACTTCCGGGCCGCTCCCGGCGTCGCCGCGACGGCGGCCTTCGAGCCCGTCGCCCGGATCTCCTGCAGCCGGAGTCCGACCAGCTCCTCGCGAATCGGCGGGACATAGGCCTCGGAGAGCAGCCGCTGGACCTCGTCGTCGGGCGCGGTGGCGATGCGTTCGAGGATCGCACTGGGATCCTCGTAGCGCGCCTGGACCCCTTCGAGGTTCAGGACGGCGAGGCCGCCGAGGGCCGCCAGGACGCCGGCGAAGGCCGGGTCGACGACGGCGTCCATCGCCGCGGCCAGGACGGGGATCCGGAGGTCGATGCCGCAGAACGTCTGGTCGAGCTTGACGTCGTCCGGTTCGACCGTGCTCGTGCCCGGGGCGAGCGAGACGTCCTCGAAGCCATATGTCGGGCGAATCGTGTCGAGCTTCGACCGGAACGCGGGCAGCGCCTCGGAGGTCGGTGCGCCGCGCTGGTCAATCATTTCGGGGCACCTCCTCGACGCGCCGTGGGTGCCGGGAAGGATACCAGCGCGCCCCGCCCGGCTCAGTCGGGAAGCGGCAGCCGGTAGATCGCCGCGCGGTCGGGGTTGGCGACGAGCCACTCGACCTGCTCGATCGCTCGAAGGTAGGCCGGCCAGACCACGAGGGCCCCGGCCTCCGCGGTCGTGAGCCAGCGCGCTCCGTCGTGCTCGTGTGAGAGGACGACCTCGGCCCCGGACCGGACCCGGGCGGCGAAGACGGCCTCGCCCAGGACCACGTCGAGGCTCGCCTCGTGGAACCAGTTGACGATGTCGGTCTCGTAGAGCGACTCGAGGTCGGGCGGCCGGAGGCCGGTCTCCTCGGCGACCTCGCGCAGCGCCCCGTCGACGATCCGCTCGCCCGCTTCGAGCCTGCCGGTGACGCACTGCCAGAGGCCGGGATGGATCCGGTCCGGGGCGCGACGGATGACGAGGATCTCCGGCTTGCCGGCCTCGTCGAGACGGAAGAGCCAGCAGGCGACGAGGTCCGGTCGGACGCTCACCCGCCCCGTCCCGGCGCGAACCCCGAGGCGATCCCGTGGAGCTGCTCGAGGTGCATCAGGTCGTGGACGCCGGCAAACAGGAGCCACTCGCCGCAGCGGAGCCGCCCGACCTGCGGGTGCTGGAGCGGGCAGGGATCTTCCTCGTGGCCGGCAATAGACCGGGCCGATCGCTCCACGATCCGCTGGCTCGTCGCGATCCGCCGGAGAAGGGCGTCACGACCAACCCGACGCTCACCGGGCACCCCCGGCACGACCGTCGGAGCGTCGGCCGGGAAACGGCCCGTCGCCGCCCGGGCCCCGGCCAGGGACAGCCCGGCCCGGGAGTCGGCAGCATGGCCGATCGCCTCGGCGACGGTCCAGTCGGCCTCGCCGCCCGGCTCGTCGAAGGCCGCGTCGGGCAGGCGCCTCACGACGGCCGCGAGGGCCTCCGCGACCGCCGCGAGCTCGGCGCTGATGCGGCCAGCCGAATCGGCGCCCGCACCACGACGGACCTCTCGACGGACCGAGATGAACCTTCCGGCCTCGATCCCGCGGAATGCCGCGACCGCCGACGGCGCGCGCGGCGCGAGGGCATCGAGCCAGGCGGTCGACGCGTCACCCATGACCGCGACGGTAGCACCGGTCCAGGTGCCGAAGGCTCAGGCGGCGACCCCTGCGGCCCGTCCGTTGGCCCGGCGATTGCCGATCCAGACGTAGGCGGCGCACAACACCGCCCCCGCGACGATGACCGCCACGCTGGTGATTGCCACGGCACCGTAGCCGCCGGACTTGTCCGGGTCCAGGAACGGGTACGGGTACCAGCCCGCGATCGGGCCGCGGATCAGCGTGTACGCCAGCCAGACGAGCGGGTAGACCAGCCACAGCAGTCCGTCGCGCAGGCTGAACCGGGTCCGCGGCGGGTCGAGGACGAAGTCGGCGACCACCACCACCGGGAAGATCTTGTGGAGGACGACGTCGACCCAGACGAGCTGAAGCCCGACGTCGACGTTCTGGAGCAACAGGATCACCACGACGAAGGTCACCGTCAGATAGACGGATGCGGCGCCCCGCCACCAATCGAGCCAACGGCCGCGCGGTCGGGCGCCGGCGGCTGCCGTCGCCAGCAGGACCGCTACCCCGATGAGGTTGCTCTGGATCGTGAAGTAGCTGAAGAAGTTGACGACGTTGAGGTTGGTGGAATTGGCCACGGTCAGCAGCTGGACGATGATGGCGAGGGCGGTGAGGGCGGAGAACCCGACCCGGGCCAGTGTGGTTACGCGACCGCTCATGGCGCGCACGGTAGCAGAGGGCCGAGGGCCGATCGATGCGTCAGCGGCGGCCACCCGCCATCCTCGCCGCGTCGGGGCGACCGCGCAGCCGCCACATGGCGATCACGCCCAGGAGCGGCCCCAGCGCCAGCGACCCGAAGGCGATCCGCCATCCGGCCCCGTCGCCGGGTTCGATGATTCCGATCCCGATGATCGTGACGCCGGTCAGGACGAAGCCCACGGCCACCTGGATGGACAACGCCGATCCCGCCGTTCCCGATGGCGCAAGCTCCGACACGGCCGCCGAGAACTGCGCCGAGTCGGCGACGACCGTGATGCCCCAAAGCGTCGCGACGGCGAGGACGATGGCCGGGGACCCGCCAAAGAGGAAGCCGATCGCGATGGCGCAACTGCCGCTCGCCACCATCGCCGCGATCGTCACGCTGGTCCGGCCGAACCGGTCCGCCAGCGCGCCGGCAACGACGCAACCGGCACCACCGACGGCGACGACGCCGAACGCAGCCAATGCCGCCGCGGACGGGTCGTCCATGCCCGCGGCCGCGAACGACGCCGCGATGAACGCGGGGACCCAGGTCCACATTGCATAGAGCTCCCACATGTGGCCGAGATAGCCCAGGTTGGCGAGCCGGACGGACGGCTCCGCGAAGGCCGCAGCCGCAACAGCGGGGCTGAAGCGCGACGGTGGCGCCTCGAGCGGACCCGGACGCGCGAGGGCGGCGAGGAGGAGGCCGCCGGCGACCGCGGCGATCGAGGCCATGGTCACCACAGCCCGCCAGTCGAGGCCGCTCGTGGCACCGAGGGCCCGGAACAGGTGCGGCAGTGCCGAGCCGACCGTGAGCGCTCCGATCAGGACCCCGACGGCCAGACCCCGCCCGCCACGAAACCAGCCCGCGATGAGTTTGATTGCAACCGGGTAGACGGCGGCGATCCCGGCCCCGGTCAACGCCCGCCACGGGAGGGCCGATGCAGCATCGTGGGCGACCAGGGCGAAGCCGAGGTTTCCAACCGCGGCGACGACGGAGCCGACGAGGAACAGGCGCGGCCCGGGAACGACGTCGGGTATCGCCGCGATCGCCAGGACCAGGGCCGCGACCGCGAAGCCCAGCTGCACCGCGACCGTCAGGAAGGGCAGGTCGAGACCGCTCGTCTGCCACTCCACGGTGAGGATCGACCCGACCGCAGAGGCGCTGAACCACGGCGCGAAGGCGAGCAGCGTCCCGAGGGCGATGATCGCGAGCGCCCGCCACCGGCCGGCGGGTTCGGGTGGACCGGCGGGTTCGGGTGGACCGGCGGGTTCGGGTGGACCGGCGGGTTCCGCATCGAGTGTCACCCGGGTCGCATCGTGTAGACGACGCAGTCGCCTCGGAGGACCTCCGTGCCGTCGTCTCGCCGGGCGACGCAGCGGATCTTCGTGATCGGCTTGTCGGCCCTGGCCTCGAGGACCTCGACCTCGGCGGTCACCGTGTCGCCGACGAACACGGGCGCGGGGTAGTCCCACTCCTGGTGGAGGAAGACGCTGCCCGGGCCCGGCAGGTCCATCGCCACGATCCCGTTGAACAGGCCGGCCGTCAGGCCGCCCTGGACGACGAGCCGGCCGAACCGGGTCCGGGCGGCGAAGTCGGGATCGAAGTGGAGCGGGTTCCGATCCCCGGAGATCGTCGCGAAACCCTCCACGTCGTCGACCATGAAGGTTCGGCTCCTTGACGCCCGCGCGCCGACGGCGGGTGGGATCCAGGGCATGGGACGCGCGCCGAACTACAGCCGCTCGAAGCGCTCGACGGGCAGGACGAAGACCGTGGCGCCGCCGACCTCGACCTCGAGCGGATAGGGCATGAAGAACTCGCCCGGCTCCATGATCGGCGGCATCGGGTTCACGACCTGGGTCCGGGACGTGCAGTTGGCACGGACGATCTCGATGATGGCGTCGACCTTGTCCTCTTCGGCGCCGACGATGATCGTCGCGTTCGACTGCTTGAGGAATCCGCCCGACGACTGGAGGCGGGTGGCCCGGTGCTCGGCCTCGAGGAGGGCGTCGACCAGCGCCCCGGCATCCTCGCTGTGGACGATCGCGACGATGAGCTTCACGGGTCCGAGTATAGGTCGGTGCTAGGGGCTCGAATCGTTTCGGCGGACGACCGTCCCGCAATTCGGGCCAGCCGACGCGGTGTACGATGCGGCGGGTCCCCGGGCGCCCAGCCCTGAGCGCGCCGCCGCCGCCTTCCCCCAGGAGCACCGCCAGGTGACCGACCACGGCAAGCAAGACCACACCCCCGAAGCCGTCCTCGCCGCGGCGGCGGCGATCGTCGCCCGGGGACGGACCGCCGAGGACGATCTCGCGGCGCTGCTCGACCTCGCGACCGGCGCCATGGGGGCCAGCCTCGCCGCCGTCTTCCTCTGGGACGCCGAGCGCGGCAGCCTCGCCCTGGCCGCGGCCGCCGGGATCCCCGACGGTGGAGCGGCCGAGTACGAAGCGGCCGTGGCGGGCGACCCGGACCACCCGATCACGCGGACGGCCCACGGCCAGACGGCCATCCTCGGCAGCGCGAGCAGCGGGCCGTCGGGCGACCCGATGACGCTCGCAGCGTGGCCACTCAGGGTGGCCCACGACGGCGTCGAGGAGCCGATCGGGGCCCTTGCGATCGGTCGTTCCGGATCCTGGGTGGTGAGCGAGGCCGAGGCACTGCTCGGCGCGGCGCTCGCTGATCTGATCGCGATCACCGTCGACCGGGCCCGCCTGGCCGACGCGGCCGGGCAGCGGGCGGAGTGGGCCGAGCGCCTGTCGCACACGGACGCGCTGACGGGGCTCGCCAACGCTCGAACGCTGTCGCGGATCCTGGAGCTCGAGGTCGCCAGGGCGAGCCGACAGGGCACCGACCTGTCGGTCGTCCTCTTCGACGTCGACAGCCTTGCGGCCGCCAACGCCTCCGCCGGCCCGGCGGCCGGAGACGACATCCTCCGCGAGGTCGCCGCTGTCCTGGCCGAGACGGTCCGGCTCGTCGACACCGTCGCGAGATGGGGCGGCGACGAGTTCCTGCTCGTCGCTCCCGGGGCGGCCGGCATGATCGTGGCCCAGCGGGTCCTGGACGCCGTCGCCGGCCGTCCGGAGATCGCGGGCCGGGCGTACTCCGTGTCCGCCGGCGTCGCCCGGTTCCCGGCCGACGGCGCGAGCCCCGACGAGCTGCTGGCTGCGGCCGCGATCGGTCTGGCCAGGGCCAAGGAGAACGGGCCGGGAGCCCTTGCGGCTGCCGGCGCCGCCTGATCAGCGCCGCCCGATCAGATCGGTCGGGTCGCCCGATCGACGCCGCCTGGCCGACGCCGCCTGATCAGGGCCGCCGGATCACTTGCGCCCAGCATGTCGAGCGCGACGCCCATGACCTCGGCGAAGACGTCATCGATCGGCCGGTCGGCGTCCACGATCGCGAACCGGGCCGGCTCCTGTCGCGCAAGATCCAGGAACCCGTCGCGGACACGCTCGTGGAAGGCGAGGTCGAAGGCCGCCTCGAACCGGGTTCGGTCGTCGGCGGTCTTTCGACGCAGGCCGACGTCGGGCGGCAGGTCCAGGAGGATGGTCCGGTCGGGCTGGAGTCCACCGGTCGCGGCCGCCGCCAGGTCTCGTAGGGTGCCGAGGTCGAGACCGGCGCCGTAGCCCTGGTAGGCGAGGGTCGAATTGGCGTATCGGGCGCAGACGACGACCCGGCCCGCATCGAGGGCCGGCCGGATGACCTCCCGCACGAGCTGAGCCCGGGCGGCGTTGAAGAGGAAGGCATCCACGAGCGGATCGATGGGGACGGAGTCGCGTTCGAGCAGGAGGTCGCGAAGCCGCTCGCCGAGGCGAGTCCCGCCGGGCTCGCGCGTCAGGACCACCTCGATGCCGTCCGCCCGCAGCGCCGCCGCCAGGCGCCCGGCCAGGACCGTCTTGCCCGCCCCCTCGGGCCCTTCGAGCGTCAGGAATCGGCCGCCGCGCCGGTCGAGCGAGCTCACCCGGCGAGTGTAGCCGACCCCTTCGCGGGGGCCGGGACGGCGGGGCTGGGGCCGCGATGGATCGACGGCTATTGCTGCCTCCATGGGCTCGGAACGCCGAGTGCTCGGCGGGCCCAGCGGGCCCGGCGCGCCTGCGCCGCGGCCCTTGCGCGGCGAGCCGGCCGCGGCCTTCGCGGCGGCGGCCTTCGCGGCGGCGGCCTGCGCGTACCCTGTCCGGCATGCGTTCGCCGGCCGTTCGTCGCGGTCTCCTGGCCGGCGTCGCGGCGCTGGCCGCGCTCGGCATGCCGGCCGTCGTCGCGGCCCATCCGCTCGGCAACTTCACCTTCAACCACTACGCGGCGCTTCGGGTCGGCCCGCACGCCATCGCTCTCGACGTCGTGGTCGACCTGGCCGAGATCCCCGCCTTCCAGGAACGGCTCCGGATCGATGTCGACGGCGACGGTTCGGTCAGCGCGGCGGAGGCAGACGGCGCCCGTGAGGACGAGTGCCAGGCTCTCCTCCCGAGCCTGCGCCTCGAGATCGATGGCACGCCGCTCGATCTCGTCCTCGAGGCGGCCGGGCTGAGCTTTCCGGCCGGTGCCGGTGGCGTGCCGACGATGCGGATCGTGTGTGAGCTGAGGGCCGAGCCGGGTCCGTCGTTCGGGGAGGCGGCCGGCGTGACGTTTGCCGACGCCTCCGATTCGGACCGTCTCGGTTGGCGCGAGATCGTCGTCATCGGCAACGGTGCGACGATCTCCGGCCTCGATGGCGATCCGCCGCCCGCGGCCGAGGACGCCAGCGCCCGCCTGACGGCCTACCCGGCGGAGCTCCTGTCCAAGCCGCTCGCCGTGCGGTCGGCGCGGTTCTCGGTCAGCCCCGGTGGGACGGCCGCGCCCCCCTTCGTGGCGCCGGATGCCACCGCGGTCACGACCCGCGTGACGGCGCCCGACGCCGCGCCATCTCCGGCAGACGATGGAACCGCGTCCGATCCGCCGGGAGCCCCGGCCGCGCCGGCCCCGCTGGCCACGGTCCCCGCTCGGACGCCGATGGAGGCGGCGGTGCCTGGCGGCGTCGCCGCCGAGATCCCGGACCTCTTCCGGGTCGCCGACCTCAGCCCGATCGTCGCGCTGGGCTCGATCGCCCTGGCGATGGCCCTCGGAGCCGGACACGCGCTGACGCCCGGACACGGCAAGACCCTCATGGCCGCCTACCTCGTCGGGACTCGCGGCACGGTCCGCCAAGCCGCGGGGCTGGGGCTGGCCGTGACCGTGTCGCACACGCTTGGAATCCTCCTCCTCGCGCTCCTGGCCGCGGGCGCCGAGGTGGCGCTTCCGGCCGACGTCGTCGTTCGGACCGTCCCGACGGTCGCGGCCCTGGCCTTCGTGGCCGTCGGCGCATCGATGCTCGCCGGCGAGCTTCGCCGGCGACGCGCCGGGGCGCATTCGGCCGGGGGAGCGGAACACGACCATGCCCGCTCCCACCGAGCTCCCGATTCGGCGCTCGACCGGCGGCAGCTCCTCCTCCTCGGCCTGGCCGGCGGGATCGTTCCGTCGACGAGCGCCCTGATCATCCTCCTCGGCGCCGTCGTCGCCGGCCGGGCGGCCTTCGGGATCGTCCTCGTCGTGGCGTTCGGGCTCGGGATGGCCCTCGTGCTGGGCGGGGTCGGGGCGGTCATGGTCCTCGCCCGTGAGCGGCTGGAGAGGCTGCCGTCGCCGTCGCGCCTGACCTTCGTTGCCGGACAGGCACCGATCGTCGCTTCGATCGCGGTCCTCGGGATCGGGCTGTGGCTGACGGCGCAGGCGCTCGCCGGGATCGCGATCCTGTGAGGCGCGCGACGCGGGTCTGACGGGGACGCGCGCCGCGGGGCCTGGCGGGGACGCGCGCCGCGGGGCCCGGCGAGGGCGCGCGCGGGCGCGTCCGACGAGGGCGGGCACCCGATCGACCGAATACGGCGTTCGTCCGAGGCACGCCGCCGACCCTGCCCTGCTACGCTCCGGAGCCCGAGATGCGAGACCTCACCGACCGCGCCCTCGACACCGCCGCTCGCCTGGGCGCCGCCTACGCCGACAGTCGAGTCGTCCTTCGCCGCGACGAATCGGTCGCGGTGAAGTCAGGCCGGGTCGAGGGCGTCGCGACGGGCGAATCCGAGGGCTTCGGCGTCCGGGTTCTTGTCGACGGCGCCTGGGGCTTCGCGGCTTCGCACCGACTCGACCTGGACGAGGCGGATCGCGTCGCCGCCCTCGCCGTTCGCATCGCCCGGGCGTCCGCGACCGCCCTCAGGGATCGGGTTGCGCTCGACGACCGGCCGCCGGCCCATGGTCGCTACGAGACCCCCGTCGAGGAGGACCCGTTCACGGTCCCGCTCGAGCGCAAGATCGGCGATCTCCTCGCCGCCGACCGGGCCGCGGGCGCGATCAAGGGGATCAGCTTCACCGAGTCGAGCTACGGTGCCGTCCGCGAGCAGAAGACCTTCGCCGCAACCGACGGCAGCTATACCGAGCAGGTGATCACCCACATCGGGGCCGCGGTCGAGGCCAATGCGATCGAGGGCGACGAGCATCAGCGCCGCAGCTACCCCGACGCCGGCGGTGGCTGGGGGGCCGGTGGGTACGAGCTGATCCGGGCGCTCGATCTGGGTGGCAACGCCGCGAGCCGCGCGGAAGAGGCCGTCGCCCTGCTGAGCGCGCCGCAGTGCCCCAGCGGTGTCGCGACCGTCATCCTCGACCCCAGCCAGCTGTACAACCAGGTCCACGAGAGCTGCGGCCACCCGACCGAGCTCGATCGCGTCTTCGGGACCGAGGCGTCGTACGCGGGAACGAGCTTCCTGACCACTGACAAGCTCGACGAGGGCTTTCGCTACGGCTCGGACCTCGTCACGATCGTCGCCGATGCGACGTCCGAGCGCGGCATGGGCACCTTCGGCTGGGACGACGAAGGCGTCGCGGCCCAGGCCGTGGACCTCGTCCGGAACGGCATCTTCGTCGGCTACCAGACCTCCCGGGAGACCGCGCCGCGGATCGGCCGGTCGTCGGGCGGGGCGATGCGCGCCGATGGCTGGAATCGCATCCCGCTGATCAGGATGACCAACATCAACCTGCTCCCCGTCGACGGGATGAGCCTCGACGACATCGTCGCCGACACCGAGGATGGTCTGTACCTGACGACGAACCGGAGCTGGTCGATCGACGACCGGCGCCTCAACTTCCAGTTCGCGACCGAGGCCGCCTACGAGATCAAGGGCGGGAAGCGCGGCCGGCTCCTCAGGAACCCCACGTACACCGGCATCACCTACGAATTCTGGCGGAGTTGCGACGCCGTCGGCAACGCCAGCAGCTGGGTCATGCTCGGCACGCCCAACTGCGGCAAGGGCGAGCCGAGCCAGGTCGCCCACGTCGGGCACGGCGTCCCCGGCGCCCGGTTCCGAAACGTCCAGGTCGGGGTCGGCAAATGGTGAGCCGGCTCGATCGGACGACCCACGGGGATGCGGCCGCCGCCGCGTTGGAGGTGGCTGAGGACGTCGTCGCACGAGCCCTCGCGGCCGGGGCCAGCGAGGCCGAGGCGCTCGTCTCGACCGAGGATGCGGCCCTCACCCGGTTCGCCAACAGCGAGATCCACCAGAACGTCGCCGAGACGAACATCGGGGTCAGCCTCCGCTTCTGCGCCGGGAAGCGCGTCGCGGTCGTGGCCACCGGCCGGGTCGGCGACGATGGCCTCCGCGCCGTCGTCGAGCGGGCCTCGGCCATCGCCGCGAGCGTCGAGCCGCTCGAGGACTGGGGCGGCCTTCCCGGGCCGGACGGGCCCGGCGTGCTCGACGGCCTCGCGGCCGGCTACGCCGAGGCGACCGCGGACGCCACCCCGGAGTTCCGGGCCGACGCCGTCCGGGCGGTGATCGCCGCGGCTGACGCGGCGGGGGTGCTGGCCTACGGCTCGTTCTCGACGGCGAGCGAGGGCACCGCGGTGGCCAATTCGGCCGGCATCCGGGCTGCTCAGCTGCGGACGAGCTCGCAGCTCCTCACCGTGCACATGTCGCCCGACGGCGGGACCGGCTATGCCGAGACGACCGCCACGGACGCGTCGACGATCGATGGCGCCGCCCTCGGGCGCGAGGCGGCCGCGAAGGCCCGGGCGACGGAACGCCCGATCTCGCTGCCGCCCGGGGACTACCCGGTCGTGCTCGAGGAGTACGCCGTCGTCGACATCACCGACATGCTCGGCTACCTCGGCTTCTCGGCCCTCGCCGTCCAGGAGGGCCGCTCGTTCGTCGAGCCCGGCAAGCGGATCGGGTCGGACCTCGTGACGGTCGTGGATGACGCCAGCGATCCCGCCGGGATGCCGATGGCCTTCGACTACGAGGGCGTTCGGAAGCAGCGAGTGACGCTCGTCGACGCCGGGATCTGCCGCAACGTCGTCTACGACGCCCAGACTGCCGCCCGCGACGGGCGCACGTCCACCGGCCATGGCCTGCCGGCGCCGAACGCGTACGGGCCGTTCCCGATCAACATGCTCATGGCCGCCGGGGAGACGCCACGTGACGAGCTGGTTGGGGGCCTCGACCGTGGCCTGCTCGTCACCCGGTTCCACTACACGAACCCGGTCCACCCGAAGCTCGCGATCGTGACCGGGATGACCCGCGATGGAACGTTCCTCGTCGAAGGAGGCCGGATCGTCGGGCCGGTCCGAAACCTCCGGTACACCCAGTCGTACCTCGACGCCCTGGCCGGCGTGACCGCGGTCGGTCGCGAGCGGAAGACGGTCCGTGGCTTCCTCGGCGCGTCGGTCGTGCCGGCCATCCGGATCGAGGCCTGGACGTTCACCGGCGCGACCGAGCATTAGCCGCGAGGTACGGCCAGGCTGGCCCCGGCCGGAACCCGATGCCCGGGTACGATCAGCGGCGATGGCCAAAGCCTCGATCCAGGCGCGCCTGTCCCGGCCGTTCGACACGGCCGAGCTGCGCCGGATCAAGCGGCTCTGGGTCCGCCACTCCCTCGCCGAGGATCGACGAGACGTCGAGGGCCTCGTTGCCACGCTCGCCCCTGACTGCGTCTACGAGCTCGTCGCCACCAGGCAGCGCTGGAAGGGCCACGACGGGGCACGCGCCTTCTACACGGAGCTGTTCGCGGCGTTCCCGGACAATGCCTTCGCCCTGTCGGAGATCGTCGTCGGGCCCCAGGGCGTGTTCGAGGCGGCCCGCCTCACCGGGACGAACCTCGGGCCCTGGGCGGGCGCCCCGGCCAGCGGCCTGCTCGTCGACCTCGAGGTCCTGATCCTGTTCCCCTGGGATCCGGCCACGGGCCGCTTCTCGGGCGAGCGGATCTGGCTCGGCAGCGGCCTTCCGGGAGGGTCCTGAGCCGGCACCCTGCTCACCACTCGACGAGCTTCCAGATCTCCGGTTCGAGCTCGTCGGGACGGCCGCCCACCTCGGCGAAGATCGACACCGCCCGCTTCAGGTGCTCCATCGCCTCCTCATGCCGCCCGTCGGCGTGGAACAGGTCGGCCAGGTTGTTCTCGAGCGCGGCCTGGCGGTGTCGATCACCGATCCGCTCGCACAGCGAGAGCGCCTCGCGGGTGAGATCGATCGCCGCCGACTGTTCGCCGCGATCGGCGACGACAAGGGCGAGCGTGTTCAGGGCCGCGATCCGCAGGTCGGGATGGGTGTCGGGGTCGGCCGCGAGCAGGGCGCGTTCGAGGTGGGCGCGAGCGGCATCGAGGTCGCCGCGACGCCGGGCGAGCATCCCCAGGACGCCCTGAGCCCTCGCCATCGCGGTGCGATCACCGACGCCGGTGGCGATGGCGAGGGCCTCCTCCGCGGACAGCTCCGCTGCCTCACGGTCCAGGCGCCGGTGGGCGACAGCGCTCCGGTCGGCGAGGATCGCGCTGCGCCTCCCCGGATCGCCATCGCCGGCGGCGCTGAGCGCGGCCGCGAGGTGCGCCTCGGCCCGATCCCAGTCGCCCCGCCGAGCGTGGACCCGACCGAGCTCGTGCTCGATGGCCGCGAGCCGGCCCGGCTCGGCGTCCGCGGCGGCCGTCTCGAGGTGGGCGATCGCGCCGCGGTAGTCGGCCAGCAAGGTGAGCACCTGGCCGAGCTCCTCGTGCAGCTCGCCGCTGGCTGGATGACCGAGTGCGAGGGCCGCCTCGAGGTGCTCGCGTGCCTCGGCGTTGGCGTAGACAGACCGGGCGTGCTCGCCGGCCCGGCGATGAGCGTCCGCCGCTTCCGAGAGCCTGCCGGCGAGTCGCTCGTGGTAGGCGATGAGTGACCATCGAACACCGCCCTCCCGGCCGCCGCCGGGGGCGGCGAGCGACTCGGCGATCCTGCGATGGAGGAGGCGGCGGCGGGCGAGGCCCAGGGCTTCGTACGCGACGTCGCGGAGGCGGGCATGGGTGAAGTCGTAGCGGACGACCGCGGCATCAGCCGGGCCGACCTCCCGGACGATACCGCGCCGTGAGAGCTCTTCGAGGGCGGCGACGGCCTCCTCCTCGCCCCGGCCCGAGGCGGACCTTACGGTCTCCAGGTCGAACGATCGACCGATCGCGGCCGCCGCGCTCACGACCTGGCGGGCGATCTCGGTCGTGGACGCCAGGCGACGACGAACCATCATGTCGATCCCGCCCGGTGTCATGGCCGCCTCCCCGCGCGAGGCCGAAAGCGCCTCGGCGAGATACAGCGGCAGGCCCTCCGACTCGGTGAAGAGCGCGTCGACGAACGTCGGAGTGGCGGCCTGCCCGAGGACCAGTCTCGCCAATGTCGCGACATCGTCGCGCTTGAGGCGGCCGAGGACCACGACCTCGGCCCGGCCCTCGGCCTGTGCCGCGGCCACCAGGTCGTCGGCGATCGGTTCCGAGAGGTCCTCGCGTCGCCACGTCAGGAGGAGCCCGATCGGGTGGTTGCGGAGCCGTCTCGCCAGGAACGCCATGGCCTCGAATGTCGACGCGTCGGCCCACTGTGCGTCGTCGAGCCAGATGATCCCGGGCCGTGGCCCGGCCACGAGCGCCGTCATCACGACGGCGAGGGCATCGAGGAGTCGAGCTCGGCGCAGCGGGTCGCCGTGCTCGATCGCGCCGGCCCGGACTCCCGGAATGGGGACGAGCCGCGCCACCTCGACCAGGACCTCCGGGGGCACGGTCGTCAGTCGTGCTGCGCCATCCGGACGCCCAAGCCCCGATCGGACCAGCTCGGCAACCGCCGCATACGGGATCGCGGCTTCCCCAACGTAGGCCCGGGCCTCGAGGGCGATCGCACCGTCGTTTGCCAGGCGCTCGAGCAGGGCCCGGGCGAGCCGGGTCTTGCCGATGCCTGGCTCCCCCTCGATCACCAGGAGGCGGCCGTCCACGTCGATCGACCGGGTCACGCCCAGGAGTCGCTCCAGCTCGACAGTCCGGCCCACGAGCGGTCCGTGCTCGGGCATCCAGTCCGATGGGGCGACGCCGTGCTCGGTCGGGGCCGCCGTCCCGCCGACCTCGACGGCAGCCCGGAAGGCACCGGTCCTGATCGCCTCATAGAGTTCGGTGGTCTCATCGAGCGGCGGCACCCCGAGCTCGGCGTCGAGGACTCGCACGCATTCCCGGTACTGGCGGATGGCCGGTGCGTCCTCACCCGCCGCCGCATAGGCGGACATCAGGAAGCGATGCGCCGGTTCGTGGAGCGGATCGAGCCCGAGCCAGCGGCGGCCAGTGGCGACCGCGCGATCCCATGAGCCCGCCGCCAGCTTCGAGCGGGCGAGTCGCTCGAGCGCTGCCGCGAGGTCCCGGCGATGGGCCTCGGCCTCGGTGGTCTGCCACTCGTCGAAGGGTTCGCTGTCGCGGAGTCCGAACCCGTCCATGAAGGGCCCCCGATCGAGAGCGAGCGCCGTCTCGAGCCACTCGTCACAGGAGCGGCACGCGATCCCGGGGTCATGGCGGTGGTCTCGGGCCCGGCCGAGGGCAGCGCGGAAGTCCAGGAGGTCGACCGCCATCTCGCCGGGTCGGATGGCGACAGTGGAGCGATCGATGGCGAGACCGCGGCCACCGAGTGCGGCGTTCAGGACCGAGAGCGTCCGCCTGAGCGCGCCGCGCGCGTCCGGCCCCTCGGACTCCGGCCAGAGCAGGGCTGCAAGCGAATCCCGACTCGTCGGCCGACCGGTCACGGCCAGGTACGCGAGGAGAGCCACGGCCTTGCGGGTGTCGACTGCCAGGGGCGACCCGTCGACGCTGATGTCGACCGGGCCGATGAGCCTGATGCTGATCTTGGGTCGCGGCACGATCGTAACGGTAGCGTGTCGGACGCCGGGGCCGTAACGCAGCGAGGTGCCGTCATCGTCACGACGTGTCGTAACGTTCTCGGGACGATGCAGTCGGACGATCCACGCGTGGCCATCTCGACCAGACGATCGCTGGGAACCGTTACCCGCGCCCTGGGGTTGAGTGGCCTCGCCTCGCTCGTCGCCGCGGCGCTGGTCATCGGCAGAGCGGATCTGGTCAACGCCGGCATCACCGTGTGCTTCGCGACGGTCGGCCTCGTGCTGGTCGGTCGGCGACCGCGCGAGCGGATCGGATGGCTGGTCGTCCTCACGGCCATCAGCTTCCCCCTCACCGGTGCCACGTTGCCCGGGAGCGGCTCGGAGATCGTGGCCGGTCAGGCCTCGCTCCGGATCACGACCCAGGCCTGGCTCAACACTGTGGGCGGGCCGGCCTCCTACTGGTTCTTCATCGCC
The DNA here is from genome assembly GCA_963719145.1 of uncultured Chloroflexia bacterium. GTDB lineage: Bacteria > Chloroflexota > Limnocylindria > Limnocylindrales > CSP1-4 > UBA5189. Next base: position 902,040 of record CAVRAX010000003.1, read on the forward strand.
CTGGCGGCGATCTATCCGACCGGTCGGTTCCCGGCGGGCCACCTGGGCCGAATCGCGCGCGGCGCGGTCGCACTCCCACTGCTCTTCGTCGCCGCGCTCGCAGTGGACCCGGTGCTCGGGGTGTCGTTCGCCGACGGTTCGAACGGCCAGGTCGCGAACCCGATCGGGCTGGCCTCGGGCTGGACGGGTTGGGGCGTGATCGAAAACGGGGCCTACGTCGCCGACCTCGGCGCCCTCGCCATCGCCATCGCCTCCCTCCTGATCCGCTTCCGGCGTACGCGGGGCGCGGAGCGTGAACAGCACAAGTGGCTGCTCGCCGCCTTCGGCGGAGTCCTGAGCGCCGTGATCTTCGCCTTCACCGCGCTCCTGCTCGTGGACCGAGAGGGGAACTGGATGTGGCTGCCCGCGATCTTCGCATTCCCCCTGATCCCGATCGCGATCGGGATCGCGATCACCCGCCATGGGCTCTACGAGATCGACCGGATCGTCAGCCGGACCATCGGTTGGTCGATCTCGACCGCGGCGATCCTCGCCACGTTCGCCCTCCTCGTGATCGGGCTTCAGGCCGTCCTCGCGCCGCTCACGCACGAGAGCACGCTCGCGGTCGCGGCATCCACCGTGGCCGCGTTCGCGTTGCTCCAGCCCCTGCACAGGCGGGTCCAGGCGTTGGTCGACCATCGCTTCAACCGGGCCAGGTTCGACGCCGAACGCATCTCCGTCCTGATGGCGGGACGGCTGCGGGACGAGATGGACTTCGATGAGATCCGCCGCGAGGTCCTCGAGACCTTGGACGCATCGCTCCAGCCGGTCTCTGCCCGGCTCTGGGTTCGCGGCGAATGACAGGAACGGCCAGGCGCGGGTCAGGGGCACAGGCGGCCGAGCCGATCCGGCAGCTCGGTCTCGTCGTCCGCCTCGTCGTGCTCGCCCTCGATGTCGCGGGGATCCTCGTCGGCATGATTAGGTGCAGTGGCCGAGTTCGTATCGGACGAAGGAGCGGACGGTGACCCGAAACCGCGTGGCGTGGGGCATCGCGGCCCTCGACATGTTCACGATCATGATCACCCGGCTGATCGACCCGTCCGGCGACGTCAGCGCGATCCTGGTCTTCGCGCTCGGCGTCGGCTCATTTGCGGGGGTCGGAGCGCTCCTCGAGACGCGCGTGCCGGGGAACATGATCGGCCGCCTCCTCATCACGGCGGGCACCCTGATGACCGCATCGATGGCGATGGGGACGTACAGCAGCCTCGGCGCGCTCCAGGCGCCCAACTGGCCACTGTCCGAGATCGTCGGATTGGTCGGAGTCGTCCTGTTCGTGTATCCGTTCATGATCGCCCTGATCGGGGTTCCACTCATCTTCCCGGACGGGCACCTGCCATCGCGCCAATTCCGCTGGGTCGTCGTGCTCACCATCGTCAGCGGCGCCGCGTGGACCATCGGCTCGCTCCTCGGGCCCGGGTCGAGCGACGGGGGCGATGGAGGCACGCCCGCCGGTCCGGACGCCGGCCTCGTCGGCATCATCCGAGCGTTCTTCCTGCTGTCGACGATCGTCTGCTTCAGCGCCGGAATTGTGGCCGTCTCGCTGCGCTATCGCCGCGGCGACCGGGTCCAGCGTCAGCAGATCAAGTGGCTCGCGGCAATCGTCGGGCTCGGCGCTGTCGTCGTGCCGATCTCATTCATCGTTCCGCCGGGGAGCGATGAGGTTGCGGCCATCGTCAGCAGCCTCACGGTCTTGAGCCTGTTCGCGCTCCCCGTGGTCATTGGTGTCGCGATCCTCCGCTATCGCCTGTACGACATCGATCGCATCATCAGCCGGACGATCAGCTGGACGCTCACCACCGGCCTGGTCGCGGCCGTGTTCGCGGGGATCGTGATCGGCCTCCAGGGTCCCTTGGCCGAGGTGACGGGCGGGAACACTCTGGCGGTTGCCGGCTCCACGCTTGTCGCGGCGGCGCTGTTCCAGCCGCTCCGTCGGCGGGTCCAGGCGGCGGTGGACCGCCGCTTCAATCGCGCCCGGTATGACGCCGAGCGGATCGTCGCAGGGTTCGCCCACGGCCTCGGGGCCGAAACGAGCCTCGAGGAAGTGGAGCACAAGGTGGTCGTCGTCGTCGAGTCGTCGCTCGGACCGAGGGGCACGGGCCTCTGGATCCGCGACAACGCGGCGGGTCGTTCCTCGTGACGCTGTATTTCGCGGCCTTGACGGTCCACCCGGACACGACCGCCTGGCTATGCAACGTCGCGGATCTTCCTCGACGACCGTTTTCGTAACGATCTACGGACGCCCATATCGGAGGATGCCCTCGATGACAGCGCTCCCGCGTCCGTTCCGCCGCCTGCTTGGCCGAACCTCGCCGGATCCGTCACCGGTCGAGGACGTCGCGCCCGCGACAGCAGCGGCCGCCGACGACCAGCCCGGTGTTGCGGTCGAGATCCCCGAGTCGGACCCACTTTTCGCCTTTCTCCAGTCCTCGCCCGGGCCGGTCGATCTGACCCGCCTCGAGCTCGCCTCGGCGGCGCTCGAACAGCTCCGCGAGGCCGGCGTCGCGCTCATCGTCCCCCTCGTCACCCAGGGCGAGCTGATCGGGACGCTCAACCTGGGCCCCCGCCTCTCGGAGCAGGACTACTCGTCCGACGACCGCCGCCTGCTCGGGACCCTCGCCGCGCAGGCCGCACCCGCGATCCGGGTCGCGCAGCTGGTCCGCGAGCAGGCCGCCGAGGCGGCTGAACGGGAGCGCTACGCCAACGAGCTCAAGATCGCCCAGCTCATCCAGCAGCAGTTCCTGCCCCACGAGCTCCCGAACCTGCCCGAGTGGCAGATCGCGGCATATTACGGCCCGGCGCGCGTGGTCGGTGGCGATTTCTACGACTTCATCGACCTCGGCCGGGGCCGGATCGGCATCGTCGTGGGCGACGTGACCGACAAGGGCGTCCCGGCGGCCCTCGTCATGGCGAGAACCCACTCGATCCTCAGGGCAGAAGCACCCCGGCTGGTCGCGCCGGGCGCGGTCCTTGCCCGCGCCAATGACCTCCTCTCGGCCGAGATGCCCGAGAAGATGTTCGTCACCTGCCTCTACATCGTCCTCGAGCCCGCGACCGGTCATGTCACGTTCGCCAACGCCGGCCACAACCTCCCGTACGTCCGCACGGATTCCGGCGTCATCGAATTCCGCGCCACGGGTATGCCGCTGGGGCTTCTCCCCGGACTCGCGTACGAGGAGAAGGAGGCCGACATCGGGCCGGGCGACAGCGTCCTGCTCTACTCGGACGGGATCATCGAGGCCCACGATCCGGACGGCGAGATGTACGGCTTCCCGCGCCTCAAGGACGACATGGCCTCGGAATTCGCCGGGACCGAGCTCCTCGACGAGCTCCTCGATCGCCTGCATGCCTTCACCGGCCGCGGCTGGGAGCAGGAGGACGACATCACGATGGTCGCCCTTCGACGTTCCGCCGGCGGTGGATCGGCCGCAGGGGACGCGGACCCGGTCGCCGAGGCCGAGCCGACCCCGGCCGCCGGGACCGAAGTCCTCGCCGAGTTCGAGCTCCCCGGCGCGTTCGGCAACGAGCGGGTCGCCATGGAGCGCGTCGCAGAGATCGTGGCGCCCGTGGGCCTGCCGGCGGCCCGCCTCGAGCGCCTGAAGACGGCGGTCAGCGAGACCGCCATGAACGCCATCGAATACGGGTCCCAAGGCAACCCCGACGTGCCGGTCCGGATCCGCGTCGATCGTGGGCCCGAGGTGCTCGAGGTCCGGATCGCCGACGCCGGGCTCGGCGGTGCCGTGCCCGACCCGGAGGAGGCGGAGCTCCCCGACCTCGACGCGAAGCTCGCCGGGGTGCAGAAGCCGCGCGGCTGGGGAATCTTTCTGATCCAGCAGATGGTCGACCGCGTCGAGATCGTCCGCGAGGGTGATCGCCAGACGGTCGTCCTTGCCCTCGACCTCGGAGGTTCAACCCTATGACAAGTGCACTTGTGGCCCAGGTCCGCCCGGAGGCGGATGGCGCCAGGATCGTTCTAAGCGGCCGGATCGACCGGGACGGCGACGATGCCATGACCGGCGCGTACGCGGAGGCCCGCACGACCGGCAACGGCCCGATCACCCTCGACTTCACGGCGACGGATTACATCAACAGCACCGGGATCGCGCTCATCGTCCGCCTCCTTGCCGAGGCACGACGCGATGGCCGGCCGGTCCACGCCACCGGCCTCTCCGAGCACTACCGGGAGATCTTCCGGATCACGAGGCTGTCCGACTTCATGTCGCTCGACGACGAGGGGGCCGACCACCCGACCGACGACGGAGGCGCGCAATGACCGACAGCACACGAGCCGAGGTCCGCTCGACGGACCAGCCCGACACGACCCTCATCCGAGTCGAGGGCGAGATCACCTCGGGCAGCGAGAAGCCCCTCATGGATGCGTTCGCCCACGCCGTCGACGGCGGCGCCCGGACGGTCATCCTGGACTTCGGCGGGCTGGACTACATGAACAGCGGTGGCATCGGCCTGCTCGTGACGCTCCTGGTCCGCGCCCAGCGCCAGGGCAAGCGGTTGATGGCCGTCGGCCTCAACGAGCACTACCGCCAGATCTTCGCCCTGACCCGCCTCGATGAGGCGATCGGCATCCACGACACCACGGACGCCGCGCTTGCGGCGGCCGTCTGAGCGGCGCGCGTTCACCGCCCGCCGGGAGGCTCGACATGACCGCGACTGAACCCCGCTCCAACCGCGACGCCAATTCGTGGGCGCGCCCCGTCGATCGCCTGACCACGACGGCCTCCGGTGCCGGCACGGACACCGTGACCGGCAAGCGCGTCGCCGGTCCGATCCAGGGCTTCGGGCAGATGTGGCAGAAGACCTACAGCGTGCGGCTCGACGGCGTCGCGACGACGCCTGAGCAACTCATTGCTGGCTGGAAGGAGCGCTTCCCCACCTTCTGGCCCAAGGGTGCGACGTTCTATGCGCCACTCGCGGGGATCGCGCCGGGCGAGGTTGCGTTGCTCGAGGTGCCGCCCCTGCCGGGCTCCCCGATCAAGATGTCGACCGGGGTCATGGTCATCTACGCTGACGACGAGTCGTTCGCTTTCATGACCCCGGAGGGACACGCGCTCTCGGCATGGATCACCTTCTCGGGATACCGCGACGGCGAGACGACGGTCGCTCAGGTGCAGGCGCTGGAGCGAGCCAGCGACCCGTTCATCGAGCTGAGCTATGTCTTCGGCGCCAACCGGATGAACGACCGGTTCTGGGAGCAGACGCTCGAGAACCTGGCCCGCTCGGTCGGTGTCGTGACACCCGTCGTCCAGTCTCAGAAGGTCTGCGTCGACAAGCGCCGGCAGTGGCGCTACGTTCGGAACCTGCGTCACAGCGCCGCGGTGAACATGGCCGTCGCGACGGTGACCGCTCCGGCGCGGTGGCTCCGGCGTCGCCGCGCGACCTGATGCCTCTGCGGGCCTCAGGCGGGTGACGGCCAGCGCCGCGGACGCCGTCGTCGTCGGGGCCGGCCCGAACGGGCTGGCTGCCGCGATCACGCTCGCGCGGGCCGGCCTCAGGGTGCGCGTTCTCGAGGCCGCCGACCGGCCCGGTGGCGGGACCCGCTCGGACGAGCTTACCCTGCCGGGCTTCATCCACGACGACTGTTCGACCGTCGTCGGGACCACGCTCGCCTCGCCCTTCTTCCGGAACCTCGACCTCGAGCGGCTCGGTGTCACGATGGACCACGCGGGTGCCCCGGTCGCCCACGCCCTCGTGCCGGGGCGCAGCGTCCTGCTAACCCGATCGGTCGACGACACTGCTGCCCGGCTCGGCCGCGATGGCACGGCCTATCGGCGGCTCATGGGCCCCCTCGTCCGTGACGCCGACCGGCTGCTGCCCTGGGTGTTCGGGCCCATCCTGCGGCCGTCCGGTCATCCGATCGCCCAGGCGCGTCTTGGCCTTCCCGGGATCCTGCCCGTCACCGGTTTGACGCGGATCGTCTTCCGCGATGAACGCGCCCGGGCTTTGCTGGGCGGATTGGCGGCACACTCGATGCTGCCGCTGGAGGCTGTGGCTTCGGCCTCGTTCGGGCTGGTCCTCGGGCTCGTCGCCCACGCGGTCGGCTGGCCCGTGGTCCGAGGCGGAACCGAGCGGCTGGCCGAGGCGCTGGTGGCGGAGCTGCGCCGCCTCGGCGGGGAGATCGAGACCGGCGTGGCCGTCAAGGACTTGGGCGACGTCCCGCCGGCCCGAGCCGTGCTGCTCGATGTGACGCCCCGCCAGCTCGCGGCGATCGGGGGTGACCGCCTGCCGGCCCGGTACCGCCGGACGTTGGAACGGTTCCGCTACGGACCCGGCGTGTTCAAGATCGACTGGGCCCTCGACGGGCCGGTCCCGTGGCAGGATCCGGACCTCGCGCCAGCCGGGACCGTCCACCTCGGCGGAACCATCGGTGAGATCGCGCGGTCGGAGCGCGAGGTCCACCGGGGCCGGATCCCCGACCGCCCGTTCGTGCTGTTCGTCCAGGCTTCGGTCGCCGACCCGACCCGGGCCCCCGCCGGGCGCCAGACCGGCTGGGCCTACTGTCACGTGCCGGCCGGCTCGACGGTCGACATGACCGACCGGATCGAGGCCCAGGTCGAGCGTTTTGCCCCCGGCTTTCACGACCGAATCCTGGCGAGGTCGACGCGTAGTGCCCTCGAGATGGAGTCGTACGACGCGAACTACGTTGGCGGTGACATCAACGCCGGCCTGCAGGACCTCCGCCAGATCCTGGCCCGCCCCGCGCTGCGCTGGGACCCGTACGCGACGCCGGTCCGTGGGCTCTACCTGTGCTCGTCATCCACCCCACCCGGCGGCGGCGTCCACGGCATGAGCGGCCATCTCGCCGCCTGCTCGGCCCTCCGTCGCGAGTTCGGCATTCGGTCGTAGGGCGTCGCGACACCATCCGGTGCCGTCGCCCAGCCAGGGCTAGCGCCAGGCGCTCTTGGCGGCGTCGGGGTAGAGGCGGACCCGGCGGTACGGCTCCCGGCCGCGCGAGCGCGAGACGAGGTTGGCCCGCTCGGCCATCTGGTGCTGGAGGCGGCGGATGTAGGCGTTCTGGGGCGAGAGCTCGACGGGCTCGGATCGCTGCACGACGAGGCCGATCGCCTCCTCCGTCTCGCGGAGAGCCGCGTCGCGGGGATCGATCTCGAGGGCGAAGATCGAAGTCAGGGAGGCCTGCATCTGGACGATCGTGTTGGTCTTCAGGACATAGATCGGGACGTTCCGCTCCTCCGCCTCGCGCAGGAGGGGCGTCTTCTGCTTGTACTCGGTCCGGAGGGTCATGACCACGTCGGCCTCATCGACGTCGCGGGCGATGATCACCGGCAGCTGGAGCTCCCGGATGGCCTGCTCGAGGCGACGCCGGCTGATCCCCTGGGGGAGCACGCGAAGGGTGGGCAGGCCCTCGGCTCCCGAGACCCGCAGGCCGCCGTCCTCGCCGGCTTCCTCGGCACCGGCCGCGACCGCCTGATCGGCAAGGGCTTCGTCGTCCGCTTCGAGATCCGTGGCATTGACAGGGGCCGTGCCCTCGTCGACGTGCAGGGCGTCGATCGCCCGGCTCGCGGATTCGCGCCACTCGCGTTGGCGGGAGATCTCCCGGGCGTCGCGGGCCCGGGGCTCTGGTGCCGCCACGCTGCCACGCTCGAGCGGCCCGCGGTCGGCGATCTCGCCGGCGACGAACGGGGCGTCGCCGAGGTTCGCGGGCCTGGCACCGTCCGCGGGCCCGGCCGCGCCACCGTTGCCACGACCCAGGGCGCCGCTGCGCCCGGGCCGCCACGAGCCCGAGGCGCCCGGTCGATAGCCCTGGCGGGCGCCGCCCCGGTCCGGCCCCGAGAAGGCGACCCCGCTGCCATAGCCGCCACCGAATCCCGACCGATACGCGGGCTCGCCGCGCCAGCCCGGCTCCATCCGCCACGAGGAGCCGGCCCCGACCAGCCCGCTGAACCGCTCGGTGCCGCCGGCGTCCCGGGGTGATGGCTTCGGCCGGGACTGGGAGCGGTGGACGCCCTCCTCGTCCCGCCAGCGGAGCTCGGGGGCGACCGGGTCGCCGCGGAGGAGGTTGTCGACGGTCTCGGCCACGTCGGCGTGGACGGTCACCTTCTCGCGATCGACGATCTCGATGATGACGTCGAACGTCGGCGGCGCCTTCCGTTCGAGGACGCTCTTCTGGGTCCGCCGGCGGCGAGCCTCCTCATCGCCCAGGGTGACCGACTGGATCCCGCCGATGAGATCGGAGAGGGTCGGGTTGAGCATGAGGTTATCGAGGTTGTTGCCGTGGGCCGTGCCGATGAGCTGGACGCCGCGCTCGGCGATCGTTCGGGCGGCCTGGGCCTCGAGCTCGGTCCCGATCTCGTCGATGACGATGACCTGGGGCATGTGGTTCTCGACCGCCTCGATCATGACCTCGTGCTGCATCGAGGGCGTCCGGACCTGCATCCGCCGGGCCTTGCCGATCGCCGGGTGCGGGATGTCGCCGTCGCCGGCGATCTCGTTCGAGGTGTCGACGACCACGACTCGCTTGCCGAAGTCGTCGGCCAGGACGCGGGCGGCCTCGCGGAGCATCGTCGTCTTGCCGATGCCGGGCCGGCCCATGATGAGGATCGACTTCCCGCTCTCGACGAAGTCCTCGATGATCTCGATCGTGCCGTACACGGCCCGGCCGATCCGGAGCGTCAGGCCGACGATCTTGCCGTTCCGGTTCCGGATCGCGCTGATCCGGTGGAGCGTCCGCTCGATGCCGGCCCGGTTGTCGTCCCCGAACGTGCCGATGTGCTCGACGACGTGGGCGATGTCGGCCTCCGAGACCTCGCGATCCAGGAGGATAACCTCCGAATCGGGGAAACGAGCCTCGGGCCGGCGACCGAGGTCGAGGACGACCTCGATCACGGCCTCCTGGTCGGGCAGGGCATGGATCGCCGCCACGATCTCGCTCGGCAGCGATGACAGGAGCGCGTCGAGGTCGTCGATCGTCTCGCGGCGGTCGGATCGTTCCTCAGGAGCCACGCGTGACCTCCAGTGTGCGGACGCCGGCCGGGACGAGGGCCGGCTCGGCGACGCGGACGAGGGTTTCCCGCATGAGCAGCGTGACCGTCGAGATCGCCGTGAAGCCCGACTCCTCGAGGCGCCGGTCGATCGGTGACTCGTAGGTCCGGACGGGCGCGATGACGCCATGCTCACCGCTCGAATCGCCGCTCCGTGACATCCGAGCCTTGATGTCGCCGAGCCCGAACGCGATGAGCTCGTCGACGTCGATCTCGGGCCGGGCCATGACCCGCAGGTAGTGAGGCTGGGCCTCGCGGGCGACGCCGATCTGGATGAAGCCGGCGAGCATCGGCCGATCCGCCGATTCGAGGACATAGGCCTCGATGTCGGCGAAGCGGAGCAGTGGGGCGAGGCTGCTTCGTGGCACCCGCCAGTTGGCGCCCTGGCGCTCCCAATCGGGGATCCGGAAGCCCTCCAGCCGCCGCACCGGCGCCGGCGTCACCGCGTCGTAGAGCTGCATCAGGGCGACCGCGTCGGTGGGGTGGGCCGGGCGAATCCCCGCGTTCAGGGCCCGGGTGTCGCTCCAGGGCTCGGGCAGCGCGAGCCCGACCGCCCGGTGGAGGACCCGTTCCTCGCCGTACCTGGCGAACCCCGCCTGCATTAACAGCTCGACGTTGCCGCCGGCATCGGCGCAGGCGACGTGGAAGCGCGCGGCGCCGCGCTTCTGACCCTCGCGCATGACCTGCTGGACGAGGCGGAAGCGGATGTCGCCGGCGGCCGCTCCGGCCAGCCCGGCAATGGCGTCGAGCTCGACGATCGTCCAGTCATCGCGGACGTTCTCGCGCTCGACCCGGATGAGCCCGGCGACGCGACGATCCTCCTCGTAGACGAACAGGAGGTCGTTCGGTCGGAACGCCCCGAGCGGCAGGCGGAAGAGGCTGAAGACGCCGATGCGCGGCCCACTGACCGGGAGCCCCAGCGAGCGACCCCCGCTGCCGTCGTCCTCGCACAGCCGTGAGAGCTCGCCGAGCGCGGCGAGGTCCGTCAGCCGGGCCGCCCGAACCTTGCCCGAGGGACGCGCCGGTCGAAGCTGCGTCATCTGGCCAGCCCCGCCCGTCGGGTCGGGTGGTGGCGTCGCCCGGAGCCCTCGCCCGGGTCGTCGAACTCCGCGGCCATGGTGGCGACGAGGCGATGGAAGCGCGTCTCCCCGGCGAGCTCGGGATGGAAGGCCGTGGCGACGATGTTGCGCTCGCGGACGGCCACGATCCGACCGTCGTCGAGCCTGGCCAGGACCTCCACGCCCGGGCCAGTCCGGGCCACGATCGGGGCCCGGATGAAGACCGCATGGACGGGGGTGTCGCCGAGCATCGGGACGTCGAGCGAGGTCTCGAACGAGTCGAGCTGGCGGCCGAAGGCGTTCCGCTCGACCTCGATGTCGAGGAGCGGCAGGATCGGCGGGTCGCCGTCGGCGATGTCGCGCGCCATCAGGATCATCCCGGCGCAGGTCCCGAACAGCGGGGCCCCGGATCGGGCCAGCCGGAGGATCGGCTCCCGCAGGCCCCAGCGCTCGATGAGCCGGCGCTGGGCGGTCGATTCGCCGCCGGGCAGGATGAGGCCGCTGACCCCCTCGAGGTCGACCGGGAGGCGCACCTCGACGCCCTCGACGCCGATCTCCTCGAGAGTGGCCAGGTGCTCGGCAAACGCCCCCTGGACGGCGAGGACTCCGATGCGCATCGGTCGAGCCCCGCCGTCGCCGGCGTGGCGACCTACCAACCGCGGACTGCCAGCCGATCCGACTCGGCGAGCTGCTCCAGGGCGATCCCACGCATTGGCGCGCCGAGGCCCTTGCTGACGTCGGCGAGGATCTTCGGGTCGTCGAAGTGGGTCGTCGCCTGGACGATCGCGTTGGCCATCCGGGCCGGGTCCTCGCTCTTGAAGATGCCCGAGCCCACGAAGACGCCTTCCGAACCGAGCTGCATGACGAGGGCCGCATCGGCCGGGGTCGAGATCCCGCCGGCGACGAAGTTGACGACCGGCAGCTTCCCATCCGCGGCGACCTGCCGGACGAGCTCGTACGGCGCGGCGAGGTCCTTCGCGGCGACGAACAGCTCGTCCTCGCGCATCCCCTGGAGGCGTCGCATCTCGGCCAGGACGTCACGCAGCTGGCGGACCGCCTCGACGACGTTGCCCGTGCCGGCCTCGCCCTTCGTCCGGATCATGGCGGCGCCCTCGTTGATCCGCCGAAGCGCCTCGCCGAGATTCCGGCAGCCGCACACGAAGGGGACCTTGAAAGCGCGCTTGTCGATGTGATTGGCCTCGTCGGCCGGGGTCAGGACCTCGGACTCGTCGACATAGTCGACGCCGAGGGCCTCGAGGATCTGGGCCTCGACGAAGTGGCCGATCCGGGCCTTCGCCATCACCGGGATCGTGACCGCGTCCATGATCGACTGGATCATCGCCGGGTCGGACATCCGGGCGACGCCGCCGGTGGCCCTGATGTCGGCCGGGACGCGCTCGAGGGCCATGACGGCCACGGCGCCGGCGTCCTCGGCGATCTTGGCGTGCTCGGGCGTGACGACATCCATGATGACGCCGCCCTTGAGCATCTGGGCGAGACCCTTCTTCGTCGCCCAGGTGGAAGTCTCGACGGTCATGTTGGGACTGGTTCCTCAGGTCTCGCGCGGGTCTGCCGGTCCGCCAGCCGCGGGGTCACGCCCGTTCGGGCAGCCCGGGTCGCCGCAACGCAGCACGATTATCACACGGCCGCGCGCGAATCCCGCCCGAGCTCTGGGCGTCGCCCACCCAACTGAACGACCGACGCCTGGGCGACGCCGGATGCGAGCCTGGTCACGCGCCCGCCGGCGCGCGTGACTCTCAGTCAACAGCTCCGGGCCAACCGACGTCTCACGGGCGGCCCGGACGCCTAACCGGCAGTGACGTGACCCGGGGTCACCATCTTCGGGTCGTGGCGAGGGACCCGACCCGGGAGCGGCCCGTCACGAGCCTCCTCGGTGCGCCCGAGTTGACTCAGAGACACGATCCCGACGAAGCAGCCCGCCGGGGGCCGACGCCGGGCCTCGAATCGTGACCGAGGGTCAGCCTCGCGACGCGGACGGCCTACCTCGCGACCGTTTCAACGACCCCGAACATGAGCTTCGTGGCCCGTCGCGCGGCGGTCGGCGAGAGATGGCTGAAGGCCGCGACCCCACGAGATCGCGGTCGAGTCAATATGGCCGGCGGCGCTCGACCACCAGCATGGAACCGCCGAGGAGGATGACCCCGACACCGCCCCACATCGCCGCCTCCCGACGATCGATGTCCCGGTGGTGGTCACCTGGGATTCCGACGGCAACAGTCTCGTACACCGAGCCGGGCATTCCAGGCGGGGGCTCACCCGGCGCCAGACGCGAGAACGCGTCCTCGATCGATTCCCGGCCGCATCCCTGAACCGGGTGTCGACGATGAGATTCCTTCGACTGATCTCGTCCTCCGCGCACGTGGTTGTCTGGCGTTCGATCAGCGCGCGACAGTCCGCACGACCCCCGACATCAGCTTCGTGGCCCGCCGCGCCGCCGTCGGCGAGAGCCGGCTGAGCGCGTCGACGAGGTCGAGGACGTCCTCGTCCGGCAGGCCGTCGAGCAGCTTCACGAGGCGCATGATCGAGTCGTCCCGCACGTCCCCGAGTAGCCGCAGGGCTCGCTCGAGCTCCCGCGGCTCCAGCCTCGGGACCAGTCCAACGGCCCGGTCGAAGAGGCGCACGAAGACGAGGAACGTGGCCAGCCAGTCGCGCAGCCGCGCCAGATCGCGATCGGCGGGGTTCGCCGCGGCGGCGATGGCAGCCTCGCGCGACGTCCGCTCGAGGACGCCGATGATCGGGTCACCCTCGCGGACCTTGCGCTCGGCGACGACCCGGCCGAACCACCGCCAGTGGTCGCCGATGGCCTGGTACGCGGCGCCCGCCGGCCCGCGCCGGCCCACCCGACGGGGCTCCGCCACTCGCTCGACGAGGCCCCAGGCCTCCGCCTCGGCCAGGGCGAGGCTGGCCGCCCGATGTGAGAGGCCGAGGGCCTCGCGAACCTCGCGCTCGGTGAGGGGCGCCTGGCGGGCCATGAGATAGGCGTGGACGCGGGCGATCGCCGGGGCCACGCCCCAGGCCGCGCCCATCTCGCCCCAGGCATCGGCGAGGCGCAGCCGGATGGCCTCCGCGGCCGGCGAGGCCGGGTCAGAAACCTGCGATTTGACAGTAGCGAGTTCGGCTGTCATAACTTGCTATGTAACAGTAGCACAAAGGAGTCGGGCGATGGGCAGGGATGCCCTCGAACCAGATCATGATGCGCCAGTGGAACGCGGGCCGGTGAAGCGGGTCGTGGTTGCCGGCGGCACCGGCCTCATCGGTCGCGCCCTCGTCGCGGCGTTGCTCCGGGACGGCGTCTCCGTCGGGGTGCTGACCCGGGACCCGGCAGGGCGATCGGCGCAGATCGATGCGGGTGCTCGCGCGATCGCGTGGGACCCGTCGGACGACGCGTCGACGCCGGCACTCGGCGCCGCGCTCGCCGGTGTGGATGCGGTCGTCAACGTGACCGGTATTCCGGTCGGGCCGTTGCCGTGGACCCGGGGCCGGAAGCGGGCGATCGTGGCCAGCCGGGTCGGGACCACGCAACGGCTGGTCGAGGCGATCGCAACGCTCGAACCGAGTGACCGACCGCGTGCACTCGTCAACGCCGCCGGCACGGACGGCTACACCGGTCTGGACGCGGAGCCGGCCACGGAGGCCACGGACACGTCCGCGACCCCCGGGTTCCTCGGTCGGCTCAGCCGAGACTGGGAGGCGGCGGCCGGCCCGGCCCGGGAGCTCGGCGTTCGGATTGCGCTAGTCCGAACCGCGATCGTCTTCGGTCGCGAAGCGAGCCTCCTGCGGCTCGTGGCGCTGCCGGTCCGGCTCGGGCTTGGCGGACCGTACGGCGACGGTCGCCAGTGGTTCAGCTGGATCCATCTCGACGATCTCGTTGCCGTCTACCGGCGGGCGATCGACGACGACTCGATCGATGGCCCGATCAACGCGGCCAGCCCGGAGCCACCTCGCCAGATCGAGGTCGCGCGGGCGCTCGGACGAGTCCTCCACCGACCGATCTGGTTCCCCGCCCCGGCCTGGCTCCTCCGGCTCGTCCTCCGGGAGCAGGCGACGCTCCTCCTCGGCTCGCGCCGGGTGGATCCGGCGCGGCTCCGCGACATCGGGTTCCAATGGTCGTTCGGTGACCTCGAGGCGGCCCTCCGCGAGGCCCTCGACCGGCCGGCCTGACCTGCCCGACGCCCGCGACCGCCATGACGAGACCGCGATCGACTCGAGCGGGAGCCCGCCAGAGCTGGCTCGTCGGGTTCGGGCTCGGGATCCCGGCGGGGTTCCTGCTGCTCGAGTTCCCGATCGCCGGCGTCCTCATCTTCGTCGCGGCCGGGACGGTCCTGGCCATCAAGGGGCAGGCCTTGGCCGGCATCGGCGGGCTCCTCGTCGGCGTCGGGCTCACCTGGATCGTGGCGCTCGGTCGGGTCAAGCTAACGTGTCAGCCCGACAGCTGTACCGCCCCGACCATCGACGCTTACCTGGCGGTCTCGTTCGCGATCCTCGCGTTCGGCACCGTCGCCTCGGCGGTCGCGGCGGTCTCCGCGGCCCGGGCCCGGCGAGCCTGACGAGCCGGCCTCAGCGATCGGTCGGCGGCGGGACGCCGGGATCGGAGGCCGGCGGGACGCCGGAATCGGAGGCTGGCCGAGCCCCTGCGAGGCCGGCCAGCATGAGCTCCAGGCCGAAGGCAAAGTCCTCCTCGTCGTCGTGGTGGACGCCCTTGACGGCCCGGAAGAGCCGAGGGTAGTGGTCCGGCGTGACGGTCACCGTCCGCTCGCCGAGTCGGGGCACGAGGTCCCTGGGGTCGAAGATGTCCTGGGCGAACCCCAGGATCCGGCTGCCCAGGATGTGGATGCCGTCGTGGATGAGCTGGTTCGGCAGGCCGCCTTCGAGGAACAGGCCCATCACCCAGTCGACGTACCGGAGGACGGCGTCGCTGGCGGCCGAGCGCTCGATGACGAGCCTCGGCAGCCATGGGTGCGCCCGGATCACGGCCCGGGCGGCAAACACCTGGGCTCGGACGGCCGACTGCCAGTCCGTGCTCGGCTCGGTCCTGGGGATCTCGTCGACCAGGAGGCCAAGGACGCCGTCGAGGAGATCGTCCTTGGCGGCCACATGGTTGTAGAGCGACATCGCCTCGACGCCGAGGGCTCGCCCGAGCCCTCGCATCGTGATCGCCTCCACGCCGATCTCGTCGGCGAGCTCGATGGCGCCCCGCAGCACCCGCTCGCGAGTCAATGGCTGCCGATTCGTTGGGCGCCTCGTGCGGCCCGCCATGGATTCCTCTCCGCCGCGTCGGTCCACGGGCGTCCGTCGAGGGCGGCGCTCGCTTGACGGCCCGGCCCCGGCAGTCTAACTTACACCATATGCTTACGCTGTAAGTATAGCGCCCGGGTGGGGCAAGCCGGAGGGATCGATGCAGGCGGTCGTGCAGCGGCGATACGGAGGACCCGATGTCCTCCGGCTCGAGGAGGTGGAGACGCCCAGGCTCGCCGACGGGCGCGTCCTCGTCCGGGTGCGGGCGGCCTCGGTCAACGCGCTCGACTGGCACCTCATGCGCGGAATGCCATTCCTGGCCCGGATGGGCGGCGGCTGGCGGGCACCGAAGCAGATGATCCGGGGGGTCGACGTCGCCGGCATCGTCGAGGCCGTCGGTGGCGGCGTGACGCGGTTCCGGCCCGGCGACGAGGTCTTCGGCGCCGGGGTCGCGACGTTCGCCGAGCTCGCGTCGGCGCCGGAATCGGGCCTCGCGCTGAAGCCGGCGAGGCTGAGCTTCGAGGAGGCTGCGTCCCTGTCGGTGGCGGGTCGCACCGCGCTCCAGGGCCTCCGCGACCACGGCGGCGTCCAGGCCGGGCAGCGGATCCTCGTCGACGGCGCCGGGGGCGGCGTCGGGACATTCGCCGTCCAGATCGCCCGGGCACTTGGCGCCGAGGTCACGGCCACGACACGGCCCGGCAGCATCGATCTCGTCCGGTCGCTCGGCGCCAGTCGCGTGCTCGACCATGGGAGCCGTCGCGGCGCCGGCGACGCCACGCGCTACGACGCGGTGTTCGACGTCGGCGGCTTCCGGTCGATCGGCGACCTCGCCGCGTCGACCGTCCCGGGCGGCATCGTCGTCCTGTGCGGGGGTGGCGCGAACGCCGGCGGTTGGATCGGGCCGCTCCCGCGGATGGTGGCGCCCCGGCTCCGGCCGCGGATCGGAGGCGTCCGGGTCGTCATGTACTTCGCCAGGCCCAGCCTCCCCGACCTGCTCGAGCTCAGCCGACTGGTCGAGGCCGGCCTCATCCGGCCGGTGATCGACCGCACCTATCCGCTCGCGGAAGCCGGCGACGCGATCCGCCACGTCGAGGAGGGCCGGGCGGCCGGGAAGGTCGTCGTCACCGCCCGACGTCGGCCTACACTCGCCCCATGTCCGTGCTCCACAGCCGGCTCGATCCGGCGAGCCCCGAGGCAGTCGCCAATGCCGAGCGCATGCGAGGGTTGGTCGCGGACCTGCGGGCCCGGACGGCCGCCATCAGCGAACGCGGCGCTGGCGGCGACGACCGCTCCATCGCCCGCCATCGGGAGCGCGGCAAGCTCCCGGTCCGCGAGAGGATCGACCGGATCGTCGACCCGGGCGCCCCGTTCCTGGAGCTGAGCGCCCTCGCCGCCAACGGCATGTACGACGACGAGGCCCCGAGCGCCGGAATCGTGACCGGGCTCGGCCGGATCGAGGGGACGCTCTGCGTCATCGTCGCCAACGACGCCACGGTCAAGGGCGGGACCTACTACCCGATGACGGTGAAGAAGCACCTCCGGGCCCAGGAGATCGCCCTCGAGAATCGGCTACCGTGCGTCTACCTGGTCGACAGCGGCGGCGCGTTCCTGCCGCTCCAGGCCGAGGTCTTCCCGGATCGCGAGCACTTCGGCCGGATCTTCTACAACCAGGCCCGGATGTCCTCCGAGGGCATCCCCCAGGTCGCGCTGGTGATGGGCTCGTCGACCGCCGGCGGGGCCTACGTCCCGGCGATGAGCGACGAGACCGTCATCGTCAAGGGCACCGGCACGATCTTCCTCGGCGGGCCGCCGCTGGTGAAGGCGGCGACGGGCGAGGACGTCGATGCCGAGACCCTCGGCGGGGCGGATGTCCACGCCCGGATCTCCGGCGTCGCCGACCACGAGGCCCTCGACGACGAGCACGCCCTGGCCCTCGGCCGCTCGATCGTCCGGCACCTCGAGCGCAAGGCCCCGCCGACGCCCTGGGATCGGCGCGAGCCCGAGCCGCCGGCGGTCGATCCCGAAGGCCGCGACGGCGGCGCCCACCTGTACGCCGCGATCCCGGTGGACGCCCGCCGAAACGTGCCGGTCCGCGAGCTGATCGCCCGGCTCGTCGATGGTTCGCGCTTTCACGACTTCAAGCCCCTCTACGGCGAGACTCTGGTCTGCGGCTTCGCCCACGTCGACGGCTGGCCGGTCGCGATCCTCGCCAACGACGGGATCCTGTTCAGCCAGTCGGCCCTCAAAGGGGCCCACTTCATCGAGCTCGCCGCCCAGCGCCGGATCCCCCTCGTCTTCCTACAGAACATAACCGGCTTCATGGTCGGCCGGGAGTACGAGGCCGGCGGGATCGCCAAGGACGGCGCGAAGCTGGTGACGGCAGTTGCGACGGCGGCCGTCCCGAAGTTCACGATCCTCATCGGCGGCAGCTTCGGGGCCGGCAACTACGCGATGGCCGGGCGGGCCTACTCGCCGCGGTTCTTCTGGACCTGGCCGAACAGCCGGATCTCCGTCATGGGCGGCGCCCAGGCGGCCCGGGTGCTGTCCACGGTCCGGGGCG
Source organism: uncultured Chloroflexia bacterium (assembly GCA_963719145.1). Taxonomy (GTDB): domain Bacteria; phylum Chloroflexota; class Limnocylindria; order Limnocylindrales; family CSP1-4; genus UBA5189. The sequence goes on from CAVRAX010000003.1 coordinate 919,964, forward strand.
GGTTCGCCGACGACGCCGAGCGCGACGCCTTCGAGGCCCCGATCCTCGAAACGTACGAACGCGAGGGCAACCCCTACTACGCGACGGCCCGCCTCTGGGACGACGGCATCATCGACCCCCTCGAGACGCGCCGGGTCTTGTCGCTGGGCATCGAGGCCGCCGTCCACGCCCCGATCCCGGACACGAAGTTCGGCGTCTTCCGGATGTAGCGAGGCCGCCGCAACGAATCGCCGACCTCGGACGTGATACCTGGCGAGGGAGACAAGTTGGCGAGCCCAGCCGAGGACATCGAACGTGCGCGTCCCGATCTCGACGCCGCCTTTCGAGCCCATCGCGATCGGCTCGTCCGCCGGCTCGCCCTCGTCGTCGGCGACGCCGAGGAGGCCAACGATCTCGTGCAGGAGGCATTCGTGAGGGCGACAGAGCGCTGGCCGCTGCCCGACCCGACGGCCCCTGAGCGCTGGCTGTCGACCGTGGCGCTGCGCCTCGCGATCGACGAACGCCGGCGACGCCGCCGCTGGGGCTTCCTCGACCTCCGCGCCTCGGACTCGACCTGGGCGATGACCACCGACCCGGACCTGTGGCAGGCCCTTGGGCGGCTCGACCGCCGGACACGGGCAGCGATCGTCCTGACGACCCTCGACGGCTACACCCAGGACGAGGTCGGGGCGATCTTCGAGGTCCCGCGCGGGACGGTCGCCAGCTGGATCTCGCGCGGCCGAGAGCGCCTCCGCCGCGAGCTGAGGACATCGCCATGATCGATCGTGATCTCGACGCCGAGCTGCGCGACCGCCTCGAGCGGTTGAGCGCGGCAGTGCCCATCGAACCTGGCGACGCTCGGGTCCAGGTGCCGCGCATGACGCCAATTGGGCGAGCCACGTGGCGATCGCCGATCGGACTGTCGGCGGCGACGATCCTGTCCGTCGCCGTCCTCGTCGTGGTCGGGGCTGGCCTGGTCAATCTGGGGCGTCATGGTGGTCCCGGTGCGTCGGATACGGACGGTTCGGCACCGATCTCCGCGACGACGAACGACGGCCCATTCCAGCTCACGATCCGCGCCGACCACGGCCGCTATACGCCGACCGACGCGATCACGATCGAGGCGAGCCTCGTCTACACCGGGCCAGACCCGGCGATCACGATCAGCCATGGCTACGGCGGCCCAACGGCCTTCGGGATCGTCGAGCCCGTCCACGGGGTGGAACTCACCCCGAGCTGGCTAACGAGCTGCAACGCCTCGACGCTCGACCGTGATGTCGCGATTACGACGCCATTCGGGAAGAGTGGGAGCGTCGAGGCCTCGGACCCACAGGCTGATCTCAAACGACAGTTCCTGACGGATCCGGTCCTGCGACTCCCACCCGGAACCTGGCACGTCTACGCGGTTTCGTTGTTCGATCTCGGCGGTTGCGGCGGAGACGAGCACCAGATCCGTGCCGAGCTGACGATCGAGGTCGCCGGCCCAGTCGGCCCAACGGCCACCTCCGAGCCGACACCGACCGAGGTTGCGCCGACCGTCACCCCGAGCCTCGTCGCGACCGACACGGCGAGCGACGGCCAGTTCTCGCTCACGCTGTCGGCATCGAGGTCGCAGTACGCCGAGGGCGAGCCGATCGACGTGAGCGCGTCGCTGGCGAGCGCCGGGCCCGCCTCTTCGGTGCAGATCGCGCACGCGGCGGGCGCCGCGGGCAGCCCGATCGCGTTCGGGATCGTCGAGCCCGTGGCCGGCGGGCTCCAGCTCGAGCCTGGCTGGGACTCGGTCTGCGAGCACACGACGCTCGATGCAAACGCCCCGATCGTCGTCCCGTTCGCGAAGTCCGGTTCGTACTCCAGCAGCGATCCGCGGGCAGCCGACTACCGGGCGTTCCTGTCCGATCCGCAGCTCGTCCTTCCCGCGGGGATCTGGCACATCTTTGCCGTGGCCGACCTCGACGTCGGCGAGTGCGGCGCTGAGCGCCACCAGCTCCGGGCCGAGATCACGATCGCGGTCGGGGCGGTGGGCGGAGTTCAGGCAACAGCTGAACCGAGTGGCGTGTTCCTCGACGCATGCACCGGGCTCGGGTTCTCGCTCAACAAGTGCGCCGGCTTCGCGGCCTGGGCTATCGGTCAGGCAGGAATCCAGCCAGGTCATGTCGAACGGATTGAGATGACGAGGCTCGACTGCCCGGACGGATCGGCCTGCCCGACCGAGGCGACTGGGTACCTCGTTAACGTCCACCTGGTCACCGCCGAGGGTCGAGCGACCGACGAGGTCGTGAATTGCACGAGGACGGTTGGGGCACTCGGCATCAACTTCCTGTGCGACGAGATCGCGGCCGGCGACGGCCGCACGCTCCAGTACCCGTCCTTGTCCTCGGCGGTGATCGCTGGCTATCGCGACGTCCCGTGCAGCGGCGAAGGACCGACCGGCTGCGCGACTCCGCTGCCATCGATCGAGCCCTCGGCACTCGCCGACTCCACGCCGCTGTCGATCGACTCACTCGAGATCCCGATCGATCACGCTGGGCCCTATTCGATCGTCCTCGGGCAGGCGTCGCTGCCGAACGGGATCCTCTCCGCGGCCACCGCCGAGATCACCTCGTCGCCGGCGAACCCGCTCGTGGCCTACGAGGGCTATCACCTGACGATCACGAGCCTGGACGGCGGGCCGCCGTTCGACAACTACTACGCTCACGGCTGGCGCGCCGGGGTGGAGCACGTGGAGGTGACCCTCGACTTCAACGTCCTGATGTTCGAGCCCGGGGCGAAGGTCGTCGTTGAGGGCGTGGACGTCCACTGACCCGACCCGTGGACGCCCTCCGACCATCAGCGGCTAGGATGGCGCCCGATGCTCCGCGTCGCCCGCCTCTCGATCGCGCCCGTCCGGGGCCTCGCGCTGCAGCACCCGGCATCGATCGACGTCGTCGCGGCAGGGGTCCGCGAGGACCGTAGGTACTACCTCGTCGATGCCCACGGCCGGCTGGTCGATCGCCTGCTGGCGGGATCGCTCGCCCAAGTGGCCGCGGAGACCGATGCGGACGGCACCTTGCTCCGGATGACGTTCCCGGACGGCCGCGTCCTCGAGGGTGACGTCGTGCTCGGCGAGCCGGTCCGGACCGACATCTACGGCCGCGAGGCGGTCGGACACGTCGTCGGCGGCCCCTGGGCGGCCGCGCTGAAGCCGTTCGCCCATCGACCGGTCCGGCTCGTCCGCTGCGACCGGCCCGGCGGCACCCGGATCAGGGCCGGCGAGACCCGGGTCCGGAACGCCGTGAGCCTGGTGTCGGACGGCTCGCTGGCGGAGCTGGCGCGGCAGCTCCGTGTCGAGGCGGTGGACCCACGCCGCTTCCGGATGCTGATCGAGGTCGAGGGAGCGGCCGCCCACGAAGAGGACGCCTGGATCGGCCGGGAGGTGGTGATCGGCTCGGCAGTCCTGCAGGTCACGAAGCCGGATGCTCGCTGCGCCGTCACGACACAGGATCCGATCACGGGGGCGCGCGATCTGGACACCCTTCGGACGATCCTCCGCTACCGCGGCTTCAGGCGTGACGACCCGGAGCACAAGATCGACTTCGGCGTCCTCGGCGAGGTCCGGGTCCCCGGCCGCATCGTGGTCGGGGACGCGGTCCACCCTCGAGCCACCGCGGTCGACTGACCGACGTCGCCGCCCGAGGTTGTACCCTCGCCGGCGAATGGCCGGCCGTATCGTCTCCGTCAACATCTCGCCCGGCGGCGTCCCGAAGCTGCCGGTCGATGACGCCTGGGTCGGGACGCTCGGCCTCGAGGGCGACAGCCATGACTCGCCGAACCACGGTGGACCGATCGCCGCGGTGTGCCTCTACGCCACCGAGGCGATCGCCCGGGTCGCGGCCGACGGCCACACCGCCTTCCCCGGGGCGTTCGGTGAGAACCTCACGCTCGAGGGCATCGATTGGGGTTCGCTCGGTCCGGGCGACCGCCTGGCGATCGGCGACGACAGCCTCGAGCTCGAGCTGACCCAGCCGGCCTCGCCCTGCGACAAGCAGGCTCGCTGGTTCGCCGACGCGGCGATCGAGCGGATCTCGATCAAGCGCTTCCCGGCCGATGCCCGCTGGTACGCGAGGGTCCTCGGCGCGGGCCGGGTCGAGGTTGGTGACCGAGTGGAGCTGACAAAGGCGGCCTCGCTCGCCGAGGCTCGGGCCGGCTAACCGTTCGGGAGATCGGCCCACGGGTCGGCCGCCTCGGTCGAGGCGGTTCCGGGCTCGGGCGGCTCTTCGCCGGGCGCCGATCGCGGCGCTCGATCGAGCCGTTCGGCCGCCTGGATCGCCGCCTCGCTGGGCTTGCCGACCGCCGCAAGGTCGGCGTCGTCCAGGCCCAACGCCCCACGAATCGCGTCCTGGCCGAGGATCGCCGCCGCGGCGGCCAGGCCGAGGGTCGAGTTCACCTGGGTCGCGGCGTGGAGGGCATTCGCCGTCCCCTGGCTCCGCATCAGCGTGCCGGGCAGCGACGCCGGCGTCCCCAGCAGGTCCGGGTCGACCCCGGTGACGCCCGGCACGACGACGCCGCCGAGGTCATCACGCTGGGCAATCGCGGCGCCACAGCTGCGGCATTGGCGGGCGTCGGGCGGGTTCGTGGCCGAGCACCACGGGCACGTTCCCGGCTCGAGCGGCTCGTCCCACTGGTCGGTCATCGGCACCCCTCCGGTCGATCGCTCGAAGGGTACGGCGACGACGGCGTCCCGCACAGGGGCCGGCGGCATCGCCGTGATCCCCCGGGGAGGTGTCACGGCCGCGAGGTCGGCTCGCGTTTCTGACTCTGGTCAGTCAGCAATCGGGGTGGTGGGAGGCGTCGAACGCGGTCGGCATCGAGCCCGCTGCGGGCGGCCCCGAGCGTGGCGCCGGCGGCCCGCCAGCCGGCAGCGGCGAAGTCGGCGCCGCCCACCACGGGGATTCGTAGATGACGGCCGCGTCGGGCGCCGCCCACCATGGGGACTTTCGATGACGGCCGCGGCCTGGCCGCCCACCACAGGGACTTTCGATGACGGCCGCGGCGTGCCGCCGGGCGGCCGCGGGGTGCAGAGACAAGGGCGTGGCCGGGAAGAACGGCTAGCCGCCCTCGCGCAGCCCCCACGGCGAGCCGTACTCGGTCAGGAGGTCGAGGAATGGCTTCGCGTCGAACGCCTCCGGTCCGAGGACGCCGGTGCCGGACCAGGCCCCTCCGGCCAGCAGCTCGAGGGCCACGACCGGGTTGATCGCCGTCTGCCAGACGACGGCCTGCGAGCCGTACTCCCGCATCGACCAGTCGTTGTCCACGACGTGGTAGAGGTAGACCTCGCGCGGCTTGCCGCCCTTCCCCCGGCCCTTGACCCACGTCCCGGCGCAGGTCTTCCCGTGCATCCGATCCCCGAGCGTCGCCGGGTCCGGCAGCGCCGCCGCCACGACGTCCCGCGGTGACACCTCCACGCCGCCGACCCGAAGCTTCTTGGTCCGGTCGAGCCCGAGGGTGTGGAGGACCTTCAGGACGTTGATGAACTCGTCACCGAGCCCGTACTTGAACGTCACCCGCCCTGCTTTGACCCAGCGCGGGATGAGGAGGACCTCCTCGTGCTCGACGTTGACGCACTCGACGGGGCCGATGCCCTCGGGGAACTCGAAGGTCTCGGGCTCGCTGAACGGCGGCGTCGCGTGCCAGCCGCCGTCCTCCCACACGACGGGCGGGTTGAGGCACTCCTCGATCGTCGTCCAGATCGAGAACGACGGCGCGAAGTCGTAGCCCTCGACGACGAGGTTCGCGCCGTCGCGGACGCCGACCTCGTCGATCTTGGAGAACAGGTGGTCGGCGGCATAGCGGGCGAAGACGTCGGACAAGCCCGGCTCGACGCCGATGCCGACGAGCGCCAGCCGACCGGCGGCCTCCCACTCGGCCGCCTTCGCGAACTGCTCGTCTCCGAGCTTCAGGCCGGTCCGGGCGTAGGGCTCGTCGGGATGCGGACGCGACAGGGACATCGCCATGTCGAGGTAGTCGGCGCCGGCGGCGAAGGCGGCGTCGAAGATCGGCATGACGAACCGTGGATCGACCGCGTTCAGGACATGGGTCGCGCCCGACTCCCGGGCGAGGGCGGCGACGGCGTCGGCGCTGGACGCGTCGACGCGGGCGGCCGACACCCGCGAATCTGCGGCCCGGGCGACGACGGCCTCGGCTCGCGAGGGGTCGTAGTCGGCGATGACGATGTGCTCGAAGTACGAGCGGCGAAGCGCGGTCGAGACGAACGCGCTGCCGACTCCCCCGGCACCGATGACGAGGATCCGCATGGGGGAACTGGCTCCTGAACCGAACCGTGCTCGCGCGCTCGGGCATAGTCTGGCGCGTTTCGGCCGCGGCCACCGGCCGGTCGCGGCCCGCGGTCCGTCCCGTACGATGCGCTCGATGTCGACCGCCGTGCGCCTCTCGCGATCAGGACCGGGTGACGTCATCGCCCGCGTGACGCTGACGCGGCCGGAGGTTCACAACGCGTTCGACGCCTCCCTCATCGCCGAGCTGGCTGCGACGTTCGCCGCCCTGGCGAGGGAGGAGCCGGCCACGCTCCGTGCGGTCGTCCTGTCCGGCGACGGCGCGTCGTTCTGCGCCGGGGCCGACATCGCCTGGATGCGGGCCGCGATGGAGCTCGACGTCGAGGGCAACGAGCAGGACGCGATGGCCATGGCCGAGATGTTCGAGACGATCGACACCTGCCCGGTGCCGGTCATCGCCCGCGTCCTGGGTGCGGCGCTGGGTGGCGGGATGGGCCTCTGCGCCGTGGCCGACCTGGTCATCGCCGAATCGGGCGCCCGGTTCGGGTTCACGGAAACGCGGCTCGGCATCCTCCCCGCGGTGATCTCGCCGTTCGTCATTGCCAAGATCGGCGAGTCGAACGCGCGGGCCCTCTTCCCCGGCGGTCGGCGGTTCGACGCCACCAGGGCCCAGCGGATCGGGCTGGTCCACGAGATCGTGGAGGGCGAGGCGGCCCTCGACACGGCGGTGGACGCCGCGGTCGCCGACGTCCTCGCGGCCGGGCCAACCGCCGCGAGGGCCGCGAAGGCGATCGTCCGGGAGGTCCGGGGGCTCGGTCACGGATCGACCAAGTGGCACACGGCCCGGGTCATCGCTCGGCAACGGACGAGCGCCGAGGCCCAGGAGGGCTTCCGCGCCTTCACCGACAAGCGCCGGCCGGGCTGGGACGTTCGGCGCGACGACGGCTAACGCCGTGGCGTGGCTGGAGCGCGTCCGCTCACCCGGAGGCGATCGACTCCGGCGTCTATGCGACAATCGCGCCACAAATGCCCGACGAGCTGAGCCCGAGCCAGGCGGCCGCACGAATCGGAGCGACGACACGCACGGTCCAGCGGTGGATCAAGCTGGGAAAGGTGCCGGCGCGTCGCGTCGGAGGCCGTTGGCGTGTCGCGTCTGACGCGTTAGACGCGTTCGGGGAAGTGGGCGGACTCGAGGTAGCCGCCACCAGCGGCGTCGCGGGGCCGGCCAGCCCAGCCTCGATGCGGCCACGCGCATCAGGAACGGAGGCCCGCGCCCCGGCGCCGATCCGCCACCTCTTCGTGGCCAATCGCGGCGAGATCGCACGCCGGATCGCCCGGACGGGCGAGCACCTCGGCATCCGGACCACCGTCCCGCCGACGGCCGGCCCGGCGGCCCTCGACCTCCTCGACATCGAAGCCGTCGTCTCGGCGGCCGTGGCCTCCCGTGCGGACGCGGTTCACCCCGGCTTCGGCTTCCTGGCCGAGAGCGCCGACTTCGCCCAGGCCGTCATCGACGCCGGTCTGCGGTGGGTCGGCCCGCCGCCCGCGGCGATCCGGGCGATGGGCGACAAGGCGGCGGCCCGCAAGCTCGCGACGAAGCTCGGCGTGGCCGTCGTGCCGGGATACGACGGCGCCGCGCAAGCCGATGCCGCGCTCAAGCGGGCCGCCGCGTCGATCGGCTACCCCATCCTCGTCAAACCTGCAGCCGGCGGCGGCGGGAAGGGAATGCGGGTCGTCCCGGACCAGGCCGGGTTCCGTGACGCGCTGGCGTCGGCGCGCCGCGAGGCGAACGCGGCGTTCGGCGACCGGAGGCTGATCCTCGAGCGGTTCATCGAGGGGCCGCGGCACGTCGAGATCCAGGTCCTGTTCGACGCCCACGGCAATGGGGTCCACCTCGGTGAGCGAGACTGCTCGATCCAGCGGCGCCACCAGAAGATCCTCGAGGAGGCCCCGTCGCCGGCGGTCACGCCCGAGCTTCGCGAGCGGCTCGGCAGCGCCGCCCTCCGCCTCGCCGGCGCCGTTGGCTACGTGAGCGCGGGCACCTGCGAGTTCCTCCTCACCGATCGCGGCGAGGTGTTCTTCCTCGAGATGAACACCCGGCTCCAGGTCGAGCACCCCGTGACCGAGCTGGTCACCGGCCGCGATCTCGTCGCCGACCAGCTCCGGATCGCCGCAGGCGACCCGTTGGGCTTCACCCAGGCCGAGGTCGACGCCGCCCGCGCCGCGGCTGGCCACGCCCCCCGCGCCGCGGCCGGCCACGCCTCCCAGGCCACGGCTGGCCGGGCCTCCCAGGCCACGGCCGGCCACGCCGTCGAGGTCCGCCTCTACGCCGAGGACGCCGAAGGCGGGTTCCTGCCGGCGACGGGACGCGTCGAGAAGCTTCGCTGGCCCGCCGGCGAGGGGATCCGCATCGATGCCGGGATCGACGAGGGCGAGGAGATCGGCGGGCGCTACGACCCGATGCTCGCGAAGATCATCGCCTTCGGGACCGATCGGGCGGCCGCTCTCGACCGGCTCGCGGCGGCGCTCGACGGCACGCTCGTCCTCGGCCTGACCACCAACCTCCGCTTCCTCCGCTGGCTCGTTCGCCAGCCGGCTGTCCGGGATGGGCAGGCCCGGATCGACACGCTCGATCGGATCTGGCCGCCGGATGATTGGGCCACCCGGGCGACCACGCCCGACGCGGCCTGGCGCGCGGCGGCGCTGGCGCTTGGCGCCGGAGGCTGGCGCCTCAACAACCCGGCCCGGGCACGGCTGGTCGCGGACGACGGGACGGAACGGACGGTCGAGGTCGGCGGCCCGAGCGCGGAGGCCGATGAGCCCGAGGTCGTCGTTGCCACCGACTCGCTCGGCGAAGTCGCCCACGTCGACGCCGCCGGCCGGAGCATCGGCTTCCGAATCGCGCCGCCGCCGGACGTCGATCGAGCCGCCCGGGCTGCCGGCTCTCACCACGCGGGCGGTCCGGCCGAGGTCGTCGCCCCGATGCCGGGCAGCGTCCTGGCCCTGCACGTCAGCACCGGCGCAGTGATCGAGGCCGGCGATCCCGTCGTCACCCTCGAGGCGATGAAGATGGAGCATGTCGTGGCCGCGCCGATCGCGGGCACCGTCACCGAGCTCCGAGTCCGCCGTACCGACCAGGTCGCTCGCGGCCAGGTGATCGCGATCCTCGAGCCGTAGCCGGGACCTCGGGGGGGCCGGGCAAGAGGGAGCCGGGCGGGCGGGGCCTCGTCGCATCGTGCGGCGCCGGCGGGCGGGGCCTCGTCGCATCGTGCGGCGCCGGCGGGCGGGGCCTCGTCGCATCGTGCGGCGCCGGCGGGCGGGGCCTCGTCGCATCGTGCGGCGCCGGCGGGCGGGGCCTCGTCGCATCGTGCGGCGCCGGCGGGCGGGGCCTCGTCGCATCGTGCGGCGCGATGTCGGTCCTGAACACGCGATTGCGATGAATGAGCACGGAGCCGGACGACCTCGTGTCGCTTGCTGCGCGAACTCGGTGAGGCCCACGCTCACTCATCCCGAACCTGTGTCTGCCAGCGACCCCGGGGTCGATCGGGTGCGGGTAGATCCTGGGAGGCGGCTCGGTCGGCGGCGAGGAATGTCGGCGGCGGCGCAGGTCGGTCGGCGGCGAGGAATGTCGGCGGCGGCGCAGGTCGGTCGGCGGCGAGGAATGTCGGCGGCGGCGCAGGTCGGTCGGCGCGCGTGCGGGCGTCGCGCTACGCTCTCAGGTGATGGGCAAGAAGAAGTCCAAGTCGAAGTCGAAGTCCGCGGCCATGCCAGAGCCCGCAGCGGCGATGCCCGAGCCTGCGACAGCCATGCCGGAGCCCGCGCCCCTCCCGGACAGCCGCGAGGAGCTCCTCGTCCTCCATCGCGAAGCACGTCATCGACGCGACGCGGCGCGGCTCCTGAGCGAGGAGCGGGCCGAAGCCGCGGAAGAGATCGCCCGGATCGAGGTCCACATCGCCCGGATCGAGCGGGCGATGGATCCGCCGCTCGGCTGACCGCGAGACGCGTCGCAGGCCCGCCCATGGACCCCGCCCCGGCCAGCAGGCGAGACACCCCGGCGGACGTCGTCCGGATCTACGAGGTCGGGCCGCGGGACGGGCTCCAGAACGAGGCGGCCCCGATCGCCACAGAGGCGAAGCTCCGCTACATCGAGCTCCTCGTCGCGGCCGGCCTCCGCGACATCGAGGCGACCAGCTTCGTCTCGCCGCGGGCGATCCCCCAGCTGGCCGACGCGGACGAGCTCGTGCCTCGGCTGCCCGCGGCGGACGGGGTCCGCTATCCCGTGCTCGTTCCCAACATCCGGGGCCTGGAGCGGGCCGAGGCCGCCGGGGCCCGGGCGCTGGCCGTCTTCACCGCCGCCACCGACGCCTTCACCGAGCACAACATCGGGATGACGATCGCCGAATCGCTCGACGCCGCGACGCCGGTCCTGCGACGGGCCGCCGAGCTCGGCTGGTGGCGCCGCGCCTACGTCTCGACGGCCTTCGGCTGCCCCTACACCGGGGCCGTCGAGCCGGCACAAGCCGTGGAGGTGGCCCGACGGCTCCTCGACCTCGGTGTCGACGAGGTCTGCTTCGGCGACACGATCGGCGTCGGGGTGCCCGGCCAGGTCAGCGAGCTGACCGCGGCGGCCGCGGCTGCCGGGATCCCGCTCGACCGAGTCGCCTTCCATTTCCACGACACCCGGGGCACCGCCCTGGCGAACGTCGCAGCCGGGCTGGAGGCGGGGGTGCGGTGCTTCGATGCCTCGGCCGGCGGGACCGGGGGCTGCCCCTACGCGCCGGGTGCGGCGGGCAACCTCGCGACAGAGGACCTCGTCTATTTCCTCGACGCGTCGGGCCGGCAACACGGCGTCGACCTCGGGGGCGTCCTTGCCGCTGCCCGCTTCGCCGCGACGACCCTCGGCCGGCCCCTCGCGACCAAGGTCGGCCAGGCCGGCGGCTGGGATCCCGCGACCGGCCGGCCGACCAGCAGGCCCGTCGGCGCAGCGCCCGGCTGAGCGTGAGCGGCGGACCATTGCTAGCATCGCGTCCATGAACGGCATCGTGCTGGTCCTGAACCAGGATTACGAGCCGCTGAATGTGACCAACCTTCCGCGGGCGTTTCGGCTCGTCTTCGGCGAGAAGGCCGAGGTCCTCGAGTACAACCACCAGGTCATCCGGACCGTGCGAACGGAGTACCGGGCACCCTCCGTGATCCGCCTCCAGCACCACGTCAAGCGCCCGCGGCCGAGGGTCAAGCTGTCTCGCCGCGAGGTCTTCATCCGCGACCGCCACATGTGCCAGTACTGCGGCCGGACCGCCCACGACCTGACCCTCGATCACATCGTCCCTCGCCATCGGGGCGGCAGCCACACCTGGGACAACCTCGTGGCGGCTTGCAAGCAATGCAACCACCGCAAGGGCAGCAAGACGCTGGCCGAGTCGCGGATGCGCCTCGTCCGGGCGCCCTTCGAGCCGCGCAGCGACCTCTACTCGCTGTTCACGCCGTACCTCACCGACGAGCGCAACGAGCCCTGGCGCTCGTACCTCTTCCTCGGACGGAACTGACCGAGGGCCGGGGCCGGCCCGTGGAGATCCGACCGCCCAGCTCCGTCCTCTCGATCCTGGAGCGCCTGTGGGCCTCCGGCCATGCCGCGTACGTCGTCGGCGGCTCGCTCCGCGACGTCCTCCTGGGCCGCGAGCCTGACGACTGGGACATGGCCACCGACGCCCGGCCGGAACGGCTCCTGGAGCTCTTCCCCGGGGCCGTCTACGAGAACCGATTCGGGACCGTCGCCATCCGAGAGGCCGGCGAGGTCCACGAGGTCACGACCTTCCGGTCCGATCACGAGTACGCCGACTTCCGCCGCCCCCATCGGGTCGAGTTCGGCGACCGCGTCGAGCTCGATCTCGCCCGCCGCGACTTCACGATCAACGCACTTGCCTGGGGCGCCGATGCGCCCGGACGGACGCGACCCGGGGACGAGCGGGCCACCCCGGCGCCTGCCCTGATCGACCCGCGCGGCGGCCTCGCCGACATCGAGCGTCGGACGCTCCGGGCCGTCGGCGATCCGCGAAGGCGCTTCGAGGAGGACGCCCTGCGGATGGTCCGGGCCGTCCGGCTGGCGACCACGCTGGGCGCCGAGATCGAGGCTGGCACGCTGGCCGCGATCCGGGACCGGGCCGGGCTCGTCGCGCACCTCTCCGGCGAGCGCCTGGCCGCCGAGCTCGACAAGCTGCTCGGCGCCGATCGCCCGTCGGTGGGTCTGCGCCTCATGGCGACGACCGGGATCCTCGACGTCGTCTCGCCCGAGCTGGCGGCCCAACGGGGCATCGGCCAGAACAAGATCCCCGGTGACGACCTCTGGGATCACACGGTGAGGACGGTCGACGCCGTAGCGGTCGATCGGCCTGTCGTTCGCCTCGCGGCGCTCCTCCACGACATCGGCAAGCCGGCGACGATGGCCGACGGGCACTTCCTCCACCACGATGTCGTCGGCGCGCAGCTCGCGGCGACATTCCTCGATCGCCTCCGAGCGCCCCGCGACGTTGCCGGCCGGGTGATCCATCTCGTTCGCCACCACATGTTCACCTACGACCCGACGTGGGGCGACGCCGGCGTCCGGCGCTTCATCAAGCGCATCGGCCGGGATGCCCTCGAATCACTCTTCGCCCTCCGAGAGGCCGACAACGTCGGCAGCGGCGAGCCACCGGACAGTCACGGGCTCGGCGAGCTTCAGCGGCGCGTCCGCGAGCAGCTCGACGGCCGGATCGCCCTGGAACGCGGCGACCTCGCCGTCAACGGTGACGACCTCATTGCGGAGCTGGGGCTCTCCCAGGGACCGACTCTCGGCCGGATCCTCGACAAGCTCCTCGAGCGCGCGATCGCCGACCCGGCCGTCAATGACCGGCCGACGCTGCTTCTGCTCGCCCAGGGCATGCAGGCCGAAGAGCGATGATCGAGATCCTGCTTGTCGCCGATCGAATGCTCGCCGTTGGGAACATCGATCGCGCCGAGCACCTCTTCACGCAGGTCGCGGAAGCGGATCCGCAGAACGCGATTGCCGTCGTCGGGCTCGCCCGGGTCGCCTTGCAGCGCGGGGACGAGTCCGGCGCGATGGAGACCGCTCGCGCCGCGCTCGACATCGATCCGGACAACGTCGCCGCCCGCCGACTGCTCGAGCGCCTCGAGCGTGAACGCGCGCCCCGGGCGGCCGCGGTCATGGCCAGCGCGCCAGCCGCGAGCCCGGCGAGCGAGCCGCCGGCCCGACGTTCCTGGATCGGACGGCTCCTCGGGCTCTTCGGCCGTCGCTGACCCGACGGGCTGCGCCCTCGTATCCTGCCCTCGTGCGCATCCTCGTCACCGGCGGGGCCGGGTATGTCGGGTCGGTCTCGGTCGAGCGCCTGCTCGAGGCTGGGCACCAGGTCACGGTCCTCGACGACCTGTCGACCGGGCACGCCGCGGCTGTCGTCGAGGGCGCGACCCTGCTCGAAGGCTCGTTCGGCGATCGCCAGACCGTCGCCGGCCTCCTCCGGGACCGGGCCATCGATGCCGTCCTCCACTGCGCGGCGAAATCGCTGGTCGGGGAATCGATCACCGAACCGGCGCTCTACTACCGCCACAACGTCGTCGGGGGGGTCGCCCTCCTCGACGCGATGCGCGACGCGGGCGTGGCGCGGCTCGTCTTCTCGTCGACCGCCGCGGTCTACGGCGAGCCGGAGGTCGCGCCCATCCCAGAGACCGCCCCGCTCCGTCCGATCAACCCGTACGGCGAGACGAAGCGGACGTTCGAGGGGGCGATGGCCTGGTACGGCTCCGCCTACGGCCTCCGCAGCGTCAGCCTCCGCTACTTCAACGTCGCGGGCGCGTCCGAGGTCAACGGCGAGCACCACGACCCTGAGACCCACCTCATCCCGAAGGTCCTCCGGGCCGTCGAGGGCGGCCGGGCGCTGACGATCTTCGGCGACGATTACCCGACGGCCGACGGCACACCGATCCGTGACTACATCCACGTCCTCGACCTCGCGGACGCCCATCTCGCCGCCCTCGAGGCGACCGCCCCGAGCGACCCGAGGACGGACGAGCCGCTCGTCTGCAACCTCGGCAGCGGCGGCGGCTTCAGCGTTCGCGAGGTCCTCGACGCGGCCGAGCGAGTCATCGGCAAGCACGTCAACCGCCAGGTCGGGCCACGGCGGGCCGGCGACCCGCCGGTCCTCGTCGCCTCCATCGAGCGGGCGGCCGAGGTCCTCGGCTGGCGCCCGCAGCGATCCACGCTCGAGGCGATGATCGGCTCGGCCTGGCGCTGGCAGAAGCGCGAGTGGCTGAAGGCGGCCTGGGTCGACGGGGCTCCACGCCTCGACGGGAAGATCACCCTGGCCGAATACGATCCGGACTGGCCGCACCTCTACGAGCGCGAGGCCGCCCAAATCCGCGGGATCCTCGGCGCCACGGTCGTCAGGCTGGACCACGTCGGCTCGACGTCCGTCCCGGGCCTCGCCGCCAAGCCGGTCATCGACATCCTGCTGGTCGTCCCCGACTCGGCCGGCGAGGCCGCGTACGTGCCGGCCCTCGAGGCCGCCGGCTATCGCCTCGTCATCCGCGAGCCCGAGTGGCACGAGCACCGCGCCTTCAAGGGCCCGGACACCAACGTCAACCTCCACGTGTTCTCGCCGGACAGCCCGGAGATCGGCCGCATGCTCGGGTTCCGCGACCACCTTCGGACCCACGACGATGCCCGCCTGGAATACGAATCGGAGAAGCGCCGCCTGGCGCAGCAGGACTGGGAGTACGTCCAGGACTACGCCGACGCCAAGACCCGGGTCGTCGAGGCGATCCTCGCCCGGACCCGGGGCGGCGGACGCTGAGCCGGTCGCAGGGAGGCTGACGAATGCTCCGAGTCGGCTCGATCGTCATCCGCGTCGACGACCTCGAGCGTCAGAAGGCGTTCTGGACGGCGGCGCTCGACTACGTCCCCCGGGATGACGACGACGACACGTTCGCCCTGTTGCGGCCGCGTGACGGGATCGGCCCGAACGTCTCCCTCGACCGCGTCCGCTCGAGCGTCCAGGTGCCGCCCAGGATCCACCTCGACCTGTACGCCGAGGACCAGGCGGCCGAGGTCGAGCGGCTCAAGGGACTCGGGGCCACCGAGGTTCGCTGGGACAAGCGGCCGCCGGACGCCGACTACGTCATCCTCGCCGACCCCGAGGGCAACCGCTTCTGCGTGATCGACCTCACGAGGTAGCCGCCTCCGGATCGCCCATCCGACGGCGTTCGTCAGTGGCGGCTCGGACCGGGCATGTCGGACGACGGCAGCAGATGCTCCGGCGGGGCCACGATGTCGGGCGACTCGGCTCCCGGGTCGGGCACCGTCCGGAGGATGAAGAAGCCGACAAACATCAGCACGAGGAAGCTCAGGATCCCGGCCTGGTAGGCGGCCTTGCCCCAACCGGCGTCGAGGAGCGTCGAGACCACGACCCCGTACAGGACGGGCCCGGTCACCGCGCTGAACTTCCCGGCGAGGCCGTAGAGGCCGAAGAACTCGCCGACACGATCCGGCGGCGAGAGCCTGAGCATGAAGACGCGGTCCGACGTCCAGACACCGCCCAGGCCGGCGCCCAGGAGCACGCCGGCGATGAGGAACGTCGGCAGGGCCAGGACGACCGCCGCGATCACGAGACCGATGCACCACGTCCCGAGGACGATCAGCAGCGTCCGCTTCGGGCCGATCCGCTCGACGAGGAAGCCCCAGCCGAAGCTGGCGAAGATGGCGACGACCGTGAGCAGGATCAGGACGATGTTCGCCTGGCCCTTGGTCAGCCCGATCGCCTCGGTCGCGAAGACGCTCATCACGACGATGACCGTGTTCACCGGGTCGGTGTAGAAGAATCGGCCGACGAGGAACCGGGGGAGCCCTGGGACCTCCCGAGCATGCCTGATCGTCGTCGCCAGCTGCGACCATGAGCCCAGCGCATCGGCGACCCGGAAGCGATAGCCCGAGCTCGATCGCTCCTTGACGACGACGAAGATCGGGACCGCGAAGACCGCGAACAGGCCGGCGGCGAGGAAGAACGTGAGTGCGGTCGAGCCGGTGTCGAGGACCAGGATCAGGACGCCGATGGCGATCGTGCCAAGGTACCCAACGGCCACGCCCATCCCGGAGATGCGACCGCGGGACCGCGGCGTCGAGACGACCGGCAGGGTCGCGTCGTAGTAGATGAGGGCGGCCTGGTAGCTGAAGTTCGCGATCGTGAAGAGGGCCAGCCCGAGAAACGCAAATCCGCTCCCGCCGCCGTCGGTGAGGAGCCCGATGAGGGCGACGGCGATGATCGTCTGGGCCGTGAAGAAGGCCAGGAACGGGAGCCGCCGACCGCCCCGGTCGCTGACCGCCCCGAGCACTGGCGAGACGGCCGCGTTGAGGCCGACCGACAGGGCGTTCGCGACCCCGAACCAGAACTGGCCGTCCGCCGGTCCGAGCCGATCGACCGCCCAGAGGCCCATCGCGTACGACACGATCGCGTAGCTGTAGACGGTGTTCGCGAAGTCGTAGAGAGCCCACGCGACGGGGACGCGCGCCCGTCCCGATGGGGTGAGCGCCGCGAGTGCCTGCATCGGCATCTGCTCCCTGATCGATCGGGCCGATCGGGCCGACTGGGAGCGGGGCCCCGCTCCGTCCGCCGGATCATAGAGAAGGCGCCGGACCCGGGGGCCACGCTCGCGCGCCTCGCCGCCAACCTCGAGACGCGGGCGCCGCCGAATCGCTACTCCCTGGGCGGTCCTTCCGCGACCGCGACGCATCGCGGTAGGATTCCCTCGATGCCCGGGAGCGCGACCGTCACGAGCCCCGCCGACCTCCGCCTGATGCCGTTCGGCCGAACGGAGGCGCGCCACGTCAGGGACGGCCTGTGGGAGCCGCTCTGGATCGGGCGGCGGGCCCTCGTCCACGTCGCGGCGGGCGGGGTGGTCATCCGTGACGAGACGGACGAGGAGCTCGAGGGCTTCGAGCTCCTTCGCGAGGCGATCCTGGCACAGGTCCGGGCGGACGAGATGGTCATCGACGGCTACCTCCTCCCGGCCCCCCTGCGCGACACGGCCGGGGCCGAATCCCCAGCCGGGATGGATGCGGTGATGACCCCGACCGAGATCGGTCGCCAGCTCATCCTCGGCGGTGGCGGCTCCCGGAGCGAGCGTCGTGACGACCGGCTGGCCAGGGCCGAGCCGCGCCCGTCGCTTCCCTCGGCCTCGCCGACGGCGTTCGTCGGCGTCGACCTGCTGTGGCTCGACGGCGAGCCACTCGTCGACATCCCGCTCCTCGAGCGGAAGCGGCTCCTCGATGCGGTCCTGCCCGACGGCGAGATCGTCCGTCGGACGGTCGCGGTGCGGGCGCCCGTCGAGCCGTGGTACGGGCAATGGCGGGCGCTCGGCTTCCGCGAGCTCGCGGTCAAGGCCGCCAACAGTCGCTACACGCCCGGCCGGCCCAACGGCGAGTGGGCGATCGCCGTGATCCCCAGGCGTTGAGGTCGACCGAGAGCATCTTCGCGGCTGCCCGGGACCCGCACGGTGGCCGGTCTCTGGTACGGTGAGGTCGTGCCCGAGACCGTCCTGACCCCGACCATCCGCGAGGAGATCGCCCGGCTCGAGCGGGCGGACATCATGGTCGGGATTCCGAGCTTCAAGAACGCGACGACGATCGGCTACGTCGTCCGGGCCGCCCAGGCCGGCCTCGTCCAGTACTTCCCGGACCTCCGGCCCGTCGTCGTCAATTCGGACGCCGGCTCACCTGATGGAACCGGCCGGGTCGTCGTCGAGACCGAGCCCCCCGACTACATCGAGCGGATCCTCCTGGTCCGGCCCACGAACAAGCTCGCCCGGGTCTCCCTGACCTACCCGGAGGTCGACGGCAGCGGCGGCAAGGGCGCCGCCCTGTGGACGATCTTCGAGATCGCGGCGGCGCTCGAGGTCCAGGCCCTGGTCGTCGTCGACTCGGACCTGCGGAGCATCCTGCCCGAGTGGATCGAGCTCCTGGCCGGGCCGATCCTGAAGGGCGGCTACGACTTCGTCGCCCCGCTCTACAGCCGTCACAAGCACGACGGGACGATCACCAACAACGTGACCTATCCCCTCACTCGGGCCCTCTACGGGTTGCGGATCCGGCAGCCGATCGGCGGCGACTTCGGGGTCTCCGGCGACCTCGTCCGGCGCTACCTCGAGGCGCCCGGCTGGACACACGACGTCTCGAAGTTCGGCATCGACATCTGGATGACGACGACCGCCCTCGCCGGCGGCTTCGCCGTCTGCCAGACGCGGCTCGGATCCAAGGTTCACGATCCGAAGGATCCCGGAGCGGATCTCGGGCCGATGTTCCGGCAGGTGGTCGGGACGCTCGTCAGGCTCGCCATTGTCAACGTCGATCGCTGGCGCGACGTCCGCGGCAGCCACGATGTCCCGGCCTACGGGTTCGAGCGCCACGCCGATCCGCCGCCGCTCGAGATCAACGTCCTCCGCCTGCTCTCGGAGTTCCAGGCCGGCTCGCTGACGATGGCCTCGACATGGCGGGAGATGCTCGCCCCGGAGACGCTGACCGAGGTGATGGCCCTGGCCGAGGAGGCGGGCACGGTAGCTGCCACGGTCCGCGACAGCCTCGGCCTCGACGTTCCCGGCAGCGCCACTCCCCCGACGAGCGCGATGGCCGACGCGGCGTCGGCGTTCATGTTCCCGGACGACCTCTGGGCCCGGGTCCTGTACGACCTCATCATCGGCGCCCGCCGAGAGCCGGATGCGATCGACACCCGGGTCGCCGCCCTGGTACCGATCTACTTCGGGCGGACCGCATCCTTCGTCGTCGAGAATCGCGACCTCTCCACGGACCGCGCCGAGGAGCACGTCGAGCGCCAGGCCCGCGAGTTCGAGCGGCTCAAGCCCTACCTGATGACACGCTGGGGCGAGGCGGAGACGCCGGGTGGCTGAGCGCCGCCGTCGCTTGAGGTCGTTGGGCACATGACACCGCCGCTTCCCTCCCGGATCGTCATCCCGGTCGCCAACCCGGCCACCGCCGAAGAGCTCATCCGCCTCGGTGCCGACCTGCGCGACCCGAAGACGGGCGAACTGACCGCGCTCGGGATCGTGGAGGTCCCCGAGGGGATGCCCCTCTCGGAGGGCGCGACCCGGGCTCGCCATGCCCGCCGGCTCCTCCAGAAGGTTCTCGACTTCGTACCCGAGGGCACGCCCATCCACCCGATCGTCCGGATCGGCCGCCATGCCGCCGAGGGCATCGTCGAGTCGTCGGCCGAGCTCGATGCGGACCTGATCGTCTTCGGCTGGGGTGGCAAGACCCCGGCCAATCGCGATGGCGGGACGGCGCCGTTCTCGTCCACGATCGAGGAGGTCGTCCGCGACGCCCCCTGCGACATCGCGGTCGTCAAGCAGCGCGGCGCCCTCGACATCAAACGGGTCATGGTCCCCGTCCGCGGCGGCCCCCACGCCGAGCTGGCCCTCCAATTCGCGGACGCGATCGCCCGCCGCCACGACGCGGATCTCATCGCCGTCCACGTCGTCCCGCCGGGGATCACGATCGCGGTGCGGGCCCAGGCAGAGCGAGCCCTCGCCGCGTTCGTCCGCCAGCACGCGACTGCCCGCGTCGAGACGGTCGTCCGGGAGGCGGCCAACGTCCGCAATGCGATCCTCCGGGAGGCGGACCGGGCCGACCTCGTGATCATGGGCGCGGCCGCCGCCCCGACCTCCGGCGACGCCTCGCCCAACCTCTTCGGGGCGATGCCCGAGGCGATCGCCGCCCGCTCGCGCTCGACGGTCGTCGTGGTCAAGACGCGCGAGGCGATCGGCCGCCAGACGTTCGAGCAGCTCGCCTCCCGGGCAGAGACCCTGGCCGCGGCCGACCGGGCCGCCGAGGAGGCCCGGGCCGTCCCGACCCGGGTCGAGCGCTGGTTCGGCGAATCGAACTTCCACCACGGCGAGTTCTCCGACCTGCGCCGGCTCGTCCAGCTCAAGGAGAAGCAGGGCCTCACGATCAGCCTCGTCCTGCCCACGCTCAATGAGGAGGAGACCGTCGGGCCGATCGTCCGCCGGGCCATTCGCGAGATGGTCGGTCGCGTCCCGCTCCTCGACGAGGTTCTCGTCATCGACTCGGCCTCGACCGACCGGACCCGCGAGATCGCCGAGGCCGAGGGCGCTCGGGTGGTCCAGCACCCCGACGTCCTCGCCCGCTACGGCTCCTTCCGGGGCAAGGGCGAGGCCCTCTGGAAGTCGCTCTTCGAGACGACCGGCGACATCGTCGTCTGGGCCGACACGGACGTCCGGAACTGGCACCCCCGGATGGTCTACGGGACCCTTGGACCGCTCCTCCACGAAACCCGGCTCCAGTACGTCAAGGGCTACTACCAGCGCCCGATCGTGGAGGGCGGCGTCCTCCGTGAGGGGGGTGGCGGCCGGGTCACGGAGCTCGTCGCCCGGCCGCTCATCAACCTCTTCTACCCCGAGCTGTCGGGCTTCATCCAACCCCTCGCCGGGGAGTACGCGGGGCGACGGTCGATCCTCGAGCAGATCCCGTTCTTCACCGGCTACGCCGTGGAGATCGGGCACCTCATCGACATCGCGGAGCGGACCGGCATCGAGGGCCTCGGCCAGGTCGACCTCGAGCGCCGGGTCCATCGCAACCAGGAGCTCGAGGGCCTGTCCCGGATGAGCTTCGTCATCCTCCAGGCGGTCATGAAGCGGCTCGAGGAGCGACGCAAGGCCCGCCTCTTCGCCGAGCTCGGCTCGACGATGAAGCTGCCACGTTCCGGACGGGGCCGCCTCTCGCTCGAGGTCATCGAGCTGGCCGACCTCGAACGCCCGCCGATGATCCGGATCCCGGAGTACCTCGAGCGCCGGCACGGACCGGGGAACGGCACCGCCGGCGGCCGCTGAGTGCCGGCGGACCGGACGATGCGGCTGCTGATCGCCCCCGATTCGTTCAAGGGCTCGCTCTCCTCGGTCGAGGTCGCGGCGGCCATCGCCGCCGGCTGGCGCGAGGCGCGGCCCGACGATGACATCTCGATGGCGCCCCTCGCCGACGGCGGGGAGGGGACGATGGTCGCGATCGAGGCCGCGGGCGGCTGGGCCCGCCGGACCGCGCGCGCCCGGGACCCGTTGCGACGGTGGATCGACGCAACGTGGCTGTTGTCCGTCGATGGGGCCACGGCCATCGTCGAGCTCGCCGCGGCGTCAGGCCTGTCCCGGCTCGCGCCCGGCGAGCTCGACCCGATCGGCGCGACGACCCACGGCACCGGTGACCTGCTCCGGGCGGCGATCGACGCGGGAGCGCGGCATATCGTCCTGGGGATCGGCGGCAGCGCGACGTCCGACGGCGGCCGGGGGATTCTCGAGGCCCTCGGGGCGATCGTGGATTCGAGCCCCGACGGCCGCCTCCACGCCGACCTCGACCGCCTCGACCCGCGGCTCGGGCGCATCTCGCTCGAGGTCGCCTGCGACGTGACGAACCCGCTTCTCGGTGAGCACGGGGCGGCGGCGACCTACGGACCCCAGAAGGGCGCCACGCCGGACCAGGTCCGGGAGCTGGACGCCCGGAACGCCGCCTGGGCGGACGCCCTCGAAGCCGCCTGCGGCGTCGACGAGCGGACGACCCCCGGGGCGGGCGCGGCCGGTGGCGTCGGCTTCGCAATGCTCTGCCTGGCCGGGCGGTTCGCCCGCTTCGCCCTCCGTCCGGGAATCGAGCTGGTCATGGAGAGCGTCGGGTTCGCGGAGCGTCTCGCCCACGCGGACCTCGTGATCACCGGCGAGGGCCGGATCGACGCCCAGACCGCGTTCGGCAAGACGGCCCTCGGCGTGGCCCGCCTGGCGCGCGGCGCCGGGGTCCGCTGTATCGCCGTTGGCGGCGGCGTCGAAGAGCCGGGCGTGGTCGCGCTGGCCAGCGTCGGGGCGAGCGTGGCACCCGTCTGGGAGCGACCGGTCGCCGTCGCCGACGCGATGGCCGCCGGAGCCGCACCGATCGTCGCCTGTGGCGCGAGAATGGCGGCGGCGGAGTCCTGACCCTCCGCCGAGGAGGGTGGCGCTTGAATCCGAACGACCCCGAGCCGGCCCCTCCCTCCGGAGGCGCGTCGAGGATCGCCCCGACGACGCGGCGCCAGACCACCGGACGACCGACTGCCCGGCGCTCCCCGACGAGGCGGAAGAAGCGACGCCGGCCCGACCCCGTCAAGGCCTGGGTCAAGCGCCTCGATCGGACGCGGCCGGGCCTCGTCCCCGACGTCCTCGACGGCCTGGCCTCGATCCACGGTCACCCGACGTGGCAGCGCCGCCTGGACCCGACGAGCGAGCTGATCCTCACGATCCTCACCCAGAACAGCGCCGACATCAACGCCGAGAAGGCGTTCGAGGCCCTCCGCGCGGCGTATCCGTCAGGGCTTCCCTCGGAGCGCCACATCCCGGGGCCCGGCTGGGGCGGTGACGGCCTGCCCGACGGCGCGCCCCCCGACTGGGAGGCCGTCGAGCGGGCGCCGCTCGAGGAGCTCGTCGAGCTGATCCGGCCGGGCGGCCTTCCGAACCAGAAGGCGAAGGGGATCCACGCGACCCTCCGGGCGATCCGCGAGCGACGGGGCGACCACTCGCTCGAGTTCCTCGCGGAGCTGGCGCCGCTCGAGGCCCGCGACTGGCTGGTGAGCATTCCCGGGATCGGCAAGAAGACGGCCTCGGTTCTGCTGATGTTCTCCTTCGGCATGCCGCTCATGGCCGTCGACCGGCACGTCGATCGGGTGGCCCACCGGGTGGGGCTGCTGCCGAAGAAGGCCTCCGCCGACGACGCCCACGACTACTTCCTGGCCATGCTCCGGCCGGACGAGGTCTACGAGGCCCACGTCAACCTCATCCGCCACGGCCGGCTCGTCTGCCAGGCGCGCCGCCCGAAGCACGAGCACTGCCCGCTCCGGGAGCGCTGCCGGTTCGTGGATCCCAAGGCCCCCTGATCCCCGTCGGGCCTGTGAATCGCCCGCCTATACTCGGCCCATGCTGAGCGGCGGACGGCGGGGCGAGGCAGGCGCGCCGCGCATCCTCCTCGTCGACGACGATCCCAACCTGCTGGTCCTGCTCGCCGACCAGCTCCGGGCAGACGGCTTCGAGGTCCAGACTGCCCGCGACGGGGACGAGGCCCTGGGCCGGCTCCGGGGCGGCTGGCCGGACCTCCTGATCATCGACATGATGATGCCGCGCATGGACGGCCTGACGCTCGCCCGCGAGATCAAGGCCCAGGCCGACCTGCCGATCATCGTCCTGTCCGCGATCGACGTCGCGGACTCGAAGGCGGACCTCCTCGAGGAGGTCGCCGAGGACTACGTGACCAAGCCCTTCCACTACCCGGAGCTCCGGGCCCGGATCGGCCGAGTCCTCCGGCGCCTCGGCGACAAGGTGCCGCGGCGCGAGCTGGTCCTTGGCGAGAACCTCGTCCTCGAGCTCCACCGCCGGGCCGCGACCGTCGCGGGCCAGACGGTCCAGCTGACACCGACCGAGTCGAGGCTCCTCTTCGCGCTCGCGGCGAACCTCGGTCAGACCGTGACGACCGAGACGCTCCTGGACCGGGGCTGGGGCGACAGCGATGACGCGGATCCCTCCTACGTCTGGGTGACCATGCGACGACTCCGCCAGAAGATCGAGCCCGACCCGAATCGCCCGGTCCACCTGGTGACCGTTCGGGGGCTCGGCTATCGGCTGGTCCGGGTCGAGGATCCGGTGGCTGGGCCAGGAGCGTGACCGAGGCCGGTCGCCCCGAGGCGTCGTCCGCTCCGCAGCGTGTCGGGCCCGGCTACTCGTTCCGGGCGCGGCTGACGGCCGGCCTCATCGCCGGAGCCGTCGTTCCCCTGGCCGGCTTCGGGCTCGCGCTCGTCGCCGCCGAGGTCGCCAGGACCGGTGCCCTCGACTCGACCCTGGCTGCCCTCATCGTGTTCGCCCTGGCCGTGGCGATCATCCTCGCCGTGATCTTCGCCTACTTCCTGGCCGGCAACCTGACCCAGCCGCTGCGGGCGATCGCGAGGGCCGTCGAGCGGGTCTCGGCGGGCGACCTCTCGGCCCGTGTCGAGGTGGCCGGCGAGGACGAGCTCGCCCGCCTGGTCGAGAGTCATAACCGCCTTGCGGGTGACCTGGCCCGGCGCAATGCCGAGCTCGGCCGGATCCTCCTCGCGATCGGCGAGACGTCGCCACGCGACGGCCTGGATCGGCTGGTCGCCCACGCGACGTCGAGCGCTCGTTCGGCCTTCCAGATGATCGACGCAGCGCTCCACCTCGGCGATCCCGAGGAGGTCGAGGTCGAGGAGGTCATTCCCGGCGAGCAGCGCCCGGTGCGGGCGGTCCTGGCATTGCCCGACGAGCGGGTCGGCATCCTGACCGGTCACCTGCCGGCGACCCGCTCCTGGGACGCGGCCGACCAGGACCTGCTGGAGCTCTTCGCCAGCGAGATCGCCGTCGCCATCCGCAACGTCGAGCTCTTCGAGCAGGTCCAGGAGCAGACCGAGCGCCTGGTCCAGCTCGATGCCGCGAAGGACGACTTCCTGCGCGGCATCAGCCACAACCTCCAGACCCCGCTGACGAGCATCCGGGCCTATGCCGAGCAGCTCCAGGACGAGCGGGCCGATCGGCGGTTGGCGATCATCACGGAGCAGTCCGAGCGCCTCTCGCGGATGGTTCGGCAGCTCACGGCGGTGTCGCGACTCGAGGCCGGCACACTCCGGCCGCGCCTCGAGGTCATGGCCCTCGGGCCCCGGGTCCGCCACGCGTGGGATGCGCTCGGGGCGACCGAGGTTCCGTTCGAGCTCGACGATCAGGCGCCCGGTTGGCTGGCCATCGCCGATCGGGACCAGCTCGACCAGATCCTCTGGGCCGTCTTCGACAACGCCGTCAAGTACGGCCGCGGGTCAGCGGTCGGGGCGTATCTGCGGCCGGAGGCGCCGGTCGGTCGGCTGCTCCTGACGATCTCGGACGGCGGGCCGGGAGTGACGGACGCCGATCGGGAGGCCCTGTTCGAACGGTACGCGCGGGGGACCGGAAGGGAGCACCCGGAGGGGACGGGAATCGGTCTCTACGTCTCGCGCGAGCTGTGCCGGGCGATGGGCGGCACGCTCGAGCTGGAGCCTGCCGGCTCCACTTCCGGGGCCGCCTTCACGATCGCGCTGCCGGCCGAGTCACCGGCCGCGGCTGAGACCTGATGCCGAGGTCGCTCGCTGCTTCCAGTCGGCCAGATGGCGTCAGGCTGCGGCCGGCTCGGTCTCGATACGGCGGATCCAGATGAGTCGTCGCGGGTCGAGTCCGACAGCCGCGCCGGCCGTGAGGCCGAGAACCGGGCCGAGCAGATCCGGGACGCCGAGGATCAGGGCCAGGAATGAGCCCGCGTACCAGAAAGCGTAGAACCAGAGGGCGGCGGCGATCAAGCGCTTCATGGCGATGATCATTGCCCGCGTCGGTGTACCTTCCCACCGGTCGTTCGTACTGAGCGGTGCCTGCGCGCACTGGGCGAAAGGTCCCATGCAAGGTACCGGCCCGAGACTACGGCGACCAAAAGGGGGAACGATCTCAGCGATGCACTTCCTCAATCGAGAGCGGCGGCGCGGGCGGGGCCGAGGCCAGAGCCTCGCGGAATTCGCCCTTACGTTGCCGATCCTCCTCCTGATCCTGCTCTTCGCGCTCGACCTCGGACGCGTGTTCCTGGGCTGGGTGACCCTGAACAACGCCGCCCGGATCGCGGCCAACTACGCGGCCAGCGGCAACCCACCGCTGACGGCCGCGCAGCTGACGCAATACCGGGCGATCGTCGCGAAGGAGACCGCCGGGACGAACTGCGACCCCGCGCCGATCGCGGATCCGACGTTCCCCGGCGTCACCGGGACGATCGTCGGCGGGCGGGCGGTGGTCGTCCTGCACTGCTCCTTCCCGCTGCTGACGCCGTTCATCGGCGCGCTCTTTCCGGGGGGCGTCGTCCAGGTCAACGCCTCGGCCGACTTTCCGATCCGCGCCGGGATCCTGGCGAACGTCGTGCCCGGCCAGACGATCGCGCCCCTGAGCGCTCCGGACCAGGACTTCTCGATCGTTCCGAATTCTGGCTTCAGCCCGCTCACGGTCAACTTCGTCCTGGGACCGCAGAACGGCGGTCCGGCCCAGACCTGGTTGTGGAACTTCGGCGACAGCACGACCGACCCGGTGAACCCCGTCCCGGCGGCTCACACGTATGGCGGCAACACGACGTTCACGGTCACCCTCACCGAGACGAACGGCGCGGGCCAATCTGTCTACAGCCACACGGTCACGACGAACGGCCCGGCCCCGGCGCCGGTGGCCGGGTTCTACGGAACCGTCCCCGCGCCTTGCATGACCGTCGGCGGACCGAACGGCGAGAACTGCGGGGGCTCGACGGGCGACTCGATCTTCTACACCTGGCCGATGACCGTGGCCTTCACCGACACGTCGCTCAACAACGTTGGCGCGACGTATAGCTGGGACTTCGGCGACGGCTCGGCATTCGGGACAACCGCCAGCCCCAGCCACACCTACTCGGCGCCGGGCATCTTTGACGTCATCCAGACCGTCACGACAGCGTCGGGCACCAATTCCTTGACGCTCAACGCCTACGTGAACGCGGGCTGCGTCATCCCGACCTTCGTCGGAACGAGCTCGAACAGCGCCACCGCCACCTGGACGGCGGCGCACTTCCTGAGCTCGAACCTGTACTTCTACAAGAAGCAGGGCAACTCCTTCGTCTACGCCACCGGGGCGCCGCCGCCGGGCCAGGCCTACACGATCCAGCTCCAGGCCCCGCAGGGCGGCCTGTTCGACACGCCGGCCCTCGTGGGCGGGACCTACCAGTGCGGTGCGACGATGCGGGTCGCGCCGTCCGGGGCGAACCCCGTGCCATGAGCCGACTCGTTCGCCACCGCTCGCACGGCCAGGGCCTGGTCGAGTTCGCCCTGATCCTGCCGGTCCTGCTGATCCTGCTGCTCGGGATCCTCGACTTCGGCCGCGCGATCTACGCCTACAACACCCTCTCGAACGCATCGCGCGCGGGCGTCCGAGTCGCGATCGTGAACCAGAATGGCGCGGGCCTCGGATGCGTCGGCGGCTCGAACGCCAGCCCCGGTGACCCCACGATGACCTCGCCGCAGGACTGCGCCGAGCAGGCTGCCGTGGTCCTCGGCGGGGCGACCGCGACGGTCACGTATCGGAACATCACCGATACCGCCGCCTGCTCGCCGGTGCAGGTCGGTTGCCTGGCGGTCGTGACCACGTCCTACACCTTCACCCTGATCACACCGATCATCTCGAACATCGTCGGCAGCTCGATCGTGCTGTCGTCGACGTCGAAAGAGCCCGTTGAATTCATCTGTCCCCAAACCGCCGCTGTCTGCGTCCCCGGGCAGTGACCTCGACCACGGAGACCAAGGAGACCAAGGTGCCGAACCACGAATCCACCCGAACCCAGCGAGGGCAGGCGCTCGTCATCCTGGCGCTGGCGCTGGTCGGGCTGCTGGGGGTCGTTGCCCTGATCATCGACGGCGGCAACGCCTGGTCCCAGCAGCGGCAGTCCCAGAACGCGGCCGACTCGGGCTCCGAGGCGGGGAGCGTCATCCTCGCCGAGTACTGGGCCGGGGCCACCGCCCCGAGCTCGTCCTACACCGGACCCTGTCCCACGGCGACCACCGATCCATGGGACCTGGCCGTGTGCGAGGCGGTCTATGGGGCCGGGGCCCAGAACGGCAACACCGTCGTCACCGCGAACTACACGAACTACGACGGCTCGCTCGACCTCGGCCTCGTCGGGGCCGGCTCGCTTCCGGCCGGCGCCCAGGGCATTCGAGCGGTGACCACCAAGCAGTTCAGCACGTTCGTCGCCGGGATCGTCGGGATCAACCAGCTCGGGACCGGCGCCCAGGCCACCTCGATCGTTGGGGCGGTCACGACCTTCTGCCCGCCGAACACGATCTGCGGAACGATCCCGGTCGCCATTCCGGTGCAGACCTCGACCTGCGCCGGGAATGCCTCCCTCCAGGTTGGGACCGATCCGTGGCCCGTCACCACGATCTTCGACGACGCGAACGAGTCGATCGTGCCGCTCTGCAGGAACGGCCCGGGCTCCGTTGGCTGGCTCGACTGGCCCTGCAACACCACGAACGGCACGCCCGGCCTGATCAACGAGATCCTCACGCCGTGCAACTCGAACCTGAACCTGCCGCAGTGGATCGACACGACGACCGGGAACACGAACAGTCCGGGTGTCGAGGACGCGCTGAACACCTACCATGACTCGCTCGTCTGGATCCCGGAGTTCGATGCCACGCGGGGCAACGGCAACAACCTCCAGTACCACATCACCCAGTTCCAGGCCTTCCAGCTCGACTGGGCCTACACGAACGCCAACAACCATCCAGAGTGCAACCAGGATCCGGGCCAGCCGTATGTCGGCGGGAACGGAAGCACCGGCTGCATCAAGGGCTGGTGGACCGCCGCGACCATCACCGGGCAGGTGGACATCAATCCGCTGACCCAGGGACAGTCCGGGACCCTCGGGGTCTCCTTGATCAAGTGAGCCAATCGTGGTTGCCCGCGTCATTCGGGGGCCGCGGCGTCCGGGTCCATCGCGCCTGCGGCGCCATCTGATGGTCGTCCGGCTCTCCGGCGCCCCCACCAAGGAGCTCCGCAGGGCCTGAGGGACGGCTGCTCGCCGACGGGGGGATGGGCAGCCCAGGAGCCGCGCCTCGTTCGAGGCGCGGCTCCTTCATGTCCGAATTGCGGTAGGCCTCGCCGCGGTGCCCGTCCGCGTATAGGACGATCGGCTGCCTCGTGCCAACCCGTCGGGCTATGCACACACGCACCGTTTCAATCCATCGTGCAAGGCGGGGGCGCCAGCCTTTCCGTTGTCCTCTCCGCGACGAGGCCCCAGGAGCACGATGCAAATCCGACGAACCCTCCGCCGCCACCACAAGCGCCCGCTGGGCCAGAGCCTGACCGAGTTCGCCCTGCTGCTGCCGGTCTTCCTCGTGATCCTGTCGGCCGCGATCGACCTCGGCCGAATCGCCTACGCCAGGGTCACGGTCGCCAATGTCGCCCGCGAGGCGTCGTTCCAGGCGGCGCAGACGCCGACCTCCTTCCTTGCCGGTCAACCGTGCTCGAGCGTCAATCCCGACGCCAACCTGGTGATCTGCCGGGCGATCCTCGAGTCGAAGGGCTCGGTCATCACTGTCGCGCCGGCCGATATCACGATGACCTGCACCCCGGACTGCTCGGGGACGATGGGCAATACGGTCAGCGTGACCGCGAGAGGACGGTTCAACCTCCTGACGCCCGTCATGGCCGCCTTCTTCGGCGGTTCGACGATCACCTTCAGCTCGACCTCGACCAACCAGATCTCGGCCCTCCCGGCGGCGCCCAGCGCGACCGCTTCGCCGACACCGACGCCGAGCCCGACGCCCAGCCCGACGCCGACGCCGTCGCCGACGCCGACACCCTCGCCCTCACCGACCCCGGGCTGCAACATCGTCAGCGCCGGCTTCACGTACACAACGGTTCCGGTTGGCGACGTCACCACGCCGGTCACGGTGGCCGTCACCGACACCACGACCTACAGCCCTTCCTGCGTCACCGTCTGGGCCTGGAGCTGGGGCGACGGGGTCACCACGTACGGCCAGTCCCAGGTCCCGCACGTCTACAACAACCCGGGGCCCAGCACCCAGCACTACATCCTGAGCCTGACCGTCACGAGCGGCACGTTCTTCTCGACGGCCGGCGGCTACTCGATCATGGTGAAGCCGTGAGCGGCCGTTCGATCCGCCTTGCAGCGGCCGCCCGCGACACGGCCCGCGGACAGACCCTGACCGAGTTCGCGCTCGCCCTCATCCCGTTCCTGTTCCTCATGATGGGGGTCGTCGACCTGGGCCGGGGCATCTACACGAACAACGGCGTCGCCCAGGCGGCCCGCGAGATCGCCCGCGCGGCCGCGGTCCACCAGTGCGTCGGGCCGTGCACGAGCGCCACCTGGTCGGCCCAGACCCTCGCGGCCGTCAACACCCAGAAGGGCCTCGTCCCCGGACTCGCCACGTCCGGGATCACCATCGACTGCGTCGACGTCTCGAACACAACCGTGACCGTGGATCCCGGCTCGTTCTGCCCGCCGGGCGACTTCGTCCGCGTCCGGACGAGCGTGACCTTCCGCCTCGTGACGCCTCTCCTGCCGATCCCCAATCCATTCACCGTCACGTCCACCGCACACATCCAGGTCCAGTGAACAAGGAGTCAACAGCCATGCCTCGTCCAACGTCCGCACGCCGGCGGCCGACGGCCCCGAACTGGGGCGGGTCGGAGCGCGGCCAGCTCCTCGTCGTGTTCGCCCTGGCGCTCGTCGCCCTCGTCGGAATGACGGGACTCATCATCGATGGCGGCGACACGTTCCTGCAGCGCCGCGACCAGCAGAACGTCGCCGACGCGGCGGCCATGGCCGCCGGCTACGCCTACGTCAACGGAATCGATTCGACCGCCGCCGCCCAGTCGGTCGCGGCCAAGAACGGCTACACGAACGGGACGAACAACACGACCGTCACGGTCACGATCGGCAGCACCTCCATCACGGTCGATGTCACCCGGCCGCATCGGAACTACTTCTCGGGCATCCTCGGCTTCGCGTCCTGGAACGTCGCGACCACCGCGACCGTCCAGGCCGGCATCCCGAACGGCGCCTACGGGGCCATGCCGATCATCTTCAATGAGAAGGCCTTCAAGAACGCTGCCAACCGAAATCCAAACTCGCCGAAGGCCTTCGATGAGCCCGGCACCGGCAACCAGGACGTCCCGCAGAACGATGCCACCTTCAACTGGACGGTCTTCTGCACCGCCAATGGCAATCCCTGCAACGGCGACTCGAACACGGTCAGGGACCTCATCAACAATGACGGCACCTCGACGACGGTCTATCTCGACGACCTGATCGGACCTCTCAACGCCGGCTCGCACACGACCCTCTTCGACGCGCTGTTGGCGTCCGTCGGCGACTCGTTCCCCGTCGCGATCGTCAGCGACACGGGAGCCCTGACCGGCTGGGCCTGGTTCCATCTCACCGGTTCGGTCGGTGGCAGCTCGAAGAAGATCAGCGGCTGGTTCAGCGAAGAGTTCAATGCCCCGCCGATGACGATCGTCCAGGGCCACGGCAACGGCCAGGCGATGGGCGCCTACGTCGTCGAGCTCATCAACTGACGCCTCGGGGCAGGTCACCGTCCGACCCGCCGATCCGGAGCCGCGCCCAACGGGCGCGGCTCTTCGATTCCCAGCGCTGCGAAGCCGGTGAGCTCGGCTGCCGACCCTGCTCAACCGAGCCGGTAAGCTCCCGGTCGTCGATTGGCGAGGGCGGGAATCTGCCGCCGTACCGCGGTGACCCGATCGGTGTCGATGACGGCGTGGACGATCAATTCGCGGTCCGCTGCCTGGGCGACGACGATCCCCCACGGGTCGATGACCATCGACCGACCGAAAGCGGGCTGGCCCGGCGGTCCCCCGATCTGCGATGGTGCGATGACCCAGGCCCCGTTCTCGATCGCCCTGGCCCGGAGAAGCACCTCCCAGTGGTCGCGGCCGGTTCGCTCCGTGAAGTTCGAGGGAACCGCCAGGACCTCGGCCCCCGCCAGGACGAGCGTCCGATAGAGCTCGGGGAACCGCAGGTCGTAGCAGATCGAGAGGCCCAGCGCGACGCCGTCGACATCGGCCACGACGGGCTCATCACCGGCGGTGACCCGGGCGCTCTCGCGGTCGACCGGGCCGGCATCCACCTCGACGTCGAAGAGGTGGATCTTGCGATAGCGGGCGCGGACGAGGCCATCGGGCCCGAGCAGGACCGAGGTGTTGTGGGGCCGTGCTGGGTCACCCGACGTTTCGGCCAGGCTGCCGACGAGGACCCAACATCCGTGCCTCGTCGCGATCTCGGCAAAGGGCGCCGTGAACGGCCCGGGGATCGAGCGGGCGGAGGCCCGGAAGCCCTCGTCCGACCCGCGGTACTGGAGGTACTCAGGCAGGGCCACGAGCCGCGCGCCGGCCGCGGCGGCCACGTCCGCGAGCGTGGCCGCCCGGGCGACGTTCGCCTCGGGATTCGGCCCCGCGTCCGTCTGGATGAGCGCGACGGGCAGCTCCACGGCGCAATGGTACCGGCCACCCGGCGGCCGACAGCGGGCGACCCGGCAGTTCAGCCCTGCGGCACGGCCTCCTCCATGAGCGGATCGCCGGACTCCTCGAGGAGCGTGACGTCGCCGGTGGCGGTGACCCGGAAGGCCCAGGTGTGCCGGTTGATGCAGCCCGACGGGCAATCGCCCCAGCCGACCGTCACCGTGATCCGATAGGCCCCGTTCTGGAGGGCCAGCGCTGCCCACCACTTCGAGGCCCCGATGACGTCCGGCGTCATCTCGATGGCACCCTCGAACCGCGGGTCAGACGCGATGACGAGGGCGGCAGCGGCTTCCGGGCTGGAGACGTCAACCGCGATGGGCGTCGGGCCTGGGCCCGCCATCGTCGGCGTGGGGCCCGCGAGCGTCGAGCCGGGGGTCGGACTCGCGGCCGGCGGCAGCGGGCCAGGCGTCCGTCCCGTGCCGCTCGAACAGGCACCGGCGAGCAGCACCAGGACGATCAGGATCGGTGGCGCGGATCGTGTCCTCATGCCGTCTCGACGGTCCGTCGTCGCCCGGGGTTCCGCTGGCATCGTGCCGTCGCCCGGGGGCCAGCGATCCTGTCGCCGTCGTCCCGAACGGTCAGCTGGGCAGGGCGATGGGCGCGACGGACTGGCGAACCTCGAAATGGGCGATGTGGGCGAGGGCCTCGTCGACGGTCTTGTGGACGTCGACGACCGCCTGCGGGTAGCCGGCTCCGCGGAGCAGCAGCTGGAGGTGTGCCGCAGCCGTCGTGGAATCGATGTCCACGCTGCCATGACGGATGGTGTCCCAGGCGCGATCGACCGCCTCCCGGAAAGGCACGTCGTCCCAGTCGACGATCTTCAGTTCAACTCGGTGCTCCAGCATGGCGGGACCTCCACGCTCAGGGTAGGGAGGCCACCCGTCGATGGCGATGGTCCTCCAGCCCGACGCCGGGGGCCGAGCGGCCCCCTCTATCCTGTCGGCCGGCCCCCCTGGGGAAGGTGACCTTGGTCGCCTCGCGTACGATGCCGGGATGGCGATGACGCCGCCGCCGGCCGCCCTCCGATTCACGAGGTTGTCCGTCCCGCTCGTCGGCGCCTTCGTGGTCGGCGCGATCGCGTACGGCGGCCTGTACACGTTCCCCGCCCTGTCGGTGGCATTCGCCGATGAGTTCGGGATCAGTCGAACCGTCGCCGTCACGCCGTGGACGATGTTCCTGGTCGTGACGGCCGTCGCCAGCCCGCTCCTGGGTCGAGCCTACGACGAGTTCGCCGATCGTGACCTGCTCACGGCGAGCATGGTCCTCCTGGCGGCAGGTTGGCTGTCCGTCTACCTGGCCCCGGATATCTCGCTCGTGATTCTTCGCCTTTGCGGCCTTCCACGCGGTCGGCCTCCAGCTCGCCTTCATCGGCACGTCGACCGCGATCGCGAGGCGCTATGCCGGTGCCTCCGGGATGGCGCTCGGGATCGCCTATGCCGGGCCGGGTGTCGGCGTCGCGGTCGCGCTGCCGGTGGCGGCCGGGCTCATCGAAGCGAGTGGCTGGCGCTCCGCGTCGCTCGTCTTCCTTGCCGCGTCGCTGGCCGGCGTCGTCTTCGTCTGGCTGATGACGAGCGGCCCGCCGATCGTCGTCCCGGCCCGCGGGGCGGCGGGGCGGACGCGGGCCAAGGAGACCGAGCTGGCCGCGCAGGCCTCCGGCCTCCACGAGACCGCCGGACCGGGGGCGGTCGCCGCGGGATTCGAGCCGCTCCCGACCGGCAGTCGAGCTTCGACGGCCGGGCGGGCCAGCATCCGCCGGACCATCCGGACCCGGCGCTTCTGGGTCCTCTTCGCCGGCGCCGTGGCGATCGGGGCCTTTGACGAAGGGGTCCTGCAGGCCTTCGTTCCGCACGCGGTGAGGTCGGGGCTGGGCGCCGACTTCGCGGCGAGCGCGCTCGGAGCCCAGGCCCTCGCCTATGTCGCCGGGCAGGTCCTCGGGGGAGCGCTGTCGGATCGCCTCGGCCGGCGTGTGGTGGGCGTCTTCGCGGTTGGGGTCGTCGGCGGGGGCGTGCTCCTCGCCTTCGGTGCCTCGTCCGCGACGCCCGCCCTCGCCCTGATCGGAATCGCCCTCCATGGGATCGGGTCGGGAGCGACGATCGCGGTTCGGTCGGCGGCATTCTCCGACGTCTTCGGCGGCCCCAGCTTCGGGACGATCTTCGGGCTTCTGGCCGTCGCGTATCCGATCGGCGGAACGATTGCCGTCTACGGCGGCGCGCTGGCATTCGACCGCCTCGGTACCTACGCCCCGCTGGTAGGACTCGTCATGGTCGCTCTCGCCGGGTGGGCGGTGGCACTCTGGCTCGCCGGACCGCGACGCCGCGATGCAGCCGGTCACCAGGTCCCGCATCGCGAAGCGGGTCGCGGCCACTGATCAGGAGCGTCACCACCGGGCTCGTCCGGCCGGTCGCGTACGATGAGCCCATGGCCACGGACGCGCGTCCGGTCCTTGCCGCGGCGGCCGTCGCCGACGCGCTCGTTCGCCTGGGCCGTGTCCCGCGCGTCGCGCCGAGCGCGATCCACCGGCTGGCGGCCGGGCCGCCGATCTCGGGACCGGCAATCCCCTGCCGCCACCGCGGCAGCGTCGACGTCTTCCTCGAGGCCATCGATGGCGCGACGCCCGGGGGGATCCTCGTGATCGACAACGCCGGCCGGCTCGACGAGGGCTGCATCGGTGACCTGACGGTCGGCGAGGCCGCCGCGGCCGGGCTCGCCGGGATGATCGTGGACGGCTGCCACCGCGATGAAGCCGAGCTGCGGCGCATCGGGCTGCCGGTCTGGACCCGCGGGTCCGTGCCGGTCGGCCCGTTGGGTGGCCGGTCAGGCCTTGCCGAGGGGCTCGGGCGGGCCCGGATCGGCGACGTCGTCGTGACCCCTGACGACATCGTCGTGGCGGACGACGACGGCGTCCTGTTCCTCGCCGCGGACGAGATCGAGGAGGCCTTCCGGATCGCGGCCGAGATCATGGCCACCGAGCGCCTCCAGGCCGAGCGCCTCGCGAGCGGGACCTCGCTCCGCGAGCAGCTCGGCTTCGCTGAGTACCTCGAGCGCCGGGGCTCGGACCCGTCGTACGACTTCCGGCGCCATCTCCGCGAGTCGGGCGGGGCGATCGAGACGTGACGCCGCGCTCCTGCGGCGCCGGCCAGGGACGTCGTCGTTGACGCCGACGCGCCTGACGTCGGCGAGACGGATCCAGCGGACATACCTGGCGTTGACCCTGCTCAGCACGCTCGCGGCGTCGTTCATCTGGGGCATCAATACGCTGTTCCTCCTCGACGCCGGCCTCAGCAATGCGGAGGCGTTCGCCGCAAACGCGTTCTTCACCGTCGGCCAGGTCCTCTTCGAGGTGCCGACGGGAGTCATCGCCGACACGCGCGGACGTCGGCTCTCCTACCTGCTCGGCGCCGGGACGCTGCTCCTCTCGACGCTGCTCTACCTCGCGATGTGGCAGGTCCACGCACCGCTCTGGGGCTGGGCGCTCGCCTCCGTTCTCCTCGGTCTCGGGTTCACCTTCTTCTCCGGCGCGACGGAGGCGTGGCTCGTGGACGCGCTGAACGCCAGCGGCTTTCGAGGCGAGCTGGAGCACGTGTTCGGACGGGCCCAGACGATCGGTGGGCTGGCCATGCTCGTCGGTTCCGTGTCCGGCGGCATCCTCGCCCAGGCGACGAACCTCGGGGTTCCGTACGTGGCCCGGGCCGCGATCCTGGGCGTGACGTTGATCGTGGCCTGGCGTTTCATGCGCGATGTCGGCTTCGTCCCCGACCGCACCACGAGCGCGCCGGCCGCGATCCGGAACGTGGTCCGCGGGGCGGTCGGCGGCGGCCTCCGCAACCCGCCGGTTCGGTGGCTGATGCTCGCGGCCCCGTTTACGGCCGGCGCGGGGATCTACGTCTTCTACGCGTCCCAGCCGTACCTGCTCGAGCTCTATCACGACCCGAGGGCCTACGGGATCGCGGGGCTGGCGGCGGCCCTGGTGGCCGGGTCCCAGATCGTGGGCGGCCTCCTCGTGTCCCGGGTCCGCCGCCTGTTCCGCCGGCGAACCCAGGCCCTGATCCTCGGCAGCGTCCTGACGACGATTCTCCTCGTCCTCATCGGCCTGACCCAGAGCTTCGTCGTCGCCCTCGTCCTGCTGGCCGCGTGGAGCCTGGTCTCCGCGATCGAGTCACCGCTCCGGCAGGCGTTCGTCAACGGTGTCATCGCTTCCGAGCAGCGGGCGACGGTCCTGTCGTTCGATTCGCTCATGGGCTCGGCCGGAGGCGTCGTCGCCCAGCCCGCCCTGGGTCGGTCGGCCGACGTCGCCGGCTACGGGGCGTCCTATGTCATCGCGGCGGCGATCCAGGCCCTGGCCCTGCCATTCGTCGTCCTGGCTCGCCGGGAGAACGCCGCCTCGGACCTGATCACGACCCGGGTCGCTGCCCCCTAGCCGGGCAGCGAGGGCGCCCGACGCAAGGCCCTCGCGCCGCCAGGCCCGTCCGAGTGCCGGGGATGCGACGAGGCCCGGCGCGCCGGCGCCGGGCCTCGTCTCCTTCGTCGCCACGGGACGTGGCGATTCCTCTGTCAGTCGAGGACGATGCCGAACGGAGCGGCCCCACCGTCGATGGCAACCGGCGACCCCGCGAGCTCGGTGATCGACGTCCCGTCGACCGCGAACGCGCTGACGGAGGCGGCCCCGGCGTCGACGACGTAGAGGTACTGCCCGTCGGCGGTCACGGCGGCATCGAAGGCCGTGAGCCCGGTGCCGTTCAGCGCCGTCGAGCCGACGAGACCGAGCGTCCCATCAGCCGCGATCGTGTATCGCGAGATCGACGACGAGCCGGTGTTGATCGCGAACAGGACGCCGCCGTCGGGGCTGATCGCGACCCAGCAGGGAGCCGTCTGGCCGTCGGCGAACGGTGAGCCGCTGATCCCGGTCAGCGTGCCATCGTCGGCGACGTCGAAGACGGAGACCGTGCCGTTGCCCGCGCCGTCGTGGGCGTTGGAGACGAAGAGCTGGTCGCCGTTGGTCGGCGAGAAGGCGCTGCCGAAGGGGCCGATGCCCTCGGCCGCGAATGGCGAGCCGGGGGCGGCCGTCAGGCGGCCATCGGACCCGATCCGGAACCCATCGAGGAACGAAGGCCCGGCATTCGGCCCGACGCGCGCGCCGACGAGGCGCCGGCCGTCGGGGCTGATGAGGACGTGGCCCGGCAGGGCGTTGTCCGGGAGGTCGAAGGTGGACCCGGCGATCGGGGTCAGGTGGCCACCGGCGTTCAGGTGGAACCCGGTGTAATTGCTGCCGCCGGCGCCGGTGTTGGCGACGTAGACGAGCGTGCCGTTGGTGGCCACGCTCACCGGCGTGGCGCCGTTCGATGATTCGACCTCGACGAGCTTGAGCGAGCCGTCATGCTTGATCTTGAGGACCGAGATCTCGTTGCTGGCCGGATCGGTGGCCAGCAGGTAGCGGCCGTTGCTCGACAGCTGGAGGCCGCCGGCCGAGCCGAAGGGGCTGCCGGTCCCGGCCCCACCGGCATCGAACGGCGAGCCGGCCAGGGTCGTGAGCGACCCGTCGGCGTGGCGATCGAAGCCGGCGACGGTGTTGCGACCGGCACTGTTGTTGTTGACGTAGACATGGCCGACGACCGGCGACCCGGCGGCGGCGACCGGCCCGACGGTCAGGCCGGCGAGCAGCGCGGCGGAACCGACGAGCGAGACCAGGCGGGCGAGACGCTTCCTCATGGACGCTCCTTTGGCTGTCCGGCCGATCGGGGTGCCGGCCTGTGGAGCACACCATGGCGAGGCCCGATGTCACCTTGATAACGGCTATCTGACGCGACGATGACGGGTGGTCGTGGCTCGATGTTCAGAGCCGCGGGCGGCCGATCCCGCCGACGGCCCCGAGCAGACCGGTCGCGCCGCGGCGACAATCGCCCCATGGCCACCTTCGCCTACGACACCTCGATCACGACGCGCTTTCCCGCGGTCGTCGGCGGGGCGATCCACGCTTCCGGGCTCGCGAACGGCCCATCGTCAGCGGCGCTCGCCGAAGCCTTTCGCTCGGAGCAGGCGTCGGCGCTGCTGAGGATCGGCGAGAGACCGCTCTCCGAGCTGCCGAGCCTCGCCGCCTGGCGTCGCGCGTTCCGGGCCTTCGGGGTCGACCCGACGGCCTATCGATCGGCTGGCGAGGCCCTCCTGCGGCGACTGACCAAGCAGGGCTCCATCCCGTCGATCAACGCCCTCGTCGACCTCGGCAACCTCGTGAGCATCCGCTATGGGCTGCCCGTCGCCGTGTTCGACCGGCGGCAGATCACCGGCGCGACGACGGTCCGGTTCGCGACCGGCGACGAGACGTTCACCGATCTGGGCTCCGGCTCGCGCGAGGCTGCCGAGGAAGGCGAGGTCATCTTCATCGACGAGGCCGGCCTTGTCGTGGCCCGCCGCTGGTGCTGGCGCCAGGCCTCCGAGAGCGCCTCCGGCCCGGAGACGACCGAGGTCCTCGTGACCGTCGAGGGCCATCACGACGAGGCAGCTCGAGACGTCGCTGCCGCCGTCGACGACATGGCTGCGCTCATCCGCGCCCATGCCCGGCCCGCCGCGCTCGCGACCGGGCTCGTCAGCGCCGCCGCGCCGAGCTTCGCCGGGATCCCGAGCTGAGGCGACGGTTCCCGCCACCCACGGGTGGGGAACCGGGCAGGGTCCTGTCGCGTCATCGGTCGCGAAGCGGCGCCGCCGCGACCACGTCCCTGGGAGATCCCATGTCCACCAGCCCTGGCCCAGTCCGCCGGATCCTCGCCTCGGTCGGCCTGGCATTGCCGCTCGTCCTCGCGGGCTGCGGCAGCACCGGTTCACTGACGCCGACGAGCAGTCCCCCGGCAGCCAGCCCCGCGGCAACGCCGACAGCGGGGCCAACCGCCGCAGGCCTGTTGATCGTTCTCGAAGTAACCTCTGAGGGTGGGTTCATCAACCCGGTCTCAAGCATCGCCGCATTGCCGACCGTCGTCGTCTATTCGGACGGCCGGATCCTCACCCAGGGCTCGCCGCCGGCCGATCTGCCGGACGCCCTGCTCCCGCGGGTGAGCGTCAGAGACGTGGGCCCCGACGGGGTGGCCGAGATTCAGGGCGAGATCGCCGCGGCCGGGCTTGACCGGCCGCAGACGGGCGATCCCGGCGTCGCCGCCGATTCCGGGACGTCGGTGTTCGCGGTCGGCTCGGAAGGCGCCGTGGTGACGACACGCTTCGCGGCGAGCGGCCCGGGCGGCCCCGGAGGGCCGGGGATCCCCGGCGGCGGCGACAACCCCGAGCGGACGGCCGCGTTCGCCCTCCTCGACCGGCTGCTCGATCCGAGTGATCCATGGGGCGCGGCGTCGGCGCCGGAAACCGTCTACTCCCCGCTCGGCTACCGGGTCTTCGTGGCGCCGGGTGCTCCCGCCGGCGACGCCTCCTCGACCGTCGCCTGGCCGCTGGCGGGCGACCTCGCGGCCTTCGGCAGCCCCGCGGTCCCGGATCTCGGGGTCGCCGGCCTGCGATCGGGCGTCGTCCTCGGTGGCGATGCCGCAGCCCTCGCACCGGACCTCGACGCGGCGACCTCCGAGACGTCATTCACCTCGGGCGGCGCCGCCTACACCCTGTATGCCCGGCCGCTCCTGCCGCACGAGCTGCCTGGATGAGGCGCGGTCGATCGTCTCGCGGCGGCCACCGGCGTCCGCCGCGCCAGGAGCCCCAGCCCGCGGCGGCCGAGGCCGGAGAACCGCGCTCCCGGGGACCCTCGGCCAAGTCCACCCGCGCCGAGCGGGCCCGGGCTCGCGCGGCGGCGCGCCGCTCTCCGAGCGCGCTCGAGCGGCTCTCCGGGGGCGTGGCCGAGGTGCTCCGCCGGGCCGCCGAGAACCCGGCCCTGGCGCTCGTGCCACTTCGCCTCTTCCTCGGCGCGACGTTCCTCTACGCCGGCCTTGACAAGCTCCTCAGCCCCGACTTCTTCACGACCGGGGCACCCGGGTCGATCGGGGAACAGCTGCTGATCTTCGCGCGGCAATCCCCGCTCGGCGGGCTGATCGATCTCGTCGAGCCGTGGGCCGTCCTCATCGGCCTCGCCATCGCGGTCGCCGAGATCGGGGTCGGACTCGGCGCGCTCAGCGGCTACGGGTTCCGCGTCGCCGCCCTCGGCGGCGCGGGGCTTTCGCTGCTCTTCTGGCTGACTGCCTCATGGGCGACGCGGCCGTACTACTACGGACCCGACCTGCCGTACGCGGCGGGCTGGATCACCGTCCTCCTCGCCGGCCACGGCAACGTCGCCATCCCGCAGCGGTTCTGGCGCTCGGACGAGCCCCCGGACGCCGGCCCGCAGTCGGCGAGCCGGCGGGCCTTCCTGGAGGCTGGCGTCCTCGGCGTCGCCGCGGTCGCCGTCGGGTCCCTGGCCGTGCCACTTCGAATGCTCGGGTTCGAATCCGACGGAACGCCCGAAGGGGCTCGCGGCACCGGCGGCGGGACCGCCGGCGGGACCGCCGCGCCGGCGAGCCCGACCCCGACGTTCCCAGGCGCGACGCCTCCGCCCGGCCTGGCGGTCGCGACGACGGCCGACGTCGAGCGGACCGGCTCGGTCAGCTTTACCGTCCCCTTCGACGCTCCGCCGCCGCTACCCGCCGGCGACCCGGGGATCATCGTCCGGCTCCCCAGCGGCGAGTACGTCGCCTTCGACGCCACCTGCACCCACGCCGGTTGCCCGGTCGAGTGGGATGCCCCCGACGGGCTGCTCATCTGCCCCTGTCACGAAGCCGTCTTCGACCCGGCCCACGGCGGCGCCGTGCTCGGCGGCCCGACGAGAATCCCGCTCGCGGCGCTGCCG
Source organism: uncultured Chloroflexia bacterium (assembly GCA_963719145.1). GTDB lineage: Bacteria > Chloroflexota > Limnocylindria > Limnocylindrales > CSP1-4 > UBA5189. The sequence goes on from CAVRAX010000003.1 coordinate 961,187, forward strand.
ATCGTGCTGGACCCCGCCACCGGGACCTTCCTGCTCCGGACCGGCTGACGACGGTCTCCGGGGGACGCCTCGCCGAAGGTACGGCTTGACGCGATCGAGGCTGCCCGATACGGTTCGGTATCTCCAAACACTCCTGAAGTATCGAACTGTATGGTCTTGCCCAAACTGACGGAACGCCCAGCGCTCGGCCGGGCGATGGCCGCCTTCGAGCTCTTCGAGCAGCGGCTGGTCGCCCTCCACGTCCCGGAGTTCACGAACCTCGACATCACGATGGCCCAGGCCAAGCTCCTGTACGTCCTGATGGCGGCCGGTGCGCTCAGCATGTCCGAGACCGCCCATCGACTGGGGGTCACGATCTCCACCGCCAGCGGCGCCGTCGAACATCTCGTCGCCCTCGGCCTGCTGGCCCGATCGGAGGACCCGAACAACCGCCGCCAGGTCCGGGTGTCGCTGACCGAGACCGGGGCCCAGACCCTCGAGCAGATGCGCGAGCTGAGCATGCGGCACCTCCTCGCCCTGTGCGCGCTCGTCAGCGACGAGGAGCTCGAGGTCGTCGAGCGCGCCACCCGGATCCTCGCCCAGGCGGCGCTCTCGGCGGCAGCCCAGGTACCGCCCGCGACGGCGTCGACCGCCATCCCGAACCCGGAGAGCGCCGAATGAGTCGCCTGAGCCAGCTCGCCGTCGCGAGGAGGAGCGTCACGCTCCTGATCGCTGCCGCCCTCTTCGGCGGCGGCATCCTGTCCTGGGGCAACCTCAAGCAGGAGCTCCTGCCCGACGTCTCGTTCCCGATCGTCACGGTGATCGCCCCCTACCCGGGCGCGGGCGCCGCCGACGTCACCGAGCAGGTGACGAAGCCGATCGAGCGCGCGATCGCGGGCGTCGAGGGCCTGGAGCAGCTCCAGTCGAACTCGAGCAACTCGTTCGCCTTCGTGATCGCCCAGTTCGACTACGGGGCCAATCTCGACGACGCCGTCGCCACGATCGAACAGAACCTCCAGGGCTCGAACCTGCCCACCGGCGTCGAGCCGTCGGTCGGGGCGTTCAACTTCAGCGCCGCGCCGGTGGTCGTCGCCTCGGTGTCGGCGGTCGACGGCGCCGACCTCCAGGACGCCGCACGGATCGCCCGGACCGAGATCCTGCCCGAGCTGTCGGCGCTGGCCGGGGTGGCCAACGCCGACCTCGCCGGCGGCCTCGAGGATCGCCTCGTGATCACCGTCGATCCGGCGAGGCTTGCTGCTGCCGGCGTCTCGATCCAGCAGATCACCGGTGTCCTCCAGGCCAACAACCTGACCCTGCCGGGCGGCGAGCTGCCGGTCGACGGCGGGAAGATTCCGGTCTCGACGATCGGCCGGTTCGAATCCGTGGACCAGCTCAAGGGCCTCGTCGTCGGCGTGCGGGTCGCGCCGCCGAGCGGCGGATCGCCGACTGCGCCGGGCGGCGCGCTCCCGCAGCCGGTGACCCTCGGCGAGCTCGGCTCGGTCGAGGTCCTCGGCCTCGCGACGACCGGCTACGGCCGGACGAACGGCCAGCCGGCGGTGACGATCTCGGTCGGCAAGACCTCCGCCGCCAACACGGTCTCCGTGGCCCGGGACGTCCTCGCCGTGCTGGACGCGGCCGCGGCCCGCCACCCCGACCAGATCGAGATCGCGACCGTCGCCGATCAGTCGACCTTCATCCTCGACTCGAGCGACGGGCTGCTCCGCGAGGGCGGCCTCGGGGCGGTCTTCGCCGTCCTGACGATCTTCCTGTTCCTGCTCAGCGTCCGCTCGACGTTCGTCGCGGCGGTCAGCATCCCGCTCTCGATCCTGACCGCCCTCGTGATCATGCAGGCGGCCGGGATCACCCTGAACATCCTGACCCTCGGCGGCCTGGCCGTGGCGGTCGGCCGGGTGGTGGACGACTCGATCGTCGTCCTCGAGAACATCTATCGCCACCGGGCCCTCGGCGACGACCGGCTGACGGCGGTGCTCCAGGGCCCGCGCGAGGTCGCCGGCGCGATCACCGCCAGCACCGTGACCACGGTCGCCGTGTTCCTCCCGCTGGGCTTCGCCGGCGGCTTCGTCAGCCAGTTCTTCCTGGCCTTCTCGCTGACGGTCACGTTCGCGCTGCTCGCCTCGCTCGTGGTCGCACTCACCGTCGTGCCGGTCCTGGCGTACCTGCTCATCGACCGGGTCAGCGACGCCGTCGACGAGTCGGGCGAGCCCAGGAACTCGACCTGGGTCCGGGCCTACACCCCGGCCATCCAATTCGTGCTGCGGAGCGCCTGGACGAAGGTCGGCACGGTCGTCGTCGCGGGGCTGCTGTTCGTCGCCTCGGTGGGCCTCGTCCCGCAACTGCCGACCGCGTTCATCAACTCGGGCTCCGAGAAGATCCTCCGGATCTCGGTCTCGCCGCCGGCCGGTGCCGGCTCCGACCAGGTCCTTGAGCGGGCCGCGGTCGCCGAAGGGCTCCTCCTCGCCGACCCCGACGTGAAGCTCGTGGCCACGACCGTGCCCGGCGAGGGCGACACGGGTTTCCAGGCCGCGTTGTCGGCCCAGCTCGGCCGGGCCGCGAACAGCGCGACCCTGATCGTGCGGCTCGACCCCGGGGTCGACCTGCCGGCCAAGATCGGCGACCTCGCGGACGCCCTGGCACCGGTCGGGACCGACGGCTACAGCGTCAACGTCACCGAGCAGGCAGGAGGGACGACCAACAGCCTGAGCGTCGTCGTGAGCGCGGACGACGCCGACCAGGTGGCCCAGGTGGCCGACGCGGTACTCGCGGCGCTGCGAGGCGAACCGGGCCTGGCCAACGTGACGACCGACCTGGTGAAGGCCGCGCCGGAGATCCAGGTCACCGTCGACCCGAGCAAGGCCATCCTCGCCGGCCTCACCGCGGCCCAGGTCGGGGGCGAGATCCGGACGGTCCTGACTCCCCAGACGCTCGGTCGCGTCCAGCTCCCCGACAGCGGCTCGATCCCGCTGGTCCTGCGCGTCGATCCCGAGGCCATCACCTCGCTCGTCGCCCTCCGGAGCCTGCCCGTCGGGGCGACCACGAAGGTCCCGCTCGGCGCGATCGCCAGCGTCGAGCAGGCCGACGTCCAGGCCCGGATCACCCGCATCAACGAGCTGCCCTCGGCCACGATCTCGGGCGAGATCACCAGCGGCGACACCGGGGCGACCTCCCAGGCCGTCCAGGCGACGATCGACGACCTTCGCGCCAGCGGGGCGATTCCCCCAGTCGTGACCGTCGAGCTCGGTGGCGTGACGGCCCAGCAGGCCGAGGCCTTCGGCGGGCTGTTCGTCGCGATGGGCGTCGCGGTCCTGCTCGTCTACCTGGCGATGGTCCTGGCATTCAACTCGCTGATCACGCCGTTCATCATCCTGTTCAGCCTGCCGCTGGCGGCCATCGGGGCCTTCCCGGCCCTGCTCCTCACCGGGCGGCCCATCGGGATCAGCGCCCTGATCGGGTTTCTGATGCTCATCGGGATCGTCGTCACGAACGCGATCGTCCTGCTCGACCTCGTCGAGCGCCTGCGGGCCGACGGCCACTCGACGCGTGCCGCCCTGATCGAGGGCGGCCGGACGAGGATCCGGCCCATCCTCATGACCGCGATCGCCACGATCCTCGCCCTCGTCCCGCTGGCGGCCGGGCTCAACCAGGGCTCGATCATCGCCGCCGAGCTCGGGACGGTGGTCATCGGCGGCCTGCTCAGCTCGACGCTCCTGACCCTCCTCCTGGTCCCGGTCGTCTACTCCCTCGTGGACGGCCTCAAGCGACGGCTCCTGTGTTCGTAGCTCAGAACGGGAGCGCCACCGCCAGGAGGGCGACCGCGACGCCGATCGCGAGGCTGGCGAGCCCGATCCGGTTCGACCTCGCCCGGTCGCGGGCGCGGGCCTCGGCGTCGACGACCTGATCGGTGGAGCCCAGCGACCCGAAGTTGAACACGCCGCGGGCCCCGAAGCCGGCGCAGAACCGCAGCCAGGCCTGGAGGTACCCTGACGCCGATCCGGCCGCCGGCAGGGCGACGAGGAGGCGCACCGGCGGCGGCGCACCGATCGCTACGAGCACCGCGAGCAGGGCCACGGTGGCCACGGCGCCGACGTGGCCGACCATGCGCCGGCGGGCGATCTCCTCTGGGCCGATGTTGCAGACGCCCGGGCGGTAGCCGCCGGCTGCGGGCGGCGGGCCCGAGGACCCGGTCGCGGTGAAGGTCGAGAACGTCATGATCGTCTCCTCGTCGCAGGCCCCGGAGCGATGACCCGGAGTATCGCCCCGGTCCCGCGGATCGCAGCTAATTGTGGCCCGGGCCCTGCCCCGGCATGATCGGGCGGCAGGCAGGGAGGGCAATGACTCATGACCGAGCGTACGCCGGACATGCCGCGGCTGGATCTCGAGGCGCTCGCCCGCCCGCCTCTACCCGTCGAGCCCGTCGAGCACGACTCCCAGCAGCTCGATGGCCGCCGGTGACGGCGGCCACGGGATGATCTCGGCGCGGGTGAAGCCCATCTCGGCAAGTGCGCGGAACCTCTCGGCGATCGCCTCCGGTTCACCGGAGATCGGCACGCCCAGGCCGGACGCCTCCGCGGTGTGTTCATCAGTCGGCTCGACGACGACGCCGACGGACCGGCCAATTGAAGCAGGGTCGCAGGAGGGCGTCGCGGTTGGGGAAGATCCCGAGGACCTCGTTGCGCCGTCAAGCGCGTAAGACCATTCGCGAGCACGCGGTGACGGCGAGGACCGACAGCATTCAACCGCGGGGATGCAATACTCGTTCGCGTGCCGATTTCGGAGCGGCGGATGCTTCACGGCCGGCCGTTCGCCTACGTCTTCACGTGGCTGATCGCCACGACTGTCAACGCGTGCGTCCCGATCGAGTCGCCGTCACCATCGGCCTCGCCCTCTATGAGCGCCCCGGCAGACGGATCATCTGAGCCATCGATCGATCCGGAGCTGGTCGGCGCGGCGTTCGGAGACGATCCCCTGTTCCCGATGCTGGGCAACGGAGGCTACGACGTTCAGCTCTACGACGTCGACGTCGAGACGAACCCCGTCGACGACCAGACGACCCTCCACGTCATGGTCGAAGCGGTCGCGACCCAGCGTCTCGGCCGGTTCAGTCTCGACTACTCCGGGATCACCCCGGTGTCCGTCAGCGTCGACGACGTCGCGGCGGCGTTCACCGAATCGGGCGGCAAATTGACGGTCACCTTGTCCCGACCCATCGAAGTTGACAGCCCATTCCGGACCGCGATCGACATTGTCGGCCGTCCGACTTCCGTTCTCGGTGACGGCTGGGCATGGCGTGGCGCGGAGCAGCTATCGGCGTTCGGGATCTACGACATCGTCCCGACCTGGCTTCCAAGCAACGCCAATCCGGCGGACAAGGCAATCATCGAGACCCACATCACGGTGCCGCGTCCGTACACGGCCATCGGCCCGGGTGTCCTCGTCTCGGAGAGCGATGTCGCCGGCGGCCGCCAGTTCAACTGGCGAGCCGGACCGTCGAACCAATTCTCGATCGTCATCAGGGACTACGCCATCGCCGACCTCGGAACGGTTGCCGGAGTCCCGCTGACGAGTTATGAGCCAAGGGATCTACCGCCGCCACAGCGCGAGGCGCTCGAGCGCATCCCGACGATCTTCGAATACCTCAGCGAGCTCTACGGGCCGTTTCCGTTTGAGTCGCTCAGCGTCGTCTGGGTCGACGGACTGTCCGACATGGAGGGTCCGGACGAAGGCCTCCTCAAATGGGGGCCGCAGCGCCTCGAACCGACTGCGCTGGCGCACCATCTGACGCACATCTGGTTCACAGTGAACGCCACGCCGTCGACCTCCCGCGAGAGCTACCTCCGAGCCGCCTTCGCCAACTACGCCAACCTGCTCTGGATCGAGCACGCGGACGGTGTCGCAGCGCGCGACGAGCGGCTCGCCGCGCTGCACGGGGACCTCGGGACACGGACGGATGCTCCGGCCGATCCGTCGAGGGTCGCCGAAAACAAGGCCTTGTACGTACGGGGCCCGCTCTCCCTCCACGCACTCCGCGTCCTCGTCGGCGACGACAAGTTCTTCGAGATCCTCCGCGCGTGGGTCATCCGGTTCCACCGGCAAGCCGCGACCGTCGATGACTTCGTCGATCTTGCGGAACAGCTCGCCGGGCGCTCGCTGGAATCCTGGCGCCAGCGCTGGCTCCTCGACGAGGCCGTTCCCCCGCTGAGCGATCTGGGCCTCGGCTCCGATTGATCGAGCCGGGGCTGTTCGAACCCGCGTCTCACACGGGTCAGGGGCCGCAGAGATCGGAGTCACGGCTTGGAACGATTGCTCGATCGGATTTCCGGACGCCAGCCGCCCGCACGTGATGCAGCGGCGCGCATCGAACGCATCGTCAAGCTCCGATGCCGGTGGCGAACGGTAGAGTTATGAGCTGTTCGAGCGTTCGGCTACTGGGCACGATGCTGAGAGTGACCTACAAGGCTGAATAGCTCATGTC
>CAVRAX010000004.1:0-730434 GCA_963719145.1 uncultured Chloroflexia bacterium
GATAGGCATATTTCACAAATCGCATCGCCCGCACCCGCCCGCGATAGGGCCGCGCGCCGTCAATCGCCTCTCGCCGCATTCGCCGCCGGCCGGCCGTCCCGAGCCGACGCGCAGGCTCGGCTTGCCCGGCGGCTGATGCAGCCGGCCGCCCTGGGTCGGCTGCGGCACGCCGGTCGTCGTCGGCAGGCTGAGCGGCAGCTTCAGGACCGAGCGCACCGCGAGATAGGCGAAGGCCTGCGCCTCGAGCACGTCGCCGTCCCAGCCGACCGCCTCGACCGGCAGGACCTCCCAGCCGAAGGCCTGGCTCAGCGCCGCCATCAGCACCGGATTGCGCCGCCCGCCGCCGCTGACGATCCAGCGCTGCGGCGCGCGCCGGGCAGATGCTCGCTGGCGCGCGCCGACGGCGGCCGCGGTGAAGGCGGTCAGCGTCGCCGCGCCGTCGGCGCGCTGAGGCTCGACGAGCGGCGCCGGATCGAAATCGTTGCGGTCGAGCGATTTCGGCGGCGGCAGCGTCGAAATAGGGATTGTCCAGCAGCGCGCGCGAGCGCGCGCTCGTCGACCGGCCCGGCGCGCGCCAGCGCGCCGTCGAGGTCCCAGGCCTGGCCGGTGCGCGTCCGCACCCAATCGTCGATCAGCGCGTTGCCCGGGCCGGTGTCGAAGGCGACGATAGCCTCGGCACGTCGGCCTCGCGTCGCGCCGGGCCGATCCAGGTGACGTTGGCGACGCCGCCGATGTTGAGCACGGCGACCGGCCGCTCGAGCCAGTTCGGCAGCGCGCGGCATGGTAGAGCGGCGCGAGCGGCGCGCCCTGCCCGCCGGCCGCGACGTCGGCGGCTGCGGAAATCGTCGACCACGGCGATGCCGGTCAGCTCGCGCCAGCAGCGCGCCGTCGCCGATCTGCCAGGTCCGGCGCTCGGCCGGCCGGTGCAGGATGGTCTGGCCGTGAAAGCCGATGACGTCGACGTCGGCGGCGCGCGAGGCCGCTGTCGTCGAGCAAGCGCGTCGACCGCCTCGGCATGCGGCGACGGTCAGCGCCCGTCCGCGCCGTCGTCGACCGGCGCCGACGCCGCCGAGCACGCCGCGCGGAGCCGCTCGCGGAACGCCGCGTCGTAGGGCACGGTGAGCGCGCGGCCCGAGCTCGACATGCGCGCTCGCCGTCGGTGCGCAGCGAGGGCGGCGTCGATGCCGTCGAGCGAGGTGCCGCTCATCAGCCCGAGTGCCGTGAACACCCGCGGTCGTCGCTCGCCATGCCTGTCCGCCGTAGACGGTCCCGCCCCGCCTGAATTGTCCCAGGCGGCGCGCGTATGCTACATCACGCCGCCTTAACAAAGTCCAGACGCAAGTGCCATGACCAGGCTCCGATCCGACTTTCTGCGGACGCTGTGCGAGCGCGGCTTCGTGCATCAGTGCACCGACGTGGCGGCCCTCGACGCGTGGCCGCCGCAGGGCCGCGTCGTCGCCTATATCGGCTTCGACTGCACGGCCGACAGCCTGCATGTCGGCAGCCTGGTGCAGATCATGATGCTGCGCTGGCTGCAGAAGGCCGGCCACAGGCCGATCGTGCTGATGGGCGGCGGCACCACCAAGGTCGGCGATCCCGTCGGGCAAGGACGAGAGCGCGCCAGCTGCTCGACCGACGCCGACGATCGACGCCAACATGGCCGGCATCCAGCACGGTGTTCGCCAAGTTCCTCGACTTCGGCGACGGCCCGACCGACGCGATCATGGTCAACAACGCCGACTGGCTCGACCGGCTCGAGCTACATCCCGTTCCTGCGCGAGTCGGCCGGCATTTCTCGGTCAACCGCATGCTGACGCTTCGACAGCGTGCAAGCTGCGGCTCGAGCGCGAGCAGCCGCTGACCTTCCTCGAATTCAACTACATGATCCTGCAGGCCTACGATTTCCTCGAGCTGGCCCGCCGCCACGGCTGCCTGCTGCAGATGGGCGGCTCGGACCAGTGGGGCAACATCGTCAACGGCGTCGAGCTCGGCCGGCGCGTCGACGGCGCGCGAGCTGTTCGGCCTGACCACGCCGCTGCATCACCACCGCGTCGGGCGCCAAGATGGGCAAGACCGCCGCGGGCGCCGTCTGGCTCAACGCCGAGCAGCTCTCGCCCTACGACTACTGGCAGTTCTGGCGCAACACCGAGGACGCCGATGTCGGCCGCTTCCTGCGCCTGTTCACCGAGCTGCCGCTCGACGAGATCGCGCGGCTGGAAGCGCTCGGCGGCGCCGAGATCAACGAGGCCAAGAAGGTGCTGGCCAACCGAGGCGACCGCGCTGGCGCACGGCCGCGAGGCCGCCGACGCCGCCGCCGAGACCGCGCGCGCGCACCTTCGAGGAAGGCGGCGTCGGCGACGACGCTGCCGACGTCGACGATCGCGCGCGCCGAGCTCGAGCGCGGCGTCGCCGGCGTTCGAGCTGTTCCGCCGCGCCGGCCTCGCCGCCTCCAACGGCGAGGCGCGGCGCCTCATCAAGGGCGGCGGCGCGCGCATCAACGACCAGGTCGTCGGCGACGAGACCGCAGCGCGGTCACGGCGGCCGACCTCAACGCCGACGGCGTGATCAAGCTCTCCGCCGGCCGCAAGCGCCACGCGCTGGTGCGGCCGGTGTAGGGCCACACAAACATCCTTCGAGACGCTCGCTTCGCGAGCTCCTCAGGATGAGGATTAGTTTTGCAATTCAAGGAAGTCCTCATGCTGAGGAGCGCCCGAAGGGCGCGTCTCGAAGCACGCACGCCGCCAGCGCAGGCCGCCGCGCTCAGTAACTATCGTTCGTGACTTCGGCGTTGTCGGGCACCGGGCCGCTCGGGCCGCTGTCTGCCGTGTCGCTGTCGAAGATGCTGAACAAGCCGCGCAGGAAGCCGGGCGTCAGCGCCGCGAGCGGATTGACCGACATCTCCGGATTGTTGAGCGCGCCGCGCACGCTGTAGGTCGCGGCGAAGACGCCGCTGCCCTTCTCGCCGACGATGAGCGGGCCGATCAGCGGGATCTTGCCGATCAGGCTGTTGAGCGTATAGGCCGGCACGACCGTGCCGCGCAGGTCGGCGCGGTCGTTCTTGACGTCGAAGCGGCCGCTGACCGTGATGCCGACCTCCGAGCCATAGGCCTGGCCCTCGCGCACGTCGATGACGTTGTCGTAATAGCTGAACGGCATCGACGCCTTGTCGAAGGCCATGCCCGCCTCGCCGCTCAGCACGTCGGAAATGCCGGTGAACGACGCGAGGCTCATGACACGCGCCATGACCGGCGCCTTGTTGACGCGGAAATTGGTCATGGTCGCGACACCCTGGAGCGGCGTCTCGGGCTTGTCGTCGGCGATCGTGCCCTGGATGTCGAGCGTGCCGCCGACCACCGTGTCGAAGAGATTGAGCGCCTTGAGCGTGGCGCCGGCGTCGGCCGAGGTGACCGAGAGCGCCTGGCCCGCACCGTTCGGCACGAGGCGCACGGCCGCCTGCTTGCCGTCGCCGACGGTGCCGTTCAGCACGAACCGGCGCCAGCGGTCGTCGCGGTACTCGGCCTCGGCGACGGCGTGCGAGACGTAGCGGTCGGCGGCGAAATAGACGCGGTCGACGGCGGCGCGCATGACGATCGGCGGCAGCGGCCCCATATCCTGCTTCGGTGCACCGCCCTCGGCGCGCGCCCGCTTGCGACGGCTGAGCACCTGGCCGGCGTCGAGGCCGGTGCCGCTGACGGCGATGGCGTAGCCGCCGTCGCCGCGGCTCTCGGCCGCGATCGAGATGTCGGTCAGGCCGTTCTGCAGCCGGTCGATGCTGACGCGCTCGAGGCCTTTGCCTTTGTCCTTGAATTTGGCCGAGCCGGCGACGACGAGCCCATCGGAAGCGACGGTGAACTTCCGGATTTCGGTCGGGTGCCCCTTGACCAGGTCGACCGCCGCCTCGGCCTTGCCCGGCACGCCGGCGCGCTTGCGGGCGCCGAGGAACGACAGATCGAAATCGGCATTCGTCAGGTCGAGCGTCGTATCGATCGTCGTGCGGTCGGCATCGTAGTCGGTGACCTGCACGTTCGCGCCGATCGGTCCCGTCAGGACGCCGCCGACATCGAGCCCGAGCGCGTCCTGCACCAGCCGCTCGAACGTGCCTTTGATCTGGATCTGGCGGCGGAACTTGCGCTTGGCGCTGAACTGCTCGATCCAATTGATATCGGTCGCGGCACCGGCGACGTCGGCCTTGCCCGTGATCTTCATCTGCGACTTGTCGATGGCGAGCGCCAGGTCGCCGCCCGAGAGATCGAGGCCGTAGAGCGCCTTGCTCCACGCGACATTGCGCAGAGTGGCCGTGCCCTTTAGGTCGACCTGATCGAACGACAGAGTGTCGTTGAGCGGAAATTCGAATGACAGGTCGATCGCGGCCGCGCCGGAAACCTGACCGGGGCTGAGGCCGAGCTTCTGCGCGTAGCGGAAGGGCTCGCTGTCGACGATCTTGAGCGCGTCGCGCAGCGGCCCCTTCAGCGTGCCGTCGATCTTGGCGCGCTGCTCGGGCTCCATGAGGCCGGTCATCGCGATCGCCGCCTTCTCGATGTTGAGACCGGCGAAATCGCCCGCCGTCACGGCGAAATCGAAACGGTCCTGGCTGAACGTCGCCGAGCCGCGAACCTTCTTCGCCGGCGGCAGCGGCGACATGTAGTTGATCGTGACGCCTTCATAGATCATGGCGCCGCTGATCGCGTCGACGTCGAAGTCGGAGGCGAGTCCCTGGCCGTCTCCGGCCGATGCCAGCACGGTCGCCTGGCAGCTCCTTGACGACGCCGTCGCTCATATTGGCCAGGACCCAGCGCCGCGCGTTGCTGCCGGCGCCGCCCGGCCAATAGTCCTTGAGCGTGTCGACCGGCACGTCCGAGACGGCAACGCTGAGCTTCGCCTTGGGCTTGGCGCGCACATCGCTCAGCTCGACGCTGCCCGAGAGCTTCGGGCCGTCGGTCCTGATGTCGAACTTGTCGATGTCGAGCTGGTCGAGATCTTCGTTGCCCTGGCCGTGCAGATAGAAGCTGGCGATCCGGTATTTCTGGTTGAACGGCGCGGGCAGGACGATCGAGCCCTGCTCGCCCTTGAGCTCGAAGCCGATCTTCTTGACCCGGCCGTCATCGGCGATGGTGGCGTTGACGATGCCCGCGAGCGGCAGCTGGACCGCGCGCAGCGCGTCGAGGTCGCCCACCTTGTCGCCGCCGCGCGCGAACAGCGCCGGCTCGAGACCGGCGAAATTGAGCCCGACCTCGATCGTCTTGGCGCCGCGGCTGTAGATGCCGATGCCGTCGAGACGGATCTTGCGGCCGTCGATGTCGACGTGGGCCGAGATCTCGCCGCGCACGCCGGTCGCGTCGCGGCGCAGCGCGAGATTGGTCCGGGGCGCGTGCCAGGCGAAGCCCAGATGCGCGTCGCGCACCGTGAGCCCGCCGTCGACGATGTTGATGCGGCTCAGATAGCTGAGCGAGCCGCCGCCGGGCTCGGTTAGAAGACCGCTCACCAGGTTCGAGACGAACGGGCCCGACGGACGGTCGGCCGGGTTGAGGCCCATCGAAAAGCGGCCGTCCTCGGCGCGCTGGACCGTCAGATGCGGCCGCAGAACGGTGAGTGCGGTCGGCGCGATCTGGCCGCGCAAGAGCGCGCGGGCGCTCAGGTTCACCGTCATCTCCGGAATCTCGGCGATGACCGCGCCCTCTGGCGTCACGGCCTTGAGCGCGATGGCGCGGATCTCGATCGGCCGGTTCCAGCCGCCCCAGGTCAGGATGGTGTTGTCGATCGCGACGCCGAAGCCCTTGTCCTGGGGGCTCAAGGCACGCTCGAGATAGGGGGACAGGAACTCGATCGCGACCGGCCCGCTCGACAGGCGCCAGGCCGCGAAGCCGACCGCCGCGGCGAAGCCGGCCGTCAGCACCGCTACGACCTCGAGAGCCAGCGTGGCAGTCCGTCGGATCAAGTGACGGGGTCCCCCCTCGGTATTGACCGGCCGTCCGGGTTCGCCCACTGTGCGGCAAACATGCTTGTTTTGCCATGAATTTGTTGCCCGCGTTCTCGTCCGGGGGGCGTCAGCCGCGGCCCGGCAGCGCCGAGCTCGCGACGCTCGGATTCGACGGCTGGCGCGAGGCGACGGATCAGATCGCCGACCCCGCTCTGGCCGATTTCGCCCGCGACCTGACGGGCGATCTCGAGGGCCGGGCGCTGCTCGCCGCGGTGTTCGGCAACAGCCCGTTCCTCACCCGCTGCCTCTTGCGCGACATCGCCCTGATCCGCGACTGGCTGGTCCTGGGCCCGGACGAGGCCTGGCGGCGGATGCTCGACGAGGCGCGGGCGGCGACCGGCCCGGAGCAGCCGCGCGAGGCGCTCAAATCGGCGCTGCGCATCGGCCGGCGGCGCGCGGCGCTCCTGACCGGGCTCTCGGACATCGCCCGCCTGTGGTCGCTCGAACAAGTGACCGAGCGGCTGAGCGAGTACGCCGAATTCGCGCTCGATCGCGCGTCCGAGAGCCTCCTGCGGGGCGCGGCCTCGGCCGGGCTCTTCACCCTCGACGACAGCGACCGGCCGCTCGCGCATTCCGGCTTCATCGTGCTCGGCATGGGCAAGCTCGGCGGCGCGCGAGCTCAACTACTCGAGCGATATCGACCTGATCGTGCTCTACGACGACGAGCGGATGCGGCCGCGCCGATCCGTCGCGCCTGCAGCAGCGGCCTGGTGCGCGTGACCCGCGACCTGGTGCAGGTGATGGAGGAGCGCACCGCGCGACGGCTATGTCTTCCGCACCGATCTGCGCCTGCGGCCCGATCCGGGCGCGACGCCGCTCGCCCTCTCGGTCGATGCCGCCGAGACCTATTACGAAAGCATGGGGCAGAACTGGGAGCGCGCGGCGCATGATCAAGGCGCGCCCGGTCGCCGGCGACATCGCGGCCGGCGAGGCGTTCCTCGACCACGCTGACGCCCTTTCATCTGGCGCAAGCATCTCGATTTCGCGGCGATCCAGGACATCCATTCGATCAAGCGCCAGATCAACGCCCATCGCGGCGGCGGCGACGATCGCGGTCGCTCGGCCACAACATCAAGCTCGGCCGCGGCGGCATCCGCGAGATCGAGTTCTTCGCCCAGACCCAGCAGCTCATCTGGGGCGGCCGCGATCCCGACCTGCGCCAGTCGCGGCACCTGCGACGCGCTGCGCGCGCTCGCCGACGGCCGGCCGCATCGCGCCGCGGTCGCCGAGGAGATGAGCGACTGCCTACCGCTTCCTCCGGCACCGTCGAGCACCGGCTGCAGATGGTCGAGGACCAGCAGACCCAGTCGCTGCCGGACGACGACGACGGGCTGCGATCGCTCGCGCGCCTTCCTCGGCTATCCCGACGCGGACCCGTTCGTGCGCGACCTCGAGCGCATCTTCGCCGCGTCGAGCGGCACTATGCCGAGCTGTTCGAGGAGGCAGCCGGCGCTCGGCGGCGCCGGGCAATCTCGTCTTCACCGGCGGCGAGCACGATCCCGAGACGCTCGCGACGCTTGCGCGAGCTGGGCTTCACGCGACGCCGAGCGAGGTGTCGTCGATGGTGCGCGCCTGGCACCACGGCCGCTACCGCGCGACGCGCAGCGCAGCGCGCGCGCGAGCTGCTGACCGAGCTGATGCCGGCCTTGCTCGCGGCGCTTCGGCGCGACCGCCGATCCCGACGCGGCGTTCGTCGCGCTTCGACGAGTTCCTGCGCGGCCTGCCCGCCGGCGTGCAGCTGTTCTCGCTGCTCTATCCGAACCCGGGGCTGCTCGACCTGCTCGCCGAGATCATGGGCAGCGCCTCGGCGCTGGCCGCAGCGTCTGAGCCGCCGTCCCGTCGCTGCTCGACGCCGTGCTCACCGCCGGATTCTTCGACGCCGCTGCCCGACCGCGAGGGCGCTGGCCGAGGATCTCGACGCGGCGCTCGACCAGGCGCGCGATTTCCAGGACATGCTCGACATCGCGCGGCGCTGGGCCAACGACCACAAGTTCCAGATCGGCGTCCGGATGCTGCGCGGCGCCACCGACGTCGGCAGCCGCCGGGCGCGGCGCTCTCGCGACATCGCCGACGCGGTCATCGCGGCGCTGCAGCCGCGACGTCGAGATCGAGTTCGCGCTGCGCCACGGCGCGCATCCCGGGCGCCGGCATGGCGGTCGTCGGCGCTCGGCAAGCTCGGCAGCCGCGAGATGACCGTCGACGTCCGATCTCGACCTGATCTTCGTCTATCGAGTGCCGACGGCGCACGACATGTCGGACGGCGAGCGTCCGCTGGCGCCCAGTCGACTATTACACGCGGCTCGAGCCAGCGGCTCATCAACGCCGCTACCGCGCCGACCGGCGAAGGCAGGCTCTACGAGGTCGACATGCGCCTGCGGCCCTCGGGCAATGCCGGGCCGATCGCCTCCAGCCTCGCGGCTTCACGCGCTATCACGACGAGCAGGCCTGGACCTGGGAGCACATGGCGCTGACCCGCGCGCGCGTCGTCGCCGGCCCGACGGACCTCGCGCCGGCGCACCGAGGCGATCATCCGCGAGACGCTGGTCCGGCGGCGCGATCCCGATCGCCTGGTCGTCGACGTCGCCGACATGCGCCAGCGCATCGAGCGCGAGCACCACGCCAAGGATCGCTGGCAGACCAAATATGTGCGCGGCGGCCTGATCGACATCGAATTCATCGCCCAGTATCTCCAGCTGCGACACGCGGCCGAGCAGCCCGACATCCTCGCGACCCCGACCCTCGACGCGCTCGGCCGGCTGCGTCTGGCCGGCTGCCTCGATCCCGCCCAGGCCGACACGCTGATCGAGGCGTTCACGCTCTGTGGAGCGCGGTCCAGGCGCTGCTGCGCCTGACCCTCGAGGGCCGCTTCGCGCCCGATCAGGCGAGCGACGGCTTCAAGGCGCTGCTCGTGCGCGCGACCGGCAGCCAGGACTTCGCCGAGCTCGAGGCCCGGCTCGACCGGGCCGCCGCCGAGGCCTACGCCGTCTTCCGCGCGCTCATCGAGGAGCCGGCCGCGCGCCTCGGCGCGCCCGACCGGCAAGAAGAAGCAGGCCTGAGCCGGCGGCTGAATTTCAAGATTGTCCAGAACGAGAGGAACACCATGAGCATCGAGCCCGGCGACAAGGCCCCCGCTTTCACCCTGCCGACCGACGGCGGCGGCACCGTCTCGCTCGCCAAGCTCAAGGGCAAGACGGTGATCCTCTATTTCTATCCGAAGGACGATACGCCGGGCTGCACCAAGGAGGCGTGCGGCTTTCGCGACAATTTCCCGAAATTCGCCAAGTCCGATGCCGTGGTCATCGGCGTCTCGAAGGACAGCGTCAAGCGCCACGACAATTTCAAGGCCAAGTACAAGCTGCCCTTCACGCTCGCCGCGGACGTCGACGGCAAAGTGTGCGAGGCCTATGGCGTGTGGGTCGAGAAGAGCGATCTACGGCCGCAAATACATGGGCATCGAGCGCGCGACCTTCCTGATCGACGGCAAGGGCGTGGTGCGCCAGGTCTGGCACAAGGTCAAGGTCGCGGGCCACGCCGAAGAAGTTCTGGCGGCGGCCAAGGCGCTCTAGCCGTTCTTGTCGCGAAACGGCCCCTCACCCTTCCCGCGCTGCGCGCGGGCCCCTTCCCTCTCCCCGGGGAGAGGGTGGCGCGCGTTGCGCGCCGGGTGAGGGGGGAAACTCCGATGCTGATTGCTACGGCCGCTTACGCGCGAGATAGGCGATGACCGCCTTGCGCTCGGCGGGGTTGCGCATGCCGATGAAGTTCATCGCCGTGCCCGGCAGAAATGCCTTGGGATCGGCAATGAAGCGATCGAGCGTCGCCTCGCTCCAGACGAGCTTGCCGGTGCGTCCCGCCGCGATCATGGCTTCGGAATAATCGTAGTCGTCGAGTGCCGCGGCCGGCCGCCCGACGACGCCACCGAGATTGGGCCCGGGCAGGCCGCGCTCGGCCGGATCGACGCTGTGGCAGGCGAAGCATTTCTGGAACGCGCGCGCGCCGGGATCGACGGCGCTCTCGGCGCGCGCCGCGGCGCAGGCACCGAGCGCGAGCGCTGCGACGGCGAACGCGACGATGGGTCCGCGAGCGCCGCTCACTTGACCTTGATCACGGTGACGTGGTCGGTGCCCGATTCGGGAATCCACACCTCGCCGGGCCGGCCGAGAATCTGACGCACGTCGGCGCCGCTGCGCGCGTTGGGGAAGACTCGCGACGCCGGCCTGCCGGTCACCGACGTCGCCGCGGTCACCGGCTTTCCGGAGATGCTCGACGGCCGGGTCAAGACGCTCCACCCCCGCGTCCACGCGGGGATCCTGGCCGATCGCCGGCTCGCGGCCCATCGCGAGGCCCTCGCCGCCGCGGCGATCGCGCCGTTCGAGCTCGTGGTCGTGAACCTCTATCCGTTCGCGGCGGCCGCCGAGCGCGAGGGCATCAGTCTGGACGAGCTGGTCGAGGAGATCGACATCGGCGGGCCATCCATGGTCCGGGCCGCGGCCAAGAACCACGCCAGCGTCGCGATCGTGACCTCGCCGGCCCGGTACGGGGAAGTCCTCGAGGCCCTGGCCGCCGGCGGCGGTGCGGTGCTGTCCGACGGTGTCCGGGCGGCGCTCGCGGTCGAGGCCTTCGCCCACACCGCCGCGTACGACGCGCGGATCAGCGTCGAGCTGCCGGCCCGGATGGCGAGTGCGGGCGTCGAGCTGCCCGACTGGCCGGGCCTGCCGGGCGCGACCGATCCGTATCCCCCGACCCTGACCGTCGGGCTCGAGAAGGTCGAGACGCTCCGCTACGGCGAGAACCCCCATCAGCGGGCCGCCCGCTACCGCCGCCCCGGGCCGGATGCCGAGCCCGGGCCGTTCGCGTCGGGCGAGCCGCCGCTCCAGGGCAAGGCCCTGTCCCACAACAACGTCCTCGACGCCGCGGCGGCAGCGAGCTACGCGCGGCAGCTCCGCGGTGCGGCCTGCGTGATCGTCAAGCACACCAACGCCTGCGGCGCGGCCGAGCGCCCGACCCTCCTCGAGGCCTGGGAGGCGGCGCTGGCCGGGGATCCGACGTCGGCCTTCGGCGGGGTCGTGGCGCTGACCGGCGAGGTCGATCGTGTCGTCGCCGAGCGCCTCCTGTCGATCTTCCTCGAGGTCGTCGTGGCGCCCGGCTTCGACGGCGATGCCCTCGAGCTCCTCGGCTCGAAGCCGAACCTCCGGCTGGTCGTCGACCGGTCGCTGGGTCCGCCCTCGCCGTCACTCCGCCCGAGCCCCCGGGCGAGCCTCCGGACGGCCGGCGGCGCCGTCCTCGTCGCCGAGCCCGACGTCGAGGCCGACGACCCGTCGAGCTGGACCGTCGCGACGAAGCGCCCGCCGACCGACGCCGAGCGGGCCGACCTCGACCTCGCCTGGCGCCTCTGCCGCGGGATCTCGTCGAACGCGATCGTCCTCGTGAAGGGCGGCGCGCTCATCGGGATGGGCTCCGGCCAGGTGTCACGCGTCGACGCCGCCCGCCAGGCGGTCGAGAAGGCCCGCCGCTTCGCCGGGGAGGACGCCCTCCGCGGCGCGGCTTGCGGCTCGGACGCCTTCTACCCGTTCTCCGATGCGGTCGAGGTCTGCCTCGAGGCCGGCGTCAGCGCCTTCGCCCAGCCCGGCGGCTCGGTCCGTGACACCGAGGTCATCGCCACCGCCGACGCCGCCGGCGCGACGATGCTAATCACCGGGGTCCGCCACTTCCGGCACTGACGGCTCCCGTCCTCGTCACCGAGCGCCGCCCATTTGCGTCGGATGTCTCCTGAGGATTCGATGGGGGGCGCCATCCAGCCGGCAGGATGAAGCTCTGCCGGGCAGGAACTCGCAGAAAGTCGCTGTGCGTCCCACACCACAGTCCAACAACAGTTGACTTCAGGGCGAGGCAGGAGTTAGATTTCGCGCAGGCGCGCGGGGAAGGACTCGTGTCGAGAGGCGAGCGGACTAGCGAGCTCTCTGGCGGCGTTGCATGCCTGACTCGTCTTCGGTCGTGGCCGACAGATCCCGGGCCCGCTTCTCACTTGCGCCGCCGCCGCCGCCGATGGGAGATGCCTGCAAAACCTCACGTTGGATTGGGGAAGGCGGGAGTGACGAGTGATGGTTGACTTGCGCTCACGACTGGCTGTCGCATTGATCGCGGCGATCATCGCCGTGGCTGAGTTTCCCTCGACCGTCCAAGCCGTCCGGGACGTGCGCGAATAACTCCACGCATTGGTATGCGCGTGCGACGTCAGGCTGGCCAGCGCACGCCACACAACTCGGACACAGTCTGCCCGACAACTGGTCGGTAGATAAGCCAGGCGGCGGGGCGATGGACGAGGCCGTGTGGCTGTACAACCACAGCAACCTCCAGAATGGTCTTGAGGTCGGGTACTTCTCCGGCTGGTGGCCCTACGGAACCGGTGGCTGGTTCTCAGGCCTGATTCCATACATCACCTTCGACAATGGCAGGGCTGGGGCACGCGCGTCGAGCGGGCTACCGCCCAGTTCCATCATCATGAACGTCAAGGAGGGTAGTTCGGGTTTTGGAAACGTCGGCCAAACCCACTTTACCTTCAACTACTCCGTCCCAAACGGAGTCAACATGGGCCAAGGCGAGGTCACCATATCCCACGCGTCTTGGCTTGACGACGGGGCGGGGAATCACACGTTTGCAGCTTCGTGGTCGAATGATGGGATCAACTGGGTCGGTTGGGGATGGCACGATGACTGCCAGAACTCGCCATACTGGATCACGAGCGTTGGTGCCAGTGTCTACAAGAACGGTGGGTGGGGGAACTAGGGCCCGACTCGGTTACCTGGGTCTCTTCCTCCTCGCCGCGGCGATTACTCAGTTCGCCATAACGCGCCTGCTGCCGGAGAGTATCACGCGATGCGTGACCCAAGCCGACCTCTGGCCGGGTGCCGCGGCGGCTGGGTTCGTATCCATGGGTTCTACGAATTTCGCGCAACTGCCATTCGGCGGCATAAACGGTTCGAACGACGCATCGATGCATCTCTCCGGCGCGACGGCTCGTGGATATCTGAACCTAAAGGCCTTGGACTCACGGTATAAGGCCGAATTGGATTCAGTCGCCGCTTCAGCAGGCCTCGAAGCCGGTGACTGGCCGATTCTGCCACTCCAAGGCCGGATCGTTGCCGACACACCGGGGCTTCTCGAAGTGTATGTAACCTCCCTTGTCTTTACGAACCCAGGTGTTTCGGCGCGATATATTGAGAATATCAGTGGGCAGGGTGGGAATCCGTATGATGTCAAATCTTCCGATGGATTCCCCGAACTTCGAACTACATCGGTCGGTCTTGGTGATGAGGCGATCATGATTGATGAATCGCCAGGATTGGACACGTTCCGCGAGCACACCGGGGCTGTTGACATACGTATTGGCAGCGTAGTCCTCTTGGTCTCCGTGCGAGGCGGCGCTGAGATCAACTCTATGGCAGCTGTCGAGATTGCGTTGCCCGCAATAGACGTAATTCGGGCATGTCAGTGACGAGAAGGGAGAGCCGACGCATGACAACCGCCCTGCTTGTGAGGCCGTGGAGCGCCGATCACGACGTTGGGTGTCGGGCCTGAGGATATGGCAGCACCGACTGTTAGCGGACGGACGCACGCGGCGATTGACAGGATCCTCGCCATAGGACTGGTGGCGCTCGTCGTGGCCTGTTCGCCGGAGGAGCAGGCGACAGTATCGCCCGCTTCGGGGACGCCGACCCCTGCCCCGAGTGGCTCTGCCTCTCTAGGTTGGCGCGCCCTGGATTGGGCCTCGCCGACCCAACTCTCGGACGGAGAGCGTCCGGCTGACCTTGTGGTAGGTCTGGGTGGATACGCCGCGGTCGGCGACGTCGTCGATGGCGGCGGCGCGACCGCCGCCGCGGCGTGGTTCACCGAGGACTGGTTGGTATGGTCGAGGACCCTGCTCGATGCTCCAGATACGGGTTCATCGACCATCATCCGCGTCTTGCCTGTCGGCGGGCGCCTTGTCGCGCTCGGGACCTCGGGAGCTCTTCATTGCGTACCATCCGAAGGCGAGGGCCGAAAGTGTGACCCCCTGCCGATTGCCGTCTGGGTCTCGGATGACGGAGAGTCGTGGCAGCGCCAGGAGTCATCGCCCGCTCTCGACAATGCCTTCATCGTCGCCGCGGCAAGCAACGGTGAGAGCATTACGATCGTTGGAAATCTCGGCTGGGACGAACCTCGAATCTGGCGAACGCACGACGGGGTCGTCTGGGTCAACGAGCCAATGCCGGCTCAGGTCTTTGATGGCGCCCACTTCGTTGACGTCACGGTTGCACCCAGCGGTTGGATAGCTGCGGGCTTCCGGGGTGGCCAGGAGCCCGGATGCTGCGAAGGGAACCTCGATGACCACTCTCCCGCCGCGTGGTACTCGCCCAACGGCGAAACGTGGCGCTCGGCCTACGTGGTGGACGCCAACCAGGATATAGGCTGGTCCCTCGGCCAGCTGTTTGTAGGTGCGGATGGCATCGTCGCGGATGTCGGTCCAGGGCCCGGACGCTGGACGTCGAGCGATGGCCGGCGGTGGAGCCGCACGGAGGACAACGACTCGATCCCGAGCCCAGCGGCCTCCGACGGAACCCACATCATCGGCTACACGATTGACGTCGCGCGGCGTTTCCAGTTCGCAATGAGCACGGACGGGGTGACATGGCGGGGACTCGACAACCTCGGGTCGCTCGATGAAGCACCCAACGCGACGCGCGCGCAAAGCGAGTGGATCAACGTCGCCCGTCTCTTACCGACCGGCGTCGCCATCCTCGGCGAGAACGCTGCCGACGAGTTCCCGATCTGGTTCGCCGCGGGCGTCGAGTGACGTTCAACATAGGAGAGGGTCCACTGATCTCGTCCCGGTCGCTCCGTGCCCGAGCGCCACGGTGATGTCCCTTGCACGGGTATCGTGCTGCTGGTAGTCATCCTCCGGCTGAGTTGATCCCGCCATCGGTCAGAGGATCGGCGCGTGACAACCGGCTATGATCTCGGCCATGCCGCGCCCGAGCTCGATGGCGATGCCGGGGCGGCCACGGACGACGGCCTCGGCCTAGCCGCCTCGCGCGGCTCTGCCACCGGGCCGCCAGCCCGGCGGCCGCCGCGCTTCGTCCTGCCGATCGATGAGATCGGCATCGCCCGCCGCCCATCCGCGGCCCCCGAGGTGACCCCACGATGCCCGACCGACCCCGCTACTACCTGACGACCGCCATCGCCTACGCCAACCACAAGCCCGGCCTCCACACCCTGTACGAGGTGATCGGGGCCGACGTCATCGCGCGCTGGCACCGCCTCAAGGGCGACGACACCCGGTTCCTGACCGGCACCGACGAGCATTCGGTCAACATCGCCATCCGTTCGGCCGAGGAGGGCGTCCCGCCGAAGACCTTCGTCGACGCCCGAGTCACGGAGTTCATCGACGCCGAGGCCGCGCTCGGGATCTCACCCGACCGGTTCATCCGGACGACCGACCCCGACCACGTCGCCTCGGCCCAGGAGATGGTCCGGCGGGCCCATGCCAACGGCGACATCTACCTCGGCACGTACGAAGGCTGGTATTGCCCGAACGAAGGCTTCAAGGCCAACTCCGATCTCCTGGAAACTGCGAACGGCTGGCAGTGCCCCAACCATCCCGACGTGCCGCTCCAGTGGCTGACCGAGCGGAACTGGTTCTTCCGCCTCTCGGCCTACCAGGAGCGGCTCGAGCGCTGGTTCCTCGACAACCCCGACGCGGTCCAGCCCGACTTCCGCCGCAACGAGATGCTCGGCTTCATCCGGGGCGGCCTCGAGGACTTCTCCATCAGCCGGGCGGGGGCGGCCTGGGGCATTCCCTTCCCGATCGGCGAGGACGGCCAGACGGCCCGGCGCGAGGACGGCTCGTGGGACCCGGAGGCCGGCACGATCTACGTCTGGTACGACGCCCTCATCAACTACATCACCGGCGCCGGGTTCCCGGGCGATGCCGAGGCCTTCGCGAAGTGGTGGCCGGCCGACCTCCACGTCATCGGCAAGGACATCGCCCGGTTCCACACGATCTTCTGGCCGGCGATGCTCTGGAGCGCCGGCCTCGAGGCGCCGCGGAAGGTCTGGATCCACGGCTTCCTGCTCCTCAAGGGCGGCGAGCGGATGAGCAAGAGCCGCGGCAACATCTTCGATCCCCACGACATGGTCGCGGCCTTCGGCAGCGACGGGACCCGCTACGTGGCGCTGCGCGAGGTCCCGTTCGACCGCGATGCCGAGGTCTCCTGGGAGTCGTTCGTCCGGCGCTACAACGCCGACCTGGCGAACGACTTCGGCAACCTCGTGAACCGGACGGTCTCGATGGCCGTCAGGTACCTCGGAGGGGAGCGACCGGCGCCCCGGACGGCGCCGGGGTCGTCGCCGCTCGCCCACGCCTGGGCATCGACGCTCGAGGCCTACGTCGAGCGGCTCGAGGGCTGCCTCCTCCACGATGCCCTGGCCGCGCTCTGGGACTTCGTCGGCGAGGCCAACCGGTTCGTCGATGCCGAGCAGCCGTGGGTCCTGGCCAAGGCGGCGAAGGCAGGCGACGAGGAGGCGGCCTCGCGCCTTCGTGATGCGCTCGGCGACCTCGTCGAGGCCTGTCGCGTCGTCGGCCTGGCGACGGCGCCGTTCCTGCCCCAGACCGCGCCGCGACTGCTGGCCCAGCTCGGCCACGCCTTTACGTACGGGACCGACGGCAACGGCGGCCCGCCGATCCTCGATGAGCTCAGGTGGGGCGCGTACGCGGGGGAGGCTGGCAGGCTGGCGACTCCGGAGCCGTTGTTCCCGAGGCTGGATGTCGAACCAGGCGACGGCTGATCGTCGTACTCACGGTGGGCCGGCTGCGGCCCGGCATAGTCCTCGATCCAAGGAGGCTCCTGATGGCGCACGGCGAGATCAACCACATCGAGTTCCCGGCCGACGACCTGGAGCGGGCAAAGCGCTTCTACGGCGCGGTCGCCGGCTGGGAGTTCTCGGCGATGGAGGGCATGCCGGACTACTGGCTGTTCCGGTCGGGCGAGGGATACGGCGGCGGCATCGGCAAGCGCGGCGTGACGACGGGTGCGGCCCTGCGCGACTACATCGAGGTCGATTCGATCGAGGCCGCCATCGCCGCCTCGGATGCCAACGGCGGCGCGACTGTCGAGCCGAAGACCGAGATCCAGGGCATGGGCTGGTACGCCGTCGTCCGCGATCCCGAAGGCACCGAGATCGGGCTGTTCCAGGCGGCGCCGCGCGACTGACCGCCCGGGCCGGTCCACGGCTCGCTCGCCGCCCCGCCACCGCCACGCCGGCGCGTCGCGGCCGCCCCGCCACCGCCCCGCCGGCGCGTCGCGGCCGTCACAATCGGTCGCGATGCGCTTGATCGACTCGCACTGCCATCTGCAGGCCGACCGGTTCGACCCGGATCGGGCCGAGGTCATCGACGCGGCCCGCGCCGCGGGCGTCGAGCGGATCCTCGTGCCCGGCTGGAACGCCTGGTCGTCCGAGGCCGCCCTCGAGCTCGTCGATCGCCATCCGTGGCTCGATGCCGCCGTCGGCGTCCATCCCCACGACGCGGCCAGGGTGACCGAGGCGGAGTGGGGGAGGATCGCCGTGCTGGCTGCGGACCCGCGAGTCGTCGCCATCGGCGAGACCGGCCTCGACTACGACCGCGTCTTCTCACCGATTCCCGACCAGCATGCCAATCTCCGGCGCAACCTCGCCCTCGCCGTCGAGACGGGCAAGCCGGCGATCCTCCACTGCCGCTCCCGGGCCGGCGCCCGTGACGCCCAGGACGCGCTGCTCACGGAGCTGAGAGCAGCCGGCATCGGTGGCGCGGCCGCCGCGAACGCCCTCGGTGACCGCCCTCAGGCGGTCCTCCACTCGTTCTCCGGCCCCCTCGACTTCGCCCGCGCTGCGCTCGACCTCGGGCTCGCGATCTCGATCTCGGGCCTCGCCTTCCGGAAGGGCGAGGAGCCGACGGCCGAGGTCGCGACGTTCGTGCCCGACACCCGGCTCCTCGTCGAGACCGACTCGCCGTTCCTGTCGCCGCCCGGCGCCCCGCGAGGTCGCAATGCCCCGGAATGGGTCCGGATCACCGCGGAGTGGGTCGCCGAGCGGCGGGGGATCGACCGTGGCGCGAACGACGATGCGGCTGGCGTCGCGTTCGGGACTGCGCTCATCGACGCTTACGATCGGGCCTTCCGGGGTTCGACACCGAGAGTCGGGGCGACGTCCGGCGCCTAGGTTCGGGCCGGCGCCCGGTAGCGTCGCCGCCAAGTCGCTGGATTCCTGGCCCGAGCGCACCGCAACACCACACCGGCCGCGCCTACCCCGCCGCGGACTTCCTGCGACCGTGGATGTGGATGGCCCGAGTGGATGGCCCGGGTGGATGCTGCGCCTCGGGCGCGTGATGCCGGTCGCGATGGCGGTCGGCGAGCCGTCCGTGAAACGGAGGGCAGGCTCGTGAGCGTGGGGCAGTCATGGAGCGACTGCGCCGGCAGGCAATGGAGCCGCGAACCCCGCGGCAGATCGGGCACGACGCGATCCGACCCCACCAGGCCTCGGCTACCTGACCCCCGCCCACTTCCTGGCCTCGCCCCCGGTCGAGGCGTCACGGACGCACTTGCCGAGAGTACTGGCCGAGTACACGCCGGTTGACATCCTGCGGGGCCGCTGCCTACACTGTTGGCACTCTCACACCGAGAGTGCTAATCGACGAAACGACCCGGATCTGACGGGCGCCCCGACAGACGGGAGGACGCGCCGGGACCGCGGTTCGTCGAACGGCATCAACAGATCGTCAGCCGGTCGGCCCAGGACGCGATGCGCCAGGGGCCCCGTCCCGGCATGAGGCCCGACGGCCGGGTGCCGTCACTGGAGGAAAGCACGTTGGCCAAAGCCACTGCCTCGAAGAAGCTTCGCCCGTTGGGCGATCGCGTCGTCGTGAAGCCGACCGAGCGCGAGGAGATGACCAAGAGCGGGATCGTCCTGCCGGACACGGCCAAGGAGAAGCCCCAGGAGGGGAGCATCCTCGCCGTCGGGCCCGGTCGCATCCTCGACGACGGCAAGCGCGAAGCGATGGACGTCAAGGTGGGCCAGAAGGTCCTCTACGGGAAGTACGCCGGCACCGAGTTCAAGGTGGACGACGACGACCTCCTGATCGTCAGCCAGAAGGACATCCTCGCGATCGTCGAGGACTGACGCCGGCGACGACCCGTCGCCACGTCCACCTCGAAATCGCCCAGCAACTGGAGGAACACCCAAGTTGGCCAAGCAGCTCATCTTCGACGAGACCGCCCGGCGGTCACTCAAGCGCGGCATGGATCGCCTCGCCGATGCAGTGCGGGTGACGATCGGCCCGAAGGGCCGCAACGTCGTCCTCGACAAGAAATTCGGCTCCCCCACGATCACCAACGACGGGGTCACGATCGCTCGTGACATCGAGCTCGAAGACCCCTTCGAGAACATGGGCGCGCAGCTCCTCAAGGAGGTCGCGACCAAGACCGATGACGTCGCCGGCGACGGCACGACCACCGCGGTCGTCCTCGGCCAGGCGATGGTCAGCGAGGGCCTTCGGGTCGTGACCGCGGGCGCCAACCCGATGGTCATCAAGAGCGGCATCGAGAAGGCCGTCGACGCGGTCGTCGAGGAGATCAAGCGGACCGCGCGGCCGGTCGACTCCCGCGAGCAGATCGCGGCCGTCGCGGCCATCTCGGCCGCGGATCCCGAGGTCGGCGAGATCATCGCCGAGGTGATGGACAAGGTCGGCAAGGACGGCGTCATCACCGTCGAGGAGGGGCAGAGCCTCGGCCTCGAGAAGGAATACACCGAGGGCATGCAGTTCGATCGCGGCTACATCTCGGCCTACTTCGTGACGAACGCCGACCGGATGGAGACCGTCCTCGACAACCCGGTGATCCTCATCACCGACAAGAAGATCTCCAGCGTCCAGGACATGCTCCCGGCGCTCGAGAAGGCGGTCCAGCTCGGCAAGCCGGTCCTCATCATCGCCGAGGACGTCGACGGGGAGGCGCTCGCCACGCTCGTCGTGAACAAGCTCAAGGGCACCATCTCCGTCCTCGCCGTCAAGGCCCCCGGCTTCGGCGACCGGCGCAAGGAGATGCTCCGCGACATCGCCATCCTGACCGGCGGCACGGTCATCTCCGAGGAGATTGGCCGCAAGCTGGACTCGGTGACGAGCGATGACCTGGGCAAGGCTCGCCGCGTCGTCGCGACCAAGGACGACACGACGATCGTCGAGGGCGACGGCAGCCCGGATCAGATCAAGGGCCGGATGGCCCAGATCAAGGCCCAGATCGAGGACACGACCTCCGACTACGATCGCGAGAAGCTCCAGGAGCGCCTCGCCAAGCTGTCCGGTGGCGTCGCCGTCATCAAGGTCGGCGCGGCCACCGAGGTCGAGCTGAAGGAGAAGAAGCACCGCATCGAGGACGCGCTCTCGACCACCCGCGCGGCGGTCGAGGAGGGCCTCGTCGCCGGCGGCGGCACGACCCTCCTCCAGGCGATCCCGGTCCTCGACAAGATCAAGCTGACCGCCGACGCCCAGGTCGGCGTCGAGATCGTCCGGAAGGCCCTCGAGGCACCGTCCCGCCAGATCGCCGACAACGCCGGCCAGTCCGGCGAGGTCGTCGTGGCCAAGGTCAAGGGCCTCAAGGCCGGCGAGGGCTACGACGCTCTCAAGGGCGAGTACGGCGACATGTTCAAGAAGGGGATCGTCGACGCGGCCAAGGTGACGCGCTCGGCCCTCCAGAACGCGGCCTCGATCGCGGCCATGGTGCTGACGACCGAGACCCTCATCACCGACATTCCGGAGAAGAAGGACAACGGCGCAGGGCACGGCCACGGTGGCGGGCCCGGCGACATGGACTTCTAAGCCGCGATCCGATCAACCTGGCGCCCGGGCCCGCGAGGGCCCGGGCGCTTCGATTCCCGACCCACCGACGAGCCGGACCATCGGCGCCTTGACAGGGCCCGGGGTGGCGGCCAGTCTGGCGCCGCGTCACCACCGCCGGAGGGACCCATGCACCGTCGAGCCCTCGCGCTGCCCGCCTTGCTCGTCGTCGCCGCGATCGCGGTCGGCGCCTGCGGGACTGCGGCGCCTGCCCTGTCCGACCCGACCGAGATCCTGACCAAGGCCGTCGAGTCGATCCAGAACGCCAAGACCGTCCACATGGAGGCCACCGTCGAGGGCAGCGTCAAGCTCGACCTGTCGGGCACGGGCCAGGCCGGTGACATCTCCCTGGTCGGGACGAAGATGGCCCTCGACGTCGACGTCGAGCACAGCAACGCCAAGGTCAACCTCGCGATCCCGGCGATCCTGGGGATGACGATCGACGTCATCGTCGTCGGCCAGGAGACGTACACGAAGGTCTCGCTGATCGGTGACAAGTACCAGAAGGGCACGACCGCCGATACCGGCCTCCCCGTCGACGCCGCGGATCCCGCCCAGAGCCTCAAGGACCTCCAGGACTGGCTCAAGAAGCCCGAGGTGGCACCGACGAAGGAGGCCGACGTCTCGTGCGGCTCCAAGTCGTGCTACCAGGTCAAGATCGACCTCACCGCCGACGAGCTGGCGGCCCTGATCCCCGAGGCGAGCGGGGCGAGCGACACCGCGGTCGCCCTGACGGTCCTCGTCGAGAAGGACACGACACGACCGGCGAGCCTGTCGCTCAACCTGAACTCGAGCGATCTCGGCAACGTGACCGTGACGCTGACCCTGAGCAAGTGGGACGAATCGCTGGACATCAAGGCGCCGCCGGCGGACCAGGTGGAGTAGGTTCCGCCGGCCGGCCCGCCACCGCACCGGCGTGATCGCTGCTCACGGCCCGCGAGGCCTCGCCGGGCGGGCCGCTCGATTCCGGGCCCCCCGCCTCGCCACGGGAAACGCCGATGATCTGGCGATGAGTGGCCGCTCGGTTCCGGGCTCCCCGCCTCGCCACCGGGGAGGGCCGCTCGGTTCCGGGCTCCCCGCCTCGCCACTGGGGAACGCCGATGATCTGGCGATGAGTGGCCGACCTACAATGGCGGGGTGAGTCCCACCCGGCCCGGAGACGGGCGCCGCCGCGCCACCAAGCGCCCGCGGCGGGCCGCTTTCGAAGCGCCTCCGGAGGCGCCCGGGACGACCTTCGCCGAGCTTCCCGACGGCCCCCCGCCGGAGGAGCCGGCGTGGCTCGCGGACGCCGGGGCCGGGGAGCTCCGCGACCCCGATGCTTCGCCGGACCCCGACCCGGCGCGCCGCCGGGCCGAGGCCCAGGCCTCTCGCGAGCGGGAGATCCTTGCCCGCCTGAACCCGGAGCAGGCGCGCGCGGTCACGACGACCGACGGCCCGGTCCTCATCCTCGCCGGGGCCGGATCGGGCAAGACGCGGGTCCTCGCCCACCGCGTCGCGTACCTGATCGGGGTCAAGGGCGTGCCGCCCTGGCGAGTCCTGGCGGTCACCTTCACGAATCGCGCCGCCGGGGAGCTTCGCGAGCGGATCATGCGGCTCGTCGGGGATCCCGGCCGCGAGGTCGAGGCGGGGACCTTCCACTCGCTCTGCGCGCGCGTCCTTCGGCGTGACGGCGAGCCGATCCGCGTCGATCGCCGGTTCCTGATCTACGACACGGACGACCAGGCGCAGCTGATGAAGCAGATCCTCCGGGAGGAGGGCCTCGAGGCCAAGGGCGAGACGCGGCCGGCCCAGATCCTCGGTGCCATCAGCCGGGCCAAGAACGACATGGTCGACCCGACGGAGATCCCGCCGCTGCGGATCGCGACCGGCGCCCTCGTCGAGATCGCCCGACTCGCCCGCCGCTACCGCGATGCCCTGAAACGCTCGAACGCCCTCGACTTCGACGACCTCCTCCTCGAGGCGGTCCGGCTCTTCGACGAGTCGCCGAAGACCCTGAAGAAGTACCAGGAGCGCTGGCGCTACCTCCACGTCGACGAGTACCAGGACACGAACCGGCCGCAATACCTGTGGGTCAAGGCCCTCGCCGCGGGCCACCACAACCTCGCCGTCGTCGGTGACGACGACCAGTCGATCTACGGCTGGCGCGGCGCGGACATCCGCAACATCCTCGACTTCGAGCGGGACTGGCCCGACGCGACCGTCGTCAAGCTCGAGCAGAACTACCGCTCGACCCAGCTCATCCTCGATGCCGCCCACGCGGTCGTCTCGAAGAACGAGGCGCGGACGGACAAGAAGCTCTGGACCGAGAACGACCGGGGCCGCCAGATCGACCGCTTCGAGGCCTACAACGAGGAGGAGGAAGCCGAGTGGATCGCCCGTCGGGTCGAGGAGCTGACGGGGACCCGCGGGTCCGTTCTGACCCGCCGCGCCGACGACCCGGCCGGGACCTACCACCTCCGCGACATCGCCGTCCTCTACCGGACGAACGCCCAGTCCCGGGCGATCGAGGAATCGTGCCTCCGTTACGGGATCCGCTACCAGGTCGTCGGTGGGACCCGGTTCTACGCCCGCAAGGAGGTCAAGGACGCCCTGGCCTACCTCCGGGTCCTCCGCTCCGACGCCGACTCGGTCAGCTTCGAGCGGGTCATCAACGTCCCCGCCCGCTCGATCGGGGACAAGACGATCGAGGTCGTCCGGGCGGTGGCGGCCCGCGAGGACGTGCCGTACTGGCTGGCGTTGGAGCGCGTCGTTGAGGGCGGCGCCGCGCCCGACCTTGCCGCCCGCTCGCGGTCGGCGATCGGCGACTTCGTCGGGCTCGTCCGGCGCCTCCGGGCCCGGGTCGGTGTCCTGCCCCTGCCCGAGCTCCTCGACGAGGTCCTCGAGCGGTCCGGCTACCGGGCGATGCTGGCCGACGGGACCGAGGAGGGCGAGGAGCGCTGGGCCAACCTCCTCGAGCTGCGCGAGGTCACGACCCGCTACGACGACCTGTCGCCCGACGACGCCCTCGATCGGCTGCTCGAGGAGACGGCCCTCGTGGCCGACCAGGATTCGTACGAGGCCGACGCCGACAAGCTGTCGCTGATCACCCTCCACGCCGCGAAGGGCCTCGAGTTCCCCGTCGTCTTCATCGCCGGGCTCGAGGAGGGCCTCTTCCCGACCAGCCGGGCGATCGAGGCCGAATTGGGGTTCAACCCGAACCCGGCGGGCATGGAGGAGGAACGCCGTCTCGCCTACGTCGGGATGACCCGGGCCAAGGACCGCCTCTACCTCTCGCACGCCTGGCAGCGGGCGACGCGCCGAGGCATGAGCGGCAGCTGGATGGCCGAGCCGTCGCGCTTCCTCCTCGAGATCCCGGGCGAGCTGATGAACGGGCCGCGTCTCGCCCGCGCGGCGGGTGAGACGGCCGACGACGCGCCCGACGACCTGAACCTCGTCTTCGGGCGCGGAGCGACCCGGTTCGGGACGCCGATCCGACCGGGCGGCGGGGCATTCCGGGAGGGCAGCGGCCGGCCCGGGGGACCGCGAGCCGGCGAGACTTTCCGGCCGACGCGCGATCTCGCCGCCAAGCGCGAAGCCTTCGCCGGCGGGGCCCGGTCGGGGACGTTCGGGCGGCGGCTCGAGGCCTGGGACGACGAGACCCCGGACGCGGGGACCGACGGTCCGGCGCGCGCACCGACTCCGGCGCAGGTGATCGACCGACCACTGATCCCCGGCGAGCGCCGCTACCGCGACGGCGACCGGGTCCGCCACGCCCGCTGGGGCGACGGCATCGTCGTGACCTCGAAGCTGACCCGCTCGGACGAGGAGGTCACGGTCGCCTTCCGGGACCCCCAGGTCGGCCGCAAGACCGTGCTCGCCTCGCTCGCCGCGCTCGACATCGTCGGCTGATGCCTGCCCGCCTCGGTCCGGACGAGCTCGCGGGGATCGTGTCCCTCTACGAGCTCGAGGCGCCGGGCCGCGAGCGGATGGCCGGGCCGGCCTTCGACTACGTCGCCGGCGGGTCGTGGGACGAGATCACGCTGGCGGAGAACGATGCCGCCTGGCGCGAGCTCCGGTTCGTGCCACGGGTCCTGACCGACATCCGGTCGATCGACGTCTCGGGCTCGTTCCTCGGCCGGCCGAGCGCCCTGCCGGTCGCGATCGCGCCGATGGCGGTGATGGCCATGGCTCACCCCGATGGCGAGGGCGCGGTGGCCCGGGCCGCGGCGACCGCCGGGATCCCGGACGTCGTCTCGACCTCGGCCTCGGCCTCGATCGAAGGGGTCGCGGCGGCGGCGCCCGACGCCGACCTCCTGTTCCAGCTGTACCTGACGAAGGACCTCGAGTACACGCGCTCGCTCGTGGAGCGGGCGGCCGCGGCCGGCTACCGGGCGATCGTCCTGACCGTCGACCTGCCGGTACTGGGTTACCGAGAGCGCGACCGGCGCTCGGGATTTACCCTGCCCGCGATGCCGAACGTCGACCCGGCGAGCGGCGCGGCCCGGGGTCGCTATGCGGGGCTCGAGGACCAGCGGGCGATCGGGCTCACCTGGGACGATCTCGGGACGATCCGATCGTGGAGCTCGCTGCCGCTCGTGCTCAAGGGGATCGTCGCGGCCGACGACGCACGACGGGCGGTCGAGCACGGGGTCGACGGGATCGTCGTCTCGAACCACGGCGCCCGCCAGCTCGACCGGACGATCGCGACGGCCCGGGTGCTGCCCGAGATCGTCGCGGCCGTCGACGGCCGCTCCGAGGTCTGGGTCGACGGCGGGATCCGGCGCGGACTCGATGTCGCTGCCGCGATCGCGCTGGGCGCATCGGGCGTCCTCGTCGGCCGGCCCTTCTACTGGGCGCTCGCCGCCGGCGGCCAGGCCGGTGTGGAGCGCGCGATCTCGATCCTGCGCGAGGAGCTGGAGCTTGCGCTGCCGCTCCTCGGCTGCGCCTCGATCACCGAGCTACGGCACGACCTGGTGGAATAGTCCCTGCGGCTCCGGGTCGAGCCGTCGCGATCACTTGGGCAGCGCACCTCGATCCACGGGCTCATAGCTGGTCGTGCCCTGGCCGCCTGGGCTCAACTGGGACTTCGCGCGGAGGACCGCCTGCCGAGAGTCGGCGTCGGAGTCCCGGCGGCCGTCGATGTCCGGCGCCGGGCCTTCGTTGCTGATCCCGCCGTCGGGGAGGAAGTCGGCAATGCGGCCGAGCAGCCGTCGGATGAAGCCGATGTCGTTCCTACTATCGCCCAAGCTCTCAGTCGGCCCCGGCCTCGTGGATCGGGTCGTATCGCTCGCGTCCACAGCCCGGCACGCCGCATCGGCTCTTCCGGATGTAGTTGTCGGTGGTCGCGATCGCGCCGATGCTCCAGCCCCGGCTGTTTGGGCCGCCGCCGATGGCGAACGCGGCGAGCCCGGGGTATCTCCCGGAACTCGTGCGGCTGCCTTGGGTCGACCGGCGGGAGCTCACGTCGCTGCCAAGGCCAGTGGACCTTCACCATCCGTTGCCCGCGCCTCCAGCTCGTATTCCTGCGTCGCCCTGAGCCTGCCCGCCGGGGACGGCCCGTCAAGAGCCGATCGGCGGATTCCGCCGCGGCCTCCTCGATGGTCGAGATTCTGGTCCATGGGACGAAGGAGCGGCTCGCGCCGAGCCGCGACGACGGGCTCCAGCGTTCCCTGACCGATCGATCGGGCAATCGACGCCGGAGGTCCGCGTCCCGCGCGCCGCTCGCGCGGTCCTTCGACGGATGGCCGATTTCCCGGTCACCGGGACCACGGGGCGCCTCGGGAAGCAGCCACGGGACACGGTTCATCGGCCCCCTTCGTATCCTTGGCGCCGATGACCGAGGCCGTCGACCAGCTCCCCGTCGACCAGCAGCTGGTCGAGCATGCGGCCGGCCTCGAGCCGGACGCCGCCGCAGCCCGCCACGCGGAGCTCTCGGAGATCCTCCGCCGCGCCAACCGCCTCTACTACGAGGAGGACGCGCCGGAGTTGGCCGACGCCGAGTACGACCAGCTGATGCGCGAGCTCGTCGCCATCGAGACCGCCTTCCCGGCCCTCGTCACGCCCGACTCGCCGACCCAGCGCGTCGGCGTCACCCTCGGCGGCACGTTCTCGGAGGTCCGCCACTCCCGGCCGATGCTCTCGCTCGGCAACGCCTTCTCGCATGACGAGCTGCGCGCGTTCGACACGCGGGTCCGGCGGGGCCTGGGGCTGCCGGCTGCCCCCGAGCCGGCGCCCGAGCTCGCGTACGTCGCCGAGCTGAAGATCGACGGCCTGGCGATCAACCTCCGGTACGAGCTCGGCCGCTTCGCCCAGGGCGCGACACGCGGTGACGGGACGACCGGCGAGGATGTGACGGCCAACCTCCGGACGATCCAGGCGATCCCGGGCAGGCTCACCGAGCCGGCCACGCTCGACGCCCGCGGCGAGGTCTTCATGCCGAAGGCCGAGTTCGCCCGGATCAACGCCGCGCGCGAGGAGGCCGGGCTGCCGCAGTACGCCAACCCCCGGAACTCGGGGGCAGGGTCCCTCCGCCAGAAGGACCCCGAGGTCACGGCCAGCCGCCAGCTGAGCACCTGGACGTACCAGCTCCTCGAAGATGGGGCGTCGGGGAACCCGGCCGTCGAGAGCCAGTCGGCCGCCCTCGACCGGCTCGCCGCCCTCGGCCTGCCCGTGAACCCGGATCGAGAGACCGGCCTCGACATCGACGGCGTCATCGCCTTCACCGAGCGCTGGCGCGAGGCCCGCCACGGCTTGCCGTACGAGACCGACGGCGTCGTCGTGAAGGTCGACCGGTTCGACCAGCAGGAGCGGCTCGGGATCGTCTCGCGGGCGCCCCGCTGGGCGATCGCCTACAAGTTCCCGCCGGAGCAGGTCGAGACAGTCCTCGAGGACATCGTCCCATACGTCGGCCGGATCGGGACGCTCACCCCGGTGGCCCACCTGCGGCCGGTCAAGGTCGCCGGCTCGACGGTGGCCCGAGCCACGCTCCACAACCTCGACGAGCTCCGGCGCAAGGACATCCGGGTCGGCGACACGGTGATCCTCCAGAAAGCCGGCGACGTCATCCCCGAGGTCGTCGGGCCGGTCGTGGCGAAGCGGACCGGGGCGGAGCGGGTCTGGGACATGCCGGCGACCTGCCCGGTCTGCGGCACCGGCATCGTCCGGGACGAGGGCGCCGTCCGCCACTACTGCCCGAACCTCGCCTGTCCGGCCCGGGTCGGCCAGGAGTTTGGCCTGTTCGCGGGGCGAGGCGGCATGGACATCGAGGGCGCCGGCTGGCACGTCCTCGAGCAGCTGCTCCAGCGTGGCATGGTCAAGCGTCGGGGCGACTTCTACCGCCTCACGATCGAGGACCTCGAGGGCCTGGAGCGATTCGCCCACAAGAGCGCGGAGAACCTCTTCGCCGCGATCCAGCGCTCGCGGCGGCGGTCCCTCGAGCGGCTCATCGCCGCGCTCGGGATCCCGCAGGTCGGCTGGACGACGGCGATCGAGCTGGCCCGTTGGCTCGCCGCGGAGGTGCCGTCGGGCGAGGGCCCGGATCGGATCGCGCGTGCCGAGTGGCTTCGACGCGCGGCCGCCCACCTGGAGCGGGTCGCGACCGACGAGCCGACTCGGTTCGAGGAGATCGAGGGTATTGGCCCGACCGTGTCGGCGTCGCTGGCCGCCTGGTTCGGTGACGGCGGCGTCGGCCGCGGGGTCCTCGAGGACCTGGCGGATGCCGGCATCGAGGTCGAGCTGCCGGCTCCGCGCGCGGAAACGGGTCCCGCAACGGGGCCGCTCGCCGGCAAGACCGTGGTCGTCACGGGCACGATCGAGGGCTTCAGCCGCGAGGGCGCCGAGGAGGCCGTTCGCGCCGCCGGCGGAAAACCTGCCGGATCCGTGTCGAAGAAGACGGACTATGTGGTCGCCGGTCCGGGCGCCGGCTCGAAGCTCGCCAGGGCGGAGGAGCTGGGGATCCCGGTCCTCGACGCCGACCGCTTCCGGGCGCTCCTGGCCGGCGGGGCGCCAAGCTCGAGCGATGGAGGAGCAGCGTGACCACCCCCGATCCCGCCCGCGACGCCGCCGCCTACCAGCAGCTGCTGCTCGCCGCGCTCGGCGATGACGACGCGGCCGAGGTCCAGGCCGCGACGCCGGCGGCGATCCGCCGGCTGATCCGTGACGCCGGACCGGCCCTGCGGTCCCGGCCCGAGCCCGGGGAGTGGTCGGTCCTCGGCTGCATCGATCACATCGTCGACGCCGAGACGGTCATGGCCGGTCGCTACCGCTGGGTCATCGCCCACGACGAGCCCGAGATCGTCGGCTACGACCAGGATCTCTGGGTCGAGCGACTCCATCCGGACGACGAGCCGCTGGAGGACCTGCTCGGCGCGTTTGAGTCCGTGCGGGCCGCCAACCTCGGGTTGTGGCGGCGCTCCGACGCGGCGACACGGGCACGGATCGGGATCCACCGGGAGCGCGGCCCCGAAAGCTTTGAGCTGATGTTCCGGATGATCGGGGGGCACGACCGGGTCCATCTCGCGCAGGCCCGGCGGGCACTCGAGGCCGTGGCCGGCTAGTCGGGCCGAACCCCGGGCCGGCCGGGGCGGGCGCCGGTCAGCACGCCAGCCCGAAGCCGACGCCTAGCGCTGAAGCCCGAGGCCGACGACCACCGCGACCACGAGGGCGATCGCGATCGTCGCGAAGCCGACGACGAGCCAGCGCCCGACACGGCGCCTCGCCAGACACGGTAGAGCGTGCCAGCGATGCCGGAGACGATCACGAGCGTCAGCAGGTCCCAGGGGGCCTCGTCGTTGGCGAAGCTGCGCCAGGCGACGATCCCGAGCAGGCCGAACGCGAGGACGAGGTAGCTCAGCCGATCGGCGGCGAGATCGACGCTCAGCTCGCGCTCGTCGCGAGGAACCAGGCTCTGGATCATGGCGTGTCCTCCAGGAGGAAGAGCTCGTCCACCCGGATCGCGAGGGCGCGGGCGAGCCGTAGGGCGAGAAGGGTCGACGGGCCGTACTGGCCCGTCTCGATCGAGCTGATCGTCTGACGACTCACCCCGACGAGGCGGGCGAGCTGGCCCTGTGACAGGTCGCGCTCGGCACGGGCCACTCGCAGCCGGTTCAGGAGTCGCGGTGGTTCAGACGATCGGAGCACGCCGACACGATGCCGGGAGCCTCACCCTGCTGTCAAGGAAACTTGGCAGGGTGCCAAGGGTGCCGGACAGCCCGTTCGGGCCGCCTCGTCAGTTCCGGCGTTGGCCCTGGCGAGGCTGGTGGTACCGCTCCAGGATCGCGCTGACGGCATCCCGGGCGGCCCGCCACTCGGGCTGGTCGCCGAGAATCTCGGCATTCGGGCCGAAACGGGCGAGCTGGGTCATGGCCGTCACGATGAGGTCGTGCTCGTACTGGCGGCGGCGGCCGCCGTCGAGCGCGCCGGTGACGAGGTAACGGCGGACCAGATCGAACGGCGCCGTCCAGCGATCGATCCGGATGCGTGTGCCCTCCCGCAGCGTCTCGAGGTAGTCGTCGTCGCCGACAGGATGCTGGTCATGCTCGGCGACGTGTCGCGGCAGGTCGAGCCGGAGGCCCGGCAGGGCCGCGCTCGGGAAGCGGCCGTCGTCATCGGAGGCGCGGTAGCAGACGGGACAGACCGGCAGCTCGACGTATGCCGGGGGCGGGGCACCGATCGGGCGGCCGCAGCGGCCGCAGAAGGTGCTCGTGGCGGATCGGGCGGGCGTGCCGCAGGAGAGGCAGGCGGTGAGGACGGTCAAGGCAGAGCCTCGGGGATCGTGTGTATCGACTGGCACCCTGAAGCATCGCTCGCGAGCGGTTGCGGGCACCATCACCCGGCCGGTGAGCCTGAGGCAGGACTTTCGTCGCCGCCGCGCGGGCCGGGTCAGCCCATCGCGTGGTTGAACTGGCCCCAGATCCAGCCCGGGTGCCAGGCGAGTGGCTCGCCCCGAATCATCCTGGGCGCGGACCAGATGGGCACGAGCCCGGCCGCCTCGAGGCGGGTGAGCCCGGCGACGTTCTCGTCGACGAGCCCGACCCTGACGCGCCCGCCGGGCCCGCTCGCCCGTCGCCGCGCGTCCAGGATCCGGACGGCGTGGGCAGGGTCGCGAGCGACCGTCGCGCCGCCGCCCCAGGGTGCCCGGATCACGAACGCCTGCACCTCTCCGTGGCGGGCCAGAACCCTCGTGGTCAGGGGCCCGGCGAAGCGCCGGATCGCGTGGGCCCGGTCCTCGCCGCTGGCGGCCCGATCGAGGTGGATGATCGCCTCCAGGTCGGCCGTCGTGAAGGCCCTGACGCCGCCATCCGGCTCGGAGGTCGCGGGGTCCAGCCCGGAAGCCTCGAGGATCCGATAGTGGGTCTGGACCCTGAAGCCCATCCGCTCGTAGAGCGGGTAACCCTGCTCCGTCGCGACGAGGACGAGCGTCCGGCAGCCCGCCTTCTCCAGCTCATCGACGACGGCCTCGGTGAGAGCCCGGCCGATCCCAACGCCCCGCTGGGCCGCCTCCACCCAGATCGTGCCGATCCAGCCGACGGCGCCGTTGGCCGTGCCGACGCCCGTGCCGACGAGTCGGCCATTGGCCTCCGCCACGACGGGCCGGCACTCGGGCTGGCTCGTGGCGAAGTCGAACCACGTGCGTCGATCGCCCCAGTCCGCCCGCAGGATCGCCTCGGTCGCCGGGCCAACGTCGGCCGGGGTCATCGGGCGGATCGCGGCTCCACGCTCCGAGGCAGGCACGGCCGCATCGTAGCGGCCGTGCCGGATCGCTCGGCTATCATCGGGCGGTGGCCGGCCTCTCCCGATCCGACGTCGAGCACGTCGCGCACCTCGCCCGCCTCGGGATGACCCCGGATGAGCTGGACCGGCTCGAAGGCCAGCTCAACCAGATCCTCGAGCGCTACACGAAGCTCTCTGAGCTCGACACGGAGGCGATCCCCCCGACGGCCCAGACGATCGAGCTGGAGAACATCCTGCGCGACGACGTTCCCACCCCGTCGCTGCCGGCCGAGGCGGTCCTGGCCAACGCGCCGGCCCGCGACGGCGACTTCATCATCGTCCCGCCGATCCTCGGCGGCGACGGCGGCTGAGCACCGCCGCCAACGCGATGACCGAGGATCTGACCCGCCTCCCGGCCCACGAGATGGCGGCGCTGCTGCGGGCCGGCGAGGCGTCGTCGCGGGCGCTGGCCGAGGCCCACCTCGATGTCGCCGAGCGCCAGAACCATGCCCTCAACGCCTGGCTGGTGATCGATCGGGAGGGCGCCCTGCGCCAGGCCGACGCCGCCGACGCCGCCCTCCACGCCGCGCGCCGGGCCGGCCGGGTGGCGCTCGGCTCGCTCCATCCCCTCCACGGCATCCCGGTCGGCCTCAAGGACCTCATCTCGGTCGAGGGGGGGCAATGCACCGCCGGATCGCGGATCCTGGCCGGCTACCGGGCCCCCTACGACGCCCACATCGTGGAGCGCCTGCGGGGGGTCGGCGCGGTCTTCCTCGGCAAGACGAACATGGACGAGTTCGCGATGGGCTCGTCGAACGAGTTCTCGGCCTATGGCCCGGTGAGCAACCCCTGGGACCTCGACACGGTGCCGGGTGGGAGCAGCGGTGGCTCCGCGGCGGCCGTCGCCGCCCACCACGTCCCGCTCAGCCTCGGCACGGACACCGGTGGCTCCATCCGCCAGCCGGCCGCCCTCTGCGGGATCGTCGGGATGAAGCCGACGTACGGCCGCGTCAGCCGCTACGGGATCGTGGCCTTCGCCAGCTCGCTCGATCAGATCGGGCCCCTCGCCCGCGACGCCACGGATGCGGCGGCCCTGCTCCACGCCGTTTCCGGCCGCGACGATCGCGATTCGACCTCGGCGCCGGAGCCGGTCCCGAACGAGCTCCTCCACCTGCCCGAGTCCGACGACGAGGCGGCCGCGTGGCTGAAGGGCAAGCGCTTCGGGCTGCCCCGCGAGTACTTCGTCGCCGGCATGGACCCCGACGTCGAGCGGCGGGTCCGCGAGGGCGTCGCCTTCCTCGAGGGAGCCGGGGCACGGATCGAGGACGTCAGCCTGCCCCACACCGACTACGGCCTCGCGACCTACTACATCGTCGCCCCGGCGGAGGCCTCGGCCAACCTCGCCCGCTACGACGGCGTCCGGTTCGGCCACTCGCGGCGGCTCGAGGGGGGCGACTTCATCGCCGACTACCTGGCCACCCGGGGCGAGGGCTTCGGGGCCGAGGTGAAGCGCCGGGTGATGCTCGGCACGTACGCGCTCTCGGCGGGCTACTACGACGCCTTCTACGTCAAGGCCCAGAAGGTCCGGACGCTCATCAAGCGCGACTTCGACGATGTCTTCGGCTCGGGCATCGATGCCCTCGTCGCGCCAACCTCGCCGTCAGTGGCGTTCCGGTTCGGAGCGAAGACCTCCGACCCGGTGGCGATGTACCTGTCCGACGCCTGCACCCTGCCGGTCAACATGGCCGGCCTGCCGGGGATCTCGATCCCATGTGGCCTCTCGGAAGGCCTGCCGGTCGGGCTCCAGCTCATCGGGCCGGCCTGGAGCGAGCTGCTCCTGCTCCGCGCGGCCCGGGCGTTCGAGGGCCTGACGTCGGCCGCATCGTGGCGCGGCCAGGAGCCGGCGCAGCTCGCGGCGGCCGACGACCCGGCCGGTCCAACGCCGGCCCAGCGCGCCGCGATCCTCGCGACGGCGTCCTGACCCTGACAGCACAGGCCCCTGCAGGAGCGACGGGGAGAACGGGCGGGTCGGCCCTTCCGGCCGGCGGCGCGACGCCCCAGCATCACGGCGGAGGTGGTTCATGATCAAGCGGATCCTCGTCGGCTCGGTGATCGCGGCCGCCGGCTGGGCCGGCTACAGGAGCGTCCGACGCTGGTACGAGACCTGGGGGATGGACCCGGACGAGGCGGTGAAGGCGCTCCCCGGCGACGACCTCGTCCCCGAGCCGACCGCGGTCGACACGCGGGGCATCACGATCGACGCGCCGGTGGAGGCCGTCTGGCCGTGGCTCCTCCAGTTGGGCTACGGCCGGGGCGGCTGGTACAGCTACGACGCGATGGACATGAAGGGCACGAGCGCCGAGGCGATCCTGCCCGAGTTCCAGTCGCTGGCGGTCGGCGACACGGTCCCGACCGATCCGGGCGGCGGCTTCGTCGTCAAGGTCATCGAGCCCGAGCACGCCCTCGTCCTGTACGTCGACCCCGAGATCGTGGCCGCCCGGACGGGCGCCCGGCTCACCGTCGGCGAGGCCCCCGGCGTCGCGATGTCCGGACGGTTCCTCGAGACGGCCAGCCCGCCGCGGTTCTCCGCCGCCTGGGCGTTCGTCCTCGAGCCGCTCGGCGGCGGCCGGACGCGCCTTCTCGAGCGCTTCCGCGCCGGGATGGAGGCGACGAGCCCGGGCTCCAGGCTCTTCGGTCCGATCCTCGGCTTCGGCGTCTTCGTGATGACCCAGCGCCAGATGCTCGGCATTCGAGCTCGGGCCGAGCGCCTCGCGCGGGACCGGGCTGCCCTCCACCGTGACGTCGACGCGGTCGCCGAGAAGGCGCTGTCGGCGCCCGCCGAGACAGAGGCGACGGCCGGGTAGCCAAGGCCGGAGCGGAAACACGGCGCGTCGGCCGTCGGGCCTCGATGTCGTAGGCTTCCACCGTGAATACGCGCACCGCGCCCCCTGGGATCGCACGCCCGCCGCTCGCCGAGCGGGCTCTGTCGCAGCGCGTGCGGACCGTGCCGCCGTCCGGGATCCGGCGCTTCTTCGACATCCTGGCGACGATGACCGACGTCATCAGCCTCGGGGTGGGGGAGCCCGACTTCGACACGCCCCGGCCGATCGTCGAGGCCGGCGTGGAATCGCTCCGGGAGGGGCGTACCCACTACACCTCGAACTACGGCACGGTCGAGCTCAGGCAGGCCCTCAGCCGCCACCTCGAGCGGCGCTACGGCGTCAGGTATGATCCCGCGACCGAGCTCCTGATCACGGTCGGGGCCTCGGAGGCCGTGGACCTGGCCCTCCGGGCGACCTGCGACCCGGGCGACGAGGTCATCCTCCACGAGCCCTCGTACGTCGCCTACGTGCCCGCGATCGTGTTCGCCGGCGGGCGGGCGATCCACGTCCGGACGCGTTTCGAGGATGACTTCGCCCTCGAGCCGGCGGCCGTCGAGGCGGCGATCACCCCCCGGACGAAGGCGCTCTTCCTCGGCTATCCCTGCAATCCCACCGGCGCCGTCCTGCCGCCCGAGATCCAGGATGAGCTGGCCGCGATCGCCGATCGCCACGACCTCCTCGTCTACAGCGACGAGATCTACGACCGCCTGGCCTACGGCTCGTACACCCACCGGGCGATGTCGTCCCTGCCGGGGATGCGTGAGCGGACGATCCTCATGGGCGGCTTCTCGAAGGCCTACGCGATGACCGGCTGGCGGGTCGGCTGGTTGGCCGCGCCGGCGGGGATCCTTGAGGGGATCGTGAAGGTCCACCAGTACGGGATCATGTCGGCCCCGACGGTCGCCCAGGACGCCGCGCTCGTCGCCCTCGAGGAGGGGGAGCCGGAGGTCCTCCGAATGCTCGCCGAGTACGACCGCCGGAGACGCCTCGTCGTCGACGGCTTCAACGCGATCGGCCTCGACACGTTCGAGCCACGGGGCGCCTTCTACGCGTTCCCGAAGATCATCTCCACGGGCCTGGATTCGGAGACGTTCGCCCAGCGGCTGCTCGAGGAGGAGCACGTGGCGGTGGTTCCCGGCGGGGCGTTCGGACCCTCGGGCGAGGGCCACGTGCGGGCCTGCTACGCGACAGGCTACGAGCAGCTCGAGGAAGCGCTCGTCCGGATCGAACGCTTCGTCGATCGCTGCCGGAGCGCCACGACCTAGCCGGTCGATGATCGAGCCGACGGCCTCCGCGATCCCCGGGTCGGCCATCGCGGCCGAGTCGTCGCTGTCCACGTTCCTGTTCACGGACATCGAGGGCAGCACGCGGCTGTGGGAGGCGGACGCCGCCACCATGGGAGCGGCGCTTGCCCTCCACGACCGGACCCTTCGGTCGGCGATCGAGGCGTGTGGCGGCATGGTCATCAAGACCACCGGCGACGGCATGCTCGCGGTCTTTGCCGATCCGGTCGCCGCCGTCGGAGCCGCCGTGGCCGGCCAGCGCGCCCTCGGCGCGGCTGCATGGGGCGAGTCGAGCCCCCTCCGTGTGCGGATGGCCCTCCACTCCGGGGTTGCCGAGGCACGCGAGGGCGACTATTTCGGACCGGCGCTCAATCGCGTCTCCCGGATCCTCTCGATCGGCCATGGTGGCCAGGTTCTCGTGTCGGCGATCACGGTGGCCCTGACCCGCGACCGGCTGGATCCGGCGCTCGAGCTCCTGGATCTCGGGTCCCATCGGCTCCGCGACCTCGACCGCCCGGAGCAGGTCTTCCAGCTGCTGGCGCCGGGCCTCCGCCGCGACTTCCCGCCGTTGCGCTCGCTCAGCTCGCGTCGCTCGAACCTGCCGCTGCAGCTGACGAGCTTCGTGGGTCGAGAGCGGGAGGTCGCCGAGGTCGAGACGCTCGTGGGTCGCCACCGGCTCGTGACGCTCATCGGGGTCGGTGGGACCGGCAAGACCCGGCTCATGCTCGAGGCCGCCGGCCGCGTCGCCGACCGCCATGCCGACGGCACCTGGCTCGCCGAGCTGGCGCCCCTCACGGACGCGTCCCAGGTCCCGTCCGAGGTGGCGCGGGCGCTGGGAGCGCCCGAGGTACCCGGCGTGCCCACGATGTCGGTCCTGACGGCGTTCCTGTTGGAGAAGGACCTGCTCCTCCTGCTCGACAACGCCGAGCACCTCGTCGACGGCGTCGCGGTGCTTGCGGAGCGACTGCTCGCTGCCGCGCCGAAGCTGCGGATCCTGGCCACGAGCCGGGAGGCCCTGTCGGTCCCCGGGGAAGCGGTGCTCCAGCTCCAGTCGCTCTCATGCCCGACACTCGGCATCGGCCGGGCCGAGGGTCTCGACGACGTGGACGTCGACTTCGACGCCGCCGCCGGGACCGATGCCGTGCGGCTGTTCGTCGAGCGGGCGGCCGCGGTGGACCCGGGCTTCACCTTGGTCCAGGCGAACGTCGCGGCGGTGTCGGAGATCTGCCGGCGGCTGGACGGCATCCCGCTGGCCATCGAGCTCGCCGCCGCGCGCGTCTCGGCGATGTCCGCGGACGACATCGCGAAGCGCCTCGGGGACCGCTTCCGGCTCCTCGCCGGAGGCCGGCGCACGGCGGTCCCTCGCCAGCAGACCCTCCATGCGCTCATCGACTGGAGCTGGGATCTCCTCACCGAGGACGACCGGCGCCTGCTCCGGCGCCTGTCGGTCTTCGTCGGTGGCTGGACGGCGGCCATGGCCGGGCAGGTGGTCGGGGACGACGGGCGGCCGATCGACGAGCTCGATCTCATCGACGGACTGGCCCGCCTCGTGGATCGCTCGCTCGTCCAGATGGACCGTGGGGCCACGACCCGCTACCACATGCTGGAGACGATCCGGCAGTACGCCCGCGAGAAGCTCCTGGCGGCCGAGGAGGTGGGCAAGATCGCCGATCGCCACTTCGTCGCGTTTGCCGCGCTCGCCATCGAGAACGAGGAGGCGCTGCGTGGTCCCCGCGCGGTGGACCGTCTCGACCTGCTCGACGCCGAGCAGGAGAACCTCGTCGGCGCGCTCGAGTGGGGCCTCGAGGCGGCGCCGTGGGAGGCCGTCCG
Organism: uncultured Chloroflexia bacterium; assembly: GCA_963719145.1. Taxonomy (GTDB): domain Bacteria; phylum Chloroflexota; class Limnocylindria; order Limnocylindrales; family CSP1-4; genus UBA5189. The sequence continues at coordinate 37,561 of CAVRAX010000004.1, forward strand.
GATGGCGAGCGCCCTGCTCGGCTACTGGGCTGTTCGAGTGATGTCGCAGGACAACGACGCGCGCATCGTCGACGCCATCGCGATCGCCCGCCGGACCGTCCTCGACCGCGACGACGCTGCTGCGGCCGACCAGGCGATCGCGGCCCGCTTGATGGGGGAGGCCGCCCGGCTCTGGGCCATGTCGGGCAGAGCGGACGTCGCCCTCGAGTGGGCCATCGACGCCGTCAGGCTCGCAACGGCCAGCGACGACCCCGTGGCCCGGGTCGCCGCGGTCGGCGGCCTTGCCGTGGCAAGGGTCTTCTCCGGGCAGGCCGGTGATCAGTCCGACGTACGCCTGCTTTTCGAGGAGGCGGCACGGCTCGGCAGGGAGACCGGGCAGTGGTGGATCGTCGCGATGGCCGAGTCGTTCGGCGGCGCGAGCCTGAGCGCATTCGACCCGGCAGCGGGCAGGGCCATGATCGAACGCGGCGTCGATGCTGCCGTCCGATCCGGCAGCCACTACGCGATGGGCGCCGCCGCGATGGCCCAGGGTCGCGCGCTTGGGCGGTCGGGGGACACGGACGGTGCCGTCGCCGCATTCGGGACGGCCATCGATCGGTTCATGGAGCTGGGGGACGAGCGGTTCGTGCTGGCGTCCCGGAGTGACCTCGCCCACGCGCTGCGGCGCGGAGGTCGCCTCGCGGAGGCCGCCGAGCTGTACCGCCAGACGTTGCGTGGCTGGGTCCACCTCGGCCACCGCGGCGCCATCGCGAACCAGCTCGAGAACGTCGCCTACGTCGACATCGACCAGCAGCGATTCGAGCGGGCCGCCCGGCTGCTGGGCGCGGCGGCGGCGATCCGCGAGGCGGCCCACGCCGTCATGGCCTTCGACGAGGAGCCGGAGCTCGAGTCCTTCGTGGCCAGGGTCCGGGCGGCGCTCGCGCCCGCCGCGCTCGAGGCGGCAACGGCCGCCGGGCGAGACCTGACCGTTCGCGAAGCGGTCGCCCTCGCCCTCGAGGCCTGACAGCCGGCGCCTCCTCGCGATCCGCGGGGCAGCTCCGAGGGCGGCCCGGGCTCCGTCTCCGGAGCGCAGCGGGCGGCCGCGGGCCTGTGCGACACTCGGGGCATGCCCGCCCCCGCTGCAGCCGTCCCGGCGTTGGACCGCTACGAAGCCGTCATCGGGATCGAGGTCCACTGCCAGTTGAAGACGGCCTCGAAGATGTTCTGTGGCTGCTCGACCGCCTACGACGGGGCGCCCCCGAACAGCCACACCTGTCCCGTCTGCCTCGGTCTCCCCGGCGCGCTGCCGGTGATCAACCGCCGGGCGGTCGAGCTCGTCCTGGCGGCCGGGGCCGCGATCGGGGCCCGCACGCCGGAGCACACCCGCTGGGACCGCAAGAACTACTTCTACCCCGATCTCCCGAAGGGCTACCAGATCAGCCAGTACGACCTGCCGCTCGCCGCCGCCGGTACCCTCACGATCGACACGACCGAGGGGCCGTTCACGATCCGGATCACCCGGGCCCACCTCGAGGAGGACACCGCCAAGCTCGTTCACGCCGCCGGGCCGACCGGCGAGCGAGTCAGCCTCGTCGACTTCAACCGCTCCGGCGTGCCGCTGATGGAGATCGTCACCGAACCGGACATCCGGTCGGCCGAGCAGGCCCGACGCTACGCAGAGGAGCTGCAGATGCTCCTTCGGACGATCGGCGCCTCCGACGCCGACATGGAGCGGGGCCAGATGCGGGTCGAGGCCAACGTTTCGCTGCGGCCGCGCGGGGCCGAGGCGTTCGGGACCCGGGTCGAGGTCAAGAACATGAACTCGTTCCGCTCGGTCGAGCGGGCAATCACCTTCGAGATCGAGCGCCAGGCGGCCGCCCTCGACGCCGGTGAGCCGCTCGTCCAGGAGACCCGGGGCTGGTCGGACGAACACGGTGAGACCTACCGGATGCGGGTCAAGGAGACCTCCGACGACTACCGCTACTTCCCCGAGCCGGACCTGCCCCCGCTGCGGGTGGACCCGGCGTGGGTCGCCCGCATCCGGGCGGCGCTGCCCGAGCTTCCGGCCGCGCGCCGGGCGCGCTATCAGGAGGCCCTCGGCCTCAGCCCCTACGATGCCGCCGTGCTCGTCGCCGATGCCGACGCGAGCCGCCTGTTCGAGGCGACCCTCGCCGCCGAGGGTGGTGGCCGGGACGCGAAGGCCGTCGCGAACTGGGTGACCGGCGAGTACCTCCGGGTGCGGAACGCCTCGACCGCCGACGAGGCCCCGACAGCGGACCCGGTTCAGCTCGCCGCGCTGATCGGGCTCGTCGCGGCCGGGACGATCTCGCGGGCGAACGCGAAGGAAGCCTTCGAGGAGCACCTCACGACAGGCGATTCGATCGAGGCCATCGTCGCGAGTCGCGGCTTCCACCAGATCTCCGACGCCGCGGCCCTCGGCGCGGTCGTCGACGGCGTGATCGCCGCGAACCCGGCAGCCGTCGCCGACGTTCGGGCTGGCAAGGCCCAGGCGATCGGGTTCCTCGTCGGGGCGGTCATGAAGCAGACGCGCGGGCAGGCGAACGCGGCCGTCGTCAGGGCGGCGCTGCACGAGCGTCTCGGGGTCGACTGATGGGCATCCTGAACGTCGCCCTGATGGTCGGCGGCGTGGCTCTCGTGGCCGTCGGCTACCTCCGGGCGCGCGAGCCGTGGCGCCGCTACCGGGTCCTCAAGGCCCAGGACGAGAACATCGCCCGCTACGAGGCCTGGCGGGGCGGCCTCCGGGACTCCGGGACGACGGGCGCCTCCGTGGCAATGGCCGTCCTCCGACGGCAGGCCCTCATCGGCGGGGCGATCGCCGGGCTCGGTGCCGTGCTCGTGATCGCCGGCATCGCGCTCACGTAGCCCGGGTGGGGCGGATGGTGAGGTTGGCCCGGCGAGTCGCGATCGTCGCCGTCGTGGGGCTGCTCGGAATGGCGATTCTCGTGAGCCAGTGGGGGCCCTCAGTTCCAGGGGCCACGTCGCTGCCCCTCCTGGCCACGACCTCGATGGCGGGCGACATGACCCCCGACGTGGGCGAGGGCGTCGACCCCGAGACGCTGCCCCGCTCGCCGGCCGGCGGCGAGTGCCTCCCCCGGATCGCGCGCCCCGCCGGCCCGCTCGACCTGTGCTGGCAGGCGTACCGCGATCCACACGATGGCGACCCGCACCAGGATTACTACGTCCTCCGGGTATACGGCTCGTTCGGCGGCGACACCGGGACGGGCGTTCGCTGGGTCTCGGTTCGCGCCCGGCTCGTCGGGCAGCCGTCCGGCAACGTCTTCGAGGGCTGGCCCGACCGCACGTATGACGGCGGCTGCGAGGATCAGGACGTCTCGCTGCACGGCCTCGTCGGTCCCGTCCCTCGCGAACCCGTCTGCGGTCGCACGACCGGCGTCACCACGGACGCCGACTGGAGCCACCTCGTGACCTGGGCCTGCATCGGCTGCATCGTGGTCGGGCACGAGACTCGCCCGGTCATCCTGTACAGCCTGGTCGCCGTGCCCGAGGGGACGATCCCGGCCTGGCAGATCTTCGGCGACCTCGGGGGCGACTAGCGAAGCGGCCGCGACGCACCGTCGAGCGCTACAGACGTTCGACGTCCAACCGTCCATGCCGAGCCACCCGCGACGTGCTGTCTGCCGTCAGCCCTGCGCCGCGTCTGGACCCCGTGCGCTCGACCTCGCCTGCCTCGCGGCCAGCGCCTCCACGAACGACGCGTCCGTCGGCGTCGAGCCCAGCCCAAGGCGCGCCCCGGACAGCGCGGGATACGTCGGCGCCAGGGACGTCGACTCGAGGACCGGCCATGCGGCCTCGTCGAAGACCTCGGATGGGCTCGCATCGAGGAGGACGTGACCGTCGCCCATGACGATCACCCGCCCGAAGTTCTCGGCGACGAAGCGCATGTCGTGGCTGATCGCGATGATCGTTCGGCCGTCGCTCGAGAGCTCATCGATCAGCCGAGCGATCCGACGGATGCCGGGAGCGTCCTGGCCCGTGGTCGGCTCGTCGATCACGAGAACCGGGGTCTCCATCGCGACGACCGAAGCGAGCGCGAGCAGCTTCCGTCGCGAGTAGCCGAGGTCGTACGGATTGGTCTCCGCTTCGGCCGTTAGGCCGACGCTCGCCAGGGCCGAGGCAACGACGCGATCGAGCTCGACCCGGGTCCGACCGAGGTTGCGCGGCCCGAAGCCGACCTCGGCGCGCACCGACCCGGCGAAGATCTGGCGGTCGGGGTTCTGGAATGCGAGCCCGACGGTCCGGGCGAGCACCGCGACGTGTACGCCCACCGTGTCCTGCCCGAACACGAGCACCCGACCCTCCAATGGGCGGAGCAGGCCGTTGAGCAGCCGGACGAGCGTCGACTTGCCCGATCCGTTCTCGCCTACGATCGCCAGCTTTTCGCCTGCCGCGATCGCGAGATTCACGCGGGTGAGCGCTCTCGTCCCGTCGGGATAGACAAAGCCCACCTCTTCGAGCCGCACGGCATCGAAGGTCGGCGGCGCACCGACAGCCGGCGGCTTCACGCGGCACCCGCGTCGCCGAGCAGCACCGGATCGAGCGCCAGGCCGCGTTCGGCGGCTGCCCGCCAGAGCCTGACCGCCGGAGGGGGCTCGACGCCGAGGTTCGCGAGTCGCTCGCCCCGGAGCAGGGCTCCCGTCGGGCCGCGGTCGACGATGCGACCGTCGTACAGGAGCACGATCTCATCGGCCAGGTCGCTGAGCAGCCAGGTCTTGTGCTCGACGACGAGGATCGCCGTCCCGGTGCCCGCCGCGAGCCCGGCGAGCGCCTTGCCGACCAGGCGGGTTCCTGCCGGATCGAGCTGACTCGTCGGTTCATCAAGAACGAGGACGGGCGGGCCGAGCGCGATCACGGACGCGAGAGCCACGAGTTGTGCTTCGCCGCCCGAGAGGTGCATCGGATCGCGGGGGCCGAGCGTGTCGATGTGGAGCGTAGCCAGGGCGTCCTCCACCTGCGTTGCGACCTCGTCGACGGAGAAGCCGAGGTTTCGCGGCCCGAACGCCACCTCCTCGTACACGGTCGGCGCGGTCCCGGACAGCTGGGTGACCGAATTCTGGAACAAGATCCCCGCCCGCTGCGCGAGCTCGTATGGCGCCGCAGAGCTCGTCTCTCGCCCGTTCAGCGTGACCTGTCCCTCGAGTCGGCCACCGATCGCTGCCGGGGCCAGGCCTGCAGCCACCAGGCACAGCGTCGACTTGCCGGCTTCGTTGGGGCCGACGACGCCCAGGACGCGGCCGGCCGCCAGCTCGAGGCTGACACCGTCGAGCGCCACGCTCGAACCCCCTGCGTATGTGTACCGGACGCCTCGAAGGCGGAGCGGCACCGGAGGCTCGCCGGTCGCGAGCCCGACATCCTCGAGTCCGATGGCGCCGATCGAGGCAGGTGGCTGGGTGGTCACGGGAGTGGGAACCGGCCGGCGACGGACAATCCGACGAGCGCAACGGCAGCGGCCACCAGTGCCCAGCGCAGGATCCGCTCCCAAAGCCGATCGGTGAGCGGACGCAGGGTCGTACGCCGCCCGGGTGCCGAGAACGCGCGGGCCTCCAGCGCCATCGTTCGCTCCTCGACTTCGGACAGCGCGGACAGGATCATCGGCGCGGCAAGCGGAACCACCCCCCGAACGCGGCGCCACGGGGATCCCTCCGTGTCGAGCCCGCGGGCGCGCTGGGCGTCCACGATCTCGCCCGCCCGTTCGACCATGCGTGGAAGGGTCCTGATCGCCGAGCCGATCACGAAGACCGCCCGCCGTCCGACGCCCCGGTGCTCGAGATCATCGAGGAGATCGTCGACCGATGTCGTGAGCCCCAGGAGCGCCACGCTCAATGCGAACGCCTCGACCCGCAACGTCGCCTGGAGCGCCTGCGCCAGGCCCGTCGACGTCGCGGTGATGGGCCCAACCGCGACGATCGCGTCGGTCGCGCCCGGGTAGAAGAACGTGTTGACGACAAGGATCGAGATCACGATCGGCAGCGTGGCCAGCACGTACGGCGCCAGCGATCGTCCGAGGCCGGCCACGACCACCACGGTCAGCACGACGAGGAGCATCGAGAGGGGACCGGTCCAGCCCCGGACCCCGAACGCGATCGCCGCCACCACGAACGCCGTGACGAGCTTCGTGGTGGGGTTGAGCGAACGGAGGAAGCCGCGGGGCGGCCGTAGGACGTAGTCGGGCAGGCGCTCCCCGGCTTTCGCGGCGAGATCAGTCAGGAGCGCCTCCGGGGCCCGTCACCCGCCGCCGCTGTCGATCAGCCGGTCCCCGGTCGGGAACCGGGCGATGAACCTCGGCGACAAGCTTGCAAGAACGATGAACACCACGAAGCTCGTGATTGTCTTGTCGATCGGGTCACTGAACAGGCCCTGTCCGAGCGAGGCGTTGAGAACATCGGCACCGCCTTGGCGGAGGGCGGCCACCAGAACGTCCGTCCCGGATCCCGTGACGCCTCCGAAGACGTAGGCCGCGATCGGGGCCGAGACGATCGCGGCGACGATGCCCGTGAGGACTCCGGCCGCCGCGACCCACAGCCCGGCGAGGTCGCGTCGAAGGTAGATGAATGCGGCGACGATGACCGCCGCGACGGCGGCGATCACGACCGCCGCCGTGTAGACCCAGTCCGGATAGCCCCCGATGTCGGGGTCCGTATATGCGGGGTTGTTTACGATCGGGATAACGATCACGACGACCAGCGCGGCGGCTGCAAGAGCGGCGAGGGCGAGCTGGCTACCGGATGCCGGTCGGGAGCGGTAGACGCCGAGCTGGCCCCACAGGCCGGCGAGCAGACCGATGACACCGGCCGTGATCGCGAACGGACCGATGGTCCCGCCACCGATGCCTGGCGCGTACTGCCAGATGAGGTTCGACAGGACGCCGGTCAGGGCGCCCGGGATCGGTCCGGCGAGGACGCCGACCAGGATCGTGCCGATCGAGTCCAGGTAGATCGGGAGCTTGAGCACTGTCTGGACGGTGTAGCCCAGGACGATGTTGATGGCGATGGCGATCGGGATCAGCACGATCGTCCGAGTGTCGAACCGGCCCCAGCTCCAGCTCATGTTCCTCTCCTTGACATCGACCGGCGAATGCCGATCGCTCCCTCTCTCGCTAGCGTGCCATGTCGGCGCGGTCCCGCGCCAGCCGCCGCCACTCGATCGCCGTGCAGCGGTTCATGACCACGGACAGGCCCGCGTCATGAGCGATCCGGGCAGCCTCCCAGCTCACGACGCCGAGCTGGAGCCAGAGGCAACGAGCTCCGGCGTCGACGGCCTCGATCGCGTGGGGGACGCAGAGCTCCGATCGCCGGAACACGTCGACGATGTCGAATGGGCCCGTCGCCGCGACGGCCTCGCCGACCGACGAGTAGGCCCGCACGCCGAGGACCGCCTCGACGTTCGGGTTCACCGGCACGCAATCGAAGCCCTCGTCGCGGAGATATCGGAAGACGTCGTGCGACGGCCGCCCGGGGTTCGCCGAGGCGCCGACGATCACGATCCGATGGCTGCTCCGCAGGAGGGCTTCGATCGCGGCGTCGTCGAGGACCGGAACCGGGCCCCGGCCCTCCTCGAGGTCGAGGATGGCGCGGGCCTGCTCCCGCGCTCGGCTCGGATCAGGGTCCGGACCGGGGCGGAACGCGGGCACGGCGCGTTCGGTCGGCTGGTCGGTCATCGGTCGACGATCATTGCACGGCCCAGCGGCGGCCGTCATACTGCGGGGCGACCGCGCCGGGTCACGGCCGGGACGGGCTCTCCGCTCACCGTGACCCAGCCGTCGAAGTGGGCAGCTGACGCGCGCGATCGGCCCGATCCGGGACCCTGGCTCGTCCGGCTGCACGATTTGGAGGAGGACTACGTTGCGCATCTCGAACAGGGTCGGCGCCTTCGTCGCGTCGGCCGCGATCGTCGTCACGGCCTGCGGCGGTGGAGCGTCCGCGTCGCCGACGGCGCCGCCGGCCACACCGCCGCCGACGGCCGAGGTAACCCCCGCCCCGCCGACCGCTAGCCCGATCACCTACAAGGCCTGCATGGTCAGCGACACCGGCGGCATCGACGACCACGCCTTCAACGAGAACGCCTGGAAGGGCATGACCGACGCCAACGCCAAGATCGGCGTCCAGGTCAAGTTCCTGGAGTCGACCACCGCGGCCGACTACGAGAAGAACATCAACCAGTTCCTCAGCGAAGGCTGCGACATGATCGTGACCGTCGGGTTCCTGCTCGGCGACGCGACCAAGGCCGCCGCCGAGGCCAACCCCGACACTCGCTTCGCGATCGTCGACTACGCCTACGACCCGGCGATCCCGAACGTCGAGGGCCTGGTCTACACGACCGCGGAGGGCGCGATGCTCGCGGGCTACGCGTCGGCCTCCTGGTCGAAGACCCATGTCATGGGCACCTTCGGCGGGATCAACATCGGCGGCCCGGTCACCGACTTCATGGACGGCATGGTCGCCGGCGCCCACTACTACGACAAGCAGAAGGGCACCACGACGACCGTCCTCGGCTGGGACCCTGTCACGAAGCAGGGCTCGTTCACCGGGGACTTCGACAGCATCGACAACGGCAAGACCCTGTCGCTCGGCTTCCTCGATGAGAACGCCGACGTGATGATGGGGGTCGGCGGCCCGATCGGCCAGGGCGTGTTCGCCGCCATCGAGGAGCGGAGCGCCGCGGCCGTCGGCCTCGGTGTCGACGTCGACTGGTACCTCTCGGTCCCGCAGTACAAGTCGCTCATCCTGACGTCGGTCCTCAAGAAGATCGATATCAGCGTCGAGGCGGCCGTCGAGCGAGGCGTCAACGGCGACCCGGCGCAGCCCGTCTTCGTCAGCACCCTCGCGAACGGCGGCGTCGGCTACGCGCCGTTCCACGATTACGACTCGCAGATCTCGGCCGACACCAAGACCGAGCTCGACGCTCTCCAGGCGGCCATCATCGACGGCTCCGTGAAGCCGGCAGACTACTTCGCGGCGCCCTAGGCCCGCGTCGGTCACCTGAGCAGGGTGCGGTCGGCGGTGCGGATGACGCGTCGCCGGCCGCATTGTTTCCCCCCGGGCCCTCGGCCCGTCGTAGCGAGGACGTCCCGTCGATGAAGCTGGAGCTTCACGGCATCTCCAAGCGGTTTCCAGGAGTCATCGCCAACCAGGACGTCGACCTCGTCGTCGAGCCGGGCGAGATCCATGCCCTGCTCGGCGAGAACGGCGCCGGCAAGACGACGCTCATGAACGTCCTGTTCGGGCTCTACCAGCCTGACGAGGGCGAGATTCGGATCGACGACCAGCCGGTCATCTTCCATGACCCGGGCGACGCGATCGCGGCCGGGATCGGCATGGTCCACCAACACTTCATGCTGGTCCCGGTCTTCTCGGTCACCGAGAACGTCATGCTGGGCGTCGAGTCGGTCCGCGGGCCGCTTGGCCAACAGCTCGACCGACCGGCGGCCCGCCGGCGGATCGTGGAGATCAGCGAGGCCCACAACCTCCATGTCGACCCGGACGCGTTGGTCGAGGACCTGCCGGTCGGGGTGCGGCAGCGGGTCGAGATCATCAAGACGCTGTATCGCCAGTCGGAGCTGCTCGTCCTCGACGAGCCGACCGCGGTCCTGACCCCGCAGGAGGACGAGGAGCTGTTCGAGATCATGCGCTCGCTCAAGGCGAGCGGGACCTCGATCGTGTTCATCACCCACAAGCTCAACGAGGCGATGGACGTCGCCGATCGGATCACCGTCCTCCGCGCCGGCCGCGTCGTCGGGACCACCACGCCGACCGAGGCGACGCTGGAGAGCCTCGCCGAGATGATGGTCGGGCGACACGTGTCGCTCGTGGTCGACAAGGACCCGGCGAAGCCAGGCGCCACGGTCCTCGAGGTCAAGGACCTCGTCGTCCGCGACGACCGCGGCCATGTCACGGTCAATGGCCTGAACCTCGAGGTCCGCGCGGGCGAGATCGTCGCGATCGCCGGCGTCCAGGGCAACGGCCAGACCGAGCTCGTGGAGGCCGTCACCGGGCTCCGTCGCCCGGCCGCCGGCAGCATCCGCATCGAGGGCCAGGAGGTCCGCCTGGAGCCCCGCTCGATCCTCGAGGCGGGCGTGGCGCACGTGCCCGAGGATCGCCTGGAGGATGGTTGCGTCCCGGCCTTCTCGATCGCCGAGAACCTCGTCCTCAACACCTATTACCGGGCTCCGTACTCGAATGGCCTGCAACTGGACCGCGAGGCGATCGCGGACAACGCTGACACGCTCGTCCGCGACTTCGACGTCAGGACCCCGTCGGTCTTCAACCAGGTCGGCAACCTCTCCGGCGGCAACCAGCAGAAGGTGATCGTGGCCCGGGAGTTCTCGCGCCCGATCCACCTGCTGATTGCCGCCCAGCCGACGCGGGGCCTCGACGTCGGCTCGATCGAGTACATCCACCGGCGGATCGTGGAAAAGCGCGACGAGGGTGCCGCCGTGCTCATCGTCTCGACCGAGCTCGACGAGGTCTTCGCCCTGGCCGACCGGATCGCGGTCATGTACCAGGGCCGGATCGTCGACGTCCTCGACCCGGAACTGGCGACGCCGCAGCAGCTGGGGCTGCTCATGGGGGGCTCCGGACCCGGCCAGGTCAACGACGGCGAAGACCTCGGGGAGGCGGACCGCGTGGTGACGACTCATGGTTGAGCCCGCGGCTACCCCGGGGCCGGAGTCAACCTCGACGAACGGCGCGACGCCGACCGAGCCGACCGAGCCGACCATGGCCGCCCGGCTCGGGGGCGCGGCGCGCGGGCTCGCGGTCCCGCTGCTGGCCATCTTCAGCGCCCTCGTCATCGGCGCCCTCGTCATCATCCTCTCGGACCTCACCTTCTTCGAGCGCCTCCTGGCTGACCCGGGAGCGGCCCTGGGAGGGGCGGTCGACGAGGTGGCCCGCGCCTACGGAGCGCTGTTCAGCGGTGCGCTCGGGAGCCCAACCGACTATGCGAATGCCTTCACCTCCGGCGACCCGGACCTGATCAACAAGGCCTTCGTCCCGATCAGCGAGACGCTCCTGGCGGCGACGCCCCTCATCTTCACCGGCCTGGCCGTCGCGCTGGGCTTCCAGTGCGGCCTGTTCAACATCGGCGCCGAGGGCCAGCTGTATGTCGGCGCGATGTTCGGGACGTTCGCCGGGTTCGCCTTCACCGGCCTGCCGTGGTTCGTCCACATCCCGCTGGCCATCGGCGCCGGTTTCCTGGGCGGGGCCCTGTGGGGCTTCATCCCGGGCCTCCTCAAGGCCCGGACGGGAGCCCACGAGGTCATCGTCACGATCATGCTGAACTACACGGCCTACAACCTGATCTCATTCATCCTCAAGGTCCCGGGGTACCAGCGCGAGGGCCGGAGTGACCCCATCTCCAAGGTGGCCCTCGAGTCGTCGTGGTACCCGCCCCTGGTCGAAGGCCTGCGCGCCAACTGGGGGTTCGTCCTCGGGCTCGTCGCGGCGGTCTTTGTCTCCTGGCTCCTCTTCCGCTCGACACGCGGGTTCGAGTTCCGGGCCGTCGGCTTCAACCCGACGGCGGCGCGCTACGCGGGGATGAGCATCGCCACCTCGACCATCCTGGCGATGACGATCAGCGGTGGTCTGGCGGGCCTGGCCGGGACCAGCATCGTGCTCGGCGTCACCCACTCCCTGACGTTCGGGATCTCGAGTGGCTTCGGGTTCGACGGCATCGCGATCGCCCTGATGGCCGGGTCGAAGCCGCGCGGCATCATCCTCGCCTCGCTGCTGTTCGGCGCGCTCCGAGGCGGGGCCACGCCGATGCAGTCGCTCACCGGCGTCCCGATCGACCTCGTCGTCGTGATGCAGGCACTGGTCATCATGTTCGTCGCCGCGCCGGCGCTGGTCCGCGAGATCTACCGGATCCGGGTCCCGGAGACGACCGGGCTGGAGACCTTCAGCCAGGGCTGGCGAGCGTGACCGCCGCCGCCGCGACCGCCCCGGCGGGCATCGTCGATCGAGATGCCATTCGGCGGCAGCGGATCCTGGGAGTCGCCTACCTCGTCATGGGCGCGGTCGTCGCCTACTTCCTGACGTCGAACATCAAGACTGACGCGACGAGCACGTTCGTGCTCAAGCCGGCGGGCAACCAGGGCGGACTCGACATTCCGAGCCTCGTCGTGCCCTCGATGCTGACGGTCTACCTCGCGGCCGGGATCTGTGCCGGCTTCGGCGCGATCCAGCTGATCCGCGGCTTCGGGACCCGCTGGTCGGTGGTCCTCGGCGTCGTGGTCGTGGCCTTTGTCTTCGCCTTCCTGACCTGGGCCGCGGCCGGCAAGTCGGTGAGCCTCATCGGCATCCTCCAGCTGACGGTCCAGAAGGCCCTGCCGATCACCTTCGGGGCCCTGTCGGGGGTGCTCTGCGAGCGATCGGGCGTGGTCAACATCGCGATCGAGGGGATGCTCCTCTCGGGAGCCTTCACCGGCGCGGTCGTCGGCAGCGCCACGGGCAACAACCTGGTCGGCCTCCTCGCGGCCGCGATCGTCGGGGGCGCCCTCGCCGGCCTGCTCGCCCTCCTGGCGATCCGCTATCGGATGAACCAGATCGTGGCCGGCACGGTCATCAACATCTTCGCCTCCGGCCTGACAGCATTCGCGGCGGCTCGCGTCCTGCAGACCCATCGCGAGCTCAACGAGCCCGAGAAGTTCGCCACGATGCCGATCCCGGTCCTGTCCGACATCCCGATCGTCGGGCCGATGTTCTTCAGCGGCAACATGTTCATGTACTTGCTGTTCGTCCTCATCGGCCTCATCCACTACGGCCTGTTCTACACACGCTGGGGGCTGCGGGTCCGGGCCGTCGGCGAGCATCCGCGGGCGGCCGATACGGTCGGGATCAACGTCCTCTACACCCGCTACCGGAACGTCATCCTCGGCGGGATCGTCGCCGGGATCGGCGGGGCCTACTTCACCCTCGGCTCCACGGGCTCGTTCGTCCGCGACATGACCGGCGGCCGGGGATTCATCGGCCTGGCCGCGATGATCTTCGGCGGCTGGACGCCGATCGGCGGCTTCCTCTCCAGCCTGATCTTCGGCTTCGCCGATTCGCTCCAGGCTCGACTGTCGATCCTCGCCGTCGCGGTGCCATCGGAGTTCCTGCTGATGGCCCCGTACCTGGTCACGATCATCGTCGTGGCCGGCCTCGTCGGCCGCGTCCGGATGCCGGCGGCGGACGGGACGCCATACGAGAAGGAGTGACCGGCCCACCCAGGTGGCCCGCGGCCGAAGGCCGGACGCGGCGATGATCGGACGGCAGCCGTCGCGGTCGCCCGGCCCGGCCGGTGTGCGCCGCCTCCAGGGGGTCGCGGAGATCAGCGGGCATGCCGAGCTCAAGGAGGCGGCCCGGGACTGGAGCCGATTCTCTTCGGATCTGATCGGCGACGTCGACGTTCGCGACTACCACCAGCTGCCGCTCGAGGTCGACCCGCCCGCCCACGCCGCCTACCGCGCCATCCTCGCCCCGGTCTTCTCGCGGCGCGCCCTCCTCGATCTCGAGCCGAGGCTCGCGGCGATCGCCGGCGACCTGGTTCGCGCGTTCGCGACCCGTGGCCGGGCGGAGGTGGTCCGCGACCTGGCCGTGCCGATGGTCGGGGGGTCGATCGCCTGGGCCTTCGGCCGCGGCCAGGACGCCGACGAGCTCGCGAGCTGGGGGCTGACGTCATGGGCAGAGCGGCCGGACGGGACTCGAAGCGGCGCGCGCCTCGACGCCTACGTCGCGCGGGTCCTCGACGAGGGGCTGGCCCGGCCCGGCGACGACGCGTTCTCTCGGATCGCCGCGGCCCGGATCGACGGCCGGCGACTGACCCGGGTCGAGATGGTCGGCCTGGCGAACCTGATCCTGGCCGGCGGGCGCGACACCGTGATCGATCTGCTGGCCGGCGCGATGTGGGCGCTCGCGAGTCGGGCCGACGAGCGCCGACGCCTGCGGACGGATCCGGCGGGACTCCCGGTCGCGATCGACGAGCTCGTTCGCTGGCTCAGCCCGCTGCCCCGGATGGAGCGGCGGGCCACGACGTCGGTGTCTGGGTCGTGGGGCAGTGCCGAGGCGGACGACATCGTGATCCTCGGCTTCGCCCGAGCGAACCATGACTCGTCCGTGTTCTCGGCGCCCGGCGAGCTCCGCCTCGACCGGCGACCGAACCCCCACGTCGGCTTCGGAGCGGGCCCGCACACCTGCATCGGACTTCAGCTGGCTCGCCTGGAGGCGAGGGTCTTCATGGAGGCGCTGCTCCGCGAGGTTCCCGACTGGCGCCTGGGCCCGGGTGCCCGGGTCACGTACGAGGCGCTCGGCGGCACCCGGATCCCGACCCGCTTCGATGCCCTCCCGATCGGGGTGGGACCCTAGCCCCCGGCTGCGGGCCGATGCGGCTCACGGTCCGTCGCGGCCCGGGCTCCCGGCCTCCGGGCGGGCTAGGCCTTGCGGCCCACGTTCCGACCGGACAGGTCAGGCTGCATGCCGGTCATCGTCGCACGCTCCCATCTGCTGCAGGATCTCTGGCTGGTGGCTGAAGAAGATGCTCGCTGGTGTCCGGCCCTTGGTCCGGTAGCCGCGGTGCGGCCGTTCGAAGTTGTAGAAGCGGAGGAAGGCCTGGAGGTCGGCGTCGATCGTCGCCGCGGTGGTGTAGTAGCGGTAGCGGAAGGCGACCCGGTAGTGGAGATGGAGGACCGTCCCCTGGAAGCGCTCGACGAAGGCATTGAGGTTGGGGCTCCGGGGCGGGATCCGATGGTGCCGGACGTCCGCCTCGCGGCAGGCCTCGCCGAACGCCTTCCCGAACTCCGGGCCATTGTCGGTCGTCGCCGTCGCGAGGCGGAGCCGGGCCTGGCGACAGGCCGGCAGGACGGCCTCGGCGAGGAAGCGAGCCATGACCGCGCTGGTCTTGTCGCCGGCGATCACCCGGGCGATCCCGAAGCTCGAGGCGCCGTCGACCGCGCTCAGCTGCCAGACCTTGCCGACGCCCTTGAGGTTGCCGACGTAGAAGGTGTCGAAGAAGAGCTCCTCGCCCGGGACGTCCGAGCCGATGTGGA
The DNA here is from genome assembly GCA_963719145.1 of uncultured Chloroflexia bacterium. Taxonomy (GTDB): domain Bacteria; phylum Chloroflexota; class Limnocylindria; order Limnocylindrales; family CSP1-4; genus UBA5189. Next base: position 52,598 of record CAVRAX010000004.1, read on the forward strand.
CGGTCCTCGCCCGCTCGATCGATCTGATCTGGCGGAGGACCCGCTCGGTGAGTGGCCCGCCCTCGGACGCGGCCAGGCTCTCGGCCGCGGCCAGGCGCGCCAGGCGCCGTCCGAGGCCTGCCCGGCGAAGGACGGCCGCGACCCCACCATGGCTGACCCGCCAACCGCCGTAGCGGGGCTGGGCCAGGACGAGCGCGATCGTCCGGGCGCCGTGGGTCGGGTGCTCGACGGCATAGGCGACGATCGCGTCGACGAGCGGCTCGGGCAGCCGCCGGCCGGGCCGCTCGGTCGGGCGGGGCTTGGGTCGGAGCCCGGCCTCGCCGTAGGCGCGATAGCGGGCCCGCAGCTCGTAGAACCGGCTGCGGCTGATGCCGGCCTCCCGGCAGAGCTGGGTCACCGGCGCCTCCCGGCGCTCGGCTCGGTCAAGGAGCGCCTTCCGCAGGCGTGCCAAACTGTCGGCCGGGGCCACAGGCGATCCTCCGCTGTCGACTGCAACATCAACAGCGTCAGGGTATCCAGTGGCCCCTTCTCCATGTCCGCGGTGTCCGGCTTCACCGTGGGCTGCAAGGGCTAGGTGTGATTCCCGGACACGTTGTTGACGAGGACCGCCATCGGCGTGAGCCCGTTCAGCGCGGTGTGGGGTCGGTGGTTGTTGTAGTGATCGACGAAGTCTGGCAGGGCGAGCAACCGCTCGTTGTTGGACGTGTACGGGCGGGTGTAGGCCCACTCGTCGAGCAGGGTCCGGTTGAAGCGCTCGCTCTTGCCGTTGGTCTGCGGCCGGTGGAAGCGGGTCCGCTTGTGGCGGGCTCCGAGGTCGCTGAGGGCCGCCTGGAAGTCACGCGAAACGGTGTAGTTGCGGGCGTTGTCGGTCATGACCCGCTCGATCCGGACACCCTGCCGAGCAAACCACGCCGCGGCATCGCGCAGGAACGCGGCGCAGGTCGGACCACGCTCGTCGGCGAAGACGTCGACATAGGCCACCCGGCTCATGTCATCGATGGCCTGATGGACGTAGTCGTAGCCGGACCGCGCCTTGGGTGTGCCGTTGCCCCGGCCGCGGAACCGATGGCCGCCACCGTCGGGGATCCGCCCCAGCTTCTTGACGTCGATGTGGAGGAGCTCGCCCGGTCGCTCTCGGACATAGCGGATCGGGACACCCGACGGCCGGTCGCGGTCACGTAGCCGGGACAGGCCATGACGGCGCAGGACGTCACCGATCGTCGAGCGCGGGCTGCCGACGACCGGCGCCAGGCGATGCGGGCCGTACCCCAGCTCGTGGCGGGCGGCGAGGATCGCCGCGACCCGCTCCGGCGTGAGCCTGCGGGGCGAGCGATGCGGCCGGGAGCTGCGATCCTCGAGACCGGTCAGGCCCTCGGCCCGGTACCGCCGGACCCACTTGGTGGCCGTCTGGCGGCTCACGCCGGTCATCGCCGCGGCATGGGCGATCGGCCAAGCCTCAAGCTCGATCCGTTCGACCAGCAGCCGCCTGCCGAACACCGTCAGCTTCGCCGTACGATGCATCGTGAGAGCCCTCCCGTGGTTTGGAGCCAGACACCCCAAATCCCACGGACAGGGCTCTCACCTGTCAACAACGTCCTCATGAATCACACCTAGGCCGTGGCGGTCCCGATCCGCTCGATCCCGGCGAACACGGCCGCGTAGTCGTGCACGGTTCCCGTCGACGAGGTCCGAGTCGCCGACTCCGAGATGATCTGCGAGGCCACGGCCGAGACGACCTGGCTGGCGCGTCCGATCCAGCGGGGGAGGAAGGCGGTTCCGGCAACGGTCCCCGCCGCGATCCCGCTCGTTGTCCGCCGCAGGAGGGCTTCGATCTCGGGGCGCAGCCCGAGCGCCACGCCCCACACGAGGGCCTGGTCGGGTGTCTCGAGCCAGGCCAGCTTCGACGCGGTCACCGCGTCGTCGAGCGTTGCGGCGGAATCGAAGGTTGCCTTGAGCGTCCGGCGGTAGGCGGCCAGCTGGGCCTTCATGACCGCGCCTTCATGGGTCCGTGACGCCATGAACGGCGCGATGAACCATGTCGCCAGCCCGCCGGCTGCGATCCCCAGGCCCGCCCCGTAGATGAGCCCCAGCTGGTCGACGCCGGCGTCGGCCGTCAACAGCCCGACGATCACCTCCGCGATCGCGAGGCCGTGCCACTTCCAGCGGGAGACGAACGAGAGGCCGGCGATCCAGCCCTTGCGCCGGGCGTAGTTCTCGACGAACGTCCCAAACCCGAGCGGTGGGTGGAACCTGACCGCATCGTCGGCGCTGATGTACGCCTCACCGGCGCCGGTCCCCGTCGGCGGCGACCCGGCTCGGTCGGCCGACACACCCTGCTCGTGGAGCCACGTTGTCAGGCTGTCCATCTCCTCGGGCGTGATGGTGTGACCGGTCGTGGCCTCGACCCGGCTCGCGAACGCCTGCGGATCGGCCAGGATGGCGCCCGGGTCCTTGAGCGCCTGGCGCACCAGCTCGATCATCGGAGCTCGGCCGGCGATCGAGCCGCGCAGTGTCTCGGGCACGGGCCTGCCCGCCCGGGTCAGCGCGGCGGCGACGGAGGCCTCCAGGTCCGGCGCATCGCCGGGGAGCGTCCCGCCACCCATCGTACCGAGGCCGTCCTGGGCGGTGTCGCCGGCCCCGGCGGTGAGGGCGCCGACGATGAAGCTCGAGAACTCGGACATCGCGGCGATGGCGGCGAGGCCCTCCCCGGTGCCGCCGAGCTGGCCCGATCTGCCGGCGGCGAAGGTCTTGAGGTTGGCGAGCAGCCAGGCCTCTCCCTCGCCGACCGGCCGGCGGCGGTTGAGCAGGATGCGGGGGTCGTCAGTGAGCCCGCCATGGATCTCGATCCCGACGTGGTGGGCTCCTCTCGCGTCAGGGGTCTCATCACGGAAAGCGATCTCGTCCCGACTGGCGAGATCGAACAGGCCGGCCATGAAGGCCGTCGCCGCGTGCCCGCCGTCGACGATCGTCGCCGTCGCGGCCGTCATCCCTTCGGGGGGCGCGGGAAGGAGGATCGAGGGATCGTCCAGGTAGGAGGGGTCGCGCCCGCTCGAGCGCCAGCGCAGGAGCACCCAGCCGACGACCACCGCGAAAGCTGCCAGTCCACCAACGATCGCCTGCATCTCCACCTCCCAGCGGGCCCGCACCAGGAAGCTCCCCGTCGCGGGCCGACCCGCCCGGGAGTCGCCTCGCCGGCCAAGCATGCCACTGCGATGGCTGCAGCGCGCCGCCGCGGATTGGCGGTGTCCCGCCGGGAACCGGGGAGATGAGCGAGGCTCGTCGGGCCGGCGGGACGGCGCTGTTTGGATTCGCTGGCGTGGAATTCAGAGGGCAGCGAATCGCGCGCGAGCGAATCTCGGGCTCAGGCACCACCTCCGGGCGGATCCGCCGCCGCGGGGGGCGGTACGAGCCCGCAGTCCGGCGTGGTGCAGAGCTCGAGGCCCAGCTCAGCCATGCCCTCGGCCAGCGGCGTGAAGCCCAGCCAGCCACCGAAGCTTCGACTCGTGACGCCGGCCGGGATGCCGCGGACGAGAACCGCGCCGCCCGAGTCACCGACGCCGACCTTGATGTCGGCCGCGACCATGCAGGGGAAGTACGCTCCGTCCCCGTCATTGAGATTCTCGCCCTTCTCGAGCACCTTCCCCTGGCGGTAGGTATTGCGACCGTCGATCTCGACGAGGTCGCCGATCTCGATGTCGGCGCAGGCGAGCGGTGTCGTGCCCGGCGGAATGGTCCGGTACCCGGCCGTTCCGAGATCGACGGCGTCCAGGTGCCCCCACGGGATGCGGTCCGCGGCGACGACCAGGTAGTTCAGGTCAGACGCCGCGCAGGTGTGCCCCGGATAGGGGCACGTGGCATCGCGGGCGGCGGGACCGAAGACACCGCGGACCGTGGTGCCGTCCGGGTCGTAGGCGACGGTGCCCTCGCTGGTGCAGTGACCGGTCGACGTCAGGACGATCTCGTTCGCGTGGCGCGCATAGAAGCCGCCCGCGCAGGCTCCCCACAGCTGCTGGCCGGCGAGGACCGGCGGGTCGAAGAAGGGAGTGGTTCGCTGCGGCTGCATCGCGCGCGCCACGGCGAGGGCGCCGGTCCACAGCAGGAGGACCACCAGCAGGGCGACGAGGAGCCGGAACGGCCGAGCCCGCCGCCGCACGGCCGTCGCCGCGGGACTCAGCAGCGTCGCCTTGGAGCGGCGGCTCGGTCGCGTACCCATCGTCCGACGATCTCCGTTTCGCTGGTGCTGCATCGGTTCTTTGCCCCGATCGGGGCCCTCAACTGCCGCCCACTACCTTCTAGCGTTCCAAGCATCGTCCGCCAATGACCCGAAGGTCCCTCATTGCGGCGCGCGCCCGTGAGCAGACCGCCGCTCTCGACTGTGGGGCGCCCCCGCGGCCGAGGCATCCTCACAGACAGGCCGAATGGCCCTATCGGAACGGCCGGATGGCGCAGGCTCACCGGAGCCCGGAGACACCCTCCCCCGCGCGGACCGGGTCAGGGAGGCCCGAACCAACGGCGCGAAGGCGAATCAGCGGGCGATCCTCGTCTCCACCCACTACCTGGGCTTGCCTGCGACCGAGATCGCGGGGCGACTCGGGATCCCCGTTGGAACGGCCAACTCCCGACTCCACTACGCCCACCGGGCGATGCGCGCGGCCATCGAGGCCGACGAGCGTCCAGTCGCGATGGGCGGCGGGGGACTCCGATGACCAGCCAGCGCCAGCTCGACGCCATCCTCGACGCCTTCTTCGCCGAGGGCACGACCGAATTGGCCGACCGGGTCATCGAGGCCGCCCTCGACGAGATCGACAACACCAGCCAGCGACATGCCTTGCGCCTGCCGCGGAGGCTCCAGACCATGCCCCTGCTCACCCGCCTCGCCGCGGCCGCCGTCATCGGCGTCATCGCGGTCGGTGGTGCGCTCTACCTGTCGAGACCCAGCCAGACTGGCGTCGGCACGTCAAGCCCGACGCCCAGGGTGAGCGCCAGCCCCAGCGAACCAGCGCCAACACCGACGCCGCAGTCCGCACCGGAGGGCCCGATCGGCGTGGGGCGGCAGCTCCAGACGGCCACCCGGCTCACCTATGGTCGCGTCCTCCTTGCGGAACGTTACGCCCAAGGCGACGTGCCGCTCGCAGATGCCGCTCTCTACGACCCGGCGACGAACACGTTCAGCCCGACCGGCTCGCTCGGGACGGCTCGGAGCCTGCACACGGCGACCCTGCTCGTCGACGGTCGGGTCCTGATCACCGGCGGCAACGATGTCACCAGCCACGGGATCGCCTCGGCCGAGATCTACGACCCGGCGACCAGCATGTTCAGCCCGGCCGGTTAGATGGCCACCCCCTCGCGCTGGTCTCCGCTGGCGCCCTGCGACCCGGCCAGAGGGAGGTGAGGGTGGTCGCAAACGCCCCCAGAGCCATTCCACGCAGCCAACTTGGCGTCCCATTGGGGAATTTTGAACCATGCCTTCTATCAAGAGACTGCTCGCGGTCATGGGCGCCATCGTCGCGCTCACGGCCCTCGTGCCGATCGCGTCGGCGGGCTCCTCCCACGACTTCCACCTCGACAAGACCTGCGCCGAGGATTCGTCCGAGACCCTCGGGTTCTTCTGCACCGTCGAGCACGACCGGCGTCTGCACCTGGAGCAGTGAGGTCGACGCGCTCTGCGTCCTCAACGCCGGGAGCGGCCGCCTGACCCAGTTCAACCTCGCCGTCGTCGTCACCGCGTCTGCCGACCAGTCCGTGTGGTACCTGGGACGGGGCCTACTGGTTCGGCACCTAGCGCGGCCGCCTCGGCCAAACCTCGCGACTGAGTCAAGCCAAGGGCCGCGGGACGGTCGGAGCACCCACGGCCCCGTGGTCCTGACCCAGCCATGACACGTTCGGCCCTCGGAGGTCAGCTCAGCCTGTTCATCCTCCACCAGGTCGTGCTCGGCGACTTCTGGAGCGTCCCCTTGTCTTCCGCCCAGTTGTCGTCGCGTTCCATTCGACGTCGGCCATCGCGGCCCACTCGGCGGCAGGGGCCGGTTGGCCCAACAGGTGGCCCTGGCCGAAGGGCACCCCGAGCTTCCGTAGTATCGCGAGCTCCTCTTCGGTCTCGATGCCCTCGGCGATCACCTGGCTGGTCGACTCGCGGGCAAAGGCGAGAAGCCCGAGCACGAGGGCCCGCCTCATCAGGTCGGTCTCGATTCCGCGGACGATGACGAGATCGGTCTTCACGTAGTCCGGGTTCAGTTGCAGGATGTGGGCGAAGTTGGCGACGCCCGACCCGGCGTCATCCACCGCGACCAGCGCCCCGGGCGCGACGCTGCCGATCGCGTCGCGAACGGCGAGATAGTCCGCAATCTCGACATGCTCCGTCACCTCGAGGACGAGCGGACGTTCCGCCCCTGCGAGCACCGAGGCGAGCGGTCCAGGTGCCATCAGGAGGGTCGGCGAGACGTTGAGGCTGAGCCAGGCGCCCTGTGGCAATGACGCCGCTGCCGAGACCGCAGCGACGGTGGTCGCGAGCTCCAGTTCGGTTTCAAGCCCGGCGCTCCGAGCTTTGGCGAAGACGAGGTCGGGGCGAACGCCGGTCGCGAAACGTGAGAGGGCCTCGTACCCGACGTGGACATTGCTGTCCAGGTCGACGATCGGCTGGAAGACCGGCCCGAACGCAGTCTCGCTGATGACTTGTTCGATCTCCACCTGCGCCAGACCCACCTCGGTCAGGTCCGTGATCGACGGCCCAAGGAGCGCGCCGGAAATGCCGGCGAACTCCAGGAGCGTCGGGAGGATCTCGGTGAGCCGGTGCTCGGCGCCCGCGTCCGCCGACATGATCTCCAGGACCCCAATGAGCCGATTGTTGTGGCGGAGCGGCGCCCCCGCCAAGGCCGTGACGCCCATCGTGGCGTACGCACGTTCGTACGGGTGCCACGGTCGGTGGATCCAACTTTCCACCCAGGGGCCCTGGTTTGCCAGCTCCTGCAGGGTTTGACTTCGCCGGAGCGGAATTCGCCGTAGCGGAACAGGAGTGGCGTCGGCCCGGACGAGCGCCAGGGTCGTGGCTGGCCCCTGGACGCTGAAGTACATGAGCGTGGCGGCCTCCACCCCGCTAATGCGAACGACCTGCTGGCAGATCGCGTTCGCGGCGGCTGTCACGGACTCGACGATCGGCAAGCTCGCAAGCGCCGTCGCGATCTGGCTGCGCTCCCGCGCATCGCGAGCCCGCCCGTCCTCGGCGGCGCGCTCGCGGGTGACATCATGGTTGACCGCGACGTAGCCGCTGATGACCCCGTCCGCGCCGCGGATTGGTGAGATGGCAGCCTCCGTCTGGAAGAGACTGCCGTCCTTGCGCCGGTTCGTGATGTCACCCACGAACGTGGTCCCACTCGAAATGATCGCCCACATCGCCGCGTAGAACGCCGGGTCGTGCACGCCGCTCTTGAGGATCCGGGGATTCAGGCCCAGCACCTCGTCGCGCGAGTACCCGGTGATGCGCTCGAAGGCGGCGTTCACGTACTCGATCGTCCCTGCGGCGTCGGTCATGACAACGGCATCGGGCATCTGCTCGATCGGCGTGACGAGCCGGCGCAGGTCGCGTTGCTCGCGGCGCTGCGCGGTAACGTCGCGCAGGGTCCCAGTCCAACCGATCTCACCGCCCTCATCGCGGGTCGGAGCGAACCTGACGTCGAGACGAATCGGCGTCCCGTCAGGGCCCCGGGCGTCGACTTCGTGCCTCCACGGCTCCCCGGCATCCTGTGCACGCGTGAGGTCATGGACCATCTCCGCATCGAGAAAGGCCGCCTCCACCTCGGACGCCTGACGGCCCGGGAGTTCGGACAGGATGAGGCCGACATAGGCTGCAAACGCCCTGTTGGCAGAGACGATTCGCCTCCCGCCGTCGCTGTTGACGACGCCGTCGGGGAAGGCGTCGATCAGGCGGGTCTTGAACGGCGCGTCGCCGATGCGACGCTGGCTCTCGGGTGCACTGTCGTGGCCGCGTGGCACGGCGCCTGCAACTGGGTCGTCGCTGACGCCCGGCTGACGAGCATCCCGCGACCTGCTCGTCGGACCAGTCCTGTCGCCGTGCCTGCCGTGAACCATCTCCAGTCGCCTGACTTCGCCGCTGCCACGAGCGGGATTGGGAGAGCGAACGAACTGGTGCGCATTTTGGCGCCGCGGCGGATTCGTGGCAAGTATTGGTTGACCGCCGAGATGATCCCGGCGCGCAGCGGCGCCGCTCCGTTCCGCATCGAGGGTGAAGGGCGCCGCGGAGCGTTTGGGGCCGACTGGTGGGCTCGACGATCCTCGTTTCGGGCCGGCATCAGCGGTTCAGGTAGCTGATGACCCCTGTCGTGCCAGGCGATGGGCACTCAGCCTCGAGCGCGCTGATGGCCAGGCCAAGCCGACGGCGCAGCTCTCGCAGTTGCCCCGCTCCTGAGGCACCGATGCCCATGCGCCGAGCGGCTGAGCCGACGAAGCCTTGCTCTTCTCCCTCACGATCGCCTCGATCGACAGCACGTCAGGCGATGGCGCTCCAAGCTGGCCGCCGCGTCTCAGGCGACAGCACTACCATTGACCTCCCGTGACCACGCTGACCGGCCGCGATTTCGTGCACCTCCACACCCACTCGGAGTTCAGTCTCCTCGACGGATTGGGGCGGATCACGGACCTCGTTGACGAGGCCGGGGCCCAGGGCTTCGACAGCCTCGCGATCACCGATCACGGCGCGCTCTACGGCGCGGTCGCCTTCTACCAGGCGGCCCGCAACAAGGGCATCAAGCCGATCATCGGCGTCGAGACATATGTCGCCCGGCGGTCGATGACCGACAAGGAAGGCAAGGCCGACGCCCAACCCTTCCACCTCGTCCTCCTGGCGACGGACCTGGTCGGTTACCGGAATTTGTGCCGGCTCGTCACCGACGCTCACATCGACGGCTACTACTACAAGCCCCGAATCGACCGCGAGCACCTCGCCCGCCACAGCCAGGGACTCGTGGGCCTGTCGGCCTGCCTCAACGGCGAGGTCGCCCGGGCCCTCGAGGTGGAGGACTGGGACCTCGCCCGCTCGCTGGCAGGCGAGTATCGCGACATCCTCGGTGACGGCCGCTTCTTCCTCGAGCTCCAGGACCACGGCCTGCCGGAGCAGCGGCGGCTCAACGAGCAGCTCCTCCGCCTGGCCCCCGAGACCGGCCTGCCGCTCGTCGTGACCAACGACCTCCATTACGTCCACCGCCAGCAGGCGCCGGCCCACGATGTCCTGCTCTGCGTCGGGACGGGCAACAACCTCGACACGCCGGGCCGCCTGAAGTTCGAATCGGATGCCTTCTACCTGAAGTCCGCGGCCGAGATGGCGGCGCTCTTTCCCGACCAGCGCGAGGCGCTCCTCAACAGCCGCGGGATCGCCGAGATGTGCGACGTCGAGCTGCCCCTGGGCCAGCTCCGGATCCCGCATTTCCCGGTGCCCGACGGAGAGACGGTGGAGTCGTGGCTCCGGGCGGAGTGCGAGCGCGGCCTGGCCTGGCGCTACGGAACCGTGACCCCGGAGCTCCAGGCGCGCCTCGACTACGAGCTGGGCGTGATCATCTCGATGGGCTACGCGGGCTACTTCCTCATCGTCGCCGACTTCACCCGGTTCGCCCGCGAGCAGGGCATCCAGACCACCTGCCGGGGCAGCGCGCCCGGCTCGATCGTCACCTACACCCTCGGCATCACTCCCGTCGACCCGATCGCCTGGGACCTGCCCTTCGAGCGATTCCTGAACCCGGACCGGGTGACGATGCCGGACATCGACGTCGACTTCCAGGACGACCGCCGGGACGAGGTCATCGCCTACGTCTCGCGGAAGTACGGCCAGGATCACGTCGCCCAGATCATCACCTTCGGCACGATGCTGGCCCGGGCCGCGATCCGCGACGTGGGCCGGGTCCTCGGCCACAGCTATGGCGACGTCGACCGCGTCGCCAAGGCCGTCCCGAACCAGCTCGGGATCCGCCTCGAGGAGGCCCTCGAGATCAGCCCGGCCCTCCGCGAGCAGGTCGAGGCCGACGAGGGCGTCAGGCGGATCATCGACTTCGCCCGACAGCTGGAGGGGGTATCCCGCAACGCCTCGACCCACGCCGCGGGCGTCGTGATCAGCCGCGAGCCGCTGACCGAGCTGATGCCGCTCCAGAAGGCGACGAACTCGGACTCGCTGATGACGCAGTACGAGATGCACGCGATCGAGGCCCTGGGCCTCCTGAAGTTCGACTTCCTGGGCCTGTCGAACCTGACGATCCTCAAGAACGCGGTCGATCAGATCCGGGCCCACCGAAGCGTCGACATCGACCTCGATCGGATCCCCCTCGACGACGCCGCCACGTTCGAGCTCCTCGCCTCGGGCGAGACGACCGGCATCTTCCAGCTCGAGTCGGCGGGCATGCGCCGCTACGTCCGCGACCTGCGCCCGACCTCGGTCTTCGACCTCGCCGCGATGGTCGCCCTCTACCGGCCCGGCCCGATGGACAACATCCCGGCCTACATCCGCCGCAAGCACGGCCAGGAGGAGGTCACCTACCTCCACCCCCTGCTCGAGCCATTCCTGGAACGAACCTACGGGATCTTCGTCTACCAGGAGGACATCATGGCCGCGGCCATCGCCCTCGGCGGCTTCACCGGTCCCGAGGCCGACACCCTGGGCTACGCGATTCGCAAGAAGAAGTCGTCGGTCCTGCGGGCCCAGAAGGAGAGGTTCGTCACCCAGGCGGCGGAGCGAGGCGTGCCGCCCCAGACGATCGACGCGGTCTTCAAGGCCTTCGAGCCGTTCGAGCGCTACGGCTTCAACAAGGCCCACGCCACCTGCTACGGCCTCATCGCCTACCAGACGGCGTACCTCAAGGCCAACTACACCGTCGAGTACATGACGAGCGTCCTGTCGGCGTTCCGGAGCTCCGAGGAGAAGGTCGCGGCGGCGGTCGCCGAGTGCCGCCGGCTCGGCATCGAGGTCCGGCCGCCGGACATCCACCGGAGCCAGCTCGAGTTCACCGTCGAGGGCGACGCGATCCGGTTCGGGCTGCTGGCGGTGAAGAACGTCGGCCAGGGCGCGATCGAGTCGATCATCGAGACCCGCGAGGCCGACGGCACGTTCCGATCGCTGACCGACTTCTGCAGCCGGATCGACCTCCGGCTGGGCAACAAGAAGGTCCTCGAGTCGCTGGCCAAGGTCGGGGCCCTGAACACCTTCGGCCACCCGGCACAGATCCTCATGGGCCTGGACGAGGCCGTCGCCGCCGGGCAGGCCACCCAGCACGACCGGGTCACCGGCCAGGTCTCGCTCTTCGAGATGGGCGCCGACGATGCCGCGCTCTTCGAGCGGCCGCTGCCGCCCACGCCCGAGGCGCCCGTCCGCGAGCGTCTGCGCTGGGAGAAGGAGCTCCTCGGGCTGTACCTGTCAGAGCACCCGATGGGCGAGGTGGCCGACCGCGTCGGGGACTTCGTGACCGCCTACTCCGGGGATCTCAAGTCGGACGAGACGCTCGACGGCCAGCGGCTCGTCATCGGGGGCATCGTCGTCGGCTCGCGGACCGTCGTGACCCGGACTCGCTCGACGATGGCCGTCGTGACCCTCGAGGACCTCCAGGGCTCGATCGAGGTCGTCGTCTTCCCCAAGCTCTACGAACAGACCGGACCGACCTGGGCAGAGGGCAACATCCTCCTCGTCTCGGGGCGGGTCGACCATCGCGGCGAGGACGTCTCCCTGCTCGCGGACCTCGTGACCCCCTGGGACGACGCGGTCGCCCGGGGCGCCGAGGCCTTTGCCCGCGACGTCGCCGCGGGCGACCGCGGCAGCTTCAGGCGGCGAGGCCCGGGCGGCAACGGAAGTCATGGTGGCGACGGGCGCGGCGCTCCGCCCGGCACACCGGTCGCGGTCGGGCCCGGGCGACCCGGCGGCGCGATGGCCGCGCCTGGGGCTCCCGGTCCGGGGCTCCCTGCCCGGCGGGCCGACGTGCCGTACGTCTCGCCCCTCCGGGCGGGCGCGGCGCCGGTCTCGACCCTGCCTCCGATCGCCCCGGCCGAGCCGATCCGGACCTACGCCGATTCCCCCACGGGCGGCCCGGATCCGGCCGCCGAACTCGACGATGAGCCGGCCCTCCCCGACGAGGCGCGAACGCGCGTTGCCGCCGCGGCGACCGCCGCGACGACGCCCCTCGAAACGCCGGGGCCGGGCCGCGTGGTCCACGTCCGGTTCGGCGGGGCCCCGGCTGAGCAGCTCGTCCGGGCGATGGAGACGTTCCGCCAGCTCATCCGTGAGCGACCCGGCGAGACCCGCGTCATCGTCCACGTCCCGGCTCCGGGCGGAGCAGCCCTCCCGATGGAGCTCAAGCAGACGGTCGCCTACGACGCCGAGCTGCTCGCCGAGGTCCAGCGTCGACTCGGAGTGGGCGTGGCCAGCGTTTCGATCGCCTGAAGGGGCGCCGGGCCTGGCCCGGCTTGGCGCAGGTGCCGGGAGCGTAGGCTCCGGCGAGCGCCGGCTTCGGCAAGTTCGGCCGGTGCGGCCTGTTCGGCCGGCTCAGCCGCGGGCGAGGCGCCGAGCCGCACGGATGGCGGTGAACCGATCCACGTACGCTTCCCGGATCGCGTTGAGTGTCGGCCGGTCGAGGCCGAGCTCCTTGGCGATCTGGTTGATCGCCTGGGCCTCGTCATTGGTGATCTCGTCGTCGGCCGCCCCGACGGCGAAGCACGCCCGGACGAGCGCCTGCTTCTGCTCGTCCGTGGCGATGCCGGCGAACTCGCGAGTGACGAGGTAGTCCTCGGTCCCGAACTTCGCCCGCGCCTGGAGCTTGGCCATCTGGACGACGAGCACGGCCTGGGCCGAGTCGAGCCCGCCGAGCTCGATCACGGCCGACTCCATGACCGCCGTCTCCTCGGGGCTGATGTCGAGATCCGCGTGGGCGGCGCGAGCCAGGATGTAGGCGAAGCCGGCGAGGAAGCGGGCCCGATCCGGTGGCAGGGAGTCGAGACGGGCGACGATTCGGCGGACGGTGTCGGTCTCGCCGGCATCGCCGCGACCGGCGGTCGGGGCCTGGGCGCGATCAGGAGTGGCTGCCGCGGCGCGGAGACGGTCCAGGAAGCCGCTCATGCGACGACCTGGCGGGACTCTACGACCGGGCGGGATTCGACGGCCTCTCGGGTTTGGGTGGTGTGCGTTCGACGATCCATGGGTGCACTCTACCGAGATCGTCGAGATGACGGCCCGAAACGGCCGTCCGGCGAGGGTTTGACCGAGGAGGCTGATCGCCAATGAAAGAGGTCACCTGCCTCTGCGGCTGGCAGTGCCGCGGGACAGAGGACGAGGTCGTGGAACAGGTCATCGCCCATGGCCGCGAGGCGCACGGCGTCGAGTCGTCGCGCGACGAGATCCTGGCGATCGCGGTCGAGGTCCCGGTCGCCACCGGGAGCGCGGATGGCGAGCGGGGCTGAGGGCGAACCGGCGGGCGATCGCCCCGCCGAGCAGCGGCTGCCGATCGTCGCGCCCGTCGTCGAGGCGCCCTGGTCGCCGGACTTCGTCGCCCAGACCCTCGAGGTCTTCATCGTCAGTCGCACACCGGTGGGTCTGGCCAACCTGCGACCGGTCCATGCGTCGGCGCTCCGCCTCGCCATGGGCGTCGGCCGCGAGCCGGCCGAGCTCGTCATGGCCGCGCTGGAGCGGTACGCCCTCCGGCCGATCGTCGTCCACTCGACCTCGTGGCGCGCCGAGCCCGGTCGGATCATCCTGACCTACGTCGCTGCCGTGGAGGATCCGGAACCCCTGAGTCCCTTCCTCGCTGCCGAGCCCGTCGGCCGCGTCGCCCTCGCCCGCGGCGAGGCGACGGCGGCCCCCGAGGCGATCGCGGAGGCGCAAGTCCTGGAGCACGCCCTCCGGCACCTCTCGTGGCTCGTCCGTGACGATGTCGCCGTCCGCGAGGCCCTCGGCCCGTGGCGGCCCGCGCTCGAGGGCTACGTTCCGGAGCCGTTCCGAAACCTCTAGGTCCGTTGCCGCGACGCCGTCGACGCGCAGCTTCCTGTCGCCGATCTGACACGCGGCCTGTCACGGGCCCGATCCGCGAGGCGCGCCGGAGCCGGTACCGTCGGCTCGGTGCCCGCCTGCGATACCACATACCGTTCCCCCGGCGGTCGGTGCCGCGGCGGGCGCCAAGCTCAGTCGTGCCCCAGGCGCGCGGATGATGGTGCCGGAGGTGGGATTCGAACCCACAAGAGGTTGCCCTCAGCAGTGTTTGAGACTGCAGCGTATGCCGTTCCGCCACTCCGGCCGCGGTGGTTGGCTCGCATCGTACCCCGGCGAACCGCGGCCGCTCGCTGGCGTCCGACCGGGCGACCGATGCTAGACTCGCGCCCGCCTCAGTATCGCCGCCGGGAGGATCCCCCAAGGCCGTGGAGGACCGTCGCTCGATCGAGGCGTCCGAGGACCCCGTCCAGCGACGTGACCTGATCCTCATGGACCAGGCTCGAGGGGGGAGCCTGGACGCCTTCAACGACCTCGTCGTCTTCTACCAGGACCTCCTCTACGCTCTCGTCGTCCGGCTCGTTCCCGACCGTGACCAGGCGGCGGATGCCGTCCAGGAGGCGTTCTTCTCGGCCTACCGGAACATGCACGGGTTCCGGGGCGGTTCGGTCCGATCCTGGCTGAGCCGGATCGCGATCAACGCCGCGATGGACGCCCAGCGCCTCCGGAAGCGACGCCCGGCCGACCCCTACCCGGAGCTCGAGGATGACAGCTGGCAGCCGCCGTCGAGCCCGGACGACGACCCGGTCACGACGGCCCTCCGAACCGAGCGCCATCGCGCCCTGAACGACGCCCTGGCGCGGATCACCGACGACCAGCGGATCGCGATCGTCCTCTTCGACATCGAGGGCTACGACTACGCCGAGATCGCGGGAATGACGAGCGTCTCGCTGGGGACGGTGAAGTCGCGGATCCATCGCGGCCGTCTCGCCCTGCGCGACCGCCTCGCCGACCGGATGGACCTGTTTCGTGCCTGACCACCGCGGCTTCGGGGAGAAGTGATGGAACCGGATCGCCCGTCCGCCCGTCAATCCGGCGAGATGACCAGCAGCCATCGCGAGCCGGGTCCCGCCGCGCACGAAACCCACGATCAGGTCCTGATCGCCGCCCGAGCGGCCGGCGATCTCGCGGGCCGGGACTTCGAGCGCGCCGAGGAGCTCCTCGCGACGTGTGCCTCGTGCCGTTCCCTCCACGATGAGCTTGTCGTGATCAGCGCGGCGTCCCGGAGCCTTCCGGCACCGAGCCGCCCGCCCGGCCTCGACTTCCGGCTCTCGCCCGACCAGGCCTCGCGTCTCGCCGCCGGCGGCTGGTGGCGGCGGCTGCTTCAGCCATTCGGACCCACCGCCGCCGCATCGTGGCGACCCATGGCCGCGGCGCTGACCACGCTCGGCCTGGCCGGGCTGCTCCTCGCCGCGCTGCCGAACCTCCAGCTGGGTGCCGGCGGCGCGGCCGGAATTCTCTCGACCGTCGGCGCGTCCGTGCCCGGCAGCGCCGCCGGCGGCGCTGCGGCCTCCTCCGACCCGCGGGTCCTTGGTCCGGCCGCCCAGCCGACGCCCGCACCCACGACGGATCGCACCAACGTTGACACGGCCGGGGGACCGATCTCCTCAGCTCCCGGCACGGTCTCGGGAAATACCGCGGAGCCGGCCGGGCCGGCCTCGCCCAGCGCCTCGTCCGGCGACGCCTACGAAGGGGTCGTCGCTTCGCCCCAGGGCAGCAAGTCGATCGTCACCGAGTCGCCGGGATCCAGCGGACCCGCGCCGCTCATGGTCGTCAGCCTGATCCTCGTCGGCGCCGGCCTCGGCCTCTTCGCGCTTCGGCTGGCCGCCCGGCGCCTGGTCTGATCCCGGGCTGGGGGCCCGTCGCCGGTACACTGGACGGCAACGTCCCGCACCCGAGGACACCCGCCGAGGCTCGCCCATGGAACGCCTGATGCTGCTCGACGGCTTCGGGCTCGTCTATCGCGGATACTTCGCCCTTCCGCCGCTGACCACCGCCAAGGGCGACCTCGTGAACGGCGTGTTCGGGTTCTGCAGCATCGTCCTCCGCGGCTTCGCCGACCTGAAGCCGGACTACGTCGCGGTCGCCTTCGATCTCTCCGGCCCGACCTTCCGCCACGAGCAGTACGCGGACTACAAGGCGACCCGGACCCGGATGCCCGACGACCTCGCCGCCCAGTTCCCCAAGGTCCGCGAGGTCGTGAAGGCCCTCCGGATTCCGGTCTACGAGCAGCAGGGCTTCGAGGCCGACGACGTCATCGGGACGCTCACGGCCCAGGCCGACGCGCGCGATCTCGAGACGACGATCGTGTCGGTCGACCTGGACATGCTCCAGCTCGTCAGCGACCGGACCCGGTTGATGACGACCCGGTCGGGCGTCGAGAACACGGTCGTCTACGACCCGGCCAGGATCCGGGAGCGATTCGGGCTTCGGCCGGACCAGATGATCGACTACAAGTCCCTCAAGGGCGATCCCACGGACAACATCCCCGGCGTGCCCGGGGTGGGGGAGAAGACGGCCGCAAAGCTCATCGGCCAGTTCGGCGACCTCGACTCGCTCTACGAGCGAATCGAGGAGGTCAAGCCGGACAAGCTCCGGGAGAAGCTGCGCGAGCATCACGACCGGGTCTACGAGGGCCGGTCGCTGTCGCGAATCGTCCGTGATCTGCCGGTGGAGCTCGACCTCGAGGCCGCCCGCCTCGGCGACTACGACCGGGACACGGTCATCCGCCTCTTCCGCGAGTACGAGTTCCGGACCCTGATCGAGCGCCTCCCGGCGATGTCCGGCGAGAGCGCGGCCGAGAAGATCCAGGCGCTGCGGGACGTGGCCACGAGCGGCACGGTCCCCGCCGCCCGAGTCGGGACCGACCGACCGGCCGGCTGGGGCTCGGGCCGCCCGATCAGAGCGGGCTCGCTCGGCGGCGAGGGGCTCCAGCTGTCGCTCGACTTCGACGCGGTCAGCGGGGCCGCCGGCGGCGGGACGGCGGCGACCGGGTCGTCGCGAGACGCCCGGGAGGGTCCGGCCACCTTCGACGACCTCCCCACCGCGCTCGCCGCGGCGATCGCCGACCCCGGCCACATGGAGCTGCACGACGGCGACGGCATCTCCGCGCTCGAGCCGTGGCTCGGCTCCCAATCGGCCCTCGGCGTCGCCCTCGTGGCAGACGATCCCCGGCCCCGGATGGGCAATCCCCTGGCCTTCGCCCTCGCCGGCGCCGACGGCCGGGTGGTCGTGGCCGCCGCCGAGGACGCCGACCGGCTGCGGCGTCTCGTCGAGGCCAGTGGGGTGCCGCTCGTCGGCCACGAGGTGAAGCCGATGCTCGTCGCCCGGATGGCGGCCGACCCGGCGGCGCCGCCCACGAGGGTGGACTTCGACACCCAGATCGCCGCCTACCTCCTCAATGCCGCCCTCCGCTCCCAGACGATCGACGACGTGGTCGCCGAGCGCCTGGACCTGGTTCTCCCCCCGGCCAAGGAGCTGACCCCGGTCCACCGGGCCGGCCTCCAGGCCCTGGCCGCCCTGGCGGTCCGGGATCCGCTGGAGCGAGCGCTCACGGAGGCCGGGCTCGAGCGCCTCTTCCGGGAGATCGAGCTCCCGCTCATCCCCGTGCTCGCCCGGATGGAAGCGGTCGGCGTCGCGGTCGACCTCCAGGCCCTCGCCGCCCTCGATCGTGAGTTCGGGGCGGAGATCGCCCGCCTCGAGGCCGAGATCTACACGGCCGTCGGTCACGAGTTCACGATCGGGTCGCCGAAGCAGCTCGGCGAGGTCCTGTTCGGGGAGCTGCAGCTGCCGAAGGGTCGCAAGACGAAGACCGGCTACTCGACCGATGCGAGCGTCCTCGAAGAGCTCGTCGGCGTCCATCCGGCGATCCAGCCGGTTCTCGACTGGCGGATCTACACGAAGCTCCGTTCGACGTATGTCGAGGCCCTGCCGGCGCTGATCGCCCCCGACGGCCGCGTCCACACGACGTTCCACCAGGCCGTCGCCGCGACGGGTCGCCTGTCGTCGTCCGACCCGAACCTCCAGAACATCCCCATCCGGACCGAGCTCGGCCGGCGCATCCGGCGGGCCTTCGTGGCCGGCGGGCCGGGCCTGGTCCTCGTCGCCGCCGACTACTCCCAGATCGAGCTCCGGATCATCGCCCACGTCTCGGGCGACGAGCACCTCAAGGAGGCCTTCGCTCGCCAGGCCGACATCCATCGCGAGACCGCCGCCCGCGTCCTGCACAAGCCCGCCGGCGAGATCACGCCCGACGAGCGGTCGATGGCCAAGATGGTCAACTTCGGGCTGGCCTACGGGATGAGCGACTTCGGGCTCTCGACCCGGGCCGGGATCAGCCGCCAGGAGGCCCAGGAGTTCATCAACTCCTACTTCGCGGCCTACTCCGGGATCAGCTACTACATGCTCCACATCAAGGAGACCGCCCGGCGCGACGGCTTCGTCCAGACCCTCCTCGGCCGGAAGCGCCAGATCCCGGAGCTCCGGGCCGGGAACCCGGCCCTGCGCGGAGCGGGGGAGCGGATGGCCATCAACATGCCGATCCAGGGAACGGCCGCGGACATCGTCAAGATCGCGATGATCCGGCTCGACGAACGCCTCGCCCGCGACGGCTTCCGGGCCCGGCCGCTCCTCCAGGTCCACGACGAGCTGCTGCTCGAGGTGCCGCGCGACGAGGTCGACCGGCTCGTCCCGGTCCTTCGCGAGACCATGGAGAGCGCGCTGCCGCTCGACGTCCCGCTGACGGTCGACGTCAAGGTCGGCGACGACTGGGAGTCCATGACCCCGATCTCGCGTCGTGACGCTGTCCTCGCCGAGCTGGCCGACGTCGAGGCCTGAGGCCCGTTGCCCCGCTTCGCTCCGCCGCGCCGGGAGCTCACCCGGGTCGACGTCGGCGCCGGCCACACCGGCGGCCTGCCGCCGTCGCTCCTGGACGTCATCGAGGCCGAGGGCGGCCTGTGGTACGCGGGTGACTGGTATACGAAGCCGGTCGACATCGTCGCCCAGGCACGGACGCTGGGGGCGGTCGCCCTCCGTCTCGACGCCCGGGACCTCTCGTTCCTGCGCGACCTGCCAGGGGTCAAGTACCTCCACCTCAGATCGGACGGCAGCCCGGTCCTCGATCCGGTCGCATCGTTGCCGAACCTGCGAGCGCTGATCCTCGAGAACCGCGCCCAGCGCGGAAGCCTCGACCTGGCGGCCTTCAGGGATCTCCGCTGGCTCCGGGTCGGGCTGGGTGGCAAGGGGGGCGCCGCGATGCTCCCGATGATCACCGCCGGGCTGCCGGGCCTTGAATGGCTGGCCCTGTCCGAGACGAAGGCAAGGACGGTCGTCGAGGTGGTCGCTCGCTTCCCGGCCCTGCGGAGCCTCTCGTTCGGGTACGCCGACTTCCTGCGCGAGGTCGGTCCGATCGCGTCAACGTCGCCCCACCTCACGACCCTGTCGCTGCCGATGACCGGAATCCGGACGCTGGACGGGATCGGCGACCTGTCGGAGCTCCGAACGCTGAACATCTTCACCGGCAAGGCGGATGACCTCGGGCCGCTGCGATCGCTCCGGCACCTGCGCCACGCGAGGCTGCTCCTGCCCCGGGTCGCCTCGATCGAGCCGCTGCGAGGCCATCCGTCACTGCGGATGCTCGAGCTGGCGATGGCGGCCGAGCCCGAGCCGGACGTGCTCGAGTCCATCCCCGGTCTCGTGGCGATCCTGCGGGGCAAGAGCTTCACCCAGACCGTGGCGTGGCCGGAGATCGACAAGCTCGCGCCAGGGCATCCTCTCCGCGTCGAGTGGTTCCGCGCCATGCGGGAATAGGCAGCAGCCGGGAACCGTTCGTGCGACACCGGCCGGGCCGGTGGCATATCGTCTCTCGCGATGCCTGAGCTCCCGGAGGTCGAGACGGTCGCGCGCGACCTTCGCGGCCTCGTCCTCGACGCGACGATCAGCGGGGCCACTTGCCTGTGGCCCCGAACGCTGCGCACCCACGACCCGGAGTCGATCGGGCTGGCCCTCGGCCGCCGGCGCATCCTGGCCGTCGGGCGACGCGGCAAGCAGCTCGTGGTGGAGCTGTCCGGGAATGCCATCCTGACGATCCATCTGAAGATGACGGGCCAGCTCTTCGTCGTGCCGGCCCGCACGCCCCTCGACCCCCACGTTCGCCTCGTCATCGCCCTGGACGACGGCCGCGAGATCCGCTTCCGCGACATCCGCAAGTTCGGCCGGGTGGGCCTGTACGCCGTGGACCCGGGGACGGGCGATGCCGTCGTGGAGGCCGGCGGCGCGGCCGTCTTCGCCGGGACCGGGCCGGAGCCGCTCGACGATGGATTCACGATCCGGGCCTGGCGCCGACGGCTCAGGGCGCGCCGGGGCCGCCTCAAGCCGCTCCTCCTCGACCAATCCTTCCTCGCCGGTGTCGGCAACATCTACGCCGACGAGGCCCTCTGGGCCGCTCGCCTCCACCCCCTCCGATCGGCGCCGACGCTCCGACCCTCCGACGAGCGCCGCCTCTACCTCGAGATCCGCCGGATCCTGGCCGAGGCGATCGAGCGTCGCGGCAGCTCGATCGATGACTACACGGCACCCGAGGGCGACGGCTCGATGCAGGAGCGCCTGCTCGTCTACCAGCGAGCCGGCGAGGCCTGCCGCCGCTGCGGCCGGCCGATCCGGCGGATCGTCGTCGGCGGGCGAGCCACCCATTTCTGCTCGTGGTGCCAGCGTCTCCCTCGAGGGGACCGCCGGACCTCCCGGGCGATCCTCCGGGGGATGCTGCCGCGGCCCGGCCGGGCGAGCGCCCGACCCGGTCCGCGCTGGACCGATCTGGACGGCGCCGAGGCCCTCGGCCGGACGAGCGACGAGATCGACGCCGCCACAGCTCACGCCAGGCAGCGAGCCGAGCGGACGCGCAGGGCGGCCGCGACTCGCCGCGCTGCGGCCCGGGCGAGCACCGGCGTCGGGCCGGGCTGATGTCGATCCTCAGGCTGACCGCCGTCGCCCGCGAGGTCGGGACGTTCGTCATCCTCGACCGAATCGATGCCGCGATCGCGCTCGGCGATCGGATCGGGCTCGTCGGGCCCAACGGCGCCGGCAAGACGACGCTGCTCCGGATCGCCGCCGGGCTCGACGAGCCGGACCGGGGCCAGGTGTCCCGAAAGCGCGGCCTGTCGCTCGGCCTGCTGGCCCAGGAAGCGCATCTCGACGAGCGGTTCATGGCCGCCCCGGACCTGCGAACCGCGGTTCGCCATGGCGCGGCCCATCTCGAGCGCATGGCGGAGGAGCTGGCCGCCCTGGAGGGCGGGGGCCACGTCACCGAGGCCGGCTACGCCGAGCTGCAGCATCGGTTCGAGGTCCTCGGCGGCTACACCCTCGATCAGCGCGTCGACGCGGCGCTTTCCGGCCTCGGCTTCAACGCCGTCGACGTGGTCCGGCCGCCGGTGTCGCTGTCCGGCGGCGAGCAGACCCGGGCGGCCCTGGCCCGGCTCGTCATCGCCGACCCCGACCTGCTGTTCCTCGACGAGCCGACGAACCATCTCGACCTCGGCGCCCTCGAATGGCTGGAGGAGCACCTCCGGCGCCGCCGCGGGTCGCTCGTCGTCGCCTCCCACGACCGGGCCTTCCTGGACGCGACCGTGACCCGCGTCTGGGAGCTCCGCGACCGGCGCCTGGCGGTCTTCCGAGGCGATTACAGCGCCTACCACCGCCAGCGCCTGGAGCGTGACGCCCGGGCCGCCAAGGAGGGCGAGTCGCAGGCCGAGTCGATCGCCCGGGAGCGGGAGCTCGTCCAGCGATATCGGAGCCATCGCAAGTTCTCGAAGATGCACGAGCACGAAGCCCGGCTCGAGCGCCTCCAGGCGGAGCAGGTCGAGGCGCCGAAAGGCCGGCGGCGGCTCCGCCTGCCGAGCGCCGGGCTCGTCGGCGGGGGGCCGTCGCGTTCCGGCGAGATCGTCGTCCGGGCGGACGACCTCCTTGTCGGGTACCTGCCGGAGCGGGGCGTCGAGGACGGCCCGGTCCGCGTCGCCGGGGCGCCGTTCCTGGCCGCCCGCCGCGGCGAGCGGATCGGGATCGTCGGACCGAACGGCGCCGGCAAGACGACGCTTCTCAGGACGATCGCCGGCGAGCTGCCCGCGCTCGACGGCTCGGTGACGTTCGGGAGCGGTGTCCAGATCGGCTACCTTGCCCAGCTCCGCGCGGCCGCGATCCCCGGGGCGACCGCCCTCGACGCGCTGCTCGCGGCCGTCCCCGTGACACCCGGGGAGGGACGGGCCTACCTCGCCCGCTTCCTGTTCCGGGGCGACGACGTGTTCAAGGAGATCCGGCTGCTGTCCGGCGGCGAGCGCAGCCGCCTGGAGCTGGCCCTCCTGGGCATCACGTCGTCGAACCTGCTGCTCCTCGACGAGCCGACGAACCATCTGGACGTCGACGCGCGAGAGGCCATCGAGGGCTTCCTCGGCGAGAGCCCGGCGACGATCCTCGTCGTCTCCCACGACCGCCGCTTCCTCGACACGATCTGCGAGCGACTGTGGGTCGTCGAGGACGGGCTCGTGGCGATCTTCGACGGCGGCTACCGAGCCTGGCGCGACGCGGTCGGCGGCGGCTGGACGGCAGCGTCGTCGGTGGAGCAGGAACGGCGGCGGCTCCACCCGGAGCTCCGCCGTTCGTCGGACCCCGCGGCGAGCCCGGGCCGCTCCGGGCCGGGAATCGTGCCGGCAGTGCCTGCCGGGCGTGCCGGGGCGGCCGGGACGGGGTCGCTGACCGGCGCCGGACCGACCTCGTCGACGGTCACGGTCGCGCCAGCGCGGGCTCGCGGGCCGCGGCTCTCCAAGGACGCGTATCGGCGCCAGCGGGAGGCGGTCGACGCCGAGCTGACCCGGCTCGGATTGCGGAAGAACCACCTCGAGCTGGCAATCGGGGATCCGGCGGTCCGGGCCAACTTCGTCGAGCTCCGTCGCGTCTCGAGCGAGCTCGCGGACGTCGAGGCGGCCCTGGCGCTGGCCGAGGACGCCTGGCTCGCCCTCGAGGAGCGGGCCCCGTGACGCTGACGATCGGGATCACGGGGCCGATCGGCTGCGGCAAGTCGACGATCGCCGGGTGGCTCCGTGAGCTCGGCGCGGTCACGATCGACGCGGACGAGGTCGCCCGCGAGGTCGTCGAGCCCGGCGGTGGGCTCGAGGCGGTGATCGGCGAGTTTGGGGAGGCGGTTCGGGCGGCCGACGGACGCCTCGACCGGGCCGCTCTCGGGCGGATCGTCTTCGCCGACCCGGAGGCGCTCCGCCGGCTCGAGACGATCGTCCATCCGGCCGTTCGCCCTCGCATCGAAGCGCGGCTGCGGGACGCGGCGGCAGCCGCTGCCCCGGCGGTCGTCATCGAGGCGATCAAGCTCGTGGAGGGCGGTCTCGCCGCCCTGTGCGACGAGGTCTGGCTCGTTACCTGCCCGCCGGGCGAGCAGCGCCGGCGAGTGGCCGAGCGCGACGGCCACCGTGGGGAGATGGACGCCGAGACCGACGCCGCCGCCACGATCCGGGCGCAGGGAGACCTCGCGGCGAGGCTGCGGCCGGCGGCCGATCGGATCATCGACACGGGTGGCACGCTCGGCGAGACGCGGGCGCGAGCGGAGGCGGCATACGGCGCGGCGCTGGCGGGAGGCGCGGCCGGGGGAGCTCCGGCCGGCCCTGGCGGAGGCGGAGACTGAAGGGCCGCCCGGCCCGCGTGGCGGGCCGGGCGGCCGGGAGGCGCGCCGGGTCAGCGGCGCGTTGTCGACTGGGCGTCGGCAGACGCCCGGCCCGTCACGACGCCATCAGGTCGACGGCGACGCGGAGGGCTCCGGCGAGAGTGACGGGCTCGCCTGGATCGGGGGCAGCGTGGCCAGCGGGCCACCGCCGGCCGGGTAGGTCTCCGGGATCGGCAGTCCGTACTTGGTGATGATCAGGTTGGTCGTGGCCCCGAGCCGTGACGCATCCACGGTGCGGATGTCCTGCTCCGGTCGGAGCGCGGCGCTGAAGACGACGTTGCCGGTGGCTTGCAGATGGGTGATCTCCTCGACGACGTCGACCGTGGCTCGAACGATGTAGAACGAGCCGGAACGGGCGAGGATCACGAGGTCCTGGTAGATAATCTTGGTCGACCGGTCCGTGTAGTAGACGCCCTCGGTCAGAAGTTCCTGGGGCACGTTCACCGTGGCGGTGACGAAGACATCGATGGTCTCGCCGGCCTGCAGGAGGCCGCCGACCGCCTGCGGATCGGCGATGGTCAGCGAGACCGCCCGCCAGGCGGGCGAATCCGGGCCGACCGTCTCGTTGGGCTCGAGGATCGCGAAACCGCCGCCGCCGGCCGACGAGGCGATGAGGTTCGTCGTCACGAGCTGGTCCTTGAGGACGGTGACGGCGAGGACGCGTCCCACGAGCTGGTCGGGGGCCGAGACGACCCCTTGGCCGTTCGTGGCGTCGAGCGGGACCTCGCGGACGAGGAGATCGTCCGGCTCGATCGGCTTGCGGGCGGGGATGTCGCGCGCGGCGACGACCACCGAGACCTTCCGGATCTCGCCCTGGCCGGCCTCCTGCTGAGCCTGGTTGATGAGGAAGAAGGCCGCGCCGCCGGCGGCGACGGCGAGGATGAATCCGAGCACGATGATCGCCTTGCCCCGGCGGTTCGTGTCCCTGTATTCCATCTCCATGAGCCTGGTCCGTGCCTCCCGGATGGTGCGGCGGCCCGATGCCAGCCGCGGTGCCGTGCCGTGCCCTGCCCGGCTAGTTCCAGGGCATCAACCGCGCCACCTGACCGCGGCGCAGCTGGGGATCGTTCATGTCGGTGATGACGGGTGAGATGGCGTAGGCATTGATCGTGTTCGAGTCGACCGAGGAGATCCGCATCACGGCGAACCCGGCGATGTCGACGTACTGGTCGCTTCCGTTGCTGCCGCTCCCGCCGACGTTCAGGGTCACCTGGATCAGGTGGGTGACCTTGAGCGACGTCGAGTCGCCGTTCATCCCGCTCCCCCGGAGGACGAGGTTGTAGAGGCCCGGGGCCATCGTCCCGGTGTTGATCGAGAGGGTGGAGTGGGCGCCCGTCTTGGTCGGGCTAACGCTCGCTGAGGAGAAGGTGATCGTCCCGATGCCGCTCGGCAGGGGTGTGTCGACCGAGAGCGAGACAGGGTTGCCGAAGGCGGTGTTCTTGTTGGGGCTGTTCGTGAGCTCGAGGTCGAAGACCGCCGTCGCGCCCGGGGCGACGTCGGCGGTCGTGATGTCCGAGGTGAAGGTGAAGTCGCGCGTAACCGTGCCGACCTTGACCGCGATCGCCTGGACCTTCGTCGTCAGGTACGGGCTGCCGGCCTGGCCCAGGACCCAGATCGTGTAGATGCCCGGCGTGGCGCCGGCCGTCGTGACGTTGCTGAGGGTCACCGTCTGGCCCGAGCCGAGCGATGGCGTGACCGGGTTCGGCGCGTAGGTGATGGAAGCCGCGCCACCGGTCATCGTCCCGTTGGTCAACGGGTTCTGCGAGTCGAACGGGTCGGCCAGGGTCGACAACGTGACCGTGCCCGAGAAGGCCTGGTTGCGGGCCACCTTGAGCGAACCGGCGCTCGCGGTGAAGCCAGTCGCGGGGAGATTGAGCTGGGCCGGGGGCGTGATCGAGAAGTCGGGGATCGCCATGACATTGCCCGGGTAGACCAGGACGAGGATCTCGTCACCCGGGGCGAACCGCGTCGTCATCGCGTCGATGGCGATGCCCGTCGAGTTGCCCGACATGATCGCGACCTGGTCGTTCGGGTCGGGCGGGCTGACGATCGAGGGAAACAGCGGGCCCAGATAGCCGCTCCTGATCCAGCCGGCCTCCATCGACTTGAGAGTGTTCGAGCCGGTCGATGCCGTGACCCCGTCGTAATAGAGCTGGGAGCCGGAGCTCTGGAAGTTCCGGATGTCGAGGGCCACGAAGCCGCGGAAGTCCGCCCCGTTGTTGGGCTGGGCGCCCTGGCCCAGGATCGCCAGGATCGGGCCATGGTTGGCCGCGTCGGCCCCCGGATTCGCGGCGTTGAAGCCGGCGCCGGGGTTCGGGGCGGTACGGAGCGAGGCATCGGTCTCCGAGCCCTGGCACGAGGTCTCGGCCGTCGCGAAGAAGTCGGTGAACCAGCTCGGGTTGTCCGAGCACGGCCAGGTGGCGCCGCCATTTGGACCGGGCGTGTTGATGAACCGACGCACGGCGATCGGCAAAAGGTCGCCGAGGAGCTTCACGTGGGCCCGGGCCGTGATCGGGGCGCTGTCGAGGCCGACCGCACGGCCGAACGTGTAGCCGATGACGTTCTCGACCGCGACGCGAACGTCGCCGCCGCTGATCAGGATGCCGTTGCGCAGGTAGCTGGCGTCGCCGGCGTGGCCGCTCTCGTAGACGGGTGTCGCCGGCGGGAGGGCGGCGACGACGCCGTTCGGATCACCCTGGAAGTTCCGGGAGAGGCTGTTCTGGGCCGCTGTGATCGCATCGCTCTGGGAGTCGCCGCGGACCAGGGCGTTGGCCGCCGCGAGGGCGGCCGCATCGGCGGCGTTCTGGAGGAACCTGTGCTCGCTGTAGAAGCGCCCGATATCGACGGCGACCCCGGCTGCCGCGAGGAGCCCGGCCACGCCGAGGGCGAAGACGACGAGCACCTGGCCGCGCTGACCCGAGGGCAGGGCACGGCCGGGGGCGGTCCGGGTCATCAGTTGATGACCATCGTCACTTCACCCGTCAGCACCATCCGGCCGTTGCCGTCCTGGGGAAGGAAGGCCGAGATGAACGGGATCAGGAGATCCTCGTGGTAGCGGGCCCGGACCGTGACCGACTCGCCCGTCCGCAGGTCGCTGTCGGTGACGCCTGACGGGATCGCGTAGGTCACCGTGAGATCGCCGTTCGTGAACACCAGGCCGCTCTGCGTCCAGGTGCCGCTGGTCGTGAAGAACGGTGCGCTCGGCGTCAGCAGGTTGAGCGAGTTCTGGAACGTCGTCCGGATCTGCGCGTTCCGGATCGCGTCGTTCGTGGCCTTCGTGAAGGTCCGGTCGTAGACGTAGATCGACGCCTCGCGGGCGGCCTCGCGGGTGGCGTTCGTGATCGTGATGTAGGCGTTGAAGATGAAGCCGAACTGGATGATCCCGAGCATGATCAGGAAGAGCGGCGTCAAGACCAGGGCGAACTCGACCAGGCTCTGCCCCTTGGCCCCGGGGCGGCGGCGGTTTCGAGTTCGGTGGGCGATGCGCATGCGCTGACGGCGACCTCGTGTGAACGGTCCGTGCCCAGTCTCGGCCGCTCGATCGGGCCGCGTAATGGGTTACGAGTACCGCCCGCACCAGCCAAGGGTCCCTCGGGTGAACGGACGTTCGATATCGCCGTTCCTCTGGTAGACTGGCGCGGTGCCCGACTTTCGCCTCGTCGCCCCGTTCGAGCCGACCGGCGACCAGCCCCAGGCGATCGAGCGCCTGACCTCCGGGATTGCCCGCGGGCTGCACCACCAAACCCTCCTCGGAGCGACCGGCACGGGGAAGACGGCGGTGATCGCCTGGACCATCCAGGAAGCCAACCGGCCGACGCTCGTCCTCGCCCACAACAAGACCCTGGCTGCCCAGCTCTATGCCGAGCTTCGGGACTTCTTCCCGGACAACGCGGTCGAGTACTTCGTCAGCTACTTCGACTACTACCAGCCGGAGGCCTACCTCCCACGCTCGGACACCTACATCGAGAAGGACTCGTCACGGAACGACGAGATCGACCGCCTCCGCCACGCCGCCACGCACGCCCTGTTCGAGCGCCGCGACGTGATCGTCGTCGCCAGCGTGTCCTGCATCTACGGCATCGGGGCGCCGGTCGACTACGGGGCCACCGTCCTCCGGCTTCGTGTCGGCGGCCAGTACCGCCGCGATGCGGTCCTCCGCCAGCTCGTCGACCTCCAGTACCAGCGCAACGACCAGGCCCTGACCCGGGCCCGGTTCCGGGTCCGCGGCGACACGCTCGAGTTCCAGCCCGCGTCCGAGGAGCGCCTCGTCCGGGTCGAGTTCTTCGGCGACGAGGTCGAGCGGATCACCGAGCTGGATCCCCTGACGGGCGAGCTCCTCGCCGAGCGGAAGGACGTCAACGTCTATCCGGCGACCCACTACGTGACGCCGGCCGACAAGCTCAAGGCGGCAATCGTCGACATCGAGGCCGAGATGGAGGAGCGGGTCGGTCAGCTCGAGGCCGAGGGCCGCGCCCTCGAGGGCGCCCGGCTTCGCCAGCGGACGACCTTCGACCTGGAGATGCTCCGCGAGCTGGGCTACTGCTCGGGGGTCGAGAACTACTCGCGGCACCTCTCGCGCCGGGCGGCCGGCAGCCGGCCATGGACGCTCCTGGACTACTTCCCGCCCGACTGGCTCCTCGTCGTCGACGAGTCGCACATGACGATCCCCCAGGTCGTCGGCATGTACAAGAACGACCGGACCCGCAAGGAGATCCTCGTCGACTTCGGCTTCCGCCTGCCGTCGGCGCTCGACAACCGGCCTCTGACGTTCGAGGAGTTCGAGGCGACCGTCCACCAGGCGGTCTACATGTCGGCCACGCCCGGGCCGTACGAGCTGGAGCGGAGCGAGCAGATCGCCGAGCAGCTCATCCGCCCGACCGGGATCGTCGATCCCCTCATCCACGTCCGCCCGACCGAGGGCCAGATCGACGACTTGATGGAGGAGATCCGAGGCCGCGTCGAGCGCGGCGAGCGGGCCATCGTGACGACCCTCACGAAGCGGATGGCCGAGGACCTCGCCGACTACCTCCGCGAGCTGGGGGTCAAGGTCCAATACCTCCACTCCGAGGTCGACACGCTCGAGCGGGTCGCGATCCTGCGGGACCTGCGCATCGGCGTCTACGACGTCCTCGTCGGGATCAACCTGCTGCGTGAGGGGATCGACCTGCCCGAGGTCACCCTCGTGGCGATTCTCGACGCCGACAAGGAGGGCTTCCTGCGGAGCGCCTGGTCGCTCATCCAGATGACCGGCCGGGCCGCCCGGAACATCGGCGGCGAGGTCGTCATGTACGCCGACACGATGACCGACTCGATGAAGGCCGCGATCGACGAGACGAACCGCCGGCGCTCGATCCAGGAGGCCTACAACCGCGACCACGGGATCGAGCCGACGACGATCGTCAAGGGCATCCGCGACCTGAACGACCAGCTCCGCTCGGTCGCCGAGGGCGCCGTCGTCTATGCCTCGGAGCGGGAGGCGCGCGACGCCCGGCTCGTCGAGCTGGACACGAAGAAGGTCGAGCAGCTGATCGGTCGGATGGAGGCCGAGATGCGGGCCGCGGCGAAGGAGCTCGAGTTCGAGCGCGCGGCCGCGATCCGCGACGAGATCCAGCAGATCCGGCTGCGCGTGCTCCAGGAGGATCAGTCGCTCGTCGTCGCCCGGGCCGCCGAGCTCGCGGCCTCCGCCCGACCCGCCAGCCACGGGGGCCGCGGCGGGCCGGCCGAGCCCGAGGCGCCGGCCCTCGAGGTGGCGTCGGTCTCGGTCGTCGCTGCCGGCGACGAGCCGGTCGGGGCGATGCCCGTCGGCGAGGGCGGAGTGGGGGAGGGTGGCGGTACCGGGACCGCCGCGGACTGGCTGCCCGGGATCCGCGACGAGCACGAGGACGACGCCGGCTGGCAGGCCCGCTGGCTCGACCGGCCCACCTGGGACCGGACGGTCACCCCGAACATCCGCCGCCGCCAGGGCACGCGCCCGCCCCGCCGCCGTCGCTGACACCCGCCCGACCCGGACCATCGGGTGGTCCGGTCTTGCGGAGCTGAGTGGGGTCCGCCCGAGATCGATGAGGTCTTTGCCGGTGCGCCGGCGCAACCAATTCGGCGGAAGGTACTTCTCTTGCGCTGGAACGCCCGTACCATCCGAGATCGCTTCATCTGCGTTGCTATTCGTGCCCGCCGGCCAAGCCCGCATCGCACTCATCGATACGATCCATCCCGACGCGCACGACGGTCGCTCCAGTGCCCGGGGGAGGGTCGTACCAAGTGCGCGCTCGAAATCCGTTCCGGTTCATTGCCGCCCTGCAGGCGTTTCTGCTCCTGGCGACGCTCTTCCTTCCCGCCCTTACGGCTGCTGCCGTGTGGACGGACCAAGCTGACTACTCGCCCGGATCCGTCGTCACGATCAGCGGCGACAACAGCGACGGCGCCGCCTACCTGCGCGGCGAGACCGTCGACGTGGTTGTCACCGGACCGAACGGCTACGCTGCCTCGTGCAGCGCCGTCGCGGACGACGCCGGCGCCTGGTCCTGCCAGGTCACGCTGTGGGACACGGAACTGGCGGTTGGCGACTACTCGTACACCGCGACCGGTCAGACATCGGGCGTGACGGAGACGGGAACGTTCTCCGACAGCTCGCACCTCACCGGAGTTGACAATCTCAGCGCCTTTGAGGGGAACGCCGATCACGACGTACAGGTGAATGTCGCGATCAACGGGAGCGGTCTCCTGACCGTCTATTGGAGAACACAGGCGACAGGGAACGCGACGGCTGGAACGTCGTGCGGCGGAACCGCCGACTACGTGACAACAAGCGGCTCGACCTCGACGACCGGCGCCGACTTCCCGGTCACGGTCACCATCTGCGGCGACACGACCGCGGAAACCGATGAAACCTTCCAGCTCGAGGCCTCGACGAGCTCAACGTTCGCCAGCGGCAACGAGTTCGGCACCGTCACGATTTCCAACGACGACAACTCCGCCTCGATCGCCGATGTCTCGCAGGCCGAAGGCAACGGCCCAGGGACCGCGCCCATGGTCTTCACGGTCACGCTCGACAACCCGGTCTCGATCGGGGGCACGATCCAGATCGACTACGCGACGGCAGGCATCGGGTCAACTAGTTCGGGCGTCAACTGCTCAGCAAGCCGGGACTTCATCTCGGCGAATGGCACCCTGACGTTCATCGCGGGCGAAACCTCCCACCCGATCTCCGTGCCGATCTGTGGTGATACCACGGCGGAGGCGGACGAAACGTTCGCCGTCAACCTCTCCGCGAACACCACGACGAACACGGCCGTAATCATCGGCGACGCCCAGGCCATCGGGACGATCCTCGACGACGACACGCCTGCGTCCAACACGCCGCCTGGCGTCGCGGTGACTGGCGTCACCAACGGATCGAGCTATGACAAGGGCTCGGTCCCCGCGGCAGGATGTTCTGTCGTTGACGCCGAGGACGGCAACAGCTCATTCGCGGCTACGCTGTCCGTCGTTACTGGGCCGGACGCGGCGTTCGGCATCGGTTCTCAGACCGCCTCGTGCATGTACACCGATGGCGGCGGACTGTCCGGATCGGCCTCGGCCACATACACGATCTCCGACGGGACCGCCCCATCGATCACCTACGTCCTGACGCCGTCATCGCCGGACGGCTCCAACGGCTGGTTCCGCGGGCCGGTCACGCTCGACTGGACCGTGACGGAGGGCGACTCGCCGTCGACCCTGGTGCTGACAGATTGCGTCGACCAAGACCTCACCGCGGACCAGGCTTCGACCGACTATTCGTGCTCCGCCGCCAGCTCGGGAGGGTCGGCCGGACCGGTCAGTGTCTCGATCAAGATTGATGGCACGGTGCCGACCATCTCGATCAGCCACACCCCCGACGGCGCCAACGGTTGGAACGTCACCGACCCGGTGGCCGAGATGATCGACGCCAGCGACGCCACCAGCGGCATCGACAGCGTCGACTGCACCGATGACGCCAGCGGCATCGGCTCTGTGGCCGGCACCGAGCCGACCTACAGCGCCGGCGTCGGCGGTGACGGCGTCCACAACCTCAGCTGCACCGCGACCGACGCGGCCGGCAACGTGAGCGGCGCCGACACCGACCAGGTCAAGATCGACACCGTCGCCCCGACCATCTCGATCAGCCACATCCCCGACGGCGCCAACGGCTGGAACGTCACCGACCCGGTGGCCGAGATGATCGACGCCAGCGACGCCACCAGCGGCATCGACAGCGTCGACTGCACCGATGACGCCAGCGGCATCGGCTCTGTGGCCGGCACCGAGCCGACCTACAGCGCCGGCGTCGGCGGTGACGGCGTCCACAACCTCAGCTGCACCGCGACCGACGCGGCCGGCAACGTGAGCGGCGCCGACACCGACCAGGTCAAGATCGACACCGTCGCCCCGACCATCTCGATCACGACCCCGCCAAACGGCGCGGTCTATCTACTGAATCAGGCTGTGAGCGCCGACTACGGCTGTATCGACGCGACGTCGGGGATCGACTCGTGCGTCGGCGACGTTGCCAATGGCGCAGCGATCGACACGGCCTCGGTCGGCTCGAGGTCCTTCACCGTCACCGCGACAGACCAGGCTGGCAACGCCGCCGCCGCGACCAACACGTATGACGTCAAGTACAACGTCTGCGTCCTCTACGACCAGACGAAGGCGCACAAGGCCGGCAGCACCGTGCCGATCAAGCTCTATGTCTGCGACGTGAATGGCCTGAATGTGTCGGACTCGAACCTCGTCGTGATGGCGACGTACCTGTCGAAGTCCGACGGAACCTCCAGCGCCAGCGTCGAGGACGCCGGCAACTCAAACCCCGACAACAACTTCCGATTCGACTCGTCGCTCTACCCGGGCGGCGGCTATATCTTCAACCTGAGCTCCAAGTCGCCCTCGCCTGCGCTCGGTCAGACGACCTCGCTCAGCAAGGGGACGTGGAAGATGTACTTCAAGATCGGTACCTCGACCGGCTACTTCGTAACCTTTGACATCAAGTAGACCCTCGTCTCGTCCAAAGAGCCGGTCCCAAGGGTCCGGCCCTTTGATCTGGCGGCGGATCTGAAGGATGTAGCTCACACCGATGTGCGGTACCGATGGCGCCGTTCGCAAAGCGGCTCGGGTGAGCTGGATCATGTAAACGGCGGCCGCGTCGCCTTCCCGGACATCCCCTGACGGTTCTAGTTACGCGTCATTAGTTCGTTGACAGCGGTGCGATGATGGAGGCATGGCGTCGACACAGCTCACCATCAGCGACGAGGACCACGTGACCCTGACCGAATGGACTCGCTCGACGACCGTATCCGCGGGCCACGCCGAGCGGGCGGCGATCGTGCTCACCTGCGCCGACGGCTCGGGAACGTCCGAGGCCGCGCGGCGTCTGGGCCTGTCGCGCCCGACGGTCATCAAATGGCGCGACCGGTATGCCCGCCACGGCCTGGCCGGTCTCGCCGACGAGGCGCGCAGCGGACGGCCCAAGACGATCGACGACGCGGCGATCATCGCCGCCACCCTCGACCCGCCGCCCGAGCGGCTCGGGGTGACCCACTGGTCGACCCGGCTGCTGGCCCGGCAGCTGGGCGTCGGGGACGCCACGGTGGCCCGGGCGTGGCGCCGCTACCACGTCCAGCCGTGGCGGCGGGAGACGTTCAAGTTCAGCACCGACCCGGAGCTCGAGGCCAAGATCCGCGACGTGGTCGGGCTGTACCTCGACCCGCCCGACAAGGCGATCGTCCTGTGCGTCGACGAGAAGAGCCAAGTCCAGGCGCTCGACCGGACCGCCCCGATCCTGCCCCTCCGGCCCGGCCTGCCCGAGCGGGCCACCCACGACTACAAGCGCAACGGCACGACCAACCTGTTCGCCGCCCTGGAGGTCGCGACCGGCAGGATCACCGACCGCTGCTACGACCGCCACGGCAAGGCCGAGTTCCTCGACTTCCTGAAGCGTGTGGCCCGGGCCTATCCCCGCCGGGAGCTGCACGTGGTCCTCGACAACTACCACACCCACAAGCACGACGATGTGGCCGTCTGGCTGGCGAAGCACCCGCGGGTGATGCTCCACTTCACGCCGACCTCGGGCTCGTGGCTCAACCTCGTCGAGGTGTTCTTCGGGATCATCACCCGCCAGGCCATCCGGCGTGGCTCCTACGCAAGCGTCCCGCAACTCGTCGACGCGATCCGGACGTTCATCGACGGCTGGAACGAGCGCTGCCACCCGTTCACCTGGACGAAGACCGCGGACGAGATCATGCCCCGAGCAACCCGTCAACGGTCTTCGGACGCGCGACACTAGCGTGTCGGCAGGAAGTCGACGCGCGTCGCTTCGATTTGGACCCACACGAGGGCCGGCCCGGGCCAGGGCGCGGTCGCGGTCAGGGCTCGAAGCGCGTCCTCGGGATGGGCGGGGTAGGCCAGGGCCAATTGGCCGGCGAACTCGAGCGCGATCTGGCGTGTCGCCCGTGTGCGTCGTACGAGCAGCAGCTGACTGACCGTCGGCGAACTGTCGCGGGGCCAGCCTTCCCACGATGGCAGCGAGTCGGCTTTCATGCGCGCCCAGCGCACCAGTTGCTCGATCCGCCTGATGTCCGACTCGACCTCGACCGCAATCAGCAGCCCCTCTCGAGGGTCGTGCAGAACGACGTCGATCCACCCGCGGGACGGCCTCGAGACGCCGACTTCGGTCGTCGCGCGCCATCTCGGGTGCAGCTGGGCGACCAACGCCTCCACGATCCGCGCCTGGTGGCGATCGCGAATGAGCGGCCCGGTATTCGGGTAGAGACGCGCGGCGAGATCCGCGCCGAGCGGGATCGCAAGCTTGGCGTACGTCTCCATCGACGGTCGTGCCTTGCCGGCCATGATCTTCGAGAGATAGCCATGCTCGATGCCGGCTGCCCGGGCAAGCGCCGTGAGGGTGATCCCGGCGTCCGCGGTCAGCCGTTCGATGTCCTCGGCGAGCCTGGCCCTCGCGCGCGTCGCCGCCCGTGCTGCCGCCCGAGGCGCCACTCGTGTTCCTGGTCCCAGCGTCGCCGGCATGCATCGCATTGAAGCCGCCTGCCCTTACGTGCCGATCACCTCTCGGTTCCCGCGAGGAACGGCTTTGGGCGAGCCACGGTCTCATCGGTGCCTGGACGACACATCTGCGACGTGCCCGTGGGTCCAGAACGGGGCTATTGCCCCGCATCGGGTCAGTGCGGTGCCCGCGAGGAACCGCGCCGCCACCGCCCGGTCGGAAGTGGTTCCTACCAGGCACGAGTGGGCACACCGCGCGGATCCATCGCCTTGGGCGGGCGCACGAACACCTGTTCGGTTTATCACAAGTCCGCTACACTCCAGCCGTGCCCCAGGATCGGATCGTCGTTCGCGGAGCCCGCGAGCACAACCTCAAGAACGTCACCCTCGACTTCCCGCGTGACCGGCTGGTCGTGATCACCGGCCTGTCCGGCAGCGGCAAGTCCAGCCTCGCCTTCGACACCATCTACGCCGAGGGCCAGCGCCGCTACGTGGAGAGCCTGAGCGCCTACGCCCGGCAGTTCCTGGGACAGATGGAGAAGCCGGACGTCGACCAGATCGACGGCCTGTCGCCGGCGATCTCGATCGACCAGAAGGGCGCCTCGCGCAACCCCCGGTCCACCGTCGGCACGGTCACCGAGATCTACGACCACCTCCGGCTGC
The DNA here is from genome assembly GCA_963719145.1 of uncultured Chloroflexia bacterium. GTDB lineage: Bacteria > Chloroflexota > Limnocylindria > Limnocylindrales > CSP1-4 > UBA5189. Next base: position 88,018 of record CAVRAX010000004.1, read on the forward strand.
TGTTCGCCCGGATCGGTCACCCGCACTGCCCGACGTGCGGTCGCGAGATCGAGCGGCAGACGGTCCAGCAGATCGTCGACCAGGTCCTGGCGATGCCTGAGGGGACGCGGCTCCTCGTGCTGGGCCCCCTCATCAAGGACCGCAAGACCGAGGGCGACCGGGTCTTCGAGGCGGCCCGGAAGCAGGGCTTCGTCCGGGTTCGGGTGGACGGCGAGACCCACGATCTCGCCGACGCCCCGACGTTGGACAAGTACAAGCGCCACTCGATCGAGGTCGTCGTCGATCGCTATGTGGTCCGCCGGGCCGAGGCGCCCGAGGACTGGACCAGGGACGCCGCCGGCCATCCGCTCGATCCCGCGACCGGGGCGGCCGTCCCGGATCCTGATGCCCCCAGGCTGGCGGATTCGATCGAGACGGCACTCCGCCTGGGCGAAGGCGTCGTCCTCATCGCCCCGGCCCCGCGCGACGGGGGGGCGCCCGAGTTCGAGGAGCGGCGATTCTCCGAGCGCTACTCCTGTCCCTACGACGGCACGACGATCGACGAGCTCGAGCCGAGGAGCTTCTCGTTCAACTCGCCCCACGGCGCCTGTCCGACGTGCACCGGCCTCGGCACCCGCCTCGAGATCGACCCGGGCCTGATCATCCCGGATCGCTCGAAGAGCGTCCTCAAGGGCGTCGTCGTCCCGTGGGCCCGCATGCCGACCGACGCCTCGTGGCGGCTGAAGATCACCGAGGCCGTCTTCGAGGCCCACGGCTGGGACCCGGCGGCGCCGCTGCGCGACCTGCCGGCCGAGGCGATCGAGCACCTCCTCTACGCTGCCAAGGACGAGAAGGTCGTCATCCGCTATCGCCACGAGCGGGGCGAGAACTCCTACGTGGCGACGTTCGAGGGCGTCGTCACGAATCTCGAGCGGCGCTACCGGGAGACGGACTCCGAGTACATCAAGACCGAGCTCGAGAAGTACATGGTCGAGCGGCCCTGCCCGGCCTGCCACGGCAAGCGGCTGCGGCCGGCGGCCCTCGGGGTGACCGTCGACGGGCGGGACATCTCGGACGTGGCTGACCTCGCCATCACCGACGCCCTGGCCTGGGCGGAGACCCTGCCGGACCGGGTGACCGAGCGCGAGCGGACGATCGCCTACCAGGTCCTCAAGGAGATCCGGGCCCGCCTCGGGTTCCTCGTCGACGTCGGCCTCGATTACCTGACGATCAACCGGACCAGCCAGACCCTGTCCGGCGGCGAGGCCCAGCGAATCCGCCTGGCAACCCAGATCGGGACGACCCTGATGGGCGTCCTCTACATCCTCGACGAGCCCTCGATCGGGCTCCACCAGCGCGACAACGCCAAGCTGATCGCGACCCTGACCCGCCTCCGCGACCTCGGCAACACGGTCCTCGTCGTCGAGCACGACGAGGAGACGATCCGGACGGCCGACTGGGTCATCGACATCGGGCCCGGGGCCGGGGAGCACGGCGGCGAGATCATCGCCAACGGTCCGCTCGAGGCGGTCCTCGGCGAGCCGCGCTCGATCACCGGGGCGTACCTCCGGGGCGAACAGATGGTGCCGATCCCGGCGACGCGGCGGGCCGGCAACGGCAAGCGCCTCGTCGTCCGGGGTGCCCGGGCCCACAACCTGCGGGGCATCGACGTCGCCGTCCGGCTCGGGACGGTCACCGCCGTGACGGGCGTCTCGGGCAGCGGCAAGTCGACGCTCGTCACCGAGGTCCTCTACCGGGCCCTCGCCCGCGAGCTGCACGGCTCGCGCGAGACGCCGGGCGCGCACGACCGGCTCGAGGGCGCCGAGCACGTCGACAAGATCATCGAGATTGACCAGAGCCCGATCGGCCGGACGCCGCGCTCGAACCCGGCCACGTACACGGGCCTGTTCGGGACGATCCGGGAGCTCTTCGCCGCGACGCCCGAGGCCCGCGTCCGCGGCTACTCGCCGGGCCGCTTCTCATTCAACGTCAAGGGCGGCCGCTGCGAGAACTGCAAGGGCGACGGGATCATCAAGATCGAGATGCAGTTCCTGCCGGACGTCTACGTCCCCTGCGAGGTCTGCAAGGGCGCCCGCTACAACCGCGAGGCCCTGGAGATCCACTACAAGGGCCGCTCGATCGCCGAGGTCCTGGAGATGACGGTCGCCGAGGCGTTCGAGTTCTTCGCCCCGGTCCCGGCGGTCGCGACGAAGCTCCGCACGCTCAACGACGTCGGCCTCGGCTACATCCATCTCGGCCAGCCGGCGACGACCCTGTCGGGCGGTGAGGCCCAGCGGGTCAAGCTGGCGACCGAGCTGTCGAGGCGGGCCACCGGCAAGACGCTCTACGTCCTCGACGAGCCGACGACCGGCCTCCACTTCGCCGACGTCGAGAAGCTCCTCCAGGTCCTCCACCGGCTCGTCGACGCGGGGAATACGGTTCTGGTGATCGAGCACAACCTCGACGTCATCAAGACGGCCGACCAGATCATCGACCTCGGGCCCGAGGGTGGCGCCCGCGGCGGTCTCGTCATCGGCGAGGGGACGCCCGAGGAGATCGCGGGGATCGCGGGCTCGGCGACCGGCGAATACCTCGCCCGGGTCCTCCGGGGAGAGCCCCTCATCCCGCTGTCTGACGTGAGCTTCGCCGAGGAGGCCGGCCGGGGGTCGAAGGGGCGAACGAACGGCCGGACGCCCGCCGCCCCGCCCCGGCGCGCGCCGAGCCGGAAGCGCGCCGCCGCCGTCCGCTGAGCGTGGTGACGTCCCGCACCCCCGCCCGACACGAGACGCCCGAGATCGACGCCGCCGCGCTCGAGGCCGCCCGGGCGGCAGATCGGCTCCTCGCAGCGGCCGCCGAGGCCGGGGCCGAGCGCTGGCGCCGCTATCTCGCGCCCCTCCCGGACCGGCTCCGGGACGAGCCGATCCCGGCCCTCCGGGCGACGGCCCGGGCCGGCAGGTCGGCGTTCGGGCCGAAGGACTCCATCCGCGACGCGCTGCCCGAGAGCGTCACCGAGCCGTTCATCGAGTCGATCGACCGGCTGCTGAAGCAGATCGCCCGCTGGGAGGCCCACCGGCACGAGTGAGCCGCGCCGGACCCCGTCAGTCTGGCTCGCCCGCGGCCTCGGTCACCAGATCCAGGGGATCAGGCGACGGGTCCGGGCTCGATAGGCCCCGTAGCCCGGGAAGCGGTTTGCGAGCCAGACCTCCTCGCGGCGACGCTTGAGGTCGAAGAAGGCGAGCAGGAGCAACGCCCCGCCGATCGCCGCGGGCGAGGCGCGCAGGAGCCCCCACCCGGCCGCGCCCAGGATCAGGCCGCCGTAGATCGGATGGCGGACGAGACGGTAGGCGCCTGCGTCGACGAGCCGGGCGCCATCCCGCGGATGGGGAACGGCGGTGAGGGCATCGCCGCCCTGGAGCGCCCACAGGCCGCTCGCGGCCAGGACGCCTCCCGCGAGGATCAGGGCGGCGCCGATGAGCGCCGTCAGCGTGGCACCCGATCCACTCCAGCCTCCGGGCAGGGCATAGCCGGCGAGGGCGATCAGGGCGAAGATGACTACCTGGATCGCGACCCAGCCTTCGCCCCGCGGCCCGAGCGCCGGCAACCACGACATGTCAGGCGATCCTACGCCGCGGGCTCGAGCTCCCAGGGCTCGAACGCCTCGAGCAGGAACGGCGACGGCGCGTCGGGGTCGTACACGAGCGTCAGGCTGCGCCGGGCTCGGGTCCACGCCACGTACGCGAGGCGGCGCTCCTCCTCCAGGGCCCGGGCCGGGTCCTCCGCCTCGGCCACCGAGCGCGCGCTCGGGAAGCGGCCCTCGTCCATGTCGATGACCGCGACGTGGTCGAACTCGAGGCCCTTGGTCGAGTGGGCGGTCGCGAGGGTCAGCCCGGCGTCATCGCGGCGGAGCCGCGCCAGGCGCCGGCGCGTGTCGTCGATGGCGGCTTCCAGCTCGGACAGGTGGCGGAAGGGCGGCGCCCAGGCGAGGAGCGCCCCGGCGATCGCCCGCTCCTCGCCGGTCGAGCGGGCGCGAACGACGGTTAGCGCGGCCAGCAACGGCATTGACGGCGGTGCCGTTCGGACGAGATCGAGCAACGCGTCGACCGCGGCCGACTCGACGGGGAGCTCCAGGCCGCCGGCTCGGAAGGGGACCTCGTCGATCAGGGCCGCGGCCACCGCAGGCAGGAGCTCGCGGTTCGTTCGGGCCAGGATCGCCCGGGTCTCGGCGTCGCCGTCGAGCGGGGACGGCCACGAGCGCAGGACGGCGAGGCATCGATCGGTGTCCTCGTCGGCGACCGGGGCCAGGATGACCGGTCCGGGGGCGTCGGGCCGGGCGGCGATCCGCTTCGCAAACCGCTCCCCGTTGTGCTCGACGAGACGGACCGCGCGGGCGACGACCGACGCCGGACAGCGGTAGTTCGTGACGAGATCCACGCGCAGAAGGTCGGGCAACGACGTCTCGGCGAGCCCCAACAGGCGGCGGACGTCGGCCAGCCGCCAGCCGTAGATCGACTGGTCGTCGTCGCCGACGAGGAAGATGCGGTTCGCGGGCGCGGCCAGGAGGAGCGCCAGCCGGAGCTGGCTCCGGTCGAGGTCCTGGGCCTCGTCGACGAGCAGATGGGCGCAGCGCGCCCGCCACGTCGCGAGCACGCCATCATCCGACTCCAGCAGCCGGATCGCCCGGATCACGAGGTCGTCGAAGTCGAGGCCGCCGGCCTCGGCCAGCGCCCGTTCGTAGGCCACGAAGGCACGGGCCAGCGGGCCTGCCGCGGGATCTCCGTCGACCGTCTCCGCGTCGACGCCGATGTCGAGCTTGAGGCGGGAGATGACCGTGTCGAGTCGGCGCCGCTCGGCGGAGGTTGATCCGGGCAGCGCGGACACGAGGATTGCCTCGCGGTCGAGCAGGGGAGCCACCGGGCGACCGGCCTGGCGGAGGATCTCGAGGCCCAGCGCATGGAACGTCCGAACGCGGACCGGCAGGCTTCGCTTCGCCTGCCGGGATGAGGACGCATCCGGCGCTCCCGATGGCGGATCGACCGACGTGTTCGGCCCGACGAGGGGAGCGAGCGCGTCCCGGAGCCGGTCGGAGAGCTCCTCCGCCGCCTTCCGGTTGAACGTGATCGCGGCGATCGACGCCGGGTCAACGCCGGCGTCAACGAGCCAGGCTACGCGAGCCACGAGGGTGGTGGTCTTGCCGCTCCCGGCTGGCGCGACGCACAGGACCGGACCGGGTGGGGCCGTCGCCGCGGCCCGCTGGTCCGGGGCAAGGCGGGCCAGGCGCGCGATCACCGTCGGGTCGGGCGAATGCGTCATCGGTCGATCCTGGCAGACGTGGATCACCGGTCGCTCACCTGCCGATCCTTCGAAATCCGGTGCATCGGCGCACCGCGAACGGGCACCGGATCGGACGTTTCGGCCGCGTCTCGGTCACGGGTCGCGGAAACCGCGGTATCGTGTGCGGTCTACGGTGGTCCGGTGGAGTCCGGGGGACTGCATCGTTCCGCGCCCACGTCGTCTGTGCCCCGAACGTGGAGGATTCCCTGGTGACCCGTTCTCACGCTCGTCCTCTCATCCTGCTCACCGTCCTCGGGCTGCTCGCCGGGATGGTCGGCACCCCGGTACTGGCCGCCCAACCTGCCGGCAAGGGCGGACCGCCGGCCGGCAAAGGCCAGCCCAGCAACACGGCGGTCTTCTTCGCCTCCGACGGGATTCGACAAGACCTCGTCGAGCAGTACGCCTCAGAGGGGCTGCTGCCGACGATGGCCTCGTTCCTGAAGAACGGCACCTCGGCAAGCGGTGAGGGCCTGCTAACGGAAGCGCCGCCCAACACCGGCGCCGGCTGGTACAGCCTCGCGACCGGCGCCTGGGCTGGTGTTACCGGATCGACGAACAACACCTTCCACATCAACGGCACCGACTTCAGCCGGAGCACATCCGCCTTCGCTCCGGGCATCCTCCAGGCCGAGTCGATCGCCCAGAGCGCCGAGCGCGGCGGCCTCAAGGTCGCCCAGGTCGAATGGGACGCGGGCGCCAACGCTTCCATCCAGGGCCCGACCATCGACTTCCGGTCGTTCTTCTCGGGTCGCGGCGTCGCCACCAACTTCACCGGCGGACCGGACGACGCGCTGTTCGATGACCCGGCGTTCATCGCCTCCTTCGGGCTGCAGTTCGACACGCCGGGCGGCTACGCCGGCCAGGCCCCATTCGCGGGGGCCGAGCCCGTCGATGCCACCGGGTGGACGGGTGCCCTGCCGGCGTCCTACAGCCCGGCCAAGGAGATGCGCCTCCGGGTCCTCGACTTCGGCACCGATAAGTACGGCCTCGACGCCTACATCTTCGACAGCACCAACGACAGCACTACGAACTACGACGAGGTCATGTTCTCGCGGTCCAAGGACGCCGCGGACGCGGTCGCGACCCTGGGCAAGGGCCAGTGGGCCGACGTCAAGGTCTCGATCGTCGGCGGCTCGCTCGCCGGCAAGACCGCCGGCATGCTCATCAAGGTCGAGGAGCTGAACGCCGACCTGTCGCGCGTCCGCCTCTTCCACACCTCCGTGGCCCGGGCCATCGCGACGTGGCCGACCTGGCCGGGCGAGTCCGGCTTCAGCGGCGACTTCGCCGAGTACGTCGCCCAGACCTTCCCGTCCTCGACGGCGGCCGACTTCGCGGTGCTCGAGGCGGGCGTCGTGAGCGAGGAGACGTACGTCGAGCAGGGTCTCTACTGGTCGACCGGCATGCGGCCGATCCTCACCTACATCATGAACACCTACCATCCGGACCTGCTGATGACCGGCGTCCCGACGACGGACGAGTTCCAGCATCAGTTCCTGGGCCTGGTCTCGCCGACGCTTCCCAACGGTCAGGCCAACCCGGCCTACGACGACGTCAACCTCGACGGCACCAAGGACGGCAGGGTCGCCGAGCGTGAGGGCTTCCTCGAGGAAGCCTACATGGAAGCCGACTCGATGCTGACGTTGGCCCGCAACCTGGCCGGCGGCAACCCGGTGACGTTCGTTTCCTCGGATCACGGGTTCGCGCCGCAGTTCCTCGCGATCGACGCGAGCCTGCCGCTCGTCGACATGGGCCTGCTCTCGACGCCCCAGACCTCGAACTGCCGGACGGCGATCGGCGAGACGATCGGCAAGGCCAAGGCCTGCTGGGCCGGCGGCGCGCTCCAGATCTACCTGAACGTCGAGGGCCGGGATCCGGTGTCCTCGTTCCAGCAGGTCGCCGCGGCCGACGTCGACGCGACCGTGGCGGCGATCAAGGCCGCCTACCTCGGCATTACCGACCCGAACGACTGGACCCACGACGGCAATCCCGAGGGCTGGAAGGTCATCGACCGGGCGTTCACCAAGGCCGAGGCTCGCTACATCCCCAACGGTCCCGACAGCACGGCCGACATGGCCCACCCGACCCGGACCGGCGACCTCGTCGTCTTCTCGTACCCGCCGTACCAGTTCGACGCCGAGACCCCGGGGACCCTGATCGCGCCGTCCCACTTCTTCGGCCAGCACGGCTACGTCCCGGACGTCCAGGACATCGCCGACAGCGTCAACATGCGGGCGACCTTCCTTGCCGGCGGCCCCGGGATCGCCAAGGGCCAGGTCAGCGCGCAGACGATCGATCTCGCCCCGACCCTGGCGTTCATCCTCGGGATCCCTGAGCCGCAGCAGAGCGAGGGCCGCGTCCTCCTCGACGTCCTCAAGGGCGCCCCGAGCTACAAGCCGATCTCGATCGTCGGGCTGACTGACTTCCACGGCCAGCTCGACCCGAGCTCGCTGTCGTTCGACGGCAAGAACACCGCGGTCGGCGGGGCGTCCTTCCTGGCGACGATGTTCGACGAGGAGTTCGCGAACCTGCCGGGTCCCGGCCTCCTGCTCGCCTCCGGCGACAACGTCGGCGCCTCGCCGGCGAACTCCGGGCTGCTCCAGGACACTCCGGCGATCAACGTCGAGAACGCCTGGGGCCTCGACGCGACGTCGTACGGCAATCACGAGTTCGACTACGGCGTCGAACGGCTGCTGATGCACCAGGCGACCGCCAACTTCCCGTTCCTGGCGACGAACATCGTCGACACGGCTACGGGCCAGGCGCCCGACTGGGTCACGCCGTCCGCCGTCTTCACGATCAATGGCACCAAGGTCGGCGTCATCGGCGCCGAGCTCAAGAACACCCCGGAGCTCGTCTCGGCCGGCGCGACCGCCGGGCTCACGTTCCTCGACGAAGGCCCGCGGATCAAGGCAGAGTCGAACCGCCTCCGGGCGCTCGGCGTCAAGGTCCAGGTCGTCGTCATCCACCAGGGCACCAACGTCGGCATCAACCCGATCGGCAACGCGCCGGGCGTGTCGTATGAAGGGCCGATCCTGGCCATCGCCGATCAGCTCCAGGACACGACCGTCGACGCGATGCTCGTCGGCCACACGCATCGCATCTCGAACCTCGTCCGCGGCCACATCCCGGTCCTGGAGGGGTACAACGCCGGCATGAGCTACTCGGTTCTCCAGATGATCGTCCAGGGCGGTGACGTCGTCTGGGTCGGCGGTGCGACGCGCGTCGCCAAGGACCTCGGCGTGGCCCAGCGGGCGGACGTCAAGGCGATCGTCGATGACGCCAACGCCCAGACGGCCGTGCTGCGGAACCAGGTCATCGGTACCCAGCAGTTCGACATCAAGCGCGATCTGACCCGGCTCCACGAGTCGGCGATGGGGAACCTGGTGACGGACGCGATGCGGGAGAAGTACCCCGGCCTCGACGCCGCCTACACCAACTCCGGCGGCCTGCGGGCCGATGTCAACTGCGATCCGCCGGGCGCCGGAGAGGGATCGTGCGAGATCACCTGGGGTGAGATGTTCACCGTCCTCCCATTCGGCAACCGGACCGTCATCCTGACGCTGACCGGGGCGCAGCTCGAGACCGCGTTCGTCAACGGGTTCACGCCGTTCTGCGAGCCTGGTTTCGCGGGCGGCACCGGTCGGTTCCCGCAGGTCTCCGGTCTCCGGGTGACCTTCGACTGCAACGGCACGACCCCGGTCGTGACCGGGATGTGGAAGACGCCGGCGGGGATCGGCGGGCCGGAAACGGCCATCGGTCCGAGTGACAGCGTCCGGTTCGTCACGAACGACTTCATGTTCACTGGCGGCGACGGATACACGGTGTTCGCCCAGGGCACCGATGTCCTGCAGCCAGGTGACGACCTGCTCCAGGTCGCCATCGACTACATCGCCGCTCACTCGCCGGTCGCACCGGTGGTGGACGGCCGGATCACCGGGCCCTAGCCCGCCACCTCGGCGGGCCGAGTGGTCCCCATCGAGACAGCTTCGAAGGGCCGGTCCCCCGGCCGGCCCTCCAGGCCCCAGACGATCACCGGGCTCGAGAGGGCCCGGTGATCGCTCGAGCAGCCGTGTCGATCACCCAGCTCTTCCGGGTCGCCCAGCCCCGTTTCCTGGTGCGTCCATGCACCGCCGACCTGCAAGTCGGCGGCGGCGGCGGCGACACGTCGCACGGCCGGCGGTATGGTAGCCAGGCGCCCCGAAGGCGCTCGTTCGGCGGGCCGGTGTTGACGGGGGAGGACCGTCGGATGGCGTGTGGAGGCAGGGCGCGGCTCGACGGCAACGTCGCAATACAGAGGTGAGTCGTGCCCCTCAAATCGAAGTTCACCCGTCTTCTCGCGGCGGCATCGCTCGTCGCGGCGGTCGTGGTCCCGATCGCATCGGCTGCCGCCCACAGTCCCTCGAGCGGAGAGCACGCCGCCGTCAAGCGGATCTTCGTGATCATGCTCGAGAACCACAGCCAGTCGACCGTCATCGGCGACCCGAACGCACCATTCATCTCCGGCCTCGCGGATACGTATGGGGAGGCGACCAACTACTACGGCGTGACCCACCCGAGCCAGCCGAACTACGTGGCCACGATCACCGGCCAGCTCGACATCAATCGCATGAACGACATTCCGAGCAACCACTTCGACTGGCCGAACCTCGTCGACCAGCTCGAGTCGCACGGACGGACGTGGGGGGCCTACATGGACTCCATGCCGACCGCCGGCTACACCGGGTTCACGGCGCCTGATTCCGTGGCGCTGTACACAAACAAGCACAACCCGTTCGTGCTCATGGATGACGTCCTGTCCAGCCCGGCCCGTCTGGCGAAGATCAAGCCGTACACCGACCTGGCGAAGGACCTGAACTCGTCGCATGCGCCGGACTTCGTCTGGATCAGCCCGAACCAATGCAACGACATGCACGGTGGCGTCTACGTCGAGATCGCGGGGCATCCTGAGACGCCGTGTCCCTACGGCAGCGCGGTCGACGACGAGTTCGACGCGGCCCTCAAGCAGAAGGCCGACAGCTTCGTCCATGGAGCGGTGGACACGATCCGCAGCTCGAAGGCGTGGACCGGCAACAGCGCCATCTTCATCCTCACCGACGAGTCTGACTTCAGCGGCAGCGCGACCGACACCGACCTCTGGGCCGACGTGAGCGGCTGCTGCGACTCGCCCGGCTACGGCTCGGCGCCGGGTCTGCCTGAGGGCTACATCCTCATCGACAACGGCTCGCATCCGTGGACCGGCCCGTTCGGCGGTGGCCTGATCCCCGCGATCGTCGTGGCCAGGAACGGCGTCGGCGGCCTCAAGGACGCCACGCCGTACAACCACTACTCCCTGCTTCGAACGATCGAGCAGGTCTGGGGCCTCGGGTACCTCGGGTATGCCGGGGACGGCGCAAACGTGTCGTCGATGACCCGGCTCCTGCAGCACTGAGGCTTCTGCCTCGGCGACCAGGGCCGCGCTGCAGCGGCACGGCGAACTCCCGAAGGGCCGGTCAGACGACCGGCCCTTCGACTGCGTCGGCGCGTTTCCGCTTGGCCCGCGATGTGGCTGGGGCTCTCGCGTCCTCGGTCGTTGATCCGGCGCACCGCAAGTCCCCCGTACGCATGCGGGGCGCGCAGAGGCACCAAACGGGACCTGTGTCCCATGGGCGGCGACGATCAGACGGGGGACGCTCCTGGGTGCACAACCACCGCCGGGATCTGGTAGGGGAGGTCCGCTCGAATGCTCCGTCGTCTCGTCCGTCGCTCGGCCGCGCTGGCTGCGGCAGTCGCACTGCTGTCGTCGGGTGCCGTCTTCGCGGACACCGTGGCTGCCGACGGCGACACGATGTCGGGGATCCAGAACTTCATCGACCTGGGCACCGTGGGCCCGGGAGCGGTGATCCATCGCGACGTCACCCTCACCCTCTTCTGCGGCAACAGCCACCATGTCGACCCCGGCCAGCTGGTCCAGGTCTCGCAGGGCGACGTGACGGTGCCCGAGGGCGGAGCCCTGGAGGCGACAAGCACGACCGTCGGGCCGGTCCCGGATTCCTGGGCGAACGACCTGACCGGCGCCGGCTGCCCCGGACCGCTCTCAGTGGACAGCAGCACGCCGAGCCACGTGACGATCACGGCACCCGACGTGCCGGGTGTCAACTACGCGTACACCCTCTTCTATGACCGGACGCTCACGCCGGCGGGTGTGTCCGACTCGACGAGCGTAGCCGCCTTCACCGTGATCAACTTCATCCTCGACGTCGAGGACGGCCCGGCTGGGGACACGACGCCTCCGGTCATGACCGGCCTGCCCGGCGACATGGACCTCCTGACCGGCGATCCTGCCGGCGCGTTCCTCGAGTACGCCCTCCCGACGGCCACCGATGACGTCGACCCGTCGCCGGTCGTGACCTGCGACCCGGCGCCCGGTTCCGTCGTCCCGCTCGGCGCGACAACGGTCGAATGCGTCGCGAGCGATGCCAGCGGCAACGAGGCGGCCGGCAGCTTCCAGGTCGTCGTCCACCTCGCGACCGTCGAATGGGGCGATCCGGTCGGCAGCGACGGCATCATCGAGTTGAACGGTGCCCGGAACCTGCCGCTGAAGGCCCGGGCCGTGGTCGACGGTCAGGCCGTATCGGGACCCGCCGCGTTCGAGGTCTGGGCGTGTGGCGTTTCCGACGGGCCGGAGAGGGTCGTCGACGCGAACTGGCAGGTCTCCCCCGAGCGCTGGATGGCGGCTCTGGACACCGGCGGCCTCGCCCCCGGTTGCCACGCCGTTCGGCTGGTCCAGGGTGCGAGCGTCCTCGGCGCGTTCACGCTCCAGGTCCTCGACCCGCCGAAGGCGAGTGCCGTCCACGCCAGGGGTTCGAACCGCCCGACCTGATCCTCGCCTACCATCGGGGTCGTGGCCGCGACCCCTTCGACCCCCCTCGAGGCGACGCTCAAGAACCTGCCGGATCGTCCGGGCGTGTACCTGATGAAGGACGCCCGCGGGAACGTTCTCTACGTCGGCAAGGCGCAGAGCCTGCGCAGCCGGGTGCGGAGCTACTGGCAGAAGGAGGTCCCCGGCCCGGAGCACCACCTCGTCCGGTCCGTCGTCGACCGGATCGCCGACGTCGAGTACACGCTGACCGATTCCGTCGCCGAGGCGCTGCTCCTCGAGAACAACCTCATCAAGCGCTTCTCGCCCACGTACAACGTCCGACTCAAGGACGACAAGTCGTACCCGTTCATCAAGGTCACGCTCGCGGACGACTTCCCGCGCATCGAGCGGACGCGGAAGCTGCCCCAGGACGGCAGCCGCTACTTCGGCCCGTACGCCTCGGCCTCGAGCGTCGACGAGGCGATGAACCTCGTCCGCCGGCTGTTCCCGTTCCGAACCTGCACGATCGACATTCGTGACGGCGAGCGAGCCCTCCAGCGGCCCTGCCTCCTCTACCACATCAAGCGCTGCCAGGGCCCCTGCATCCAGGCGATCTCGAAGGACGCCTACCGGGCCGACATCGCCCAGGTCGAGCTCTTCCTCGAGGGCCGCCAGGAGAGCGTCGCCGGGGCGCTCCGGGACGAGATGCGGGCGGCCTCCGACCGCCTCGAGTTCGAGCGCGCGGCCGCGCTCCGGGACAAGGTCCGGGCCATCGAGCGGACGATGGAGAGCCAGAAGATGGCGGCCTTCGCCCGGACCGACCTCGACCTCGTGGGGCTGGCCCGCCAGGACAATCAGGCGGCCGTCCAGCTCTTCGTCATCCGCAACGGCAAGGCGATCGGGCGTGACGTCTTCCTCCTCGAGGCTCCCCGTGAGACGACCGATGCCGAGGTCGTCTCCGGCTTCCTCATCCAGTACTACGCCCGGGCATCGAGCGTGCCCCGCGAGATCGCCGTCCCGGTCGAGCTGCCCGATGCCGCCGACCTCGAGCCGTTCCTCGTCGGGCGGCGGGCGACCGCGACCGCCGACGCCCGCGACGCCGGGAGCGCCCCGGTGTCCGAGACGGCGCTCTGGGTCCGGGCGGTGGACACGGCGACGACGACCCGCCGTGGCCCCGTCGGCGGCGTCCACCTCCGGGTCCCACGACGGGGCGAGCGGCGGCGGCTCATGGAACTCGCGACGCGGAACGCCGCCGAGATGCTCGCCCGCGAGCAGGCCCGCTGGCTGGCCGACCAGGGCAAGACCCTCGGCGCGCTCGAGGAGCTCGCGACCGCTCTCGAGCTGCCGGTCATCCCGGCCCGGATCGAGGGCTACGACATCTCGACGTTCCAGGGCACGAACAGCGTCGGCAGCATGGTCGTCTTCCAGGACGGGCGGCCGCGGACCGGCGAGTATCGGCGCTTCGAGATCAGGACCGTCCAGGGCCAGAGCGACGTGGCCAGCCACCAGGAGGTGCTGCGACGGCGGTTCCGGAACGCGAAGCCGGGCGATGAGGGCAGTGCCGAGGAGCGGCGCTGGGCGATGCCCGATCTCGTCATCGTCGATGGCGGCCGGGCCCAGGTGAGCGCCGCGAAGACCGTCCTCGACGACCTCGGCCTGCACGACCTGCCGCTCGCCGGCCTGGCCAAGGAGCGCGAGGAGCTCGTCCTGCCCGACCGCGCCGAGCCGGTCCTCCTGCCGACAACGTCGCAGGCGCTCTACCTGGTTCAGCGGATCAGGGACGAGGCCCACCGCTTCGCGATCACGTACCACCGCAAGCTCCGCGCCCGGGCCTCGGTCCGGTCCGCCTTCGACGATCTGGCCGGGGTCGGGCCGCGCCGACGGGCGGCGCTGCTGCGGACGTTCGGCTCCGTGAAGCGGATTCGCGAGGCGCCGGTCGAGCAGATCGCGTCCATCCCGGGGATCGGGCCGGGCCTGGCGGCGAAGATCAAGGCCGGCCTGGAGGCGTAACAGCCGTCGTCCAAGGGCGCGGGGCCCCTCGCACCTGTATCATCCGCCGTCGATGCGCAGGACCACCGTCATCCTCATCGCCGTCATCGGCACGCTCGCCCTCATCGTCGACTTCTGGCCGAAGCTTCGGCTGCCCGGTCTCGATCCGAACGGCGGCAGCCGGCTCATCGAGACGAAGCTCGGCCTCGATCTCCAGGGCGGGCTCAAGGTCGAGTACAAAGTCGACGCGGTCGGGGACAGCAAACCGACCGAAACCGACGTCGAGGTCGTTCGCGACATCATCGCCAACCGGGTGAACTCGACCGGCGTCGCCGAACCGGTCGTCGTCACGAGCGGGACCGACCGCGTCGTCGTCGAGCTGCCGGGGGTGACCGACACCGCCGCCGTGCGCGCCCTCGTCGGCCAGACCGGCCGGCTCGACTTCGTCCCGATCCCCGTCGGGATGTCCGTGACGCAGGGCCAGACCCTGGACCTCACGAACGTGACCACGTGCTCGGGGACCGGCTCGATCACGAGCATCTGCATCCTGTTCTCGGGCGGCGAGCTCTCGAGCGCGACCCTCGGTTCGGACAGTCGGGGCGGCCGGGCGGTGAACTTCGTCCTGAAGCAGCACGGCAGCGATCTCTTCGCCGGCTGGACGGCGGCTCACCTGCAGGAACAGTTCGCGATCGTCCTCGACTCGACGATCATCTCGGCCCCCGTCATCCAGAGCGCGATCACCGGGGGCAACGTCCAGATCACGAACGAGAGCACGATCGGCGGCCTGCCCCAGGCCGAGGCCACGAACCTCGTCAACGTCCTGAAGTTCGGCGCCCTGCCGTTCCCGATCGAGGAGCTCTCGAGCGACACCATCGACCCGACCCTCGGCCAGGAGTTCCTCGACAAGAGCATCCTCGCCGGGCTGATCGCCGTCGGCCTCGTCCTCCTGTTCATGCTCCTCCACTACCGGTTGCCGGGGGCCGTGGCGAGCGTCGCCCTCCTCTATTACGCGCTCCTGCTGTTCGCGATCTTCCGGCTCATCCCGGTGACCCTGACCCTGGCCGGGATCGCCGGCTTCGTCCTCTCGGTGGGCATGGCCGTCGACGCCAACATCCTCATCTTCGAGCGCTCGAAGGAGGAGCTCCGGCTGGGCAAGTCGCTGCCCCAGGCCATCGAGGCCGGCTTCGCCCGGGCCTGGAACTCGATCCTCGACTCGAACGTCTCGAGCCTGATCACGGCCTCGATCCTGTACTTCTTCGGCTCGTCCGTGATCCAGGGATTCGCCCTCGTCCTCATCCTCGGCGTCCTGACCTCGATGTTCACCGCGATCACCGTCACCCGGACGATCCTGCGCGTGGTCGTCGGCCGCGAGTGGGCGCGGCACGCCTGGCTGTACGGGATCTCCGATTCCGAGCTCGTCTACCGTCCGTCCGGGCGGACGGCGATCCGGCGGGGGGCCAGCCCGGGTGTTTGACGTCATCGGCAAGCGGCGCTGGTTCTTCGCCTTCTCGCTCCTCGTCACGATCCCGGGCCTGATCTTCATCCTCCTGACCCCGATCAGCGGCGGAAAGGACGGCCTGAAGTTCTCGATCGACTACACCGGCGGCACGGTCTGGTCGATCAAGTTCGCCGACGACGGCGTGACCGCCGCTGACGTCAAGGCCGAGCTGGCCACGCTCGGCCAGGCGGACGCGACCGTGACCAGGACCGGCAGCGGCTTCTACGACATCCGGCTCTCGAAGCTGGACCTCCGGGGCGCCGGACCGTCCCCGACGCCGGTCCCGACCGCCATCGCGACGGAGTCCACCGGCCCGTCCGCCGAGGCCAGTGCGGCGGCCACCACGACCCCCGCCCCGAGCGCGTCGGCGGCGGCGACGCCGAGCCCCGCCCCCAGTGGATCGCCGGCGCCCGCTGAGTCGCCGAGCCCGACCGGGACCCCGGCCCCAACTGCGACACTTGCCCCGACCGCGACCCCGGCGCCCACAGCGTCGCCCGCCCCGACGGCGTCGCCCGAAGCGAGCGCCTCGGCTGCCCCGACGGGGTCACCCGCTCCGACCCCGGTCCCCGGCGCCAACACCCAGGTGCCGACCGAGGGCGACATCGGGCGGATCGCCACCGGCCTCCAGGAGGCCCTGGGGCCGATCTCCGAGCAGGCGTCGCTCAGCTCGATCGGCGCCGTCGTCAGCAGCGACCTCATCAACCAGGCCATCGTCCTGATCCTCGTCGGGAGCTTCGGGATCCTGGGCTGGATCACCCTCCGCTTCCGGGACGTGAAGATGGGCGTCACGGCCCTGGTCGCGCTCCTCCACGACGTCATCGTGGTCCTCGGGATCTTCGCGATCCTGGGCACGTTCTTCAACGTCGAGGTCGACGGCCTGTTCGTGACGGCGATGCTGACCGTCATCGGCTTCAGCGTCCACGACACGATCGTGGTCTTCGACCGGATCCGGGAGAACCGGGCCCGCCACGCCGGGGAGCCCTTCGCCGAGATCGTCAACCACTCGCTCCTCCAGACGTTCGGCCGGTCGATCACCACGAGCTTCACGGTCGTCCTGACCCTGACGGTCCTGCTCCTGTTCGGCGGCTCGGCGACGGAGGAGTTCGTCCTGGCCCTCCTGATCGGGATCATCTCCGGGACGTACTCGTCGATCTTCAACGCCAGCCCGCTCCTCGTCGTCTGGCAGGAATGGGAGGATCGCCGGCGGGGCCGGCTCACGTCGCCGCGGGCACCTCGCCGAGCCTCCGCGTAAGCGCCGTCAAAGCGCCCGTGCAGCCAGCCGTGGCATCCTGACCCGGTGCTCCTGCCGCGGGCCCGCTGGGTCTTCCCGACCGCCGACTCCCCGGACCCGCTCCTGATCGCCGCCGCCGCCCGCGCCGGCGTGAGCCCGCGCGTCGCGGCCCTCCTCGAGCGGCGCGGCGTGGCCGGCCCCACGGAGCTCGAGCGCTACTTCGGAGACCCGGTCGCCGGTCTCAACGACCCCGGCTTGCTCCCGGACGCGGACGCGTTCCGGACGAGGGTCGTCACGGCCCGGGATCGCGCGGAGCGGGTCCTCGTCTTCGGCGACTTCGACGCCGACGGGATCACCGGGCTGGCCATCCTGACGCTGAGCCTGCGGCGGTTCGGGCTCGACGTCCTGCCCTATGTCCCGTCGCGCCTCGAGGAGGGCCACGGGCTCTCGCTCGCCGCCGTGGACGCCGCCGAGCAGGCGGGCGCACGGCTCATCGTCACCGTCGACACCGGGACCACGAGCGTGGCCGAGGTGGCCGCGGCCGCTGCCCGCGGCATCGACGTCCTGGTCACGGACCACCATCGCGTCCCGGCCGAGCTGCCGCCCGCCGTCGCGATCGTCAACGCCCATCGGCCCGGCAGCGCCTACCCGGATCCGCGGCTCTCCGGCGCCGGGATCGCCTTCAGCCTGGCCCGGCTGCTCCTGGGAGACGACCCGGCGGCGCTGGGGCTGGCGGACCTGGCCGCGATCGGCACCGTCGCCGATGTCGCCCCGATCCTCGGCGAGAACCGCTCGATCGTCCGCCTCGGCCTCGACCGGATCCGGCGCGGGACACGGCCCGGGATCGCGGCGCTGCTCGAGCGCGCCCGCGTGGCACCCGAGGCCGTCGACGTCGAGACGATCGCCTTCGCCCTGGCCCCGCGCCTGAACGCGGCCGGCCGGGTGGGGGAGGC
Organism: uncultured Chloroflexia bacterium; assembly: GCA_963719145.1. Taxonomy (GTDB): domain Bacteria; phylum Chloroflexota; class Limnocylindria; order Limnocylindrales; family CSP1-4; genus UBA5189. Next base: position 105,837 of record CAVRAX010000004.1, read on the forward strand.
CTCCGATGCCGCCCGGCTGCTCCTCGCCGAGGACGGGGCTGAGGCGAACCGCCTGGCCGACCTTCTCGAGTCGGCCAATGTCACGCGTCGGGATCTCATGCGCACGGCGCTTGCCGAGGCCCGGACCTCGCCGGACGTCGTCGACGAGGCGCCCGCGACGATCGTGCGCGGACCGTGGCCCGTCGGGGTCGTGGGTCTCGTGGCCGGCCGCCTGGCCGAGGAGCAGGGCCGCCCGGCGATCGTCGGGGCGGAGCTCGGCCCGCTGGTCCGGGCCTCCTGTCGCGGCGACGGCGGCCTCCACCTCGCCGATGCCATCGCCGAATGCGGGGACCTCCTCATCCGCCACGGCGGGCACGCCGGCGCCGCCGGGTTCGAGATCGCCGCCGCGAGCTGGCCCGCGTTCCGGGACCGGTTCATGGCCATTGCCGCGGCCGCCGAGCGGCCCGACCCACGGCCGACCCTGCCTGTGGATCTCGCCCTCGCGGCCGCCGACGTCGACTACGCGCTCTACGCCGAGCTCGCCCGGCTCGCACCCTGTGGCATCGGCAACCCGGTGCCGCTCGTGGCCGTCCTCGGCCTGACCGTGACCCGAGCCCGTGAGGCGACCGGAGGCCACACGCAGCTCGTTCTCAAGCGCTGGCTCGACGTCCTCGACGGGATCGCCTTCGGCTGGCCCGAGCTCGCGGCGCTCGTCAGCGAGGGTGAACGGGTCGACGTGGTCGCCCGCCTCGTGAGCCGGCGCTTCGGCGGCATCGAATCGCTCCAGCTCGACATCCGCGACGCGGCGACTTCGGGACACTCCCCCGAGGCGGCGGCGATCCTCGCCGACCGGCTCGTCCCGGTCGGACCCGGCGATCCGACCCCGGCCGGCGCCGGCCCGCTCGGATGAACCTGCGGCGGGCGACGAATCGTTCGAGCTCCGGCTTTGGCGCCGGCCTCGTCGCGCCCGGTCTGTCCGTCATCGGGCTCGTGATCGTGGGCGCCCTGAGCCTGGGTCTGCTGACCGGGAACCTGCCCAGCTTGCCGGGATCCGATGGCGGGCCGGGGAGCTCGGACGGCGGGGGCCCGATCCGGACGGCGACGCCGAGCAATGTCGTCATCGTCGATCCGCGGACGGACGTGCCGGGGACCCTCACCTACGCCAAGGCCGGCAACATCTGGCTGCAGCGCGGAGCCCAGGCCTACCAGCTCACCGACGGCGGCCATGACGGGATGCCCGCCTTCTCTCCGGACGGCTCATGGGTCTACTTCATCCGAACGACCGCGGAGACGGGGCACTGGCGTGTCAACGGCCAGACCCGTCGCTTCCGCCTCGCGATCCCCGCCCTGATGCGCGTCCGGCCCGACGGCGAGGGCGAGCCCGAGACGCTGCTGACCGGCCGAGTGACCTCCGGGTCGCTCGTCTGGTCGACCTTCATGCGCCAGCCGACGATCTCGCCGGACGGCACGAAGGCCGCCATCATCACCGATGGGCCAGACCCGACCAAGAAGGACGTCGTGCTCCAGATCCTCGACCTGGCGACGCTCAAGCTGACCGATCTCGGGGTCCCGGAGAGTGCGCCACTGGGGCACCAGGACCCGACCTGGTCGCCCGACGGCCGGTACCTCGCCTACGTGCAGAACGGTCGCGACGGGTCCCGCGGGGCGCCGGTGGTCATGCGCTACGACACGACGACCGGAAAGGCCACGGCGCTCACCGGGCCCGGCTACACGACGCCGGTCTGGTCCCATGATGGTCGTTACCTGGCGGCCACGCGGACGACGGCCTTCGGAACGGACGTCGTCATCCTCGACGGCCTCGGGGCCGAGCTGCTTCGGGTCACGAACAATGGTCGGAGCTTCTCCCCGGTCTGGTCGCCGATCGGCGATTCGCTGGCCTATCTCGAGATCGACCACGGCGTCACCGATCTCTGGCTCGCCCCGATCGACGCCACCGGGCCAGCGATCGTCGCCGGCGATCCCCTCCAGCTGACGATCGCCGCCGGCCTGAACGCCGGGTCGCGCCCGGGCTGGTGGGTCCCGCCGGAGCTGATGCCGACCCCGCCCCCGACGGCGACGCCCGTCCCGCCCGTCCCGACGGTTTCGTCGCCGAGCCTCGCTCCGGGCGCCTCGACACCGTGACCGCAGCCGCCTATCTCGAGCGGCTCGCCACGAGAACGGCTGCCGCGGGCACGGTCCTCTGCGTCGGCATCGACCCGGACCCCGCGAGCCTGCCCGCCGGCTTCTCGGCGAACCTGGCCGGGGTGGAGCGGTTCGCCCGGCTCATCGTGGAGGCGGCCGTGCCGCACGCCGCGGCCGTGAAGCCGAACCTCGCCTTCTTCGAAGCCTTCGGCAGCGCCGGGCTGGCCGCGCTCGAGCGGATCCGGGCCGCGATCCCGGACGGGATCCCGGTCATCGCCGACGCGAAGCGCGGCGACATCGGCTCGACGGCCGCGCGCCAGGCCGTCGCCATCTTCGACGGTCTCGGCGCCGACGCGGTGACCGTCAACCCGTACCTCGGTAGCCGGGCCGTCGCGCCCCTCGTCGAGCGGGCCGATCGCTTCGCCTATCTCCTCTGCCGGACCTCCAATCCGGGCGCCGGCGAGCTCCAGGACCTGCGAGTCGCGGCGATGGGGGCGGCACCGGCGGAGGCCCTCTGGGCCCGGGTCGCCCGGCTCGCCTCGAGCTGGGGACCGGGCGGGACCGTCGGGCTCGTCGTCGGGGCGACCGCCCCACGAGAGCTGGCCTCGATCCGGTCGACCGCGCCCGGGCTCGCGTTCCTGGTACCGGGCGTCGGTGCCCAGGGCGGCGAGGTCGAGCCGGTCCTCCGCCACGGGCCGGCCGGCGAGCCGCCGGCGGGCGCGTGGGCGGGCGGCGGCCTCCTCGTGAACGTGTCGCGGGGGATCGCGGCCGCGGCCCTCGGGGATGGATCGAACGGCGGCCCGGGTGACCCGGGAGAGCGTCTCGCCGAGGCCGCGGCCGGCTGGGCCCGGCGATTGCCTGTGCTACCCTAGCGGCCGTTCCCGGCGGCTCGTCCGCCTCACGAGGTTTTCGAACTCAGATGCCGTTCAACATCCAGGGCCCGGAGCTGATCGTCCTCCTCGTCATCGCCCTGCTGATCCTCGGCCCGGGCAAGCTCCCGGAGGTCGGAGCGGCCCTCGGCAAGAGCATCCGCGAGTTCCGCAAGGCGGCCTCGGACGTCAAGGACGCGGCCAGCGTGGACGAGGCCAAGCCTGCAGCCGTCGACGCGGCCACTCCGGCGCCGGCGGCAGCGCCACCCGCCGCAGCCGCCGAGCCCGCCGCAGCCGCCCAGCCCGCCGCAGCCGCCCAGCCCGCCGCAGCCGCCCAGCCCGCGCCCCAACCGGCCCTGCCGGCCCCGACGTCGGGCGGTGGACCGGTTCCTGCTCCGGCGCCGGCCCCCGCCGAGCCCGTCGCGACGGCCCCGGGAGCCTCTGACACGGACCAGCCGGCCTCGTAGCCGGCCGCGACCCCCCGGCCCCGCCCGCGCCGCGGCATGACCACCGATCGCGACGCGACCCAGCCAGCGCCTGATCCCGCTCCCGCCGTCGCGACCACGCCCTCGCCCGAGGAAGGAGAACCCGGCCCCGCACCGCCGAGCGAGCCGGGCCCCTCGACAGACGGCGGCGCCGTGATGTCGCTCGTCGACCACCTGTCCGAGCTCCGCAACCGGATCATCTGGTCGATCATCGCGGTCGCCGTCGGGGCGATCATCGGGTTCCTCGCCGGGGAGCCCATCATCGCCTTCCTGCGGTCGCCGCTGCCGACCGACCGTCCGCTCGTCTTCACCGGCATCGGCGACCCGTTCGCGATCCGGATCCGGATCGCCGTCGTCGTCGGCATCATCCTGGCGATGCCGGTCATCCTGTGGCACGTCTGGCGGTTCGTTGGCCCTGGGCTGACGGCATCGGAGCGCCGGGCGATCCTGCCCTGGATCCCCGCCGCGCTGGCCTTCTTCCTGATCGGCGTCTCGATCGCCTTCATCGTCCTGCCCTACGCGTCCGCCTTCCTCCTGAGCTTCGAGACCCCGGACCTCCAGGCGCTCCTCACCGCCCGCGAGTACTTCGACTTCGTGAGCACGATGTTCCTGGCCTTCGGGCTGCTCATGGAGTTCCCGATCCTCCTCGTCGGGCTGTCCCGGGTCGGAATCGTCACCTCGGACCGGCTCCGCCGATCGAGGCGGGTGATCATCCTCGCCATCGCCGTCTTCGCGGCTGCCGCCACGCCCGGTGGCGACCTCGTCAGCCCGACCGTCCTCGGCCTGACGCTCTACGCCCTGTTCGAGGGAACCGTCTTCGTGATTCGGCGGAGCGGTCGCTGAGTGGCCGGACGCCGGGCGTAGACTGACGCGGATGGCGAGCGTCGATCGCGCTGCCGGTGATCTCCCGGAGGAATCGGCCCCGTCGCTCCCGGGGCCGGACCAGGGCCATGTCGTCATCCTCAGCGGCCTCTCGGGTGGCGGCAAGACGGCCGCGGCGAAGCTCTTCGAGGACCTCGGCTACATCGTCGTCGACAACCTGCCGGGCGAGCTGCTGCCGAATCTCGCGGAGCTCGTCTCGAGCGACCGAACCCGCTATGCGCGGGTCGCGATCGTCCTCGACGTCAGGGCCGGCGACGCGGAGGCGGCCTACCGGGCGATGCGCGGCGCGCTCGAGGGCCGGGGCATCCGACCTCTCGTCTTCTTCCTCGAGGCCCGGGACGACGTCCTGATCCGGCGCTTCTCCGAGACCCGCCACCGGCACCCGCTCGAGGACAGCCGGGGAATCGCGGCGGCGATCGCCCAGGAGCGCCGCCTTCTCGATCCAGTCCGGCAGGAGGCCGACGTCGTCCTCGACACGTCCGACCTCGCCCTCCGTGAGCTCCGCGAGCGGCTCTTCGCCAGGCTGGGCGACGTCGAGCCGGACCGGATGGCAATCCAGCTGATCAGCTTCGGCTACAAGTTCGGGGTTCCGCTCGAGGCCGACCTCGTCGTCGATGCCCGGTTCATCCGGAACCCGTACTACGTCGAGGAGCTGCGGGAGCACTCGGGCCTGACGGCGCCGGTCCGCGACTTCGTCCTCGACCAGCCGGGCGCCGACCGCTTCCTCGAGCTCGTCGAGGCGCTCCTGGCGTTCTCGATCCCGGCATACGAGGCCGAGGGCAAGAGCCGCCTCACGATCGCCATCGGCTGCACCGGCGGCCAGCACCGCTCGGTCGTCTTCGTCGAAGAGCTGGCGAGGTGGTTGCGCGACCGTGGGCACGGCCCGGTGTCGGTCTTCCACCGCGAGCTGGAGCGCCAGTGAACCTCCGCCGCTGGCTGGCACCGGGGATCGGCGTCAAGCGCTGGCTGCTCGTCGTCTTCCTGGGGCTGCTCCTCCTCGCCCTCGGGGTGGCGCACGTCATCCGCCAGGTCACGGCCGACCTGCAACCCGAGGGGGCGCTCGGGGCCGTCATCGACGCGGTGACCCTCCAGTTCCTGCCCTACGCGCTTCGCGGCCTCATCGCCGGCGGCGCCGGCGTCCTCCTCGTCATGGTCGGCGGCATCAGGGTCGTCCGGGCCGTGACCGAGCCGCTCCGCGCCGTCGACGAAGCGCAGCCACTCGTCGAGGTCATCTACCAGAAGCGCTTCCTGGCGAAGGGCCCTCGGGTCGTGGCGCTCGGCGGTGGGACCGGCCTGTCGGCCTTCCTGCGGGGGATGAAGGAGCACACCAGCAACCTGACCGCGATCGTCACGGTCGCCGACGATGGCGGCTCGTCGGGCGCGCTGCGGGCGGAGCTGGGGATCCCGCCAGTCGGCGACATCCGGAATTGCATCGCCGCCCTGGCGGACGCCGAGCCGCTCATGAGCGAGCTCCTCGGCTACCGCTTCCCCGGCGGCCGGCGCGCGTCGGGTCAGCCGGTCGAGACCGAGCCCGGCGGCCTCGGCGGCCACCCGATCGGGAACCTCCTCATCGCCGCCCTGACGGCGGTGGAGGGCGGTGACTTCGAGGAGGGCGTCCGGCGCATGAACCGCGTCCTGGCGGTCCGTGGCCAGGTGCTGCCGGCCTCACCGACGCCGATCACGCTCCACGCCCGGACGCGCGGCGGCGCCGTCGTCGCGGGCCAGTCGACGATCATGCGGACGAGCGACATCGAGCGCGTCTGGATCGCGCCGTCGGAGGTCGCCGCCGCCCAGGACGCGATCGCCGCGATCGACGACGCCGAGATCCTCGTGCTCGGCCCGGGCTCGCTGTACACGAGCCTCCTGCCGGTCCTGCTGATCCGCCGCATCCGCGACGCGGTCCTCGCCTCGGCGGCGACGAGGATCTATGTCTGCAACGTGGCGACTCAGGCCGGCGAGACGGCCGGCTACGACCTGGCCGATCATGTCGAGGCGCTCGTGGCCCACACGGCACCGGGGCTCGTGGACCTGGTCCTGGCCAACGATCGCTTCGATGCCCACGTTCCACCGGGCTGGCAGGCAGAAGCCGTCCGCCTCCGCTGGCCTCCGTCGATCGAACCAGCACCCCGGCTGGTCACGGACGACGTGGTCGACGCCCGGAACGCCCACCGCCACGATCCCGGCCGGCTGGCGGCGGCGGTCATCCGGGCCGCCGAGCGCGACGGCGGCGGGCGCCGCCACGCCGGCGTGGCCCGGAGCGCCTGACCCGGGGCATGACCGCGGCCGATCGCGACCTGGTGATGGCCCTCCGGGCCGAGCTGGCGGCGATCGATCCGTCGCGCGCCTGTGACCGGGCCGCGGAGCGGGCCGGCCTCGAGGCGGCGTCCGGGCCGCGCGATCCCGCGGTCGCCCGCCTCGGCGTTCGCCTCGACCGGCGCGACGGAAAGGGCGCCGGGCCGGGCCGGACGGGGCCGGCGTTCGACTTTCCCGGCGGCCCGGAGCACTGCCGGATGGCCTACCTCCGCGGTCACTTCCTGGCCCGTGGCTCGCTCAGCCTGGCTGGCGGCCGGACGCACCTCGAGTTCGTCGTCCCCGCCGCGGAGGCACCGGTCCTTGCCGGCTGGCTGTCGCTCGCCGGCCTGCCGGCGTCGTGGCGCCTCCGGCGTGGCCGGGGGGTGGTGACCTGGAAGAGCGGCGAGACGATCGGACTCTTCCTGCGCCGGATCGGCGCCGGCGCGGCCCTCCTCGAGCTCGAGGCACGCCAGGTCTCGCGGGCCCTGCGGGGCGAGCTCAACCGGGTCCTGAACGCCGAATCGGCAAACCTCCAGCGGTCGGTCGCGGCGGCCGGGCGACAGCTCGCGGCGATCGAGACGCTGGCCGGCGACGGCCGCCTCGCCGCCCAGCCGTACGTCGTGCGCCTCGTCGCGGAGGGCCGGCGGGAGACCCCGGAGGCGACCCTGACCGAGCTGGCCGATCGCCTCGGGATCCATCGGAGCGCCGTCCAGCGGGCCCTGGACCGCCTGGAGCGCCTTGCCCTGGACGAGGAGGTCGTGACGCCGCCTCTGGCATGATTCGGCCATGCGCCAGGTGATCATTGCCGCCAACTGGAAGATGAACACGACGCCGGCCGATGCTGGCGAGCTCGCCCGGACGATCGCGTCCCGGACGCGCGAGCCACGGGTCGTCAGGGTGATCTGCCCGCCCTATGTCTGCCTCGCCGCGGTCGGAGCCGCCCTCGCCGACGCCGAAACCCGCGGCCCGGACGGCCGCGCGGTGGCGGTCGGTGCCCAGAACGTCCACCACGAACCGGCCGGAGCGTTCACCGGGGAGATCTCGACGGCGATGCTGGCCGGCCTCGCGACCTGGGTGATCGTCGGCCACTCGGAGCGGCGCCGCGACGCCGGCGAAACCGATGAGCTCATCGGGGCGAAGCTGCGCGCGGCGCGGGCCGCCGGCCTCCGGGCGATCCTGTGCGTCGGCGAGCAGCTCGACGAGCGGGAGGCGGGTCGCGCCGAGGCCGTGGTGGCGTCGCAGACCCGGGCCTGCCTCGATGGCGCGGACCTCGCCACCCTCGGCGTCGAGGATGGCCTCCCCTGGCTCACGATCGCCTATGAGCCGGTCTGGGCGATCGGAACGGGCCGGACCGCCCGCGGCGCGGACGCGGCGGCGATGGCCGAGACCATCCGCCGCACGCTGGCCGACCTCGGCATGCCGAACCGCGCCGACGACGTTCCGGTCCTCTACGGCGGCAGCGTCACCTCGGCGACGATCGCCGAGTTCCTGGCCGAGCCTTCGATCGACGGGGCCCTCGTCGGGGGTGCCTCGCTCAAGCCCGACGAGATGGCCGGCATCGTCGCCCGGGCCGGCCTGACCGCCGCCGCCCGGGCCGGCGCCGCCGGCCCGGCCAGCTGATGGCGGCCCGCCCCCGACCCATCGTCCTCGTCATCCTCGACGGCTTCGGCATCGGCCAGGACCGGGCAGCGGATGCCATCGCCGCGGCCCCGATGCCGGTCTGGCGCGGCCTCCTGGCCCGCTGGCCGCACGGCGTGCTGGAGGCCTCCGGGGAGGCCGTCGGCCTGCCGGCCGGCCAGATGGGCAACTCCGAGGTCGGCCACCTCAACATCGGGGCCGGCCGGCCGGTGCTCCAGGACCTGCCCCGGATCGATGCCGCGATCGAGGACGGCTCGTTCTTCGAGCGGCCGGCGTTCCTCGAGGCCTGCCGTGTCGCCCTGGCGACGACCGGACGGCTGTCGATCGTCGGGCTCATCGGGCCCGGCGGCGTGCACGCCAACGACCGCCATCTCGTCGCCCTGGCCGAGCTCGCCGCCCGACAGGGCGTGCCGAAGGTCCGGCTCCACGTCCTCCTCGACGGGCGGGACACGCCGCCGCGTTCCGCCATCGAGTTCGTCCCGGATCTCGAGCGGCGGCTGCGGGTCGCCCACGCCGACGCGCGGATCGCCTCGGTCGGCGGCCGCTACTTCGCGATGGACCGCGACAAGCGCTGGGACCGGACCGAGGCGGGCTACGACGCCATCGTCCATGCCCTCGGCGAGCACGCGCCGTCAGCCGTCGACGCCGTCTCCCGCGCCTACGCGCGCGGCGAGTCCGACGAGTTCGTGAAGCCGACCGTCATCGATGGCGTCGATGGTGGGCTCGCCTCGGGCGAGGCGATCATCCACCTGAACTTCCGGGCCGACCGGGCACGCCAGCTGACCCACGCGCTGGCCGACCCTGGTTTCGCCGACTTCGACCGCGCCGCTCCCGACGGGACCCCGGCGCCGACCGACCTCCGGGTCGTGACGATGACCGAGTACGAGGCCGGGCTGCCGGTGCTCGTCGCCTTCCCGCCCGAGGAGGCACGATCCCTGGCCCAGGTGCTGTCGGAGGCTGGCTGGAAGCAGTTCCATGTCGCCGAGACCGAGAAGTACGCCCACGTGACGTACTTCCTCAACGGCGGTCGCGAGACGCCCTTCCCGGGGGAGGATCGGCTCCTCGTGTCGAGCCCGCGGGTCGCGACCTACGACCTCCAGCCGGAGATGAGCGCGGCCGGCGTCACCGATGCCCTCGTCGAGGCGATCGGCTCGGACCGCTTCGACTTCATCGTCGCCAACTTCGCCAACGCGGACATGGTCGGCCACACGGGCGACTGGGATGCCACGATCGCGGCCCTGGGGACGATCGATGCCTGCCTCGGACGGATCGTTGCGGCGATCGCCGAGGTCGAGGCCCGGGACGCGTCCGGACCCGGGGCGATCCTGGCGATCACCGCCGATCACGGCAACGCAGATCAGCTCCGTGACGCCGGCGGGGCCCCGATGACGGCGCACTCCCTCAACCCGGTCCCGTTCCTGCTCCTCGGGCGAGCGGCCGAAGGGCGGAGCCTGGCCGACGGCATCCTCGCCGACGTCGCCCCGACGTTGCTCGAGGTGGCCGGACTGCGACCCTGGCCCGAGGTCAGCGGGCACTCCCTCCTGCGCGCCTGAACCGTGCCCAGCGGCCGGAGTACGGGGCTGTGCTACGATCCGTCGCCGTCGTACCTGAGGTCGCCTTCCCGTGAACCCCGCCCTGGCCGCCGGCCAGCTGATCGTCTCGGCTGCGCTCGTCCTGTCCGTGCTCCTGCAGGCGCGCGGGGCCGGCCTGTCCGGCGCGTTCGGCGGGGATTCGGCCGTCTATCGCAGCCGGCGGGGGATCGAGCGGCGGCTCTGGCAGTTCACGATCATCCTCATCGTGCTGTTCGTCCTCTTCTCGATGGCGTCGTACCTGCTGGACACCACGGCCTGAGCGTGGCGCGGCCGTCGAGGACGGGCCGGGCCGTCGCTCCGTGAGCCTCCGCGATCGGGCCGTCATCGCCCTGCTCTCGCTGGTCCTCGTGGCCCTCACCGGGGCCGTGGTGGCGCCATCGCTCGGGCCGGCCGAGCCGGTCGAGACGCCCGGGCCGACCAGCCCGCCGCCGCGGCCCTACGTCGAAGGGTTCCTCGGCTCGGCAGCGTCCGTCAGTCCCTTCTCCGCCCGGACGCCGGCCGAACGGGCGATGGTCGGGTTGCTCTTCCGCGGCCTGGTTCGGCTGGGACCGGACGACACGCTCATCGGCGACCTTGCCGAGCGCTGGGAGCTCGACCCGACGGGTGCCATCTGGACGTTCCACCTGCGGCCCGGCCAGGTCTGGCAGGACGGCCAGCCGATCACATCCGGGGACGTCCTGTTCACGATCGGGGCGCTCAGTGACTCCGAATACGCGGGTCCGGGGGCGGCTTCGTGGCGGGAGGTGACGGCCTCGGCGCCGGACCCGGCGACGGTGGTCCTGAGCCTGGCGACGCCGCTCGGCGGGTTCCTCGAAGCGGCCACCCAGCCCATCGCTCCGCAGCACCTCCTGGCCGGCATCGCCCCGGCGGACCTCCCCGACGATCCGTTCGGCCGCCAGCCGGTCGGGTCGGGCTCATTCCGGCTGGCCGAGCTCGATGCGGCCCATGCGCTCCTGGTCCCCTCGGTTCCGGATTCCGTCGAGCCCGACGAGGGGATCCCCGGCGACGCGACGCCCCAACCGACCGACTCCCTGGCAACGCCGGCCCCAACCGCGCCTGGGGGAGCGCCGCTGCCGTATCTCGAGGCGATCGAGCTCCGCTTCTTCGGCGACGCCGGCTCGATGTCCGCCGCGTGGGCCGCCGGCGAGCTCGATGGGGCGTCGGGCCTCGCGCCGGAGCAGCTCGCGGCCCTGGGCGCGTCCGCCGGCGCGCGGCTGCTCCGCTACCCGACCACGACCCTCATGTCGGTCATCCTGAACCTGCGGGCGACCCACCCCGAGTTTCGGGACGCGGCCGTCCGCCGGGCCCTGCTCGAGGCGATCGACCGCGAATCGTTGATCGGGACCGTCCTCGCGGGCCAGGCCACCCGGGCCGATTCCCCGATCCCGCCGACGAGCTGGGCGTTCGATGCCGAGGCAAGCCCGCCGGTCGCCTACGATCCGGAGGCCGCCCGGGCGGCGCTCGTCGCCGCCGGCTGGAAGGAGGCGGACACGGGGGGCTGGATCCCGAAGGGCCAGACCGAGACGTTGACGATCGACCTGCTGTGCCCGGAGCAGACGGCCAACCCGACGGCGTACGCCATGGCCTCGGCCATCGCCGGCGACTGGCGGGGGATCGGCCTCGAGGTCGTCCAGACGCCGCTGACCGGGGCCTCGCTGATCGGCGATCACCTCCGCCCGGGCGAGTTCGGGGCGGCCCTGGTCGGGACCGAGATCGGCCTCGACCCCGACCTCTACCCGCTCCTGGCGTCGACCCAGGTGACCTCCGGTGGCTCGAACTTCGCCGGGCTCCAGGACGCCGCCCTGGATCAGCTCCTCGTGGCCGCCCGGGCGCCCGGGACCGACGAGGCGAGGGCGGCCGCCTACTCGGCCCTCCAGACCCGGCTCTCGACCAGTGAGTACCTCCTGCCGATCGCCTTCCGCGACGAGGTCGTGGTCGTCCGAAACACCCTCCAGGGACCTCGGATTCGGCCCATCGGCAGCCCCGGGGAGCGATTCTGGGATGTGCTAACATGGCGGCTCGCCGACGGCCGATGAGCGCTGCGAATCGGCTCGATGGATGCTCGCCGAGGTGGCGGAACGGCAGACGCGCTAGCTTCAGGAGCTAGTGTCCGAAAGGGCGTAAGGGTTCAAATCCCTTCCTCGGTACCACGTCCACCTCGACCCCTCAAGGATCGATCGACCGCGCGGCGATGCACCTGATGCCCAGGTGGCGGAATTGGTATACGCGTACGTTTGAGGGGCGTATGAGGCAACTCATCCGGGTTCAAGTCCCGGCCTGGGCACCACACCCTCGGCGCTGACCTGGCGGCTCCGCGGCGTTCGCTTCTGCGCCCACTCGCTCAGCTCGTATGGGGTCCGCCCTGCGCTCGCGTGCTCGGCACCGCCCTGCGCTCGCGTGCTCGTCACTGCTCAGGGATGCGGCCCCCGGGTTCCGCGCCACGGCATTCCAAGAAGGATTACCCGTCGGCAAGAGCGCCGGGCAGGTGCGTCGATCACGTTGTCGTATTCATCGGCGGAATACCTGAGAGCCAGCAGCGCCGGGATCCGTGCGGATTGGGCTTGAGCTCGGGCGATGCGGCTCGGACTGGCGGCGCTTAAGCCTTCTTGGAATACGCGAGTGCGCGAGCCTGCTCTGATCCCACGCTGTCACACCCGCGGAGCATGGCCGGCGACGCGCCGGGGCTTCGCGCTGCGCCCGCCTGAGCCGGAGAGGGCCCCCGTCACCGACCCCAGCTCCGCGTCAGTCGTGCGATACCCTTCCGCTGGGCGGTTAGCTCAGTCTGGTCAGAGCGCCTCGCTTACACCGAGGAAGTCACTGGTTCGATTCCAGTACCGCCCACCACCACGAGCGCCGTTACCGCCCGCGTGGGGCGCGTCGTGAACCCGGCGCCTGGACACCGGCCGTAGCCGGAGTCGCCCGGGACGCCTGCTAGACTGGCGTTGCGCGTCGAGGATCGCCGGGCGAGCCGGGCGGACGCCGCGCCGCGTCTGGGGAGAGTCACTCAATGGAATGGGTTGTCGTTCTGGCGATCATCGTCGTGATCGCGCTGTTCGTCATCGGGATCTACAACGGCCTGATTGGACGTCGGAACCGCGTCGATGAGGCGTTGGCCCAGATCGAGGTCCAGCTCAAGCGGCGCCACGACCTGATCCCGAACCTCGTGAACGCCGTCAAGGGCTACATGGGCTTCGAGCAGAGCGTCCTGACCGCCGTCACGGAGGCTCGGGCCAACGCCGTTGCCGCCGGCGCCAAGGGCGTCACGGCCCAGGCCGAGGCGGAGAACACCCTGACCTCGACGCTGCGCTCGCTGTTTGCCGTCGTCGAGAACTACCCCGACCTGAAGGCCAACGAGAACGTCCTCAGCCTGCAGGAGCAGCTGACGACGACCGAGAACCAGATCTCGTTCAGCCGCCAGCATTACAACGCGTCGGTGCTCGACTACAACAATGGCATCCAGACGTTCCCGAACGTGCTGCTGGCGGGGATGTTCGGCTTCACGAAGCGCGACTTCTTCGATGCCGAGCCCGAGGCCGCGAACGTCCCGAACGTCGACCTCAGCCTGAGCTGAACGCGTCGGCCGGGGGCCACCCCGGCCGGTCGCCCGAGGCACAAGCATGGCCGCCGTCTCCTTCTACGCGCAACAGTCGGCGAACCGCCGCAACTCCGTGCTCCTGGCGCTCGTGGTCGTCGTGCTCCTCGCGGCGCTGGGGTTCGCGATCGGCTACGCCCTGACCGGGGATCCGGCGGGTGCCGCGGTGACGACCGGGGTGGCCGTGGTGATCGGCTTCCTCGTGTCGGTCGGCAGCTACTTCGGCGGCGACAAGCTCGTCCTGGCGGCTTCCGGAGCGAAGCCGGTCGACGAGACGGCGGCCCCCCAGCTCATCAACGTCGTCCGCGAGATCTCGATCGCGGCCAACGTTCCGGTGCCGAAGGTCTACCTCATCGACGATACCGCCCCGAACGCCTTCGCCACGGGTCGTGATCCCAAGCACGCCTCGATCGCCATCACGACCGGCCTCCTCCAGAAGCTCGATCGCGAGGAGCTCCAGGGCGTCATCGGCCACGAGCTGTCGCACGTCCGGAACCTCGATATCAGGTTCACCCTCCTCGTGGGGGTCATGGTTGGGTCGGTCGTGCTGCTGTCTGACTTCTTCCTTCGCTGGACCTGGTGGGGTGGGGGGCGGCGGAGCTCCTCCCGCGACCGTGGCGGCGGCGGGCTCCAGGCCGTGATGTTCGTGGTCGCCATCATTCTGGCGGTCTTCGCCCCGATCGCGGCCCGGCTCGTCCAGCTCGCGGTGAGCCGCCAGCGCGAGTACCTGGCCGACGCTTCGTCCGTGGAGCTGACCCGGAACCCGGCGGGGCTGGAGCGGGCCCTGGCGAAGATCGCGACCGACCAGGAGGTCCTCGAGGTCGCCAACCGGGCGACGCAGCACCTCTACTTCACGAATCCGATCAAGAAGTTCGAGGAGCGCTCGAACTCGATGTTCTCGACCCATCCGGCGATCGTCGACCGGATCAACCGGCTCCGGGAGCTGAATGGCGAGCGGCCGCTCGACCCGGCCGACACGGCGGCGCTGACCGGCCTGACCTGACCGCCGCTCGGCTGGTTCATCTGGATCGGAACCGACGGGTGGGCCCGCGGCCGCCTTGCGAAGCAGCAAAGGAATCCTGCGTCGCGATCCTTCGAGCCTCCGGGGGGCCGCCGGCGCAGGATCCCTTGCCTTCAGCGTCACGGATGCGGCACCGCTGACGGTCTCTGCGACATTCAAGCATGCGACGCTCCGGCCGGAGCAAGAATCGGTGCCTAGCGGGCATGGGGCCCGCCGGCTCTATCCGGACCGCTCGATTGATGGCCCGCGAGGGCTCGTGCTACCCTTCGGCACGCCGTCGGGCCGATGGGTCCGCAAGGTCCACCGGGCCGAGATAGCTCAGTTGGTAGAGCACGCGACTGAAAATCGCGGTGTCGCCAGTTCGATTCTGGCTCTCGGCACCAGCACCGGTAGCGCAGCCTCCGAGCGGAAGTGGCTCAGTTGGTAGAGCATCACCTTGCCAAGGTGAGGGTCGCGGGTTCGAGTCCCGTCTTCCGCTCCATTTCTTTGCCCGGCGGGGTTCACCATCGCCGCGGGCCACCCGGCCGACCGTTGCCCCTTCGTCTAGTGGTAGGACAGCGGACTTTGGATCCGTTGGGCGAGGTTCGAATCCTCGAGGGGCAACCACCCTCGAGCCGTCCCCTCGAGCTCCCTCGCCGGGGCCGACGGCACGCGCCTATGGCACAATCCCCGGGCCGCACAACCCGAGGCGACGTGGTGAAGTGGCTTAACACGGAGGTCTGCAAAACCTCTATTCAGCGGTTCGAATCCGCTCGTCGCCTCCACTGATCTGAACGCAGGGGCCGCTCCACCGAGGGCGCGTCGATCGTGGCGGGTCGGGCGGGCGCCACGGTGGATGACGAAGCCAAGATCTGAGCCGGCGCCCAGCCCGGCCTCGGCTGACTACGGGAACCGGACCGATCCCTCGATGGCCAGCAGGTCAGCCGTGGCCGCCCGGTCGGCCATCGACGTTGGGGCGTCTACCCGTCCGCGCTGCAACGCGGTCGTCGCGCCAATCCGAGCAGACCGACTCAGAGGTTCACGGTCTTGAGGATCTCCCGTTCGACCGTCGACCAGGCCGATGACTCCGGAGCAACGACGTCGAAGTGCCCGGCATTCGGGATGACCACGACCTCCGCGACACCTCCTCCTGCCCGCTCCCGGGCTGCGAGACGCTGGCTCTGCTCCAGCGGCACTGTGTCGTCCCCGTCGCCGTGGACGAACGTCAGCGAGACCCCGAGCGGCGCGAGGTCGAGCGGGTTCGCGGCGCTGTAGCGCGCGTCCAGCCGACGCGGTCTTCCGCCCATCAGCCCGATCACCGCGGCATTGCACGAACCGGCACCGAGGACGTACGTCCGGAGGTCCGTGATCCCGGCCAGCGACACGACGGCGTCAACCGGCAGAGATCCGGCGACATGGACCTCGCTGTCGGTCGGCACCCGCGGACGCGCGGCAAGCCACAGCGCGAGATGGCCGCCAGCCGAGTGGCCAATCGTCACGACGCGGTCCAGGTCCAGCCCACGCTCAGGTGCGAGCACTTGCAGGAAGTCGTGGCCACGGGCGACATCGAGGAACGTCCCGGGCCACGCTCCGCCCTCGTCCCCGATCCGCCGATACTCGAGCACCCAGGTCGCGAGGCCCCGCTCGGTCAGCGCCTCGGCCAGGATGTCGATGTAGCCGTGGTCATACGCCGCCGACCAGCACCCTCCGTGGAGGACGCTCGCGATGGGGTAGGGGCCCGGCCCAAAAGGAAGGCGGAGGACGCCGTACTGTTGGGCCCGGTCTCCGCCGTACGCGATGCGCTCCCCGTCGGCCATCGGACGCTTGTCGCGGATCTGGTCCCATGTCACGTTCACGACCATGGACCGGGGAGCATGGAACGGTGCATTGGTCCTCGACCGTCTCCCGCCAGGCCGCGATCGTCAGCCAGCGGTTCGCTCGATGTACTCCGTCAGCCGGGCATCGACCGCCGGGTCGCCGCCCGGGACGAGCGGCGTCCAGTCGGACCGGAGCATGTAGCGCGGCTGGCCCAGGTGCTCCGTCACGCGCCAGTTCTCGCCATTGGCGCTCACCTCGGCGATGGACCGGATGACGGTCTCGGCGGCGATCCGGTCCATCACTGCAGCCGCCCGATCTGGCGTCGCCCGGAGCACGCCGTTGCTCGCGCCGCTGGCACCGAGCGACGGCTTCCAGTCCTCGCCCTTGATCGCCGTGATCCGCACGTCGCCCTCCTCGAAGTAGCGCCGGAAGAGCGCGACCTTGTCGCGCGTCTCGCTGTCCCGGTAGAAGCTGATGTGGGTGTGGGTCAGGTGGGACTTGTCTCCGTAGCCCGGGATCAGCTGGGAATGGTCGGCGAGGTCGCTCCAGCCGAGGACCTCCTTGCCGTCGAGCGACCCGATGACCTCGCGGATGTCCGCCGTCTCCGGCGCTCCGGTCTGGCATTGGATGAACAGGAACGCCGTCAGCGCCCGGAGGCCTTCGATCGTTCCGCCGACCTTGCCGATGTCGATGGCCGACGCGGCGTCCGAGAGGCCCGCCTTGTCGCGGGCGGTCCGCGCAGAGTAGGCGTCGGCTGCCAGCTGATCCCTCCCGAGGTGGTAGCTGACGCCCTTCTTGGCGTGCTTCGCGTCGCCCACGACCCCGAGGTTGACGACCCCTCTCGAGACGAGGAACTCGCCGAGGGCGGTGAGCGCAGCCGGCCTGAACGTCATCCCCGGTCCTCCTCGCGGCAGAGCCGTTCCTGG
Source organism: uncultured Chloroflexia bacterium (assembly GCA_963719145.1). Lineage (GTDB taxonomy): Bacteria > Chloroflexota > Limnocylindria > Limnocylindrales > CSP1-4 > UBA5189. The sequence continues at coordinate 123,052 of CAVRAX010000004.1, forward strand.
CGCGCTCAGGCGCGATCGTAGGCGTGCCGCCCCCGGATGCCCAGCCCCAATTTGAACCGTCGCGCCGACGAAGCATCGCCCGCTTCGCTACGCTGGGCCGGCCGGAGTGGCGGAACGGCAGACGCAGCCGACTTAAAATCGGCGGCCCGCAAGGGCGTGAGGGTTCGACTCCCTCCTCCGGTACACGGATCGACCGCGGATCAGGTCCCCGTGCGAACGCCGTCTCTCGACCGGCGGGCCCTCAGCGGTAGCGGCCGCGCGGATTCGTGAGCCATACGGCGACCGCGAGGATGACGACGCCGATGAGCCAGGGCACGAGGAAGACGACCCCCGCGACGAGACCGAGGATGCCCGCCCCGCCGTTCCCGGTCACCAGCGGCAGGCACGAGACGATGAGGAAGCCGGCCACCCAGACGGCAAGCAGGACCCTGAGGACGAGATTGAGAGCCCCCATCGGTCGGTCGATCCTTGACCGCGTCGTCGCCGGGGAGCCGTCAGCCTCGGCCGAAGATGGCGCCGAGACCCCGCGGCCGGCGCTCTGCGCTGTCGTCCTGGGCCTCGATGCCCGAGATCCGCGTCGCGAGCCGATCGAGCACCGCGGCCGCCGGCGTTCGGGCAGCTCCGACGACCACCGGAACGCCCTCGTTGACGCTCTTGAGGAAGGCGAAGGCGTCGTACGGGATCGTCAGGGCGATCTTCGTCCCCAGGGCTTCCTCGATGTCGCGCAGCCGGAGGATCTCCCGGGCGAACGTCTGGTTGAGGATGAAGGATGTCTCGGCGAGCTGGTCGGTGCTGGCCTCGAGCTTGTCGCGCATGGCGTGGACCGCCTTGAGCGCCGGGAACTCGGGCGTCACCACGATGATGATGTCGGTGGCGCGCTTGAGGACAGCCTCGGTCCGGCCGTCGAGCTGTGAGCCCGCGTCCACGACCACGATCTGGAAGGCCTTGCTCGCGGTCTGGAGGAGTCGCTGCACGATCGACTCGGTGATGGCGTTCGCGCCATCGGGCGATGCCGGGGCGGAGAGGACGGCGAGGCCCGATGAGGCGTGCCGATCGACGTACGTCTGGAAGACCCCCGGGTCGCGGAGCCCGACGTCGTCGCGGGCGAGCTCGGCGATCGAGTGGCGGGGGACGAGGTTCAAGTGCGTCGAGACCTGGCCGAACTGGAGGTCGAGATCGATGATCACCACCCGGTCGGGTGAGCGGCCGGCCATGGCGACGGCGAGGTTGACGGCGATCGTCGTCGTCCCGACTCCGCCCTTCGGCGAGAAGACGGCGATGAGCCGCGGCTCGTCCGCGGCTCGAGGCGCGATCGCGAGGGGCCCGGCCTCGTCACTCGCCTGGCCGCGCGAGCGCTGGTACCGGAGAACGAGGGCCTCCACTCGGGCGTCGAGCTCGCGGGGATCGAACGGCCGGATCATGACGTCCTCGACACCGGCCTCCAGGAGCTCGATGCGCTCGTCGATGTCGTCGCCGTGGCTCAGGACCAGGACCGGGACCGGGGCGAGCCGGGGCGACTCCCGGAACGACCGCCGGGTGTCGATCACCTCGAGGTAGCCGAGGCTGAGATCGATGACCACGACCTCGTAGGCGCCCTCCGACTCGAGCGCGGCCTTCGCGTCGGCGACGCGGGTCACGACGTGGGACGGCGTCTCGAGGGCGGTCGCGACGGCATCGTCGGTCGCGTCGGAGATGAGCAAGATGCGGCTGGTGGCCACGGGTCCCCCGCGAAGGTGTCAACTATCGAAAGGCCGGCAGATGCCGGCGGCACATGAGGATACATCGCCGCACGCGTGGTAGACTCCCGGCCGACCTTTCGGCTCCGCGTCGAGCTCGACAGCGGGGCACTCCCACAGGAAGGAGCTCACGGCCATGCGCCGCTATGAACTGATGCTCGTCCTCCGGCCGGATGCGCCGGACGAGCGGATCTCGGCGATCGTCGATCGCACGACCCGTCAGATCACCGCCGACGGCGGCCAGATCGTCAAGGTCGCCCCGTGGGGTCGTCGGCGCCTTGCCTATCCGATCGAGCGCTACCGGGAAGGCTCGTACCACATCGTGGTCTTCGAGGCGCCCTCGCCGACGATCGCCGAGATCGAGCGCACCCTGCTGATCACGGAGGAGATCCTCCGCCATCTCATCGTCCGCCAGGAGCGTCCGGCCCGAGCCGTCCGCCGCGACGACGGCGAGGCCGCCGACGAAGGCGACCTCCCGACCGTCGACGAGGAGGAACAGGAGGACGAGACGGAGTTGATCGACGAGTCCGAGAGCGAGGCGGCCCCGGCCGCCATCGACTGAGAGGAGTTCGCGGTGGCCCTCTGCAAGATCCAGATCATCGGCAATCTCGGACGGGACCCCGAGCTCCGGTACACACCGAACGGCCGGCCGGTCGCGACCTTCAGTGTCGCCGTCAACCAGGCGACGAAGAACCAGCAGACCGGCGAGTGGATCGAGGCGACCGACTGGTTCCGCGTCAGCGTCTGGGGCGACCGGGCAGAACGGTCGGCCGAGAACCTCCGGAAAGGCAGCCGGGTCTTCATCGACGGCCGGTTCCGGACCCGCGAGTACGAGACGAACGACGGCCGCAAGGGCCTCTCGCTCGACGTCACCGCCGACAACGTGATCGGCCTCGATCGCCGCGACCAGGAGGGCACCTTCGCCGGTGCCCCGGCAGGGCCGGCCGGCGCCGCAGCCGGTGCCCCGGCCGGAGCCGCAGCCGGTGCCCCGGCCGGCGGTGCTGGGCCGGGCGGTGGCGGCTTCGACGACACCGAGATCGACGAGCTGCCGTTCTGAGAACCGATTGACCATCCGCGCGCCCGCCGAGGGCGCCTTCAGGAGATCCACCCATGCCCCCTGTGCGATCCCGCAAGCGCGACGACTTCTATCGCGACCGACGCCGTCGCAAGGTCTGCTCGTTCTGCGCCGACAAGACCCTCCAGATCGACTACAAGGAGGTCAACCGCCTCCGGCGCTACCTGTCGGAGCGGGCCAAGATCGAGCCGCGTCGCAAGACGGGCACCTGCGCCGGTCACCAGCGCGAGCTGGCCGTCGCGCTCAAGCGGGCCCGCCACGTCGCCCTCCTGCCGTACGCGCCCCAGCACCTGCGCCCCTGACGCGAACGAGATGGCCCGGGGCATGACGTGGTGACCGGGCTGCTGCTCATCGCGGGCGGCCTCGGGGCGGGCGCGTTCGGGTCGCTCCTCGGCCTCGGCGGGGGAATCCTCATCGTTCCCCTCCTGACCCTCGGCTTCGGGCTGCCGTTGCGCGAGGCCGTCGGCGTCTCCCTGGTCTGCGTGATCGTGACCAGCGGTGCCTCTGCGAGCGTCTACCTGGAACGGCATGTCGCAAACCTCCGCCTGGGCATGGTCCTCGAGCTCTTCACGGCCACCGGCGCCCTCATCGGCGGGACCGTCGCGTTCCTCCTCGACGAACGGGTCCTGGCCGGCCTCTTCGCCGTTCTCCTGGCTTACGTCGCGATCTCGATGTTCCGTCGGAGGTCGACCGCCGAGGCGACGGTGACCGACGCGGACGCCGCGGATGGCGATCCCGTCCCCGCGTCCTCCGGCGGGCCTCGGACCACCGTGGCGACCTTCTTCGCCGGCCTGGCCGGCCCCGGCTATCGCCTCCAGCGCCCGGTCGGCGGGGTGATCGGGAGCATCGCCGCCGGGATCGTCTCAGCCCTCCTCGGGATCGGTGGGGGGCTCGTCAAGGTCCCGGTCATGCACCTGATCCTGGGCGTCCCGCTGCGGGTCTCGACCGCCACCAGCAACCTGATGATCGGGATCACCGCCTCGACGAGCGCCCTCATCTACCTCATCCACGGCGGCATCGATCCCTACGCGACGGGGCCGACCGCGGTCGGCGTCTTCATCGGGGCGACGCTCGGCTCCCGGCTCTCGCACCGGGTCGACGTCGGGATGCTGCGGCTGCTCTTCATGGTCGTTCTCGTGTACACGGCCTACGAGATGGCCCGGCGCGCGGCGGGCCTGACGTGATCGGCGGCCGTGACACCTCGCTCGAGGCTCGGATCGGGCGCCTCCTCAGCGCCGGCACGTATGCGTCGATCGCGCTCGTGGCCGTTGGCGTGGTGTTGATGGCGGCGAGCGGCCGGTCGCCCCTCGATATCGCCCCCGGCCTCGACCTCGGCGCGATCGCCGGCGACATGATCGCGCTCCGTCCGGCCGGGTTCCTCTGGCTCGGCCTGTTGCTCGTCCTGTTCACGCCCTCGGCGCGGGTGGCGGCGGCGCTGGTCGCGTACGTCCGGGCGGGCGAGCGGGGCATGGCCGCGGTGGCGGTCATGATCCTCCTCGTGATCGCGCTTGGCGTGGCGGCCGGGACGGCCGGTCTCTGACCTTGGTCGAGGCCCTGCTCCTCGCCCTCTCCTTTCTGGTCATCCTCGCCGGCGCTGAGCTGTTCACCAACGGCATCGAGTGGTTCGGGCGCAAGCTCGATCTGGCCGAGGGCGCCGTCGGATCGGTTCTGGCCGCGGTCGGGACCGCCCTCCCGGAGACGATGATCCCGGTCATCGCGATCGGCTTCGGGACCTCGTCCCATGCCCATAGCGTCGGGGTCGGAGCGGTCCTCGGCGCTCCGTTCATGCTGGCGACGCTGGCGATGGGGGTGACCGGGCTCGTCGTTCTCGCGACGGCTCGCACGAGGACGGCCGGCGATGCGGTGGTCGTCCGCACCGGCGTCGTCGCCCGTGACGTTCGGACCTTTGTCCTGGCCTACGCGGCGGCCCTCGCCCTCGGCCTCCTGCCCGGCGACGCCGCACTTCCGCGGGCCGGCGGCGCGGTCGCCCTCGTCGTCGCCTACGGCTGGTACGCGCAGCGCCACCTCAGCGACGATGCGGACGCCGATCCCGAGGCGCTCCGACCGCTCCGGTTCCGCCGGCTCGAGCGCCATCCGCGTCGGCTCGACACGCACGACCCCCGCGTCCGGATCGTGGTCGTCCAGGTCGTCGCCGCGGTCAGCCTCATCGTCCTCGGCGCGACGCTCTTCGTCGGCGCCGTGGAGGGGATCGGGACCTCGCTCGGCGTCGACGACGCGCTGCTCGCCCTGCTCGTCGCGCCCATGGCGACCGAGCTGCCCGAGGCCGTCAACGCCGTCATCTGGATCCGGCAAGGCAAGGACACGCTGGCGATCGGGAACATCACCGGGGCGATGGTCTTCCAGGCCACGATCCCGACGGCCATCGCCCTCGCCTTCGCCCCCGAGACATGGTCGATCCAGGCCGATAACCTGCCGGCGTTCGCGTCCGCCGCGGTGGCCTTCGCCTCGATCGGCCTGATCGGCATCCCGATGATCCGTCGCGGGCGCCTGACCGGCCGGGGGCTGCTCGGCGGGGCGGTCCTCTACGCCGGGTACGTGGCGTTCATCCTGGCGACCGCGTTCAAGTCCGGATAGCGGCCCCTCGTCAGGGGTCGGCGATAGGACGCGCGCTATACTCGCGGCCTCAAGTCCGACCTCGTCCAGCGGCGCTCGCCGCGATCACCAGGAGCCCGTCGCATGCTCACCCAGAAGGCACCTGCCGAGCCGAAGGCCGCCCCGACGGCGCCCGCAACGCCCGATCTCGACGACCTGATCTGTTACTTCGAAGGCAGCTTCGTCCCGATGCGCGACGCCAAGGTCAACATCATGACCCATGCGTTCATGTACGGGACGGCGGTGTTCGAGGGGATCCGAGCCTATTGGAACGAGGAGCAGGGGACCCTGTACGGCCTGTTCCTCCGCGAGCACATGGAGCGCATCCGGCGAAATGCCGGAATCCTGCTGATGGAGGACCTGCCGAGCGTCGACGAGCTGGTCGGCCTCGTCGTCGAAACCGTCTCACGAAACGCGCTCCGCCAGGACCTCTACGTCCGGCCGTCGTTCTACAAGTCGACCCGGGCGGTCGGCGTCCGCCTCCACCACCTCGACCACGACCTGGTGATCTTCACCGTCCCGTTCGGCAACTACATCGACGTCGACAAGGGCGTCCGCCTGATGACCTCGTCCTGGCGCCGCAACGCCGACGAGGCACTCCCGGCTCGAGGAAAGATCACCGGTGGCTACGTGAACATGGCGTTCCAGAAGTCCGAGGCGGAGCTCAACGGCTTCGACGAGGCCCTGGTGTTGACGCCGGACGGCCACGCCTCCGAGGCCTCGGCCGCGAACATGTTCGTGGTCCGCGACGGAGTCCTCCTGACCCCGCCGGTCAACGACGACATTCTCGAGGGCGTGACCCGGCGGGCGATGTTCGAGCTGGCCGAGGCGAACGGCTTCCCCGTCGAGATCCGTTCGATCGATCGGTCGGAGATCTACGTCGCCGACGAGATGTTCCTGTGTGGCACCGGCGTCCAGCTCTCGCCGGTGGTCGAGCTCGACCATCGTCGAGTGGGGGACGGCGAGATCGGCCCGATCACCCGCCGGATGCGCGAGGCGTACTTCGACGCGGTTCGGGGCCGGACACCCGCCTTCGCCCACTGGGTGACGCCGATCCCCATCGGTGGCTGAGGCGGCCCCGGTCGCCTCGTCCGAGGCGGTCCTGGGGAGTCGGGACTCGTCGGCCGCCCACCCGCTCCGGGTGGAGGCCGTCCGGCCGGACCGGGCCCGCGCGCTCCAGCGCATCCTCGAGGTCGTTCCCGGGGCGGTGACCTGGGGCCTCATCGTCCTCTGCATCGGTCTCTCATTCCGCTGGCCGGAGGTCGTCGCCTGGTTCGTCCTGACCTTCGACGTGTACTGGCTCTACAAGGCCGTCATGCTCACCGGCAGCGTCGCCGCCGCGTTCGTGATGATCCGTCGCACGTCCGGCGTCGACTGGCGGGCGCGGACATTCGGGCTGCGCGACCTCGCCGGCCGGATCGCCGAGATCGAAGGCCGGCTCCGGGCGGTCGAGATCCGGGTCGCCGTGCTCGACCGGGCCGGGGAGACGCTCGCCGCCCGCGGCGGGCGGCGCGAGGCGGCGCGGCTCCGGGATGAGCGCAGGGAGCTCCTCCGCCTGCTCGCCCGGCGCGGCGACGCGATCCCCGATCCGGACCGGCTGTGGCACGTCGCCCTCGTCCCGACGTACACCGAACCGTACGAGAAGCTCGAGGCGACGATCCGGGCCCTCGCCGAGGCCGACTGGCCCCGAAGCCGGAAGATGGTGGCGATCATCACCCGCGAGACGGACATCGAGGGTCAGGCCAACGTCGGTCGGCTGCGAGACGCGTTCGGCGCCCAGTTCCTGCATTTCTTCCACGTACTGGATCCGCTCGAGCCGGGCATCGTCGTCGGCAAGAGCAGCGCGATGGCCTACGGTGGCCGGTGGCTCTATCGCGAGCTCACCGGGCTCGGCTACGATCCTCGCGAGGTCGTGGTCACGGACCTGGACTCGGACTACCGGGTCCACCGCTCCTACTTCGGCTATCTCAGCTGGACCTTCCTGACCGATCGGGACCGCTACCGCCGGCTCTACCAGCCGGTCCCGATGTTCCACAACAACCTGTGGGCCACGCCGCTGCCGGTGCGTCTCGTCGCGATCGGGGCGACGCACATCCAGATGTGGCGCTCGCTGACGCCGGAGAAGCTCATCACCTTCTCGTCCTACTCGGTCAGCCTCCAGACGCTCCACGAGGTCGACTACTGGGCGACGGACGCGATCCCCGAGGACAGCCGCTTCTACTGGAAGGGGTTCTTCCGCTACAGCGGCGAGTTCAGGACGATCCCGCTGTTCATGCCGGTCTACGGTGACGCGGTTCGGGCCCGCTCGTACCCACGCTCCCTGATCCAGCAGTACACGCAGATCCGGCGCTGGGCCTGGGGCGTGACCGACATCCCGTACTACATCCGCAACGCCCTGGCCCACTCCGAGATCCCGCGGGTCTTCCGGGTCCGCCGCCTGCTCGACCTGTGGCTGGACCACCTGAACTGGGCCATCGCCCCGTTCGTCATCATCTTCGGCTCGCAGCTGCCGCTCGTCCTCAATCCAGCCTTCGCCCAGACGACGCTCGGCCAGAACCTGCCGCTCTACGCCTCATGGCTGCTGACCGGGGCCTTCGGCTGCCTGGCGATCCTGATGTACATCGAGGAGCAGATCGCGCCGCGGCGACCGGTCGAATGGGGACTGCTGCGGAACGTGATCTCGCGCATCCAGTGGCTCCTGATCCCGGTCGTCGGCCTCGTCTTCTCCAACCTCCCCGCCCTCGACGCCCAGACGCGCCTTATGGCGGGCCGCTACCTGGAGTACCGGGTCACCGAGAAGTCGTGATCCTCGGGCCGATGGCGTCGGGGGGCTTCCCCCGGACCTCGGCGGGCGAGGTCGTGGTGGGGCCCGCCGTCAGGGCGCAGGCGGTGGGGTCAGGGACGGCGTGCCGGTCCCGGTCACGATCACGATGTCGGCGGTGGCGGTCGCGTCGACGACGGGCTCCGCGGTGACCCCGAAGATGCCCTCCAGGACGGCGATCGTCTGCGGCATCGACGTCTCCGCCCCGTTGTAGACGCGGATGGTCGTGGTAGCCTGGCCGGTCACGTCCGGCTTCTGGCCCGGCGCGGAGGCGGCCATGCCGAGGTACTCGAGGTACTCCGCGATGTGCGTGGCCTGGCCGCTCGAGCCCGAGCCGTTGAGGACGTAGACCGCGGCGCCCTCTTCGCCCAGCCGCTCGCGCTGGTCGGCCAGTCCCGGGTCGGTCGTGAAGGCATCCCGGACGGCCGCCCGGATCCGGTCGACCTTCGGGATGATCACGTACTGGCCGTTGTGGCTCGGGTCGCTGAGGATCTCCGTCTGGTAGAACTTCGGGGTGAAGATGTAGGACCGGATCTCGCGCGTGTCGACCTGCGCGGCGAGGCCGAGGAGCTGCGGCAGGATGTCCCTGGGGATGTCAGTCCGGATCGACGCCGACAGCGCGGCGGCGAGCTCGTCGACCTTCGGCAGGATGCGGGCGATGTCGGTCTGCTGGCGGAGCGAGACGAGGACCCGCTGCTGGCGGGCGCCGCGATCGAAGTCGGTCGAGCCGTGGCGGGAGCGGGCGTAGACGAGGGCCTCGGCGCCGGTCATGTGCTGCATGCCCGAGGCGATGTAGACGCGGGCCAGGGCCCCGCCATCAGCCGGATAGCGATCGTCGACGACCGGGACCTGGACGTTGACCGTCACGCCGCCGAGGGCGTCGACGATCTGCTTGAAGCCGTCGAAGTTGACCTCGACGAAGTACTTGATGTCGATGCCGTACAGCTCGCCCAGGATCGCCTTGAGGCCGTTGTAGCCGCGCGTCTGATCCGTGCCCGGATAGAGGTCCGCCCGGTGCCGGATGTTCACGAACCAGGAGTTGATCTTGCCCGCGTAGACGGACCCGAAGAGGCGCCGCGCCGGCCCCTCGGGGATGGGGACGTCGACCGTGTCACGGGGTAGCTGGAACATCGCGACCTGGCCGCTGGCCGGATCGATGCTGACCGTGATGAGGGTGTCCGTGTTGTGGCCGCCACCCTGTTCGTCGGCGCCGATGAGGAGGATGTTCAGGCGGTCCGTGCCGTTCCAGGGCGGGATGCTGACCGAGGGGACGGGAGTGCCGATGGCGCTCGGGAGGGGGCTGTCGGTGGGCTCGTCGGTGGGTTCCGCCGTGTCCTCCGGCGACGCCGTCGCGACCGAGCCACAATCCGTCGCCTCGGGATCGAAGATGCAGGCCGTCGTGGAGGACAGGACGAGGTCGTAGCGGGCGATCGCGACGTGGGCGATGCCCATGACGAGGAGGACCGCCGCCAGGCCGGCCACGCCGAACGGTCCGGCAGTGCCCGCCCCGGCCCACCTGCTGCGGCTCCGCCGGCCGGCGGTCGCGCCGAAGGCGAGCCAGCGGCCGATCCGCCAGGCATCGATGATCGCGGCAGCCCGCCAGGCCAGGGCGACCAGGTTGATCGCGAAGACGGCGGTGATGAACCAGGTCTGGACGGCGAGACCGGCCAGGTCGAACACGTCCAGGCGGACGACGATGCCCGCGCCGAGCGCGCCGATGAGGATTGGGGGCGCGGCGAACCCGAGGGCCCGGCGGTGGGCGCCGAGGTAGGCGTGGCCGAGGCCGGGGAACAAGAGCGAGAGGAAGGCCGCGACGAATGCCGATCGTCGGCGCGGTGCCGCCTCGTGCGCGGACTGCATCGCGGGTAGGATAGCCCGACCCGTCGCCGCGGGCGGACGGCGTGCCGGGCCCCCCAAGACGCCCCCGCCAAGCCGGCCCGTACCGCCCGTCCGATCCCACATCGCCCGAGGCCAGATGTACCGACCCGTTCCCTCGCGCCCCGATCTCGTCGCCCTGGAGCACGAGATCCTCGCCCGCTGGGAGGAGCAGCGGACGTTCGAGCAGCTTCGCGCCAGGAACGCGAACGGCCCGCACTGGAGCTTCCTCGACGGGCCGATCACGGCCAACAACCCGATGGGCGTCCACCACGCCTGGGGACGGACCTACAAGGACGTCTTCCAGCGCTTCCACGCGATGCTCGGCGAGAGCCAGCGCTGGCAGAACGGCTTCGACTGCCAGGGGCTGTGGGTCGAGGTCAACGTCGAGAAGGACCTCGGCTTCGCCAGCAAGCGCGACATCGAGGCCTTCGGCATCGCCGAGTTCGTGGCCCTCTGCAAGCAGCGTGTCCTGACCTACGCCGCGCGCCAGACGGAGCAGTCGATCCGGCTCGGCTACTGGATGGACTGGAACGACCCCGACGAGCTGCGGCGGCTGCGCGACCTCCTCGCGGCCGATCCCGGGCAGGTGGCGACGATCGACGGGCCGGGGGGCCCGGTGACCGACACCGTCGAGATGCTCATCGGGCGGCTCGGGATGCCCGACACGGGCGGCTCGTACTTCACCTTCAGCAACGAGAACAACGACCTCATCTGGGGCTTCCTGGCGGAGTGCCATCGCCGGGGCTGGATCTACAAGGGCCACGACTCGATGCCCTGGTGCCCTCGCTGCGGCACCGGCATCAGCCAGATGGAGATGAACGAGGGCTACCAGGATCGCGAGGATCCTGGCCTGACCGTCCGACTGGCCCTCGTCGACCGACCGGGAGAGTCACTCCTCGTCTGGACGACGACGCCGTGGACGCTCGCCGCCAACGTCGCCGCCGCGGTCGGACCGGCCCTGCGCTACGCCCGAGTCCGCCAGGGCGAGGAGGCATTCTGGCTCGCCCGGGGAACGCTCAAGCAGGCCCTCGTGGGTCCCTACGAGGTCCTCGAGGAACGATCGGGCGCCGACCTCGTCGGCTGGCGCTACAGCGGCCCGTTCGACGATCTGCCGGCCGTCCGCGAGGCGTTCGCGAAAGGCAGCCGGGACGACCCCGCGACGCCGTACGAGCACCGCGTCGTCGCCTGGGACGAGGTCGGTGAGGAAGAGGGGACCGGGATCGTCCACATCGCCCCCGGCTGCGGCGCGGAGGACTACCAGCTGGGCAGCAGCCTCGGCCTGCCGGTCATCGGGCCGATCGACGAGGACGGCATCTACTACCCGGGCTTCGGCTGGCTGAGTGGCCGCGAGGCCCCGGCCGTCACCGAGTCGATCATCGACGACCTCGAGCGACGGCGGATCTTCTACCACCTCGAGCCCTACAGCCACCGCTACCCGCACTGCTGGCGCTGTGGCACGCCGCTCCTGTTCCGGCTCGTCGACGAGTGGTTCATCCGGATGGGCGAGGTCTATGACCAGCCCCGCGAGACGCTCACCGGGGAGCAGGTCGATCGAAGCCTCCGCTACCAGATCATGGAGGTCGTCGACCAGATCCGCTGGATCCCGTCGTTCGGCTACGAGCGGGAGCTCGACTGGCTCCTGAACATGCACGACTGGATGATCAGCAAGAAGCGCTTCTGGGGCCTGGCCCTGCCGATCTACGACTGCCAGGCGTGCGGGAGGTTCGAGGTCGTGGGCGGACGGGCCGAGCTGCAGGAGCGAGCCGTCGAGGGCTGGGAGCAGCTCGAGGGGCACACGCCCCACCGGCCCTTCGTGGACGTGGTCAAGATCGCCTGCCCCGGCTGCGGGGAGCCGGTCGAGCGGATCAAGGACGTCGGCAACCCCTGGCTGGACGCCGGCATCGTGCCCTTCTCGACGCTCCACTTCCGCGAGGAGCCGGACTACTGGAAGCAGTGGTTCCCGGCCGACTTCATCAGCGAGAGCTTCCCCGGCCAGTTCCGGAACTGGTTCTACGCGATGCTGGCGATGAGCACCGTCCTCCGCCGCGAGCCGCCGTTCAAGACGATCTTCGGCTACGCGACGCTGTTCGGCGAGGACGGCCGGCCGATGCACAAGAGCTGGGGCAACGCCATCGAGTTCGACGAGGCGGCCGAGCGGATGGGCGTCGACGTGATGCGCTGGATGTACGTCAACGCCCGGCCCGACGACAACATCCTCTTCGGCTGGCACGCCGCCGACGAGGCCCGCCGGGAGCTGCTCGTCCTGTGGAACGTGTATTCCTTCCTCGTCTCGCGGGCCCGAGCCGCCGGCTGGACGGCGGGAACGGGCCGGGCGGCTCCGCCGCTCGAGGAGCGGCCGCCCCTGGATCGCTGGATCTGGTCGCGGGCCGCCGGAACCGCGACCGAGGTCGAGGACCGCCTGGCAAATTACGACGCGCTCGGCGCCGCCCGGGCGATCAGCACCTGCATCGACGACCTGTCGACCTGGTACCTCCGGCGGTCGCGTCGGCGCTTCGGCCGCGTCGTCGACACGCCGGACGCCGCATCGGCCTACGTCACGCTCCAGGGGGCGCTGGGGACCCTGGCCCGGATCTGCGCGCCGATCCTGCCGTTCCTGGCGGACGCGATCTACACGAACCTGAGCGAGCCCGAGATCGACGACCGCGTGCCCCACAGCGTCCATCTCTCGGGCTTTCCCCGCCTCGACGCCCTTCGGGACGAGCGCCTCGAGGCTGCCATGGCCGTCGCCCGGCGGGCGGTCGACCTGGCCCGTGCGCTCCGGGCCGGGGCCGGGCTCAAGACGCGGCAGCCCCTGGCCCGGATGTGGCTGGCCCTGCCGGGCGGCGAGCTGGCCGAACGGGACGCGCTCCTCGAGCTCGTCGCCGACGAGGTCAACGTCAAGTCCGTCCAGCTCATCGGCGATGAGTCGGAGCTCGTGGACCGCCGCGTCAAGGTGCTCCTGCCGAAGGTCGGCAGACGCCTCGGCGGCCGCGTCCCGGCGGTCATGGCGGCGGCTCGCGACGGCGCGGTCGAGATCCGTCCTGATGGCTCGGTCGAGCTGGCCGGCGAGGTCCTGGCCGCCGACGAGGTCGAGATCCTCGCCACGCCGCGGCCCGGCACCGCCGTCGCCCACGACGAGGGGCTCGTCGTCGTCATCGACACGGCCCTGACCCCCGAGCTCCGAGCCGAGGGCGACGCCCGGGAGCTCCAGCGCGCCGTCCAGGAGCTTCGGAAGCGGGCCGGCCTGGACCTCGATGACGAGATCGATCTCCGGGTCGACGGCCTCGCGCCGGAGGTCGCGGCGCTCGTGGCCGGCGTCGCCGCGGGCACGTTCGCCCGCGAGGCCCCGGGCCTTGGCGGGGAGGGTGTCGTCGTCGGCAGCGTGGAGCTCGAGGCCGGGCCGGCCCGGATCGCGATCCGGGTCCGGTCGGACCTCAATGCCGAGGCGCCGCAGGCATGAGCGGCCCGGCGACCGGACGACCGCTCTGGCCGCCGTTCGTCCTGCTCGCGACGACGATCGTCATCGTCGACCAGGTGACGAAGGCGTTGATCACCGACGCCCTCGCCCCGGACGGGGTCGTGCGGCTCTTTGGCAACAACCTCCGCCTCGTCTACACCCAGAACAACGGGGCGATCTTCGGCCTGTTCCGGGGCCAGGCGGCGCCCTTCGCGATCCTGTCGCTGGTCGTCATCGCGGCCATCGTCGGCTACCACGCCCGGTCCGGCCGGAGCCCCTACATGACCCTCACCCTGGGGCTCCTGCTGGGCGGCGCCATCGGCAATGCGATCGATCGGCTCCGCCTGGACTATGTGGTCGACTTCGTCGACGGCGGGATCGGCTCGTTCCGGTGGTACACCTTCAACGTCGCCGATGCCTGCATCTCGGCCTCGATCGTGCTCCTCCTGCTGATGGCCGTCCGCCCCTCGATCGCTGGGTCGCCGGACGATGACTGACCCCGCCGGCTCCCGGCCGGGCGTGCGCGTTCTGGCGGTGCCAACCGAGACCGTCCCGACCCGCGTCGATCGCTTCGTGGCCGACCGGACGGGAATGTCGCGGAGCCACGTCCAGAAGCTGATCGCGGAGGGACGCCTGACCGCGGGCGAACGCACCCTCCGCTCGAATGCGCTCGTCGAAGCCGGAACCGTGCTCCGCCTCGAGGTCCCGGAGCCTGTCGCGGCGGCGCCGATCGCCCAGCCTGAGATCGACGTCCCGGTGATCTTCGAGGACGACGACCTGCTCATCGTCGACAAGCCATCCGGGCTCGTCGTCCACCCGGCCGCGGGCCATGCGACCGGGACGCTGGTCAATGCTCTCCTCGGCCGGGGCGGCCCCGACGCGTACGGCGGGATCGCGGGCGTCCGGCGCCCGGGCATCGTCCACCGCCTCGATCGCGACACGAGCGGTCTCCTCATGGTGGCCAAGACCGATCTCGCCCAGGCGTCGCTCATGGCCCAGCTGAAGGCCCGGCGGATCAAGAAGACGTACCTCGCCCTGGTCCAGGGCTCGGTCGCGGCGGCCGTCGGCCGGGTGGAGGCGCCGATCGGGCGAGACCCGAAGCACCGCATCCGAATGGCCGTCGTCGCCGACGGCCGGCCGGCCACGACGGGCTACCGGGTCCGCGAGCGTTTCGCGGCCTGGACGCTCCTCGAGCTCGACCTGGTGACGGGCCGGACGCACCAGATCCGGGTCCATCTCGACGCGATCGGTCATCCCGTCGCCGGCGACCCCCTCTACGGCGGCGGGATGTCACGACGCGGGCCGGACGGCCTCGGCCGATTGTTCCTCCACGCCTGGCGCCTCGAGCTGGTGTCCCCGTCGCGAGGTGACCTCATCCGGGCCGAGGCCCCGTTGCCGCGGGACCTCGAGGCGGTCCTGGCCGGGCTCCGCGGGCCACGACGATGACGAGGCCCACGGGGCCGGGGCCCGGGGTCGACGGCGCCGAGCCAGGGCCCCGGGTGGACCGCGCCGAGCCGGGGGCCCCGGGCGCCCTGCTGGCCATCGTGTCGGGGCCGTCCGGGGTGGGCAAGGACAGCGTCATCGAGGAGCTCCGACGCCTCCAGCGACACCCGGCCGTCCACTACGTCGTGACCTGCACGACGCGGCCCCGGCGGTCCTACGAGGTCGACGGCGTGCACTATCGCTTCCTGCGCCAGAAGGAGTTCGCCCGGCTACGCGCCGACGGCGAGCTCCTCGAGGCCAACGAGGTCCACGGCAACTGGTACGGCACGCCCCGAGCCGACGTCCGGGAGGCACTCCGACGGGACCAGGACGTGATCCTGAAGATCGACGTCCAGGGCGCGGCCGATGTCAAGCAGAAGATCCCGGAGGCACTCCTGATCTTCCTCGTTCCACCGTCGCTCGAGGACCTCTTCGGCCGGCTCCAGGCGCGAGCCACCGAGTCGGCCGACGAGCTCGACATCCGGCAGCGGAACGCCGCGCTCGAGCTCGCCCGCCAGGAGGACTACGACTACGTCGTCCTGAACGAGACGGGCCAGCTCGAACGGACGGCGCAGCGGATCCACGAGATCATCATGGCCGAGAAGGCCGCCAACCCGGATCGCCGGACCCGGGTCTGACCCGGCTGGGCGAGGACCGAGCGTGGACGGCGCTCCGGGGCAGGCAAGGCTCGGGCAGGCAGCACCCGGGCAGGCAAGGCTCGGGCAGGCAGCACCCGGGCAGGCAAGGCTCGGGCTCGACGCGGGGAAGGCGACGGAGGACGACGGCGGCGAGCTCGTCGCCGTCGCGATCGATGCCGCCGGGGCGGCGGGCGGGCACCCGTTCAGCTATCGGGTCCCCGGGCGGCTCGCGCCGATCGAACGGGGCGAGGCGGTGGTCGTCGAGTTCGGACGGCGCCAGGCCCTCGGGATCGTCCTGGGGCCGGGCACCGAAGCGGCCGGGGTCACGACGAAGCCGCTCCTGGATCGAGTCCGGGGGGATGGCCCGCTCCTGCCGCCGCTGGGGATGGACCTCGCCACGTGGATCGCCGAGCACTACCTGGCCCCGCCCGCACTGGTCCTCCGGGCCATGCTGCCGCCGGGCATGCTCGAGCGGCTCGAGCTGGTGGCCGAGCGGCGGCCCGACCCCGCCGCGCCGGGCGACCTGGAGGCTGCCGACGCGGCCATCCTGGCCAGCCTCGCCGAGGGCCCCAGGCCGGTTCGTCGACTGTCGGCGCCGGAAGGGCGACCGGCGCTCCTGCGACGCCTCCGATCGCTCCGGAGCGACGGTCTCGTCGACCTCGACTGGACGCTGCTCGACGCGGCTGCCGGCCCGCGCTACCTCCGCTTCGCCCGGCTCGTGGAGGCGTCGAGGCGTGGAGTGAGCGTCACCGCCGGCGGGCGACGGCTCGGGCCCCGCCAGCAGGCGGCGATCGACGACCTGGCGAAGGCCGGACCGGACGGCATCCCGAGTGCCGAGCTCGGCGCGCGTCATGGGACGGCGGTCCTCGGATCCCTCGTCCGGCGCGGTCTCGCGGAGATCGAGGTCGTCGAGGCCCCGCGCCGGCCGCTGGCGGCCCGTTCCCCCGGCCGCCGTGGGGCAAGGCCGGAGGCGTCCGCCCTGAGCACGGAGCAGGGAGAGGCCGTCGCGGCCATCCGCGATGCCGTCCGGCGCCGGGATCCGCTGCCGCTCGTCCTCGACGGCGTCACCGGCGGCGGCAAGACGGCGATCTACGTCGAGGCCATCGCCGCGTGCCTGGACGCCGGCCGGCCCGTCCTTCTCCTCGTTCCGGAGGTCGCCCTCGCCCTCCCGATCGTCGATCGCCTGCGAGTCGATCTGAGCGCGGAGATCGCGCTCCTCCACAGCGGCCTGAGCGATGGCGAGCGGGCGGACGAGTGGCGGCGGATCCGGTCGGGCCGGGCCGACGTCGTGGTGGGCACCCGGCTGGCCGCGCTGGCGCCGCTCGAAGACGTCGGCTTGATCGTCGTCGATGAGGAGCACGACCCGGCCTACAAGAGCGACCGGACCCCGCGGGTCCAGGCCCGCGACGTCGCCATCCGCCTCGGCCGGCTGGCCGGCGCGGCGGTGGTCCTCGGCTCGGCGACGCCGGCCGTGGAGACCGAGGGCCATGCCCGCGACGGGACGTACCACCGGATTCGCCTGCCGGACCGCCTCTCCGGCCGGCCGCCGACGATCGATGTCGTCGATCTCCGGGCCGAGCTCGAGGCGGGCAACCGGGGGATGCTCTCGCGGCCCCTCGCCGCCGCCCTCGGGGGGCTCGACCGCGCTGCCGGCGAGCAGGCCATCCTCGTCATCAACCGGCGCGGCTCCGCCTCCGTCGTCCTGTGTCGCGACTGCGGCCACGTCCAGGCCTGCCCCGACTGCACCCGCCCACTCGTCTTCCACCAGGCGGGCGTCACCCTGCGCTGCCACCACTGCGGCCGGGCCACGCCGTTGGCCTCGCGCTGCCCGAGCTGCGGGTCGCCCCGGATCCGCTACCTCGGCGGCGGCACCGAGCGCCTGGAGCGAGAGGTACGGGCTCAGTTCGAGGAGCTGAGGGTGGGCCGCCTCGACCGCGACGTCGTGGAGCGCCGCGGCGCTGCGGCGCGGGTCCTCGACGCGTTCGCCGACGGCGGGCTCGACGTGCTCGTCGGGACGAGCCTCGTGACGAAGGGCATCGACGTCCCGGCCGTGACCCTCGTCGGCATCGTCTCGGCCGACGTCGCCCTCAACCTGCCGGACGAGCGGGCTGCCGAACGGACGTACCAGCTCCTGGCCCAGGCGGTGGGGCGGGCCGGGCGGGGGACACGGCCCGGCTACGCGATCATCCAGACGTACCTGCCGGAGCACCCGGCGATCGTCGCCGTCGCCACCGCCGCTCCCGAGGCGTTCTACGACGCCGAGCTCGACCTTCGCCGCCGGTTCCAGTCACCACCGTTCGGCAGGCTCCTGAAGCTGACCATCGCCGTGCCGGACCGCGACGAGGCCGAGCGAGTCGCCGATGCGTTCGCCCAGGTCCTCCGCGACCGTGCGGCGGCCGGGCCACCCGGGACGTCCGTGGCGGGTCCTGCCCCCGCATACATCGCTCGCCGGGCTGACCGCTGGCGCTACAACGTCGTCATCCGGGGTCCGGATCCGGTCGCCGTCCTCGGCAACCCTCCGGGACCGCCGTGGTCCGTCGACGTCGACCCGGAATCGCTTCTCTAGGTCGAGGCGGTGAGGGCTCCCGACGCCGGTGGGGGCATGCTCGCGTGCGCAACCACGACGTTCGGGGGACAATTCGCGCACGCACGACCGTCCGCCCGGCCCGCGGACAAGGAGGCAGGCATGACAGATGAGACGACTCCGATGCCGGAGACACCGAAAGCGACCCACGGCGACGAGACCTTCGAGTGGACCGATGAGAGCGGGAACGACGCGTCCGGCTCGACGGGCTCGGCGGGTCGCGAGTGGCTGGCCCAGCTCCAGACGATGATCGAGAACGCGGCCACCCAGGCCACTCCGGTGATGCGCCAGGTGGCGGCGAAGGCGGCCGAGCTCGCGGCGGTCGCCGGCGAGAAGGCCGGCCCCGTGGCGACCCGGGCCGCGGAATTCACGGCCGAGGCCGGCCAGAAGATCGCCGAACGCTCTCGCGGCTTCGCCTCGGATCTTCGCCGGGACCAGGCCGAGGCCGAGGCCAAGGCCGCCGAGGCCAAGGCGGCGGGGGCAGGCACCGACGCGCCCTCCGGCGCAAGTGACGCCGCCGAGGTCGACTCGGGACCGACCGAAGGGTCCGGCTCGACCGGCAATTCGGCCCGGGGCTGACGGCCACCCGGACGCGGCGGGCGGACCGGGACCGGTCCGGCCCTCGCCTATACTTCGGCCAATGAGCGTCCGACCCATCCTGCTCCTCGGCGACCCGCGCCTGCGCCTGAAGGGCCAGCCCGTCGGCAGCTTCGGCAAGTTCCTGCACGAGCTGCTCGACGACCTCGCCCACACCATGCGGGCGGCGCCCGGCGTGGGCCTTGCCGCGCCGCAGATCGGCGAGGCGCTCGATGCCTGCGTCGTCGAGGTCGAGGGCCGGCTCCACGAGCTCGTCAACCCGCGGATCACTCGCTCGACGGGTGACGATCGGGACCTGGAAGGCTGCCTCTCGATCCCCGGCTACGCGGCCTACGTGACGCGCCGCGAACGCGTCTGGGTCGTCGCTCAGAACCGGGTCGGCAAGAAGATCAAGATCGCCGGATCGGGACTCCTGGGCCGGGCCCTCCAGCACGAGATCGACCACCTCGACGGCAAGCTCTACATCGACCTCCTCGAGTCGATGGACGAGCTCATCGCGGTCGGTCAGGGCGAGGACGAGGACGCCGAGGCGGCCTCGGACGAGGTCCGGGCACCCGCCCTCGCGTGACCTCGCCGCCGCCACCGGCGCTCGCTCGCCCCGTCCGCACGATCTTCATGGGCTCCGGGAGCTTCGCTCTTCCCGTGCTCTCGGCGCTCGTCGGCAGCCCGGCGGTTGAGGTCGCCGGGGTCGTCACGCCGCCCGACCGCCCGGCCGGCCGGCGGGGCTTGCTGACGCCGGTGCCCGTGGCCGTGGAGGCCCGGCGGCTCGGGCTGCCGCTCCTCCAGCCCGAGCGGCTGCGGGCGCCGGAGACCGCCGCCGAGATTGCCGGCCTGCGACCCGAGCTCGGGGTCCTCGCCGACTTCGGGCGGATCGTGCCGCCCGGGATCCTCGAGATCCCGCGCCACGGCATCCTGAACGTCCATCCGTCGCTGCTGCCCCGCCATCGCGGGGCGACACCGGTGCCGGCGACGATCCTCGCCGGCGACCCCATGGCGGGAGTCACGGTGATCCGGATGGACGCGGGCCTCGACACCGGTCCCGTGATCGACCGGCGGGCCTGGCCATTGGCGGGAACCGAGACCGCCCCGGAGCTCGAGGCGCGGGCGGCCGGCGAGGGCGCGGCCCTCCTGGCCGAGGTCATCGGCCCCTACCTCCGGGGCGAGCGCCGGCCCACGCCACAGGCCGGGGAGGCGACCCTGACCCGGCCGCTCCGACGCGACGACGGCCGCCTCGACCCGACTCGTTCGGCCGTCGAGCTGGAGCGCCAGGTCCGGGCCCACCAGCCCTGGCCGGGCTCGTTCGTCGAGACAGCCGCCGGACGCCTGTCGATCCTGCGCGCCGCGGTCGACGCCCGGCCGGCCGGTGACCCGGCCGGGGCCCTCGTGGCCGACGACGCCGGGCTCGCGCTGGCCACTGCCGACGGGCGCTTGTTGCTGCTCGAGGTTCGCCCGGCCGGCGGGCGTCCGATGGCGGGGGCCGCCTACCGGCGCGGCCACCCGGGCGTGATCGGGCGGCTGGTCGGGACACCTCGTGACTGAGCCCGGAGGCCGCGGGATCGGCGTCGCGCGGCCTCGCCCGGATTCCGAGTCCAAGGTTCGCGGCACGATCCGCTTTGCCGCCGACCGGATCCGGCCCGGAACGCTCCATGCCCGGCTGGTGCTTGCCCCGTATGCCCATGCCCGCATCATCGGCATCGATGTCGCGGCCGCCCTCGCCCGGCCCGGCGTCGTCGCGGTGATGACGGCAGCGGACCTGCCGGCCCCGAGCGGAGAGCCTGATCGTCTCGTCGAGCCACTGGCCCGCAGCGAGATCGTCTTCGCCGGCCAGCCGGTCGCTCTCGTGATCGCCGAGAAGGACGAGATTGCCGCCGACGCGGCGGAGCTCGTCGACGTCCGCCTCGAGCCGCTGGCCCCGGTCATCGACGCAGCCGCGGCGATGGCCCCCGGCGCGCCGCTCGTCCGGGCGGACCTCGCCGCCGCCGACACTGAAGCAGGTGCCGGGGGCCCGACGACCGGTGCCGCGACCCACGCCGCGGTGGGCGGGGAGAGCGATGCGTCGATCGAGGCGGAGGAGCTCTCGCCGAACGTCGTCGAGCGAACGCGCTATCGGTTCGGTGACGTCGACGCCGCCGTCGCCTCGGCCGCGGCCACCGTGCGCGGCACGTTTCGGACGTCGTGGCTCCATCAGGGCTACCTCGAGACGCAGGCCTGCACGGCCTGGGTCGACGAGGACGGCACGCTCGTCGTCGAGTCGAGCACGCAGGGCATCTTCGCGCTCCGGAGCGACGTTGCCCGGACGCTGTCCCTGCCGCTCCACCGCGTCCGGGTCGTGGCCGCGCCGCTCGGCGGCGCCTTCGGGGGCAAGTGGTCGCTGTTCGAGCCGCTCATCGCTGCGGCCGCGCGGCGGCTCGGCCATCCGGTCCGGTTCGTCCTGGATCGCCGCGAGGACTTCCTGGTCGGCAACCCGTCCCAGTCCTTCGAGATCGAGGTCGAGGCCGCTGCCGATGCCGACGGACGCCTGACCGGCCTGCGGAGCCGGATCGTCGCCGACTGCGGCGCCTTCGCCGACTACTCGGCGTCGTCGCTCGCGGCAACGCTCGTCGCCGGCCCGTACCGCTGGCCCGCCGTGGACCTCAGCGCGTACGGCGTCCTGACGAACCGCGTCGGGGTCGGCACCTACCGGGCCCCGAGCGGCCCGCCGACCGCGTTCGCGATCGAATCGGCCCTCGACGAGCTCGCCGCGAAGCTCGGGATCGAGCCGCTCGAGCTCCGTCGCCGCAACGCCGCCGGCGAGGGCGAACCCATGGTCGACGAGGGCACCTGGGTCAGGCTGGGCACGCCAGAGGTCCTCGATGCCCTCGGCCGCGACGGGCGCTGGCTCGCGCGCGCCGACGCGGGACCCGACGAGGGCGTCGGCGTCGCCATCGGCTACTGGCCCGCCAGCAAGGCTCCCGCCGCCGCACTCTGTCGCGTCTCGGCCGACGGCACGATCGAGGTCGTGACGGGTGTGGTCGACATGTCGGGCACGGCCGGCGCCTTCCAGGCGATCGCCGCGGAGGTCCTGGGCGTCGGGCTGAGTGCGGTCCAGGTCGTCATGGCCGACACGGCCAGCGCGCCGCCGTCACCGGGCAGCGGCGGCAGCGCGATCACGTACGGCGCAGGGCGAGCCGTCCGGGCAGCTGCCGAGGACGCCCGCCGTCAGCTGGTCCGGGCCGCGTCGCTCGAGCTCGAGATCGACGAGGCCGACCTCGAGATCGTCGACGCCGTCGTCCGTCCGATCGGGACGCCGGAGCGGGGGATCCCGATCGCCCGGCTCGTCCGGGCCAACGCCCGGGCGGAGCGGTCGCCGATCGAGGGCCACGCGACCACCGAGCACACCAGCCTGGCCCCGTCGGTCGCCGGCGTCGTCGCCCACGTGCGGGTCGACCGGGAGACGGGTGAGGTGGTGGTCCTGGAGCTGCGGGCCGTCCAGGACGTCGGACGGGCCCTCAATCCGGCGCTCGTCGCCGGCCAGCAGCTCGGTGGCGCGGCGCAGTCCCTCGGTTGGGCCCTCCGTGAGCGGCTCGTCCACGACGAAGCCGGGCAGCTCGTCAGCGCGACGTTCCTCGACTACGCCCTGCCTCGCGCCGAGGACCTTCGTTCGATCGCGACCGCGTACGTCGAGGTCCCCGCGCCGGATGGCCCCTTCGGGGCGAAGGGAATCGCCGAGGCTGCCGTCGTCGCCGGCGCGGCCGCCATCGCCAACGCAGTCGCCGCCGCCACGGGCCGGCGTCCGCGCGAGCTGCCGATGACGCCCTCGCGCATCTGGCGGTTGCTGGACGGCGCGTAGTCGGTCACTCCGCCGACGCGTGCGACAATGCGGGCCGATGCCGACCCCGACTCCAACGATCATCCAGCCATCCCTCGCCCGGATCCTGGCCCTTCCCCCGGGCATCTCCGCGGAGACCTCGGCCTCGCTCGAGGGCTGGTTCGGTGGGCGAGGCGAGCCGCCGTTCCGGGCCCGCCAGGTGCTCGATGCGACCTGGCGATCCGGGGCTTCGAGCGCCGAGGAGATCTCGACCCTCTCGCCCTCGCTGCGGACCGAGCTCGCGGCCGCATTCCGTTGGGACACCGTCGCCGACACGGATCTCCGGCTCTCGGACGGCGGGGCGACCGAGAAGGCCCTCCATCGCCTCGGCGACGGGGTCGTCGTCGAGTCGGTCCTCATGCACTTCGCGGCCTCGCCGGGTCATCGCGAGCGGAACACCCTGTGCATCTCGAGCCAGGCCGGCTGCGCGGTCGGATGCCCGTTCTGTGCGACCGGTGAGCTCGGCTTCGGCCGCGACCTGTTGACGAGCGAGATCCTCGACCAGGTCCGCGGCGCCGCCCGGCGCCTGGGCGAGCGTACGCGCCACCTCACGAACGTCGTCTTCATGGGCATGGGCGAGCCGCTCCTGAACCTGGATCGCGTCCTCGAGGCGGTGGCGGCGCTCAACGACCCGGACCGTTTCGGCCTCGGGGCGCGGCACATCACCGTCTCGACTTCGGGCGTCGTGCCCGGGATCCGACGCCTGACCGCCCTCGGCCCGCAGTTCACCCTCGCGGTCAGCCTCCACGCCGCCAGGGACGCGCTCCGCGACGTGCTCGTGCCGCTCAACCGGCGCTGGCCGGTCGCCGAGGTCGTCGCCGCGGCCCGCGAGCACTCCCGGGCGACGGGTCGCCGGATCACCTACGAGGTCACGATGATCGGGGGCGTGAACGATACGGACGTCGACGCCGTGGCCATGGCCGAGCTCCTCCGGGGCGACCTCGCCCACGTCAATCTGATCCCGATGAACCCCGTCGCGCACACGCCCTGGACGGCCAGTTCGATGGCCGTCATCGAGCGCTTCGCCGGGCGCCTCCGGGCAGCCGGCATCCCGACGACGATCCGCCACAACCGGGGGGTCGAGATCGGGGCCGCCTGCGGCCAGCTCGCGGCCGACCACGCCGGTGCCCCGACCCCGTCCGTCGTCGCCCACCGGCGGGAGCGGCTGGTCGCCCAGAGCGCGGCCGCCCTCCGCGGCGAGCGGAGCCGGGAGCCCGTCCCGGCGGGCGTCGGCGAGCCGGCGGGGTGATGGCCAGGCGCCGGCCTTCCAAGCCACGCTCGCCGGTCAAGGAGGTCGAGCTCGGCCGGGCGCGGGTTGCGGCGAGCATCCTCGATGCCGACCTCGGCAACCTCGCCTACGCCGTCCGGCGCGCCGAGAAGGAAGGTGCGGACCGGATCCATCTCGATGTCATGGACGGCCATTTCGTGCCCAACATCAGCTTCGGGCCGAGGACGATCAGGGACCTCCGGAAGCGCACCCGCCTGCCCTTCGACGCGCATCTCATGATCGCGGAGCCGGGCCGCTACATCGACGAGTTCCTCGACGCCGGCTGCGATTCGGTCACGATCCACGTCGAGATCGAGGAGCCGATCGAGCCGACGCTGCGCGCCATCCGCGCGGCCGGCCGCGCGGCCGGCCTGTCGCTCCGGCCGAAGACACCGCTGGGCGCGCTCGAGCCGTACCGGGCCCTCCTCGACATCGTCATGGTCATGACCGTCGAGCCCGGATTTGGTGGCCAGGCGTTCATGGCCGATGTGGCGAGGGAGAAGATCCTTGCCGCCCGCGGCCTCCTGACCCACAAGCTCCACGGTGCCGAGGTCCACGTCGACGGCGGCGTCAACCGAGAGACGGCCGAGCTCGTCGGCGCTCTTGCCGCGGACGTCCTCGTCGTCGGCTCCGCCCTCTGGATCCCCGGCCGCAACATGGGCCGCGAGATCCGCCTGATCCGGGCCCTCGCCGACGAGGGCTACCAGTACGTCCTGAACGACGGCCGGCCGCCGATCCCGCGCGATCGGGTGGTCACCTTCGCGACCCTGCCCCGCCACCTCGCCCGGACGCTCCAGGGCGAGATCGAGAAGGTCGGCATTCCGGTCCTCCTGTTCCGGGCCGGCGGCCTCGACGTCGACCTGGCCGACGAGATCCGGGACTGGGACATGCTCCTGCCGGCCTCGTCGGAGGCTGCCGCCGTGGAGCGGTTCGGGGCACGCCGCGAGTCGATGCTCGCCGAGGCCGCGGCCTGGCGGGCCGCCGGGATGCCGAACGTCCCGTACGTGCCCGCACCGATCCCGCCCCGGCCCGACGAGATCGTGCCGTGACCGACGAGATCGTGCCGTGACCGACGAGATCGAGCTCGCGCCCGACGGAGCGTCGCCCGGCGGCGATGCGCCCGCCTCGGTCGACGGACCGGCCGGCGGGGGACCCCCGGCCCCGGCGGACCCGGCCCTCGCCCGGCTCCATCGCCGGAACGACCGGCTCCTCCTCGCCACGATCGCCGGCTACGTCCTCGTCCTGTCCGGGCTCATGATCGTGAGCGGCGTCTCGGTCACGCCGGACGTCCTGCTCGTGGGCCTTGGCCTGGCCGCGGTGATCCTCGGTCGGGGTCGCCTCTTCATCCGCGACTGGGTGCCGTTCATCGGCCTCTTCCTGGCCTACGAGCTGATGCGCGGCTACGCCGACAACATCAACCGGGTCGTCCACGAGTCCGACGTCCTCGGCCTCGAGCGCTGGCTCTTCGGGGGGCACCTTCCGACCCAGGTCCTCCAGGACCTCTTCCACCCGGCCAGCGGCCTCGACCCGGTGGCGATCGCGGGCACGGTCTTCTACTTCCTCCACTTCCCCCTGCCGCTGGCGGTGGCGTTCCTCCTCTGGCTGCGGCGGCGGCGGGCGTACTACGACTACATCGCCGCCCTCATCCTCCTCTCGATGGCCGGTTTCGCGACGTACCTCGTGCTGCCGGTCGCGCCGCCGTGGATGGCCGCCCAGCACGGCCTCGTCAACGGGCCCGACGGCCTGCCCGCGATCACGTACCTGAAGGCCCAGGGGTTCGACGACCTCGCCCGGCTCTTCGGTTTCGAGGGCCGCTACCTCTACAGCTACACCATCTACGAGGTGAACCCGAACCTCGTCGCGGCGTTCCCCTCGCTCCATGCCGGCTATCCGTTCCTGGCCTTCCTGTTCGCCCGGCGCGCGTTCGGCCGGGCCGGCTGGCTGATGCTCGCCTACGCCGCCTGCGTCTGGTTTGCCATCGTCTATCTCGGCGACCACTATGTCGTCGACGTCCTGGGCGGGGTCGGCTATGCCTCGATCGCGTACCTCGCCATCGTCCATGCCCCGGGCTGGTTCCGCCGGGTCGTCGACCGGGCCGCCGATCCCGCCGTCGAGGCTCATGTGGAGGCCGGCGAGGCGGGTGACAGCGGGGCCTTCGGCCGGGCCATGGGGCGGGTGCGCTGGGCACTCGTCCGGCAGGGCGCCGTGATCGCTGCGATCGGGGCGGTCGTCGTCGTCGGCATCGTGAAGGGTGGCTGGCTGGGGGGCGAGGAATCGCCCGTCCTGCTGCTCCCCTGGGTGCTCGTCATCGGCGGCGTCTGGCGAGCCGCGCTGGGCGCGATCTCACGCTGATCCGCGCGGAGGCGTCGAGGTCCTGATGCGAGCACTGCTGCAGCGGGTGTCCCGGGCCGAGGTCCGCGTGGCCGGCGAGGCGGTCGCCGAGATCGGGCTCGGGCTCGTCGTCCTCCTCGGCGTCGGCCGGGACGACGGCGAGGCGGCCGCCGACGCGCTCGCCCGGCGCATCGTCGAGCTGCGGATCTTCCGGGACGAGGCGGGCAAGACGAACCGCTCGATCCTCGATGTCGCCGGCGGCGCGATCGTCGTCAGCCAGTTCACGCTCTACGCCGACACGTCCCGGGGCCGCCGGCCGGGGTTCATCGACGCGGCCCCGCCCGAGCTCGCCGAGCGGCTCTACCGGCGTGTCGCGGCGGGCCTGGCCGAGGCGGGGGTCGAGCCGGTTGGGACGGGCGTGTTCGGGGCGGAGATGGCGGTGGACCTCGTGAACGACGGCCCGTTCACCCTCTGGCTCGACACCGCTGCGCGGTAACAGGTACGGCCAGGGTCGAGGGAGCGCGGCCGCAACCCCGGGCGTGCCCGGCCGGCGAGTGCTAGCGGGCGGTCTTGGTCAGGGTCCGGCGGCAGCGGGTGCAGACGAGCGCCCGGGTCGGCGAGCCCTTCTGGTCGATGACGAGGGGCTGCAGGTTCGGCTGGTAGCGACGATGGGCCCGAACCCGGTTCGAACCCGACGACTGGGGGTTGAAACCGCCCATCGATGCCTTGCCGCAGATCGCGCACGAGCGGGCCATGATGTCCTCGAGGGAGTTGATTCAGCAGAACGCCGGGCCGGATGGGCCCGAGCGGGGCGGTATGATACCACGCACCTCGGCGGCTCCCGACGGATGGCCCGCCAAGCCTGACGAGGACCTGCCCAATCGTGCCCGACGAACCGATCCCCGGTCGAGCGCTGGCGACCCGACGAGCCGTGATGGACATCGTTCGCGCGGCGACGCTCGGGTCGTACGGCGTCGCGGGCTTCGCCGCTGGGCCGGTGGAGCGCCTCTCGGCTCTGCTCGCGGGCCGCCCGCCGGGCGTCCGCGTCCGCGTCTCGGAAGGGGAGCTCGCCGTCGGCATCGATCTCCGCGTCGCCCATGGACTGCCGGTCGCCGAGGTGGCCCGGCAAGTCGACTCGGCGATTCGGTATTCGATTCGCCGCGCCCTGGGGCGGGAGGTCGACGGCCTGACGATCCGCGTTCGGGGCCTGGACACGCCCGCGGGCACGCCGCCGCCGGCCCGGCCTCCGTCGTCGGAGCCAGGCACGAGCGATCTCGCCGACAGCGGGACGGACGTCGCCTGATGGCCCGCCGGAGCTGCGACGGCGCCGGCCTCCTGGGGGCCTTTCGCGCCGCCGTTGCGAACCTGGAAGCCCACGTTGACGAGGTCAACGCCCTGAACGTCTTCCCGGTCCCCGACGGCGACACCGGCTCGAACATGGTGGCGACGGTCCGCGCAGCGCTCATCGAGGCCGAACGTGCGACGGCGTCGGCCGGCATCGACCGGATCGCCGCCGCGGCCTCCTTCGGGGCGCTCATGGGTGCCCGGGGAAATTCCGGGGTCATCACCAGCCAGATCCTGCGGGGCTTCGCCGAGGCCCTGTCGGGCAAGAAGCGCTTCAACGGCCTCGATCTGGCGAACGCCCTCGAATTCGGGGACGAAGGCGGCCTACGGCGCGGTGGCCAAGCCGGTCGAGGGCACCATCCTGACGGTCATTCGCGAGGCCTCGGCGGCCTCGGTCACCGCGGCCGAACGGGAGAATGACGTCGAGGCCGTCCTGGCGGCAACCCTCGACGCCGCCGAGAAGTCGGTCGCCCGGACACCGACGCTCCTCCCGATCCTGCGGGAGGCCGGCGTCGTCGACTCCGGCGGCCAGGGTCTCTACCGACTCTTCCAGGGCGCGCTCCTGTTCATGAGCGGCCAGGCCCCCCAGCGCTCCCACGCGGCCGCCGCGGCCGCGGCGACCCCGTCCGTCCTCGTCGCCCACGCGGACGAGGGCTTCGGCTACGAGACGATGTACCTGCTCCAGGCTCGGCCCGGCGAGCCCCTCGACGTCGACGCGATCATCAGGTACCTCGAGTCGATCGGCGATTCCGTCCTCGTGGCCGGGGACGCCCGGGCGGTCAAGGTCCACGTCCACAACGAACGCCCGGACCTCGTCATCGCACACGGCCTCGCGGCCGGCCCCCTGTCCCGGATCAGCGTCGAGAATCTCGACAATCAGGCCCGGGACATCAGGGAGGCGCGGGCTGCCGAGTTCACCGCGGGATCCGCCGCCGCCGTCGGGCCGGCGACGTCGCCCGCCGACGCCGGCAACGGGACGGGTCCCAAGGATCCTTCGGGTTCGGAGCCCCTGCCGCTCGGGATCGTGGCGGTCGCCGCCGGGGAGGGTCTGGCGGCCATCTTCCGGGACTTCGGCGTCAGCCGGGTCGTCGTCGGCGGCCAGGCCGCGAACCCCAGCACGGGTGAGCTCCTGGAGGCCATCGGCGACCTCGACGCCCGGGAGATTCTCGTCCTGCCCAACAACCCGAACGTCGTCCTGGCGGCCCGGCAGGTCGCCGAGATGGCCGATCGACCGGTCGCGGTCGTCGCGACCCGCAACGCGGCCGAGGGCCTGGCCGCCCTCCTCGCCCTGGACCCGACGAAGGACGCCGCGGCCAACGCCACGGAGATGACGAGGGCCGGGCGCGCGGTCCGGACACTTTCGGTCACGACGGCCGTCCGCGACGCCCGGATCGGTCGAAGCAAGGTTCGCGAGGGCCAGACGATCGTCCTCGACCCGGATGACGGCCTCGTCGCCGTCGACGACGACTCGACGGCCGCGGTCCTGGCCGCGATCGGGGCCCTCGAGCCGGGCTTCGAGCTGCTGACGGTCTATTACGGCCGCGATACCGACCTGGCCGCCACGGAGGCCCTCGCCCGACGGATCGGCGAGCTCGGGACGGGCGCCGAGGTCGAAGTCGTCCACGGCGGCCAGCCCCATTACCACTACCTCATCTCCGCCGAGTAGATCGTGGCGGCAGCGTCCGGCCGAGGCCCTC
Source organism: uncultured Chloroflexia bacterium (assembly GCA_963719145.1). GTDB lineage: Bacteria > Chloroflexota > Limnocylindria > Limnocylindrales > CSP1-4 > UBA5189. The sequence goes on from CAVRAX010000004.1 coordinate 152,419, forward strand.
GACCGGCCGCCCAGGCCCGCACGGACCGTGGTGGCGGCCGGCGTCCGGCGGCGGCGCCGGCCCCGACGGATCCGGTCCAGCTGCTCGACTGGCCGATCGGGCGCTCGGGCCTGCCCGGCGCGACGGCGATCGCCCGGCGCGGGCGGCGGTTGGGGATCGGCCGGGTCCGCGATCTTCTCTTCCACTTCCCCCGCCGCTACGAGGACCTCCGGGAGATGCGGGTCCTGGGCGAGCTCCTGCTCGTCCCCGACGGCGAGCCGATCTCCGCCCGCGTCCGGGTCGCGGACCTGCGGGTGGAGGCCTCGTTCCGGCGGCGCGTCCAGCGGACGATCGCCCGGCTCGAGGATTCGACGGGGTCTCTTGACGCGACCTGGTTCGGACGACGCTTCATCGAGCGCCGCCTGAAGGTCGGCGACGCCATCGTCGTCAGCGGCAAGGTTCGGCGCTTCGGGTCGCGAATGACCCTCGACAACCCCGAGTTCCAGCCGGACGACGGGTCGGCCCTCCTCCACGCCGGCCGGATCGTGCCGATCTACCGGCTCACGGCCGGCCTCGGCGTCGCATCGCTGCGGCGGGCGGTCCGGGCGGCGCTCGACCGTACCGCCGCCGCCTATCCCGAGTACCTCCCGGCCGGCATCCGGAAGCGGCTCGGGCTCGGGGGAATCCAGGAGACCCTGGAGGAGGCCCACTACCCGACGACGTTCGAACGGCGCGATGCGGCACTTCGGCGGCTCGCCTTCGACGAGCTGCTCGCCCTCCAGCTCGGGATGGTCGGCCGGCGCCGGGCGAGGGTGGGGGAGCGGGGCCGGGCGGTGACGGTCGAGGACGGGACCGACGCCTCGATCCGCGAGGCGATCGTGGCGGGGCTTCGCCGCAGGGTCGCCCGGGCTGTGGACCTGACGGCCGACCAGGCGGACGCCATCGCCGCGATCCGGGACGATCTGGGCCGGCCGACCCCGATGCTCCGTCTCCTCCAGGGTGACGTCGGCTCGGGCAAGACGGCGGTGGCCGCCTGGGCCCTGGCCGCGGTTGCCCAGGCCGGCCGGCAGGGCGCCCTCCTCGCCCCCACCGACCTCCTCGCCCGGCAGCACCAGCGGACGCTCCTCGAGCTCCTCGAGCCGCTCGGCGTCGAGGTCGAGCTGTTGACCGGCTCGATGCGGGCGGCCGACGCCAACCGGACCCGCGAGCTCCTGGCCGGCGGGCTGGCCCGGATCGTCGTCGGCACCCATGCCCTGATCTCCGAGTCGGTCGCGTTCGCCGATCTCGGCCTCGCGGTCGTCGACGAGCAGCACCGCTTCGGCGTCGAGCAGCGGGCCGCGCTCGAGGCGAAGGCCGGCGGCCGCGTGCCCCACGTCCTCCTGATGACGGCGACGCCGATCCCGAGGACCCTCGGCCAGGTCCTCTACGCCGACCTCGACGTCACCGACCTCCGGACACCGCCCGAGGGCCGGATCGCGATTCGGACGGGCATCCGCCGGCCGGCCGAGCTCGATGGGACGTGGCAACGGGTGAGGGACGAGGCGGCCCGCGGGAACCGGACCTTCGTCGTGGTGCCCCTCATCGTCGCCGACGAGGAGGCCGCCGACGACGGCAGCACGATCGATATCGCCGCGGGCGACGAGACCGCCATCGAGTCGTCGGCCGTGGCCGCCGAGGCCGAGGCCGTCCGCCTTCGCCAGCTCCTCTCGCCGCTTCGCGTCGGCCTGGTCCACGGTCGGCTTCGACCGGCCGCGCGGGACGCGGAGATGGGACGCTTTCGCGACGGCGAGCTCGACATTCTCGTCGGAACGACGGTCGTGGAGGTCGGCGTCGACGTCCCCGAGGCGACGATGATGATCGTCGAGGGCGCCGACCGCTTCGGCCTCGCCCAGCTCCACCAGCTCCGCGGCCGGGTGGGTCGGGGAACCGAGGAATCCTTCTGCGTCCTCGTCTCCGACTCGACCGACGAGACGGCCCAGGCCCGGCTCGCGGCCGTGCGCGACCTGCGCGACGGCTTCGAGCTCGCCGAGCGCGACTGGGAGCTCCGCCGCGAGGGCAACGTCCTCGGGCTCGTCCAGAGCGGCCTCCCCGAGCTCCGTGTCGCCTCGCTCCAGCGCGAGGGCCACCGTGAGCTCGCGGTGAAGGCCCGCGAGGTCGCCGAGTCGATGCTCGACGCGGCCGGCACCCTGGGCCCCGGCCACGAGGCCCTCGACGCGGAGCTCCGGACCGGCTGGCTGGCCGGCGTCGCCAGGGCGGAGCCGGGGTCGGCGGCGTGACCCGGGACGGCGCGCGGGGCGGCGCCGGCCAGGGCGGAGCTGGCCAGGGCGGAGCTGGCCAGGGCGGAGCTGGCCTGGCCGGAGCCAACTCGGCCGGAGCCGGGAGGGTCATCGCCGGCACCGCCCGCGGCATCCGGCTGTCGACACCGGGGCCCGGCACCCGCCCCTTCGGTGACCGGGTGAAGGAGGCCCTCTTCGCGATCCTCGAGGCCGACCTCCGCGGGGCTCGGGTGCTCGATCTCTTCGCCGGCAGCGGCGCGGGCGGAATCGAGGCCCTGTCCCGCGGCGCCGCCGCGGCGACGTTCGTGGAACGAGATCCGGGCGCCGTGGCGACGATCAGGGCCAACCTCGAGCGGGCCCACCTGGCCGGCCCCGCGGTCCGCGTCGTCCGGGCGGAGGCCGTCGCCTGGCTTCGCGCGGCGAGCGGCCCCGTCGGGGGGCCGTACGACGTCGTGCTCGCCGATCCGCCCTACGACCGGTCGGACGTGCTCGTGCGTGCGCTCGCGACCCTCGGCGACGGCCGACTCCTCGCATCTCGGGCCCAGGTCGTGGCGAAGCACTTCTGGCGTGACCGGCCGCCGGAGCGAGTCGGGCTGCTAGCATCCGTGCGGGAGCGTCGCTTCGGCGAGACGGCCCTGACGTTCTACCGGCTCGGCGACGCGGTCGACGACCCCGGCGCCGCGGACAGCCGAATCGCGGAGCCGGCCGGCGGCGGGCCGGGTGAGGAGGAGGCGTGAAGGTCGCGGTCTATCCGGGATCGTTCGATCCGGTCACGAACGGCCACCTCGACATCGTCCACCGGGCCCTGACCGTCTTCGACCGGGTCATCGTCGCGGTCCTCCAGAACCCCCGCAAGGCCCCCCTCCTCGACGCCCCCACCCGGGTCCGCGCCCTGCGCGAGGCGCTCGACGCAGCCGGGCTGCCCGCCGGCCGGGCCGACGTGGTGACGTTCGACGGCCTGACCGTCGACGCCGTGCGGGCCAACGGCGCGACCTCGATCGTCCGGGGGCTGCGGGCCGTCTCCGACTTCGAGGCCGAGCTCCAGCTGGCCCACAACAACCGGAAGCTGGCCCCGGACGTCGACACCGTCTTCTTCATGACGGCGCTCGAGCACGGCTACGTGAGCTCGACCCTCGTCAAGGAGATTGCCCGGTTCGGCGGCGACGTTAGCGAGATGATCCCGCCGCCGGCCGCGGCCGCGCTCGACGCGGCCATGAACGGCCGTCGATGACCGTCCGGGCCGTGCGATAATCCCCGACGACCACCCGCCTCGCCTGAGGATTCTCACCTGGACATCATCTTCCTCCTCGAGCGGCTCGAGTCCCTGATCGCGACCGGGCGATCGCTCCCCCTCACCCGCAACGTCATCGTCGACCGCGACGCGGTCCTCGATCTCGTCGACCAGCTCCGCGTGGCCATCCCGGAGGAGGTCCGGGCCGCGAAGCGGATCAACTCGGAGGGCGAGCGCATCCTCGAGAAGGCCGAGGACGAGGCGAGCCGGATCGTCAGCCGGGCGCAGGAGCAGGCGGCGTTCCTCATCGGCGAGCGAGGGCTCCTCGAGCTGGCCGAGGAGGAAGGCCGCCGGATCATCCGCGACGCCCAGGACGCCGCCGACGACGTCCGCGCCGGAGCCGACGAGTACGCCATCCAGGTGCTGGCTGCCCTCGAGGGGGAGGTCGCGAAGGCGCTCACCGGGATCCAGAAGGGCATGGCCGTGCTCGACGACCGGCGGGTCGAGCTGGCCGGCGTGGCCGACGGGCTCGAGGACGAAGAGGCCGCCGCGGAGGACCTGGACGAGGCCGACCTCGACGACGCGATCGACGACGAGCCCGAGGACGAGGACGAGGACGCGCGCCACCCCGCCTACCGGTGACCCGCTTCGAGCCCCTGACCTATCCGCTCGCGGGGCTCCTGGCGAAGCCTCCCGGCTCCCGCCAGTCCGTGGAGATCGCCGGGGTGACGATCCCGCTCGACGCCGAGCTCCACCTGACCGATCCGATCGAGGGCCGCCTCGACGTCGCCCGGACGAACCGCGGCATCCTCGTCGATGCCCGGCTCCGGACCGCGATCGCGGGGACGTGCAGCCGGTGCCTCGTCGACATCGAGGTCCCGCTCGAGCTCAGGATCGCCGAAGAAGCGCTGCCCGCGATCGACATCTCGACCGGACTGCGGCTGGACCCCACGACCGAGCCCGACGCGGTCCGCCTGACCGACCATCACGAGCTCGAGCTCGAGCCGCTGGTCAGGGAGGCGATCTCGCTGGCCGAGCCGATCGCGCCGCTCTGCCGGCCGGACTGCCCCGGCCTGTGCGCCGTCTGCGGCGCCCGCCTCGGCCCCGATCATGCCCCCCACCCCGAGGACGAGATCGACCCACGCCTGGCCGCACTTCGGTCGTTCCGGGTCGACGACGGGCCGGAGAACGGGTAGACTCCCGGCTCGGTCCCACGCCTCCGCGCCCCGGGCCATCCGATCTCGAACCGCGATCCCGACGGCGGGCCCTGCCTGCCCCCTCGCCCGGGCCGTCCTGGGACGGCGAGGGTCTCGAAAGGAGCGACACGACACCATGGGCGTGCCCAAGCGACGAGTCTCCCACGCACGCCAGGGAGACCGTCGAGCGCACCTCGCGCTGACGCTCCCGCAGCTCGAGGAGTGCCCCCACTGCCACCAGCCGAAGCGGGCGCATCGCGCCTGTCCCACGTGCGGCTACTACGGCGGCCGGCCGGTCCTCGAGATCAAGGTGCCCAAGGACAACGAGCCCGCCTCCTGAGCCGATGAACGACGAGTCCGCCGGCGATGGCTGGGCTCCCCCCCGGCGAGAGGCGCCTTCCCTCGATCCCGACGATGCCGGGCAAGCCCGTGCTCCGCTGACGGTCAGGATCGCCGTCGACGCGATGGGCGGGGACCACGGGCCGGCCGAGATCGTCCCCGGCGCTCTCGATCACGCCAGGGCCCACCCGGAGGACCGGGTTCTCCTCGTCGGAATCGAGTCGGTGCTCAGGGACGCCGCCGGCGTCCTGCCGCCCAATGTCTCGATCGTCCCCGCCAGCCAGGTCATCGAGATGGACGAGCATCCCGCCCTCGCCCTGCGGGAGAAGAAGGACGCCTCCATCCTCGTCGCCTGCGACCTCGTCCGCCGGGGCGAGGCGGATGCCGTCATCACCGCCGGGCACACCGGCGCCGGGATGGCGGCGGCGGTCCTGCGGATCGGCCGCCTCCCGGGCGTCGATCGCCCGGCCCTCGCCGTCCAGATGATCCGGACGGGGACGCCGTTCGTCCTGCTCGACATCGGCGCCAACCCGGACTCGACCGCCGAGAACCTCGCCCAGTACGCGCGGATGGGGGCGATCTTCGCCGAGCGCGTCCTCGGTATCGCCGAGCCCCGGGTGGCCCTCCTCTCGATCGGCGAGGAGAAGGGCAAGGGCGATCTCCGGATCCAGCGCGCGACCGAGCTCCTCGACGTCTCCGGCCTCCGGTTCGTGGGCAACGTCGAGGGCAAGGACGTGACCGGCGACCTGGCCGACGTCGTCGTCACCGATGCGGTCACCGGCAACGTCGTCATCAAGTTCTTCGAGGGTCTGTCGACGTTCATCTTCGACCTGTTCCGGGGCGAGTTCCGGCGGTCGCTCCGGGGACGGCTGGCGTATCTCTTGCTGCGCCCCGGTGTCGCCCGGATCCGGGACGTGTTCGACTACGAGAAGGCGGGCGGGTCGCCGCTCCTGGGCGTCCGCGGCTCGGTGATCATCACCCACGGCCGCGCCAGGCGGCGCATGATCGGCTTCGGCTGCGCGGTCGCCGCGGCGACGGCCCGGACCGGGGTGCCGGCGCTCATCGCCGAGGCCCTCCGCGAGGACGCCGCGAGGATCGATGCGGCCGGCGTCGGCGCGGATCGCGCGGCCATGGACTCGACCCTCGACCCGGAGGATGCCCCATGAGCGGACCGGCCCTCTCCGTCGGGCGCGGCGTCATCGTCGAGATGATCCGCCTGGCCGCCTTCGAGGTCCCCGGGGTGATGCGCGTCGCCCGCGGCGGACCCGCCTGGCGGGCCGTCTTCCGGGGCGCACCGGTCGCAGTTCGCGTGCGCGGGGAGCAGGTCGACGTCCGGCTCTGGATCGTCGCCCGACCCGGGGCCGACCTGTCGGTCGTCGGGCGCCAGGTCCGGGCCGCCGTGACCGGCGCCGTGGAGCGCCTGCTTGGTCTTCACCTCGGGAACGTGACCGTCGTCGTCGACGGCGTCGGCGGCTGAGATCCTCGGACGGATGGCCGATCGGGCACGCGGCCGGTCGGCCGATCTCCTGCGGAGCCGGCGGGCGGCCCGGCGGGCGGCCCTCTCGGCCGTCTTCGAGGCCGAGTTCGGGCAGCGGACGGCGACCGCCGTCCTGGAGCGCCAGCTGGCCGAGACCGAGGCCGATCCGGGCACGGCCGATCTGGCCCGCCAGCTCGTCGCGGCGGTCGTTGCCAACCGCGACACGATCGACGGCCGGATCGAGGCGGCGGCCCCCCAATACGCCGTCACCCAGCTCGCCCGGATGGATCGCGCCCTCCTTCGTTGCGCGATCGGCGAGGTGCTACACTCGCCGACGCCGGCCCGGGTGGCGATCGCCGAGTGGGTCGAACTGGCGCGAACGTACAGCGGAGACCCGATGCGCCGACTCATGAACGGCGTGCTAGGACGGATCGCACGAGACACGGGCGGCGCCTGAGCCCCCGGCACCCGAAACTCCGAGGAGGGAGTCAGTGGCCACCACCTACGAGCGACTCAAGAAGATCGTCGTCGAGCAGCTCGGCGTCGACGAGGACGAGGTCAAGCCGGAGGCCTCGTTCGTCGACGACCTCAACGCCGACTCGCTGGATCTCGTCGAGCTGATCATGAGCCTCGAGGAAGAGTTCGGGACGGAGATCTCGGACGAGGACGCCGAGAAGATCCGAACGGTCCAGGACGCCGCCGACTACATCGACGAGCGGACCTCCTGAGGGAGGTCTCCGCGGACCGCCGCCGATCTCGGGCGCCCGCCCGCCGGACGGATCGTGGATCGGATCGATGACCTCGTCGCCCGCCTCGACATCCCGGTCCGGGACCGGGCGCTCATCGCCCAGGCCCTGACCCACTCGTCCTGGATGCACGAGCATCCGGGCGCGGCCGCCGGCCACAACGAGCGCCTCGAGTTCCTCGGCGACGCAGTGATCAATCTCGCCATCTCCGAGGCCCTCTACGCGCACCATCCCGAGGATGACGAGGGCCTCCTCTCGTCGCGCCGCGCCGCCATCGTCAGCACGACCGGGCTGGCCCGCCTGGCGGGTCGGATCGGGCTGGGCGAGGAGCTGCGCCTCGGCGAGGGCGAGGCCCAGCGGGGCGGGCGACGGCGGCCGTCTCTCCTGGCCTCCACGCTGGAGGCCGTCGCCGGGGCCATCCTCGTCGACGGCGGCTGGGAGGTCGCCCGCGACTGGGTCACCCGGGTGGCCGAGCGCGAGATCCGGGCCGGTCTCCCGCCGGCGGCGCTGAAGAGCCCAAAGAGCCGTCTCCAGGAGCACACCCAGCGGACCTCCGGGGCGCGGCCGGAGTACCGGCTCCTCGAGGCCGTCGGCCCGGACCACGAGAAGGTCTTCCGGGTCGAGGTCGTGGTCGACGGCCGATCCCTCGGGGCCGGCGTCGGACCATCGCGCCGAACCGCCGAGACGAACGCCGCGGCCGAGGCGTTGGCGGCGATCGCCCGCCTCGATGTCGGGCTCGCTTCGGGCCGCAGGGCTCCGGACGAGGCTCGCAACGGGGCTAGCGACGGAGCTGGCGACGGAGCTCGCCCGGCCGGTCGCGAGGCCGACCAGTCATGACCGCGGCAGCCCGGCTCCTCTCGGTCCGCCTCCAGGGCTTCAAGTCGTTCGCCGAACGGACCCACGTGACGTTCGGGCCCGGCATCAGCGCCGTCGTCGGGCCGAACGGGTCCGGCAAGAGCAACCTCGCGGACGCGCTGCGGTGGGCCCTCGGCGAACAGGGCCGGGCCCTCCGATTGCGGAAGTCGGAGGACGTCATCTGGGCGGGCTCGGAGCGCCGGGCGGCGGTCGGCATGGCCGACGTGCAGCTGACCCTCGACAACGCCGACGGACTCCTGCCCGTCGAGTATGGCGTCGTGGAGCTGGGCCGCCGGCTCTTCCGCTCCGGCGAGAGCGAGTATCTCGTGAACCGCCAGCGGGTCCGCCTGCGGGATCTCGTCGATCTCCTCGACTCCGCGCACCTCGCCGAGAACGCATTCCTGTTCATCGGCCAGGGCATGGTCGACCAGGCCCTGGCGCTCAGACCCGAGGAGCGGCGGCCGCTGTTCGAGGAGGTCGCCGGCGTTCGCCGCCACGAACGACGGCGCCGTCGCGCGGAGGAGCAGCTGGCCGAGTCGGAGGCAAACCTCGCCCGGGTCGAGGACATCCTCGCCGAGCTCCGACCGCAGGCCCGGCGGCTGGCCGCCCAGGCCGAGCAGCAGGCGACGCGGCTGTCGGCGGCGGACGAGCTCGCGGCCGCCCTCATCCTCGCCGCGCATGCCCGCTGGCACGCCGCCTCGGCCAGGATCGCGGACGCCGGCGGCCGTCTCGCGGGTGCCCGGGCCGAGGTGGACGGCGCGCTCTCGGAGCTCACGACGGCCGAGGCCGCGGCCGCGAGCGTGACCACGGCGATCGGCGACCGCGCCGCCTCCGCCGCCGCCCTGCGCCGGCAAGCCGACGAGGCCCGGGCGGTCCTGACCGCCGCCCAGCTTCGCGACGGGCAGCTCGTCTCCGAGGCGTCGGCCCTCGGCCGCGACCGCGACCGGCTCGTCGCCGAGCGGATGGCCGCGGAGGCCGATCTCGACGACCAGCGCCGACGTCTGGCGGGGCCGGTTCCGGCCCGAGACCTTGCGGCCGAGGCCGCGTTGAGCGATGCGGAGCGGGCCCTCGCCGAGGCGTTGGCGGAGCTGGCGGCGCTCCGGGCCCAGACGCAGGCGCGCGACTCGGACGTGGCCGCGGTCCGGCGCGCGGCGACCGCGCGGGCGGCCGAGGTCGAGGCCGCCCGGCGACGGGTGGCGGAGGCAGAGCGAGCGGCGACGGCCGAGGCGGCCCGGTCCGCGGAGGCCGCGCTGCGCGTGGGAACGTCCGCCGCTGCGCTCGCCGACGGGGCCGACGAGCTCGAGCGGGCCATCGCGGCGGAGACGGCCGCGGCGGGGACTCGGGCGGAGGCCCAGCAGGTCTTCGAGCTGCGGTCGGCCGCGGCGCGGGCGGGGGCGGACCGAGCAGCCGAGGCCGCGGCGATCCAGAGCGGCCTGCAGGTCGCCCGGGCGGCCCGCGCGACCGCGGTCTCCGACGAATCGGGCAGCGGCGTCGCAGCTCGGCTGCGGGTCCGCGGAGGACGTCGGATCGACGAGGACCTCGTCGTCGAGCCCGGGCTGCGGGCGGCCGCCGACGCGGCCCTGGCCGGGGCGGGAAGGGCCTACCTGACGACCCGAAACGCGATCCTCGAGCTGACCGGCGAGCGGGGTCTGGCCGTCGTGGTCGACGGGTCGCCGGAGGGTTCACCTCCCGGCCCGGCGGCGAGCCGGGAGGCCGATCGACCGGCCCGCGGCGCCAGCGCGACGAGTGGTTCGGGCGCAGCCACGGCCCGCGATCCTCTCTTCGAAGCCCGTCTCGCCGAGGTCGGAGGAGGCGTCCTCTCCGATGCCGTCCGGCGAGACGGGACGGGGGTCGCGCGGCGCCTGTTCGGCCGGGCCGCCTGGACGCCCGACCTGGCTGCGGCATTGGCCATCCAGCCATGGCTCCCCTCGGGCTGGGTCGCCGTGCCGCGGGATGGCTCGGCGGTCGTCGGCGAGGTCGTCGTCCGCCTCGGGGTGGGTGACAGGGTGCTCCAGGCGCGGGTCGAGCTGGAGCGGGCCCAGGCTGCGCTCGAGGCGGCCGAGCGCGCGAATCAGGACATGGCGGCGACGGCCGCCGAGGCCATGGAGCTGGCCGCGGCCGCGCGTGTCGCGCTGGACGAGGCCGCCGCCGCAGAGTCGGCCGCGCAAGCCGCCCGACGTGCCGCCGAGGACGCGGAGCGGCTGGCGGCACGCCGGCATGACGCCCTGCTGCGCGAAGCGACCTGGCACGCGGCCCAGGCGAGCCGCCTGGCCGACGAGGCCGAGCGAGCCCGGGCGGCCGTGCCGGATGAGGTAGCGGCAGATGCCGACGCCGCCGCCGGAAGCCCGGACCGCGACGCGCTCGCTGCCTGGGAGGCCCGAGCGGCCGAGCTCCGGGCGCGCCGCGATCGGCTGGCGATGGTCGTCGCCGAGGGCGAGAGCGCTCGTCGCGAAGCGGAGCGACGGCGGGCGGCCGCCGAGGCGGCCATCGGGATGGACGAGGCCCGGATCGGGGCAGCGGACCGGGCCATGACCGAGCTTGCCGAGGACGGCCGGGCGCTCGCCGCCGAGCGCACCGCCCATGCCGCCGTCCTCGCCGATGCCACGGTTCGCGAGGCCGAGGCCCGCGCCGCTCTCGATGGCCTCCTGTCCGCCGATGCCGATGAGCGGGCGAGGCTTGCCGAGGCTGAACGGGCCGCCCTGGCGGCCCGCGAGCGGTTGCGTGCGGCCGAGGATCGGTCGCGGACCGAGGAGCACGACGATCTGGAGGCGCGTCTCGGCAGGGATGCCCTCCGCGAGCAGCTCCTCGTCGAGCTCGCCGGGCTGGGTCCCCTGGGCCTCCGGCACCTGGAAGCCGTCGCCGGGATGCAGCGGCGGCCGGGCTCGGGCCCGATCCTCGCCGGCGCCGATGCAGCCAACGCCGGCCCGGCGGGCACCGCGGACGCCGGCGGTGCGACCGGCGGGGCCCGGCGGTCGGATCTCGGGGAGGCGGCCGACGAGACCGGCCGGGCGGCCGACGAAGCCGACGAATCCGAAGAAGCCGACGAGGCCGACGAGGCGATCCGGCTTGCCGCCGCGCTCGATGTCGCCGGCCGTGGCTGGGCGGCCTCGGCGCCGCCGGGCGACGTGCCGGGACCCGGCCGCCTGGCGACGCTCCGGCGGCGCTACCACGAGCTCGGGGCGGCGAACCCCTATGCCGTGGAGGAGTACGCGACGGTCAGGGCACGGCTCGAGGAACTCGAAAGCCAGCACGACGACCTGCGGGGTGCGATTGACCGGACGCGAGCGCTCATCAACGAGCTCGACGGCCTGATCTCGGAGCAGTTCAGGACCACCTTCCAGGCCCTCGAGGCCCGCTTCGATGCCCGCTTCCGCCAGCTCTTCGGCGGGGGCTTCGCCCGCGTGTCGCTGACCGATCCCGCGGATCTCGCCTCGACCGGGGTCGAGATCGTCGCCCGGCCGCCGGGCAAGAAGGCCCAGGCCCTGGCGATGCTGTCGGGCGGGGAGCGAGCCCTCACCGCCGTCGCCCTCCTCTTCGCGATGCTCGAGGTCCGGCCGGTGCCGTTCTGCGTCCTCGACGAGGTCGACGCCGCCCTCGACGAGGCGAACGTGGGGCGGTTCACGACGGCCCTGCGTGAGCTCGCGGAGGCGACGCAGTTCGTCGTCATCACCCACAACCGGGGCACGATCGAGATCGCCGACGCCCTGTACGGGGTGACTGTCGGCGACGATTCGATCAGCAGGGTGATCAGCCTCCGGCTCGACGAGGCGACCGAGCTCGCCGAGAGCCCGGGTCCGGCCGTTCAGGCCGGGTCCGCGGGGACCCCGGCCTGAAGGTGGACCCGCAGGCGGAAGAGCACGCCACGGCGGAGCTTGCCGCCGGCCTGGCCCCGAGTCGGGGCGGCTTCATGAGCCGCCTCCGCGGCCTCTTCGGGACGGCCGAGATCGCGCCGGCCGACTGGGACGAGGTCGAGGCGGCCCTCATCAGCGGGGACGTCGGGGCCTCGCTCGCGGGCTGGATCGTCGAACGGGCAAGGGCCCGCCGCGACGCCGGCTCGGCCGAAGCCGCCGTCCGGGACGAGCTCGCCGGGCTCCTCGCCCCACGTGATCCCGACTGGGACCTCCGGCCGGCGGTGGACGGCCACCCGACGATCATCCTCGTCGTCGGCGTCAACGGGACCGGCAAGACGACGACGATCGGCAAGCTCGCCCATCGCGAGCGACGGGCCGGCCGCCACGTCCTCCTCGCCGCCGCCGACACGTTCCGGGCCGCCGCGGTGGACCAGCTCCGCGTCTGGGCGGAGCGGGCCGGCGCGGACGTCGTGGCGCACGCTCCGGGCGCCGACCCCGGGGCGGTCGTCTACGATGCCCTCGATGCGGCCATCGCCAGGGGCGCCGACGTCGTCCTTGCCGACACCGCGGGCCGCCTCCACACGAAGTCGAACCTGATGGACGAGCTGGCGAAGATCCGCCGGGTCATCGACCGCCGGCTGCCGGGGGCGATCCCCGAAACACTCTTCGTGCTGGACGCCACGACCGGCCAGAACGGACTCGCCCAGGCGGTGGCCTTCCATGCCGCCGTGGGGCTGACCGGAATCGTCCTGACGAAGCTCGACTCCACGGCCCGCGGCGGGATCGTCTTCGCGATCGAGGATCAGCTCGGCGTGCCGGTCCGCTTCGTCGGCGTGGGCGAGGGGATCGACGACCTGCTGCCCTTCGACCCGGACCGCTTCGTCGAGGCCCTCTTCGCCGACGCCCCGCGCAGTCCCGGCGGCGGGTGACCGGGGGCGGCTCGCTCCGGGCCGCCGCCGTCGCGCTCGTGGTCGCGCTCGTCGCGGGGGCCTGTCTCAGCGACGCTCCGGAGCCGTCGAGCCCCGCGACCGACAGCCCACAGCCGGAGGCGACGCCGACGGTCACGACGTACCGACTCGACACGACGACCTGGTACGGCGGCTTCGTCCTGACCCTGAAGACGGTCACCGCCAAGCTCGACCCGAAGGGCGGTCCCGTCGCCCTGGCGCTGGCCCTCCGGAATCCCGGCCCCGACGACGCCACCCTCGACGGGCCGATCGTCCTCCGGGCCGGCTCCCGCACGGTCGAGCCGGATCGCGACTCGACCCTGCCGGTCGTCCCGGTGGGCGGGACCACGTTCACCAGCCTCGTCTTCGACGTCGACGCCGGCTTCGACGTGCCCGCCGCGTCGATCGTCGTCGGGCGGGTGACGGAGCACCAGGCCGTGGCACCCCTCGTCCCCGGCTCCGTCGAGGTCGTGACGCTCGAGCCCCGGACGGCGGCCCTGGACCTGACCGGCCAGGCCGGTGCCCTCCGCATCACCTTGCTGGGCCTCGAGCTGCGGGCCGACCTGCCCGACTGGCGCCAGGAGCTCGAGCCGGATCTCCTGGCCCTGACCCTGACGTACGACGCGACGTACCGCTCGAGCTTCGTCGGCGGCTTCGCCTTCACCGCCGACAACGTGGCCCTCCGCCTGCCCGACGGAACGACGATCTCACCGCGCCGCGACGGCCACAGCCAGTCCACGCTCGTGATCGCGCCGGGCAACCGCGAGCCGGGGCTGCAGAGCCGCTTCGAGGTCCCCGCGCCCGGTGACGGCGCCTACGTGCTCGTGATCAGTGACGGATCGGCGAAGAAGGAGCTCCCGTTCGAGATTGCCGCCCCCTGACGCGGCCGGCCGCGAGCGGGGGCTTCGAGGCATCGATGCGCTACACTCTGCCGGCCCCCGGTGTCGCCAGAATTCGCGCACCACCCGGCCGTCCGTGCGACAGGCCGGTGATTGCTCACAGGAGAACCGCAGGAAGTCGTGTTCGACGCCCTCAGCGATCGGCTGCGCCAGACGCTCGCCAGCCTGACCGGCCACGGCCGCGTCAGCGAGGCGGACGTCGACACCGCCATGCGCGAGATCCGGCTGGCCCTCCTCGAGGCGGACGTCAACTTCCGGGTCGTCAAGGACTTCGTGGCCCGCGTCCGCGAGCAGGCGCTGGGTGCGGAGATCCTGGGCAGCCTGACGGCCGGCCAGCAGGTCGTGAAGATCGTCCACGACGAGCTCGTCGCCCTCCTCGGCGTCGGCGATCGGACCTTCCGGCTGCAGGGCAACCCGGCCGTGATCTCCCTCGTCGGCCTCCAGGGTTCGGGCAAGACGACGACGGCCGCCAAGCTCGCCCGTTTCGTCATCAAGCAGGGCCGGCGCCCGCTCCTCGTCGCCGCCGACCCGTACCGGCCGGCGGCCGCGGACCAGCTCGAGACGCTCGGCCGGAGCCTGGACGTGCCGGTCCACCGGGCGCCCGCCGGGACGCCGGTCGTGGACATCGCTCGCGGCGGCCTCGAGGCCGCCCGCGGGCTGGTCCGCGACACGGTCATCCTCGACACGGCCGGCCGGCTCTCGATCGACGAGGCCCTGATGGCCGAGATCGCCGCCCTCGAGGCAGCGATCAAGCCCGTCGAGACGCTCCTCGTCGTCGACGCCATGACCGGGCAGGAGGCGGTCTCGGTAGCCCTGGCCTTCGCCGCCGCCGTCCCGGTGACCGGGCTCGTCCTGACGAAGGTCGACGGCGACGCCCGAGGCGGCGCGGCCCTCTCGATCGCCGCTGTCAGCGGCATCCCCGTCAAGTTCCTCGGCAGCGGCGAGAAGACGGACGCCCTGGAGGTGTTCCATCCCGACCGGCTGGCCGGGCGGATCCTCGGCATGGGCGACGTCATGACCCTCGTCGAGCGGGCCCAGGAGGTCGTCGACGCCGGCCAGGCAGAGAAGCTCGAGGCGAAGCTCCGCAAGGCGGAGTTCACCCTCGAGGACATGCTCGAGCAGCTCCAGCAGGTCCAGAGGATGGGACCGATCGGCCAGCTCGTGTCGATGATCCCCGGCCTCGGGTCGATGGCCAAGGACGCCCAGGACGCGGTGGACCGCGGCGAGATGAAGCGGACCGAGGCGATCATCCGCTCGATGACACCCCGCGAACGCCGCGAGCCGGCGGTCCTCAACGCATCGCGGCGTCGCCGGATCGCGGCCGGCTCCGGGACGGAGCTCACCGACGTGAATCGCCTGGTCAAGCAGTTCGGCGAGATGCAGAAGCTCATGAAGCAGCTCTCCACGATGCGCGGGAAGGGCCTCGCCGGCGCCTTCCCCGGTCGTCGCTAGCGGAAGGACAGACCCGTGGATCCGAATCCGACCGATCCGATCCAGACCCCGTCCGAGTCCGGGCTCCTGAGCGCACCCGAGATGGCCGGCGCCCCGGACACCGCGACGATCGCCGACCGGCCCGCGTCGACCGAGGTCGTGGTCGCGGGCCGCCCGGGCGCGCCCGGCGGGAGCCGGGCCCGCTGGCTCGTCGGCGGCGGGGTGGCCGTGGCCGCCCTCGCCGGCCTCGTCCTGGCGGCGACGCTCCTCGGCGCCCGGCCGCTGCCCGACGCCCTCAAATACCTGCCTGCCGATAGCGCGATCGTCATCGAGCTGCGGCCGGAGCTGCCGGGCGACCAGCGCCAGCACTTCGGCAACTTCCTGGCCCACTTCCCGGGCTTCGAGGATCAGTCGACCCTCGATGCCAAGATCGACGAGGCCCTCGACCGGATCGTCCGACAGGGCAGCGATGGCGCCATCGACTACGCCAGCCAGGTCAAGCCGCTGCTCGCCGGCCCGATGGCCGTGGCGATCACGCCCGGTGCGCTGTCGTCGCTGTCGTCTGGCGGGACGCAGCCGTCGGACGGCATCCTGGCCGTGGCGACGACGGACGGGGCCGCAACGTGTGACTCGGTCTTCGGCTCGACGACGACCAACACCACCCATCGCGATGTCGAGATCCGAACGGTCTCGTCCGACCTGGCCTGCGCGATCGACGGGCGGTACCTGCTCTTCGGCAGCGCCGCCGCCGTCGCCACCGGCTTGGACGCGCGCCTTGACGGTACGGGGATGGACGGCAGCTCGCGCTACGCCACGGCCCGAGCCAGGCTCGACGGCGACCAGGTCGCGTCGGTCTTCATCGACGGCGCGGCGATGGTCGACATGTTCCGGAACACGGTGGGCACCGCCGGTCAGGACCTCGGGACCCTTGAGACCACCTGGGTCATCGAGGGGGTCCGTGTCATCGACAACGCGCTGGTGTTCGACACCCTGGCCTCGTCCGGCTCCGGCGCCCCGACCGCATCCGGCGGCCCGACCGTCGCACCGGCGGCCGACAGCGTGTTCGCCCCGGTGCTGCCCTCCGACACGCTCGGCTACGTGGAGGGCCACGGCGTGGGCGCCACGGTCGAGCAACTCCTCACGCGGCTCCGGAACGACCCGACCCAGGCCGGCACGCTCCAGCAGCTCGAAGCGGGCCTGGCCGCGGTCGGCGGGACGGCCAACCTCGTCGACTGGATGGAGGAGGCCGGCATTGCGATCGTGCCGACCGATGACGGGGTCGGTGGAGCGCTGCTCGTCCGGGGCACCGACGCAGCCGCCGCCTCCGCCCGACTGGCCCAGATCCGGAACCTCCTGGTCCTGGCCTCGACCGGGACGGACATCACGATCCGAGACACCGACCACGGTGGCGTCACGATCACGTCCGTCGACCTCGGCGACCTCTCGACCCTGCTCGGCGATCTCGGCATGGCCGGCAGCGGCCTCGACACGGCGCCCGGCGCCCGGTTCGCCTTCGAGATGGCCGTCCGCGACGACCTCGTCATCATCGGCGTCGGCGACGGCGTGGTCGGACGGATCCTGGACGTCAAGGCGGACGATTCGCTGGCAACCACGGCGACGTACGGTGCGGCGATCGACATCGCCGGTTCCCGCAACAGCGTCCAGGTCTACGTCGCGATCGACGCCGCCCTGGGGTTGGTCGAGCGGTTCTTGCCGGCCGATGAGATGGATACCTGGACACGCGATCTGAAGCCGTACCTGGACCATCTCGCCGGCGGCGCGTTCACCCTCACCCGGTCAGGCGCGGACGCTCGCGTCCGGGGCGTGCTCACCGTCAAGTAATGCCGTCGGGCCGGCCCGGCCCGTTCATCAAGGAGGAACCTGCACACCATGGCCGTCCGAATCCGGTTGACGCGCGTCGGCGCGACGAAACAGCCGGCCTATCGCGTCGTCGTTGCCGATTCGCGGAGCGCCCGCGACAGCCGTTCGATCGAGACGATCGGGCATTACAACCCGCGGACAGATCCGATCGAGCTCGCCATCGACGCCGAGAAGGCCAGGGCCTGGCTCGCCAAGGGGGCCCGGCCGTCCGACACGGTGGCCCGCCTGCTGCGCGTCGCCGGCGTCATCCCCGCCGCCGAGTAGGAGCTCCGAGATGGCTGCCAAAGAGCTGGTCGAGTACGTCGCCAAGTCGCTCGTCGACGACCCCGGGTCGGTCACCGTCACCGAGGTCGAGGACGGCGAGGGCACGGTCATCGAGCTCCATGTCGCGGAGGACGACATGGGCAAGGTGATCGGGCGGAACGGCAGCGTCGCCAAGGCGCTGCGGACGCTCCTGAAGGTCACGTCCGCCCGCGACGGCGGCTCGGTGACGCTGGAGATCCTCTGAGCGAGGGCTCGTGAGCGACGTCGCGCCGGCGGAGGGGACCCGCCTCGTCGTCGGCCGCGTCCGCGGGCTCCACGGGCTGCGAGGCGTCGTTCGGATCGAGGTCCTCACGGATCATCCCGAAGCGCGATTCGCGCCGGGCCGGATCCTCCATCGCGAGGGCAGCGACGCACCCCTGACGATCGTCGCCGCGGGGCCCGTCGAGGACGGGCCGGGCTGGCGCCTGCAGTTCCGTGAGGTCGGCTCACGGACGGCCGCGGAGCGCCTCCGCGAGGCCTATCTCGAGGCGGTCGTCGACCGCGCGGCGGACCTCGAGCCCGGGGCCGTCTACTGGCACGAGGTGATCGGGGCCGCGGTCCGCGACCTCCAGGGCCGGGACCTGGGTGTCATCACCGACATCTACCGGGTCGGCGAGTCGGAGGTCATCGCGGTCGACGGCGGACCGGTCGGACCGTTCGACGTGCCGGTCGTCAGGACCATCGTCCGGACGTTCGCCCCCGAGCGCGGGGAGATCATCGTCGACGAGTCGAGCCTGGACCTCGGCGCGACGCCGGGCGAGAGTCGTGCCGAACGCCCGGCCCGGCGCCGTCCGCGCTGGTCACGGCATGGCAAGGGTGCCCCCGGCGCCGCGGAGAGCGGGGAGGCCGGCTGAGGTGCGAATCGACCTCCTGACGCTGTTCCCGGCGATGCTCGAGGGCCCGCTCGCGGCGAGCATTCCGGGCCGGATCCGGGAGCAGGGCATCGCCGACATCCGGATTCACGACCTCCGCGACTGGGGCCTGGGTCGCCATCGCAGCGTCGACGACGCGCCCTATGGCGGCGGCGCCGGGATGGTCATGCGGCCCGAGCCGGTCGCCGCGGCCCTCGACGCCCTTCGCGCCCCGGGTTCGACCGCGATCCTCCTCGACCCGGCGGGCGAGGTCTTCAAGCAGGCGCGAGCGACGAACCTCGCCCGACGCCACCACCTCATCCTCGTCTGCCCCCGCTATGAGGGGGTCGACGACCGGATCCGGGGCCTCGTGGACCTGGAGCTGTCGATCGGCGACTACGTCCTGACCGGCGGTGAGCTGCCGGCCCTCGTGGTCGTCGACGCGGTGATCCGGCTCCTGCCCGGGGCCATCGACGCCGCCTCGACGGCCGAGGAGTCATTCACTCACGGGCTCCTCGAGTACCCGCAGTTCACCCGCCCGGCGACGTTCCGAGGCGAGGGCGTCCCCGATGTCCTCGCCGGCGGCAACCACGAAGCCGTCCGTCGCTGGCGACTCGAAGCCTCGCTGCGGCGGACCCTCGAGCGGCGGCCCGACCTGCTCGCCGACCGGCCCGCGAGCGCCGAGGAGCGCCGCATCCTCGAGACCCTGGCGAGCGTCGATGACGCGGAGCCGGATCCGGCCGGCGGCGGGGACACGCCCGGGCCGGCCTGAGCAGTTGGCCCTGACAGATTCACTGAGCAGGGACAGGCCGGCCTGAGGCTCCGGGGCCTCTGCTATACTCCGCCCTCGCCGCGACCGGTCCCGGCCGGGTCCGCGCCACCCGATCCACGTCCAGCCCGCAGCCGCCGCTGCCCACGATCAGGAACCGCCACCGTGAACGTCCTCGACGAGCTCGTCGCCGACCAGCTCCGCACCGACCTACCCGAACTCGCGACCGGCGACACGGTCCGCGTCTCCGCCCGCGTCGTCGAGGGCGGCAAGGAGCGGATCCAGGTCTTCGAGGGCACGATCATGCGGCTCCGTGGCGGAGGCATCACCCGCTCGATCACGGTCCGCAAGATCGCCAGTGGCGTGGGCGTGGAGCGCACGTTCAAGATCCACAGCCCGCGGATCGAGAAGATCGACGTCGTCCGCCACGGCCAGGCCCGTCGGGCCCAGCTGTACTTCCTCCGCAAGCGCGTCGGCAAGTCGGCGACGCTTCGCGAGCGGCGCGTCTCGAACTGACCCGGCCGGCGGATCCCGGCCCGGCCCGGGGCGGCGGGAGACGACGTCGCGCGCTAGGCTAGAAGTCGTGCCGGCGGCCCCCTCATTCCGTTTCGAGCGGTCCCTCTGGCGGTCCGGTTCCAGCCGGGTCGTGGGCGTGGACGAGGTCGGCGTCGCCCCAACCTGCGGCGCCGTCGTGGCCGCCGCGGTCATCATCCGCCCGAACTCCCACCGTATCCCCGGCGTCCGGGATTCGAAGACGCTCTCGGCCGCCCAGCGCGAGCGCCTCGCCCCGCTGATCCGGGCGAAGGCCGTCGCGGTCGGGGTCGGGGCGGCGTCGGTCGACGAGATCGACCGGCTCAACATCTACCACGCCACCCACCTGGCGATGCGCCGGGCGGTGGCCCGCCTGGGCGGGCATGATCACGTTCTCGTCGACGGCAACCGGATCGCCGGGTTCGAGCGGCACGTGGGTCCGTACACGGCCATCGTCGACGGCGACGCCCGCTGCTACACGATCGCCTGCGCCTCGGTCGTGGCCAAGGTCGTCCGGGACCGGATGATGGCCCGGCTCGCCGCCCGCTACCCGGGCTACGGCTGGGAGCACAACCAGGGGTACGCGACCCTCGAGCACCGCCGGGCCATCCGCCGCCAGGGACTGACCCCCTTCCATCGGCGGAGCTTCCTCGCCCTCCAGCGGACGCTCGCGGGCGACCAGCTCGGGCTGGATCTCTTCGGGTCCCGGGGCGGCCAGGGGCTGGCCGGCCCGGACGGCGGATCCGACGACCCTGATCCGGTCGGCGGGACATCGCCGATCGACGTCGCCGACCTCCTCGTCGACCTCGGCGAGGAGCCCGAGCTCGAGGCCGCCACGCCGGGCTGACCCGACGAGTCGGCATGCCCCGGCCTCACGGATGCGGAGAACCCGTTCCAGATAAATAAGCGGCAGTGCATCGCCGGCGGCCATGCTCGCGTCGTGCGCACCAGATCCCAACAGACAGGCGACGCGGCAGAACGGCTCGTCGCCGAGCGGCTCCGGGCGGCAGGCTGGACGATCCTCGGCCTCAACGTCCACGTCGGCCGGGCGGAGCTGGACATCGTGGCCGTCGATCCGAGCCCGCCGCCGCGGCTGGTCGTGGTAGAGGTCCGACAGCGCGGCAGTCGGGCCTTCGGCCTGCCCGAGGAGACGGTCGACGCCGCGAAGCGGACGCGGATCCGGCGCGGCGCCCAGGGGCTTCGGGAGCGAGGCCTCCTCGCCGACGGGACACCGGTTCCGGCGCTGCCGCTCCGCATCGACCTCGTCGTCATGGAGCCGCCGCGCGAGCCCGGCGGAGCGGTCCGGATCCGGCATCACGTGGCGGCGCTGTAGGGAGTCGCGGCAGACGCCGGCGCGGCCTGCCGCCATCGCCGGCCGGGCCCGGTCGTTGCTCGCTGACCCGACCGCCGCCTTCGAGGGCTCATGGGGCCCCGGCGGGGCCCGTGCTACACTCCGCCGCGCCGCGGAACCGTCCGCGACGCATTCGACCGCCCGTCGCCGACCCGGCGACGGAGCCCACACGCGGACCGTTCCGACCGGGACGGTGCCGTCGCCCCGCGAGGCAGCGAGGCGACGGTCCCCGGCGACGAGGCCCGCGGAGGACGCAACCGAACAGGAGGACCTGCCCCGTGCCGTCCGTCTCGATGCGGCAGCTGCTCGAAGCCGGAGTCCACTTCGGCCACCAGACCCGCCGCTGGAACCCCAAGATGCGCCCGTTCATCTTCGCCGAGCGCAACGGGATCCACATCATCGACCTGGCCCAGACCGCGCAGCGGCTGGAAGCCGCCCTCGACTTCGTCCGCGAGACGGTCGCCCGAGGCGAGCCGGTCCTCTTCATCGGAACGAAGAAGCAGGCCCAGGAGCCGGTCGCCGAAGAGGCGACCCGAGCCGGCATGCCCTACGTCAACAAGCGCTGGCTGGGCGGCATGCTGACGAACTTCATCACGATCAAGAAGCGGATCGGCCTCCTCGAGCAGCTCGAGGCCCGCCAGCAGGCCGGCGAGTTCGAGCGCCTCCCGAAGAAGGAGGCCGCGAAGCTGACCGAGCAGCTCGATCGGCTCAACGGGATGCTCGGCGGGATCCGCAAGATGAAGCGGCTGCCGGGAGCCGTGTTCATCGTCGACCCGCACCGCGAACGGATCGCCGTCACCGAGGCCAACAAGCTGGAGATCCCCGTCGTCGGTACCGGCGACACGAATGTCGACCCGGACGAGCTCGACTACATCATCCCGGCCAACGACGACGCGATCCGGGCCATCCGGCTGCTCTGCTCCCTGATCGCCGATGCGGCCCTGGAAGGGACGCAGGAACGCGCCGCGCGGGCCACGATGGAGCCCGAGCCCGAGGTGATGGTCGCCGAGCCCGAGTACGACGACAGCGAGGCCAGCGACGCCCTCGTCGCCGCCCTCGCCGGCGGCGCGGCGCTCAGCTTCGCGCCCGACGAGGAGGAGGACCTGCTGCCCGGGGCTCCGATCCTTCCCGCCCCCGACGATGCGGCCGCCTCGGCGTCCGACGAGGAGATCGCCGCCGAGCTCGCCCGTGAGGCCGCGGAGCGGGAGGCCGCCGAGTCGCCCGCCGATGCCGGGCTCGACTCGTCCGCCGATGCCGGGCCCGAGGCTCCGGCCAAGCCCGCGACGACACCCATCGCCGAGAAGCCGGCGCCCGCCGAGCACGCCGGGGAGCCCGCGACCCCGGGGCCAGCAGACGACCCGGCAACTGCCGCCCCGACCGCCGGAGCCTCGACCGCGACCGAGGCCGGCGAGCGGCCGGCCGGCTGAACCGATCAGCGACCCATCCCGACAACCGCGGGCCGTCGCCCGCGCCAGGAGAGAGCAGGACAAGAGCCATGGCCACGATCAGCGCCGATTCGGTCAAGAGTCTCCGCGACCTCACGGGCGCTGGGTTCATGGACTGCAAGCGTGTCCTCGAGGAGACCGGAGGCGACGTCGACCAGGCCGTCGCCCTGCTCCGCGAGCGCGGTCTCGCGGCGGCGGCGAAGAAGGCCGAGCGTGAGGCGCGCGAGGGGCTCATCGCGAGCTACATCCACACGGGCGGCCGGGTGGGTGTCCTCATCGAGGTCAACTGCGAGACCGACTTCGTGGCCCGAACCGAGCAGTTCCAGCGGCTGGTCAGGGATCTAGCGATCCAGGTCGCCGGCCTCGCCCCGCGCTGGGTCGACCCGGAGTCCATCCCGGCCGACGAGCTCGAGCGGAAGCGGGCTGAGCTGGCCGCCGACCCGACGGCCGCCTCGAAGCCGGCCGAGATCCGGGAGAAGATCGTCGAGGGCCAGCTCAAGAAGTGGTTCCGGGAGGTCTGTCTCCTCGAGCAGCCGTTCCGCGACGAGGAGCGATCCGTCCGCGAGCTCGTGACCGAGAAGATCGCCACGATCGGCGAGAACATCAGGGTCCGCCGCTTCGTTCGTTACGCCCTGGGGGAAGACCTGTGACCGACGCCGGCGCCGCGGCCCGGCCGGCGTATCGGCGCATCCTCCTCAAGCTGTCCGGCGAGGCGCTCCTCGGCAATCGCACGTATGGCGTGGACCCGGAGTTCTGCGCCTTCATTGCCGCCCAGGTGGCGGCCGTCCACGCTTCCGGGGTCCAGGTCGCGATCGTGGTCGGCGGCGGCAACATCTTCCGGGGCCTGGCCGCCTCGGCTCGGGGCATGGACCGAGCGACCGGCGACTACATCGGAATGCTGGCGACGGTCATGAACGGCCTCGCCCTCCAGGACGCGATCGAGCAGTCGGGGATCCCGGTCCGGGTCATGAGCGCGATCGCGATGAACGAGATCGCCGAGCCGTACATCCGGCGGCGGGCGGTGCGGCACCTCGAGAAGGGCCGGGTCGACATCTTCGTCGCCGGCACCGGCAATCCGTACTTCACGACCGACACGGCGGCCGCCCTGCGGGCGGTCGAGATCGGCGCGGCGGTGCTCCTCAAGGCGACCAGGGTCGACGGGGTCTACGATGCGGATCCGATGACGGTGTCGACGGCGCGGCGCTACGAGCGCCTCACCTACGCGGACCTCCTCCGGGATCAGCTCCGGGTCATGGACGCCGCGGCCGTCTCGCTGTGCATGGAGAACGACCTGCCGATCGTCGTCTTCGACCTGAACCAGCCCGACAACATCGCTCGCGTCGCTCGCGGCGAGCCGGTCGGCACGCTCATCGGGGCGGCGGACGCCGGAGGTGTGCGGACATGAGCCAGGAGATCGTGGCGGGCGCCGACCACAAGATGGCCCGCGCCGTCGAGGCCATGGAACGCGACCTCCAGGGCGTCCGGACGGGTCGGGCCTCGACGAGCCTCGTCGAGCGGATCCACGTCGACTACTACGGGACCCAGACGGCGCTCAACCAGCTCGCCGGGATCAGCGTCCCCGAGCCGCACCAGATCGTCATCCAGCCCTGGGACCGAAGCGTCCTGGGGGCGATCGAGAAGGCGATCATCAAGAGCGACATCGGCCTGACCCCGAACGTCGACGGGACGGTGGTTCGCCTGAACATTCCCCAGCTCACCGAGGAGCGTCGCCGCGATCTCGTTCGCGTCGTCCACAAGCGGATGGAGGAGGCCCGGGTCGAGATCCGGAACCTGCGCCGGGAGGCGGCCGATCTTCTCAAGAAGCTGGAGCGCGAGGGCGAGCTCGGCGCGGACGAGGTCCACCGCATCCTCGACACGATCCAGAAGACGACCGATCGTCACATCGAGGAGGTCGACCGCGTCGGGGGAGCCAAGGAACAGGAGGTTCTCGAGGTCTAGTGACCCGCGCACCGCTCGTCCGCCCAACCGACGCGCCGCCGTCTGCCCACGGGCCGGAGCCGGTCGAGGCGGTCGAGGCGACCGACAGCCCGGCCGTCGATGACATCGGCACGGCCGACCTGCCGCGCCACGTCGCCATCATCATGGACGGCAACCGGCGCTGGGCCCGGGCCAGGGGGTTGCCGGATCTCGAGGGACATCCCGCCGGCGTCGAGGCCATCCGGAACATCCTCCGCCACGCCCGGCGGCGTGGCTTGCGAGTCCTGACCCTGTATGCCTTCAGCCGCGAGAACTGGGCCCGCTCCGATGCCGAGGTCGTGGCCCTCTTCGGGCTCCTCGAGGCTGCCATCCGGAGCGAGACCGACGAGCTCCGGGCACAGGGCGTCCGGGTCCGGATGATCGGGCGGATGGACGAGCTGCCGCCGGAAACGCGGGCGTCGATCGAGGACGCCCTCGGAGCGACGGCCGGCGGCACCGAGATGCTCCTGAACATCGCCTTCAACTACGCCGGCCGGACGGAGCTCGTGGATGCGGTCCGCCGGATCGTCGCCTCCGGCGTCAGCCCGGACGAGATCGACGAGGCCGCGATCGAGGCCGCCCTGTATACGGCCGGGACGCCCGACCCCGACCTCGTGATCCGAACGGGCGGCGAGCAGCGCCTCTCGAACTTCCTGATCTGGCAATCGGCGTACGCCGAGCTCGTGACGACCGAGACACTCTGGCCGGACTTCGGGCCGGCGTCGCTCGACGCGGCCCTTCGTGAGTTCGCGTCTCGCCAGCGCCGCTTCGGCCGCTAGGGTCGCCTTGCTCCTTGACCGGGCGCGGAGTGCCGCGCTCCTCGTTCCCGGGCTGCTCGTGGTGGTCTGGCTGGGCGAGCCATGGATCACCGCCCTCGTGGCCGTGGCGGTGGTGCTCGGTGCCCGGGAGGCATTCCGGCTCCTCGAGGCGGCCGGGCACCCGGCATTGGCGGCCCTGGGCACGGTCCTCGCCCTCGTCGTCGCCCTGGCCGAGGCCGTCACGTCGGTGCCCGGCGCGGGGCTGCTCCTGGCCTCGATCGGGATCATCCTCGTCGCGACCGCCGCGCTCGCCCGAGCCGACCCGCGGGACGGCCTGGCCAGCCTCGCGACGACGACCTTCGGCGCGCTCTACGTCGGTCTGCTCGGGTTCGTGCCGCGCCTCGGCACGCAGGCGCCGCCGGTCCCCGACGGCGCCGTCCTGGAGGCCCTCGACTCGGGGCGCGGCTGGATCCTCCTGCTCATCCTCTGCGTCTGGTCCTTCGACACCGGGGCCTACCTCGTCGGGCGCCGCTTCGGCCGGCGGCCGTTCATGGCCCATATCTCGCCGGCCAAGACGGTCGAAGGCGTGGTCGGCGGGACGGTCGCGGTGACCGTGGTCGCGGCGATCCTCGTGGCGGCTCTCGGCCGGGACTGGATCACGGGCGCCCTCCTCGGTCCGATCGTGGCGGCCGCGGCCCAGATCGGTGACCTCACCGAATCGATGCTCAAGCGGGCGGCCGGCGCGAAGGACTCGGGCCGGTTGTTCCCGGGCCATGGCGGCCTCCTCGACCGCGTCGACTCGTTCCTCTTCGCCGCCCCGGCGGTCGTGTTGTATGTCGTCGTCGTCTTCCGCTAGGCCGGCGGGGGAGGGGAACCCGCTCCGCATCGCCCTCCTCGGGTCGACCGGCTCGATCGGGCGCCAGGCGGTCGACGTCATCGAGCGCGATCCCTCGCTCCAGCTCGTCGGCCTCGCCGCAGGCCGGAACGCGGCCCTCCTCGGGGAGCAGGCCCGACGTCACCGGCCCGCGGTCGTCATCCTCGCCGATCCCGCCGTTCGGTCCGGCCTCGGCGATCTCCCGGCCGGGATGCGCGTCGAGTTCGGCCCACACGCCCTCGAGGCGCTGGCCGCGTCGCCGGAGGTCGACCTCCTCGTCGTCGGGACGGGAGGCATGGTCAGCCTGCGGCCCGTTCTCGCGGCGTTGCGCGCCGGCACGATCGTGGCGACCGCCAACAAGGAGACGCTCGTTGCCGGGGGCCACCTGGTAATGCCGCTCGCCCGGGCCCAGGCGACCGCGCGGGCCGCGGTCGACCCGCTGGACCCCCTGGCGCGCCCGCTGGGCTGGCTCCGGCCGATCGATTCGGAGCACTCCGCGATCTGGCAGTGCCTCGTCGGCGAGGCGACGTCGAGCGTTGCCCGCTATATCCTCACCGCCTCCGGCGGTCCCTTCCTCGACGTCGAGGCCGCCGCGCTCGCGGCGGTGACCCCGGCCCAGGCGCTGCGCCACCCGACGTGGCGGATGGGCGCCAAGATCACGATCGACAGCGCCACCCTCGCGAACAAGGGGCTGGAGGTCATCGAAGCCCACTGGCTGTACGATGCCCCGTACGACGCGATCGACGTCGTGATCCATCCGCAGTCGGTCATCCACTCGGCCGTCCTCTTCGTGGATGGTTCCCTCAAGGCCCAGCTGGGCACCCCGGACATGCGTCTTCCCATCCAGTACGCCCTGACCCATCCGAACCGCCGTCCGTCGCCGGCGGCGCCGCCGGATCTCGTGTCGATCTCCCGGCTCGACTTCCGGGCGCCGGACGAGGCCCGCTTCCCCGCCCTTCGAATCGCCCGCGAGGCGGGCCGGCTCGGCCCTCGGGCGACCGCGGCGCTCATCGCGGCCGACGAGGTCGCGGTCACCCGGTTCCTCGACCACCGCCTCGACTTCCCCGGTATCGCCCGGCTCCTCGATGCAGCGGTGACGCGCTTCGGGACGGCGGGTGGCCCTGATCCCGACCTGGCCGAGCTGGTTGCCCTCGAAGCCGAGGTCGGGGCGACCTACGCGACGGCCGCCGTCTGATGAACGAGATCCTTCGGACGGTCGTCACCCTCGTCCTGTTCTTCGGGATCCTGGGCGTGCTCGTCCTCGTCCACGAGTTCGGCCACTTCGTGACCGCCCGTCTCTTCCGCGTCCGAGTCCTGGAGTTCGGGATCGGGTTCCCACCCCGGGCCCGGATCCTCCGCGACGTCGGCGAGACCGTCTACACCCTCAACTGGCTGCCGATCGGCGGCTTCGTCAAGCTCGAGGGCGAGGACGGCGACGAGGCCGAGGACCCGCGCTCATTCGCCGCGCAGCGGATCTGGAAGAAGCTCGCCATCCTCCTCGCCGGGGTGGTCATGAACCTCGCCCTGGCCTTCGTGATCTTCGGCGGGATCGCCCTGGCCGGCGACCCGGCGATCGGCGTCTACATCCCGTACGTCGACCCCGGCTCGCCGGCCGAGATGGCCGGCGTCCGCGTCGGCGACGTCATCGAGCGGGTCGACGGGCGGGCCTATGGGGCGTTCGGGCCCGGCTCGATCCTCGAGGAGCTCCACGACAGCGCCGGAAAGCGGGTCGTGCTCTCCATCCGGCGCGACGGCGAGCTCGTCGACCTCACCGCGACGCTTCGATCGCCGAGCGAGGTCCAGGCCGGCCAGGGCGCCCTCGGCATCGGCAAGCAGAATGAGTTTCCCCTCGAGGGTCGGGTCACGCCCGACCGGGTGACCTATCCGCTCGGGACCGCCATCGGCCTCGGGATCGACCGCACCGCGACGGCGACGAGCCTCATCGTCGACGGCGTCGGCCAGCTCGTGACGGCGATCGCGACGCGGCCGACCGAGCCGCCGCCGGCCTCCGGGCCGGTCGGCATCGCCACCCAGATCGGGGACGTCTTCTGGAGCCTGGGCCCGATCGTCACCCTCTACCTGGCCGGAATCCTCTCGGCCAACCTCGCCGTCGTGAACATCCTGCCGTTCCCGCCCCTCGATGGCGGCCGGATGCTGATGATCGTCCTGAAGCGGTTCGCCGGGGAGCGCATCTCGCTCCGGGCCGAGCGGCTGACCTACTTCGTCGGCTTCGCGATGCTCCTGGCGTTCCTCGTCTGGGTCACGGCATTCGACATCGCCCGCGGTCTCGGCGGCGGCTGATGGCCGGGCCGGAGGCGCTCCGCCCGCGACGACGGCCGACCGTGTCCGTCGACGTCGGGGGGGTGCTCGTCGGGAGCGCCGAACCCGTCGTCGTCCAGTCGATGACGAACACCGACACCGCCGATGCCGACGCCACCGCCATCCAGGTCGCCCGCCTGGCGCATGCCGGCAGCCAGCTCGTTCGGGTGACGGTAAACACCGAGGCTGCCGCGGCCGCCGTCCCGGACATGCTCCGCAAGCTGGCCGACCTCGGCGTGGCCGTCCCGGTGATCGGCGACTTCCACTACAACGGCCACAAGCTGCTGGTCGATCATCCGGCGACGGCGGCCGGCCTCGCCAAGTACCGGATCAACCCGGGCAACGTCGGCGGGAAGCGCCACGACGAGAACTTCCAGACGATCGTGCGTGTCGCGATCGAGCACGGCAAGGCGGTCCGGATCGGCGTCAACTGGGGCTCCCTCGACCAGGCCCTCCTGACTGAGCTCATGGACGCCAATGCCCGCCTCGGCGAGCCCCGCGACGCCCGCGACGTGATGATCGAGGCGATGATCGAATCGGCGATGCGGTCCGCCGAGCTGGCCGAGGCGACCGGCCTTGGCCACGACCGGATCATCCTGTCGGCCAAGGTCTCGCGCGTCCGGGACCTCGTCGACGTGTACCGGATCCTGGCGGCCCGCTCGGACTACCCCCTCCACCTCGGCCTGACCGAGGCCGGCCTCGGGATGAAGGCCATCGTCGCCTCGACGGCCGGCCTGGCGATCCTCCTGGACGAAGGGATCGGCGACACCGTCCGCGTCTCCCTGACGCCGTCGCCCGGCGGCGAGCGCGAGGAGGAGGTGAGGGTTGCCCAGCAGGTCCTCCAGTCGCTGGGCCTGCGCTCCTTCCTGCCCCAGGTCAGCGCCTGTCCGGGCTGTGGCCGGACCACCTCGACGTTCTTCCAGGAGATGGCCGAGCGGATCCAGGCCCACCTTCGTGATCGCATGCCGGAGTGGCGCGAGACGCGCCCGGGCGTCGAGGACCTGACCGTGGCGGTCATGGGCTGCGTCGTCAACGGGCCGGGTAAATCGAAGCACGCCGACATCGGGATCAGCCTGCCGGGGACCTTCGAGGACCCGGTCGCCCCGGTGTTCATCGACGGAGCGCTGGACCGGACCCTCCGCGGCGAGGGCCTGGTCGAGGAGTTCATCGGCATCCTGGAGGCCTACGTCGAGCGGCGGTACCCCGCCGGCGTGCCGTCCGCCTGACTGGCGTCCGAGCGGAGGCGGGAGGCTCCGCGCGGTGGCGGGAGGCTCCGCGCGGTGGCGGGGGTCCTAGAGCGGCGCGACCGTGCCTGCTCCCACGGGCACGGCGGGGGCCGACCGCCGATCGACGGTCCACCACCTCGGGTGTATACTCCGCCGCGAATACGAACGGCCGCCTCCGAGGACGTGGGTGACCCCCACGTTCTTTTTTCGGCGGCTGAAGCGGAACTGAACGACGACGGATTGGAGGGCGAAGCGACCATGAGTCGGGATTTCGTCGGCGCCCTCCTCCAGCTCAACGCCGAGAAGCAGGTTCCTCGCGAGCAGCTCATCCGGACCGTCGAGGAAGCGATCGAAGCGGCCTACCGCCGGATCGCCAACGAAGAGGACATCCACGTCGAGATCGACGCGGAAAGCGGCCGGATCCGCGTCTTCCGGGCCCGGATGGCCGTCGCCGAGGTTGAAGATCCCCTGACCGAGTTCACGCTCGATGAGGCTCGCGCCCACAAGCCCGATGCCCAGGCCGGCGAGCTCGTCGAGACCGAGCAGCTCGACGGGGAGTCCTTCGGCCGGATCGGCGCCCAGACAGCCAAGCAGGTCGTCCTCCAGCGCCTCCGCGAGGCCGAGCGTGACGTCGTCTACGACCAGTTCGCCAGCCGCGAAGGCGAGCTCATGACCGGGACGGTGAACCGGGCCGAGCCCCGGGCCATCATCCTCGACGTCGGCAGGGGGGTCGAGGCCATCCTCGCCACGACCGAGCAATCGCCCCTCGAGCACTACCGGATCGGCCAGAACGTGAAGGCCTTCGTGCTCGAAGTCCGCCGCTCGCCCCGGGGCCCGACCCTCCTCGTGAGCCGGACCCACAAGGGCTTCCTCAAGCGGCTCTTCGAGCTCGAGGTCCCCGAGATCCACAACGGGACCGTCGAGATCCGCGCCATCGCCCGCGAGGCGGGCAGCCGGAGCAAGGTGGCCGTGGCGTCGCGACAGGAGGGCCTCGATCCGGTCGGCGCGACGGTCGGCCAGCGGGGCGCCCGGGTCCAGGCCGTCGTGGCCGAGCTCGGCGGGGAGAAGATCGACGTCATTCCCTGGAACGACGATCCCGCCCAGTTCGTGGCCAACGCCCTCTCTCCGGCCCAGGTCCTGTCGGTCGACATCGACACCGAGCATCGGATCGCCAACGTGACGGTGCCCGAGCGGATGCTCTCGCTGGCGATCGGGCGAGAGGGCCAGAACGCGCGCCTGGCCGCCCGCCTCACCGGCTGGCGGATCGATATCCGGAGCGACGTCTCCGTGGCCGAGGCCAAGGCGGCCGAAGCCGCCGAGGCGGCCGACGGTCCTGTCCCGGCCGAGGTCACGCCGGCCCCTGTGGCCGCCGCGGCGCCGGTGGCCGCCGGCGAGGTGGGCGACGCGGCCGAACCCGACGGCGCCCCCGCTGCGCCCGCGGACGAGGCCGCCGCCGAACCTGCGCCCGTGAAGAAGCCGCGCGCTCGCACGAAGACGGTCGCCAAGGCCGCGGCCGGGTCGGAGACGACGCCGCCCGCGACCGCGGCAGACCCGGCCAGCCCGACCGAGGCGGCGCAGGTGGGCGAGCCCGTCGAGACCAGGCCGGCCCGCGCCGCGAAACCGAAGACTGACGCCGCCGCGGAGAAGAAGCCCCGGGCACGCCCCAAGAAGGCAGCCACCGAGGAGGTGGCGTCGTAGCCCGGGCCGCCGTTGCGCGATCGCGGCGTCGGCCCCCGACACGCTCGTGCGTGGCCTGCCGGGCAGGACGTGAGAAGCGTGAGCTTCTGCGCATTGTCCGGTCGCCCGATCGTAAGATCCGTGTCGATGCGTCGGGTCGCGCCGCGGGGCGCGGCGCGTACGTCTGTCGCGACACGGCGTGCATCACCACAGCCATCCAGCGCGGCGCCCTTGCCCGGGCGCTCGAAACCCCGGTTCCCGCGAGCCTCCTCGAGGAGCTCGTCGCGACCGTCACGACGCATTCCAGCGGAGGAGGAACAGTTGGCCAGGAGTAGGAGCGGCACTCGCGGCCGCCGCGGGCCGCGCAAACCGCCGCGGCGGGACGGGGCGTTCAACGCATCGGCCGTCCAGACCATCGACCCTCGCGAGCGCGGTGCCGTCGAGCTGCCCGCGACGATCACCGTCAAGGACCTCGCCGACCTGTTCGGCGTCAACCCCGCCGACGTGATCCGGGAGCTCATCAAGAGCGGCATCTTTGCGACGATCAACCAGCTCATCGACCGGGACACGGCCGCCCTCGTCGCCGGCGAGCTCGGCTATGAGGTCGCGGAGCCGCAGGCCGCGGCCGGTGGCAACGGGACCGAGGACGGTACCGAGGGCGCCACGTCCGAGGCGACCAAGGAAGAGCTGTTCACCGAGGAGGACGGCGCCGACCTCGTGACCCGGGCCCCGATCGTCACCGTCATGGGCCACGTCGACCACGGCAAGACGAGCCTGCTCGACGCGATCCGGTCGACGACGGTCGCCGCCGGCGAACGAGGTGGCATCACCCAGCACATCGGCGCCAGCGAGGTCACCAAGGATGGCCGGCGGGTCGTCTTCCTCGACACGCCCGGTCACGAGGCCTTTACCGCGATGCGGGCCCGCGGGGCGAAAGTCACCGACATCGCCATCGTCGTCGTCGCCGCCGACGACGGGGTCATGCCCCAGACGCTCGAGGCCATCAGCCACGCCAAGGCGGCGAAGGTGCCGATCATCATCGCCCTCAACAAGATGGACAAGCCGGACGCGAACGCCGATCGCGTCAAGACCGAGCTGACGGAGGCTGGGATCGTCGTCGAGGAGTACGGCGGCGACACGCCCCTCGTGCCCGTCTCGGCGAAGAGCCGGATGGGCCTCGAGGATCTCGTCGAGATGGTCCTCCTCGTGGCCGACCTCCAGGATCTCAAGGCCAACCCCAAGCGCCCGGCGATCGGGACGATCGTCGAGGCCCGCATGGATCGCAACCGCGGCCCGGTCGCCACCGCGCTCGTCCAGACCGGCACGCTCCGCGTCGGCGACGTCATCGTCGTCGGCGAGACCTTCGGGCGCGTCCGGGCCCTCGAGAACGAGGCCGGCAAGCGGGTCCAGAAGGCGGGGCCGGCGACGGCCGCCGTCGTCCTCGGCCTGTCCGACGTGCCGGAGGCCGGCGACACCCTCCGCGTCGTCGCCGACGAGAAGGAGGCCCGCAGCCAGGTCGACGCCCGCAAGACGCAGCTCGCCGCCAAGGGCGGGGAGGGGAGTGGCCGGGCGACGCTCGAGGACCTCTACAGCCAGATCCAGGCGGGTCAGGCCAAGGAGCTCCGGATCATTCTCAAGGCCGACGTCTCCGGTTCTCTCGGCGCGATCACCCACGCCCTCGAGCAGCTGGCGACCGACGAGGTCAAGCTCAACGTCCTCCACGAGGGCGCGGGGGAGATCACCGACAACGACATCCTCCTGGCCTCGGCGTCGAACGCCATCGTCGTCGGCTTCAACACCCGGATCAGCGACACGGCCCGACGCGCGGCCGAGTCCGAGAAGGTCGACGTCCGCCTCTACGACATCATCTACCAGCTCACGGACGACATCGAGAAGGCCCTCGGGGGGCTCCTCGAGCCCGAGGAGGTCGAGGTCGTCGAGGGTCGAGCGGAGGTGCGCCAGGTCATCAAGGTCGGCAAGAACCAGGTCATCGCCGGCTCGTACGTCACCGAGGGCCGGATGGTCCGCGGCGGCGCTCGGATCTGGCGGGCCGGCAAGGTGATCGCCACAGATCGCATCGATTCCCTCCGCCGCTTCCGCGACGACGTTCGCGAGGTCGCCCAGGGCTTCGAGTGCGGGATCGCGCTGGCCGGCTTCTCCGACATCGCCGAGGGCGACCTGATCGAGTGCTACACCACGCAGACCGTGAGCCGCTCGCTAACGTCCTGACGTCGCGACGGGGCCCGGTGCGAGCCGGGCCCCCGACACGACTCCGGAACGTGACCAGAACATGAGTCAGCGAACTGATCGCGTCGACGAGCTGCTTCGCCAGGAGATCGGGGCGCTGCTGGCCCGCGAGGTTTCCGATCCCCGCATCGGGTTCGTCACGATCACCGACGTCGAGACGACCCCGGACCTCCGCCACGCGAAGGTCTGGGTCAGCGTCATCGGGACGCAGCCCGAGCGTGACGCCGCCGTGGCCGCCCTGGCCCACGCCACGCCGTACATCCGCCACCAGCTCGGTGTCCGGCTGAGGATCAAGCGTATCCCGGAGCTCCACGTCCGCCTCGACGACACGATGGAGCGCGGGACCCGCGTGCTGAAGCTGCTCGGCGAGCTCGAGGCCGGGACAGAGCCGCCCGACGTCGTCGCCTCGGGGGAGACGCTCCCGACCCCCGTCGGCCGCCTGCCCCACGAGGGTGATGCGGTCGAACCGGCCGAGGCCCCGGTCGAACCGGCCCGCCCGGCGCGCCGGCGCCCGGCCAACCGGCAGGCGCGCGGCGCGGCTGCCCGGAAGCGGGGCCGAGCGTCGTGAGCGTCACCCTCGCGCCATGGCTCGACGGCGTCCCGGCCGCCCTCGTGACGCGCCTCCGGGAAGCCCGGGACGTCCTCGTCATCAGCCACGAGAATCCCGATGCCGACACGCTCGGGGCAGGCCTTGCCATCCGGGCCATCGTCGAGGCCGGCGGCGGCCGGGCGTCGCTCGTCTGCTCGGACGTCCCGCCACCCCTCTACGACTTCCTGCCGGGCATCGGCGACTACCGCACCGACCCGCCGACGGACAGGGCCCTCGACCTCGTCGTCCTCGTCGATTGCGGCTCGCTCGAGCGGGTCGGACCGGTCGGCGAACGGCAGGCCGACCTCCTCGGCCGTCTCCCGACGGCCGTCATCGATCACCACGCCTCGAACGACGCGATGGGCCCCTTCGACTGGGTCGACCCGGGCGCGGCGGCCACCTGCGAGCTCGTCGCCCTCCTGGCAGCCAGTCTCGGCGTCCCGATGTCGGCGGCCGACGGCACGCTGGCGACGGCGCTCCTGGCCGGGATCGTCATGGACACGGCCACGTTCGCCCATCCCAACGCGACGCCGCGGACGCTCGCCGTCGCGGCGGCCCTCGTCGACGCCGGCGCGCCCCTGTCGGACATCTCGCGGCGGCTGTATCGAACGAAGCCGGACACCCAGCTGCGCCTCTTCGGGCGGGTCCTCGGGCGCCTCAAGGCAACCGCGGGCGGCCGCGTCGTCCACTCGACCCTGACCCTCGCGGACCTCGCCGAGACCGGCGCGCTCGGCGCCCACTCCGAGGGGATCATCGACCTCCTCTCCCAGGCCGAGGCGGCCGAGGTCGCAATCTTGTTCAAGGAGGCGGGCCCGAAGGTCACGCGCCTGTCGGTCCGGACGAGGCCGGGCGGTGTCGACGCCACGGTCCTGACCGGACGCTTCGGCGGCGGCGGCCACGCCCGGGCCGCCGGCGCGTCGCTCGACGCGGCGGTGGCCGACGCGCCGGCCCTCGTCCTTCCCGAGGCGGAGCGCCTGGCCGTCGCCGTGAGGCGCTGAGGTGGCCCGGCGCACAGACGAGCCGGGGCTGGACGGCGTCCTCGTCATCGCCAAGCCGCCCGGCCCGACCTCGCACGACGTCGTCGCCCTCGCCCGGAGGCTGACCGGGACTCGGCGAATCGGCCATGGTGGCACGCTGGACCCGTTCGCGTCGGGCGTCCTGCCGCTCTATCTCGGCGGCGCCACACGCCTGGTCGAGTATCACCTCGCCGATCGCAAGCAGTACCGGGCCACGATCTGCTTCGGCGCCACGTCGACGACCGATGACCTCGTCGGCGAACTGACGCCGCTCGCCGGCCCGCAGCTCTCGGCCGAGGCCGTCGAGGCGGCGATGGGGCGTTTTCGAGGGCAGATCCGGCAGCGCCCACCGGCCTTCTCTGCGATTCAGGTCGGCGGTCGACGGGCCTACGCCCTCGCCCGGCAGGGAGCCGCCCCGGATCTCCCCGAGCGGACCGTGACGATCGACGAGCTCAGCCAGGTCGCCTGGAACTCGGACGACCCCGAGCGTCCGATCGCGATCGTCGACGTCACCTGCTCCGCGGGGACGTACGTCCGGGCCATCGCCCGTGACCTCGGTGCCGCGGTCGGCGGCGGGGCGTACCTCGGGGCCCTGACCCGGACCGCCAGCGGACCCTTCCGACTCGAGGAGGCCATCTCGCTCGACGTGCTCCGCGGAGCCGCAGCCGACGGAGCGGCAGCACTGACCCGGCTGCTCCTGCCCGTCGATGCCGGTCTCGAGGCCATGCCGTCCCTGCGCCTCGAGCCGGCGGAGATCACGGACGCCGCGATGGGGCGCTTCGTCCGCCCGGCTGCCGGGGTCCGGGGCCTGCCGTCCGAGGCCCCGATCCGCCTCCTTGACGGCGCTGCCCGGATCGTCGGTATCGGCCGGCTCGACGGTCGCCGAATCGCCCCGGAGAAGATGCTCCCGGGCGTGGTCGCGGCCCACGGCCAGGAGCGCGCCACGGGACCCGTGCAGATCCCGGATACGATCCGTGCCGATGTCTGAACCCTCGGCCCCCGCCGGGATGACCGTCGTGCCCGGGATCGACGCCCTGCGCGCCGATCTGGGCCGGCTGTTCGTCGTCGTCGGCGTCTTCGACGGCCTCCACCTCGGCCACCTCTACCTCCTCGGGCGGCTCCGGGAGGAGGCGGCGCGGCGGGACGCCCGGCCGGCCGTGATCACGTTCGATCACCATCCCGACGAGGTTCTGACGGGCGTGGCCCCCCCGCTCCTGTGCGACCCCGAGGATCGACTCGAGCGCCTCGAGGCCGCCGGCGTCGCCGTCACGGTGGTCCAGCATTTCGACGTCGCCCTCCGGATGACCGAGTACGACGCCTTCGTCTCACGGATCGCCGACCGGGTCGATCTGGCCGGCTTCCTGATGACCCCCAATTCCGCGTTCGGGCACGAGCGTCGGGGCACGCCGGCGGCCGTCGCCGACCTCGGCTACGCCGTGGTCGTGATCCCGGCGATGGAGCTCCGGGGCCAGCCGGTCCGGAGCGGCGAGATCCGGGCCGCCCTGGCGGCGGGTGAGCTCGAGCGCGCCACGGATCTCCTCGGCCGGCCCTACGCGATCAGTGGGACCCTGGGCGCGGCCGGCGAGATCGCGCTGCCGATGCCGGTGGCGCTGCCCCCGCCCGGCCGCTACGGCGCCTCGATCAGCGAGCACGCCCACGAGGACCGATCGGCAGCCGTGGCCGGCCTGATCGTCATCGACGACGGCGGTGCGGTCCGCATCGCCGAGCCGCCGGCCCCGCTCGTCGGCCGGCGCGTCCACGTCCGCATCACCGCCAGCGGCCCCGGCTGATCTGCCCGCGCCGCCGGCGGTAACGGGGGGCCGTGTTTGCCCGATCGGGGCTCCGCTGGTACCATCCGCCGGTCAAAGTTTGAAGTGGAATGCCATACAGTCACGTTCGTGTCGGAGGACCGAGTGCCGCTCGCGCGGGAAGAGAAGCAGGAGATCATCACCGGCTATGCCGTCAAGGACGGTGACACCGGGTCGCCGGAGGTCCAGGTCGCGCTCCTCACCGAGCGGATCAAGGACCTGACGGGACATCTCCGGAGCTTCCCCAAGGACAATCATTCGCGCCGCGGCCTCCTCAAGCTCGTCGGCCAGCGCCGTCGCCTTCTCGCGTACCTCGTGAAGAAGGACAACACGCGCTACCGCGCCGTCATCGGACGGCTCGGACTCCGCCGCTAGCCCTCGCTGCCGCCGTTACCCCGGGTGCGCCCGGGGTCGAAACGCACCGGGTGCCCGTCGGGTCGATCGGCCAAGGATCCATCGTCGCCTCCTCCACGGCAGGAGGAACAGCACCCCGTGTCCACAACCTTCGAGACCGAGTTCGGCGGTCGAACCCTGACCATCGAGACCGGTCGTCTCGCCCGCCTCGCCGGCGGCGCCGTCACCGTCCGCTACGGCGACACCCTCGTCCTCGGGACCGCCAACCGGAGCGATCCGCGGCCCGGCCTCGACTTCTTCCCCCTCACGGTGGAGTTCGAGGAGCGGATGTACGCGGCCGGCAAGATCCCCGGCGGCTTCATCAAGCGCGAGGCTCGTGCCTCCGAGGCGGCCACCCTCGCCGCCCGCCTGACCGACCGGCCCATCCGGCCGCTCTTCCCCGAGGGCTACAAGGACGACATCCAGCTCGTCATCACGGTCCTCTCGACCGACCAGGAGAACGAGCCGGACATCCTCGGCACGGTGGCCGCTTCGGCCGCCCTGACGATCAGCGAGATCCCGTTCGCGGGCCCGGTCGCGGCCGTTCGGGTCGGCCGGATCGACGGCGAGTTCGTCGTCAACCCGACGTTCAGCCAGCTCGCCGACTCCGAGCTCGACCTCATCGTCTCCGGCACGCGCGACGCGATCATGATGGTCGAGGCCGGAGCCAAGCTCCTGCCCGAGGACGTCATGGCCGAGGCCATTCTCTTCGGCCACCGCGCCCTCCAGCCGCTCATCGACCTCCAGGAGAAGCTCCGCGAGGCTGCCGGCAAGCCGAAGATCACACCCTTCCTCGAAGCCGGCACGGGTTCGGTCCTCGAGTTCGCCGACGCCGTGACCGCCGGCCGGGAGCTCGTCGTCGTCGACGTCGAGACGACCGGGACGGATCCCAAGATGGCCGATCTCGTCGAGATCGCCGCGGTCAAGGTCAAGGGCGGCAAGATCACCGACCGTTGGTCCACCTTCGTGAACCCGGGCCGGCCGATCATCGGCAACCAGATGCACGGCATCACCGATGCCGATGTGAAGAAGGCGCCGACGCCGGCCGAGGCGGCCCGCCAGGCCCTGGCCTTCGTCGGCGACGCCCCGATCGTCGGCCACTCGGTCGGCTTCGACATCGCCTTCCTCGAGGCGGCCCTCGCCGACGGGACCCACATCGAGCCCGGGGGCTACTTCGACACCCTGACGATCGCCCGCGACGGCTACCCGGACCTCGAGAACTACCGCCTCGAGACGCTCTCCCGGTTCTTCGGCGTCGACCTGACCCAGGCCCACCGCGCCATGCCGGACGCGGAAGCCACGGCCAACCTCCTGATCTGGTTCGGCAATGACCTGCCGGGCCGCATCGCGGCCCTCCGCGAGAGCATCGCCGGATCGATCCGGGCCACCCGGACCGGCGGCGACAGCAAGACCCTGGCCGAGGCGGCCCGGCGCGAGGCCCACGTCTCGAAGAGCCTCTTCAACCTGGTCAACAAGAAGACGGCCCGGGCGCTCGCCCTCGACGAGGGCATCCGGATGGATGGCCGTGGCCTGACCGAGCTTCGCCAGATCTCCGTCGACGTCGGGCTGCTGCCGCGAGCCCACGGCTCGGGTCTCTTCACCCGCGGCGAGACCCAGGTCCTGACGATCGCGACGCTCGGCGCGTCCTCGGACGTCCAGCGGATCGACACGATCAGCCCGAAGACCGAGAAGCGTTACATCCACCACTACAACTTCCCGCCCTACTCGACCGGCGAGAACAAGCCCATGCGCGGGCCCAGCCGGCGCGACATCGGCCACGGCAACCTCGCCGAGCGGGCCCTCATCCCCGTCCTCCCCAGCCAGGAGGACTTCCCCTACGTCATCCGCCTCGTGTCCGAGTGCCTGTCGTCCAACGGCTCGACGTCGATGGCCTCGACGTGCGGCTCGACCCTCGCCCTCATGGACGCGGGCGTGCCGATCTCCGCTCCCGTGGCCGGCGCCGCGATGGGCCTGATCAGCGAGCCCGGCGGGCAATTCGTGGTCCTCACCGACATCCTCGGCAAGGAGGACTCGGTCGGCGACATGGACTTCAAGGTCACCGGGACCGGCGACGGGATCACGGCCCTCCAGATGGACATCAAGGTCCAGGGCATCAACGAGGCGATCATCCGGGCCGGCCTCAAGCAGGCCCTCGAGGCCCGTCTCGCGATCCTCGAGGCGATGACCAAGGTCATCCCCGAGGTCCGCGAGGAGATGAGCGACTTCGCCCCTCGGATCATCTCCATCAAGATCAACCCCGAGAAGATCCGCGAGATCATCGGCAAGGGCGGCTCCATGATCCGCAAGATCCAGGAGGAGACCCAGACCGAGATCAACGTCGAGGATGACGGCACCGTCGAGATCGCCGCGGTCAGCGGCGAGAACTCGCGCAAGGCGATCCAGTGGATCGAGAGCCTCACCCGCGAGGTCGAGGTCGGCGCCCTGTACCTCGGCAAGGTCACCCGGATCATGGGCTTCGGGGCCTTCGTCGAGATCCTGCCGGGCAAGGAAGGCCTCGTCCGGATCGGCGAGCTCGCCGACTATCACGTGCCGAGCGTCGAGGATGTCGTGTCCGTCGGCGACGAGGTCATGGTGGTCGTCGTGGAGATCGACCGCCAGGGGCGTGTCAATCTCTCGCGCAAGGCGGCCATGCAGCGCCACCTCGCCAAGGAGCCCGTCGGCAGCTGACGCCCGGGCCCCGATCCGTATCGAAGACCCGCCGCGGAACGCGGCGGGCCTTCTGATTCAGCTCGTGAACCTTCCCGGCCTCCGGCACGATATCCAGTGCGGTGGACAAGCTACCCGTCCGATCCGCCCCGCGCTCGGTCCGTGCCTCGACGCTCCTCGAGCTCGGCCTCATCGCCCTGTTCGCGGTCGTCGGCTGCGGCAGCTCGACACCCAGCGTCAACACGCCGGCGCCGATCCAGCCGGCCGTGGAGATCGACAAGACCTGGACGGCGGCGAACGGCGAGTGGACGTTCACCGGGCGCGTCGATCCGGAAGGTGACCCGACGGACGTCGTTCTCGAGGTCGGTCCCGGTCCATCGACGGCCCGGCGCTTCGACGCGCAGCTCCCCGTCGCCGAGGGCCTGACGGAAGCGGGGCCGGTCACGATCACGACACGGGAGATCCCCGACGTCGACGAGATCTGCGTCCGGTTCACCGCGACGAACAGCGCCGGCAGATCGTCGTCGACGCCGCTGTGCGTGCCGCACGATCTGCCGTCCGTCCTCCCCCCGGCGGCGCCCACGATCAAGATCGACCAAACGTTCAACGTCGCCGACGGGCAATGGACGTTCACCGGGCGGGTCGACCCCGGGCGCCAGCCCACCGATGTGATCCTCGAGATCGACCCGGGGCCGACGAACCCGGCGCAGTTCAGTCGCCAGCTCGCGGTTGCCACCGGCCTTGCCGACCCGGCGACAGTGGCGGTGACGACGTCGGACGTGCCGCTCGAGGGAGAGGTCTGCGTCCTCTTCATCGCCACGAACTCGCTGGGCTCGGCGGCGTCCCGCCCGCTGTGCTTCCAGCCCGCGACGCCTGGCAGCTCCGGTCCGAGACCGACGCCAGGGGCGTCGTAGCGAGCGTCGCGAGCGTACTGCCAGCGGCGGCGGCGACGCGACCAACCGCTTCCCGCGCCGCGTTCCGGTTCCATGCCAGGCGTCAGGCGATCCGGGCTGCCCGTTGCCCGCTGCTATACTCGGGCCCGTGCCCGCCTGAACGTAGAACCCTGCGGAGCCATGCCCGGATGAGCCAGCGTTCCCACCTTACGGTCGCGGTCGTCGGCGCCACCGGTGTCGTCGGCCGGACGATGGTCCAGGTCCTCGCCGAACGGGATTTCCCGATCGGGGAGTTACGCCTGCTCGCGTCCGGACGGTCGGCCGGACGGACGGTTTCGGCCGCGGGCCGGACGATCGAGGTCGGCGAGGCCGTCCCCGAAGCCTTCGACGGCGTCGACATCGCCCTGTTCAGCGCGGGTGGCGACGTCTCGAGCGTGCTCGCCCCGGCAGCCGCCAAGCGCGGGGCCACGGTGATCGACAATTCGAGCGCGTGGCGCATGGATCCGTCCGTGCCGCTCGTCGTCAGCCAGGTCAACCCGGACGATCTCGAGTGGCACGAGGGGATCATCGCCAACCCGAACTGCTCCACGATGCAGCTCGTCCCGGTCCTCATGGCGATCCGCGACTCGGTCGGCATCGAGCGAGTGGTGGTGGACACCTATCAGTCGGTCTCCGGCACGGGCGCCGATGCGCTGGCCGAGCTCGACGCCCAGATCCGGGCCCACGTCGCCGGCGAACCGAAGACGGCCGCGGTCTACCCCCATCCGATCGCGTTCAACGCCCTGCCCGAGATCGACGTCTTCCGGGAGGACGGCTACACGAAAGAGGAGTGGAAGGTCATCACCGAGAGCCGGAAGATCCTGCACCTGCCGGAGCTCCGGCTGTCGTGCACGGCCGTCCGGATCCCGGTCTTCGTCAGCCACTCCGAGGCCGTCCACGTGGAGACGGCGCAGCCGCTGACGCCGGAGGCAGCGCGCGCCCTCTTCGGCAAGGTCCCGGGCGTGGTCGTCCAGGATGACCCGGCGAGCCACGCCTATCCCATCGCCAGCGAGGCCGCCGGGCGGGACGAGATCTTCGTCGGCCGCGTCCGCCGGGATCCGTCGATCGAGGGCGGGCGGGGGCTCGCCATGTGGATCGTCTCCGACAACCTGCGGAAGGGTGCCGCGACGAATGCCGTCCAGCTCGCCGAGATCCTCGTCGCCCGGGACTGGGTCCGGGCCCGCACGCGTCGGGACGGTCCCGTCGGGGCCCCCGCGTGACGTCGGACTCGCGCGCGGCAGCGCTCGAGGCCCAGGCGCCCACGTCGGACTCGCGCGCGGCAGCGCTCGAGGGCATCGCGGCCGAGGTCCGTGCCTGCACCCGCTGCCGTCTCCACGCCGGCCGCACGCGGGCCGTCCCGGGCGAGGGCCACCCCGACACGGAGGTCGTGCTCGTCGGCGAGGGCCCCGGGCTCAACGAGGATCGCCAGGGTCGACCGTTCGTCGGCCGTGCCGGCGACCTGCTCGTCCGGCTCCTGGCGACGATCGGCTGGCATCGGGAAGAGGTCTTCATCACGAACGTGGTCAAGTGCCGGCCACCGGACAACCGCGATCCCGAGCCGGACGAGATCGCCGCCTGCCTGCCGTATCTCCGGCGTCAACTCGAGATCCTGGACCCGGCCCTCGTGGTCACCCTCGGGCGACACTCGATGGGTCAATTCATTCCCGGCGCCCGGATCGGCCAGTCCCACGGCACGCTCCATCCCGTCGATCCCGCCACCGGGGCCGGGTCGGCGATGGTCTACGCGATGTACCACCCCGCAGCCGCCCTCCGCTCCCCGGAGGTCGAGCGCCAGAGCTATGACGACGCCGCCGGGATCCCGGCGGCCCTGCTGGAGGCGCGCCGCCGACGCGCCATCGGGGCCGCGACCGCCGGAGGACCGGCCCAGGACGACCCGGGAACTGCAGCCCCACCGAGTCCGCCTTCGGCCGACCGGACGCTCGACGCGCCGACCTTCTTCTGATCGGACCACAGCCCATGCCCAGAAAGTCTTCCGCCAACCCGCCCGCCGAGACGCCGCTCCGGATCATCCCGCTCGGCGGTGTCGGCGAGATCGGCAAGAACATGTTCGTCTTCGAGTACGGCGACGACATCGTCGTCATCGACTGTGGCCTCATGTTCCCGGACGAGGAGATGTTCGGGATCGACCTCGTCGTACCCGACATCAGCTACCTCCGCGAGCGCCGGGCCAACGTTCGGGCCTTCCTGATCACGCACGCTCACGAGGATCACGTCGGCGGCCTGCCCTACATCCTGCCGGAGTTCCCCGGCGTCCCGATCTACGCCTCCACGCTGGCCCGCGGCCTCCTCGGCAACAAGGTCAAGGAGCACAAGCTCCATAACAACCCGCTCCTGTCGTTCGAGCCCGGCGACGAGCTCGAGATCGGGCCGTTCACCGCGATCCCGTTCCGGATCGGCCACTCGATCCCGGATGCCATGGGGATCGCCCTGCGGACGCCGGTCGGGACGATCGTCCACACCGGCGACTTCAAGTTCGACCACACCCCGGTCGACGGCAGGCTGTCGGACTTCCACATCCTCGCGAGGCTCGGCGCCGAGGGCGTGATCTGCCTGATGTCCGACTCGACGCGGGCCGA
Organism: uncultured Chloroflexia bacterium; assembly: GCA_963719145.1. Classification (GTDB taxonomy): domain Bacteria; phylum Chloroflexota; class Limnocylindria; order Limnocylindrales; family CSP1-4; genus UBA5189. The sequence continues at coordinate 195,857 of CAVRAX010000004.1, forward strand.
GAATCCCGGCTACACCCCCTCGGAGCGAACGGTGGGAGAGGCCTTCCGCGAGATCATGGAGCCGCTCGAGGGGCGGGTCATCGTGGCGACCTTCGCCAGCAACATCGCCCGGGTCCAGCAGGTCCTCGACGCCGCCGCGTCATTCGACCGCAAGGTGACCGTCATCGGGCGGTCGATGGAGCAGAACTTCAAGATCGCCTCGGACCTCGGCTACCTCACCTACGACCCGGGCCGGATCGTCGCCAAGGACCGCCTCAACGACGTGCCCGACGGCAAGCTGGTGATCGCCACCACCGGCGCCCAGGGCGAGCCCATGGCCGGCCTGGCCCGGATGGCCAACCGGGACCATCGATACGTCGAGATCAAGCAGGGCGACACGGTCATCGTCAGCGCCAGCCCGATCCCGGGCAACGAGGAGTACGTCAGCCGGACGATCGACAACCTGTTCAAGGCCGGCGCCAACGTCTTCTACCACACGATCAAGCGGGCCCACGTCTCCGGCCACGCCAGCCAGGAAGAGCTGAAGCTGATGCTCGGCCTGACGAAGCCGAAACACTTCATCCCGATCCACGGCGAGTTCCGGATGCAGGTCCAGCATGGCCGGCTGGCGATCGAGACCGGGGTCGCGCCCGAGAACGTCTTCATCATCGAGAACGGCCAGCCGATCGAGTTCCTCGCCGACGGCAGCGCGCGCCGGGCCACGGCGGTCACGGCGGGCTACGTCTTCGTCGACGGGCTGTCGGTCGGCGAGGTCGGCGAGATCGTCCTGCGCGACCGGCGGGCCCTCGCCAACGACGGCATGTTCATGATCGTCGTCACGGTCGACAAGCAGACCGGCAACGTCGTCGGCCGGCCGGAGGTGATCACCCGGGGTTTCATCCACGGGGCGGAATACGACCGGGTGATGGAAGCCGCCGTCGAGCGGGCCATCGCCGCGGTCGAGAATCCCGGCGACCACATCAGCGAGATCGCGCTGCTGAAGACCCAGATCAAGGACGGCGTCTCGCGATTCCTGTACGAGCAGACGAAGCGGCGGCCGATGGTCTTCCCGGTCGTCGTGGAGGTCTGACGATGGCGACCCGGCGCCGGGCGACACCCCGCCGATCGCGCCGCCGGGGTGGCCTGCGCCTGCCGCGCATCAACCTGCCGAGCGTCCCGCCCGAGGTGGCCCGCTCGATCGTCGGGATCATCCTGCTCGTCCTCGGCGCCGTCACCCTGATCGCGCTCATCCTTCCCGGTCAGGGCCGCCTCACGGACTGGTGGATCGGCTCCGTCGGGCCGTGGTTCGGAAGCCTGCGCTGGCTCCTCCCGTTCCTCCTCCTCGGCGGGGGCTGGTACCTCGAGTGGGGTCCCGGTCGCCAGCCCGCTTCCGGTTGGGGGATCACGATCGTCGGGATCGTCGTGGCCTACCTGGGCCTGCTGGGCGCTGTTCAGGTCACCGGGCTGGCCAGCGGCGGGCGCCTGGGACGCTTCTTCGACGATCTCCTCGTCTCGCCGCTGACCGCGCCGGGCGCGATCGTCCTCCTCGCCGCGCTCGGTGCGGTCGGGCTCATGCTCGCCTTCAACCTGCCCCTTCGTGAGCTCGTCAAGCCGGGCACGACGCTGGCCCGCTGGCTCGGGACCACCGCGGCGGCGTCGATGCGACGGGAGCCCCGGGCCGACGGGCCCGCGTCTGGCGCCCGCGGCCGCGCCGGTGCGGCGACGGCGGGTGGGGACCCGGCTGGTGACCGCAACGGTGGCGGGCGCTCCTCGCGCCTCGGCCGGTCGGGCGTCGCGGCGACGCCGTCGACCGGCCAGACCGGGATCTGGGGCGAGGAGGACGGCGAGCACATTCCAGCGGCGGTGCCATCGACCGTCCCGACGTCGGCGACCTTCGCGCCCGCCCGGAACGGGGAGATCCCGGTTTCGGCGACGCTGCTCGCCCCGATCCGGCCCGTCCGCGACCCGGACGACATCACCTCGGCATCCGATTCGCCGCCGACCCGCGAGCGCCGCGAGTACGTGCTCCCGCCGCTCGACCTGCTGGACGCCGCCATCGAGCCCTCCGGCCTGGCCGACGAGGACGTCGTCCATCGCCGCAACGAGGAGATCATCATCCGGAAGCTGGCCAGCTTCGACATCCAGGCCCAGATCGTCGGCCGCAACGCCGGCCCGGTGGTGACCCAGTACGAGGTCCAGCCCGCGCCGCACGTCAAGGTCAGCCGGATCGAAGCCCTGGCCGACGACCTGGCGATGGCCCTGGCGGCGCGGTCGCTTCGGATCGAGGCGCCGATACCCGGCAAGAGCGCCGTCGGCATCGAGGTCCCCAACAAGGACTTCAACATCGTGGCCCTGCGCGGGATCCTCGAATCCGTCGACTTCGTGGCGACCGGCACGTCGCGCCTGACCTTCGCCCTCGGCCGCGACGTGGCCGGCCGGGCCCAGGCCGTGGACCTGGCCAAGATGCCCCACCTGCTCATCGCCGGGGCCACCGGCTCGGGCAAGAGCGTCATGGTCAACGCCCTCATCACGAGCCTCCTCTGCAACGCCACGCCGGATGACGTCCGGCTGATCCTGATGGACCTCAAGCGAGTCGAGCTGGCGGCCTACAACGGCCTGCCCCAGCTCCTCGTCCCGGTCATCACCGAGCCGGAGCGGGCCAAGAGCGCCCTCAAGTGGGCCGTCAACGAGATGGAGGGCCGCTACCGCCGGTTCGCCGGCGCGAGCGCCCGGAACATCAAGGCCTACAACGAGACCCGGGCGGATCCCGAGGACCGGATGCCCTACATCGTCATCGTCGTCGACGAGCTCGCCGACCTCATGATGCGCGAGGGCAAGAACGTCGAGGACCCGATCGTCCGCCTGGCCCAGAAGGCCCGGGCGACGGGCATCCACATGGTCCTCGCGACGCAGCGGCCGTCGGTCAACGTCGTGACCGGCCTGATCAAGGCCAACTTCCCCAGCCGGATCGCGTTCGCCATGGCCTCCCAGATCGACTCACGGACGATTCTCGATGCCCCCGGCGCGGAGGACCTCATCGGTCGCGGCGACATGCTCTACCAGCCGTCGGACCTGCCCCGCCCGATGCGCCTGCAGGGCGTCTTCGTCTCGGATGTCGAGATCGGCCGCGTCGTCGGCCACTGGAAGGACCAGATCGATGACCCCCACTACGACCTGCAGATCGTGGCCGGCGACGATGACTCGACGGGCTCGGTCGAGGATCTGGCCGAGGAGGAGGCGGATCGCCTGTTGCCGGATGCCGTCGGCGTCATCCGGGAGTACGATCGGGCCTCGGCGTCGCTCCTCCAGCGGCGGCTGAAGGTCGGCTACGCGCGGGCCGCGCGGATCATCGACCAGCTGGAGGCGCGGGGCTATATCGGCGCGTTCGACGGCTCGAACGCCCGGGTGGTCCTGCAGAGGGCCGAGCCGGGGGCCGGGCTGGAGAACGGTGAGACAGGGGACGACTAGACGATGGTCATGGGCGACGACGCCCGACGGGCCGGTGCGGAGGCCCGCGTCGGTTCGCGGGGCGCCGATCGGACGAGCATCGAGCCGGATCTGACGCCGGCCCTCCCGGACCGGCTCGTCGCGGCACGGGAGCGGAAGGGCGTGGACCTCTTCCGAGCCGAGCGCGACACGAAGATCCGGTCCCGCTACCTGGCCGCCCTGGAGCGGGGCGACTATCGCGAGCTGCCCGGTGCCGTCTACACCAAGGGCTTCCTCCGCAACTACGCCATCTACCTCGGCCTCGACCCGGAGGACGTCCTTCGCCAGTGGCGCCGCGAGCGGGGCGACCAGATCCCGACCGAGCCCGCCGTCGTCGCGCCCAAGGCCATCCTCGAGACGCCCCGGCCGCTGACGTTCTCGCCGTCGATCGTCGTCGCGGCGCTCATGACGTTCGGGGTCGTCATCTTCGGCATCTACCTCGCCAGCCAGCTGATGCGCTTCGCCAAGCCGCCGACACTCGAGATCGTCAGCCCGGCATCGGCCGTCGTCGACGCGCTCGAGACGGCGACGACATACCGGATCGAGGGAACCTCGACGCCCGGCGCCACGATCACGATCGCCCTCGGGCCGACCCAGCCCGCGACCTACCGGGTGACCGCCCTGTCCGACGGAACGTGGACCGTCACCGTCGACGTCCGGCGAGGCACGAACCAGTTCTACATCGACGCGCTCGATCCCGAGACCGGCAAGCACGCCGAGTCGCCCATGCAGCTCAAGATCAACGTGCCGTACCTCGTCATCCAGGCGCCGACCCTGACGGTCAGCCAGCCGGAGGAGGGGACGACCTTCGAGAACGGGGCGATCCCGGTCGAGGGCATGACCGCGAACGCCTCGGAGGTCGTCGTGCGGGCGACGTGGCTCGGACCGCCCGACGGGTCCGCGCCACCGCCGACGGCCGAGCCGACCCCGACGCCAGAGCCGGACCCGTCCGCCTCGCCGGTTCCCGCCGAGCCCGACGGCCTGACGGTCGAGGTCGCCGCCGACGGGAGCTTCACCACCCCACTCGAGCTCACCGAGGGCCGCTGGTCGATCACGATCACGGCGACGTCCGTCGAGGGCAAGACCGCCTCGCTGACGAGGATGGTCACCGTCGCCTACAAGGGCGTGAACCTCGTCGTCACGATCCAGGGTGGCAACGCCTGGCTCAAGGCCTGGATCGACGGAGCGCTCGACCCCCGGCTGAGCCAGGCCGGCCGGACCCTCCGATCCGGCGACACGATCGTGTTCACCGGCAAGACCTCGGTCGAGGTTCGGACCGGGTCGTCGGGCGCGACCCGGTTCACCCTCAACGGCGTCGCTCTCGGCCCGCTGGGCAAGCCCGGCATTCCGGAGACGTGGCTCTTCCAGCCCCCGGCGGCGCCGCAGCTCACGCAGCACCGGTAGGGCCGGCATGAGCGACGAGGAGCTCCGGGGCCTCGCCGAGCGACTCCAGGGCATCTGCCTCGGACGGGGGCTGACGGTCGCGCTCGCCGAGTCGTGCACCGGCGGCATGGTCGCCGCGACGCTCACCGACGTCGCCGGATCGTCGGGCTACTTCCTCGGCGGGATCGTCAGCTACGCCGACACCGCGAAGGGCGATCTCCTCGGCGTCGCGGAGGCCACCCTCGCCGCCCACGGCGCGGTCAGCGCCCAGGTGGCCCGGGCCATGGCGATCGGCGCCCGGGTGCGCTTCGAGGCATCGCTGGCCGCGTCCGTGACCGGAATCGCCGGGCCGGATGGCGGCTCCGAGGAGAAGCCGGTCGGCCTGACCTATGTCGGCGTGGCCGACGGCCGGGGCACGGATGTCAGGCGATTCAGCTGGACCGGCGACCGGGCGGTCAATCGCGACGAGAGCGCCCGGGCCGCGCTGGAGCTGCTGATCGAGCGGGCCGAGGCCCTCGCGTCATCGGGCCGGGCGGCGCGGTGACGAGAAGCGCGGCCGATGTCGGGGCCGGCCTGGCGCCGGCCCGCGAGGCTCGCGCCATCGCGACGGGAGAGCGGATCCACGTCGTTGGTGTGGCCGGCGCCGGCGCCTCGGCAGCCGCGATCCTCGGCGCCGCCGCCGGGGCCGTGGTGACGGGCTGCGACGCCGGCGGCCCGTCGCCGTACACCCCGGCCGTCGACGCGGCCGGCATTCCCATCGCCTGGGGCCACGACCCCGCGCATGTCAGGTCCGCCCCGCCACCGGATCGGCTGGCGGTGACCAAGGCGCTCACGGCGGTCGCGCCGGACCACCCCGAGCTGGTCGCGGCCCGGGATGCCGGGATCGTCCTCGAGCCGTGGCAGCAGGTCGTCGCCGACGCCGCCGTTGGTCGGCGCCTGATCGCCGTGGCGGGTACGCACGGCAAGAGCACCTCGGCCGGCTGGCTGGTCCACGTCCTGGCGGCCGCCGGCGCCGACCCGTCGGCCTTCGTCGGGGCTCTCCTGCCGGCGGCGCTCACTGGCGGGATCCCGACCACCGCCCGCGTCGGAGACGGCGAGGCGTTCGTCGTCGAGGCCGACGAGTACGCCGGCAACTTCGACGTCTACCGCCCCTCCCTGGCGATCCTCACCAGCGTGGACTGGGACCACCCCGACGTCTTCGCCGATGAGGCGGCCGTGGCCGCGGCCTTCGAACGCTGGATCCGGGCGATGCCGGACGGGGCCACCCTCGTGGCCAACGTGGGCGACCCCGGCGTCGAAGCGCTCCTCGCCAATGCCGCCGGCGACCTTCCGATCCGGCTCCTGGCCACGGCCCTGGCAGAGGCCGAGGCCGACCGGCCCGGCCAACAGGCGGAGATCGCCGAGCGCTTCCGGACGGCCGCCGGCCCGGCCACGGTGCTGGAGGCCCGGATCACGGCGGCCGATCCGATGGGGACGACGATTCGGATCGAGGGCCTCGACCGGCCGGCCGGCCCGACCGATGTCCGCCTGACGACAGCGGGTCGCCACAACGCGGCGAACGCCCTGGGCGTCGCGGCGGCGGCGCTGTCCCTCGGGCTCGGCGCCGGCGCGATCGGCGCCGGCCTCGCATCGTTCCCCGGCGTGGGCCGGCGCCTCGAACGGAAGGGCGAGGTGGCCGGGGTCGTCGTCTACGACGATTACGGCCATCATCCGACCGCGATCCGGGAGACGATCGCCGCCGTTCGCCAGCGGGAGCCCGGCCGGCGCGTCTGGGCCGTCTATGAGCCGCTGACGTTCCACCGGACCGCCGCCCTCCTGGGGCCGTTCGCCGAGGCCCTCGCGACGGCCGACGCCGTCGTCGTCGCCGACATCTGGGCCGGCCGCGATCCGGACCGCACGATCGCCTCGTCGGCGGAGCTGGCGGAGGCGGTGGGGCGAGCGCATCCGGCCATCGCGGCCGCCGCCCCCGGCTCCGTCGAAGCCACCGCGGCCTGGCTCTCGGGTGAGGTTCGCTCGCGAGACGCCGTTCTCGTCATGGGCGGCGGCCGGAGCTACCGAATCGGCGAGCTCCTGCTCGAGGCGCTGGCGGCGCGATGACGATCGGGTATCCGGAGGCCGGCGAGCTCCTCGCGGCGTTCGCCCGGTCGCGGGAGACGTTCGAGGGAGACCTGGCCGTCTCGCTCTTTTCGGCCGACGCCGAGTACCATGAGGGTCCGTTCAGCCCGCCGATCATCGGCCACAACGCGATTCGAGCCCACTGGCTGCAGTTGGCGGCAACGCAGGAACAGGTCGACCTGACGATCGAACGCCACCTCGTGAGCGGCGACACCGTCGTCGCGATCTGGCACCTGAGCTACGTGCTCCGCGAGGATCGCGGACGGCGGCGCGCCTCCGGGGTCATGGTCCTGGAGACGCGGGACGGGGTGATCGAACGGCTTCGGCAGTGGTGGCACGAGCGCCGAGCAGACACCGTCGGCGGTAACCCCGCGGCGGAATGAGGAGGTGATCGAATGGCCGGTGACGTGTCATTCGACGTCGTCAGCGACTTCGACGTCCAGGAGCTCCGCAACGCCCTGGACCAGGTCCGCCGGGAGGTCGCCCAGCGCTACGACTTCAAGGGCATCACGGTCCAGCTCGAGCAGGCCGCGACCGAGCTCAACCTGCTGACCGACGACGAGTACCGCGCGGCGGCCGTGAAGGACCTCATCGAGTCCAAGGCGGTGCGCCGCAACCTGTCCCTCAAGATCTTCGACTGGGGCGCGGTCCAGCCGTCGGGTGGCAACAAGGTCCGTCAGCACATCGGCCTCAGGAAGGGCCTCCCGGATGATCTCGCCCGGAAGATCACGAAGCTGATCCGGGACGAGTTCCCGAAGGTGAAGTCGCAGATCCAGGGCGACGCCATCCGGGTCTCGGGCAAGAACAAGGACGACCTGCAGCGGGTCATCGGCCGCCTCCGGGAGCTCGACGAGGTCGTGCCCCTCCAGTTCCAGAACTACCGGTAGCCCGATGCTGCCCGGTAGCCGTTACGCGCGCATCCTGATGGCCCTCGTCGCCCTCGCCGTCGTCGCCAGCATGCTCATCACCCTGCTTCCGAACCCGGGCATCTGATGGACGATCCGGAGGCACCCCCGAACGACGGCCTGCGAGCCGGTGACGAGGCAGAGCGACCGGCCGCGAGCGACGAGATCGCCTCCGCCGAGGTCGACGCGGACGAGGTCGACCGCGCGGCGGGCGCGGCCGAGGCGCCTGCCGAATTCGGCGCGGAGCGCGGCGCGACGGCTCCTGCCGAGGTCGACACTGGGCGCGGCCCGGCCGAACCGACCGACACCGCTGGGGCGACGGAACCGGGCAACGCGACCGATCGAACCGAGACCGCCGGAACGCCGGAGGCCGCAGAGGCGGCCGAGCCGGGAGATGGGGCCGATTCGTCGCCTTCGTGGCCAGACCGCGACGACGAGCCCGAGCCCGTGACCGCAACCGTCGCCGAGCCGGAGCCGCCGGATGCAGCCGCGACCGTCGTCGAGCCCGCCTCGGGCGCCGTCGCGCCCGCGCCTGACGCCGTCCCGACTCCCGAAGCCGCACCTGCGCCCGAGACTGCGCCTGCACCGGAGGCTCCGATGTCGGCCGAGCCTGCTGTCGCGGCCGAGTCCGGGTCGCCGCCCCCAGCGGAGGCACCTCCCGAGGTCAGCGGCCCGGTCACCGTCGGACGGATGATCGCCGACGCCCTGCGACGAGCGGGGGTCCGCTGGGCCTTCACGGTCCCCGGCGAGAGCTTTCTCGGCCTCATCGACGGCCTCGATGCGGCCGGCATCCACGTCGTCGCCACCCGCCACGAGGGCGCGGCCGCGTTCATGGCCGAGGCCCATGCCCAGCTCACCGGCCGCCCGGCGGCCTGCCTCGCGACGCGGGCCGTGGGGGCCGCGAACCTCGCGATCGGCATCCACACCGCCACCGCCGACTCGAGCCCGATGTTCGCCCTCGTCGGCCAGGTCGCGCGAGCCGGGCGAGGGCGCGAGGGCTTCCAGGAGGCCGACCTCGCGGGCACGATCGGCGGGCTCGCCAAGTGGGCCGCCGAGCCGCTCGACGCGGCCGAGGCCGTCCGCGCCGTCGAGGCCGCCGTCGTCGAGGCGACGACCGGGCGGCCGGGCCCGGTCCTGCTGTCCCTCGCCGAGGACCTGCTCGACGAGCTCGTTCCCGACGGCAGCGCCGCGGCGCCGCGGACGGCGCCCGCGCGCCCATCCGACGACGATGTCGGGGCCGTCCTCCACCTCCTGGCCGATGCCCGCCGGCCCGTGATCTTCGCGGGCGGCGGGATCCTCCGGGCCCGGACCTCGAACGACCTGGTCCGGCTGGCCGAGCTGCTGCGGGTCCCCGTGATCGCCGCCTGGCGCCGGGGCGACGTCATCTCGAACGATCACCCGCTCTATCTCGGGATGACGGGCTACGGCTCGCCCTCGATCGTCCGCGACCGGCTTCTCGAAGCGGACGCCATGCTCGTCCTCGGCTGCCGCCTCGGTGAGGTCGCGTCGCACGGCTGGACGATCCCGGGTGAGGGCACGCGCTGGGCCCACGTCGACATCGCGCCCGGACGGCCGTCGGCGGACCTTCGGGCGCCCGACATCGCGGTCGAGGTCGACGCGAAGCAGTTCCTGCGGGCGGCGGTCGCGCGCCTCGAGAGCCGCGGCGTCCTCGACGCCGCCTCGACCGACGAGCGGATCGCTCGGAACGGCGCCGACCGGGCCGCGTGGGAAGCGGCCTCGGTCGTCGACGACCACCCGTGGAGCGGTCCGGGGATCCACCCGGGCAAGCTGATCACGACGCTCCGGAATCTCCTGCCCGACGACGCGATCGTGACCACCGATGCCGGGAGCTTCGGCAGCTGGGCGGCCCGCGGGTTCCGGTTCCGGCGACCCGGGACCTTCCTCGGGCCGACGTCGGGCGCCATGGGCTACGGCCTGCCGGCGGCGATCGCGGCCGGGCTCGTCCATCGTGATCGAACCGTGGTCGCCCTCGTCGGCGACGGTGGCCTCGGGATGACCCTGACCGAGCTCGAAACCGCCGTGCGGATGGGCCTTCGGACGATCGTCCTCGTCTTCGACAACGAGCAGTACGGTCTGATCCGGACCCATCAGGATCGGCGCGACGGGGGCTCGACCGCAGCGACCGACCTCGGCCCGGTCGACTGGGCGGCTGCCGCCCGGGCCCTCGGGGCACGGGGGACGCGAGTGGACGCGGACGCGGCGGTGGATGGCGCCATCCGGCAGGCCCTCGTCTCGGATCGCCCGACGTTGATCCAGCTGGCCCTGGATCGACGCTGGACGGGGGTCGACGCGACGCCATAGCCGACCCGGCTGACCCGCCGATCACGATGCCTCGCCACGCGTCGGCTACGCTCTGCGGATGGCGCGGCGACCGACGAAGACAACGGCTCCGGCTCGGGATGCCGACCCCACCAGGCTCACGCGCGAAACGGCCGGTCGGTACGTGACGGGGGACGGCCGCTTCACGGTCGAGCAGGCGTCCGGGGGTTGGATGGCCCTCGACGCGGAGCAGGTGAACGAGCTCGGGTTGCCGCTCGTCCGGGGTCCGTTCGGAACGCTCGACGCGGCCCGCGCGGCGATCGACGACGCTCGCCGCGGCCCCGCCCCGATCTCCACCCTGACGGCTCGCCTGGCCTCGAAGCCGAAGCGACAGACCCGGCCGGCGAAGCCCGCGCCGGCCCCTGCGCCGCCGCCGGTCGCCGTCCGCGAGTACCGCACCGGGGACGGGGAGCCGCTCCGGCGGCTCTGGGAGGAGGCCGGCTTCCGATCCCTCGGCGACGACGATGCCAGCCTCCGCACGTTCGCCCAGCGCAACCCGGGGCTGCTCCTCGTCGCGACACGCGGCGGCGCGGTCGTTGGCTCCGCCCTCGGTGGCTGGGACGGGCGGCGCGGCTGGATCTACCACGTCGCCACGGCCCCCGGCGAGCGGCGGGCCGGGCTGGCCACCCGGCTCGTTCGGCAGATCGAGAATCGGCTTCGGTCGCTCGGTTGCCAGAAGGTGAACGTCATCGTCCGGGATGAGAACGAGGCCGGCGCCGGTTTCTGGGAGGCGGCCGGCTACGCGAGGCACCCGGCCCGCCAGTTCGGACGCGAGCTCGATTCGTAGCCCCGGCCGACGTCAGCCCTTCGGCCGGGCTCTCCGCCTGGCCGGCGCCTCCTTGGCCGCCTTCGCCATCGAATCCTGGATCTGCTTGAAGACCTTGCCCATGCCGGGCTTCATCAGGGCCCGCTGCTCGGCGGCCAGCTCCCGGTCACGCCTCCGGACGCGCTCCGCTTCGCGCGGATCCAGGTCACCGCTCATGGCCGCGGACCGAGACGGGGCGGGCGGCCGGACAAGGGTGCGCTCCGGTTCATCGACCCCATTGTGCCGCCGGCGAGACCCTGGGTCCACGCCGGTGAGCGGGCCGCTTGCCGCTCCGGCCGGGACCGGCTAGGGTCGGAGGCCACCTGGGGCTCGCGGGACGCATCGCCTCACCCCAGCAGCAGAGGAGGCGCGACGATGGCGACGATCGCACCGGTGTTCGCCGGGTTCCGGCCCGAGGCCATCCAGTTCATGGCCGACCTCACCGTCAACAACGATCGGGCCTGGTTCCAGCCGCGGAAGGCCGAGTTCGAGCGCCTCCTGAAGGAGCCGCTCGAGCAGCTCGTCGTCGCTGTCGGGGAACGGTTCGCCGCCCGGGGTATCCCGCTCCTGGCGGATCCGAAGCGGTCGCCGTTCCGGATCTATCGGGACACCCGCTTCAGTCGCGACAAGTCGCCCTACAAGACGCACCTCGCGGCGACGTTCCCGTGGGTCGAGGCCGCGGGCGATGGGCCGGGGCAGGCCGATGCCAGCCCGCACGGCAACGGCGGCTACTTCAACTTCCAGCCGGGCGAGATGTACGTCGGCGGCGGGATGTGGATGCCCGAGAAGGCCCGCCTCGATGCCTTCCGCCGGGCCGTCGTCGAGGAGCCCGACCGGGTCAGGGCGGCCCTCGAGGATCCCGCCTTCGTCGCCTGGTTCGACGGCGTTCACAGCCACGAGGAGCTCAAGCGGGTCCCGCCCGGGCTGCCCCGCGATCATCCGATGGCCGACCTGTTCCGCTGGAAGGACATCGTCTTCGGGCGCCGCCTCTCCGACGTCGACGTCTGCTCGCCCGACCTCCCGGACCGCCTGGCCGACGGCTATGCCGCGGCCATGCCGGTCTTTCGCTTCCTCGCCTCGCTGCGCTGACGGCCGCCTCGCCGCCGCATGCCCGATCGAACCCTGACGACACGCCACCTGAACCGGGCGCTGCTGGATCGGCAGCTGCTCCTCGAGCGCTCCGCGTCGCTCTCGATCGCGGCAACCATCGAGCAGGTCGGCGGGCTCCAGACCCAGTACTCGCCGTCGGGCTACGTCGGCGTCTGGACCCGCCTGGCTGCGTTCCGACGCGACGACCTCACGGCCGCCCTGGAGGGTCGGACGGTCATCCAGGCCTCGCTCATGCGATCGACGATCCACATGGTCTCGCGGCGGGAGTACTGGCGCTACGCCATGGGCGTGCGTCGAGCGCGCCGCGAATGGGCGGCCAGGGTCCAGGCGCTGCCCCCGGTTGCCGAGCTCGAGGCCCGCTCGCGGGCGCTTCGCGACGCTCTCGCGGACGGGCCGAGGACGGTCAAGGAGCTGGACGGCCTGGCAGCCGGCTTCGTCGGTAACCTGGGGCTCTTCGTCGACCTCGTCCGGGTGCCGCCGTCGGGAACGTGGGAGCGCCGCCGGGCCGACCGCCTCGCCCTCGCCGAGCAATGGGTCGGGCCGGTCGACGCGACCGAGGAGGAGGGCCTCGGCCATCTCGTCCGGTCGTACCTGCGGGCCTTCGGGCCGGCGCCGTGGCGCGACATTGCCGCCTGGGCCGGCATCCCGGTCGCCGAGGCCAAGCGGGGAGGGGAGGGCCTGGACCTGGTCGGCTACCGCGACGAGGCGGGAAAGGAGCTCGTCGACCTCGCCGGTTCGCCACTGCCCGATCCCGGAACGCCCGCGCCGGTTCAATTCCTGGCCCACTGGGACAACAGCCTCCTGGCCCACGCCCGGCGGACGGGCCTTGTCCCCGAGCCGCACCGGAGCCGGATCTTCACGACCCGAAACCCCTTCTCCGTTGGAGCGGTGCTGGTCGACGGTCGGGTGGTGGCGGCCTGGACGGTCAAGGAAGGTCGGGTCGTCCTCGAGCTGCTCGAGGAGCTCGCCGCGGCGGACCGACACGCCATCGAAGCCGAGCGTGCGGCCCTCGAGGCGTTCCACGCCTGATCCGGTCCCGCAGGAGCTCCAGCCAGCGCCTCGTGAGCGCGAGAGTGGGTGCACGTCGATGGTGGAGCTGGTCGCCTGCAGCCTCGGGCGCGGACAGCGGCTAGGATGACAGCCCATGACCGAGCTGGCTACCGATCGAGGCACGTCCCCGACGATCCCCTCGGCTGTCATCGCCGACCTCGCCCGGCGCCTCGAGCGCCACCGCGCCGAGCTGACCGCCTACTGCTACCGCATGCTCGGCTCGCCATTCGAGGCCGAGGACGCCGTCCAGGAGACGTTCATCCGCGCTTGGCGCGCGGCCGATCGCTTCGAGGGTCGCTCGTCCTTCCGATCCTGGCTCTACCGAATCGCCACGAACGTCTGCTTCGACATGCGCGGGGCGAGCCAGCGTCGGGCACGGCCGATGGACCTCCGCCCCGCCCAGTCCGCCGGCACACCGCTCCCGGAGCCCCTCGCCGAGGCGACCTGGATCGAGCCCATGCCGGACGCGCGGGTCCTGCCGGCCGGCGGCGACCCGGCCGAGGTCGCCGTCGCCCGGGAGTCGGTCCGGCTCGCGTTCGTGGCGGCACTGCAGCACCTGCCGCCGCGGCAGCGCGCCGTCCTCATCCTCCGGGAGGTGCTGCACTGGAAGGCGGACGAGGTCGCCGAGCTGCTTGGGACGACGGTCGCCTCGGTCAACAGCGCTCTCCAGCGAGCTCGGGCCACGATGGCCCGACGCCGCGATCCGGGGGCCCGCCCGGCCGAGCCGCTCGATGTGGCGGGCCGGGAGCTGCTCAAGCGGTACGTCGACGCCTTCGAGCGCTACGACATGGACGCCCTGACCGCGTTGCTCCACGAGGACGCGGTCTGGAACATGCCGCCGTACGACCTCTGGCTCCAGACCCACCTCGACATCCGCTCCTGGTGCCTGGGCCCGGGGATCGGCTGCCAGGGCTCGCTCCTCATCCCGACGACGGCCAACGGCTCGCCCGCCTTCGGCCAGTACAAGCCGGCGGCGGGCGGGGGGCACGAGCCGTGGTCCCTGCAGGTCGTCGAGATCGCCGGCGGAAAGATCAGCGGGATCACCTTCTTCCTGGACACGGCCCGCTTCTTTCCCGTCTTCGGCCTGCCCCATCGCCTCGACGCCTGACGGGCGGATTGGCGGCCACCGAGGGCGCCTCGACGGACCACCCGGCGCTGCCATACTCGCCCGCGTGGATGCTCGGATCCTCATCGTCGAGGACGACCCGTCGATTCGGGAGGTGACCGCGCTCGGGTTGCGAGCGGCCGGCTTCGAGGTGGTCGCGGCGGCCGACGGGGTCGACGGTCTCGACCGGTGGCGGGCCGCTCGTCCTGACCTCGTTCTCCTCGACGTCATGCTGCCGCGACTCGACGGCCTCGAGGTCTGCCGGGCGATCCGCCGCGAATCCACCGTTCCGATCATCATGCTCACCGCCCGCGGCGACACGCTCGATGTCGTGGTCGGGCTCGAGTCGGGCGCCGACGACTACGTCCGCAAGCCGTTCGAGATGCCCGAGCTCGTCGCCCGCGTCCGGGCGGCGCTGCGTCGTCGCGGCCAAGCCGAGGGTGGAGCGGCCGGTGCGGGGGAGCCTGTTGTGCTCGGTCCGCTCACGATCGATCCGGGCGGTCGGACGGTGGAGCGCGCCGGGCGCGACATCGAGCTGACCCGGACCGAGTTCGACCTGCTGGTGGAGCTGGCGAGGCGGCCCGGCCAGGTGTTCACCCGCGAGATCCTCCTCGACCGGGTCTGGGGCTACGACTTCCTCGGCGACTCCCGGCTGGTCGACGTCGCGATCGGGCGCCTGCGGGCCAAGATCGAGGCCGATCCGGCCGCGCCGACGTTGATCCTCACCGTCCGTGGCTCGGGCTACAAGGCCGCCCGCGACGTCGCCGGCTAGGCTCGACGTGCGCGGGATCCGATTCCGGCTTGCGATCACCCTCTTCGCCCTCGTCGCCCTGACCGTCACGGCGATCGGGATCGGGACCTACGCGTTCGTTGAGGGCCGGCTTCGCGAGGCGCTCATCGACGAGGCCACCCGGCAGGCCCAGTTCGACCTGTCGGTCCTGCTGCCGGGCCGGCTGGCCCCGGGTGCGTCGCGCGACGACTTCGAGGCGAGCGGCTTGCTCGCCGAGTTCCAGCTCCGCGGGGAGGCCGGCGTGATCGTCGACTTCGGCGACGGCGACCCGTTCGTGGCTCCTGGCTCGCTCCTGGTCGTCGCCCGCGACCTGCCGACGGCGCTGCGGGAGACGGTCGATGCCGGCCACCTCGGATACGCGTGGCAGTCGATCGGCAGCGGACCGGCCCTGGTCGTCGGCGGGAGACAGGGCGATGGACCGGCGGTCTACCTCGTCGTCGACGGGTCGCCGGTCGAGCAGGCAATGGCGCAGCTCCGGCTGGGTCTCGTCGCCGCGGGCCTTCTCGCCATCCTCGTCGCCCTCGCGACGGCCGGGCTCATCGCCCGACGGATCCTTCGCCCGATGGCGTCGGGGGGAGCGGCGGCGGCCCGGATCGCCGCCGGAGACCTGTCAGCACGGCTCCCCGTCGAGGGCCGCGACGAGCTCGCGTCCTGGGCGGATGAGTTCAACCGGATGGCCGATTCGCTCGAGGTGACGGTCGATCGGCTGCGGGCGGCGCAACAGCAGAACCGCCGCTTCGTCGCCGATGTCTCCCACGAGCTGCGGACGCCGCTCACGGCCCTCGTGGCCGAAGTTTCGATCATCGAGGCCGGCCTTGGTGGCCTCCAACCCGACGCCCGGCGCGCTGCCGAGCTGCTCGTGGGCGACATCCGCCGCCTGCGGGTCCTCGTCGACGACCTCATGGAGCTGTCGCGCTTCGACGCCGACGCCGAAACGCCCCGGCTCGAGACCGTCGACCTTCGGCGCCTGGTCGCGACCACGGTCGCCGCCCGTCTCCCGGGCGCGACGGTGCGCCTGCCGGAGGACCCTCTCGTCGTGGCGTCCGACGCCCGCCGGTTCGACCGCATCCTCGGGAACCTCCTCGACAACGCCCGAGTCCATGCTCCGGGGACTCCCGTCGAGGTGGGCCTGGTCGTGGCCGACGACGTCGCGACGGTCACCGTCGCCGACCGAGGCCCGGGTGTCCGCGAGGCCGCGATGCCCCACCTCTTCGAGCGCTTCTACAAGGCCGATCCGTCGCGGGCGGCGGCGGCCTCGACCTCCGGGCTTGGGCTTGCCATCGCCGCCGAGCATGCAGCGCTCCTCGGCGGGTCACTGCACGCGGCGACCCGGCCCGGCGGCGGGCTCGTATTCACGGTCTCGCTGCCTGTGACCCGATCGTTACCCGCCGGAGATGGCGCTGATTCAGGCGAGGGAGATGCTTCGGACATGTCGGAGCCCACGCCGAGGTCTGAGCCGTGAACCGCCATCGGACCGCGATCCAGCTGCTCGCCATCACCACGATCCTGACCCTCGCCGGCGCCTGCACCCCGGCAACCGGCGACGCCGGACCGGTGGCGACGCCGCCGCCGACCTCGGCCCCTTCGCTCGACGCGCCGAGCCCTGAAGAGACGCCGGGCGGCAGTGCGACGCCGGCGCCGAGCAGCTCTGGCGAGCCATCCCAGTCGGCCACGCCGGAGACGACGACGATCCGTGCCTACTTCTTTCTCGGCAGCGTCACCCACGACGCCGGTCTCGTCCCGGTCCTGCGCGAGGTCCCGAAGACGGCGGCGGTGGGAGCTGCGGCGGTCGCCGCGCTCATCGCCGGGCCGAACGCGGACGAGCTGTCGGCCAGTCCGGCGATGTACACGACCGTCCCCGACGGCACCCGGCTGCTCGGGCTGACCATCACCGACCGGGTCGCCACCGTCAACCTGTCGCGCGAGTTCGAGGCCGGCGGCGGGAGCGCGTCGGTTCTCGGGCGGCTCGCCCAGGTCGTCTACACCCTGACCCAGTTCCCGACCGTGGACTCGGTCAGGTTCGAGCTCGACGGCCAGCCCGTCACCGCCTTCAGCGGCGAGGGCGTCGTCCTCGACCAGCCCGTGGGCCGCGCAGACTACACCGACCAGCTGGCGGCGATCTGGGTCGATCGTCCGGCGTGGGGCGCGGCGGCCGGGAACCCCGTCCGGGTATCCGGCCTGGCCAACGTCTTCGAGGCAACCTTCCGGATCTCGATCCTCGACCAGCCCGCATCCGCTCGAGGGGGCGGCAGCGTTCTCGCCGACGTCATGGCCATGGCGACCTGCGGCACCGGCTGCTGGGGCACGTTCGACGTCACGATCCCGTACAGCGTGCAGACGGCCCACTGGGGGACCCTGCACGTCTACGAGCTGTCGGCCAAGGACGGCTCGCCGGTGAACGTCACCGACTACCCGGTCTGGTTGACCTCGGCCGGCTGACGCCTTCCGATCGTTCGTCGGGGGACGGTCGTTCGCGCGGTGGCCGGCCGCCGGCCGGCTCCCGGCGCAGGACGTCATCGAGGCCGGCGAGGCCGATGAGCTGCCGAAGCTCCGGGCCCGCGTGGCGCAGCCGGACTCCGCAGTCGATGCGGCCGGCCTCGAGGGCGATTCGTGCCAGCGCGTCGACCGCGCCGAGATCCGGGCTCGCGAGATGACCTACGTCGATCACGAGCATCGTGGCTGGGGCGACGCGGCCCAGCGTCGCGCGCTGGGACCTCAACGGGCTGACATCGGCCACCTCGACCTCCACCGGTTGAGACGGTTGCCGGACCTGGAACACATCGCCGGTCGATCGCACGGGTTCGGAGCCGACCGATGAATCCCCGGGGCGCTGCCAGTCTGTATGTGCGATCGTCCGAATCCCGCAGCCACCACGGAGGCCCCGATGAGCGTCCCCACGACCGCGTCCTCGCCGTATCCCGGGCTCACGGTCACGCAACTACAGGCGAACGTGAGTGGCCGAGTGATCGCGCCGACCGACCCCGACTACGACGCCGTCCGCGGGATCATGATCGGCGGCCTGGACCCACGGCCGGCCGCCATCGTCAGGGTCGCCGGCGCCGACGACGTCGCGACCGTCCTCCGCGTCGCCCGTGAAGCGGGGCTGCCACTTGCCGTCCGCAGCGGCGGCCACAGCGGCGCCGGTCACGGCAGCGTCGACGGCGGGGTCGTGATCGATCTTCGCGATCTTCAGTCCATCGACATCGACCCCGCTACCCAAACCGCCTGGGCAGACGCCGGGCTGACCGCGATCGAGGTCACGAACGCGGCCGCCGAGCACGGGCTCGGGATCGGGTTCGGCGATACCGGCTCGGTCGGCATCGGCGGGATCACGCTCGGGGGCGGCATCGGCTACCTCGTTCGCAAGCACGGGCTGACGATCGACAACCTTCTCGCCGCCGACATCGTCACCGCCGACGGGCGGCAGCTCCGCGTGGATGCTCGGACCCACCCCGACCTGTTCTGGGCGATCCGCGGCGGCGGCGGTAACTTCGGCGTGGTCACCCGGTTCCGTTACCAGCTCCACCCGCTCCCATCGATCGTGGGCGGCATCCTCGTCCTGCCGGCGACGGCCGAGACGGTCGCGGAATTCATCGCCGCGGCGGAAGCCGCGCCCGAAGCGCTCTCGACGATCGCGAACGTCATGCCGGCGCCACCGGCGCCGTTCGTGCCGGAGGCCGTCCAGGGCCGGCTCGTGATCCTCGGGATGCTCGTGTACGCCGGCGACCCGGAGACCGGCCAGCGGGCGATGGCGCCATTCCGGGCCCTGGCCACGCCGTACGCGGACCTCGTCCGCCCGATGGCCTACGCGGAGATGTTCCCGCCCGAGGACGACACATACCGCCCGAATGTGGTCCAGCACACGATGTTCCTCGACACCGTCGATGTGACCGTCGCCGGAACGATCCTCGAGTTCCTCCGGTCGTCCGAGGCGCCGTTCCGGTTCATCCAGCTCCGCGCCCTCGGCGGTGCGATGGCCCGCGTCCCGGCCGAGGCGACGTCGTTCGCCCATCGGGCGAGCCGGATCATGGCGGTTGCGGGAGCGTTCATCGAACGCTCCGAGGATCGAGCTCCCCGCGAAGCCTGGTTGGCCGAATTCGTGGCCGCGATCCGCCAGGCCGACCTGGGCGCGTACGTGAACTTCCTCACCGACGAGGGGCCGGAGCGGGTTCGCGCCGCCTATCCGGGCGAGACCTGGACGCGCCTCGCTGCGGTCAAGGCCGTCTACGATCCGACGAACCTGTTCCGGCGCAACCAGAACATCGGCCCGATGGTGGCCGATTGAACCGAGAGGAGCGCCGCCCGATGACGCACTTCCGCACGACGATCCTGTCGGCCGGGAAGACCGCGGCCGGCATCGAGGTGCCCGAGGCGGTCGTCCAGGCCCTGGGCGCCGGCAGGCGCCCGCCCGTCCGGGTGACGATCAACGGCTACACGTATCGCAACACCGTGGCGGTCATGGGCGGGTCGTACATGATCGGGGTCAGCAACGAGCACCGGGCCGCCTCGGGGCTGGCCCCGGGCGACGTGGTCGACGTCGAGCTCGAGCTCGACACTGCGCCCCGCGAGGTGGAGGTCCCGGCTGACTTCGCGGCTGCCCTCGAGGCTGAGCCGGCCGCCCGGGCCACGTTCGAGAAGCTGTCGTACAGCAACAAGTCCTTGCACACCCTCCAGATCGAAGGGGCGAAGGCAGCCGAGACGCGGCAGCGCCGAATCGAGAGGTCGATCGCGGCGCTGCGCGAGGGCCGCCCGCGCTGAGATCGGCGCCGCCCTACCCGCCCGAGACGGCCGGGATGATGTGGACGGCGGCTCCCGCCGGGACCGGCGTGTCCAGCCCGGCCCGCTCGGCCGAGACGTAGATGTTGATGTGGGCTCGGATCATCGGGCCGGCGTCGAGCAAGCGGTTCCGCATCCCTGGCACCTGGCGATCGAGGTCGTCGAGCACCTCGGCAACCGTCCCCCCGGCGGCCTCCAGGCGCCTCGGGGCCCCCGGGAACAGCGCGATGAGCGAGCGCGGCAGATGGACGACGGCGGGCGCGGTCGCGGTGGCCATGGCGACGATCGGTCAGTCGACGACCGCGGCCTCGACCGACCAGATCGGCGGCAGGTTCGCGGCGAGCTGCGACCATGTCCGGCCCTCGTCGGCGCTGCCGTAGAGCTCGCCGGTGCTCGTTCCGAAGTAGACGCCGACCGGATCCAGGTGGTCTCGCGCCATCGCTTCCCGCAGGACGCCCACGAAGGCATCCTCCTGGGGCAGGCCGTCGCCGGACCGGACCCAGGTGTCGCCGCCGTCGTGGGTCCGCCAGACCGCGGCCGAGGCACCCGGCATCAGCCGGCCCTCCTCGGGCTGGGTCAAGGGGATGTTCCAGACGGTCAGGGGGTCGCGGGGGTGGGCCGCCATCGCGAAGCCGAAGTCGGACGGCAGCCCGGCGGAGATCTCCTGCCACTGGCTCCCGCCGTCGTGGGAGCGGTAGACCCCGCAGTGGTTCTGCTGGTAGAGGTGCTCGCCGCCGTCGGCCGCGATGACCAGCTTGTGGACGCACTGGCCGAACTCGGGATAGCGGTTCTCGGGGTTGAACTCGGCCCGGACACCCTTGTTGCGGGTCTCCCAGCTCGTCCCGCCGTCGCGCGTCTCGAACGCGCCCACAGCCGAGATCCCGACCCACATCCGGTCGTCATCGGTGGGGTGGGGGACGATCGAGTGGAGGATCAGGCCGCCCGCCCCAGGCTGCCACTCAGGACGAGTCGGGTGATCCCTCAAGCCCGCGACATGCTCCCAGGTCGCCCCTCGATCGCGGCTCCGGAAGAGCCCGGCCGGCTCGACGCCGGCGTAGATCACCCCGTCGTGGCCGGTCACGTTCCAGACCGTCTTGAGCTTCGGTCCGTCGTCGCCGTACGTCATGCCCTCGCTCGAGTGCGTCCAGGTGCGGCCGACGTCCTCGCTCCGCCAGACGGCTGCGCCGTACCAGGGGCTGCCGCCCCCGGCCAGCAGCGCGCCGGTCCCGGGCTCGACCGAGATGTCGTGGATCGGCCAGCCCTCGCACAGTGGGCCCCGGACGTGCCAGGCCTGTCGCCCAGCATCGCCGTCGACGATGAACGCCCCCTTCGGGGTGCCGACCAGCAGCGAGACGCGTTCGGTCACGTGAGCCCTCCTGGTGGATTGGCGAACTCGGCGCCGGATTGGTCGGTACAGACTAGCGCGAAGTGTCAGGTGCGATCCGCGGAAGCGAGCGCCCGCTCCTTCCGCCGCTGATCCGCCGACCCTTGGTCGCAACCACCTCCGCCGAGGCTCGTGTCATGAACCGCGAGGCGTCGTTGAGCCCGGCCGAACGCGACATCGAGCTGGAGGGGCGGCACGGCCGACGGGGGACCAGCCGGGATCGACTGACGGACGCTCGGTGCGGCGCTCGTGACGTACCCGCAGTCATGATCGGGACACATCGCCCGACTAGGATCAACACATGAGCGAGATGAAACCACGCCAGGACCGCAACGAGGCCGACTGGCGGGCCACGCTGACGCCGGAGCAGTACCACATCCTCCGCGAGAAGGGCACCGAGCGCCCGTTCACCGGGCACCTCTGGAACGAGCACCGCGCCGGGACCTATCGCTGTGCCGGCTGCGGCACGTCGCTCTTCCGGTCCGACGCCAAGTTCGAGTCCGGGACGGGCTGGCCGAGCTTCTTCGAGCCGGCCGAGCCGGACGCCGTCGCCACGGCGACGGACCGATCCTGGTTCATGAGCCGAACCGAGGCGACCTGCTCCGCCTGCGGCGGTCATCTCGGCCACGTCTTCGACGACGGCCCGGCCCCGACCGGCCTGCGTTACTGCATCAACTCGGCCTCCCTGGAGCTCGATCCCGAGGCTTGATGGACCGGAGGGCCGTGCCATCCTCCGAAGCTCGTCCCGAGCTCGTTGCCAACCGGTCCGCCGGGGTTCCGGGCTGCCCGCTAAATTCGGCGGCATGTCGTCGGTCCGGATCGCCGTCGCCTCGACGCCGTTGACGGCAACCCTCGGCGAGGCCGTGCCCGCGGCCGTCGAGGCCGTCGAGGAGGCCGGGCGCATGGGTGCTTCGATCGTCTGCCTGCCCGAGACGGTCCTGCCGGGACACCGCGTCCAGCGCCGCCACGTGCCGGATGTCTCCCAGGAGGCCCTCGATGCCGCCATGGCCGAGGTCGCCGGCGCGGCCCGCCGGGCGGGCATCACCGCGATCGTCGGAACCGAGCGCCTCACGCCCCGAGGCCGCGAGATCGTATCGGTCGTGCTCGACTCCGATGGCACGACCCTCGGGATCCAGGCCAAGACCCAGATCGACCCGACCGAGGAGCCGCACTACGTCCCCGGCTCGAGTCGGGAGGTGTTCACGGCCGCCGGGGTGGCGTTCGGGATCGCGATCTGCCACGAGGGCTTCCGCTACCCGGAGATCGCCCGCTCGCTCACCCTTGCGGGGGCGCAGCTGATCTTCGCCCCGCACTTCGTCACCACGGACGACGGCTCGCTCCCGTCGCGCTGGTGCGACCCATCGAACCCTTACAACGAGAAGGCCCTCCTGCTCCGGGCCCTCGAGAACACGGTCTACGTCGCCGCCTCGAACGTGGCCGGGGTGGACCAGGGCTCGCTGACCGGGATCATCGCACCGGACGGGACGCTCGTCGCGAGCCTCGACTACGGCCGCGTCGGAGTCGCCGCCGCCGACCTCGATCTCGGGGCCGCCAGCCGCGCGCTGGCCCTGCGCTGGGCCCCTGAACGAAACCGGAACGCGGCCAGGCAAGCAGCCCGATAGGTGGGGCGAACGGCTCGCCCGGGTCGGCGGTCAACCAGCCGCCTTGAGGAGCGGGCTCTCCTGGACGGCCCAGCCGTTGCCATCAGGGT
Organism: uncultured Chloroflexia bacterium; assembly: GCA_963719145.1. Taxonomy (GTDB): domain Bacteria; phylum Chloroflexota; class Limnocylindria; order Limnocylindrales; family CSP1-4; genus UBA5189. The sequence goes on from CAVRAX010000004.1 coordinate 218,796, forward strand.
CGTCGAAGAAGACGTAGGAGTTGTAGTCGTCGCCGCGACCCTCGACGAAGCCGCTGCCGTCGTGATGCTGAACGGAGCCGACCGGAACGCCCCGCGAGGCCAGGTCGACGCGGGCGGCCTCGATGTCGGCGACGCTGAGCTGCAGGCCCTGGAGCGACCCGGGGGCCATCGTCGACATCCCGCTGCCGATGATGACGGAGCAGCCCGAGCCCGGCGGCGTCAGCTGGACGATGCGGAACTGGTCGTTCGGGCGGTAGTCGACGTCGACCGCGAAGCCGACCTGGTCGGCGTAGAACGCCTTCGCCCGGTCGACGTCCGAGACCGGAACGATGACGACCTCGAGCTTGTAGTCCACGGCTGATCTGCCTCCTCCGATCGGGTCCGGATCTCAGCGCGCGGCGCCGGCTGGCTGGCCCAGGCGGGCGAGCAGCCCGTCGAGCTGGTCGAAGCCCGCGTTCAGGCCGTCACCCATGCCGGATTCGATCATCGCGTCCCGGGCCTCGACCGACTGGTGCACGGAGTGGGTCCGGATCGTCGTCCTGCCGTCGCGCTCGATGAACTCGACCGCGTCGAGCGAGACGTGGCCCGGCGCGCCCTCGAACTCGAAGGTCTGGAGCATGCCGTCGACCGTCTGCGGGCCGTGGAAGACGCCGTGGAAGGCATACTCGGTCCCGTCCGGCGCGCGCTGAACGTAGCGCCAGGGGCTGCCGTCGCGAGGCTCCCAGCGATCGATGATCATCTCGTAGCGGCCCAGACCCAGCCACTGCTTGAGGAGCTCGGGATCCGAATACGCTCGCTGGACGAGATCGCGTGGCGCGTCGAAGTCTCGCTCGATGTCGATGAACGGCACGCCGGTCGGGGCGCTGATCTTCGTGATTCCCACCAGGGACGCTCCTTTCGTTGGGACCGCTGTCGCTTCAGCCTGATCGCTGCCTTGTCAAGGTGGCGAGGAGCTCGTCCAGTCGGTCGTAGCTCTCGTCCCAGAAGGCCCGGTAGCGGGCCAGCCACTCGGTCGCCTCGCGGAGAGGCTCGGCCTCCAGGTGGCTGAGCCGGGCCGTTGCCCGGCGGCTTCGGGAGACGAGGCCGGCGGCCTCGAGGACCTTGAGATGGCGAGAGATCGCCGGCTGCGATACCCGGAACGGAGTCGTCAGCTCCCGGACCGTCCGGTCGCCCTCCGCGAGTCGGGCCAGGATCGCCCGACGAGTCGGGTCCGCCAGCGCTCCAAACACCGCATTCAGCTCGTCCATGATCTCCATGCATAACCATCTTGTTATGGAGGGACACCGCCATTGAACGCGATCGGGGAGGCGCTGTCAAGGCCACTCCCGAGGCGCCCGTTCAACCTTCGGTAAGGTTCCGCGTCCCCGAGATTGAGTCGAAGCCGCGATCACGCCACCCATACTTCTTGAACGTCGATGGCGAGTCGACGTGTCGGACGCGGGAGGGCATGGACACACGAGCTGGTGCTTCGAGCACAAGGCGGCGACGAGGAGGCCCCGGCGAGCACGAGCGAATCTGGGTCGTTGGAACGGCGGACGTCCCCGGCTACGCGGAAAGCCCGTACGCCGCGTTCGTGGTCGACGCCTGGTCCCTGCCGGCGGCGTCGGCCGCCGACCTCGCGGATCTCCAGGCGGTCCTGGACTCGATCCAGGTCCAACCCTGAGGTTCGGCTGGCAGATCCATCCGCGGCGGCGCCACCCGAGCTCCGTCCTCACCGGCTCGTGAAGGTCGTCTCCTTCACGAGCCGGCCTGTCCGGTCGAAGGTCTGCCAGGTGCCGACCTGGCGGCCGCGATCGAAATCGCCGGTTCGCATCACGCTACCGTCCTTGCGGAAGAACTCCCAGTGGCCGTGCATCTCGCCGTCGAGGGTGAAACCGCGGGACTGGATGGCGCCGGTCGAGTAGTGGGCGACGTCAGGAACAAGTTCGGCCTCGTCGGACATGCGTCGAAGTATCGGCCGTTTCGTCCGCGGCGAGCGTTGGGCCCTGGCGTCCGCGGACCGCTACGCTCCCGGGACCGGCTCCCGCAAGGCATAGACCACGCCGCGCTTCTGCTCCATGTCCTCCAGCTCGGTCGTCGTCCGGACGTCGTACGCCGCGAGCTCCACGAGCTCGGGCATGGGCAGGTAGCGCCGGCCCGGGTCCCCGACGAGGACATCGATGCCGCGCTCCGCGGCCCGCCGGAGCCAGGGCAGCACGCGTTCGGCGAGCGGCGACTCGTACCAGCAGTCGCCGGCCAGGATGAGATCGCAGTCCGGTGGCTCGTCGTCCAGGACGTTTCGCCCGACAACGGCGGCGCGCAGGCCGTTGGCCCTCGCGTTCAGCGGAATCGACGCGGCGGCGAACGAATCGATGTCGGCACCGGTCGCCTGGGCGGCACCGGCCTGGAGCGCGGCGATGGCGCAGAGACCGGATCCCGAGCCGAGGTCGAACACCCGCCGGCCGGCCACGGCCGCGGGATGCTCTCGAAGGTAGCTCGCGATCGCCAGCCCGCCGGCCCAGGCGAACGCCCAGTAGGGGAGCGGGGCGTCCGGGTCCCCGGTCTCGAGCTGGACCGCCCGCCACAGCGGCAGCACCTCGTCGGCGAGGTGGAGGCGGATGCCCTCGAGACCGGGCACCGGGCGGAGGCGGGTCTGGCGCAGGACGAACGAGCGGGCGGAGGCGGCCATGCACGAACTCTACGGGTCGGGACAGCGCCGCCCCCTGGCCCCGGCCGCGCGGCTTCCCCTTGCAGATCGCGGCATGACCCGATTACGGTGCGCGGGATGACGGCAGGCACCGAGCGCAACTATCGAGTCCCGGGCGCAGTCCTCGTCGAGCGCGAGCACGACGTGCCGCTCGATCACGCCCGGCCCGGCGGCGCCACCATCACGGTCTTCACCCGCGAGGTCGCCGCCCCGGACGGTCAGGACCGGCCCTACCTCGTCTTCCTCCAGGGCGGCCCGGGCTTCGAGGCGGCCCGACCGACCAGCCCGCCGTCGGGCTGGATGAAGCGAGCCCTCCTGGACTACCGGGTCCTCCTCCTCGACCAGCGCGGCACGGGGCGGTCGACGCCGGTCGGCTCCGAGATCCCGGGCGACTCGTCCCGGGCGCAGGCCGAGTACCTGACCCACTTCCGGGCCGATTCGATCGTCCGCGACGCCGAGCTGATCCGGGCGGAGCTGAACGTCGATCGCTGGAGCGTCCTCGGCCAGAGCTTCGGCGGCTTCACCTCGATGACCTACCTGTCGATCGCCCCGGACGGGCTCCGCGAGGCCTTCCTCACCGGCGGCCTGTCGCCGATCGGGCGGCCGGTCGACGACATCTACCGGGCCACCTACCGGCGCCTCGTCGAGAAGAACCGGCGCTACTTCGAGCGCTACCCGGACGACCGGGGGCGGGTCCGGGACATCCTCCACCGCCTCGAGGACGAGGAGATCGTGCTGCCGTCCGGCGACCGCCTGACGGCGCGCCGATTCCGGCAGCTGGGCCTGTGGCTCGGTGACAGCGCCGGGTTCGAGCTCCTCCACCACGTCATCGAGCTGCCGTTCGGGTCGGCCGCGTTCCTCCATGACGCCGAGGCCGGCGTCCGGTTCGGCCGCAACCCGATCTACGCGACACTCCACGAATCGTCCTACGCCGACGGCGTGGCGACCCGCTGGTCGGCCCAGCGGCTGCTGCCCGACGAGATCGAGGCGGAGGGCGCCTTCACGGCCGAGCATGTCTTCCCCTGGATGTGGGACGACTACGCCGCACTGCGGCCGCAGCGGGCGGCTGCCGAGCTCCTCGCGGCGCACCCCTGGCCCGCCCTCTACGATCCGGACCGGCTCCGGCGCAACGACGTCCCGGTCGCCGCGACCATCTACGTCAACGATCTCTTCGTGGAGCGCGACTTCGCCGAGGAGACCGCCGCCACGATCCGGGGACTGCGGACCTGGCAGACGGACGAGTTCGAGCACAACGGCCTGCGGGCCGACGGCGAGCGGGTCCTGGGCCGCCTGATCGATCTCGCCCGCGACACGGCCTGGGGCCGATCCGACCGGGCCCGGCCCGGCGTACTTCCGTGACGACGCGCGCTCGCCGGAACTGACGAGCGAGCCCGTCGAAAGATGCCGCAGGCAGCCGATGGCGCCGACTGAGCCGGCCGCGGGTTCAGAGAGCCCGGCGGAGGATCAGGAGCCCCACGAAGACCACGGCGGCGAGAATGACGAGCTCGGTCGGGCTGAGCGCCCCGAGCGTCCGAACGGCGTCGTCGAGGAACCGCCCGACCGGGGCGAACAGGTCGGTCGTCCCGCTGCCGACCGCGCCCCCGCCGGAGCCCGATACCTGACCGGCCGGCCCATGGCTGATGCCGCCGCCGTATTCGACCATGGGCGCATCATCGCACTGCCCGCAAGGGCCGGGTCCTTCGCTCCGCGAGATCGAGAAGGGGCCGGGCCGTCCGATGGCCGCGCCTTGCCGGCATCGCCCTGGCGACCTCGGCCCTCGAGAATTCGCTACAGGCGCTCGCCGGCCTCGACCCGGATCGGGAGACGGTTCTCGGGCGGCGTCAGGGGGCAGGAGTACTTGACGTCGTACACGCACGAGGGGTGGTAGGCGAGGTTGAAGTCGAGGGCGTAGGTGCCGTCGTCCTCCTGATCGATGTCGAGGTAACGGCCGGCGCCGTAGGTTTCGGCCCCGCTGGTCACGTCGAGGAACGGGACGAAGACCGACTCGGGGCCGCCGCCCTGGAACGTGTAGGCGGTCAGGCGATGTCGGACGCCCCCGATCTCGAAGCCGAACGTGCCGGCCCGTTCCGCAGGCCGGAGCCGGCCGTCGCTGGTAGGGATCTGGAAGCTCGTCGGCTCGTCCCCGGCGTACGGCTCGAGGGTCAGGCCCTCGAAGCGGAGTGACGCGTCGACCGCGAAGTAGGGGAGGCCGCTGAACGACCCTCGGTCCGCGACGGGCAGCGGACTGTTCCGGCTCGTCCGGAAGGCCTCGTCCTTCTCGGCTCGATAGGCCCCCACGGCGTCCGGGTAGTCGACGGGCTCGTGGTCGTGGTGTTCGTGGTCGTGGTGTTCGTGGTCGTCGTGCTCGTGGTCGTGGTGCTCGTGGGTCATTCGGCTCCTTCGGCTGCCAATGCTATGCCGGGGAGCAAGACGGGGGCAGACCAAGCTCCGATCCAGCGATCGGAACGCCAATCCGTCGTTGCGTGGCCAACGTATCCCCGTCGAGAATGGCTGCGCAAGCGACCAAGCAGGCCCCCTGCGGCCTCCCAACCATCGCGCGAGGTCCGGTGTGATGCGTTTCCTTCGACGTGAGCCGTCCCAGCCCGCTCCGCCGGCCGACTTCTGGACCTGGTGGGCCGAGGCCAGGGATCCGCTCGCGGCGGCGATCACGGGCCGGACCCTGAACGAGCAGCTCGTGCGCCAGATCAGCGCGGCCGTTTCGACGATCCACTCGTCCATGGCCTGGGAGCTGGCAAAGGGCACGGTCGCCGAGCACGCGTTCTGTGTCTCGCCCGAAGGCAACGCGGAGCTTCGAATGGTCGCCCTGCGCTGGCTGGCATCCGCGCCGCCGGCCGACGCGACCTGGGAGTACCACGCGTCGAAGCAGGCCCGGCCGTCGCTCGGGACCGTCAAGGTCGCCGGCTCGACCGTCGATCTCGGGGAGATGCGGACCGTCACCTCGTGGGATGCCCGAAGCCGGCTCGTGGACGTCCGCCTCTGGCATCCGCGGTTCGAGAGTCTGCCCCAGAACGTTCGCCAGCAGATCGCCTTCGTCTTCCTCGACAGCCTGCTCGGCGAGGACGACGTCGAGCGGTGGATCGGCCGGATCGACCTCCTCGACGCCGCCGGCGGAGGGCTGACGCCGGACGAGCTTACGGCCGAGGTCCGTGGCCATGCCGCGGAGCCGCCGAGCGACGAGTCCTGGATCCTCGGCCAGGTGCAGGGCCCGGACGGGCCTGTGATCGTGATGGGCAACGCCGCGCTCAAACGCATCGACCACCCCTACGCCGATCAGCATGTCGCGGTCGGAGTGGTCCTCGAAGGCGAGCGCGGGCTGCCCGACGAGATCGAGGCGGCCGCGCTGAACGCCGAGGAGGACGACCTGGTTCGGCGGTTCGAGGGGATCGCCGTCTACGCCGGCCGGGCGACGAAGCCCGGGCTGCGGACGATGCATTTCGTGGCCGAGGACCTCGACCGGGTCAAGGCCACGATCGATGCCTGGGCGGTCGACCTGCCGCCGCGAAAGATCAAGGTCGGCCTGGGCCGCGACGTGGCCTGGTCCTTCCGGCGCGAGCTCGGCCTCGGCTGATGTAAGCCGGCCCGCCGTGGCCGGAGACGGTCCGCTTCAGCCTGAGGCCGGTCCGCTTCGGCCTGAGGTGTCGCGTTCCGCCCCGTGCGAGGTCGCGAGGGCGCCGAGCTCGGCGGGATTGAAGGCGCCCGCGGCAGCCTCCGCGACCCGGGCGCGAGTCTTGGCCCGCAGGGTCGCCGTCCGCGTCCCGCCCTCGAGCGACGCCCGCTCGCCGACGACGGCGCCGGGCCCGATCTCGGCGACCGCGGCCCCGTCGACCTCGACGACGAACATCCCGTCGAGAATCAGATAGATGTCGGTGCCCGGGACGCCCTGCTCGACGAGCGTCTCACCCGCCGACAGCGTCCTGATCGGCGGCTTCGAATCGCTGCCCATGATGCTCGCCGACAGTCCGCGCTCGAGCGCGGACTCGACGGTCGAGACGAGGGCCCGCGAGTCATAGGCCCCCCACGGCGTCCGCTCGCCGAACGACTCGTTGAACCACTTCTTGAAGTCGATGACGCCCGACTTCTCGACGAGGCGGCCGGCATGGTCGTAGATCCAGTGCCGGGGGAACGGGCTGGCGCCAACGAGCTCGTGGGTGGCCGAGCCATCGACGTTGAGCGTGAGGGCGAGCGTCGTCCACGCGATCGACGGCCAGAACTGAACGAACGGCTTGTGCGGTACCGGGCGTGGGGTCGGCAGGCCCATCCGCCCGCCCACCGTCTGGGCGAAACGGACCGAGGACGGCCCGACGACGGGATCGTGGCGGATGTCCGGGAGGTGGACGGCGGGAAACCGCACGGCCGCCGGGCCGATGCGCACGGTGGTGGCCCCGATGTGGCCCTGGCCGAGGTGGCCGTGGTTGACGATGCGGCCGTCTTCCACCTCGATGAATGCCCGCAGCTCGTTCGCCTCGCGGAAGCGATCGCTGACCCGAAGCGCCTCGAGGTCCTCGATCGTGTCGGGCGGCGGGTTGTCGTAATGCGTGACGCCGAGCTCGAACGGGAACTTCGAGAGTCCCTCGATGGCCTCCGAGGGAATCCAGGAGATTGCGGTGACGGACGACTCGAAGCGTGTGCTGCCCATGGCGTACCTCGCGCGAGAACGATCGACGGCTGGACGGATCCGATCGGCCTTGCCAGATGATGCGCCCATTGTCCGCGGCCTGACGAGCCCCGGGGTCTCCGTCGCCGGCACAGGGCAGACCCTGACGCCCAAGGGAAGGATCCACCCTCAGGAGCACGGGCGGCCTGCAGGTGCACAATCCGACCCGACCCGTCGAGAGCCCGAGGAGACCTCATGACTCACGATCCCGTCCGCCAGCAGCTCGTCAGGCTCCTCGACGGTGTTGACGCCCACATGCCGTTCGAGGCCGCCGTCGAGGACTTTCCGGACGAGGCGATGAACGAACGACCGCCGAATATCGGCTACACGCCGTGGCACCTCATCGAGCACCTCCGGCTGACCCAGTGGGACATCCTCGAGTACGTGACGAACCCCGACTACGTCGAGCGGGCGTGGCCGCGCGAGTACTGGCCGGAGCGGTCCGCGACGGCCACCCGGGCGGAGTGGGACGCCTCCATCGCCGGCTTCCTTGCGGACCGGGCGGCCCTCCGTGCCCTCGTCACTGATGATGCCCGCGACCTCGGCGCGGTCATTCCCGGCACGCCGGGACACACGCTCCTGCGCGAGGTCCGGATCGTCGGTGACCACAACGCCTATCACCTGGGCGAGTTCGCGATCCTGCGCCAGGTCATGGGCACCTGGCCGGCCGGACACGACGGCTGATGGTCCGCCCCGCGGCCCCGAACACGACGACGCCACGGATCCGTACGGAACGCCTCGAGCTCGCTCCGCTCCGCGTGAGCGATGCCGAAGAGATGGTGGGGGTCCTCGCCGATCGGGCGCTCTATGCCTTCACCGGCGGTGACCCACCCGCCCTCGGGGCGCTGCGAACGCGGTTCGAGCGTTTGGTCGTCGGTCGCTCAGCCGACGGATCGCAGATCTGGCACAACTGGATCGTCCGTCGGCGACCCGGCGGTGCGGCCGTGGGTACCGTGCAGGCGACCGTCGAAGCGGGCGCGCCGACGGCCGACATCGCCTGGGTGATCGGCGTGCCGTGGCAGGGACTCGGGTACGCGTCGGAGGCCGCCGAAGCCCTCGTCGGCTGGCTCGGGGAGGCGGGTGTCACGACGGTCACGGCCCACATCCATCCCGACCACCGGGCGTCCGCCGTGGTCGCGTCGCGGGCCGGCCTGCAGCCGACTAGCGAGATGGTGGATGGCGAACGCGTCTGGTTGCTGGCGGTATCGCCGGGCGGAGGCGCGACCGGGACCCGGCCCGCGCGCTAGGCTTGCGCGCATGGCCCTGATCTCGATCCAGAACCTGACGAAGCGCTACGGCAGCTCCGTCACCGCGCTCGACAGCCTGAGCGTCGAGATCGAGCCCGGGATCGTCGGCCTGGTCGGGTCGAACGGCGCCGGCAAGAGCACCCTGCTCAAGATCCTGCTCGGCCTCATCGACGCGACGTCGGGCGAGGCCACCGTCCTCGACTTCGATGTCCGGACGAAGGGCACGGACATCCGCCAGTTCGTCGGCTACATGCCGGAGCACGACTGCCTGCCGCCGGACGCGACGGCCACGGACTTCGTGTCACATCTGGCCCTGATCTCCGGCCTGCCGAGAACGGCCGCGCGAGAGCGGACCGCGGAGGTCCTCCGGCACGTCGGGCTGTACGAGGAGCGGTACCGCGCGATCGGCGGCTACTCGACCGGCATGAAACAGCGGGTCAAGCTCGCCCAGGCGCTGGTCCACGATCCGCGTCTCCTCCTGCTCGACGAGCCGACGAATGGGCTCGACCCGGCCGGCCGCGACGAGATGCTCGAGCTCATCCATCGGATCGGCACCGAGTTCGGGATCGCGATCATCATCGCGACCCACCTGCTCGGCGAGGTCGAGCGCGTCGGCAGCCACCTCGTGGCGATCGAAGGCGGACGGCTGCTCCGCTCCGCACCGCTCGGCGACTTCACGGAGCAGACGGGGACGCTGTCGGTCGAGGTCGACGAGGGCAGCGAGGTCCTGGCCGAGCGCCTGGCTGCCGATGGGCTCACCGTCCGCGTCGACGGGCGGATGGTCCTCGTCGCGGTCGAGGACGGCCGGCCGTACGACCGCATCCGCGACGCGATCGTCGACCTCGGACTGCCGCTGGTCCGGATGGAGCCGCGCCGCCACCGGCTCGAGGACCTGTTCCGCGACGAGCCCGTGGTTGCGGCTGGGCCGCCGGGATGACCGAGGCCGCCAGATCCGCCCCGGCCGTGCCGGCCGGCTCGATCTACGACCTCGGCTACCGTCGCTATGACGGCCCGCGGCTCGGTCGCAGCCACGCGATCCGGTCGCTCTTCACCCACAGCTTCCGGACGACCTACGGGCTCGGGCGGGGTGGCCGCTCCAAGATCGCACCGATCATCCTCGGGATCCTCGCCCTGCTGCCGGCGATCGCGATCGTCGGCGCCCTGACCCTGGTCGGCCAGTTCGGGGTGGGCGATCGCTTCCTCGATCAGTCGCCGATCCGGTATGACACCTACTTCAGCTCGATCTCCACGATCGTCGTCCTGTTCTGCGCCGCCCAGGCGCCGGAGCTGTTCGGCCGTGACCAGCGCCACGGCGCGCTGGCGCTGTACTTCGCCCGGGCCCTCCGGCGATCCGACTACGCGCTGGCCCGGATCGCCGGCTTCGTGGCGGCGCTGCTCGTCCTCCTCCTCCTGCCCCAGGCCATCCTGTTCCTCGGCCGTGTCCTCCTGACGTCGGACATCCCCAAGGCCATCGGCGACGACCTGCCGTCGGTCGGGCCGGTGCTCGCCCAGTCGGTCATCGCGGCTGCCCTCCTCGGGGGCCTGTCGATGACCGTCTCCGCGTTCACGCCGCGGCGCGCCTACGCGGTCGCCGGGATCATCGCCCTGTTCACGATCCCGAACGTGATCGCCGGCGTCGTCAACGGGCTCGGCTCCTCCACGATCGGCACCTGGCTCGTCCTCCTCAGCCCGACCTCGGTCCTGGACGGGACGAACGCCTACCTGTTCGGCACCGAGCTCGGCGACGAGTTCTTCTTCGTCGACCTGCCCGATCTCGCCTTCCTGGCCGCCGCGGCCGTCGGGATCGTCGGCGCGATCGCGATCACGCTGCGGCGATACATGAGGATCCCGACGTGACGGCGGCCGGGCCGGCTGCCCCGGCCGCAGCCCCCAGCGCCCTCGCGCTCGACAACGTCTCGCGTTGGTACGGCAACGTCGTCGCCGTCAACGACGTCAGCTTTGCGCTCGGACCCGGGGTCACCGGCCTGCTCGGCCCCAACGGAGCGGGCAAGACGACGATCCTCCACATGCTTGCCGGGCTGCTGCGGCCCTCGGCCGGCACGGTAACGGTCGACGGCCAGCCCTCCTGGCACAACCCGGCGATCTACCGGCAGCTTGGCCTCGTGCCCGAGCGCGAGGCCGTCCACGCCTTCCTCACCGGACGAGCGTTCGTGGAGATGGCGGCCCGACTCCAGCGACTTTCGGACCCGGCCGCGGCAGCGGCCCGGGCCATCGCGACGGTCGACCTCGAGGACGCCGCGGACCGGCCGGTCGGCACCTATTCGAAGGGCATGCGCCAGCGGGTGAAGATCGCGGGCGCACTCGTCCACGAGCCGCCGATCCTGCTCCTCGACGAGCCGTTCAACGGGATGGATCCCCGGCAGCGGCTGCACATGATCGCCCTGCTCCGCTCGATGGCCGAGGCAGGCCGCACGATCCTCTTCTCGTCGCACATCCTCGAGGAGGTGGAGCGGCTGGCTGACGGCATCCTCGTGATCTATGCCGGGCGGCTGGCGGCGTCGGGCGACTTCCGAGAGATCCGCCGCCTGATGACGGACCGGCCCCACACCTTCGTCGTTCATTCGTCCGACGATCGGCACCTGGCCGCGGCGATCATGGCCGAGCCCGCGGTGTTCGGAACCGAGCTTCGAGACGGGCATCTGACGGTGCGGGTGGCCGAGTTCGGCGGCTTCACCCGGGCCATCGCCCGGGTCGCCCGAGCCTCGGGGGTCTCCCTGTTCGAGGTCGCTCCGACCGACGACTCGCTCGAGAGCGTCTTCGCCTACCTGGTCAGCCGGCGATGACGATCTTCGGCGAGGTCGCGCTGGTGACGATCCGGGCGCTGCTCGGCCGGCGTCGGACGCTGCTGATGCTGCTCCTCGCAGGCGTCCCGATCATCGTCGGGCTGCTCGTCCGGGCCAACGGCACGGGGGTTCGAGAGGTGGGAGCGGTCCTCGACGGCCTCGTCATCCGGGTCGTTCTGCCGCTCGTGGCGCTCGTGTTCGGCACCGCGGCCCTTGGCTCGGAGCTCGAGGACGGGACGGCCGTCCACCTCCTCACGAAGCCGATCCGGCGCTCGACGATCGTCGTGGCCAAGGTCGTGGTCGCCGGGTCCCTGACCGCGGTCATGCTCGTGCCCTCGACCGTGCTGGCCGGGCTGCTCCTCGCCCGGCCGACCGCCGACCCGGTCGCGGCGACGTTCGCGATCGCCCTCGGTGTGCTCGTCGGGTCGTACGTCTACGTGGCGATCTTCGTCGCGCTCAGCATCGTGACCAGCCGGGGGCTCCTGATCGGTCTCGGCTACGCCCTGATCTGGGAGGGCATCCTGGCCGGGCTCCTGCCGGGCAGCCAGATCTTCAGCGTCCGAGAGTACGTCCGCGGGATCGCCGAGCTCCTCGAGCCCTCGGCGATCAAATCCGTCGTTGGCGCGGCCGCGCCGCTGTACGCTGCCATTGCCCTTCTGGCCGCTGCGACGATCGGATCGATCCGGCTGGCCGTCTACGAGGTCCGCGGCAGCGACTGAGTCCCGCCTGTGGCTCGAGAGCCGGCCGGTCTCAGCGATCCCGGCGCCACGGGCCGATGCCGGCGACGCGATCCACGCCCATGTGGGTCACGTAGCCCGGCGGCGGGTTCGGCATCGCCGGAAAGACGACGTCAGGGCCGAGGTACGTCCTGGCCAGCCGCTGGAGCAGCTCCGGCGCGCCCCCCTCGGTGATCCGGGCCGTGCCGTTGATGACGAGATACTCGCGCAGGCCCCACTCGTTGACCCGGTCCCCCTGGACCGTCAGGGCGATCCGCGGGTCTCGACGAATGTTCCTGAGCTTGCGCTGGTCGTCGAGGGTGCCGAAGACGACCTCGCCGTCCTCGATCCCCACCCAGGCCGAGCTCAGGTGGGGCGACCCGTCTCGGTCCAGCGTCGCGACCGTTGCGACGGCGTCCGAGGCGAGGAGCTCGAGGGCCACGTCGGACAGCTCGTCGATCATCGCCAGCACGATACTCCGGGGTCGAGGCGTCGCCTACTGGGAACTGGCCGGGGTGCCCGACCCGTAGACTGGCCGCCCGCATCGGAGGTTAGTCCAGCATGGTCGACGGTCTCATCGGACCCACACGCGCTCAGCTCGATCGGTTCAGCGGCTCGTTCGGCGGCGAGGTCCTCACCCCGATCCACGAGTCGTACGACGAGGCGCGCCGGGTCTGGAACGCGATGCACGATCGGCGTCCCGCGGTCATCGCCCGGCCGGCGAGCGTCGACGACGTCGCCACCGCGATCCGGTTCGGACGGGAGCACGAGCTCGAGATCGCCGTCCGCGGTGGCGGGCACAGCGCCTCGGGCCACTCCACCTGTGACGGCGGCCTCGTCATCGATCTCTCCGGGCTCCGGGGCGTGACCGTCGACCCGGTCGCACGCACGGCCCGGGCGACCGGCGGCGCCCTCCTCGGCGAGCTCGACATCGCTGCCCAGGCCCACGGGCTCGTCTGCCCGGTCGGCGTCATCGGCCACACCGGGGTCGCCGGCCTGACCCTCGGTGGCGGGGTCGGCCGCCTCCAGCGCCATTTCGGGCTGACCATCGACAACCTCCGGGCCGTCGAGCTCGTGACCGCCGACGGCCGAACCGTCCGCGCCAGCGCGACGGAGGAGCCCGAGCTCTTCTGGGGCATCCGCGGCGCCGGCCAGAACTTCGGGGTCGTGACCGCCTTCGAGCTCGACCTCCGCCCGTTCGGTCCGCTGCTCCACCGGAGCGCCCGCATCCATCCCGCCTCCCAGGTCCACGAGCTGTGGCCGATCTTCCGGGACTTCGCCGCCGTCGCGCCAGACGCGGTCGCGATGATCTTGAGCATCGGCCGCGCCGAGCCGGCCTCGGACTATCCCGAATCGGTCGCCGGGCAGCCGATCGTCATCGTGGCCTACAACCACAGCGGCGACACCGACGCGGTCGAGCGTGACGTCGCACCGCTGACCGCGGGACCGCGACCCGCGTCGGTGATCACCGGCAGCCAGCCCTACCTCGAGGTCCAGGTCGCGAACGACGAGGCGATGGGCGCGGGCCATCGCTCGTTCATCCGGGGCGGGTACGTGAACGACGTCCGGCCGGAGGCGCTCGACGCCCTCGTCGACCACGTCGGCCGGGCTCCCGGGGAGGGCTCGTTCTCGATCACCGCCCAGGGTGGCGCGATCGGGCGGGTCGCCGACGAGGCCATGGCCTTCACGGGGCGCGACGCGCCCTTCGACGCCAGCGCCGACACGGCCTGGGAAGAGCCGGCCCTCGACGAGGCGAACATCGATTGGGTCCGCCGGGCGATGGCGATCGTGGAGCCGGACACGCTCCCCGGCCGCTACTCGAACGAGAACGCCGACGTCGGGCCGGAAGAGACGCGGGCGATCTACGGGGACGCGAAGATGGCTCGGCTGCGGGCCCTCAAGCGGGCCTGGGATCCCGACAACGTCTTCCACCTCAACCACAACGTGGCGCCCTAGGGCGATGGCCGCTTCGGCGGCCCGCGACGCGGTCCCGGCCCTCATGCGTACCGCCGTTCGGTACCGCTACGGCCGAGGCCGGGGTATCACCCGGCCGAGGCGCGGCGCTGCCGGGCTCCGGGTGCACGGGACCGCTCCCGCGTGCATGATCAGGGCATGGAGGCAGGTCCACTCCGGATCGTGATCGCCGAGGACTCGGTCCTCATCCGTGAGGGAATCGCCCGGCTCATCCAGGAGTCGGGCGGCACCGTCGTGGCCAAGGTCGGCGACGGCGCGGCGTTCATCGAGGCCGTCGAGGCGCACCGGCCCGACGTGTCCGTCGTCGACGTCCGGATGCCGCCCACCCAGCGGGACGAGGGCCTGCGGGCGGCGATCGAGGTCCGGCGGCGGCTGCCGGGCACGCCCATCCTCGTCCTCAGCCAGTACGTCGAACGGCAGTACGCGACCGAGCTCCTGGCCGACCGGGCCGGCGGTGTCGGCTACCTGCTCAAGGACCGCGTCGGCGATGTTCGCGAGTTCATGGACGCGCTGCGGCGGGTGGCCCGCGGTGGGACGGCCCTCGACCCCGAGGTCGTGGCCCAGCTGATGGTCCGCAACCGGGCCGACGATCCGCTGTCGGCCCTGACGCCGCGGGAGCGCGAGGTTCTCGCGGCGATGGCGGAAGGTCGGACGAACGTCGGGGTCGCCAAGCTCCTGAGCATCAGCGAGGGTGCGACCGAGAAGCACATCAGCAACATCTTCGGCAAGCTCGAGCTGCCCGACTCGGCCGATGACCACCGACGCGTCCTCGCGGTCCTGACCTACCTCGGCTCCTAGGCGCGGGCCCGCGGGGGTCCCTGACCCGGACCTGGCTGGACCCCGGACGGCTCGGTCGCGGCGGCCGACACGATCGGGATCTCTGCCCGGACGAGCGTCGGCCCGCCCTCCGGGCTCGTGACCGAGAAGAGACCATCGACGCCGGTGATCCGGCCCTCGAGGCCGGCCAGCCCGCCGCCGGGCTCCATGCGTGCCCCGCCGGCCCCGTCGTCCCAGACCTCGACGACGAGCCGGGCGCCATCACGCCGGCAGCGGACCTCGCAGTGCGAGGCGCCACTGTGCTTGGCGACGTTGGCCAGGGCCTCGCTGGCGACGTAGTAGGCGGCCCGCTCCACCCCGACCGGCAGGCGCTCGCCCGGGGCGAGGCTGCTCTGGATGACCGTCGGCACGGGACCGCGGGCCGAGATCGACTCCAGCGCCGCCACCAGCCCGCGGTCGAGGAGGATGGACGGCGCGATCCCGCGCACGAGCTGGCGAATCTCGGCGAGCGCCTCGCGGGCCTGCTGCTGGCCCTCGAGGATGAGCTGCTTCGCGGCCGCCGGGTCCTCCTCGATCCGCTCGCTCGCCATGCCGAGGTCGATCGTCAGCATCACCAGGCGCTGCTGGGCGCCGTCATGGAGATCGCGCTCGATCCGATGCAGCTCTGAGGCCTCGACGTCCAGGACCGCCGACCGGCTCTGCCGCAGCTCCGCGACCTGGCGCCGCAGCTCGCGGCTCTCGGAGGTGCAGAGCAACGCGGTGACGACGCCGCGGTGGAGGGCGATCACGAGCTGCGACAGTGACGCGGCAACCGGCAGGAGTGCGGCGCCGCCAGTCGCCCGGAGGACGATGACCAACGGGTCGTGGCTCGACAGCGGCCCGAGTGGCACGACCGACGATGCGCCGGCCACCGCGTCGTACCAGACCGGGGTCGTGACGAGGAACAACGCGACCGCCCAGGACGTCCAGACGACGACGAACTCGATGACGACGAGCGGCAGATTGACCCCGACGTACAGGACGTCGCGCCAGCGGGCCTCGTCGAGGAACTCCGCCCGGAACAGGTCGAGAATCGGGCCCCGCAATGGCCGGTAGGGGTGGGGGAGCGGGCTGGCCGATCCGACGAACGCACGCCACCGCTCGTGCCTGGCCACCAGCCGGGACGCTTCGATGCCGGCCGCGACGAGCAGGATTCCGATTCCCGCCAGGAGCGTCGTCAGCCCACCCGAGATGAGGCCGACGATCAGCGCGAAGCCGACGATGCCGGTGAAGAAGCCGAGCGTGATCGCGCCGTTCGCGTACCAGGTCGCGGGATGGATCGGCGAGAGGAGGAACGCCCACGCCGGGCTCGACCCCCGACCGGTGACTGCCGAGAGGCCGCCGGCCGGCGCGTCGCTCGCGCCGTCGCCGGAGGCCTGGCTGCCCGCCACTGGCGACTCGAGGTCCGCTCCGGATCCGCCAGCACGGTCGATCCCCGGCCGGGCGAAGGTCGCTCGGCCGGGGATCCGGGCTGACGTCAGCCCGGCGAGGATCAGCAGCAGCCCGATGACGAGGACCGCGGCGGCGATCAAGACTCGGTGGGCTCCCGGCGGACCGCGCCCGCGACGAGGAACGCCCCGAGGCCGACGATCAACGCAGGCCACAGGTAGTGCCACGCGTCCCAGCCCGGGAGGAGCGTGTCCGCGAGGGCGATCCCGCCGAGCATGATCAGCGCCGAGCCGAACAGCAGCCCCCAGCGTCCGGGCTGCCGCGGCGCGTGGCGGTGGCCCCCATACAGGGCGGCTCCGCCGTCGGCGCCGACGGCCCCGCCGTCGCCGGTCTCCGCGGGCATGGCCGCCGACAACGGCTCGAGCGGCACGACGATGGCCATGACGATGTACAGGAAGAGGCCGAGCCCGCCGAAGAAGATCGACAGGAACCACACCACCCTGACGATGGAGGGGTCGAGGTCGAAGAACTCGGCGACGCCCGATGCCACTCCGGCGACTCGCCGGTCGTGGCGGCAACGATAGAGACGACGATCCTGGTTCACTTGCATCCTCCGATCGGATTGATCTCAACGGCACCGAGGTCGACGTGGACGTCGAGCACGGCGTGGTGTTCAGCCGCGGCGTAGCCGGCACTCTCCCAGAACGAGCCGGCCTGCCGTACGCCGGCGATCCTGACCTCCTCGGCGTCACCCGCCGAGACGACTCGCAGCCCGAGGTCCGCGGGCGCGCAGACCTTGATCAAGCCGGCCGCTACCCGGAAGGTGCCGGTCACGTCGGCATTCGCCAGGTCCACCGACAAGAGCCCGAAGTTGACCCGGCCACTGAGGCTACCTGCCTCGGCCGCGGATCCATCGAGGTAGACGTCGGCTGCGTTGCCCTTGACCGACAGCCGGTCGATCTTGGCCCCCGACAGGTCGATGTCGGCCTTGCCGGCGTTCACGACGACGGACAGGTCGTTGATCTCGCCGGCGGGCAGCGTCAGGTTCCAGTGGTCGCCCGTGGCGCCCGGGATCCAGTAGCGGTTGCTCGAGGCGATCGAGAGCAGCCGGTTCGACGACGTGACGACCGGCACTCGAGCCGAGCCGCCCCGCGCGTCCAGCCGCCAGCCGGTGCCGGACGCGGTGTCCACGGCGAGTGACCCGCAGCTGACCTCGAGTGTGACCGTCGGCGGACCGTCGAAGGTGCCGTCCCGGGCGACGACGCCGGCGGGCGTTTCGCCCGCACCGCAGAAGTCGGCGAACCGCGGGGCGACCGTGAAGGCGCTCCCGAGCAGCAGGCCCGGGGCGGCCGCCGCGAGCATGCCGCTCCCGAGGCTGACCCGAGTGCGTCGCAGGACGAGCCCGAGCCCGAGCGCGATGACCGCGAGGGGCCAGAGGCCGAGAGCGTCCGCGACGCCCTGCTCGTCGACGACGCCGAGGTCGGCCGCGACGACGACACCGCCGATGGCGACCAGGAAGATCCCGGCGTAGAGAAGCGTTCGATTGACTCGCATCGAGTCGACATCCCTCCTGCGCCACGATCGCACGCGCGTGGTGGCGCTGCACTGCGCTCCCGCGGAGCGCCGTCCCGGCACGCCTGCCGCGCGACCCGATGCCGGCGGTCCGTTCGTGCACGGTCATACCATCGCGCCGCCTCGGCGCCGCGCCCAGCCGGCCACCGGGCGTCTTCGGGGTGGGGATATCCCGAGCGTCGCCGGGTGGCTGGCCGGGGGACCGCGGCCGGGGCCCGTGGTCGGAGGATCGCGGCCGCGGAGGATCGCGGCCCCGGCGGACCACGCCCGGTCGGACCGGGCAGTGCCCTTCGGCCTGTCGACGAGCCGACGCCCGACTCTGGCGGACGCGATGCTCGACTGCTTCCATGGGCGATCGGAATGGAGGGACCTGCAGTGCGAAAGGTTCTTGTCGTCTACGCGAGCCGGCACGGCGCCACGGCCGGCATCGCCGAGCGGATCGGCGAAGTCCTGCGGTCGGAGGGGCTCCAGGTCGTGGTCGAGGATGCGGCCCTCACGCCCGATCCGGCCGGCTTCGATGCCTACGTGATCGGCAGCGCCGCCTACATCGGGAAATGGGAGAAGGCCGCGACGTCCTACGTCAACCGCTACGCGGCCGCCCTCACCGCGAAGCCGTGCTGGCTCTTCAGCAGCGGCCCGGTGGGCACGGAACGTGTCGACAAGAAGGGCAAGAGCCTGCTCGAGGATCCCGCCACCGTCACCGACCTGAAGCCGCTCCTCAGGCCCCGCGGGACGAAGGTCTTCTTCGGCGCCTGGGACCCGAGCGTGCCGTCGGCCTCGTTGGCCGAGAAGCTCGTCCGCCAGATCCCCGCGATCAAGGATCTCCTGCCGACGGGCGACTTCCGCGAGTGGCCGGTCATCGCGGATTGGGCTCGCGAGATCGCCGCGGCACTGGCCGCCGAGGTCGCCGGCGCGGTCCCGGTCGGCTGATCAGACGCCGAGCGGCTAGCCGGCGGTCCCCGGCCGCTCGTTCCGCGCGGCCGCGTCGACGACTCTCCCGATCCGGTCGGCCCGCGTCTCGGGTCGCCGGGCCAGCGCGATCGACGCCAGGTTCTGCTTCCGTGCCGATGGCGGGAAGGCCGCGAAGTTCGCCGCGGCCACCGGGTTCGCCTGAAATGCGAGGGCGAGATCGGGTGGGACCTCGAGCCGCTCCACGCTGTCGAGAACCTCCCACGACCCGTCCGCCTTCGCCCTCTCGATCGCGGCCAGTCCCGCCGGCCGCATCCGGCCGTCCCGGATGAGCCGCTCGACCCGCGCCTTGTTCGACCCCGCCCAGGCGCTGCGCGACTTCCGCGGGGCGAAATAGAGCTTGCCCCGCTCGTCGTCGACGCGCCCGCCCGTGCTGTCCACCCAGCCGAAGCAGAGCGCCTCCTCGATCGCCGCCTCGTAGTCCAGCCCGACACGGCCCGAGCTCGGCCGCCAGGTCACGAGCCAGACTCCACGGGCGGTGGCGTGGTTCGCCTGCAGCCAGGCCCGCCACGCTGACCGGTCGTCGAACTGGATCTCGGGCGCGTCGTCCAACGCGGTCAACGAATCCTGCCTCCTGGCCGCGAGGGTCAGCGGGCCTCGGCAAGCTGGTCGGCCAGGCCTTCCAGCGCTCCGGTGATCTTCATGAGCGCCGGCATGTGGAGCGGCGAGCACGACTCCTGGCAGTGAACCGCGAGCTCGGCCAGAACCCGCATCCGCTCCTCCATGACCAGCCACGCGGCATTCCGGTGGGGCAGCAGATAGTCGACGCCGTAGAACAGCTCGAACGTCGGACCGGCCGTGACGCCGGGATGGTCGAACCCGATCGGGAGGCGCGTGACGAGGCCGCCGAGGGGCTTGAGCACCGATCGCATCAGCCCGATCGCGACGGACGCGAGGACCGAGAGCTGGTCATTCGTCTCGTCGGTGTGGGCGAAGTACCGGGCCAGGAGCTGGAGGATGACCTCGTAGGCCGCATTCAGGAGATCGACGCAGCGGCTCGTGAATGGATCCTCGATGATCGGCATGGGCAGGCCGTCCTCGCGCGGCCGGACACAGGCGAGGAGCACCGGTCGCGCCGGCTCGAACGACGGGTCGGCGTCGTGCAGGTCGAGGTACTCGTCGAGGATCGTCACGAGGCGTCCGAAGTGGGCCGTGCGCCAGTCTCCCCGGGCGCCTTCCCCTTGCTCGACGATGACGTCGATCGCAGCCCTGGCCGTCGCCAGGTCGGTGACCGGGGTGAGCTCCTTGAACCAGAAGTCATCCGGCCCAGCCTGCGCGGCCGGCGGCCCGATGAACAGCCGCTCCGCACCCAGCCGCTCGGTGAGCCGCTCGAGGCCCAGCTCGATCGCCCGGTACAGCTCACCGATCGTCGCGAAGTCCTGGAGCCGCGGCCCGATCTCGTCCTCTGATGCCAGAGGCAGGGGAGCGGCCTTCTCGACCGCGGCGAGGGCGTCCTGGTCGGCCATGTCGAGGCCGTCAGGCCGCTCGAGGTAGATGAAGTGTCGAAGTGCCGGCTCGTTGAACGGCAGGAGCTCCATCCGGATCCCCGCCGGGTAGGCGTGCGGCGGGAGCGGGAAGTTGGGTCGGCCCAGCGACGACGCCGCCCCGACGGCGGTCAGGACGTTCTGGACCAGCGCGAGATGGAGCATCTCCTGCTCGGCGATGTGAACGAGCTCGCGGCGCCAGCGGCGGACCGCCTCGAGCTGAGCCGGGGTCAGGCCATCGTCGTCGCGGTCCTTCATCGAGAACGCCGCGTAGAGGTACTGGCACATCACGAGCTGCTCGAGCGCCGCGGCCTTGCCGAGCGTGTAGATCAGGGCCTCGCGGTGCTGGAGGACCATCGTCGGCGCGTCGGGCGCAACGCCACCTCGGGCGGAGAGGAGCTGCATCAACCGCCCGCCAGGGGCGGGCGCGCCACTCGCGTCGGTCACGTTCGCATTCTACGCGTCGGCTGCGGCGCCGCCGGCACACCGCTGCCGGTCCAGGCCGAGTCACGCGGTCGCGCCGTACGATGGGGCGGATGCCCAGGCTGACGTACCCGACCCCACCGACCGTCGAGCAGGTCGACGACTATCACGGAACTGCCGTCGCCGACCCGTATCGCCCCCTCGAAGACAGCGACGCCGAGCCGTCCAGGGTCTGGATCGCGGCGCAGAACCAGCTGACCGCCGGGCTCCTGGATGCGTTGCCGGCGCGCTGCGACATCCACGATCGGCTGCAGGCCGTCTGGAACCACCCGCGTGCGGGCGCTCCATGGCGGCGCGGCGATCGCTGGTTCCAGCTCCGGAACACCGGCCTCCAGGACCAGGATGTCCTCTGGACGGCCGACACTGCCGAGGCCGAGGGATCCGTCCTCCTCGACCCGAACGCCCTGAGCGCCGAGGGGACGACCGCGCTCGCGTCGGTCGAGGTCTCGCACAGCGGCGAGCTCGTCGCCCTGGCCCTGAGCCACGCGGGGTCCGACTGGCGCCGCTGGCGCGTCCGGAGGGTCGCGACCGGCGAGGAGCTGCCCGACCGGGTCGACTGGAGCAAGTTCGCCTCCGCCGCCTGGACCCACGACGATGCCGGCTTCTTCTACGGCCGCTTTCCCGAGCCGCCGACGGACGCTGCCTATGACGCCCCGAACCTGAACATGGAGCTGCGCTACCACCGCCTCGGGACCGACGCGGCGGACGACCGGCTGGTCTTCGCGACCCCCGACCAGCCCGAGTGGGGCTTCGAGCCCGAGCTGTCCGAGGATGGCCGGCTCCTCGTTCTCACCATCTGGCGGGGCACGGATCCGGAGACGCGGATCTACGTCGCCGACCTCGCCGATGGCGTCGAGGCGGCCGTCGTCCGGCCGGTCCTCGACGCCGCCGATGCGCGCTACGAGCACATCGGCACGATCGATCGCACGATCTACCTGCTCACCGACCGGGGCGCACCGCTGGGTCGGGTGATCGCCGTCGACGTCGACGACCCGGATCATCCGCGCGAGGTCATCGCCGAGGCGGAGGACTCGCTGGAGCGCGTGCGCCTCGCGGGCAACCGACTCGCCGCGGTCTATCTCCATCACGCCCGGAGCCGGCTCGCGATCGTCGAGCTCGACGGCGACCACGTCGCCGACGTGAAGCTGCCGGCGATCGGGACGATCGACGAGATGGCCGGCCGGCGGGACGACGGAGAGCTGTTCCTCACGCTGACGACGTTTGCCTCGCCACCGTCCGTCCTGGCCGTGACGATGGCCGACGGGACAGTACGCGAGGTGCGCCGAGCGGCGCTGGCCTGGAACCCGGATGACTTCGTGACCGAGCAGATCTTCGTGACCTCCGCCGACGGCACCCGGATCCCGCTCTTCCTCTCCCGCCGCCGCGACCTCGTCCCGAGCGGGGACGTGCCGACGCTCCTCTACGGGTACGGCGGCTTCCTCATCCCCATCGGTCCGGCCTTCAAGCCCGAGTGGCTGACCTGGATGCAGCGCGGCGGGCTGCTCGCGGTCGCGTCCCTGCGGGGAGGCGGGGAGTACGGCAAGGCCTGGCACGACGCCGGGCGGCTGGACCACAAGCAGAACGTCTTCGACGACTTCGCCGCCTGCCTCCGGTGGCTGGCGGGGTCGGGCTGGACGGGCCCGGCCCGGATCGCAATCAGCGGCCGCTCCAACGGCGGGCTGCTGGTCGGCGCCACGCTCACCCAGCACCCCGAGCTGTTCGGCGCGGCGATCGCCGAGGTCGGGGTGATGGACATGCTTCGGTTCCATCGCTTCACGATCGGCTGGGGCTGGACGAGCGACTACGGCTCGGCCGATGACCCGGAGGGCTTCCGGACGCTCATGGCCTATTCGCCGCTCCACAACATCCGGCCCGGCATCGCGTACCCGCCGACGCTGGTGACAACCGGCGACCACGACGATCGGGTCGTGCCCGGCCACTCGTTCAAGTTCGCGGCCGCCCTCCAGGCGGCCCAGGCCGGCGAGGCGCCGGTCGTGATCCGGATCGACACCGACGCCGGCCACGGCGTCGGCAAGCCGGTCCACAAGCTGATCGACGAGCGGGCCGACGTCCTGGCCTTCCTCGAGCTGGCGCTGGGCTCGAGCTGACGCTCGGCCCGCCTCAGCGGTTCCGCTCGGCCCGGACGAACAGGACCGTGCCGGCGGCGATGAACACGAGGAACGAGGCCGCCATGACCGCGGCGTTGAGCGAGATGGCGGTGACGTCCGGCGCCGGCACGTCCGGCTGGAGCCCGTAGAGCACGTTGCGCGTGAGCTCGACCGCATAGCGCATCGGGGACAGGGCCGACAGGATCGCCAGCGGCGTGGGCAGGTCGTGGATTGGGTTGAAGACCCCGGCCAGGAAGAACTGTGGCAGCAGGACGAACGGGAAGATCTGGTTCGCCGTCCGCTGGCTCGAGATGTTCGAGAGGATCAGCAGCCCGAACGCGCCGCCGTAGACCGCCACGGCGAGCGAGACCGGGATCAGGGCCACGAGGACGAGCGGCGTGAGCGGCACCCCGATCAGGAAGCCGACGATGACGATCCCGAGGCCGGTGGGAAGCGCCACGAGCGACTCGCCGATGATCTTGCCGGCGACGATCGAGTAGCGCGACACCGGCGAGACGAAGATCTCCTGGCTGAAGTCCTCCTCGCGGTCGGCGATGAGCGAGATGAGACCCATGACTGCCGACTGCCAGATCGTCTGGGCGAGGACGCCCGAGAAGACGAAGGTCGTCAGGTCGAGGCCGCCGGGCGCCCCGAAGCCGGACTGGAGGGCCGGCCCCAGCAGGACGATAAGGACGAGCGGAAACGCCAGCTCCGAGATGAGCCGGACCCGGTCGCGGAGGAGCTTGACGAAGTCACGATGGGCGATCGCCGCGATGGCCGACGCCTCGGCCAGCCAGTGCCGCGGCAGGGGTGCGCCGGCGGCCGCCTCGTCGACGCCGCGTCCCAGCTCCTCCGGGCCGATCGCCGTCGCCTCACGCATCCGCGAGCTCCGCCCGGCTGACGATCTCGAGGTAGGCGTCCTCGAGCGACGGGGCGTGGGTCCGAACCACGGTCAGGGGCGTCTCGATCGAACGGAGGACGGCGTGCACCTCGCGCGTCCGGACGTCGAGCCGGAACGGACCGTCGCCCGACGGCGCGTGGCCGAGCCGGACGAGCTCGTCGCGGAGGCGGCCGCGATCGTCGGCGTCGACGACCAGCCATTCGCTCGCCAGGGCCGCGGTCAGGTCGGCCGGGGAGCCGGTGGCCACGATCCGACCCTTGTCCACGACGCAGATGCGGTCGGCCTGCTCGGCCTCCTCCAGGTAGTGCGAGGTGAGCACGATCGTCGTGCCGTGCTCACGGCGGACGTCGCGCAGGTAGCCCCACAGGCTGCGCCGGCTTGGGGCGTCCAGGCCCGTGGTCGGCTCGTCCAGGAACAGGACGCGGGGGCGATGGACGAGGCTGCGGACGATCTCGAGCTTCCGCAGCATCCCGCCCGAGTAGGTCCGGACAGGGTCGAACATCTCGCGGCCGAGCCCCAGCAGCTCGGACCACTCGCCGACCTGGCGGCGATAGGCGGGCGCCATGAGCCGATAGGCCGGCGCGTACGGGTAGAGGCCGTAGAGGATGGCGTGGACGCGGACGTTCTCCTCGCCGGTGAGATTCCGGTCAAGGCTCGGCTTCTGGAAGATGATCCCGACCCTGCGTCGCACGGTCGGTGCGTCGGCGACCACGTCGTAGCCGTCGACGCGCGCCTCGCCGTCGGTCGGGGCGAGCGTCGTCGTCAGGATCGCGAGGGTCGTCGTCTTGCCGGCGCCGTTCGGTCCCAGGAGGGCGAAGAACTCGCCACGGCGGACCTCGAAGCTGATCCCGTCGACGGCGTTCCGGTCCGCCTTGCGGTAGCGCTTGACGAGGCCCGAGACCGAGATCGCCGGCGGCAGCGAGCCGGACGGCGACGAGAGCGAGGCAGCGGGCGCGGCGGGCGCCGCGGCGTCGAGGGTCGTTTGGGGTTCCTCCGGGGCGCCAGCGGGGACGCGGCCTCTGGGTGGCGATCGTACCAGCCCGGCCCGGGACTAGCCGGAGCATGGGAATCGATACGTTCGTGGCCGCCCGCGTTGCTATCCTCCGGCCGGTGCGTGTCCTGCCGGCCCGGATCATCGAAACGGTGGTGCCGGCGCGGCTCGGGCGGAGCTTCCGCTGGCTGCTGGCGGCGACCTTCGTCAACAATGCCGGCGACGGCATCGTCATCGCCGCCGGGCCGCTCCTCGTGGCCTCCCAGACCCGCGACCCGTTCCTCGTCTCCCTTGCCCTGCTGAGCGAGTACCTTCCGGCCCTCCTGTTCGGGGTCATCGGCGGCGTGATTGCAGACCGGGTGCATCGGCGCCGGATGGTCGTCGCCGTCAACCTGGGGCGAGCCGTGGTCGTCGCGGTCCTCGTCGCGACGATCGTCAGCGGGACCGTGAGCATCGTGATCGTCCTGGCCGCGTTGTTCGTCCTCGGCACGGCTGAGACGTTCGCCGACTCAGCCAGCAGTGCCCTGCTGCCGGGCCTCGTCGCCCGGCGCGACCTCGGCATCGCGAACGCCCGGATGCAGGGTGCATTCCTGCTCCTGAACCAGCTCCTGGCGCCGCCGATCGGAGCCTTCCTCTTTGCGATCGGCATGGCCCTGCCCTTCGCGGCGAACGCTGCGGCGTTCGGCCTCGGCGCGGTCCTGATCTCGCGGGTGGCGACGAGCGCCCGTGAGCGGACGAGGCAGGGGAGCGGCTTCCGGGCGGAGATCATCGAGGGCATCCGCTGGCTCATCGGCCATCCGCCGATGCGGACGCTGGCCCTGACGATCTTCACCTTCAACATCACCTTTGGCGCGGCCTGGTCCGTGCTCGTCCTCTACGCCGGCGACCGCCTGGGCATGGACGCGGTCGGGTTCGGCCTGCTGACGACGGCGATCGCGGTCGGCGGGGTCTTCGGGGCCGTCTCGTACGGGACCCTCGAGCGACGGTTCTCGCTCGGCGACATCATGCGAGTCGGGCTCGTCATCGAGACCGTCACCCATCTCGTGCTCGCCCTCACGACGTCGGCGGCGGTCGCGCTGGGGACACTGGTCGTGTTCGGCGCGCACGCCTTCGTCTGGGGCACGACCTCGACCGTCGTCCGCCAGCGAGCGGTCCCGGACGAGCTCCTAGGCCGCGTCGGCGGCGTCTACCGTGTCGCGATCATGGGCGGCATGGTTGTCGGAACGCCGCTCGGGGGCCTGCTCGCGAAGTCCTACGGGATCACCGCGCCCTTCTGGTTCGGCTTCGTCGGCTCGGCCGTCCTCGTCGCGATCCTGTGGCGCGAGTTTCACCACATCGCCCATGCCGGCGAGGCCTGAGGTGCGTTGTCTTCGGCGCATCGGCGCCCGGTTTGGCGCTGCTACGGTGAGACGCGGGCGAGGAACTCGAGGGCCCGGCGGGTCAGAAGCGCGGTGGCGTCCGCGTCATACGAAGGCAGCGAGCTGTCGGCGAAGTAGTGCTGGTCGCCGGGGTAGAGGAAGAGCTCCGCGTCCGCGGCCTTCTCGACGATCTCGCGGGCAGCCTCGATGTCGCCCTCGCCGACGAAGATCGGGTCGGCATCCATGCCGTGGATCTGGACCGGAACACCGTCCGGCCACGGTCCGAATGCCCAGTCGCCGCTGATCGGGATGCACGAGTAGAAGAGCAGGGCGCCGCGGGCCCCGGGCCGTGTCTGGGCGAGCTTCTGGGCGATCATCTCGCCGAGCGAGAAGCCGGCATAGACGAGCCCCGCCGGCAGGTCGTCGGCCGTCCGGACGCCCCGCTCCACGAGGATCTCCATCCCGAGCTCACCGGCGTAGGCCATGCCCGCCTCGATCGAGTCGAACGTCCGTCCGTCGAAGAGATCGGGCGTGTGGACGGTGTGGCCGGCAGCGCGCAGGGCGTCGGCCAAGGCACGGATGCCGGGGGTCAGACCCTGGGCGTGGTGGAACAGCAGGACCTCGGCCATCGGAGCCTCCGGACGATGGGATGGTGGGGGTGCCGGCGTCCGTCCCACTCTAGACCTTGCGGCCCACGTTCCGACCGGACAGGTCAGGCTGCATGCCGGTCATCGTCGCACGCTCCCATCTGCTGCAGGATCTCTGGCTGGTGGCTGAAGAAGATGCTCGCTGGTGTCCGGCCCTTGGTCCGGTAGCCGCGGTGCGGCCGTTCGAAGTTGTAGAAGCGGAGGAAGGCCTGGAGGTCGGCGTCGATCGTCGCCGCGGTGGTGTAGTAGCGGTAGCGGAAGGCGACCCGGTAGTGGAGGTGGAGGACCGTCCCCTGGAAGCGCTCGACGAAGGCATTGAGGTTGGGGCTCCGGGGCGGGATCCGATGGTGCCGGACGTCCGCCTCGCGGCAGGCCTCGCCGAACGCCTTCCCGAACTCCGGGCCATTGTCGGTCGTCGCCGTCGCGAGGCGGAGCCGGGCCTGGCGACAGGCCGGCAGGACGGCCTCGGCGAGGAAGCGAGCCATGACCGCGCTGGTCTTGTCGCCGGCGATCACCCGGGCGATCCCGAAGCTCGAGGCGCCGTCGACCGCGCTCAGCTGCCAGACCTTGCCGACGCCCTTGAGGTTGCCGACGTAGAAGGTGTCGAAGAAGAGCTCCTCGCCCGGGACGTCCGAGCCGATGTGGACGGTCCTCGCCCGCTCGATCGATCTGATCTGGCGGAGGACCCGCTCGGTGAGTGGCCCGCCCTCGGACGCGGCCAGGCTCTCGGCCGCGGCCAGGCGCGCCAGGCGCCGTCCGAGGCCTGCCCGGCGGAGGACGGCCGCGACCCCACCATGGCTGACCCGCCAACCGCCGTAGCGGGGCTGGGCCAGGACGAGCGCGATCGTCCGGGCGCCGTGGGTCGGGTGCTCGACGGCATAGGCGACGATCGCGTCGACGAGCGGCTCGGGCAGCCGCCGGCTGGGCCGCTCGGTCGGGCGGGGCTTGGGTCGGAGCCCGGCCTCGCCGTAGGCGCGATAGCGGGCCCGCAGCTCGTAGAACCGGCTGCGGCTGATGCCGGCCTCCCGGCAGAGCTGGGTCACCGGCGCCTCCCGGCGCTCGGCTCGGTCAAGGAGCGCCTTCCGCAGGCGTGCCAAACTGTCGGCCGGGGCCACAGGCGATCCTCCGCTGTCGACTGCAACATCAACAGCGTCAGGGTATCCAGTGGCCCCTTCTCCATGTCCGCGGTGTCCGGCTTCACCGTGGGCTGCAAGCTCTAGACGATCTCGCGTAGCGGCCCGGAGCGGGCGCGGGTCCAGGCTCCGTCCACTTCGGCCCCCCGAAAAGCAGACAGCATCTGTCACGGGCAGCCCCGACAATGCGCGGATGCGCCGCTACCGGGACCTCCTTCGCCGACGCGACTTCGGCCTGCTCTGGAGCGGCGCCACCGTGTCCGCGCTGGGCGACGGCATGTCATTCGTGGCCCTCGTCTGGCTCCTCATCGAGCGGGGCGGCACGCCGACCGACGTCGGCTGGTTGGCCGCGGTCTACACGGGCCCGGTCGTCGTCGGCGGCGTCGCCGCGGGCGTCATCCTCGATCGCTTCGATCCCCGCAGGGTCCTTGCCCTCGACAACACGATCCGCGGCCTGGCCGTCGTGAGCATCCCCATCGCCTCGGCCCTCGGCGGGCTCACGACGGCCCAGCTCTTCCTCGTCGCCGCGGTCTATGGGCTCCTGTTCATGACGAGCGTGGCCGGCATCCCGCGCCTCGGCGAGCCCGAGGAGCTGGTTACCGCGAACGCGATGGAGTCGATCTCCTACGGCATCGCCGGCCTGGCCGGCCCGACGATCGCGGGCGTCGTCATCGCCCTCCTCGGGGCGCCGGTCGTCCTCGCCCTCGACGGGGTCACCTACGCGATCTTCGTCGCCTGCCTGCTGGCCATGCGCCGCGAGCCGGGGCGCGTCCGGGTGTCGGCGGGCCCGGTTCCGGCCTCGACGAGCGGCTCGGCGCCCTCGCCGACGACGGCAGGGGAGGGACGAGCCGCCGAGCCGGCGACGGCGCTCGGTGGTGGCGTCGGGCCGGCGATCCGGTTCATCCTCGCGGCCCCCGCGATCGTGACGATCACGGTGATGTACATGTGCCTCAACACCGCCGGCGGCATCGCGACGGTGGTGATCCCGATCTATGCCCGCGACGTGCTGGGCGGGGGCGCCACGACCTATGGCCTGCTGCTCAGCGCCCTGACCGCCGGCGAGCTCGTCGGCCTCATCGCCGTGGGCGCGATCGACTGGCGCTGGCCGCTGGGCCGCTCGATCGCCGCCGCGGCGCTCCTCAGCGGCCTGATCCAGACCTCGATGCTGCTCTACCCGTCGCTCGGCCCGATGCTCGTGATCCTCGTCACCTGGGGCTTCGCCGAGTCCTCGCTGACCCCGTGGGCCCAGACGATCCGGATGCGGCTCATCCCGCCCGAGCTCCGGGGCCGCGTCTTCGCGCTCCTTCGGACCCTCATGCAATCGACCCGCCCGCTCGGTGCGATCGTCGCCGGCTTCCTCCTCAGCGGCAACGGCCTGACGGCGGCCCTGCTCGCGATCGCCCTGCTCGTCGCCGTGCCCGGCGCGATCGGGCTCGTCATCCCGGCCCTCGGCCGCGGCCCGACCGCGGAACCGGCCCGGGCCACCTGACCGGCTCGGCCACCTGACCGGCTCTGCAACCTGACCGACTCGGCCACGTGACCGGCCGGCCCGTCCCCTCGCCGAAGGCCGAGAGCCCTTCGACCCGCCGGCAATCGACGGTCGACCCTTCCCATCGACCGCCCCGCCGTGCTTCCATTGGAACAACCGACCTCCGGAGGCATGCCATGGCGATCGACCTGACCATCCAGCTCCTGGACCGGCCAGGGTCGCTTGCCAGGGCAAGCGACGTCCTGGGTCGGGCCGGCGTGAACATCGAGGCCGCCTGCGGCTACGTCTGCCAGGGCGAGGGCGTCTTCCACGTGCTCGCGAAGGACGCCGAGCGCGCCCGTCGGGCGCTGATCGACTCGGGCTTCGAGATCCAGGCCGAGCGCCAGGTCGTGACGCTCCCGATCGAGAACCGACCCGGCGAGGCCGCCAAGGTCCTCCGCCGCCTGGCCGAGGCCGACGTCAACATCGACATCTTCTACACGACGCTCGACGGCGAGGTCGTGCTCGGGGCCGAGGACCTCGCGGTGCTGCGGGCCGCGCTGGGGTGAGCTCGGGTTAGGCTTCGAAGCGGGCCGCCATCGCCTCGGCGAGGGCGATCGTCACGACATGTGAGAAGCCCGAGGTGGCCTCCGGCATGAGGCGTGGCACGGGGTTCCGCCGGCGCACGTCCGGGCGTACGCTTGCCGCCAGACCGGAGCGGAAGGAGGACGGCGATGTCGATGCGAGAGTCCCTGGCCGAGGCGATGCACCTCCCGGCCGACAGCGACACGCTGCGCTGGCTTGGCGACCGAGGCATCTCGATCGCCGACGAGGACACGATGAGCCGGGCGATTCACGACATCTACTGCGGCATCTCCGCCGACCATGAGCACCCGAACGAGAAGGACCATCAGCAGGCCCTCGCCCTCCTGGCGGCGTTGCAGCGACACGCGGGGTAGCCGTCGCGGCCGGGCCGGCGGCTTCGGCCTCCCGACGTCGGCTGCCTCGGCGCGGCACCGCGCGCGGGGGGTCGACTAGAGCTGCAGATCGCCGGGCGGGACCGGCGGGAGCGCGAGCGAAGCACGGATCGCCTGGGCCAGCGGGAGGACGTGGTCGACCCAGTCGTCGAGGGCGCGCTGGAACGCCGCCGCCTGAGACAGCCGATTGCCGTGCGGATCGATCGCCTCGAGCATCCCCAGCGTCGCGCCGATCGCGGCGTCGAGGGCCAGGGCGTCCTCGCTCAGCCGAGCAGGCGGGGCCAGCGTCGACAGCTGGAGCCGCGTCTGGTCGATGAGATCGATGAGCCGGGTCCCGACGAGGTCGTACTCGGACAGCGGGTTGGAGATCATCACCTCCGCCACCTGGGAGTCGAACGACTCGACGACGGCGACCCAGGCGTCGACGAACGCGGCGTCACTCGGTTGAGGCCGGACGGACGGTCCATCCGAGGCGGCCGGGGTCGGCGGCACGGGCACTCCGAACGAGGGCGTCGCAGGCCCGGGAACCTCGGACGAGGGCGTCGTCCTCGGGGTTGGCCCTCCTGCGCAGGCGGCCACGAGCATCGCCGAGCCGACGAGCAGGCGGAGCGAAGCGGACCCGGGGGTCGCGCGCCTATGCATGCCGGCATGGTCGTCGATCCGGGACGGCCCGGCTGTCGGCGGCGTCGATCGAGCGAGAACGCGGGAGACGCCTGAGCGAGGCGAACCGAAGGGCGTGGCCCGCGACGGATCATGGGCGAGCCGGGCTCCTCGCTGACGACAGCCCACCGTTCGCCTGACCCGCAGCGGCCCACCCACCGCGACGCCACGGCCTCCCCGCGCCGCGGAGTTTGCATCGGTTCGGCCCCCTGCGATGCTCTACAAGGTGATCGGTCGAGATTCGGCCGGTCACCGGACGAGGAGGGACTGGTGCAGCGAGCGCTCGTGGAACGTGCGAGGCGCGGCGACAGCGAGGCCTTCGATGCGCTCGCCCGCACGGTCGGCGACCGATGCATGGAGATCGCCTGTCGGATCCTTCGGGACGTCGACCTGGCGGAGGACGCGGTCCAGGCCGCGCTCATCACCGCCTGGAGTGGACTCCGTGCCCTGCGTGACCCCGACCGCTTCGAGCCGTGGCTGCACCGGATCCTGACCAATGCCTGTTACGCCGAGGCCAGGCGTCGCCGGCGCTGGTCGGCCCAGATCCGGATCCTCCCCGTCGAAGGCGCGTACGGCCTCGACGAGACGCTGACGGTCCACGACCGGGACCAGCTCGAGCGAGCCTTCCGGAGGCTCACCCTCGAGCAACGGGCCGTGCTCGTGTTCCACCACTACCTCGGGCTGACGATGCCCGAGGTCGCCGACCGACTCGACATCTCGCTCGGGACTGCCAAGTCCCGACTGCACCACGCCACAACCGCGCTCCGGGCCAGCCTCGCCGCTGACGCCCGGACGCCTTCCCTGCCAGAGGAGCGACTCGCATGAACGCGTCGCGCGACCCCGACCGACTCATCCACGCCTTCCTCACCGAAGGCCAGTACGAGCTGGCCGACCGGGTCTACGACGTGCTCCGCGGCGAGATCGACGAAACCCGACAACGGGCCGGCATCGGCTCGTGGAGGACACCGACCATGCTCAACTTCGCAAAGCTCGCGATCGCGGCCGCCGCGGTCGTGGCCGTCGCCGTCGTCGGCATCAACCTGCTCGCGGGTAACAACGGCGGCGTGGGGGGAGGGCCCACCCAGCCGCCGGCGACAGCGACCCCTGCGCCGACACCCACGTCAGCGCCGACGCCGGTCCCAACCGAGCCCGGCTTCGCGCCGAGCGGCCCACTTGCCCTCGGCCGGCACACGTTCACGAGCGGCGGCCTCGGGTTCTCGATCGACATCCAGTCAGCGGGCTGGGTCAGCAACGGCTCGTTCGGCATCGTCCAGTCGACGGGCGTGAAGACCGACGATCTCGGGTTCATCTTCTGGCCCTCCGAGGCGGCGATCGGCGTTTACGCCGATCCCTGCGCACATACACAGGGCCCGGTCATCGGGGCGTTCCCGGCCGAGCTCGCCGCCGCGGTCGCCGCGCTGCCCGGTACCGATCTCGTCGACGGGCCGACGGACGTCACGGTCGGCGGCTACCCGGCCAAGCACGTCGCGATCAGGGTGCGCGACGACATCGGGTGCCCCCCGATGAGCTTCTACATGTGGTACGGCGCCACCCCCGGCGATGCCCGCTACGCCAGCGAGCTCGGTTCTACCGTCAACTCCTGGATCGTCGACGTCAACGGGACGATCGCCTGGATCGATGGCGAGACCTCCAATGGCGCCGGCCCCGAACCGCAGCAGGCGCTTCAGGAGATCGTCGACTCGATCCAGTTCGAGTAGGCCAATCCGGCGGCGGCGGCTACGATGGCTGCCGCCGCCCCAAATCGCCGGAGTATCTCTGACATTGCATCGGCTGAGGCGAGCCCCACAGCGTCCCGACCCAGACGATCAGGACTTGAGCAGGACCGGTGACGAGGACCGATCCGTGGCTGGGCCTCGACCGCCGCGCCTCGCGGGCGGGCGCGAACAGGAGAGCGCCACCTTCGAGATCGTCGAGGTCCAGGCTCGCGGGCACCACGTGCCGGCTCGCGTGGTCAAGGCGGGGATCGCGATGTCCTCGCTTGCGGTCGTGGCGCTCGTGGCCGTCGGCCTCACGAGCCCACCTGAGGACGTGCCGAGAAGTCCCCTCCTTTCGCTCCCGTCGGCAGCGGTGCCGCGCGTCGTCGCCGCGGACCCGACGCCGGTCTGGACGCAGTTGACCTCCACGGCCATTCCCCCCGGGCCATTCGTGCTCGTCGGCCCGACGCGCGACGGTGGGCCCTGGCTCGTCTCCGTCGTCGTCCCCCAGGGTTGGTCGGAGAAGTGGTACGAGTCGATGATCTACAAGGGCGACTACGAGCTGGACGACGGACCGCGAGTCGTCGCCCATCAGGTGACCCGCGTCGTGACCCAGGTCTGCCGCTTTGAACCGGCAGACGCGGTTTCGCTCGCCGAGATCGATCCCACGGTCGACGACTTCGTTGCCGCGCTGGCCAATATCCCTGGCCTCGAGGTCTCGGGGCCAACGGACGACGTCGTCAGCAGCTTCCCGGCCAAGCGGGTCAACCTGGCCTTCTCACAACGCTACTACGACCGATGCGGCGGACCGGAAGGCCGCACCCTCTGGGAGAACGTGGATGGCGCCCGGTTCAGCCTGCTCGACGGCGCCACCACGACGATCTTCGCCGTGGACGTTGACGGGCTCCTCATGGTCATCGCGGGCACACAGCGCGGCTCCCCGCCCGCAGAGGCTGCCGAGCTGGACGCGGTCCTTGCCTCGGTTCGAGTGCGGCCGGCGCTGCCCTGGTCGGACGACGATGGACCCATGTTCGGACCCTTGGGGCCGAAGGAAACCCGGATCCTGGACGTGGCAGGGACCAGATTCTCCATCCGGGCGCCGGCCTCGGTTCCGGGCGCCTGGTACCGCGAGGGTCAGACCTCGATCGACGCCGAGCTCGACGGTCTTGACGCGGAGGCCATCGTCTATTGGGCGGGGTATCCATTCGACCCGTACGCGGCCCCCTGCTTCGAGACCGCTGCGCTGCCGGAGAGCGCCTCGATCGACGAGATCGCCGACGCCGTGGCCGGCGCCAGGGGAACCGATCTCCTCGCCGGTCCGAGTGACGCGACGGTGGGTGGCCGACCGGCGAAATACACGCAGGTCACGGTGCGAGAGGACATCGGTTGCGATCCGGGATTCTTCTTCACCTGGATCCCTTTCGAGCTCGGCCCGGCGTGGACGACCTCGGAGGTCGGCGACACGATCAGCTCGTGGGTCGTCGACCTGGATGGGCGGGTCCTCTTCATGGCCGCCGAGGTCCGTGAGCACACCGCTTCGGGCGTTGCCCTGACCGACGCCCTGCGAGCCGAGCTCGATCGGGAGATCACGGAGATCATCGACTCGGTGCAGTTCGAGTAACGACCCGCCAGTCTTGGCGCCTCGTATGTGCGCGCGATCGAGGCCAACCCGGAGGGCGATTGCGATGGCACCGGATCAGCCACAGCCCACCTGTTCTACGCGGTACCCGGCGGCCTCGATCGCTGGTTCGACGCGGTGGCTCGGGCCCGTGCCGAGGGGACCCTGGACGCCGCGACGTGCACTGAGCTCGCCCGCGATGTCGGGCTCGAGTGGCTCGAGTAGCTGCGACGGGTCGCGACGGGTCAAAGGGTCGCGACGAAGGATCAGCGTCGGCCGAGGGCCTCGCGGCGACGGACCTCGGCGTTCAGCGCCTCGGCCCGTGTTCGCGCCGGGGAGTCGAGCGTCGGGGCTCCCGGCGCGTCGGCGTTCTCCGGCGCCCGATGCCATCGGAGCGGACGGGTCGGCTCGCGGTTGACGATGCCCTTGGCCTCGAGATCGAGCTGGACCGCCTTCGACCACCAGCCGGCTCGCTCGCCGCCCGGGAACAGGTCGTCGGGCAGCTTCGGCAGCACCGCCTGGCGCATCTGGGCTTCAGTCATGCCGGGCGCAGCGTCGGGCAGGACCGCGAGGAGCGCCTCGCGCATGGCGTTGTACAGGCCGGCGTCGACGGTCGTGCTCGACCCCGGGTGGTTCACGTTCTCGATCCTGACGCGGTCGGGCTTCGCGCCGGTGTCCTTGGTCATTCGGGCCTCCGCCGGCGAGAGTACACCGACGCCGTCCGGGCAGGCGGATCGCTTCCGTCGGGTGGGGCCCGGCGAGGCGTGGGACCATGGCCTCGATGCGACCGACCCCACCACTCCCGCGGCACATCGCGGGCATCGCCGTGCCGGGCGACCGCATCTCCACCGCGACCTGGGCATGGGCCCACGCGCGGTTGCCGGCCTACCTCCTGGCGCACTCTGCGCGGTCCTACTGCTGGGGCGCGACGATCGGGGCCGCGGACGGGCTCGCGTTCGAGCCCCGCGTTCTGTGGGCCGCCTCCCTGATGCACGACGTCGGGCTGACGCAGAATTCCGCGGAACTCCCGCTGCTTCGAGTTCGAGGGCGCTGCGATCGCCCGGCGGTTCCTGGTGGGGGAGGGGATGGCTCCCGGCGATGCCGACCGAGTGCGCCTCGCGATCGAGCTGCACATGGCGCCCGGCGTGACGATCGCGGACGGCGCGGAATCAGTGCTCCTGGACCGGGCGACGGGCCTCGATGTCCGCGGCGCCGAGTACGACCTCGTCGACGCCGTCAGGGCGGGTGTGGTCCGCGCGTTCGCACGCGGCGACTTCGATCGCCACTTCCTCGCCGCGATCCGCCGCGAGGTCGCGGCCCGGCCCGGTTGCCAGAGCGAGCGGCTGCTCCGTCAATCGGATCTCGCGGCGTCGATGGTGCGCTCGCCCTGGGCGAGGCCGTAACGAGTCCTCGACCGGTGACCGGCCAAAGGCCGACGCGAGGGCGCCGCGCTCGCGGATCGGTGGCGCCACGCCCCGCGGGCTGGGCCGGCGCCG
Organism: uncultured Chloroflexia bacterium; assembly: GCA_963719145.1. Classification (GTDB taxonomy): domain Bacteria; phylum Chloroflexota; class Limnocylindria; order Limnocylindrales; family CSP1-4; genus UBA5189. Next base: position 254,683 of record CAVRAX010000004.1, read on the forward strand.
CACGGGCGCCGCACTGGCGCACGAACTGGCGCCGCGCCGGCACGAGCTGGCGCCGCGCGCGCGGATCGCCGGCGCCGCGCCGGTGCACGAACTGTGCCAGATCGACACCCCGGGACGGTTAGGCCAGCTTTCTGGGCGCTGGGACCCGCGCCCGAGATGCGGCGGTCTTCACGGCCTCGATCTTCGAACGGGGCGTCGCGCCCCGCGTCGCATCCGGACTGGCGTTGACCCCGCAGAAGGCGGCCTAGTCGTCCCCCCGTGTCGATATGGCACACAACGCGGGGCCGGCGGGCCGGGTACGTCGGCGCGGGCATGGCGGGCCGGGTACGTCGGCGCGGGCATGGCGGGCCGGGTACGTCGGCGCGGGCCGGGCGGGCCGGGTATGTCGGCGCGGACCTTGCAGGCCTGGTACCACAACGCGGACCTTGCGAGCCGGGTACGTCGGCGCGGGCCTGGCTGGCCGGGTACGTCGGCGTGGGCCCCGGGCCGCGCGCCCCGGGCCGCGCAAAGCAGGTCGGTCACGCCGGACGCCCTGCCCGCGACCCATCTATCGTGAACGGCCGGATGACGACGATCGGCGAGGCCCACGTCCCGGCCATCCTGGCGGCGTTCGACCTCGGGTCGTGGGGTCGGCTGTCGGACGGTCCCGTCGCGTCCGGAAAGCTCGGCTCGATCTGGCGCCTCGACGCGGAAGGCGGTTCCTGGGCCGTCAAGCACGTGACGCGCGTCTCTCGAGCGGACCAGTCGGAGATTCTCGAGGGGGCGGCGTTCCAGGAGGCCGCCCGAGCGGCGGGGGTCCCGACGCCCGAGGTCCGCCGGACGCGGACCGGCGAGCTGATCGCCACGTTCGACGGCCTGCAGGCCAGGGTCCACGCCTGGGTGGACATGGAGGCACCCGACACCGGGCTCGACCCGCTCGAGCTCGGGCGCCTCCTCGCCGGGCTCCATCGCGTTCCATTCCAGGGCACCGTCGGCCAGGATCACTGGTACACCGACCCGGTCGGCGCTGATCAGTGGGCGGAGCTCATCACGTCACTCCGGGATCGCCACGCTCCCTTCGCCGACGAGATCGCGGCGCTCGTCCCGGAGATCGTGGGGCTCGAAGCCTTCCTCGGCGGGCCGTCGCGGGCGATGCGGACCTGTCATCGCGACCTCTGGGCCGACAACGTCCGGCGAACGCGGGGCGGTGGTCTGTGCGTCTTCGACTTCGACAACGCCGGCCTCGCCGATCCATCGCAGGAGCTCGCCCTCGCGCTCGTCGAATACGCCACCAGCGATCCGTCGCGGGCACCCGCGATCCGGGCCGCCTACGCCGAAGCCGGCGGACCGGGCCGAGTCGAGGCACCGCGGGACTTCGCGATGCCGATCGCGCAGCTCGGCCACATCGTCGCGGCCGGCTCCCGGCGCTGGCTCAGCGCAACGACGGATGCCGAGCGGGCCGACAACGAGGCCTGGGTTCGCGAGTTCATCGCCCGACCGCTGACGCGCAGCATCATCGATGCCCTCCTGGCCGAGTGAACCGTAGACGGGGCGACAGACGACGATCGAGACGGCCGGCCTTCGCGGCCGCGGCCGCGGCCGCAGTCATGGTCGATTACACCTGGCACCGCCTGCCGTTCGGCTCTGGGCTCGAACCATCCCCCCGGCTACCATCGCCGGCATGACGTCGGCGGCCCGCGGAGGTGGCCGCCGAGAGGAGGAATCCATGGTTCATGCTCCGAAGGCGCGCTCGCCCCGGATGCTCGCCCTGGTCGTCGCCGTCGCGGTGACACTGGTGGGTGCGGGCGTCGCGATCGGCGCGAGCGTCAACGCCATCCACATCTTCACGCCGAAGTCCGAGCGCCAGGTCACGAACATCGACATCCTGCGCTCGGAGCTCAAGGCGTACTACGGGGATCCGACCGCGGGCACCGGCCCGAGCGGCGGCTGGAGCCACGCCCTCAACCCGGCGAGCAACTACGCCAAGGAGGCTGCCTCGGTTGCGGCCCGGGGTGGCGCCTACCTCGCCGCCAAGGCCGGCAAGGGCTCGATGCAGGCGATCGTCCTCGACGTCGACGACACGACCCTGACGACCTTCAACTACGAGCTCTTCAGCAACTGGGACTACAACCCGGGCAGCAACGCGATCTTCGTCGGCCTGACGGGATCGACGTTCACGGGCAACCTTTTCCCGGCCACACCGGGCATGCTCGATATGGTCTGGCAGGCGCACGACGCCGGCTACGCCGTCTTCTTCATCACCGGCCGCGGTGACTCGCAGCACAACGCCACGATCGCCAACCTGGTGAGCGACGTGGTCGCCGGGTACACCGACATCACGACCGTCGATCACACGATGACGGGGCTGTCGACCGACGTGCCCGAGATCGACGCCGGTTATCCGATGCCGACGGCGGTCGACACAGGCCACGGAGGCTTCGCCGACGGCCTGTTCACGAAGCCGTCCGTCGGGTCGTACCCGGCCTACCTCGACAAGCCCGAGTTCTGCGGGCAGGCGATCGCCGACGGCAAGTCGTGCGGCACGATCGCCTACAAGTCCGGCACGCGGGCGTACATCGAGTCGCTCGGCTACGACATCGTGGCGGGCTTCGGCGACCAGTTCAGCGACCTGCTCGGCGGTTACGTCGACAAGACGTTCAAGATGCCGAACCCGAACTACTACCTGCCGTAGCGGTTCGCGTCTCGGCCTGAATCGGAGCCGCCGCCCGGTGCGGGCGGCGGCTCCGCGGTCCCGTGACCGCGTGAGATCTACGCAGCGGCCGCCATCGGCTGCACCACGTCCGCCTCGAGGGCGTCGTCCAGCGTCCGGAGGCGGGGCACCCGCGAGAAGATCACCCAGAGCACGCTTCCGATCAGGGCGGCTCGCGCGAGGTTGGCGACGAGCATCGTAGATCCCGGTTGGAGCCGACCCTGGAGGCCGCCGCGTCGCCGACGAGCTCGGAGGTGTCTCCCGGGGAACGGCCGGCTCGCTCGCCGGGACCGGCCCGAATGGGCCGTCCGGCGGGCGCGATGGCAGGGCGCCGCCGTGCCGTGACCAAACCGATCAGGAATCGAGAAGCGACACTCGGCCGGCCGCACCTACCATGGTCCTCGTGGACATCACGACCGCGACCACAGGAGTGACCATGACCGGCTCGTCGACCCAGGGCGTCAAGACCATCCTGCATCCAGTTTCCGACCTCGCCGCTTCCAAGGCGGTCTACACCGCGCTCCTGGGCATCGAGCCGCAATCCGACGCGACCTTCTACGTCGGCTACGAAGCCGAGGGCCAGCACATCGGGCTGGTGCCGAACGGCGGACCGCAGAGCATGACCTCGCCGGTGGCCTACTGGCACGTTGCGGACATCGAGAGGAAACTGGCCGAGGTGACCGCGGCCGGTGGCACGCTCGAGGAACCCGCCCGCGACGTCGGTGGCGGCCGCCTCGTGGTCACCTTCAGCGACCCCGACGGCAACGTCCTCGGCCTGATCCAGGACCGCTGAGCGTCCATTGCCATCGCGCGAATAGCAGTGCCTGAAACGCATCACCAACCCTGAAACGGAGGAATCTCCCATGGCCCGAACGAAGACGAAAACCGCGAACGTCTGGACGGACGAGGAGCGCGCCGCCGCGCAGGAGAGTGTCCGAGAGCGAAAGGCAGCCGCTCGTCGCGGCCCGGGCGACGAACGGGCCGATGGCGAACGCGACGTGCGCGCGAAGATCGCCGCGATGCCGACGGCCGATCGAGTGATGGCCGAGCGGATCCACGAGCTCGTCACGACGACGGCCCCGTCACTCGTGCCGAGGACGTACTACGGGATGCCCGCGTATGCCCTGGACGGCAAGGTGATCTGCTTCTTCCAGGCGAAATCGAAGTTCAAGGTTCGATACTCGACGTTCGGCTTCCAGCCGGACGCGCGCCTCGACGACGGCGAGCTGTGGCCGGTTGCGTTCGCCGTGACCGAGCTGACCCCTCGCTCGGAGGCACGGATCGCCGAGCTCGTAAAGAGGACCGTCAGCTGAGGGCCCAGGCAATCGGCACGCAGGTGGCCCCGCCGCCGGCGGTCGCCGACAGCCACGACCTGATCCGCGTTCACGGCGCGCGGGAGAACAACCTCAAGGACATCAGCCTCGAGATCCCGAAGCGCCGGCTGACCGTGTTCACCGGCGTTTCCGGCTCGGGCAAGAGCTCGCTCGTGTTCGATACGATCGCCGCGGAGTCGCAGCGGCTGATCAACGAGACGTACAGCGCCTTCCTGCAGTCCTACATGCCGACGCTGGCCCGGCCGGACGTCGACGTGCTCGATGGGCTGACGACCGCGATCATCGTCGACCAGGAGCGGATGGGCGCCAACCCCCGCTCCACCGTCGGCACGGCAACCGACGCCAACGCCATGCTGCGGATCGTCTTCAGCCGGATCGGACAGCCGCACATCGGCTCGCCCAAGGCGTACGCCTTCAACATCCCCTCGGTCACGGGCTCGGGCGCGATCAGGATCGAGCGCGGCGCCACCAGGACCGAGAGGCGAACCTTCAGCGTGACCGGAGGCATGTGCCCGCGCTGCGAGGGCATGGGCAGCGTCAGCGACATCGACCTGGCCCAGCTCTACGACGAGAGCAAGTCCCTCGCCGGGGGCGCGATCAAGATCCCGGGGTACACGGCGGACGGCTGGGCGGTGCGGATCTACATCGAGTCGGGTTTCTTCGATCCCGACAAGCCGATCCGCGACTACACCGAGGCCGAGCTCCACGACTTCCTGCATCGCGAGGCCAAGGTCAAGGTCAACGGCATCAACCTCACCTACATGGGGCTGATTCCGAGGATTCAGCAGTCGATGCTGTCCAAGGACATCGACTCGCTCCAGCCGCACATCCGGGCGTTTGTGGACCGGGTGGCGACCTTCAAGGCCTGCCCCGCGTGCGGCGGCACCCGGCTGAGCGAGGCCGCCCGTTCCTCGAAGATCGACGGCGTCAGCATCGCCGACGCCTGCGCGATGCAGATCAGCGACCTCGCCGGATGGGTCCGCGGCCTCGACGAGCCGTCGGTCGCGCCGCTGCTGGTGTCCCTCGCGGCGACCCTCGACTCGTTGGTGGAGATCGGCCTCGGCTACCTCAGCCTCGACCGCCCGTCGGGGACGCTGTCGGGCGGCGAGGCCCAGCGGGTCAAGATGATCCGCCACCTCGGCTCCTCGCTCACCGACGTCACCTACGTCTTCGACGAGCCGACCATCGGGCTGCACCCCCATGACATCCAGCGGATGAACGACCTGCTGGTGCTGCTCCGGGACAAGGGCAACACGGTGCTCGTCGTGGAGCACAAGCCGGAGACGATCTCGATCGCCGACCACGTCGTCGACCTGGGCCCCGGCGCCGGCACGGCCGGCGGGAGCGTCTGCTTCGAGGGCAGCGTCGACGACCTGCGGGCCAGCGACACCATCACCGGCCGCCATCTCGGCGACAGGGCCGCTCTGAAGGAGCAGGTGCGTGCGCCGACCGCCAGGCTGGAGATCCGTGGCGCCACGACGCACAACCTGCGGGACGTCGACGTCGACCTCCCGCTCGGGGTGCTGGTCGTCGTGACCGGGGTCGCGGGCTCCGGGAAGAGCTCCCTCGTCCACGGGTCGATCCCCGCCGACGCGGGCCTCGTATCGATCGATCAGGGCGCGATCCGCGGCTCGCGACGGAGCAACCCGGCGACGTACACCGGCCTGCTGGAGCCCATCCGGAAGGCCTTCGCGAAGGCCAACGGCGTCAAGCCGGCGCTGTTCAGCGCCAACTCCGAGGGCGCCTGCCCCAACTGCAACGGCGCTGGTGTCATCTACACCGAGCTGGGGTTCATGGACACCGTCACGACCCCGTGCGAGGTCTGCGAGGGCAGGCGATTCGAGGCGTCCGTGCTGGAGTACAAGCTGGATGGCCGCGACATCAGCCAGGTGCTCGCGATGTCGGTGACCGAGGCCGAGGCATTCTTCGGCGCCGGCGAGGCGCGCACGCCGGCCGCGCACGCCATCCTCGACCGCCTCGCCGACGTCGGGCTCGGCTACCTCACCCTCGGCCAGCCGCTCCCGACCCTGTCCGGCGGCGAACGGCAGCGGCTCAAGCTGGCGACCCTCATGGCCGGGGATGGTGGGGTCTACGTCCTCGACGAGCCGACGAGCGGGCTCCACCTCGCGGACGTCGACCAGCTCCTCGGCCTGCTGGACCGGCTGGTCGACTCCGGCAAGTCGGTCATCGTCATCTCGCACCACCAGGCGGTCATGGCCCACGCCGACTGGATCATCGATCTTGGGCCGGGCGCCGGCCACGACGGCGGCCGGATCGTCTTCGAGGGCACGCCCGCCGACCTCGTCGCCGCCCGATCGACCCTCACCGGCGAGCACCTCGCGGCCTACGTCGGCAGCTGACCCACGAGGCCCTCGCGGCCCTCGCCGACACCGTGGCGTCTGTGGCACGATCTCGCAGGTGATCAGCAGACCCGCCGCGGAGCAGCACCTCCTGGACCTGGCCTGGCTGCGCCGGATCCGCGACCGGATCGACCGGGACTACGCGGAACCTCTCGACGTCGAGGCCCTCGCCCGCGGCGCGCACATGTCGGCCGGGCACCTCAGCCGCCAATTCAAGCTCGCCTACGGCGAGTCGCCATATAGCTACCTCATGACTCGACGCGTCGAGCGCGCGATGGCCCTGCTCCTGCATGGCGATCTCAGCGTCACCGAGGTCTGCTTCGCGGTCGGCTGCTCGTCGCTGGGAACCTTCAGCACCCGCTTCACCGAGCTGGTCGGGGTCCCGCCCAGCATCTACCGGCGCCACGCGCCGCGAACGATGGCGGGGGTGCCGCCGTGCGTGGCGAAGCAGGTCACCAGACCGATCAGGAATCGAGAAGCGCCGCTCGCCGGGCCGCTGCTAGCCTGACCGCCATGGACATCACCATCTACCAGACGCTCCTTCCGCACGACGACCCCGACGCGTCCCTGGCCTTCTATCGCGACACCCTCGGCTTCGAGGTCCGCAACGACGTCGAATACGGCGGGATGCACTGGATCACGGTCGGACCTCCCGGCCAGCCGGGCACGTCCATCGTCCTGTACCCGCCGGCCGCCACTCCCGGCATTACCGACGACGAGCGGCGCACCATCGCCGAGATGATGGCCAAGGGCACCTACGCCAGCATCAACCTGGCCACCGCCGACCTCGACGGCACCTTCGAGCGGCTGCAGGCCGCCGACGCCGAGGTCGTCCAGGAGCCGATCGAGCAGCCCTATGGCGTTCGCGACTGCTCCGTCCGCGATCCAGCGGGCAACCTGATCCGCATCCAGGAGCTGCGCTGAGCCGTCGAGGCCGAGTTGGCGGCCGAGCGGCTCCGAACGTGGCCGCGTTCGCGGAACCCTGAGCCGAGTCACGATGCCGCGGCGCCTGCGACATGAGCAGGCCCGCCAGCGCCTCGGGCTGATCGCCGGCGACGGCGTGGGCGCAGCGGCAGGATGGCGTCGCCGACCGCCCGCCGGCGTCGATTGGTCCGGGACCGGTACGACGTCGCCCTGAGCGGCTAGGGGAGAGCGTCGAGCGGCGTGGGGTCGTCCGGGCCCAGCGCGTACGCGGTCCGCCGCCACTCCGCGTAGCTGGTGACGAGCCCCTCGTCATCGACCGTCAGGTCGGCCTCGAAATCGTCGCTGGCATACCGGTAGGTGTACTCGTCGAGCCGGGTGTAGGTCTGGGCGGCCTTCACGACCTGGAGCTCCGGGAACCGGACCCAGGCGGCGGCGATCTTCTTCGACGCGCCGACATCGGGCCGCAGCCGGCGGATCGGCAGCGTGTTCGTGGACGGGCTGCAGCCGAGGTCGACGTCGGTGCAGCTCCTGAGCTGGGACGCGCGCTCGCCGTCGACTGTCCAGCCGCCCTTGGCGTCGCGCATCAGGACGATCGCTCGCTGGTCGAACCCGCGGAGCTGACGCACGTGGACGGCGGTGGTGAGCCCGCGCCCATCGGCGAGAACGCGGTATTCGATCCGGACGGGTTGGCCACCCTCAGCGCCGAGGATCGTGCCGACGAGCGAGAGCCCGCTGTCCCGGACGCTCAGGGTGCAGAACTCGTCGGACTCGATCTCGTCGGACCGGCGCCAGGCGACGCGGGTCGTCGTCATCGTGTCCCGATCGTACGCCACCGGCTTGACCCCGGCCGCGAGCGCGGCGGGCGAGGGTGTTGACCGGGCCCGGCAGGCCGCCCACACTGGGTCGATCCAAACGGGACCGAGCGCGCCCTGCTGGTGGACCAGATCGATGCGAGTACGGATCCGGAGCGGGTCCAGAACGGTCGCGGTGGCCGTCCCTCAGCCCGTGAAACGCCGCCATGACGCCGGCGGCGCGAGGCCGCGGCATGGCTGAGCGTCCTCGCAAACACAGCCAGGCACCGCGTCGGCAAGCCGGACCGGGTCGGTTCGATGCCACGATTCACCCGGGGCCGGGGATGAAGGATGTCCACGGCCTCGATGCGGTCCCCCTGGACCGGATGCCGGATCGTCGTGGCCGGCTTCGCGTCCTGATCACCGCCGACGAGTGCGTCCGCCTCCTCGATCTCGGCTACGAGGTTCGCCTGCATCGGCACCACCTGATCCAACCGCTCGACCCCAGGCTGATCGCCACGGACGAGGCCGTCAGCCGCTGGCTCGAGGAGCGCCTCGCCCCGTTCCGCCCGGCTGATGTACCACCGCCCGCGGGCAGGAAGCGGAAGCGCTGACGATGCCGTACCGAACCGTCGGCCAGCTGGATTCGGTCTCGTCCATCCTCTCGGCCTGGTTCCCGTCCCTCTGCTCCCGCGAGCAGCTGCCGAACCTGTCGGCCCAGGGCCGCCCGATCTATGCGCTGCGGATCGCCTCCGGCGGCGGCGCCGGTCGGCGGGGCTTCCTGGCCATCGGCGGCATGCACGCTCGCGAGCTGATGAACCCCGACGCGATCGCCGATCTTGCGCTCGATCTCGTCCTGGCCTACCTCAACGGCACCGGCATCACCTACGGCGGACGGAGCTGGAGCGCGCTCGACATCAAGCTCATGGTCGAGACGCTCGACATCTGGCTGATCCCGTGTGCGAACCCGGACGGCCGCGCGTATGTCATGGACCCCGCCGGCGACGACATGTGGCGGATGAATCGCCGGGACAACCCGGGGACGCCCTGCGACGGCGTGGACGTCAATCGCAACTTCGACATCGCCTGGGGGACGGTCACGTCGGCCACCTCGTGCAACGTCTGTAATCCCTCCCAGACCTACTGCGGACCGGCCGCTTTCTCCGAGCCCGAGTCCCGGAACATCCGCGACTTCTGCGACGCCCACCGGACCGACGTGTTCGTGGACGTCCACTCGTTCAGCGAGCTGGTCCTCTATCCGTGGGGTCACGCGGTCGATCAGACCACGAACCCGGCCCAGAACTTCACGACGCTGGCATCCGGGACGTGTGCGCCGCTGAACCCACCGACGTACACGGAGTTCGTCTCGGCGGCCGATCTGCTTCGCTTCCAGACGGTCGCCCAGCGCGTGGTGGACTCTGTCCACGCCGTCCGCGGCCGGAGCTACACGCCGGAGCCCGTCCACTCGGTGTATCCAACCGGGACGTCCGGAACGAGCTCCGACTACGTCTACAGCCGCCACCTGGCCAATCCCGCGAAGCACAAGACCTACGGTTTCGCGCTCGAGACCGGGAATGGCACGGGGAACTACGCGGAGGACTTCCACCCGTCGGATGAGACCAGGCTGAGCAACACCAAGCTCGACATCAAGGCCGCGATCCTCACACTGATCCAACAGTCGATCTGCGCCATCGAGTTCGTCGGGACGACGCTGTTCGGGCACGCCTCGGCCGTGGAGGCGATCCGCGGCGTGCGCGACCAGACGCTCGCGACCACCGAGGCCGGGCAGGGCTGGATCGACCTGCTCGACCGCGTCCAGGGCCCGCTGCTGAGCGCGACCCTGGCCGACGAGAAGCTGACCGCCGAGGCCATCGGCCTGTTCGAGCGTGCCGCCGAGCTGGCCGAGACGGACTCCGCCAAGCTCCGGACCCGCGACGTCGCCCGCGCCGACGCCTTCCTCAAAGCCGTCTCGCGCCGAGTCGACGACCCGGGGCTCCGGCGGGACCTGGCCCAGGTCAGGAAGCGGCTCGCAGCCGCGGAAGGGCGCACGACCCCGCAGATCGTCGCGACCCTGATGCGGAAACCGCCCCGACCGCCGGCGCGCCCGCGCTCGCCCGCCACTCGTCGGCGACGAGCCAGGTAGGCGCCAATGGTCTTTTGAGCCGTGTGGTGACCAGTGCGCCCGGACGAGGGCGGACCCGAGCAGCGATCCCGGTTCAGGCGATCCGGCGGAGTCCCTTCCGACCGATGGCCGGCACCGCGTCCTCCACGAAGGCCTCCACGAGCTCGGGGCGGCCGAGCAGGTATCCCTGCCCGTACTCCACGCCGAGCGACCGCAGCGTGTCGGCCTCCTCCTCCGTCTCGATCCCCTCGGCGACGAGGCGGCACCCAGTCGTGCGACCGAAGTGGTTCATCGCGATGACCAGCGCCTGCCGACCGAGGTTGATGTTGACTTCGCGGACGAGGCTCATGTCAAGCTTCACCAGGTCCGGACGCAGCTCCACGATATGGTTGAAGTTCGCGGTGCCAGCACCGGCGTCATCGACGGCCAGGCGGATTCCTGATCCCAGGCGCGCGAGCCGGGCACGGAGTTCTTCGTAGTCGGCCACGAACTGTTGCTCGGTGATCTCGAGCACGATCGGCCGGGTCGCCGTGGCGATCAGCTCCCGCACGGGATCGGTGTCGATCAGGAGATCGGGGGAGATGTTCAGGTCCAGCCATCGCCCGGACGGCAGCCGCTCCGCGTCGGCGATCGCGCGAGCGAGGGTGGCAAGCTCCAGCTCGGGCCCAAGGCCGACCCGCCACGCATCCGCGAATGCGGCGTGGGGGACCTGCCGACCGCGGAAGCGGGTGAGCGCCTCATACCCGACGACTTCCCGCGTGGCGAGGTCCACGATCGGTTGGAATCGCGCCTCGAATGCGCCGCTAGCGATGACACGCGCGATCCGCGCCCGCGTCTCGATCTGCTCGCGCCGCTCGTGCATCCGCTCCGCGAGGAGCGCGCTCGGGGTGGCGGAGAAGTCGATGACCTCGGGGAGCCGGTCGAGGATGGTTCGGGCGAAGGCTGGGTCGGCGGTCGCGAGGCCGAGCATGCCGTCAACATGGTCGCCGTGGACGATCGGTCCGAACGCCATCGCTCGGATGCCCATCGCCGCCAGGGCGTGCCCCCACGTTCCGTCGTGGTCGGCAGGCCGCCACGCCTCGCTGTACGGGCCGTGTTGAACCCGCTCGCGCATCTCTTGATCGCGACGGCCGTTCGGGTCCCGGACGGGCGGGAACCCGTCAGGACCCCGGTGCGCCAGCGGATGGAGCTCATGGCGGCCGGTGAAGCCGTAGACGGCCACGAAGTCGACACCCGGGAGCGACGACATGGCCTCGCAAACGAGATCTGCTGCCACGTCGGCGGTCGCACCATCGGAGATCCGGGGCTGGATCTCGAGGAGGGCGGCCTGGATCCGCAGGTGGAGGTCCAGATCGGCGTGGGCCTGCCTGACCTCGGTGAGGTCCCTGAGGAATGAGATCGATGCCGGGCCATCGGGCAGGGTGACGTTCGAGACCGACGCGAGCACCGGGAACCGGGAGCCATCGAGTCGCTGCCCGGTGGCCTCGTACGACGGCGGGACCGGGTTGCCTTGTGACCTCCGTCGGATCAAGTCTTCGATCATCGGCCGACTCTCCGCAGCCCAGACCTCGCTGGTCGGGCGTCCCACGATGTCCTCGTCGGGGCCGAATCCGAAGAGCTCCCGGTAGCGTCGGTTCCCGTACAGCGTGACCCCGGCCCGGCTCATGCGCACGGCCTCGGGCGCCAGCTCCACCACCGTCCGGAAGCGCGCCTCGCTCTCCCGGAGGGCGCGTTCCAACGCCTGGGCATCGGATCGATCGCGGCCCACTGCTACCGATCCCACGACGGCTCCGGCATCGTTGCGGATCGGCGACAGCGCGACTTCGAAATCGAACGACGAGCCGTCCCGCCGCCGGTTCGTGATGGTGCCCGACCAGCCTCGGCCCGAGGCGGTCGCACCCTGAAGATCGGCGTAGAACGCCTCATCGTGCAGTCCACTCCGGACGAGCTCCCTGATGTCGCGCCCGAGCGCGTCCTTGACCGGGTAGCCGGTGACCCGCTCGAACGCCGGGTTGGCGTAGAGGACACGGCTCTCAGTGTCGGTCACGAAGACCACGTCATTCGCGTGTTCGACGGCGGTGGCGAGGCGGGTCGTCTGTCGTTCGGCGATCGCCCGGCGCCCGATCTCCTCCTCGGCGCGGCGATTGACCCACATGAGACGGTCGTGGAGGCGCCACAGATAGCCGTAGCTGAAGGCGATGAGGAGGGCGCTCGCTCCGAGCGTCGTCAGGGTGCTGATGTCGGCCCGTTCTGCCTGGAGCGGACCGGTGAGCAGCGCCAGTGCCACCGCAGCGAAGCTCGCGGTCGCCGCGAGCACGAAGGCGGCGCGCAGGGCCCGGTCACGCAGGCCGCCGAGCGCGAGCACCAGGCCGACGAGCGGCAGGAGGATCGCGAACGCTGGGCCGATCGTCCATGCTCCGGCGATCAGGAGCGTCTCGATGTCGATCGCGATCGAGGCGGCGAGGAGCAGGCGGGGGCGCCGGCCGGCGCTTGCCACCAGGAGCCCGAGGATCACCGCAGGGTTCAGGCCGAAGACCGCGACCAGGCGGGCAGGGGACAGGCCGTTGCCGCCGACCAGCACGCCGCCGACGGTCATGACGGTGCCGAGGAGCGCCACGACGAAGACCCATGACGGCACGCCAACGCCCGGCAGCCGGTCGCGGCCGGGCTCGGTCGAGGTCAGGCGGGCGTCATCGGAGTCGGGCACAACGCCAATTCTAACAATTTAGATACACGATGGCTAGTATCTAAACATGGTACTATCGGACCATGGCACCACGAGGCAATCGGCTGGCCCTGGGCGAACCCGCGAGCGCGGGGGGTCGGCGCCGTCCCGGCCGGCCGCGGAATCCCGATGTCGACGCCATCGTCCTCGATGCCGTGGCGGACTTGCTTATCGAGAAGGGGATCGAGGCCACCACGGTGAGCGCCGCTGTGCGCAGAAGCGGGGTTGCACGAGCCACGATCTACCTGCGCTGGCCAACACGCCAGGCGCTCATCACGGCCGCGATCCAACGAGCGATGGGTCAGCCCAGCGTGACCAGCACCAACGATCTCGAGGCCGATCTGAGGCGGGCATCCGAGCGCCTGGGCCGCGTCTTCGGCTCGGCGGCGTTCCGCGCCGTGTTCCCCGCGGTGGTGGACGGCCTTACGCGTCCGCACGAAAGCACCTACGCCGCGGTCGAGTACGACACGATCGCACCCGGGCGGGACGTCCTGATCCAGAGCTACGGCGCGAACGCCGCCGCGCAGGGATTTCGAGAGGCCGTGCCGCCCGAGCTTGTCGCAGACATCCTCATCGGCGCGCACATCGGCCACTACCTCTCGAACGGCGCGCCTCCATCTCCCGCCATTCGGGGCCTGATCCTCGACATCATGCTCGAGGGCCTGCGACGACGCTGAGGCCGAGACGGGGCCGGCGGGCCGGTGCTGCGCTCGCGCCGCCGGCGAGCGTGGACCGTCTCAGAGCTCGGTGATCACCGCGATTCCGGGCTCACTCCGGTTGACGAACGTCTCCAGCAGCCGTGCACCGTCCTGCAAGGTCAGCTCCTGGCCGACCAGGGATCGAATGTTCATGCTCCGCGACGAGATCATCTCGAACATGGCCGGGAACGACGCCGCCGCGATCCCGTGACTTCCCAGCAGCTCCAGCTCGCGGCCGATCAGCCGATCGAGACGAAGTGGCACCTGCAGGCCCGGCAGGAGGCCGACCTGCACATGTCGCCCGCTCGGTCGAAGCGAGGCGAGCGAGGTTGCCACGATGTGGGCGTCGCCGACCGCATCGATTCCGACATGCACGCCACCGTTCGAGAGCTCTTCAATCTCGGTGGCCAGATCGAGCCCCGGCGACAGCGTGTGCACCGCTCCGAACGAGACCGCCAGCCTCAACGCCGCCGGATTGGTGTCGATGGCAATGACGGTTGCGCCCACCGCTGACGCGATCATCACCGCCGACAGGCCGACGCCACCACAGCCATGGACGGCGACCCAGTCGCCCGGTCTCACCCGACCCTGCTCGACGACGGCCCGGTACGCCGTCGAGAACCGACACCCGAGAACCGCGGTCTCGGTGAAGCCGAGCTCGTCCGGGATCCGCACCAGGTTGTGCTGGGCGTGGCGAATGGTCACCAGCTCGGCAAACGATCCCCAATGCGTGAACCCGGGCTGGACCTGGTCCGGGCAGACCTGGGGGTTGCCGGCCCGACAATGTTCACATCGGCCACAACCGGCGACGAACGGCACGGTGACCCGGTCCCCGGGGTGCCAGCCGACGACCCCGTCGCCGACCGACTCGATCACGCCCGCCAGCTCGTGGCCTGGAACGTGGGGGAAGGTCCGGATGTCCGGGTCGTGTCCCTGCCATCCGTGCCAGTCGCTGCGGCACACGCCCGTCGCCCTCACCCGGACGACGACCTCATCGCCGGCGGGCATGGGATCGGGAACGTCGCCGACCTCGATCGGACCCCGGAACCCGCTGTAGAGAGCCGCTCGCATCCGCGTATTGTCCTGCTGCGGCGAGCTACCGAACGCTTGTCAAGGCGTCCCGTAGGATGAGCGGCCATGGCCGGGAACACGACCGTCATCGAGTGGCTGCTCGACGCCGATCCCTCGATCCGCTGGCAGGTGATGCGCGACTTGATGCACGAGCCGGCGGAGGTCGTGGCCGCCGAGCGGGCGAAGGTCGCGACCGAGGGCTGGGGCGCGAGGCTGCTCGCGCTCCAGGCCCCGGACGGCCTGTGGGCCGGCAACGCCTTCTCGCAGGACCGGACCGACACGTTTCACGTCATGGAGCTCCTGCGGCGGCTGGGGCTCGATCCGCGGAGCGAGCAGGCCCGGCGGGCCGTCGGCCTGGTTCGCGCGCATGTCACCTGGGGGGACGGCGCGTGGTGGAATCCGCCGTGGGCCGAGGCGGGGTTCTTCGAGGGCGAGGTCGAGCCGTGCATCAACGGCAACGTCGTAGCGACCGGCTCGTACTTCGGTGTCGACATGACGCCGCTCGTCGATCGGCTCCTCGGCGAGCAGCTCCCTGACGGCGGCTGGAACTGCGAGGTCGAGAACGGCGCGACCGTGTCGTCGTTCGGGACGACGATCAACGTCCTCGAGGGCCTCCTCGCGTACGAGCGCGCAACCGGCGAATTGGCCAGGGTGGGGGAGGCCCGCGCAGCGCGCCAGCGAGGCGAGGGCTACATGCTCGAGCGGCGGCTGTTCCGACGGAAGTCGACCGGCCAGGTCATCGACCCCGAGTGGCTCCGGTTCTCGTTTCCGCACTGGTGGCACTACGACGTCCTGCGCGGGCTCGACTACCTCCGCGACGCCGGCCACGACCCGGCCGACGACCGGATCGCCGAGGCGATCGGGATCGTCGAGGGCAACCGCGGTCCTGACGGCCGTTGGCCACTCCAGCACGTGTACGAGGGCGAGTCCCACTTCGACATGGAGGGCGCAGAGGGCACGCCGAGCCGCTGGATCACCCTCCGGGCGATGCGCGTCCTCGACTGGTTCGCCCGGGGCCGCTAGGCGGGCGGGCCAGGCCGGCAGCGCCGGTCCGGCGCCGGGGCAGGGCGCGCTCAGGTCTGGGAGAACGCCGCCCGCAGCCGCGCCGGGAGGCGCAACTCGAGGATGAGCGCGAGCGACACGATGACGAGGAGGCCGCCGCCGAGAAGGCTTGGCGAGACCGCCTCGCCCAGGAAGAGCGCGCCCCACAGGACCCCGAAGATCGGGTTGAGGAACGGGACCGTCGAGGTCGCAAGCGGCCCCACCGTCCGATTGAGGTGAAAGAGGAGCGGCCAGGCGATCGCGGTCGAGACGACGGCGATGCCGACGACCGCGGCCACCGAATCCGCCTGCGGCCTGGCCTCGCCGAGCGTCAGGGCCGCGATCGGCGCGAGCAGCACGGTCGCGGCGACGAGCTGGCCGAGGGCGAGCTCGAGTGGCTCATGGCCGCTCATGTGGCGACGGGCGAACGTCAGGCCGACACCGTAGAGCGACGCGGCCAGGACCGCCGCGGCAACCCCCTGGCCGGCGTCGGGCGCGATCCGGAGCCCCTCGAGCCCGACGATCACCCCGACCCCGGCAAACCCCACGACGATCGCCGCCACCCGCCGGGCGGTAAGGCGCTGGCGAAGCCAGACCGAGACGACGATCACCGTCCACAGGGGCGTCGTGGCGTTGATGATCGAGCCGAGGCCCGCCGTGATCGACCGCTCCGCGAAGGCGAAGAGGAGGAACGGCCCGGCGGTCATGAAGATGCCGAGGACCGTGAAGCCGCGCCAGTCGCCCGCGATCGCCCGAAGCGTCGCCGCGCGCCGCCCGGAACCGCCGACGAGGACCACGGTGAGGAGGAGCGCGGACGCGATTCCCACCCGGCCGAACGCGACGATGGGCGCGGGGATGTCGGGCGCGGCGACCCGCATGAAGAGGAACGAGCCCCCGAACGCGGCGCCGCAGTAGAGCATGGCGATGAGGACGCTGGGACGCACGGTGACGAGGCTCCTGCGGCGATGCGGCGACGGCTCGGCGGTGGCCGGCGCCTATCTAAACACGCTCGCCGGCCTGATCGTTGCAATCGACGCCGCAGGACCGCGATTGGGAACGAGGGCCAACATCGGCCCGGCCTGACAGTCCGAGCGCGGCGCGCCGCGGCGGGTATGCTGTGGCCCGATGGACGAGCCGCAGGCTCGGGAGCGTGCCCAGGCGATGTGCGAGGCGCTCGTCGCCGGCGACGTCGAGCGCGCAATGGAGGCCTTCAGCGACGAGCTCCGGCGGAACGCCGGCGAGGTGCTCGCGCTGTTGCCCTTTCCGACCACCGAGGCGACGATCGAATCCGTCGAGCGTGGCGGCTCCGGCCTCAACATCGTCCTCCGGCTCGTCGGCGAGACCGACGAGGATCGCGTCCAGACCCGCTGGAAGGACCGTGACGGCGAGGCGAAGGTCGTCGAGGTCAGCCATCTCAGCCGAACCGCGCGATCGGCCGAGGAGGCGGCGGCCGACGCCGAGGGCGGGGCCGAGGCCGGCGAGGGTGCCGAGACCTCGTAGATTCCCGTCCGGACCGCCTACTCGGGTTGCGGCCCCGGCAGCTCGGTGACTTCGACCGGGATCGAGGCGGGGGCACTTCCGGACGCCGCGAATGAGCCGTCGATGTCGGCCACGTCGAGGACGAGCGCCCACCGCCCGCGAAGCGGCGGCGCCGGGACCGTGATCCTGAGCGGCCCGACCTCGCCGGGGCCGAGCCAGACAGGCTGGAGCCGGGCAGGCGGGGGAGCGACCGCGGCGAGGGCCGGGTCGTCGCCGACCCAGGCCGCCCAGATGGCCGTCTGCCGGCCCGGCAGCTCGGCGGCGAGGGTCGGCTCGGCCGAAACCGGATTGGCCCACGTCTCGCTGCCCGTGTTCACGATGTAGCCGTCGATCTTGATGGTCGACCTGAGCGCGAGCGAGCGGGTCGCCGTGTCCACGCCGAACGTCGCCCGCCGATCACCGGGCACGAACAGGGTGTACGGGCCCGCGGCTGCCACCGTCCGACCAAAGCGCTTCTCGACCAGCGCGATGGACACGGCATAGGCTCCCGGATCGGCCGGGATGGGCAGGACGGCCTCGATGATGCCGGCGGCCATGGCGACGCCGGGCGTCGTCGGGGCGTGGACGACCTGATCGATCGCCCCGGCGCTCGTGTCCGCGGGGGCAGCCGGGACGACCAGGACGTCGGCTCCGGCGGCCACGAGCCCGGTCTCGAGCCGCGTGAACGTGGTCGCGAGCGTGACCGCCGGGAGCTCCCAGCCCGCCGGCGCCAGATCGACCGGCCAGGCGACCCGAAGGGCGTCGCGGCCGACCGTCGGCCTCGGGTCGCCGAGCGAGACACCGCTGAACGCTTCCGCTTCGGCGGCCGGGGTCATCATCGTGAACAGCCCGCCCGCCCGCGTCCGCCAGGCGTACCGGACGAGCACCTTGCGCGGGACCCACTCGCCGGTCCACCCTCCGGGCGCGAGGGGGTCCATCACCCAGATCTTGTCGTGGGCCTCGTCGTAGGCGTCGAGATAGAGGGCGTGGTCGTCGAGGTCGTCGGTTCTCGCCCAGAAGTCGGGATCCCAGCGGCCGTATTGGCGTGGCAGCCGGCCGTAGTCACCGAGGAGAACGGCGCCGCCGCCGTGACGAAGTCGGTCGAGGAGCTCCGGCCAGGTGATGACGTCGCCGCCGTACGGTGAGAACGTCAGAGCCAGGCCAAGCTCGCCGAAGGCGGCCTTCACGTCCGCGAGGTTCGAGCCCTCCGCGCTATCGCGCGACAATGTCCGGAGCCGCGCGTGGCCGACGAGGACCTGCCCGGAGGTCCACTTGTCGAGAAGCATCGACGCGGACGCCCAGAGGCAGTCGGTCCACGGCGGCGCGACGTCCGTCTCCGTGGCGAACGTCGGGCGATAGCCGGGGATCGGCCGGAACGGCTCCCGGGCCTGGGTCGGGGCCGCGAGGATGCCGGACAGTCCGGCCAGGAGCGCGAGCGCGAGGGCCGCCCGCCGAGCTGAGGTCATGTCGCAACACCGTTTCGGGGACTGGCAGATCAACCCACGGCGAGCGCGGCGAAACAGCTGAGCACGTTCGTGGGGGCTCGATCATGCGGGCGGCGGGCCGAGCGCCCCATCCCGCCGTGGTCCGGCCGAGCTGTGGCCGCTTCGTACTACCGGCGGCTGGGCTGTGGCGTGCCGACGAGGCGGCGGCGATCGGGGTTGAGGCCGAGGCCGGCGGCGAGAGCAGGCCCCTCGTGACGCTGGTCCCTCGGCGCCGTCGAACGGACGTCGAGCACTTGACGCACGTGCGAGTCTGACAACGCAGCCGCGCGATGGGCGCGAGAAAGGAGCGAGATGGGAGCACCCATGTCCAGCCAGAAGGTGATCACCTCCCTGGGAGACATGAGGTCCCATGCGCACGCTCAATCTCGGCATCCTCGCCCACGTCGACGCCGGTAAGACCACCCTCACCGAACGACTCCTCTTCACCACCGGCGCGATCGACCACGCCGGCAGCGTCGACGCCGGCACCACCCAGACCGACTCGCTCGAGCTCGAGCGCGAGCGCGGCATCACGATCCGGTCCACGGTCGCCTCGTTCCTCGTCGGCGATCTCGCGGTCAATCTCGTCGACACGCCCGGCCACCCGGACTTCATCGCCGAGGTCGAGCGCGTCCTCGGCGTCCTCGACGGGGCCGTGCTCGTCATCTCGGCGGTCGAAGGCATCCAGCCCCAGACGCCGCTGCTCTTTCGTGCTCTCCAGCGGCTCCACGTCCCGACGCTGATCTTTGTCAACAAGATCGACCGGGCCGGGGCCGACCCGGACCGGGTCGTCGCGGAGATCGCCCGACGGCTTTCACCCCGCGTGATACCGATGGAACGGTTCGACCGCGCCGGCGGTCGCGATGCGACCGTCGGGCCGTTCGCGGGGGACGATGCCGCCCACCGGGCGTCCCTCACCGAGGTCCTCGCCGAGCACGACGACGCGATCCTCCGCGCGTTCGTCGGCGACGAGGCAGCGCTCCCATACACGAGGCTTCGCGAGGAGCTGGCCGCTCAAACGAAGCGCACGGTCGCCTATCCGCTGTTCTTCGGGTCCGCCTGGCACGGGATCGGCATCGACGAGCTCCTGGCCGGCATCCGCGAGTTGCTGTCGGGCGCCCGCGGCGATCCGGATGCGCCCGTGTCCGGCCGCGTCTTCAAGATCGAGCGGACGCCCGCTGGTGAGCGCGTCGCCTACGCCCGCCTGTTCGCCGGCACGCTGCGGCCGCGCCAGCGGGTCCGCGTCGGAGGCGGGGAGGAACAGAAGCCGACCTCGATCCGGGTGTTCGCCCCTGCCGGCGCACCGCGGCGTGACACGCTCGCGCCAGGTGAGATGGCTGCCATCCGCGGGCTCGGCGCGGTCCGAGTCGGCGACGCGATCGGGGAGCCGCCGCCGGGCGAGGACGTCACCGCCCGCTTCCCGCGGCCGGCCCTCGAGGCGGTCGTCGTCGCGCAGTCATCCGACCAGCAGGGCTCGCTCCGGGCCGCCCTGAACCAGCTTGCCGAGCAGGATCCGCTCATCGACGTCCGCCAGGACTCGCGCGGCGAGATCGCGGTCTCGCTGTACGGCGAAGTCCAGAAGGAAGTCATCGGGGCGACGCTCGAGCGCGACTACGGCATCGCGGCCGACTTCCGCGAGACGACGACCGTCTGCATCGAGCGTCCGGCACGGGTCGGCGAGGGGGACGAGGTCATCCGGGCCGGGACGCACTCGAACATCACCGGGCGGAGCTCGGCGCGCAGCACGAATCCCTTCACCGCGACCCTGACCCTCCGGATCGAGCCCGCGCCGGCCGGGTCGGGAACCGAGTTCCGTACCGACGTCGATGTCCGGCTCGTCCCGCTGTACCTGTTCCACACGGTCGAGACATTCGCGAGGCAGATCGAGGCGTACGTCCGGGAGGCGCTTCGGGAGGGGCCGTTCGGCTGGCAGGTGACCGACTGCCAGGTCACGATGACGGACTGTGGCTACGCTTCACCGGCAAGCACGCCGGCCGACTTCCGGCGGCTGACGCAGCTCGTCGTCGCCGAGGCCCTCGATCGGGCCGGCACGTGGGTCTGCGAGCCGCTCGCGGACATCACGCTCGAGATCCCGGCCGCGACTGCGCCGGGCGTCCTGGCGGCCGTCGGCCGCCTCGGCGGGCGGGTGACCGGGCAGTTCTCGGCGAACGGCCTCACGCGTGCGTCGGCGATCCTGCCGGTCGCCCGCGTCCGGGCCCTCCAGCACCAGCTGCCCGGCCTGTCGATGGGGGAGGGGATCCTCGAGAACCGCCCCGGCGGCTACCAGCCGATCGGCGACAGCCCTTCGACGCGCCCCCGCTCCAGTCCCAGCCCCCTCGACCGTGACGCCTGGCTGGCGTCTCTCGCGAGGCGCGGGTAGAGCTACTCGGTCGGTGGCCCCGGGCGGAACACGAGGGCCGCGTTGAGGCCGCCGAAGCCGAACGACGTGGAGAGCGCCGCCGAGGGCCTGATCGCGAGCGGCTCGCGGAGGACGTTGAGCTCGACCCGCGGATCGAGCGACTCGAGGTTGCACGTACCCGGAAGAAGGCCGTGATCGAGGGCCATGACCATGATCGCGGCCTCGATGGCGCCCGAGGCACCCAGCGGGTGGCCGTAGAGGCCCTTGGTACCGGACACCGGGACCGCGGCCGCGTACTCGCCGAGCGCGTGGTGCAGCGCCCGCGCCTCGGCGACGGCCAGAATCTCGGGGCGCACGTCGGAGGCAACCACCCGGACAGGTCGCGCCCGGACGAGCCGGCGGACGTAGTCGCCGGAGCCCGTGCCGACGTCGAGCACGCTGGGATCGGCGAGGCCGACGATGAGCTCCAGGGTCAGCCTGACGCTGTCGGCGACGCCACCCGGGAGGCGATTGAGCATCGCCATCTCGCGCAGGTTGACCCGCAGGTCGTTCGGGTCGAGCTGCGCTCCATCGAGCAATTCGGGTGCTACGGTCCGGGCGTGCGGAACGGCGGCCACGAGACCTCCAATCGGCTAGCCGATTGTACGGCCGGGCAGAGCCTCCGGTTCGCGGGGCAGCTCGAAGGGCCGAGCCGAGGTGTTCAGCACCCCGCCCAGCCGCCGGAAGTCGCCGCTCAGGATCCAGGCCGCGAGGACGTCGGGGACGATGACGCCGAGCGGCCCGAGGAGCCAACCGCTGGGGTCGCCGGCGTAGGTGGCGTGGACTCGCGTCCCGCCGCGATCCGGCTCGCAGACGTACTCGACCCGCGCATTCCAGGGGGCGGACGAATCCCAGACGACGCGGCGGTTCGGCTCGCGCGCCGCGAGCCGATCCACGAAGTGCACCCGGAACGGGCCGATTCGATCGGTCGCCTCCCAACGCGTCCCGATCGCCACTGGTCCGGCATCGATCTGGCGGCGGTCCTCGGCCGCCGGCGCGAACTCGCGCCAGCTTGGCGGATCCTCGAGATAGGCGAACACCCGCTCGACCGGGTGATCGATCCAGGCATGGACCTCGACTCGTCGTCGCATCGGGTTCAACCTCCAAGCTCCCGCCTCGGACCGTAAGCCGGTGGATGCCCACGGTCATGGGACCAGCGTCCCGGTCCGCGCGGGACGGTTCGGAGGCGTGTGTATCCTCGGGAGGGAGCAGAGGAGGGGCACCCCGGTGTATCAGCTGCTGGTGTACGTCCACATCGTGTCGGCCGTCGTCTGGGTCGGCGGCGCGTTCTTCGCCCAGCTGCTGGCGATCCAGGTGACCCGGACCGGCCGCCCCGAGGAGCTCCCGGTCCTGGGGAGCCGGTTCGAGCAGCTCGGCAACCTCGTCTTCGTGCCGGCGGCCGTGCTCATCCTCCTCTCGGGCGCCGCCATGACCGCCCAGCGCTGGAGCTTCGGCGACGCCTGGATCGCCCTCGCGATCGCCCTGTGGGTACTCTCGGCTGTCGCCGGCGCCGCCTACGTCGCTCCACGAATGCGGCGGGCCGGGGCGATCTTCGCCGCAGAGGGGGCAGAGTCGCCGGCCGCCCGGGGGCTCGTCGACCGGGTCTTCCTCGTCTCACGTATCGAGCTGATCAGCTTCGCGGTGATCCTCGCGCTGATGGCCTTCAAGCCCGGGGCCTGAGTCCAACCGTCATGTTTCCGACCACCGACACGACCCTGACCCACATCCTGGTCGTGGCCGACCCGGGCACGTCGCGCCGCTGGTACACGGACGTGCTCGGCGCAGAGGTGTACCGCGAATACGCCTCGTCCGTCGTGCTCAGCTTCGCGGGGGCGTGGCTCCTGCTCGTCGAGGGTGGCGGCCCGACCCCGGACAAGCCCGGGGTCACCCTGGCCCCGCCGCCCGACCCCGGCAGTCGCGACAACCTCTTCACGATTCGCGTCGACGACTGCCGGGCCACCTACGAGCTGCTGCGGTCGAGGGGCGCCAAGTTCCTGACCCCACCGGTGACGCACGGCGCCGAGACGCGCTGCTTCCTGAGGGATCCGGACGGCCACCTGTTCGAGCTCAGCGAGTACCGGCCGGCGAGCGGATCCGCAAGCACTTGACCGAGCCGAAACGGCCGGGACGAGGCGGGACAGTGGTGCGTCACTCGCGGCGGGCGGGCCTCGGCTTCGGCCAGTCGGGCGAAGGCCTCCAGCTCGCCCTTGGAGGTCCCTCGGTACCCGACACGAATCCCCACTCGGGCCCGACACGAACCCCCACTCGGGCCCGACACGAACCCCCACTCAGTTGCCCGACACGAACCCCCCACTCAGTTGCCCGACACGAACCCCCACTCGGGCCCGACACGAACCCCCACTCGGGCCCGACACGAACCCCCACTCAGTTGCCAGACACGAACCCCCGTGGTACGCGACCGACCTCGGGGCGGCGAACGGGTCGCCAGACTGCCGAATCGGCGTCAGGTACCACCCCGGTTGGTGAGTGATGGCGGCGACGGGCTCGGGCACTGTCGCGTACCACCCCGGTTCGTAGATGACCGGATCCGCCGCGGGAGCGCGCGGGAATTCGCCGCGAGCGGACCCGGCACGAGCAGACCTGCTGCCACCCGACCGGCACCCCCTCGGGTCGTCGGCCCGGACTCCTACCAACGATCGTGACCACGCGCGACATTCTCCGACGGCCGGGCGATCCTCGGCATCGGCTCCGGCGACCACGCCGATGCGCCGGCACCGCTGCTGGGCGCGGCGTCAGCTTCGGCGGGCCGCCTCCGCTTCGGCCAACCGGGCGAATGCTTCGAGCTCCCCCTGGAAGCTGCCGCGGTACGAGCCGGCCGCGAAGAGCCGGGCGCTGATCGCGGAGACGAGGCCGACGGTCTGGAAGGTCTCGGTCACCTTGGTCCCGTCACCGTCGGGCTCGAGGACCGTCCGGTTGGTGCCGCGGAGGAGGGTGTTGCCGAACCGCGTCGCGAACAGCTGGGGCCGCTCGGCCTCGATGACCTCGGTCGGGCTCTTCATCCGCCCGAACCAGGTCGTGTAGCGGGTCCCCACGCGGTCGATCGGGCCGCTGACATCGGTCACCTTCGTGACCCCACCGACCCATTCCTTCATCCGCTCGAGGTCCGTCCACAGATCGAACACGACCTCGATCGGTGCCGCCACGTGGGTCGTGAACGTGTACCTCGCCATGCGGGGATCGTACGCCCGCGTCGGGCACCGGTGCGGCGACCTGGCGGCTCGGATAGGGCTGGACGCCCGCGAGTCCTGCCGAGGCGTCGCGACCTGCGGCCGCGAGACCGCGAGGAGCCGGCGCGATCGGCGTTCGGCGTCTCTTGCAGCCCGGGACGCGTCGGGGATCAGCCTGGACCGCTCGCCCGCGTTCCGCCGGGGTCCGGCGTCGCGCTCCTCAGCGTCGACTCGCTCGGCAGGGCCTCGCTTCGGGCGAACGCCCCGACGAACCGGACGCCGGCCAGCAGGAGTGCCAGGCCCAGCCCGCTGTAGAAGAACGCGATCGCCCAATCCGGCACGAGATGCGAGAGCCGGAGGGCCATCCCGCCGCCCATCATGACCGCCATGACCGCCCAGGACGTGGCATTGAAGAACCGCCAGACCGGCATCCGATCCTCCGCCGCGGATCGGATTCGGTGGGTGTGCTTCCGCACGAGCCGCGAGAACACGAGGCCGTCGAAGGCGAGAAAGATCACCGCGGCCAGCGGCAGCAGGACCAGGTGCCCGGGCGCCAGGCGGAGCTCGAGCGGCAGGCCCACGAGGCAGACCATGCTCCCCGCGACGACCCAGACGATGCCCGCGATGAGGATCAGGCGGTTCTTGGGAACGTGGACGAGACGCATCGTGACGACGTACCGGCTCCGCGGGCGGCCAGCGGCCTGCGCCGTTGGCTCGCTCCCGACCTCGAGGTTGCCGGACTCGAGGTCGAGCATCCTAGGGCCGAGTGGCCTGTCCTGGTCAGTGCCGGAGCTCGCTGGAAGGCGGGACGCCCTACGCTAGGTGCATGCAAGCTCGAACCGAGCAGATCGCCGCCATTCGCGCCGACCAGCAGTTCTGGCGCGACCTCGCCGCCGAGGTCGGGGCGGCTCGATACGCCGAGCCCGGACCGATGGGGGCGTGGAGCTTCGGGGACCTGGCCGGCCATCTCCTCGGCTGGCGCAATCGCTCGATCGCCCGCGTCGAGGCCGCCGCCCGCGGCGAGACCGAGCCGCCCCCACTCTGGCCCGCGGAGCTTGGCGACGACGACACGGTGAATGTCTGGATCCACGACCAGCACGCCGGCCGCCCACCCGAGCAGCTCGTCGCCGACTACGACGCCTCCTACGACCGATTGGTTCGGGCCCTCGGGGCCGTGCCGGACGATCTGCTCACCAGCGTGATCCCGTGGATCGGGGAGCCGCTCGTGAACGTCGACTTCACCGACCACCTCCACGACGAGCACGTGCCCAGCGTCCGGGCCTGGCTCGACGGAACGCCGGCGTCGTAAGTCAGACGGCGGCAGCAGCCGCGTCATGAATGTCTCAGCTCGAGAGGCGCCAGACTCTCGTCACCTCGCCCGGGCCTCGCACGCCCCGGGGAGCATCACATCGGCATCGCGAAACGCCGATGCCGCGGAGTACGCTGCCCGCGCGATGACGCCGCAGGACCTGCCCCTCCGAAGCGCGTCCTACGGCTGATGGCGGACTCGGGCACGGGCCGGCGCCGGGCGGGGTCGGAGCCGCGACAGCCTAGGCCGGCGACCTCTGGCGCCTCGGCTGCCACCGTGGCGGCTGCGCGGCTCCGGATCGGGATCGTCGGGTGCGGCGACGTCGCCTTCCGCCACTACCTGCCGGCGATCGCATCCCGTGCCGACCGCGTGCTGATCGCCGCTGCGGCCGATCCGAACCCCGCGCATGCGGCAGCCGCCTCCGCGGCCGTCGCGCCATGGTCGCCCGGCGCCCGGACGTACGCCGACGTCGGGGCGATGCTCCGGGGCGAGTCCCTCGACGCCGTCGTCAACCTGTCGCCGGCGCCGGTCCACGGCGCCGTCAACGCGGAGATCCTCGATGCGGGCGTCGCCTGCTACAGCGAGAAGCCGCTGGCGACGAGCGTCGCCGAGGCCGACATGCTCATCGACCTCGCCGCCCGCCGAGGCGCCCGCTTCATGGTCGCGCCGGGGTCGGCCGCCACGACCCGGATCCGGTGGCTCCGGGACCTCGTCGCCTCCGACCGGTTGGGGACAGCGACCCTCGTCGTCGGCCACCACGCCGACCCCGGCCCCGCGGCGTGGCGTGAGTACAGCGGCGACCCGACGCCGTTCTATCGAGAGGGTGTCGGGCCGCTCTTCGACCACGGCGTCTACCGGCTCCACGAGATGACCACGGTCCTGGGGCCCGTCCGGCGAGTCCAGGCGATGGGCTCGATCGCCATCCCACGCCGGCGAGTTCGGGGCGGGCCGCTGACCGGCCGGACGATCGAGGTGACGACGCCCGACAACGTCCTCATCCACCTGGAGTTCGCGTCCGGCGTCCTTGGCCAGCTCCTTGCCAGCTTCGCGACCCCCGAGAGCCTGGCGCCATGGCTCGAGCTGCACCTGACCGGTGGGACGGTGAGCTTCGGCGGCAAGCCGTGGGAGCTCGACGGGCCGGTGAGCGTCTACACCGACGACGACAGCGACGCGGGCCGCGAGGGCTGGGTCCACGACCTCGACGCCCCAACGGATGAGCTCGGGGTCGTGGAGACCGGAGCCCGGCACTTCGTCGCCTGCCTCCTCGGCGAGGAGGAGCCGGTCCTGACTGCCGAGCACGCTCGCCATGTGCTCGACGTCATGCTCGCGGCCCTGGCCTCGATCGCCGATGGCCGGGTCCACGAGACCACGACGACGTTCTGACCCGTCTGACGTCCACGATCGCTCCTGCCGCCGCCGGGCTGAACCCCGCAGCGCCGTCGCTCTTCGGGTGCCGAGTCTCCAGCGCCCAAAGTGGGGATTGAACCGTTCGACCGCGCCCGCGACTCTCCCAATTGACCGGCCGAGATACGGCCGGTCGACCCGAGGAGGGAGGGACGGGGTGCACCGAGCACTCGTGGCCCGCGCCCAGCGAGGCGACACCGAGGCCTTCGATGCCCTCGCTCGCACCGCCGGCGACCGATGCATGGCCATCGCGATCAGGATCCTTCGCGATGTCGACCTTGCCGCGGACGCCGTCCAGACCGCGCTCGTCACGGCCTGGCGCGAGATCCGGACGCTCCGCGACCCCGACCGCTTCGAGCCGTGGCTGCACAGGATCCTGACCAATGCCTGCTACGCCGAGGCCAGGCGTCGCCGGCGCTGGTCGTCCGAGATCCGGGTGCTGCCCGTCGAGGATACGTACGCCCCCGACGAGGTCCTGACAGTCCACCACCGCGATCAGCTCGAGCGAGCCTTCAAGAGGCTCACCCTCGAGCAACGGGCCGTGCTCGTGTTCCACCACTACCTCGGGCTACCGGTGTCCGAGGTGGCGGACCGACTCGCCATTCCCGTCGGGACGGTGAAGTCCCGACTCTTCCATGCAACCGCGGCGCTCCGGGCCAGCCTCGAGGCCGACGCCCGGACGCCGTCGACCACCCAGGAGCGGCTGGCATGACCACGTCGTCCGACCCCGATCGCCTGATCCAGGCCTTCCTCGACGAAGGCGGGACCGAGCTCCCGGAGCGCGTGTACGACGACGTCCGCTTCGAGATCGAGAACACCCGTCAACGGGTCACGATCGGCCCGTGGAGGAATGCCACCATGAACGCCTACGCCAAGCTCGCCGTGGCGGCGGCCGCGGTTGTCGTCGTCGCCGTCGTCGGGCTCACGGTCTTCGGCCCGTCGTTCGGGTTCGGCAGCCCGTCACCGACGCCGACAGCGTCGCCAAGCCCGACCCCGGCGCCGACCTCCGTCGCCGTCGTCGGCGGCGACCGTCAGCCGCCCGCAGGACCCCTCGATGCGGGATCGACCTGGGCGATCGCCCGCGGCGGTGGCGCGATCCACCTCAGCCTCACGATCCCGGGCCCGGGCTGGACCAGCCATCAGGGCTTCTTGTATCACGAGGGCGAGGCAGATGAGGCCACCCTGGGCTTGTACCCGACCCTCGGTCACCCGTCCATCTACACGAATGTCTGCGCCCATACCGGTCTCCTGGAATTCGAGGACACCATCGACGGGCAGGCCCAGGCGCTGGCAGCGCTTCCGGACGTTGAGGTGATCGCGGCGCCGACAGCCACATCCGTCGGCGGCAAGCCCGCTTCGTCCGTCTCGTTCACGATCCCGGCCGATATCGCCTGTGCGAACAGCCAGTACTGGATCTGGAATGCGCACGCCTGCGGCGACCAGATCGCCTGCACCCAGTATCCGTCGTATCTCGGCGGCCGGGAGAGCTTCTGGTTCATCCAGCTCGAGGCGAGACGCTTCGCCATCCAGCTGGAAGACAAAGTCCCCAATGACGATCCGGCGTACGCCCGCGACGTCCAGGCCCTCATCGACTCCATTCGCTTCGAGTAGTCACGCAGATTGGCGGCCGGTGCCCATCGCGGCCGCCGGCCGCCGGCCGCGGCAGCCTCGGTTCGGCGACGCCCGCTGGGACGGTACAGGGAGTCCGCCGTGACAGGGACCGTCCCACGGTACCCGCGCGGTCTCGCTCGCAGCAGGCCTCAGGGCCGACCCGCGTGCGGAACCGACACGCGGGCCGCCAGGATCCGACCGCTGCCCGCGGTCTCGGCGATGCGGTCCATCCCGAACCACCGGGCCACTCCGATGTAGAGCGTCTGCCCGTCGTCACCGCCGAGCATGCACGAGAAGCAGCCGCGGTCGGCCTCGATCATCTCGAGGACCTCGCCACCTTCGCGGACCCGGACGCAGCGGTGGTGGGGCACGTCGGCGTACCAGCAGGCGCCCTCGGCATCGAGGCAGATCCCGTCCGGGGCCGCCTCGCCCAGATCGGCCCACACGCGCCGGCCTGACAGGTCGCCGTCGGACCCGATGTCGAACGCGGCGAGCCGGTGGCCATGAGACTCGGCGACGATCAACGTCGAGCCGTCGGCCGAGATCGCCATGCCGTTGCCGAAGGCCAGGTCGCCGGCTTCCCGACGAACGTCACCGTCCGGCGTCACGAGCGCCAGGCTCGCGCCGTTGACGTACGCGTTGCCGCCGGCGTCGACCACGAGCTCGTTGAACAGCGGATCGATCGACCGGAGGTCGCCGTGGGTCATGAGCTCGCCGTCCGGTTCGCGGCGAAGGAGGAGGCCCTCACGGCCGGACACGATGAGGAGACGTCCGTCGGGAAGCCAGTCGATCGAGATCGGCAGGCTGGTCGGGACGCGGACCTGGAGCTGGCTGCGACCGGCCTCACCGAGCGTCCGGACCTCGGCCGCGCCCCAATCGCAGAACCACAGCCGCCCGTCGTGCCAGCGCAGGGACTCCGGGATGCCGAGGCCTTCGAGCAGCACGTCCATGGGGTCGATCCTCCCGTCACCGTCGGCCTATGCGACCGAAGCCGTGGGCCCGACGCGGGGAATCCTACCCGGGTACCCGGGGCGCCGGCCGAAGCCGACGGCTTCACGACCGCCTGGCGACGCGATCCTGCAGCCACCTCCACGCGCACGGTAGGGTGGCGACGAGCGGAGGGAGCACCATGACGAACGCCGGTGGCGACCTGGCCGCGGTTGCGGCGGATCTCGGGCGACTGCTCGAGGCGGGTGCAACCGCCGCCGACGGCCGGATCCGGGTCGAGGACCTCCTGAGCGCGGCAGCAGCCGTGTGCGGCGAGGCGATCCTGGCCGCGGCCGGCGAGGTGAACCCGGTGGAACACGACCTGACGCCGGGTTCGGCCGTGCTCTCCCATCGCGTGAACCAGATCCTGGTCCGTGACGCGCCGAGCTGGGAGGAGGCCGGCCGGAGCGTCTTCGGCATCATCCGCGCGGAGGCCCTCGCAAGCGGCTACGCGGCGGGGGAGTTCCCGCCGATCAGCGAGCCGATCGAGCGCTACGTGGCCGGTCTGGCGCAGGCCGACTCGAAGGCCGAGTGGGGCCGCGTCAGCCTGTCCGTCGCCGACGACCATCGACCCCGCTTCGAGCCGCTCCGGAGCGCCTACGAGCTCCGCCGGCCGGTTCGTCGGCTCCTCGAGGACCGCCACGTTCCCACCGGGGACTGGCCGACCGTCTGCGCCGAGGCGATCGGCATCGAGCTCGGGCGGGTGGCCGGCGCGATCGATCACGGTGTCGCGGTCCGTCTCGTCCTCGAGACCGTGAACGGGATGGCCAAGATGGCCCCGATGACCGAGCGCCACATGCGCGAGGCTGGGGCCCGGGCGGAGCAGGGGGGCGGCTGAGCCGCCGAGGTCTTGCGTTGAGCGTCTTCGGAGGGCAGACTCGCAACGGCAGGTCGGCCGCGTCCGAGTGAGCATCCGGGACGACCGCGATCGGCCTCGGTACGGGGATGCGATTCATGAACGGCCCGCTCCGCACGTTGCGGCTCTCCCTGGTGGCCCTCGGCATCGGCGTCCTCCTGGGGGCCTGCTCGTCAGGCACGCCGGGCGACAGCAGCGCGAGCGGGGGCGGTGGTGGCGGCGGTGGCGGCGGCGGCGGCGCGGACGCCGCTTCCATCGACACCTGTGCCCTGCTCACCCAGGACGAGATCCAGCAGGCGGTCGGGGTAGCCGTCCAGCCGGGGGTTGAGCAGACCAGCGAGGGGCAGTCCGACTGCGAGTGGGATGCCGTGAATGACAGCGACGGCGTCTCCGTCGGCGTCACGGTCCAGAACTACGACGACACGTTCTGGCAGGGCATGTCCGGTCTCGCGGCTGCCGTGCCCGTGTCCGGGATCGGCGAGAAGGCCTACAAGGGCGTGCCCGTCCCGGGCGACCTCGCCATCAAGCAGGGCAACTACGAGATCGACATCGGCGTCATCGACTTCCAGAAGAGCAACGCGGACACCGACCAGCTGGCGCTGAATTTCGCCAACCTCGTCCTGCCGCGTCTCTGAGCTCCACGCCCAGCGTTCGTAGCGACCAACGCCGCACCGCGTCGAGGTTGCTGGGCGAACCTGTGTCGCGAACTGTGGCTGGGATGGCTTCGGCGTCGGCGTTGTCCTGCGGTCCGGCTCGACGACCACACGACCCTTGTCTGAGTGTCGCCGGCTGCTCGTGTGGTCGACGCCCCAGCGAGCAGGGGAGCGGCTGAGCCGCTGATCGAAGGCCGTGCGGCCCGTGATAGCGTGACCCCGCGACGAGAGTTCTACTTCATGGCGTTGGGCGGGCTCGGTGTGTCGCTCGCCGGCTTCGCCGGGCTGATCTCCGCGCTCGATCGTCGACCCGGCGCGCACTCGCCGGTTGCGGCCTGGCGGATCAGGAACGTCGTGATCGGCGGGTTCACCATCACCGGCGCGGGCTTTGGAATCGTGGCCCTGTACACGCTGACCGGTGGCGATCTTCCGCTCACCGCGCGCCTCGGTAGCGCCGCCCTGGCCATCAGCACGCTGCGCCCGCTCCTGGTCGAGCAGCGGAAAGGCCCCGCCTGGCCGAGCGAACGAGGTCGAAGGGCTGCCATCGGCGGGACCCTCGTCCTGCTTGCGACTGCCCTCGGCAACGTGGCCGTGGGGGGTCTGGGCTACCTCCAGCTGCTCCTCCTCCTCTGGTTGATCGGACCAATTTCGATATTCATCAACACGGTTCGCGACGTCGCGGCCGGCGCCCGCGACCCGACGCCGGACTCCGGCGGATCATGATGAAGAGCCGGTACCCGTAGCAGCTTCGGCCTGGCCTGGCCGGGATCGAGGCAGATATCACCTTCGCCGCGGTGATATCATTCAGGCCGTGATCAGGACGCAGATTTCGTTGACGAAGGAGCAGATGCGCCGGCTCCGACTCGAGGCAGCTCGTCGGGGCGTGCCGATCGCCGAGGTCGTTCGGGACGCCGTCGATCGGACCGTGCCCGCGGATCCCGGCGAGCGGCGCGCACGGTTTGACCGCCTGCTCGGCGCCGCCGGCCGATTCCACTCCGGGACGGGCGACGTCGCGGCCCGCCACGACGAGATCGCCGGGGAAGGGGAGTGGTGAGCCGCGTCTTCGTGGACACGAGCGCGCTCATCGGCCTGCTCGACGCCGACGACCCACGCCAGGCCGATGTCCGGGCCGCGTTCGGGACGCGTCTCGACGATGAGCTCGTGACCCACGGTTACGTCGTCGCCGAGACCGTCGCGGTCGTGCGCCGGCGCCTGGGCATCGAGGCGACGGTCGCGCTCCTCGACGAGGTCCTCCCGGCGATCGAGCTGCTGCCCGTCGATATCGAGCTTCACGCCGAAGCCCAGCGCGACTACCGAGCCTCGCTCCCGAGCTCGATTTCGCTCGTCGATCGGGTCAGCCTCGCCGTCATCGAGCGAGACGGCATCGGCCTCGCCCTGGCCCTTGATCCCGACCTGGCCCGTCCTGGCGTCACGGTGCTGCCGGACTGAGTCGGATCAGGCCACCCCTGAGGCAGGGGCGAGGGCGCTGATGGGCCCGGCCCCAGCGCGGGCGAGGTCCTCTGGCACGTGCATTCTCGGACGGGAAACGCGCCGAGTGGCACTTGGGCTTCCGGGGGATTCCTCAGACTGGCGGGGGCAGTCCTCCAACGTGGATGCCACCAGCCGCCGGTCTGGCATCGAACTGCCCTTGCGCCGGGGTGGATCGCCGCCGAACATCGCCGCATGACTCGGCCCGACCCGCCGTCACCCGCGAACTCCGCGGGCACCTCGCCGCTCTTCGAGTTCGACCCGTCGCTCCAGGCGGTCATCGAGCCAGCAAACGCCGCATCGCGCTTCTCCGTGCCCGAGGCGTTCGTGGTGTGCTTCTTCCGCGACGCCATCGAGCGGCTGCGGGACGAGGTCGGCGCGAAGGAGATCGGCCACCTCGAGTCCGAGATGGGCAGGCACCCGGTGCTCGAGGTCGAGTGGGCCGGCACACGACTTGGCATTGCCCTCGGCGGTGTGGGTGCGCCACTCGCCGCGGCATGGCTCGATGAGCTCATCGCGTTGGGCGCGCGACGCTTCGTGGTCGCAGGCGGGGCGGGCGGTCTCGTTCCCAGTCTGACGCTCGGTCATTGTCGTCGTGCCCGTCGCCGCCCTCCGCGACGAGGGGACGAGCCACCACTACGCGCCGCCGTCTCGCCTGATCGAGCCGACCGCAGACGCCGTCGAGGCCATCACTCGAACACTCGAGCACAACGACGTGCCGTTCGTGACAGGCACGACCTGGACCACCGACGCGTTCTACCGCGAGACGCGCGCCAAGGTCGAGCGACGGGTGTCCGAAGGGTGCCTCACGGTCGAGATGGAAGCGGCTGCGCTGTTCGCTGTTGCGAGGTTCCGGGGTGTCTCGCTGGGCCAGATGCTCTACGCGGGCGACGACCTCTCGGGCGACGTCTGGGACCCGCGCGGGTGGCAGCGACACGCGTCCGGGCGCGACCTCCTGCTTCGCCTCGCGGCGGAGGCTGCTACCGCCATCGGAGACGCTCCGTCGGGATTCAGACGCGCGACACCAGGTGTCGCTCCCGGATACGTTGGTGACGATCAAGGGCCTTCCCGGACTCGGTCTGGGTCTCAGGCCGGGACGAGCCAAGGAGGCTGGCATTAGGTCTCGCTGCCCGGCCCGTCGTCGTCCGAGTGCGATGAGGATCGTGACCCGGGCCGACCGCGACATGAACAAGTCGGGCGAGGTCGCGACCGGCACGCCGGAGGCGGCACGTGATCGTGCCGCCTCCGTGAACCACTCCAATAGGGTTATCGCGAGCTGACGAAGATGTCGCCGTCGCGGCCGAAGTGCAGCCGCCGGCCATCCCACGACAACGAGGATCTGCTCTCGTTGCCGGCCGTGTTGACTGCCGGGCCGAGATTGACCGGCGTCGACCACGGGTCGGCCGTGCTCGCCCGGGTCGAGCTGTAGACGTCCTGGCCGCCGAACGACCCGGGGCCGCCGCGGTTCGAGTTGAAGACGATCTCGAGGCCGTCCTTGCGGACGTTCGGCATGAAGTCGTGGAACGACGTGCTCAGTTCCTCCACGAGGGTGGGCGGGCCAAAGCTCCCGTCGGCTCCCCGGCGGGTGACGTAGATGTCCTGGTCGCCGCCGACGTCGAAGCCATCGCTCGAGAAGTACAGCAGCGTGCCCTCGTGCGTCTCGACGAGCGAGGGGCCGAACTCGCCACCGGGGAAGTTCGGGCCTGAGCCGTCCGCAGCACAGCCGAGGTGGGTCACCGACCAGCCGTGGGCGGGGTTGTTTCGGGCGAGGTAGATGTCACCGCCGCCGCAGCCGCCGGGTCGCGTCGACACGAACAGCAGGTACTTGCCGTGGAGCGGCGTCGGGCAATAGTCGCCGTACATCGAGTTCACGGGCTGGCCGAGGTTCTCGGCCGGGCCCCATGGTCCGTCGATCGACTCGCGATGGAAGACCCAGATGTCGTTCGGGTCGGGATCGGCGGTCCCGCCGGCGCGGTTCGAGGCGATGTAGAGGCTGCGGCCGTCGGGCGCCTCGATCGGGCAGCCCTCGGCCGCGGCGGTGTTGACGCCGGCCTCGGGGACCGCGAGCCCCCAGGCCGCGAAGGACTTGCCGGTGACGGCGGAGGGTGCGATCAGGAGGATGGCCGCCGCGACCGGCACCAGCCAGACGGGACGACGGGACGTTGATCCGCGGCTCCGAGGCATGAAGTCAGGCACGTGCGTTCTCCTTCCGTGGCGACTCACGGCGTCAGGGCCGTTCAATGACTAGGTGGGCCGCGGGCCCCTCGAAGTTCAATCTTTCCGGACCTCGGGTTCGCCCTGCCCGGCCCCGTGCGCCCGAGTCGGCTGTCGCTGCTATCGTCGCGAGCGATGGGACTCGGCCTCGGTCTTCTCAGCGCGCAGCTCAAGCCCGGCGAAACCGACTGGACCCGGACGTACGACGAGACCGTTCGACTCGCGGTGGAGGCGGAGCGGCTCGGCTTCACGTCCGTCTGGACCACCGAGCATCACTTCGTCGACGACGGCTACATGCCGTCGTTGCTCGTGGTCAGCGCGGCGCTCGCGCAGGCGACATCGACGATCGAGATCGGGACGGGCGTCGTGCTCGCGCCCCTTCACCATCCACTTCGCCTGGCGGAGGATGCGGCCACCGTCCAGCTCCTCAGCCACGGCCGGCTCGTGCTCGGCCTCGGGCTCGGCTGGTCGGAGATCGAGTTCAGGGGCCTCGGGGCCGACGCGCGCCGACGCGGGGCGGCGATGGACGAAGTCCTCAGGATTCTCCCGCAGGCATGGACGGGCGAGCCGTTCACGCACGACGGCGAGATCTTCAGCTTCCCGACGCTCGCCGTCCGGCCGAGGCCAGCGACGCCGATCCCGGTGCTCGTCGGTGGCGGCGCGGAGCCCGCGATCCGGCGCGCCGCCCGGCTCGCCGACGGGCTCTTCGCCAACGCCACGTCCGAAGAGTTCGTCGAGCAGGTCGGCTGGGTCCTCGACGAGTGCGAGCGCATCGGCCGCGATCCATCGACCTTCCGGTTCATCCATTACTCGGTGCTCCTGCCCGGTCCCACGCCCACCGCGGCCGTCGCCCGGTACCGCGACGCCCTCTGGGCGATGCAGTGGAAGTACTCCGACATGGAGGCCTCGGCCACCCGACTGCTTCCGCCGCCGACCGCACCGGCGTTCACCCGCCCGGACGAGGCGCTGATCAAGGGTCGGGCGACCTATGCCGGGACCCCGGAGGCGATCGTCGAGAGCCTGCTCGACATCCGGAAACGCGCCGGCGTGCCGGTCGAGTTCGTCGCGCGCAGCCATCTCCCGCTCCTGGAGTACGACGCCCAGGTCGACCTGATGCGGCAGCTGGCCGAGGGCGTCGCGCCCCACGTCGGACCAACGAGGCTGACGCTGGACCCGAAGTCCAGGAGGGCTGGGCGGGCGACCTTCGGCGTCGCCGGCGAGTAGCTGCCCCGCGACCGATCCGGACGACACGAGCTGATCTCCCACGAGGAAAGGAGCGAGCCATGTCACTTGCCCGCGTGCAGTTCTTCTCCGTCTCG
The DNA here is from genome assembly GCA_963719145.1 of uncultured Chloroflexia bacterium. Classification (GTDB taxonomy): domain Bacteria; phylum Chloroflexota; class Limnocylindria; order Limnocylindrales; family CSP1-4; genus UBA5189. The sequence goes on from CAVRAX010000004.1 coordinate 290,867, forward strand.
CTCGACGGGTTCGGCACCGGCGAACCTCAGAGTCTCGACGCCCCGTTCGGCCACGCCGGTGAACGGCTGCACGAATGGATGTTCGTGACCCGGTGGTGGCACGAGATGGTCGGCGAGCCCGGCGGGAGCGGCGGCATCGACGACGCGTTCCTGCGGCTGCACGATCCCGGGGTCGGCGCCGAGATCATGGGTGCCGGGAAGTTCGGCTACCCGGGGTGGCACGAGGACCCGACGTGGAAGGGCTGGTGGGGGCCCAATCCGCCGTTCCACACGCCGGTCTACGTCCTCACCCACCACCCGCGCCCGTCGATCGAGATGGAGGGCGGCACGACGTTCCACTTCCTCGACGCGACGCCGGCCGAGGCGCTCGGGACGGCCCGCAATGCGGCGGACGGCCAGGACGTCCGCATCGGCGGCGGCCCAACCACGATCCGCGAGTTCGTTGCCGCCGGGCTCGTGGACCACATGCACATCGTCGTGGTGCCCATCCTGCTCGGCCGAGGCGTCCGCCTCTGGGACGGCCTCGAGGGCATCGAGAAGGGCTTCGCCATCGAGACCACCGTCTCGTCGACCGGCGTCACGCACGTGGTCTTCAGCCGTCGCGGGACCTGATCAGGTCCGAGGCATCTCGCAGGCACCAGCGCCGGCGGACCATCACCTGACGACCGATCGGGTCGGCGCCGCCCCGGCCCAGAACGAGCGGACTTCGGGCCACCGGCGTAGAGTCGCGGATCGGGAGCGATTGGAGGGTGGCGCCATCGCGGGTGACCATGATCTCGAGCCGGGAGGCTCGACCAGACGGTGACCACGGAGGTGGATCGAATGAGCTCAATGCGCGCCGGCCTGGCCTTGTCGGCGGTGATCCTTGTGGTCGGGGCCTGCGGCGGAGGCGCGTCCGCCTCGAGCCCACCCTCGGCCGGACCGACGGCCACGCTTGCCGCGGCCCCCGCGACGCCGGCGGCCACGGAAACTCCGTCGCCGACCGCGACTGAGGAAGCATCCCCGACGAGCGGCGCGGCGTCGCCAGTCGCAATCGACCCCTGCACGCTCCTGACGCAGGCCGAGGCCGAGGCCCTCATCGGCCAGACGCTCAGTGCCGGCGTCGAGCAGGATCTCGCTCCGGACCAGGCCTGCTCGTTCAAGTCCAGCTTGACCGAGGTGAAGCTCATCGTCGCCCCCCCGGCCCCAGATACGGCGACCGCCAATTCGTACTGGGATGCCCAGCAGGGCCAGGTGCCGGCCGGGGTCACCGTCACCGAACTAACCTTCTTCGACCGGTCAGCGTACGCCACCGGCGCAGGGGCCGGCATCCCGATCAGTGCGCTGTTCGTCATCGACGGCCAGTACTTCTTCGACCTGTACTGCGGCTTCCCGGCCTGCACCCAGGACGCCAGCGTCGGGACCGCGGAGATCATCACCGGTCGACTGCCGTAGCCGCGTGGTCGGCGCCGACGGCGTGACATTCCCGGCCGACCCGGGACTGCTGCCTCATGCCCGGATGACGCATCCCTCCTACCGTGAACGTGTCCTCCGGCCGTGAACGTGTCCTCCGGCCGGCGAGCGGCGCGGCTCCATCACGGTGCCGGCTTCGCCATCGCGCCGCGCCGCTCCGGCCGGAGTCTCACGGAAGGAGGCACCGACAGCGCGGAACGTTCGAACCATCGCCGCCGCGGGGCTGCTCGCGGTCGGGAGCCTGGGCCTGACGGCCGGCGGGGTCGCCGCCTACGGCCGGGCCGACGTGCCGCTCGCCGAGGTCGAGTGGTCGGCGAACTGCAACAACCCCGCGTTCGAGCTCTGCCTCGTGGTCGCCGCGTGCTCGCCGGCGACCACGGCACCTTGCGAGAGAGGCGCCTGACCGACGCCGACATCGACCGGCTCGCTGATCGGGCCGAGCACAACGCGGATGGCTCAGCTCTGTCGCATCCCTCGACGGCGGAAGCCGACCGCCGCGGCCACGCCGAGCAGAACGGCGATGGCGCCGAGGGCCACGAGCTGCCCCGCCTCGACGGCGCCCATCGGTGGGTTGCCGATATGGGTCGTCGGGGAGAGGTCCTGCACCCACTTCGGCAGCTTGAGGCCCGGGCCGAGGAAGGCGATGAAGGCCACTCCGGCGAGCGCCGCCCAGGCCACCGGCAATGCCCTTGGCAACAGGCCGAAGAGCGCCAGCGCCAGCCCGCCAACGACGAGCTCGGCGGGCAGGTATGCCGCGCCGGCTCCGATGACCCCACCCAGGTTCACCGACGTGCCCATCGACCATGCCATCCCCGCGGCCAGGACGACCGAGGAGGCGAGGACGATGGCGACGAGGCCCGCGCCGATGACCAACCCGTGGGCGGCGAGCCAGCGCAAGCGGGACAGGGTGCCGGACAGCCGCATCTCGAGGCGTCCAGCGGTCTCCTCCCCGCGCAGCGTCCCGAAGGCCTGGACGGTATACGCGGTGGCGACGATGGCGATGTAGAGCTGGGTGAGGGCGACGATCTCGTCCTCGGGTTTCGCGCCCGACACCCCGAGGGCCTCGGCCATGGCCGGGTTGCCCAGGACCGCGTCGACGAACTGCTTCGCGAGCGCGCCCATCATGCCCGCGAGGACGAGGGCACCCGCGAGCCAACCGAGGATCGTCGGCTGGTGGATCGAGGTCGCCAGCCCGAGCGGGCTGCGCAGCCATGACGTCGCGCGCGGCGATCCTGCGCCCCCGCGAAGGAGGCTGCTGCCGAGGTCGCGGCGGCCGGCGACGAGGACGGCGAGGGTCGCGAACAGCCCGCCGATCGCGAGCGGGATCAGGAGGGTCCACCATCGCATGTCCCCGAACGGCGCGGCCTTCTCGGCCCAGCCAAGCGGGGACAGCCAGGTGATCCACGTCTTCGTCACGTCTCCGACGCCGCGCAGCACATAGGCCGCGGCGAGGACGAGCAGGCCCCACATGTAGACGCCCCGGGAATGCAGGGTGACCTGTGCGAGCAGCGCCGCAATCCCGGCGAAGACGAAGGCCAGGGCGCCGAGAGAGGCGGCATAGAGGACCGCTCGGGCGGCGGGCACCCCGAAGGCGGCGAGCCCGAGCGCGAACGCGACCGTGATGACGAGGATGGCGGCCGAGGCGAGCGTGATCCCGGCGAGCACCGGGACATGGCGCGCGACCCGGCCCGCGAGGACCGTCTCGAGTCGCCCGGCCTCTTCCTCACTTCGGGTGGTCTGTGCGATAAGGCTGATCCCGACGAGCGGCAGGAGGAAGGCCGCGAGAAACCCGAACTCGTCCGCGATGATCCCGCCGAGGCTGTCGATGCCCTCGACGCGGCCGTTGATCGCGACGAGGGCGTCACCGGCCGTGACGGCCTGGGCGTAGGTGTGGATCTTCTCGGGGGTGGTGTAGAGGCCGGCGATCGAGCCTGCCGTGCCGACCATGCCGGAGATGAGCACGAGCATCCAGACGAGCGTGGCCCGGCGGTGCGTCCGCCACTGGACATCGAGCATGGCCCGCAAACCCGTCGCGTTCATCGAGCCGCCTCGACCGGCGCTCCGAGCTCGGTGGCGTCGAGGGGCGCGGCATGCTCGTCATAGGTCCGCAGGAAGAGGGCGTCCAGGCTCGGCGGCGTCACGGTGAGGGTGTGGATCCGCGCCGTGTGCAGCCGGCCGATGACGTCGTCGAGGTGCCCGGCGTCGATGGTGAACCGGTTGTCGAATTGGCCGCCGAGCCGCTCGGCGACGAGGTCCGCGACACCCGGGGCGTCGGCGAGGCCCGCGGGCGTGTCGACCGTGACCGCGTGGACGTGGGTGCGCGTGTGGCGTCGCAGCTCGGCGAGCGTACCGGTCGTCACGGTGCGGCCCCGGCGGATGATGCTCACCCGGTCGGCAAGCGCCTCGACCTCGCCGAGGATGTGACTCGACAGCAGGACGGTCGTGCCCTCCTTGCGCCGCTCGCGGACGACCTCCTGGAAGGCCTGCTCCATGAGCGGGTCGAGCCCGGAGGTAGGCTCGTCGAGCACGAGCAGCTCGACGTCGGCGGCGAGGGCGGCGACGAGGGCGACCTTCTGCCGATTGCCCTTGGAGTAGTCGCGGACCCGCTTGGACGGGTCGAGGTCGAACCGCTCGATCAGGGCAGCCCGACGAGTCTCGTCGAGGCCACCGTGGACCGCGCCGAGGACATCGAGGCACTGCCCACCGGTGAGCCCCGGCCAGAGTGCGACGTCGCCGGCCACATAGGCGAGCCGTTCGTGAAGCGTCGACGCCTGGTGCCAAGGGTCACCGCCGAAGAGCTCGACGTGACCACCGCTGGCACGGATGAGGCCGAGGACGATCCGGATGGTCGTCGACTTGCCCGCCCCATTGGGGCCGAGGAAGCCGTGGACCTCTCCGGGGGCCACTTCGAGGTCGAGCCCGTCAAGGGCACGGACCGTTCCGAAGGTCTTGGTCAGCCCCTGGGCTCTGATGACGGGCTGGGCTTGGGGCGCGGACATATTGGTGCTACTCCTTTCCCGGGGCACGGAATGCGCCCTCGGCGTAGACGGTGCTGACCTCCCGGGCCCACCGATTGATCCCCTCGGGGGTCAGTGGGTCGGCACCGATCGCCAGGGCGATCGGGTTTCTCAGGAGAATGAGTGCGAGGTCGTTGACCAGGAAGAACGCCGCCCTGATGTCGGGGTCCTCGCTCGGGCGAGCGACGCCCATCTCGACCATCACGTCGAGGATGCGCCGGGTCGCCGCGTACCACTGCTTGAACAGCGCGGCTCCCGCCGTGTCGTTCGTCAGGAGCAGCCGGCCCAGATAGGCCGGCAGCGGCGACCCTGTCGGGAAGCCCCGGGCGAATGCCTCGGCCAGCGAGCTCTGCGTGCCTCGGCCGACGAGCATCTCGACGAGATCGTCGTTCGGCATGCCCTCGAGGATCGCGTCGAAGGCTCGCGCGGCGAACGCGTCGATCTCGGCACGAAGGCCGTCCTTGCTCCCGAAGTGGTGGAGGACGAGCGCCGGGGACACCCCGGCCTCGGTGGCGATCTCACGCACGGTGACCGCGTCCGCGCCACGATCGGCGAAGAGCCGCAACGCGGCATTCCGGATGGTTGCGCGGGCCGTAAGATCGCCGCGGTCGGGATCGCCGTGGTCGGGATCGCCGTGGTCGGGATCGCCGTGGTCGGGCACTGAACTCATGTTCAGCAGACTAAACGCCTGTTCAGTGTCCTGTCAAACCCCTGGGTTCGTTCCTCCACCCCGTCCTCACGACACCATTGCCCGGGAGCAGGGGAGCGGGGCTCGCTGGGCAGCGGCGCAGGGCTCGCTGGGCAGCGGCGCAGGGCTCGCTGGGCAGTGCAGCGGGGCTTCCTCCGCAGCGGCGCGGCGCTCGCTCGGCAGCGGCGCGGGGCCCACGGGCAGGGGAGCCGGGCCCGGTGGGACGCAGCGGAGCCCACTGGCTCACATTTCGGTCATCCGACGAGCATCGGCCATCCGCACGGCCGTGTGGGGCGGTTCCGGCGCCGAACGAGCGATACATCGGTCACTGGACGGCCGGGCCCGAGTTCGGCCCAATCGCGCCGGCTTTGGTTCGTCGGACGGCCGAAATCTCGATCACGAGAGCACGTTCGGTCCTCGCAACCTGTGTCTGGTTGCCATCGACACCGGCCAGCGCCCGCGATCAAGCTGCCCGGAGTGCCACCTGGGGAGGGGTGACGGCGCTCCGCGACGTCAAGGATCGATCCACATAACGTATCACGCATTGTGGTACGATGTGGGCGTGCCGACGTACCAATGAGAATGGGCGATGGAAACGACCGACCAGATCTGACAGCAAGCGAGAGGGAGGTCGTCGGGCACCCAGGCGATCTCATGAGTGAAGATCTCGTCGCTCCTCGATCTCGGGCCGGCTCCGTCATGATCTCGCTTCGAGTCGATCGCGCCGTGTTCGAAGAGATCAGCCGGTTGGCAGAGGTCCGCGGCCGGACCTTCTCCGAGACGGCACGCGACGCCCTTCGGACATTCGTCCGCGGACAATCGGCCGGCGTGACTCCGTACGGGGATGTCGAGGCCCACCGACCGGCGGCACGGAGGGTCTCCGAAAGCACGGCGTCGGCCTGGAGTGACGAGGACCTATCGTTGGAACTCGCGCGCTACGAGGGCGCGTGCCGCCAGGCAGGGATGCGCGAGAACGCCTGGCGATCCTATGTCGACTACGCACGCCGCTTCCTGGCGTGGCGCACCGGTGACTACCGGCCTCGCGGCGTCGACGTGGGCGAGCGCCCAGTCCCGCGGGCCGCCGCGTCCACGGCAGATCTGCGCCAGCAGGCAGCCCGCTATACAGCACAGGTCCAGCGTGCTGGCCGCGAGCAGCCCACGGTGGACACGTACTTCCGACATGCGATGTTCTTCATTCGCTGGCTCGAGGGCGATTTCGAGCCCGGGGCACGGCTTCAAGGCCTTCGCTAGATAGGGCCACGGATTCGACGCAGGAGCCATCGTGCAGAACGCTGGCTCAGGCACGCTTCGCGGACGGTGGGACCGGGGTGATCGGGGGGGATCCAATCCCGGCGGCCTCGAGCGCCGCCCGGACCGCGCCGACCCTGCCAGCCCACGTTCCGCGCCAGCTTCGACTTGTCGCGCCCCCCAACCGTCAGGCGCCAGTCGGGCCGGAAGAACCAGCCGCGGTTCCGGTTCTCGATCAATAGCGAAGGAGCGCAGTTGCCTGCGCTCCTTCGGGTTGACCCACTCGGCCTAGACCGTTTCGGGCATAACGTGTTGTCACGTATGACAACTGCCGTGCCCGGCGGATCGAAATCGGCCAGGGCTCAGCGCAATCAGCCTAGCATCACGGTCAACGCGGCGGGACGTCCGCCTAGAGGACGAGCGGGGCGAACTTGAGGACGGCGAGGACGGCGTTCACCGCCTTGGCAATGGGGCCCGCGAGCTCGGCAACGCCCTGGCCGATGTTGACGATCACCTGCCCCGCTCCGCGGACCGCCTCTTCGATCGGATCGTCATCCTCGGCCAGCTTCGTGATGAGCTCAACGCGCTTGGTGACGTCGGCCTTGGACTTGTCGTCCGGCAGCTTGTTGACCAGGTCGGTCGCGACGCCGACGAGCTCCTCGACCGCGTGCTTGCGCTCGTCGGACACGGGTGCCGCCTGCAACGTGACGAGCGCGTCCCGCATGGTGCGGGCGTTGATGATGCTGGTGTTGGTGAACGTGTTCGTGCCTTCGATGTTGACGCTGTCCTTTACGACCTTGCCGCCGGGTTGCACGTTGTAGACCTCCTGGGTTCTCCGGGCCTCGCGCTCGCGCAGGAACGCCTCGGTCTTGTTCGCGATCTGGAACTGGATCCCGTCGAGCGACTGACGAACGCCCTCCCGCTCGGCCGGATAGGAAACCTCGTCCGAGGCGTTGATCGCGGCGATCACGGCCGACTGGGAGATGCCCGCCCAGGAGTCCTTGCTCAGCTGTCGCGTGGACGCGTTGAGGTACGACTCGAGGGCCCGCGCCGAGTCCGATTCGGGCTCAAAGCCAAGGGTCCCACGCTCCTTCAAGCGGACCACCCCCTCGAGCGACTCCTGCTCGGCGTGGAGACGCATGAGGCAGAGTCGCAGGCTGCGCGCCCGCGACGGGTCGCGCCCCCGGCGCATGATCCACGTCGGGACGTAGCCGAACTCGGTCTCGAGCCGCACGAACGACAGGCTGGAATCGCCCACGTCGGCCCGGGTGATACGGGGGGCGCCATCCGGCGGCGCGAACCGCTCCCGGGGGTGGAGATCGATGAGGATGGTCGGCCGGCCCGGCTCCACGAGCCGGCCGAACTCCATCGTGGCCCCCTTCGTCGTCGTGGCATAGCTGTAGAGCCGGGCGAGCCGCCGTCCCTGGCTGATCAGGGCTCGAGGCTTGCCGGCCCTGTCGTCCTTCCCGGCCCGGCTCGGGAGCGCGGCGATCGATTGGACCATGGCCATGAGGGCGTCGGACGTCAGGTCCGCCGGCGCCCTGGTCGTGAAGCCGACCTCGACGCGGACGACGACGCGACCGTCGGCGACGAACAGCCGGCGGAACGCGCAGCGGACCTTGCGAGTCTGCTGCAGTCCGGTCAGGGCGATCGCATTCCCGGCCTGGCAGAAGAACCGCTCGTCGATCCAGGCCGTGTCCGCGGGTCGGTGTCGATCGACGACCAACCCGAAGTGGCGGACGAACCACGGGTTGCCGAAGTTGTTGATCTTGCCCCAGTCCGGCCGCGACACGCGGGCGACCGGATCCGGCGAGAGCCCGCGAGCGTCGGCCAGCGGGAACTGGACGACGATCAGCACGGCGCCGGCGGCCCCGATGCGGCCGTGGATGCGGCCGTGGGTACGGCGATCATGGCGTCACTGGCGTGGCGCATCCGGTGGCCGCCTGGTCGGAGGTGGCGGGGTCTCCTCGCGCTTGACGACTGGCTCAGGGCGATCCAGGCGCGGGCCGGTCTTGACGTTGATCGCGTGCCGGACCTTCAGTCGCGCCTCGGCCATGAAGATGGCCGCGTCGACGCCGTTCTTGATGTCGTTGTAGTCGTCGATCCAGCGTTGCCGTTCGGCATAGGTCGCGTCGTCGATCGCCCGGAGCAGGGCGACCTGGGTGAAGCCGATCTGGCTCCGTTCGACCTCGAAGCTCTCGACCCGTCGGTCCTTGAAGACCCCGCGCGCCCGGGCGGCGTAGAGATCCAGGAGTCGGACCCGGAGCTCGCTCTCCGTCTCGTCGTCGTCTTCGCACGAAAGGGGGTTCTCCCGGTTGACCGCGGGCGACGGGAGCGTCGCCGGGGCGTCGGTGCGAGGCGTGGACAGGTTCAGGAGCGGGAGGACGTCGTTCGCGCCGGCGTCGCGGTTCGTGAGGGAGCCCATGCCGAAGAGTCGCTCCACGGTCGCGAGCATCGAGGTGTGGTCGAAGACCGTGCTGTCGATGAGGCTCTTCTGGGTGTAGGGCGAGATGACCAGGGCCGGGACGCGGACGCCGTATCGGTCGAACGTGAAGTGGTTCTTGACGTAACCCGGCGTGAACAGGTCACCCGGTGGCGTGGCCGCGGGTGGCTCGACATGGTCGTAGAAGCCCCCGTGCTCGTCGAAGGTGACGATGAGCAGGCTGTCGTTCCAGTGGGGCGAGTTCCGAATCAATTCGTAGACCCGCTTGATCAGCTTCTCACCTCGCGTGATGTCGTCATATGGGTGCATCGAGTTGCCGCACGTGTAGTCGCCCGGGCCGGTGACATCGAACTTGTGGGAACCGTAGCGCGGCTCGATGAAGACGAAGCTGTCCGAGAAGCCCGCCGCGTTGACCTCGGAATCGAAGTCGTCGAAGTCGCGCAGGCGGCCCTGGAGCCGGTTGAGGTTCATGCCACTCAGGGCAAACGCCACGGGGAACTCGTCGTCGTGGAAGATCCGCCAGGGGAGGCAGGCGTTGTCGAGGAGGTCGAAGATGTTGCCGTTCGCGAAGCGATAGCCGTCGACCGTCGTCGCCGACACGACTTCGAACCCGGTCGGGCTGTCGTCGAGGCCTCCCGACGTGGCCGCCATGGCGAAGAATCGATTCGGCCACGTCGGCCCGGGCAGCGATGAGAACCAGTTGTCGCAGACGGCGAACTCTTCGGCGAGCTTGACCATCACGGGCACCTGGTCCCGCCCGAAGCACTGCATGATCCGGCCCGGGTCCGATGAACCCGTGTCGCGGTAGTTGGCCATGAAGCCGGAGTTGTCGATCGCCGGGTACGGCTGCCCGGCGGTGTAGGCCACGCCGTCGCCACACAGGGCCGTCACCGTGTTCGCGAACTCATGGCCGGGGTCCTTGTCCACGCCCGAGAGCGTGTACGCCGCCGGGGCCGACACGGCGACCGGCGGGCCACCACCCGCGATGTCGTTCTTGTCGGTGGCGGGATTGGCGGCGTTGATCGTCTTCGGATTCCCCGCGAGATCGACGCCGCTGATGCCGCTGAACGCGAGCATGTGGTCGAACGAGCGATTCTCGAGCATCAGGACGAACACGTGCTTGATGCGGCGCCGATCCTTTCGATGACCACCGAAGATGCCGGAGATCGCGCGCTGGAGATTGACGATCGCGCATCGGACCGTGTCCCAGGCCACGCAGGCGAGCTTCGCCGCCCAGCCCCACGCGGTGCAGAAGAACTTGATGACCCAGGCGAACGCCTTGCAGACCCACTTGGCCACCCAGTAGTAGGCCTTGCAGACCCACTTCGCCACCCAGTAGTAGGCCTTGCAGACCCACTTCGCCACCCAGTAGTAGGCCTTGCAGAAGAACCCGGCGATGCAGTTCCAGGGCGTGTACCAGTGACACTTCTCCCAGGCGCTGCACTGCTTGGAGCCCTCGTCAGCCCAATCAGAGCATTGCTTCGAGCCCTCGTCCGCCCAATCCGAGCACTTCTTCGAGCCCTCGTCCGCCCAGGTGGTGCACTCGTGGTCGAGCTTGGACGTCCAGTTCTTGCAGGTAATGACGACGGTGTCGACCCATTTCGTGCAGGTAGACATGTCGACTCACCCAAGAAGCTGACGCTGGAGGGACCGACCGAGGAGTCGCAATCGAAGACGTGCAACCGCGATCCCGATCGCCTTGCCGAGCATGCCGGCGGCCAGCGTCCCAACGAAGAGCGCTGCCACGGGGGCGACGCCGACGTTTCCCGACGCCGCGAGGTAGATGCCGGAAAGGACGAGGGCCGCGACGAGGGCGAAGCCGCTCAGCTCACAGCCGCATTCGTTGGCGAGGCCGACGGCCTTGTCACGCAAGCGGGCCGCCTCGATCGGATCGATCGGGAGCCGGTCGACCAGCGCGACCACTTCGTCCAGGAGGCGGGGGCGTCGCAACGGACTGCCGGACGCAGTGCCGGGCGAGCGCGTGGCGCCGCGCCTGGACCGGGCTACCGAGGAGGAACCCGCGCGCAGCATCGACATCGCTCACCCTCCGAGCAACGCCGACCGCGTCGCGGGCGGTGTCACTCTTCGCGCGCCCGTCGGTCGATCATCATCCTGTTGATCTCCCCGGTCAAGCCCAACCAGTCGTCGTCGGGGAGGCGAGCCTGAAGTCGGAGGCGGCGCCCACCGGCGCCGCCTCCTGCCTGTCGAGATCGCCGACGTCAGTGGGCCGGGCGGCACAGCGGCGCGGCGACGCCCGACGGGGGATCGCTCCTCGGTACCGGCGGAGAAGAGGCACCCGACGGAGGATCGGGGCTGGCGCCCTTCCGCCCGCGCACGACCCAGGAGGATCCGGCGCTCCAGCCGGCGGGAACCTGGACCGTAACGATGCTGGTGTCGAAGGCGCCCACCGTATAGCGTCCCAGGAGGTCGGTCGGGCCATTGAGCAACGGCGGGTCCGTTCGGACGACGGTCGGCGAGGCGGTCAGGGCCGCGGCCGCGAAATTATCCGACCTTCACGCGTCACTGTGGGATCGGGACCGTCCGGCCGACGGGCAGGGCACGGCCGGGCACGGCCTGGTGCGGCCGGGCACGGCAGGGCACGGCCTGGTGCGGCCGTTGGGGGCCCCTTCGAGGCCGAGATGCTGCTCCCAGCAGCACCTCCGGCGGTTGGCCACGGGTAAGCCGAGCTCGGGCACCGGACGTGCGGGCGAAAGGGGGGTCCTCCTCCACCACCCCCGCACGGCTGGCTGGCGGCCAGCCTCGGACCGCCGACGCCTGGCGCCGTCCCAGGTCCGTTCCGGGCTCCCAACTGGCCACGGTGCTGCTCCCACCAGCATTGGCTTTCCAGAACCCCGTTCGCCGGGCCCCGGACGACCCGCCGAGGTGTACGGGGGCTGCTCCACGTGGCGGACGAGATCCCACTGGCCTTTCAAGCCTCCGACCCCTCAGCTGGGGTGGGCTCCGACTCGAGGCGGACGCCCTCGAACTCGGTGGGCGGCCGGAACACTGGCCAGCGCCCGTCCACGAAGCAGAGAACCGGGGTGATCGGGGGAGGGGAGCGATCCCGCCGGCCTCGGGCGCTGGCCGGAGCCGGCGGCGAAGGGCAGCCGCGAGCTCCGGGCCAAGGAGCGCCTCGGCGATCGCGGCCTCGACCGATCACGCCGAGATCTACCGCGACTCCGGCCGCCCTTCGCGAGGCGCGCGTGAGCGAGGTCGAGCGCCCGCTGCGGGGTCGCCTCGACGGCGCCGGCTGACTACCTCGGCGGCAGCGCGGCGGACCCGATCCGGCCGTGGATGCGGCGATCATGGCGTCACTCGCGTTGCTCATGCCGGATCGGCTACGCCGGCGGGATGTTGTGGTTGATCCGGAAGATGTTCTCGGGGTCGTACCGGCGCTTCACCTCGGACAGCCGGGCGAGCTTGGTGGGCCCGTACGCCGCCAGGGCCTTACCCCGGGCATCGCTGTCGTCGGCGCCGAGGAAGTTGACGTACTGGCCGGCGATGGCGTGCGGCCGCATCGCGTCGGAGAAGCCCTTGACCCAGGCGATCCGGGCCGGATCGTCGGCCGCATCCGGCCAGAAGCCGTAGACGTTCAGCAGGAACGCGCCGGCCCGTGACGGGTAGGCCGTGGCGTCGTCCGCGACACGGCCGAAGGCGCCGCCCATATGGTGGACGTCGGCGGCCGTGCCGACCCAGGCCTGGGCCCCGCAATGCTCGATGACCGTCTCGATCATCGGCCGGTCGAAGCGGTCGAAGGAATGGTTCCGCCAGTACGCCCGCCGGCCCCTGGGCATCGCCGAGTCGAAGCCCGACTGGAACGCGATCCAGGTCGTCGGATCGGTCACGGCCGCGTCCGGAGCGCAGGCGGCCTGGAGCCGGGCGACGAGCGCCTCGCCTGCCCGCCGATCCGAGCCCGTCCAGGCGAAGCCGACGACCATGAGCGGCTCGTCGCCGAGCTCCCAGTCGGCCGGCGGGACGAGGAAGGTGAGCATCGTCGAGAGCTCGTCGGGCAGGCCGGCGGTCCACTCGATGTAGGCCGGCAGCGCGTCGGCCCAGCGCGCTCGGGCGTAGATCAGCGACCCGGCGAAGGGGTCGTGGGCATGGGGGTGGGCCCGGAACGTGAACGCGGTCACGACCCCGAAGTTGCCGCCCCCGCCACGCAGGCCCCAGAACAGGTCGGGGTGCTCGTCGGCGCTCGCCCGCACGGACCGGCCGTCGGCGAGGACCACGTCGGCCGCGGCCAGGTTGTCGATCGTCAGGCCGTGACGCCGCAGGAGCCAGCCGACGCCGCCGCCGAGGGTCAGCCCGGCGATGCCGGTCCCGGACACGACGCCGATCGGCACGGCCAGGTCGTGCGGTGTCGTGGCCCGGTCGATGTCGGCGAGCGTGGCGCCGGCCTCGACCCGCACCAGTCCGGCGCCGGGGTCGACGTCGACCGCGGTCAGGCCACCCATGTCGAGGACGATCCCGCCCTCGACGGTGCCGTTCCCGGCGACGTTGTGGCCCCCGCCCCGGATCGCGAGGGGCAGGCGGCTCGAGCGGGCGAAGGCGATCGTCGGTGCGACGTCCGCGGGCCCGGCGGCCCGGACGATCATCGCGGGCCGCTTGTCGATCATGCCGTTCCAGACGCGACGGGCGTCGTCATAGTCGCGGTCGTCCGGCGTGATGACCCGGCCGGAGACGCTCGGGCGGCCGTGGGGAATCGTGGTCGGCGTTGGCATCGGGGATCCTCCCTCGCGAGCCGGGCTCGCGTGCTGGCATCGAACTCTGCCGACAAGTGTCCCCGCCGGCCGGGTACTCTGGAAGAGTCGGATTCAGCGGAATCGGGGCAAACGTGCCAGCCACCCCAACGCCAACGATCGCGCTCCTCGCATCGCCCGAGGTGTCTGCCTCGGTGCTGTTCGGCCTGTACGACGTCCTCGGATCGGTCGGGACGATCTGGCCGGACATGACCGCCGCGGAGCCGGGCGAGGCGGCCCTCGACGTCTTCATCGTGGCGCGGACGGGGGAGCCGTTCCGCTGCGCGAGCGGGATCCTCGTCGAGCCACGGGCCGGGGTGGGGGACATGCCGTCGGCGGACGTCGTGATCGTCGCCGACTTCTACACGCCGAGCGACCTGCCGCTGCCGGCCCAGTTCGGGCCGGAAATCGAGTGGCTTCGCCACATGCACGAAGGCGGGGCCCTACTGGCGTCGGTCTGCACCGGCTCCCTGCTCCTCGCCGCCACCGGCCTGCTCGATGGCCGGTCGTGCGCCGGCCACTGGTCGTACCTCGATCGGTTCCGAATCGACTATCCGCGGGTCCGGTTCGACCCGGCCCTGATCCTCGACCGCTCGAACGAGGCCGACGGCCTGATCACGTCCGGCGGCGGAACATCGTGGCACGAGCTGGCGCTCCACCTGATCGCCCGGCTCGTCGGGCCCCGGCCGGCGACCGAGACCGCCAAGATCCACCTGCTCGCCGGCCACGAGGACGGCCAGCTGCCGTTCTCGTCGATGACCCGACGGGGCCCGATCGCCGACGCCGCGATCGATGACGCCGTGGCCTGGATCGGCCGGCACCACGCCGAGCCGAACCCGGTATCCGGGATGATCGAGCGCTCGGGCCTGACCCCGCGGACGTTCTCGCGGCGGTTCCTCGGCGCGACGCGCTACCGGCCGATCGACTATGTCCACGCCATTCGTATCGAGCGGGCCCGCGAGCTGCTCGAGTGCGGCGACGATGCGATCGACGACGTCGGCTTCACCGTCGGCTACCAGGACCCGACGTTCTTCCGGCGCCTCTTCCGGCGAACGACCGGCCTCACCCCGGCCGCCTACCGCCGCAAGTACGCTCCGATCAGCGCGCGCTGACTCGCCCCGGGAGCCGATCGTCGGGCTGCGCATCCGTGGTTCGGCGAGGACACCGGCGACCGCGGGCGGTGATATTCCCGGGCGACCCGGGACGGCTGCCCCATGCCGGCATGACCCTCGCGACCGTACGGTGAGACTCGGTCTCCGGTCGGCAGTGGTGCGACCCCCAAGCCGGCGCCGGTTCTTGGCGTCGCGCCGTGCCGCTCCGACCCGAGTCTTCCCGGTAGGAGGCACGTCACAGTGCGGAATCTTCGAACCATCGCGGCGGCGGGGCTGATTGCCGTTGCGAGCCTGGGCCCTGACGGCGGGTGGGGTCGCCGCGTACGGCAGGGCAGATGAGCCGCTCGCCCAGGTCGAGTGGTCGGCAAACTGCAATAACCCGGCATTCGAGCTCTGCCAGGAGGTCCTTCAACGTCACGCGCGGTCATTACTCGGCGCATCCGGCGCCGGCCGTGGCGCTCGAGCTCCAGGTCGCGCCCTGACGCATGTCGATCACCATGAAGCGGATCGGGCCCGGGGCCTTGTCATGACGACGGCCTCGGGCCGCTTCATGCGCCAATCGGTTCGGACCGATCGATGATCGCGATCCGACCGCTGGCGCTGCTCCGGGTCGTGTCGCTCAGCCTCGCAGTCGCGGCCTGCTCGGCGACGAGCACGCCGCCGTCCGCCGCCGCGCCTGACTCGCCACCGCGCTCGTCGACGGCGGCGGCCGGCCCGACGCCGATCGTCGTTGACACGGATCTCGCCGGCGATGACCTCCTGGCCCTCATGGCCCTGCTTCGCGAGCCGGCCGTCGATGTTCGAGCGATCGCCGTCGACGGCAACGGCGAGGTCCATTGCGCCCACGGCGTGACGAACGTTCGAAACCTGCTCCGGGCGTTCGGTCGCGAGGGCATCCCGGTCGGCTGTGGTCGCGGCAATGCGGGCGACCACGGGCGCCTGTTCCCCGAGGAGTGGCGCACCGGCGCCGACGCGTTCTACGGCGTCCAGCTGCCGGCGGCCGACGCCGAGTCGACCGCCGGTGCCGCCGGACTCATCGCCGACGTCGCGGCGGCGTCGGCGGAGTCGCTCACGATCGTCGCCCTGGGACCCTGGTCGAACATCGCCGACGCCTTCGCCGCCCATCCCGAGCTGGCGACCCGGCTCGCCGGCATCCACGCAATGGCCGGCGCCATCGACGTGCCCGGAAACGTGGCGCTGGGCGACGTGACGCCCGATGACGGTCTCGAATGGAACGTCGCCGTGGACCCCGACTCGGTCGCCGCCGTCCTCGACACGGACGTGCCGGTCACGCTCGTGCCGCTCGACGCGACGAACGATGTCCCCGTCCCGGCCGACTTCGCCACGATCCTGGAAGCGGACCACGGCGCGGCGGGCGCCGACATCGCGTTCGAGATGTTCGCCCGTGCGCCGTCCCTGACCGTCGACACCTCGTTCTGGGACTCGCTCGCCTCGATGGCCCTCGTCGATCCGGCGCTCGTGACGTGGGAGGACCTGACCGTGACCGTGGACCGCGACGGGCGGTCGGCTGGGCGGATCCGGCGGGCCGGCGAGGGCCGACCGGTTCGGGCGGCGATGTCGGCCGATGCCGACGCGTTCCGGTCGAGCCTCCTGACGGCCCTCCGCCGCGGCGATCCGCGGCCCGAGCCGTTCACCCTGACCGGCAGCCTGGCCGTGGCCTGGGACGGCGCCACGTGCTCCCTGACGACGAGCGGTGCCCTCGCGGCCGGCGCGGTCCGGCTGGCGCTGGCGAACAGCTCCGATGCCCCAGTGACCGTCTTCCTCGCCGCGGCGAAACCGCCCCGAACGTGGAGCGATGTCATCTCGTTCGTCGGGACCGTCGACGTCTCCGACCCGAACCTGACGCCGCCGGACTGGCTCAGCCCGATCGACGGTTCGGCGACGGCGCTCGCCGGCGAACAGGCCGTCGCGATCGCGTCCATCCCGGGGGCAAAGGTCGGCGCGATCTGCGCGACCGGGGAGTGGCCGGAGCTCGGGCTCGTCCCGAGCAATGCCGTCGACGTGGCCGGCTAGCCTGCTAGCCGCAATTCGCGAATCGGTTGTCTGCCCGAGGCCTCGGGCCGGCGATCGACGTGGTTCATCGATTCGGGCCCAGCCACGCTCGACGATGGGGCCGAATTGTCAGATCCCGGACCTGGCCACGCACGGCCGGCGCGACGCTGATGAGCGTGATCGATCAAGCGCGACCCGATCTCGTCCCGGTTCGTACAGTGGCGGGGTGTTGCTCATCCTGCCGCCGTCCGAGACGAAGGCGCCGTGGCCGCGAGTCGGACCGCCCGTCGACCTCGAGGCCCTTTCGTTTCCGCAGCTCAACCCGCTGCGCAGGCGGGTCATCGACGCCCTGATCGAGACGAGCGCCGGGCAGGACGCCTTCCGCCGCCTGCGCGTTCGCCCGACGAAGGCGGTCGACGTCGCCCGAAACACCCGTCTCTTCGAGCTGCCGGCCCAGCCCGTCCTGGAGCTCTACAGCGGGCCGCTGTTCGGGGGCCTCGACGCCGCCGGGTTGTCCCACGCCGCGGCGCGGCGGGCCGAACGGACGGTCGTCGTCACCTCGCCGCTGTGGGGCGCGCTTCGGCCGAGCGATCGGATCCCGCGGTACCGGCTCAACCTGTTCGTGTACCTCGTCGGCCTTGACCGCCTCGACAAGGAGTGGCGGCCGGTCCTGCCCGACGTCCTGGCCGCGGCGGCGGGGGAGGGGATCGCGATCGACCTCCGCTCCCCGGAGAACCGCCTGGCCGGCAGCCCCACCGGCCTCGGCGATCGGACGCTCGCCCTCCGCGTCGACCAGGGCCCGCGGGGCCACCGGATCGGCGACGTCATCGCCAAGCGCGTCCGCGGCCAGGCGGCCCACGTCCTCCTCGAGTCCGGTGCCGAGCCCGACCATCCGGCGGGGGTCGCCGAGGTCCTGGCGGACCGCTGGTCGGTCGATCTCGACGCACCGGGTCGTCCCTCGCACCCCTGGACGCTGACCCTCCACCTGGACGCCTGAATGTCGCGGCCGGCGCGCCCTCGAATCGGGCGATCGTGGGCCACCGACTCGAGCTCGCCGCCTGTGCGAGACTGACCCATGCCCGTCCGCACGGTCGTCGAACACGGGACGAAGGACAAACGGTCGGTCGCGTTCAGCCTCGACTGGCCTGGTTGGAGTCGGGGCGAGAAGAGCGCCGAGCTCGCGCTCGAGACCCTCGAGGCCTACCGGCCGCGCTACCGGCCGGTCGCGGTCCTCGCCGGGATGGCCGATGAGTTCGACGCCGCCGGCCCCCTGGAGATGGTCGAGGAGCGCGTCGGGACGGGATCCACCGACTTCTGGGGGATCTCGTTCTCACCGTCATCGACCGAGCACGGCCCGATGGGCGAGGCCGAGCTCGAGCGGAAGATCACGCTCCTCGAGGCCTGCTGGTCGTTCTTCGACGCCGTTGCCGCTCGGGTCTCACCCGAGATGCGCAAGGGCCCGCGCGGCGGCGGCCGCGACCGCGATCGGATCATCCGTCACGTGATCCGCAATGAGAGCGAGGAATTCGCGAAGCAGGTCGGGCTGAGGATCCCGGAGGAAGGGGCCCTGACGCCCGACGGCCTGCGGCGGCATCGGGAGACCTACCTCGCCGCGATGCGCGACTACAACGCCGGGAAGATCGAGAAGCGCATGCGGTCCTGGACCCTGCCCTTCCTGATCCGGCACTCCGCCTTTCACACCCTGGACCACGCGTGGGAGATGGAGGACAAGGACCTCACCGCGCGGTAGCGGAATCACCTGCGGCCGGCGACGCCCGCACGGTGTGGCAACCCTCCCGGCGTCCACAAGGCACGATCGCCCGTTGCGGGACGGGCCGCGTCTTGACTGCAATATGACCACTGACTATAGTCATTGGTCAGATGAGCGAGACCGGTTCGACCGATCGGACGATGATGGCCAGCCGGTTCAAGGCGGAGTGCCTGGCCGTCCTCGACCAGGTCGAGCAGATGAAGATCTCGGTGACCATCACCAAGCACGGTCGGCCGATCGCGAAGCTCGTTCCGCTCGAGGCCGTGACCGCGTCGCGCTCCACGCAGGGCAGCGTCCGGCTCGTGGCCGAGACGGACGAGGCCTACTACTCGACGGGGGAGCACTGGGACATCGAGGCGGGCTGATGGCCGTGCTGCTCGATACCCACGCGCTCGTCTGGTGGCAGGCCGGTGGAGACCGGCTCTCGGCCCCGGCCCGGAGGATGATCGACGGGGAGGCCCTGCTCGTCAGCCCGTTGAGCTGCTGGGAGGTCGCGACCCTGGCTCGGCTCGGCCGGATCGCCCTCGATCGCGAGGCCGGCCTCTGGGTCCGGGACCTCTACCAGGACGACCGCATCTCGGTCGCGCCGCTGACCCCGGAGTCGGCCGCCTGGGCCGGTTCACTGGGCGAGGCATTCCCGGGCGATCCCATCGATCGACTCCTCTACGCGACCGCCCGGGACCTGCGGGTGCCGTTCCTCACCAAGGACGAGCGCCTTCATGCCTACGCCGCGGATGCCGGCGACGTCCGGACCGTGTGGTGAACGGACGGCCGGCTCCCGGCATCGGCGAACCCCACGCCGAGCACGAATTCCGGCCGCCTGGCCGGCTGGCGCAACCGGACCATCGGCCTGCTCGAAGCGTACGCCCGCGGCGAGCCGGCTCCGCCCGACCCCTGGCCGGCCGAGCTCGATGATGACGATGCGATCAACGCCTGGATCCACGACCAGCACGCCGACCGCTCGCCGGCGGACCTGGTAGGGGAGTACGACGCCACGTACGACCGCCTGATCGCCATCCTCGAGTCCATTCCCGAAGCACGGCTGACCGACCCGACCCTCAATCCCTGGGTCGGGGCGACCGCCGTGACCGTCGCCCTCGTCGACGTCGACTTCACCGGCCACCTCCACGACGAGCACGTCGAGGGCGTCCGGGCCTGGCTCGACGCCGTCCGGTGATCCTGCCAAAGGTTCGCGATCCACGGTTCATCACGGTCCGCCGCGGCGGGACCCTCCTGGACGACGACCATCACCGGCTGGCGATCTGGGCGACCGACTGCGCCGAGCACGTCCTGCCGCTCTTCGAGGCGGCGCGGCCGAATGACGACCGACCTCGGCGTGCCCTCGAGCTGGGCCGGGCCTGGGCCCGCGGCGAGGTCCGCTGGCAGGAGGCCCGGACGGCGGCCGGCCACGCCAACGCCGCGGCGAGAGACCTGCGCGGGGCGCCACGCTTCGCCGCCTACGCCGCCGGCCAGGCCGCGGCGGTTGGTCACGTGGCGGCCCACGAGCTCGGTGCGGCAGCGTATGCGATCAGGGCGGCGCGGGCGACGGTGCTCGACGACGCGGCTGCTGCCGAGGAGGCCGGCCGTGCCGAGTGTCGCTGGCAGCGTGCCCAGCTGCCGTCCGAGATCCGCGAGCTGGTGCTCGACGACGAGCGCCTCCGCAACGCGATCTGCTGGTACGTGTTCGACTGCTGACCTTGCTCGCAGGCGCGTGTCTGCGGCCGGCGCAGGGCGGGGAGAGCGATCACTCGGGCTGGCTCGATGAGGCTCCGCTGGACGGGCGGTCCCGCGTGGGCAGCCGGGGTGGCGGCCATCGCCTGGAGCCTGTTCTCGTTCTACCTCCTGTGGTTCGACCCCGGGTCGGAAGGCGTGTGGTCGGCATTCAGCCACGGCACCCTTCACGTGCGGTCGCTTGGTGGGTCGGTCGCCAGCCTGCGAGCAGGCGATCGTCCGCCTGAACGACGTCCATCACTGGCTGAACTTGTACCCGCTGCTGGGGTTCATCGTCCTGGGCTACACGGCCATCGTGGTGCTGGCCGTCCGGGGCCGGCGGGGTCAGACGGCCCGGGGCTGACCTCGATCCGACGCCGGCGGCCTCCGGAAGCGAGCGGACCGCGGGACCCGCCTCCCGGCCCAGCGCAACGGATGATTCATCGGTCCGCGCTCGCTGCTGTGCCGTGCCGGAGCAGCCGGCGACCGAGATCCACAGCCCACCACGGTTGCCCGACGAACAAGGCGCCGAGCACGCCATTCCGGACGCCGTTCGGCAGCAGCCCGATCGACCGCCCGAGGTACCCCGTCCCCACCATCCAGGCACCAACCGCCAGCATCGCGACGCTGACCGGCCCGATCTGCTGGGCGAACGTCAGGGAGCCGGTCACGAGGAGCCACTGGAGGACCATCGTCGCCACGATTCCGACCGTGCCGACGATCGCGAGCAGGAGGCTCCGGCTCGACCCGGTCTCGCGGACCAGGACGTGCACGGCCGGGACGACCGGCAGGAGCAGCCCATACGCCGGAATGATCAGCGCGTCGTTGATCGCCCCGAACTTCATCGCGGTGTCCGAAGCTCCAACGGCGAACCCCGCGTACATCAGGATCAGCGCTGCCACTGCTGGAACGCCGACCGCCCCGCTCACGACCGCGCAGATCCCTGCCACACGCAGCAGCATCCCGGACCGTCCCGCCTCGCTCGCGGCGACCATCGTCTCGACCATCGCGTCCGCTCCTCCTTCCGGCAAACCGCTCGGCCCCGATGTTGACTCCGATCGCTGCATGATGGGGGCTGCCGCCACGGAGGCCAACGACGTGACCGATCCAGCCGCAGCCGCCGACACTCGAATCGATCGCTGGCTGTGCGCGGTGCGCCTCGCCAAGACCCGGCCCATGGCCACCCAACTGTGCGATGGCGGGCACGTCCGGGTGAACGGCAACCCGGCCAAGCCCTCGACGAAGGTTCGCGCCGGCGACGTGGTCCAGGCGCTGATCGCCGAACGCGAGCGGATCGTCGAGGTCGTGCGGCCGATCGAGACGCGCGTCGGCGCGCTGGTCGCCGCCAAGTGCTACGTCGACAACAGCCCGCCGCCGGTCGTCCGTCAGATCGCGCCCGGGATCAAGGCCATCCGCGGGCAGGGCCGGCCGAGCAAGCGCCTGCGCCGCGAGCTCGAGCGGATGCGGCGGACCGGACAGGGCTGACGGCCTCTCGCCGCGGCCGCGGCGCCCCGCACCGCGATAGTCCAGCCCGGACGTCGGCTCGTCCAGGAACAGGACCTCCGGCTCGCTCGGAGCGCCCGGGCGAGCGCGACCCGCTGCCTCAGGCCCTTGGAGTGCGTTTTCGCAAGTGTCCTCGCTGCGTCCGGTCAGGTGACCGCCTCGAGCGCCGCGGCCGTTCTCGCCTTCGGATCCGCGACGTCGTAGAGGTCGGCGAAGCACTCCAGGTTCTCCCGGACGCTCAGGCGGAGGTAGAGCCCGGGCGACTCCGGCATCACCGCGATCCGGCTCCGGATCGCGACGCCGTTCTCGGGGGCCAGCGCCAGCCCCGCCACGCTGGCCGAGCCCGACGTCGGCGTCAAGCGAGGCGCGAGGGTGGCCCCCTGGTACATCACGTGGCGGGACTTGACCGTTCCTTCGCGACGTTGCTAGGTGTCCGGGCTCCCCCCGACATAGCCGAATCACCGTACCGACACTCGACCGAGGGATTCCGGCCCCGCCGCGCGTCTAATCTCATGAGCGCACCACGATGGCGCGCCATCCGGAGTGAGCCGAGCGAGATGACGGCACCGCTGTCGATCGATGCAAGGCGCGATCTCGATGCGATCGTGCGCGACGAGACCGCGTTCCGCTCCTGGTTCGACGCGGCCATGCCACGGGTCTACCGCTACCTCCTCGCACGGTGCGGCGGCGACCAGCACGTCGCCGAGGAACTCACCCAGGCGACATTCGTCGAGGCCATTCGCCGTCGGGACCGCTTCGCCGGCCGGTCGGACACGGTGACCTGGCTCATCGCGATCGCTCGAAACAAGCTCGTCGACCATCATCGGCGGCTGGAACGGGATGAGCGCCGACATGGCGAGCTCGTCGCCGCGCACCGGCTTCACGATGACGCTCCGTGGCGCGCGTCCGAGACACGCGACGCCGTGTCGGCCGCGTTGCGGCGCCTGCCTCCGGAGCATCGCATCGCGCTCCTCTTCCGCTACCTCGACGGGCTGAGCATCCGCGACGTCGCCGCCGCGATCGGTCGCTCCGAGAAGGCGACGGAGTCGCTCCTCGGGCGCGCTCGGGACACCTTCCGACGCGCGTATGGAGGCCAAACCGATGCATGACGACCAGATCCGCGGCCTCCTGCGCAGGCTCGAGGACGACCGCGAGCCAGACCCAGCCTTCGCCGATGAGCTGTTCGAGCGAGTTCTCCTGTTGGCCCGGCCCGCACCGCGCCGACTTCCCTTCGTGCTCCTCGCGGCCGCAATGCTGCTCGTTGCGCTGGCCGCGGGACTCGTGGTCGGCTCCGGCCTGGTCGACCTGCCCGTCCCGTCGGCAGAGCCAACGGCACCGTCCGACTCGGCCAGCCCCGCGCCCTCCGACGGCACAGCCGCCGAAACGGGCAGCATCCTGTTCGCGGCGGCCGACGGCCTGCAGATCCGCAGCGAGCCCCGCTCGTCCGGCGACATCGTCGCGACGCTCCGGGCCGGTCAGCTGATGGGCGTGCTCGACGGCCCCAGGGAGACCGACGGCATGACGTGGTATGAGGTGGCCATCGGCCCCGGGACACTGCAGGGCTGGATCGCGAACGGCCCGGATGGGGACTGGCTTCGTCTCGTCACCGACGGCGCGGTCGCCTTCTGGTGTCACAGCTGCGCGAGTGCCCCGGTGCTTGCCCGAGTCAGCCCATTCGGCCCAGCGACGGTAACCATCCTCTCTTCTGACGACCGAAATTCGTCCGACTGGTCCTGGTCGCCTGACGGCACGCGCCTCGCAGGGACCGACTTCGACGGCAATTCCCACAGCGTCGCTGTCATGAGCGCTGACGGCACGGATCGGCGCGTGCTGGGCGACGGCACATCGCCACGCTGGTCGCCTGACGGCACGCGGCTGGCGTGGGAGCGGCCGTGGGCGAACGAGGACGTGATCGTCGTTACGGACGTGAACCTCGTCCCGGCTCCCCTCGGGCTCGGCACGCTCCGCCCCGCCCCCTGGGTGCCGCCGCCCGACAGTGATGTCCTGTGGTCGCCCGACGGCACGCGCCTCGCGATCGCCGCCCTGGACTGCCCCGCATGCCCGACCGACGAACCACTCGTCCCGACCTCGCTGTACACCGTCGACGTGACCGACGGCAACCAGCGCCAGCTCACCGGTGCCACAGCCCAGGACAGCGTAACCAGCTGGGCACCCGACGGCAGCCGCCTTGTCCTCGTCCGGCGGGACCTGAGCGGCGGCCTCCCGCCACGGGCCATGCTGATCTCGGCCGAAGGCGGCGAACCCACGACGCTGCTCGAGGACAACGGGCTCGTCGGCCCGACGTGGTCACCGGACGGCGCGCGGATGGCGCTGTTTACGGCGGCAGATGGGCTGGTCGTCCTGGACGGCGACGGCACGAACCCACGCGTCGTCGCGCCGCTCGGTGACTCGGTCATCAGGGAGCTCCACTGGTCCCCAACCGGTCGCTACCTCCTGTTCAGCACCAGCGGGCCGCTGGAGGACGTCGCCGCCGACCTGTGGATCGTCCCGGCAGACGGCAGCGCCGTACCGACACGCCTGACCGAGGACAACTGGGGCTCCGCCTCCTGGCAACCGATCCTCGTCCCGCTGCGCTAGACGTCTCGGGCCCCCCGGGGCAGGTCGCCCCGGTAGCCCGGGCGGAAGCCGGCCGCTTCCAGCCTGTCCGCGAGGGGCGACTCGCGGACCGGGCCACGGTCGACCCGCTCGATGCCGCAGCCAGCGCCCCGATGACCACGCCGTGACCGATGGCTGACATGTCCACCTCCGGGCACGGGATCTGAGCCTTGCCGGCGAGGCCGCCTACTTCGACGGCAACGCCGCAGCCAGGGCCGCCCAACAGGTCGACCAGCGCGTTGCGGATGCTCGTGTTGGTGACGCCGCCGGACGTGAGGAGAAGCTTCGCGATCGATCGAGCGCCCAGCGGTACGGTTCGAGTGCCCGGGTGATCGCCCAGACGACGATCGGCACGATCACGGCGCTCCCGAGGCCCCTGATCGTGCCCGCGTGCACGCCCTGCGACCTGCGTTCAGGCGTCGTCATCTGGCGCCTCCGCGCGCTCGAGCAGGGCCGCCGTCGTCGCCCAGCTCCGGATGGTCATCGACTTGTAGGCCGGGGTGCCCATGACCTTGTTGAGGCGGCTCTTCGTCCGCTCCGCGCTGAGGCGCTGCGAGTAGATCACGCCCTTGCCCGGCCACACCTCGTCGACACCGGGCCGCGGGTCGAAGACCTTCATGGCCGCCGATGCGTCGATGCCCATGAGGAAGACGACGTCGCTGTGGAATTGGTCCGGCTGGTCACCGAAGCCCTTGGGCCGGTCTCGGACCACCGCCCGGAGCTGAGCCCGGGTCAGGACCAGGACCGCGATCAGCTCGCTGTCGAGCTTGAAGGTCTTCGGGAGCGTTTCCTCCAGCTCACGCTTGATCGCCGCTGCCGAGCGATCGGAGGTCAGGATCACGTTGCCGCTCGCGATGTAGGTCGAGACGGTCGTGTGGCCGTGCGACTCGAGGAGCTCGCGCAAGGCCGCCATCGGCACCGTGTTCCGGCCGCCGACGTTGATCCCGCGCAGAAGGACGAGGTACCGGGTCACCGTGAGCCGGGAGGGCGTGAGGACGGCCGCGTCCACGTCCGCGGATCGGACAGCAGCTGCCCGACCCGCTGGTGGGAGATGCCGACGAGCCGCGCGATGTCGCGGAGCGGGTAGCCGCTGCGGTGCAGGTCGAGCACGAACTCCCGCGTCCTGCCGTTCGCCTGCAGCTGGAGCGCGGCCGCCGCCTCGCGGACGGCGCGGACGTCGTCGAGCTCGTCCTGGGTCGGAGGATCGAGATCCTGGACGACGGCCACGTCGAACGATGCGGGATCAACCTCCAGCATCAGGGCAATGGCGTCACGAGCCATCCGCTCGACGCCGTCGAGTCGGCGCGCCTGGCTGAACACGCCGTCGAGCTCCGGGACGGCGATCGCCCACCAGCGCCCGCTTCGACGGGCTACGGCCGTGTATCGCGGTCTCACGGACGCCACCATCGCTTTCCGAGCCGGAGCTCACCGCGCTTCACCGGGCACCGTAGTCTAGTTCCCTTGACACGTCAATCGCGTCCGGTGATCTCGTCCTGTCCCTCGCCCGCATCCGGTCATCCTGAGCGGCGCCGCTTCACAGGCGCTTATCTGCTCCGGACGAGCCTCGACTAGGCATTGACAACTACGCAGGATGCGTAGATGCTGGGCCCGGTGAAGCCGATCCTGACAGAGCCTGCCGCCGCTGCGGTCGTCGTCATCGACGAAGCGGGGGGCGCCTCGATGACCGAGATCGCGCGCGCGAGTGGCCGCGCCCTGTCGACGATCCAACGGGGTATCGAGAGCCTGCTCGCCGGGGGAGTCATCCGTCGGACCACACCGCGCGGCCCGCTCGTCTTCCGGCCAGATGCGCCGAAGAAGGCCCTGCGAGAGGTGGCTGACTGGCGACTGGGCAGGCTGCGCGCGCGGCACCTTGCAGAGGCGGCGACTGCCCTCAAAGCAAGGCGCGGCGATGTCCTGCCGCCGACGGTGAAGGAGCGCGCCGTGCGGGACTACCTGCCGAGAGCGATCGACTCGATCGTCGACCGGTACGACCCGCAGCGCGTGATCCTGTTCGGCTCGTACGCGCGAGGCACGGCCACCAAAGACAGCGACGTCGATCTCCTGGTCGTGTTCGACACCAAGGTGGATCGACGCGAACGGCAGGTAGAGATCGGCAGGCTGCTGCGAGACGCCCCGTTTGCGAAGGATGTCCTGGTCGCCTCGACGGACGACCTTCCCAACGCAGCGAGAGGAACAGCGCTATCCGAGGCGGCCCACGAGGGCCTGGTGGTGTATGAGCGATGACCGAGTCCGGGATGCCCTGGTCTGGCTCAGATTCGCACGGGAAGACCTGGACGCCTGCCGATCGTCGCCCGGTCGACACTGGCGGCCGCGACACGTCGCGAACCTCGCTCAGCAGGCCGCCGAGAAGGCCCTCAAGGCTGCGGTCGTCCTGTCCGACCAGACGCCCCCGAAGACCCACGACCTGGAGCGACTCCGGACGATGCTCCCGGATGGCTGGCGATCGAAGCGACGGCCGGCCGATCTCGAGCGGCTGTCGAACTACGGCGTCCGCGCTCGCTATCCGGACGACACGATCCAGGTCACGCCACTCGAGAGTGCCATGGCCGTACGCCAGGCGACTGCCGTGACGAGAGCGGTGCGCCACGACTTCACGCGCCTCGATGTCGTCCTTCGGGCAGATGCTCTACGCCGGCGATAACCTCTCCGGGGAGGCGTGGGACGGCCGGGGATGGGCGCGCCATGACACGGGCCGGGACCTGCTCCTCCGGCCCGCCATCTACACGGGCGAAGCGCTGGAGGTAACGCGTCGTATAGTCGGGGCAGATCACGCGACGTACGGCGCCGGCAGGGATGCGCGTCCTGCCGGCGACGCGATCGCGCGATGCCGAGGGGACGGCATGAGCGAGTCGGAGCCCACCTGGGTTCCCTGGCCCCCGCCGCGCGCACGATGTGCCGAGGGAGCCGGTCGCTCGATCCCCGATCTCATCGCCGACGGTCTCCGGGTCCTGCTCGTCGGGATCAACCCGGGCCTCTGCTCGGGCGCGACCGGCTACCACTTTGCCACGCCCGGCAACCGCTTCTGGTCGACGATGCACCGGGCCGGCTGGACCGAACGGCAGCTTCGGCCCGACGAGCCGGCGGCGCTCCTGGCCCTCGGGATCGGGATCACCAACCTGGTCGACCGGGCCACGGCCAGCGCGGATGAGGTCAGCGGCGACGAGCTCCGGGCCGGCGCGGAGGAGCTTCGACGCAAGGTCGAGCGGCATCGCCCCAGGGCCGTCGCCATCCTCGGCATCTCCGCCTACCGCTCGGCGTTCGACGAGGCCGACGCTCGAGTCGGGCGGCAGTCCACCCGCCTTGGCGGCGTCCCCGTCTGGGTCCTCCCGAACCCGAGCGGCCTGAACGCCCACTACGGCCCGGCCAAGCTCGTCGAGCACTTCGCTGCCTTCCGAGAGGCCACGGCGTGACGAGGACGCGACCCTCCCCGAGTCGTAGCGGCGCCTCGTGAGTGCCATTGGGACGCTCCCAAAGGACTGGCGCGAGACCCTCGGGCCCGCAGCGTCGAATTCGGTCCTGGCCACGCTCGAGGGGAAGGTTGCCGCAGAGCGGGCCAAGGGGGATGTCTATCCCGCCGCCGAGGACGTGTTCGCCGCCTTCCGCCTTACGCCGTATCGATCGGTCCGAGCGGTCATCATCGGGCAGGATCCGTACCACGGTCCGGGCCAGGCTCATGGGCTTGCCTTCTCGGTGCCCGAAGGCGTAAAGATCCCGCCTTCCCTCGCGAACATCCGGGCCGAGCTCAAAGCTGATCTTGGCCTGCCGATCCCCACGAGCGGCTCATTGGAGCGGTGGGCAGAGAGCGGCGTGCTCCTCCTGAATGCGATCCTGACGGTCGCCAGCGGACAAGCCGCCAGCCATCGACGCCTGGGCTGGCAACCGCTCACCAAGGCGGTAGTCCAGGCGGTCCAGGACCTCGACCACGCGGTGGCGTTCCTCCTCTGGGGAGTCTTCGCTCGCAGGATGGCGGGCCCGATCAACGCAACCCGCCACGTCGCGCTCTACACGTCGCATCCATCGGGATACTCGGCCAGGAAGGGCTTCCTCCGAAGTCGACCGTTCAGCACGGCCAACGCGCTCCTTGAAGGTCGCGGTGCTGCGGCGATCGACTGGCGCCTCGAGCCAGGGTAGGGGACTCCCCACTGGCCAATCCAGTCAACTATTGCCTAACATGAACGGGCATCCCGGCTGACGACGCAACGCGGGGCACGAATCGCGAGTGCATCTCTACCAGGGCACGACCGAGCAGTTCATCGGCGACGCCGTGCTGCGCGACCCTCGCGACGGAGGTGTCGGCACGGTTCATCGAGGAGCCGCGACTCGCCAACGAGCGATGATGACGACGGCGATCGACCGCCGGGCCGCATTGGCATGACCGTCCTGAAGCAGGCGGATGACAAGCAGCCGCTGCTCGACGCGCTCGGGTCAGTCCTCGCCCGCCCCGACCTCGACGCCCGGACCCGGAAGAAGGTCGAAGACGAGATCTGGGCGGTTCGGACCGGCGCCAAGGGCGAGCGCGACGCCGCGTACGAGATCGAATTCCACTACGGGCGCAGGGACAGCTACGTCGTCATCCACGACCTCCGGCTCGAGATCGACGGCCGCGTGGCGCAGATCGACCACCTGATCCTCAACCGCGTTCTCGACGTCTGGGTCTGCGAGACCAAGGCCTTCAGCGAGGGCGTCAAGATCAACGAGAAGGGGGAGTGGTTCCGGTACGGCGGTCGGTTCGCGCACGGCATGGCCTCCCCGGTCCTCCAGAACCGGCGTCACATCGAGGTCCTGAGGGATCTGTTCGAGAACGGCTCGGTCCGCCTCCCGCGCCGGCTCGTGACCCTGAAACCGACACTCCACCCCGTCGTCCTGATCTCGAATGACGCGCGGGTCGACCGCCCGAAGTCGAGGGCCGCCCGAGCCTCGGTGGAAGGGCTGGAGACGGTCATCAAGGTCGAGCAGCTTGAACGCACCATTGACCGGAGCTTCGATGAGCGGAACCCGTTCCGGCTGCTCCCGAAGATCGTGAGCGTGGAGACGATCTCGCAGCTTGGCCGCCAGCTCGTCGCACTCCACCGCCCCGCGCCGATCGACGTCGCCGGACGTTTCGGGCTCGGCCCCGAGGCGGTTTCGCCGTCGACTCAGCCCGCCGCGGCGCCCGCGTCCGCGGCTGAGCGCTGCGCCTCGTGCGACAAGCCCGTCAGCCCCAAGGTCGCGGCCTACTCGCGCGACCACGCCGACCTTTTCGGCGGGCGCGTTCTCTGCTTCGACTGTCAGCGGCGGACGCGGAGGGTGACAGCATGAGTAGCCGAGCCAACCTTCGATCATGCCAACCCTCACCCCTGCCGCATTCGCAAACAAATGGCGCGGCGTGACGACAACCGAGAAGGCCTCCGCCCAGTCCCACTTCATCGACCTCTGCCGAATGCTCGGCGAGCCGACGCCCCACGACGCCGATCCCACCGGCGGCAATCCGCCACTCCTGATCGTCAGCGACCTCGACCGGATCGACATCCGGACCAACTTCAGGGGCTGCTCGACGGCCTTCGGCGGGTGGATGGAGGGGAGAGAGACGTGAACGCCGGTGCCTATCAATGCCCTCATTGCAGCAGGCCGATCCCTCCTGATGCCGCGTTCTGCCCACATTGCGGTGGCCGACTCTCGGTCAGCGCACCAGCCGCAGCGGCTCCAGTGGTCACCCAGGGTGTAACGAGCGTCGCTTCGAGCTCGTCGGGCCGGCGGACCGGTCGGACGCTCGTTCTCGTCGGTGCGGTCGTGCTCATCGTCGTGATCGCGCTCTTCGCGTTCGCGAAGCTCAAGGCGGACCAGATCGTCGATGACGTCAACCAGATCGTGAATCCGACATCGGGTGCGACCGTCTCGAGTGAGTGCGCGGCAATGATGGCGCCGCTGACTGACGTGCTGACGGACCTTGATTCGCGCCTCAACGTCGGCCTGAACTTCAGTGCCTACAGCGAGAAGGTCGCGGATGCCCGCGTCGCTTACGACCGGCTGCCTATCACCGATCTTGATGCTAGATGCGTCACCCTGGTCGCACAGCTCGAGGAAGATGCGTTCAATGCCTACGTCCGCGCATACAACACATGGAACGACTGCATCGGCGACATCGACTGCTCGAATGATTCGATCGAGTCGGAGCTCCAAACAGAGTGGTCTAGAGCTACGGACCTGCTGACAACGGTGCGCTCGCGGCTGCCATGACGATCGATGCCGCGTTCTGCCCATCCTGTGGGACACGTCGCCTCGGCAGTTTCCGCTTCTGTCGCTCGTGCGGCTTCGACTTCGATATGTCTGCCTCGCACGCTCCTGGTGGGCCGCCGCTGGCGACCGCAGCCGGGGCGACGGGTCCGACGTCCGCTCCACCACCGCCGGCACGGGCGGCGCCTGCCACAGTCGCCGGGCCGCGTAACGACCTGGCCATCTTCGCGGGCGTCGCCTGGCTCGCTGCTGCCGCGGCCACCGCTTTCCTCGCCTTTCTCCAATGGGATGTCTCCCGGACGCTCGCGGGAGCAGGCTTCGCCGACCAGGGCATTTCGGCCTACGCCATCGCGAATGCGGTCGGAGCGCTTTTGACAGCCTACTTCGGTGCTCGCTGCCTCAGGAGCCCGACCAGAGGATTGCTCGGAACGTCCACCGCCTTCGCCGTCCTGAACGTCGCGTGGGGCGTTATTCAGGTAGCCAACGGTGCGAGCCATTGGCTCTTCTACGTAACCATCGTGGCGGCGGCCCTCGCAGGGGTCTTGTCGTTGGTTGCTCGTGACGCATCGGCTCCAGAGGAGTAGACGGATGCGTGCTGTTGCAGCCGGATTCCGCTGGATGAACAGCGAACCCCCACTGTCCACGCCAGATGTGAGATGCCTACCATGACCTCGCGTCCCGATAGGCCGGCGTAGCGCGGGGGCAACGTGCATCTCTACCAGGGCACGACCGAGCAGTTCATCGGCGACGCCGTACGCGCGACCCTGGCCAACCAGCTCGCCGAGCGGTTCTTCGAGGAGTTCCGCTACAAGCCGGCGCCGAGCGAGGTCACGTCCTGGCACAACTCGCTGAGCGCGATGTCGAACGCCCTCCAACTAGCCGATCTCCGTGACCAGGGCATCCTTGTCGAGCTGAAGCTGCCGCTCTCCTCGAAGCGCCTCGACGTCCTCCTGACCGGCAGTAACCCCAACGAGGGCCGCGACCAGGCCGTCATCGTCGAGCTCAAGCAGTGGACGAAGGCCGAGCGCTCGAACATCACCGACTGCGTAACGGTCGACTTCGGCGGGCGGCTCGTCGACCACCTCCACCCCTCGAAGCAGGTCCAGCAGTACCAGCGCTACCTCATCGACACCCACCCGGCGTTCACCGACGGCGCCGTCGCGCTCGATGCCTGCGCCTACCTCCACTACGCCCAGTTCGACCCGACGTCGCCGCTGTTCCACGCCGACTTCGACGTCCTCCTCGCCCAGAACCCGTCGTTCACCGGCGACCAGCTCGACGACTTCGCGAGCTTCCTCGACGAGCGCGTCTCCGGACCGGACGACGGATCGATCCTCGAGCGGGTCGCGACGAGCGCGTTCCGGCCGCACAAGCGCCTGCTCGACCACGTCGCCCGGATGATCCGGAACGAGCCCGTTTTCACGCTGCTCGACGAACAGCAGGTGGCCTACAACGCGATCATGGACGAGGTCCGCGCGGCCGGCCAAAACCAGCGGAAGGTGGCGTTCATCGTCGCCGGCGGGCCCGGGACCGGGAAGTCGGTCATGGCCGTCAACCTCATCGCCGAGCTCTCGGGCCTCGGCGTCCGGTCCCTCCACGTCACCGGCTCGAAGGCCTTCACCGAGAACCTCCGCAAGATCGTCGGGAGCCGGGCTGGCGCGCTCTTCAAGTACTTCCGTGACACCGCGACCGTCACCGAGCCGCTCGACGTCGTCGTCCTCGACGAGGCCCACCGGATCCGCTCGATCAGCACGAGCCGCTTCACGCCGGCGAAGGCCCGGACCGGAAAGTCGCAGATGGACGACATCCTCGATTCGACCCGGGTCTCGGTCTTCTTCATCGACGACCTCCAGGTCGTCCGCCCGGGCGAGGTCGGCAGCACCGATCTCATCCGCGAATCGGCGGCCAAGCGGGGCCTGCCGGTCCGCGAGTTCGAGCTCCAGGCCCAGTTCCGCTCGAACGGCTCCGACTCGTTCATCAAGTGGGTCGACAACACGCTCGAGCTCGATCGGACGCCCCAGGTCCTCTGGCCGATGGACGACGACTTCGACTTCCGAATCGTCGGCTCCGCGCCCGAGCTCGAGCGCCTGATCCGCCAGCGGGCGGCCGAGGGCTCGACCGCGCGGCTCGTCGCCGGCTTCTGCTGGCCCTGGTCAGACCCCGATCAGGCCGGCACCCTCGTCGACGACGTGAGGGTGGGGGAGTGGGCGATGCCCTGGAACGCCCAGGCCGGGGCGGGCCGGCTCGGGCCCGGCATCCCCAAGTCCGACTTCTGGGCGAGCGCGAAAGAGGGGATCGACCAGGTCGGCTGCGTCTACACCGCGCAGGGCTTCGAGTTCGACTACGTCGGCGTCATCTTCGGCCCCGACCTCGTCTACCGCCCGATCGATGGGGGATGGGTCGGCCAGCGCCACGAATCCCGCGACCGCATCGTCAGCCGCGGCGTCACCGACGCGGAGTTCACCGCCTTCGTCAAGAGCACCTACCGCGTGCTACTGACCCGCGGACTCCGCGGCTGCTACCTCAGCTTCATGGATCAACCGACACGCGACTTCGTGCTCTCACGTTGCGAGGCTAGCGCTCCGGGCCGACGCGTCATTGTCGGATAGGAAGCGCCCCATGTCCGTGCACCTCGTTCGGAAGCCCGCCACAGCCGAGCCACGACGAGCGTGTTGACAGCAAGCAGCTCCGTCGTGGTGCGATGACGCACGAGGCACTGTCCGAGCGCCTGGCGGAAGCACTGGGCATCGCACCTGAGGCGGTCGCAGAGTGGTTTTCCGCAGACGCCAGCCGCGCGTACACGCTGACGCGCATGTCACCTGAGCACGCGCAGAACCTGCCTGGAAGCTTTGCGATGGCGCTGCGTCGCTCCTATGTCGATGACGAAACGCTGCGATCGCTTTCTTCCGACCCGAGCCCGACGATCCAAGACCTGATCGGAGCACGCCTGCCCGATCCAGGCTCAACCATGGCAGGCGACTTCGGCGAGATCTTGACGCTCGCGTACTTCCTGGCGGTGAAGGCTAGTGACCACCCGTTCGGGCCACTCAAGTGGCGCTTGAAGCAGGATCGCCGGCAGCCAGTGCCACACTCAGATTTGCTCCTATTTGTTGTTCCCGCGTGGCCGATCGCGGATGAGCACGACTCCATGATCTGCGCCGAAGTAAAGACCAAGTCGACGCGCTCGGCGGCGACACCGATCGCTGAGGCAATTCGCGATAGCCAGAAGGACCGGACAGGTCGCCTTGCCAAGACCCTTGTCTGGCTACAGGAGCGAAGCATGTTCGAATCGATCGGCGGACTAGAGAAGGCAGTGCTCGATCGGTTCTGCCACGCGAGCGAATACCCACCTGCGAACCGTCAGTTCGCCGCTGTAGCAGTGGTCGACGAAGGATTGGTTGAAGATGAGATCGCCGTCGTGCCCGATCTCCCTACTGACACATCTCTTGTGGTCATTGTGATTCCACAACTGCTGGCCACCTACACGGCCGTCTTTGAAGCCGCGCACCAAGCAGAGCCTGCCGCTACGCCGCCGAACGGAGGGCGAGCCGCATAATGCTCCGCCCCAGCCTCACAACGTGGATTGCGGACGTAGACGCGAGTGACTACCTATCGGCGTTTCCCGGTACGCGTCTGGGCAGGGACGTGGTGGCGGTCGCTGAGCGCTACCCCGACTACTTCATCTCATTGCTCGCAGAGCTGTTTGAGATGCTGCGAAGTGAAGGGCACTCCAGCCCTGACGATTGGGCAACATTGGGCAACGCATTTGCCGAGCTCGCCGTGGGTGACGGGGCCGACCCTGCACGGCATGCCGGTATCGCCCTAGATGACTCGCTCCTCTTTGGGGCCGTGTCGTTCTACTTCGGTGGCTATCCCGCATCGGCGCACCTCGTCGCTCGCGGCATGTCGAGAGATCGAGACCGGTCGGACGTCGAGCAGGCGTGTTTGGAGCTCTTGTTGCGGCCCCCGGCAACGAGGTCGACGACGCTTGCGCGGCTCCTGGAGGCCATACGAGACGGCGACAGGCGGTCAATAGATCGGCTCAAGGATGAAGCAGAATCTGCCGCCGCGACCGCCCTCGCTGAGGGTCCTATGCAGTGGGTCCCGGCGCGGATCCTAGAACGGCTGCTAGACCGAATGGCCGTACGTAATCTGAGGGCGGTCCTGCCGGACGGATACACAGAGTTCTGGAGCCCGCTCGTGCGGTCGCTTCTCTCGCGTCAGGTGTGGGAGTTCTTCCCGTCCCAGATGCAGGCGATCTCAGCCGGCCTCCTGGACGACGACGCGACCTACTCCCTGCAGATGCCGACTGGCGCCGGGAAGACAGCTCTAACCGAGACGCTCCTCTTCAAGCACGCCCGCAGCGATCCCGCATCTGCGGCCGTTCTCATCGTCCCGTACCGGTCGTTGGCGACCGAGCTCCGAAAAACAATGGTCTCGCGACTGAGTGCCATGGGTGTGCTGGCCCGCGCGGCCTATGGTGGCAGCGTCCCGATCGGCACCGAGGTCAGGGATCTCGCAGCTCTGTCTGTGCTGGTTGCGACACCAGAGACGCTGTCCGGATTGATTGGCGCCGACGACGCCTTCTATCGGCGCATCTCGCTTGTGATTTGTGATGAAGGCCACTTACTCGACTCCGTCGGCAGGGGAGTGGCCCTCGAACTCCTACTTGCCAGGTTCCGCGCCCGCATCCCCGCGGCGCCGCGCTTCGTGTTCGTCTCCGCGATTGTGCCAAATGTCGAGGAGATCAACGCCTGGCTCGGGGGAAGGGCAGAAACGGTCGTCGTCAGCGACTACAGGCCGGCGCTCGGGGAGTTCGCCCGATTGCAGGTAGAGCTTGGGCCACCCCGAGCGGTGAACTTGATCATGCATCCAGAGGCGCCCGTGCCCACCCAGTTTCCGCTCGAGGGGTTTCTGACGTCGGAAGACTTCGTCTTTACGAACACGAGGTCGGGGAGGCCGAATACTTACGGTTGGACGTCGATCAAGACGCTCGCAGTAGCTGCTGGGCGCAAGGCAATGAGACTTGGGCCGGTTGCGATCTTTGCGGCGACAAAGTCGGGGAACCAGGGCGCGATTGGACTAGCGCAGGAGTTGGTAGACCAGGTCGCGGTGGGACTGCCGCTCCCGCACCCGACTATGTTCGCCGACCGAGCTGCGCTTGAGCCGGCCACGGAGTACCTCTCGCTTGAGTTCGGGTCAGACTGGATCGGCACCAAGGCACTCGCAGAAGCTGCCATCCTTCACCACGGTGACATCCCGCAAGAGGTCAGAGAGGTCCTCGAAGACCTCGTTCGCTCGCGTTCTGCGCCGTTGATTATCTGCACGACGACCCTCGCGGAAGGGGTCAACCTGCCGATAAGGACAATGGTCCTGTACACAACCACGCGACGGAACCGTGAGGGACGGCGGAAAGATCTCCTAACGCGAGACATCAGAAACCTCGTTGGTCGGGCCGGGCGACCGGGTGCGTCGACGCGGGGACTGGTCATCTGTGCCAACGAGCGGGAGTGGCCGACCGTACGCAGGGTCGCATTGCAGGAAGCCTTCGAGGATGTCCGAGGGGCACTTCACCAACTCCTCATAACGCTTCGACGGTCACTGGCTATCCAGCGCGTTGAACTAACCAACCCCGTCTTGGAAGCGAGCGGATGGCTTCATACGTTCATCGACGGCATTGATGCGACGCTGGTCGATCTGGCCGCCGAAGAAATCGGGCAAGAAGAACTTGCCGCGATGGCCATCCGCCTCGCCGATGAAACGTTTGCCGCTCAACAGGCCGACGATCAATCGAAACGTCTCCTCCGAAGCGTCTTTGAGCTTCGGGCGACCCGTGTCATCGAAGTCCGCACATCTGGACGTTTGGCTTGGGTCCGTCGG
Source organism: uncultured Chloroflexia bacterium (assembly GCA_963719145.1). Lineage (GTDB taxonomy): Bacteria > Chloroflexota > Limnocylindria > Limnocylindrales > CSP1-4 > UBA5189. The sequence goes on from CAVRAX010000004.1 coordinate 327,293, forward strand.
ACCGGGACGCGATTGCGACTCGTGGACGCTGTCGCAGATGACCTGATCGGGCGATGGGAGCGGTGGGCTGACGTCACAGACGCGCTCGACGCCGAGATGGTGCAAGTAATCCTCTCCTGGGCGTGGGAGCAGCCCGAGCTGCAAGCGGTCGTTAGGGAGGCCTACCGGCTGAGCCCGACTGATGCCGTTGGCGCGGTACGGGATCGGTTCATGGCGCACGTCAGTTCGTGGCTCGCCGGCGAACGTTTCGAACAGATCGCCGCGGCGACACACGCTGAGATCGACGAAACACTGCGCGTCCACGCCCAAGCGGTCGCGTACTCCCTTCAAACAGTGATCGACCAAGGTCTAGCCCTGCTCGAGCTGGCACTGGAACCAACAGGACGAGCCCTTGCACGACCAGTTCGGCAATTCGCCGAGCACCTCCGTTTTGGCGTCCCGTCGTCAGTTGGGCGCCAGCTCGCCGCCCGAGGCCTACGGCACCGCGCAGCATTTGTCGCTTTGGCAGCTGCCTTGGAACGAGCTGAGGTCGACCAAGGCGATTCCACGGAACTCGTGCTCGCCGCAGATCTGGAGATGGAGACGAACCAAGATCTGTGGGTCGAACGCCTTGGGGAGCTCGTGTTCCACAACACTCGGATTGATCTCGATCAAGCTCGAGCCACCCCTGCCTGAACAGTCGGGCAGGCGGCGCATGCAGACATAACTCACCTTATCGGAAGTAGCCAAGGACCAGACGGGTTGGGGCTATCTCCGGGGACGGACTGGCGAGCGAAAGTACACAGCGCGTGTCACAGTGTGCTAGGATGGCGCCATGACCCGGAGCAGTGCGCGGGTGAACATCGTGCTCGACGAGGCCCGCGCGGCGAAGCTTCGACTGCTGGCCGAGCGGACGCATACGAACGCCGGGTCGCTGGCTCGCTCGCTGCTCTCGAGTGCACTCGACGAGGCCGATCCCGATCCCAGGAACGTGACCGACTTGCTGGATCGCATCGACGGCGCCTGGGAGGACGCGCTCAGGGGCACAGCCGAGGCTGACGCCGGCGAGGGTACGCCGCTCGAAGAGCTCTGACGCGTGGCCACGGTCGACGTCACGCCGACGGCGAGACGCAACCTGGAGGCCCTCATTGAGACGCTCTCGCTCCCGCCATCGACTGTTGGAAGGCTGCGGGCGTCACTCGAGCCACTCCGTCGCTTTCCGCGCCTCGGGGCGCCGCTTGAAGGTCGCTGGGCTGGCTATCGCTTCGTCCTCGGTCCGTGGCGCTGGATGCTCGTTGTCTACCGCTACGACGAGACCGCCGACCGCGTCGACATCGTGACCATCCGCGATGCCCGCTCAGCGCGGTCGCCGCATCGCGCAAGGCAGCTGCCTCAGACATAACTCAGCGCCGACCGGAAGCAGCCTTCCAGGGCGACGGTTCCGGTCTCCCCGTCAGGCAGGAAGGATCTCGATCTCGTAGCGGCCGAACATGGGGTCAGCCTGTGCGTGCTTGGCCGCAGGGGTTCCGGCCAGCGACCAGCCGGATCGCGAGTGCCTTGACACAGACCACGAACGGGCCCACGATGTACGCACGTTGTTGGGACGTTCTGAGGTGGCTTGATGGCCGAGATGACAGCCAGAACGGCACAGAAGCGCCATCCGCCAAAGGGCGAGCGAATCGCGCTGCGCGCTTCACAGGCGCAACGAGAGCTGATCGGAAGGGCGAGCGAAGCCACATCGACGACGGTCAGCGACTTTGTCCTGCGCGCCTCGATCTCTCGGGCGGAGGAGGTCCTCGCCGACCGCCGTGAATTCCGCCTGCCGCCTGATCGCTGGAACGCCTTCGTCGAGATGCTCGACCGGCCGCCGGTCGAAAAGCCACGGCTGCGCAGCTTGTTGACCAAGCCCACCATCCTCGAACAGTAGCCCGCGGACACGCCGCCCGTGGACTTCGACGGCCCGGTGGTGTACGAGCCCCAACACGACGACGTCTCCGGCTTCGACTGCGGCTCCGAGGCCCAGACGCGGTGGCTTCGCCAAATTGCCCGAACCGGGCAAGCGGCTGGCACAGCCCGTGTCTATGTGGTCACGCTGGCGGGAGAGCACCAGGTCGTCGGCTACCATGCGCTCGCTGCTGCCTCGGTCTCGCATGAGGACGCGCCACCGGCGCTGTTGAAGTCCGCCGGCCGCAGCCCGATTCCGATCATCCTGCTCGCACGCCTCGGCGTCGATGTCACCGCCCAAGGCCACGGGCTGGCCAAGGCCCTCGTCAAGGACGCGATGCTTCGGTCAGCTCAGGCAGGGCAGATCGTCGGCGCGAAGGCCCTCGTCATCCACGCCGAGTCGGAGCAGGCGCGTGCCTTCTACCTGCACCTCGCCGAGTTCGACGTATCGCCAACCGACCCACTGCACCTGATATTGCCCATGAGCGAAATCGCGCGCATCACTGGCTGACTCGGTCCAGTCAGCCATGACTCGGCGACGTCCGGAAGGAGTCTGGACGCCCGTGTCGGGCGCGCGACGGCTATTTCGGTGCCGGTCGAGACAGCCCAAGTTCCTTCAGGTCGTCCAGGACCGCGTCCACGATGGCGGTGGCGTCAGCGACGAGGGCGGCAGCCTCCTCGTGGCCGAACGGCGGCTGGAAGTAGCTCGGGTACCGTGCAGCCGTGTAGGCGGCCGACAGTCGCTCCAGACGAACGTCGAGGCGATGGACCAGCGAGCTTCCCGGGACCAGGGGCTTCAGGGCTTCCAGATCGTGCGTGAACGGTGGGTCGTTGCCTGAGGCGATGATGGCCCCCTTGAGGCTCTTCTCGGCGGCCTGCTGCGCGTTGGCCGCCGCCTGGCGCGCGGGCAGCCGTGGGCTTCGAAGGAGCGTCCTGGCGGCTTGGAGATCGCCGAGCGCGGTGGCCAGCCAGTGAGCCGCGAGCTCGAGGGGCTCAGGCGCGCTCATAGACGACTCGGCCGTCGGCCATTGCGGTCCGGACGATGTCGCCAAGCAACCTGGGTGCCCACGACGCTTCCTCGGTCGTGGCAATGACGATGTCCTTCGAGATTGGCAGGTCGGCCAGCGCACCCCGGATGGCAATGCCAAGGCCTCGGCGATCGTCGACCTCGTCGAGGACCACGAGAACGTCGTAGTCGCTGTCGGGCCGAGCGTCGCCCCGGGCGCGCGACCCGAAGAGGACGATCCGAACCGGATCGACCAATCGAACGATCCGGCCGACGATCGCGGGCAGCCAGGCGTCGGGCGAGGATGCCCAGCTCGGCGCGATGGCGGGCGTGGACCTGTACGGTGCGACCGCCTCCCCGATCCCGACCGGCCGACCGGCCCGGCCTCCGGTCAACGCGGCTCCCGCGTCAGCGTGCGTCTCAGTCGAGCTGTCGTTGGGCCCCGCCTGCCGACTCCCGACCGCGGCCACGTCGTCGGCGTCGATGATGTGCTGGGTCCCGACCTTCGTGGCGGGCAGTTTCCCCTCCCGGATCCAGCGCCGGATCGTCTCGGGGTTGCGCCCCAGCCGCTTCGCTGCCTGGGGAACCGTCAGGACCGCACGCCGAGCCATGCGTTGTAGCATACTACAACACGGTGACCATCGCTCCCCGCGCTCGAGCCGACGGTCTCCACGATCCTCGCTCGCAAGGGCCCGGCCACCGACGGGTGGACGCGAATCCTATTGGCAGCGTCCGTCGCGTCAGGCCGGCAGGATCGGCACGTCGTACGCGTCGAAGACGCGGTCGCGCGAGACGACCACGGCGTCGAGGCGGGTGGCCTGGGCGACGAGCATCCGGTCGAACGGATCGCGGTGATGCAGCGGGAGCCGAGCCGCGTCTCTCGCGTCGATGGCCGAGATCGCCAGGACATCGATGTCCACCCGGTCCAGCTCCGCCAGGAGGTCGACCTCGATCCGGAGCTTCCCGAGGGCGCGCTTGATCTCGAGCTCCCAGATCGAGCCGGCGGAGACGACGACGTCGTTTCGTGGGCTTTCGATCGCGCTGCGCGCGGCAGCGGCGAGCGCCGCCGGCTGACTGAGGGCCCAGAGGGCAACGTGGCTATCGAGGAGCAGGATCACGCCTCGAAGTCGCGAGCGATGTCGGCGTTGGTCTCAGGAGAATCCCAGTCCGGCGCGAGCCAGACCTTGCCCCGCAGGGTTCCCAGCGGACGGGGCCGCGTTCGCCGATCGAGTGGCACGAGTCGGGCAACGGGCTTGCCGCCCCGGGCGATGACGAGCTCCTCCCCCGCCTCTACCCGTTCGATCAGCCGCGACAGGTGGGTCTTGGCCTCGTGGATGTTCACGGTGTCGGTCATGATGGCACCGTACCTCGGTTAGTCCGACTTAGTCAACTCGCTCTCGCCACGATCCGGCGAGAACCGGTCGCGGCCGGCCGGCGTATCCACCCCCTGTCACCGAGCCTCAGATCGGGGCTCACCAGGAGGTCCACATGCTTCGCCACCGAACCCTCGCCGCCGGGATGCTGTCGCTCGCCTTCGTGCTGGGCGCCTGCTCCGGCGGCGCCTCCCCGACCGTCGCCCCGACGGCCTTCGTCCCGACGCCCGCCCCGACCGCTGTCCCGACCGAGGCCCCATCCTCCGACCCGACGGCCGGCCCGTACGATGCACCCTCCCCTGCCCCGACCGAGGCGCCGGCCGCAAGTCCCTCGCAGGCCGCCGAGTCGACCGTGAACGCGGCCGTGGTCGGCTCCCGGGGAACCATCCTCGTCGCCGGCTCGAACGGGATGACCCTCTACATCTTCACCCATGACGTGAAGGACAGCGGCACGAGCGCCTGCACCGGCACCTGCCTGACGACCTGGCCGGCGCTGACCGTCGCCGCCGGCGAGACGCCCACGGCCGGCGACGGCGTGACCGGCACCCTCGGGACGATCACCCGGCCTGACGACGGCTCGCTCCAGGTCACCTACAACGGCCTGCCCCTCTACTTCTTCGCCAACGACAGCGCCCCCGGCGACTCGAACGGCGTCTACACGAACTGGGAGGTCGTCGCGCCGTAACGACGGAGCGGACGCAGCCCGCCGGGCGACCCCGTCGCCGTCAGGTCGGCCGGGCGTTCGAGCCGGTCAGGATCACGAGCGCCGGGCCCACCCGGCGCTCGTCCGCGACCAGCGCGGCCCAGGACGCCGCCGCGGCGCCCTCGACGGTGATCCCGGTCGCCGCCGTCAGCTCGGCCTCGGCGCGATGGAGCTCGGCCTCGGAGACGAGGACGAGCTCGTCGACCCGGCCGACCATCATCTCGAGTGCCTCGGGCACCGGGACCCGGCAGGCGATCCCCTCGGCGTAGGTCGCGGCGGCCGGCGTCTCGACGACCTCCCCGGCTCGCCACGACAGGACCATCGAGGGCGCCTCGGCCGCGGCCACGCCGATGACCCGGCAGCCGGGCGCGGCATGCCGCAGCCAGGCCCCGACCCCGACGATGAGCGCCCCGTTGCCGAGGGGCACGTAGGCGGCGGCCGGCAGCGGGATGGCCCCGGCGGTCGACGCATCGGTCACCTCGAGGGCCAGCGTCGCGGCCCCGGCGGCGATCCGCGGGTCCGCGCCGTCGGTCACGAGCTCGGCGGACCGCTCGCGGGCGTAGGTGGCGGCCGCGGCCCGGGCCTCGTCGAAATCACGCCCCTCCTGGATCACGGTCGCGCCGAACGAGCGGATCCGGTCGAGCTTGGCCGGGTTGGCGGCGACGTCGGCGAAGACGACCGCGGGGATCATGAGCGCCCGCGCCGCGAAGGCGATGCCCTGGCCGAAGTTGCCGGTCGAGGCAGCCACCGCGGGCCGGTCGGGTCCGATCCTCCCCTCCCCCGCCAGGCCTTCGACGACGAGCCAGGTCCCGCGGCCCTTGAACGACCGGATCGGGTTGACGCAGTCGGCCTTGACGATGACCTCGCGGCCGGCGGCTCGAGAGAGGTCGTCGTGGAGGTACTGCGGCGAGCCACGGAAGGCGGGGTGGATGCGCTCGCCCGCCGCGCGGATCGCGGCCGGCTCGAGCTCCGGGTCGCGACGGGATCGGAAGGGCATGCGGCGGCACCTTGACCGGGTTCGGGGGACAACGAAACGCCCGAAGGAACCGCCTCCCGTGCGACGCTCCAACCACCCCTGAGCAAGCTCTGAAGTGGAGACCGATGTTGCCACCGGTCGAAGCGCCGTTCGTTTGGGGCCCCTTCGGGCAAGACGAACAATACGGGGACGGCCGGGGAGGCCGGAAGTGGCTTATCCACGAGATTCGGGAAAGCGGTCCGAACTCGCCCGATCGCATCCACACCTCGTCCACGGCCAGGTGCGAAATCGTCTGGACGGGCGACCCCGTTTCTGCTAGGCGCCGGCCCGACGCGCCGGCGCCTGGAGTCTCTCTTCAGCGGCGGGGCAGTGCGGGGATGGCGGACACACGAAAACGCCCGGAGGAACCCCGCTCCCTCTACGTTCCCCGCCCCACCCTTTGCAAGCAACTGGTGGTTCGTCCCGGCAGCCCTCCAGATGCAAGCACCTGGTCTCTTACCGGTGGCCGATGCAAGCACCGACCGGATCGCGAGTGGTTCGTAGCCCCTCCGGGCAAGACCTAAGATACCGGCGCGAGCCGCGGTTCCGGAAGGGACTTATCCACGACTTTCCGCGATCGAGGGCGGAATTCCGAGGCTCCGTCCACAGCTCATCCACGAACGGGCGCCGCCGACGGCCTCTGGGGCCGTTTCGATCTCCTCGCTACTCGACCTCGAGCGGCCAGCTCTCGGACGTCCCGGCACCGCCGGCGGCCGGGAGGCCGTCGCCGTCGAGCCTGACCCGCCAAGCGGCCCGCTCCGAACGCAGCTCCCAGGTTCGGTCGTCGGGCCGTCCGACGCGGCACCCGGCGACCGCGACCCCGAGGTCGTCGAGGACCTCCACGAGATCGACCCGGGCGTCGGCCGCGAGGTGGCCGGCGGCGGCGAGGGCCGCCAAGCCGACGGGGCCGGAGCCGAGGATCACGAGGGCCGGGGCCGGGGGCGGGATCACCAGGTGGTCGATGCCGCGCCCGGCGACCCGATTGCCGTGGAAGCTCCCATCGGACTCGCGGTGGAGCGTCAGCAGCCCGGTCCGGGCGGCCGACTCGAGGCGGGCGAAGCGGCCCTCGGGATCGAGCTCGAGCGTGTGGGCCGCGACGAAGCCGCCGCGACGATCCGTCGCCGTCCACCGCCAGCGCCGGCCGCGGCGGCCCTCGGCGACGGACCAGGTGATCTCGGCCCCGTGCTCGTCGACGAGCCGCCCGCCACGCCGCAGCGGACCCTCCATGGCCCGGTCAGTCGGTGCCGTCGCGGAGCGTCGCCGACCAGGTCGCGGCGACGCGCTCCAGCTCGCCGGCCAGGGCCGGCGCGATGCGGCCGGTCACCCGGACGTCGCGATTGCCATACTCGAGCTCGATCGTGCCCCGCTCCCGGATCCGGGCCAGGAGCTCACCGGCGGCGTACGGGACGTGGACGTCGACCGCCACCCAGAGCGAGGCGAGGAGGGCGGCGAGCTCGACCCGCAACGTGTCGAGGCCGAAGCCGGTGAGCGCCGAGACGAAGACGCTCCCCCCGACCGCCGGGCTGGCCGTCGCCGCGTCGCGCGCGGCGGGCTCGAGGAGGTCGGCCTTGTTGAAGACGACGAGGCGGGTCTTGTCGCCCGCGCCGAGCTCGTCGAGGACCGTCTGGATCGTGGCCCGGTGCTCGGCGAAGTGGGCGTCCGAGGCATCGACGACCTCGAGCAGGACGTCGGCCCGGTTGACCTCCTCGAGCGTCGCCCGGAAGGCATCGACGAGCTGGTGCGGGAGCTTGTGGATGAAGCCGACCGTGTCCGTCACGATCGCCGCCTGGCCGTCGCCGAGCTTGACCTGGCGGCTCGTGGGGTCGAGCGTCGCGAAGAGCTTGTCCTCGGCGAGGGCGACGTCCGAGCCGACGAGCGAGTTGAGGAGCGTGGACTTCCCGGCGTTCGTGTAGCCGACGATGCCGACCGTCGCCATGAGCCGCCGATCGCGGCCGCGGGCCGTCGTCTCCCGGGCCCGCCGGACGTCCTCGACCCGGCCCTTCATCTTCTTGATCCGCTCGCGGATGATCCGGCGGTCCGTCTCGAGCTGGCTCTCGCCGGGTCCGCGGGAGCCGATCCCGCCCTGCGTCCGGGACAGGTGGGTCCAGAGCCGGGTCAGGCGGGGCAGCTGGTACTCGAGCTGGGCCAGCTCGACCTGGAGGCGGCCCTCGTGGGTCCGGGCGTGCTGGGCGAAGATGTCGAGGATCAGCCGGCTGCGGTCGATGACCTTGACGTTGAGGAGGCTCTCGAGGGCCTTCTGCTGGCTCGGCGAGAGCTCGTCGTCGGTGACGAGGAGGTCGAAGCGGGTCTCGTTCCGGGCGGCGACGAGCTCCTCGGCCTTGCCCTTGCCGATGTACCAGTTGGGGTCGACGTGGCGACGGTTCTGCCATTCCGCCCCGACGACCTCGGCCCCGGCCGTCGTGGCCAGGGCGGCCAGCTCGACGAGCAAATCCTCGGCGCTCCAGCCGGCGTCGGTGCCGGTGTCGACGGCGACGAGGAAGGCCTTCTCGGTCGGCGGCGCGAGATCGATGGTCTGGCGGGCTGGCATCGCCGGGTCAGGATACGCGGGGCGGTCCGGCGAGGACGCGGGCCGTCAGGCGATCGAGGGTCACCCCCCTCCAATCGGCGTCGATCCACCAGGTGGCGCCGGCCCTCGCGTACGGCGCGGCGATGGCGCGGGCGGCCTCCCGGTCGGGCGGTGTCGAGCCCTGGACGACGATCTCGAACGGCCCGGCTCGGCCGGACGCGGCGCTGCGCGACCGGGCCAGCGCTGCCGCGCTCGCGACCTCGGCGAGGTCATCGGTCTGGAGGACCAGCCCGTCCCAGCGCAGGGCTCGCTCGACCGACCGCTCGTGGGGCCAGGCGACGACGACCCAGATCGGGATCCGCGGCCGCGCCACCGGGCGGGGCCGGAACGTCATCGGCCCGAAGTCGTAATGCTGGCCGTGGTGCTCGAACGGCTCGCCGGACCACAGCCCGTCGAGGATCGCCAGCGTCTCGTCGAGGATCGCGGCCCGCTCGCGACCGGCCGTCGGCTCGCCGACGTTCCCGAAGCCGAGGTCGTCGAGCGTGCCCAGGCCCACCGGCACGACGAGCCGGCCCGCCGAGAGCTGGTCGACCGTCAGCGCCTGGCGGGCCACGACCCACGGCCGCCGCCGGGTCGGCGCGAACACGATCGCCCCGAGGGTGACGGCGGTCGTCGTCATCGCCATCGCCGCGAGGAGCGCCCATGGGTCGTACAGCTCGTCGACCCCGATGGCGATCGCGTCGTAGGTGAAGACGCCGTCCCAGCCGGCCCGCTCGGCCTCCCCGGCGAGGGCGGCGATCTCGCGCGGGCTCCCGGCGTTGAGGATGATCCCGTGCTTCATGCGTCCTTAGCGGCCGCGTCCGCAGCGGTGCCGGTCGGTGCGGCGTACGCGGGCCCATAGGTGACGGCCGCGGTCGCGCCCTGGGCCATGGCGATCCGTTCCGCGGCCGCTGCGATGGCTCGCCGGAGCGCGCCGCTCGAGCGGCCGAAGAGGTCGACCGTCAGCTCGAGCCGGTCTCCCTTCTGGCTGCTTGCCCAGACGCCGGCGACCTCGCCCCCGACGAGGACGACCGGCGAGATCCAGCCGGCCGTCCGGGAGACCCGCTTCAGGTGCGCCGCCGGGATGAGCGCGTCGCGGAGACCGGCACCGACGATCAGCGGATCGAACGGTCCCAGCAGGTGGACACCCTCGTCGAGCGGCTCGGCGGCCTGGATCGCCTCGACGTCACTCGTCAGGATTCGGCCGCGCCGACCCTCGACCTCGACCTCGGTGAGCTCGCCGTCGAGGGCCGAGAGGGCCGGCCGAAGGAGCGACGGCTTGAGGCCGCCCCACCAACGCAGGATCTCCTTCTCGGACGCGGGTCCGTACGCGGCAAGGTACCGGCTGAGGACGTTGACGATGGCCGCGTCAGGGTCTTCGTCGCGCCAGCGGCCGAGCCAGCGGTCCGGCCGTGTGAACGTCACCGCCCCGCCGTCGCCGGTCGCGTGGATCAGGTAGCCGCGCTCGGCGGCCGGCTTCAGGAGCGTCCCCCAGCTCGACCCCAGCTGCCGCTCGAGGCTGCGCCCCACGCGCTCGCCGAGGTCCCGGGTGAGCTCCGCGCGGGTGCGTGGCCGGCCGTCGTCGAGGACCGCGCCGACGCCCTCGATGATCGCCTCCATCTCGGCCTCGGTGACCTCGAAGTAGCGGAACCATACCGGCCGGCGCCAGGTCTCGCGCCGCCGGAGCGCGGCGACGATCGTCGGGTAGTCGTCGGCGGCGAAGAGGTGGAGGGTGCCGCGCATCGCCCAGGCCCGGACCAGCCGGCGCTCGGCGACGGCACGGGTGGCCGTGTCGACGTCGGCGCCGCGGCACCGGAGGGCGATCGCCAGCGCGGCCGCCGACGGGACCTGGGCCTGGACGCCGACGAGGGCGGCGGCGACCTGCTCCGGGCGCCCGGAGGCCGCCTCCACCCCGAGGTGCTGGCGGCCGAGGCGCCAGGCCGCAACGCGTTCCGATGCGAGCGGGACGGCCGGATGGAGGCGCTTCGTCATCGCCAGGCGACGAGCGCCCGGGCCCGGGCCAGGACGTGCGGCAATGGGTCGACGGCCGACGGGTCCAGCCACTCGATGTCGGGCTCTCGCCGGAACCAGGTCCGCTGGCGCTTGGCGAAGGCGATGTTCCGGGCCGCGTCACGCGCGATCGCAGCCTCGCGGTCGATGTCGCCATCGAGGAGGGCCCACGACTCGACGTAGCCGATGGCGCTGAACGCCTGGAGGGACGGGTCGTACCGCTCCCGGAGGGCCCGCGCCTCCTCGACGAGGCCGGCGTCGAACTGGGCCCGGGCCCGGTCCGCGATCCAGCGGCGGTGGGTCGCCGCGGGGACGTCCAGGCCAAGCCAGGCGACGTGGCCCGCGTAGCCGCGCGGCGGCGGCAGCGGTCGGTCGCCGACGAGCTCCGCGATCTCGAGGGCCCGCGCGACGCGCCTCGGGTTGCGGAGGTCGACCCCGCCCGCCAGCGTCGGGGCGAGGCGGGCCAGGCGCTCGGCGGTCGCGCTCAGGCCGGCGGCAACGAGCTCGCCCTCGATCCGGCGCCGCGTCGCCGCGTCGGACGGCAGGGCGGCGGTATCGAGGCCGCGGGCGATCGCCCGGAGGTAGAAGCCGGTCCCGCCGGCCAGGATCGCAAGCCCTCCGACCGCGGCGATCGGCGGCAGGACGGTCGCCACGTGGTCGGCGAAGTCGGCCACCGAGAACGGCTCGTCGGGTTCGACGAGGTCGAGCCCATGGTGCGGCACCCCGCCACGCTCCTCGAGCGTCGGCTTCGCGGTCCCGATGTCCAGCCCTCGGAAGACCTGGCGGGAATCGGCGCTGATGACCTCGGCCGGGAGACCGTCCTCGGCGGCGAGGGCGAGCGCGAGTCGGATGGCGAGCCCCGTCTTGCCGGTCGCGGTAGGACCCGCGATGACGAGGAGGGGCGGTGCCGGCAACCTCAACTGCGAGTCACCGACCGCTCCCCGAGAGCCCGGGGCGACGCCCTGCTAACCATCGGTTCGGGGATCCGTCCCCCGCAACGAGTACGGGCCGGCGTGCTCCACCCTGACCCGGACGAGCCGGCCGATCCAGTCGGCGTTACCGGCGAGATGGACGAGCTTGTTGCCGCGCGTCCGGCCCGAGAGGGCGACCTCGCCCGGGGCTGGTCGGACGCCGCGGAGCTCGCTCCCCTCCCCCGCCCCGTCGTGGCCGGCGCGCGCCCCGGCGCGCGCGTCGCGCGCCCCGTCGCGTGGCCGGTCGCGGTCGTGGCCGTCGTCGTGGTCGTGCGAGCGCGGCGGCGTCACGCTGTCGACGAGGACCTCGACCTCCTGTCCGAGCCATTGTCGGTTGCGCTCCAGCCCGATCGGCTCCTGGAGCGCGAGGAGGGCGTTGAGGCGGCGGCGCTTCTCGGCCGCCGGGACGTCGTCGGCGAGGCGGGTGGCCGGCGTGCCGGGCCGCTCGGAGTAGGCGGCCGCGAAGACCTGGTCATACCGGACCTGTTCCAGGAACCGGAGGGTCCGCTCGAACTGGGTTTCGGTCTCGCCGCAGAAGCCGACGATGATGTCGGTGCTGATCGTGATCCCGGGGACGGCCGCCCGGATCTTCTCGAGCCGCTCGAGATAATGCTCGATCGTGTACTGGCGGCCCATCCGGTGGAGGACCTCGTCGTCGCCCGACTGGACCGGCAGGTGAAGCGCCTCGCACAGGCTGGGGCACTCGGCCATCGCCTCGATGAGGCGGTCCGAGAGGTCCCACGGATGCGAGGTGATGAACCGGAGGCGCGGGATGGCCGGGGCCCCGTCCGAGGCCCGGATCCCGTCGACCGCCCGGATCAGCTCGGCCAGGTCCGGCCGCGAGCCGAGATCGAGGTGACGGCCGGCCCAGCGCTTCGTGGCGATGTGGCCGAAGCGGGCCTCGGGCGCCAGGTCGTGGCCGTAGGAGTTGACGTTCTGGCCGAGGAGGGTGACCTCCCGGAAGCCGGCGATGGCGAGGGCCCCGGCCTCCTCGACGATGTCGTCGAACGGGCGGCTCCGCTCGGGACCGCGGCTGAACGGGACGATGCAGTAGGTGCAGGTCTTGTCGCAGCCGTAGATGATCGGCAGCCAGGCCGAGATCGCGGAGGTTCGATGGACGGCGCCACCGGTGACGGCGGCGGCCCGGGTGGCGGAGAGGTGGTCGGCGACGCCGACGACGGTCCGACCGACGACCGTCGTCGCGCCGACGGCCCCGACCGGGGCCTGGGCCGAGGCCAGCCCCAGCCGGTCGACGAGCTCCGGCTCCTCATCCGGCCGAAGGAACAGGTCCACCGCCGGGAATCGCCGCTCGAGGCCGTCGCGATCACGCTCCCGGACGGCGCAGCCGGTGAGCACGACCCGGAGCGAGGAGTTGGCGGCCTTCAGGGCGTTGAGATGGCCCTGCCGGCCGATGACCTTCTGCTCGGCCAGCTCCCGGATCGCGCAGGTATTGATGACGACGAGGTCGGCCGCCTCCATCGACGGGGCCTCGGTCGCGCCGGCGGCGAGGAGCCGGCCGGCCATCTCCTCCGAATCGCTCCGGTTCATCTGGCAGCCGAGGGTCCAGACGTAGAAGCTCGGGAGCGCTCGCGGCTCGGGCCGGAACTCGCGGAGGCGCTCCTGGATCGGGGCGGGCGCCGGACTCGGCGCTCGCGGTCCGGGCAGGGCCTGGTCGAGCACCGGCAGGGCGCGGCCGGTGATTCGGGGCAGCGTCACGATCTGACCTGGGACATCGCCGGCAGATGGTACCCCGAGATCACGTCCGAGCCGAAGGCGGCGAGAACGGCCGGCACCGGTTCCCGACCTCCGCGGGACGCGGAGCCCTTGCCCTCGGGATGGCCGTCGGTTCAGGCTCGGGGCCATGACGACCTTCCAAGCTGCGTGGCCCCGGCACGCCCGGGCCCTGTACCTCGTCTCGATGGCCACGTTCGTGGTCACGGTCTCGATCGGGATCCTGAACGGCGCCGATGTCGTCGAGTTCGACCAGAACCAGCTGCTCACCCATGTCCACGCCGGAACCATCGGGTGGATCACGCTCGGCTTCGTGGCAACCGCGGCCTGGTTGTTCCAGCGGTCCGACGGTCGGTTGATCGCGACTCTCGCGGTCCTGGTGCCGCTCTATGTGGCCGCGTTCTACACCGGCAACTTTGGGGCACGAGCCGTGACCGGCACGGTGCTCCTGATCGCGATCGTGTGGCTGATCGCCTGGACGTGGCGGTTCGGTCTGGCCGAGCGGTCGCTGCCCCGGCTGGCGGTCGTGCTGGGGCTCACGACATTCACCTACGGAGCCATCATCGGCGTCCTGCTGCAGATCCAGTTCGCGACCGGCAACCAGGTCCTGCCGTCCGGCGGCGACGTGATCGGCGCCCATGCCGCGACCATGATCTTCAGCTACCTCATCCTCGTCGCGATGGGCGTCCTCGAGTGGCGGGTCAAGGGCACCGCCGGCCTTCCGCGGCTCGGCCTCGTCCAGGTGCTCGCGCTGTTCATCGGCGGCGCGGTCCTGGCCGCCGCGTTGCTGCTGCTACCCGGCGACCAGCTCATGGCGCCGGCCGGAATCGACGCGGCGCTCCAGCTCACGGCCGTGGTCCTGTTCGTCGTCCGCGTGGTCCCGGCGGCAATCCGCGCAGCCTGGCGGGGTGGCGGGCCGGGGCTGTACTTTGCGGCGTCGTCGCTGTTCGTCATCGTCGCCATCGCGATGTTCATCTATCTGATCGGGCTGGTGACGGCGGCCGAAGGCGACATCACGGCGGTGCCGGCCGGGGTGGGCCTGGCCAGCGATCACGCGACGTTCATCGGCGTGGTCACGAACCTGCTCTTCGGGCTGCTCTTCACGCTCACTGCCGATCGCCGCGACGTCTGGTCGTGGGCCGACCGGCTGGTGTTCTGGGCAATGAACGCCGGGCTGCTCGTGTTCATGGTCGGGCTCATCACCGAGACGACCATCGCGAAGGAGATCGGCGCGCCGGTCATGGGCACGGCGATCCTCGTCGGCCTCGCGGCCCTGGCGAGGCGGCTCCCGGGCTCAAACCTCGAGGCGGCCGCCCAGGCCAGCACCGTCCCCTCGAGCTAGAGCCCTGGTCCTGCCGGTCGCGCGCCGTCCCTGGCGTCGGCCGCGGCGAGCGCGGCCCGCACCCTCGCCCCGACCTCGGGCGGGACCCACAGCCGGGCGTGCGTGGCGGCATACGATTCGAGGTCGCCATGGTAGTCGCTGCCGCCCGTGGCGACGAGCGCCGCGTCCCTGGCCACCGCGGCGACGGCCTCGACCGTGACGGCGTCGAACGTCCGGTAATAGACCTCGAGGCCGCCCAATCCAGCCTCCCGGAGCTCGCGGATGACGTCGGGCCGGTCGGGGGCCTCGGAGAAGTGGGCCAGCACGGCCAGGCCGCCGGCGGCCCGGATCGCCCGGATCGCGTCGATCGGGCCCATGCCCTCCCTGGGGACATAGCCCGGACGGCCGCGCGAGAGATACGTCCGGAACGCCTCCTCGACGCTGGTCACGTAGCCCTTGGCGATCATCGCCCGGGCGACCCGCGGCCGTCCGAGAGCGTCGTCGTCACCGGTCGCCGGCAGCCGCTCCAGGGCATCGTCGACGGGCCGGGCGATGTCCCGGAGCCGGCGGACCATCTGCTCGAACCGGACCCGGCGGCGGTCTCGCTGGAGGGCCAGGGCCGCCTCGAGGGTGGCATCCTCGAGGTCGACGCCGAGGCCGAGGACGTGGACCTCGTTCTCGCGGAGGTCGGCGCGATCGGCGGTGATCGCGTTGAGCTCGATGCCGGGCAGGAGCTCCAGACCGGGCGGGACGGCGCCGGCCGCCATGACCTCGCGGACGCCGGCGAGGGTGTCGTGGTCGGTGATCGCGAGGAGGCGGACGCCGGCGGCGGCGGCATCGGCCACGAGCCGGGCGGGCTCGAGGAGCCCGTCCGAGCGGGCGGTGTGGGTGTGGAGATCGATCGTCGCCGGTGCCGGCGGGACGACCGGGTCGCCGGGCAGGGCGTGCCGCGGGCGCCGGCGGCCGGACGTCGCGGGCCCCGAGTTGAGATCGTGGCGCGGCGGTCGCCCGCCGCTCATGCCTCGTGGAGCCGCGAGACTCGCTCGATGGCGAGCGCCCGGCCGGTCGCCGGATCGACGTCGACCTGGACCGCGTTGAGGATCACCGGCCCGTCGCCGACCTCGAAGCGCGTGGGGAGAGCGCTGATGAACCGCGGCAGGACGGTCCGCGGGGCGAAGCCGATGACGCTCCAGATCGGCCCGGTCATGCCGATGTCGCTCTGGTAGGCGGTCCCGCCGGGCAGGATCCGCTCGTCACCGGTAACGACGTGGGTGTGCGTCCCGACGACGGCCGAGACGCGGCCGTCGAGGTACAGCCCGAGGGCGTTCTTCTCGGACGTGATCTCGCAGTGGAAGTCGACGAGCCGGACCGGCGGCAGCGGCTCGGACGACTCGTCGAGGAGGCGGTCGGCGTCGGTGAACGGGTTCTCGATGGGCTGCATGTACGTCCGGCCCTGGAGGTTGATGACCGCCAGCTCCGTCCCGTCGAGGGCGTGGTACGTGCCCCAGCCCCGGCCGGGCACCTCGTGGGTGCCGTAGTTGAGCGGCCGGAGGACCCGCTCGGTGGTCTCGAGGAACGGGTAGATCTCGCGCTTGTCCCAGATGTGGTTGCCGCTGGTGATGACGTCGACCCCGGCGGCCAGGAGCGCCTCCGCCGTCGAGACGGTCAGGCCCATGCCGCCGGCGAGGTTCTCGCCGTTGGCGGTGACGAAGTCGATCCCCCGCTCCTCGCGGAGCCCGGGCAGGATCGCCTCGAGGGCCACGCGTCCGGGCTTGCCGATGACGTCGCCGATCATCAGCACGCGGCAGGCCCCATCCGGGCGCGGCGTCCCGGCATTGACGGCGTTGCCGAGGCGAACGCGGCCGGCCAGGCGCTCGTCGGGCTGGGAAGGGGATGACATCGGGGTCAGGGTATCCGACGGAGCCCCCGAGCCGCCCTGCGCCCGCGGCGGCGACCACCCAGCGCCCTGGCTGCGGATCGATGGCGGCTACGGACCTCGCCCTATTGCGGCGAACAGCCGGCGCGATGTAGACCGCGTTCAGCCGCCACCGTCACCCGGCCGGCGGCTCGTCACGTGCAAGGGAGGGAGCCCATGCCAGCCGTCGCGGTCCTCGTCGGATGGTTGCTCGTTGGGTGGTTCTGCGGAACCTTGCCACCGCGCCCGATCCTGCCGCCCAATCCGATTCTTCCGCCCGACCCGATCCTCCCGCCAAGCCCGATCAAGCCGCCTCGACCCGAGCCCGACCCGTGGCGTGGCTATCTGATCGGCGGGGTGGTCGGCGCCGTCGGCGGTCTGATCGGCGGCTACCTGTTCGCCCAGCTCTTCGGCGCCGACTATGCGGACGCCGCGCAGCTTCTGGTGAGCTTCGTGGGCGCATTCGTGGGCGGCCGCCTGCTCGGCGACCTCGGCGCGCTGCTCATGCCGGCGAGGTAGACACCGCGCTCGCGCTCGGCCCCGTTCGTCCGCGCGATGGCCGTCCGCGGTGAACCACGAATCGATCGTTACTTCGCGTACCCCGCGACCGTGCCTAGACGGGCGCCTGTGCAGCATCGATGCAGCATTGTGATACACTCCGGTACCGTGGCGCGGCGGTCCGGCCGGTCTAAGCGACCGGACCCGATCCGCACCCGACTCGGAAGGAACCCGAGCCATGCAGGAGACTACCCGACCTCGCCGGACCCCGGGCGCCGGCAGTCTGTATGAGACGGGCGCCGGGCTATGGCGCGGCGCCTACGTCATCGAGGACCCGATCACCCGCCGCCGGACCCGGCGCTACGTCTCGGGCCATTCCCGCGCCGAGGCGAGCCGGCGCCTGCGAGACGCGATGGCCGACTCGAACCGCGAGGCCGAGACGGCCGACTCCCCGACCCTCGGATGGTGGGCGGCCCGATGGCTCGATACCGTCGCCCATCGCATCCGCCCGGCGACCCTCCGAAGCTATCGCGGCATCGTCGCGCGGCACGTCCTGCCGGCCCTCGGCTCGTGGCCCCTGGCCGACCTCCGGCCGGGCGACGTCGAACGCTGGACCGCGAGCCTGACCGAGCGGGGCCATCGGCCCTCGACCGTGGCCCTCGCCCGTCGCGTCCTGGCCGCCTGCCTCGCGGACGCCGAGCGGGACGGCAAGGCACCCCGGAACGCGGCCCGCCTGTCGCACGCCCCGCGCGTCGAAGGCTCGACCCGTCGCCGGACCCTGACCGCGGCCGAGGCCCGGGCGCTGCTCGACCTTGCCCGGGACGATGACGGGGCCGGCCTGCTCGTGACCCTCGCCCTCGGGAGCGGCGCCCGCGTCGGCGAGCTCCTGGCGCTCGACTGGTCGGACGTCGACCTTGCCGCCGGGACCGTGAGCATCCACGGCTCGCGTTCGCGGGCCGGCGTCGGCCCGACGAAGAGCCGGCGCGGCGTCCGAACCGTGGCCCTCCCGCTCTTCGCGCTCGACGCCCTCCGGGCCGAGGATCGCCGGGACGGACCCGTCATCGCGGACCGGGACGGGCGGCCCCTGATCCCCGAGCGGGCCGGCGAGCGATGGCGCGACCTCCGCGCCCGGGCCGGGCTCGAGGGGCTCCGGTTTCACGACCTCCGCGGCACCTATGCGACCCTCGCCCTCGCCCGAGGCGTCGCGCCTAAGGCCCTCGCGGACGTCCTGGGCCATGACCCGGCCGTCCTGCTCCGAACCTACGCGGGACCGATCGAGAACGGTCGAGAGGCGATCGCCGCCGCGATCGGCGAGGCCCTCCGATGACCGGCCGCGACATGACACCCGAGGAACGCGCCCGATGGGATAGCTTCCCGAGTCCGGAGGAACAGCGCGCCGCGATCGAGCGGGCCGAGGCGCGCCGGCTGCGCCGAGCGATCGAGGCGAACGCTCGGGCGCTGACAGCTCGATCCTCGCGCCCTGGCCGGAGCGGCCCGGCGCGCGGACGCGGGTTGCAGCGGGATCGGATCGTCGAGGCCGTCGCCGAGGCGATGGCGGAGGGGCACGACCCCACCGAGGAGGAGATCGCCGAGGCCCTCGATCGCGACCCGCGGACGCTCCGCCGCGTCGGCGGCACCTGGGCCGCGATCCTCGACGACGCCCGAAGGTGGACGTCCGGATAGTGTCCGGTGTCCGCCCTTGTCCTGGCCCTGACCGGCGCGGACGATGGCGGGCATGGAGACGACACCCTCCCGCCGACGCTGGCCCCGCGTCGTACTGACCCTCTCACCCGAGGATCGTGACCGACTCCACGAGCTCGCCCGGCGCAACATGCGCGACCCGAAGCGCGAGGCAATCCGGCTCCTGCTCGACGGGCTCGACCGCGAGACGGCCGGCGCGGCCCGATGACGCCCGAGGCCCGCCTGCTCCGGGCGCTCGACGAACTCCGCGACGCGATGGGCGCCGTCCTGGCCGACCGACGCGAGCCGGCCGAACCCCCCGCCCTCGTGACCCTCTCGGCCGCCGCCGGGCTGCTCGGCGTCTCACGCTCGACCGCGACCCGCTGGGCCGACTCCGGGCGGCTGCGGACGGTCGGCCCTCGGAACGCTCGCCGGGTCCCGCGTTCCGAGCTCGACCGGCACGCCCGATGACCGCCGAGCCCGTCGCCTCCCCGAGCTTCCGGGACGCCGCGACCATCGCCTACCGCGAGGCCGAAGCGGCCGGCGGGCGCGAATGGCAGGCCGCGACCGCCGAGGAACGGGCCGCCCTGGTCGCCGGTCGGCTCGTCTACGTCGCGGGCATGGTCGAGAGTCTCGAGCGGGCCGGATACGCGGGGCCGGGTGGCGCGATCGCCTATCTCCGAGACGCCGCCGACCTCGACGCCGCGACCGATCCTCCATCCGTTGACGGACGCGAAACCCCGTCCGCCACTGGACCGCGGCCCTGGCCGACCCCGGCGAGCGGCAAGGATCCGACCGCGGCCCTGGCCGACCCGTGGCTCGTCGAGGGAGTGCTCCGACCCGGCCGGCTAATGGTCCTGGCTGCCGCCGAGGGAGTGGGCAAGTCATACGCCCGCCTGGAGCTCGCGGTCCGGCTCGCGACCGCCCACGGCGCCCTATTCGACCACTACCCGATCCCGGGACCGGTCCGGGTCCTGCTCGTCGAGGTCGAGAACGGCGAGGAGGAGGAGACGCGGCGCGAGGAGGAGATCCTCGACCGGTTCGGGCTCGATCGGTCGGCCCTGACCGACTACTACACGCTCTCGATCGAGGGGTTGTCGCTCGTCGACCCGGAGGACCAGCGATACATCGGCGAGGCGATCGAGCGCGTAGCCCCGGCCGTCGCGATCTTCGACACCGGCTCGTCGATGGTCGGCGAGGAATGGGGCGCCGAGCTCAAGGCCGTGGTGCGCTTTCTCCGCGGCCTGGCCCGCGAGCGCGGCTGCGCCGTCGTGGTGTCCGTCCACCTCGTCAAGCCGAACCGGCAAGCGAAGCGCGGCAAGGATGCGCCCGCCCACGGGCAGGAGCTCGCGGACGTCATGGGCCAGTGGACCCGGCAAGCCGATTCCGTGGCCCTCATGTCCGAGGCCGGCGGCCGGATCCTGTGGCGGATGGCGAAGCGCGTTCCGCCCTCGACGCTAGTGCTGACGGCCGAGGGTGGCGCGTTTCACGCCCTAGAGGTCGCCGCCGGCGAGGACCTCGGGACCGATACCCGCGAGCGCGTGTTCGGCTGCATCGCGACCGGGCAGAGCGACGCGGCCGCCATCGCCACCTATCTCGACGTCCATATCCGGACGGTCCGGCGCCACGTCGCCGCCCTCCGGCGGGACGGTCGAGTAACGGCCGATGGCCCGTTGGCCGTGTCACCCGACCTCGGCTCGATCCTCGCGAGCGTGTCACCCGGTGTCACCCGCGATGCCACCCCGGACCCGACCACGGAAGCCGAGCCCCTGTCACCCGGTGTCACCGTGGATATGGACTCGACCGG
Organism: uncultured Chloroflexia bacterium; assembly: GCA_963719145.1. Lineage (GTDB taxonomy): Bacteria > Chloroflexota > Limnocylindria > Limnocylindrales > CSP1-4 > UBA5189. The sequence goes on from CAVRAX010000004.1 coordinate 347,812, forward strand.
TGACCGGGAGGGTGACATGTCACCCACCCCTATAGGGGAAGTGGGTGACAGTGTCACCCCGTCACCGCCTGTCACCTCGTGGTGCGACGACTACCGCGCCCACCAGTCGCAGCATCGCCGGGACGGCTCCGGCTGGGTCTGCGACGCCTGCGAGGCGATGGCATGACCGCCACCCCGAAGATGACCGAGGCCGACTTGCTCCGCGGCGTCATCGACCTGGCCCACACCCTCGGCTACCGGTGCGCTCACTTCCGCCCGGCGCTGACGGCTCGAGGCTGGCGGACGCCGGTACAGGCGGACGGCAAGGGGTTCCCCGACCTCGTCCTGGTCCGGCCCGGCCGGATCGTCTGCGCCGAGCTCAAGGTTGGCCGTAACGCCTCGACCGCCGAACAGCTCCACTGGCTCGCCTGGCTCAACGCGGCCGGCGTCCCGTCCTACGTTTGGCGCGAGGCCGACTACCCCGACCGCATCGCGGCGATCCTGCGATGACCCGGGACCGTCACGCGGTCGAATGGACCGACCACGGCGACCACCGGGCCGAGGCCCGCTGCCCCTGCTCACCCGTGGCGATGCGGGACCTCAACGAGCCGGCCGTCACGATCTGGCGCCACATGGCCCATAACGCCGACCGGGCTGGCACTGCCACACCCCCGGTGGGGGGCCGTACCCCGTCGCGAACGGTGGCCCCGGTGCATGACCCGCGCTCAGCGTTTGGCACCCACACCAGCCCCGAGAGGATTAGGTGAAGCCGTGAAACCACCATCGCACCTGAAGCCCGCCGGCCGCGCCCTGTGGACCGTCATCGACGCCGAGTACGCCCACGACGGCCGAGAGGCCGCCATCCTGGCCGCCGCGTGTGAGGCCGCCGACCGAGTGGCCGAGGCCCGCGCCGCGATCGAGCGTGACGGCGCCTATGTCCCCGGCCGGTACGGCGTCCGCGCCCATCCGGCGATCGGCGTCGAGCGGGACGCCCGCGCCGCGCTGGTCCGCACCCTCGCGGCCCTCGGCGTCGAGCGGCCGGCCGAGGCCGCCCGTCGTGCGGCCGGCGTGTCCAGCTTCCCGCGTGGGAGGAGGACGGCATGAGGCGCCGCACCGCCGCCGACCTGACCTTCCCCGAGACGTTCGCCCTCGAGGTGGCCGGTTTCGACCCCGAGCCGTTCGCGTCCTGGGAGGCCGCCCGCGACGCCTGGGAGGCGAACCGCAGCTACCTCGTCGAGCGGGCGATCGAGCGGCGCCCGGGCGGCCGGCCCGTCGCGTTCTGGATCTTCGACGCCGAGCGGTCGGACCTCCTGGGCGACCCCGACGACTGGGGCTCCTGGGACGCGGCCGAAGCCGCACAGATCGCCTGGCTCGACGAGCACGGCGAGCTCCGGCCCGAGGAACGTCGCCGCATGACCCGGAAGCTCGCCCGACTGCCGCGGAACACGGAGGCGCCTCGATGACCGACCCGACCGACCCGATTCTCCTGGCGATGGCCGAGGTCCTCGACGAAGCGATCCGAGGCGAGACCTACCAGCCCGGGCAGGGGCTCGAGACGGTCATCGTCGATGTCCATTGGGTCGATGTCTACCTCTCGGCCTACGGCGACGAGCCGGCGCGTCGACTGGCCCGGATCTCTCGCGAGGCGATCCGCGAACGGGCGGCCCGGATTGCTTCGCAGCGCAACTAGCTGTAGGATGCCCTCGGGCCGCTCCCTCGGGAGCCTCCCCGTATCGCCGGGCCGCCTCCTGGCCTCCCGGTCTATCGCGAACACGACGCCCACGGGCCGCGCTGCGCGCCTCTCGTCGGATCGGTCGGTTCCTGATCGACTGAGAGGCTTTCGCATGTCACGCACCCTCGCCGCGATCAACGTCGACCGCGACACCGAGCGATCCAAGATCGCCGATCTCACCGCCGAATCCGAGGCCCTCCTCGAACGGAGCGCCGACAAGCTCACCGCCGGCCAGTCGCAGCGCGCCGAACGGCTCGCAACCGGCATCGAGCACGCCCGCGAGCGGCTGGCCGAGCTCGACGCCGAGGCCGGCGACGTCCTGCGCTCGATCGCCGAGCATCCCGGCCACCTGGAGCACTCCGAGCCGGAGCGGTCCGACGAGCCGAGCTCCCCGGCCCGCAGCCAAGCGGTCTCCCGCGGCCTCCGGGCCGTCGAGCGGCTGCAGAAGGCAACGGCCCTCGACGCCGCCGGCGCCGACCGCCTGGAGGCCCTCGTCCGCGACACAACCGACCACAGCGCCGTCGGCGCCCGGTACCTCGACGCGGTCTCGTCGGACGCCTACAAGCGGGCATTCCTGCGGAGCCTGTCGTCCGGCCCGACCCTCGCCCCGATCGAGCTGTCCAACGACGAGCGCGAGGCCTTCCGGGCCGTCCGCGGCATCATGGCCGAGCGGGCCTGGGGCGGGACCCAATCCGCCTACGCGGTCCCGGCCGCCATCGACCCGAGCCTGATCACCACCACGAACGGGAGCAACTCCCCGTTGCGTGAGGTGGCCCGCGTCGTGCCGATCGCGGTCGACGTCTGGAAGGGCATCGCATCGGCCGGCATTACGGCCGGGTTCGTTCCCGAGGCGACCGAGGCGAGCGACAACGCCCCGACCCTGTCGCAGCCGTCGATCTCAACCGAGAAAGCCCAAGCGTTCGTCCCGTTCTCGATCGAGATCGGGATGGATTGGGGAACCCTCGAATCCGAGCTCGCCATCGCCCTCGACGATGCCAAGCAGATTTCCGAAGGTACCGCGTTCGTGACCGGCACCGGGACGAACGCCCCGCAGGGCGTCCTCGTCGGCGGCACGGCGTTCATCAACACGGCCGGCACCGCGGCGTTCGCCACCGCCGATGTCTACTCCCTCGACGATGCCCTGCCGGCCCGCTACCGCCCGAACGCGACCTTTGCCGCCTCCGGGTTCATCGCCAACAAGATCAGCCAGATGGAGAGCACCAACGGCGCTCGCCAGTTCCCCGGCATCGACGAGACGCCCGCGACCCTGCTCCGGCGCCGGTTCCTCGAGGTCTCCGACATGTCGGCGAGCCTCGCGTCCGGGACCACGATCGCGGTCGTCGGCGACTTCAGTCGATACGTCATCGTCGATCGGATCGGGCTCTCGATCGAGATCATCCCGCACCTGTTCGGCTCGAATCAGCGCCCGACCGGGCAGCGTGGCCTGTACGCGTTCTGGCGCGTCGGGGCCGGCGTCGTGGACGCCAACGCCTTCCGGCGGCTCGTCACCCTGTCGTAACCGAATACGGGCTCCCGGCTCGGCCGCGTCTCTAGTTCCTCCCGCGGTCAAGCCGGGCCGGCGACCACCGGCCCCCTATTCCTCGGGGCCGTAAGCCGTCCGGGGCCGTCGTCGCCGGCGGTCCCGCACATACCGACTGGCACGCTCCCGCGAGGCCCGGGGAAGCCGAACCGGGCCGACCGGCGGGCGATCGAGAGGTCGGAACCGCCTCCGAGCGTGCCAGTGGGGCCGGTATCGTCGCCGGCCCCCTCGGGACCTTTGGCCCCTATCGCCCGACGTGCCATCGGCGTAGGATGGCGGCTGGCGTAGTACTGGCCGCCGTTTTCTATGCCCCGGATAGCGGCCGGCCAGTACCCGGTGCGCGTCCGGGGCGCCTCCGTTTCTCCGGGAGGAGCGGGACCTAGGGGCGGCCCTGGCCGGGGCGTCGCCAGTAACGGCGCCCCGGCACCCATCCGAGGTACTGGCCGGATGACTCCTCCCGAGGCCGCTATGCGCGGCACCCTCCGACTGACGGTCCGTCATGTCGTCATCCACGACGGCACGTCGACCGCCGTTGTCTACGCGACCGACGCTCACGGCGTCGAGCTCGCGGTAGCCGTCCGGGCGAAGCTCGCCCGGCACCTACGCTCGGCCCTCGCCCTCGGCGAGACGCCCATCATCGAGGCCGAGCCTGCGGCCGTCCTGGTCGGGTTCCCCGGCTATCCCCCGCGCCCGACCCTCGTCGCCCGCGGGCAGGGGCTCGCCGAGTACGGCATCGTCGTGGCCCTCGTCGCGGTCCTGGCAATCGCCCTCCTGATCGCGTTCTCGGCCAACCTGAACGGGCTGCTATCGCCGATCGGCGGCACCCTGTGACCGGCCGAAACCTCGCGGCGTCGCGAGGCTCGCACCCTCGCCCTGCGACCCTGACGGATAGAACGGGACAGGCCCTCGTGGAGATGGCCCTGGCCCTGCCGTTGGCCCTCTTCCTGATCCTCGCGACCGTCGACGTCGGCGACCTCGGGGTACACCGCCTCGCGGCGCAAGGGTCCGCCGCGACCCTCGCGGGCTGGGCATCCTGGCACCCGGCCGACATTCCGGGGCCGGATTGGGACGCCCTCGTCTCCCGCGAGGCCGACCGGGCCGGCTGCGCCGATCCCGCCGTGGTCGATGAATGGCTCGACGATGACCTAGGCGACCGCCATCCGGGCTCCGTGGTGTGGGTCACCCTGACGTGTCGCTGGTCGCCCCTGGCGCCCGTTCCTGGCCTCGAGGGGCTGGATCTGGCCGTGGCCGCGTCGGACGTGGTGCGATGATCGCCCTCATCCTGTGGGCGCTGCTCGTCGGCGTGACCGCCGGCGCCGCCGTGTTCCTCGGCTGGGTCCTGGTCCTGATCCTCGATCCCATCATCGGCTACCGGCCGGAGCGGGAGGACGGCCGGACGCCGTGGCCCCATGATCCCGAGATGGCCCTGCCGGGGCTGGTCGCAGTCGGCCCCGGCATCCCGAACCGTAGGAGGAGGGTGGTCCGGTGAGAACGCTGCTGTACGCCCTGGCCCGCCTGCTCGGCGACGTGGGCGCCGTCGTGTCCCTCTCACCGGCCCGGATGGCCCGGAGGGTCCGGAACCGGGCCATCGGACGCGCCCTGGGCCGTCTCTGGCGCCTGTAGGCCCTCTCCCGACGGCCCCGGCTGCGGCACCCTCCCCGGCCGGGGCCGTATTGCGTCCGCGGTAGACTCCCGACCGTGACCAACTACGGTCGACGGCTCCGCGGCTCGGGCAAGCCCCGCGACGAGTACCCCCCGGGACCGCGGGAGAGGCGCGAGCAATGCGCGGCCCGAGCGGCGGCCTACCTCTGCCGGTTCCTCGAGGGTCGGCCCGACGTCGACGAGCTCCGCAAGGCCCGGCAGGCGATCGACGAGGCCCTAGCCGCGACCTGACCGTGCAGCATCCCGTGCAGCATCCATAGCGTCCGAGGGTGACGCGCTAGAGGGTCGGCCCCGTTCGAATGCGACAGTCTGCGACGCTCTGACACCCTGAGCCGATCACTTCGCGTACTCCACGGCCCGGGTCTCGCGGATCACGGTGACCTTGATCTGGCCGGGGTAGGACAGCTGCTCCTCGATCTTCTTGACGATGTCGCGGGCCAGGCGGGTGGCGGTCAGGTCGTCGATCTCCTCGGGCCGGACGAGGATCCGGACCTCGCGGCCGGCCTGGACGGCGAACGAGCGCTCGACGCCGCCGAAGCTCTCGGCGATCGCCTGGAGGTCCTCGAGGCGCTTGACGTAGGTCTCCATCGTCTCGCCCCGGGCGCCCGGCCTCGAGGCCGAGATCGCGTCCGAGACCTGGACGATCGGCGCCTCCAGGCAGGCGTACTCGACCTCCTGGTGGTGGGCCGCGATCCCGTTGATGACCTTGAACGGCAGCTCGGCCTTCATCGCGATCTGGGCGCCGATCGCGGCGTGCGGGCCCTCGACCTCGTGGTCGACCGCCTTGCCGATGTCGTGGAGGAGGCCGCCCATCTTGGCGGCCATGACGTCCGCCCCGAGCTCGGCCGCGATGACCGAGGCCAGGGCGCCGGTCTCGACCGAGTGGACGAGGACGTTCTGGCCATAGCTCGTCCGGAACTTGAGCCGGCCCAGGAGCTTCAGGATGTCGGGCGGGAGGCCCGGCACGCCGGCGTCGTAGGCGGCCTGCTCGCCGGCCTGGCGGATGACGAGGTCGACCTCGGCGCGGGCCTTGGCGACGACGTCCTCGATCCGGCCGGGATGGATCCGGCCGTCACTCATGAGCTTCGTCAGGGCGATCCTCGCGACCTCGCGGCGAACGGGGTCGAAGCCGGACAGGACGACCGTCTCGGGGGTGTCGTCGATGATGAGATCGATCCCGGTGGCCTGCTCGAGGGCCCGGATGTTGCGGCCCTCGCGGCCGATGATCCGGCCCTTCATCTCGTCGTTCGGCAGGTGGACGACGGTGACCGTGTGCTCCGCGGTGTGCTCGGCGGCGACCCGCTGCATCGCCGTGACGATGATGTCGCGGGCCTTCTCATTGGCCTCCTCGCGAGCTCGCCGCTCGATCGACCGGGCGAGCTTGACCGCGTCGTGCTCGGCCTCTTCGCGGATGGCCTCGAGGAGCATCGCCTTGGCGTCTTCGGCCGAGAGGCTGCTCACCTGCTCGAGGGCAGCGACGCGCTCGGCGTTGAGCTTGCCGAGCTCTTCGCGCTGCGTGTCGAGATCCCTCTCCCGTTCGAGGAGCTTGCGATCGCGCTGCTCGAGCATGTCTGTCCGCTGGTCCAGCTGCTCGTCCCGGGCGAGGAGCCTCCGCTCGAGGGCACTCAGCTCGTTGCGCCGGGAGCGGGCCTCGTCTTCCGCTTCGCGCTGGAGGCGGATCTTCTCCTCCTTGGCCTCGAGGATCAGCTCCTTCTGCTGGGATCGGGCGTCGGCGATGATCCGGCCCGCTTTCTCGTGGGCGACCTTGACCGACTGGTTCGCCCATCGACTCCGTCCGAAGAAGCCCAGGACGATGCCTATGGCAAGTCCGCCGGCCAGCGCCAACAAGGCGACGGCGACGTTATCCATCTTCTCCTCCCATCCGGCGCGCGCTTGCCGGACGCGTGATGTTCGTCGTCGATCGGCGCGGGGGTTCGCAGACCCTGGACGCCGGGCTCCGCGTCGATCGTTCTGGCCACCACCGGCATCGATGGCGACCGGTTCCCCTAGCCTACTACGGGGCGCCCGCCGCCGAGTCATGGCGGCCCGACGTCAGTCGGCGCGTGGGGCGGGTGGGCTCGTTGGCGCGTTGGCGTCGCGCTGGGAGCGTCGCCGGCACGTACGTCGGCATCGGGCGCGTCGCCGGCGCGTTGGGCGCGGGCCGGCGCGTTGGGCGCGGGTCGGCGCGTCGGGCGCTGGCCACGGAGGGCGCCGGCCTTCGGGCATGGGCCGCAGGGCGCGTCGGCATTGCAGCCCCCGCCGTGGGTGGCCGACGAATCGGTCATCCGACGGCCGGGAGAGCCGGCGACAGGGGCTCAGCCGCCGACTGACTCGTTCATCGGCCAATCAACCCCCGAACCGCCACTTCCGGCCAGCACGCGACCCGATCTTCGACGGATGATCGAAATTCCGGCCAGTCGCCGCGGGCGGGCGCGGTCGGCGTTCCCCGCGGTTGCGCGGGCCTCCAACGACCGACCGCCCCGCGGCATGCGAACATCTGCCGTTGATGCGATCGATCGACACCGCCATCGTCGGCGCTGGCCAGGCCGGCCTCGTGATGAGCGCCCTGCTGCGCGAGGCCCGCCGCGAGCACGTGCTCCTCGAGCGCCGGTCGTCGCTTGGCGGAGCCTGGCAAGATCGCTGGGACGCGTTCCGGCTGGTGTCGCCCAACTGGACCGTCTCGGTCCCGGGCCTCGACTACACCGGCGCCGAACCGGATGGATTCATGCCCCGCGACGAGCTCATCGACCATTGGCGGCACTACGCGGAGGTCATCGCCGCGCCGGTCGAGCTGGGGACCGAGGTGACCCGATTGACCGCCCGCCGCCAGGGGGCGACACGGTTCGAGCTCGAGACGAGCCGCGGGCCCTTGAGCGCCCGATCAGTCGTCGTCGCCAGCGGTCCGTTCCAGCGCCCCCACGTTCCGGCCATGGCCGGCGACCTCGACCCCGGGATCCTCAGCCTCCACGTCGACGAGTACAGCAGCCCGGATCGCCTGCCCGACGGCGGCGTGCTGCTCGTGGGGTCCGGCCAATCCGGCGTGCAGCTGGCGGAGGAGCTGGCCGGCGCCGGGCGGCGCGTCACCCTCGCCGTCGGGCATTGCGGACGGGTGCCGCGACGGTACCGCGGCAAGGACATCTTCTGGTGGCTGCGCCAGCTCGGGACGCGGGGCCGAGAGGTCGGCACTCCGCTGCCCCTGGCGGCCGACCTGCCGTCGCCCGCGGCTCGGTTCGCCTGCAATCCACAGCTCTCGGGCCATGGGGGCGGGCACGACACGAATCTCCGCCGGATGGCCGCCTCGGGGATTCGGCTCGCGGGTCGCCTCGACAGCCTGCAGGGCACCGAGGCGCGGTTCCGATCAGACCTCAACGAGAACCTCGTCTTCGCCGATCGCTTCTTCGACGAGCGGTTCCGGGGCCCCTGCGACACCTTCGCCGAGCGGGCGGGCGAGTCACTCCCGATCGACGAGCCGGACCAGTTCGAGTTCGACGTTCCCGAGGTCGAGCGGTTGGACCTCGCCTCGGAGCGGATCTCCACGGTCCTGTGGACCAGCGGCTATCGCCCGGCCCTCGGCTGGATCGAGCTGCCGATCTTCGACGACTTCGGACTCCCGCGCCAGGCGGCCGGCCTGAGCGAGGTCCCCGGACTCGCGTTCATCGGCACGCCCTGGCTCCTCGACATGGGCTCGGCGAACCTCGTCGGGCTGGTCCGCGACGCGGAGGCGCTCGCGACCGGGCTGCTGGCGAACGCCTGAGCCTCGCTCAGGTCGGGTCGGTCGGGTCGGCCGGCTCGTCCGGATCCGCCTCCCCGGCTGAGCGGGCGAGGCTCGCCGCGATGTCGGGTGCGAAGCCGTTCCGGGCCAGCAGCGCGTAGGCCCGCTGCCGTCGGGCGCGCGGGTCGGCGATGCGGCTCAGGTTGCGCGCATGACGGGCGAGCAGGCGATGCGCGGCGGCCTCGTCGGCGCTCGGCGTCGCCTCGTGATCGGCCTCCGTCACGTCCTCCTCCCAGCGGGTCGCGGCCTCGCGGCGGGCGCGGAGCGTGGCGGCGATCGTCGAGGCGTCGATGCCCTTTTGGCGGAGCTCGAGCATCAGCGCGTGCTCGCCGCGCGGATGGGCCCGGTCGCGCGACTGAACCCAGGCGGCGGCGAACGCCTCGTCGTCCAGCACCCCGAGATCGCCGAGGCGTTCGATCGTGGCGGTCACGAGGTCTTCTCGGTAGCCGGCACTCGTCAGTCGGCGACGGACCTCGGCCACCGACCGCTGGCGGACCTCGAGGAATCGCAGCGCGGCCTCGAGCACCACGGCCGGATCCTCGACCTCGGCCTTCTTCGCCCGCCGCTCGGCCAGGCTCTCTCGCGGCGCCTTCCTGCCAGACACCTGTGGGGTGAGCGTTAGGCGACGATCTGGCGGTGCGCGCGACGCGGCAACCGCCTCATCGTCCAGAGCTGAACGTGGGACGCATCCAGCCACGCGCGACGTGGGTCAGATCCGACCGGCTTCCGCGCCCAAGGATCGCCCGGAGCGCATACGGCAGGATGGGCGGCTGCCGAGCCCAGGTCGCCGAGGGCGCTGACACGGGCCGGCCGCAAGTCGTCCGCGCGCCAGGCGTCAGCGAGCATGCGCCGCACGACAGAGCCGCCGCGGGGGCGCGTCGAGGCCCAGGCGGAGCCGAGCCTCGGAGCGCGCGCACCGATCCAGCTCGGCGCCAGCCGGTCCGAGCGCAAGGCGGAGGGGAGCACGGGCCGCGAGCGCACCCCAATGTGCGTGAGCGTCCGCGCACAGGCGCCAACGCCGCGAACGGCCCGGATCACGGCGAGCTACTCGGCTTCTTCGATGCCCTCGACCGGGACGGGCACCTCGTCGACCGCGCCGCGGATCTTGCCCTCGATCGTCGAGGCGATCGCGGCGTTCGACTTGAGGAAGTCCTTGGAGGCCTCGCGACCCTGGCCGAGGCGGGTGTCGTCGAAGGTGAACCACGAGCCGGTCTTGTCGACGACGCCCATCGCCACGCCGACGTCGAGGAGGCCGCCTTCGCGGGACACGCCCTCGCCGTACATGACGTCGAACTCGGCGACCCGGAACGGTGGGGCGACCTTGTTCTTGACGACCTTGACCCGGACCCGGTTGCCGACCAATTCGGTGCCCGTCTTGATCGTCTCGATCCGACGGATGTCGAGCCGGACGCTGGCGTAGAACTTGAGGGCCCGCCCGCCGGGTGTCGTCTCGGGGTTGCCGAACATGACCCCGATCTTCTCCCGGAGCTGGTTCGTGAAGACGAGGGCGGTGTTCGAGCGGCTGACCGCGCCGGTCAGCTTCCGGAGGGCCTGGCTCATGAGCCGGGCCTGGATGCCGACGAACGAATCGCCCATCTCGCCCTCGATCTCGGCGCGGGGCACGAGGGCCGCCACCGAGTCGACGACGACGACATCGATGCCGCCGGAGCGGATGAGGGTCTCGGTGATCTCGAGGGCCTGCTCGCCCGTGTCCGGCTGGCTGACGAGCAGCTCGTCGACGTTGACGCCGCAGGCCCGGGCGTAGCCCGGATCCAGGGCGTGCTCGACGTCGATGAAGGCGGCGACGCCGCCGCGCTTCTGGGCCTCGGCGATGACGTGCTGGCAGATGGTCGTCTTGCCCGACGACTCGGGACCGAAGACCTCGGTGATCCGGCCGCGCGGGATGCCGCCGACGCCGAGAGCGAGGTCGAGGGCGATCGAGCCGGTCGGGATGAAGTCGACCTGCTGGCGCGAGGCCGAGCCGAGCTTCATGATCGAGCCGGAGCCGAACTGCTTCTCGATCGCGAGGATCGCGGCGTCCACGGCCTTGCCGCGCTCGGTCGTGCTGCGCTCAGCGGTGCTCCGCTCGCCGTTCCGCTCGGTCGTCATCGCCATGGTCCCGTCACGCTCCTGTCACTGCCGACGCCGACGGAGCGGACAGCGGGTCCGCGCGACGGGTCAGGTCTCGTTCTGCTCCTCTTCGTCCCAGCGCGGCTTCCGCGGCTTCCGGATGAGCTCGACGTTCATCGGCGGCTCGGTCAGCGGCTGGATCTTGGAGAGGCCGGACTTGTCCTTCGGCTTCTTCTTGGCTTCGCGGTGCGGTCGATCCCGAGAGCCCATCGAGGCTTCCTCCGCGCTGGATTGAGGCTATCGAACGGTGCTTCACGCCGGCTCCACGCCGGCTTCACCGCGACTCACCCGGCCCGCACGAGCCCGCAGCGAAACGAGCAATTCGGGGAAGGTTCCGGCTCGCAGCGCAGTCCGGATCCTGACCATGAAGTCTAGGGTGAAGGTCAGGTTGTGACAAGTTGCGAGGCGGTAGGCGAGGAGCTCCTTTGCCCGCAGGAGATGGGCCAGGTAAGCCCGCGAGAAGCGGCGGCAGAGGAGGCACGGGCAGTCCTCCTGGACGGGTCGCGGATCGTCGAGGAAGGCGGCGTTGCGGAGGTTCAGGCGGCCGCCTTCCTCGCCGTCGCCCGGAACCCACAGCTGGCCGTTCCGGGCGACGCGCGCCGGGAGGACCGAATCGAACAGGTCCACTCCTCCGATCACCGCGTCCAGCAGATCCATCGGCGAGCCCAGGCCCATGAGGTAGCGCGGCCGCGGGTCGTCGGCGAGGAGGGGGACGACGACGTCGAGCGCGTCGGCCCGCTGGACCGGCGTCTCGTCGCCGGCCAGGCCGCCGATGCAGAGGCCGTCGAAGGGGAGGGCCGCGATGAAGCGTGTCGAGCGCTCGCGGAGCTCCGGGTCCACCCCGCCCTGGATGATCCCGAACAGGGCCTGGTCGGGGCGGGAGTGGGCGGCGAGGCTCCGCTCGGCCCAGGTGTGCGTCCGCTCCATCGCGTCCTCGACCTCGGCCCGCGGCGCGGACGGGTAGACCGGGTGGTCGAAGGCGACCGCGATGTCCGGCCCGAGTGCCTCCTGGACCCGGATCGCGATCTCCGGGGTCAGCCGGTGCGTCGCACCGTCGATGTGGCTCCGGAAGGTCGCCCCGTCGGCGTCGACCACGCGGGCGTCGGCCAGCGACACGACCTGGTAGCCGCCGCTGTCGGTGAGGATCGGCCGGTCCCAGCCCATGAACCGATGGAGCCCGCCCAGCCGCTCGATCCGCTCGTGGCCGGGCCGGAGGAACAGGTGGTAGGTGTTCGCGAGCACGATCGTCGCGCCGGCCGTCTCGAGGTCGGCCGGGTCGAGGGCCTTGACCGTGGCGTTCGTCCCGACCGGCATGAACTGTGGCGTCTCGACGATCCCGTGGGGCAGCTCGAGGCGGCCCAGGCGGGCGCGGATATTCGGCGCCTCGACGGTTGCGAGCACGGCGAACCGCGCGGGCGCATCGGTGCCCGCGACGGCGGGCTCAGCGATCGCCGGCCCCCGGCTCGCCCGTCGCCACGTCCAGGGCCGGGCCATCGGCCCAGAGGCTCGGCATCTCGGCCTCGGCCCGGCGTGGCGGTGGGATCTCGTAGCCGAGGCCGGCCAGGTGGGCCCTCGCCGCCTCGGTCGCGATCCGGCCCTGGGGCGTGCGATCGATGAACCCGAGCCGCAGGAGGAACGGCTCGTAGACGTCCTCGATCGTCTCGATCTCCTCGCTCAGGACCGCGCCCAGCGCGGCCACGCCGACCGGCCCCGAGCCGAACTTCTGGACGATCGCCGCGAGGAGCTTCCGGTCGGTCGAATCGAGACCCTCGTCGTCGATCTCGAGGAGGCGCATCGCGGCGGTCGCCGTGGCCTCGGTCACCCGGCCGTCGCCGTGGACCTCGGCGTGGTCCCGGACGCGTTTGAGCAGCCGATTGACGATCCGCGGGGTGCCCCGGCCGCGGCGGGCGATGGCGGACGCCGCCCCGGCGTCGACGTGGACGTCGAGGATCCGGGCCGAGCGCTCGACGATCTGGGTCAGCTCGGGCTCCGAGTAGAAGTCGAGGCGGTAGGTGGCCCCGAACCGGTCCCGCAGCGGCGATGAGATCCGCCCGGCGCGGGTCGTCGCACCGACGACGGTGAACGGCTTGAGGGTGAGTCGGAGGCTGCGCGCGCTCGGCCCCTTGCCGATCATGACGTCGAGGGCGTAGTCCTCCATCGCCGGGTACAGGATCTCCTCGACCGCGTGGTTGAGGCGATGGATCTCGTCGATGAACAGGACGTCACGCTCGTCCAGGCTGGTCAGGACCGCGGCCAGATCTCCGGGCCGCTCGATCGCGGGCCCGGACGTGTAGCGGACGTTCACCCCGAGCTCCCTCGCGACGATCGTCGCGAGGGTCGTCTTGCCGAGGCCGGGCGGGCCGTAGAGCAGGATGTGGTCGGCCGCCTCCTCCCTCGCCTTGGCCGCCTGGAGCAGGACGCCGAGGTTGGCCTTCACCTCGCGCTGGCCGATGTACTCGTCCAGGGAGCGTGGCCGGAGCGAGCCCTCGATGGCGATCTCCACGGGGTCTTCAGCGTCGGCCGCCAGGAGGCGGAGGGCGTCGTCCGTCATCGACCGGATGCTACCATGCTGGAGCCGATATCGTACAGATGTTCTAACCTCGATCGCCGCCGGGCTCAGCCCGCGACCGCGATCGCCTCGATCGAGAAGAGGAGCCCGCGTGGCAGGCCGACGATCGGCGTCGAGCGAGCCGGCGGGTCGATCGGGAAGAACTCGGCGTAGAGGCGGTTTGACACGGGCACGTCCTCGGCGTTGCCGACGAACGTCGTCGTCTTCACGACGTGGCCCAGGCTGCTGCCGGCCGCAGTCAGGACCGCCTGCAGGTTGGCGTAGGCCTGGCGGGCCTGGCCCTCGAAGTCGCCCTCGGCGACCTGGCCGGTCTCGGGGACGATCCCCGCCTGGCCGGCCACGAACAGCAGCTCCCCGGCCCGGACGACCTGGGAGTACGGCCCGAGCGGCGCCGGCATCGCCGGATTCACGATCGGCTGGTGCTCCATCGATTCACCCTCCTCCTGCGCAGTGTCAATCGCGGGCGAGCGCCCGCAGCGTCAGTCGCGGGCGAGCGCCCGCAGCGCCGTCTTGACCCGGTCCTCGAGCGAATCGCCGACCTTCGAGCCGGCGATCGCGATCCGGGCCGCCTCGCGGGCCTCGGCCAGCGAGTAGCCGAGCGCCTGGAGGGCGGCCACGACGTCGCCGTCGCTCGCCGGCGCACCGGCCGCGACGGTGCCGGCCGCCGCCACCCCGGCCGCGGCGACCTTCTCCTTGAGCTCGAAGATCACCCGCTCGGCGAGCTTCCGGCCGATCCCGGGGATCGCCACGAGCATCGCCAGGTCCTGCTGGAGAATCGCGAGCTGGAGCTCGGCGGTCGGCCGCGAGCCGACGATCGCCAGGGCGACCTTCGGCCCGACCCCCGTGACCGTCAGCAACAGCGTGAAGAAGCCGAGCTCCTCGACGGTTCGGAAGCCATAGAGCGCCTGCTGGTCCTCGCGGACGAGGTGGTAGGTGTGGAGCTCCAGCCGGCCGCCCGGCTGGGCCGAGGCCAGCACGCCCGGCGAGGCGAAGACCCGGTAGCCGATCCCGCCAACCTCGATGACGAGCGAATCGAAGGCGACCGCGCCGACGGTCCCCTCGAGCGAGGCGATCACCGCCGGGTCGCGGCCTTCCGCCCGGCGCCCGCGCCTCCGGCCTTGCGATCCCTCGCCAGGGCCTCGCGGACCGCCCGCTCGTAGGACGTCTCGCCGCGGGCCATCGGCTCGACCGCCGCCCGGTCCATGACCGGGGCGCCGGGTGCCCCCGCGGCGATGGCGTCTCCCAGGACCCCCGGCCGCTCCGAGTTCGCGGCCCAGATCGCCACGGCCAGGGCGTCGGCCGTGTCGTCCGGCCGGGGCGGTTCGCGCAACCCGAGCACGACCGCGACCATCCGCCCGACCTGATCCTTGTCCGCGCTGCCGGAGCCGGTGACCGCCATCTTGACCTCGTTCGGGGTCGCCTCCCGGACGACGCGGCCGGCTTCGGCCGCCGCGAGCAGGACCACCCCTCGCGCCTGGCCCACCGCGAACGCCGTCTGGGCGTTGCGCGAGAAGAAGAGCCGCTCCACCGCCACGATCACGGGGTCGTGCCGGGCGATGACCTCGCCGAGGAATCGGTGGATCGCCAGCAGCCGGTCCGGGAGCCCGAGCTCGGGCGAGGTCTCGAGGCAGCCGGCGTCGACGAGCCGGACCTCCCCGCCCCTTCGATCGACGATGCCCCAGCCGAGCGCCGCGGTGCCTGGGTCGATGCCCAGGACAATCATCCGGCGACCTCGGCGAAGACGTCCTCGGGAATGTCGAAGTTGGCCGTCACCCGCTGGACGTCGTCGAGCTCCTCGAGATGCTCGATGAGCTGCAGGTTCTGGCGGGCCCGGTGAGCGTCGAGCTCGACCGTGGTCTTGGCGATCATCGCCGTCTCGGCGTGCTCGACCGGCATGTTCTGGGCGTCGAGCGCCTTGCGGACCCGCTCGAGGTCGGCCGGGTCCGTGTAGACCTCGACGATCGCCGGGTCGGAGGTGTCGACGTCGGCAGCGCCGGCGTCGATCGCGGCCAGGGCCAGCTCGTCGGGGTCGTGGCCGCCGGTCGCGACGCTGATGAGGCCGCGCGGCTCGAACTGCCAGGCGACGGCGCCGGTCCCGGCCAGCTGGCCCCCGGCCTTGGCGAACATCGAGCGGACGTCGCTGGCCGTCCGGTTGCGATTGTCGGTGGCCGCCTCGACGAGGATCGCCACCCCGCCCGGGCCGTAGCCCTCGTAGACGATCTCCTCGAACTGGTCGCCCTCGCCCGAGCCCGAGGCGCGCTCGATCGCCCGCTTGATGTTGTCCATCGGCATGTTCACCGCGCGGGCCTTGTCCATCGCCAGGCGGAGCCGGTAGTTCGCGTCGGGGTCACCGCCGCCGGCGCGCGCGGCCACCATGATCTCGCGCGCAACCTTGGTGAAAAGGGCGCCGCGCTTGGCGTCGTTGGCGCCCTTCTGGCGCTTGATCGTCGACCACTTGGAATGTCCCGACATCGGGCGCGAGTATACCGGACTATCATGGCCGAACCGCCGCGGCAGCCCCTCCGCGGCCGGGGTGCGCCCCTCCGCATTCGCCCATCAGCCGAGCAGTGAGGACCGATCCTCGATGACGATGAAGACCGTCGACCTGCCCCACCTCCGGAGCGTCGTCCTGACCGGCCATGCCGGCTCCGGCAAGACGACGCTCGGCGAGCAGCTCCTCTTCCGAGCCGGGGCGGTCCCGCGCCTGGGGCGCGTCGACGACGGCACCTCCCACCTGGACTTCGAGCCCGAGGAACAGAAGCGGCGCGAGTCACTCGCCCTGTCGGTGGCGACGTTCGAGAACGACGGAACGCGGATCACGATCCTCGACACGCCCGGCTATCTCGACTTCGCGGCCGAGGTCGTCTCCGGGTTCCATGCTGCCGACGGTGCGCTCTACGTCGTCGACGCGCGCGGCGGGGTCGAGGCCGGTCTCGAGCAGGGCGTCGTCCTCGGGCGGGCGACGAACACCGCGGCCTGCTTCTTCATCAACATGTGCGACCGCGAGAACGCCAACCCGACGGGCGCCCTCGATGCCCTCCGGTCCGCCTTCGGCCACAAGGTCGCGCCGCTCCAGCTGGCGATCGGCGCGGGCGAATCGTTCTCCGGTCATGTCGACCTCGTCCATCGCAAGGCCTATCGCTGGGACGACGGCAAGGAGGTCGAGGTCCCGATCCCGGCCGAGCTCGAGGGCGAGATCGCGAGCCGCCGGGACCAGCTCCTGGAGGCCGCGGCCGAGGCCGACGACGACGTCCTGATGAAGTACCTCGAGGGTGAGGAGGTCAGCGACGCCGAGCTCGAGGCCTGCCTCCGCAAGGGGGTCAAGGAGTCCGTTTTGGCGCCGGTCCTCGTCGGCAGCGCCGCGAACGGCATCGGCCTGCAGGGTCTCCTCGACGCGATCGTCCGCTACCTCCCCTCCCCCGCCGACGAGGCCCCGGTCGAGGCGAAGGACAAGTCCGGCGCCACCGTCGAAGTCCCCCCGGATCCGAACGGCCCGCTCCTCGTCCGGGTCTTCAAGACCGCCGCCGACCCGTTCGTCGGCCGCCTGACGTACCTCCGTGTCCTGTCCGGGACGCTCCACTCCCAGGCCCATATCTGGAACTCGACGAAGGGCGAGGACGAGCGGATCGGGCAGCTCCTCCTCCTCCACGGCAAGGAGCAGGAGGCGATCGGCGAGCTGAAGGCCGGCGAGATCGGGGCGGTGGCGAAGCTCGCGGTGACGGCGACCGGGGACACCCTGTCGACGAAGGAGCGGACCCTCGTCCTGCCGCCGCTGGAGTTCCCGACCCCGACCCTGATGGTCGCGATCGAGCCACTCTCGAAGTCCGACCTCGACAAGATGGGCCCGGCCCTCCAGCGGATGCTCGAGGAGGAGACGACCGCCCACCTCGAGCGGAGCGAGACGGGCGAGCAGGTCCTGGTCACGATGGGCGAGGCCCACACCGCCGTCATCATCGAGCGACTCAAGCGCAAGTTCGGGGCCGCCATCGCGACCAAGACGCCGCGGGTTCCGTACAAGGAGACGATCCGGGGCAAGACCCAGGCCCACGGCCGGTACAAGAAGCAGACCGGCGGCCACGGCATGTTCGGCGACGTCTGGATCGAGCTGGAGCCGAACCCCGGCGGCGGGGTCGAGTTCGCCGAGAAGGTCGTCGGTGGCTCCGTGCCCCGCCAGTTCTTCCCGGGCGTCGAGAAGGGCATCCGCGAGACCGCGGCCGAGGGCGTCGTCGCCGGCTACCCGCTGTCCGACTTCAAGGCCACGCTCTACGACGGCTCGTTCCACACGGTCGACTCGAATGAGCTGTCGTTCAAGATCGCGGCCTCGATGGCCCTCAAGGAGGGCGTCCACCAGGCCAAGCCGGTCCTGCTCGAGCCGATCATGAACGTCGCCGTCCGGATCCCCGATGAGTTCATGGGCGAGGTCAACCGCGACCTCAACGGCCGGCGCGGCCGGGTCATGGGCATGGACACGGACCACGGCATGCAGGTCATCAACGCCTCCGTGCCCCAGGCCGAGCTGTTCTCCTACGCCACGGAGCTGCGCTCGATCACGGGCGGGCGAGGCACGTTCTCGGCCACGCTCGACCACTACGAGGAGGTGCCCTCGCACCTCGCCGAGAAGGTCATCGAGGCGCACCGCAAGGGGTCGGCCGAAGCCGGCGGGCACTAGCGCCGGCGGGCACCTGGCCCGGCGGGCACCTGGCCCGGCGGGCACCTAGCCCCGGCGAGCGCGTCTCGGTCGACGCGAGCACCGCCCACGATCCGGGGATTACTCGGCCCGCACGCGTCGCGCGACCTTCCTGCGGGTATGCACCTCGGCGGCATACCGGTCCCGGTGGAGCGCGTGCCGGTCCTGGTGGAGCGCGTGCCCCGACGCTCATCTGACACGGAAGAGCAGGCGCGCCCCGATCAAGCGACCGACGCAAGCTCCATGGCGGCCGCTACCACCTGCCGGCCATACGCCTCAGCTCCGTCCGCCGGCGCGATGAGACACGACGTCGGCGGAAGCGCCAGCATCACGGGCTCGGGGTAGGCGATGAGGAAGACCGAGATCGTCGGCAGACGGTCATGGAAGGGTCGGAGGTCCTTCCATAGCCGGCGCTGCGGACCGGGAGCGAACCGGCTTCGAGCGCCGTCGGACATCCGCCGCTTCCACGCCTCACCAACGGGAACGTAAGACTTCCAGAGCTGGAACAGCCGGTCCCGGAGCTGGGGCGGACCGGGACAGAACGCGCCGGGGGCTCGAACGACCTCCGCCGCGGCGCGGGCCGCCTCACGCCCGGCGTCGTCGTCGAGTCCGGAAGCGAGCTCTTGCCAGGCGGTCGCCAGCAACGCGCGCTGCTGCAGGAGCGACGTCAGCCAGTCCCGCCAGATCAGCGCATCGAGGCCGACAGCGCGAAGGCGCCCGTTGCCCTCCGCGTGCCGATCGAAGGGCGGGACATTGAGACCGTCGACCACGAGTGCCTCGACGCAGAAGGCAACGGGTGAGAACGCGTCTTCTTCCCAGGACCAGCGATCCATCGAACCCCTGAGGAACATCAGCGGCCTTGGCTGCCCGCGAGACGGGTCCAGCCCCGATTGTGCCTCGCGGCGATGATCATCCCCCGGCGAGCTCGGCCAGGGCCGTCGTCAGATCGAGCGTTCCGTCGTACAGTGCGCGGCCGATGATCGCGCCGGCGCAACCAAGCTCGCGGACAGCCAACAGATCCGCGGTCGACGAGATCCCGCCCGAGGCAATCACCTGGGCACGCGATCCCGTTAGGGCGGTCCCGAGGAGGTCGAGGTCGGGACCTTCGAGGGTGCCGTCGCGGACGACGGCCGTGACCTCGAGCCAATGGACGCCGCCGTCGACGAGCATCTCGATGGTCTCCGACACCGGAGCCCCGGTCGAGCCGGCCACCCAGCCCTGATCGACGGCCATGCCGCCGCGGACATCGATGGCCACGGCGATCCGGTCCGGCCCGTGGCGCCGGACCAGGTCAGCCGCGAAGTCGCGATCCCGCAGGGCAGCCGTCCCGACGACCGCGCGCGCGGCGCCCGCCTCCAGGACGTCGGCGACGGCTTCGCTCGTCCGGAGGCCGCCCGCGACCTCGACGGCCACCCGCTCCCCCACCGCGGCGATGAGGCGCCCGATCACCTCGGCATGGGCCGGCCGGCCATCGCGGGCCCCGTCAAGATCGACGACATGGATCCATTGAGCTCCGCCATCGACGAACCGCCCAGCCACCGCCACCGGATCGTCCGAGTAGGCGGTCTCGCGGCCGAAGTCGCCCTGCCGAAGTCGAACCACGTGGCCGCCGCGAAGATCGATCGCCGGCAGGAGATCGAAGGTTGCCATCCGCTCCACGTCGTGTTACCGTTTTACTACGCTACTACGCTACCACAGCAGCATGGCAGCATGACACCAGGCCGGCAGGCCGGAACTGCACCGCACGCGAGGGACGAAGCACATGGTGGCCGACGACTCCTGGCGCACGGACGACACGCTCGCCCTCTTCGATGCGATCCTCGCACTCGAGGACCGCGCAGAGGCGGAGCGGTTCTTCCGCGACCTGCTGACCCTCGGCGAGATCCATGACCTGGCCCTCCGCTGGTCGGTCGTGCGCCACCTCGATGCGGGCATGCACTACGCGGAGATCAGCCAGCGGACCGGGGCCAGCACGGCGACGATCACGAGGATCGCCTCGTGGCTGCACCACGGCGAAGGCGGCTACCGGCTCATGCTCGACCGCCTCAAGGCCGCCGGCACGCTCCCCTACCCGACTCCGGCCGGCGACCGCTGAGGTGGCCCGCTGATGCGCGACCGCCTCCGCCTCGCGATTCCCAACAAGGGCCGGCTCGTCGAGCCGACGCTCGCGCTGCTCCACGACACCGGCCTCGTCTTCGAGGAGCACGACCGGAGCCTCGTCGCGCGGGTCCAGAACTTCGACCTCGACATCCTCTTCGTCCGGACCTCCGACGTCATCGAGTTCGTGGGCGACGGCGTGGCCGACCTCGGGATCACCGGCCAGGACCTCCTGGCCGAGACCGGCAGCGCCCTGCCGGTGACCCGCACCCTCGGCTACGGCCGGTGCCGGCTCGCGGTCGCCGTGCCCGGGGACGCGCCGATCCAGGCGGTCGACGATCTCGCCGGCCTGCGGGTCGCGACGGCCCATCCGAACGTCACCCGCGGCTTCTTCGCGGAACGCGAGGTCCCGGTCGAGGTCATCGCCCTGTCCGGCGCGGTCGAGGTCGCGCCGCGCCTCGGCCTGGCCGAGGCGATCGTCGATCTCGTCTCGACCGGCTCGACCCTCGCCATGAACGGCCTCCGGTCGATCGGCGACGTCCTCGCCTCGGAGGCGATCCTCGTCGCGAACGAAGCCTCGATCGCCGGCCGCGACGGCGACGTGGCGGCGCTCGATACGATGATCGGCGCCGTCATCGCGGCGCGCGCCCGGAAGTACGTGATGATGAACGCGCCCGAGGCCCGCCTCGAGGAGCTCGAGGCCCTCCTGCCCGGCCTCGAATCGCCGTCGGTCATCCCGCTCGCCCACCACGGCATGATCGCCATCCACTCGGTCGTCGGCTCGGACGACGTCTGGCGCCTCCTGCCGCGGCTGAAGGCCGCCGGCGCGTCGGGGATCCTCGTCCTCCCGATCGAGAAGATCGTCCCGTGACCGCGACCCGCGACACGACTCACCCATCCGCGACACCGCCGTCGGGGGAGCCCGCTCGGCCGCTCGCCCTGGCCCGCCTCGATCTCCGCGCCGCGGCGTCCCCCGCCGAAGCCGCCCGGGATCCCGACCTCACCGTCCTCGCCCGCCGGGGTGCCGTGCCCGACGCATCCGTCAGCGCGGCCGTGCGCGAGATCCTGGCCGAGGTCCGGCGCGGCGGCAGCGCGGCGGTGGCCGAGGCTTCGCGCCGGTTCGGCGGCGGCCTCGCCGACGGTCGCCTCATCCTCCGCGCCGAGGAGCTGAAGGCGGCCGCCGACGCCCTCGACGAACCGACTCGAACGGCGTTGACCGCGGCGATCGAGAATGTCCGCCGATTCGCCCGCCGCCAGCGGCCGGCGCCCACCATCACGAGGATCGTCCCGGGCGTCGAGATCCAGCGCCGCTGGGTCCCCGTCTCGCGCGTCGGCGCGTACGTCCCCGGTGGCGCCGCGGCCTATCCGTCCTCGCTCGTCATGACCGTCGTCCCGGCCCGCGTGGCGGGCGTCGATTCGGTCGTCGTCGCCTCGCCGGCGCCCGCCGACGGGAGCCTGAACCCGACCCTCCTCGGTGCCGCGGGGCTCCTCGACGTCGACACCCTGATCGTGGCCGGCGGCGCCCAGGCGATCGGGGCCCTCGCCTTCGGCCTGCCGGACCTCGACATCGAGCCGGCCGATCTCGTCGTCGGCCCGGGCAACGCCTGGGTGACCGCGGCCAAGCTCGAGCTCGCCGGCCGGACCGCGATCGACATGCTGGCCGGGCCGTCAGAGGGCATGGTCGTGGCCGAGCCCCCGGCCGCGGCGCAGCGGGTCGCCGCCGACCTCATCACCCAGGCCGAGCACGGGCCCGACTCGCCGGCAATCCTCATCACGACCTCGGCCGACTTCGCCGATGCCGTGGAGACCGAGGTCCGCGCCCTCCTCGAGACGGCGCCGCGGCGGGAGATCCTGGCCCGATCCCTCGGCGATCACGGCCGGATCGTCCTCGTCGCCGACCTCGATGCCGCCGTGGCCGTCGTGAATGCCTACGCCCCGGAGCACCTCTCGATCGACGTCGCCGACCCGGAGATGGTCGTCGCCCGGATCCGCAACGCCGGCTCGGTCCTGGTCGGCCCGTGGGCCCCCGAATCGGCCGGCGACTACGCGACCGGGGCCAACCACGTCCTCCCGACCGGCGGCCTCGCCCGCGGCCGCGGCGCGCTGTCGGTCGAGACGTTCGGCAAGTTCATCCAGGTCCAGCGACTCACCCGCGACGGCCTCGCGGCGCTTCGGCCCACGATCCGCACGCTCGCCGAGGCCGAGGGACTCCACGCCCACGCCCAGGCGGTCGAGATCCGGTTCCGAGACGACCCGGAGCCGCAAGCCGACGACGCCGAGCCAGCTGCGAAGTCGTCCGACCCGGCGCCCGACACGTCCTCCGTTGCGTCCTCCGACCCCGAGGCTCCCCGATGAGCCCGACCCCGGTCACCTTCACCTCGCCGACGGCGCCGACCGCCTACACCTGGGAGGCGACCGACGAGGAGGTCGCCGCCCGCTACGGGATCCCGATCGAGCGCGTCGCCCGCTTCGACCTCAACACCTCACCGGCGCCTCCGGAGCTGGCCGTCCGGCTCCTCGCGGCGAACCGCTTCGACCGCCCGATCTCCGAGTACCCGCCCTCGGATTACCGTCGCCTCGTCGAGGCCGCCGCCGCCCGCTACGGCGTGGGCACGGACGAGCTGCTCGTCGGGGCCGGCGCGGACGAGGTCCTCGACCTCATCGCGAAGGCCTTCCTGCCTCCGGGCGGCGTCGCCGTCATCCCGACGCCGTCGTACGCGATGTACCGGGTCGAGACCGAGCAGCGCGGCGCGACCGTCCGCGCCGTGCCGCGGCAGGGCCCCGGGTCGGGCTACGCGATGGACGTCCCGGCGGTCCGCGCCGCCGCCCGCGGGGCGAACCTCGTCTGGCTCTGCAGCCCGAACAACCCGACCGGCCTGGCCGAGCCGCCAGGGGCGATCGAGGCGCTCCTCACGGGGCTCGCCACCGATGCGGCAGCCGATGCCGTCGACCCCCCGATCGTCGCCCTCGACGAGGCCTATGCCGAGTTCACCGGGACCTCGCTCGTCGGCCTGCGCGCCGCCTACCCCCGGCTCATCGTCGTCCGGACCGCGAGCAAGGCCTATGCCCTCGCCGGCCTGCGGGTCGGCTTCGCCGTGGCCCGGCCGGAGATCATCGATCGCCTCGCCCCGTACCGGCCGCCGGGTTCCGTGGCCGTCCCCTCGGTCGCCATCGTGACCGAGGCCCTCCTCGACGACTCGATCCTGGGCGACAACCTGGCCCGCGTCGAGAGCGAGCGGGCCCGCCTGTCCACTGAGCTCGGCGCGGCTGGCTGGCGCGTCGGCCGGTCGGTGACGAACTTCGTCCTCTGCGACTTCGGGACCCCGGCCGAGGCCGGCCGCGTCGCCGAGGCCCTCATGACGCACGGCCTCGTGCCCCGGACGTTCGGGGCGGGCCACCCCCTCGCCCACTGCCTCCGGATCACCGTCCGGAGCGTCGACGAGGACGACCGGCTCATCGAGGCGGCCCGCGCGATCGGAGTCGGGGCAATCGCGGTCCGCGATGTGCCCGCGGAGTCTTCGCCGTGACGACGCCGCTCGGCGAGCTCGTGACGCTCGAGGCAGGTCCACGCCTGGCCGCCCTCCGGCGGCGGACGCGAGAGACCGATGTCACCGTCCGGCTTGCCCTCGACGGGTCCGGCGAGGCATCGATCTCGACCGGCGTCGGCTTCTACGACCACCTCCTGACCTCGCTCGCCCATCATTCGCTCTTCGACCTCCGGGTCGAGGCGACCGGCGACCTCGAGGTCGACGAGCACCACACGGTCGAGGACGTCGCCCTCGTCCTCGGGGCGACGCTCGCCGCCGCCCTGGGCGACCGGGCCGGGATCCGGCGCTTCGGCGACGCGTCCGTGCCGATGGACGAGGCCGTCGCGACCGCGGCGATCGACGTCGGCGGCCGGCCCTACGCGGTGATCGACCTGCCGTTCCGGGCCGAGAGGATCGGGGCCCTCTCGACCCAGCTCATCGAGCACGCCCTCGAGGCCTTCGCCCGGACGGCGGGCGCGACCCTCCACCTCCGGGGAGCGGGCCGGAACGACCACCACCTGGCCGAGGCCGCGATCAAGTCGCTCGCCCGCGCCCTCCGCGAGGCCTGCGAGCCGGATCCGCGCCGGGAGGGCGTCGCCTCGACGAAGGGGGCGCTCGGGTGAGGGACGCCGATCTGGCCGACGCGGCCCGCCGCGGGCCCGGCGCCGGGGTTCGCGAACCGCGCGACGGCGACCACGGTCGTGGTGGCCTGCGCGTCGCGGTCGTCGACTACGGCGCCGGCAACCTCGTCAGCATCGAGCAGGGGCTGACCTTCGTCGGAGCCGAGGTCACGATCGCCCGGACGGCCGACGACCTCGACGGCGCCGAGGCGGTCGTCGTCCCGGGGGTGGGTGCCGCCGCGCCGGCGATGCGCCGCCTGGCCCGGGCCGGCCTCGTCGACCCGCTGCTGCGCTGGATCGCGCTCGGCAGGCCGTATCTCGGGATCTGCCTCGGCCTCCAGCTCCTCTTCGACGGCAGCGACGAGGACGGGGCAGCGACGTTCGGGGTGATCCGCGGCCGGACAGTCCTCCTCGAGGACGCGCCGACGCTGCCGCACATCGGCTGGAACCAGGTCGAGCTGCGTCGCGAGCATTCGCTCTTCGCCGGGCTCGCCGACGGCACCGACCTCTACTTCGTCCACTCCTACGCCGGCCGACCCGACGGCGCCGGCGCCGATGCGATCACCCTGGCCGAGACCGAGCACGGCGGGCGATTCGTCTCGGCCGTGGACCGCGGCAACGTGCTCGGCGTCCAGTTCCACCCGGAGCGGAGCGGCGGGGCCGGGCTTCGTCTCCTCGGCAACTTCACCCGCTGGGCGACGGCGCTCGCGGCCGGGGCCGGGTCGGAGCGCAGCCCGGTCGGGGCCGGCGGCACGGCCGGGGGCGACTGACGTGCTGCGGCGCCGGATCATCCCCTGCCTGGACGTCGCCAACGGCCGCGTCGTGAAGGGCACGCGCTTCGTCGACCTCGTCGACGAGGGCGATCCGCCCGAGCTCGCCGCGCGCTATGCCGACGAGGGCGCCGACGAGCTGGTCTTCCTCGACATCACCGCCGCCCCCGAGGGCCGGGGGACGCTCCTCGACGTCGTCGAGCGGACCGCGCGACGGGCCTTCATCCCGCTCACGGTCGGGGGCGGTGTCCGGACGGTCCGCGACATGCGCGACGTCCTCCGGGCCGGGGCCGACAAGGTCTCGCTCAACACCGCCGCGGTCGCCGATCCGACGCTCGTGGCCCGCTGCGCCGAGCGGTTCGGGCGCCAGGCGGTCGTCGTCGCGATCGACGCCCGGCGGCTCGCGCATCCCCGAGAAGGCCTGGCCGGCGGCGCCTCCGGGGCCGGCTCCGATGCCGCCGATCCGCGCTGGGAGGTCCTTGTCCGGGGCGGCCGCGACGAGACCGGCCTCGATGCTGTCGAGTGGGCCGTCCGGGCCGCCGAGCTCGGGGCCGGCGAGCTGCTCGTGACCTCGATCGACCGCGACGGCACCCAGTCCGGCTACGACACCGCCCTTCTCAGGGCGATCACCTCGCGCGTCCGCGTGCCCGTCATCGCCTCGGGTGGCGCGGCCACGCCCTCGGACTTCGTCGCGGCGGTTCTCGAGGGTGGGGCGGACGCGGTCCTCGCCGCCTCGATCTTCCATCGCCGGATCCACGCGATCGCCGACGTCAAGCGTACGCTGCAGGCGGCCGGGATCCCGGTCCGGGAGACACGGGGGGTGGCGGCATGATCGGCGAACCGAACTGGGGCGCGGACGGGCTCGTCCCCGTCGTCGTCCAGGATGAGGCCGACGGGCGGGTGCTCATGCTCGCCTACAGCGACGCCGAGGCGCTGGCGATGACCGAGTCGACGGCCCTCCTCCACTTCTACTCACGTTCGCGCCAGACGCTCTGGCGAAAGGGCGAGACGAGCGGCAACTCGCTGCGGGTCGTCCGCCTCGACCTCGACTGCGACCGAGACGCGATCCTGGCGACGGTCCGCCCGACCGGCCCGACCTGCCACCGCGGGACCCGGAGCTGCTTCGACCCGGAGGAGGCGCCGGGCGGCGTCGACGTGGCCGCCGAGGCCGAACCCGGGTCTGACCACGGGGCCGCCGCCGCGGGACAGACCGCCGCGGGGCCGACGTCCGAGCCCGGCATCGACCTCCAGGGGTTCGCCTGGCTCGAGGGGCTGTGGGCGACCATCGTCGAGCGCCGCGAGCACCGCCCGCCGGGCTCGTACACCGCCTCGCTCCTCGACGGCGGGGTCGATGCCGTCGGCCGCAAGGTGACCGAGGAGGCGACCGAGGTCCTCCTCGCGGCCAAGGACGACGCGGCGGCCGAAGCGGCGGGCGCGGATCGGGCCGCGACCTCCACCGCCCTCGCCGGCGAGACGGGTGACCTCCTCTACCACACGCTCGTCCTGCTCGCCGAGCGCGGCCAGTCGCCCGCTTCGGTGCTCGAGGTCCTCCGGACCCGCCGCGCCGGCTGATCCGGCCGGCCGGTCCCGCCAAATCGGCCGGGGTACCGCGTCTGGTGGGGGTTTCGTAGGACCTCCGTGCCGTTGTAGCTGACACGGCGAGGCGGGACGATGCGGCCACGATGCCGCGCCAGATGCTCCCGATCACCCGCCCGCCGTGCCCCTTCGGTCATAGGGGCGACGTGTGGCTCGACGGCTTCTAGGCGAAGGGCACCGACTTCGAGCGTCCCCGCTTCTTCTGCCAGCCCAAGCGGGATCCCGTGACCGGCGTGCGCCCGACGCTCCACCCCGACGGGCGCAAGCCGCACAAGTTCATCGAGCCGCTCGCCCGGCGGCACCCGACCGCCGCCAACCCGCGCGCCGGGGGCCGCCGCTGCGAGACGTGCGAGCACACCTTGGACCGCCACGAGGGGCCGCAGACCGCGCGCGGCCACCTCTTCTCGATCCACGAGGCCGCCCGGCTGCTGGTCGAGGTCGGCACGGGGACGAGCTACCGCTGGTCGAGCCGGACGACGCGCCGCGACGCCAACCGTCTCTCGCGCACCGTCTTCGGACGGCTGACGCCAAGCCAGCACGGGCAACTCGCCCAGGACTACCTCGCGGCGTTCGCGCCCGTCGTCCTCGACGCCTTCGGCCCGCCGGACACCTTGCCAGACGCCATCGTCCTCGACTCCAAGCCGATCCCCTTCACGCTCACGACGCGCCACTCCAACGGCACGATCACGAGCCAGCAGGCGGCCTACCACCTGCTCGGGATCCACGGCTACCCGGCGGGACGCGGCTCGGGCCGACCCTGGCGGATCTTCGTCGCCGGCGGCGCGGACGGCGTCGAGTGGGAGAAGGTGCTCCGCTCGCTGCCGGGCACGCCGTCGTGGGTCGTGTGTGACGACGACAAGGGCATCAAGGCGGCGGTCAAGAGCGTCTGGCCGAACGCCGTGATCCACACCTGCGAGGGGCACCTGCGCCGCCTGCTGCTCGACCGGCTCGCCGCCGACGGCCAACCGCCGACGAGCGACTTCGCCTACCGCGCGGGCGGGGCGCTCGCCGATCCCGGCAGATGGGCGGCGTTCGTGGCCGACGCGAACGCGGCGGGCCTCGCGCACACGAGCCACTGGCTCGCGGGAAAGGACCGCCTGATGCGCCGCCAGTTCGCGGACCGCCAGCCGGACCGGCCCTACTCGAACGGCGCGGTCGAGACCGTGTTCGACGCCATCACCAAGTGGCTCTGGACGCGGCGGTTCGTGTTCCGCAACCGGGCGCGGCTCGAACTCGCGCTCCGGCTGATGCTGCTCGACCTCGAGGGCAGCGCGGACGAACTGCGCTACCGCGAAGCGATCCGCAGGGCGCTACTGGCAGGAGGCGGCCAGCCGCAGCAGGCCCGGCGCTCGCTCGACGACCGGGGCGGCTCCTCGATCCACGCCGAGGTCCGCACCGTCATCGCGCGCAGGGCGACGAAGCGCGCACAGAACGCGAGGCACGCGCGGGCCTCCTACAACCGCAAGAAGGCGGCGCGGATCAGCCGCACGAGGCCCCGCTCACCCCGCCGGCTGCGCGCTTCCGGCGGCGGGTCCGGTCCCTGACGCCTCCCGCCGGTTCCGCACGAACGCCGTGGCCCAGATAAGGACGCCGGCGAGCGCGAGAAGGAAGGGAACCCACGGGGTCATCACGCCGAGCCAGGCGTCGGGCAGCCGCGAGTAGGCGAAGGCGTTCATGTAGGTTCGACGTGCTACGGCGAAGTCGCTCGTGAAGTCGCGGTCGGGCGGCACGACAGCGCGCAGGACAGTCCCATCGACCTCGACGATCTCGAGCTGATCGCGCCACTGCGTGATCTGCGCGATGTTCCGAGCCGCGTAGTCGGCGAAGACCTGGTCGTAGGCGATCCGAGGGTGATCATCGAACGGACCGCGTGCGTTCAGCAGACCGCCGACGATGGCGGCGATCACGAGGAACCCGACGACGAACCATCGTGCGCGCGGCATCTGACCCCCATCTCGCTGGGCGGCTCAGCCCGCCCCCCGCTCAACATCTTTGCCGACCGCTCCCCGTCAATCAAGGTGCCGAACGGCACAACGGACACCGGTCGATGAGATGCCTCGCGGGCGCGAAGCCCCCACCAGACGCGTTACCCCGCAATCGGCCTCAGCCCTGCCGACCGACGAAGGGGTTAGCCGACCCCGGCCGGGGTCGCCTCGGGGAGCTGTCCGCGGTGCTCGGCCGGAGGGCCGTGCGACTACCGGACGTCTCGGAGCCGGCGCCATCCGAGCGTTGCGAAGATGAGCCCGACGACGATGAGCCACCAGCCGGCCGGGGCAGAGGAGCTGCCCACAGCCACCCCGGCGATGCCCGACAGCACGTTGAGAAGCCCGAAGAGCAGCACGACTCCCTTCATCTTCGCGGACTCGGACGTCGACAGTGCTCCGGTCGACAAGTGGCTGCCCGACGAGCGAATCGTGCGGGGCGCCGGCACCATCGTCGAGTGCCGTATGGCTCGACACGCGCTCACCGGGCGCCTTCCGACTTCAGCCCTTCCGACGTCGTCGAACGACGACGCCAAGGGTCAACACCGCGAGCAGCAGAGCGGCGAGCAGCAGGGCCGCGCCGATGGGGCCGGGCGTCGTTGGCTCCGCGGGCGACGACTCGGCCGGCGGGGTCGCCGAGACAACCGGGCTCGCCGCCACGCCTGCCGCCGAGGACAGCGCCGACGACGTCGGCTCCGCGGCTCCGAAGAAGTCTCGCATCGCGCCCAGCGTCGCAGGCAAGCCGGGGAGCTGCTGATACCCCTCGGGGTCGATGGTGCCATCGGGGCCGACGTGCCAGGCGACGGTCGGCGCACGGAAGTCGTCCGTCTGCGGGTCCGAGAAGGCGATGACGGCCTCGGCCCAGCCGGGCTGGACGGCGGCCTGGGGGTCGGGGCTGAAATCGAGCTCGGGCGCGGCCAACAAGCCCTTGAACACCTGCTCGATCTCGTAGCGGAAGCCGGTGTCGGGGCTGCCGCTCACGCGGGCGAGGATGACCAGGCGCATCGACCCGATGAGCGCGACGAATGTCTGGGGCTGTGCGCTCGAGTCGGCGCGTGCCACCGGGGCCGCCACGGTCAGGGCGCCGAGGAAGAGGAGTGAAGCGAGAACGAGCCGGAGGCTCGCATCACGCCCGTGCAGGCTCATCGGCCCCACCCCGACGTCAGACATCAGTCCCTCCAGCGCACCATGATTTGGCGTGTGACGTCGGGAAGTGGCAGCGACGCCGCCTCGAGCTCGACTGCCGTCCGTTCCGCTGCTGAGAGACGTCGCCAGGGCGTGATCGTGACGTCAGCTCCTGCGCGACGCCAGGTCCCGGCCATCTCGCCGCCGACGAGGAGGCCGCCGGGCCAGACGCGCGAGGTCCAGAGCGTGGCCCGGCATCCGGCGTCGGGGACCAGGAGCTCGCGCTCGGCCCCCCACAGGAGGAAATAGGCGTCGCCGCTTGGCAGGAGCCGAGCGGCCGCCCCGGGCTGTTCCGGGCCCCGGAAGGCCGGCTCGTCGCTGGACAGGATCCTCGCCTCGCCGAGCGGCGTGCGCGCGGGGATGAGGGACCCGGCGAGCGCGTCGAACGCGGCGCGGGCCCGGGCCGGGCGGATCCCGGCCCACGCCGCGAACCCGTCGGCTGTCGCCGGCCCGAAGACATGGAGGTACCGGCGCGCGAGCTCGAGACGGGCATCGCGAGGGTAGACGCTGGGTGGCGGGACGGTCCAGACGGTCGGCTGCCTGGCACCATCCCAGCGGATCAGGACCGTGCCGGTCGGCGCCGCGTACCGGAGCTGGTTCGGACGCACGCCGAGTCCCCGCCCGGCCTCGCCGTAGGCCATCCGCCGACCCTGGAGGAAGACGTCCAGGCGGGCGGCGAGGTCCTCACCGAGCCGCCGCCGGTCGCCGTCGTCCGGCAGCCTCCCGAGCGAGAAGACCGCAACGTCCTGGGCCGCGACGACGTAGGCGCTGAACCGTGGCCCCCACAGCTGGACGAGCGCTGGGTCCTCCCAGGTTGAGGGTTCGGTCCCGGCGACGCGCGCATGGATCGAGAGCAGGGCGGCCCGGGGCATGCTGTCCTGGAGGCCCGCCCAGGCCGCCTGGCGGAGCGACGGCGGGCCGGCCGGGAGCCGTTCGTCGAGGGCGCCCACCCTGCGTCGGTACGAAAGGATCTGCGGGCGCGTGAGATCCAGGGGGGCAGTCGCCATCTATCGCCGAACCGGCGATTCGTCATGCCCGGGGCCCCGCGGCGATACCGGCGGCCTGATCAAACCCCAAAGCAAGTCAGGACCCTGGCCACGTTCGAGCGCATGCCGTGGTTCGACCGGGCAGGTCGTTCGCCCGCGTCAATCCTGGGCAGCCGAGACGAGCGAGTAGAAGCTCACGACCGCGACCGAAAGCTGAATGCACAGCGCCAGCGCATAGACAGCGATCGAGCCGAACACGAAAGCGTTTGCCCAGAAGAGCACCGTTGCGGTCGGTCCGAGGGTGAACAGGACGATGGTGGTCCGGGTCAGCGCTCCGCCAGCTCGGACCAGCTGGCGTCCTCGCCAGATGACGATCCCGGTCGCATACACGGCGACGCCGGCGCTCGCCACGGCAACGGACGTCCGAGGGTCGCCGTTCGCGGCGAAGATGATCGACGGCGCAAACGACTCGAACACGACGTTGAAGCTCGTCGAGACGATCGCGCGCTGGCGGATGCGCATCGCCGGGTGCCAGGCACCACCCGGAGGCACCAGCGTCGACGTGACGGCAGTGAACCCGGCGACGGCGACCCCGGCCAGGGCAATCGTCAGGAGGAGCGCCTCGCCGGGCATGACGCGAAGTATGGGTGTGGACGACACTCCGCTGCTCGTCGGTGGAGCAGCGAGGCCGTTGGAGGGACATCGACCTGTTCACGACCGCCTTGCCACTCCCGCTGCTCGTATCGCTCAGTCGGTCCCTCCGAAGAACCTCCGGGTTGTTCCCTGATCCCGGGGCTCGAGTGGCGGGCGGCAATGTGCGTCACCCGGCCTCCTCCGTTTCCACATCGTGCCAAGCTCGAAAAGACGTCAGGGACGAAATCGGCTGCTCGCCGGAAACGGCATGGGCCAACGCTCGGAGTAGCTCGGGCTCGGGGTGTCCCGACCGGATGGCGGCCTCGACGTTTCGGGTGAGGTCAGACCCTGGAGATCTCACGCCGCCTTGCAGGAGTCGTTTCGCGGCATGCAGGCCGGCGCGCGAGTGTTCGGGGATCGGTTTCA
Source organism: uncultured Chloroflexia bacterium (assembly GCA_963719145.1). Lineage (GTDB taxonomy): Bacteria > Chloroflexota > Limnocylindria > Limnocylindrales > CSP1-4 > UBA5189. The sequence continues at coordinate 379,705 of CAVRAX010000004.1, forward strand.
TGGGCGAACCGATAGACGGCCAGCTCCAGCTGCCTTGAATCGGAGAGGCCGAGGGCGGCAGCGCGGCCGAGGAACTCGAGGCCATCCGGGTCCCCATCGGCGAGGAGGAAGCCGGCGTGGTTCGCCAGGACGTCGGGGTCGTCCGGGTCGACCTCGACCGCGCGCCGCGAGAGCGCCAGCACGGTGGCGGAGTCCGCCCCGCCGAGCTCCAGGAGCGCCGCATACCTCGAGAGGTTGACGGCGTTCCGTGGGTCGGCGTCGATCGCCCGCTTGACCATCTGCACTGCGCGGTCGCGATTCCCACGGACGTTCATGAGGAAGGCTCCGTAGTCGCCGAGAATGTCCGCGTTGTCGGGGTCGACGGCGATCGCATGCTCGTACGCCTGCTCCGCCCGATCCTGGTTGCCCTTTACCTTGCTTTGATAGACCGCGTAGCGCCCAAGGGCATGGGCGTCATCCGGCCCGGCCTGGAGGGCTCGGGCGAACAGCTGATCGGCCCGGTCGTCGTCCTCCCGGCCCTCGCTCAGGAGCATCGCGTAATTCGCGAGGTTCGGTGCGTTCTTCGGATCCGCGGCGATTGCCCGTTCATACAGCTTGGCCGCTCCCTCGCTGTTGCCGCGCATGGAGCCCAGGAATGCCGCGTAGCTGCCGAGGTTCAGGGCATCGTTCGGGTCGGCCGCAATAGCCCGGCCGTACAGCTCCTCGGCTCGGTCGAGGTCGCGTCGTTGCGTGGCCAGAAACGCCGCGTAGTAGCCAAGGTTCCGTGCGTGGTTGGGGTCATAGACCAGCGCCTGCCGGTAGTGGTTCTCGGCCTGGTCGGGGTCTTTGCGCACGGTATGGAAGAACACGGCGTTTCGTCCGTGCTCGTCGGCCTGATAAGCGTCCCACCGGGCCTCATCGGGTGTCTTGTCGGGGCATCGATCGACCGGACCCCTCCTCTCTGCGATTGGGCATTGTCCCTGCGATAGCGACCAACAGTGTCGCCTGGCACACCGGAGTGTCACGCGACGGGCGAAGTTCAGGATGGTGATGGACCGGCGGCCTCCACGCAGGTCGCCGCTTCGACTCGATACGTGCAGCGCCAGCGATACGACCCGCCATCGCGGTCCGTAGCGTCGACCCGCCAGGCCCGGGCCTCGACGCCTTCCGCGGTCGCGCACTCGTCGTCCCGGCAGGGAGTGTCGTCTGGGGCGACGGAGACCCGGGCGAACTCCTGGTACCGGTCACCGAGCGTCGCGCTGATCAGGGCGATGCAGGCGATCTTGGCAGCGTCGGTCTCCGCCTCGCGGAGCGGGCCACAGTCCTCGTCGGGGGCCAGCACGATCGTCGGGTCGATGGTCGCATCGCGGCCCGATCCTCCGTCGATGAGGGCTCGACCGCCGAGCTGTTCCGCCAGCTCGACCGTGATCGGGAACCATGGATTCGACGGGCATGTTCCGCCGATCGGGCGCACCCCGAAGGTCACCGTGACGGCATCGGGGTGGTAGACGATCTCCGGTCCGACGATCCGACCCTCTGGCGACGTGCCGCTGGCACACGCCTGCTCATGGAGGAAGCCGTCGATGCGAGTCGCCGTCGCAGGCAGCGGCAGTTGGGCCGGATCGACCCACCACCCCGCCGTGCCCGCGAGACCGGCGAGCCCGGTGGTTCCCGCGGTGCCGGGCCCGGGCGAGCCACAACCCCACGCGGCCCACGCCGCCAACGCCAGCCCGATCGCGGCGCTCACGGTTTGTGCCACATCACGAGTGTTTCAGAAGCGACTGCCAAGTCAAGCGTCAGTTTGAGGGCCGCGCCTCTCGCTCGCTTGGCGTACGCAAGGTGCGTCGTCCCGCTCGACGGACTTCGTCCGTCAGGAAGTCGCCCTAGAGATCGCGGACCAGGTAGACGATCTCGCCACGATCATCCATGACGCTGTGGTCCCGATGGAACCCGATCTTGTCGAGGACCCGCAATGACGCCGTATTCCATGGCCGCACGGTCGACCAGAGCCGGCGTCGACCCGTCGCAGCTGCAGCCGCCACGAGGGCGTGTGCCGCTTCCGTGGCATAGCCATGCCCGTGGAACCGCCGAAGCAGCTCGTAGGCGATCTCCGGTTCATCCAGGCTGCAACGGCCCACGATGAGCGCGCAGTAGCCGATCGCGTCGCCCTCCGCGCGACGACAGATCGCGAGGGCACCGATGCCGACCGAAGTTGTGAGATCCCGGAATCGCGCGAGGCGCGCCGCCGCCTCTTCGAGCGTCGGGGTGTCCTCCCCACGTTCGCCGACCAGCTCGCGGTACCACGCTGCGTCGCCCTCGTCGCGGAGCCGGAGGGTGAGCCGCTCCGTCTCGATGGACAGCGCCATCGGTTTCCAGGTCACGGTTGCACGGTACATGGTCGCAATCTCGGCAACGAACGGGCGTCAACCTCCCGTGCGGCGCCGCATCGCGCGGACACCGTGCCAGGGCGGTGGCGGCATCCGCCATACGAGAGGTTCGACCCCGATCGTTCGCTTGGCGTTCGCGAATTTCACGCGATGAGAGCCCGGATCCTGGTCTGATCGATGCCAAGCGCGCTGAGCACATCCTGAGCCGCCCTGTCAGTCGTCACGAGGGCGAGCAGGAGGTCTGCTCCAGACGGCTCGCGCCGCTGGTCCAACGCCCGATGGGACAGAGTCTCCACCACTCGTTTCGCATCGCCCGTGAAACCGGGATCGGGCTGGCGTACGACGCGCGCGCCGCTGGCGGAAGCTGCAACCACCGCCGGGTCGACCCCCAGCTTCCAAATGAGTCTTGCCACAGCAGGGTCGCGGACGGCGGCCGTCAGGAGATCGAGGCTGTCTGTCCCGCTCAATCCAGCACTTTGCGTGGCCGCGGCGTAGATCGCCCTCAGCTCGCGTTTCGAATGGAGGACGGTCACCTCTCGGCGTCGCCAGAACATTCTGGTGAGAGCTCAGTCGCGGGACTCTCGCCTGGCGTTCGCGAATGGCATCCGGTCGCCGCGACTCAATGGAGCCAGCCCAGGAAGGCGCCGGAGATGTAGTCGAGGACCACGATCAACCCCGAGTCGCCATCGAGACAAGGGGGATCGGAGTTCGTCGGCTCGCGATCGAGAAAGCCGGACGGACAGGGTGAGGCCGCAATGGCACCGGCGAGCCGCACCTCCCAGACGAGTCCGCCGAGCGACCCCCGTGGGGCGTAGGGGTTGCTCTCGGGCGCGGCCCACACCAGCGAAGCGTCAGCGCCGCCGGGTGGTGCGTACCCTCGCGCGGTGGCGATCGCGGCGTCGCGCGACAAGCCACCCGGAGCCTCGGTCGGCCCGTGAGTGCATGTGGCGCTGCCGAAGGCAACCGCTGGACAGTCGCCCGGCGATCCCGGCGGCACCGCGCTGCAGCCGACCAGCAGCGCGGCGAGGATGGCCAACAAACCGACCTTCATCGTCTGGAGTCTGGCGCGTCGGGCGACGGATACAAGTGCCTAAGGTCTGGGGCCGCGGCGACCGGGTGGCAGCCAGCCAATTCGTCCGGCGTGTGCGAATGTCACACGAGGGCGGGCGAGGGCAGCACCGGATCCATCACCGCCCCAACATTGGCCGCGCGGCGAGGCTAGCCCCCGCCGCTGACCACGATCGACCCGACGGAGATCGGGCTGGAAGTCAGGATCCGAAGCCCTCGGGGGATAGCCAAGGCCGGGCAGTTGCCCGACCCGCCACGGCCGGTCAGGTGCAGGGCGTAGCCTCCCTGCGACGGCCTGAACGAGAGCTCCGCGTCCTTCATGCACGCGCCGCCAACCCAGGTGATGACGAATGCGTTTCCATCGCTCGGATCCGCCTGAGCCAGGGGATCGATCCGGTAGGCCCAGGCCTCGGGATCGAATGGCTCGGGCTCGATCCCGGACACCAACCCGGTCTCATCCCTGAGCTCGATGGGCAAAGGATCCCCCTCGGACGACGACAGCTCCGTGCTGAAGAGCCGGCCCGCAGGTTGCAGGCACGCCGCGACGGACGCGACCAGCAAAAGGCCGACTCCGAGCCTGCGCATGCCGTTGATATTGCACGCCGCGAACTCGATTGGCGTGCGGGAATGTCACCAGAGGCCAGAACTGGCGGTGGCTCTAGTGGAAGCCGAAATCCAGGATGCCACCGTCGGCATCGCTGATGCGGTAGAAGCCGATCGACCCCGTGAGCATCCCGCTGGCACCAGGGGGATTTCGTTTGGTAAGAAAGGTCCCCTCCGCGTTGACGACCCAGACTACGCCCGCCTCGGGACCGCCGGATGCGGAAATCGACACGATGCGGGCGGGCTTGAGGGCGTGACCAACCACGGCCTCGGCCTTGTGGATCTCGCTCAGGACGAAGTCGGCGACCTCGCTGGCGGTCATTCGCGACACAAGCCCCGAAGGGATGACCACGACCGGGGTTGGGACTGGGAGCGTCGAGACGGACGGAGCCGGCGCACACCCGATGGCGACAACCAGAAGTAGCAAGGACAGTGCGTGCACCCGGACCTGCATCGGTCCCGACGCTACCACCCGCTGTCTCGCTCGGCGTCCTGTTACCTGACGAGGCGGCCCAGCTCGCGGCGGCGCTTGCCGATGCGCACCTCCCACCACTCGCCGGCCATCGCGGCAGGCATCGGGGCGGCGGGGTCGCGGATCGGCTCGCCGTTGATCGTGAGGCCGCCGTTCTGGATCATCCGGCGCGCCTCGCCGTTCGAGGCGAACAGCCCGGCGCCGGCCAGGACGGCGGCGGCACCCACCTCCACGCCTGAAGACTCCACGCTGAATCCCCCGACGCTCCCCCACAGCCGCTCGATCAGCGCCGGATCCCGGATCGGGTCGGGCGCGAAGAGCGCCACGGAGTCGTCCGCCACCTGGCGGGCGACGTCGGCCCCGTGCGTGCGGCCGGTGACGTCCATCGCCAGCGCCTTCTGGGCCGCCCTCTCGCTCGGCCGCTCCGCGACCGTGGAATCGAGCGCTTCGATCTCGTCCGGTGACAGCGTCGTGAACCAGCGCAGGTACACGCCGACGTCGCGGTCGTCCGTGTTCAGCCAGTGCTGGTAGAACGCGAACGGCGACGTCATCGAGGCGTCGAGCCAGACGGAGGTGTCGCCCTCGGTCTTGCCGAACTTCGCGCCGGACGGCGAGAGAAGCAGCGGGTAGGCGAGAGCGAAGGCCGGCTCCCCACCCCCGTCGGCGCCGTGGGCACCGTTGGGCCCGCCCCCGTCGGCGCCGTGGGCGCCATCGGGCCCGCCGCCGCCGGAACTGGCGGTCGTCCGCCGGATCAGCTCCAGCCCGGCGGTGATGTTGCCCCACTGATCGGCGCCGCCCATCTGCAGCTCGACCGCCATCGTCCGGTGGAGGTGCTCGAAATCGGCCGATTGCAGCAGCATGTAGCTGAACTCGGTGTACGACAGCCCGCGCTCGAGCCGGATCTGGACGGAGTCCTTGGCCAGCATGTACGGGACGGTGAAGTGCTTGCCGACGTCGCGCAGGAAGTCGATCAGGCGCATCGGCCCGAGCCAGTCGAGGTTGTTCACCATGAGCGCGCCGGCGGTGCCGGGCGAGAAGTCGAGGAACCGCCCGAGCTGCTCGCGCATCGCCGCGGCGTTGGCCTCGAGCGCCGCCTCGTCGAGGAGCTGGCGCTCCGACGACCGCCCCGACGGGTCGCCGATCATCCCCGTCCCGCCGCCGACGACCGCGACCGGCCGGCCGCCGTGGCGCTGGAGCTGGATGAGCCCGAAGATCGGCACGAGGTGGCCGATGTGGAGCGAGGGCCCCGAGGGGTCGAACCCGTTATAGCCGGCGATCGCCCGGCCGGAGGCCAGCCGCGCCTCCAGCCCCTCGGACGCGGCGTGGAACATGCCCCGCCAGCGGAGCTCGTCGAGGAGCCCGGCCGGGCCGGGATCGAACGAGGTCACCGAACCGCTCGGTCCGCCGTCCGGGACGGAACGGAGGACCGCACGGATCCCTCGCCCAGCGTCACAGAACGCGGGCGCGAGCCGTCACGCGGTGCGCCGGATCAGGGGGAAGGACCTCCACGGCCCCTATGGTATCGTCGCCCGAGTCATGCAGACCAGCCTCTCGAGGCGCCAGCGCCATCGTCGCAGCGGCGCGGCCCGACGGGGGCGCGGCGGCGGCAGCGGCTCCGCCAAGGCGGCGGCCCTCGCCCTCCCGATCCTCCTCTTCAGCAGCTTCCTGGCCCTCGGCGCCGTCGGCTTCGTCACCGCCGTCAGCGCCTACGCTTACTACAGCCGCGACCTGCCCGACCCCGAGAAGGCCCTCGAGGCCCTCGCCTTCGACCAGCCCTCGATCATCTACGACCGGACCGGCACGGTCGAGCTCGCCCGCCTCGGTGAGCGCAAGCGCGAGATCGTGACCTTCGACCAGATCCCGGCCGAGATCCTCGACGCGACGACCGCGGTTGAGGACAAGGACTTCTGGAGCAACCCCGGCTTCGACCTCGGGGGCTTCCTCTCGGCGACCGTGGATACGATCCAGGGCAAGCCCCGGGGCGGCTCGACGATCACCCAGCAGCTCGTCCGCGCCCGGCTCCTGCCGGAAAAGGCCTTCGCCGGCTCGGTCTATGAACGGAAGATCCGCGAGATCATCCAGTCGGTCCGCCTGACCCAGGCCTACACCGGCGAGGCCGGCAAGCAGAAGATCATTACCGCCTACCTCAACCAGAACTTCTACGGCAACCAGAGCTACGGGATCGCGGCGGCCTCAAAGGGCTACTTCGGTGTCCCGATGGACCAGCTGACCCTGGCCCAGGTCGCCATCCTGGCGGCCATTCCCCAATCCCCGACCGAGTACGACCTCGTCAAGAACGCCGTCCGCGAGTGCACCGCCGACATCGCCGAGGGCGACGAGTGCCCGGCCGCCGACGTCCGGCTCGTCGTCCCGGCCGACAGCGCCATCGTGATCCGCCGGAACAAGGTCCTCGATCTCATGGAGACGCGGAGCGTGCTGTCGGGGTCGGAGCACACCCTGGCCGAGTACGAGGCGGCGAAGAAGGAACCGGTGGTGCTGGCCCGGCAGGGATCCACGCCCTGGAAGGCGGCCCAGTTCGTCTGGCAGGTCCGGGCCCAGCTCGGCGCCATCCTCTGCGGTCCCGAGAACGCCGACAGCTGCGAGCAGGTCGACACCGGCGGCTACAGGATCACCACCACCCTCGACTGGACCATGCAGCAGACGGTCGAGAAGTGGCTCAACCTGGCGGCCCGGGCACCGCAGGCGGTCAACATGGGCCGGATCCTCGACCGGGCCGGACTCTCCGATACGGACAAGGCCTGGATCAGCGGCCTCCAGAAGCTGGACATCCACAACGCCGCCTCGGCCATCATCGACTACCGGACCGGTGAGGTCCTCGCCTATGCCGGCAGCGCCGGCTACTACGCCACCGGGGAGACGGAGTTCCAACCCCAGTTCGACGTGCTCTCTGACGGCCAGGGCCGGCAGCCCGGCTCGGCGATCAAGCCCATCAACTACATCACCGGGATCGACGACGGGACGATGACCGCGGCCACGATGTTCATGGACGTCGTGACCGACTTCGGCGGCCAGAAGGCATTCGTTCCGACCCAGGCAGACAGCTACGAGCGGGGCCCCGTCCGACTCCGGGAGGCGCTCCAGTTCTCGCTCAACATTCCCTCGGTCAAGGCGGGCCTCATCAACGGCCTCGACCACCTCTTCCAGCGGATGAAGGACTTCGGCCTGCGGTTCCCGAGCGGGACGATCCCGGTGCCCTCGATGGCGATCGGCACGCTGGAGGTCCACCCCATCGACATGACGAGCGCCTACGGCGCGATCGCCAACGGCGGCGTTCTCATGCCACGGGTCATGATCAGCGAGGTCCGGGACGCCGGCGGCAAGGCGATCTACCCCGCCGAGGGCGACACGCCGATCGGCAAGCGGGTGGCCAGCGCCCAGGCGGCCTACATCATCACCGACATCCTCCAGGGCAACACCGACAAGAAGACCAACCCCTACTGGGCCAAGTGGCAGATCCTCCAGGACGGCAACCGCCGGCCAGCGGCCTACAAGACCGGCACGACGTCCGACACCAAGGACGTCCTCGCGTATGGCTACCTGGCCCCGCCCGACGACCCCGCCGCGCCGGCTCTCGCGGTCGGTGTCTGGATGGGCAACTCGCACGGCGCGGCGACCGGCAGCCTGTCGCTCGATTCCTCGGCACCGCTGTGGTCGCGGATCATGACCGAGGTCAGCCAGGGCTTGCCGATGGCAGACTTCAAGCCGCCGGACGGGCTCGTGTCGGCCGATGTCGACGCCTTCAGCGGCCTCCTGCCCGGGCCCTACACCGTCGCGACGGTGAAGGAGCTCTTCATCGACGGGACCGTCCCGACCCGGACGGACGACCTCCACGTCGAGCTCGACATCGATCAGGCCACCGGGCTCCTCTGGCAGGACGGCTGCACCGGGCCGGTGGTCAAGGAGGGCTTCCTCGACTTCAGCGCCGTCGAGTCGCGCTTCCCGGCCTGGCAGGAGTTCACCCAGGAGTGGGCGGCGCGGGCAGCGCGGGGACCGGGCGTCCGGGGCGGGCCGAAGGGCACGAAGACGAGCTACTTCTACAACAACAGCTTCGCTCCGTACGGCAAGACCTGGGGCGGCAAGTTCGCCCCGACCGAGGTCTGCGCCCCGGTCGAGCCGCCGATCTGTGCCCCGGGCACCTCCTTCGACCCACTCGCCACGCCCGATCCGTCCGGCGCCCCGCTCCCGACGCCGTGCATCGAGCCGACCCCCGAGCCGACGCCGACCGGCGGTGGCGGCGGGGGCGGGGGCGGCGGCGGTGGCGGCGGGGGCGGCGGCGGGGGCGGCGGTAAACCCACCCCGGCACCAACGCCCGCCGTCCTGCCACCAGCGGCGCCTTCGACGAGCGCGCCCCGCCGCCGACGGATCGCCGGGCGCTGAGGATCGCTCGCCCGCCGGGGCCCGCGCGTCAGGCGGGTCAGAGATCAGGGTCGTCTTGCTCGATGACCGGACATGTCGTTGACAGCCTCGGCACTCGGACCCCTCATCGGTCACGTTGCCTCGCTCCGCCGCCGGAATCCGGCTCGTTCATCAGAATCGCGTCAGACGAGCGTGGCGGAGCGCCATTCCCGTCCATTCTGAGGGTCGGCGGAGCGTCCGCGAGCCTCGATCAATGAACGAGATCGATCAGCTGGCTCGATGTTCTCGGTCAACAACGCCTTCGTGAATCACACCTAGCCCAGGCTGACGATCGTGGCCCCGTCGCCGCCCTCGCCGCGCTCGCCGGCCCGGACCGCCTTGACGAGCGGATGCGCCGCCGCGGCCGAGCGGACCGCGTCGCGGAGCGCTCCGGTGCCGAGGCCGTGGATGACCGTCACCCGCTCGAGACCGGCGAGGGAGCCGTCCTCGAGGTAGCGATCGAGGGCCGACAGCGCCTCCTCGACGCGGGCGCCGCGGAGATCGAGCGACGACGGGACGGTCCGCGCCCGCGAGAGGCGGATGGCGTCGACGTTCGCGCCGCCTCCCCGGCCTCCGACTGCGCCCGCCGCGGCAGGCTCGGGGGTCAGGGCCGCCACGAGATCCTCCACCTGCACGCTGACCCGCATGCCACCGGCCTCCAGGGTCACCCGGCTGCCGTCCCGGTCCAGGGCGGCGATCCGCCCCTCCCAGCCGCCCGACCGGCTGCGGGCCCGCTCCCCGACCCGCCACGTCCGAGGCTCGGCGGCCGGCGGCTCGGCGGCCGCCGCGCGCTCGGATGCCGGCAGCCGATCGGCCTGCCGCTCGAGCGCCTCGACGGACGCATCGAGGGCCGGCGCGGCGACGTGGCCGCGCTCCAGCGTCCGGCGCACGGCCGCGGCTTCGGCGCGGACGTCGTCGACGATCCGGTCGGCCTCCCCACGGGCCTGCCGAACCGCCTCGTCCCGTTCGCGCCGGGCGCGGCGGCGCTCGTCCTCGGCGGCCCGCAGCAGGTCGGCGGCGCGGGCTTCGGCGGCCCGCGCCCGCTCCAGGGCGTCGGCCGTGGCCCCCTCGCTCTCCCGGATCTGGGCGAGGGTCGCCTCGAAGGCCCGCTGGTTCTCGCTCAGGCGCGAGCGGGCGTCGCCGACGATCGCCTCGGGCAGGCCCAGCCGCTCCGCGATGGCGAAGGCCTGCGAGCCGCCGGGCAGCCCGATCGTCAGGCGGTAGGTCGGGCTGAGCGTCTCGAGGTCGAACTCCACCGCCGCGTTCGACGCCCGCGAGGTCGTGTGGGCGTAGGCCTTGAGCTCCGCGTAGTGGGTCGTCGCCGCGACGAGGGCGCCGGCCCGGATGAAGTGGTCGAGGAGGGCCTGGGCGAGCGCCGAGCCCTCGGTCGGGTCCGTGCCCGCGCCGAGCTCGTCGAGCAGCACGAGCGTGTCCGGGCCGGCCGCGGCGACGATCCGGATGATCGAGCGGAGGTGGCCCGAGAAGGTCGAGAGCGACTGGGCGATCGACTGCTCGTCGCCGATGTCGGCGAAGACGTCGCGGAAGACGGGCAGGCGGCTGCCGGCCGCCGCCGGGACGTGGAGGCCGGCCTGGTGCATCAGCGCAAGCAGGCCGAGCGTCCGGAGGGTGACGGTCTTGCCACCCGTGTTCGGCCCGGTCACGACGAGAGCGCTGAACCCGTCGCCGAGGCGGATGTCGATCGGGACGACGCGACCGGTGAGGCCAGGATGTCGGGCCGAGAGGAGGACGACCTCGGGTCGGTCGGCGGTCTCGGCCCGGATCCCATCCATGTCCGCCGCGAGCTGGGCCTTGGCCGCCCAGAAGTCGAACCGGGCGAGAGCGCTCAGGGTCTCCCGGAGCGGCCCGGCGTGGGCGGCCACGAGCGCCGAAAGCTCGTCGAGGATCCGGCCGACCTCCTCCTGCTCCGCGAGCTGGGCCTCCCGCCAGGCGTTGCCGAGCTCGACGACCACGAGCGGCTCGATGAAGAGCGTCTGGCCGGAGCCCGACGCGTCGTGGACGATGCCCTTGACCCGCGCCTTCGCGTCGGCCCGGACGGGCACGACGTAGCGGCCGTTGCGAAGGGTGATGATCGGCTCCTGGAGGGCGCCGGCGATCTCCGAGCCGACGAGCGTGTCGAGCCGCCGGCGGAGCCGGTCGTAGGCGATCTTGACCGCGGCCCGCAGGCTTCCCAGGCGGGGCGAGGCGGTATCGAGCAGCTCGCCGGCCGGATCGAAGGAGCGGGCCAGGGACGAACGGATCGCGGGCGGCGCGTGGAGCTCGCGAGCGAGGTCGCGGAGCAGCGGCCGCCGCTCCTCGCCGAGCGCGACCTGCAGGCGCGCGGCTCCCTCCAGCGTGTCGGCGATCTCGAGGAAGTGGGCCGGGTCGAGGCGCCCGCCGCGCGCGGCCCGCTCGATCCAGGGCCCGATGTCGTGGGCTGCCCCGACCCCGACCCCCGGCCGCTCGGCGATGAGCGCCCGGGCCTGATCGGTCTCGTCCAGGCCGCGGGCGACGAGGATGGGGTCCGCCTCCGGCACGAGGGACTCGGCGAGCCGGCGGCTCGGCGGGAACGAGGCGTGCGCCGCCAGCCGCTCGCGAACGAGCGGGAACTCGAGGATGGCGATCGAGCGGTCGTCCACCTCAGCCCGCGCCGGATCGCCGGCGAGCGCGAATCGCGGGGCTCGTCGCGTCGACGAAGCGGTACGGCAGCGAGACCCACGGCTCGCCGGCGTAGGCGACGCCGATCCGGGGGGCGGTCGTGATCCGGGCCGGTCGCGCGCCCGCCGCGGGAGGCTCCAGGTGGACCGGCGCAGCCGGATCGCACAGGTCCTGCCCGGTCAGCCGGCGGTCGACCCCGAAGGCGGCAGCCACGAGCCCCGGCCCGGCAGCAAGCCGTGAATCGGCGACCGGCGGCGGCGGGGCTGCGGCGGCGGCGGGGCTGCGGCGGCGGCCGGCGCGGTGGGCGGTGAGGGCCACCCGCATCGCGGCGAGCCCCTCGAGCGGCTCCACGGCCCGGATGAGCACCGCACCGGCCTCGCCGGCCGGCCCGGTGACCACGTTCAGGCAGTCGTACATCCCGTAGACAAGGTACACGTAGGCGATCCCGGGCGGCCCGAACATCGGGGCCGTCCGCGGTGTCAGGCCGGCCCTGGCGTGCGAGGCGCGATCGTCCGGTCCCAGGTACGCCTCGGCCTCCACGATCCGGCCGATCCGCCGGCCACCGTCGGCGTCGATCGCCAGGAGGTTGGCCCCGATGAGGGAGGCGGCGGCCGCGGGCGCCGGTCCGGCCAGTCGCTCGCGCGGGAACGCGCGGGTCGCGGTTGCCCCGTCCCGCCCGCTCAGGGCGCGAAGACGTCCTTCACATCATCGGGGAAGACGGCGCCGAAGAGGAACAGGATGAAGGGCACGATCCGGTCGCGGACGATCGACCCCGTGATCGAGTCCTGGAAGGCGTTGTGGATCTCACGGATGAACGGGAACTCCGTGCCCGCGGCATCCTTGCCGGTCGTCTGGAAGAAGGGATCCGTGATCAGGAAGAAGGCGGCCAGGATGAGGCCCGCCTCGAGCACCCCGATCACGCCGCCGAGGATCTCGTCGATGATCGGGTACTGGGCGAAGAGCGGCGTCGGCCGGTAGAAGAGCTGGATCGCGATCGTGGCCGCGATGCTCACGGCGACGAAGACCGTGCCGAACGCGATCATGTGGTTGTAGTCGGACGGGTACTGGGTCCAGTTCTGGGCGAGGAAGTCGCCCAGGGGGCCCCGGAGCTGGCCGGCGACGAGCAGGGAGATGAGGATCGCGGCAAACCCCAGCAGCCGCCGGATGACCCCCTGGATGAAGCCGAGGATGAACATCCCGAACAGGGCGAAGAAGATCAGGAGGTCGATCGCCTGGATCGACGTGATGGCCCCGATGATGTCCACCGTGCTCCAACTCCCCCGGCGCCCGGCGCGTCGGAGCCGTCCCTCGACCGCTGCCGTTCCCGGGCGGCCACAGGGTAGCAGCGCGGTTTCGGGCGTCGCAACCGGATCGGTGCCACGGTGCACCCGAAGGAGGGCGTGGCCCCAGACGTCCGCCCGGCCGGCCTGAGCGGCGGAGCCGGCCCGAGCGGCGGAGCCGGCCCGAGCGGCGGAGCCGGCCTCAGCTTCGGATCCGGCCTCCGGTGGCGATGAGCGCCTCGGTCAGGGTGGCCATCGCGGCCTCGACCTCGGCCTCGGTGAGGGTGCGATCGTCGGCGGCGAACCGCAGCCGGAAGGCGAGGCTCCGCTCGTCCGCCGCGAGCGGCGCGCCCCGGTAGACGTCGAAGAGGCGGGCCTCGCGCAGGAGCGGCCCGGCGGTCTGCCCGATCAGGGCGCCGACGTCGCCGCTCGGTCGGGACTCGTCGACGACGATGGCGATGTCACGCTCGACGTCCGGGTGGCGTGCCGGTGCCGCCGCCCGCGGGACCGGCAGCGTGCCCGCCGAGAGGCCTCGGATCGAGAGCTCGGCGACGAGGACCCGGCCGCGGACGCCGGACGCCTCGACGAGGTCCGGGTGCAGCTCCCCGACCCGACCAGCCAGGCCGGTCTCGCCGTCGACCTCACGGGCGAGGACGTCGGCGGCGCGACCCGGGTGGAGGATCGGCTCGCCGGCGACGGGCACGAACGCCGACGGCCCCAGCCCCAGATAGCGGCCGACGAGCTCGATGACGCCCTTCGCGTCGTCCAGGTCCGCGTCTCGGGCGGGCCGGTTCCAGGCCGGCGGCTCGAACGGGCCCCACAGCGCGAACCCGAGCCGCCACCACTCCGCGGTGGCCTCCCCCACCCGGCCGTAACCCTTGCCGACCTCGAAGATCGCGACGTCCTCGCGGCCCCGGCGGGCGTTCGTCGAGACGATGTCGAGGAGGCTCCCGACGAGCGACCGGCGCAGGACCGAGTGGTCCGCCGAGAGGGGGTTCGTGACGCTGATCGGGCCGCCCCCGACCGCGGCCTCTCCGGCGGCGGCCGGGATGGGCTCCACCCAGGCGATCCGTTCGAGCGACGCCGGGGCGATCAGAGCATGCGTGGCCACCTCGGTCAGGCCGGCGCCGACGAGGGCCCCACGAAGCCCGTCGCGGACCTCGAGGGGCGAGGCCCGGAACGGCGGCATCGGCGTCGCCGGGAGGGTCGACGGGACGCGCTCGTAGCCCCAGACGCGGGCCACCTCCTCGGCGACGTCGGCCTCGATCTCGATGTCGCGGCGCCAGCTCGGGACGACCGCGACGAGGGCCTCGCCCGGGCCGGCTGCCACGACGAGCGGTTGGTCCCCGCCGGACACCCGGACCTCGGCGGCATCCGGCGCGAGCGGCTCGACCTCGACGCCGACCCGCTCGAGAAGCGCCTGCTGCTCCTCGGCCGCGAGCGCGGTCCCCAGGAGGCGATTGATCCGGGCCGGCCGGAACGCGACCCGACCGAGCGGTGGGTCCGCCGGGTTCGTGTCGACGGCGCCGTGGGCCACCGTGCCGCCGGCCCAATCGGAAAGGAGGCGAGCCGTCCGATCGGCCCCGATCCGGGCGAGGCGATGCTCCTGGCCCTTCTCGAAGCGAAGGCTCGCCTCCGAACGGAGGCCGTAGCGGAAGGCCGTTCGACGGATCGAGACGGGGTCGAAGATCGCCGACTCCACGACGACGTCGCGAGTCGTCTCGGAGACCTCGGACGCCGCCCCGCCCATGACCCCGGCGATCCCGAGCGGACCCGCCGGGTCGGCGATGAGGAGGGTCTCCGGATCGAGATCCCGTTCGACGTGGTCGAGCGTTTCCAGGCGCTCGCCCGAGCGGGCCCGGCGGACGACGATCCGGCCGTCGTGGACGGCCGCCGCATCGAAGGTGTGGATCGGCTTGCCGAGCTCGAGCATGACGTAGTTCGAGGCGTCGACGACGTTGCTGACCGGCCGCAGGCCGGCGGCCAGGAGCCGCATCTGGACCCAGTCGGGCGACGGCCCGACGGTCACGCCCTCGACCCAGCGACCCACGAAGCGCGGGCAGAGTCGCTCGTCCTCGACCTCGACCCCGAGTCGCTCCGACGTCGCCACCCCGGCCTCGGTCAGCGAGGCGTCCGGCCAGCGGATGGCGCCGCCGGTGAGGGCGGCGACCTCCCGGGCGAGCCCCACGATCGAGAGCGCATCACCCCGGTTCGGCTTGACGTCGACATCGAGGACGACGTCGCCGTAGATGTCGGCGAGGGCCGCGCCGAGGGGCGTGTCGGACGGCAGGATCAGGATCCCGTCGGCGTCGGCCGTCAGGCGGAGCTCGTCGCCCGAGCAGAGCATCCCGTTGCTGACGACGCCCATCTTCTCGGTCCGCTCGATCCGCCGATCGCCCGGCAGGACCGCGCCCGGCAGCGCAACCGGGACTCGATCACCGGCCTTGATGTTCGTCGCCCCGCAGACGATCTCCAGCGGCTCGCCGCTGCCGACCGTGACCCTGGTCAGCGAGAGCCGGTCCGCCCGGGGATGCCGATCGACGGACAGCAGCTCGCCGACGACGACGTTTCGCCAGTCGCTCCCCAGCCGCTCGATCGACTGGCTCTCCATGCCGAGGAGGGTCAGCCGCTCCGCGAGCGCCTCGGGCTCGAGCTCGACGTCGACGTGCTCGCGAAGCCAGCTCAGCGGGACCCTCACCGGAACTGCTCCAGGAAGCGGAGGTCGTTCTCCATGAACAGCCGGAGGTCGGTGATGCCGTGCTTGAGCATCGAGATCCGCTCCGGGCCCATGCCGAAGGCGAAGCCCTGGTAGCGCTCCGGGTCGAGGCCGCCGTACTGGAGGACGACCGGGTGGACCATGCCGGCCCCCAGGATCGTGATCCAGCCGGTCCGGCCGCAGGCCGGGCAGCCCGGCCCGCCGCAGACGAGGCACTCCACGTCGAAGGCGACCGACGGCTCGGTGAACGGGTAGTAGCCGGGCCGGAAGCGAGTCTTCTTGCCGGCCCCGAACATCGCGTGGGCGAACTGGTCCAGGAGGCCCTTGAGGTCGCCGAGCGTCGTTCCCTCGTCGATCATGAGCCCCTCGACCTGGAAGAACTCGAAGCCATGGCTGGCGTCGACCGCCTCGTAGCGGTAGCAGCGGCCGGGCAGGACGACCCGGATCGGCGGCGCCATCGACTGCATGACCCGGATCTGGCCCGGCGACGTGTGGGTTCGAAGGAGGTACCCGGGCAGGTCGACGTAGAGCGTGTCCCAGAGGTCGCGGGCCGGGTGGTCGGGCGGGATGTTGAGCATCTGGAAGTTCGTCCGGTCGTCCTCGACCTCGGGCAATTCGACGACGACGAACCCGAACCGGGCGAAGATCCGGGCGATGTCGCTCATCGCCTCGATGCTCGGGTGGAGCGAGCCGCGCCGGATCGGCCGACCGGGCGTCGTGACGTCGACGCGCTCGCGGAGCAGGCGAGCCTCGAGCTCGCCGCCGCGGAGCGCGGCGCCGCGGTCGCGGAGGGCCGCCTCGATCGACTCGCGAACCCTGTTGGCGGCGGCGCCCACGCGCGGGCGGTCCTCGGGCGGGAGGGCCCCGATCCCCCGGAGGATCCCGGTCAGGCGGCCCTTCTTGCCGAGCAGCTCCACCTCGAGGGCGCCGAGGGTCGCGCTGTCCGGGGCAGCCGCGGCTTGGTCGAGGGCCTCGGCGCGGAGGTCCTCAAGGTCGCGGGTCAGCTGGACGAGGTCCATCGGGGTCGTGTCTCGTTCGGGTGGGCTGGATGGTACGGCGTCGGGTCCCCGGGAATCACGAGCCCTCGATCGTCATCGACGTCGAGGGCTTCGCGGCTCCGCGAGTGCGCCGGCCGTGGGCCGGTCGTCAGGCGCCCTTCGCCACCTCGACGATGCGGCCAAAGGTGGCTTCGTCGCGGACGGCGATGTCGGCCAGGATCTTGCGATCGAGCTCGACGTGGGCCGACTTGAGGCCCTTGATGAACCTGCCGTAGGGCAGGCCCTTGGCCCGTGTCGCGGCGTTGATCCGGATGATCCAGAGCGCCCGGAAGTCGCGCTTTCGCTGCTTCCGGTCGCGGGTCGCGTAGGCGAGGGCATGGAGGAGCGCCTCGCGGGCCGGCTTGACCAGCCGCGAGCGGGTCCCCTTCCGACCTTCGGCGTCCTGGAGCAGTCGCTTGTGACGGGCGTGGGCGGTGACGCCGCGCTTGACTCGGGCCATCGATCGGGTGCTCCTAGAGGTACGGCAGCAGGCGCCGGACCTGCTTCGCGTGCGTCGGATCGATCAGCGTCTTGCCGGCATAGCGTCGGGTCCGGCGGGAGGACTTGATCTCGAGGTGGTGGCCGCGCCAGGCGTTGACGCGGATGGCCTTGCCGCTACCGGTCACGCCGATGCGCTTCTGGGCGGCCTTGTGGCTCTTCATCTTGGGCACGGCTGCCGTCACTCTCCCGTCGTTGCCGGCTCGGGCGCCGGTAGGGTCTTCGCTGCTGTCTTCGCTGCGGCCGGCCTCGACGCCGGGCTCGTCTGCGGCGCCGGCTCCGGGCTCGGTGCCGGCTCCGGGCTCGGTGCCGGCTGCGCGGCGGCCGGCGCGGGATCCGAGGTCGATGTCGCTGTCGTTGCTGCTCCTGTTGCCGGCGGGGCCTCAGGTTTCGCTGTCGCCGTCGCTGGCGCTTTGGTCGCTGCTGCCGGCGCCTTCGTCGCTGCGGCGGGTGTCGCGATCGCGGGCTCGCTCTTCGGTTCGGCTCCGTCGCCTGCCTCGTCGGCTGCGGCTCCGTCGGTCGCTGTCCGGCCGGACTTCGCTGGAGCGTCCAACCCCTTGGGCTTATGGGTCGAGGCCATCGTGATGAACATCGACTTGCCTTCGAGGACCGGCGTCCGTTCGGGGACCCCGTGCTCCTTGACCCGCTCCGAGAACCGACCCAGCATGTTCCGTCCCAGCTCCGGATGGGTCAGCTCGCGACCCCTGAACCGGACGGTCACCTTGATGCGATCGCCTTCTTCGAGGAACTCGACCGCGCGATGGACCTTCGTCTCGAAGTCGCCGACACCGATCTTCGGCGACAGGCGGACTTCCTTGAACGTGACCGCGCGCTGCCGGCGCTTGGCTTCCTTCTCCCGCTTCGTCAGGTCGTACTTGTACTGCCCGAAATCGAGGAAGCGGGTGACCGGCGGGGAGGCCATCGGGGCAACCTCGACGAGATCGAGGCCACGTTCCTGCGCCATCTCGAGAGCCTTCGGCGTCGGCATGATGCCCAGCTGATTGCCCTCGTCGTCGATCACCCGAACCTGCGGGATCCGGATCATCTGATTGACGCGCAGGTCTCGGCTGATGGTTGTTCCTCCGGCGTTCGGTTGGATGATCTTGCGGACACGGCGGCGCGAGGGCCTCCGACCGCCGCGGGACTATACCACGGGGTCTTTCGGGGCGGCAACGAACTGGGCTCCCGGTGGCGGAACGGCGCCTCGCCGCGACCGTGACTTAGGGTCAACACCCGGCGCACGAGACCCCCGCCGGGGCGGCGAAACCGACCGCAGCCGCGATGGCCGAGACAGGTAGTCACGAGAGGCCCTCCGACGGAGGATCCGGCAGTGGACGCACCGCGGTCGAGGGCAAACTGTTGACGGTCAGTCACGCCACGCCCACGGGCTGAGCGGGCTGGCGCCTCGCGCCACGGCCACCGCGCCGGGTGGCGCGTGGTCACTCGAGGCGGCGTGCTCAGCCGGGGCGGCGGTCGCGCGACTCCGCGGCGAGACGTTCCGCGAGCTCGTCCCAGCCTTCCGCCGGCTGCTGCTCGCCGGCCCGGGTCCGCGGCGAGGCGGTTCGAGCGCCGACCTCGCGATCGCCGAGCACGATCATGTACGGGACCTTCTGCTCCTGGGCGACCCGGATCTTGTTCTGCATCCGGCCGTCGGAGTCGTCGACCTCGACCCGAAGCCCGCGAGCGGCCAGCACCGCGGCGAGCTCGCGAGCCGCGTCGAGATGGCGGTCGGCGATCGGGATGACGACGGCCTGGACCGGCGCCACCCAGAGCGGCAGGGCACCGGCGAAGTGCTCGACGAGGATGCCGATGAACCGCTCGAGCGAGCCGTAGATGGCCCGATGGATGGCGATCGGCCGCTGTTCCTTGCCGTGCTCGTCGATGTAGGTCAGGTCGAATCGCTCCGGCAGCATCACGAGGTCGACCTGGATCGTCGCCATCTGCCACTCGCGGCCGAGGGCGTCGTCGATGTAGATGTCGATCTTGGGCGCGTAGAACGTGCCGTCCTTGGGCTTCACGAAGAAGCTCATCCCCGACCGGTCGAGGGCTTCTCGCATCAGCGCCTCGGCTCGCTCCCACAGGGCGGGGTCGCCGAGGGCCTTGTCGGGCTTCGTGGCAAAGGCAAACCGGGGCTCCAGCCCGAACCATGAGTAGGCCTCCCGGACCTCGCCGAGGAGCGCCTCGATCTCGTCAGCCAGCTGGTCCGGCCGGACGTACAGGTGGGCGTCGTCCTGGATGAACTGGCGGACCCGGGTCAGACCCGAGAGCGTGCCCGAGCGCTCGTTGCGGTGCAGCCGGCCGTACTCGGCGTAGCGGAGCGGCAGGTCCCGGTACGAGCGCAGCCGGGAGCGGTAGATGAACGTGCTCTCGGGGCAGTTCATCGGCTTCAGGCTGAACGTCTGGTTCTCGACCTCGACCCGGAACATGTTGTCGTCGTAGTGGCCCCAGTGACCCGACTGCTCCCAGAGCTTCTTGTGGACGAGGATCGGCGTGCTGACCTCCTGGTAGCCGCGCCGATCCTGGAGCTCGCGCATCGCGGTCTCGAGCGTCCGCCAGATCCGCTGGCCCTTGGGGTGCCAGAAGGCCGAGCCCGGGCTGACGTCGTGGAAGCTGAAGAGATCGAGGGCGACGCCGAGCCGCCGGTGGTCCCGCTTCTTCGCCTCCTCGCGCCGCCACAGGTAGCGGTCGAGGTCCTCCTGCGTCTCCCAGACCGTGCCGTAGATCCGCTGGAGCATCGGTCGCGTCTCGTCGCCCCGCCAGTACGCGCCGGCGACCGACAGGAGCTTGAACGGCCCGATCTTCCCGGTGCTCGCGACGTGGGGGCCCTTGCAGAGGTCGCTGAAGGAGCCGTGCTCGTAGTGGGACGTTACCGGCACCGGTTCGCCGGCCTCGGCGGCGCGGGCGGCGAGGTCGTCGAGGATCTCGACCTTGAACGTCTGGTCCTGGCCCTCGGCGACGGCCCGGGCCTCATCGAGGGCCAGCTCGTGGCGGACGAACGGATGGTCGGCGGCGATGCTCTCGCGCATCCGCGCCTCGATCGAGGCGAGGTCGTCGGGCGTCAGCGGCCGGGGCAGCTCGAAGTCGTAGTAGAAGCCGTCGTCGATGGCCGGCCCGATCCCGAGCTTGGCGCCGGGGAACAGGTCGAGGACGGCCTCGGCCATGACGTGGGCGGTCGAGTGGCGCATCGCGTCGATCGGCGCCTGGGCGCCGGCATCGAGGAGCTCGTCGGCGGAGCCCCGTTCGGGGGCCTCGAGCACCTCCCGCTCGAGCACCTCCTGCACGAGCACCTCCCGCTCCTTGTTCGCTGCCTGGTCAACCATTCCTCGTCGTACCTCCTGGGAATCGAACGACCTCTCGTCCGACAGGACGAGAGGTCAGATCCTCCCGCGGTTCCACCCGCCTTCGCGATCCGGATGCCGGGGCATCGAGGTCGCGCGCTCGTGCCGCGCTAACGGGCGGACCCGGGCCGGTTCTCCGGCCGCTCGCGGGTGGTGCCGGCGCCGCTCGATCGTCGGGCTCCCAGCCATGGCCCGGCTCTCTGGAGATCGACCTCGACGGGGCGCATCCCGGTCGTCGCGTTCGCTATTGAGACGGGAGCATACCCCAGCCGGTCCGGCGGCTCAACGCGGGTCGCGCGCCGGCCGGCTCGACTGCGACGCGACGCCGTCGGGGTTCGGTGCGGCTACGAGAACCGCTCGTCGTCCGTGGCCGAGATCGGGCCCGGACCCGTGCGCAACGGCAGTCCCGGCTCCACCGCGTCCTCTTTCCCGAGGGGCGGCGGGCCGGCGAGCCGGCCGCCCCGCCCGATCCGACGGCGCAGCGACCGCCAGCGCTCGATTGCCCGGTGCGTCTCCGCGCCCGACAGTCGGGCGCCGCCGTAGCGCTCGAGGCCGTAGTCGGCCGCGAGCAGGGACAGGCGAAGGGCCGTTCCGTCGGCGACGGCCGCCTCGCCCGTGCGGCGGAGGCGGCGCGCGTGCTCGGCCGGTGTCTCGTCGGGCTCGCGGCGTGCGTCGGGCCGGGCCTCGAGATCGGCGACCAGGTGCAGGTAGGCCTCCGCCGCCGACGTCGGCTGTCCCGGGCGCCGGCGGCGGGCCAGGCCGCGCCCGGCGGCAAGGGCCTCTGGTTCGGGGAGGTCGAACGAGCGCTCCTCGCCTTCGTCGGCCGACTCGCGCGGGCCCCGTCCCCTGGCCCAGGCCCGGACGAGGATCACGATTCCGATCGCGACGAGGCCGAGGACGAGCGTGCCCAGGGCGATGATGCTCGTCTGGTCGAGCGCGCCGGCGCCCAACCCCGCCGACCCGCCGCCGGCGGCTCCCGGAGCAGCCGCTCGATCGCGGCCGGCGAGGAGGGAAAGGATCCAGACGATACCGATCCCGAATGCCGTGATGGCGATCAAGCGCCGGAGGCCCGCGCCGGAGCCGTACAGCAGACCGGCGACGACCAGCGGCACCAGGGCGACCCCGAAGATGAGCTCGAGGGTCAGGATGATCGTCGAACCGGCGAGGGCGGCGATCGGGATGGCCACGGCGACGAGGGCCGCCACAGCGACCAGCAGGAGGCCGACCCAGGTCGGGTTCTGGCGCCAGGTCGGCAGCCCGGTCCGCTCGATCTCGGCCACACCCGCGAACGCCAGCGCCAGCAGGCCGCAGGCCGTGAAGACGACCGCGCCGATCGCCGCATCGGCCAGGAACTGGCTGCGCCAGGGATCCACGATCATCCCGCCGATCGCCGCCAGCAGCCCGAGACCGGGTAGCCCCGCGAACAGCATCCGGGCGATGGTGTCGACGCCCAGGTGATCACCGCCGTGGGCGAATCCCCGGAGCACCGCCAGGCCGGCCGCGAACCCGCCCGGGTTCGCGGCAAGGGCGGCCGGCAGGTCGAACGCAGCGGCGGCCGCTCGAGCGTCCGCTGACCAGAGCCAGCCGCCGACGGCCGCCACGGCCACGATACCGAGCGCCAGGACCGGCCAGGACCGCGCCGCACCCCGGCGGGCGGCGGCGCGCGCGCTCAGCGTCCCGACCGCGACGAAGGCGATCATCCCGCCGAGCCCGATCACCGGGGGCCGGAGCGAGAACTCCTGGACGAGGCCGGCGACGATCGTGATCCACGCCGCCTCGGCCCCGACCGCGAGCGCGATCGGCAGCCAGCGGAGCGTGGTCGGCAACCAGCCCGGCTGGTCCCGGCCGGCACCGCCGGTGCGGGCCGCGCCGCCCGAGTCCGCAACGGCCGTCATCGCGCCGAGACCCTCATCCGACGATGGCCACACTCGAAGCGGTCCGCCAGCCACCCTCGAGGTCGAGCGCCTCGGCGGTCAGACCGGCAGCCCGAGCCGACGCTGCCGCCGCGGTCCCGCCGGCCCCGGTCGAGAGGATCCCGACGGCCAGGCCCCGGCGCTGGAGTGAGCGGAGCGGTCGGAGCATCGGGCCGACCGTCCGTCGGGTCAGGACCAGCACCGTCGTCCCTTCCCCGGCGACCCGGCCCACGAACGCCGCGAGGCGCTCGAACGACACCGAGGGCTCGCCGGACAACCGGGCCAGGAGGTCGAGTCCGCGCTCGAGCTGACCGTGGCCGGACGCGACGGGGATGTGGGCGATCGGGCGCCGGGGCCCCGCGTGCCCCGGCGCGGCGAGACCGAATGCCGCACCGGCGAGGGCGAGCGAGTGGATCAGGGAGGCCGCGATCACGACCAGGTCCTCGGTCGAGTCTGCCGCGTCGATCCGCGCCGGCGGCGGCTGGTCGGCCGGTTCGAGGTCGACGACCAGCAGGACGTCCCGGTCTCGAGACGGCTCGAACCGCTTCGCCATCGGGCGGCCCAGCCGGGCGCTCGCACGGGCGTGGAGCCGGCGCCTCGCGTCCCCGGGTTGGAACGGCCGGATGCCGACGAACCGTGACGGATCCTCGCCGAGTCCTCTCCGCGCGCGATCGGTGCCGCCCCAGCGCTCCCGCCGCGCGATCGCCGGCGCCGCCACGGTCCGGGGCCAGCCGATCGCGACGTCGGTTGCCTCGCGACTGTCGTGGCCGGCCGGCAGCGCGAAGATGTCACCGGCGACGAGCTCCGTCGGGCCGATCTGGAACACCCCTCGGTGCCTGGCGCCGAGGTGGAGACGTCGCCGGACAAGCTCCCGCGGACCCAGGGTCCAGGTGTTCCGAAGCGTCAGGTCTCCGAGCTCCCCGGGCCGCAGCGGGCGGTCGCGGACGACGAGGTCGGCGGTCATCGCGTCGTCCGTCCGAAGCCACGAGATCGGGAGGCGGCGCTCGTTCCACGCCTCGAGCGTCAGGAGGACCTCCTCACCCCATGGAATCCGATCCGAGGAGAGATGGCGGCGATAGCCGATCCCGTCGACGCCGCGGCGAAGCCACGGCCGGCGGACGGCCTCGAAGCCGACGGTCACGACGCCGAGAGCCAGTGCGATCTGCACATCGAGCAGTGCGCCGGCGAGGACGAGCCCGAGTCCGACGACCGCCCGGGCGTTCATCTCATTCGCCGACGACCGGCGGGACGGGGATCGATTCGAGGACCTCGTCGATGACCGAGTCGGCGGTCGTGCCGCGGAGCCCGCGGTCGATGTCGACGACGAGGCGATGGGCCAGGACCGCGACGGCGACCCCCTTCACGTCGTCGGGTGTCACGAAGTCGCGACCGGCGAGCACGGCAGCGGCCTGGGCGGCCCGATAGAGCGAGACCGTCGCCCTGGGGCTGCCGCCCAGCTGGAGGGCCGGGTGGGTGCGGGTCGTCCGAACGATCTCGACGAGGTAGCCCTCGACCTCCGGCTCGACGCGTGCCTCGCGGGTGGAAGCCTGGAGCCCGAGGAGCTCATCACGACCCATGATCGGGCGGATCGCGTCGAGCGGCTCCGACGCGGCTCGATAGCGGCGCGCGATCCGGGCCTCCCCGGAGGCGTCCGGATAGCCCACGGAGGTTCGGACGAGGAACCGGTCGAGCTGCGCCTGGGGCAGGTTGAACGTGCCTTCGAACTCGACGGGGTTCTGCGTGGCCAGGACGAGGAACGGGCTGGTCAGCGGCCGTGTCTCACCGTCCACCGTGACCTGGCGTTCCTGCATCGCCTCGAGCAGCGCGGCCTGCGTCCGGGGGGTGGCGCGGTTGATCTCGTCGACGAGCAGGATGTTGGTGAAGATAGGTCCGGGGACGAACCGGAATGACGCGCCGTCGAGGAGACTGGAGCCGGTGACATCGCCCGGGAGAAGATCCGGCGTTCCCTGGATCCGGGCGGACTCCAGGCCCAGCGCCGCCGCGATGGCGCGGGCGAGGAGCGTCTTGCCTGTGCCGGGGACGTCCTCGATCAGGACGTGGCCGTCGGCGAGCAGGGCGACGCCGATGAGCCGGAGCGTCTCGTCCGCGCCGACGACCGCGGCGCCCACCGCCGCCCGAAGCTCGTCGAGGACACGGCGTCGTCGGGCCGGGTTCGAAGCGGCGGCCGCCTCGGCCTCGCTTCGAGCGTCGGAGACTTGGTCCGTGGCGACCTCCTCCACGCCGTCAGCGGGATCCGCGATCTGGGGGCGCTGCGCTCCAGGTCGAGGTGGTGGGCGGTACTGGACTCGAACCAGTGGCCTCATGCATGTCAAGCATGTGCTCTAACCAACTGAGCTAACCGCCCGAGCGTCTGAACGTACGATGCCGCGGGCACCGGAGTCCAGAGCTCGACGAGCCGACCTGCACCGCGCCGCTACCGCGCGGCTGGTCGCCCTGAGGTCTTCCAGCCCGCGGAGCGAATCGATCGCGATCCACCCGCCGAGCGCGCCGCATTCTACCGCACAGGACGCGCTCGCCATCCTCATCCCCTCCTGGCGCCGGTCGGTCGCCGCGCATCGGATCAGCCCGCGGACCATCGCCATGTGCACCACGCCGCTGAACCAGCTCGCGACCTTCCTCGCCGAGCGCGGCACGCGGACATCCGTGGCAAGGATTACCTCGGAACACGTTGAGGCGTTCATCGCCGACCTCCCTGCGCGCGAGCGTCGGCCCAAGTAGTTGGTCGACAAGGAGCGAGCGGCGGTGGAGCCCCCGCGGCTGCGTGGTATGATATTGGGCAAATGACCAACTTAGGCTCCGATTCCGCGCCGCCGGCGGCGACCGGCCGCGGGCAGGCGACTCGGCAGAAGATCGCTCAAGCGGCCGTCGAGCTGGTGGGAGAGCGGGGCTGGGACGCGGTCACGACCCGCGGCGTCGCGACCAGGGCGGGCGTCAACCAGGCTCTCGTCCACTACCACTTCGGATCGATGGACGCGCTGCTTCGGGACGCTGTCGTGGCGGCGCTCGATGAGGTGATCGCCGAGACCGCCCGTCCCCTGGTCGAGGCGACCTCACTCGCCGAGGGCCTCGCCGGAAGTGTCGCCTCGATCGAGCAATTCGATCTCGAGACACCGGCCGCCAACCTGCTGATCGAGGCCATGGTCCGCGCGATGCGCGATCGAGGGCTGGCCGAGGTCATCGTCGGCAGCCTCCAGGAGTTCCGCGACCTCGTGGCCGCGCGCGTTCGGGATGCATCGACCCACGGCGAGGCACCCGCCGACCTGTCGCCCGAGGCGAGCGGGGTGCTGATCGCCGCCGCGCTCGACGGGCTGTTCTTCCATCGGATCATCGATCCGACGACCCCCTTCGAGGGCGTCCGCGACGTCCTGCTGCGGATGCTCGCCACGCCCACCGCACCAACGACCCCAGCCACCCTCGCCCACGGAGGCACGCCATGATCGAGTCCGTTCAAGCCCCGCAGCCAGCCCAGGCCGGCGCCGCTCCGCCGGCGGTCGCCGGATACGACGGCGCCACGGTCAGGTTCGAGGGGGTCTCGAAGACGTTCGGCGCGGGCGGCGTTGCCGTGCATGCGCTGCGCGACCTCAACCTCGAGATCGGGGCGGGCCAATTCGTCGTCGTGCTCGGTCCGAGCGGCTCCGGCAAGACGACCCTGATGAACATCGTGGGCGGGATCGAGACGCCGACGGCAGGCCGGCTCATCGTCGGCGACCGTGACCTCGTGGGGCTGGACGACGACGCGCTCACCACCTATCGCCGCGAGGACGTGGGCTTCGTCTTCCAGTTCTTCAACCTCGTCCCGACCCTCACCGCGGTCGAGAACGTGGCGCTCGTGGCCGAGCTGGTGGGCAAGGGTGAGGCCGAGGCCAGGGAGGCTCTCGAGGCGGTCGGGCTCCATGACCGCATCGACCACTTCACCAGCGCCCTGTCCGGCGGCGAGCAACAGCGGGTCGCGATCGCCCGGGCCCTGGTCAAGTCGCCGGAGATCCTGCTGTGCGACGAGCCGACCGGCTCGCTCGACGCCGACGTCGGACGCTCGGTCCTCGGGGTCATCCACCGGCTCGCCAGGTCGGATGGCCGGACGGTTCTCCTGGCCACCCACAACTCCGTGATCGCCACGATGGCCGACCGGGTCCTGCGTCTCCGCTCCGGTGAGGTCGTCGATGACGTGCTCC
Organism: uncultured Chloroflexia bacterium; assembly: GCA_963719145.1. Taxonomy (GTDB): domain Bacteria; phylum Chloroflexota; class Limnocylindria; order Limnocylindrales; family CSP1-4; genus UBA5189. The sequence goes on from CAVRAX010000004.1 coordinate 406,260, forward strand.
AGGCGAGCCCGGCGCGCCCCGAAGAGGTGACGTGGTGAGGCTCCTCCGACGCTCGATGCTCCGGGAAATCCGTGCGCGCCGCGGTCCGTTCCTGGCCGTCGTCGTCACGGTCGTCCTGGGCGTTGCCCTGTTCGGCGCGTCGTACGACGCGTTCCTCAATCTGACCGCCTCGTATGAGCAGCTCTACTCCGAGAATCACTTCGCAGGCGTCACCGCGGTTGCAGGGGATTCGACGGCCGTCGCCGCAGCGGCCGCGGCTGTCCCCGGTGTCGAGGCGACCTCGACCCGATCGGTCGCGGACACCCCGATCCGTGTGAACGACCATCAGCTGGTTGGCCGCGTGATCGGGCTGCCGGCCGACGGCAGCCCCGCTCCGGTGAACGACGTGCTGCTGCTCGATGGCTCCCGCCTGGACGCCACGGCTCCCGACGGGGTCCTGGTCGAGAAGCACATGGCCGACAACTTCCATCTCAAGCCGGGCGATTCGATCGAGATTGTCGGCAGCTCGGGCTGGCAACAGGTCAAGGTCCAGGGGGTCGTGTTCTCGCCCGAGTACATCTGGCTCGCGAAGAGTCGCCAGGAAGTGTTCGTCCTGTCCGACGACTTCGGCGTGATCTTCGCCCCCGAGCCGCTGGTGGCGGGGCTCCCGGCGGGTGCGGTCCAGAGCCAGGCCCTCGCCTACATCCCGTCTGCCGAGCCTTCGTCCACCACCGAAGCGGCGGCCAGCGCGATGCGCGACGCCGGCGCGCTCGACGTCATGACCAGGGCCGAGCAGCCCTCCAACGCCGCCCTCCAGGAGGATGTCAGCGGCTTCGGTGAGCTGTCGCTGATGTTCCCGGTCATGTTCCTGGGAGCTGCCGCATTCGCAACGTTCGTCATGCTCGGGCGGATGATCGCCTCCCAGCGGGCAGTCATCGGCACCCTCCGAGCCAACGGCATGGGGCGGCGAGCGATCATCGTCCACTACACCGGCTTCGGGCTTGCCGTCGGCATCGTTGGCGCCGGGATCGGGGCGCTGCTCGGAGCCCTGCTGGCGGGCGTGATCAGCACCGTCTACACGGGAGAGCTCGGCATCCCCAGCCGGGTCACGGAGGTGCGTCCGACGACCGTCCTGGCGGGAGCCGCGATCGGGATCCTGGCGTCGGTCGCCGCGGCGTATCTGCCGGCCAGACGCGCGACGTCACTTCGGCCGGCCGAGGCGATGCGCGGTCTCGCACCGATGGGCCAGGGTCATGAGAGCCTGGCCGAGCGGCTCCTGCCTCCGCTGCATCGGCTCCCCGTCCGCTGGCGGGTGGCCCTCCGCGGCATCGGCCGTCATCCTCGGCGCAGCCTCGCCACGATCGGCGGTGTCGTGTTCGCCTCGACGCTCATCCTGGCGTCATGGGGAATGATCGACACCGTCGACTTCCTGATGAACCGCCAGTACGTCGACATCACCCGCCAGGACGCCTCCGTGTACCAGATCGCCCCGATGTCCCAGGCCGAGCTGGGCACGATCGGATCGGTCGACGGCGTCGCCGCGGTCGAGCCGGGCGCCGAGTGGAGCGTGGCCGTGTCCTCCGGCTCGGCCTCGTACCTCACGCAGTTGACGGGCATGGAGTCCGGGACGACCATGCACGGCTTCTACGAACCCGGCGGGAGCGAGGTCTCGCTGCCGTCGCAGGGACTGCTCCTCGGCGCCGCGTTGCGAGATCGTCTGCATGTCAACGTGGGAGACACGGTGCGCGTTAGCTTGGCGACCCAACCGGGAGCCGGAGATTCTGCGGGCGCCGGCGCGATCGCCTTCGACGCCGCTGTGGCCGGTTTCGTCAGCGAGCCGCTGGGAACCCCGGTCTACGGGTCGCTGTCGTACCTGCAGCAGCAGGTCGGGGCAGCAGCGCCAGCGGCCTTCGAGAACGTCGCCTACGTCCGCTATGAGCCGGGCGCGAACGCCGGCCAGGTAGCCGAGCGGTTGCGCACGCTCGATGGCGTCGCGGCAGTCGTCGACAACCATGCCCTGTTCGCCCTCATGAACCAGTTCATGGGCCTGTTCTACGCGTTCGTTGGGATCATGGTGGTGTTGGGCGGGATCCTGGCCTTCGCCCTGATCTACAACACGCTCGTCGCCAGCATCTCAGAGCGGTCCGTCGAGATCTCGGTGCTCCGGACACTGGGCACTCCGAGCGGGACTATCTCGCGGCTGATCACCGGCGAGAATCTGCTGCTCACCGCGATCGGCCTGGTGCCGGGGCTCGTGATCGGCTACTTGGTATCGGCCGCGTTCATGGCCTCGTTCTCGTCGGACATGTTCCAGTTCGACCTCCACATGAACCCGACGACGTTGTTGCTGACGGCGCTGGCGATCGTCATCACGGGGCTGCTGTCACAGGTCCCGGCAATGCGCGAGGTGCGCCACTTGGAGCTCGGGCGGATCGTGCGGGAGCGGGCGTCCTGACCCGCGGCCAGGCGCTGGACTTCGGCGGGCCGGTACGGTGGCCCGGTAGAGGCCCCGGGTGCCAGGGCTGAAGGTCATTCGGCCGGCGGCGACGATGCGACACGGTCCCGCCTGCATGGCCAGACGACCGCTTCACTGAGGCGGATGCCCTGTTCGCGCCGACACGGCGATGCCGGCGCGGGTGCGCCGACATCGCCCGTGCCCGCCTGCGCCGGCCGCTTCATCAGCCGCTTCGGTGGGCCGGCGGAGCCTGCTCTCAGCCGCCGGTCGTCAGGATCCCGCTCGCGCCGATCCAGGCGACCACGATGACGGCGATCACGACGATCACGATGATCCAGGTCCGACTGAGTCGCATTGCCAACTCCCTGTACCAGGTCTTACCAGCTCTGAAGGCAACAGGAGGCGCCCGTGTGGCCGTTGATCGATGCGCGGTGGCCGTGGCTCACCGTGATGGGCGACCCCTCCCAGATGAACGACACGTCGAAGTTCGACCCGTAGTTCGTGTCGGGCAGCCCGTTGTGGTAGCTCCCGCACCAGTTGATCTTGATCGTGTAGCCGATGGCGGACTGGGTGCAGGTGACCGACTGCCAGGACACCTTGCCGGTGTGCGAGTTCCGGACGTAGGTGGCGCGCGAGGTCACCGACCAGAGCAGGAGGATCGACGTTGTCTTGACCCAGGTCGAGCCGCAATGCGTGTAGCCGCTCGGCACGTAGCAGGACGCCGCCGCCACGATTCCGTCGCCGCCGCCGGCACCTCGCTCCACGAAGATGTAGCAGGCCCGCCCGGCCGGCTGCCCCGTCGCCGCCATCGCGGCCTCACACTCGGGCCCGCTGATCCGGACCTTCGACACGGACTGCGCCGCCTGCGCGGTCCCGGCTCCGCCGAGACTCAGGGCCAGCGTGAACGCCAGCAGGATCGCCAGCCGGCCTCCACGTCCTGTTCCTCGACTCATGGTCCACCTCCGTACGCTTCCGGCGGTGGGTGCCCGATGCCGTGGGACAGTAGCGGGCGCCGCTTATCCGCGGCTTACCTGCGGGCCGGACCGTTGGTGACCTCGGTTTGACATCCACTTGGTCGTTTCTTGCGGACAGGACGCATCTACCGATTTGGATCCACCGACCTCTCGCGCGTCGCTTGGGCAGCAGCGAGCGTCGCGATGGCCACGGCGGCCCCGCCGGCGACTAGCGTCGTGCCACTTGACGCTGCGAACCAACCAAGCAACAACGTGACGATGTCCGCGACAAACAAGGTGTCCGCCGGGCCTCGCGCCCAACGGCCCAGGCCGATCAGGACGAACAGCGCCGCCCCCAACAGCGGGGGGATGAGGAACATGAGGCAGGACCCGATGGAATCCCCGCTGCACCGTTGCATGCCGGGTATGGCAGCGGTCAGTAGCCCTACAAGCAAGAGGTGGGTACCGATCGCTGCCCTGCGGGCCAGTCGCGCACCGGGCGGCTGAGACATGCAGTTGGGAATCTAGCAGCCCGCTCCGACTCGCCAGCCTCGCCGGACCGACCGGGTCGGCCGCCCCTTCCGGCCCGGGCGAGCGGGGAGCGAGAAGGGCCGGCATCACAACGCGGTCGCATGCGACAGCTGCGCAAGTACGCGATCGCGGCTTATGCGAGGCGACGGCGCGACGAGTACGCGCTGCCCGCGCCATGCCCGCGCGCGGGGCGATGATGGGGAGGTGGACGAGGACCAGGAGCTCACGACCGCCGGCACCCATCGCCTGATCGACTGCGGCGACGGCCGGCGCCTCGATGCCTTCGGGACGTTCGTGGCCGATCGGCCGGCACCGGCGGCGAGCGAGCCGCCGCGCGCACCGGATCTCTGGGTCCGGGCGACGCGCTTCGACGCCGCGAGCGGCTGGCGGACGGCCGACGGAGCGGCCCTTGCGGATGGGCCGACAACCGTCACGATCGCCGGCCTGACGCTGGAGGTCCGGCCGGCGGCCGGCGGCCAGGTCGGCCTCTTCCCCGAGCACGCCGCGAACGCTGAGTCGCTCGTCGGCGCCATCCGGAGTCGCCACGCCCCCGACGATCCGGGGGCCACGGCGCCCGAGATCCTGAACCTCTTCGCCTACACCGGCCTCCTGACCCTCGTCGCGGCCCGCGCCGGCGCGCGGGTCGTCCACCTCGACGGGTCCCGCCCGGCCGTCGCCTGGGCCCGCCGCAACGCCGAGCGTTCCGGGCTCACGGGTCGGCCGATTCGCTGGCTCGTCGACGACGCGCTGGCGTTCGTCCGGCGCGAGGGCCGCCGCGGCCGCCGATATGCCGGGCTGATCCTGGATCCGCCCTCGTACGGGCACGGCCGGCGGGGCGATCGCGGTGCCTGGCGCTTCGACGACGGAATCGTGGAGCTCCTCGATGCCTGCGCCGGGATCGCCGAGCCGGACGCGTTCTGGTTGCTCTCGACCCACACGCCGGGCTGGGAGCCGGAGCGGCTGGCGGCGGTCCTGGCGACGGCCACCGACGCCGGCCGCGCCGAGGTCGATGCCGCCGAGCTGCGGCTCGAGGCGGAATCCGGCGCCGCGCTCAGGCTCGGGGCCACGGCCCGGTTCGACCCGCGTCCCGTCCAGCGGCGATGATTGCCGGCGTGACCGTGATCGACAGCCCCCACAACCCGCGGATCCGCGCGGCGGCGGATCTGCGAGACCGGCAGGAGCGGGTCGCCCGCGGCCTCACCCTCGTCGACGGCGCTCGCGAGAGCCGCCGGGCGCTCGCGGCCGGAGCGACCGTCGAGACCGCCTTCGTCTGCCCTCCCCTCGTCCACTCCGACGAGGCCGCGGCCGCCATGGCGGCGCTCGCCGCCCGAGGGATCAGCCCGGTCGAGGTCTCGCGACGGGCGTTCGACAAGGTCGCCTTTGGCGATCGGGCCGACGGCATCGTCCTCGTCGTCGCGGTCCCGCCGGCCCGGCTCGGCGACCTCGAGCCGGGTGTCGCCCCCTTCCTCCTCGTCACGGAGGACGTCGAGAAGCCGGGCAACCTCGGGGCGATCCTGCGGACCGCCGACGCGGCCGGCTGCGACGCGGTCATCGCCATCGGCGGGACGGATCTCCTCAATCCGAACGTCATCCGGGCGAGCCTCGGGGTCGTCTTCTCGATGCCGCTCGCCGCCGCCGCCGCGAGCGACGCGCTGGCCTGGCTCCGCGAGCGCGGCGTCCGCCCGGTCGCCGCCCGGGTCGATGCCGAAAGAGCGTACGTCGAGGCCGACCTCAGGGGTCCGCTGGCCATCGTCCTCGGCAGCGAGGTCGCCGGCCTGTCCGAGACGTGGCTGGCATCCGATATCGAGGCCGTCCGCGTGCCGATGCTCGGCGTGGCGGATAGCCTGAACGTCGCCGCGACGGCGGCGGTCCTGGCGTTCGAGGCGCGCCGCCAGCGGGACATCGAGCCTCGACCATCGAGCTCCCGGGGAGGATTGGCGTGACCGAGCAGGTCTTCGACTTCGTGATCATCGGCGCCGGCCCGGCCGGGGAATCGGCCGCCTTTACGGCCCGTTCGCGCGGGGCCAGCGTCGCCGTCGTCGATCGGCGCTGGTTCGGCGGCAGCTGTCCCCACATCGGCTGCGTGCCCTCGAAGGCCCTCCTCCACGCCGCCGCCGAGCATCACGCCAACCCCGCGGCCTACGACTGGCCCCGCGCCTCGCGCCGCCGCGACTACATGGTCAACCGGCCCGAGACGGCCGCCGAGCCGGACGACGCCTCCCACGTGCGGGCACTTCGTGACGCCGGCGCGGTGACCTATCGCGGCATCGGCCGAATCGCCGCCCGGGGCGTCGTCGAGGTCGCCCACGACGGTCAGATCCATCGCCTCGCCGCCCGGGAGGTGTTGGTCGCCACCGGTTCCGCGTCGCGCCGGCCGCCGATCCCCGGGCTCGACACGATCTCGGCCTGGACGAACCAGCAGGCGACGCTGGCCCGAGAGCTGCCCGCATCGATGCTCGTCCTCGGCGGCGGCCCGACGGGCTGCGAGCTGGCCCAGGTCTACGCCCGCTTCGGCGTGCCGACGACGATCGTCCAGTCGGGCCCCCGACTGGCCCCGACCGACCATCCCCTGAACTCCGCCGTGATCGCGGAGGCGCTCCGGCGCGATGGGGTCGACGTCCGGCTCAACGTTCGGGCCACGGCAGCCCGGGCCGGCGCCGGGCGGGACGGCGCCCACGTCATCGAGCTCTCCGACGGCTCGACGGCCGAGGGCCACGCGGTCCTCCTCGCGGTCGGCCGGGACGTCCAGATCGATGATCTGGGCCTCGAGGCCTACGGGGTCGATGCCAGCGGCCGGACGCCGTTCCCCCGGGACGGCCGCCTGCGGCTCGCCGACGGGCTGTGGGCGATCGGCGACCCGGCCGGGCCGGAGCTCCACACCCACCAGGCCCATTACCAGGGCGAGATCGCCGTCCGCATGGCCCTCGGTGACCCGGTGGTCCCCGACTACCGGGCCCTGCCGCGAGCGACGTACATGGATCCCGAGGCGGCGTCGGTGGGGCTGAGCCCGGACCAGGCCGCGACCGCCGGCCTCGACGCCTTCGAGCTGGTCGCCGATTTCGCGACCTCGGCTCGGGGCTACGGCGTCGAAGCGAGCCTCGGCCACGTGGCGATCCTCGTCGATCGGACCTCGCGAACGCTCATCGGGACGGCGATGGCCTGCCCCGACGCCTCGGCCGCCATCCACGAGTGCGTCCTCGCGATCAGGGCCCGCGTCACGGTCGACGTCCTCGCCGACACGATCCACGCCTTCCCCTCGACGTCGCGGATCCTCAACGGCCTCTTCCACGAGGCGGCAGAGCGGCTGGGGCTGCTGGGGGGCTGACGCGGCCCGCCCGGCGCCGCCGGGGCCGGGCACGTCTGACGCCGTGGGGGCGGGCGGGCCGCCGCTCGCCACGCTCAGGCCTCGAAGGCGATCGCCCCGTCGACCATGACCAGCCGCGGCCGGACGCGGGCGAACCCGGTCGCGGCATCCTCGGTCGCCTCCCGCGGTGAGGCCGGCAGGACGACGAGGTCCGCCGACGCACCGGGAACGAGGCGGCCGCGGCCCGGCTGTCGCACGGTCGCCCATGGTCCGGTGGTCGCCGCCCGGAGGGCCTCCTCGAGGGTCAGCCCCTCGGCCGGGCCGAAGGCCGGGGCGTCCGGTCCCCAGCTCGGATCTCGCCGGAGCACCGCGATCGCGATGCCCGGCCACGGATCGATCGGCTCGACCGGGGCGTCGGTCCCGAAGGCGACCACGGCCCCCGAGTCGAGCAGGCTCCGCCAGGAATAGCTCCAGGCCTCGGCTCGATCGCCCCAGTCGCGCCTCGCGGTGGCGGCGTCCTCGCGCAGGTGGACGGGCTGGACCGACGCCGCGATGCCCGCCGCGGCGAACCGGCCGAGGTCGTCCGGATGGAGCAGCTGGACGTGCTCCAGGCGGGGCATGAAGGCCACCCGCCCGACGGTCGGCTCGAGCGCGTCGAGGGCCGCCCGAGCGGCGGCATCGCCGATGGCGTGGATCTGGCTGGCGAGCCCGGCCTCCGCCGCCCGGTCGGCGAGCTCGCGGAGCACCTCCGGCGGCGTCCGGAGGACGCCCCGGTCGGTCGAGCCCTCGCGCGGCTCCAGGAGGGCCGCCGTCTGCGAGCCGAGGGTGCCGTCGGCGAACAGCTTCAGCCAGCCGACCGTGGCCCGGCCGCCGGCGGCCGAGCCGAGCGGGCCGCCGCTCCGGAATCCCCTGGCCGCCGCCAGCTCCAGGCCCTCGGACCGGAGGCAGGCATGGACGCGGATCGGCAGCTCCCCCGCGTCGGCCATCGCGGCATAGGCGTCGAACCCGCCGAGGACCGCGTCCGGCGAGACGTTCCCCGGGTCGTGCACCCCGACGACGCCGAGGGCAATGAGGCGGCCGGCAACCGCCTTCACCAATCGGCGGAGATCCGCCTCGCCCGGGCCGGGGATCCGGGCAGTGACGATCGGGCAGGCGTTCTCGAGCAGGACGCCCTCGGGGCTGCCGTCGGCCGCCCGGCGGACGATCCCGCCCTCCGGATCCGGTGTCCGGGCATCGACGCCGGCCATCTCGAGCGCGGCCGGGCTGGCCCAGACGGCGTGATGGTCGAAGGACCAGAGGGCCGCCGGACGGCCGGGCGCGATTCGCCCGAGGTCCGCGGCGTTCGGCCAGCGGCCCCAGCGGCGCTGGTCCCAGCCGGCCCCGACGAGCCAGGCGCCGTCGGGCAGGGCCGCGTGGGCCGCGGCGAGGAGGGCCAGCCCCTCGTCGATGGTCGCGGCGTCGGTCAGGTCCACGTGCTCGGCGGCGATCGCGGCATCGATGAGATGGAGGTGCGCGTCGGTCAGGCCGGGGATCGCGATCTCACCCGGCTCGAGCTCGATCCGGAGGGTGTGCGGGTCGGCTCGCGTCTCGAGCTCCACGGCGCTCCCGGCGAACGCGACACGGCCGTCACGGATGCCGACGGCCTCGACCCAGCCGAACCCGCGCTCGCCGGCAAAGGTGGCGACCCGGCCACCGACGAGGGCGTCGAGGGGCATCAGGCGGCAGCGTCCGGGCCGGCGAGGAGCTTCGCCAGCGCCGCGCCGCGCAGGCCGCCACCGAGGCCGAGGGCGAGCGCGATCCGGGCCTTCGGGCCGCTGAGCGTCCCGGCCAGCATCGCCCCCGCCCTGACCCACGTCGCGCCGCCACCGTGGAAGGCGTAGCCGGTGCCCGCGGCGCCCGCCGAGCAGCGTGTCGTGAGCACGACGGGGACACCCAGGGCCATGGCCCGGACGGCGGACTCCAGGACGAGCCCGGTCGTGTTGCCCGCCCCCGCGGCAGCGATCACGAGCCCGTCGGCCCCGCTGGCCACGGCCGCGTCCAGGAGCGATCCGTCCATCGCCACGTGGACGGTGATGAGCCGGACTCGCTCCGCCGCGGCGGTCGTCGCGACGTGCCGGCGGGTGCCGCGGCGGCGGAGGATTCGGACCCCCTCGCGGCCGACGACCCCGACCGGACCGTCGTTCAGGCTCTTGAACGTATCGAGGGCGGTCGCATGGGTCTTCGTGACGTCGTCGGCGGCATCGACCGAACCGGCCAGGACGACGACGACGCCCTCCCCGCGAAGGCTCGGATCGACCGCGGTCCGGATCGCGTCCCGGAGGTTCACCGGACCGTCGTCGCCGGGCTCCGACGAGGAGCGCATCGCCCCGGTCACGACGACCGGCGTCTCGCCGTCGAGGACGAGGTCCCAGAAGAAGGCCGTCTCCTCGAGCACATCCGTGCCCTGGACGACGACGACGCCGCTGATCGCCGGGTCGGCCTGCGCGTTCCTGATCACCCGGGCGATGTCGAAGAGACCGTCGAAGGTGAAGTGGCTGGCCGGCGTCCGACCGAGGTCGACGGCGACGACCTCGGCCAGCCGCTTGATCCCAGGGGTGCGGGCCAGGATGTCCGCGCCGGAGAGGCGGGGCACGTTCCCCCCGGCTTCGGGATCCAGCCGCATGGCGATCGTCCCGCCGGTGAAGATCACGGCGACGCGGGGAGGGCTCATCCCCCCACCTCGCCCCCGGCGTGGGCCATCTTGTCGTAGCGGACGTGGCCGCGACGCGTGCCGAGCCGCCACATCGCCCCGGGCACGGCCCCCAGCCAGACGGCACTGAAGAGGCCGAGCCGGACGGAGCGGGCGAGGCGCTCCAGCGGGGTCAGCCGAGCGCCGTCGGCTGCGGCCTCCCAGCGGAGGGCATCGAAGACGAGGGCGCCGCCGGCCGCGAGGTAGGTCACCACGAGGGCGGCCGCCGCGCCCGGGCTGCCCGTGATCGCGGCTCCCGCGGCCGCGCCGAGGACGAGCGGCGGCGCCAGCAGCTGGGCGCCATAGGCGGCGAAGTCCAACCGCGCCCGAATGGAGAGCCGCCGGCTCGCGAGCACCGCGGGGCCGTGCTCGAGCAGGCGCCGGATCGCGCCCTCGCTCCAGCGCAGGCGCTGGCGCCAGAGGCCCGGCCACGTCCGCACCGGCTCCTCCCAGACCTCCACGTCGATGGCCCAGGCGACCGTCGTCCCGGATGCCGCCGCGATCCGGCTGGACAGGTCGATGTCCTCGGTCAGCGCCGCGGCCCGCCAGCCGCCGACGGCGGCGAGGAGCGAGCGCCGGATCGCGATCCCGTTGCCTCGGAACTCGGAGCAGCCGCCCGACCCCCAGCGCCCTCGCTGGAGCTCGCCGTCCTGGGTCTGCTCATCGGCCTGCGCCCCGGCCAGCCACGACGAGTCGGCGTGGAGGATGCGCCGCCTCGCGGTGACGGCGTCGGCGCCCGCCGCGAAGTACGCCGCGAGGCGGCGCAGGAAGGCCGGGCCGATACGCGCATCGGCATCGAGGACGAGGACGACCTCGCCGTGACACCGATCAGGCTGGGCGGCGGTCAGCGCCGCGCCCTTGCCGTCGGGCAGCCCCTGGCCATCGCGCCGGATGACGGTCGTCGCCTCGGCGATGCCGGCGGCCGCCGCGGCCGCGCGGACCGCGTCGGCGGTCCCGTCCGAGGAGCGATCGTCGACGACGACGAGCTCGAAGAGCGGCCGCCCGCCGGCGTCCCGGTGATCCTGGTTCGCCACGTCATGGACGAGCTGGGGCATGACGTTTGCCTCGTCGCGGGCGGCGACGACCACGCTGATCGTCGGCGCCGGGGCCGTCGGGTCGAGCGGCGGCGGATCGGGCGGGATCGGCGGCCGGCGACTGGCTCGAAGGATCGGGACGAGGGCCGCGACGACGACGCCGATCGCCCCGGCCACGAGCCAGCGCGCGCCACCCCCGGCGGCGGCTGCGATGCCGATGGCGAAGCCCCCCCCGAGCGTCCCCAGGGCGGCAACCCGCCAGCCGAGCGGCGTGGCGACCGCGTCGACGGGTGGCGAGTCGCCGAGCGGTGAGTCGCCGGGCGACCGCGCCTCACTCACCGAAGGCCTCGGGATCGTCGGGTGCCCCGCTGCGTGGGTCCGGGTCCGTCCGCATCGCGACGCCGATCGGGTCGACGGCGGTCCCGGGGACCATCATTCCGGCCGTGGCGCGCTCCTCCGCCGGCCGGAGCGGTCCACGCCGCACGATCGAGGCCACCCCGGACAGGAGGATCCCCAGGGCGACGATGAGGATCACCGCCGTTGTCCCGATCAGGTCGGAGATCGGCCCGACGATGATGATCGGCAGGAAGGTGCCGACCGAAACGAGCATGTTCAGGACGCCGAAGACCCGGCCGCGGACCTCGGTCGGGAGGTCCTCCTGGAGCTGGGTCTGGCTGGAGATGGCGACGATCCCGTAGGCGATCCCGGCCACGAAGGCCATGGCGATGACGACGGCGATCAGGGAGGTCGCGGCCGACAGATCGACGAGCGGCGCCTGGACGCGCTGGAGCGCCCGGCTCAAGGGGCCGGCGATCGTCATCGCTGCGAGCAGGATCCCGAGGGTGATGAGACCGCCCTCGATTGCCCGGCGGCGGCGGATGTATCGCCCGTACGAGTTGAGGAGGAGGATGCCCATCACGATGCCGATGCCGAGCGGCAGGACGACGACGAACAGGTCCTCGGCCCCGAGGCCCAGGGTGTCCGAGGCGAAGTTCGGGCCGAGAACGCCGATGACGCCGACGAGGGAGGCAGCGATCAGGAGGTAGATGAGCGACCAGCCGATCGTCCGGTTGGCCTGGATGTAGGCCATGCCCTCGGACAGCTGGGAGAAGGTTCCCTGGACGGCTTCGCTCGCCGCGTGGAGCGCCCCGTCGGGCGACTCGCCGACGGTGCGCACGGGCGGGTTCGACGGCAGGGTCGAGCAGGCCAGCGCGGCCAGGCCGTACAGGACGGCGACGACGAGCAGCACCGACTCGGGCCCGCCCGAGACCTTGACGACGAGGGGCCCGAGGAGGGCGTAGCCGAGGGCGAACGCCCCGTTCAGGGTCAGGGTGAAGAGGCCGTTCGCGCTGACCAGCTGCTGGCGGGGCACGAGGTACGGGATCATCGCCAGCTCCGCCGGGGCAAAGAAGACGGTGATCACGGACACGGCGATGTTGAGGAGGAGGATGAGCCCGAGGTTTCCGCCGACCCACCAGATCGCGATCATCACCACTGCCCGGAGCACGTTCGTCAGGACGAGGACGAGGCGGCGGTCGACGCGGTCGATGTAGACCCCGGCCACGGCCGAGAGGAGGACCGCCGGAACGAGGAAGGTCAGGAAGAGGGCGCTGACGGCCGAGCTCAACCTCGTCGAATTCGAGGACGATGACCGTGAGCCCGTAGAGGACCATGTTCGACCCGACCTGGGTGGCGAGCTGCGAGAGCCACAGGAACAGGAACGGGCGATTCCTGAGGACCGCGGCGGCGCTCGGTCCGCCGGCGGCCACCGGCGGCTCGAGAGTCACGCGGCCGGGGTCGGGCCGGGGCGGGCGGCCGCCGTGATGTCTGGATCACCCCGCTCGACGAACGCGGCGATCCGCGGCTCCAGCGCCCGCCGCTCGAGAAGGACGTGGCGGGCGCAGGTCTGGCAGCGAAGGCCGATGTCGGCCCCGAGCCGGTCGATCCGCCAGGTCGCGCCGCCGCAGGCATGGGGGCGCCGCAGGCGAACGACGTCGCCCAGGAGCAGGTCGAGCACAGGCCGGCCGGTCATCGGCCGGAGCGTATCAGAGGCTCGGCTCGCCGTGAGCGGGCACGAGGTCGCGGTCCGTCGCCGGGATCGGAACCGAGTCGAGGGGCGTGACGCTGATCGAGAGGTCCTCGTTCGTGCTCTCGAGCTGGGCAATGACCCCGCCCGCGCGGGTGAGCGTGCCGGTCAGGATCTGCTGGCTGCCGATGGCCCGGATCTCGAACCCGTCGGTCAGCGGCGTGTTCTCGACCGACAGCGCGCCGGGCTCGCCGAAGACCACCGTCCCCGGCACGACCCGGACGTCGGCGACCGCGATCGCCTCGGCTCCGGCGTTCCGGAGCTCGTTGAGGAGGTCCTCGACGCCCTCGCCGCCGATCGTTCCCGAGACGCGAATCGAGACGCCCGGCCCGATCACGGGCGTCAGCCCCGCCCAGGCCTCGATCGCGGCCAGGTCGGATCGCAGCTCGCCGAGCGCGCCCTCGCCCCGATCGTGGGCATCGGACAGCGACGTCACCCGCCGATCGAGGGTGGAGACCTCGGCCCGGAGACCCTCGTTCCGATCGCTGACGTTGGCGATGACGAGGGTCAGCTCCTGGGCCGACAGGTTGCTGAGGCCCGGGTTGGCGGCCTGGCTCCGCAGTTGGGCCACGACGAGGACGCCCAGGATCAGGGTGACGGCGGTGATCGACCAGCGCCGGTGCAAGGTGTTCACGGCCCGGGGCTCGGCGAGACGTCGGGCCGGGCATAACGGCTGCGAATCGTGCCGGCATAGGCGGGCACCGTGACCGATTCGAGCTCGGCGAACGATAGCCGCAGCCCGTGCGGCTCGATCCGCTTCTGCACGAACTCGACGAACGAGGCGGAGCTCGAGAGCCGATCGTAGAGATCGGGCGCGCCGATGGCGGTGACCTGGTAGGGCGGGGCGAGGTAGGCGGAGTTGGCCAGGATCGCGTTGCCGATGTCGAGGACGGCAGTCCCCGTCGTCACCCGCTCGCCGTTGATCGCCACGGCCTCGGCGCCGGCGAGCCAGAGCTCCTGGACGAGCGTCCGGATGTCCCGCGCCGTGACGAGGGCGTCTCGTTCAGTGCCCGGGTTCTCGGCGTCCTCGAGCCGGAAGATGATCCCCGGCCCGGAGAGCTGGGCCAATCCGCCGGCGATGCGGGCATGCTCGAGCGCGGCGTTGAGCTGGCGGACGAGGGCCTCGGAGCCCGGCTCCTCGCCCTCGAGCTCGACGATCCTCGCCCGCAGCTCGAGGATCCTGGCCAGGAGCGCGTCCTGCTGGTCCTGGAGTCCCAGGGCGGTCTCGATGAGGGGGCCACGCTCCTGGCTGGTGTAGCGGATCCGTGGCCCCTCGGCGGCGAGCTGGGCGGCGATGAGGAAGCCGAGGACGAACAGCGCGCCCGTCAGCGTCACCTGCCAGCTGGGCAGGGCTCGGAGGCGGGTGATCACGGCGGTCATGGTGGGTCGTCCCCACCGTCGGCGGACGCGGGAGCGGGAGCGGCGCGGGCCCGATCTCGACGGATGAGCCAGAGGGCGACGCCGGCGGTCACGATGAGGGCGATGATCACGGCGCCGAGGACGGCCGTGGCCGGGTCGACGCCGCCGCCGCCCGCCGGCCCGGGTGCCGGCGTCGCCGCCGGACTCCCGGGCGTCTCCGCCGCACCGCTCGCGATCGGCCCGGGGATCGCCGGCGAACCGACCCAGTCGGATGGGAGCGGTCCCGGCGGGGCGTCCACCGGTCCGAACGGGCTCGGGGCCGCCGCACCGAGCGAATCGAGCCAGGCCGATTCGAAGCCGGCCACGTCGAGCCCCAGGGCGGCCCGGAACGCCTCGTCGTCGGTGACGCCGTTCGCGTACGTCCGGACCAGGGTGACCATCGCCGGCTGGCCGTACGTCCGGACGAGGAAGTCGACCGCGGAGACGCTCTCCGCGTAGGCGAGGAAGAACTGGTCGGCGGTGGTCGGGAACTGGCCGTCCAGCGCTCGGAGCGGCATCAGCGACGCGCTGTTGACAGCCCGGTCGACGGCGCTTCGGTCGCTGGCCGAGTAGCTCTCGGAGAGGTAGACGGCGATCCCCTCGTTCAACCAGCGCGGCGGGTAGTGGTACGGGTTGCGGGCGGCGGTGTCGAAGACGAGGTGGGTCAGCTCGTGGGGGATGACGACGCCGACCCACGGGTCGTCGACGGCGCCGGGCGAGATCTGGGCGAAGAGCGTCCGGATCTCCGGCAGCGCCTCCCCGCCGACGTTCTCGCGCGCGCCGGGCCCGATGACGTCGTAGAACTGGGTGTTGTCGGCGTAGACGTAGAAGTCGATCGGGTCTCGCTCGGTGACCCCGAGGAGGTCGCTCACCCGTCGCACGGCGTCGTCGGCGATCTGGAGGGCCCGTCGGCCGAACGCCGTCCCGCCCTGGGTCCAGTGGACCGTGACGAAGTCCCCGGCCAGCGACTGCCAATCGAGCCGGGTGTCGTCGTAGTGGACGGTCAGCGGCGGCCCGTCGATCGAGGTGCCGTCGTCGAGCGTCGCCCGGAACCGGGCCACGAGGTCGGTGTTCGGATAGATGGAGCCGCTCGGCGTGTCGAAGTCGAACGCCAGCTCCGTCGTGCCGGTCGAGCCGGTCGTCGGGACCTCGGCGACGATCGAGCGGGTCGAGCCCTCGACGTCGATCACGATCTCGACCCGCCGCACGTCGGCGGTGAGGGTGGCGCTGCCGGTGAAGTGGATCCGGTCCAGGAACCGAACCTCGGCCGTGGGGCGGGGCATGGCCGGACTCGCCGCCAGGGCGGGTCCGGCGAGCGGCAGCAGGGCGGCGCCGGCGAGGATCGCCGCCGCGGCAAGCCGTCCGAGGATGTCCCTCATCGCCAGGCCAGCCCGGCGACCCGCATGATGCCCATGCCGTTCTCGCCCGCCCCAAGGAGCCCGTCGCGGGAGAGGGCCCAGCCGTCGCCATTGGCGATCGGGATGACCGGCACCTCGTCGCGGACCGCCGTCAGGGCCCGCTCATAGGCGGCCAGGGCCTGGGCCGGATCGCGCGTCGCCAGGCCGTCGGCGATGGCCGCGTCGAAGGCCGGCGACGCCCAGCGCCCGTAGTTGTTCGAGCTGCCCGTCTCGAGGAGCACGCCCAGGAAATCGTTCGGGCCGGGGTAGTCCGCCACCCAGCCGAGGGTCCACATCGGCAGCGGATCCGTGCTGAGGCGATCGAAGTGGTCGTCGTACTCCGCGAGCCGGATGCGCACGCCGAGCTCGCGCTCGATGGTTGCGGCGATCCCCTCCGCGTAGGCCAGCCCGCCGGTGGCGAAGGTGACCTCGGGAAAGCCGGCTCCGCCCGGGTAGCCCGCCGCGGCCAGGAGGGCCCGGGCCCCGGCCGGGTCGTACGCCGGGAGCCAGCTCCGGTCGCCGCGTCCGGGAATGCCCGGCGGGACCATGCTGTCGGCCGGCACGTCGTCGCCCGACGCGCCGAGCTCCACGAGCCGGGTCCAGTCCACCGCGGCCCCGAACGCCTGGCGGACCCGGACGTCGTCGAACGGCGGCGAGGTGGTGGTGAACCCGAGGTACGAGAGCGACAGGGACGGCACGACCCGGAGCTGCGGCCCCAGATCGGCGTCGTAGCGGATCCACGACGCGTCGGAGGAGCTGATCCCGGTGTAGTCGACCTCGCCGTCCTGGAACGCCGCCACCGGGCTGCGGCCGCCGATCGTCGCCAGCAGGTGGACGGTCCCGATGGCCGGCCGCCCGGCCCAGTAGTGGTCGTTGGCGACGAGGGTGAACTCGGTCGGGGAGACCGAGTCGACGACGTAGGCGCCGCTGCCGACGAACTGGCGCCCGGCGGCGATCGTCGCGTCGACGTCCTGCCGGTCGCGCCACACGGCCGGCGGCACGATCCCGAACGTCGGGCTGGCCACGATCGACGGGAAGTCCGCGCCGGGCCGCTCGAGGTCGACGACCACGTCGCGGCCCTCCGCCCGGATCCCGACACTGCCCGGATCGGTATTCGACCCGCCCAGGTACGCCGCCGCCCCCCGGACGTCGAGGAGGAGCGACGAGAGCAGCGACGGCCGCGCCGGATCGATGACCCGCAGCCAGCTCTCGACGACGTCCTGTGCACCGAGCGGCGAGCCGTCGGAGAAGCGGAGATCGTCCCGGAGGTGGAAGACGATCCGCCGCCCGTCATCGGCGACGTCCCAGGACCTCGCCAGCGCCGGCCGCAGGTTCAGGGAGCTGTCGAAGGCGGTCAGCGTCTCGTAGAGCTGCGCCGTGAAGGTGGCCGAGCCGATGTCGCTCTGGAGAGCCGGGTCCAGCGTCGCGGGGCTGCCGAACAGGATGCTGACGTCACCGCTCGCGGCGGCCCGGGCGGCCGGCTGCGAGCCGCTTCCACCGGCCAGCCCCGCCGCGGCGAGAAGGACCGCGGCGACCGCCATCGCCAGGGCGCCGGCGCGCGTCGGCCGGCCGCGTCTCAGGGTTGCCACCAGGCCGGCGTTCGGCGAGTCCTTCCAGCTTCGGCGAGGGTGACGGGACGCTCGATCGGCACCGGGATCCGCGGTCGGACCGTCCAGGCGTATCGATCGCCCGAGAACCCGAACAGCAGGGCGGCCACGCACACGAACCGGCGCATGGCCGGAGTATACGAGCGGCTCCCGAAAGGCCCGCTGCGCGGCCCGGCGGCGGGCAGTTTGAGAGGCCTCGGGCTACACCGCCGGGGGAACGATGTTGTGCTGCGAGGCCTCTCCGGACACAAACGAGGGCGGCCTGCTTTCGTTAGGTCCCACGGCCCCCCAAATCGAGGCCCCCGCGACGCATCTCCGGTCCGACCCTACGATGGGCCTCCGCTGGGAGCTCGCGCCGTGACGCTGCACCTCCACGACACCCTGTCGCGCACGGTTCGGCCCGTCCGGGCTCCCGACCCGGCCACGCCGGTGACGATGTACAGCTGCGGCCCGACGGTCTATCGGTTCGCCCACGTCGGGAACCTCCGGACGTTCCTCCTGCCGGATCTCATCCGCCGCGTCCTCCTCTACCACGGGATCGACGTCCGGCACGTCCAGAACATCACCGACGTCGGCCACCTCCGCGACGAGCAGTTCGACCGGGGCGAGGACCGGATGCTCGTCGCCGCGGGGCTCGAGCACAAGTCGACCGCCGAGATCGCGGACGCCTACGAGGCCGCCTTCCACGCCGACGCCGCGGCGATGAACCTCCTGCCGGCTCATGTCTTCCCCCGGGCCACGGAGCACATTCCCGAGATGCTGGACCTGGCCGAGCGACTCGAGGATTCCGGGCACGCCTACCGGACCGAAGCCGGCAACGTCTACTACGCCGTCGCCTCGTACCCGGGCTACGGTCGCCTCTCGGGCAACACCATCGACGCGCTCCGCGCCGGTCATCGCGGCGAGGTCGAGGGCGACAAGCGTGACCCGGCCGACTTCGCCCTCTGGAAGGCCGCCGGCCCCGGCCGGATCCTGAAGTGGCCGTCACGCTGGGGCGACGGCTTCCCCGGCTGGCACCTGGAATGCTCGGCGATGGCGATGCGCCACCTCGGCGAGCGGTTCGACATCCACACCGGCGGCGAGGACAACGTCTTTCCGCACCACGAGGACGAGATCGCCCAGTCGGCTCCGCTCGTCGGAGGACCGCCGGCGGATCTCTGGGTCCACGGCGCGTTCCTCCTCATGGCCGGACGGAAGATGGCCAAGTCGGCCGGCAACTTCCAGCGCATCACCGAGCTGGCCGACGCGGGGACCGAGCCGCTCGCCTTCCGCTACCTCTGCCTGACGGCCCGCTACTCGCGCCGGCTCGACTACTCGGACGAGTCGCTCGCTGCGGCATCGTCGGCGCTCGCAACGCTCAGATCGCGGCTGCGGGCGCTCGGTCCGCCGCCGGCCGCCGGGCCATGGGCCGCACCGCCGGTCCTCGCCGCCGGCCATGCCGCCGACCGGCCGTCGGGGTCGTCGACCACGATCCGGGGCCTGGCGCTCCCCGACGGGACGCCCGACCCACCGATGACCGACCGGTCCGGTGGCCCGGCCGCTCCCCTCTCCCCCGCCGGCCGCGAGCTGCACGATCGGTTCGTCGCGGCGATCGATGACGACCTCGACCTGCCGACGGCCGTCGCCACGCTCCACGCGACACTGCGCTCCGAGCTCGGGGACGACGAACGACGCTGGCTCGTCCTCGACGCCGACGCGGTCCTCGGTCTCGACCTCCACCACGCGTGGGAGATCGAGCCGAGCGCGGCGATCGACCCGCGCGCGACGCGCCTGCTCCTCGAACGCGGCCGGGCCCGCGCGAGCCGCGACTGGGCAACGGCGGATCGCCTCCGCGGCCAGCTTCATGAGCTCGGCTTCGAGGCGGTCGACCGGGCGGACGGGACGAGCGAGCTCCGACCGCTCGACAGGAGCTGAGGCGGCGCCCGGCTACGGGACGGCGAGGTCGCGCCGATCCCGGAAGCGCTCGAGTACCCGATAGAAGTTCCGCTTCGAGAGCCGGTCGCGCTCGGCCTCCGGCGTCGACGCCCAGGCGCGGTGCTCGTGGCGGACGAGCGGCAGGCCGGCGACCACGGCGGCCCGGCGGGGCGGCACGTCGGGCCCCCGGTCGCGGAGCACCAGGCTCCACCAGATGTCGAGGTTGCGATAGAACCGGAAGGCCTCGTCGAGCGGCCCGGCGGCGGCCACGTCGGATCGGCGGGCCGCCAGGAGGTAGCCCTCGACCCCGGCGGCGTCGCCCGACGTGACCTCCTCGAATCGACGCAGGTCGGCCGACCGGAGGCCGAAGGCCCCGGCGACGGCGACCGCTTCGTCGGCGAGGGCGTCGACGAGGGGGCTCACGACGTCGCCCGTCGGCTCGATGCTCGTGTCCATGACGATGACGACCTCGCCGAGTGCCCGCCGAAGGCCGATGTTCAGGGCCGCGGCCCAGCCGAGCCTGGCGCTCGTCCGAACGACCTCGACGTCGAGCCCGGCCGCGCCACCGGGGCGGTCGGCCGCGGGCAGGCGGAGGTCCTGCTCGGCGTCGGGCCCGTCGGCCACGACGACGACGTCGGTCCCGGCGGGCACCGTCCGGGCCAGCCCGGCAAGGGCCCGGTCCAGGTCGTCGGGTTGGTCCGTCGCGACGACGATGACGGTCGCCCGGTGGGTCGCCGGCTCGGAGAGCCGGCTCGGGACGGCGTCGCTCCGGCCGTACCGGAGGCCGGCCGGGTCCTCGACGTCCGCCGGGTGGGCCGGCACGAGGGCGAAGTCCGTCCCCCGGTCGACGACGCGCCAGCCGGCGGCCTCGATCTCGCCCCGGAGGCGGTCCGCGGTCGCCCAGTCGCGGGCCGCCCGGGCGGCCGACCTGGCGTGGGCCGCGTCGAGGACCGGCTGCGGGACGAACGGCCGGGTCACGGCATCGCGGGCCGGTACGGCGCCCGGCCGTCGATGTCGCCGACGAACTCGGGTCGATGGGGATGGTTCAGCAGCTGCCGGATCGCGAGGATCTCACCGGTGTGGAACCAGTAGTGGTAGGTGACCCGGAGGATCGCCGTGCCGAGGGGGCGTGGCGACGATCCGGGCAGATGGCCGTGCATCGCCGGCTCGTCGAGGGCATCGAGCGCCGGATCCGCCGCCGCCGTCACGGTCGACCAGGCCCGGAGCATCGCCTCGAGCGATGGCGTGGTCGCCGGCCCGCCGCTGGCCGCGATCTCGTTGAGCGTCGGTTCGGGCGTCTCCCCGGCGAGCCGGGTCAGCCAGTAGCGCTGTTCGTGCCAGGCCATGTGACCGACGATCCAGCCGATCGAGTTCAGCGGCTCGAAGCGGCGGAAGCCGTCGGCCTCGGGAACGCCCCCGAGGCCGCGCAGCCACTCGGCCCGCGTGAAGCGCAGCTGTTCGACGAGCGGGTGGGCCATGTCGATCCTCCAGGGCAGGTCGTGGGCAGTATCGCCGACCCGGTCCGCGATCGGCGGCTCCCGACCTTGACACCCTGGCCGAAGCGGCCGAGCCATCGACATCGGCGGGCCCCAGCGGGATGGTCGCCACACGGTCCACGCACCGGGCGGGCATCACACCGAGCACGCCGGCTTCGACCTCGAGCGGGTGGCGATGTTCCTCGACCACCTCGGGTTCGAGACCCTCGACGCCGGTCCGATCACGTTCCGGTTCCTCTACCTCGAGGATCTCCGATACGTCCTGGCTCGGCGGGCAGCCACCGCGGCGCGTTAGCGTAGGGCCGATGACCGGCCCAGGCGTCGCATCCGACCGCCGCTCCACGCCCGCTTGATCGCCGCGACGGAGCGTCCACCGCTGGCGCCCCTGACCCGCGATCAGGTCCTGGTGACCAGCGGGATCATGGCCGCGATCGCGGTGGCGGCGCTCGACGTCACCGTCGTGGGAACGGCGATGCCGACGATCATCGGCCAGCTCGGCGGGCTGTCGGAGTACGGCTGGGTCTTCAGCGCCTATCTGCTCGCCTCGACGACCACCGTCCCGCTCTACTCGAAGCTGGCCGACATCCACGGACGGAAGCCGATCTTCCTGTTCGGCCTGGCGTTGTTCGTCAGCGGTTCGGCCCTGTGCGGGCTGTCGGGCTCGATGCTCCAGCTGATCTTCTTCCGGGCGATCCAGGGGCTCGGCGCGGGTGCCGTCCAGCCGATCTCGTTCACGATCGCCGGCGACATCTTCGAGCCGGCGCGGCGGGCCCGGATGCAGGGCTACTTCTCGGGCGTCTGGGGCGTCTCGGCGATCGTCGGACCGGCGCTCGGCGGCGTGATCACCTCGACCGTCGGCTGGCCGTGGGTGTTCGAGCTGAACATCCCGGTCGGGCTCATCGCGGGGGCCATCATCGTGCTCGTGTTCCACGAGCGCTTCGAGCGCCACCCGCACCGGCTCGATTGGGTCGGCGCGGTTCTCCTCTCCGGCTCGATCGTCCTGCTCCTCTTCGCGGTCAGCGAAGGCGGGCAGCTGTTCGGCTGGACCTCTCCGATCGTGGCCGGCCTCCTCGTGGCGGCGGCGGCCCTGGGCGCTGCCTTCGTCTACCTCGCCCGGCGAACCCCTGAGCCGCTGATCGACCTCGCGCTCCTGCGCGAGCCGCTCATCCGGGCGGGGATCGCGATCGGCGCCCTGGCCGGCGTCGTGATGTTCGGCCTCACGACGTATGTCCCGCCGATGGTCCAGGGCGTCCACGGTGGCACGCCCGTCGAGGCCGGGGCCGCGGTCGCCGCGATGTCGATCGGCTGGCCGATCGCCTCGATCGTCGGTGGACGCCTGCTCACCCGGATCCGGGCCCGGCCGATCGTCCTCACCGGGACGGCGCTGCTCGTCGTCGGAAGCGCGCTGATCACCCAGCTCGGGACGTTCGACTCGCTCGCCTACGCGATGGTCGGGGCGGGGGTGACCGGCCTCGGCATGGGGCTCACCACGACGACCCTGCTCGTCATCATCCAGGGCGCCGTCGCCTGGCGGCGACGGGCGGTCGCGACCGGCCTCATCCAGTTCAGCCGCACGATCGGCGGCGCCGTCGGGGTCGGGGCCATGGGCGGGATCCTCACGGCCTTCGTTGGCACAGCTTCGTCCGTGGTCCTCGACCCGATCGCGAGATCAACCCTCTCGGCCGCCGACCTCGCCGGCGACCGGGCGGCGCTCGCGGACGGGCTCGGCGTCATCTACTGGGTGCTGCTCGCCGCCGCGATCGGCGCCTTCCTCCTGGCCGCGCGGGCCATGCCGGACGTCGTGCTCGGCCACGAGATCGATCCGAGGCACTGACGAGCCCTGGGTTCATCCACCGGGCGGACCAGGCCTGTTGCCCGCCTCGGCGGCCCGGTCCTCCGCCAGGGCACCGCGGCCAAGCGACGAGAGGGTGTAGACGCCACGACCCACCCGCTCGAACCAGCCGTAGACGTTCGTCTGCAGGATCCGGGCGGCGTGCGGCACGTCACCGGCGGCGCGGACGTCCCGGATCGGAGCGGGACCGGCCTCGAGCCGGCCGGCGCAGCGCAGCGCCTCCTGGCGGTAGGCGGTCATGATCGGCCGGCCGACCGAGCCACCGGCGGTCGGATCGCCGATGCGGCGGCGATGCTCATCGAGGAGCCGGCCGACTCGGCCACGGTTCTTGCGCGGCGCGTACGGCAGCGGCTCGACCAGGACCTCGGCCCGACCCCGGGCCACGACGATCAGACCGAGGCCGAGCCGTCGACACAACCTCCGGACCGCGGCGGCTCGCCGAGGCCAGGCGCCCACGGCGAGGTAGACGGCGTCGGTGAGCGCAAGCCGGTCGATGCCCTGGAGGACGAGCGCGAGCTCGAACCTCCGCTTCAGCTCGATGACGACCGGCGGCTCATCGCCCCGCACGCCGACGACGTCGCAGCCGACGATCTCGCCCTTGACGACGTACCCCTGGGCCTCCAGGAGCAGCTTCACCGGGCCGTACAGCTCCGCCTCGCGCGGAGGGGGGATCCGCGATGCGCTCACCGGGATACGGTGCCACGACCGGGCCCTCGGCGGCAGGCCGCCATACGGGCCCCGTACTCTCGCGCCGCTCCGGCGCCGGCGCTCGCCCGGATGGGCTCGCGGCTGCGCGAGGCAAACCGCACGACCCGCCAGCCCGGGGAGGTCCGCGGCGCACCGGCGCGGACCGTCCAGATGGTCACGGACCGCCGGAGCGAGCCATCGGGTCGTCACGACGCGATCTGAGCTTGGTGGCCTGACCGAGCCGGTCAAGGTCGTCGGCCGTCCGGGTGGTCAGTGATCGCCCGCCGGTCGTCCATCCCCTCGTGTGCGCCCGGCGGCCGCGTTGACTAGCGCGCCACGCGGTAGCGGAGGTAGACGACGCTCGAGCTGAAGGTGCGGGTCTCGACGAGCTCGAGATCCACCCGGCGCTCGCGCTGGGGGAAGAACGGAATGCCACCGCCAACGAGCACCGGGTAGACCATGGCCCGGTACTCGTCGATCAGACCCAACGCGGCTGCCTCGGCGGCGAGCGTGGCGCCGCCGATCGCGATGTCGCGCTCCCCGGGCTCGGCGCGCAACTGCTCGATCTCCTCCACCAGGCCGCCGGAGGCCAGGCGGGCGTTGCCCTGCACCGCCGACAGCGTGGTGGAGAACACCACCTTTGGAAGCGGCTTCCAGAGCGCGGCCCACTCGAGCTCGGAGTCATCGAGCGAGTGATCCTGGTCGGCGGCCTCCCAGTACAGCATCGTCTCGTACAGCCGTCGTCCCATCAGGTGGACGCCAACCCCTCGGATCTCGTCGATCCAGAAGCGAAAGACCTCCTCGACCGGCGCCGTCCAGTCGAATTTGCCGTCCGGCCCGACGATGTAGCCGTCAAGCGAGACGCCCATCGAATAGGTCACGCTGCGCATCAGACGTCCTCCTCGCTTACGGCTTCGACAATACGACCGCCGGCCGCCTCGGGACGCATCGCGGCTCGCTGGACCCCCGGGCTGCCACGGCCACCGAGCAGGGGTCCGGCAGCCGCCTTCCTTCCGGGCTCACCCCAGCCTCGTCTACCAACCGTCCTTGACGCACGAGGCCCGCAGGTGACCGAATCCACGCCCCGCGGGATGGGCATGCCCAGCTACCTCCAGACCACCTCAACCGCTATCCGGAGCCCCTTGCGGCGGGCTCCCGATCAGCGAGTCCCGCCGTGTACGCGATCGTGGAGTGGCGACTTCGAGACAAGACGCCGGTACGCCTGTCGCCGTCTACTCGGGTTCCGGACCCTCGACGTTGACGACGGCAGCACCCGAGCCGATCCGGACGAGCGCGACTTCGGCCGGGTGGTCGGGCGGCGTCCCCTCGCGGTGGATCACCCCGTGGGGCACATGAGCGTAGTCGCCGGCGCCAACCTGCAGTCGCTCATGACCACCCGGTCCGAACTCCAACTCGATGCTGCCCCTGAGGACGTAGAAGTACGTGTCCGTGTTGCCATGGTGGTGCCACCCGCTCCGGGCACCAGGTTCGGTGCGGACGACGCCCACCCATCGATCGTCAGCAATGAACGCCTGCTCCCGGACCATACCGGGCGTCGCCGGTCCGGCCGCCACCGTTCGCTGCGCGGGGCCGATCGCCTGTGGCCGTCTGCTGTCCATGTCCACCTCCGCAGTGTTGCTCGCCTCGACGCTCAGTATTCGGAACCCGGGCCAGGCCCGCGGTCGCGGTGTGTCCCCGGAAGAGGCCGAACGTCCCGACGCACCGCCTTCGTGCGAGTACGAGATCGAGCCGGTCCCGGCCGCGCAGCCGTTCTTCACGACCGCGGAGAGTCTTCTTCTGGCGCCCCCGGACGGATTCGAACCGCCGACGCCAGCCTTAGGACGGCTGCGCTCTATCCACTGAGCTACGGGGGCCCGTCGAGATCCTACCGCACGGCCCTCACGGAACGGGTCCGGAGCTCGCCCCAGCCGGGCGACTGACCACCGTCTCGGCCGGTCACCGGGCCGCCCGGTGACCCGGTGTAGCATGCCGGGCGTGAGCGATCCCCTGCCCGAGCTGGTGCTGTACTCGCGTCCGGGGTGCCACCTGTGCGACGAGGCGCGAGCCGCGCTCGAGATGCTCCTCGCCGATCGCGCGGCGCGTGGTCTCGCAGCCCCGGCGGTCGTCGAACGCAACATCGAGGCGGACCCCGAGCTCCATCGCCGCTGGCTCGAACGCATCCCGGTCGTCGAGCTCGGCGACCGGCGCCTGGAGCTCGCCACGAGCGTCGCCAGGCTCCGCCATCTGCTGGCCGACACCCTCGACGCAGCCACGCCTGCCTGAATGGGCAGCGACCTGACGATCGCGGTCGCCCTGGGGGCCGGCCTCCTGAGCTTCCTGTCTCCCTGCGTCCTGCCGCTCGTGCCCGCCTACATCGGCCAGCTCTCGGCCGTCGCCGTCGTGGGCCGGGCCTCCGGCGAGATGACCCGCTGGCTGGCGGTCCGCCACGCGGTCGCCTACGTCGCCGGCTTCGGGGCCATCTTCACCGTCCTCGGCCTGACTGCGACGTACCTGGCCGGGCCGCTCGTGGACTACCTGCCGTTCCTGCGCCAGTTCGGCGGCATCGTCCTGATCCTGCTCGGGCTGAACCTGGCCGGGATCCTGAAGGTCCCGGTCCTCGAACGCAGCTGGCGGCCGCTCGATGCCGGCGCCGCGGGCTCGCTGGCGACGGTCTCCGGCACGACGGCTCTCGGGACCCCGGGGGCTTCCGATGACGATCGAGGCCTTGGTGATCGGCTCGGCGGCCGGCTTGTCAGCGCCAGGGGTGGCTGGCTCGCCTCGTTCGGGCTCGGCGCGATCTTCGCCGTCGGCTGGACGCCCTGCATCGGGATCATTCTCGGCGGGATCCTGACGATGGCGGCGACGAGCGGCAGCGCCGGCCAGGGCGCCGTGCTCCTCGTGGCCTACACGGCGGGCCTCGGTGTGCCATTCCTCCTCATCGCGGCGGCCTACGACCGGGCCCCGTCGCTGATCCGGCCGCTCGTCCGGCATGGGCGGGCGGTGTCGCTCGTCGGCGGCCTCCTCGTGGCCGCGATCGGCGTGGCGATGATCATGGACTGGCTCGCCCTGCTGCCGCGATACGTCCCCTTCAACACCTCGATTTGAACCGCGGCCCGGAGTCCCCGGCCGTCGAGACGAACCGGCCCGTGACCGATCCGGAGGACGTGCTCGCCCGCCCGACGCGGCGACGCGGCGTCGGCCCGTTCAGCCTCCGCCAGGTCGCCGGCGCCCTCGGCGTCATCGTCGTCGCGGCCGTGATCCTGACTGTGGCCACCGCCCCGCTGGGGTCGACGACACCGGGCCTGCCGAACCCGGCGGCCTCGGCCTATCTTCTCGGGTCACCCCAGCCCGGCCTCCGCGTCGGTGACGCGGCCCCCGAGCTCAGCGGCTCGCTCCCGGACGGATCTCCCTTCGGTCTGGCTGACCTCGACGGCAACCCGATCCGCCTGGCCGACCTGCGGGGCCGGGCCGTCTGGGTCAACTTCTGGGCCAGCTGGTGCCCGCCCTGTCAGTCCGAGACGCCGATCCTCCGACAGATCGACCAGGACTATCGCGACCGCGGCCTCACGCTGATCGGGGTCCAGGTCCAGGAGACCGTCGACGCCGGCCGCCGTTACGCGGAGATCTACGGCCTCCGGTACCGGATCGGCGCCGACGTGAGCGCGGCCGTCTTCCGGACGTACCACGTCTACGCCCTGCCGACCCAGTTCTTCATCGACCCGAACGGCGTCATCCGGGCCGTCGTGAATGGACCCCTCGATCCCCAGACCGCGAGCCAGGTCGTCGAATCGATCCTGCCGGCGGGGCCATCGGCCGAGCCGCCGTCGGCGGCATCCGCGAGCCCGTCCCGCTAGGCAGGGCGTGCCGCTGACTACTGGGGCAGCAACCGGCGGAGGAGCTCGAACACCAGCCACAAGCCGATCGGGACGACGACCGCCCCGGCGAATGCCCGCAGCGTCTCGGGTCGCCACGGCCAGGTCGAGACGCGGGTTACTGCGAGGACAGAAGCATTCGCGGCGGCGACCGCGTCGTTCAGCTTGGCGGCCTCGTCGAGCTCGCCGACCGCGACCCGGCGCCGCAGCTCGGCCAGGGTGGCGCTGAGGGTCTCGTTGGCCTCGGCCACACGGCGATCCTTCTCGGCCACGATCCGCTCGTGGAGGCTGATCAACGGGGCCACGAAGCAGGCGATCGCGACCCCGACCAGCACGGCCGCCGACGACACGTCCGCAGCCGACAGCAAGACCGTCGGAATGATCAGCACCACGAGCCCGAGCCCGACGCTCGAGATGCCGAGCAGCGTCAAGCCGGTCCGGGCGGTCAGCGACGCGAACGCGTACAGCGGCTCGAGACGGAAGAGGTCGACCCGGACGTGGCGCCGGTGCAGGCGATCGACGAGCTGGAGCTGGTGGAGGATATGGGCCAGGAACCCGAAGACGACGACGCTGGCCGCCGTCGACATCAGCCCGATGACCCACCATTCCGTGGCCGAGGCCTCCGGACCGAGCTCCCAGGATCCCGGGTCGGAAAGAATGCTCACCACGGCGGCCACGATCCCCACGACCGCGGCCGCGAGGGCCCAGCTCGCCGGGGTCCGGCCCAGCTCGGCGGCCAGGACGTCGATCGCATCGCCGTCGAGATCGAGCTGGGGTCGGAGCGTCGCCAGGGCCCGGGTCGCGACATCGTCGAGGGCCTGCATCGACCAGAGCATGGGGAACGTGAGGCCGAGCCCGACGACCAGGACCGGGTCGATCTCGGGCAGCGGCGTTCGGCCATCGATCCAGAAGGCGGTGTTCGTGACGAGCAGCGCCGCAGCCGCCACCCCGGCGTAGACGGCCCACCTTGGCGCCGGTACCCGGTCGACGAGGTCTGTCAGAACATCGAGCCAGCTGCGGCCCATCACCTCGGCTCGAACCGGTAGCGGTCGCGGTCCCGGACCAGCCGCCCGACCGGGCTCACCGGCTCGTGCGACAGGACGACGATCCAGTCCTCGTCGGCGGCCCTGGCAAACAGCGCACCCT
This sequence comes from uncultured Chloroflexia bacterium, assembly GCA_963719145.1. GTDB lineage: Bacteria > Chloroflexota > Limnocylindria > Limnocylindrales > CSP1-4 > UBA5189. The sequence goes on from CAVRAX010000004.1 coordinate 434,699, forward strand.
TCACCTCGACCGACTCGAGCGGGAAGTCGTCGAAGGCGGTGACCCAGCGCGGGTTCGCGCTCCACGGCCGCATGCACAGGTCGCCGAAGAAGCCCAGGGTCCGGGCGCCGGCTCCCCCGCCCCGGACGACGACGGCCTGGTGGCCCTTCGAGTGGCCGCCGGTCGGGGTGACCGACACGCCGGGCAGCAGCTCGACCTCGCCGTCGGCCCAGCCGGCGGCGCCCCACTCGCGAACGAGCCGGATCTCCGGCTGGTCGTACGACGCCACGATCCTGGCGTTGTCGTCGAGGGCGATCTCCCACTCCGCCCGCTGGGCCACGATCCGGGCTCGCGGGAAGGCCTTCGAGCCGTCGGCCCGGAGGAGCCCCCCGGCGTGGTCGAAGTGGAGGTGGCTCATGGCCACGACGTCGACGCTGCCCGGCTCGACGCCGGCCGTCTCGAGGGCCGGCACGATCGGTGTGCCGAGGTAGGCGCGCATCTCGCGAACCTTGTCGCTGGCCCGCTCGCCGATGCCGGTCTCGATGAGGACACGGCCTGCCGGCGTCTCGACGACCAGGCAGTTGAGCGCCTGGAGGAGCCGGTGGTCGTGGTCGATCTCATCGACCACCAGCTTGCCCCACAGGAGCCGCGGCACCGGCCCGAGCAGGGCCCCGGCGTCGGAGCGGAAGGAACCGGCCTGGATCAGCGCGGCCCGCGTCCCGCCGCCGAGGTCGGCCGACCAGTCGACCGCGTCGTTGATGGCCATCGACCGACGGTCAGCCCTTTCGGCCGTTCGAGAAGTCGCGGTGGAACGCCGACGCCGTCGGCTCGGACTGACCCTGGTACTTGGAGCCGAGATCCGGGCTGCCGTACGGTCGATCGACCGCGGACGACATCTTGAAGAAGCTGATCTGCCCGATCTTCATCCCGAAGTAGAGCGCGATCGGCAAGTTCGCCACGTTCGAGAGCTCGAGGGTCAGATTGCCCTTCCAGCCAGGGTCCACGTAGCCGGCCGTCGAGTGAATGAGCAGCCCGAGGCGGCCCAATGAGCTCTTTCCCTCCAACCTGGCGACGAGGTCGTTGGGCAGCTCCACCCACTCGAGCGTCTGGCCGAGGACGAACTCGCCGGGGTGGAGGATGAACGGCTCGTCATCCTCGACGCTGAGGAGCTCCGTCAGGTCTGGTTGGGGCTGACGGACGTCGATGAACGGGTAGCGGTTGTTGCGGAAGACCCGGAAGCGGCGATCGAGATGAAGGTCGACCGACGACGGTTGGAGGTCGGACGGATCGTACGGGCGGATTCCGACCGTCCCGGCCTCGAGCGCCGCCCGGATGTCGCGGTCCGAGAGGACGCTCAACGGGGCGGCTCCTTCGGGCTCCACTGCGAATAGAGGTCGTCGACCTCGCGCTTGAGCGCCTCGAGATCATCGAAGCTCTGGTAGACGCTGGCGAACCGGATATAGGCGATCTGGTCCAGCTCGCGGAGCTTGGCCATCGCCATCTGGCCAATTCGCGACGATGGCACCTCGGTCATTCCCTCGGAGCGCAGGGCAGCCTCGATCTCGTCGGTCGCCTGGTCCGCGGCGTTGGCCGGGACCGGCCGCCGGGTCAGGGCCTTGCGAAGTCCGGAGGCAAGCTTCCCCCGATCGAACTCCTGGCGCGTGCCGTCGCTCTTGACGACGACGAGCCGGGCGGCCTCGATCCGCTCGTAGGTGGTGAAGCGCAGGCTGCAGCTCGAGCACTCGCGCCGGCGACGGATCGTCGCGGCATCATCCAGGTCTCTCGAATCGACGACCCGCGACTCTCGCTCACCGCACTGGGGGCAGCGCATCAAGCCTCCTCGTCACCACTACGGGTTGTGGTGTGCGACGAGCGTACCACTACATGGTGTGTTCGGTCAGGCGTTACGCCGCTGGATCCGGCGCGCCGGCGAGGCGGCCTCGGCCCGCTCGACGGCGACCTTCACCTGGTCGGCGATGCTCTCCCGGGCATGGATCAGGTTGAGGTAGCCACGCTTCACCGCGGTGTCGGCCTCGGTCCCGCGCTCGAGGCGCCGCCCGGTCCCGTAGAGGACGCAGCCGTGGGCCACGAGCTCGAGGGCCCGGCCGGCCCGCTCCAGCTCGAAGACGATGGCGTCGCGATTGGGCCGGGCGAGCGCCGGGGCCGCCATCGCCCGGGCCTCGTCGGCGTATCGCTCGGTCGCGTCGCGGGCCGCCGCGAGACTCGGCTCGATCGACTCGGGCTCGGTGTCGCGGCGGCGCACGCCGTCGATGAGGACCGAGACGTCGCCCAGCGATGTCTCGACCCGGCGGGCGAGGTCGGCGATGTCGCCGCGGAAGCCTTCGGCCTCACGGGTCCGGCTGAGGATGGAACCGGTGCGGCGGGCTCCGATGGCAACGGCGATCGCGACGAACAGGAAGGCGACGAGGGCGACGACCTGTGCGGTCTCCACGTACCCCTTTCCCGTTCCCTTCCGCGCGCGCTGGGCGAAGGCTAGCCGCTCCGCCCCCGGAGCGCTACCAGGAGGGCTCGCCCCACGTCGAACAGGTCGCCGACGACGAGGAGGTCGGCGAACTCGGCGATCGGCGCATCCGGGTCGCGGTTCACGGCGATGATCGTCTCGGCTGTCTGCATCCCGACCTTGTGCTGGATCGCGCCGCTGATCCCGAGGGCGAGGTAGAGCTGCGGCTTCACGATCTTGCCGGTCTGGCCGATCTGCTGGCTGTAGGGAATCCAGCCCGAGTCGACGGCGGCCCGGGTGGCACCGACGGCACCGCCGAGCTCGTCGGCCAGCTCCTGCACGATCTCGAAGCCGTCGGGCCCGCCGATGCCCCGGCCGCCGGAGACGATGATCCGGGCCTCCTCGATGGAGACGGCCGCGCCGGCCTCGGAGATGGTTTCGAGGACGGCGACCCGCGGCAGGGCCGGCTCTGCCTGCGGGGCTCGCTCGACGACCTCGCCCGGCGATGCCAGGGCCTCGGCCGTCACCATGTTCGGGCGGACGGTCACGATCCCGCCGGGCGCGGCGAAGCCGGAGCTCGTGACGACCTTGCCGCCGAACGCGCTCATGTCCGCGACGAGCCGCCCCTCCCAGCGCACGTCGATGGCGTTCGCCAGGACGCCGCGGTCGATCAGCACGGCGAGGGTCCCGGCCAGGTCCCGACCGTCCGGTCCAGCCCCCAGCAGGACGATCCCGTCCGGATCGTCGGCCACGACCGCGGCGACCCGCTCGGCCGCCGGCACCGCCCAGGCCCGGCCGGCGGCGGACGGATCGGCGATTGCCACCACCTGCGGGGCGAAGGCCGCGAGCTCCGTAGCGGCGCGCGCCGGGTCCGGCCCGACGACGATGCCGAGGACGTCGGCCTCGCCGGCCTGGGTCGCGAGCGACCGGGCCAGCGTCGCGATCTCGGTCGAGATCTTCGCGATCGAGCCGTCGGCGTTCAGCTCGCCGATGACCCAGAAGCGAGGCATCAGACGATCCTCCGGGATTCGAGCAGGGCGACGATCTCGGCGGCTCCCTCGTCGGCCGAGCCCCGGACCACCTTCGTGGCGCCACGCGCCGGCGGCTCCCGGCTGTCGAGGACCTCGGTCGTCGCGACCGCGCCGCCGACCGGGCCCTCCAGCCCGAGATCCGCCACCGACCGCGTCGCGATCTCCTTGGACCGCGCCCCCATGATCCCCTTGAGGGACGGGTAGCGCGGCTCGCCGAGGACCTGGGTGCAGACGACGAGAGCCGGCATCGGCGCCTCGAGCAGGTCATAGCCGGTCGGGGTGATGCGCCGGACGCGGACCTTCCCGGCGTCGGGGTCCGGTTCGATCTTCGCGGCGTTCGACAGGTACGGCAGCCGGAGCCGGGCCGCGATCGCGGCACCGACCACGCCGGCATTGCCGTCCGACGTGTCGAAGCCGCTGAAGACGAGGTCGAAGGTGAGCTCGCGGAGGGCGGCCGCCAGGACGGCGTCGGTCGAGCGGACGCACGAGCCGCCCAGCGCGGGGTCGGTGACGAGGACGCCGCGCGTCGCCCCCATCGCCAGGGCCTTGCGCATCGTGTCCGTGGCGTTCGGCGGCGCCATCGTCAGGACGGTGATCTCGCCGCCATGCGCCTCGACGAGCTTGAGAGCGGCTTCGAGCGCGTACTCGTCGTTGCCGTTGACCACGGTCGGCGACGCGGCACGATCCAGCCGCCCGTCGGGGCCGAGGCGCTCGGCCGCGGCGGCGGGATCGGGGACGGGTTTGGTCAGGACGACGATGTGCACGCGGGCTCGATCCTCCGGGCTGGGGCGGGGCGGCCGTCAGTCGCGGCTGCGACCGAGCAGGGCCCGCGCGATGACCGTGCGCTGGATCTGCTGGGTTCCCTCGTAGAGCTGGGTGATCTTCGCGTCGCGCATCATCCGCTCGACCGGGAACTCGTCGATGTAGCCGTAGCCACCGAAGACCTGGACGGCGTCGGTGGTGACGCGCATGGCCGTGTCACCGGCGACGAGTTTACACATCGCCGCCCAGCGGGCGGCGTCGGGCGCCCCGGCCTCGATGACCTCGCAGGCGGTGTAGAGGAGCTGCCGCGCGGCCTCGGTCTGGGCGTCCATGTCGGCCAGCATCGCCCCGACCATCTGGAAATCGCCGATCCGCTGGCCGAACTGCTTCCGCTCCCGGGCGTAGGCCGTGGCCGCCTCGAGCGCTCCCTGGGCGATGCCGACCGCCTGGGCCGCGATCCCGGGCCGCGACCGCTCGAACGTCCGCATCGCGAGCGACCAGCCGTCGCCCTCGTCCCCGATCCGATTCGCCGCCGGGACGCGGACGTTCTCGAGCTCGAGCTCGGCGGTCGGGCTGCCCCGGATTCCCATCTTGTGCTCGAGCCGGGCGACCCGGAAGCCGTCGGTCGGGACCTCGACGATGAAGCACGACAGCTGCCGATGGTGCCCCGCGTCCGGGTTCGTGACCGCGAAGACGGTGACGAGCCCGGCGACGCTGCCGTTGGTGATGAACCGCTTCGTCCCGCTGATGAGGTAATCGTCGCCATCGCGGATGGCGCTGGTCCGGAGCGCCGCGGCGTCGGAGCCGGCCTCGGGCTCGGTGAGGCCGAAGCAGATGAGCGTCTCGCCCGAGGCGAGTCGGGGAACCCAGCGGGCCAGCTGCTCGGCCGAGCCGCCGAGCCGCAGCGGCAGCGAGCCGAGGTCCTGGACGGCGAGGATGAGGCTGCTCGTGACGCAGGCCCGGGCGATCTGCTCGATCGCCAGGCAGACCGTCAGCAGATCGCCGCCGACGCCGCCGTGCTCCACGGGGAACGGCAGCCCGAGGACGTCGTACTGGGCCAGCAGCTGCCGGATGTCGTCCGGGAACTCGCCCGAGCGGTCGATGTCGGCGGCTCGCGGCGCGATCCGGGCGTCCGCGAGCTCGCGGAGGGTGTCGCGCAGGAGGACCTGCTCCTCGGTCAGCCGATGGGAGGACGGTGCGGTGCTCACCAAACCCATCGTACAGCCGCCGTCCCGCCCGATCTTGCCGCCTCGTCGTACGCTTGGCCGGAGGACCGGTCCGCCGCGGGGGCTACGGCCGGCACTGGGGGCACGTCGATGGACCCACTTCTGATCCTCGCCGCGGGGATCGCCGGGATCGCCGGGATCTTTGCCTCGCTGGCTCTCCTCGGCCGCACGAGGCCGAGGAAGGAGAGCCCGTTCGCCGTCTCGACCGAGGGCGAGAAGCGATGCCCGAGCTGCGGCATGGGCAACCAGTGGACCGACTCGACCTGCGCCAGCTGCGGGGCGGACCTGCCCGGCTGAGGCGGCGCAACGGTTGCCCGACGGGCCGGGTCGCCCGGCCGCGGAGTCAGCCAGCGGCGCAGCCGGCCAAGCGGCCGCGGCCGTCCGGGCGCGGGCCCCGGCCGTCGGGGCGCGGGCCCCGGCGTCTCGGGCTGGCCTCGGCCGTCGGGCCTGGAACGGCCGTCCGGGCTCGGGCCTCGGCCGTCGGGGCTGGAACGGCCGTCCGGGCGCGGGCCCCGGCCTCTCAGGCTGGCCGGCCAAGCGGCCGCGGCCGTCCGGGCGCGGGCCCCGGTCGACGGGTGGACTCTGCGCAATGACCACGGCGTGGTCCCTCGGCACCGTGCACCGGTGGCCTCGCCCCGCGGCTGCATGAATAGCCAGGCAGGCTCCGATCAGGCCGCGTCGATATCCACTGCGGCTGCATGTCTATGCGGCCCGATTGGAATTGTGCGGCTCCTGCCCTCGCCGAGTGACCACACGGTGAGCATTACGCACAACGAGGGCCAAGTGGCGCCAACACCGGCGAAAACGAGGGAACGGTCGCCGCAATCGACGGAACGGCCGCCGCAATCGACGGAACGGCCGCCGCAATCGACGGAACGGTCGCCGCACCCACGAGGCGCCAAACCATTGAAGCGGAGACGCGACGGGTCGCCGGCTAGTGGAGGATCGGGAGCTCGCGGCCGCTGAACCTGCCCGCCGCGAGCAATTCGGCGAGGAGCTCAGCGATGTCGATCGCCCGAACCTCGCCGCCGGCGTTCGCCCCGGCCGCCTCCAGGCCGTCCTTCAGCATCGTCATGCAGAACGGGCACTCGGTCGCGACGGTGCCGGCGCCGGTCGCGAGGGCCTGATCCGTCCTCGCGGCGTTGATCCGGGTCCCGCGGGTCTCCTCCATCCACATCCGGCCGCCGCCGGCGCCGCAGCAGAACGTGTTCTTGCCGCTCTTCTCCATCTCGACGAGCTCGAGGCCCGGCACGGCGCCGAGGACGTCGCGCGGCTCGGCGACGACACCGCTGTAGCGGGCCATGTAGCACGAGTCATGGAGCGTGACCGTCCGGCTCGGCGCGCCGTCACCGTCGACGACACGGAGCCGGCCGCTCGCCAGCAGCTCCTTGAGGTAGGCCGAGTGGTGGACGACCCGGAACCGGCCGCCGAGCTGGCCGTACTCGACGCCGATCGAGTTGAAGCAGTGGGGACAGGCGGTGACGATCGTCCGCTCCCCCATCCGGTACCGGTTCAGGGTCTCGACGTTCGAGGTCGCGAGCATCTGGTAGACGTAGTCGTTGCCCATCCGCCGGGCCGGGTCGCCGGTGCACGACTCCTCCTGGCCGAGGACCGCGAAGCGGACGCCGGCCGCGTCGAGGCAGGTGGCGAAGGCCCGGGCGACCTTGCGGTTGCGCTCGTCGAACGCGGCGGCGCAGCCGACCCAGTACAGGACGTCGAGCTGGGCGAGCTCGCCCCGGGCGGCGACGTCGGCGACGACCGGGACCTCGAACGGCAGCCCCTTCGTCCAGTCCAGCCGCGTCGCCGGCGGCTGGCCCCACGGGTTGCCGACGCCCTCCATGTTCCGGAACGCGCCGCTGAGCTCGGCCGGGAAACGCGAGTCCTCGAGGACGAGGTTTCGGCGTAGCCCGACGATCTTGTCGACGTGCTCGATGAGGACCGGGCAGGCCTCCACGCAGGCGCCGCAGGTCACGCAGTCCCAGACGGCGTCGAAGGGGATGGCGTCGTCGACGATCGGCTTCGACAGGCGGTCGGGGTGGACGGCGTCGTCGAGGCCGTACGTCTCGCGCACGATCGGCGAGTTCGGGATGAGGTTGAGGCCGTGCTCCGCCTCGTCCGACATCTCCCGGATGCCCATGATGAAATGCTTGGGGTTCAGCGGCTTGCCCGTGTTCCAGGCGGGGCAGGCCTCCTGGCAGCGGCCGCACTCGGTGCAGGTCATCCCGTCGACCAGGTCCTTCCAGCCGAGGTCGGCGAGCGTCCGCACGCCGAACGTCGCGTCCTCGGTCTCGAGGTCCATCGCCGGCAGCTCCCCGCGCGGTCGGAGCTTCCGGAAATAGACATTGAAGAACGCCGTCGCGACGTGGAGATGCTTGCTCGACGGCAGGTACACGAGGAACGCGGAGACGAGCAGCATGTGGATCCACCACAGGATCCCGAAGGCGACCTCCAGGACGCCCGCGTCCAGCCCGTCGAGCGGCCCGGCCAGCGCGTTCGCGATGAACGCGCCCTCCTGGTCGCCGTAGCGCGCGACCTCGCAGACCCGACCGAACAGCTCGGCCGCGACGAGGCCGCCGATCATGGCCAGGATGATCAGGGCGTCGGCGTTGAGCTCGAGCCGCGCCGGCTTGGTGATGAGCCGGCGCTCGAAGGCCCACAGGACGAACCCGATCGTGATGACCGCGACGACGTCCTGCATCCCGAGGACCGCAGCCCAGACCAGGCCGTCGAAGGGCGCCGACAGGATTGCCTGGATGACCCCACCCGTGACGATGTTGGCCGTTCCGATCGTCAGGAGGACGAAGCCCCAGAAGATCCCGAAGTGCATCAGCCCGGCCCGCCGGTCCTTGAACATCTTCGTCTGGAGGAACGCGTACTGGATCAGGCCGAGCGTCCGGCGCGGGATGTCGACGATCGCGCTCGGGCCGACGGCCCGGGCGGCCACGGCGATCCGGAGATGGCGGGCCATCGCCAGGGCGAAGAACGCCGTGGCGCCCCAGAACACGAGGAACACGAGGGGGTAGCCAGGAACATCGGCGAAGGCCGGGAACATCTGCGGCGGCTCCTCCTGGGCTCGGCGGCTCGGCCTCGCCCGATCCTAGCCGACCGGAGGTTCGGCGCGCGACGTGGCCGGCCGGCCGTGGTCGTGCGGCCCGGCGAGCGTCTCGAGGGCGTGGGCCAGGAGCGGCTCGATCGCGGCCAGGGATTCCGTCGCCCCCCGCGGGCTGCCGGGCACGCAGACGACGAGGCTCTGCCCGACGACCCCGCCGAGGGATCGTGAGAGGTCGGCCAGGGGCGTCGCGTTCCGCCCGGCGGCACGCATCGCCTCGCCGAACCCGGGAATCTCGTAGTCGAGGACCGTGCGAGCCGCCTGCGGCGTCACGTCCCGCGGGGTCAGCCCCGTCCCGCCGGTCGAGACGATCAAGGCGTGGGTCGCCGCGGCCGCCCGAATCCGGTCGGCGATCCGGTCCCGGTCATCGGCGACGACGGCACGATCAACGGTCGCCCCGATCGCCTCGAGGCGGGCGGTGAGTGCCGTGCCCGATTCATCGTCCCGGGCGCCGGCGGCGACGCCGTCGCTGACGGTGAGGACGAAGGCGCGCGTACCCCGCCCGAGATTCGCCCCGGCCCCGGACCGCTCGGCCACCCTCAGCCCTTTCGTCGGATCCGGCCGGCGGTCCGGTCGCCGGGCCGGCGGGCATCCCTGCCCGGCCGGGTCGCGGCCCCATCCTCGCGCCGCCACTCGCCGCTCCGGCCGCCGGTCTTCGAGACGAGACGGAGGTCCCGGATCTCGATCCCCCGCTCGACCCCCTTGACCATGTCGTAGACGGTCAGGGCGGCCACGGAGGCCGCGGTCAGGGCTTCCATCTCGACGCCGGTCGGGCCGGTCGTCGCCGCCTCGGCCCGGATCCGCAGCCCTCCCCCGGCCCGATCCGGGGTCACGGCCACCACGAGATCGGTGAGGGCGAGGGGATGGCAGAGCGGAATGAGCTCGGCGGTTCGCTTGCCGCCCATGACCCCGGCCAGCTCGGCGACGCCGAGGACGTCGCCCTTCTCGGCCCCGCCGTCGATCACGAGCGACAGGGTCTCCGGGGCGAGCGCCACGAACGCTTCGGCGACGGCGCGCCGGGCCGTCGCGGGCTTGGCGCTCACGTCGACCATCCGCGGCCGACCGGAGCGGTCGACGTGGGTCAGCCGCCGGCGTTCGGCGCGGGGAGCAGGGCCTCGATCCGGCCCGGGGCCTCGATCCATGGGTCCTCCTGTCTCCGGCGATGATGCACGACCGACGGTCGTGCGGTGGGTCACGAACGGTCCAGCCACCACAGCTCGACCTCGCCGCCCGCGGGATGGACGTCGACGTCCTCGGGGATGACGGCCAGGGCATCGGCCCGGGCCAGGGCCGAGAGGACGTGGCTGCCCTGGCCGGCCGAACCCCCCGCCAGCGACGCCCGGAGGCGGCCGGCCGGGTCGCGCAGCGGCGTCCCGTCGTCGTCTCGCTCGACGGTGACCCGGACGAACGAGCGCCGCCCGGGGCTCTTCGTGGTCCGGTCCAGGAGGACCGCCCGGTCGCGCGGTCGATGGAGCCGGGCGAGGCCCGCCAGGCGGCGCAGTGCCGGGCGGACGAAGAGCTCGAAGGTCACGAAGGTCGACACCGGATTGCCGGGCAACCCGAAGAGCAGGATCGGCGGCCCGCCCCCGCCGCGGGGGGCGGTGCCGAAGGCGAACGGCTTGCCCGGCTGGACGGCGACGCGCCAGAGGTCGATCGTGCCGTAGGCCTCGAACGCGGCGCGAACGTGGTCGTAGGGCCCGACCGAGACCCCGCCCGAGACGACGATCGCGTCGGGCCCTTCGACGATCCCGGCACAGACGCGCGCCTTCAGGTCGTCGAGGCTGTCGCGGGCGATCCCGAGGCTCCGGCCGTCGCCGCCGGCGGCGGCGACGAGGGCGAGCAGGGCCGGGCCGTTGGCGTCGGGGATCCCCGAGCCGTCGAGCGGCGAGCCCGCCTTCCGGAGCTCGTCGCCGGTCGCCATGACCCCAACGATCGGCCGGCGGCGGACCGTCAGGTGAGCCAATCCGGCACCGGCGGCCACGGCGACCCCGGCCGGACCGATCTCGGTGCCCTCCGCGATCACGACGGCGCCCCGCCGGAGATCGCTCCCGGCGACCCGAATGGACGCGCCGGCCGCGACCGGCTGGTGGACGAGCGCCCTGGGCGGGAGCGGCCCGGTCGCATCCCGGCCACGCGGGCCGATCGGCCGGCCGTCGGCGCCGGCGGGCGTCGTCAGCTCGACCTGGACGACGGCGTCGGCACCGTCGGGGACCCGCGCTCCCGTGGCGATCCGGGCGGCCGTGCCCCGGCGAACAGCCACGTCGGGGTCGGCTCCCGCGGGCACGTCCCCGATGACCTCGAGCGCGACCGGCGCTGCCTCCGCGGCGGCGACGACGTCGGCGGCTCGGATCGCATAGCCGTCCATCGCCGAGTTGTCCCAGGGCGGAAGGTCGGTGATCGAGACCGCGTCCGCGGCGGCGACCCGCCCCAGGGCGTCATGGATCCAGATGGACTCCGGCTCGGTCGGACCGGCGATCGCCGCGAGAATCGCGGCCAGCGTCTCCTCGACGGTCCTGAGGCGGTCCGTCGGCACGGCCGTCGTGACCGGCGATCGCTGATCCATGGCCTCGGCCGGTCAGGCGTCCGAGGGCCCGGATCCCGGGTCTGCGCCGGGCCTGGACCCCGGGGCGTCACCGGGCCCGGATCCAGGGTCCGCATCCGGTCCCGCCGCGGCCTCGTCCCGAGCCGGGCCCGAACCGTCGTCGCCTCGGCCCTTGTCCGTTCGGGCCTGCACGGCCCGCCCGATCGAGCGGCGGGTCAGGACGCCGGCGAGCCTCCCGTCCTCGATGACCGGAAGCCCGTCCAGGCCGGAGCGCTGGAGTCGCTCGACGGCGCTCACGAGCCCGTCGCCGGGCTTGACCATCGGCAGGCGCGGGGGCTTGGCCATGACGTCCTCCACCCTCGTCGTCGCCAGCGCGTTGGACCGGAGTCGCTGGACCTGGCGGACGCCCAGGATCCCGATCACCTCGTCGTCGTGGAGGACCGGGATGGCCGTCGTCGGGACATCGCCGTCGAGCAGCTGCCCGGCGAACGTGTCGACCGTCAGGCCGGGATGGACCGTCGGGACGTCGCGCTCCATGACGTCCCCCACGACGAGATCGCCGATCAGCTCGTCGACCTTGGTCCGCTCACGAATCGCCCGGGCCGAGAGCACCAGGAACCAGCCGCTCAGGGCGATCATCGCCCCGGTCGTGAAGTCGCTGAGGCCGAGGACCGCGAGGCCGGCGAGGATCACCGCCATCCCCACGACCCGTCCGGTCGTCCCCGCCGCGCGCCAGCCGTCCTTGACGTTGCCGGTCCGGCGCCAGGCGATGGCCCGCACGATCCGGCCGCCGTCGAGCGGATAGGCCGGGACGACGTTGACCAGGCCGAGGACGAGGTTGAGCACGGCCAGGACGCCGAGGACCTCGGCGACGACGAGCGCGCCCGACACGCCCGAGGCGCCCAGACCCAGGCCCACGATCGCCAGTGCCGCCCCGAGGAGGATGCTCACGGCCGGCCCGGCCGCGGCGATCGCGAGATCGTCGCCGGCGTCGTCTGACGACGGGTCCATCGGCGTGGCGCCGCCGAAGAACGAGACCACGACCGCCCGGACCTCGACCCCCCGCCGCCGCGCCAGCACGGCGTGGCTCAGGTCGTGGACGACCGCGCTGGCGAAGAAGCCCGCGGCGACGACGCCGCCGAGCAGCCACTGGAGGACCGGCTCGACCGTCGGCTCGGCCTCCGAGACCTGGATCGCGGCGAGGACGGCGACGAAGGCGATCACGATGATCCAGCCGAGCTGGAGCCTGACCTCGATGCCGAAGAGCCGGGCGACCGGGACGCCGATCATCGCGCCTGCCCCGGGCCGGCGGCCGGCTGCGGCAGGCGCGTCTCGGCGCCATCGCCGGGGGCGCGCGCTTCTCGACTCGCGATGCCGACGCTTCGCTCGCGTCGCCCGGCGAACCAGGCCACCGCGAGGGCGAGGGCCAGGCTGACCGCCCCGACGGCGATGGCGGTCTCCGACCAGAACGCGTCCGGGAAGAGCTCCACCAGGCGGGAGGTCGCAGGGTCGAACAGATACGTCCCCCGGGCGAAGAACAGCTCGTGGAAGACCTCGAACGCGGCGTCGAAGGCGACGATGGCGATCACCCCGGCCGCGGCCATCCCGGCCGCGAGCCCGAGGCCCCCGAGCCGGATCGCCCGCCAGACGGCTCGGCGGATCAGACCGAGCCGGTCGCGCCGGCTCGCCACGAAGGCGAGACCGACGACCACGGCCGCGACCAGGGCGAGGGCGTAGAAGGCGGCGAAGACGCCGCGCACGTCGCGCATGTGGGACCGCTCGGCATCGGTCAGGACGGGCTGCCCGTCGATCTCGACGTCGAAGGCCGGCGGGCCGAGGACGAGATCGCCCAGGATCGCGTTCGTCGCGACGCGAACGTCCGACTCGGCGTAGCCGGTCAGGGCCGCGGCACCGGTCCGATCCTGCTCGAAGGCGACCCAGACGGGGTTCAGGAAGGGCCCGATCGAGACCGCGACGATGACGACGGCCGTCGAGAGGGCGACCGCGACGAGGCCGATGCGCGACGCGACGGCGGCGGCGTTCACCGGGCCATGGTATCCCGGCCACGGGTCGTGGCCGCTCGGGGCGCCGCGGCGAGCGGGCCCGGCTCGGTTGCGCTACTCCTCCTCGAGCGTCCGGGCCTGCTCCCACCAGCCCTCGAGGGCCTGGTCCGGCGGTGGCTCGAGGTTCAGCTCCCTGGCCCCCCGGGCGACCCGCGCTCGGAAGGTGTCGAGATCGACCGCCAGGATGTCGCGGAGGCCCTCGAAGCCGGCCTGGCTGAGCATCAGGTGCTCCTCGGCCCCGAAGCCCGCCAGGTTGAGCATGAGCGCCTCGTCACGCCAGGTGAGGACGTCGTTCGTCGAGGCATCCACCTGGTCGGCCAGGGTCTGGCGGCGGGTCGGCGTCTCGCTGACCTCGAGGAGGAGGCCGGTCGTGAAGACACCCTGGCGCTCGAGGCGCTCGAGGTGGACGGGCTCGATGCGGGTCAGCTCGCTGGTCGGGGGCACGGTCGGGTGAAACCTCGTCTTCGCCGGGCTGGACCCGGTGATGATGCCACGGCCCGCTCAGCCGAGGTCGGCCGCCTCGCGCCGCAGCAGGTGCCAGACGAGCTCGACGTGCCGCGGCTCGCCGCGGAGGTGGCCGAGCGCGACCCGGATCGTGAACCGATCGCCGAGCCGGGTATGGGACAGGAAGACCTCGCCCGTCCGGTTCACGGCCGCGAGCAGCCGGGTGTTGAGGTCGTCGAGGTGGGCCGCGATGTCCGGCTCATCCTCGCGACCGGCCAGGTCCGCGGGTCGGTAGCGGAGGCAGACGGTCGAGAACGGCACCGGGGCGAGCCGTTCGAAGTCGGGGTCGGCGTCGACCCAGCCGGCGAGAGCCTGGGCCATCGCCAGGTGGCGGGCGATGCGGCGCCGGAAGCCGTCCAGGCCGAACCACCGGAGCATCAGCCACAGCTTGAGGGCCCGGAAGCGGCGGCCGAGGACGGGCGTGTACTCGTTGACGTCCCGGACCGGCGTCACGCGATCGAGCGTTCGGAGGTACTCGGGCGTCAGCGAGAAGGCGGCCCGCAACCGGTCCATCCGCCGGGTCAGGAGGAGTGACGCGTCGAGGGGCGAGAAGAGCCACTTGTGGGGGTTGACGACGATCGAGTCGGCGCGCTCCCAGCCGGCGAAGGGCGCCCGCCGATCCGGCAGGAGGGCGACGGCCCCGGCGTATGCCGCGTCGACATGGAGCCAGAGCCCACGAGCGGCCGCGATGTCGGCGATCGCCGGCACCGGGTCGACCGACGTCGAGGAGGTCGTCCCGATCGTGGCGACGACGGCGATCGGGCGGTGCCCCGCGGCGAGATCCGCCTCGATGACCTCGGCCAGCGCGTCGGGCCGCATCGCGAAGCCCGCGTCCGTGGGCAGCTTGACCAGGCCCTCCCGGCCGAGGCCCAGGGTCATGCAGGCCTTCTCGATCGAGGAATGGGCCTCGGCCGAGGCATAGACCCGCGGCCGGCCGAGGTCGGCGTGGCCGGGCAGCCCGCCGCTCGCCTCGAACCCGGCCGCGTCGCGGGCCCCGGCAAGAGCGATGAGCGACGACATCGAGGCGGTGTCGGTGACGAAGCCGTCGAACTCCGCCGGCAGGCCAAGGCCCTGCCGCAGCCAGCCGACGACGACCGTCTCGAGCTCGGTCCCGATCGGCGAGGTCCGCCACAGCATCGGGTTCTGGGCGATCGAGGCCGTCAGCATCTCGCCGAGGACCCCGGCGGCCGACGCCGGCGACGCGAAGTAGGCCATGAACCCGGGGTGGGCCCAGTGGGTGGCGTTCGGCTCGATCAGGGTCCGGTAGTCGTCGAGGATCTCCGCCAGCGGCGACGGGCCGGCGGGTGGCTCGGGCGGGAAGAGGCCGGCCAGCGCCCCGGGTTCGACCGCCGGGAAGACCGGGTAGTCCTCGACGCGGGCGGCGTAGTCGGCCATGGCGTCGGCGACGGCATGGAGCGCGGCCCGGAAGGCCTCCGGGTCGAGATCGGTCAGCCCATCGACCTGCTGCGGATCGAGCTCGTCGGTCATCGCCCGAGTCTAGCCGCGGCCGCGCACACGGGCCGCGGCCTCCGCCGGGCCCCGGAGCCGCTAGGCTGGCGGTCTATGGATGACCGCCAGGCGCTGGAAGTGGCATTGGAGCAGGCCCGGATCGGACGATCCGAGGGCGGCGTGCCGATCGGAGCGGCCCTCGTGATCGACGGCCGCGTCGTCGGCGCGGGCCACAACCGCCGGGTCCAGCTCGGGAGCGCGATCCGCCACGGCGAAACCGATGCCCTCGAGAACGCCGGCCGGCTGCCGGCGTCGGCCTACCGGCGGGCGACGATGGTCACGACCCTCTCGCCATGCGACATGTGCACCGGTGCCATCCTCCTCTACGGGATCCCCAGGGTCGTGATCGGGGAGCACCGGACGTTCATGGGTGGCGAGGAGCTCCTTCGATCGCGCGACGTCGAGGTCGTCAACCTCGACTCGGAGGAGTGCTACTCGCTGCTCCAGGGCTTCGTCCGCGAGCACCCCGAAATCTGGGACGAGGACATCGGCGAGGTTCCGCCCGTTGCCCGGGACGGCCCGCCGCCGGACGTCCCCCGAACATAAGCCGGCGGCCCTGCCGCGATGCAGGGCCGCCGGCCGAGGAGCGAGCGAGGATCACGCCGGATGGGCGTGCCCCGTGAACGATCCGCCGGTCCCCCAGCGGACGACCACGTCGACGATGACGGTCAGGACGACCGCACCGATCAGCGCGGGAACGATGAAGACACCCTCCCATTCGGGACCCCAGGTGCTCAGCGAGCCAAGCGACTCGCTGGCGATGAACCCGCCGAGGAACGCCGCAATGGCATCGGGTAGCCACTCGTAGCGAGTCTGCACCGTGCCGAGCCACTGTCCGACGATGCCGAGAACGATGGCTCCGATGGCGAGCAGCACCACTCCGAGCCACGTCATGCCGACCTCGAAGCCGAGGACCTCGATCATCGCGAAACCTCCTTCCGCAATTCCTGATCCTCGTCACGGATCCGCTCCGGGACAAGTGCCGGCCGGACCGATTCGATCGTTCCGACCGGACGCACCCCCGTGACGAACGGGCACCGCGAAGGCCTGTGGCACCATGGGTCGGCGCCCGTCCTCATCGCCAGCCTGGGATCCCGCTCGTGCCCGATCGAATCCCCAGACCAGTTTCCGGTCGCCTCCACCCGATCCTCGCCGTGGCCGCCGTCGTCGCGATCGGCGTTCTCAGCGCCGCCGTCGGACCCGCGGGCCGCCCGGCTCCGACACGATCGCCCTCCGCCGCGGCCGGCCAGGGGGCCAAGTCTCCATCCGCCGAAGCGCCGGCCCCCGGCGACTTCGCGAACGTGAGCCCGGGAACGGCCCCGCTGACGCGCGGGGCACTCGCCCGCGTGCCGGATCCGGTCGCCCGCGGGGCCCCGCCCGCTCCCGTTCCCGAGGTGGTCCGGTTCCGACCTCGGAACGGCTGGGCGGACGTGAGCCCGGGAGCGGATCTCTCGGTCCGGTTCACGACTGCCATGAACCATGCCTCGACCGAGGCCGCGTTCTCGGCCACCACACTCGGCAGCGCGGCCATCGCGGGCACCGTTCGCTGGGCCGAGGGCAGCACGGTCCTCGTGCTGAACCCGCGGACCTCCCTGGCCGCCGGAGCCCGGATCCAGCTCCAGGTGTCGGCCGGGGCGCTGAGCGCGGAGGGCATCCCGATCGCCGCGCCGTCGTCCGTGACCTTCACCGTCGCGGCGGCGGCGCCCGCGCCACCGAAGGCCCCCGCCTCGGTGGCGGCCGCGACGGGCTGGCGGTGGCCGCTCATCGGGCCCATCACCCAGTACTTCGGCCAGAGCCTGACCGTGTACGGGTTCCACCAGGGCATCGACATCGACGGCGACACCGGCGACCCCGTTCGAGCCGCCCATTCCGGCCGCGTCGTCGTCGCCGGCCACTATGACGACTGTGGCGGGCTGGAGGTCCACATCGACCACGGCGACGGGATCACGACCTGGTACCGCCATCTCTCGCGGATCGACGTCGCCGTCGGCGCGACCGTCGGGGCCGGCTCGGTCATCGGTCTCGTCGGTGAGACGGGCTGCGCCTTCGGGTCGCATCTGCACTTCGGCGTCCGGCTCGGCTCGACGTTCGTGGATCCGCTCCGGTACCTGCCGCCGCGTTGAAGACCCGAGCCCCCTCTTCGCGGCAGCCTTGACCACCTTCCTCTCGGGAGCGATGATCCCGCCTTCGGGGGATCGAGTGACGAGGCGGTCCCGGTCGCGTCCCACCGCCTCCTCTCCCTTGCGAGGGGCGCATGCGCGGGCTCGGGTCGCCTGATTCGCGGCGACCTTGAAAGAACACCGTCAACCGAGCCGCAGGCGGTACCGGCTCGTGCGTGCCGGGCCGCATCGCGGCCTCGCGCCGCCCGAACGCGACGATTGTGCGTGCCCGCTGCGAGGCGGGCAGGAGGTTCTCCATGCGACGAATGCGGGACTCAGTTCGGTCGTTGGCCGCCGCGGCGGCACTGATGCTGGTCTTTGCCTCGCCGACGGCCGGCTATGGCGGTGGCGCCGACCACGACATGTGGCAGGTCGGCTTCTCGCTCAACTGCAACACCCCCGAATTCTGCGGACCCGAGCTCGGCGGTTTCTGGGCCTGGGTCGAGTTCGACCGCTCGACGGATGGGTCCGAGACGTGGGGAGACCTCGAGGGCTCCGGTTGCGGCCACACCCTCGGAGGGGGCGGATTCGCCGGCGCGTCGCATGTCTCGATCGAGATCGAGAGCTGGTCGATCGGTCCGGGCTCGGGAGGTCCGGCCACGTTCTTCGCCTCCGGCGAGGAGACCGACTCCTTCCGGGGCCAGAAGGTGACCTACTCCTTCGTGAATGAGGACACTGGCATTCCCGCGACCCCCGGGCACTACACTGCGAGCCAGATCTTTGGCTTCGACCCCCCGCCGGGCGTCGCCCTCCAGATCCAGGTCGCCTTCCGGCCCGCGAACTAGCGCCCGCCAGCGTCAACGCGGCTTCGTGTGCGGATCGCTGGTCGGGCCGGCCGGATTTGAACCCTCGGGCTGCGGGGGCGCAACCGCGCACGCTCGCACCACCAGTGATCGGTAATGAGCGGGACCGCGCAGCGACGTGGCGGATGTTGGGCCCCGGCCGGCTGGTCTCAAACGTACCGGGAGGTCAACCCCATGTCCCAGTTCAGCGTCGCGACGAACGAGTACCCCGGCAACGGCAAGGAACGCCCCCGAGTTCCACAACATCGTGACCTGGGGTTTCGCGTCCAGCTGGTCGTACACACGCAGTGCCTTGCGAGCTCCCCGGGCCCCGCAATGGGCTGGAATCCGGGCTCCCCCTTCGGACGTCCATAATTTCGGCGCAGTGAGCCCGTCGGCGCCCCAGCCGCGAGCCGTCTCGCAGCGTCCCGCGAAGGAGATTCGTCATGGCCGAGATCATCGTGACCGCGGCGGTCAAGGACGTCGAGGAGTGGTTGAGATTCAAGGCGGAGATGGTCCCTGCGATGGCGGCGGTCGCGTCGGACGGGTCCAGCTACGTCGCGATGGATGGGAGCAACCACGTGGCCAGCACCTGGGATGTCCCCGACATGGAGGCCTTCCAGGCAGCCCAGGGCTCCTTCTCTGATGACCTGACTGCGGCAGCGCAGCGAGCCGGGATGATCCCGTCCACGATGGTCATGTACATCAAGAAGTAGCCCAGTCCCGTCGACAGCGGGACCTCCCCCCGACGGAGCGGATCCAAGAACGAGCCCCGACCTGAGTCTAGGCCGGGGCTCGCGCCATATCCCGGCCCGGCCCGATGAGCTACGTCGCGTCCCGTTGCGCTCGGACGAACGAGACGGCGCCGGCGATGATCAACGGCAGCCCGATGACGATGCCGACGACCACATTGTCCTGAGCTACGGCCAAGACGAAGATCAAGATCACGCCGAAGACGACGAGTGCCGGTCCGAGCGCCTGTTCACGTTGCATGACGCGATGGTAGCGGGTCCGATCGAGAAGCCCAAGCGTTACGCCCGCGTCGGGCCTGTCACGACCGCCTTTGCTACCGCTCTGGGCGGTCGGAAGGCCTCGGGTGCCCGATCCCTGCTCAGATGTTGGTCGGGGCGGCCGGATTTGAACCGGCGACCACCAGTCCCCCAGACTGGTGCGCTACCAGACTGCGCCACGCCCCGACAGACAAGGAAGTCTAGCAGGCGATCACGTCCGGGCCTTCCCGGGTCTCCCCGGGCCGCGACCCCCGAAGTAGGCCCGGTGACCGGTCCGAGCGGGTGGCATCCTTGCCCCGATGCGAGACCGGCTGGGCGTGGTCCTCCGCGTGGCCAGGGATCCGACCCTGTTGCGGCTCGAGGTCGCCTACCTCGGCTTCAACATGGCCGAGTTCGCGACCTGGCTCGCGATCCTCGTCTATGCCTACCGGCTCGGCGGGGCCGGCGCCGCGGCGTTCGTGGCCCTCGTCCAGCTCATCCCGGCCGGCATCGTCGCGCCGTTTGCCGCGTACGCCGGCGACAGGTTCCGGCGCGATCGCGTCCTGGTCGCCGGATATGCCTGGCAGGCCGCGGCGATGGCGGGAACGGCCGTGGCAATGTACGTCGACGCACCGCCGCCAATCACCGTGGCGGTGGCGACGGTCGCCGCGGCCAGCTTCACCCTGCCGCGGCCGGTCCACGCCGTCATCCTCCCGAGCATCACCCACGCGCCGGCCGACCTGACCGCAGCGAACGCCGTGGCCGGGCTGGCAGAGAACGTCGGGGTCTTCGCCGGGCCGCTCGTCGGCGGCGCCCTCCTCATCCGGTCAGAGCCGGGGGACGTCTTTGCCGTCTTCGCAGCCGTAGCCCTGGTCGGGACCTTCCTCGTCGCGCGCCTGCCCACGAAGTTCCTGCCGACCGATCCGGCGGTCCGCGAGATCCGCGAGGTCGTCGAAGCCACCTTCGGCGGCTTTCGCGTGCTCGTCCGCGATCGGCGGGTCCGCCTCGTCGTCCTTGTCCTGTCCACGACGACGATCGTCATCGGCGGGCTGGACATCCTGTTCGTCGCGACGGCGATCGATCTCCTCGATCTCGGTGAGTCGTGGGCCGGCTACCTCTACGCGGCGTTCGGGCTGGGCGGCGTCATCGGGGCAGTCGCCTCGGTGTCGCTGGTCGGGCGGCGGCGCCTGACACCGTCGCTGGCGGCGACGAGCGGCCTGTTCGGGCTTCCGATCGCCGCGCTCGGCGCGGTTCCGGCGGCGATCACCGCTCCCCTCCTCCTGGGCACGAGCGGGGCCGGCTACAGCGTCGTGACCGTGGCCGGCCGGACGCTCCTCCAGCGGATCGCACCGGAGACCGTCCTGGCCCGTGTCTTCGGCGTCCTCGAGGGCCTGTCAATGTTCGCACTGGCGCTCGGCTCGGTCGTCACCGGGGCGATCGTGGCGGCGTTCGGCGTCACCTGGGGGTTGGCCGTCGCCGGGCTCCTCGTCCCAGTCGTCGTCGGCCTCGCCTGGGTCGGAATCGGGGCCCTCGACCGCGACGCGCGGCCGCCCGACCCGGAAGCGCTCGAGCTCCTGCGCAGGCTGCCGATCTTCGCGCCGCTCTCGGCGCCGTCGATCGAGCGGATCCTCGCCGAGCTCAGCTGGCTAGAGGTCCCCGCCGGCGACGCGCTGATCCGCGAGGGCGACGCCGGCGACCGCTTCTACGTGATCTCGGACGGCCGGGCGACCGTCACCCAGCGCGGAACGTTCCTGCGCGAGGTCGGGCCGGGCGACCAGGTCGGCGAGATCGCCATCCTCCGGGGGGTGCCACGAACCGCGACCGTGACGGCGACAACGGCACTTCGCCTCGTCGCGATCGAGCGGGAGCGGTTCATCGAGGCCGTCACCGGCCACCCCGTGAGCCGGGCGACCGCCGAGGCCGTGGTCGTGGATCACCTCCGCCGGTCGGAGGCCGGCTGAGGGTCGGGCCTGCGCCGAGCCGCTCCACCCACGATTGGAAGTCCGCCAGCTCGTCCTTCGACTCGCGGGCCAGCAGATCGATCAGGCAGCGCTGGACGCTCTTGCCCTCGAACAGCGCGTTGTGGACCTCGCGGGCGATCGGCATCTCGACGCCCAGGCGCTCGGCCAGGGAGATCGCCGCGTCGACGGTGTAGGCGCCCTCGGCGACGCCGGCGAGGGACGTCTCGATGTCCGTCCAGGGGCGGCCCTTGGCCAGCTCCTCGCCGAGGCGATGGTTCCGCGACAGCTTCGAGCCGCAGGTCGCGATGACGTCGCCAATCCCGGCCAGGCCGGCAAAGGTCAGCGGGTTGGCACCGGCGGCGATCCCGACCCGCATCATCTCGGCCAGCCCGCGGGTCATCAGGCCGGCCTTGCCGTTGTCGCCGAAACCGAGGCCGTCGGCCGCGCCGGCGGCGATGGCGATGACGTTCTTCAGAGCGCCGCACAGCTCCACGCCGAGGACATCGGTGTTCGTGTAGAGGCGGAACTCGCGGCGCCCGAGGCGCTCGACGATCCGCTCCGCCAGGCTCGGATCCCCGGCCGCGACGACCGCGGACGCCGGCAGTCCCCGGGCGATCTCGACGGCGAGGTTGGGGCCGGACAGCGCCGCAACCCGCGCCGGATCGATGCCGGCCGCCTCGGCGATGACCTCGGTCATCCGGAGGTGCGTCCCGGGCTCGAGGCCCTTCACGACGGACAGGACGTCGGCGCCGGCCGGGATCGACGGGGCCAGCCGGCCGATCGTCTCGCGGACGTGGGCCGAGGGCACGGCCACGATCACGAGGTCGGCGTCGGCGAGCACGGCGGGGTCGGCGCCGGGACGGACTCGCTCGGGCAGGTCGACGCCCGGCAGGCGGCGCTCGTTGCGGCGCTCGGACTCGAGCGTGGCCGCCGTGTCCGCCGAGCGGCAGAGGAGGGTCACGGGCTCGGAACGAGCGACGAGGACGGCGAGCGTGGTTCCCCAGGCACCGCTCCCGACGACCGCGACCCGCGCCGCGTCCGGGGTCATCGGCCCCGCTTGCTCGCCCCGGCCGGCCGGCCGCCGCCGGGCCGGCTGCCTCGCCGCCGGCGGTTCGATCGCCGCTCGGCCCGGATGCCGGCCCGCTCCCGGAAGACGAGCCGGATCGGCGTGCCGAGGAAGCCGAACTCGTCGCGGAGGCGGTTCTCGAGGTAGCGCTGGTAGCTGAAGTGGACGGAGCCGGCCTCGCGGGCGAAGAAGACGAACGTCGGCGGGGCCACCGATGCCTGCGTGGCGTAGAAGAGCTTCGGGCGCTTGCCCTTCACGATCGGCGGCTGCTGGCGCTCGGACGCGACGGCCAGGAGCCGGTTGAGCTCACCCGTCGGGACGCGGCGGCGCCGCTCGGCCCAGACGTCGACGGCCAGCTCGAGGACGCGCTGGATCCGCTGGCCGGTCTTCGCCGAGATGCTGACAATCGGGGCGAAGTCGAGAAACGGCGCCTCGTGCCGGATCCACTCGACGTACTGGTCGAAGGTCGATCCCTGCTTGTCCTCGACCGCGTCCCACTTGTTGACCGCGACGACGAGGCCGCGGCCCTCCTCGACGACGTAGCCGGCGATGTGGGCGTCCTGGGCGGTGAGGCCGTCGACGGCATCGATGAGGAGGACCGCGACGTCGGCCCGGGAGATCGCCCGGAGGCTGCGCAGGGTCGAGTAGCGCTCGGCGGTCGGGCCAGAGGCGACCCTGCCCCGCCGGCGGATCCCGGCGGTGTCGATGAGGACGATCTCCGTCCTGCCCCAGGCGATCCGGGTGTCGATGGCGTCGCGCGTCGTCCCGGGGACCTCGCTGACGATCATCCGCTGCTCGCCGAGGAGGGCGTTGAGGAGGCTCGACTTGCCGACGTTGGGGCGGCCGACGAAGGCGATCGCCGGCGGTTCGTCGTCGCTGGACGCGGCCAGCATCGCGTCCCAGCGGGCCGCCACGGCGTCATCGAGTTCGGGCTCGATGTCCGCGTCGACGGCCGCGCGATCCTCCGACTCGACCTCCGCGTCGCCGCCGGTGCCGTCGCCCTCGAGGTCGTCGAAGCGGTCGGTCAATTCGCCGACCACGAACGGCTCGAGGCGACCCGCCGCGACATCGGCCGCGAAGGCGTCGGCCTCGCGCTCGCGGGCCTTGCGAGCGACCTCCGCCTCGGTCTCCGGCGGCAGGGCCAGGACGATCTCGTCGAGGAGGTCGGCGACACCGCGACCGTGCGAGGCCGCGATGGCGAAGGTCCGCTCCCAGCCGAGCTCCCAGAACTCCGCGGCGTCGAGCTCCCTGGCCGCGTTGTCGGCCTTGTTCACGGCGACGAAGACCGGCGCCCTGGCGACCCGGAGGAGATCGGCCGCTTCGCGATCGGCCGGGGTCAGGCCGGTGATCGCATCGACGACGAGGACGATGAGGTCCGCCTCCGCGATCGCCAGGCGAGCCTGGACCTGGACGGCCGCCTCGATCGGATCGCCGGGCGACACCTCGAGCCCGCCGGTGTCGACGACGATGAAGCGCCGGTCGTTCCATTCCGTGTCGCCGTAGAGGCGGTCGCGGGTCGTCCGGGCCCGGTCCTCGACGATCGCCGCGCGTTCGCCGACGATCCGGTTGAAGAGCGTGCTCTTTCCAACATTGGGCCTGCCGACGATCGCGACGATCGGCAGCGGGCTCCCCGCCGGGCTCACTCGCAGCCCTCCGACGACCGAGGCGACGCCCCGCGAGCCATCGGTCGGAGGATTCGCCCGACGATCGCGACGATCGGGACCCCGCTCCCCTGCCCGGCCACGCCAGTCCGGCCGTCTCAGCCGGCCGCGGGGGCGGCGGGCAGCGACGTCGTCCGGCCAGCCGGCGTCGCGGCGACGGCGAACGCGGCATCGGCGAGGGCGCTCGCCTGGGCCTTCGCGGCCTTCGTGCCGGCCAGCTCGAGGATCCGCCGGGCGACGGCGTGGAGGTCCTCGATCGGGGTCGAGGTCCCACCGGTCACGCCGACCACGTGGTGCCCGCCAAACGCCGCCGGGTCGTCGAGGTCCCTGACGCCCTCGACCTGGATGGCCGGCGTCCCGGCGATGCCGCACAGACGGGTCAGCTCCTTGGTGTTGGCCGACGAGCGGCCGCCGACGACGACCATGAGGTCGACCTCGCGGGCGGCGTCGAGGGTGTCCTGCTGGCGCCGGATCGTGACCGGGCAGACGGTGTTGACGATCTTGAGCTCGTGGCTCCGGGCGACCATGTACGCGGCGAGCTTCTCGAACTTCCAGGGCGGCTGGGTGCTCTGGGAGATCAGCGCCATCTTCTTCTTGTGCGGGATCCGGTCCCAGTCCTCTTCCTCGTCGACGACGATCGCGTCGGGAGCGAAGCCGAGGAGGCCGACGACCTCGGGATGCTTGGGCGTGCCGAGGAGGACGATGGTGTAGCCCTCCTCGACGAGCTTGACGAGCTCACGCTGCTCCTGGATCACCCAGGTGCAGGTCCCGTCGATGATCTCGAGGCCGCGGCTCGTGGCCCGATCCATGACCTCGGGCCGCACGCCGTGGGCCCGGATGACGACGGCGGCCCCGTGATCGACGTCGTCGAGCGTCTCGACCGTCTGGATGCCGAGCGCCTGGAGGTCATTGACCACGCCCTCGTTGTGGACGACCTGGCCGAGGGTGTGCGTCGTCTTGCCGGCGGCGCTGGCTTCCTTGGCCTTGTCGATCGCCTCGCGAACGCCGTAGCAGAAGCCGGTTCGCTTGGCGATCCGGATGTCGGTGACAGTTCCCATGCTCGATCGAGTATCGCACGGGACCCCCGCGGACCCCCGTGAGCGGCCGGCCCGCGGAGCCGGCGAGCCCGCTCACAAGATGCGACTCCTGTGTTCCGACGCAACCGCGTCGGTACTCGGGGCCGGCACGGTCGGGGGCCGGCGCGGTCCGGGGCCGGCACGGTCGGGGCCGGCGCGGTCCGGGACCGGCGCGGTCGGCGGCCGGCACGGTCGGGGGCCGGCGCGGTCCGGGGCCGGCACGGTCGGGGCCGGCGCGGTCCGGGACCGGCGCGGTCGGCGGCCGGCACGCTCGGGGCGTATTCCAAGAAGGCGTATCCGGGGCCAGTCTTGATCGGATCGCCCGTGCCGAAGCCCGATCCTGGCGAATCTGGGCCGTCCTGGCCCTGACTAATTCCGCCGGCGAATACGGCGACACCAGCGAGCCTTCCCGGCGGCGTGCGTACCCGCATGTAATCCTCCTTGGAATACCGCGGGGCCCAACCGTCGCCCGCTGAGCGGGCGACCTCCCGCGTCAGCGAAGGCCGCCCCGGCGGTCGGCGACGGTCAGCCTCCCGGCGGGTCGGCGTACGCGCCGCGTTGCCGCTCCGGCATGAGCGCTGCAATCCGCCGCATGATCAGGGCGGTGCCGGCCTCCTTGGCGCGCCGCCGGTCGCGGCCCGCATCGGGCGCCTCGGACGCCAATGCCTCCGCGAGCCGGAACGCTGACCCGACGCGGACGGTGACGGATCGCGTGAAGCGCGGGATCAGACGGCCCTTGGGCCAGAGGCGGTCGCTGTCACCGACCCCGATCGGGACGATGACGGCGCCCGATCGCTGGGCGAGCACGGTGACCCCGTCCTTCGCCGCCTGCAAACGGCCGTCCGCGCTGCGTGTGCCCTCGGGGAAGACCGCCAGGACATGGCCGGCCTCGAGGACCCGCATCGCCGAGCGGAAGGCCTCGATGTCGGCCGTCCCGCGCTCCACCGGGTGGACGCCGCCGTGGCGGGCGAGCCACGAGACGAGCGGCCACTCGAAGACCTCGCGCTTGCCGAGCCAGTTCGTCGGCCGGCCGAGGCGCGGGGCGAGGAACGCCCCGATCAGGACCGGGTCGGCGTTCGAGGCGTGATTCGCGGCGATCAGGACGGCTCCCGACCGGGGCACGGCCGAGAGATCACCCTCGATGTGGACCTGGGTGAAGAGGCGGGCCACGACCCGCATCACGAACGCTCCGATCGTGATGACCGCGTTCATCCGCGTCGCGATCGGGGTCGGCGCGATGGGGCGGCGGCGCGGCGGCGTCCCCTCCGCCGGCGTCTGCGCCCGGTCCGCCGGCGTCTGCGCCCGGTCCGCCGGCGTCTGCGCCCCGTCCGCCGGCTGAGCGGCCGGCCTCGCTCGCTCTCGCTCGCGGATCGCGTCGACGACCCGGCGGACGGTCGTCGCGAAGGCGTTGCCGTCGGTCCGGATGTGGACGGCATCCGGCGCCGCCTGGAGCGGGGCCACCGGCCGGCTCGAGTCGAGCTCGTCACGACGGCGGAGCTGATCCAGGATCTCGGCCGCCTCGGGGCCGTCCGGGTCCAGGCCGCGCTCCTCGGCTCGCCGCCGGGCCCGCTCCTCCGCGCCGGCATCGAGGAACAGCTTCAGGTCGGCATCCGGCAGGACGACGGTGCCGACGTCCCGGCCGGCCATGATGATCCGGCCGCCGTCGACCAGGCGCCGCTGCCGCTCCAGCAAGGCCGTTCGAAGGGCCGGCGTGCGCGAGATCGCCGACACCGCCGCGTCGACGTCCGGGCCGCGGACCGCGGCGGTCACGTCGCTCCCGTCGACCGAGACGCGGGCGAGGCGCCCGTCGTCGTCGGGCAGGAGCGCCACCTCGCCGACGAGGCCGACCAACCCGCCCGGATCCGTCTCCCCGATCTCGCGCTGGAGAGCCAGCCAGGTGACGGCCCGGTAGAGCAGGCCCGTGTCGCAGAAGCGGTAGCCGAGCTCGGCCGCGGCGGCCGCGCCGACGCTGCTCTTGCCCGAGGACGCCGGCCCGTCGAGGGCGACGACGAGCCCGGAGCGGGCCTCGGGTGCGACGGCGTCGGCAGGCATCGTGCCGATGGTACCGGGCGCGGTGGGCCCCGGCGCCGATCGCGCCCCCCCGCCCGGGAGTGCCCCCTGCGTTCAGGCGACCTCGCGCTTGATCGTGCCGGCGGCGAGGACGACGAAGACGACGGCGATCGCGGCGAGGATCGCGAGGTCGGCCTGGATCGCGCCCGAGCCGAGGTCGGCGCCCTTGATCATCACCTCGCGCAGGGCATCGACCGCGTACGTGATCGGCAGGACATGGGCGATCCACTGGAGGACGTCCGGCAGCCGCTCGACCGGCCAGAAGACGCCGCCGAGAAGACCCTGGGGCACGATCACGAGCGGGATGAACTGGAGGACCTGGAGCTCGGTCCGGGCATAGGTCGAGAGGAAGATCCCGAGGTTGACGGCGCCGATCGCGAGGAGCAGAGCGACGACGAAGGCGAACGCCGGACTGCCGGCGCTCTGGACGTCGAGCCCGATCGTGAAGGCCGGAACCGGGCCGATCGCCGGGACATCGACGCTGGCGAGGACGAAGGCGGTCAGGAGGAGGACCTGGATCGCGGCGAAGAAGCTGAACCCGAGGCTGTAGCCCACGACGATCTCGGCCCGCGTCACCGGCGTCGCGAGGAGCCGCTCGAGGGTCCCGCCGACCCGCTCGCGCAGGAAGCTGATGCCGGTCAGGATGAAGACGAAGAAGTAGGCGAAGAAGCCGAGGAAGACCGGCGCGAGGGCATCGAGCTGGTCGGCGTCCGGCGAGAGGTAGATCGTTTCGCGGGTGATCTCCGGGAGGGCGGCCCCGGGGACGGGCAGCAGCGATCCGGCCGCCGCGACGATGAGCCCCTGGACGGCGCCGATCTGCCCGCCCTCGACCGCCGGGTCGGCGCCCTGCGAGACGATCGTCAGGCCGGTGCTCAGGCCACTCCCGTGGAACAGCAGGGCCACGTCGGCGTCACCCGCGCGGACCGCTGCCCGGGCCGCGGCCTCGTCCGTCGCCGTCTCGACCGTGATGTCGAGATCGACCTCGCTCGACGCGCCGGCGTCGCGGAGGGCCGAGACGAACGCCTCCGGCGCTCCCGTGATCGTGATGTCGAGCGATCCGGCCACCGACCCGCGCAGGACCCAGCCCAGGAGGGCGGTCATGAGAAGCGGCGCGACGATCAGGAGGGCCAGGGAACGACGATCGCGGCGGAAGCCCTCGGCGATCCGGCGAGCGACGGCGCCGACCCGGCGGGCGCTCACGCCCCGCCCTCCCCGTCGATCGGCCGCCCATCGGGGTCGAGGCCGGCGAACTGGAGGAACGCGGTCTCGAGGTTGTCGGTGCTGGCCGTGGCCCGGAGCTCGGCGCCGCTGCCGCGGGCGATCACCCGGCCGGCGCGGATGAACAGCAGCTCGTCGCAGCGGTCGGCCTCGTCCATGACGTGGCTGGCGACGAGGATCGTCGTCCCGTCGGCGGCGAGGCGCCGGAAGTGGGTCCAGAACTGGACCCGGAGCGCGGGGTCGACGCCGACCGTGGGCTCGTCGAGGAACAGGATCGGCGGCTCGTGGACGAGGGCGCAGGCCAGCGACAGCCGGCGGCGCATGCCGCCGGACAGCTCGAGGACCGGGCTGCCGGTCCGATCGGCGAGCTCGACGAGGTCGAGGGCTCGCTCGACCGCGCCGGAGGCGGCGCCCTGGAGCGCGGCGATGAAGCCGATGTTCTCACCGACCGACAGCTCCGGGTAGAGCGCCTCCGCCTGGGGCATGTAGCCGATCCGGCCGAGCATCGGGCGGTTCGGCATCGTCGTCCCGAGGATCCGCGACTCACCCGACGTCGGCTTCGCCAGGCCCGCCAGCAGGCGGATGAGCGTCGTCTTGCCAGATCCGTTGGGTCCGAGCAGGCCGTAGATCCGACCGGCCCCGAGCGAGAGGTCGATGCCGTCCACGGCCCGGATCGGCCCGAACTCCTTTCGAAGCCCGGCCGCCTCGACTGCCGGCGCCGGGGCGGCCGTCGCGGCGGTCATGTCGGCAACCCCGCGGCGGTCATGTCGGCAACCCCGCGGCGGTCATGTCGGCAACCCCGCGGCGGTCATGTCGGCAACCCCGCGGCGGGGCATCTCAGCCCTCACGGCCGTGGAGTCGGAGCTGCCGCCAAGGCTGCCATGGCGTGAACCTAGGTGGGACGAACTGTCGCGTCAAGTCTCACCCGGTCGCGATCGTCGCGACCCCGACCCGGCGCCTCCTGGCCGGCCGGCGTCGGGCCGGCGCCGCGCCGGGCGTGCCGGGCGCCGCGACGGCTCGGCCGGCGTCCCGGTCGCAAGGGCCCGGATCTCGGGTGCCCGCAGGACCCGGGCCCGGCCCGACGGGAGACCGTCCAGCAGGACCGCGCCGATCCGAACCCGAACGAGCCGCTCGACCGGCGCGCCGACCGCGCCGAGCATCCGCCGGAGCTGCCGCTTCCAGCCTTGGGCGAGGACGGCCCGGTACCACGTCATTCCGGGTCGGGGCGGAGGATCGAGCAGCCCGACCAGCTTCCGCACGTCGGGCGGGACTGACGCCCGGAGCGGGGCGGCCAGGGTCGCCAGGCCCTCCTCCATCGGGATCCCCGCCCGCAGCGCCCGGGCCTGGGCATCGTCGAGCGGAGCGGCGAGCGCGACGGCGTACTCGCGCTGGACACCGAACCGGGGATGGAGGATGCGTTCGGCCCAGTCGCCGTCGTTGGTCAGGAGAAGGAGCCCCTCGCTGTCGCGATCGAGCCGTCCGACCGGGTAGAGGCGCGCGCCGTCGGGCACGAGCGCCGTCGGCACGAAATCCAGGACGGTCGACTCGGCATGGCGATCCCGGGTCGTCGACGTCACCCCGGCCGGCTTGTGGATGGCGACATAGGCTCGGACGGCCCCGATGCCGACGGGCAGGCCGTCGACCTCGATCCGGGCCGTGGCCGGATCGACCTGCTCGCCGATCGTCGCGATCCGGCCGTCGACCCGGACGCGACCGGCGGCGATGAGCGCCTCGCTCGCCCGGCGGGAGGCGACACCGGCCGCGGCGAGGACCTTCTGCAGGCGCTCCTCAGGCATCGCCGGTCGCGTCGAGCTCCAGCGACGCCCCGCCGGGCTCGACCGCCACCCCGCCGGACTCCGCCGGAGCGTCAGGACCGGCAGTGTCCGGCGTCCCCTCCCGCCCCGCATCGGTCCCCTCCCCGGCAAGGCGGGCCGCGACGTCCGGGTCGAGCGCCGGGAGGTCGTCGATCGCGGTCAGACCGAAGCGTTCGAGGAAGTCGAACCCGGTCCCGTAGAGGATCGGTCGTCCAGGCGAATCCGCGCGCCCCAGCTCGACGATGAGCCGGCGATGGACAAGGCTTCGCAGGCTGTAGTCCGAATCGACTCCCCGGATCCGCTCGACGGCGGACTTCGTGACGGGCTGCCGGTAGGCCACGATGGCGAGCGTCTCGAGCGACGCCGGGGTCAGCCGGATGGCGTCGGTCCCGACGTAGCGGGCGATCGCCGGGCCGGCCTCGGGCGCCGTCACCAGCTCGACTCGCTCGCCCGACAGGACGAGCCGGATGCCACGGTCGCGAAGGCTGACCTCGAGATCCCCGAGGCGGTCATCGACATCCGCGCGGTCGGCCGCGAAGATCGTCCCGATCTCCCGGCGTGAGAGCGGCCGCTCGGCCACGAACAGGAGGGCCTCGAGGGCGGCCTCGCTGAGATCGAGCTGCGGCAGCGCGGTCGTCGCCTCGGCGGCGTCGGGGGCGCCGATCTCCTCCGCGCCCGACTCGATGGCGCCGCCGGTCGCCCCGGGCTCGCTCGTCATTGGAACGACGCCAGCGACTCGTCGAGCGGCCCATCCTCGATGAACGTCGCCCCGGACGCGGCCCGTTCATCGGGGGTCGTCCGGCGGGCCACGATCGGGCCGAACGGGTCGGCCTGCTCGACGACGATCTCACGCCGCTTCACCAGCTCGAGCATGGCCAGGAACGTGACGGCGACGACGACCCGGTCGCGGACCCCGGCGAGCAGCTCCTGGAGGACGATCGTCGGGGCCCCCCGAAGGGCGGCCCGGATGATCGCGGCTCGCTGGGTCAGGGTCACGGTCCGGGCCAGGGTCTCGGGCGGAAGCTCCGGCGGCAGGATGATCTCGACGAGCCCGGCCAGGGCTCGGACGAGGCTGTCCGCCCGGAGCGGCGGGGCATCCGGTGCTCGCGCCCCGGCCAGGGCGGCCGCCGAGGCGATCGTCGGTTCGCGACGGAACAGCCCGATCCGCTCGAGGGCGGTCGCCTGGAGGGCCGCGCCGGCGTCGCGATAGGCCTTGTAGATCAGCAGCCGCGCGCGGAGGTCCGCCTCGGGATCGAGACCCTCGTCGGGCACCTCGCCGGGCGGTCCGGGCTCCGGCGCCCGGGGCAGGATCGCCCGGCTCTTGATGAGGATGAGCTGGCTGGCGACCGCCACGAACGAGCTGATGTTGCCGATCCGGTCGTCGTCCAGGCCGGCGAGCGCGTCGAGGTACGCCTCGGCAAGTGCGCCGAGTGGGACGCTGAGCACGTCCAGGCGGCGGGCTTCGATCAGCGTAAGGAGGAGCCCGAGCGGGCCTTCCCAGTCCTCGAGCCGGATCCGGGTCGCCTGCTCGGGCCGGCGGCCGTCGCCGAATCGGACGTCCGGGCCGCCGCGCTCGTCGACGGCCTCGTCGACGGCCCCGTCGACGCCAGCGGTCACCTCAGTTCGCCTCGTCGGCGAGCCGCAGCCGCTCGCCGAACTCCGGGTCCCGCGGGGCGTCCTGCCAGCGGATCAGCTCCACGGTCCTCGTCGAGCAGCCGGCCGCGGCGGCGAGCCGGGCCGACGCCTCGGCGTGGACCTCGAGGCGCTCGAGCGCGGCTGCCATGCCGGGCAGCCGCCGGGCGATGCGCGGGATCCACGGTCCGTACCCCTGCCCAAGGGCGTGAAGCACCCGGGGCATCACGCTCGTGTCGCCCTTGGCGGCGTCGTGGAGGAGGCCGGCGACGAGGACGTCGAGGTCGTCGATGCCTTCGGCCCGCAATGTCGCGACGACGTCGAGGCCGTGGCGCCGATCGGCGACGTGCATCGAATCGAAGATCTCGAGCTGCGCCCCGGTCGCCCAGGCCTCGAGGCCGCGCCGCTCGTCCTCGCCGACTCGCGCCCGGAGGTGGGCCACGAACTGCCTCGTCCTGGCCGTCCACCAGGACCGGGTCGGGACGCTCACCCGCCCAGCAGGAGGTTGATGATCGGATTGGCGACGACATCGAAGATGATGCCCAGCGGCGATGGCAGGCCGATGAACCCGGGCAGGAAGATCACGGCGAGCAGGATCATCGGGCCGTACTGGTCGAGCGTTGCCCGAAGCCGGTACGACGTCTGCTCATCGACGAGGGCGTAGAGGACCTTCGAGCCGTCGAGCGGGGGGAGCGGGATCAGGTTGAAGACCATGAGCACGACGTTGATTTGCACGAAGAGGGCGATCATGGTGATGACCGCGAACGGAACGTCCATGCCCGTCGCCACGATGTAGCGGAACGGGATGGCGGCCGCTGTCGCCAGGACGAGGTTGGACAAGGGCCCGGCGGCGGCCACGATCGCCTCGCCATTCCGGCCGCCCCGGAGGTTGAACGGGTTGTATGGCGTGGGCTTGGCCCAGCCGAACCCGACCAGGAGGATCAGCAGGGCCCCGATCGGCTCGAGATGGGCCAGCGGGTTCAGGGTCAGGCGCCCGAGGAGCTTGGCCGTGCCGTCGCCCAGACGATAGGCGGCGAGCGCGTGGCTGAACTCGTGGAGCGGCAGCGCCACGAGCAGGATCAGGCCCACGACGACGAGGTATTCGGGTGAGAACGAGCGCAGCATCCGGGCGGGACTCCGGTCAGGCGTGAGTTGGGCGGTCGGCCAATGGTAGTCGGCCAGCCCGGATCGGTTGGCGGCGCTCAGATCCTGGCGAGGAGGTCCTGCTTCTTTGCCTCGTACTCCTCGGGGCTGATCGCCCCCTGGTCGCGCAGGGCCGCGAGGCCGCCGAGGGCCTTGGTGATCTCGTCCGCCGTCATCGGCCGCGGAGCGGCGCCCCCGCCGGCCCGGAGCGGCGGGCCGGGAACGTACGCGAACTCGGTCTCGAGGATGTGCTTCTGGTCCAGCATGGCCTTCTTGAAGCCGGGAGCCTTGTTGAGCATCCGGTAGCGGTCGATCGCCTCCTCGGACGCCGTCAGGATGTCGAGGTCGCCGTAGTTGAAGATCCGGCCGAAGAGGTTCTGCTCGAGAACGGCATCGTTGATCTTCTCGAGCGAGCTGTCGGCCGAGCGCTTGTTGAGGATCCCCTCGACCTTCAGGACCCGCCTGTTCGAGACGATGTAGTCCTGGGCGTACCAGTCCCAGTAGTGGATGCCGAGCCAGACGAGCGAGACCAGCAGGCCGATCGCGACGACGTAGCCGAGGACGGTCCGGACGCCACCGTCGCCCATCGTCAGGGTGAGG
The DNA here is from genome assembly GCA_963719145.1 of uncultured Chloroflexia bacterium. GTDB lineage: Bacteria > Chloroflexota > Limnocylindria > Limnocylindrales > CSP1-4 > UBA5189. Next base: position 468,056 of record CAVRAX010000004.1, read on the forward strand.
ATCAGCAGAACGAGACTGGCCACGAACAGGGCCCATGGGGCTCGGCCGTCGACGATCGTGGCCAGCCAGTGCTGGCGCGTTCGCAGGACGATGCGTTCCCCGTCGGCGAGCAGGGTGTCGGCGTAGCGCGCCACGGTCGTCCTCCTCTTCAGGCTCTCGGGTGGGCGCGAGCGTAGACCTCGCGGATGCGCTCCCCGGTCAGGTGCGTGTACAGCTGCGTCGTGCTGATACTCGCATGTCCCAGCAACTCCTGGACGATCCGAAGATCCGCGCCACCCTCGAGCAGGTGGGTCGCGAACGAGTGCCGCAGCGTGTGGGGGCTGACCCGGTCCGCGAGACCGGCCGCGGTGGCGGCGCGCTTCACCGCGGCCCACGCCTGCTGCCGGGCCAGGCGCCCCCCGCGGTCGCCGAGGAAGAGCGGTCCGCCCCGTACCGGCTCGACGTGGGCGAGGGACAGGAGCGCTCGCCGCGGCCCGTCGATCCAGGTCCGGAGCACGGCGAGGGCCACGTCGCCGACCGGCACGAGACGCTCCTTGTCGCCCTTCCCGATGACGCGCACGAACGCCCCGTCGAGCGAGAGGTCCTCGCGATCGAGGCCGAGGGCCTCGGAGATCCGGAGGCCCGCCGCGTAGAGGAGCTCGAGGAGGGCCCGACCGCGGAGGCGGGCCGGGTCCGCGTCGTCGGAGGCGCCTGCCGCCTCCAGGAGGCGCTCGACCTCGTCGACGCTGAGTGTCTCGGGCAGGAGGCGCGACATCCGCGGCAGGTCGAGATGGGCGGCGACATCGGCCTGGATCAGACCCTCACCGAAGGCGAACCGGTAGAAGCCCCGGATCGAGGCCGTGCGCCGGCGCAGGCTCGTCGGGGCCAGGCCCGGATCGGACGGCCGGCCGCGCTTCGTGCGGGCCGCGAGGTAGCCGACGGCGGCGTCGGGTCCCTTGGCCCAGCGGGACGACGTCCCTCGGGCGGCGGCGAAGTCGCCGAGGTCCGCCCGATACGCCCGCAGCGTGGCCGCCGCCAGGCCCCGCTCGACCCGGAGGAACGTCAGGTAGTCCTCGATCGCCCGGTCGAGATCAGGAGGCATCGCATCGCCACCTCAGGCGGCGCCGACCGGACGTTTGTGCCGGCGCTCGGCGGCATCGAGGAGCTCGCGAGCCGAGGCGAGCGCGGCCGTGCCCGGGCCGTTCGCGTCGCCCCCCGGCCCGCCGAGCATCGCGGCGAGCTCGACGATCCGGCCCTCGCGATCGAGGCGGGCGACCTCGGTGACGGTCCGCCCCTCGCGTTCGCGCTTGGCGATCCGGAAGTGGGCGTCGGCATGAGCGGCGATCTGGGGCAGGTGGGTGACGACGAGGACCTGGTGATCCCGGGCCAGCGCCCAGAGGCTCTGCCCGACGGGATCGGCCGAGCGGCCGCCGATTCCCGCGTCCACCTCGTCGAACACGAGCGTCGGGGTGTCGTCGGCGGCGGCGAGGACCTGCTTGATCCCGAGGGCGACACGGCTCAGCTCGCCGCCCGAGGCGATCCGGGCCAGCGGGCGGGCCGGCTCGCCGGGATTCGGAGCGAATCGGAAGATGACCTCGTCGGCACCGGAGCCGTCGAACACGACCGCGTCGCCGTCGAGCTCGATCGCCGGCTCGTCGGACGAGGCGGCCTGCCGCCCGACGGCGACCTCGAACGCTCCCGGCGGGAACCCGAGGTCGCGGAGGACGGCATCGACGGCCTCGGACAGGCGCGCCGCGGCCGCCCTCCGGAGCGACCCGAGCTCGGCGGCCGCGGCCGCCACCTCCGCGAGCAGGACGGCGGCGTCGGCAAGCCGGCCGGCGCGGGTGGCCTCGATCCCCCGCAGGCGCTCCGCCTCGACGGCCGCCTGCTCGCCGTGGGCGATGATCGCGGCCTCATCGTCGCCGTAGCGACGCTCCAGGCCATAGATGACCGACAGCCGCTCCTCGATGGCGGCCACCGCGGCGGCGTCGAGGTCGACGGCATCGAGGAGGCCGCGGACCTCCGAGGCGACGTCTCCGACATCGGCATCGATGCCGACGAGACGGGCCTCGATGGCCTCGAAACGGGGATCCAGGCGAGCCAGGGCACGCGCCTCCCGCAGCGCCTCGGCCGCGGCAGCCCGCGCGCCCGCGTCGCCGTCGAGCGCGTCGCGGATCGCCGACCCGCCGCGGGCGATCGCCGCACCCTCTCGGGCCGCGGCGAGGCGGGCGCGGAGCTCGTCGGCCTCGCCCTTCCGGAGGCCGGCGGCGGCGATCTCGGCGGCCTCGTGCTCCAGGAGCTCGAGGCGCCGGGCGACCTCGCGTGGATCGACGGACAGCGAGGCCAGCTCGGCCTGGTTGTCGCGCCACCGGCCGACGGCCGCGGCCATTCGCCGCCTGGCCTGCCGATGGCCGCCGTAGGCGTCGAGCAGGTCGCGCTGCCAGCGCTCATCGAGCAGCCGCGACTGCTCGTGCTGGCCGTGGATCTCGACGAGCGGACCGGTCGTCTCGGCGAGGCGGGCGGCCGTCACCGCCGCGTCGTCCAGGCGCGCGGTGGACCGGCCCGTCGCCGACACCTCCCGGACCGCGATCAAGGGCTCGGGGAGGCGATCGAAGAGCGCCTCGACGCGGGCCTGCTCGGCCCCGTGCCGGACGAGCGACGTGTCCGCGCGCGCTCCGAGGGCGAGCCCGAGGGCGTCGATGAGGAGGCTTTTGCCGGCGCCGGTCTCGCCGGTCAGCACGTTGAGGCCCGGCTCGAGGGCCAGGCGGAGGCGGTCGATCAGGGCGAGGTCGACGACGGACAGCTCGAGGAGCCGGCCGGCCGCCTCCGGCCCCGGATCCATCGCGTCGGTGGCGTCCGGCCGCCGACCTTCGTCCATCACCGGGATGACGTCGCTCACGACGGCAGGAGCTCGACCTTCTTGCGGACGAGGTCCCAGAACGGCAGCGAGCCCTCGGGCTGGACGAGTCGGATCGGGCGATCGAGGGCCCGGACCTCGACGGTGTCGCCGACGGCGACCGCGACGTCCTCGCGCCCGTCGATCGAGACGAGCGCTTCGTGCGCGGCCGCCACGCGGCATCGGACGACGACCGTCGGGCCGACCACGACCGACCGAATCGTCGTCAGGTAGCCGGCGATGGGCGTGACGATGAGGTTGCGCGCCGTCGGGGCGAGGAGCGGGCCGCCGGCGGAGAACGAGTAGCCCGTGGAGCCGGTCGGGCTGGCGACGACCAGCCCGTCGGCCACGAAGGTCGCGAGATGGCTCTCGTCGATCGAGACATCGAGGCGACAGACCCGGGCGAGGGCGCCGCGGGCGACGACCACGTCATTGAGGGCGACGTGGGTCTCCGGGGCGCCGGTCGTCGCGGCCCGGATGATCCGGCCCTCGAGGGCCATTCGATGCTCGAGCGTGTAACGCCCGGCCGCCAGGCGATCGAGGACGCCGACCAGCTCGCCGGCCTCGACCCGCGAGAGGAAGCCGACCTTGCCGACGTTGATGCCGAGGAGCGGGACGTCGACGTCGGCGACCGCCCGGGCGGCGCGAAGGAAGGTCCCGTCGCCACCGAGGACCACCAGGATGTCCGTGCCTGGCAGCTCGCGGGCCAGGGCCTCGCGGTCCTCCGCGGCCGCGGCCCAGTGGCCGAGGTCGCGCATCGCCGCCCAGCCGGCCGCCCGTTCGCGCAGCTCCAGCGCGGCGTCGATCGTCGGGTTGTAGGCGAAGCCGACGCGGCGGAGGCCGGTCATCGTCACGCCTCCGCCGGGACGGCCGCGGCCGCGGCGGCGGCGATGCGGTCGGCCAGCGAACCGGCTTCGCGAGAACGCTCACGGGCGGCCTCACCGGCGGCCAGCCAGAGCAGGAACTCGCGGTTGCCCTCCGGGCCGAGGATCGGCGAGGCAATGGCGTCGAGCGGCATCAGGTCGGCGGCCGCGGCGGCCGCGACGACGACCTCGATCGTGGCTCGATGGACGGCCGGGTCGCGGACCACGCCACCCCGGACGGCCGCGCGGCCTGCCTCGAACTGTGGCTTCACGAGGGCAACGACGTCACCACCGGCCGGCCCGAAGGCCGTCGCGACCGGCCCGAGGACGAGGCGGAGGGAGATGAACGAGACATCGATCGTGGCGAGCGAAACCGGCTCCGGGAGGGTCGAGGCGTCGATCGTCCGGGCGTTCGTCCGCTCCATCGAGACGACCCGCGGGTCGTGGCGGAGGACCTCGGCGAGCTGGCCGCGGCCGACGTCGAGGGCGTAGACGCGCGCCGCGCCGCGCTGGAGGAGGACATCCGTGAAGCCGCCGGTCGAGGCGCCCGCGTCCAGGCAGGTCCGGCCCGTGGGGTCGATGCCGAAGGCGTCGAGGGCCGCCGCGAGCTTGTGGCCGCCGCGGCTGACGTACGGGTCCCGCTCGACCAGCTCGATGGCGAGGTCGGCGGCCACGAGGTCGCCGGCCTTCCGGTCCGCCCTGGCCCCGTCGCCGGACCCGGTCCGGATCCTGCCCCCGAGGATCAGGGCCTGCGCCCGGGCGCGCGACGGGGCCAGCCCGCGGTCGACCACGAGTTGATCCAGACGCCTGCGTGGAGCTCGGACGGCCGCGCTGCTCACCCGGCTATCGTGGCACAGCGGCCTTCACCCCGGCTCACCCGACGGCACCCTCGACGGCGCCGATGACCCTGTCTCCCCTCCGCCGTCGCCCTCCGCCGTCGCCCTCCGCCGTCGCCCCTCCCGCCGTCGCCCCTCCCGCCGTCGCCCCTCCCGCCGAGGTTTGACCCTCAGTCAATGAATCCTTCGCGAGGCGGTCTTCAGGAGACCTCGGCGGCGCGCGGCGAGGCGGGCGTTGACTCGCAGTCAACGTCAGCAGATCCGGCACCCACCTTGGCGCCCTCTCTCCGATCACCGCGCCGGTTTCATTGACTCCCGGTCAACGCGGGCATGTGAGCGGGTGATCGGTGGGATGAGCGGGTGATCGGTGGGATGAGCGGGTGATCGGTGGGATGGGCGGGTGATCGGTGGGTATGGGCGGGTGATCGGTGGGTAAGCGTCGTCGAGTTTCATTGCCTCCGTGGACCTCACACCGACCCTCATCGAACGGGAGTCACGCCGGCGGTTGCGACGGGCGAAGACCCTACTCGGCGACGAAGTGCGAAGCATTCGCGTCGACGCCGGGGTCTCCGCGTCGGCGCTCAGTCGGGCTGTCGGCGTCGACCCAGCCCACATCGTGCGGATCGAGGCGGGCATCGCCAATCCCAGCCTGAGCGTACTGACGGCGATCGGTGTCGCACTCGGTGCCGATCTCGGCGTCCGGTACTTCGCGGGGTCCGGACCACGTATTCACGACCGGTTCCAGGCGCCGATGGTCGAAGCCCTGCTCGGGTCACTCCATCCGCGCTGGCGAGCCGAGCTCGAGGTACCGGTTCGGAACCCGAATCGAGGCGTCATCGACGCCGTGCTCCATGACTCCGTGGCGGGGATCGCCATCGCCGCCGAGGTCCAATCCGACCTCCGGCGCGTCGAGCAGCAGGTCCGGTGGGGCCACGAGAAGGCCAGCGCTCTCGCGACGCTGGTCCCCGGCCGTTCGGTGTCAGAGTTGCTCGTCCTTCGCTCGACCGTCCGAACGCGCCAGCTCGCCCAGCAGTTCGCGATGCTCCTCGGCACCGCCTTCCCGGCTCGCAGCGCCGATTTGTACGCGGCTCTGACCGGGCCGGACGCCCCGTGGCCGGGACCCGGGATCCTGTGGCTCCATCTGAAGGGGAGGAGCGCCTCGCTGATGCGGCTCCCGCCGCGTGGGGTCGCCCTCGGGCGCTGACGACGCCGCTGCCCGGGCCCAGGTCCGGCCCCGCCCCAGAGGGCATCAACTCGGAGCGGCAGCCTCCTCGCGTCCGGCCCGCCCCCAGAGGGCATCAACTCGGAGCGGCGGCCTCGGAGCGCTCGACGACGTCACTCGGCGTGAGCTTGAGCAGTGCGAGCGCCTCGCGAACCTGGGCCTCGAGACCGGCGGCATCGAGCCGGAGCATTCGCCGCAGATCGGTGACGGCGCCGTGGTCGACGAATCGGTCGCCCGGGATGCCGATGATCCGAACGGCGATGTCGCGGTACGTGGCGTCGGTGGCCCGGGCCTCTTCCATTGCCTCGAGGACCGCGGTTCCAAACCCACCCGTCACGACGCTCTCCTCGAACGTGACCACGAGTCGCTTGCCGCGCGCGGCATCGAGGATCAGCTGGCGATCGAGGGGTTTGGCGAAGCGGGCGTTGATGACGCCGATCGACCAGCCGTCGCGCGCGAGGGCATCCGCCGCTTCCACGGTCCGCATGACGATCGGGCCGAAGCCGACGAACAGCACGTCGCGACCCTCCCGCAGGACCTCGCCTCGGCCGATGGGGAGTGCGACCGGCTCGACCGCCGGCAGCCCGAAGCCCGGGTCGCGCGGATAGTGCAGGGCGAATGGATGGTCCTGGGCGAGCGCGGAGTGAACGAGCGATCGAAGCTCCTGCTCGTCCTTGGGGCTGGCGATCACGAGGTATGGGAGCTGCCGCTGCGCGGGAAGCGAGAACATCCCCTGATGCGAGGTCCCGTCCTCGCCGACGAGCCCGGCCCGGTCGACGCCGATGAGCACCGGCGCGTCGTTCTGGCAGACGTCGTGGACGGTCTGGTCGAACGCCCGCTGGAGGAAGGTCGAGTAGACCGCGACGACGGGGCGCATGCCGCCGAGGGCGAGGCCGGCGGCGAGCGTCATCGCGTGCTGCTCGGCGATGCCGACATCGATCGCCCGCTCGGGATAGGCGGCGGCGAACTTCGCCATCCCGGTCCCGGTCGGCATGCCGGCAGTGATTCCGACGATGCGACGGTCGGTGGCGGCGAGGGCCACGAGCTCGTCGGCGAAGACGGAGGTGTAGTTGGGGTTCTTGCGGGGAGCGTCGGGCTTCGCCGCCGGCGGCTCCGCGTCGCCGTTCGAGCCGGCCCCATGGGGCATCGCCGCGCCGAGCGTCCGCTCCGCGGGGGGCTCGGTACCGTCTGTATCGGGCGCCAGCTCCATCGGCGGGAGCGCCGCGCCGTGGAACGAGACCTGGTCGGTCTCGGCCGGCCGATAGCCGTGGCCCTTCTGGGTCCGGACGTGGACGAGGACCGGGCCCTTCAGCTCGAGGACCCGCTCGAACGTCTCGAGGAGGGCATGGATGTCGTGGCCCGGGACGACCCCGATGTAGGTGATGCCGAGGTCCTCGAAGAGCTGGCCCGGCGAGGCCAGGTTGACGACCGATCGACGGAGCCGCTGGCTCCACTCGAGGGCCCCGCCGCCGACCACCGGGATCTTCTCGACGAGCGTGTCGTAGGCGGTCTTGCTCTGCTGCCAGGCGACGCTCAGCTTGATCTTCGAGAGGTAGGTCGAGAAGGCGCCGACCGTCGGGCTGATCGACATCTCGTTGTCGTTGAGGACGATGACGAGCTCGGTCCGCTTGTGGCCGATGTCGTTGAGGGCCTCGAGCGACAGGCCGCTCATCAGGGCCGCGTCACCGACCACGACCGCGATCCGCTCGAGGCCATGGCGGAGGTCGCGGGCCGTCGCCAGGCCCTGGGCGATCGAGAGGCCGGTCCCGGCGTGGCCGCCGTCGAAGACGTCGTGCTCGCTCTCCGAGCGGCGCGGGAAACCGCCGATGCCGTCGATCTGGCGGAGGGTCGCGAATTGGTCGAGGCGGCCGGTCAGGAGCTTGTGGGCATAGGCCTGGTGGCCCGTGTCCCAGACGATCTTGTCGCGTGGCGACTCGAGGACCCGGTGGAGGGCGATCGCCAGCTCCACGACGCCGAGCGACGACCCGAGATGGCCGCCGGTCGTGGCGACCGTCCGGATGATCGTCTCGCGGATCTCGGCGGCGAGGACTGCCAGCTGGCCCTCGTCGAAGCCGCGGAGGTCGCTCGGCCCGGTCAGGCGCTCGAGCATCGATGTCACGGTTGCGGGGCTCCTCTTGTATTCGGGCTGAGGCTTCGGAGTCTACGCGGAGAACGACGATCGACCGGCCTGCGGCGTGGCGGGCTCGATGCCTCCGGCGACAACATGTTACTCGGGAGTCGCAGGTTTCGACAATTCACCGCAGGTCGCGGCGACCCGAGGGCGGCAGGTCCGGCGGCGAACGGTGCGCTCGTCGATCAGCAGGGCCATCGGAGTCGTGACTCGGCGCCGCCCTACTCCGCGTCGCTCGCGTCCTCGGGCCGGACGTCGATCGCCGAGAGCGCACCGCCGGCCCGGGTAACGAGCTGCTGGACCTTCAGCTCCGCCTCGGCGAGGAGGGTGGCGCAGCGCTCGTGGAGGGCAACTCCCCGCTCGTACAAGGCGATCGAGCGCTCCAGGGACTGACCGCCGGCCTCAAGGTCCGCGACAGTCCGCTGCAGCTCGGCGAGGGCCTCGTCGAAGGCGAGCCGCTCGATCGGGGTCTCAGTCGTCTCGGTCACTCGGCTCCTCGTCGGCTCGGTCGGCCAGCCGCGACAGGCGCGGCGCCACGAAGAAGATACCGAACGCCACGCCCACCGCGCCGGCGAGCAGTCCGATGGCAACGAGCGCCAGCACGTCGGTCACGAGTCGGTCCCGCGCGCGCCGGCCGTCGCCGGGAACTCGCCGCGCACGTCGGCCGTCGCCGGGAACTCGCCGCGCGCGACCCGGACCGCGAGGCCGGTCCCGGCAGGCACCTCGTCCGGATCGCGCACGATCGAGCCGTCGGCGGTCCTGCGGACGATGGCGTAGCCGCGTTCCAGGGTGGCGCTCGGCCCGAGCGCGGCCAGCGATGCGGCGGCAGCAGCGAGCCCCGCGGAGGCGAGCGCCGTGCGCCGGGCCGCGAGCCCGGGCAAGCGCTCGGCCAGCAGCTCGTCGAGCCGCCGGGAATCCGCGAGGCGCTGACGGGTCGCGCGGGTAGCCCGCTCCAGCAGCTCACCCGCCCGCTCCCGCGAGGCCGCCAATCGCGCCGCCGGGTGGAGCTGCTCCAGGAGGCGGCGCTCGGCGAGCACGTCACGGGCGGCCGTGCCGACCACGCGGGCGGCGGCGGCATGCATCCGGTCCGCGCCGCGAGCCAGGGAGGTCGCGTACTCGCCCCGGTCCGGCACGACCAGCTCGGCCGCGGCGGATGGTGTCGGCGCGCGAACGTCGGCGGCGAAGTCCGCCAGCGTCACGTCGACCTCGTGCCCCACCCCGCACACGACCGGCAGCGGGTGGGCCACGATCGCTCGCACGACCCGTTCGTCGTTGAACGACCAGAGGTCCTCCATCGAGCCGCCGCCGCGGGCCAGGATCGTAACGGCGGGCGCCTCGGCCGCCTGCCCCGCTCCCCGCAGCTCCGCCACATGCCGCTCGAGCCGCCGGAAGGCCCCGACGATCGACTGCGCGCTCCCCTCCCCCTGGACCTTGCAGGCGACGAGCACGACCCGGGCCAGCGGCCAGCGCCGCGCCAGCACCTGGCAGACGTCCTTCCAGACGGCGCCCGTCGGCGAGGTGATGACGGCGATCGCGGCCGGTCGGGACGGCAGCGGCCGCTTCCGGGCGGCCTCGAAGAGCCCCTCCGAGGCGAGCCGCGCCTTGAGCTGCTCGAAGCGGATCGCGAGGTCGCCCACGCCGGACGGCTGGATCGAGTCCACGTACAGCTGCAGCGCGCCCTGCGCCTCGTACAGGTCGACCCGGCCGTGGGCGACGACACGCAGCCCGGTCTGGGGCTGGAACGCGGATCGGACCCGCTCGTCGCGGAACCAGACGCACTGGAGCTGGGCCTTCTCGTCCTTCAGGGCGAAGTAGGCGTGGCCGGCCGTCGAGATCGTGACTCGCCCGACCTCACCCTCGACCCACAGGTCGCGCAGCCGCTCGTCAGCCCGGACGGCGCCCTGGATCGCCCGTGAGACCTCGGCGACGGTCAGGATCCGCAGGCCGAACGTCCCAGGCGCAGGGGTCGGCGGGCCCGGCTCGTTCGGCGCATCCATGCGTAAACCATCGTACGGGTCCGCGTCGACCCGCCGTCGGGTATCGTGCCGGCCGATGCTGACGCGCCAGGGGGTCTTGCTCGCCGTCGCCGTCGCGTGGTTCATCGTGACGATCGCCCTCGTTGGGCTCGTCGCGGTCGCGCTGATCGTCCGGCGGGGTGGCCGCCGCCCCGGACGGGCGTTCGAGCAGGCCGCCGCCACCCTCGGCGGCAGCGAGCTCGGGATCCTGTTCCTCGTCACCGGCGATCTCGTCACCAGGTTCATCTTTGCGCTCACGGTGGGCGCCGTGGCGATGATCCGCTGGCGTCGCGGGCAGCGGACCGACGCCGGCTGGCTCGTGGTCGGCGCGGCGCTGCCGTGGGCGCTGCTCTGGATGACGTACCTGTGGGCGCTCATGAACGCCTGGAATGACTTCGACGCCGGACCCACGCTCGCCGGGTTCACCGCCGGAGCGACGGTCGTGGTCGCCGGTCTCGTGATCGTGGGGCTCGGGGATCGAACGCCCGCCCCTCCCGGCATCGACTCTCTGCGGTGGGCACCCGGCTCTCGCACGATCGGGACGCTAGCCGCGGCCATCCGGGCCGGCAACGCCATCGGACCGATCGGGGCGGCCGAGCTCGGAATGGTGGTCGCGCTCGTCGCCACCCAGGTGGGGCTCAACCTGGCCCTGGCGTTCGTCGGTTGGCCGCCGTGGCTCCGGCTGGTCTTGCTCGTCCCGGTCAGCGCCCTGCTCGCCACCGAGGCCTACTTCCTGGCGATGCCCCGTCGCTACCGCCGCGCGTTCGAAGCCTTCAGCTGGCTCGGCGAACGGGATCTCGCCCGCCTCCGGAGCCAGACCGGCGAAGGCCCGCCGCTGAACCGACGAGCCGCAGAGCGTTGGCTCGAGCGCCATCCCGACGATCCGGACCTCCTCTGGGCTCGGGCCGAGGTGCTCGTCGTGGCCAACCGTCTGGACGAGGCGCTTGTCGCGGCCGAGGGCATTCCGGCCTCCGACGCGATGGCCGCCGTGGAACGCGAGGCGACGCTCGGGTTCGTTCGCTGGATGCGCGGCGAGCCGGTCGATCTCGGCGCCCTGGTGGCCGTCACCGTGGCGCTGCCGCCTGCTACGGACGACCGTCTCCGGGCAGAGGTGATGATCGCCGTCGCCAAGGTCCGCGAGCGGATGACCGACGGCCGAGCCGAGCCGGGCGACGCGGCGGAGCCCCTGATCGCGGTTCGTGACCTCCTGGGTGACCGGGCCAAAGGTCAGGCCCGGCTGGCCCTCCGGGGCCGGATCCTCCGCGTGCTGCTCCTCCTCGGCGCCGGCTTCGCCGCGCTCCAACTGCTCCTCGACGCGCTCGGCCAGCGACCCGGCCTCTGAACCGGATCCGGGTCAGCCGAAGCCGAGTTGCTGGAACCGCCACCGGTCGTCGCCGGCCAGCAGGCTCCGAAGGTGGTTGATCTCGCCGGCGTGATAGGCGTCGTGGGTGATCATCGCGCCGATGATCCAGCGGGTCGGCCGTTGCTCGCCCCAGTTCGTCTGGCGTGGCCGATCGAGCTCGCCGTCGTCGGCCAGGTCCCGGACGTGGGCCACCAGACGCTCGTGGGCCGCCTCGAGCCACGGCATGAACGTCGCGCGATCGACCGCCTCTTCGGCCCACGGCTCGACCTCCGGCGTCACGAACCGGAGCGTCCCGGGCCCGAAGGCGTAGTCGTCGTACATCAGCTTGCAGGCGGCGACGTGGTTGGCGATCGCGGCGATGGAGCGCGAGGCACCGGCCGGCAGCGCCTGCCAGGCGGCATCGGGCACGGTCACGAGGTTGGGCAGGAGCGCCTGGCTCTCGTTCGATTCCTCGATCCCGAGGCCGCGGAAGGCCTCGTCCATCAGGTCGAGCAGGGCCTCGATGCCGCCGCGGCCGGCCATCGATGCGACCGCGTCAGACCCTGGTCTGGTACTCGCCCGTCCGGGTGTCGACCCGGACGGTGTCGCCCTCGGCGACGAACAGGGGGACCTGGACGACCAGCCCCGTCTCGAGCGTGGCCGCCTTGCGGGCGCCCTGGGCGGTGTCGCCGGCGAAGCCTGGCTCGGTCTGGCTGACCTCGAGGTCGACCGTGACCGGCAGCTCGACCCCGATCGTCTCGCCCTGGTACGTCGTCCGGTCGACCGTCATCCCATCCTTGAGGTACGGGACCGCGTCGCCGAGCTGCTCGGCGGTGAGGATGAACTGGTCGTACGTGTCCGTGTCCATGAAGTTGAAGTCGTCGCCGTCGCGGTAGAGGAACTGGACCGGGCGCCGCTCCATCGAAGCGCGCGGCCACTTCGTCCCGGCCTGGAACGAGCGCTCGACCGTCTGGCCGCGCTTGATGTTCCGGAGGGTGATCCGGACCTGGGCCGAGCCGCGGCCCATCTTGATGTGGTGGTAGTCGAGGATCTGCCAGAGGTCGCCATCGAGCTCGATGGCCACGCCCTTGCGCAGCTCGCCGGTGCTGATCATGAGGCTGATGGGCTCCTGGGCTGGATGCCGGGCGCGTCGAAGCGCGGCGCCGACTCGGTGTGTGTTCCGGGATTGTAGCCGAGCGCCTGCCTCGGCCGGCTCGCGCGGGTATCGAGGTGACGAGCGCCCGGCGGCGGGCCCGGTGACCGCGCGGCGGGCCCGGTGACCGGCGTCAGGCCTCGTCGCCCTGCCGGAGGGCCCGCAGCCGGACCTGGAACTCGGCCATGTCGATCTCGCCACGGGCGAGGCGCTCGCGGAGCTCTTCCTCGGCCGGGTCGCGTCGGGCCGGCGCGTTTCGCCGGATCGCCCACACGATCACGAGGATGATCGCGATCGGGAGCAGGAGGCTGGCGAGGACGCCGAGCATCGTGATCCCGAAGATCGCGCCCATGAACCCGTCGATGTCCGGCATGCGGGCAATGTATCCGCGATGGGCGGCCCACGCCAGCGCGATCTGGGGCGAGGCTCAGGTCCCGACGACGATGACGCCCGAGGGGAATCGCGTGACCGGCTCCAGCCTGCCCGCGGCGGCATCGAGCACGACAAGGTCCTCGATCCGGACCCCGGTCTCGCCGTCGAGGTAGATGCCCGGCTCGACCGAGAAGACGGTCGGCGTCGGGAGCGGCGACTCCGGCCCCCGCCGGCTGAGCGTCGGCAGCTCGTGGGTCGCGATGCCGATCCCGTGGCCGAGGCCGTGGCCGAAGGCGGGCCAGCGCCCGTCGGCCTCGATGACGCCCCGGGACACGCCGTCGATCTCGGGGCCGCTGGGGAGCGGCACGCCCCGTCCGGCCGCCGTCAGCGCGTCCCGGAGGGCTTCGATCGCGGCCGCCTGGGCCGCCGCGACGAGCTCGTAGACGGCCAGGTCCCGCTCCACGGGCGGCCCGACGAAGAGCGTTCGGGTCATGTCGCTGCGATAGCCCGCGACCTCCGCCCCGAAGTCGAAGAGCAGGACCGCACCCGCCCGAACCGGCCGGTCGCCCGGCGAGCCGTGGGGCAGGGCCGCTTCCGGCCCGGCCAGGCAGGCAACGTCGAAGGCCAGCGAGGCGGCGCCACCGGTCCGGATCCGCCACTCCAGGTCGAGGGCCAGCTCGGCCTCGGTGACGCCGGGCCGGATCGACGGCAGGAGCGCGGCGAGGGCCCGGTCGGCGATCGCGCAGGCCGCCTCGACCCGTTCCAGCTCGGACGGCTCCTTGACCTGGCGATCGGCCTCCACCCAGCCTGCGACCGGCACGAGCTCCACGTCCGGGGCGGCCGCCGCCAGGCGCTCCCAGGTCGCGTGGGGCACGAAGCCGGCCTCGACCGCGACGCGGCGGCAGCCCGACTCCTCGAGGAGGGCCGCCCACCGATCGGCGAGGGCGTGGTAGCACTCGAAGAGCCGCGCATCCGGCGCCTCGCGACGAGCCTGGATCGTGTAGCGGCTGTCGGCCAGGATGACGACCGCCTCCCCGGTCACGAGGAACTTGCCCGAATCGCCCGCGGAGACGACCTCGTTCTCGCCGAGGGCGAAGCCGGTCAGGTAGCGCATGTGCTCGCGGCGGACCCCGAAGTAGGCGTCGACGCCGGCTCCGGCCATCCGCTCCCGGAGACGCGCCAGCCGGGCGGGACGGGCGGCCCGATCGGCGTCGTCCCAGCGATCGAGGTCGGCGTGCGTCGGCGGAGCGGCGAACTCGGCCGGATGGGGCCAGCCGGCGGTAGGTCGGGCGCCGTTGGAGCCGCTCACTGGTAGCCGTACTTCTTCTTGTTGGCGTTGTGCTCGTCGAGCGTCTTCGCGAACGCATGCGCGCCGTTGCCGTCCGGGATCGCCAGGAAGTAGAGGTAGCCGGAGGCCGTGTCTGGCTCGAGGGCCGCGTCGATCGAGGCCACGGTCGGGGTGCAGATCGGGCCCGGGATCAGGCCCCGAACCTGGTACGTCTGGTAGCCCTGGAGATCCTCGCTGACCGCGAATGCCCCGAGTGGACCGTCGATCTTCGTGACGTCCCAGAAGAAGTAGTTCTGCCACTCCACGAACGGCAGGTCGCGGAGCTGCATCGTGTCGAACGCGTAGATGACGGTGGGGTCGGCGTTGAGGATCGTCTTCGAGCCGCCCACGCCGTCCAGTCGGTTCTGGTAGACGCCGGCGATGAGCGGCCGCTCCTCGTCGAGGACGGCCTCCCGCTCGACGATCGAGGCCAGGCTGAGAACCTGGTAGAAGGTGAGGCCGCGCGCCTCGGGAACGGCCAGCCGCGCGTCGCCGACGGCGTCGTGGAACTTGTCGAGCATCATCCGGACGAGGTCCTCGGCCGTGGTGACCGCGAACGGGCCGCCGTTGGCCGAGGTCACGAGCGTGTACGTCGCCGGATAGAGGAAGCCCTCCAGGCTGGCGCCGTCGGGCCGCCCGGCCGTCGAGAGCCACGGGTAGTCGGCCAGCAGCTCGGCCGTGGGGTGGGCGGCGAGGTCGTAGAAGGCCTGCGGATCGACGGCGGAATCGACCGTCTCGAGCTTGGCGGTCATCTGCTCGAGGCGAAGGCTCTCTCGGAAGGTCACGTCGACCGAGGTGACGACCACCCGGGCGTCGACGAGCGCCCGGACGACCTCGGCCGGGGTCATGTCGCGGCGAAGGAGGAAGAGGCCCGACTGGAGATGGTCGGCCAGACGCTCCTCGACGGCCGTGAACAGGAACGCCCGCTGGGAGACGACGAAGCCGTCCTTCTCGAGCCGCGGCGCCAGGGCCTGGGGCGTGTCGCCGGGCAGGACCTCGAAGACGACCTCGGTCGGGTCCGTGCCGGCCGGGGCGTCGAGGACCCCGGCATTCTCGAGGTCCTCGCGGACGAAGTCGGCCACGAACGGCACCTGGAGCGAGCTCGGGTTGTCCCAGGCCCAGCCGACGACGACGACCCGGACCACCCCGCGCAGGACGGTGAGGCTGACCACGACCACGAGGACGGCGAGGATCCCGGTGAAGAGCAGGAACTTCAGGATGCCGGGCAGGCCGCGCCGCCGGCGAGGGTCGCGCAGTGGGCGGCCCGGGGCGGGAGCGCCGCGCCCGTCGCTCGCCCGCCAGTTGGGCATCTCGACGCGGTCATAGGAACCGGGCTTCACCCGTCGCGCCTGCTCGCGGGGCCGGCCGCCGCCGCGGACGCTCACGACCGGTTCCCTGAGCCGGCCGGCGACGGGTCGGCCGCGGACCGGGCATCGAGCTCATCAGCGAGGATGATCGCCGCCGCCTCCCGATCCACCCGGGCACGATACGCCTCGCGCTGCGTGGGGGTCGGCGGGCCGCCCGACCGGCCCCGCGGCATCGGTCCGAGGCGCTCCTGGGCAAGGTGGCTGGACAGCCGCTCGTCGCGGAGGGCCACGGGCAGCCCGAGGAGCCCGCCCACGGCGCCGGCCCAGGACCTGGCGGCGGCCGACATCTGACCCTCCGACCCGCTCGCCTCGAGCGGCAGGCCGATCACCAGCTCGTCGATCCGCTGCTCGCGGATGATCGTCGCGAGGCGGCCGACGTCGGCGGCGGCCGAGCGGCCGCGCCGGATCGTCGCCAGCGGCTGGACCGGCTCGTGACCCGGTTCGGCCACGGCCAGGCCGATCCGGCGTTCGCCGAGGTCGATGCCGAGGAGGCGGGTCACGGGGCCGATGCCCCGCTGCCGGGACCTGGAGATGGGCTCGCCGGCGCCTCCACGGTCAGGCTGGCCCGACCTTCCATCGTCGGGACCGTCGTCACCCAGTCCGGCCAGACCGTGATCGTGACGCGACCGTACGCGCCGAGAACCGTTCGGGCCTGGGGCAGGCCCAGGCCGCGGACGCGGGCCAGGAGAGCCGGCCCGTCGACGACTCTGATCTCGCTCGCGGCGACGGTCACCGGGAACGTGACCACGGAGCCGGTGGCGACCGGCTCCCCCGGCGTGATCTGGATCGACCCCTCCACGAGCCGGAAGCCGGCATCGACCCGGTTCCGGATCCTCGCCTCGGCCAGGGTCGCGACGGGGCCGGGGTCGACGCCGACGACGGTGCCCTGGGCCGTGGCACCCAGGTCGAAGGTGTCGGCGTCCGTGCCGACGAGCGTCGCCGGGTCCACGCTGGGCGTCGAGGCGCCGAGGGACTTCGTCTCGGGGAAGAGCGTCGTCCCCTCGGGCACCTGGGACCGCTTGACGATCTGCTCGTCGAAGGCCGCGACGAGCATCCCGTCGAGGGAGCTCAGGGCGGCGTCGATGTCGGCCTGCTGGACCTGGAGCGTCTCCGTGTGAGCCCCACCGCTCGTGGCCGTCTCGTTCGTGACCGTCGTCCGTTGCGGGTTCTCGCCCTTCGGCACGACCACGATCGTGTTCGCCGCGACGTTGCCGGACGGGCCGGATGTGACGGCCTCGATCTGGACCTTCCCGGTCGAGGGGATCACGACGAACTTGCCGTCCACGATCCCGATCTCCGCGGCCGGCAGGGTGATCTCGGCCAGGGTGCGGAACTCGATCCCCAATTCGGTCTTGACGATGCCGCCCTTGGCGATCTTGTTCGACGACCCGGTGTTCAGGCTGGAGAACGTCACCTCGCCCCCGGCCGCGGTCTCGGTCACCTTGACCCCGGTTGCCGGGAAGGTGTCGGCGGCCTCGACGTCGAACGTGAATCTCGTCGCCGGCACGAGCAGGTTCGCGAGGTCGGGCTGGGTGACACCGGTCTGGGCGGTCACGTTCAGCTCGACCGGGCCGAGGGTCCCCGAGGCGGGGACGAGGACGATCTCGGCGCTCGGCAGGAGCGTGAACCCGGCGACGCCGAAGGCCGCCAGCAGGGCCACGAAGAAGACGGCCGCGGCGATGATCGGGCCGCGCGGCCTCGCCGGTCGCCGGCCGACCTGGGGTACCGGCGCCCGGCGCTCGGCCGGTGGCCGGAGGACCGGAATGGCCACGGTCGGGCTGTCGTCGATCGCGGCGCCAGGGCGGGGACGAGGCGGGGCGCTCCCGCCTGCCGCGCCCGTCCAATCGGCGGTGCCTGCCGCGCCGCGCGTTGCCGGGCCATCGGGCGCCGCCGCCGCGTCGTGGGTTGTCGCAGCGTCGCGATGGCCTCGCCGCGGGCCGCCACCCGACCCGTCGGCGCTTCCGGCCGAGCCGTCACCCTCGGCCCCGTCCGCCGTGCCCGGCGGGCGGGCAGCCGGCCCTCCTCCCTCGGGCCCCGCTCCTTCTGCGCCCGCTCCCTCGGGCCCGGCCTCGTACGCGGCCACGGACAGGTGCGTCGGCAAGCCGGCCGACGCGGCGAGGGCCCGGGCGGAGGCGTCGTTCGTGACGACCTCGACCCGTTTGCCCCTCGCCTCCGCCTCGCGGGCCAGGAGCCGGAAGTTGATCCGCGACGTCGCCAGGCGCGAGCCCAGGGGCAGGACCAGGGCAATCCGGTCGTCCTCGAGGGTCCGGATCCGGGCTGCCGCCGAGGTGATCTCGTCGTCGACGTCGAGATAGATGATCGCGGCCATCGTCAGATCCGCATCTGCCGGACGACCCGGCGGAGGGCCGCGTCCATGGGTCCCGCCGCCGTCCCGAGCTCGATCGCCTGGTAGGCCAGGCCCATCGGCGTCACGTCCTGGGCATCGACGAGGAGCTTCGTCTCGTCGACGATCGCCTCGACCTGGTCGGGTGCCATGACCGTCACCTCGGGCGGCCGCGCGAAGGGCAGGGCCTTGGCGAACCGTCCATCAGAGAGGGCGGCCTCGATCTCCGGCAGCCGCGAGCCGCCGCCACAGATGTAGATCCGGCCGGGCAGCTGGTCGCCCGCCGCCAGCTCCTCCATGACGAGCTCGACCCCGGCGGCCCAGACGGCCACGTCGTCGGCGACGATGGCCTTGACGTCCGCGGCCCGCTCGCCGGCGATGCCCCGGGCGTAATCGACCTTGAGCGCCTCGGCCCGCGGGAATGGGAGCTCCAGGCGGTCGGCGATCGACTTCGTGAAGGCTCGCCCGCCGAGGGCGAACATCCGCGTCCCCTCGATCCCGCCCTGGCGGACGAGGGCGACGTCCGTCGTCCCGCCACCGACGTCGATGAACAGCGCGCCGCTCTGCTTGACCTGGTCGGCGTTGAAGACCCGGGCCACCGCGTACGGCTCCGCGACGACCTCGACGAGCTCGAGGTCCAGCTTGGCGGCCACGCTCTGGAGGGCGCCGAGGTGGACCAGCGGGGCGAAGGCGTCGAAGATCGCGATCTTCACGTGGCGGCCCTGGAAGCCGATCGGGTTCGTGACCGCGTAGCCGTCGATCCAGGCCCCGACGACCGCGGCGTGGACGAGCCGGACGTCCACATTGGCCAGGCCGGTCTCCCAGGTGATCGAGCGCTCCGCCTCGCGGAGGGCCTCGCGCTGGACGCCCTCGATGAGCTTCTGGAGCTCGACCTCGGTGATCTGGGCGTCGGGCCGGGCACGCTCCTGGGAATGGGCCGTCGTGAAGCCCTTGACGAGCTCGCCGGCAATCCCGATCACGACCTGGCTGGGCCGGAAGCCGGCCATCTCCTCCGCCTCCTGGAGGGCGACCGAGCAGTTGTCGACGACTGCGCTGATGTCGGCCACGGTGCCGGACTGCATGTGCGACAGGCCCTGGCGCTTCCGCCCCACCCCCCTCACGGTCCCCCTGCCGACCCCGTCGATCTCGAAGACGAGGGCCTTGGCGAATTCCGTCCCGATGTCGAGCGCGGTGCAGGCGTCGAGGGATCCGGCGTCCTCGCGCTGCCACAGCCGGCGCAGGAAGGTCATCGACGTCACCGCGCTCGATTCGAGGCGACGGGCTCGGGTGATCATCCGCCCCGGCCGGCCGCCTTGCGAGCCGCGGCCTCGATCGCGGCCATGGCGTCGGCCAGGCCGTCGGCTCGGCTGCCCTTGCCCTGGGCCATCCCCGGGCGTCCGCCGCCCTTGCCGTCGATCGCGGGCATGGCCGCCCGGACGAGGTCGCCGGCACCGATCCCGCGGGCGACGAGGTCGTCGCTGACGGTGACGAAGACCTGCGGCTCATCGGCCTCGAGGCCGAGGGCGACGATCCCGCTGCCCATCGTCGCGCGGACGTCCTTGGCGCTGCCCTTCATCGCGTCCATCGACTCGAACGGCGCGGCGAGGGCCACGAGCCGGACCCCGCTGGCGACCTCGGTCGCGCGAGCCGCCAGGTCAGCGGGTTTCGGGATCGCCGTCCCGCCACCGCCTCCGGCGCGGAGCCGACGCCTCGTCTCGCGGACCTCGTTCTGGAGCGAGTTGATCCGGGCTGGGATCGCCTCGATGGTCTGGGCCCCGAGGGCGGCCATCGCCGTGTCGAGGGTCTCGGATCGCGCCCGGAGGTGGGCGTCAGCGCCGGCCCCGGTGAGGGCCTCGATCCGCCGCATCCCGGAGCCGATGCTTCGGTCGGACGTGATGAGGAAGCTGCCCACCTGGCCGGACCGCTGACAGTGGGTGCCGCCGCACAGCTCGAAGCTGTAGTCCTCCACCCTGATGGTGCGGACCGTCTCGCCGTACTTCTCGTCGAAGAAGGCGTCGGCGCCGGCGTCGATCGCGTCCTGCATCCCCATGAACGCGATGGAGACGGGCCGGTCCTCCCGGATGATGCGGCGGACCTCGTCCTCGATCGCCCGTCGCTCGTCGTCTGTCAGGGCCCTGTCGAAGGGATAGTCAAAGCGGAGGTAGTCCGGCGTCACGAGCGAGCCGGCCTGCCTGGCCCGGTCGCCGACGACGTTCCGGAGGGCTCGATGCAGGAGATGGGTCCCGGTGTGATTCCGCATCGCATCGGCCCGCCGCTCGCCGTCGACCTCCGCAGCGACCGCCCGCCCGACAGCGATCGCCCCGCGCAGCGTCCCGCCGTGAACGATGAGCCCGGCCACGGGCCGCTGCGTGTCCTCGACCTCGAACAGGATCGCGCCGTCGGTTCCGCGCAGGACCCCTCGATCGCCGACCTGGCCGCCGCCCTCGGCGTAGAAGGGAGTCCGGTCGAGGATCACCTCCGCGGCGGCGCCCGGCTCGGTCCGGAGCTCCTCGTCGGCCTTCGCCTCGAGGGTCTCGTACTCCACCCCGTCGCGGAGGATCTCCACGACCCGGGCATCGCCGAGCCGGGTCGTCTCGTAGCCCAGGAACGTGGTGTCGCCGGTGCGGGCCTGGATGGACTGGTAGAGCGAGGCCAGCTGGGCATGGCGCTCGAGCTCGGCCTTCTTGCCCGAGCGTGACCGCTCACGCTGTTCGGCGAGAGCCAGCTCGAAGCCCTCCCGATCCACGCCGACGCCGTATTCCGCGGCCAGCTCCACGGTCAGATCGATCGGGAAGCCGAAGGTGTCGTGGAGCTTGAACGCGACCGCGCCCGGGATTCGCGGCGCGTCCGCCCGGAGCTCCTCCGGACGGCGCCCGACGACCCGCTCGTTCGAGGTCAGCGGGATGAGGGCCTCCTCGAGGATGTCCGTGCCGGCCTCGAGGGTCCGGATGAACTGGGCCTCCTCCCGGGCGACCGCGCCGAGGATCTCGGTCCGGCGGGCCTCGAGCTGCGGGTAGGCCCCGGCCATCGTGTCGATGACGACGGCGGCCGCCTCGGCCATGAACGGCGCGTGACGGCCGAGCAGCCGGCCGTGGCGGATCGCCCGGCGCAGGATCCGCCGCAGGACGTAGCCGCGGCCCTCGTTCGAGGGCAGAACGTCGTCGCCGACGAGGAACGCCGCCGCCCGCGAGTGGTCGGCGATGACCTGGTAGCTGAAGCGCTCGGCCTCGAAGTCATCCGGGTCGTGGCCGAGGAGCTGGCGGAGGCGCTCGTGGATGGGTGTGAAGAGGTCCGTGTCGTAGTTCGAGGGCACCTGCTGGACGACGCTCGCGAGCCGCTCGAGGCCCATGCCCGTGTCGACGCCCGGCGCCGGCAGCGGCGTCAGGCTCCGATCGGGGTGGAGCTCGTACTGCATGAAGACGAGGTTCCAGATCTCGAGCCAGCGGGGACAGTGCTCCGAGTGGTCGGGGATGCAGAAGTCGCCCTCGCTGAACTCGGCCCCCCGGTCGTAGTGGATCTCCGAGCACGGCCCGCACGGCCCGACGTCGGCCATCCGCCACCAGTTCTTCTCGTCGCCGTTGGGAAAGTCGCCCCACCGGGCGATCCGGTCGGGCGGCAGGCCGATCTCATCGCGCCAGATCGAGTAGGCGTCGTCGTCGGTCGTGTAGACAGTGGCGGCGAGCCTGTCTGCCGGGATCCCGAGGTCGCGGGTCAGGAAGTCCCAGGCGTACCGGATCGCCTCGGGCTTGAAGTAGTCGCCGAAGCTGAAGTTGCCGAGCATCTCGAAGAGGGTGTGGTGGCGCGGCGTCCGGCCGACCTCCTCGAAGTCGTTGTGCTTGCCGGCGACCCGCAGGCAACGCTGGTAGTCGACCGCCCGGCGGTAGCTGCGCTGCTCGATCCCCGCCAGGGCGTCCTTGAACTGGACCATGCCCGAGTTCGTGAAGAGGAGCGTCTGGTCCCCGCCAGGGACGAGGCTCGCGCTGGGCACGACCATGTGGCCCCGCTCGGCGAAGAACTCGACGAAGCGGCGGCGGATCTCGGCGGCGGGCAGCGGCGCGATCCGGGGATCGCGCTCGAAGGTGGGGATCGCCATCGGCCTGAATGGTAGCCGAGGCGGCACGCCCGGCCGGGTTCGCGGCGTGGCTCGCCGGGCCCGGGGCAGGATCGTGGGGGCTCTGCCGAGCCCCGCCTCACGAACCGCTCTGCTCGCTGCCGCCGATGAGCTCGCGCCGGATCCGGCCGCGGACGCGCCGCCGCTGCCAAACGGTCGATCCTGCGATCGCGGCCCCGACGAGCGCGCCGATCGCGACGCCCCGGAGGAAGCGCGACGAGTCCGGGTCGCCGCTCGGTTCGGCGCCGGGGGCGGCGCCCGGGGCCTCGTCCGAGCCGCGACCCAGGGCGGCACGCTGCAGGGCGGCGCGGGCGCGACTCATGACCATGTCACGTGCCAGTATCGCCCGTCCCGAGGTCGCGATGTGCTCCCGACGGCGGGGCGGCGTCGCGGCCGGCGAGGATCGCGACGATGGCGACGAAGACGATCCCGATCCAGGCGAGGATCGAAGCGCCGACCAGGTGGAAGTCGCCGATCCGGACCGGGTCGCCACCGAGGCGGGCGGCCAGCGCGTCACCGGCCCAGGCGCCGAGGGAGGCGACCAGGATCAGGATCGGGACGCGTTGCCCGACACGACCCCGGATGAGGACATAGAGCGAGACGTGGAAGACGCCGACGAGCAGGGCCAGGACCGGCGCCGGCCCAAGGCTCATGCGGCGCCCGCTCGCTCCCGCCGACCACGAACCGCGGTCCCGGGCAGGTTCGCGGCGGCGTGGACGGCGGCCGTCGCCGGCCGCGCGATCCGGCCGCCGCCGAGGCAGGCGTCGCCGTCGTACAGGACGGCCGCCTGGCCCGGCGCGATCGCCCAGACCGGCGTGTCGGTCTCGATCGTCCAGCGCGGCGAGTGCCCGAGACCCTCGGCGACGATCGCGGGATCGGCCCGTCGAATGAGCGCCGGCACGGGCTCCGCGCGATGGCGAATCCGCGCGGCAGCCCGGAACTCGGGCGCCGGTGGCGCCCCGTCGATGAAGGCGACCTCCTCGATCTCGAAGCTCGTCGTCTCGAGGTCCTCGCGGCGGCCCAGCGTGATCGTGTTGGTGAGCGGATCGACGCGCGACACGTAGCGGGGCGAGCCGAGGGCGATCCCCAGGCCCTGCCGCTGCCCCGGCGTGTACCCCACGGCCCCGGCGTGCTCCCCCACCCGCGCGCCGTCGGCGTCGAGGACCGGCCCCGGTTCCGGGGCCCAGCCGGCCCGCGAGCGGAGCGCGCCGCGAACGTCGCCATCGGGGATGAAGCAGATCCCCTGGCTCTCGGGCTTGTCGGCGGTGGCCAGGCCGAGGCGTCGTGCGACCGCCCGGACCTCCGGCTTCGTGAGCTCACCGAGCGGGAACCGGGCGTCGCGGAGCTGGTCCTGGCGGAGGCCGTACAGGAAGTAGGTCTGGTC
Source organism: uncultured Chloroflexia bacterium (assembly GCA_963719145.1). Taxonomy (GTDB): domain Bacteria; phylum Chloroflexota; class Limnocylindria; order Limnocylindrales; family CSP1-4; genus UBA5189. The sequence goes on from CAVRAX010000004.1 coordinate 491,398, forward strand.
CTTGTCCTCGTCGACCGCCTGGAGGAGCCGCGCCCGTCCGTCCGCGTCCACGACTCGGCGGGCGTAGTGGCCGGTCGCCACGGCCTCGCAGTCGTAGAGGTGGCGGGCCCGCCCGAGGAGCGCTCCGAACTTCACCGTCGTGTTGCAGTCGACGCACGGGCTCGGCGTCGACCCGCCGAGGTACGAGCCCAGGAACGGTAACAGGACGCCGTCGGCGAACTCGCGCTCGAGGTTCATGATGTAGAACGGGATGTCGAGCTGGGCGGCCACGCGCCGGGCATCCTCGGCCGCGTCCAGCGAGCAGCAGCTCTTCTTGAACTCGGAGACCGTGTCGGCCACGTCGTGGAGTCGCATCCAGACGCCGACGACCTCGTGACCTCCCTCGACGAGGAGCGCGGCCGCGACCGAAGAGTCGACGCCCCCGGACATGGCCACGAGGATCCGGCCCGCCGCGCTCATCGTGGCACCGCGGATCCGGGTTCGGCTGTGCTCACCGTGGCGGCGACCGCCGCCTGCGCCGTCGCCTGCGCCGTCGCCAGGCGCTCAGCGGCGAGCGCCGCCCCGGCCGCCCGCGCGGCCGCGACGACCCGGGGCACGAGCTCGACGGCTTCGTCGACCTCCGCGTCGGTGGTGCTCCGGCCGAACGAGAAGCGGAGCGCGCCGCGAGCCTCTTCCTCGGGGTATCCCATCGCGGTCAGGACGTGCGACGGCTCGGCCGATCCCGTCGTGCAGGCCGACCCGACCGACGCCCCGACACCCTCGAGATCGAGCTTCACGACCACGGAGGCGCCCTCGACGTCGCGGACGATGACCGAGACGAGGCCCGGCAGGCGATCCTTCGGATGGCCGGTCAGCTCCACCCCATCCAGGGCGTTCAAGGCGGACGCCAGGCGCTCGCGGGCCCGTCGCAGGCGTCGCGCCGTCTCCTCCTGCTCGGCGACCGCGAGCTCGAGGGCGACGGCCATGCCGACGGCCCCGGCCACGTCCTCCGTCCCCGCCCGGCGATGGCGCTCCTGCGTCCCGCCGTGCTGCTGGCCGAGGATGTGGCTGCCGGCCTTCAGGTAGAGCGCCCCGGCGCCCTTGGGCCCGTCGAGCTTGTGACCGGCGATCGCGAGGAGGTCCGGCCCGAGATCGCCGACGTCGACCCGCAGGTACGGCGTCGAGGCGATCGCGTCGACGGCGACGAGGCAGCCCTTCGGCCCGTGCGTGCGGACCCTCCGGACCACCTCGGCGACGGGCTGGATCGTCCCGACCTCGTTGTTGGCATGGCCGATCGCGACCAGGATCGTCCGCTCGGTGAGCGCGGCCTCGACGTCGTCCGGCTCGACCCGCCCGTAGCGATCGACCGGCAGCTCCAGGACCTCGAAGCCGAACTTCTCGAGGTGCTGGAGCGGATGGAGCACGGCGTGGTGCTCGACCTTCGTGGTCAGGATCCGGTGCCCGCGGGCCTTGCCGGCCCAGGCGGCGCCCTTCAGGGCGAGGTTGAGCGCTTCCGTGCCGCCGCTGGTGAGGACGATCTCCCGGGGCCCGCAACGGAGGGCGGCAGCGATCCGCTCGTGCGCCTCATCGAGGCCGGCCCTGGCGCGACGGCCCCAGGCGTGCGGCGAGCTGGGGTTGCCGAACTCCGCGCCGAGGTACGGCAGCATGGCCTCGAGTGCCTCGGGGCGCAGGGGTGTCGTGGCGGCGTGGTCGAGGTAGATCGCCATCGACGCGATTGTAGTTGCAAGGAACGCGGCACCCCGAACCGGTCACCGCGCGGATCATCCCGTCGCCACTCCGCCTCGCCCGCTCCCTAGCCCCCGATTCCGGCGGGCGTGGTCCCTTCCGGGCCGGCAGCGGTTGTCGAGCCCGTCGCCACGGGCGGCGCGAATCCAAGCGCACGCCACGTCAGCGGGCCGACGATCCCGTCGGGGGCGAGGCCACGCGACGCCTGGAACCGCCGAACGGCGGCGTCGGTCCGGCGGCCGAAGATCCCGTCCGCTGCCAGGGCCGGTTCGGCGCCCTCGCGGTTGAGGGCGTCCTGGAGAGCGGCCACGTCCGGACCGACGGATCCGCGCCTGATCATGCGGCTGCCCGCCTCCACCTCCACGGGCGCTCCGCCGCCGCCCGCTCCGGGCGCCGCGCCGCCCGGCGTCGCCGCGCCGGCTCCTCCAGTCCCGATGCCCGGCCCACCCTCGGGCGTGATCTCGCTCTCCACCTCCTCCCGGCCGCCGGCTGCGGCTTCGGCCGGCCGAGCGATCGTCATGACGGTGCCCGCCGGGACGAACTCGGGATCGGGCAGGAACGGGAGCAGCCGCCGGGCGCGAATCTCCTCCGTTCGATCCGCCGACACGCAACTCCAGCACGGCTCGGGCTCGTGCTCGCTGGTGCAGATGAACACGGTCGGCGTCGTCGCAGGCTGGTCGGCGCCCGCCGGCCCCTCGCCCCCGAGGAGATCGGCTGCACCCTGCCGCTGGGCGGTCATGCCGCCATCGGCGTCGTGCACGAGCCTCGCCACGGCCGCGTTGCCGGCGAGTCGCTGGAGCTCGTCCGTGGACAGTGGAAGGGGCGACCGGCCACGGGCCGGGAGAGGCGGCGGGAGGGCTTCCTCCTCGGGCGCGCTCGCGGCGCGGCGGAGGTGGGCGCGGCGGTGCGCGCGGGCATATTCCACTCGATCCGGGCTCCGCGACGGATTCCATCCTCAGGATCCGCCAGCCACCCGGCTCGCGGCAAGGGCGCGGCGCGCACCGGGTCGGGCCGATCCCATTGCCCGTTCGGGCAGCCTTCGCCCCCGACCGCCGGTCGGGCAGGCTCGGGCCCGGCCCGTGTCGGGCCGGGGCCGTGGGCGGGATCAGGCGGCCGGTGCGCCCGCGATGGGCCCTTCGAGCGACCCCGCGGCACGGGTGCGGCGCCACCGACCCGCCTCGAGCCGGACGGCGAACCGTGACAGGTAGCTGGTGGCGGCGACGGCCGCGGCCATGGCCACGAGGACCGGCCCGAGGTCGAGGGCGCGGAACCCGACGAGGCCGACGCCCCAGCCGACGATGATCCAGTGGCTGAAGTACATCGCGATCACCCGGTCGCTCCAGCCGTAGACGACGCCGAGCCGGCGATCGATGGAGGGTCGGCGAGTGACGACATCGCACAGCGCCAGCCAGACGAGGATGACCCCGAAGATCGCGACGACGAAGGAGAGCGGCTGCCGCCAGTACGTCCAGACGTCGAAGTCGGGGCGCTGGACGAGGATCAATCCCACGCCGACGACGAGGAAGGCGAGCCCGAGCGCGGCCCCGCGGCGGAAGACGGCCGGGCGATCGAGCGCCCGCCCCACGATTCCCCCGAAGACCGCGCCGGCCAGCGGATACGCCAGCCACGGCACGACGGCGTAGTAGACATTCGGCGCCGATCCGATGAACGGCGTCAACGGGGCGTCGAGGATCGGGCTGCCCACGGCGACGGTCCGCAGCCAGGGGGCGACGGCGACGAGCGCGCCGGCCAGTGCGAGCCACAGCCAGCCCGGCTCGGCCCTCGCCCGGAGGGCGGCGATCGCCACCAGCGAGAAGCCGACCATGTGGTGGAGGTCGACCGTCGTGCCCAGCCACCACGGCGTGTAGGGCCAGACCTCGTCGGCCGTGATGACGCCGGTGGCGAGGCCGAGCGTCGCCGGGATCACGCCTCGCAGGAAGTTGAGGACATAGCCGAGGAACACCAGCCAGAGCCCCCGGATCGCGAACGTCGTGAAGCTCCCTCGCGCGGCCGCGCCGAGGGAGGCTCCCATCAGGAACACGAAGACCGGGGCCGCCGTCGGCCCGGCGGCGTAGCTGATCGCCTCGCCGATCGGGGTCGTCCAGGTCCGCGGCGCGCCCCAGTGCCACAGGACGTGGACGAGGATCATGAAGACGACGGCCAGCCCGGCGGCCAGGTCGAAGGCCCGGACCCGCTCGCGACCGACGATCCCGGTGACGGCGTTGAGGGTGGCCGGAGGAGACGCCTCCATGGCCCAACTCTACCCCGTCGAGATCGGCCGTCGGTGGGTCAGGAACCGCCTCGCGAACTGGAGCGCCGGGCCGTGGCCAATCTCGCCCGCGGTACGTTCGTCCGGTGCGATCCGGCACCGGCAGGACTGCCGACCGCTCCGCTCGCCCCAGCCGGGGGTGCTAGGCTCCCGCCGTGCACCGAACCTTCACGGGGGCGTTCGGTCGGCTCCGGCCGCGACGACGGCTGCCGTGGGCCATCGCCCTCGGCATCGCGATCGTCGTCAGCGCCTGCAATCCGGCCGCGATCGAGCCGAAGTTCTCGCTCTCGATCCGCAATGCCGGCGAGATGACGATGCGCGTCAAGGTCATCGTCGCGAGCGAGGGGACGCCGAGCCGCGACCTCCTCATCCCCGCCAAGAGCGGCATCCTCCAGACTGCGGAGCAGGCGATGGACGTCAAGGACGGCAAGGCGGACCCGGTCGTCATCGAGGTCTACACGGACACCTGCGCGCTGGTCGCGAGCGTGACCGTCGGCGAGGGCCGGACGCGGGTCGTCATCGGCGAGGACTTCTCGGTCACGACGTCGGGCGGTGCGCCGGACAGCAGCGGGGCCGTGGAGCCCGAGCTCGTCCCGGCCTGCTCCCCGAGCTCCTGAGGCCGACCCGGGGACCCGGGCCTAGGTGTGATTCCCGGACACGTTGTTGACGAGGACCGCCATCGGCGTGAGCCCGTTCAGCGCGGTGTGGGGTCGGTGGTTGTTGTAGTGATCGACGAAGTCTGGCAGGGCGAGCAACCGCTCGTTGTTGGACGTGTACGGGCGGGTGTAGGCCCACTCGTCGAGCAGGGTCCGGTTGAAGCGCTCGCTCTTGCCGTTGGTCTGCGGCCGGTGGAAGCGGGTCCGCTTGTGGCGGGCTCCGAGGTCGCTGAGGGCCGCCTGGAAGTCACGCGAAACGGTGTAGTTGCGGGCGTTGTCGGTCATGACCCGCTCGATCCGGACACCCTGCCGAGCAAACCACGCCGCGGCATCGCGCAGGAACGCGGCGCAGGTCGGACCACGCTCGTCGGCGAAGACGTCGACATAGGCCACCCGGCTCATGTCATCGATGGCCTGATGGACGTAGTCGTAGCCGGACCGCGCCTTGGGTGTGCCGTTGCCCCGGCCGCGGAACCGATGGCCGCCACCGTCGGGGATCCGCCCCAGCTTCTTGACGTCGATGTGGAGGAGCTCGCCCGGTCGCTCTCGGACATAGCGGATCGGGACACCCGACGGCCGGTCGCGGTCACGTAGCCGGGACAGGCCATGACGGCGCAGGACGTCACCGATCGTCGAGCGCGGGCTGCCGACGACCGGCGCCAGGCGATGCGGGCCGTACCCCAGCTCGTGGCGGGCGGCGAGGATCGCCGCGACCCGCTCCGGCGTGAGCCTGCGGGGCGAGCGATGCGGCCGGGAGCTGCGATCCTCGAGACCGGTCAGGCCCTCGGCCCGGTACCGCCGGACCCACTTGGTGGCCGTCTGGCGGCTCACGCCGGTCATCGCCGCGGCATGGGCGATCGGCCAAGCCTCAAGCTCGATCCGTTCGACCAGCAGCCGCCTGCCGAACACCGTCAGCTTCGCCGTACGATGCATCGTGAGAGCCCTCCCGTGGTTTGGAGCCAGACACCCCAAATCCCACGGACAGGGCTCTCACCTGTCAACAACGTCCTCATGAATCACACCTAGGCCTCGGCCCGGGCGCGCTCGTACTCGCGCCCTCGTTCCCGCTCGCGATCGTGCTTGGCGAGGAGGCGCTTGCGGAGACGGATCGAGGCCGGCGTCACCTCGACGAGCTCGTCGGCGGCGATGAACTCGATGGCCAATTCGAGGGTCAGCGGCCGGGGCGGGGTCAGCCGAAGGGCCTCGTCGTGGGCGTGCGTCCGGATGTTGGTGAGCTTCTTCTCCTTCGTCGGGTTGACGTCGAGGTCGCCGGAACGGGCGTTCTCGCCGACGATCATCCCCTCGTAGACCTCGACCCCGGCGCCGATGAACAGCTCGGAGCGCTCCTGAAGGTTGAACAGGCCGTAGGCGTTGGAGACGCCCGCCCGATCGCTCACGAGGACGCCCGACGTCCGATGCGTGACCTCGCCTGCCCACGGCCCGTAGCCCTCGCCGATCTGATGGAGCAGCGCCGTGCCGCGCGTGTCGGTGAGGAGCTGGCCGCGGTAGCCGATGAGGCCCCGGATCGGGAGCACGAACTCGAGCCGGACCCGGCCGTCGGCATCGGTCGTCATCTGCTCCAGCCGGCCCTTCCGGCCGGCGATCGCGGCCTGGACCTCGCCGATGTAGTCGGGCGGGATGTCGACCGTCACCCGTTCGTACGGCTCCTGGACCTCGCCGCCGGACTCGCGGAGGATCACCTCGGGCCGCGACACGGTGAGCTCGAAGCCCTCCCGGCGCATCTGCTCGATGAGCACGGCCAGCTGGAGCTCGCCCCGGCCCCGGACCTCGAACGTGTCGCCCAATTCGGTCGGGTAGACCTCGATCGAGACGTTCCCGAGGACCTCGCGATCGAGGCGGGCCTTGACCTGGCGAGAGGTAACGAACTTCCCCTCACGCCCGGCGAGCGGCGAGGTGTTGACCCCGAACGTCATCCGGAGGGTCGGGGCGTCGACGTCGAGGCGGGGCAGCGGTCGCGGGTCGGCCGGATCGGTCAAGGTGTCGCCGATCGTGACGTCGGGCAGGCCGGCGACCGAGACGATCTCGCCGGCCGAGGCCTCGGCGATGTCCACCCGTTCGATGCCGTGGGCCGTCTGGAGGCTCGTGACCGTGCCGCTGAGGGTCACGGTGCGACCCGGCTCGACGGCGCCGCTGGCGTCATCTGGCTCGTCCCGGACGACGACGATCCGCTGGCCGACCCGGATCGAACCGTTGCGGATCCGCCCGACCGCCATTCGGCCGACGTAGTCGTTCGCGGACAGGTTCGTGACGAGCAACTGGAGCGGGTGGCCGGGCACGTGGCGGGGCGGCGGGGTGACCCGGACGAGGAGGTCGAGGAGCGGCTTCAGGTCCGTGCCCGGATCGGCTGGGTCCAGGGTCGCCGTCCCCGCCTTGGCGTTCGTGTACACGACCGGGAAGTCGATCTGGTCGTCGTCGGCGCCGAGGTTGATGAACAGCTCGTACACGGCGTCGAGGACCTCGGCCGGCCGGGCGTCGGACCGGTCGATCTTGTTGAGGGCCACGACGACCGGCAGCCGGCGGGCCATCGCCTTCTGGAGGACGTAGCGGGTCTGGGGCAGCGGTCCCTCGGCAGCGTCGACGAGGAGGAGCACGCTGTCGACCATGAGGAGCGAGCGCTCGACCTCGCCCCCGAAGTCGGCGTGGCCCGGCGTGTCGACGATGTTGAGGCGGACGCCGTCGTGGTCGACCGTCGTCTGCTTGGCCAGGATCGTGATGCCCTTCTCGCGCTCCAGGTCCATCGAGTCGAGGACCCGATCGACGACCTGCTCGTTGGCCCGGAAGGTGCCCGTCTGGCGGAGCATGGCGTCGACGAGGGTGGTCTTGCCGTGGTCGACGTGGGCGACGATCGCGACGTCGCGGAGGTCGTCGCGGGCGACGCTCGCAGGGGCCCCGGCACGACCGTCTCGCCCGGCGGCCGGGACGTCGATGGCGCCGGGCAGCGTGGAGCGGACGGGATCGGCCATGGGCCGGCGGATTGTCGCACAGGTGAGTCTGCCGGCCTGTCGGCCGGGGGCAGCCCGGTCCTGCCGGACGGCGCTTGGTAGCATCGCGGCATGACCGTCGCCGCCGTGATCCTGGCCGCCTCGCCCGAGTCCGCGCTTGCCGATGCCGCGGGCGTCGCCCGCGTCCGGCGGATCGCCGATGCCGCCTGGGCCGGCGGTGCCACGCCGATCCTGGTCGTTGCCCGGGACCCGGACGGGCGGATCGCGACGGCGCTCGCGGGGGCGCCGGTCACGCTGGCCGCACCGGCGCCGATCGAGGGCGGCCCGGTCGCCCAGATCGTTCGAGGCATCGAGCTCGCGATCGGCGAAATCCACGGCACGGGCGCAGCGCTGATCTGGCCGGCCAGGATGTGCTGGGCCGGCCCCGAGACGGCCACGTCGCTGATCGAGGCCCACGGCGTCGACCCGGCCGCGCTCCTCCGCCCGACCTACCGGGATGAGGCGGGCTGGCCGGCCCTCCTGCCCGTTGCCAGCCTGGAGGCGTTCCGCCGGCTCTCGGCGACGGCGATGCCCGACGAGCTGCTCGCCGCGCTCGTCGAGAGCGGCGCGGTCAGCCTGCGCGGGATCGATCTGGGCGATCCCGGCACGGTCATCGACGGCTCGACGCCGCGCGATGAGCTGCCGCCCTACGATGGCCCGTCGGAGCCCGCCGCCCCCCACTCCCACGAGTGGGGGGCGGCGATCGCGGCCTCGCCCGACGAGGCGCCGCTCACGGGCCCGGCGCTCGCGCCGCTCGACCAGGCTGCCGCACCGGACGCCTGAGCCCATCGCCCACGAGCCGCCGCGGCTCAGCTCGTCGCCACCCGTCCCCGCGTGACGTCGCGCAGGCGGCTGACCGGCAAGGTCGCGACGGCGATGCCACCGATGATCAGGACCACCCCCGCGATCTGGGCCGTCGACGGCAGCTCGTCGAGCAGCGCCCGAGCCAGCCCGACGGTCACGACCGGCTGGGCGAGGAGAATGATCGAGACAACAGCTGCCGGGAGCCGCGGCAGCGACATCGAGATGAGCAGGTAGCCCATCGACTGGGAGGTCAGGCCCAGCAGGGCCAGCCAACCGTGGCTCGGCCACGACGGGACCGGGTCGAGATCCCCGATGACGATGCCGGCGATGATCGCCACGACGAGCGTCGATGCGGTCGACACGGCCACCGGCCCGGCAGGTCGTCGGATGTCGTTCGTGCCTCGCCGGATCACCAACAGGTACCCCGCGTAGCAGAGGGCGGTCAGGAGGCCGAGGCCCACGCCGAGTGGCGGGTTCGTACCGTACGCGCCGCCGCCCACGACACCCGAGATCAGGACCGCGCCGCCGAGCACGATCGGGGCGGCGGCAATGACGGGACGCGGCGGCCGCTCACCGAGCACGGCCCAGGCGACGAATCCCACGACCAGGACCTGGAGGTTGCCGAGGACCGTCGCGAGCCCGGCGCCGACGGCATCGACCGCGTGGTGCCAGGTCAGGAGATCCCCTGCGAAGAAGACCCCCGCGACGACGGCCAGCCGAATCGCCCGGTTCGGCAGGGGCCCGTACCGCCGCCGCTCCAGCCAGGCGACCAGGACCAGCACCGGCAGGCCGTAGAGGCAGCGGAAGACCGTGACGGTCGAAGGCGAGACCTCGGCGAAGCGGTACAGGATCCCGGAGAAGGAAGTGCACAGCGCGCCCAGGAGCGCCGCGGCGCGCGGCCGCGCCGCGACGGAATCGAACAGGCCGGTCACGGAGCCGGCGTCGCGATGACCACCGGCTCGCCGAAGGCGCTGAACGCGTACTCGGCCGTCCCCTCGAAGTGCGGGGTCCCGTCCGCCAGGTCGCCGTTGACGACGCAGGCGAAGGTCGCCCGCAGCGGGACGCCGTCGTCGGTCACGATCAGCTCGAGGGTCCGCGTATCCGGGTGCATCCCGAACGACCCGAGATCGAGCATCCTGGCCACGCTCGGTGCGTACGCCTTCGTCGACAGCAGTCGGTGGACGATCGCCCCATCCTCGACCAGGCGCGCCCCGTACTCGAGCTCGCGCTTGCCGGCGAGACCCATGAATGGATCCTGTCGCAGCCCGGCGTCACTCGTCCTCGCGGCGGTCCACTCCTGGCCCGCCGGCCGGACGTACATGACCCCGTCGAGGCGGATGAGCTCGCCCTGACCCGATCCGCCGATCGTGTCCACGGTCCCGGTGTAATCGTCGCCGACGACGTCGAGCGACAGCACGAACAATTCCTCGAAGTTCGGCGCGGAGCTCGAGCCGGTTCCATCGAGGTGGTAGCTCACCTCCGGGTCGCGCACGATCGACCAGAACCGATCGAGGATCCGGATCGAATCCGGGACTCGCGGCGTCACGTCGGGCGGGCGCAGGAACGTGCCGTCGCCGGGTGGCTCGGCCGGCCGGCTCGCCAGCGCAAAGACGCCGGCGAGACCGCCGAGGCCGAGGATCGCGACGGCCACGACGATGAGGCTCGGGCCGCGCGCCGGCGGCCGAGGGGGCTCGGGCGGTGGCGGCGACTCCCAGGGCGTCCCCCGGAACCGCTCGATGATCGAGCCCGGCGGCTCCCGTTCGCTCATCTGACCGGCACCGCCCCAGGCCTGAGCGGGTCAGCCGGGTCGGCCAGGAACGCCGACGAAGCGCAGGCCCAGCTCGGCGTACTGGCCCGGGTCCGGCTCCGACGGCGCCTCGAGCATCAGGTCGTTGCCCGACTGGGTCTTGGGAAACGCCATCACCTCGCGGATGTTCGTCTGGTGGGCCAGGAGTGCGGCCCAGCGATCGATCCCCACGGCGATGCCGCCGTGGGGCGGCGCGCCGTACTCGAACGCCTCGAGCATCGCCCCGAACATGTTCCGCATCCGGGCCCGGCTGTAGCCCTGGAGGGCGAAGCTCCGCTCCAGGAGGTCGTGCTTCCAGATGCGGACCGAGCCGCCGCCCAGTTCCCAGCCGTTGAGGACGAGGTCGTACTGCATCGCCCGGGCCCGGCCGGCCGGGTCGTCCGGGGTTGGCCGGCCGGGATCACCGGAGGCGGTGACGAGGAGCGCCTCGTCCTCGGGGATGACGCCCGAGAAGGGGTTGTGGGTGGCATCCCAACGGCCGTTCTCGACGTCCCACTGGTACATCGGAAAGCGGTGGATCCAGGCGTAGGCGAGGACGTTCGGATCGGCCAGGCCGAGCCGGGCGCCGAGATCCGCCCGGAGCCGGCCCAGGACGTCCGAGGTGACCGCCGCCTGGTCGGCGACGATGAGGATGAGGTCGCCCTCGGCGGCCGCCGTCTCCTCGATCACGGCGCGGGTGAGCTCGTCACCGAGGAACTTGGTGATCGGTCCCCGGACGTCGCCGCCCGCTGCGAGCGACAGGTGGGCCAACCCCTTGGCCCCGAAGCGCTTCGCCAGCTCGGTGAGCTCGTCGGTCTCCCGGCGCGAGGCGGCGGCCATGCCGGGCACGACGATCGCCTTGACCCGACCGCCGGCCGCCAGCGTGTCGTCGAAGACCCGGAATCCGGACGACGGCGTCCCGGCGGGGTCGACGAGGCGGGCCCCCAGGTCCACGAGCTCCATTCCGAAGCGGAGGTCCGGCTTGTCGCTGCCGAAGCGGTCCATCGCCTCGGCGAACGTGAACCGCTGGAAGGGGTCGTCCTGGATGGGCCGGTCGGGCACGACGGCCCGGCTGACCTCGATCGCCAGCCGCTCGACGAAGTCCATGACCGTGGCCTCGTCGACGAAGCTCATCTCGAGGTCGAGCTGGGTGAACTCCGGCTGGCGATCGCCGCGAAGGTCCTCGTCGCGGAAGCAGCGGGCGATCTGGAAGTAGCGGTCGACGCCGGCGACCATGAGCAGCTGCTTGAGCTGCTGCGGGCTCTGGGGCAGCGCGTAGACGGCGCCCGGCTGGAGCCGCGACGGAACGATGAAGTCGCGCGCCCCCTCCGGGGTGCTCTTGATGAGGTTCGGCGTCTCGACCTCGACGAAGCCGCTGGCATGGTGGACAGCGCGGATCGACTGGACGAGCCGGCTCCTGAGGAGCAGCCGCTCCTGCATGGCCTCCCGCCGGATGTCCAGGTAGCGGTACTTGAGCCGGAGGGTCTCGTCGATCGGGGCGTCGGGATCGTTGATGTAGAAGGGCGGTGTCTTGGCCTCGTTGAGGATCGTGACCTCCGTCGCCCGGAGCTCGATGTCGCCGGTCGGAAGCCGGCTGTTCTCCGTCCCGGGCAGCCGCCTGGCGACCTCGCCGGCGACCGTGACGACAAACTCCGAGCGGGCCCGCGAGGCGATCTCGTGCGCCTCGGGCGCATCGGTCGCATCGATGACGACCTGGGTCAGGCCATGCCGGTCACGGAGGTCGATGAAGATCAGCTGGCCGTGGTCGCGCCGCCGATGGACCCAACCCGCGAGGCGAGCCGGCGACCCCGCGTCCGAGGCGCGCAGGGCGCCGCAGGTGTGGCTGCGATAGGGCGTGGCGAGGCCGGCGGCAGGGCTCGTGGGGTCGCTCATGGCGCGCGTATCGTAGCCGCCGCCGCGCTCAGCCGTGCTTGTGCTGGCTCGCTCCGCGCTTGAGCTCCCTCGCCAGGTCCGAGGTCGCCACGGCCCGCTGGGTCCCAGCCTCGAGGTCGCGGAGCTGGACCTGGCCGTCGGCCAGCTCGTCGCCGAGGATCACCGCGAAGTGGGCCCTGTCCCGGCCGGCGGCCTCGAGCTGCCGTCCGAGCTTGCGCAGCCCCAGGTCGGCCCGGGCCCGGAGGCCGGCGGCCCGCAGCTCGGTCGCGACGACGAGCCGGCCGACGGTGTCGTGTGGGTCCGCCGACACGACGACCGCGTCGGGAGTGTCGTGGGGATCGGCCTCGGCCACGCCCGGCTCGGCCGATGCCTGCTCGGCCAGGACGAGCACGATTCGATCGAGCCCGAGCCCGAAGCCGATGCCCGGCGTCGGCCGTCCGCCGAGGAGCTCCACCAGCCCGTCATAGCGCCCGCCCCCGCCGAGCGCCTGCTGCTGGCCCTCACGGCCCTCGACATAGAACTCGAAGGCGGTCCGCGTGTAGTAGTCGAGACCGCGGACGAGACCGGGCTCCAGGCGGTAGCCGATCCGAAGCGCGTCGAGGTGGGCCCGGACCGCGGCGAAATGGGCTGCGCAGGCCTCGCACAGGTGGTCGCTGCTCCTCGGCGCAGCGGCGTTGATCGCGGCCATCGCCGGGTCCTTGGAATCGAGGAGTCGGAGTGGATTCCGCTCCAGCCGGTCGAGCTCCGCCGGCGGCAGCTCGACCCGTCGCGCCCGGTAGTGATCGACGAGCGCGGCCAGATACCCCGGCCGGCAGGCCGGGTCGCCGATCGAGTTGAGGAGAACCCGGACACCGTCGACCCCGACCTCCGTGTAGAAGCGCAGGCCGAGCTCGATGATCTCGGCGTCGATCGCCGGTCCCGGGTCCCCGATCGCCTCGACGTCGAACTGCCAGAACTGACGATAGCGTCCGGCCTGGGGCCGGTCGTAGCGGAACATCGGCCCGGTCGTCGTCAGCCGGACCGGTTGGGGCCAGGTCTGCAGGCCGTGCTGGATGTAGGCCCGGACGATCCCGGCGGTAGGCTCCGGACGGAGCGCCCACGACTCCGATTCGTCGGTCCGCGGCGCGATCCGGAAGAGCTCCTTCTCGACGACGTCGGTGACCTCGCCGATGCCGCGCTCGAAGACGGCCGACTGCTCGAAGATCGGCGTCTCGACCGGCCGGTAGCCGTAGCGGGTCGCCAGCTCTCGCCCGGTCCGGACGAGCCGTTCGAGGCGGACCGCATCGTCGGGCAGCAGGTCGCGCGTGCCGCGCGGCGCTCGGAAGGTGGCCATGACCGGAAGTCTACGGCCCACCGGGGCCGCCGCATTCGCCGGCCAGCGACGCCTCAGCCGAGGTCGCGCGAGACGCTGATGACGTCCTTGAGCTGCTCGATCCGGCCGAGGACCCGAGCGAGCTGGCTGACCGAGGCGACCTGGAGGGTCGCCCGCACGACCGCGACGTGGTCCGGCCCGACGGCGACGTCGGCGGCCAGGATGTTGACCTTGGCCTCGGCGACGACCTGGGTGATGTCCGAGAGGAGGCCCGTCCGGTCATAGGCCTCGACCCGGATCGCGATCGGGTAGGTCTGGGCCGGGGCTGCCTCCCACTCGACCTCGATGAGCCGGCTGACCTCGCGCTCGTTGATCACGGTCGGGCAGGAGCGGAGGTGGACCGTGACGCCCTTGCCCCGGGTGATGAAGCCCTGGATCGGGTCGCCCGGGATGGGGTGGCAGCAACGGGCGAAGCGGACCAGGAGGTCCCCGACGCCCTTCACCCGGACGCCGCCGGCGACCGCCGGCTGGATCGCCGGCGCGACCGTCGGCAGGGTCAGCTCGGCGTCGTCGACGACGCCCAGGCGCATGACCACCGACTGGGCCGAGACCGCCCCGTAGCCGATCGCGGCCAGGAAGTCGTCGAGGGCGTCGTAGCTCAGCTGCCGGGCGACCTCCATGATTCGGTCCTGGCCGAGGGTCGCGATCGAGGTCCGAGCCAGGCGGCGGAGCTCGCGGTCGAGCGCGTCTCGCCCGTGGACGATGTTCTCGTCGCGCTCCTGGCGCTTGAACCATTGCCGGATCTTCTCCCGCGCGTGGCTGGTCCGGACGAGGTTCAGCCAGTCGCGTGACGGTCCGTGCTCCGCCTTCGTCGTGACGATCTCGACGATGTCGCCGTTCTTGAGGCGATAGTCGAGGGGCACGAGGCGGTTGTTGATCTTGGCCCCGATCGTCCGGTGGCCGACGTCCGTGTGGATCCGGTAGGCGAAGTCGAGCGGGGTCGCCCCGGCCGGCAGGTCCTTGATGTCGCCGCGGGGCGTGAAGACGAAGACCTGGTCCTGGAAGATGTCGAGCTTGATGCCCTCGACGAACTCGGTCGCGTCGCTGACGTCGCGCTGCCAGTCCATGAGCTGGCGCAGCCAGGCCAGCTTGGCGTCGTAGTCGCGCTCGGACTTCGTGCCCTCCTTGTAGCGCCAGTGGGCGGCAATCCCGACCTCGGAGACCTGGTGCATCTGGCGGGTCCGGATCTGGATCTCGAGGGGCTTGCCCTCGATCGCGATGACGGCCGTGTGGAGGGACTGGTAGAGGTTGTTCTTGGGGACGGCGATGTAATCGTCGAACTGGCCGGGGATCGGCCGCCACAGGGCGTGGACGATGCCCAGGGCGGCGTAGCAGTCGCGAACCTCGTCGACGAGGATCCGGATGGCGTAGACGTCGTAGATCTCGCCGAACTCGGCCGACTTGCGCTGCATCTTCTTCCAGATGCTGTAGATGTGCTTCGGCCGGCCCTGCAGGTCGGCGTTGACGCCGGCCTCGCGAAGACGGGGCTCGAGCTCGGCGATCGCCCGCTCGATGTAGCCCTCGCGGCCCTTGCGCCGGGTGTCGAGGAGCTTCGCCAGCTCCCGGAACCGCTCCGGCTCGAGGACCTTGAAGGCCAGGTCCTCCAGCTCCCACTTGACCTGCCAGATCCCGAGCCGCTCGGCCAGCGGGGCGTAGATCTCGAGGGTCTGGCGGGCGATCCGGAGCTGCTTCTCCATCGGCAGCGCGGCCAGCGTCCGCATGTTGTGGAGACGATCGGCCAGCTTGATGAGGACGACCCGGATGTCCTCGGCCATCGCCAGGAACATCTTCCGGATGTTCTCGGCCTGCTGCTGCTCGTGGCTCAGGGTGCTGAACTTGCCGAGCTTCGTCACCCCGTCGACGAGGTGGGCGACCTCCTGGCCGAAGCGCTCCTCGATGTCGCCGAGGGCGTACTCGGTGTCCTCGGGAACGTCGTGGAGGACGGCCGCCTCGATCGCGACCGGGTCGAGCCCGAGCTCGGCCAGGATCTCGGCCGCGGCGATCGGGTGGGTGACGTACGGCTCGCCCGAGGCCCGGCGCTGCTCGCCGTGGGCCTCGACGGCCATCGCCACCGCCCGCTCGACATCCGAGAGGTCCGCCTGCGGGTAGTGCACCCGGATCGCGGCGAGCAGCCGCGCCGTCATCGTCTCGACCGACGCGTCCTCGCGCGCGGCCGTCGTCCGCGACAGGGCGCGACCCGGCGGCCGGCGCCCGCGAGGGGGCGTGGCGCGGGGCGGCGCGTCCGCGGTTTCGGCCCGCGTGCCGGGAGCGGCCATCTGTTCGAAGTCTAGCAGCGGGCTTTGCGCGTCTCCCCGGCGTGCAGAAGCCGTCCGACCCGGCCCGAGTTCGAATCCCGAGTGTGGTGCATCGACCTCGAACATGGTCGTCGCGGTGATGTCGTTCGGCCTCAGCCCGAACTGCACGGGCATCGGTGGGGCCTACCGCCTCGACCAGCCGGACGACCTGGCCTTCCTGGCGGGCTTCGGCATCACCCCGTAGCGATCATCCCCGCCGCAAGCGCGAGGCCCCGCACCGCGAGCACGGGCGGAGCCTCACCGTGTGTCGGCGTCCGCGTAGCCCAGCTCGGCGAGGGCCGCCCTGGCCTCGGCCCGCTCGTCCCACGGCTCGGCGCGATCCGCGTAGAGGATCGTCGATTCGTGGCCCTTGCCGGCCAGGAGGACGAAGTCGCCGGGCCGGGCTCGCTCGAGGGCGGCCCGGATCGCCGCCCGCCGATCCGGAATCAGCAGGAGGTCGCGGCCGCGGACCTTGCCGGCGGCGGTGGCCCCGGCCGCGATCTCGGCGAGGATCGCCTCGCGGTCCTCGCCGCGCGGGTCCTCGTCGGCCAACACGACGAACGCGGCCCGCCGAGCGGCGATCTGACCCATGTCGGGCCGCTTCAGGGTGTCCCGCTCGCCGGCCGAGCCGAAGACGACGATCACCCGGCCCCGCCTCGGCCGCGCGAGGACGCGCAGCTCGTTGAGGACCGTCTCGAGCGAGGCCGGCGTGTGGGCGTAGTCGACGATGACCTCGAACGGCTGGCCGGCCACGACCCGCTCCATCCGGCCCGGAATCGCCCGGACCGACTCGATGCCTGCCTCGACGGCCGCCGGATCGAGGTCGAGGGCCTCGCCGAGGGCGAGGACCGCCAGGAGGTTCGCGGCGTTGAAGCCGCCCGCCAGGGCCGACCGCAGCTCGCCCGTCGTCCGGGGAGTCGCGTAGGCCATCCGGAGGCCACCGCCGAGCTCGAACGGCATCAGGGCAACCGAGCTCGTCGTGACGTCGGCCTCCCGTCGTGACGGATTCTGCGAGTACGTGATAACCCGCGCGCCGGCCCGACGGGTGGCCTCGACGAAGACCTCGGCCGAGGGATCGTCGGCGTTGACGATCCCGGTCCGGGGCCAGCCCAGATCCGGCTTGGCCGGGTTCTCGGCCCCCATCGCCAATCGATCGAACAGCGAGCGCTTGGCATCGCGATACGCCTCGAACGTGCCGTGGAGCTCCAGGTGCTCGTGGGTCAGGTTCGTGAAGATCGCCACGTCGTAGCGGACGCCGGCCACGCGGTCGAGGGCCAGCCCGTGGGATGTCGTCTCGACGATCGCCGCCCGGTCGCCGGCCGCGACCATCGCCCGGAGGATCGCCTGGAGCCGCGGCGCCTCCGGCGTCGTGGCGTGCTCCGGGTTGGCCTCGCGGACGCCGCCGATCTCGAGGGCCGCGGTCCCGAGCATGCCGGTCGGGATGCCCGCCGCCACGAGCGCGGCCGTCGCGAGGTAGCTCGTCGTCGTCTTGCCGTCGGTCCCGGTGATCCCGACCACCCCGAGCTCGGCCGACGGGTCGCCGTACCACCAGGCCGCGGCGCCGGCCAGGGCCCGCCGGCTGCCATCGACCACGAGCAGCGGGATCGGCGCCTCCACCGGTCGCTCGACGATCGCGGCGACGGCTCCCGCGTCGGCCGCGGCGCGGACGTAGTCATGGCCATCGGCGTGCTCTCCGGCCACGGCCACGAACAGGGCGCCCGCGCGGACCACCCTCGAGTCGAACGCCAGGCCGCGCACGAGGAGGTCGGGAGCGACCGGCGTGGCCGATCCGGGCCGCAGGCGTCCCTCGGCCTCGAGCCGGGCGGCGAGCTCGACCAGCGGCCGCGGCTCGCGGGGCTCGGCGGCCGACAGGAGCTCGGCGATCGCCGTCATCGGCCTCCGGAGCGTGGGCCGCCCCGTCCGAGAACGCGCACGACCCGGGCCAGCCCCCGCCCGGCCGCGTAGCGGCGCGGCCGGATGACCCGCTCGTGGGCGCCGGTCAGCTGCAGCCATGTTGCACCGAACGAGCGCTTGTGCTCGAAGAGCCCGTACATCGGTTCGCCGTCGACGGGCGGCCGGCGGGCACCCGGCACATCGGCCCCGCCGAGGTCCATCTCGGCGCAACCCTCCCGGATGGCGAGCTGGATCGCCCGCCAGCGGAGGAGGTGGAGCGCGCCGGGGTGCTCTCGTCGCGTCGTCGCATGGTCGCCCGAGTGGACGGTGCTGAGGCGGCCGCCGTGGCGGTAGAGGAGCAGGCCGGCCAGCGGGTCTCCGCCCGGTGAGCTGGCCTCGAGGAGGACGAGCCAGCCGGCGGCGAGGGCGGCCCGCCACCAGGCGACGAACTCGGCCCGCGGCCCGAACGCGAAGTGGCGCCGCTCGCCGGTCTCGAGGAGGAGGTCGTAGAAGCGGTCGAGGGCTCGATCGCTCGGGTCGGCCGCCCGGGCGAAGCCCTCGCCCGGCTCGACGTCCGCGCCGCGGGCCCGATCGTGCCGCACGACGATCGTGCCGGCCCGCTCCGCCGCCCGGATCCGCTGCCGCGTCGATTTGGCGATCTTGGCCATGGCAGCCGTCTCATCCACTCCGCGGCCGAGAGGCAGGCCGAGCCGGTGACGCGACGGCTGGATCTCCTCGATCGGGTAAAACCCGAGGGCCTCGATCCGCTCCGCGTACCCGGTCGCGGCCGGTACCTCGGCGTCGGTGGCCAGCACGTCGAGGCCACGGCCGGCGAGCCAGGCCGTGAACGACGCCAGCCGGTCGGCCATGGCC
Organism: uncultured Chloroflexia bacterium; assembly: GCA_963719145.1. Taxonomy (GTDB): domain Bacteria; phylum Chloroflexota; class Limnocylindria; order Limnocylindrales; family CSP1-4; genus UBA5189. The sequence goes on from CAVRAX010000004.1 coordinate 509,965, forward strand.
CCGGCATCGCCGGCCGGGATCGGCCCCCGGGGCAGGTAGGCGCTGCCGCCGCCGATCAGGGGCCAGGGGCGCTCGAGAGCCAGGACGGCCGAGCCGTCGCCGGCGACCAGGTGATGCGGGCGCCAGCCCGATGCGGCCCGGTGCCGGGCCCAGGCCATCGACTGGTAGACGTGCCCGCCGCCGGGCCTGACGACGAGGTCGTCCCAGACCTCGAGCTCACGGGCGTTGGCCGGCCGAACCTCCATCCGCGGAGGCTACCCGTCCGGGCCGGCGTCGCCGCCGGTGCCCGGCGCGGTCGCGGTGCCGCTTCCCAGGCCGTGGCGCCGCCGTTCGAACCAGACTCGACCTCGCTGGGCCATCCCGTAGACGGACCGGCCGAGCCGATCGAGGACCAGGTCCCAGGCTCCGATGTAACGAACCTCGCGACCCCCGAAGCCGGCCTTGAAGTGGGCGATCCCCGGGTGGGCCAGGCCCCACAGGTCGTAGGTCGCGGCGCCGGCCTCGCGGGATGTCCGGATCGCCTCCCACTTGAGGAGGTAGTTGGCACGCGACTCGGCCCCGGCGGCGGTCATGCCGCCGTAGGGTTCGACGACGCGCGACCCGCAACGGACGAGGAAGAGCGAGGCTGCCGGCTCGCCGTCGGCGTGGCGGGCGATGAGCAGCCGGGCGAGGCCGAGCGGACTGTAGGCGTCCCAGACGTCCCGATAGGCGGCCTCGGTCCGGATCAGGAAGCCGGCCCGGGCGGCCGTCTCCCGGTAGATCGCGTGGAAGATGCCGATCGATTCGCCGCCGCCATCCTCGACGGTCACACCGCCGTTCCTGGCGCGGTTCACGTACTGTCGCCACTTCTTGCGCAGGTCGCCCCACAGCGCCGGCTCGTCGGCGCGGAGGTCGATGAGGCGGGTCGAGGCCGGCTGGATCGGCGGCGCGGGTCGCCAGCCCGCGGCGAGGAGCGCGGCTCGGAGCGAGCCGGCCTGGTCATGGGGGCCGTCCAGCTCCACCTCCGGATCGATCCGAAGATGCGAGACTCGTCCGCCGGAACGGGCCAGCCCGGCACGGACGGCCATCGTGAATGGGGCGACGAGCTCCGGCCGCCAGGCGACCGTCACCGGCCCCCGCGGCGCGTAGGCAAAGGCCCACGGCAACGGGCCCGGCCGGCGGAGGAGCACCTGGGCGCCGATCGTCGTCGAGCTCGTGCCCGGACCGGGCACTGCCGCGCCGAGTCGCGTCGCGGTCCAGCCGTTGGCCCGCTTCACCTCGGCCCAGGGAGCGAGCTGGAGGTAGGACCCCGGATCCGCCGCCTGGACGAGGGCGTTCCAGGCCGCCGGATCGTCCAGCGCGGCGGGGCCAGCGGGAGCGGCCGGATCGGGTGCGGCCGGGCCGCTCACGACCGGCGCCGGCGCCGGATCAGGTCGGTCACGAGCTCGACGATAGAAGGCAGCTCCGGGATCCGCAAGGCGACGGCGGCGCCGAGGAAGACGGCCCCACCGGCCAGCGTCGCGGCGACGGTCCCGGCCAGGATCGAGACCTTGGCCACGCCCGGCGCGAGCATCGGAGCAAGGGCGCTGGCCACGGCGGCCCCGACCAGGGCCCCGCCGAGCGCCGCCGCGGCCGTCTCGGCCAGGACCCGCACGATCCCCCACCGCTCGAACGTGGGAACGCGACGGCCGAGGACGAGGAGGAGGCTGCCCGCCTCGACCCAGGCCGCGATCGCGATGGCCAGCGCCAGCCCCGGCAGCCCGAGGGGACCGACGAGCCCCACCCCGAGGAGGGTGTTCACGACGACGGCGAGGACGGCGGCGGCGACCGGCGTCCGGGTGTCCTGGCGGGCGTAGAACGCCCGGGCCAGGATGGCGATCGCCGCATGGGCCGGCAGGCCCAGGAGGAAGAGCGCCAGCGTCGCTGCCGTGCGTTCGACCGCGGCGGCGTCGAATCGGCCGTAGCCGAAGAGGAGCTCCACGACCGGGGCCCGGAGGACGATCCCGAGGGCGGCGATCGGGATCAGCACGAAGAGCAGCAGGCGCACCGCTCGGGTGACCATCGAGACGTAGGCCCCCGTGGCACCGAGGGCGTGCTCGCGCGAGATCGACGGGAAGATCACGACCCCCAGCGGGACCCCGATGAGGCCGATCGGGATCTGGAGGAGGGAGAAGGCGATCGTGTAGCTCGAGATCGCGCCCTCGCCGAGCGATGACGCCAGCGCGGTCATCACGATGAACGTGACCTGGGAGGCGCCGAGGCCGAGGGCCCGGGGCGCGAGGAGGGTCAGGACGCGCCGCGCGGCGCGATCCGCGAGATCGATTCGGAGCATCGGCCGGAACCCGAGGCCGACGAGGGTCGGCAGCTGGATCGCGACGTGCCCGGCGGCCCCGGCGACGACCCCCCAGGCCAGGGCGGTGACGCCCATCGACGGGCCGAGGAGGACGGCGGCGCCGATGATCGCGAGGTTGTAGACGATCGGAGCGGCGGCGGCGGCGGTGAATCGGCCCTCGGCGTTGAGCGCACTGGTCGCGACGGCTCCGAGGGACAGCAGGACCGGGGCCGCGAGCATGATCCGGGTGAGCTCGGTCGTCCGCGCCAGCGCGGCCTCGTCGAAGCCGGGGGCGAGGAGCCGCACCAGGACCGGTGCCCCGATGAAGGCGGCCGTGGCGAGCACCGTCATGGCCACGAGGAGCAGGTTCCCGAGGGTGGCCACGACGCGCCAGGCGTGGGCGCGCTCCCCCGCCGCGAACAGGCCCGCGGTCACCGGGATGAGGGCCGAGCCCATCGCTCCGGCCGCGACGACCTGGAAGATCAGGTCCGGGACCCGGAACGCGGCGAAGAAGGCGTCGAGCTCGGGACCCGTTCCGAAGGTCGCCCCGAGGACGACCGTCCGAACATATCCCAAGAGCCGGGACACGAGGAAGGCCGCCGACAGGATGACGCCGGCCCGGACGAGCCCCGACCGGCCGGAGCGGGCGCCGGGCGGGCTGGCCGGCGTCGCCTCGTCGAGGTTGGCCGCCGACGGGCCGGCCGGCGTCGCCGGTGGCTCCCTCATGCCGGCCCGCTCACGCCGGCTCGGTCGCTTCGAGCGGTTCGCCATCAGCCTCGGCGACGGACTGATGGGCGCGTGGGTGGGCCGAGCGGTAGGCCGACCGGAGCCGCGTCGGTGAGACGTGGGTGTAGATCTGGGTGGTCGCGAGGCTCTCGTGGCCGAGCAGCTCCTGGACGACCCGGAGGTCCGCTCCCCCGTCGAGGAGATGCGTGGCGAACGAGTGGCGAAGCGTGTGCGGCGACACACCGGCGGGCAGTCCCGCGGCCCGGCAGAGACGGTCGATCCGGAACCGCAGGCCGCGAACGCCGATCGCCTCGCCCCGGTGGTTGAGGAAGACGACGGCGGGTGCGGGGCCGGGGGCCGTCCGCAGCGAGAGGAGGACGGGCCGGGCCTCGTCGAGGTAGACGGTCAGGGCTCGGACCGCCGGCCGGCCGAGCAGCCCGATCCGCTCCTTGCGGCCTTTGCCCATGACCCGAACCTCGCCCCGACGGAGGTCGAGCGCGCCGAGCTCCGCGGCCGCCAGCTCGCTGATCCGGAGACCGGCGGCGTAGGCCGTCTCCACGATGGCCCGGTCGCGGAGGGCGATCGCCGTCGCCGCTCCCGTCGCCCCCGGACGGGCGTCCCGGACCGCCGCGGCCGCGAGGCCCGCGTCGACCGCCGCCAGGAGCCGGTCGATCTGCTCGATCTCGAGGACCCGGGGCAGGCGCTTCGGGAGTCGCGGCGTCGAGATCGCGCTCCAGGGGTTCCCGGCCGACCAGCCCGACCGCGCGGCATACCGGTGGAACGCCCGGATCGCGGCCAGCCGCTGGGCGACGGACGACCGGGCCGACGAGCTCACGAGCCGGGCGAGATAGGCCCGCAGCTGGCTGCGAGCCGGGGCTCGCCAGTCCACGGCCCGCTCATCGAGCCAGGCGAGATAGACGCCCAGGGCCGTCCGATAGGCACGGATCGTGTGGGGCGAGGCGTCGCGGGCGGCCAGCCCGCGGAGGAAGCGCTCGAGGGCCCGCCCGGACTGTCCCGGGTCCGTCACGCGCCGGGGGTGCTGCCGCTCGAGCGCCCGCGGGTCGTCGGTCGGCGGCCACCGGCCCGCCCCGACCCAGCGGCCCGCCCGGTCCCGCCCGACTTGCCCGCGGCACCTCGCGAACCGGACCCGCGGCGTGCTCCGCCGCGGCCGCCGGCCGGCCGCTTGCTGACGAGGGCAGACGGGTCCGGCGGGCCGCCCGGCAGTCGCAATCCCACCATCGGGACGTCGCCCGGCGGGAGCTCGATCGACGCGCCGCACCGGAGGCAGATCGCGCCGTCGTCGCGCCGCGCGACGGGGCCGTCGTCCGCGTCGTGGACCGCGCCGAGGGGCTCGTGGTTCGTCGTGTAGTCGCACTTCGGGTAAGCCGAGCACCCCCAGAAGACGTTTCCCGTCCGCCGGGCGCGACGGGCGACGAGACGGCCGTCGCCATTCTTCGGGCAGACCACCTCGAAGGGGAGCGGCTCGGGCGGCGGCGGACCCTCGCGGACGATGTAGTCGCAGTCTGGGTAGCGGGAGCAGCCGACGAATGGCCCGAACCGACCCCGCTTCGACGCCAGGACGCCCTCGCCGCACTTCGGACAGGGCTCGCCGGTGCCCGGCAACACCGGCGCCTCGTCGCCGGGGAGCGGCCGAGATTCCTTGTGCTCCGGGTAGAGGGAGCAGGCCAGGAAGCGCCCGTTCCGGCCGAGGCGGATGACCATCGGGTGGCCGAGCGAGCAGACCTCGTCGGTGGCCTCGGTCGTGAAGTCGCGCCGGCGGGTGTTCTTGCGGACCTCGGCGACGCGATCGCGGAGCGGCGGATAGAACGCTTCGAGGAGCGGGACCCAGGCCCGCTCGCCGCGGGCGATCTCGTCGAGCTCTTCTTCCATCCGGGCCGTGAAGGCCAGATCCACGTAGTCGCCGAAGTGCTCGACGAGGAGGTCCGTGACGACCTCGCCGATCAGCTCGGGCCGGAGCCGCCGATCCTCGATCCGGACGTAGCCACGGTCGACGATCGTCGACAGCGTCGCCGCGTATGTCGACGGCCGCCCGATTCCGTGCTCCTCGAGGGCCTTGACGAGCGCTGCCTCCGTGTAGCGCGGCGGCGGCTCGGTGAAGTGCTGGGTCGGCTCGACATCGGTGACGCTCGTCCGGTCGTCCTTGGCGAGCGCCGGCAGGCGGCCCTCCGCGTCGTCCTCGCCGTCGTCGTCGCGACCCTCGGTGTAGACCCGGGCGAAGCCGTCGAAGAGGGTCCGGGTCGCGCTGGCGCGGAGCTCGTACGGCCCATCGGCCAGGTCGGCGGTCGTCGTCTCGAGGGACTTGGCCGCCATCTGCGAGGCGAGTGCCCGCTGCCAGATGAGCCGGTAGAGCCGGAGCTCCTCGGGCTTGAGGCTGCCGGCGAGCGACTCGGGATCGCGGGCGAAGCTCGTCGGGCGGATCGACTCGTGGGCCTCCTGGGCGCCCTTGGCCTTGGTCTTGTAGACGCGGCCCCTGGGCATCGTGTACGCCGCGCCGAAGCGCCGGCCAATGACGTCGCGGGCCTCGCCCATCGCCACACCGGCCATCGCCGTCGAGTCGGTCCGCATGTAGGTGATCAGGCCGGCATGGCCGTCGGGCGTGTCCACGCCCTCGTAGAGCCGTTGCGCGATCGACATCGTCCGCTTCGGGCTGAGGCTGAGCTTGCGGCTCGCCTCCTGCTGGAGGGTCGAGGTCGTGAACGGCGGGGCCGGGCTGCGCTGCTGGGCCCGCGTCCCGACCGCCGTGACGACCGGCCGGAGCTGCCGGATGGCCTCGGCGTGGCGCGTGGCCGTGGCCTCGTCGGCGATCTCGAGGGGCTTGCCCTCGATCCGGAGGAGCTCCGCTTCGAACGCGGCGCCGGTCGCCGTGGCCAGCCTCGCCCGGAGCGTCCAGTACTCGCGGGCCGTGAATGCGGCGATCGCCCGCTCGCGCTCCACGACGAGCCGGACCGCGACAGACTGGACCCGCCCGGCCGAGAGACCGCTCCTGACCTTCCGGGATAGCAGCGGGCTCAGGGTGTAGCCGACCAGACGGTCCATGATCCGCCGCGTCTGCTGGGCGTCAACGAGATCCGTGTCGATCGCCCGAGGGTGCTCGAAGGCGTCACGCACGGCCCGGTCGGTGATCTCGGAGAAGGTCACTCGACGCGTCTTCGCGGCCGGGACGTGGGCCGCCTCGGCGACGTGCCAGGCGATCGCCTCGCCCTCCCGGTCGAGGTCCGTTGCCAGGTAGACGAGATCGGCACTGCGGGCCGCCTTCTCGATCGCCTCGACCTGCTTGCGCCGATCGTCGGCGACGACGTACTCGGGGACGAAGCCGTGGTCGACGTCCACCCCGAACTTGCCCTTGCCGGGGTTCTCGGGCAGGTCGCGGACGTGCCCGTAGGAGGCCAGGACGCGGTAATCGTCGCCGAGATAGCGCTCGATCGTCCGCGCCTTGGCCGGCGACTCAACGATCACCAGGTGCTTCGGCATCGGGCGGGACTATACCGCAGGCCCCTTCGCTGCCGATTGCGCGCCGTCAGCCTCCCGCCGGGCCGGCGTTCGCGCTCCGAGGGCCGAGCTGAGCTCCGGCGGGCCCTCAGCCCGAGGATTCAGGCGTCGCGAATCCGCTGCAGGAAGTCCTCGTCGATCTCGAGGTCGGCGTCAGCTTCCGCCTCGGCCGCCTCCGGGGTGGCCCCGGCGTCGGGCTTGTCGGGCCGGATCTCGATGAACCGGATGTGGAGGTACGGAAAGACGAACGTGGAGGCCGTCTGGTCGATGAACACCGGTCGCTTGCCGTCCAGCGTCCGCAGGTTCGTGCAGATGAGAAGGCTGTCGCCGGGCTTCGGCTCCTCGACAAGATCGGCCACCACCGGCTGCTCGCTCAGCAGGTGGACGACCGCGTTGCGGATCACGGTCGGCGGTTCAGAGCGGATGGTAGAAGTCGACGACGAGCCGGACTCGGCCCCCGGAGACCCAGACGCCGATCCCGACCCGATCGTATTTCGCGTTCATCAGGTTGACGTAGTGGCCGCCGTTGTAGGAGCTCTCGCTCTGGAAGAACAGGTGCGACCCGAGGACGGCGGCGTGCGGATCGCCGCTGCGGCAGCCGAGGTTCTCGGCCCAGACGTAGCTGGTGTAGCCGGCGGCCCGGAGGCGGTCGCCGGGGTTGCCGCCCGAGAAATGGGAGCAGATGTTGTTCACGGCGAGCTTCTTGGCGTACGGCCGGGAGACCTTGGCGGTGATGCCGGCGTCCTGCCAGAGCGGGGCGACGTTCCGTCCGCCCGGGCTCGAGCAGCTGCCCGACGAGGTCACCCAGCCGCCCGTGCGCGTGCAGTTCATGAGACCGAGGTAGTAGCTCTCGACCGCGGCCCAGGTGCTACCGCCGATGCTCCCGCCCCCGCCCCCGCCGCTGCTGCTGCTGCCGCCGCCGCTGCTCCTGGCCGGCTTCGGCTTGGCGACCGTCGTGAACGTCGCCGACGCGGCCGCCTGGAGGGGCAGGCCGGCCTTCGAGAGCGCGCCCGTCCCGACGGTCATCGTGACCTTCTGGCTGTAGCCGAGGGCGTCCTTCGGGTTGAACACCATGACCGTGTCGCCCTCGGCCCACCTGAACGCGCCGCTGAGCCTCGTCGTCCCGGCGACCGCACTCCAGGCTCCCTCGGTCGAGGCGTGATCCATCGGCTCGGTGAAGCGGACCGACAGGTCCTGGCTCCGGGCGACGTCGGTCCAGGTGTTGCGGGGCCGGAACCGGACGACCGCCGGCACGGCCGCCGTCCGGACGACCAGGCTCGGAGCGTCGATCTCGGCGCCGTCGAGGTCGCGGGTCGAGGCTCCCAGGCGGACCGTGTACTCGGTGTCCGGGTCGAGCGGGTCGGCCGGGACGAACTCATAGATCGGGGCCGCCTCGGTCGATTCCGGGGCCGGGATCGTCGAGCCCTCGATCGCCGGGGTCACGAGGACGTCGAGGCTGGATTCGTCGACGGGCCCGGAGAACTCGATCCGGAAGGCCGTCGCGACGGCGGCCTCGTCGCCGACCGTCGAGGTCGCGGTGAGCGTGGCGGTCTCGGCCGGCCGGGTGAGGAAAGCCGCCCGGAGCGGCCGCGCCAGGGGCCGGCCGGTGGCGTCGAGGGCGCCCGCGCCGACGGTCACGGAGTGGTAGGTGCCGGCTCGCCAAGCCGTCGTCGGGACGACGGTCAGGAGCGTGCCCGTCCGATCCCAGGAGATGTCGACGACCGTGGGCGGCGTGATCTTGAGCATCTCGGCCACGCTGGCCTCGTTCATCGGCGACGGGAAGGAGATGGAGACCGGCGCGGACGGCGACTCGGAGGTCTGGATCTCGGTCGTGAACTCGAGGTCCTCGACCGTGACCATCCGGGTCGGGGGCGTAGCCGTCGTGGGCGTCGGCCGGGTGCCCGAGAACGCCACGATCGCCCCGACGGCCAGCATGACCGCGATCGTACTGAGGCGACGTCCGCCTGCCCGGTGCCCGAGCGAGCGGGCGACCACGAGGAGCAGGACAGGGGCGGCCAGCGTGGCCGCGAGGTATCTACGCAATACGGCAGTCTCCTGGCTCGTCGCCTGGGGACGATGGCGTCGAGAAGCTGCAGGCCATGGTTTCACGGCCGCCGGCAGGATAGCACGGCCCCTCCGGGCTGGGCTTTCAGGCTCCCGCCTCGTCAGACCGCGGGTTCGGCGGGCCGTGGACCGGCAACCCCTGCCCGAGTGTCCCCGCCGCCGGGCCGGGTGGCTGGAAGTCCGCAGCTGCAAGCAGGCCGGCGACGCGATAGCGCCCATAGGCCCCGACGGCCAGGCCGGCGGCCTCGAGGGCCGTCAGGCCCGCGAGGACGGCCGCGATCGGCATGCCGGTCACGGCGACGAGCTCGTCCGCCGTGATGGCGCCGTCGAGGAGGGCGCGTGCGATCCGGTCCTCGCGGGGCGAGAGCTCGGCTCGGCGGGCCTGCGCCGATGGGGCGCGGATCGAACGCTCGGGTGGGACGTGGAGGCTCGTCCGCCGAGCTTCCGGGAAGGCTGCCGATGCGGCGAGCCCGAGATCCTCGAGGAGCTGCGGGACACCGGACACGATCCGGGTCACTCCGCCGTAGTCGCGCAGCCAGGCCAGGCAACCGGCCGATTGCGGGGCGTCGATCGTCCCGGGGACAAAGAAGCACTCGCGACCCTGCTCCAGGGCCCAGGACGCGGTCAGCAGCGCGCCGCTCCGCGCCCCGGCCTCGACGACCACGACCGCGTCGGCAAGGCCGCTGATGATCCGGTTCCGGCGCGGGAACGTGCCCTTCGTCGGCATGGTGTCCGGAGGGTGCTCCGAGATCACCGCGCCACCGCCGTCGACGATCGCGTCGGCGAGCCGGTCGTGGAGCCGCGGGAAGAGCCGGTCGTGGCCGCCGCCGATGACCGCGACCGTCCGGCCGCCGTCGCCGACGACTGCTGCGTGGGCCGTGCCGTCGATGCCCACCGCCAGCCCGCTGACGACGAGCGCGCCCGCCCTGCTGAGCGCTGCCCCGATTCGGGCAGCCGTCCGCCGGCCGCCCTCTGTCGGGCGGCGGGTTCCGACGACCGCAACGGATGCGTCCGCCTCCAGGGCGGCCACGTCGCCTCGCACGAACAGGACGCGCGGCGGGAGCTCGATCAGCCGCAACCGCGCCGGATAGGCCGGCTCCTCGAGGGTGAGCGCACAGACGCCGGCGCGCCGCATCGCCTCGAGGATCGCCTCGGACGAGCGAGCGGCGACGGCCAGGCCTTCCGCGGCCGCAGAGGGCATCGCGTTTGATGACCCGTCTGGACCCCGGCTCGCGTTGCGCAGGTCCGCGGCGCCCGATCGCCCTCGAGCCATCTCGATGACGGCCCTCGGGCTGCCGAGGACGCCGAGAAGCCGTTCGAGGGTGATCGGTCCGACGCCGTCGACCGTGGCGATGACGACGAGCGCCTCCCGATCCGTCGTCCCGGCTCGGTCCCCGGGCGCGGCCATCGAGGGCGGGCCGAACGGTCCATCGCGTCCCACGCCGAGCATCCTCAGACGGCCAGGGCGAGATGGGGCCGCGCCGCCGGCGCCCGCCAGCGAGCCGCCTCCTCGAGGTGGTCCTCGCCGACGGCCGCCGCACCGGCCAGGTCCGCGATCGTGCGGGCCACCCGCAGGAGCCGGTCCGTTCCCCGCCCGGAGAGGCGCTCCATGTCGGCGAGCGCGATCGCCCGGCGGCGAGCCGATGGTGACAGCCGACACGCCGCCCGCAGCGCGCGTCCGCCGACCCGTCCGTTGAGGGCGTGCGGTGGACGTCCCGCCTGGACCAGGCGGCAGGCGGCGATCCTGGCTCCGACCGTGGCCGAGTCTTCGGGGTCGTCGTCCGAGACGAGGGCGGCCGCGGGCAGACGGGGCATGCCGACCCAGAGGTCTATCCGATCGCGGAGCGGCCCCGAGATCCGGGCGACGTACCGCTCCGGACCGTTGGGCGGGCACTCGCACGGCGTCGCCGTGCCGGTGTTGCCGCAGCGGCAGGGGTTCATCGCCGCGACGAGCTGGAAGCGCGCCGGGAGGACCGCCGTCCGAACCGCCCGGGCGATCGCGACCCGGCCCTCCTCGAGCGGCTGGCGCAACGCCTCCAGGACGTCCCGGCCGAACTCGGGCAGCTCGTCGAGGAAGAGGACGCCATGATCCGCCCGGGTCACCTCGCCCGGCGCGAGTCCCGGGCCGCCGCCGACGATCGCCGCGTACGACGCGGTGTGGTGCGGCGCCCGGAACGGCGGGCGCCGGACGAGGGCCTGGACCGGCTGCTCTCCCGAGACCGACGCCACGATCGTCGCCGCGAGCGCCTCCGCGTCGTCGAGTGGCGGGAGCAGTCCGGGGATCGTCCGCGCGAGGAGCGTCTTGCCGCTCCCGGGCGGCCCCATGAGCAAGAGTGCGTGGCCGCCGGCGAGCGCGACCTCGAGGGCCCGGCGGGCCTCGCGCTGGCCGCGGACCTCGGCCAGGTCCGGGGTCGCCCCCCGCTCGTCGTCCGCCGCGCCCGGAGGCGACCCGGACAGGTGAGCGCCGGCCGGAGAGGGCCCATCGGCAGCCGACGGGCGCCCCTGGGCGGGCGGTCCGGCTCCACCGCGACCGGGCGACGGCTCCGCGGCGAGATCGACGCGGGCCGGTATGGTCTGGCCGCGCTGACGTCGCGATCGGAGGACGTCGACGGCATCGCCCAGGGTCGCGCACCCGATCGCCTCGATCCGGGGCACGAGCGCGGCCTCGGCCAGGCTGGCCGCCGGCACCAACGCGCGGGGAACGCCGCGGGCGGCCAGGGCGGCGAGCATGGGCAGCAGGCCCGGAATCGGCCGCACCTCGCTCCCGAGCGACAGCTCGCCGATGAGCGCGGTCCGCCCGGCGGCGGCGGTGAACTGCTCCGAGCCGAGCAGGATCCCGACCGCGATGGCCAGATCCACGCTCGAGCCGCCCTTGGGCAGGTCCGCCGGGGCCAGGTTGACGGTGATCCGGCGGGGCGGGTGCTTGAAGCCCGCGTTGCGGATCGCACCGCGCACGCGTTCGCGAGCCTCGCGCAGCGCGGCGTCTGCGAGCCCGACGATCGTGAACCCCGGCAGGCCCGGTGCGACGTCGACCTCGACCCGGATGCGGCGGCCGTCGAGACCCACGAGCGTCGCCGAGAGGAGGGTCGCGAGCATGCCGGGCACCCTACCCGGCAGCGCTTATCGGCGGCTCACCCCCGACGCTCGCCGCGGCGGCACGGGCCGGGCGGCTGCCCTCAGCGGACGGCGACCTTGGCCGGCGCCTGGACTGCCTCTCGGTCGACCTCCGTCGCGAGCTGGGCCATTTCCCGCCCGAGCGGCGAGTCCGGCTTCGAGTAGGCGAACGGCGTGCCCGAGTTCTGGGCGCTGATCGCGACCCGGTACTCGTTGCTGATCTTGAACTCGAACTGCCGCTTGAGCGCGCCCTCGGCCGCCTGGACGCTGATCCCGGTGAAGGCGTTCGAGCGATTCAGGAGCAGCCTGACCTTGGCCGGGTCGTAGCCGACGTGGCCCAGGGCCTCGAGGACGAGGCGGACGTTCTTGAGGCAGGACAGGTCGGCGGTCATGACCACGAAGATCGTGTCGGCATGGTCGAGCACCGAGAGCGTCAGGTCGCCGAGACGCTTCTCGACGTCGACGATGACGTAGTCGTACAGGGTCCTGAGGATGGCCAGAGCCTGGTCCATCTGGGCTTCGCTGACGAGGTCGCCGTCCTCGGGGGTCGGGGGAGCCAGGAGCAGATCCACCCCCGAGTCGTGCCGGACCATCACCGACTTGATGAGGTCGGCGTCGATCGACGGCGCGGACACGAGGTCCGAGACGCTCTTCCGGTCGTTGCCGAGATCGAGGAAGACCCGATGATCGCCGAACTGGAGGACCCCGTCCACCAGGGCGACCTTGCGCGCGTGCTCCTGATGGAGGGCGATCGCCGCGTTGATCGCGAGGGTCGTCGTCCCGACCCCGCCCTTGGCCCCATAGAAGGCGAGGAGCCTGCCCATCGGCGGCCGGATCCCACCCACGCCCTCGCGGCTCGCGAAGCGGGCCAGGAGGCTCTTCATCCTGGCCAGGAGCTCGGCCTGGTGGAACGGCTTGACGAGGTAGTCGTCCGCCCCGGCCCGGAGGCCGCGAACCTTCTGCTCGACCTCCTTCTCGGCGGTCAGCATGATGATCGGGGTGTGGCCGTCGGTTCCCTCCGCTTCGCGGATCTTCGTCGCGACCTCGTAGCCGTCGAGCTTCGACAGGGTCACGTCGAGGAGGATCAGGGCCGGCGTCTCGGTCTCCCAGAGACGCAGCCCCTCCGCGCCGTCACCGGCCACGACGACCTCGAACCCTTCCTGCTTGAGGGTGACCCGCAGGAGACGTTGGACGTTCGGGTCGTCGTCGACGACAAGGATCTTGGTCATGCGAGCTGGTCGGCCTCCTCCGGAAGCGGCTGCGCCATGGGATCGTCGGGCGGCTCCGCCGCAGGCGAGCCGAGTATACCCAGCGCGTCCTCGCGGTCCCTGCCGCTCCGGAACGCGGTCCGCAGGAAGGCACCGACCCGCGCGTCCCAGTCCGCCGGAACGACGCGCCGTCCGAGCCCGTGGCCGGCGCCCCGGACGACCCAGTGCTCGGCCACGGGACCGAATGCCCCGACCAGGCGTCGCCCCTCCGCCGGTGGCACCGTCGTGTCGGCGTCGCCGTGGACGAGCAGGACGGGCAGGTCCTCCAGGAGCGGCGCGACGCGGATCGGCTCGGTCGCGCGAGGGTCGCCGCCCAGCCGCCCTGCCGCGATCGTGAACGCCCGTCGGGCGAGCAGGATCCGGATCAGGCGCGGGCCGCGCAGCCGATTGGCCACGACCGTCGGGAGCTCGGCCGGGACCGACTCGGCGACGATCCCCACGATCAGCGGCTGGGGCGCCGGCGCGGTCACGCGCGGTGCGTCGGGCTCGGTGTCCGCCGCCGCCATCCTGCCGTCACCGAGAACGGCGGTCGCGGCGAGGGCGACGATGCCACCCATCGACGTGCCGACGAGGGCGACCCGCCGAATCCCCCGCTCCCCCAGCCAGACCAGGGCACCGCCGACGTCGTCGACCTCGCGCAACCCGAACGTCGTCTCGGCGGGATCGGACCCGCCGTGGCCGCGGAAGTCGAGGCCCAGGACGCCTGCGGTCCGACGGAGCGTCGGCCCGTATTCGAGCAGGTCCGGTGCGACGGAGCCCGAGTAGCCGTGGAGGAGGAGGATCGCCTCGCGCGGATCGGGCTGCCAGTCGGAATCGGCTGCCTCTGCCCCGAGCCAGCGGGCCGCCAGCCGCAGCCCGTCGCGCGCCCGGATCCGGATGACCTCGCCGCCGAGGCGGTCGAGGTCCGGCCCGAGGGCCGCTTCTCCAGGCAGTGTCCGTGGCGCCGCCAGCATCCGCCTGGCGATCCGCCCGGCGATCACCCGCCGGAGCTGCCCGCCGGACCGCCGCCGGTCGCGGCCGCGCCGCGATCGCCCATGCCGCGCTCGATGTAGCCCATGAACGGCTCGACGAGGCGGGTGAACTCGGTCGGGATGACGAACTTCGTGGCCGGGCTCGCTCCGAGCGCCTTGAGCGCCTCGAGGTACTGGAGGGCCATCGTCTTCTGGTCGATGCCCTTGGCCGCCCCGAAGATCCGGGTGAGGGCCTCGCTGAAGCCCTCGGCCCGGAGGATCGCCGCCTGGCGATCGCCCTCGGCCTTGAGGATCTCGGACTGCTTCTGGCCTTCGGCGACGTTGATCGCCGCCTGCCGGTTGCCCTCGGATTCGGTGATGACGGCCCGCCGGGTCCGCTCCGCGGAGAGCTGCCGGTTCATCGCGTCCTGGACGTCTCGGGGCGGGGTGATCTCGCGAATCTCGACGGTCGTGACCTTGCCGCCCCAGCGCTCGGTGACCTCATCCAGCTTGACCCGCAGGATCTCGTTGATCTGCTCCCGCTTGGACAGGACCTCGTCGAGGAGGATGTCGCCGATGACCGCGCGAAGCGTCGTCGTGGCGACGCCCTGGAGGGCACCGGCGAAGTAGGCCACGTTGACGACGCTCTTGAGGGGGTCGGAGATCCGCCAGTAGATGAGGAAGTCGACGTTGATCGGGGCGTTGTCCTTGGTGATCGTCGTCTGACTGGGGACCTCGATGTACTGCTCGCGGACGTCGACCTTCACGGGCCGGTCGATGACGGGGATGAGGAACCGCAGGCCGGGATCTCGGACCATGAGATCGCTCGTCCGGCCGAGACGGAAGACGACCATCTTCTCGTACTGCTGAACAACCCGGACCGACAGATAGATGATCACGAGCACCACGACCACGAGGAAGGCAGCGATCGCGACGACTACCGGGGCATCCATTCAGACCTCCTCGTGACGCCGGTCCGGCCGAGCGGCCGGATCACGTCGCCTCAGATGATGACGCGTCGGGCTCGACGACGAGCGTCAAGCCGTCCATGGCCACGACCCGGATCGGGTCTCCCCGCCCGAGCCGCGTTCCCTCGGGCGTCCGAGCGGTCCACTCCTCGCCGCCGACATAGACGGAGCCGACCGGCTCGAGCGGCCGGCGGACGCTGCCGAGGCTGCCCATGGCCAGCTGCGCGCCTGCCGTGCCCGGCGTCGCCTCGACCCGGCGCGACCGGACGGCGCCCCAGGCGATCAGGACCACGAAGACCGCTCCGGTCACCGTGACGGTGAGGATGACGGGAAGGGCGACCCGGGCCAGCGGCTGGAACGGGTCGCCGGGCGTGGTGAACAGGGCCGACGCTCCCAGCGCGAGGCAGATGACGCCGCCGAAGCCGAGCAGGCCGTGGCTCGTGACCGTCAGCTCCAACCCGAACAGGACGAGGCCGAAGACGATCAGGATCAGGCCGCCGACGTTCAGCGGCAGGGCCCCAAGCCCGATGAAGGCGAGGATGATCGCCAGGCCGCCCAGGATCCCGGTCACGAAGTTCGGGCTCCAGACCTCGGCCAGCAGCCCGGCCGAGCCGATGCTCAAGAGCAGGAAGGCGATGTTCGGGTCGGACAGCAGGCGGATGAAGGCGAGGAATGGGTTCATCGAGACCTCCCGGGTCGTCGCCCCGGCGAGATCGAGGGTGACGGTCTGCCCGGCGACGTCGACGGTCTTGCCGTCGGCGAAGGCCAGGACGTCGTCGAGCGATGCCGCCTCGCCGTCGACAGCCCCGACCGAGACCGCCTCGCTGACGGGCGACGACTTCGCGTCCTTGACGGCCGACACCGCCCAGTCCACGTTCCGGTGGCGAGCCTCGGCGATCGCCGTGATCTTGGCGATGGCGTCGTTGCGGACCTTGTCGCCCTCGGTTCCGGTGATGTCGCCTCCCTCGCCCGTCACCGGCGAGGCCGCCCCGATGCTCGTGCCGGGCGCCATCAGGGCGATGTTGGCCGAGAGGGTGATGAACGTCCCTGCGCTCGCGGCGAAGCCACCGGCCGGGGCCACCCAGACGATCACCGGGACCTTCGCCTCCAGGAGCGTCCCGACGATGTCATTCGTGGCGAAGAGGCTGCCGCCCGGCGTGTTGAGCTTGATCACGACGGCAGCTGCCCCGTCGCGCTCCGCTCCGTCGATCGCCTCCGCGAGATAGCGCGCCATGCCCTCGTCGACGATCCCGGTCGTCGGCAGGACGACGACCTCCGGCCCGGCGCCGGCCACGGCACCGACGCTGGCGAGCCAGCCGACGGCGGCCAGGAGAATCGAGATCCGGATGGAGCGGCGGGAAGTGCGACGGGAAGGCAAGGGAAACCTCAGGGCTCAGTATCGCACCGGGCGGCTCAGAGACCCCCCGAATCGGCGCCCGTCGCCGCGGATTCGAGGTGATCGAAGACGAGGCGGCTCCAACTCTCCATGAGGTCGACGACCGCGCCGACCTCGGCGCCGCTCGCGAAGGAGCCGCTGAGCTTGTCCGTCTCGCGGATCTCGACCGGCCGGCCACCGGCCTCGCCGACGTAGACCGCGCCGACGTGGACCGAACCGACGTCGGTCGTGTCATCGTTGAGCAGGCCGATCAGCCGGAAGTCGGGCGTGAACTCGGCCTCGAGCTCCTCGTGCCACTCGCGACGAAGGCCGGCGACGAGGTCGGCGTCGCCCGGGTTGAGGTGCCCGCCGACCCCGATCGAGCAGCGGTCGTGGAGCCGGGCGTCCGCCCCGGCCCGGGTCCGTCGCATGAGGAAGTACCGAGGCCCGTCGCGGAGGACGAGATACGGGATCACCTGCTTGAGGGATCGATCGCGCTCGGCGTCCGGGCGGGCCACGAAGCGGCCCTCGCGGGCGACGAGGTCGGCGAAGCCGATCATGCCGTCGATACGGACGCCGTGCCAGCCCGGATCGTCCATGACGCTCGATCGGGGGATCACGAGGACCTGCTCGGGCTCGCTGGTCCCGGCTGTTGCCCGCGGGTCACGGCGCTTCCCGCGGGTCACGGGTCCTCCCGGCGGGTCACGGGCCTTCCCCCGGGTTCGCGCTCCAATCGATCGCGAACGGCCCGCAGCCGCGCTTCGATGGCGGCCTGGTTCGGCCCGTCCTCCCGGGTGAGATCGTCGATCCAACGATCCAGGACGGCACGGACCTCACCCAGCCCCTCGACAAGCGGGGCCGCATTCGTGGCGGCGATGCCGGCTCCCATCCGGACGTCGCCGCGGGCCAGGCGGGTCATGTCGCGCCAGCCCGACGCGGCAAGCGGGGCGGCCTCGCCCCAGCCGGGTCGCTCGGTCCCGGCCCCGGCCACCGCCTCCGCGAGCACGGCCGCGACGACCAGCGGCAGGTGGCTGATCCGCGCCACCGCGGCGTCGTGCGCGGCGGCCGTCATCCGAACGGGCCGCGCGCCACAGGCCGCGACGAGCCACTCGACCGCCGCCACCGCCTCGTCGTTGGCGGCGGAACCGGGGACGATCACCCAGGGCCGGTCGGCGAAGAGGTCCGGCCTGGCGGCTGCGTAGCCGCTGGCCTCGAGACCTGCCATCGGGTGACCGCCGACGAAGCGCAGACCGGCCGCGTCGGCGGCGGCCACGACTCGAGCCTTCGTGCTCGCGACGTCGGTCACGACCGCGTTCGCCGCCAGCGAGCCGCGCGGCGCCCGGCCGATCTCCGAGAGCAGCTCGATCGTCTCCAGGGGCGGGGCGCCGAGCACGACCAGGTCAGCCCCCTGGAGCGCCTCGGCCGGCGAGTCGGCGGCGGCGCCGAGGACGCCGTCCCGGGCGGCCTCGCCCGGCCCGACCCCGGACGGGCTCCAGCCGACGAGGGTGGGCCTGTCGAGACCGGACCCGGTTGCCGCGACGGCCCGGGCGATCGAGCCTGCGATCAAGCCGAAGCCGAGGAACGCGATCCGTCGGGGCCGGGCAGGAGGCGTGGCAGCGGTCACCGGGTGCTCGTTCGGCGGCTCGCCCGGCGATGCGGGTGAAGTCAATCGATCCAGTCGGTGTCGTCGCCGACAGGTCCGCTGTCGGCGCGGCGGCGTCGGCCCTTCCGGCGCTCCTCGACCCGGCGCTCCGTCTCGGCCGGCGGGCCGGGGTCATCCGGCGGGTTCACCCGCCGGTGCTCTTTCCGCCGGTCGTTGCTGCGCCGATCGTCCTGGAGAGCAGCGCCGCAGCGCGGACAGCGTCGCTCGTCGGCGAAGAGATGCTCGATCGGGGCGGTCGTGTAGATCTCCCGTCCGCAGTGACGGCAGACGATCCTGGGCATGGGCGCTCTCGTCTCTGAATGGATCCGGTGGCGTCGATCCTACGCGACCTCGCGTCGACGACGTCCGCGGCAGGGGTTGACCCGGCTCGTTCCCCGCTCGTCGCCGCGGCCGCGATCATCCGCGCCCGAGCCGCCGTGCCCATCGTGACCCTTCCCACCGCGGCAGGGCCTGGCGTCGTCGCCGGACCCTTTCTCGTGCCCGGGCGGCCCGGTCACGGAGCCGGGACAGGGCGGCTTGGGCTTCGTGGTCTGGGGCTCGGGAAGGGGCGCCGTCGTCGGCGCGGGGGTGGCCGGCGGGGCTGCGGTTGGCGGAGCGGCGGTGGCCGGCGGGGCTGCGGTGGGCGGAGCGGCGGTGGCCGGCGGGGCTGCGGTTGGCGGAGCGGCGGTGGCCGGCGGGGCTGCGGTTGGCGGAGCGGCGGTGGCCGGCGGGGCTGCGGTTGGCGGAGCGGCGGTGGCCGGTGCAACCGGCGGCGCGACCGCAGTCGACGTCGGCCCCGACGGGCCGAGAGTCCCGGTGGGCCCCGAGGTCCCATCGCCACCGGCCGTCTCGGCCGGCGAGGACGCCTCCGGCGTCTCGCCCGGTCCCTGGGTCGGGACGCTCGACGGCGGACCCGAGGTGGGCAGCTCGGCACTCGGTCGCGGCGACCCGCCGGCGATCGGCGGCACGCTGATCGCCGGGGTCGCGGTGGCGCCAGCGACCTCGTTCGTGGTGTCGATGGAGCCGGCGAGCCCGAAAGCGACGGCCGCGAGAACGATGTTCACGGCCCCGAGTGCGAGGACCAGGCGAGTACGCTGGGGTCCGGTCACGCTCGATATGGCTCCTTCGGTCGGTCCAAGAGGACGATCGATCAACCCGGATCCTAGCAGGCGCGGAGCGCATCGGCCGACTCGCCGGAGCGGGGAGTGAGAGCTCAGCCCAGCGGGGCCTCGTGGAGCCGCTCATAGCGGGCCGGCCCGCGGCCCAGATGGCTTCGGAAGAGGACGGCGGTCGCGGCCTCGAACCGCGCGTCGAGATCGCCGGCGGCCCGCTCCAGCGCCGCCGCGGCGGCCGGCCCGATCCGCACGCCGTCGGTGCGGGCGATCGTCAGGTGCGGCCGGAAGGGCCGAGTCTCCATCGTCCAGCCGGCGGCCCGCAGCTCGCTCTCGATCCGTTCCGTCAGGGCGGCGAGGGCATCGGCCCCGGAGCGGATCCCGAGCCACAGGGCCCGCGGCCGATCGAGGGACGGGAACGCGCCGGCCCCGGCGAGGCGAACCTCGAATCGCGCCAGGCCGTGGGCCGCCCGATCGATGGCCGCGCCGGCGGCGGGAATCCAGTCGGCCGCGGTCGGGCCGAGGAAGCGGAGGGTCAGGTGCAGGCCGTCGAGCTGGACCCAGCGGATCCGGCGGGCATCGTCGCCCAGCTCGCCGCGGGCGGTGTCGATGACCGCCCCGACGAGCGCCCCGACGGCGGCCGGCACGGGGACGGCGATGAACAGCCTCGGAACGTCCGGTCGAGCCCCGGCGGGGCGACGATCCTCAGCGCGGGCCACGGCGAACGCCGCCTGCGCTTCGTCCCCGCTCAGCCAGCGCCACCCGGACGCTCCTCCGCCGCCTGTTCCCGCAACCACGTCTCGCGGTCGCTCTCGAGGATCTCGCGGGCCCGCTCGAGCTCGCGCCAGCCGAGGACGTCGACGGTCTTGTCCTCGAGGAGCTTGTACGTCTCGAAGAAGTGCTCGATCTCGACGAGCCGGTGCGGTCGAACCTGGTCGAGGCGCTCGATGTGGGCCTGGTGGGCGTCACCTTCGGCGACGCACAGGACCTTGTAGTCGACACCCTTCTCGTCGCGCATCTCGAGGACACCGATCGGGCGGGCCCAGACGTGGCAGCCGGTGAACGTCGGCTCGTCGATGACGAGGACCGCGTCGGTGTGGTCGCCATCGTCGGCCCGGGTCGCCTCGATGTAGCCGTAGTCGAAGTTGTAGTACACGGCCGACGAGAGGACGCGGTCCAGCCGGAAGACGCCCGCCCGCTCGTCGAACTCGTACTTGTTGCGGCTGCCTCGCGGGATCTCGACGACGACCTCGATCCGGTCCGGGAACTCGGAGGGTCGTTCGGTGCTCATGCGAGGACGATACCGCCGCCGCCCGGCCGACGCGGCGCCGCCGGGCGCGGGGGGCCCTCAGGCGATGACCGTACCCTGGTGGTAGAGGCTCACCCATCGACCGCGACGTCGCCGCCAGACCGTCAGCCGGCGGGTCTGTCGCTGGCCCTGGGCCAGCCGGTAGGTGACCAGCCAGATGCCAGCCCCCGCCGCGCGGCACGCGAAGTCGCTGACCGTCAGGCCGGCCATGGCGTCGTACGTCGGATCCGCGTAGCGACGCTCCAGGATCTCCAGGATCGTCGTCCGATCGTAGACCCGCCCGGACGCACCCACCTCGCAATAGGCGGGCGAGGTCATTGCCTCGAACGCGACCCGGGACGTTCCGTGCTCGGGGCGGTGGAAGATCGGCTCGAGGGCCACGAGCTCCGCCGCGCGGGCCTGGGTCGCGATTGCCCGTGCCCGACCCGGCTCAGTCGTTGTAGAGACGCTCCTCGATGAGCTTCTCCTGGACGGTCCGACCATTCGGGTCGAAGCAGGAGTACTCGAAGTGCTTCTCGAACTCGAGGTCGACGTTGTCCTGGCCGCCGCGGTTCTTCTCGACCGACACGATGACCCAGTCGCGGAACCGTTGGGCCTGGTACGGGTTGAACTCGATGTTGACCTTGGCGACGATGTGGTACTTCTCGTTGAGGATGACGATGATGTCGGCCTCGTAGTTGATGGCCGACGATCCTCGAAGGTGGAAGTTCCGGAGGCGCGAGGCCTTGAGCCCCTCCTTGTCGGCCGCGACGATCGCGATCATCGGGACCTCCTCGGACAGGGCGATGTCCTTGAGGCCGTTGACGACGAAGGTGACCTTCTCGGTCTCCGTGTCCGGCTCCGGGATCTGGGGCACCTTCTGGAGGTAGTCGACGATCACCAGCAGGCGCCGATCGCCGGCCAGCTCCCGGTACTGGCGAACGAGCTTTCGGATGTTGTCGATCGTGCTCGCCGTCTGGGAGCCCCGCAGCAGGAAGAGGTTCTGGCCGTAGCGGGCGATCCGGTCGAGCGAGGGCCGGAGGCGCGGGTTGTTGGCGAGGTTGGGGGCCTCGCCGCCGGCGGCGGACCAGGTCCCGAGGATCTCCTTGCGGACGTCCTGGATCTTGATCGCGCCCGTCTTCTGGGGCATGTGGGCGAGGGCCGATTCGAGGGCCACGAGGCGATTCAGGAGGTACGGCTCATCGTGCTCGAAACAGAGGTAGAGGACGCTCGCCTGGCCGGACGCGGCGACATTCCGGGCCATCTGGAGGGCCATCGTCGTCTTGCCCGTGCCCTGGGCGCCACCGATCAGCAGGAGCTCACCCGGGCGAAGCCCGGCGCCGATCGTCTTGTCCATCGGCGTGAAGCCCAGTGGGACCGGCTGGTACTCGCCGAGCTTGCCGCTGACGACCTTGTCGTTCAGGTCGACGAGGACGTCAAGGGCAGACCGCGGGGCCATGCTCCCGGTGTCGCTGTCCAGCCGCCACGTCGCGGCACCCGTCTCTACGGGCGCATTCGCCTCTGTCGTCACGAGCTCATGGTCCTCCCCGAGTGGATCCCGAAGCGGCATCGTAGCACCGTGGCCGTCGGCGCCACCCGCCCCGAAGGCCAGCCCGAGCTGCCCCAAAAGTACGGGGCGAAGGCCGGGCGACGCGGCCGCGCCGGCCGTCCGGCCCGATGCCCGGCGCGCAGATCAGCGCGGCGCGTCGGCGCCGTCAAGTCCGTCGTGCCCGAGCAGGTCCCAAAGCAGGCAGATCGTCCGGATCCCTGTTTCGTAGTTGGCGAGGACCATCGATTCGTTCGGCGCATGAGAGTTGTCATCGGGGTTGAAGAACCCGACCAGCACGGCGGTCAGCCCGAGCTGCTGCTCGAGCATCTCGGCCACCGGGATCGAACCGCCACTGCGCCTGAAGACCGGCGCCCGCCCGAACGTCGCCTCGATGGCCGTGGCCGCCGCCTGGACGACGGGATGGTCGTTCGGTGTCCGGCTCGGCCGGCCGGTCCCGAGCTTCCGGACCTCGACCCGGACGCCGGGCGGCGCGACCCGGACGACGTAGTCGCGGAACGAATCCCAGATCCGCTCCGGGTCCTGGTTCGCCACCAGCCGCATGCTGACCTTGGCGTGGGCATGGGCCGGGATGATCGTCTTGCTGCCCTCGCCCTGGAATCCGCCCCAGATCCCGTTGACGTCGAGCGTCGGGCGGACGCCCTCGCGCTCGACCGGGGTGTAGTCGGCCTCACCGGCCAGGGCCGGGACGCCGAGCCGTTCCCGGAAGGCCTCGGCGTCGAACGGCAGCGCGGCCAGCCGCTCGCGGGTCGCGGCGTCGACCGGCAGGACGTCGTCGTAGAAGCCCGGCACCTGGACCACGCCGGCCCGGTCCTTGAGCTCGGAGATCACCCGGGCCAGGGCGTTGGCCGGGTTCTCGACGTTGCCGCCGTAGCCGCCGGAGTGCAGGTCGACCGTCGATCCGGTCACGTCGATCTGGGTGTAGAGCATCCCGCGAATCGACTCGGTGATGGCGGGGATGTTGCCCTCGAAGAAGCCCGTGTCGGTGATGATCACGACGTCGGCGCCCAGGCGGTCGCGATTGGCCTCCAGCCAGGCGGACAGGCTCGGCGAGCTCGATTCCTCCTCGCCCTCGAAGGCGATCCGGAGGTTCAGCGGCAGCCGGCCGCGCGTCGCGAACAGCGCCTCGGCCGCCTGGAGGTGCATGAGCACCCCGCTCTTGTCATCGGCGGCGCCACGCCCGACGACCCGGCCGTCGCGGACGAAAGGCTCGAACGGGGCCGTCTCCCAGAGGTCGATCGGGTCGACCGGCTGGACGTCGTAGTGGCAATAGACGAGCACGGTGGGCGCGCCCTCCGTGTGCAGCCAGTCGGCGTAGACGACCGGGTGGCCGCCTGTTTCCGAGACCTCGACATGCTCGAAGCCGATCCGGGTGAGCTCGGTCGCGACCCACTCCGCCGCGCGGCGGACGTCCCCGGCGTGCTCCGGTAGGGCGGAGATGCTCGGAATCCGGAGGAGGTCGAGGTACGCGGCGAGCCGCGCCTCGCGGGTCGCCTCGAGATGGGCTTCGACGGCGGGGTCGGGTGCGATCATCCTGGCCTCCAAATGCTGCGGCCGGCGATCCGCTGGGACCGCCGGCCGAAGGTTCGCGGGGGTTGATTCAGGCAGGGTTGGGAGCCGGCGCCTTGGAGGGTGGGACGTCCGGCTTCGGCGCGGCGCCGGCCGGCGCGGTCGGCTCGCTCGGCGGCTCGTGCCGCCGCGGCCCGAGGCCGTGGAGGGTCTCCTTCGGCGGCAGGTCGGCGAAGAGCGACTCGAAGCCCTCGCCGTCGACCGTCTCCTCGGCGATCAGCTTCTGGGCGAGCGCCTCGAGCCGATCCCGGTGGGTCTCGAGCACGTGGGTCGCCCGCTCGTAGGCCCGATCGATGATCGCCCGGACCTCCTCGTCGATCTGCTTGGCGATCTCGTCCGAGTAGTTTCGCTGCTCGCCGATCTCACGACCGAGGAAGACGAGCTCGTCACGCTTGCCGAAGGCCAGCGGCCCGAGACGGTCGCTCATCCCGAACTCGGTGACCATCCGGCGGGCCAGATCGGTCGCCTTCTCGATGTCATTCGAGGAGCCGGTCGTGGTGTCGCCGAAGATCAGGCGCTCGGAGGCGTTGCCGCCGAGGAAGCCGGCGATCTTGTCCTCGAACTCGGACTTCGACTGGAGGTAGCGGTCCTCGGTCGGCAGGGCCATCGTGTAGCCGAGGGCCATGCCCCGGCTGATGATCGTGACCTTGTTGACCGGATCGCACTTCGGCAGGACCCGCTGAACGACGGCGTGGCCACCCTCGTGATAGGCGATGATGAGCTTCTCGGCGTCCGAGATCACCCGCGACTTGCGCTCGGGGCCTGCGACGATCCGCTCGAGGGCCTCCTCGAATTCGGACATGCCGATGGTCTTGCGGTTGCGCCGGGCGGCCAGGATCGCGCCCTCGTTGACGAGGTT
The DNA here is from genome assembly GCA_963719145.1 of uncultured Chloroflexia bacterium. Lineage (GTDB taxonomy): Bacteria > Chloroflexota > Limnocylindria > Limnocylindrales > CSP1-4 > UBA5189. The sequence continues at coordinate 534,288 of CAVRAX010000004.1, forward strand.
CGCCAGATCGGCCCCGGAGAAGCCCGGGGACTGGCGGGACAGGTCTTCGATCGAGACGTTCTTGTCGAGCGGCTTGCCCTTGATGTGCACTCGCAGGATCGCCACCCGACCCTTCATGTCCGGCCGATCGAGGATGACCTGACGATCGAAGCGACCCGGCCGCAGCAGCGCCGGATCGAGGACGTCGGGGCGGTTTGTGGCGGCGACGACGATCACGTTCGTGTTCGTGTCGAAGCCGTCCATCTCGACGAGGATCTGGTTGAGGGTCTGCTCGCGCTCGTCGTGGCTGCCACCGAGGCCGGCGCCGCGCTGGCGGCCGACGGCGTCGATCTCGTCGACGAAGACGATGCAGGGGCTGTTCCGCTTGGCCTGGTCGAAGAGGTCGCGGACGCGGCTGGCGCCGACGCCGACGAACATCTCGACGAACTCCGATCCGGAGATGCTGAAGAAGGGCACCCCGGCCTCGCCGGCGACGGCGCGGGCCATGAGGGTCTTGCCGGTGCCGGGCGGGCCGACGAGGAGCACGCCGCGCGGGATGCGGGCCCCGAGGGTGTTGAACTTCTCCGGGTACTTCAGGAACTCGACGACCTCCTGGAGCTCGGTCTTGGCCTCGTCCACGCCGGCGACGTCGTTGAACGTGACGACGGTCTTGTTGCCGAGGAACATCCGGGCCCGGCTCTTGCCGAAGCTGAGGGCCTGGTTATTGGTCCCCTGGGCCTGGCGCATCATGAAGTAGATGAAGCCGCCGATCACGAGGAGCGGCAGGACCGCGGTCAGGAGCAGACCGACCCACGAGTTGTCGGGGGCCGGCTCGGCCCTGTAGATCGACGGATTGAACGTCCCGCCGTCCGCCTCGGCCGCCGCCTTCATGTCGGCGTAGACGTTGGTCAGGGTCGGCAGCGGCGGGATGCTGACGGTGTACGTCGTGGCCGGAGTTTTGGTCGTCGTCACCGTCAGGGTGTCGCCCTTCTGGACGACTTCCTTGACCTGGTCCGCGGTGACGTCGCTGAGGAACTGGCCGTAGCCCACGGGACTCGCTCCCGTTGACTGGTTGAGCCACGTGTAGAGCAGCGCAGCGACGCCGATGGCGAGGACGAACATCAGCAGCGCGTTGCGCATGAACCTGGGATTCAAGGAGCGCCTCCGGTGGCGGGCCGGCATTGTGGCCGGTTCCGCGGCGAGTATAGCGTCGGGTTCCTTCGAACCCGCTGAGAGCGGGCTGAGCCACCCGCGGCCGATCCGCGAAGGTCGGCTCTATCAGAAGGATACGGACGGGCGTTCCGATCGGGGTGGCGCCGAAGGTACGGTCGGGGCGAAGAATTCTGCACAAACGGCAGGACGGCCCCGGGGTCGGGCCGTCCTGGGATCGTCAGATGGTAGCGGAGACAGGATTTGAACCTGTGACCAAGGGCTTATGAGTCCCCTGCTCTACCACTGAGCTACTCCGCCGCGGCATGCATTCTACCAACGGCCCGCCCTCCGACTCGGTGTCGCGCTTGCGGTTGTCCGCGCCGGAGAGGCGGCACCCGAGACCGGGCCCGCGGCCCTCACCGAGTGAAGGCTGCGTAGGCGGGCCAGCGCGCGTCGTCGCCCGGGTACCAGGCCCGGACGTCGAACGAGCCGGCCGGCAGGCTGTCGAGGGCCACCTCGAACCGACCGGAGGCGTCGGTCTCCGGCCCTCCGATCTGGACGTCGATGGGGGCCAGATCGACCCGGTACCGGCCGACCTCGCCGGCCTGACCGAGGAAGACGATGTCGAAGTACCCGTGGCCCGTTGACGCCGGGCCGACCTGGGCGGTGAACTGGACGTGGAAGTCGGCACCCGGCGTGACGGGCAACAGGCCCGAATTGAGGACGACGTCCTGGGAGGCCGTGGCCGACACGTGGAGGGCCGCCGCCGGGCCACTGCCATGGACCTGGGCCTGGCCGGCGCCCGAGACGCCCCAGCCGTCCCAGCCAGCGGCGAAGTCTCCGTTCGGCACCCGGTTGCCGGATTCACTGCCCTCGCCGTAACGGACGCCGTCGAGGACGAGCTCGACCGGCCCGGAGCAGTCGCACTCGGCGTTGACCCGCAGGCCGACATCAGCCTCTCCGGCACCATCCGGGACGACCCCGTCGATCGTGTACGTCCCCATCGCGCCGGGGCCGCTCAGGGGCCGGGCCGAGACCTCGATGGTCGCGCCCGGGACCGGGCTTCCGTCGGCCATCGTGAGGGTCCCCCCAGCCGAGGCGTCGCCCGGCACGAGGCTCAGCGCCGTCCGGGGTCGGAGGTAGCGGGAGACGAGGTTCGTGAAGGTCTCCGGCCCCGTTTCCGGCAGGAGGCTCTCGGGGTGGCGATGCCAGGACTGGAAGACCACGTGGTCGGGATGGCCGCCCGTGATCACCTCGTACTCCACGGCGCGCGCCTCCGCGTGGTCCAGCCACGCCGCGTCGGTGGCGTCGGATTCGTCGCCCGCGTAGATGATCCCGAAGTCGATGCCCCGCGAGTGCACCACGTCCTCGATCGCCCGGGCCCGGACTGCCCAGTCGGCGATCGTGAAGTTGACGTCGAGGTGGAAGTAGCCGAGCTCCTCGCCGACGGCCTCGCGGTAGGCCTCCAGCCACGTCGAGACGGCCTGGGCGTCGAGGTTCGCCGTCTCGACGCTGCCGATGACGACCCCGGGGAACACCCCGCGCACGGCCTCGACCGTCTTGACCGTGTCTTCGGCGATCGCCGCGGGGCTCATCCGGCATTGGAGGTCGTAGAAGGTGGCGGCATCGAAGCCGTGCTCGAGCTTGAAGGTGTAGAGCGTCCCGCCCGCCGCCCGGAGCCGCTCGGCCGCGGCTCGCGCCGGCGGCGCGCCCGAGAAGCCCTCGAGGTTCGAGGCGTTGCAGCTCGATGTCTCGGTCAGCTGCCCGGCCTCGGTCCACAGGCCGATGCCGCGCCGGCCGAGGTCCTCCACGACCTGTCGAAGCTGGGCCTCGCTGCCGAACGTCTCGATCCAGTTCGAGTTCAGGCCGAAGACCTGCACGGCGTCAGAGACCTGGGACCAGGCAGCGTCGGCATTGAACAGATCGTAGAACTGGTGGGGTCCGGACCCCGGGTCGAATCGATCCCACGACCAGGGATCGAGGGGCCCGAACCAGAGCTGCGGGCGGGCGCTCATGTCCTTCAACGGCCAGGCTGATGCCGCGGCCGATGGGGCCGCCGAGAGCGTGGGCGCCGACGACGGCGAGCTCGTCGGGCTCGACGGGCTCGAGCTGCTGCAGCCGGATGCAAGGCCCAACGCGAGCGCGAGGCCGAGCCTGAGAAGCCTCCGCGGGTCTGCCATGTCGCCGCTCCCAGTGAGGGACGAGCGTACCGACTCGCGGCGGTGGCGGCAATCACGGCCCGGCGAACCGGTGGTGGCGTCGTCGGAGGCCGCAGAGGGGGAGCAGCAAGGCATTCCGAGGGTCTGCAACGAGGCAGCCCTGGCCCGGCGCGGACCCGACCGATCGACTCGGAACCGGACCTGACCGCACCCTCCGCTGGGACCATCGGACCAGTCGGGCGTGGGACGTGCCGCAACGCACCGCTGCGTCGGCGCACCGGGCTATCGCCCCGGCCCGACGGCACGTACGACTTCGTCCCTTCGGATCCCGGGTGGCCCGGTCTACCGTCTCCGCGTCGGTCAGGCATGGCCGGTGCCGGTGGTCGTCGGGGACCCGACCACGCGGTTCACGCGCATGGGTCCGCCGGGAACGGGGGCGACGGTGCCGAGATCCTCGACGCGGAGGCGACCGCCGACCGCGGTCGCTCGCGGCGCGGCTGTTGTCGCGGCGCTCGTCATCATGGCGGCTCCGGCCGGCCAGGCCCGTGCGGCGTCGGGCAACGTCCTCGTCGACCTCAGCCCAGAATCCGGTGCCGCCGTCGTCGGGACGCCGTTCGACCTGACGGTCCGCGTCGTCGACAGCCTCGGAAGCCCGATCAGCGGCGCCAACGCGCGGTTCTACTTCGTCAGCGGCCCGAACGATCCCGGCGGGCCGGGGAACTCGCCGGACTTCACCTGCAGCACGGACGCGGCCGGCGGTTGCTCGGTCCAGTACACGCCCACGCTGGCTGGCACGGATGTCCTGTGCGTGGGCGTGTCCGGCTCCCCCTTCTTGTGCGACGAGCCGGTCGGGGATCCCGAGCTCGACGACAACGTCGACGTGGTCGAGGTAGTTGTCACCACGGTCGGGCCGACGCCCACTCCGACACCCACTCCGACACCGACCCCGACACCCACACCTGAACCCACGCCGACGCCGACGCCTGAACCCACGCCGACGCCGACGCCCGTGCCGACGCCGACGCCCACTCCTGAGCCAACACCGACGCCGACGCCCGTGCCGACGCCCGTGCCGACGCCGACGCCCACTCCTGAGCCCACACCGACGCCGACGCCCGTGCCGACGCCGACGCCCACTCCTGAGCCCACACCGACGCCGACGCCCGTGCCGACACCGACGCCGACGCCTGAACCCACGCCGACGCCGACGCCCGTCCCGACGCCGACGCCCACTCCTGAGCCCACACCGACGCCGACGCCTGAACCCACGCCGACGCCGACGCCCGTCCCGACGCCGACGCCCACTCCTGAGCCCACACCGACGCCGACGCCTGAACCCACGCCGACACCGACGCCCGTCCCGACGCCGACGCCCACTCCTGAGCCCGCACCGACGCCGACGCCCGTGCCGACGCCGACTCCGACGCCCGTGCCGACGCCGACGCCAATCCCCACGCCCGTGCCGACGCCGGCGGCGACACCAGAGCCCACGGTGTCCCCGGCCCAGACGCTCGAGCCGACCGCGGGGCCCAGCCCGGCACGGATCCCGGCTCCGGTGACCGCGTCGGCACCCCCACCGGCACCGACCGAGGCCGCCGTCCCGGCCCCGGTCGTGCCGGCCCCCGCTCCCCCGCCGCCCGACGAGTCGACGACCAGCGGTCCCGGGGCGCTGTTCAGCACGGTCCTGTCGGCCGTCAGCGAGCGCGTCGTCACGACCGTCCAGCCGGCCGCTGTCGCGGCCGTGGCCACGACCTTCACCTTCCCGCTCGTCCTGGCCCTCGCCGTGCTCGTCTTCCTCGCCCTCCAGTCGCGCCTGGATGGGCGCGATCCCAAGCTCCGCCAGGCGCCGACGTCGGCCGGCGAGGCCTACCTCCCGTTCGAGGACGAAGACCGATGAACCACGCGCCGGCCGACCGCTTCGAGTACACCGCCCTCGGGGATCGGATGCTCCTGCTGCTCGGACTTCGGGCCGCCCTCGCCGGGATCGTCGTCGCCTGGAGCCTGGTCCGGCCGGAGGTCCTCGGCACGCCGCCGGCAGTGTTGGCCACGGGCGCCGGGCTCTACGTCCTCGTCTCGGTGGCGGCGGAGGCCGGCAGGCGCCGCTTCCTGCAACGCGGCCTCCTCCTGCTGTCGGTGACCCTGATGATCGACGGCGTCTTCCTCGCCTGGGCGATGTATGCGACCGGCGGGACGCAGAGCCCGATCCGCTTCCTCATCTACCTGCACCTCGTCGCCGTTTCCCTGCTGGCGTCGTACCGGACCGGCCTCAAGGTCGCTCTCTGGCACTCACTCCTGCTGTTCGTCGTCCTGTACGCCCAGGCGGCGAAGCTCGTCCCGCCGGTCGACGTCATCCCTGGCCGCGAGATCGAGTTCGACCGGATGCCCGTCCTCAATGTCACCTCGTTCTGGCTCTTCGCCCTCGCGACCTCGGTCTTCTCGGCGATGAACGAGCGCGAGCTGCGCAACCGGCGAGCCGACCTCCAATCGCTCGTGGACGTCAGCGCCCGGCTCGATGCCGTCGCCGACCCCGTCCATCTCTCGCGCCTGCTCCTCGGCGGCCTCGCCGAGCGATTCGGTTGGGAGCACTCGGTGGTCATCGGCGCGACCGACGGCCAGGCGATCGTCCTCGCGGCCCGCGGCACCGACGAGGTCGCGACGACGGCGGCTCCCCCGGACCACGTCATCGCCCGGGCTTGGGAGGAGCGGAGGCTGCTCCCGATCAAGGCCCTGGACCCGGATCGCAATCCGACTCTGGCAGCCGCGTTTCCGGACGGCCGGAACCTCCTCATCGCCCCGATGCACGCGGACGGGCGGCCGATGGGCGCGGTCGTCGTGGCCCATCGTCCCCGAGGCATCTTCGGCGTCGAGCGCCGGGTCACGAACGTCCTCGGGCAGCTGTGCGCGATCGCGGCCCTCAACCTCCGCAACGCCGTCCTTCTTCTGCACGTCCAGGACCTCGCTGAGCGCGACTCTCTCACCGGCGCGGCCAACCGGCGGATGTTCCAGATGAGCCTCGAGCGAGCGATCACGATGAACCCGCGCTCCAACGCGATGTCGGATCAGAAGTTGCACGCCGTCCTCTTCATGGACCTCGACGACTTCAAGGTCGTCAACGACACGATGGGCCACGCTGCCGGCGATGCCCTTCTCGTCGCCGTCACCGAACGCATCTCGGCCTCGGTCCGCGAGTCGGACCTCGTCGCCCGGCTGGGTGGCGACGAGTTCGCGATCCTGACCGAGGACTCGACCGACCTCCGTCGATCCGTCGCCATGGCCGAGCGTCTCGGGGCAGAGCTCCGAGCGCCGTACCAGATCGACGGCGAGCAGGTCCACATCACGGTGAGCATCGGCGTCGCCGGCGCCCGCGAGACGGAAGACGCGTCCGACGTCGTCCGCAACGCCGACCTGGCGATGTACATGGCCAAGGCGAACGGGAAGGCCGGCTTCGCGATCTTCGACCCGGGAATGCAGGCCGCGATCCGCGACCGGCACGAGCTGGCGTCACAGCTGATGCGGGCCGTCGACCTGGGACAGCTTCGGGTGGTGTACCAGCCGATCGTGTCGCTCGGGACCGGCGTGATCGAGGGCGTCGAGGCCCTCGTCCGCTGGGACCATCCCGAGCGGGGGCTCGTGGCCCCCGGCGACTTCATCGAGCTCGCCGAGGAGAACGGCGCGATCCTCCCGATCGGCCATTGGGTCCTCGCCGAGGCCTGCCGGCAGGCCCGGACGTGGGGTCAGGACGGGACCGCGCCGTTCCTGTGTGTCAACGTCTCGGCCCGCGAGATCCAGCAGCCCGACTTCGTCGAAGCCGTTCAACAGACGTTGACGGAGGTCGGCTTCGATCCGACGCGCCTGAGCCTCGAGATCACGGAGACGGCCCTGCTCCGGGCGACACCGACGACGATCCGGACCCTCGAGTCGCTGCGGAGCCTCGGCGTTCGCATCGTGATCGACGACTTCGGGACCGGCTACTTCTCCCTGAGCCATCTCCGGCAGTTCCCGGTCGATGTCCTCAAGATCGCCAGCGAGTTCGTCCAGGTGCCTCGGTCCGACGCGAAGTCGGCGGCCCTGGCCGGCGCGATCGTGGCCATGTCCGAGTCGCTCCGGATCGTGACCGTCGCCGAAGGCATCGAGACCGCCGACCAGGCGGACCGGATGCAGGTCCTCGGCTGCACGTACGGCCAGGGCTACTTCTTCGCCCGGCCCATGGCGCCGGATGCGATCGCCGCGGCTACGGCCGGCACGGCGCCCGCGGCGACGGCCGGCACGGCGGCGACCGGGTTCCTCGCGCCGGAGCCGGCCGCGCCCGAGCCGGCCGCGCCCGAGCCGGCCACCCCGGCCGGCCGACCACGGCGCCGCCGGGCCACCGCTGTCTCGGGGCCGAGCCTCGGCTCCAGCCCCGCCTGAGCCGGCGTCAGACCACCTCGCGGAGGCGGCCCGTCTCGACCTCGTAGACGAGGCCGTGGATCGGGACCCGCAGCAGGGCGGGGTGGGTGCGCAGGACCCGGACCTGCTCGCGGACCATTGCGTCGAGGTCGGCGAACGCCCCGAAGACCAGGTCCGTCGCGTGCTGCGTCGTCGTCCTCACCCGGTCCCGGATCGCGGCCTCATCGGCACCGAGGAGCCCGCAGCGCGTGTGAGCGATGACGAGGACCTCGCGAGTCCCGAGGAGCTGCTGGCTCACGACGAGCGAGCGGATCGCGTCCTGGGTCGCGAAGCCGCCGGCGTTGCGGATGATGTGGGCGTCGCCGACCCGAATCCCCAACGCCTCCTCGACGTCGATCCGGGCGTCCATGCAGGTGAGGATCGCGAGCCCCGCGAGCGGGGCCGCGGTCAGGGCCGAGCGGTCGAACGCCTCGCTGAACCGCTGGTTCTCCTCGAGGATCCGCTCGTACTCGCCCTGGCTGGCCACGGCCTCGACCCCGGCTCGTCAGGCGCTCGCGGACGTCCCGCCAGAGCCCGTGTAGCGATCGAGGATCTCGCCGATCGTCAGCTGGCCGTAGCGGGTGTCGACCCGGTCGCGGGCGATCCGCCAGATCGTCCGGAGCGGTCGGGGGCCCGTTCGATCGAGCTCGGCCAGGCGGACCTTGCCGAAGCGCTCGATGCCCGGGACCGCCCGGAGGTCGTTGGCGAGGGCAGAGACCGCCGCATCGACCGTCGAGTCGCGGCCGAGCGCGGCGACGGCCGGGCCCGAGGGTGCCGGCGCCTGCCGGGCGGCCGGGCTCGACGCGGCGGCCGCCGCCGCGGGAGGAGCCGTGGGCGCCCCCGGCGCGCTTTCCGCTGGCGGTGAGGACGGTGCCGGGGCCGTCGCGGCGGCGACTGCTCTGCCCGCCGCCGCCGCCACCGTCGCGGCCTCGGCCGGCACGGATCGGCCGGCCCGGGCGATCGCATCCGCGGCCCTGGTGAACGCGACATTCGGGTCGATGGCAGGGACGGGCGGCGCCGCCGGTTCGGGCGCACCGTCGCCGCCGGCCCCGGCGGACGCTGCGGATGCCGGCGACGCGGTCGCACCGCGACCGCCGGGCGACGATCGCGGGCCGCGAGGCCTGGTGACGCCTCCTCCACCGCCACTGCCGGACGGGCCGCTACGGCCGCCGCCTCGAGGGCCCTCGCCCCCGTCGCCGGTCCTGGGGAAGGCGCTCCCGAGCGCCCCTCCGAGAAGCGCCGGGACGTCGATGCCGGTCAGGCCCTTCACGCTCGCGCTCGCCTCGGCGACCGTTCGGGTCGTGTTCTTGACCATCTCGGACGCGCCGTCGTTCGACAGGATCGTCAGGTTGTCGATGTTGGCCATCGGCTCGGCCGCGGCCCGGACGATCTCGGGCAGCATCGACAGGACGGTCTGGATGATCGCGGCCTCGTTGAACTGGCGGTAGGCCTCGGCCCGGAGGGCGAGCGCCTTGGCCTCGGCCTCGCCCTTGGTGAAGACGATGCCGGCCTCGGCGTTGCCCTCGAGCTTGGTCTTCTGGGCCTCCGATTCGGCGTTGACGAGGGTGACCCGCGCCTGGGCCTCGCCCTTCGTCACCTGGATCGAGGCCTCGGCCTGGCCGGCGAGCTTGACCCGCTCGGCATCGGCCTGCGCCGCGGCGATCCGGGCCAGCTTCTCACCCTCGGCTCGCTTGACCTGGGCGTCGGCCTCGGCCTCGGCCGGGCGGATCGTCGACGCGATCAGCTCCTTCTGCTTGCGGTCGGCCTCGAGCTGGGCCAGCTCGGTCTCCTTGCGGGTCACCTCCTGGGTTGCCTCGGCATGGGCCAGCGGGCCGGCCTGGGCCGCCTTGGCGTTTGCGGCCGCCGTCAGGGATTCGATCTCGGCCTGTCGGAGTGACACGTCACGACCGGCGTTGAGCTTGATCTGTTCCGCCTCGGCCTCCCGGACCGCGGCCTCCTGGTCCGCCTGCGCCTTGGCCATCCGCGCGTCGCGCTCGCGGCGGGCGGTCTCCTGCTGCCCGATGAGGTCCATGTAGCCGACCTCGTCACGGATCGCCTGGATCGTGAAGTTGTCGATGGTCAGGCCGGAGGTCGCCAGGTCACCCCGGGCGGCGCTCTGGACCTCCTGCTGGAACTTCGCCCGGTCGTAGTTGAGCTCCTCGACCGTGAGTGTGCCGACGATCGAGCGGAGTGAGCCCTCGAGGACGTTCTTGACGATCGAGTCGATCTGGTCCTCGCGCTCCAGGAAGCGCTCGGCGGCGGCCCGGATCGACTCCTCGTCGCTGCCGATCTTGACCGTGGCCACGCCCTGGACGGCACACTTGATGCCCTGCTTCGTGACCGCGTCGGAGAGCTGGACGTTGATCTGGCGGGCGCTCAGGTGGAGCCGCCCGACCTTGTTCACCAGCGGCAGGACGATGACGCCCTGGCCGCGGACGACCTTGAGCCCGACCTGGCCCTCGGCACCGCGCTCCCGCCGGCCGCTGACGATGAGGGCCTCGTTGGCCCCGGCGACCTTGTACCGGCTACCGAGGTAGGCCACGACGAGGACGAGGACGATGACGACGAGGAGGACGGGAATCACCCCGCCACCGACGAAGCTGAACAGGTTTCCGAGATCAGGCACGGTCCTCTCCCTCAGGTTTCGCGATCGGGGTCAGCTCGCCGGGGGTGCGGCCGGCGGCGCAGCGGGCTCGGTCGTCTCGGCCGGCGCGGTGGGCGGAGCGAGACGCTCGACCACGAGGCCGGTGCCGGCCACGCCCGTGATCCGAACCGGCGTGCCGGCCGGAATGTCGCTCGCGGCCGTCGCCGCGATCTCGTGAGTCTGCCCTTCGGCCCGGACGTAGACGGTCCCCAGCCGGCCGGCCGGGATCGCGACGCTCACCGAGCCCTCGCGGCCGACGAGATCGACGACCGAGAAGGGCCGCGTGCCCTCGGCCCGGCGGAGGGCCCGGAACATCCCGTACGCGACCCCGAAGCCGACACCGCCGAAAGCGACGCCGACGAGCGCGGCCTGTCCGCCGTGGATGTCGAAGACCTGGGTCGCGAAGAGGCCCCCGACGCCGAACATCGCGATGAAGGCGAGGAGCGGCGGCATGAGCGAGACGCCGCCGATGTCGAAGCCGATGTCGAACGAGTCGAGGATGCCGCCGAGGATGTCGTCGATCAGGACCGTGACGAGGAGCAGCCCGGCGCCGATGAGCGTCGCCAGGACGAAGATCAGGTCCTCGATCGGGATCGTGATCGTGGGCACGCGCTGCACTCCCTCTTGCGCCCGCGCTGGCGTTCCAGACGCACCGTCTCGCTCGGACGTCGCGCGCGCCGAAGCCCCGAATAGGGTGTCGGCAGGATCGCCCGGCGCGGTCGGCCGACCGGCGAGAGCAGGATACCTCCGGTCGAGTCGCCGAGTCGGGTCGATCGCAGCGACGACGCCCTCGCTTGCCGGGTCGGTTGGCCGTATCAAGCTGGCGGGGCGGGATCGGGAACGCTTACTCCCAGTTCGCGTCGGACCAGCTGTTGCCCGACCAGGAGTTGCCCGACCAGGAGTTCCCGGACCAGCTGTTGCCCGACCAGCTGTTGCCCGACCAGGAGTTGCCCGACCAGGAGTTCCCGGACCAGCTGTTGCCCGACCAGGAGTTGCCCGACCAGGAGTTCCCGGACCAGCTGTTGCCCGACCAGGAGTTGCCCGACCAGGAGTTCCCGGACCAGCTGTTGCCCGACCAGGAGTTGCCGGACCAGGAGTTGCCATTCCAGACACCGTCGGACCAGGACGAGCCGGCGGCCTCGGCTGCCGCCATCGTGGCTGCGTCGAAACGCATCCCGAAGATGTCCTGCTCACCGGCCAGCACGACGCCGTCGCGAGTGAGATGGTCGGTGCCGCGCGACAGCTCGAGCGACCCGGTCCCCGTTGAGGCCGTGAAGGTCTGGCCGTACTTGGCCGGGAAGAGCGACAACATCGTCCCCAGCGCGACCTCACCGTTGCCCTGCTGGCGGGTGTTGTAGCCGCTCAGGTGCATCGCCCCCTGGAGCAGGAACGACTTTGTCTGGTCGGGCGTGAAGTCCGGATGCTTCTGGAGGATCAGGGCGACCGCGCCGGAGGTGACGGCGGCCGATTGCGACGTCCCACTGCCCCGCACGTAACGTCCGCCCAGGATGCCTGCGGGGTGGGCCTGGTCGACATAGGAGCCGGGAACGCGCAGGCCCTGGATGTGCGCGCCCGGCGCGATCAGATCAGGGTTCCGGCAGGCGTTGTTGCAGGTGGTGCTGCTGGCCGAGAACGTAGCGACTCCGTCGTCCCAGATCTCAGGCGTGTACATCGAATCCGATGCTCCCACCGCGATGACGAACGGGTCGTACGCCGGATCGGCGAGGCCCAGTGCGCTGGCACCCTTCTGGTAGCCGCCATTTCCGGCCGCGGCAACGACGACGATGCCGGCCTTCCAGGCCTGCTCGACCGCGAAAGCGAGCGGGTCGACCCCGTAGGCCTGCGTCGAGTTGGTCCCGTACGACAGATTCAGGACCCGGATGTTCAGGCCGTTGTCCGCTCGGTGCTGGACGACCCAGTCGATCGCAGCGATGACCTGCGAGACGTCGACGCCGCCGTCGGCGGTCCCGACCTTCAGACTGACGATCCTGGCATCGGGGGCCATTCCCCGATAGACGGTCGGCGGGGCGAGCGAGTACGGCGCAACGAGAGCGTCATCTCGCCCGGCGATCAGGCCGGCCATGAAGGTCCCATGTCCGAACGTGTCGAGGTTCGCGAGCTCGGGCGACTGGGACTCGAGCGACAGGTCCGGCCCGTAGACGATCTTGCCCGGGGAGCTCAGGCCCTGGACGGGGCTCACCCCGCTGTCAATGATGGCGACGTCGACCCCACTACCCGAGAAGCCGGCCGCCCACCACGCCTGCGCGCCGGTGTAGGCCGTCGTCCACGCCATCGAGTTGGCGTCTGCCGCTGGGTCGTACGTTGCCGCCCGGACGGGGGCGGCCTCGACCGACACGACGACGAAGAGCAGGGCAAGGATCCCGCCCAGACGGCGACCCGCCGTGAAGTCCAGGCTCCAGCCTCCGTCGGGGGTCATGACGTCGGCCTCGCAGAGCTGTCGCCCGCGTCACGCGGGTCGTAGTCCAGGCTCCAGCCGCCGTCGGGGGTCATGACGTCGGCCTCGCGACGCGAAGGGCGAGATCCTGACGGCCCCGAGCGATCCACGATCGCCGGATCCGCATAGGGTGACTGGCCCAGTCCTGCAACTGCATCAACACGAAGCCCACCTTCTGGTGACCTGGTGATGCGGCGCCTGGCAACCGGGCGGTCTCACGAGCGATTGCCCGCGTGATCCCTGGCTTTGCGTCCCCGCCTCTCGACGGGTTTGCCCTGTTTCAGACCGATCGTCGACGGGACATTGGTTCCCGCCGATGCGCCGACCCTACGGCGCCCCGTGCCAGTGCCCAATAGGTCGAAAGTACCGCTCGGTGCACCCGCGCACTGCTTCCTGCCGGCTCAGGCCGCGGGTGATGATCCCTCGACCCGCAGGGCGGCGATCTGCTGCTCGCCACCAACCGGGATGAGCGACCGGTCAGCGTGCTCGAAGAGTTGGACGAGGGCCTCCGGAGGCCGTGGCCGGGCGAGGTAATACCCCTGGGCCCGGCCGCATTGCAACCGGCGCAACCGCTCGAGCTGGAACGGCTCCTCGACGCCTTCGGCGACGACCGTCAGGCGGAGCGCACGACCCATCGAGATGATGGCGCTCACCAGCTCCCAGCTGTCATGATCGTGCTCATCGACGGCGACGAAGTCGCGCGCGATCTTGATCGCGCTGGCCGGGAAGCGCTGCAGGTAGCTCAGGGATGAGTAGCCCGTCCCGAAGTCGTCGATCGCGACCCCCACACCCAGACCGCGGAGCGCGGTCAGCTTGGCGATCGCGTCGTCGACGTTGTGGAGGAGGCTCGTCTCGGTCATCTCGAGGACGAGCGACTCGGGGTCCACGCTCGTCGACCGGATGATCGCCGCGATCTGGTCGACGAAGTCGACCTGCTCGAGCTGGCGGGCGGCGACGTTGATGTTCATCTCGAGCCGTCGCGCGACCGGCCAGCGGTCGTGCCAGACCGTCGCCTGCCGACACGACCGGTCGAGCACCCAACGACCGATGTCGAGGATCAGGTCCGATTGCTCGGCCACGCCGATGAACTCGCCCGGCCAGATCATCCCCCGCTGCGGGTGAACCCAGCGAATGAGCGACTCGAGGCCGGTCATCCGGCCGCTGACGACGTCGACGATCGGCTGGTAGTGGAGGGTGAACTCGCCGGCGGCGACTGCCCCCTCGAGCGACTCGGTGAGCGAGTGTCGCGCTTCGACGGCGGTGGCCATCTCGGGCTCGAAGAAGACGACGCGGTTCTTGCCGCGAGCCTTCGCCGAGTACATGGCGACATCCGCGTTCCGGAGAAGGTCGTTGGCGGACCCGGTGCCCGGATGGCCGCCGGCGACACCGATGCTGACGTGGGGATTGGGCGAGCCATCGGTCGGCGACGAAGATCGGAAGGCGCTGTTCAATCGATCCGCGACGCGCCGCGCCAGCGGCATCTCGGGCGTATCCCAGAGGAGCACGGCGAACTCGTCGCCGCCAATCCTGGCGGCCAGATCGCCAGTCCGAAGGACGGCCTCGATGCGCTCGGCCACCGACGTCAGGAGGGCATCGCCGGCGGCGTGCCCGAGCGTGTCGTTCACGATCTTGAAGTCGTCGATGTCGATGAACAGGACGACGGGCACCAGGCCGGACGGGTCCGCCGATTCGAGCCGCTGGGCCACGCTCTGCGAGAAGAAGGCCCTGTTGGCGAGACCCGTCAGCGAGTCGTGGTAGGCCTTGTGATGCAACTCCTCCTTGAGCCGTGACAGGGAGCTCAGCGACTGCTCGAGCTGGCTGTTCTCGAGGGCGACCGCCGTGTGGCTGGCGAGCATCTCGAACAGTCGCAGGTCATCCTCGTCGAAGGGACTGATGTCGCTGAGGCGATCGGCGACGACGATCGTCCCGACGAGGCGGGACTCGCCGACGAGCGGCGCATAGATCGCGCTGCGGAACCGAGCAGCCTCCGTGCCGACCCCGGCAACTCCGGGAGGGATGCGGAAGGCCTCCCGTCCGGACACGCACATCACCAGGTTCGGGTCGTCGAGAACGGTGCCGATCGGCTGCATGATCCCGAGGGCCTCACCCGGCCCGGCCGTGATCCGCAGGATCTCGCCACCCTCGTCAAGCGGCAGCAACGAGATCTCGGCGATCTCGGCTCGGAACATCTTGCGAGCGTGATCGAGCAGCGCGGCGAGGGCACTGTCGAGCTGTGGGCTCCGCTGCAGGATCCGCGTCGATTCGTAAAGCATCTCGACGCCTTCGTGCTGCTCGCGCTCGGACAGGTAGGCCCGATAGGCCACGTAGACGGCGAGGATCGGCACCGCAAAGAGGATGGCCGCCGCCGGCTGGACGAAGAGGATTGTGATCACGAGCAGGGCAAGGCTGGTATTCGTCAGCGAGACCACCGTTCCCAGGCCCAGCATCCGCGGGATGCGGGCGAGCTGGAGGGCGCCTTCGGCGAGGGAGATGACGGCTGTGATGGCGAAGACGCCGACGGCATTCTCGGCGGATGTCGCCAGAAATGCCGTCAGCCAGTTGCCCGGTCCGAAGCCGGGACCCGCGGTATCGAGGAGCTGGACGATGCCGAGGGTGATGACCGAGCAGAGGAAGAACTGGGCCAGGTTGAAGGCAAGCTTCACCGAACGTTGGTGGCGACTGACGATGAGGGCCAGCCCCGCACCGATCAAACGGGCGAGGATGTAGTCGCCGGGCCGGAAGAAGAAGATCCCGTAGACGACGGGGATCTCGCTCATCGAGAACGAGTGCGCGCTGCGTCCGATGTGGAGGTGGACGACCCGCGCCTCGGCGACGAAGAAGAGGGCGCCGAGCAGCCAGATCGGTATCCCGAACGGTGCCTCCGCGGGCGCCCCGCCTCGGATCTCGAGGGCCGCGAGAACGGCCGCGACGGCAGTCAGGAAGACGGTCAGGGCCCAGACCCGTGATGTCCCGGTCGTCGCTCCGGCGAGGGCTCCGAGCCGCGATCGCACCGACCGCGGGCTGGGCCCGACGGGACGGGCGGTCCGCTCCGCGCTCATCGCGGGGCAGCTCGCCCGACGCCCGGGAACTCGACACCGTCCATCACGTCATCCGTGGAGTCCAGAGCCACGGAGTCTCTCCCCAAGTGCGTGCTGCTCGATCGCGTCCGATCGGAAGGCGCCGAGAGCGGTTTGAACTCTGGGACCGGTTGCACCCCGGCACCATGGGTCGAAAGTTCCACCTGCCTCGGCGGACGGGCCCTAGCCGCCGCCTGGACCGAAGAGCACGTCGAGCCAGCGTTCGAACGGGGTCGCGTCGATCTCGGTCGCCGGCCGGACGACCGCCGAGCCGGGCGCGTCGGGGCCCAGCGGCGGGGCGTCGGCCGCGAGGGCGAAGGGAATCTCCCGGGCCGTCCCGAGGCGGTACGCGCGAGCCGCGATCGAGATGTAGCTCGGGTCCTGGATCGTCTCGAGCTCCTGCTCGAGACCGGTCACCTCGTCGGTCAGGACGGCGGTGGCCGCCCGTAGGTCGTCGGCCCTGGATGACGCGGCCGTGGCCTCGGCGACCTGCCGCCCGAACGAGGCGATGAGCCAGGCGAGGACGATCGTGAGCCCGATGACGATGAGCCGGCGCGGTGCGATCCCGGGCATCGGCAGCGCTGCCACGTCCGCCGCGGTCGGTTCCGGCGCGCCGATCCGTGAAGGGGGGGCCACGGCGCGATCCGCCACCGGCCGACCGCGAAGGAACGCCGGGATCGCCGACAGATCGCGCGGGGGCCCGGACGCGGCGTCCGGCTCGGGACCCTGCGCCGGCGGGGCGCTCGATGGGGTCGGGCCACCAGCGTCGGACGCCTCGGGGATTGGCATGCCGCCGAGCGTAGCTACGTTGTTACCGGAGTGTCAACCACGATCTCACGATCGGCGGTCGTGCCAGCCAAGGTGGCACGCGGGCGGGACAGGCTCGGGTACACTGCCGCCCATCGAACGGCTGTTCTGTTTGGGAGCCCCTGCCATGCGGACCTACGCCCCCGCCACCACGGAAACGGTCCTCGCGCGATTGCTCGAGGAGCCATCGCTCCGAGCGGCGGTGATCCACCATGAGGTCCTGCCGCCCCGTGACGCGGACAGCGCGGCCTTTCCGGACTGGCTGGACGGCAGGATCGTCGCCGGCCTCCGGACGCGAGGCATCGAGAGTCTCTACCGCCACCAGGCCGAGGCGATCGAGGCGGTCCACGCCGGCGAGGACGTCGTCGTCGTGACGCCCACGGCGTCGGGCAAGACGCTCTGCTACACGCTGCCGGTGCTCCAGGCCGTCGCCGACGACCCATCGGCGCGGGCCCTCTTCCTCTTCCCCACCAAGGCCCTCGGTCAGGACCAGGTCGCGGAGTTTGCCGGCCTGGCCATGGCCAGCTCGCTCCAGGTCGCGGCCGCGACGTACGACGGCGACACGCCGGCCCCGATCCGCTCGGCGATCCGGACGGCCGGCCAGGTCGTCGTCACGAACCCGGACATGCTCCATTCGGCGATCCTGCCCCACCACACGAAGTGGTTCCAGCTCTTCGAGCAGGTCCAGGTCATCGTGATCGACGAGCTGCACACGTACCGCGGCGTCTTCGGCAGCCACGTCGCCAACGTCCTCCGCCGGCTGCTGCGGCTGTGTCGCCACTACGGCTCGAACCCGGTCATCGTCTGTGCGTCGGCGACGATCGGGAATCCGGCCGAGCTCGCGGCGCTGCTGACCGGCCGGCCGGCCCGCCTCGTCGATCGCAACGGCGCGCCCCGAGGCGAGCGCCACGTCCTCCTGGTCAACCCACCGATCCTCGACCCGGCCACGGGCGCCCGGACGTCGGCACTGAGCCACGCCCAGCGCTGGGCCCTACCGTTCCTGCGGGCCGGCCGCCAGACGATCGTGTTCGGCAAGGCCCGGGTCGCCGTCGAGATCGTCCTCACCGGCCTTCGCGAGGCCCTCCGCGAGCATCTCGGACCGCGGTCGCGGATCCGCGGCTACCGCGGCGGCTACCTGCCGACGGAGCGACGCTCGATCGAGCGCGGCCTGCGCGACGGCGAGATCCTCGGCGTCGTCTCGACGAACGCCCTCGAGCTGGGCGTCGACATCGGCTCGCTCGACGTCTCGGTCCTTGCCGGCTACCCGGGCTCGGTGGCGGGCACCTGGCAGCAGCTCGGCCGGGCCGGCAGGCGCCTCGAGCCCTCGGTCGGGATCCTCGTGGCCTCGGCCTCGCCGGTGGACCAGTACGTCATCCACCACCCGGAGTTCCTCCTCGAGCGCTCGCCCGAGGAGGCCCGCTGCGACCCGGACAACCTCCACGTCCTGCTGGCCCACCTTCGCTGCGCCACGTTCGAGATGCCGTTCGAGCCGGGCGAGGTCTTCGGGCCGGCGCCAGCCGACGATCTCCTCGCCTTCCTGGGCGAGGAGGGGCACGTCCGCCAGGCCGGCGACGGCCGCTGGTACTGGAGCTCCGAGAACTTCCCGGCTTCGGAGGTCAGCCTCCGAGCCGCCGCGCCGGAGAACGTCGTCATCATCGACACGACGCCGGACCGGCCGCGGGTCCTCGGCGAGGTCGACCTCTTCAGCGCTCAGGTCCTCGTCCACGAGCGGGCGATCTACATCCACGAGTCGGTCCAGTACTACGTCGACCGCCTCGAGTGGCACGAGCGCAAGGCCTACGTCCACAAGGTCGACGTCGACCACTACACGTACGCCAACCGGGCGGTGACCCTCAAGCCGCTCGACGTCTTCGCCGAGGCGCCGGCCACGGGCGGCCGGCGGGTCCACGGCGAGGTCATGGTCGCCAGCCTCGTGACCCTCTTCAAGAAGCTCAAGTTCGGGACCGACGAGAACGTCGGCTGGGGCCCGATCGACCTGCCCGAGCTGGAGCTGCAGACCACCGCCTACTGGGTGACGGCCGAGACCGTGATGCCGGCCGTTCGCGGCGTTGCCGGGTCCGCGGGGTCGGCTCACGCACCGAACAGTGCGCTCACCGACCCTGCTCCCCGGCGCCTTGCGCCCGACCGACCTGACGGTCTCGGTGAGAAGGAACGGGGATGGCGGCGAGACGAGCTCGACGTCGCGCTGATCGGCGCGGGTCGGGCCCTACAGGCGGTCGCGGCGGTCCTCCTGATGGTCGATCCTCGCGATCTGGGCCTGGTGAGCCAGGTCCGCTCGCCCCACCAGGAATCGCCGACGATCTACCTGTACGAGGCGATGCCCGGCGGCGTGGGCCTGTCGGAGCGGCTCTTCGGCCGGCATGACGAGCTGATCGCCGGGGCGGCCGAGCTCGTTCGCGCCTGCTCGTGCGACAGCGGTTGCCCGGCGTGCACCGGGCCCCGGCTGGATCCGGAGGTCGATGCCAAGGCGCTGGCGCTGCGGCTCCTCGACGCCCTCGGCGCGGCCCGCGTCGAGGCGCCGGCGGCCACGCAGCGGGTCGCCTGATGGCCGTCGCCCTCGAGCGACGCCTCGCCAGCTATCGAGCCACGCGGGCCGCGGCAGCGGCCGCGGAGCCGGCCGCGTCCCAGGGCGACGACCGGTCACGCCGCATCGCGGCGGGCGCGGAGCGCCTTGCCGTCGAGGTCGACGGGGAGCTGATCCGCACGCCGGCCGGTTGCTACGTGCGCGTCGAGGGTCGGGGCGATGTCGTCCCGGTCGACCGGCGGCGCCTCGCCCGCCTGCCGGGTCAGCCCCCGCCGGACGTCCCCCTGGTCTGCCTCGACACGGAGACCACCGGCCTCGCCACAGCCGCCGGGACGTTGGCCTTCCTCGTCGGCCTCGGCTGGTGGGAGGGCCGGCGGTTCCGGCAGGTCCAGCTCCTGCTCCCGGACCACGCTGACGAGCCGGCCCTCCTCGATGCCCTGCGTGCCTTGATCCAGCCCGGATCGTGGCTGGTGACCTACAACGGGCGCGGCTTCGATTGGCCGCTCCTCGTCGCCCGCTACCGGATGGCAAGGTCCGGGCCACCGGTCCACGCGGGTCACCTGGACCTCCTCCCGCTCGTCCGCCGGCTCTTCAGGCACCGCCTGCCCGACGCCAGGCTCCAGACCGCCGAGGTCGAGCTCCTCGGCCACCGGCGGCACGAGGACGTGGCCGGCTGGGAGATCCCGGCGCGGTATCTCCAGTTCCTCCGCGACGGCGAGCCGGCCCGGCTCGTCCAGATCGTCCGCCACAACGACGAGGACGTCCTCTCGCTGGCCCGGCTCCTCGCCCACGTCGACGCGCGGCTCGGCGATGAGGCTGCCCGCCGCGCTGCCCCGCCCGGCGATCTCGCCGGCCTCGGCCGCTCATTCGCGCAGGTCCGGCGGTTCGCGGAAGCGCTCGACTGCATCGAGGCGGCCATCGCGTCGCGGGTCCGCGAGGGAGGTGCGCCCACCGCGCTCCCACTGCCGACGGTGCCCGCCGCGACCTACCCGCCCGGGCGGCCCGAGCCCCACCTCGTTCGCGAAGAGACCGATGCCTGGTGGTCGCCGCGACGACGGCCCGACTTCGGCGGCCGCGTCGGGCGCCTCGGCGCCGCCTCGGCCTGGCGATCGGCGGTCGCGGATCGGCTGGACGCGAGCTGGACGCCGACCCGCCTCGCGACCGAGCGGGCCCGCCTCCTTCGCCGACTCGAGCGGTTCGCCGACGCCGAGGCTGCCTGGCTGAGCGTCGCGGATTCCGGCGGAACCCTCGGCGCGCTCGCCTGGGTGGAGATCGCGAAGATCCGCGAGCACCGCCGGCGCGATCCCGAGGCCGCGCTCGCGGCCACCCTCGCCGCGCTCAGGCTCATCGAGCGGCGCCGCTTCGTCGGCCGGCCCGACGCACGCCTGGAACGGGACCTCGCCCGACGCGTCCTCCGACTGCGGCGACGGATCGCGCGGCGAGGCGTCGAGGGTGCCGCGGGTCTCGGCACCGGAAGCCCGGCATCCGCCGAGCCGCAGCTGCCACGGCTCAGCGCCGCCGGAGCGAGGATCTGAGCCGCTCGGCGACGGCCCCGATCGCCGGCACGCCGTCGACGCCGGGACCCTCGACAGTCAGCGAGCCCATCGCGGCGGCGAGGCGGAGATCGGTGCTCCGGCGGCCCGACCCGGCGAGCGGATGGCCCATCCGAGCGGCGACGAGGCCGGCCAGGAACACGTCGCCGGCACCGGTCGGATCGACGACCCCGGTCGTCGGGATCGCCGGGTAGCGTCGGCCGAGGTGGGCCCGACCGCCGGCCACCGGCCAGGCCGTACCGCCCTTGTCGCCGTCGGTGATGACGAGCGTCGCCTCGGCCCGGAGGAGCCGCCCGAGCTCCCCGACCCGGACATCGGGGCCAAGGTCGGCGCGGCTGACGCTGACGAGCTCGGCGCGGCCCAGGAGCGGCGACGGCCCCGGCAGGATCCGGCGAACCTGCCCGCCACGCGGCAGCTGCCGGAGGAGGCCCTGCCAGCCGAGCGCGACCCGGGCCTCGGCCGGCGGGACCGCTGCCCACTCGCGGCCGAGCTCCGCCGCCACCGGAACGAGGACCCATTGGCCGATGGACCGCCAGGCGTCCGGCACGGAATCGCCGGGCAGCGGGTCGCCCGGCTCGATGCACCACTGGACGCGGACGCCGCGCTCCTCGCGACGGTTGTCGAAGATCGGACCGCGCCGGAGCCGAACGATCCGCAGGTCGGCGCCGGCCGCCCGCAGCAGATCGAGCTCGGCGGCTCCGGCGGCCGCCTCGTCCGCGCCCAGCACGACGGCGGGCCGGAGGCCGAGCCGGGCCAGGGCGAGACCGGCGTAGGCGACCGCGCCGCCGAGGCGCCAGCCGCGAGGGTCGTCGGGGGCGATGTCGCGCGCCGCCGAGCCGGCGACGACCGGCCGAGCTCTTTCGTACGCCGCGGATGCGCCGCCGGGCTGCGACCCGAGGATCACGCGGCCGCCCGCCTATACTCCACCGACCGGCCGCGGCGAGCGGCCCCTCGATCGAGGCGATCGTGCACTTCTACGAGCTCCACGAGGGCGACGACGACGTCTTCTTCGACGTGCTGCTCTTTCGCGAGGAGGAGATGGACCCGGAAGAGTTCTTCACCGTGGTCCAGTCCATCCGGCGCCGGATCCAGGACGACTTCCAGGCCGATTCGCTCATCGAGGCGATCGCCGAGGAGCTCGAGCAGGACTACGGCTTCGTCTTCGTCTCGGACGACCGTCTCACCGCGGCCGTCAACGTCTCGAAGACCGAGGAGGACAACTTCCTGGCCGAGCTCGAGCCCGAGGACCTCGAGTCCGAGGGGCTCGACGACGAAGAGGTCGACTACGCCGCGGTCTACGCCGACTTCCGGCCGGACGACGCCCCGCCGAACTGAGCGCCGCGCCGCCATCGGTCCGCCCGCTCAGCGGCTGAACAGGATCTCGATGACGTCGCCGTCGCGGACCCGGTAGGTCTTGCCCTCCGACCGCAGCCGTCCGGCCTTGCGGGCCTCAGCCATCGACCCGAGCGTCACGAGGTCGTCGTAGGCGACGGTCTCGGCCCGGATGAATCCCCTCGCGAGGTCAGTGTGGATCGCCCCGGCCGCGTCCACCGCCGAGCTGCCGTCCGGCACCGGCCAAGCCCGAACCTCGTCCGGCCCGGCCGTCAGGAACGAGATCAGGCCGAGGAGGCGATACGAGAGGTGGATCACCCGACCCAGGCCCGACTCGGCGATCCCGAGCTCCTCCATGAATGCCGTGGCCTCCTCCGGCTCGAGCTCGCCGAGCTCCATCTCGATCTTCGCCGACAGCGCCTCGACGAGGGCGTTCTCGTGGCGATAGGAGCCGGCGATGCGCTCGACGAGCGCCGGGGCGCCGGCGATGTCGCCCTCGCCGATGTTGAGGAGGACGAGGACCGGCTTCTCGGTCAGGAATCGGAAGCCGCGGACCGCCTTCGCCTCGTCGGCGTCGAGACCGATGTCGCGGATCGGGCGGCCGGCGTCGAGGCCTTCCTTGAGCTTGCGAAGGATCACCTCCTCGCGCTCGTTCGGTTCGCGCTCGGCCGGCGTGCCATGGCGGCCGGCCGTCGTCAGGCGCTCGAGCCGCCGATCGACCATCGACAGGTCGGCCAGGATGAACTCCAGGTCCAGGCGCTCGAGGTCGCGGGCCGCGTCGACGCTCCCGTCGGGATGCGGCACGGACGGGTCCTCGAAGGCGCGGACGACGTGGAGCAGCGCATCCGAGTCGCGCAGCCGCGCGAGGTGCTCGGCCGGGAGCTCCTCCGTGCCGACGTGCCCCTCGCTCGAGGCCGGCGGAGCCGGCAGGTCGACGTAGGTGACGTCCGCCTGGACGATCTTCTTGGGGTGGAAGATCTCGGCCAGCCGGTCGAGTCGTGGATCCGGGACCTTCACGACCCCGACGTTGAGCGTCAGGCCGCCGAACCCGCCGGTCTCGGCGTGGCCGCGGGTCAGGGTGTTGAAGACGGTCGTCTTGCCGCTGCCGGCCAGACCCACGATCGCGATCTGCATGTCGAGGCGAATCGTGACACAGGGCCACCGTCATCGCTGGCGGCGGTGGCTGAGCAGGGCAACTCTCAGTCGTTCGGCTCGTCCTCGATCCAGATGTCGTCCTTGCGGGGGGCAAAGCCGGTTCGGCCGGTCGAGAAGCCGGCGTTGCGCCGGATCACCCGTAGCCGCGGCTGGCGAGGTGCATCGGACCGGGCGACAACCTCGGCGACGTCCTCGAGCTCGTCGATCGTGTGCTCGAGGGAGAGCTCGTACCGGGAACCGCCCGGCTCGGCGACCACGATGACGCCGCGGGCAAGAAGATCGGCGATCGCGTCGGCGTCGATGTGGTAGGTCGTCCCGTTGTAGATGAGGTCGGACCCCGCCGGCTCGTTGTGTCGGTTCATCGAAATCGGTCCTAGGACGGGTCGCCGTTGGTGGGAAGTGCCGTTCGGAGCGCTCGCTTGGCGTTCGCCGGTGTGACCTGACGCCCGCGGCTCAGGCGGCGCTCCCCCATCGACCGGCCACCAGGCCGGCGCCGACGACGATGAGGATCGTCGCGGCCACGGCCGCGACGATCAGCGCGGGGTGCGGCCGAGGCCGAGGCCGGCGAATGCTGCCCCTGCGGCGGCGCAGACGAGCAGGTCGGCCGCCAGCGCGTCGGCCACGATGGTCAGGCGGCTCTCGATGGCGAGGCTGGCGGCGACGCCGGTGCCCCACCCGGCCCACGCCGCTGCCCCGATCCCCGCCCGTGCAGTCAGCCTCGCCGGCCCGAAGCGATGGGCGAGCTCGACCGTCAGGGTCGCGGCCGGGATCCAGGCCAAGGGCACGGCAACGATCAGGATCGGGAGCGCACCGGCATCGCTGGCGGGCGCCGCTTCGGCGACGGCGACGGTCGTTCCGACGGAGGTCACGAGCAGGTAGACGGCGACTGGCCGCAAGGGGCGGGTATCGACCATCGGCCAACCGGGCCGGCCAGATCGCTTCATCGGCTCGAGTTCCCTCGCGTACGGCCAGAGGCGACTCCGGGGACCGGGGCGCCACCCTCGCTTGGCGTTCTATTACCCGAGGTTCGTTTAGTACCCGGCGCCGGGGTCCACCACGTTGCGCAGCGGTTCGCCGGCGGCGTACCGGCGGAGGTTGTCACAGAAGAGCTCGATGCTCCGGTCGAGCACGCGGGCGCTGGACCAGGCGGTGTGCGGCGTGACGATGACGTTCGCGTGATCGTAGAAGGGCGAGGACGGAGGCAGCGGCTCCTCGCGGAAGGTGTCGAGGGCAGCTCCGCCGATCCGCCCTTCCTCCAGGACCCGGAGCAGGGCCCGGTCGTCGATGAGTCGCCCCCTGGCGACGTTGATGATCCAGGCGCTCGGGCGCATGGCCGCCAGGGCCGCCGCGTCGATCATGCCGTCGGTCTCGGCAGTCAGGGGCGCGGCGATCACCACGAAGTCGGATTCCGCCAGCAGGTCTGACAGGCCGTCCGGACCGACGATCCTGGCCGGTGCGGGCTCGAACGGGAAGGCGTCGTCAGGATCAGCGGGCGGCAGCACACCGCCGACGTTCCGGCGCTGGGCGATGACCCGCGCTCCGAACGCTCCCGCCAGCGATGCCACGGCGCGCCCGATCGAGCCGTACCCGATGATCCCGATGGTCAGCTCCCGGAGCTCCATGCCTTCGAGCGGCTGCCAGGTCCGCTCCCGCTGGAGCTCGAGGAGCTGTGGCAGCCTCCGGCTGATGGCCAGGATGAGCATCAGGACGTGCTCGGCGATCGGGCGGGTGAAGACACCCCGCGCATTCGTGACCACGATGCTCCGCTCGCGGGCCGCCGGGGTCAGCGCCCGCTCCACGCCCGACGTCGCCGAGTGGACCCAGGTCAGCCGCGGCGCCCGGGCGACGAGGCGATCGAAGGCCTCGGAGCTGAGCCAGCCGCGAAGCACCACCTCGACATCCTCGGTCGGCCCGTCGGCGAGGCCCTCCACTGACAGGTTCACGATCCGGGAGCCGGGTGCGGCGGCTCGAATCCGGTCGAGATCGTCGGTCCGGATGCGGGCCGACAGGATCGGGCTGACGGCGATCGCGGTCGGCACGCCGGCGGGCCCGTTGCCCGGCCCCGGGGCAGCGCTACCCAGCGACCGATCCGGGCTCATCGCCGCGCCTCGCCCGCCCCGCCATCCAGGACCCTGGCGACCCAGTCCTGCGGCCGCTCGATCTCGGCCGCGGTGGGAAGGGCCTCGGGCGACTCCCACATCCGGTCGAGCGCCGCCCGACCCCGGGCCTCGGCGACGGCACGGACGAACCGCTCACCGCGCTTGTACTGCTCGAACTTCAGGTCCATCCCGGTCAGCCGCAGGACCGCTCGCTCGAAGCCCGTCCGGTTTTCGCGTCGCTGGTGGAACCGAGCCGAGATCTGCTCGACGCCCGGCACGAGGCCCTGGCCGACCTCGTCCATGACATAGTCGCTGAAGCCCTCGAGCAGGCTCATCACCGCCTGCGTCTCCCGGAACAACATCCGCTGTTCGTCGCTCATCAGGCGCTCCATCCAGTGCTCCCCGGCGGCCTCGCCGCGGAGGGCGCGCCCGAGCGCCCGGAGGGTGTCGCCGCCGAGCGTCGCGGCCGAGCCGCTGACCATCGTCAGCTGGCGCTCGAGGCGATCGGCGAGGTAGGGCCGGAGCCAGGGATGGCCCTCGAACTCGAAGGCATGGGTCGTCTCGTGGAGGGCGATCCAGGTCCGGAACGGCCCGATCGGGACGTCGAGCGCCCGGGCCGTCGCCCGGATGTTCTCCTCCACGAAGAGCAGCCGCCCGTCCTCCGCCTCGGCCGACAGGAGCGCGAGGTCGTACTGGCCGAGGACGCGGGTGCCCATGAAGCCGAGGAGGAAGCCCATCTGCCGGGTCGTCACCCAGCGGTTGGCGATGACCATCGCCGCCGAGGCCAGCCCGCCGCCCGGCCGGATCACCTGGGCCAGCAGATCGTCCTCGATCCGCGAGATGAGCGACCGGAAGGTCGCGACGTTGGCCCGGACCCAGCCGGCCCGGTCGACGACGGCGGCCCGTTCGACGACGCCCGGCAGGGGTGTTCCGAGGGCCTCGGCGAGGCGCGGCACGACCCGGTCCATCGCCTCCCGGTAGGCGGCTTCCGCGGCCCGCAGCTCGAGCGGGCTGAGGTGGCCCGGCGCGGCCGTGGCCCGGGCCACGGCCAGGCGCTCGACCTCGTCCCAGTCGACGAGACCGCGACGGGCCGACTGCTCCGCCCGCCGGCCGAGAACGGTTGCCGCGACGCCGAGGGCCGAGCCGACGATGAACCCGGCCTGCCACAACCGGTCGACCGCCCAGTCGGGTCGTCGCGAGGCGGGGGCTTCGCCACGGCCGGGGCGGCCGCCGGCGGGACGCTCGGTCATCGAGCCAGCTCGGCGCGAGGCGCCGGCACTCGAGACCGCCGGGCCGCGCCTTCGGATCCGACCTCGATCCCGGAGACATCCGGGAACGCGTTGCCGAACATCCGCCCCGCGACGGTCCGGAAGGCCTCGATGTCGCCGGTCGTCAGCTGGACGTGGACCGGCGGCGCGAGCCGCTCGGCCGGCGGCTCGTGGCCGTCGCGGCCGGCGTCGGCCGCCGTCCCCCGGCTGCTGCCCGGCGCCTCGAGACCGTTGATGGACAGCAGCTCGCTGAGGGCGGAGGCGGTCGCCGAGGCCGAGTCGACGATCGCGATCCGCTCGCCGGCGATCGCGGCGAGGGCGGGCCGGAGGAGCGGGTAGTGCGTGCAGCCGAGGAGCAGCGTGTCCACCCGGGCCGACGGCGGGAGAGGGAAGATGAACTCGCCGGCCGCGTCGCGCTCGCCGAGGAGCGGCGCCAGCGCCTCGGCGACGGTCGCGGCGACCTGCGGGCCATCGAGCTGCCCGGCCTCGACCATCGGGACGAATGCCGGCGTGGCGTGCTCGTAGACCTCCACGGCCGGATTCTCGTCCTTGATCGCGGCGAAGTAGGCGTGCGAGCGGATCGTGGCCGGCGTGGCGATGACGCCGACCCGGCGATTGCGGGTCGTGAGCGCGGCAGTCACGGCGCCCGGCCGGATGACTCCCAGGACCGGCAGGTCGTAGCGCCGCCGCAGGTCGCCGATGGCCACCGCCGTCGACGTGTTGCAGGCGACGACGATGGCCTTGACGTCGCGCTCGACGAGGGCGTCGATCGACTCGGTGCTGAAGGCCAGGACCTCGTCGTCGGAACGAACGCCGTACGGCGCGCGGGCGTTGTCGCCGAGGTAGATCGTGGATTTAGCGGGGCTCCGGCGGAGGATCTCGCGAAGGACCGTCAGGCCGCCGACTCCGGAGTCGAAGACGCCGATCGGGCGAGGATCGGACATCCGATCGGTCAGCGGGCGCCGGCGGCCACCGGCGCTCGGCGGGCGACGAACAGGTCGGACACGATTCGCTCGACGTCCTGGCTGACGCCGGCCTCGGGGTTCGAGAGAACGAAGGGCACGCCCTGGTTGTTCGCGGCCACGACGATCGTGCCCTCGGAACGGACCTGGTGCTCCGGAACGCGGCCCAGGGCCCGGGTCAGGTCGGCGGGGTCGATGCCGGCGTTCGCATCGGCCCGGTTGACGACGTAGCGGACCTTCTCCGGCGAGTAGCCGATGACCCGGAACGTGTCGGCGAGGGCGATCGTGTTGTGGATCGTCGTCGAGTCGTAGGTGACGATCTCCAGGATCGTGTCGGCCCGGTCGAGGAGCGCCAGGTTCATCTCGTCGAGTGCCACCGACATGTCGATGAACACGGCGTCGTACAGCCGCCGCAGGAGCGACAGGACCTTCTCGACGTCGCGCATGGTCACCATTTCGGCCATCTCGATCCGGGGCGGGGCGAGGAGGATGTCGATGCCCGAGGGGTCTCGCCAGAGGACCTCGCCGAGATCAGATTCGACGACCCGGTCGGTCGGCAGGTCGAGGATCGAGGGCGCGTCCGCGGGGACCCGCAATAGGGCCCGCAGGTCGGCGAACTGGATGCTCCCGTCGACGAGGACGGTTCGGTGCCCGAGCTTGGCCGCCGCGACGGCGAGATTGAAGGCGAGGGTGGTCTTGCCGACGCCGCCCTTGGGCGCGAAGACGGCGATGGTCTGCGACGCCCCGTTGTCCCCGGAGACCTGTTGTTCCTTGTGGACCTCGTTCACCCGGGTGATCAGGTCGTAGCCCGAGAACGGCATCGCCAGCACGCCATGGATGCCCTTGTCCGGGTTCGCCTCGACGGGCTGCTGGGGCACGGTCAGGACGATCACCGGCACGCCGAGCGACGCCTCGTGGATCTGCTTCACGAGCTGGAGGCCCTTGATCCGGCCCTGCAGGAGGGCGTCGACGACGACGACGTCTGGTCGGAGCTCCGGGATCTGGGCCACGGCCCGCGACCCATCGGTGAAGACGTCGAGGATCTTGATCTGCGACTGGGACATCAGGAGGCTGCGGATGTATTGCGCGACCTGGGGAACGTCCTCGATCAGCAGGAGGCGGACTTGATCGGTCGTGGCCATTGCCTCGAACGGTACCACGGGGTCCCCGGGGATCGTCCGCCCGACGCGAGTCCTGCCCGCCGGCCGCCGTCAGTCCCCCACCCGGGTGCTCCCCGAGCGCCCCCAGGATGAGCTCACGCCGCCGTCGGGCCGCCGCCCGGCTAGGCCTTCCGGCGCCCGATGGGGGGCTTGTGGGCCACGAGGATCGCCCGGTCGTCACCTGGTCCCAGCGGCGTCAGGTCGTAGTCGCCGGCGACGACCTCGACGGCGAGGCCGGCGTCCTCGGCGAACGACCTGAGCTCGTCGGCCGAGAGGAAGTGGAGGGCGTCGATCCGGATCCAGCGGGCCGGAGGCTCGCCGGGCTCGGCCTCGTCGAAGATCGTCGTCAAGGTGACGTCACGGCCGGCGCCGTCGTACCACGCCGCATCGAGCTTGACGACGTCGCGACCCGTCTCCGGGTCCCGGCGAACCCATTCGAGCGCCAGGCGGCCGTCGAAGCCGACGAGGTCGTCGGGCAGGGGCTGCCAGGCGTCGACGACGATCGTCCCGCCCGGGCCGATGAGCCCGGCGAGGATCTCGATCGAGCGGCGTTGCTCGCGCGCGCCACCGAGGGCGAGGATCGAGTTGAGGGCAAGGATCGCCAGACCGAACTCGCCGCCGCCCTCGGGATTCGTCGTGAAGAGGTCGCCCTGGATGAGGCGCACTCGCCGATCCGTCCCCTGCCCGGCGGCCGCCAGCCGCGTCCGGGCGCGGGCGAGCATCGCGGGGTCCACGTCGACGCCGGTAACCTCATGGCCTGCCTCGGCCAGCGGGACGGTGATCCGGCCCGAGCCGACCGCGAGCTCGACGATCGGCCCGTCGGTCCGGTCCGCCAGGGCGAGGTACAGGTTCACGTCGCCGGGCTCGACGGACAGGTCAAGATCGTACAGGCGGGCGAGGGCGGCCGCGTGCGATTCCACCGTCTCGATCCTACGCGGCGCCCGGGCCCGGATGCCACTCGCCTCGCTCGACGAGAACGGTGCGGAGGAGGCTGGCCACGTCGGTCATCAGGCCGTCGACGCCGAGGTCGAGGAGGCGCGTCATCTCGGCCGCGTCGTTGACCGTCCAGACGTGGACCGGCAGCCCGAGCTCGTGCGCCGCGGCGATGAAGCGGGGCTCGGCGAGGGTGATGTGCCGGGCCCGGCGCGGGACCTGGACGCACTGGCCGGGTCGGCGTCGAAGTCGTTCCAGGAACGGTCCCAGGCCCCAGGCGCCGAACCGGAGGGCCCAGATCTCCCGCGGCCCGAGGGCCGTGCAGACGGCCGGCCCGAACGCCTCCCGGATCTCGGCGAGCTGGTCGTCCGAGAACGAGCCGACGCAGACGCGCTCGGTCGCATGGGCCTCGCGGATGGCACGGATGAGGAGCGGCACAGCGGCGTGGTGCTTCGGGTCGACGTTGATCCGGGCCTCGGGGAACGTCGCCAGGAGCTCCGCGAAACGGACGATCTTCTCTCCGTCGCCCAGCCGTGCCTCCGACACCTCCGACCAGGACATCCGGGCGACGACGCCGCCGCGGTCCGTGACCCGGTCGAGCCTGTCGTCGTGAAAGGCGATGAGGACCCCGTCGGCCGTCGCGTGGACGTCCGTCTCGAGGTAGCGGTAGCCGAGCTCGACGGCGGCGGCGAAGGCCGCCAGGCTGTTCTCGGGATGGACCCCCGAGCCGCCGCGGTGCGCGAACGGGATGGGTCCCGGGTGATCGAGGAAGGGATGGGGACGGCTCAGCCCTGCCAGCGGACGCGCCCCCCCGCCCGGCGCTTCACGGCGAGGGCCGAGATCGCCTCGAGGGCGGCCCGGTTCGCGATCATCGCCGTTGACTCGGCCCAGTCGTAGGGCGGCGAGACCTCGACGACGTCCATGCCGGCCAGGTCCACGGCCCCGACGATCTGGCGGATCGCCCGGAGGAGCTCGCGACTCAGCATCCCGCCCGGCTCGGGCGTGCCCGTCCCGGGCGCGAGCCCGGGGTCCACGACGTCGATGTCGAGCGACAGGTAGATCGCGTCCGGCCCGTCGAGCGCCTCGGCGATCGCGTCGGCGATCACGGCCTCGGCGCCGCGTTCCTCGATCTCGGTCATGAAGTGATAGCGGAGGCCCTGCTCGCGCATCCACTCGAGGACGTCCGGGCCCGGCCAGTAGCCGCGCAGGCCGACCTGGACGAAGTTCGGCCCGCTGACCGCGCCGGACTCGATCAGCCGGCGCATCGGCGTGCCGTGGCTGGCGATCTGGCCCCAGCTGTCGGGCGCGGTGTCGGCATGGGCATCGAAGTGGACGATGCCGATGCTCCCGGGCCGGCGGATCTCGGAGACCGCCGTCGCCGAGGGCCAGGTGATCGAGTGATCGCCACCCAGGACGATCGGGATCGCCCCGGTCGCGGCGACCTCGCGAACCTTGCGGTAGATCATCGCGTGGGCCCGCTGCCAGTCGCCTGGCACGACGTTCGCATCGCCGGCGTCCACGACCGTCAGGATCTCGAACGGTTCGACGCGGAGCTGGAGTGAGTTCAGGGAGCCGCTGCTGTACTGGGCCTCGCGGATCGCCCGGGGGCCGAAGCGGGCGCCCGGCCGGTGGGTGACCATCTCGTCGAAGGGGGCGCCGACGATGGCGACGTCGACGCCGCGGGCCGTCAGCTGGGCAGCGTCAGTGACCCAGGGCAGGTTGGCGAAGGTCGACGGCCCGACGTAGGGCGGGAGGTCGATGTCCTCGTAGACCTCGAAGTCCCGGTCCCAGCCGTTGCGCGCCGCGAAGTCTGCCTCGGCCGAGGGATCGGCGGCCGAGGGATCGGCGGCCCGGGAATCGGCGGCCGCGACATCGGTTGGCCTGGGCTCGGACGGGCGCTCGCTCACGCGAATCCTCCCGGGTCGCTCGCGGAGCCATCCGGCCGCGCGTCGCTCACGAGGGACGCCGCCGGTTCGAGTTGAGCCGTCCAGCGGGGCGCCACCCTCATCCTAGTCGATCAGGTCCCGGCTCGAAACTCCGCCCAGGCGGCCTCCACGAGACCCGGGTCAAGGAACAGGTCGCAGGCCGTCTGGGCCACGAGGGTCGCCGCCATGAGCGTCGTCTCGTCGGCTTGCGGGCTGATGGCAGCGTCCCGGAACAGGAGGGAATGGCCCGGCGTCGGGAACGGCGCGATGGCAAGGTCGGGGTGGATCGTCGGGCAGACCCACGAGACGTTCGTCATGTCGGTGCTGCCCGTGCTCGCATCCAGGCCCTGATCGGGCAGCCCGTAGGCGGCGGCGTTGGCGACCCAGCGATCGGCCAGGACGCGGTTCGTCCGCATCGTCCGGGAGCCGCCCGAGAAGGTGACCTCGACGCTCGTCTCCGTGGCCAGGGCGGCCGCCTCGCAGAGTTGCCGGAACCTCGCCTGCATGGCCCGGAAGTCGGCGTCGTCGTCGCTCCGGACCATGAACCAGGCCCGCGTCCGGTCGGGAATGATGTTCGCGGCCGTGCCGCCCTCCTGGATGATCCCGTGGACGCGGGCGCTCGGGCGGAGCTGCTGTCGCCAAAGGCCGACCGAGCTGAAGAGCGTGATCATCGCGTCGAGCGCGTTCTTGCCCTTCCATGGATCCGAGGCCGCGTGGGCCTGGAGGCCCGTGAAGACGACCTCGACGTCGACGGAGGCGAGGGGGTCGCTGTCGACGTGGTTGCGGTCGCAGGGGTGGTACAGGAGGGCCGCGTCGATGCCCTCGAAGAGACCGTCGTCGATCATGAACTGCTTGCCGCTGCCGCGCTCCTCGGCCGGCGTGCCGAGGAAGACGATCTCGCCGGGCAGCTCATCGGCGATGGCCGCCAGGCCGATCGCCGCGCCGACGCCCGAGGCCGCCATGGTGTTGTGGCCGCAGCCATGCCCCAGACCGGGCAGGGCGTCGTACTCGGCCAGGACGCCGATCCGGGGGCTCGCGCCGCCCCGGCCGCCGCGCCGCGTCGCGCGGACCGCGGTGGCCAGCCGGCCGGCGGGCAGCTCGACCTCGAAGCCGTGGGCCTTCAGGACCTCCGCGCACCAGGCCGCTGCCTCGTGCTCCTCGAACGCGGGCTCGGGGTTGGCGTGGATGCGGTGGGAGAGATCCAGGATCTCCCCGCGGGCGCCGTCGATGGCGGCGGCGATCCGCCGCTTCCCGTCGGCATGGGGCGGGGCCGGATCGGTGGCGAGCAGCAGGCTGGGCATGAGCGTGACCTCCGGGTGGTTGGCTGGCCGGTGCCTCAACGCTCCATCGACAGTGTCGACTCGGCGACGAGGACCATGGCCACGACGAACAGGGCGAACTGCGGCTGGAAGATGTCGAGGAGCCGGAGGACGACGAAGATGCCGACCACGAGGCCGACCCAGGCGCCACGCCGGATCGCCCGGCTCCACGCGCCGCGGTAGGCGATGCGACGGTTCCTGGCGAAGGCGACCAGCCAGAAGAGCGGCACCGTCGTGAGCCCGACCGCAGCGGCCATCATCGTCGCCCCGGCATAGCCGGAGACCGGGTCGAGGACCGGGTCGCGGGTGAAGACGATGACTCCCACCACGAGCCAGGCCGCGACGGCCGCGGCGAAGAACGCCAGGTTCATTCGTCGGTCCCGGGTCTCCACGGGACGGAAGTCTAGGGCGTCGGATCGCTGACCCGGGACGGAAGGTCGGTGAGGCGCTCCAGCTCGAGATCCGGCACCAGGGCCTCGGTCCGGGCGGAGGTCGGGAGCGGCGTGTCCGCCTGCTGGTCGCGCAGGTAGGCGACCCGCCAGCCGGCCTCGTGGGCGCCGACGACGTCGGCCGCCCAGTCGTCGCCGACGTGAAGCAGATCCGTCGGGGCCGCCGCCAGCGCCTTCGCCGCGAAGGCGAAGATCGCCGGGTGCGGCTTGATCGTCCCGACCCGCTGCGAGACGAAGACGCCGGCCAGGTGGCGATCCCAGCCCCGCGCGGCGACGTACCGGTCGATGGTCGTGGCGAGCGGCCAGTTGGAGAGGATCGCCAGCCGAAACCCGCGCCCGGCCAGCCCGCCGAGGACGTCGCCGACCCCGTCGACGGCCGGCATCGTCTCGACGAAGGCCCGGCTGTAGGCATCCACGATGGCGTCCACGTCGGCCTCCGGGGCGAGGCCGGCGGCGGCGCGATCGTCCCAGCGTTCGCCGGGCCCCGGCGGAACCATGCCCCGCAGGCGGGCGAGGATCCGGATCGAGCGCTGGTGGAGGTCGACCTCGCGGAACGCCGGCACCTCCTCGCGAAACTGGCGATCGCGCTCTTCCGCCCAGGCCCCGCGGAAGGCGGTCGGGTCGCCGAGCCCGAGCGGCGCCGAGACGTCGATCGCCGTCCGCTCGACGACCCGCTGGAGCGCGTTCCGGCCGACGTGGACGAGCGTGTTGCCGAAGTCGAAGGTGATCGCCCGGACGCCTCTCAGCGGAGCAGGCTCCGGGGTCGGCAGGGTCAAGGTGGAGGCCCGGTCACGCCGGCGGCCGGTCACCTGACCGCGCTCGATGGGCAGATCTCGCGATACGGGCAGTAGGTACAGGACATCGTCGTCGGCCGGGGCGCGTAGTCGCGAGCGCGGATGCCGACGGCGGCCGCCGAGATCCGCTCGCGGGCGCGCTCGAGGTGGGCAGCATCCGGCGTGGCCCGGCCGACGAGGCCCGTGTCGACGAAGTGGAGCTGGACCGCGTCCGGTAGCCGGCCGGTCATCGCCTCGTAGGCCATCGCGTAGATCTGGAGCTGGAGCGACTCGCGGGCTCGCTGCCGGGCCTTGGCCGGGTCGCGGACGTCGCTCGTCTTGTAGTCCGTGATCGTGACCCGCTCCCGGCCGAGGAGGCCGAAGGACGGCTCGACCACGTCGGCGAGCGGGCCGGCCGGCGGACGGGAGGCCGCCGCGAGCGCTGCCGCGATGTCGGGCTGGCCCCCGATGTCCGGATCGCCGCCCACGGCCACGATGTCCACCCGGTCGAAGCGGCCGCGGATCCGGTCGCCGCCGAGGCTGAACGAGAAGTCGCGCTCGACCCAGGCCGGGGCGATCGTCCCGGGCTCGAGCCGCGACTCGCGGAACCGGCGGAGCGCCGCGCGGCCGGCCTCGAATTGGGCGATCTCGTGCTCCCGCGACACGAAGCCCTCGTTGGACCAGGCCGCCTCGAAGGCCGCCGTGAGCTCGCGCTCCGAGAGGACCCGGCCCTGCCCCTCGGCCCGATGGAATTCCTGGACGGCCTGATGGATCGCCGAGCCGTAGACGAGGCTGTGATGGGGCGCCGTCGGCACGCGGAGAACGTGCGAGTACTGGTAGCGCTTCGGGCAGGTCAGGTAGGCGTCGATCGACGAGTGGCTGAGGAGGAGCTGGCCCTCTACCGGCCCGGGCTCTCGCGCGGCGGGAGCCGGCTCGGGCGTCGCCATCGCCGCCAGGCGGTCGGCCGGCGCGGCCGCGACCGAGCCCGTCCCCGGCACGGCCGCAGACACCGGCAGGTCGAGGGCCTCCAGCACGAACGGCGAGACACGACGGGGCCGGGCGCCGCCGTAGTCCGCGGCATGGGTCAGCACGAGCTCGTCGCGGGCCCGGGTCATCGCCACGTAGAAGAGGCGGCGCTCCTCCTGGAGATGCGGGTCGCCCTCGACCGGGACGACCCCGGCCAGCTCCTCGGGCAGCCCCAGGGGTTCCCGCCGGAAGGCCGCCGGGAACCGTCCGGCGACCAGGCCGGGAAGGTAGACGACCGGGTACTCGAGGCCCTTCGCCTTGTGCACCGTCTGGACCGCGACGGCATCGAGGTCCGGATCCGGATCGGCCGACGCCGGGTCGTCGCCGGCCTCGACGAGGGTCTCGAGGTGCCGGGCCAGGAAGATCGCCCGGTCGTCGGCCAGGACCGCCGATTCGGACCGGACGATCTCGAAGAACCTGGCGACATTGGCGAGGGCCTCGTCGCCCGCCGCGGATTCTGCGGACGCGAGCGTCGCCAGCCAGCCCGTGTCGCGGATGAACGCATAGAGCGTCTCGCCAGCAGGCCGCCGGTGGCCGAGGTCGCGCAGCCTGCGGAGATCCCCGACCAGGCGGGCCACACGCGACCTGCCGTCGGGCGTCAGACGGACGGTCTCGGGCTGGGCATCGACCTCCTGGAGCACCTCCCAGGCGGAGCGATGGCGACGCCGCGCCGAGCCCATGATCGCGCCCAGGTCCTCGCCGTCGATCGCGTAGACCGGCGAGGCGGCGAGGGCGTAGACGTCCGTGCTCGAGCCCGGATCCGCGATCGCCCGGAGGAAGGCGAGCAGGACGCGGACCTCGGGCCGGCCGTACAGGCCCGACGATCCCGAGAATCGCCACGGCAGGCCGGCGATGTTCAGGCTCCGAAGGATCGCGTCGGCGTCGGCGTTGGCCCGGACGAGGATGGCGTGGTCCCGGGGGCGGGCGCCGGCGGCGACACGGCGACCGATGTCGGCGGCGATCCAGTCGGCCTCCTCCGCGGATGTCGCGAAGGCGTGACGGCGAACCGCGGACGCTGCGGGCGCCGAGCGCTCCGGCCGGAGGTGCTTGGAGATCCCCACCCGCGCCTCGAGCCGGTCCGGATCGTTGAACCGGATCAGCCGATGGGCCGTGTCGAGGATCGGCCCCGTGGAGCGGTAGTTGCGACGGAGGACGACGGTCCGGGCGCCGCGGTGGCGCTCGCGGAACTCGAGGATGTTGCTGATCGCGGCGCCCCGGAAGCGGTAGATCGACTGGTCGTCGTCGCCGACGACGGTGACGTTCCGGTGGCGCTCGGCCACGATCGTCACGAGCTCGGACTGGGCCCGGTTGGTGTCCTGGAACTCGTCGACGAGGACGTATCGATAGCGCGACTGGATCGTGGTCCGGATCGCGGCGGAATCCCGAACGAGCCGGAGCGCCAGCGAGACCTGGTCGCCGAAGTCGATCAGGCCTCGCTCGGCCAGGAGCGCCGCGTAGCGCTCGTAGGCTCGGGCCAGCTCGACCTGCCGACGCGCGCTCTCCAGCCCTGCCGCGACGGCGTCGAGGTCGGCCTGGCCCGCGTCCTGCGACGTCGCGAGGGCCGCCTCGGCCTGGCGCGCCGACGCGCTGAGACCCGCGGCGTGCTCCGCGTAGCGAGCGGGACTGACGTCCTCGTCGCGGCAGCGGGCGAAGAGCGTGGCCAGGGCCGCGAGGAAACGGGTCGGGTCGCCGAGGGGCAGGTACTCGTCGAGCCCGAGCTCGAACAGGTGCTCGCGGAGGAGGACGACCGTCTCGGCGCGAGTCAGGACCCGGGCGTCGGGCGTCCGTCGGGCCTCGAAGGCGAACTCGCGGATGAGCCGATCGCCGAAGGCGTGGAAGGTCGAGATCCCGGTGTCTGCGAAGCCGTAGGGGACGAGCTGGTCCACCCGCGCCTGCATCTCGGCCGCGGCCTTCTCCGTGAAGGTGAGGGCGAGGATCTCCGACGGCAGGGCCCGGCGAGTGGCGATGAGCCAGGCGATCCGGCGGGTGATGACCTCGGTCTTGCCGGTGCCCGGCCCGGCGACGACGAGGAGCGGCCCCTCGCCGTGGGTGACGGCTCGGCGCTGCTCCGGGTTGAGACCGCCGAGGAGCGCCGCCAGCCCGGGATCGGCCCCTTCGGCCTCGCCCTCGAGGGGCCCGAAGCCGGCCCAGACCGGCAGCTGGTCGAGGAGCATCGGGCCGCGCCTGGCCCGTGGGCGCTTCACCGGGGCACCCTTCCCGCGGACGGCGACGGCGGACGGATCGGGGGCGGGTCTGTCCATGGCTGCAGGTTCGACGATGCGCGTGCCACCTCGGCTGGCACGGACCCGGGGTCAGCCGGCGGCGCGGGCAACCGGCGCCGTCGCGATCTGGAGCGCCTGCGACTCCTCGTTCGAGAGGGCGACCTCGGCCGTCCCGGCGCGGATCCCCTTCGCGTAGACCCGCGTCGCGTTCCGCGTGTGCAGGCTGCTCACCACGAAGCCGTCTCCGTGCGCGTCGAGGAGGGCGAGGGCGAAGCTCTGGTTGCCGCCGGTGTCCTCGAACGGGTTGAAGCGGACGAGGCCGACCCTGGAGAAGGCCAGCTTCAGGTCGCGCTCCAGGACGAGGGTCCGCGCCTCGACCTCGTCGAGGTCGCGGACGACGTCGTGGACCCGGCCGAGGTGGGCCTCCAGGATCGCTTCGAGGCTCCGCCCGTCGCTGCCCCGGGTAAGCCGGGTGAGGCGGGCGCCGACCCGCCCGATCCGGCGGGCCTCCACGAGCGCCAGGACGAGCAGGACGAGCACCACCAGGGCGAGCCCGCCGACGATGGCTCCGAGGTTGTCACGAACGATGGCGTCGAGGTCGATGGCCGGTCTCCTTTGCTCCGCGCCCGAGTCTAGCGCCGCGCCGTTCCCGCCGGCTCACCTGCCCGGCCGGTGTATCCTTCCGCCCCGGCATCCCCCACCAGAGGCCCGATGGCAGCTGGCTCGATCAATCATCCGCAGGAGCTGCCCGCCCGATGGCGAAGCGAACGCGCTACTCAGGCCGACCGACCCGATCCGGGCCTCGCCGGACGGGTGCCGGCCCGACGGCTCGACCGGCCCCGCCCGGCGCCTCGACGTCCCCGCTCCGGAGCGGCGGCCTGACCGAGGCCGAGGTCGAGAGCGCGGCGCAGCTCGAGGCCGAGCTCGTGGCTCGCGAGCAGGCGGCCATCGCCGAGAATGCCCGGCGCCGAGCCCGCAGCGGCCGCGTCGATGTGGCGATCACGGGCAACGTGAACGAGCCGCTCTCAGTCCGCGCCGCGCACGAGTACGCCTACGTGGCTCGGGATGTCCGCCGGATCATCGCGACCGCGGCCCTGATGCTCGCGATCCTGACAGCCCTGTGGCTCCTGGTGAACGTCGGCGGCGTCGGCCTCTGATCGTCGCCCGCGAGGGCTCCCGGCAACGCCCGAGGATCAGTTCGGCGCCCGAGGATCAGTTCGGCGGCTTTCGCCTGGCTGCGCACTGGGAGTCGATCCAGGCCTTGCCGTCGTCCCAGAACGCCCCGCCGGGCTCGACCCCGCGGAGCGCGGCCTCGGCCTCCCAGGCATCGCACCATCGCTCGGCGACATCGTGGTCCAGGCCCCGGCTCTCCATGATGATGTCCCGGATCGCCGCCCGGCGTTCCAGGTGCGTGTGGTCGGGTTCGACAGGACGGCTCATGGTCCGATGATAGGTCGACCTCGGGACTCGGGTCGTCCAGGTCGACCTCGACCTGCTCCGGATCGCGACAGGAGTCGTGCCGCCAGCCCCAACGGGTTCGCCAGCGAGTGACGAAGTCCCGTCCCCCGGCCCGTAGACTCTGGGCATGGCAACCCGACGACCGGCGAGCCGGACCATCGGCGCCCGC
Organism: uncultured Chloroflexia bacterium; assembly: GCA_963719145.1. Lineage (GTDB taxonomy): Bacteria > Chloroflexota > Limnocylindria > Limnocylindrales > CSP1-4 > UBA5189. The sequence continues at coordinate 573,334 of CAVRAX010000004.1, forward strand.
CCCGAGGCCCTGTTCAAGCCACCGCCCGAGCGCCAGCCGCTGGCCGCCCGGATGCGACCGCGGACGCTCGCCGAGTTCGTCGGCCAGGAGCACCTCGTCGGCGAGCGTGGGCCGCTCCGGCGCTCGGTCGCCCGGGGCCACCTGAACTCGCTCCTGCTGTGGGGTCCGCCGGGGACCGGCAAGACCTCGCTCGCCCGGCTCCTGGCCGACGCGATCGGGGCCGAGTTCTCGACCCTCTCGGCGGTCATGTCCGGCGTGGCCGAGGTCCGGGCCCTCATCGCCGCGGCCCAGGAGCGGCTGGCCCTCAACGGAACCCGGACGGTCCTGTTCATCGATGAGATCCACCGCTTCAACAAAGCCCAGCAGGATGCCCTCCTGCCGCATGTCGAGGACGGCACGGTCACGCTCGTCGGGGCGACGACCGAGAATCCCTACTACGAGGTCAACTCGGCCCTCCTGTCGCGCCTCCGGGTCTGGCGGCTCGAGCCTCTGACTGACGACGAGGTCGGGGCGATCGTCCGGCGCTCCCTGGCCGACGAGGAGCGCGGCCTGGCCCGCGAGCTCGGCCCAGACGGCGGCGTGGCCCTCGCCGACGACGCCTTCGAGCACCTCGTTTCGATCGCCGGCGGCGACGCCCGGGCGGCGCTAAACGTCCTCGAGGGCGCGGTTGCGCTGGCCGAGTCCGAGGGTACGCGCGACGCGGACGGCCGGGTGGCGCCAGGGCTGGCGGACATCGAGGCCGCGGCCCAGCAACGGGTCCTCGCCTACGACCGGGCCGGCGACGGCCACTTCGACACCGTCTCGGCCTTCATCAAGAGCCTCCGCGGCAACGACCCCGACGCCGCGGTCTACTGGCTCGCGGCGATGATCGCGGCCGGTGAGGACCCCCGGTTCATCGCCCGGCGGCTGATCATCTCGGCCTCCGAGGACGTCGGGAATGCCGATCCACGGGCGCTCTCGGTCGCGGTCGCAGCGGCGAACGCCCTCGACTGGATCGGGCTGCCCGAGGCCCAGTACAGCCTGGCCCAGGCGGCGACCTACATCGCCACCGCCCCGAAGTCGAACCGCTCCGGCCAGGCCTATTTCGCCGCGGCCGGCGACATCGAAGCCAGCGGCTCGCTGCCTGTCCCGCTCCACCTCCGGAACCCCGGCAATCCCCGCGTCAAGCATCACGGAATCGGCGTCGGCTACAAGTACCCGCATGACTTCGAGGGCGCCGACGTCGAGCAGCGCTACCTGCCCGACGAGCTCGGTGAGCGGCGCTACTACCTGCCCACGGACCAGGGCTACGAGGCCACGATCTCCGAGCGGGTCGCGCGCCGCGAGTCCGCTCGCGCCGCGGCCCGCGAGGCCGGACGGACGCCGCGGCAGCGGACCGCCGGCCCCGAGATCCACCGCTCCGACCCGATGCGGGCCCGCGAGGCCGAACGGAAGCGGCTCGCCGAGACGCAGAAGCGCGACGCGGAGGCGTGACGAGCGCCCGTCGCGAAGCACCGTTGCCATTCGTCGATCCGGGGTGACGAGCCTCCGCCGCCTGCTCGAACGCTTCGTGCCCGGCGGCGCGATCACCCTGGCGATCCTGTCGCTCGGCTACTTCGGGATGGGGCTCATCCGGAACCGGGTCTTCGCCAACGCCTTCGGCGCCGGTCCCGAGCTCGACGCCTACAACGCCGCCTTCCGGATTCCCGAGATCGCCCTCGACATCCTCGTCGCCTCCGGCCTCTCCGCACCCTTCGTCCCGATCTTCAGCCGCCTCCGCGAGGAGCCCGACGGCAGCGGGCGGGCGGAGGTCTTCGGCCAGACGGTCCTGACGGCGGCGATCGGGGTGACGGCGATCACGATGGCCGTCCTGTTCGTCGCCGCCCCCTGGGTCGCCGAGACGGTCTTCTCGAGCTTCGACCCCCCGACCCGCGGCCTGTACGTCGACCTCCTTCGGATCAACTGCCTGGCCCAGATCGTCTTCGCCGGCTCGATCGCCCTCGGCGAAGTGCTCGTCGCGAACCGCCGCTTCCTCTTCTACGGCGTGGCGCCGATCCTCTACACCGGCGGGATCGTCGCCGGCACGGTCGTGCTGGGGCCGACGATGGGGATCCATGGCTCGGCCTACGGGGCCCTGGCCGGCGCCGCAGCCCACCTCGCGATCCGGGCGATCGGGGCCGCCCGCGCCGGCTTCCGGATCCGGCCCGCGGCCCGGGTCCGGACCGCCGAGTTCCGGGAGTTCATCCGGCTGATGCTGCCGCGGATGCTGAGCTACCCCATCGACCCCGTGGTCGTCTTCTTCATCACGCTCCTCGCGACCCAGCAGGGGCCCGGCAACGCGACGGCGCTCTCGTTCGTGCTCGACTACCAGTTCGTGCCGGTCCAGGTGATCGCGATCACCTTCTCCCTGGCCGTCTTCCCGACGCTCTCGGCGGCCTACGCGGAGAGTGACGGCGTCACCTTCCGCTCGACCCTCATCCGGAACGTGGCCACGATCGGCGGGCTGACAGCGGTGGCCGCGGTCGTGCTCGGGGTCGGCTCCGACTACGTCATCAGGGTCTTCCTCGGCGGCGGGCGGTTCGGCGCCGGGGACATCCTCCTGACCTCGGGCCTCCTCGCCGCCTTCGCGATCTCGATTCCGATCGACAGCCTGTCCTATCCCCTGTCGCGGGCGATGTACGCGACCCACAACACCGTCTTCCAGGTCCTCGCCTCGATCGCCGGCCTCGCTGCGCTGGTGGTCCTTGCCGAGCTCCTGGTCCCGTCGCTGGGGGTCTACGCCATCCCGGTCGCCTACGCCGGCGGCGGCGCGGCGAAGCTGGTGGTGCTGACTGCCCTCCTCGTGCCGCGGGTCCGGCGGATCGGCACCACCGGCGGCTCGGTGCGGGCTCGCCCGTGACCAGCGGCCGGCAAGAATCAACCACGCTCATGAGATTCGCGATCTGTGCGCTCAGCCCCACCTCGAATCCGACGAAAACCGGGTCGTGCCCCGCACGCTGCACGCTGATGTCATGAGTGGGGTGAATAGCCAGCCACCCGGAGATGCCGCGGACCGGGCGGCGGCGCGAGCATGGGTCGCGACGGCGCGAATGTGAGTCGCGACGGCGCGACCGCGATCAGGAGCTCGGGTCCAGCGGCTGCGTCGGGGCGATGATGAGGAAGAGGCCGTCCCGATCCGGGTACTTTCCCTCGGGCCGCTTCCAGGGCAGGAAGTTGCGAATCATCTCGGCCGAGTCCTGGAACGTGCCCGGCGGGTCCGACGGACCCCAGATCGAGGAGACGGACGGGTACCAGGGATCCAGGATGTACGCCCCGCTGACGGTTGCGTCAGGGAAGATCCGCGGGTCGGCATCGGCCTGGAAGCCGCTCATGACCCAGGTGTGCGCACCGCGCCAGGCCATGAGGATGACCGGCGCCCCCGTCTCCTCCATGGCGACGGCCGCGCCGCGGAGCGCGTCGTCGCGGGTGGTATAGGCGCGGATCTCGTAGCCCGGCACGCCGTACGCTGCCAGCGCCTCCGACATCGCCGCCGGCCCCCAGCCGCCGTTGTGACTGTCGGCGTACGTCTCGAACTCGTGGACCCGGCCGGCAATCTCGTTCTGGAACGCGTCGGAGTTGTCACCGTGGCCGTGGATCGCGAGGACCATCTCGATCCCGGCCGGGGCGCACCACGTCTTCTTGAGCTCGTGGGCGAAGACCGCCTCGGGATCGGGGACCGTGTCGGCGTCGACCGGGAGCCGGGCCGGGGTCGGGATCGGCGTGACCGTCGGGCCGGGCGTCACCTCCGGCGGGAGCGTCGGGGTCGCCGGCGGGACCGTCGGCGCGATCGTTGGCGCGATCGTCGGCCGCGGCGTCACGACGACGGTCGGGACGGAGGAGCGGACGGGCACGGGACCGGCCATGAACCGGTCGACCCGATCGAGGACGTGCTGCCAGCGATCCCCGGCGCCGAGGGCGTCGGTCCAGATCGCGGTCGAGCCGACGACACCGAGGGCCAGCGCGACCGCGCCGAGGCGCAAGAGGACTCGCCGCCAGCGGCGCCGCGGGGCACCGACGGTCATCCAGGGCTGCGGGGGGCGCGACGCGTTCGATGTGGCCATGGTCCGTGTCTCGACGGGCGAGCACCTCATCATGCGACGCGAACGCAAAATCCGCGTTGCGCGGGCCGCAGACGCCGATCACGGGCCCACTCGATGATGCAGGCTCGGCCGCCGCGTGCGACCATCGAGGCTGCCTCACACCACCGCCTGGAGATCCCGTCGTGACCCGATTCGAGCCCAACCTCAGGATCCCCGGCCCGACCTCGCTGCCCCCGTCGGTCCGCGAGGCCGGCGCCCGTCAGATGATCAACCACCGCGGGCCCGAATTCGCCGCCATGCTCGCCCGGATCCAGGACGGGATGCGTCCGTACTTCGGCACGAGCAGCGATGTCGCGGTCCTCTCCTGTGCCGGGACCGGCGGCCTCGAGGCGGCGGTCGTCAACGTCCTCTCGCCGGGTGACCGGGTCCTCGGCGTCTCGATCGGGTCGTTCGGGGACCGCTTCGCGAAGATCGTCGAGACCTACGGTGCCTCGGTCGACAAGGTCGCGGCCGAATGGGGCTACGCTGCCCGGCCCGACGAGCTTCGCGAACGGCTCCGCGGCGCCGACTACCGAGCCGTGCTGATGACCCACAACGAGACCTCGACCGGGGTCATGAACCCGATCCCCGAGCTCGCGGCCGCCATCCGCGAGGAGGCGCCCGACGCCCTGATCCTCGTCGACAGCGTGTCGGCCCTCGGGGCCGTGCCCTTCGCCATGGACGAATGGGGCTGCGATGTCGTGGTCACCGGGTCGCAGAAGGCGTGGATGGCCGCCCCCGGGCTGGCGATGGTCGCGGCCTCGGAACGGGCCTGGGCGGCGATGGAGGAGGCGCGGATGCCGCGCTTCTACCTCGATCTCCGAAGGGCCCGCGAGAGCGCCGCCGAGGGGCAGACCCCGTGGACGCCGGCCATCGCGGTCGTCTTCCAGGTCGACGAGGGCTTGCGGCTCATGGCCGCCGAGGGCGCGGAGGCGATCTTCGCCCGCCACGAGGCCTGCGCCGCGGCGACCCGCGCCGGCCTCGAGGCCCTCGGGTTCGGGCTCTTCGCCGATCCCTCGGTCCGATCGAAGACCGTGACCGCGGCCTGGATCCCGGACGGCCTCGACTGGAAGGCCTTCAACGGCGAGGTCAAGCGGCGCGGAGTCGTCCTGGCCGGCGGCCAGGGCAAGCTCGCCGGTCGGATCTTCCGGGTCGGCCACCTCGGGTCGGTCACGGTCGACGAGATCCTCGGCGCGATCGCGACCCTGGAAGGCGTTTCGGTCGACCTCGGCCGGGCGGTCGAGGTCGGCGCCGGGGTCGCCGCCGCCCAGGTCGCGGCGCTCGAGGTCGGCCGCGCCCGCGCCTCCGTCGCCGGGGCCGCCCCGGGCGCATGAGGATCCTGGTCGCCGAATCGATCGCCCCGGAAGGGCTAGAGAAGCTTCGCGCGGCCCACGACGTCGACGTCGAGGTCGGTCGCTCGCCCGAGGATCTCCGGGCCATGATCGGGGCCTACGACGCCCTCGTCGTCCGGAGCCAGGTCGCGGTCGACGCGGCGATGCTCGCCGCGGGCACGCGGCTCCAGGTCGTTGGCCGGGCCGGTGTCGGCGTCGACAACGTCGACCTCGATGCTGCGACCCGCGCCGGGATCACCGTCGTCAACGCGCCGACCGGCAATACGATCGCGGCGGCCGAGCACACCCTCGGCCTGCTGCTGGCCCTCGCCCGCCGGATCCCCCCGGCCGACGCCTCGGTTCGCCGCGGCGAGTGGAAGCGGAGCCAGTTCCAGGGCGTCGAGCTGCGGGGGCGGACGCTCGGGATCGTCGGCCTCGGCAAGATCGGGCTGGCCATCGCCGACCGGGCCCGAGCCTTCGAGATGGCCGTCGTCGGGGTCGATCCGTACGTCACGAGCGAGCAGGCCGCCATCCACGGCGTCGAGCTCGTCGACCTCGAGGCCCTCCTCGCCCGGTCGGACGCGGTCACCGTCCACGTGCCCCTGACCCGGGCGACGCGGGGCCTGATCGACGCCCAGGCGATCGCGAAGCTCCGGCCCGGGGCGTACGTCCTCAACGTCGCCCGGGGCGGGATCGTCGACGAGGCGGCCGTCGCGGCCGCCCTGGAATCGGGCCACCTCGGCGGGGCCGGGATCGACGTCTTCGAGGCCGAGCCACCGTCCGGCTCGCCGCTCCTCGGCGCCCCGAACACGGTCCTGACGCCGCACCTGGGTGCCTCGACGGCCGAGGCCCAGGTGGCCGTGGCGGAGGAAGTCGCCGACCAGGTCCTCGACGTCCTGGCCGGGCGGAGCGCCCGCTACGCGGTCAACGCTCCCCTCCTCGCTCCGGAGGCGGCCCAGGCGATCGGGCCGTACCTGCCCCTGGCCGAGATCCTCGGCCGCTTCTTCGCCCAGTTCGCGCGGGGCGGGGTCAAGACGATCACCCTCGAGGTCGCCGGCGAGCCGGCCAGCCACGACACCGCCCCGATCACGGCCGCCGTCCTGCGCGGCCTCCTCGAGACCGTGACGACGGAGCGGGTGAACCTCGTCAACGCCGGGCTCCTGGCGAAGGCGCGCGGGATCACGGTCGTCGAGCGCAAGACGCCCGACGCGGGCTCGTTCAGCGCGCTCGTCACCCTGTCGGGTGCCGTCGACGGCCGGCCCGTCACCGTCGGTGGGACCGTGGCCAACGGAGAGCCGCGCCTGGTCCGGCTCAACGACTACCGCCTCGACATGGAACCGGCCGAGGTCATGCTCATCACCCACCACCGCGACCGGCCCGGGACGATCGGGCGGATCGGCGGGACGCTCGGCGCGGCCGACGTCAACATCAGCGCGATGCACCTCGCCCGGTCCGCCCCGAGGCAGGACGCCCTGATGATCCTGGCCCTCGACGACGACGTCCCCGATGACGTCGCCCGGCGGATCCTCGATCACGAGGCCCTCATCGACCTCTGGACGATCCGCCTGGGAGGCGAGCGTTGACCGAGCCGGCCGGCCCGTCCGGCACCCCTGCCCCTGCCGGCTCGTCGTCGCCTGCGCCTGCCGGCCCGTCCGGCACCCTGGCCCCGGCCGGTCTCGACGGGACCGTCGTCCTCCTCCGCCACGGCGAATCGACCTGGGTCGCCGAGGGCCGCTTCCAGGGCCGGGGCGACCCGCCCCTCTCGGCCACCGGGAAGCGGCAGGCGGCGCAGGCCGCCGCCCGGCTCGCCCGGCCGCACGATCCACCGTCGCTGCCCGTACCGCTCGGCCCGCCCCTCGAGATCGCCCACTCCCCGCTCCGGCGGACGGCGGAGACGGCGGAGGCCGTCGGCACCGCGCTTGGGGCGGCGGGCGGCTTCGGGGTCGAGGTGCGCCGGCGGCCCGAGCCGGCCCTGCTCGAGATCGGCCAGGGCGAGTGGGAGGGCCTTCTTGCGACGGAGATCCAGGAGCGGTGGCCGGAGATCATCGCCGGCTGGCGGCGGGACCCGCTCGCGGCCTGGGCACCGGGCGGCGAGTCTCTCCGCGAGGTGGACGCCCGGGTCCGGGCCGGGCTCCGGGGCATCCTTCGCGGGCTCGGCAAGCGGGAGGCCGCGATGACCGGTCAGCGGACCCACGTCCTCGGCTACGGCGAAGCGCCGTCGGAGGATCCGTGGACGATCCTCGTCGGCCACGACGGCATCTTCAAGGTCGCCCTCCTCGCCCTCCTGGACCTGCCGCTCGATCGTTTCTGGACGTTCCCCTTCGCCCTCTGCGGGATCAGCGTCATCGAGTTCCGGGCCGGGCGGCCGCGCCTCCGCGCCCACAACCTGACCGACCACCTGGCGCCCCTCGACGACGAGCGGGCCCGGGCCGTCGAGGCCGAGCGGAGCCGGTCAGGCGCGCTTTAGTCGGCGACCCGCCCGACCCGACGAGCACCTCGGGCGGCCCCGGCCCTGACCCGAGGGGCACCTCGGCGGGTGGACCGGCGCCCGCGCGGGCTCTACTTGGAGCGCCGGAATGGACGCCTGCGCGGGCGCCGGAAGAGCAGACGGATGAGCCCAATGCGGAGCCGGCGGTGCGCCTCGGCGACCGCCCGGAGGCGGTCCTCGCCCAGGTCGCGCCGCGCGTAGGAGATCTCGACCTTGGCGTTGGCGACCGTGGTGAGCTCTGGTCGGACGATCGGCAACGCGTCGCCGAGGACGCCGGCGTACTCGTAGACCGTCTGCGACGCGCGGGGCGCGAGCCCGAAGCGGCCGGCCCAGCGACCGATCGAGCCCCAGGCCCGATCGGGATTCATCGGCCGCGGCCCGCGCTTCCAGGCGACGTAGCCGAGAGCCAGGGCGGCGATGACCAGGAGCACGGCGATGGCGATGAACGGGCCGTTCCTCGGACCATTGACGACCGGACCACCTGGCGCGACCGTCCCCGACGAGCGGCGTTGATCGGGCCCTGCATCGTCGGAGAGGCCCGGCTGATCGGTGACCGCCACGCCGGTCGGCCGCGGGGTGGCTGTCTCCGGTGGACCGGACGGCGGCGCGACGAGCACACCGCGCCCGTTGCCGGTCGGGTTGAACGGGACCCAGCCGTAGCCCGGAAAGTAGACCTCGACCCAGGCGTGGGCGCCGGACTGCCGGACGGTCTCGGTCCCGTCGCCGCTCCGCTGGCCAGGCAGGAAGCCCTGCGCGAGGCGGGTCGGGATCCCGGCTTCGCGAAGCAGGATCGCCATCGTGCTCGCGTAGTACTGGCAGAAGCCAGCCTTGATACGGGCGAAGCACTCGATCATGGAGATCCCGTCGCAGTGGTCGTGGATCTCGTCGGAGATGTCGATGTCGTAGCGGAAGTTGGACTGGAGGTAGGCCTCCATCGTCTTGGCGATGTCGTACGGATTGTTGGCCGGGCTCCGGGCCAGGACGGCGTCGAGGATCGCCTCGGCGGCCGGGCCGGTCGCACCATCCGGAATGTTGTCGATGTAGGTCCGCTTGATCGCGCTGCTGTATTCTTGGCTCGCGACGCGGAGGCGATTGGCCGTGATCGCGCCCGGCTCCTGGCCCCGGACCGGGACGACGGCGGTCACGGTGTACGAGCCGGCGCCGAGCTGCACCGCGGCCAGGAACTTGTCGGGTCGGGTCGTCCTGACGGTGGCGGGCTGGTCGACCGAGAGGATCGTCTCCGGGCTGACGGCGAACTCCGAGACGAGCCCCTGGCGGGTGACCTCGAAGCGGACCTCGCGCTGTGCGGGTCGATCCGTGGGATCGTCGGCGCTCCCGGCCAGGAGGGTGTCCCGGGCCTGGACCTCCGTTGAGGTGGTCAGGCCCCACGACCAGTAGGTGAGGTCGAAGTCGCTGTACGTCCCGACCTTCCACCAGAACTGCTCGGTCTCGCTGGCCGGCAGCCGGACCTGGAAGGCGACCTCGTTGCTCGACGTCCAGGAGCCGAGGATCGCGGCGTTCTCGCCGAAGGAGACGAACCCTGGATTCCGCGTGTCGCCGCCGAGCGGGACGTAGCGCTGGAGCCATTGCGAGAAGGAGACGAGATTGCCGGGGACGTCCCGCCACAGGCCCTGGAGGGGCGCGGACGAGGCCGTCGCCGTCAGGAACAGCGACCCGAGGACCGCCCCGCTGATGAAGACGGCACCGCCCCGCAGGTAGAGGCTCGTGACCGTGGCCGGATCGCCGATCCGGCGGCGGAGCCAGGTCACCCGCTCGTCGAAGGCATGAGACCGCGAGAGGAGGGTCAGGGCGGCCAGGGAGAACAGGACCATGAGGTGGAGCTGATCGGCCTCGGCGAGGGCCATGTTGCCGAGCAGCACGAGGCCCGTGACGAGAACCGCGTCGAGCGCCCGGCGATGACCGAAGACCGCGTACGCCGCGTACTGGCCGGTCGCCCACATCAGCGCGCCGAGGGCGATGAAGTAATGGCCGTACTCGTTGGTGAAGGCGCGGCCATGGATCGCCAGATCGAGCCAGACCTGGTAGGCGACCTCGGCGGCCTTGTGATATCGCGCGGCCATGGCCCCGAGGCCGAAGCCCGTGACGGTGTCGCCCAGGACGATCCCACCGGCGATGATGGGCAGGATCATCGCCGCGAAGGCGATCCCGATGAGGTGGGTCGTCCAGCGGCCCCAGCCAAGCTTTGGACCGGCGAACCCGAAGACCACCCCGGCCAACCCGGCGAGGGGCAGGAAGTCGGTCAGCGACCCGACCCCGTTGACGTAGCGGACGTCGTCGATCGACCAGCCCAGGGCGACGACCATCACCGCCACGCTGGCCAGCGTCAGCCAGCCCTCGGCGGGACCGGCCGTGAGCCGGCTCGGCCACGACTCGCGCTCCTCGTAGGGTTCGATCGTCGCTGTCGCGGCGGTCATGACGCGAGGGCCTCGCCGAGCGGCTGGGCAGGCCGGGCCGCGTGGACCTCCACGTCGAATTCCGACAGGGCGTGGCGGAGGGCTCGGACGCGCTGCGATCGCCCGGCTTCCTCGACCTGGTCCGTCGCCTCCGGCGGCAGGCCCCGCAGGCGGAGCTCCTCGTCGCGGCTGAAGCGCTCGAAGGCGGCGGTGTCGAAGCTGATCACGACGCAGGCCACGCCCCGGGAGCGGAGTGCGGCCAGCGGCTTGACCCAGCCGCGGTCCAGCGACGGCGTGATGACCACGGCCGTCATCCCTCGTCGGATCCGGGGAACCGTCGCCACGAGTGCCTCGGACAGCGGCGAGGTCCCGTCGCCGTCGACCGCCGCGAGGAGCTGCATGATCTTGAGATGCTGGCGGCCACCCCGGTCGGGCGGCAGCTGGGCGAGGCGGTGGGCGTTCACGGTCAGCCCCACGGCCCGGTTCTCGCGGATGGCCTTGTCGGCGACCGAGGCGGCGGCCCGAACGGCGACCTCGACGGTCGATTCGTCGCCCCGGCCGATCTGGCCGGCGCGGTCGAGATCGAGGACGATCCAGGCGTCGGCGGTCTGCTCGAGGTCGAACTCCTTGACCTGGATGTCGCCGTGACGGGCGGTCGACTTCCAGTGGATGCGGTTGAACGAATCACCCGGCGCCCAGGGCCGGACCGTCGTCGCCAGCGGCGTCGTCTGGAGCGTCCGCTCGGGCATGGCGTGGCTGCCATCGACATTCGCCGCCGGCAGCTTCCAGAGCGGCAGAGCCTCGATCCTCGGGTAGACCACCACCGTGACCCCGGTCCCGACGGCGGCCGACGATTCGAAGAAGCCGAACGGGTCGCCGGTCCGGATCTGGAGCGGCTCGACCCGGAAGTGGCCGCGTCTGGTCAGCGGCGTCCGAACGAGCCATGACCGCTCGGATCGGGGCCCCAGCGAGATCGCCCGTCCCGGCAGTCCGGCCGGCAGCGAGGTCGGGTTGTGGACCTCCAGCCAGAACTTCGGGACCCGACTGGTGTTGCGGAGGGTGTACGTCACCCGGATCCGGTCGCCGACGTGCCCGGACAGCTGGTTGACCGCGTACCCGGCTTCGAGGTCGGACAGGCCGAGGCGGGTCAGGACGTACGAGCCGCCGACGACGAGGATCGCGAGGTAGACGAGGTAGAACAGGAAGGGCTGCCCCGTCGAGAACGCGGCGACCACGAGAACGACACCGATGACCAGGAGCTGGAGACGCCGCAGCATCCGCGTGACCTCTACCTCGTGACGCTCCGATCAGGCCTCGGCCGCACCCGTGCGGGCGACGACCTCGCGCAGCCCGCCAGACCGTTCCTGGCCGCCCGACCCGGTCGGGGTGACGCCCTCGATCGGGGTCGTCTCGAGGAGCTCGGCCACGACCTGGCTGGGATGGATGTCGTGGATGGACGAGCTCGTCTTGATGATGAGACGGTGAGCCAGCGCCGACTCGGCCAGGGCTTTCACGTCGTCGGGCAGGACGTAGTCGCGACCCAGGAGCCCGGCGAGCGCCTGGCCGGCTCGATAGAGGGCGATCGAGCCGCGGGGCGAGGCGCCGAGGTAGACGTCGGGGTGGGTCCGGGTCGCGCTCACGAGGCGGACGATGTATTCGGCGACGCTCGGGTCGACGTAGACCTCGCGGACCGCGTCCTGCATCTCGCGCAGCTCCTCGACCGTGCAGACGACCTCGAGGGCGTCGACGGGGTGGCTGCGCTTCTGCTCGTCGAGGATGACGATCTCCTCGACCGACTGGGGGTAGCCGAGCTTGATCCGGAGCATGAACCGGTCGAGCTGGGCCTCGGGCAGGGCGAACGTGCCCTCGTACTCGATCGGGTTCTGGGTGGCGATCACGAGGAACGGATCGGGCATCGCCCAGGTCGTTCCGTCGACCGTCGCCTGGCGCTCCTCCATGCACTCGAGGAGGGACGACTGGGTCTTCGGGGTCGCCCGGTTGATCTCGTCGGCCAGGACGACCTGGCTCATGATCGGGCCCGGCCGGAACTCGAACTCCTGGGTCTTCTGGTTGTAGATCGAGAGGCCGGTGACGTCGGACGGCAGCAGGTCGGGCGTGAACTGGATCCGCCGGAAGGAGCAGCCGAGGCTCTTCGCGATCGCCTTGGCGAGGACCGTCTTGCCCGTGCCCGGCACGTCCTCGATGAGGAGGTGGCCGCGGCAGAGCAGCGCGACGAGCGCGAACCGGACCTCGCGATGCTTGCCGACGATCACTCGCTCGACGTTCGCAAGGACACGGTCGCCCGTCTCCTGGATCTTGGTCATCCGTCTACCTCGGGGTCGGGGTATTGGGTGGCGGCCCCGCCTCAAGCCGGCGCGGCGTCGCTGGATGGTACGCCGGGGACGCGCGAAAGGTTCTCGGGCGGCCGCGGCGGGCCGGCCGCGGGCCGGCGGCGCGCGACGGCGACCAAGCAGGCGTCGCTCCTGACCCGTCCCCGACCCTCCCCGACTCTCCCCGACCGCTGATCGATCTTTCGGCCATGCCGCGAAGGAACGGCCGGCGGCGGGTCGGCGGCGCGCGAGCAGCCGTCCCTACCCGGCCCTCCCCGGCCCTCCCGAACGTTGACCGATATTTCCACCATGCGGCGAAGGAACGGCCGGCGGGAGCCGGATCGGTGGGTTTCCGGTGCCGGTTGACCGACAGATACGGCATTCAACGGTCGAGCGAGGCCGAGCCACGCCGATGTTCGTCGGATGACCGAGATGTCGACCGCGTGGCCGCGTCGCCGTTCGTGAGACCGTTGGCCGGCGTCCTGACTCACCCGGTTGGGCGCTCCGGCGCCTCTGGAAGGGTGTGATCGCCATCGCCGCCTCGCGCGAGCCCAGGATCGGCCTCGGCGTTCCCGATGCGTCCAGCATCTCGCCCGAGGCGGAGGCTCGTCGGCGCCCGCTCGACGCCGTCGCCCTCGGCGCGGCCTTTGAGCAGGAAGCACCCGTGCTGCTGGCCGCGGCGCGGGCGATCACCTTCGACGCCGTCGAGGCCGAGGACCTCGTCCAGACGACGTTCGAGATCGCGCTCCGGAACGTCCACCAGCTTCGGGAGCCCGCGTCGCTGCGAGCCTGGCTGCTGACGATCCTGGGCCGTGAGGCATTCCGGGTCGTTCGCCGCCTTCGCCGTAGCCTGAGACTCCGCGGCACTGTCCTCGAGGTTGCCGCGGCGTCGATCTCGACGGCGGACAGCCTCGCGATCCGCGATGCCCTGCGGGGCTTGCCGCCCCGGATGCGGGCGGCGGTCGTGCTCCATCACATGGCCGGGCTCACCGTGCCGCAGGTCGCTCGAGCACTCGGCCGTTCGGAGAACACCGTCCACTCGCAATTGAGAGTCGGCCTGCAACGGCTCCGGGAGGCACTCCGCGATGACTGACCGGCTCGGCGACGACCGGCTGCCCAGCCGCCTCGCGACGTGGTTCGCGCGCGAGGTCCGCCAGGCCGACGCCGACCTGCGGCGCTCTCCGCTCCTCCCCGCCCGGGCGCGTCCACCGAGGCGATGGGATCTCGTCGCTCCTTCACTCGGCGCGCTGCTGCTGCTCGCGCTGGTCGTCGCCGGCGCGAGTCGGTTGCCGTCGCTCCTCGGCCCGGCGGTGGAGCCGTCGACGAGCCCGCCAGGGGCGAGCTCGTCACCGCTCATCACAGCCACGACGTCGCCTCCCCCCAGCCCGACGGCGAGCCCGGCGGCCGGTGCGATCGGTTCCCGGTTCGACGACGGGATTCCGAACAGGATCGACGGCGAGCTGGTCATCAGGCCGTCGACCATCGACCGCCTCGGACCGTCCGACGACGGATCGTTCCTGCTCGGAGGCTGGCTGTTCGACTACGACGGCCTCGTGCTCGCCTGCACGCTGCAGATCGATCCCGTGCTGTTCGGGCCACGCTGCATGAGCCCGTACGTATCGGAGGCGCCGTTGACCGACCTCGGGAGTCGAGTCGTTGTGGAAGGCTGGCGACAGCGGACAGGCGGTGGGCCGGTGGTGCTGCAGGTCCACCGCCACGACCCGATCGCTGCGACGTGTATGCCTGTGCGGCGCGAGGCGTGCGAAGCTACGGCCGTCATCGAGCAGGTCGTCTGGTCGGGGGACGACGTCACGGACGCGGCGCCGATCACGGCGATCGAGGCAATCCGGCGGATCCTCGGCGCCGATCCGACCATGATCGAGGGCGACCTCGAGGCCTTGTCGCCGTTGCTCAATTGGCCGAGCCCGTCCACCGGATCAGCGGAGCGTCCGCCCTCGATCCTTCAATGTCCCCCGCAATACCCGCGCCTCTCGTGGTCTGTGTCCGGCGCTGGGATCGCCGCGATCCTCGTCTTCCCAACGAACGAGGCGCGTGAGGTCGTCGACCAGGACTTCCTCGCCGGCGGCTGGCGCGGCGCGAACGGCTGCGAGGCGATGATCGACTCCCTCTACGCCATCGACTGGGTCGCGGTCGACAACGTCATGGTCGCGGTGCTCATCGACCCGACCGGCGCGACGCCGCATCAGGCGGCGCTCGTCGAAGCGGTTCGGTCGGCTCTCGGGGGCACCCTGGACTGACCGTCACCAACCGCGGATCGGTCAGCCGCGAAACAGCGTGTTGGCCCCGGCCCAGGCCGTCATGAGCGCGCCGATCCCGGCCATCACGGCCAGGAACACTTCGCCGCCGACCCACGAGGCAACGGCGATGCCGCCGAAGAGGCTGGCGAGGACGGCGGCGATCGCCGCCAGGCCGACGCGCTCGAGAAGCGGTCGCCGCCCGCCGGGCTCCGGCCTCCGGCTCGCATCGCGCCCCTGGCTCGCATCGGGCCCCTGGCTCGCATCGGGCCCCTGGCTCGCATCGGGTCTGCCGGCCGGACCGCGGCGCTCGTCCGGCGTCACCGGCCCGCCCACGCCTTCCACGCGGCGAGCATCTCGCCGCCGATCGGGGCCGCCCGGGCGGCACCTCGTCCGCCGTGCTCCACGACGACGGCGATGACGACCTGGGGGTCCTCGGCCGGGGCGAAGCCGACGAACCAGGAGTTCGGCTCGCCCGTGCCCCCCAGCTCGGCCGTGCCGGACTTGCCAGCCACGGTCAGGCCCTTGACCTGCGCCCCGGTGGTGTAGGCCCGGCCGAGGTCCCCGTTGACGGCCCGGACCATGGCCTCGGTGATCACGTCGGCGGTTTGGACCGGGAGGATACGGCGCCACTCCTCGGGCGAGACCTGGTTCGTCCCGGCCTTGCCCGTGAACGACAAGGCGAGGTGCGGCTTCATGAGGACCCCACCGTTGGCGACGGTCGACGCCACGAGCGCCATCTGGAGCGGCGTGACCACGGTCTCGGCCTGGCCGTAGGCGGCGTTCGCCAGCTCGACGTCGTCGACGAACCCGCCCGGCGCGGGCCCGTCGCCGCCGGTCACCTGCGAAACGGCCGTGGGGAGATCGAACGGCAGGGGCGCATCGAAGCCCAGCCTGTCGGCCCACTCGACGAAGCGCTGGCCGCCGGTCTCGAGGCCGGCCAGGGCAAACCAGATGTTGCAGGAGACCTCGGTCGCCTCGAGGAAGTCGAGGGCCTTGGCACCGGTCTTGGGGTGATGGCCGTCCCGGATCCGGAAGCCGGAGACCAGAAGGCCGTCCTTCTCCGCCGCGGGCTGCTGCGGGAAGGTCGTCGACTTGTCGACGGCCCCGGAGCCGAGGGCCGCGATCGCCGTCACGATCTTGAAGACCGAGCCCGGGACGTAGCGACCCTGGGTCGCCCGGGGCAGGAACGGCCGACCGGGGTCGGCCGCCAGCGCCTCGAAGGTTGCCTTCGAGGTCGCCGGATCGGCGATGGCCGAGGCGTCGTACGTCGGCGTCGAGGCCAGGACGAGGACCTCGCCGGTGCGAGGGTCGAGCATCACGACGGCGCCGGTGTCGCCGCCGAGCTCAGCGACGGCCTTCTCCTGGAGGCTGGCCACAAGCGTCGTCCGAAGCGCCTGTGGATCGGACGGATCGGCCCGGAACTTCTTGAGCAGCTCCTGGACGGGGTCGGCCGAGGTCACCCCCGACAGCTCGGCGTCGTCGGCGCGCTCGAGGCCGGCTGTGCCGTAGATCCGCGACGCGTAGCCGAGGACGCCGGAGTCCGAGCGCGAGGCGTAGACGCGGTACGGCTCGCCGTTCTTATCGTCGACGCTCCAGGCGAGACGCTCGCCATCGCGGTCCGTGATCTCGCCCCGGACGACGTGGCGGGAGGCGGCGATGACCGCGGCGTCGTCGGGCGCCGAGGACAGGGCGCCCGCCTGCCAGACCTGCCAGTAGCCGGCCCCGGCCGCGATCGCCCCGAACGCGACGGACATCGCCAGCCCGATCCGACCCAGGGCGGCGCCGACGCCAGGGCGCGGCGGCCCCGGGCGCGGCTCGTTGCCGGGCGCCGTCCCGCCGCGGCCCGAGGGACCGGGAATCACGGTGCGTCCCGGGTCACGGCGCGCCCCGATCGAGCACCCGCCGGAGACCCCGCCGAGCCGTCGGCGGTGGTGGTGGCTCGACGCCGCGATCCGAGAGGGCGATGAGGAGGCCCACGACGACGCCGTTGGTCAGGAGCGACGACCCGCCGTAGCTGATGAACGGCAGGGTGATCCCGGTCAACGGGATCAGCTTCAGGTTCCCGGCGGCGATGATGAAGGCCTGGACGCCGATGACGAGGCTCAGCCCGGCCGCGAGGATGGCCCGGAACTCGTCCGCGGCCGACGACGCGATGCGGAGGCCGCGCTCGATGACGACGAGGTAGAGGCCGAGGACCGCGAGGACCCCGGTCAGGCCGAGCTCCTCGCCGATCGCCGCGAGCGGGAAGTCGGTGTGGAGCGCCGGGATCCCGCCCGGCGGCAGGCTGCCGACCTCCGGCAGGCCGGCCCCGAGGCCGGTGCCGAGGATCCCGCCGCGGGCGAAGGCATGGAGGGCCTGGACGACCTGGTACCCGGCGCCGCTGGCAGTCGCGAACGGGTCGACCCAGATGTCGATCCGGGTTCGAACGTGGGGTACCAGCTCGTACAGGACGGCGCCACCGGCGATGAAGGCGACGAGGCCGAGGGCCACGAACGAGGCCCGCCCGGTCGTCGCGTACAGGAGGATGAGGAAGACCGCGAAGAAGAGCAGGGCCGCGCCGAGATCGGCCTGGACGACGACGATCGAGAGGGCGATCGCCCACATCGCCACCATCGGGGCGAGATACGGGAGCGGCGGCAGCCGGATCGGCCCGAGCCGGGTCGACTGCTCGACGAGGAGGGCCCGGTTCTCGGACAGGTAGCCGGCCAGGAAGACGACCAGGATCACCTTGAGGAGCTCCGACGGCTGGCCGCTGACGGGTCCGATCGCGAGCGTCAGGCGCTGGCCGTTGACCTCGCGGCCGGCGACGAAGGTGAGGAGCAGGAGCCCGACCCCGAACGCGGCCCAGGTGTACTTGTACAGGCGGAGCCAGGCATCGCCGCGGGCGAGGGCGGCGATCGTCGCGATGATCGCGATCGAGCCGGTCAGCCAGACGAGCTGGGTCGCGCCGAGACCCAGACCGCCGGCGAGGTCCTGGGGCAGCCGCTCCATCACGAGCAGGCTGATCCCCCCGAGGAGTCCCACGGTCGGCAGCAGGACCTGGTCGGTCCGCCGGCCGGTCAGGACGAGCAGGGCATGGGCGCCGAAGAGTGCCCCAAGGTAGATCGCGAGGGCCGTGCCGTCGGCGAAGGGCGGGCCGCCCGTCACGAGGGGGTCGCCAGCCGCGAGTCGCTGCGACAGGCCCAACGTGATGCTGCCGACCATCAGCGCGAGGGCCGCGACGAGGAGCAGACCGAGCTCCCGTCGCCGCAGCCGCGGCCGCAGCCGACGGCCCCGGGCGACCGTCACCGGCGGGCCCGCTCGAGACGGATCCGGACGTTGCCGAGCTGGAGCTCGTCGCCGAAGGCGATGTGGGCGATGTCATCGACGGCCTCGCCGTTGACGAAGGTGCCGTTCGTCGATCCCAGGTCCTCGACGTACCAGGCCCGGCCGCGGTAGGTCAGCACGGCGTGGCTGCCCGAGGCGAACTCGTCGTCGACGACGATCGTGTTGTTGACGTCCCGTCCGAGCGTCGTCACGGCGTCGAGCGAGAACGCCGCCCCGACGGCGGGCTCCCCGTTCGGCGAGGCGACCACGACGAGCCGGCCGATCTCGGCACCGGGCTCGCGCGCCGCCGCGCGGAGATCCCGCAACAGGGCTCGCGCGACCGTCCACAGGAAGCCGTAGAGAAGGCCCAGGAAGAGGAGTCGGAGGATCCAGATCGAGACGACGAGGCCGTCCATGTCAGCGGCGATCGGGAGGCGGATCCGGCGCGGCGGGAGCGGCCGCGGCGGTGCCCCGGCGCCCGTCGTCGACCGCCTCCACGACGAGCACCGAGTCGCCGATGAGGATCTCGTCGCCGACACCGACGGCGAGCTCCTGGACGGCCTGGCCGTTGACCCGCGTCCCGTTCGTCGAGCCGAGATCGGTCAGGATCAGGAGCCCGTCCCGAGCAACGAGGCGGGCGTGCTGGCGCGACGCCCGCGGATCGGCGAGGACGAGGCCGTTCACCTCGGCCCGCCCGATCGACAGGGCGCCACCGTCGGCCACGACTCTCCGGGAGGCCCGGCTTGGCTCACTGACCAGGAGCGTGGCCCGCGGCCCCCGCACGGCGGGCGGGACGAAGACGCGCGTCTGGTGGGCGGCAGCCTCCAGCTGATCGAGGTCCGGGCCGGTGGAAGGATCCGAGAACCGCGCTTCCACCGTGGCCTCGCCGGGATGGCCGCCAGGATCGGCGATGACGGCAACCCTCGGCCGGGCGATGAGCGCGTAGCCGTGCCGCCGGGCGAACGCCAGGGCGCCGGATGCGAGCTCGGTCGGCAGCCCATCGGCGGGCGCCAGCGCGGCCAGATCCCTCGGGTGGAGGTGCACGGTGAACCGGTCCGGGACGATCGTCCGGCCGGCCTCGACCCGCCGCTCGCGTTCCATCGCCCGTTCCACCCGGCGGAGGACCTGGACGGGGTGCAGCCGGGCGCGGAAGAGGCGAGCACTCGGCCGCTCGAAGAGGCGCTCGAAGAAGCGCTCGACGGCCGACAACGGTCGCATTCGCCGGAGCCTACCAGAGGATCAGGCCGGCCCGGCCCCAGTACCGCTGGCGATCGCGGGATGGTACCTGCCGGCGAGGGGAGGTCTCGGGATCGTGGGCTATACTCACGGACCGTCGTCAGGGGCTCAGCGACCGCCGTCGCGAGCGAGACATTGCCGATCCACGCGCTCCGCCCCGGGAGAACATGACCGAGATCCTCACCGAATCGTTCTGCGAACGGTGTGGCACGCGCTACACCTTCGAATCCGCTGCCCCGCACCAGCGCCGGATGGGCGGGATCCGGGTGCTCGGCCGGGGCCTCAAGAACTTCGTCATGTCGGACGACTCCTCGCTCGACGAGGCGATGGCCGCCGCCCGGTCGGACGAGGAGCGCGAGGCGACGGCGCAGCAGCTCGACGCCTTCCACCGAACCTTCAACTTCTGCATGTCCTGCCGCCAGTACACCTGCGGCACCTGCTGGAACGATGGCGAGGCTCGCTGCCTGTCGTGCGCGCCGCTGGCCGCGGGCGAGCTCGCCGGCGACATCGCCTCGGAGGGCGCGGCCGACGCGGGCGACATCGGACCGGACCTCGAGCGGCTCCTGCGGGTCACCGGCGCATCGGCCGACGCCGCCTGGGCACCGGACGCGCTCCAGGGGCCCGCGCCCGGCCCCGCGCCGGAGCTTGAGGTCGTGGCCTGGCCGGAGGCGGGAGCCGACGTCGCCGAAGAAGCCGCGATCGCAGCGCCCGAGGCCGCAGTCGCCGCGCCCGAGGATGTCGCAGTCGCAGCGCCCGAGGAGGCCGCGACGCCGTACTTCCGAGCCGCTCCGGAGCCCGCGGCGCCGGACACCACCACACCCGGAGCCGCTTCGCCGGAAGCCACGGTCGAGGAACCGGCCGCCCCGGCAGCGCCGGCACCCGCGCAACCCGCGGCCGCCGACCTGTTCCACCTGGAACCGGGCGAGAGTCTCGACGAGGCGATCGCGGCGTACGAGGCGGCCGAGACGGCGGGCGCCGAAGGCGGTGGGCCGGGTGTCGACATCGTCGCCCAGCCGACATGGCCGACGGCCCCGGTGGCGGCCGAGCCGGAGCCCGAGCCGGTCGCGGCGGCCGAGGGCGACGTCGCCCTGCCGGCGCCGACCGCCGAGCCGATGCCTGCCGTTCTTCCGGCCGAGGCGCTCCCCGCGGCCGAGGCGCTTCCCCCAGCCGCTGAGCTGGAAGCCCCGGCCGCGCGCGCCGAGTCCGAGGCAGTCTCCGCCGAGCCGGAAGCGGCGACACTCGCCCCGGAGGTCCGCGAGCGCGAGCCCGAGGTCACCGCCCCCGAACCGGAATTCATGATCGTCGCGCCCGAGAACGAGCCGTCGGGCCGGGAGCCAGCGGCGCCGTCGATGCCCGTCGTGCCGCCGGTGCCCGCCGCCCGGCCTCCGGACGAGACCCCATCCGGGCCGCCACAGTGGCCGACCGGCCCGCGCTGGCCGACGGGTATCCCGGCCCGCCAGCCGGCCCCGCCGCCCGCCCCGGCGGCCGACCCGCTTGCCGCGATCATGGCCCGCCAGGCGACCGAGGCGATGTGGGCCGCGTCGAGCGCCGATGTCCTCCAGCCACCGCTCGCAACCCAGGCCGCGCCGACGGCCGCCGTCCAGCCCTGCGTCAGCTGCGGGATCTCGCTCTCGGCCACGGCTCGGTTCTGTCGCCGCTGCGGGACGTCGCAGGACGGCTGACGAGCCGGGCCGGCTCTGAGCCGGACCGCTCCTCGCCGAGCCAGGAGGGCGCTCCTCAGTCCCCCAGGGCCGGATCTCGTTCGCGGACCCAGGCCGCGCCGAGCAGGATCGCCTGGAACGACAGGCCCAGCCAGGCCAGGGCAGCGAACGCCGTGGCCAGTGACCCGATCGAGGCGGCCGAGCCGACCAGCCGTGGGGCGACGAAGACGAACGCCCGGGTCAGGATCGTCAGGACGAGACCCACGACGACGGCCGGAATCGCGATCGCCCGCCACTTGGGCTTCCCCGCCGGCACCAGCCGGTACGCCAGCCCCAGCGACAGGACGCCCGAGACCGGTGGGATGAGTGTCAGCAGGGGACCGACGACGAGGCTCACGCCAAACCAGCCCTGCTCCGCGGCGAGATCGAGGAACGCCGCGAAGCCGGCGAGGAGGGCCCCGAGGGCGGCCACGGCACTGAGGGCCACCACCGCGACGAGCGCGGCCGCGTTCCGGACCACGATCCCGCGCGTCTCCTCGCCACCGAAGATCCGCTGCATCGCGTCCTGGAACGCGACGCCGAACCGGCTGGCACCCCAGGCCAGCACTGCGGCGCCGAGGACCGACATCGCACCGGCCGCGTGGGCGAACTCGTCGAGGGTGGCCTGGACGACCTCCTTGAGCGGCGGGAATGCCTCCGCGATCGCGCCGACGATCTCCTCCCGGCGTGAGAAGTCGGTCACGATGAGGCCGAGGATCCCGGTCACCAGGGCCACGAGGGGGACGAGGGCGAACAGCGCGCTGTACGCGAGGCCGCCAGCCAGGAGCGACCCACCCGCCGCGCCGTAGCGCGCCAGGACGGCTCGAGCAAGGACGACCGGTCCCCAGCCGAAGACCCCGGCCAGCCGCCTCGCCCAGCGGCCACTCACCCCGATCAGTCCCTGAGGTCCCCGAACAGCCCCGGCTGCAGGTCGTCCGCCCGAACGCGCCGACGTGGCGCGATCAGCGCGCGGACCTCGCCGCGGCGGACGAATCGGCGGCCCCCGAGCTTGATGCTCTGGAGCTTGCCCGTCCGGGCCCAGACACCGATCGTCGCCGGCCTGAAATGCACGTTTGCGGCGGCCAGGATGTCGGCCGCCTCGGCCAGGCTGATCCAGTCGGTCCCGGTTCCGGCCACCTCACTCACCCTCGCTGGCGGCGGTCGATGTCGTGGCCGTCGCGGGCTTGCTCGGCTCCGAGGAGCCGGTGTCGCCGGCTCCCGATCCCGAGTCGTCGGTGGCCTTGGATGGCTTCGCCTTCGAGGGTGCGGAGCTCGCAGACCGATCCTTCTTGGCCCAGCCCGAGCCCTTGAAGTGAACCGCCGGCGCGGCGAAGCCCTTGCGCATGGTGCCCTCCGCGCCGCAGCTCGGGCAGAACCTCGGGCCGTCCTCGTGGATGCCGTGGATCACCTCGGCCAGGTGGCCACAGCGGCCGCAGGTGTAGTCGTAGATCGGCACGGAACGAGGCCCTCCCAGCCGGATCCGATCAGCCTCGGGTCAGCCGCATGCCGCACTTGGGGCAGTAGAACGCCCGGTCGTGGGCGGACGCGAAGCCGCAGTGCGGACAGACGACGCCGCCCTGGCCGTGCGCCGCGGCGGGACGCTCGACCGCAGTCAGCCCGAGGGAGTACTGGCTGGCGAGGATGTTCGAGAGGAGGCCGGTGAGGATCTTCGAGCCGACTCGATCCGAATCCCCGCGGACGCCCCGACCGCCCCACCCGACGACGCCGCGGACGATCATGTCGCCGGTCACCTCGTCCCAGTGGGCGGCGGCCCCGCCAACGATCGCGTTGTACTCGGGGTAGCCGGATGTGTCCGTCTCACCGTCGAGGAGGGTGCAGACGAACGTGTCGAAGGCGAGGTCGACGGCATCGACCGTCTCGAGGACGAGGAGGGCATGCCGGGCGATCGGCGAGAGCATGTGGTGGGCGTTCAGCCACTGCATCGCCTCCGACGGGCGGACGATCGTCGGGGTCGCCTGGCTGTACTCGATCGGCAGCGGCTCGATGACCTCGATCTCGCTCTTGGCGATGCCCACGAGCATCGCCGGGAGGTCGGCCAGCGCCTGCGGCCCGGCCTTGATCCGGACGCCCTCGCTCGTCTTGGCCGCGTAGTTCAGGCGGAGCTGGTGCTCCTGGGCCACGACCTCCTCGGGCAGGGCGTGGCTGGCTGGCCCCGAGGGGGCGGGCTGGGCGGGCGTGGTCGCCGGGGCGGCATCACCACCCCGACGACGGAGGAACTCGAGCGGCACGTTGGGCTCTCCCGGAACGAGGGCGCGAACTGGTCCGTATCGTAGCAGCGCCGCCCTTCAGTCCCGGCGTGTCGCGATCAGCGCCTCGAGCGGCCGGAGCCGAACCCGTCTGTCGGGCCCGATCGGTGGTCCGGGCTCGCGATGGGTCCCGTCCACCGGCTGCCAGCCACCGGCGCCGAGCTCGGCGGCCAGTGTCGCCTGCACCGGCCGCGGAGCGAAGTTGATGACGACGAGGGCCTCGGCGGCGGCGTCGGCCCGGACCCAGGCCAGGACGTCGTGGTGGTCCGTCTCGACCCGTCGCAGGGCGCCGGAGTGAAGCGCCGCCAGCCTCGCCCGAGTTCGCAGCAGCCGGCGGTACGTGGCCAGGACCGAGTCCGGGTCGCCCGACTCGGTCGCCACGTTCCGCGTCTCCGCGTCGGGCACGAGCGGCAGCCAGGTTCGCGCCGCGGGCGGCGCGAAGCCCGCGTTGGGGCCCGGCGTCCAGGGCATGGGGCTCCGGCAGCCGTCACGGTTCCACCAGCGGAAGGTCGGCCCGGCCCGCCGCGCCGGGGGGTCGATCGCGTCCTCCCGGGTCACGGAGATGTTGCCGAGGCCGATCTCCTCGCCGTAGTACATGAACGGCGTGCCGCGGAGGGTCAGGAGGATGACGGCCGCCGCCTTCGCGACCGCGTCGCGGTGGACGTCGCCGAGCTCCTCAGACGAGCGCGAGGCGGGCCGCGGCTGGTCGTGGTTGGAGAGGACGACCGCCGGCCAGCGGTCGGGACCGAAGGCCCGTTCGATGCGGTCGATCGCCGCACCGAACGCGGCCGCCGACCAGGGCTGCTGGAGGAGCATGAAGTCGAAGACCAGGTGGCGCGGCGCCATCAGAGCGGCGGCCCGTTCTGTTGTTCCACTGAACAGCTCGCCGACAGACATCCGGCCGGGCCGGGAATCGAGCTCCGCCCGGAAGCGGGCCAGGAAGGGCTCGAGCTCCGGCTGGTCCTTGTCGTTGACGTGGAGCTGGCGATCCCAGGGCTGGCGGTGGTGGCCGGGGGCGGGGGGATTCGAAGCCAGGTGGGCGTCCTTGTAGAAGACGTTGAAGACGTCCAGACGGAAGCCGTCCACGCCCCGGTCGAGCCAGCCGCGGACCATCTCCATCTGGGCGTCGGGGACGGCAGGGTTCCGCCAGTTCAGGTCGGGCTGCTCGGCCAGGAAGGTGTGGAAATAGAACTGGCCGCGGCGATCGTCCCAGGTCCAGCCCGAGCCGCCGAAGAACGACAGCCAGTTGTTGGGCGGGCGCGGCCGGCCGCGCCGATCGACCCCGGCCGGGTCGCGCCAGAGGTACCAGTCGCCGAACGGCCCGTCGGGATCGGTCCGCGAGGCCTGAAACCAGGCGTGCTGATCGCTGGTGTGGTTCATCACCAGGTCGAGGATCACCCGGATGTCGCGCTCGTGAGCGCCGGCCACGAGCCGGTCGAAGTCGGCCATCGAGCCGAACAGCGGATCGATCGTGGTGTGGTCGGCGACGTCGTAGCCGAGGTCCCGGCCCGGCGAGGGATAGATCGGCGACAGCCAGATGGCGTCGATGCCGAGACCCTCCGGCCCGAGATGATCGAGGTGGTCGATGATCCCGGCCAGGTCCCCCACCCCGTCGCCGCTCACGTCGGCGAAGCTGCGCGGGTAGATCTGGTAGACGACGCCGGTCTGCCACCAGTCGTCGGTGCCGGGGGCAGCGGCCAGGTCGGGTCGGCGACGTGTCAAGAAGTGACTCTCGGGCGGTGTCGCGCGGGCTCGCGGGGCGCAGTGGTCCGTCCCGTCGGCTCCTCTCTTCATGGTGGGGAGCGGTGCGGATATGGCTTGACGAATGCGGTCCAGCTGGTTAGTAATACGCGTTACTAACGCGCGTTAGTGTCCGCGTCATGAAGGGCTCCGTCAAGCCCGGTCGGCCAGCCGCGAGGGACCGGATTGCCAAGGAATCGCCCCAGGCCCACGAGCGCCGACGTCGCCTCGATGGCCGGCGTCTCCCGGACGACCGTGTCCCTCGTCCTCAACGAGCGGGGCGATTCCATTCCCGAAGGGACCCGCCGGAGGGTCCTCGACGCGGCTCGCGACCTCGGCTACCACCCGCATCACTCGGCCCGCGGGCTGGCCGGCGGTCACAGCCAGACCCTGGCTCTCGTCCTCCGCCAGACCGCCGAGCAGGTTGCGGGCGACGCGCTGCTGGCGGAGACGCTCAGGGGCGTCGCAGCGGCGGCTCGGTCGGCCCATTTCCGGGTTCTCGTCGAGCCGCTCTCCCCGGGCGAGTCAACGTACGGTGAGGTGGTCCGCTCGGGCCGGGCCGACGGGGCCGTCGTGTCGGGACCGCTGTTCGACGACCCGGAGCTCGCCGACCTCGTGAGCGACGGCTTCCCGATCGTCATCCAGGGCCATCAGCCCGGCCTCGAGGCACCGAGCGTCGACGTCGACAACTTCGCCAGCGCGCGCCTCGCCGTCGACCACCTCATCCAGCTCGGCCATCGGCGGATCGCCTGCATCACGAACGCGCCGCTGACCTACACGGCGGCGAGCGACCGGCTGGCGGGCTATCAAGCGGCCCTCGCCGAGGCCGGGCTCGCGGCCGACGACGAGCTCGTGGAGGAAGGTGCGTTCGATGCCGCCAGCGGTCATCGAGCGATGGCGGCCATCCTGGCCCGGACGAGGTTCGAGGCCGTCTTCATCGCCAGCGATGTCGTGGCCCTCGGCGCCTTGGCCGCCCTCCGCGATGCCGGCCTGCGTGTCCCGGACGACGTCTCGGTCATCGGCTTCGACGACATCCCCCTGGCGCTCTTCTTCGACCCGCCTCTGACCACCGTGCACCTGCCGGCCCGCGAGCTCGGCGTCGCCGCCGGGACGGCGCTCCTCGATCGCGTCGCAGGGCGGGCGGTGCCCGATCGGACGCTCCTGCCCACCGAGCTGATCGTGCGGGCCTCGACAGCTCGATCGACGACATCGGAGGCCTACGGACCGGGACCCTGAGGCGACCGACGTCGAAGGGCCCGAGGAGGAGTGATTCGCGACCAGACGTGTCGCGATCAAGGAAGGAGAACTGGATGCAGCAGCACAAGATCTGGCGCCGGCTGGTGGTCATGGCGGGGGCAGCGATGCTCGTCGCCGCGGCCTGCAACGGCGGCACGAGCAACGCCTCCGACAAGGAGGTCACGGTCGTCGGCACCTGGGGCGGCTCGGAGCAGGAGTCGTTCCTGGCGATGGTCAAGCCGTGGGAGGACAAGACCGGCAATACGGTCAAGTACACCGGGTCCCGGGGCCTGGGCGCGTACCTGACCACGGCCGTCCAG
Source organism: uncultured Chloroflexia bacterium (assembly GCA_963719145.1). Lineage (GTDB taxonomy): Bacteria > Chloroflexota > Limnocylindria > Limnocylindrales > CSP1-4 > UBA5189. The sequence goes on from CAVRAX010000004.1 coordinate 600,057, forward strand.
TCGGGCACCCTGCCCGATCTGGCGGGGCTGCCGGGACCTGGCGAGATGCGCCAGTTCTACGAGCAGGGCGCGCTCAAGTCGCTCGACACTGTGCTCGATCTCAACACCTACACGTCCGAGACGTCGCCCGGCTTCGTCGCCCTCGGGAAGGCGTCGGACGGCAAGACGATCGGCGTCTTCATCAAGAGCGCCCTCAAGGGCCTCATCTGGTACGACCCGATGGTTTACACGGCCGGTGCCCCGGCAACGTGGGACGACGTCATGAACACGCCGACCGGCTCGGCTGACTCGCTGTGGTGCGTGGGCCTCGAGTCCGGCGCCGACTCCGGCTGGCCCGGCACGGACTGGATCGAGGACTTCGTCCTGCGCGAGGACGGGCCCGACGTCTACGACGCGTGGGTCGCGGGCACCCAGAAGTGGTCGTCGCCCGAGATCAAGAAGGCGTTCCAGGACTTCGGCGCGGTGCTCGACAAGAGCTACGGCGGCGCGACCACGGTCAATGCCACGAACTTCGGCGACGGCGGCAACCCGCTGTTCACCAATCCGCCCGGCTGCCTGTTCCACCATCAGGCCAGCTTCATCACCGACTTCTTCGTCAAGCAGGGCGGAGCCGCCCCCGGCGACTTCGACTTCTTCCCGATGCCGGACATCAACCCCGACTACGCCGGGGCGTTCACGGGTGCCGGCGACCTCTTCGGCCTGTTCTCGGACAAGGCCGCGGCCAAGGACCTCATCAAGTACCTGGTGACCCCCGAAGCCCAGCAGATCTGGGTCTCGCGCGGTGGCGCCCTGTCGGGCAACACCAAGGTCACCGAGTACCCCGACGACGTGTCGAAGCGATCGGCCGAGATCCTGGGTTCCGCCAAGATCTTCCGGTTCGACGGCGGCGACCTCATGCCGAGCGCGATGAAGGCCGCTTTCTTCCGGGCGATGGTCGACTTCGCGGAGGACCAGAGCAAGCTGGATTCCATCCTGTCCAGCCTGGACGACGTCCAGGCAAGCGCCTACGCCGCTCAGTAGGCGGACGCGTCCCCGGGGGAAGCCGGCGCCGCCGGCTTCCCCCGAACCAACCCCGAGGAGGGAGCGATGGAAGAACGGCTCATCACCGCCGCGATCGTGGTCTTCGGCGTTCCGGCCGCCCTCGTCGGCTACATCCTCCTGACCGAGCGGCTGATCGCCGCGCTGCCCGAGCGACGACAGGGCCGGATCCGGCCGTGGTTCTGGATCACGCCGGCCCTGGCGTTCCTGATCGTGTTCCTCATCTACCCGACGTTCAACACCCTGGCCCTGTCGTTCCAGGACGCGCTGGGCAAGAACTTCGTCGGGCTCGACAACTACGCCTGGTTCTTCGGCGACTCGGGCACCTTGGAAGCGCTCCGCAACAGCGTCCTGTGGGTCGTCTTCATGACGTTCGGAGTCGTCGGCCTGGGCCTCCTCGTCGCGATCCTGGTGGACCGGGTCCGCTACGAGCCGGTGGCCAAGACGGCGATCTTCATCCCGCTGGCGATCAGCTTCGTGGCGGCCTCGATCATCTGGAAGTTCATGTACGAGTACCGCCCCCCCGGCGCTGAGCAGGTCGGCACCGTCAACTCGCTGATCGGCGTGGTCGGTCTCGGCCCGACTGACTTCGTTCGTGACCGGTCGTTCCTGATCGACAACTTTGCCCTGATCTTCGTCGGGGTCTGGATGTGGACCGGCTTCGCGATGGTGATCCTCTCGGCCGGCCTCAAGGGCATCAGCACCGAGCTGCTCGAGGCCGCCCGGGTCGATGGGGCCAACGAATGGCAGGTCTTCCGCGGAATCATCCTGCCGCTGCTGATGCCGACGATCTACGTCGTCGGCACGACGATCGTGATCACGGCCCTGAAGTCGTTCGACATCGTCTACGTCATGACCAACGGTGCCTTCGGGACCGACGTGATCGCCCGGAAGATGTTCTTTGAGATGTTCACGACCCAGAACTTCGGCAGAGCGAGCGCCGTGGCGATCGTCCTGCTGGTCGCGATCATCCCGTTCATGGCCCTCAACATCCGGCGCTTCCGGGAGCAGGAGGCGATCCGATGACCGCCGTCAGCTCCGCAGCTGCTGCCACGAAGGCCCGGGCCGCCGGAGAGCGACGAAGGCCGCTCGGACGGATCGTCCTTCACGTCGTGGTCATCGGCTTGATGCTCGTGTGGTTGGTCCCCACGGTCGGCCTGTTCGTCAACTCCTTCCGGCCGGCCTCCGACGTGTCGACCTCCGGCTGGTGGACGTCGCTGCTGCCGCCGTGGGACTTCACCCTCGACAACTACAGCCACGTCCTGGACCAGAACAACCTCGGTGCGGCATTCATCAACAGCCTGTTCATCACGATCCCGGCGACGGTGATCCCGGTCATGGTCGCGGCCTTCGCCGCCTACGCCTTTGCCTGGATGAACTTTCCCTACAAGAACGCGATCTTCGTCGCGATCGTCGGCCTGCTGGTCATCCCGCTCCAGTCGACCCTGATCCCCGTGCTGCGGCTGCTGGCCAGCGTGGGCATCGCCGGCCAGTTCCTGTCGGTCTGGCTGGCCCACACCGGCTACGGCCTGCCGTTCGCGGTCTACCTGCTTCGGAACTACATGGGCGGCCTGCCCCGCGAGGTCTTCGAATCCGCGGCGATCGACGGCGCCGGCCCGGCGACGTCGTTCTTCCGGCTGGCCCTGCCGATGAGCGTGCCGGTGCTGGCGTCGCTGGCGATCTTCCAGTTCCTGTTCGTCTGGAACGACCTGCTGGTGTCGCTGATCTATCTCGGGGCGCATACCGAGAATCAGCCAATGACGGTCGTGGTCTCGAACCTCGTCAGCTCACTCGGCGGCGAGACCCACTTCCTGACCGCGGCGGCCTTCCTGACGATGGCCTTGCCGCTCGTGGTCTTCCTGGCCCTCCAGCGCTACTTCGTCCGTGGCATCACCGGCGGCGCCGTGAAGGGCTGATCGGTCGCGAGAGGCGGGTGCGCCGAGGCCTCAACGACCGAGGCGCGCCCGCAGCCGCTGGACCATCTCGGCAAGCTCCTCCTCACGCGCCCGGGCGCCGTCCACGACGGCCCCGGGCGCTCGCTCGAGGAACGCCTCGTTTGCGAGCCGGGCCCGTGCCGCATCCAGGAATCGCTCGGCCTCGGCCAGCTCCTTCTCGAGCCGCGTCCGATCGCCATCGGACCGGGCCGGCGTGCCGCCCATGACGCGCGCCTCGAGCTCGCCGGCGATGACCGAGAGGCCGTCGCCCGCGCCGACGTCGTGCGACGCGGTCTTCAGTTGGCTCGTCAGCGGACGCGCCCGCGCCAGGCGGCCGATCGCCGGCGCCAGCGCCGTGAACGCCGGGGCGAGGCTCTCCGGGACCGCCACCTCCACCGCCAGCCAGGCCGCAGCCGGGATACCGGCCTCGGCCCGGGCGTTGCGGACGGCCCGGACGAGCTCGATCATCGCCCCGACCTCGGCCTCTGCCGAGCCGTCGCGCTCCCCCACCACCGGCCAGCCGGCGACGACGAGGAGCTCCGGGTCCCCGGCGGCGTGCGGGACGGCCGCCCAGAGCTGCTCGGTCACGAAGGGCATGACCGGGTGGAGAAGGCGGAGATACGTGTCGAGGCCTTCGACGAGCGTCCACCACGTGGCCTCGCGTTCCGGCGCCGGCAGGGATTCGTCGGCGAGGCGGACCTTCGCCAGCTCCAGGCCCCAGTCGCAGAACTCGGACCAGATCGCCTCGTACAGGGTCCGGGTGACCTCGGCCAGCTGGAGGTCTGCCACGGACCTGTCGACGGCCGCGATCGCCGCGCTGACACGTGATCGGATCCACCGCTCCGCTGGGCCCAGGCGGGACGGGTCCGGGGCCCGCCGCGGCGCGTCGGCGGCGATCGTGGTCGGTCGGGAGCCGACGACGAAGCGGGTAGCGTTCCAGAGCTTGTTGGCGAAGTTCCGCCCGTCGTCGAGCTTCTCCGTTCGGAACTTCTGGTCGTTGCCCGGGGACGTCCCGTGGACCAGGGCGAACCGGAGAGCGTCGGCGCCGGACTCGTCGATGGCCCCGAGCGGGTCGACGACGTTGCCCTTCGTCTTCGACATCCGCTTGCCGTAGGGGTCCTTCACGAGGCCGTGGAGGTAGACGATCCGGAACGGGATGTTCTCGGCCAGGTGGATTCCCAGCATCATCATCCGGGCGACCCAGAAGAAGATGATGTCGTAGCCGGTCTCCATGACCGTGCCCGGGTAGTAGCGCCTGAGGTCATCGGTCTCGTCCGGCCAGCCGAGGGTCGAGAACGGCCACAGCCCGGAGCTGAACCAGGTGTCGAAGATGTCGGGGTCCTGGGTCAGCTCGGCCGCCGGCCGGCCGCACGTGTCGCAGGCCGACGGGCCGCCCTCGAGGTCTGAGACCGTGACGTGCCCGTCCGGGCAGTACCAGGCCGGGATCCGGTGGCCCCACCACAGCTGGCGGCTGACGTTCCAGTCGTGGATCGAGGTCATCCAGTGCTCCCAGACCTTCTCGAATCGCGACGGCACGATGGTCGTCCGACCCGAGCGGGTCGCCTCGAGGGCCATCGCCGCGAGCGGCGCGGTCCGGACGAACCACTGGGTCTTGAGACGCGGCTCGATGACGTCGTTCGAGCGCTGGCAGCGACCGATGAGCATCGCGTGGGGTTTGGTCGCCTCGAGGTCGCCACGCGCGTCGAGGTCGCGGACGATCCGATCCCGGGCCTCGTAGCGGTCGAGGCCGGTGTAGCCGTCGCCCTCGTCGTTGATCGTGGCGTCGTCGGCGAGGATTGTGATCATCGCCAGGCCGTGGCGCTGGCCGGTGTCGTAGTCGTCGCGGTCGTGGGCCGGGGTGATCTTCACCGCGCCGGTCCCGAAGGCCCGGTCGACGACCTCGTCGGCGATGATCGGGACATCGCGCTCGACGAACGGGATCCGGACGTGCCGCCCGACGAGGGCTGCGTAGCGCGGGTCCTCCGGGTGGACGGCGACGGCGGTGTCGCCGAGGATCGTCTCGGGTCGGGTGGTGGCGACGCTGATCCACTCGTCGGAGCTCGCAGCGCCGGTTCCCGGATCGATCAGGTGGTACCTGATCGTCCAGAGGGAGCCGGTCTCCTCGGTCGGGATGACCTCGAGGTCGCTGACGCTCGTCCGGCAGCCCGGGCACCAGTTGATGAGTGCCTCGGCCCGGTAGGCCAAGCCCTCGTCGTAGAGCCGCTTGAAGCTGACTCGCACCGCGCGAGCCGAGCCCTCGTCCATGGTGAACCGGAGCCGGCTCCAGTCGAGGCTCGCCCCGATCCGGCGCTGCTGGCCGAGCATGACCTCGCGCGTCTCGTTGATGAACCGCCACATCCGCTCGAGGTAGCGCTCCCGGCCGAGCGATTCGCGGGTCTCGCCCTCGGCCGCGATGATCTTGTCGAGGACGTACTGGGCGGCGATCGAGGCGTGGTCGAGGCCCGGCAGCCAGAGGGTCGGCCGCCCGGTCATCCTGGCGTGCCGGATCATCACGTCCTCGATCGTCGAGGTCAGGGCGTGCCCGAGGTGGAGGGCGCCGGTGATGTTGGGCGGCGGCTGGATGATGACGAAGGGATCCTTCGAGGGGTCGGCCCGCGAGCCGGCGCCATCGGGGGCGAAGACGTCGGCCGCCAGCCAGCGCTCGTAGACCGCCGCCTCGAAGTCGGCCGGCCGGTAGGCCTTCGCGAGCTCGTGTTCAGTCGTCGTCATCGCCCCGCGTCGCTCCATCAACATCGAAACCCCGCTCGTCCAGCGGACGAACGGGGTCGTGGTACCACCTGCTGGTTCGAGGCCGGGGCCGATCCGCTCATCGCGGCCGCCTTTGTCCGGGCCTCCTCGCGGCGCGCTATCGGGCGCCGACCGCACGGCTCGCGAGCGACCTTCGGATCCGTCGTGCCACGCGGCTCACACCGTCCCGCGCTCGCTCCGGGCCGACCCGGTCCTACTCTTCTCGGTCCTCGCCGTGAGGGCGGGAGTGTAGCACGGGGTCCGGGACGGTCACGGCCCCATAGATCGCGCCGAGGAACCGGCTCGGCACGCGCTGCAGGAGGGTCGGCGCCTCGAAGCCGGCGGCCACGGCCTCACGACGCCAGGCCTCGAACGAGAACGGGTGCGGGACCCATGAGTTGCCCCGGTCGGCGTCGTACTCGACGACGACAAGCCGGCCGACGGGGGCGAGCGCTTCGCGAATCGCGGCGAGCACCGGGCGCCGGTCGCGGACGAAGTGCAGTGAGTTGGCCGCGAGGACGCCGTCGAACGGCCCTCTGGGCAGACTGCGGGTGAAGTCCGCGACGAGAACCTCGAGCGTCCCCGCGAACCTTCCCCGGACGGCCTCCCGCGCGGCGTCGAGCGCCCGCCCGTCACGGTCCGTTGCGAGGACGTCGGCGCCCGGGCCGAGCACGTCGACCAGGGCGAGCGTGAACGCGCCCTCCCCCGCCCCGAGCTCCAGCCAACGCGGCCCGGCACCCTCGACTCCGGCCCGGATCAGCGCGACGTGGTCGGCGTGGTCCATGCCCGGATGATCGCCTCGATCGCTCAGCGTCGCGATTCGAAGAGCCGCGTCGCGATTCGAACAGCCGCGTCGCCATTCGAAGGCTTAGCGTCGCCATTCGAAGAGCCGCGTCGCCATTCGAAGGCTCAGCGTCGCCATTCGAACAGCCGCGTCGCCGCGACATCGGCCCAGACGAGACCGTCCTCAGTCGGCGGCTCTCCCCCCGCGGTGAGCCATGCCACCCATCGTCGAGACGACCCGGGGAATCGTGTCGCGAACACCTCTGGGTATCTCTGGACGAGCCTTCGATTGCGGGCCGAGGCGCGAACCACCCAGACGAGCGACGCCCGAGCGGCGGGGCCCCACCTCGCGGCCGCCGCGGCTTCGGCCTCGGCGCGCTTTCGACTGCTCGCCCGAGCGGACGCTCCGATGTCGCCGATCGTGTTCCAGCACTCGACGACCACGAGGCACCGCCCGGTCGCCGGCACGAGCCCGACATCGATCGATCGCCAGGGCTCCGCCGGCCGCGTCGGCAGCTCGAAGGTGCCCGTGAATCCGGCGGCTCGACCCAGGCGGAGGACAAACTCCTGGATCGCGAGATGACCGGCATCTGCGGTCTCTTCGAGTGGGTCGCGCGGCATCGTCACGTGCAGGCGGATCCCGACGGCGATCGCGAGTCGCTGCCAGGCATCGAGGGTCAGCCCGCCGCCGAGGCCGCGCTCCGCTCGGCTCACGGTCGACTGGCTCAGCCCGACGAGATCGCCGAGCTGCTGCTGCGTCAGTCGTCGCCGTATGCGTGCCGAGCGGCCCTGTGCCCCGAGCCGGACGGCCTGCTCGCGATTCGCGCGCTCTGCCTCGAGGGCGAGCCTGGTCCGGATACGCGTCGGCATAGTCGCTGCATGATTGACCCGAGCACATGGCCGGCGGTCATCGCCCGATCACACGCCGCTCACCCGCGGCGCAACGTCCGGTATCGCGCCCCGTAGTCATGCATCGACTGCGGTCGCGTCGAAGCCGCGTAAGAGGGGGGCCCTTCGCCCGCTTGACGGCGAACCCTCGCCGGAGTCGATCCCGGCTGTGCTCCGGCAAGTCATGGAGCGACTTCCCCCGCGTGGTAGGCTCAAGCGGCGCAGGACCTGGGGCCGGGGCACCCGCGTGGAAGGCTCGGCACTCGCGCGGAAGGCTGGGACCGTGGCGGCCCGTGGCCGCGACGGCGTCCTCGGTTTCGGCCGCGGTCCCGCGCCGCTACGCGCCGGACGGCCTCCGCGCCGGCCCGGAACCCACGCGCCGGCGCGGAACCTACGCGCTGGCGCCTCGCTCGGCCAGCCACTCCTCGTAGTTCGTCTCGTCGACACCCTTGTCGACCTCGGTCTTGGTGAGGAGGAGGGGGCTCCGACCGGCCCGGATCGTCTCCTCGGTGATGATGCATTTCCGGATCTCGGTCCGCTCCGGGATGTCGAACATCACCTCGAGGAGGGCCTCCTCGACGATCGAGCGGAGGGCCCGCGCCCCGGTCTTGCGATCGATCGCCACCTCGGCGGCGGCCTTCAGGGCGGCGTCCGTAAAGACCAGCTCGACCTTGTCGAGAGAGAGGAACTTCTGGAACTGCTTGGCGACCGCATTCTTCGGCTCGACGAGGACCCGGACGAGATCGGCCGCGGTCAGCGCGGACAGGGTCACGATGACCGGCAGCCGGCCGATGAACTCGGGGATGAGCCCGAACTTCAGGAGGTCCTCCGGCATCAGCTTCTCGAGGATCCTCGCCCGCTCCACGGTCGACGGCGCGGAATCCGAGCCGAACCCGATGGCCCGCTTCCCGACCCGCTCCTCGACGATCTTCTCGAGGCCGTCGAAGGCACCGCCGCAGATGAAGAGGACGTTCGTGGTGTCGATCTGGATGAAGTCCTGGTGGGGGTGCTTCCGGCCGCCCTGCGGCGGCACGTTCGCGGTCGTGCCCTCGAGGATCTTGAGGAGCGCCTGCTGGACGCCCTCGCCCGAGACGTCGCGGGTGATCGAGGGGTTGTCGGCCTTGCGCGCGATCTTGTCGATCTCGTCGATGTAGATGATCCCTCGCTGGGCCCGGGCGACGTCGAAGTCGGCAGCCTGGATCAACCGCAGGAGGATGTTCTCGACGTCCTCGCCGACGTAGCCGGCCTCGGTCAGCGACGTCGCGTCGGCGATGCAGAACGGGACGTCGAGGACGCGGGCGAGGGTCTGGGCCAGAAGCGTCTTGCCCGAGCCGGTCGGCCCCACGAGCAGGACGTTCGACTTCTGGAGCTCGACGTCGTCGATGGCGTGGCCGGCGTTGACCCGCTTGTAATGGTTGTAGACCGCGACCGAGAGAACCTTCTTGGCCTTGTCCTGGCTGATGACGTACTGGTCGAGGGCGTCGGTGATCTGGCGAGGGTTCGGGAGCTTCGCCGCCGGGGCCTTGGCCTTCGGCTGCTCGAGCATCTCCTCCTCGATGATCTCCTGGCAGAGGTTGATGCACTCGTCGCAGATGTAGACGCCCTGGCCCGCGATCAGCTTGCGGACCTGTTCCTGGCTCTTGCCGCAGAAGGAGCAGCGGTACGGGACCTTGGGTCCCTTGGAGCTGCTGGTGGTTGTGCTCACGTGCCTGCCTCGTGCATCGGCCTCCGGGCCTTCCGGCCTCCGGGCCTTCCGGCCTCCGGGCCATCCGGCCTCCGGGCCTTCCGGCCCGCCGCCGGGATCAGCCCTTCGACTTCTTGGTCTCCGGCGCCGGGATCTCCGCGACCTTGCCGCCCTCTCCGCCGGCGAGGCCGGCGTCGTGGGCCTGCGAGATCAGCGACGCTCCCTGGACCGTGTAGACCGCGTCGATGATGCCATAGTCCTTCGCCTCTTCGGGCGACATGAATCGGTCCCGATCCGTGTCCTTGATGATGGTCTCGATCGCCTGGCCGGTGTGGCGGGCGAGGATCTCGTGGTTGAGCTGGACGAGATGCTCCCACTCGCGCATCTGGATCACGGCGTCCGGCGCGTTGCCCCGGAACCCGCCCGAGCCCTGGTGGATCATGATCCGGCTGTGGGGCAGCCCGTAGCGCTTGCCCTTCGCCCCGGCCGCCAGAAGCACCGCTGCCATGGACGCAGCCTGCCCCAGGCAGATCGTGCTGACCGGGGCCCGAAGGTACTGCATCGTGTCGTAGATCGCGAGGCCGGCCGTGACGATGCCGCCGGGTGAGTTGATGTAGAGGCTGATGTCCTTCTCGGGATCCTCGGATTCGAGGAACAGGAGCTGGGCGATGACAAGGTTGGCGAGGTGGTCCTCGATCTGGTCGCCGATGAAGATGATCCGCTCCTTGAGGAGCCGCGAGTAGATGTCGTAGGCGCGCTCGCCACGGCTTGAGGATTCGATGACCATCGGGACGAGCATGTCTGGCTCCTGTTCGAACGGGTTCGGTGACTCAGCCGGCTGCGGCCGGGGAAGCGTCTGGGGCGCCGGCGGCATCGCCGTCCGGCGCCGCGCCGGGATCAGTGGCGCCGGCGGCATCGCCGTCCGGCGCCGCGCCGGGATCAGTGGCGCCGGCGGCATCGCCGTCCGCCGCAGCGCCGGGATCAGTGGCGCCGATGGCCGCGTTGGCCTCGGCCGCGCTCGAGCCGACCCCGCCCGGCGCGTCGTCCTCGAGGTGCGGGATCGGCGGGTGGTCGGGGTGGGCGGCCAGCCAGGCGTCGACGAGCTGCTCGACGACGCGGCTCCGCCGGAGGGTGCTCCGGATGAAGCCCCGCCCCCGCGCTGACTCGAAGTAGCCCACCGTCTTGCGATCGCTGGCGTAGCGCTCGCGGGCCGTGGCGACCTCGGCTTCGACGTCCGCGTCGCTGATGACGACGCCGTCGGCCTCCGCGATCTTCGACAGGACGAGGAGGACCTTGACCCGCTTCTCGGCATTGGGCCGGAACTCCGTGTGCAGGTCGGCTTCCGTCTTCTCGACGACCTTGAGGTAGGCCTCCTCGGCGATCCCCTGGCGGGCCAGCGAGGTCCGGAACTCGTCGTGCATCACCTCGACCTCCTGGTCGACGAGGACGTCCGGGAGCTCGAGGGTCGCGTTGGCGACGGCGTACTCGATGATCTTGTCGGAGAAGTCGTGGCGGGCCTTGTCGAGGGCGTTCCGCGCCAGGCGGGCCCGGATTTCGGTCCGGAGGTTCGCGAGGTCGGTGAACGCCCCGACCGAGCGGGCGAACTCGTCATCGACCGTCGGCAGGACCTTCTCCCGAAGCTCCTTGAGCTCCACCGCGAAGTGGGCGACCTGGCCGGCAAGGCTGGCCTCGCCGTAGTCGTCCGGGAACGTGAGGTCGAATTCGGCCGACTCACCCGACGCCAGGCCCAGGAGATGGCCCTCGAAGCCCGGGATGAGGCGCTCCTGGCCCAGGATGAGCGGCATCCGCTCGGCGGAGCCACCGTCGAAGGCAACCCCGTCGCGGGTGCCGGTGTAGCCGATGACCGCGTAATCGCCGTCCCTGGCCCCGCGCTCCTCGACCGGGGCCAGGGTCGCGTGCTGGTCGGCCAGCTCCTCGATGACGTTCTCGACCTTGGCGTCGTCGATGACCTCGATCTCGGGCCTGAAATTGAAGTTCCTGTAGTCGCCGAGGGTGACCTCCGGCCGGACCTGGACCGTGGCGCTGAAGATGACCGGCTTGCCCTCCTCGGCCTGCTCGATCTCCACGTCAGCGTTCGTCAGCGGGGTGATGTCGTGCTCGATGAGGGCATCGCGATAGGCCCGCTGGACGAGGTGGTCCATCGCCTCGTCGAGGATGGCCGGGGCGCCCACCGTCCGCTCCACGACGACGCGCGGGGCCTTGCCGGGCCGGAACCCGGCGATCCGGGTGCGGCGCGAGAGGTGGCGGACGGCCTCGTCGATGGCCGACGAGAGCTGCTCGGGCGGCAGCTCGAATCGCAGCTTCAGGGAGCTCTTCGGGGCGGGTGTCACGGTCGCAGACATCGCCGCGAAGTATACGGGCGGGGGCCGGAGGGCCCGCGTTGGGCCGTTCCGATGGTGGTGGGCAAGAAGGGACTCGAACCCTTACGCCGCTCACGCGGCACCGGCTCCTAAGGCCGGCGCGTCTGCCATTCCGCCACTCGCCCATGGTTTTGCGCTTGCGAGGCGCGTATGCCTCGGTGGAGGCTTGACGCACAGGGCATGAGACGCGTATAACTCTGGCAGTTCGTTTCTACGCCTCTGAGGCCTGCTTCCGTGCCACGAGCCACCACCAAGGCCGCCAGTCTAGCCGACGGCCCGACCCTCGCCAGCACCCGCGACTACTGGATCCTCCACCTCCGCAGCGAAGGCAAGAGCGAGCGGACGATCAGCACCTACCTGCGGGCGCTCGACCGGCTCGACGCGTTCCTGGTCGAGCGCGGCATGCCGCGGACGCTGGAGGGCATCCGGCGCGAGCACCTCGAGTCGTTCTTCGTCGCGCTCGGCGAGCTCGGCAACGCCCCGGCCACGATCAGCATCCTGTTCCGCAGCCTTCGGCCCTTCTGGCGCTGGCTGGTCGAGGAGGACGAGATCGAGCGCACGCCGATGGAGCGGATGAAGGCGCCTTCCGTGCCGCTCAATCCCCCGCCGGTGCTGTCGGACGAGCAGTCGGCGCTGCTGCTGGCCGCCTGCCGTGGGACGGACCTGATCGCCCGGCGCGACCTGGCCATGCTGTCGCTCCTGCTCGACACCGGCATTCGCCGCGGCGAGCTCGCCGCCCTGCGGCTGGGCGACCTCAACCTCGGCCAGCGGCTGGCGTTCATCGAGGCGGCGACCTCCAAGAGCCGCCGCGGCCGGGCCGTCGTCTACGGCGACAGCACGGCCAAGGCGCTGATGCGCTACCTGCGCCACCCCAAGGCACCGCGGGCCGAGGACGCGCCCCTCTGGATCGCCCGAACCGGCCAGCCCTTGACCGGCAACGAGATCTTCCACACGATCGGCCGCCGGGCCCGCCAGGCCGGGCTGCGGGTCCATCCCCACCAGCTCCGCCATACCTGGGCATCGGGCATGCTCGCGGCCGGCCACAGCGAGGGCGACGTCATGCAGCTCGGTGGCTGGACCGACCGCTCGATGCTCTCGCGCTACGGCGCGTCGGCCGCGGCCGAGCGAGCACGCGCCGCCTACTGGAGCCCGATCGACCGGCTCGCACGCGGGCGGTGACCCTGGCGCCCACATGTCGTGCTCATCGTCATGCTCTTCGGCACCCTTACGCGACAGCAAATGGGTCTGCTCGCCGATGAGCGCGACCAGTCGCCGCTGGAGGGTCCTTAGTCGTGACGATGCCTGCACCCGGGCACCGAGCCGGGCGGTCAGCGGTGGTGGTGGTCAAGGAGCTGAACCGCGAGCCAACCGTCGTTGACCGCCAGCTGGACCAACGGCAAGCCGTTGAGGTCTGTCGCGCCACACCGCGATGCGATTGCGCTGGCGGCCGTGGGACCTATGGCGCCAAGGGAGGCAACTCGCGATCGGGCAGCGTGGCCGGTGGCTCTGGCGTGAAGACGGCTCCGGTAGAGGAGTCTGTTACGGGACCGGTCCCGTACAGCAATACATCATTTGCTGTAACCACGCACGTGGGATCAGTCCAAATCTCGCCGGTTATCGGCCGTGGCACGTCTCCGTGAATCTGAATTACCCACGCCGGTCCGGACTCACGAAGTTGCGGCTCGCGACCGGTGAGTGGGACATAACGAACGACGTCCTTCGCCGACGCTATCTCCCCAAAGCCACTCACCTGATCGATCGGGATCATGTCGCCGATATGGCATTTGGCCATCGCGTCAGCCGCGCCGGGGCTTGGATTGGAGATTGAAACCGCCTGCACATCGCCGGGAGGTGGCGTCTCGAACGGGGTTCTCGACGGAGCCGCGGAAGACACGGGCGGGCCCTCCGTGACGACCGCACCTGCATAACACCCTGATAGGGTCACGATCAATAACACTGCCCCTGCTGGGGACGGCCACCACCTTGGGCGCCGCAACTGCGTCCAGTGACTCATGGTGCGCGGTTGTCCCAAGGATAGAAGTTGTGGCCTGTGTAGTCCCAGTTGCATCGCCAATTCGTTGGGTTCGAGTTTGCACATGCTGATCCCGGGGTCTGATACTCAAGGTGCCATCCGGACGCGTCTTGATACTGGATGTTGCCGAACAACTGGTGGTTGCTAACGGTTCCGCCACCTTGGTCGCCGTTGTTGAGCATTTCGTCCTGGTACTCAACAGCTGTGACGCCGGGCCAGCACGTATCAATATCAGATGCCGGCCTGCCGTACTTGAAGACCTCGTCGATGTAGAAGTTGTAGTTGCTGCCCACCTTGGATATCTGGAAGAAATGGAGGCCGGATCCGGCATTGGCGATCTTCATGATGGTGGGCGAGCCGCCGACCAGGCCGCACGCACCCGTTTCATGCTGATAGAAGTACCAGTAGTACGTCACGCCGTTGTTCCATGGGCAACTTCCGACGATGGGGGGCGGACACTTGGCGTAGCCCCCCTGGAAGATGTTGACGCCATCGGCGCCAGTTTGTGGTCCGTCGAGGGATACCCAAGAGAGCGACCAACTCCCGACTTTGGTAGCCCCTTGCACGCACAGACTCTCGTTGAAGTACTCGATTTCAGCGTAGACCCCCTTCAGTCCAGCGCTGGCATGCCCGTCGCCGAGGAACTTGTTCCCCGACGTACCCGAACAATTGGCCCAAGCCGCGGCGGAAGCTGGGACTGCAGACAGCGTCCCCAGCGCGAGCACTGCGGCTACAGCGAACGCTCGCGCGGTCTTGGTCCTCACTGCTCCCTCCTCGCGGGATGGGATACGGACGCTGCCGAGATCATAGCACGGCTGTGCCGAATCACAGGCGAACCGGTCGGAGCGCGTGGCCTTTCTGGGGAATGGTCGCCCACTTCCTCACGTTCAGAGTCGCGTGCGTCCCATCCGATCCGAAGAGACGACCCGTGAATTTGGACTCGCGCCAATCGCTGGCGAGTGGTCCAATCGATAAGGTGTTCCGAGTCGCGAAGTGTCGCGACCCGCAACGCGGTCAGCAACGCCACCCTCAACGTGTAACGCGCCACTTGGGTGACGACGAGCGCGACACAATTCCGTGTGCAAGTCCCCCTGTTCATGGAACCCGACTCGCTTCGCTCTCCGCGCCCCGCATGCCTGGGGTGTGGGCGCCGTTGCCGGCTCGTGACGGCGGCCCGCATTCGTGACATCCGCTGTCACAGCTGTCACAGACCGGCCGAGCCAGGCCCGCTACCTCGAGGCGGCACCGTCCGCGAGAGGTGGGATGTCCAGGCCGAGGTGGTGTCGCAGCGCGGCGCGGACGGCTGATCGGATTCGCGCGTCCGTGACGTACGCGACACCGCCGTCGGGCAGGATGCCGGACGCGCGGATCCGGCGGACCGAGACGGTCCGGACCTGGGCGCACAGGATCAGCCCGGGCTTCGTCTGGCCGGCCTCGCCCGCGGGGATCGCAACCTCGCCCGGGTAGCGCGGTGTCTGGCGGTCGGCGCTGATCGGGCAGACCGTCAGCAGACCGGAGCGGTGGAACGCCTCATAACTCACGACGAGGGCGCGCCGCTCGCCGGCCTGCTCGTGGCCCTCGACGGGATCGAGGCCGACGATGACGACGGCCCAGCGGAGCGGTGGCAGGCTTACGGCCTGGGCCACGTCTCGGCGGCGGCATCGCCATAGACGGCCTCGAGCTCGTCGGCCTCGGAGAGGAACTCTGGATCGGCGGCGGCGGCCGCCCAAGCGTCGGCCTCGTCGGCATCGCGGACATGGCGGGCGAGCTCGTCGACGGCGAGCTCGACGAGGGCGTCCTGGGTCGGCGCGACCTTGCGTTCGGCCAGCGCCTGGACCGTCTCGATCGTCCGGCGGCTGAGGTTGTACGTCCGCTTCGTCTTGAGCACGATCGGAGCGTCGCACACGTCGTCCTGGGTGTCAATCGGGACGTGGGTCGGCCGACAATACACAAAATCTTGCACGGTTTCCGGGTTCCCACGAGGGCGGGTGCCCGCTAGGGTCGGAGGCAGGCGGCTGGCCTCACCGGTCGACCGCCCGATCGCCGTCTCGGCGGGTCCGCTGCCAGCGCATTGGGTTCGTCGCGTCGGTCAGGCCAGGAGCCACCGCTCCGCTGATCGCTGACGGGGGACCGGGCGACCGAGCGGCGAGGTCCGCGCCGTGGCTCGTCGGCCATGGCCGGCGATCGATCGGTTGTCCCGTCCCTGCGCGACGGTAGCGCCGGCGATCGCGGACCGGCACGGACGGATCGCGACCTGCCGCCGCAGGTTCATAGACCGGGCCGCCTTCGAATTCGAGGGATCGAGGCCCCAGCTTGAGGTCGCCCTGATTTGGGAAACACCAGCAGACAAGCACAGCGCTGCCCCATCGGCCGCGAGACCCACCAGATCCGCGTTGGGTCCGTCGTTGGGTCACTCGCGGGACGGGGTCTTCGGCGCCCCGATCCCTGCCCCCCGGTTCGTGCGTGGCTGCCGCTCCCGTCGCGCGGGACCATTTCCCCGTGATCGGTACATTCGTCTCCGCTGCTCCAGTCGATCGTCGGGTTATCGTCGATCCCGGTCTCCTCCGCTATCGAGATCGAGCCTGCCTCCGCATCC
The DNA here is from genome assembly GCA_963719145.1 of uncultured Chloroflexia bacterium. Lineage (GTDB taxonomy): Bacteria > Chloroflexota > Limnocylindria > Limnocylindrales > CSP1-4 > UBA5189. Next base: position 616,141 of record CAVRAX010000004.1, read on the forward strand.
TCTACCGCACCGATGTCGCCACGACCGCTCAGCTCACGACCCTCGTCTACCGTCGTCGCCAGACCACCCAGGAACGCTTGTCCGCCCTCTTTGACCTCGGCTACCTCGATCGCGCGGTCCTGCCACCAACGACTCGAGGTGGCGCTCCTCTCGCCTTCCGCGTCTCGGCCAAGGGTCGTCGCCGTCTTCACTACGACTCGCTCACCCGCTTCCGTGCCGGCACTCAGCTCCGTCACTCGCTCAACGTCGTCGAGACCGTCTGCGCCCTCGTCCGTGCGACGCCACGGGACGGCCTGCCGCTCGTCCAGCTCTGGTATCCCGAGTCCAACGCGGCCGACCTCCTCGCCGGCGTCTACCCCGACAGCGTCGTCGCCCTCCAGACCTCGACCGGGTCGGCCGTCCTCAGTCTTGAGATCGACGAGGCGACGGAGCACGGCCCGCAGATCCGCGACAAGCTCGCTCGCTACGGCGACGCCCTCGCTGTTCGCCCTGGGTGGTACGTGGTCTTTGTCGCGCCGAGTCGGGAGCGTGTCGACTTCCTCGCCCGCGTCGCCAAGCGCGACGGCGGCTTCGCAGGCCTCGTCGATCGTGCGTGGGCGCTCGTGCTCCGCGAACTATCCGTCGCGGGCCTAGGCACGACCGTGGTCCCGCTGTTCACCGGGGGCCGGCGACTGGGCCTCAGCCACCTCATCAGCGATCCGACGCCACGACGTTGCCCAACGCCAGTCGGCGCCGATGCCTGGCTCCGGCTCCTCGGAGATGGCGGCGTCGAGGAGACGGACGACGTGCTTCGATGACACGGCAGGTACGCGGCCGCGAGGTCACGGGCGGAGCAGTTCAAGGCGCTCCCACGCTCGATCGCGCGTTACGGGCTCGACTGGCCGCCCACGAGCGCTGGGCGCGCGTTCGCGATCGGAGCGCTGCGACATCTGCCGCGCGCGCCGCCGCCGCAGATCGGTTTGTTTTGGAGGCGCGGCAAATGCACCCCGGGTTGTCGGACGACGAAGTCCTGAAACGTGCCCAGAACCTCCGGTCTGCCAGTGCGATTCGAGCCGCGCGCGCCCGCTGGCACCACGCAACTCTCGGGCCCGGAAGCGACCGTGGACAGATCAGCTCAGGCAAACGCGTGCCGTTGTAATCCGAGGAACGGCCGGGAGGTGCCCTGCCCGGCGCAAGGACTTCCGACGCCCCGGGAACGCCGATGCCTCTGGAGTCGATCTGCGTTCACGTGGGATCAGCGACTGCCGAGACATCGCTCGCGACGGCAATGCGCTCGTTGCGGGCCAATTCGACCAGCCGCGCGATGCGGAGCACCCCGATGTGTTGGGCGCTCGCGAACTAAAGGGTCACGCCTCGGCGGGACCGCTCGAGGGCCGCGTCTCTACTCGTGGCTATCCGGGGGCGCGCTTCGCGGATCGCCTCCGGCCACCCTTGCCGGGCGGCTGGATGTCGAGCCAGCCTTCCTCCGCGGCCCGGATGGAGAGCTCGATGCGGCCGCCGAGGATGCCGTACTTCTCAAAGACCTCGGAGAGATGCGCCTCGACGGTCTTTCGGTGGAGCCCGATGTGGGCGCCGATCTCCGTGTTCGAGAGACCGTCCATTGCGAGGCGGAGGATCTCGCGCTCCGGCAGGGTCAGTGTCACGAATCGGCTAGCCGGCTGCTCGCCGCTGAAGACGGTGCCGCCTTCGGCGATCAGCTGGATCGCCTCGAAGAGCGCTGGCAGCGGAACGCTCTTCAAGAGGAAGCCGGATGCGCCGAATTGCGCGGCAGCCGCCGAGTACTGCGAAGCCTTGAACGACGAGATGACAAGGACTCTCGGACGCTCCCGCGCACCTCTCTCCGCGAGGACTTGAAGCCGCACGGTCGGCGGGTGCGAGCTCCCGCCGCTGACCCTCGCGCTCATGTCCCGCGGCCAAGCGAGCCACCCTCGAACGCTACGGTCCTCTACGAAGGAACCCCGGCCCTTCAGCTCATCTCGGTCCCGATCGGGCGCCGGCTGTCGCGCGAGGATCACATGGGACGAGGCCTAATCGGCCTTGGGCATGTGGCGACGGCGTGCGCCGTGTCGCTGCTCCTTCGGCTCGCTCGCGATCGGTCGCCATCCAAGGGTCATGCCTAATTGTCGGTGACCCGGCTCGGAGGGCATGCTCGATCGTGCGCCCGTTCGAGTTGATCGCCGCGGAACCGGAATTGGCGAAAGTCACCATGTCGCCTCTCACCTGGATCACCCGCTGCGGTCTGAGAGGAGGCATCCGCGGGATCCACACTCAAAGGTAGTCGGGTCGTGGCGATCGGAGTCGCGATCGGCGTGATGTCGATCGGCATCCCCCCATCGGCGATCGACGCAGCGTCGCATTCGAACGCGCCCGTCACAGTCACCGTCACGCGCGACAGCAAGCCCGTCGACCGAGCGAGCGTCGTGGTTCGCGCGCTGCCGCGACAGGACACGTGGGAGGGGACGGACGAGGGCGTGCCGCTCGACATGCCCGTCGTCGCGACCGGCACCACCGATGCGAAGGGCCGCGTCCACATCACCCCGGCGAATGTCGTCGACCGCGCGAACGCTGACGGCGTGGCCAATTTCGTGGCAGTGGTGACTGCCGGAGGCAATTCCGTCACGTGGACCTTCCCACTTGAGGTGAAGGCCGACGCGGCGCGGGCGGACCAGCAGGATCGCGGCGAGGCGAGCGACCACCGCCTGGTCGACCTACGTGTCGACCTCGGATCAGAGCCAGGTGCGGCCGACATGCAGGACCCGCCCCAAGACTGGGCGGGTCTCGGTGCTGATCGCCTAACGTCAACGGGTCTCCTGCGGGTTGAGAAGACGACCGTGCCGGACGGTGGCGTGACCCCGAATGAAACCTGCTACTACATCTGGACCGACTGGATTTACAACCGCAACATGCCGATCGGCGATCTCTGGTCCTGGTCCGGCGCCAAGATGTCCCAGAACTACGACACGTCAGTGACGAGCACCCTCGGCACCGCGTTTCAGGCTTCGGGCGGCCCCATGTCGGCAAACGGCACGGTCAGTTTCGCCGTGACATCCGGGTCTGGCGGTAGCGTGGGCAATCTCTACAACAACCGCACCTACAACCAGGTCAACTACCGCAAGATGACGGAAACCTGCTATTGGAGCGGAATCTGGTACCCGTACAACACGGTGAACATCCTTTACCCGATCTATGGAGTTAGCCCGCATCCAAACTGGGAAGCGACCAGCTGCGGCACCTACGCCAGCCCCGCCGTCATGTACAAGACCCAGGGCACGAACGTAACGTTCAGCGCTGGAATCAACCTCGGGCCGATCAGCGTCTCGACGCATACCGACTGGAAGACCGACAACAAGCTCACCTGGAACTTCGGAGCCGTGCCTAGCCGGTTGTGCGGCAGTAACAGCACTCTCGGTTGGGCATCGTCGCCGCAGGCAGAGGCACACCAACAGTAGCAACTGACTGGAGGGCCGGATGGGGTGGAATCCGCGGAGCGGATCTCGAACGGCCATATGCGCCGACCGAGCGCTTGCGTGATCTCGCGCCTGAGCCTCGCCGTCCTGCTCGCGGTCGTCGCGGCTGGCTGCGCGTCGCAGCCAGCCGCACGGCTGCGTTTCGCGGGCGACGACCCGCAACTTCGACCGTACTAGCGCACGTCGGGCAGGTCCGGTACATGCGACGATCTGGTGCAAAGGGCCAAGGGTCGGGGGCGAGTGGCGAAACCGCCAGCTTCGCAATCTCGAGAGCGCGAGGCGCGCATAACTCGGCCACGCCGGCATCGCCAGAAGATCGGGAACGCATTGAGCAGGCCCGGAATCGCTCCTAAGGCCGGGGCGTCTACCAATTCCGCCACTCGCCCAGGTCGAATCCTACAGGGCGATTCCCGCTCCGGTGGACGCGACGGAACCGTCGTCCTTGACGCTCGAACCGCCTCGAGCATCTCGCCGTGCCTGGCACGAGGCGCGCATAACCCCGCCAGGGCCTGGTTCTCACCGGCATCGCGGAGTTTGTGTCGTGCCGATTCTTGTTGGGCCCTCGTCACAAGACGATCCAAGTTGTGTCGCGTCTATTTTTCAAGCTTGCTCGACACAACTTGCGGTATGCTGTCCGCATGGCAGCCGAGCAGCCCCGCGGTCGGAAGAGCCGACAAGCGATCTATCGCCAGTTGGCCGATGGCGTGGAGGAGCTCCGAACACGCTTGGGCGGCCTACCCACCCCGGAGGAGGCCGAAGACATCTGGGGCGACATCTGGTTCCAGGAGGCGCATAACTCGACGGCGATCGAAGGCAACACGTTGGTGCTTCGCGAGGTCGAGATCCTGCTCAGAGAAGGTCGGGCCGTCGGCGACAAGCAACTCGCCGAGTACATGGAGGTCCGCGGCTATGCGGACGCAGCGCAGTGGGTGTACCAGCAGGGTCTCACGCCGGGAGACTGGAGTAGCGGTGAGCTCATCAACCTGACGGAGCTTCGCCATGTCCACACGCTCGCCATGGCGAAGGTATGGGACGTCGCTCCCCACCCGGACGCAGCGCCGGACGAAGGCCCGGGGGCCTTCCGTCGCCACAACATCCAGCCGTTTCCCGGCGGCATGCGGCCGCCCGACTGGCCCGACGTCCCCGCGCTCATGACGGACTGGGTTCACCGCGCGGCCGCGCTGCGAGATGAAGAAGGCGCCTTCCCCGAGGCGCTCGCGGCACTGCACGCCGAGTTTGAGCGGGTTCACCCGTTCCTCGACGGCAACGGTCGCGCCGGACGACTCCTCACGAACCTCCTCCTGATCCGCCTCGGCTACCCGCCGGCGATCATTCGCAAGACGGAGCGCATTCGCTATCTCCGCAGCCTGCACAGGGCGGATGCAGGTGACCCTGGTCCCCTCGGCGAGTTCCTGGCGCGAGCGATCATCGACACGCTGATGCGGTTCATCGTCCCCGCGGTAGCGGGTCCCGCGAGACTGGTTCCGCTCGCCGCCCTCGCGACGCGAGAGGTGTCCGTTCGATCCTTGCGTGCCGCGGCGGAGCGCGGTCGCCTCCGCGCTCAGCGAGATGCCCGGGGACAATGGCGGAGCAACCGCCGATGGGTCAACGACTATCGCGCGAGCCGATACAAGCGCCAGGGCTGAGCCCGCCTCCGATGTCGAATCCCGTGCGTGTGAGGCGCGCATAACTCGGACGCGCACGCATCGGCTCCGCTGCTGGACGCACAGAGCAGGGCCGGAATCGCTCCTAAGGCCGGCGCGTCTGCCATTCCGCCACTCGCCCGCTGCCAAGGTAGCGGATGCCGGCCGATGCGGACGTCCCGACGCGTTGGCCGCGCCCGACGGAACCCGGAGCGCGCCGTTTCCACGCGCTCGCCGAGATCGCGACGACCGCCGCGCGTTCAGGGACGGCGGTCCGCCTCCGGGTCCCGGGCCGCGTCCATCCGGGTCCGCGCCTTGCGGAGGCCCTCGGTGAAAGACGGGCCGTCGGGGTCCAGGAGCCGCTCCGCGAGCTGGCGCCCGACGCGGACCGAAGCCGGCTTGAGGAGATTCTGGAGGAGCCCGCTGGCCACACCGACGAGGTCGCGTTCGCGGCGCTCCGGCGCCGTCTTGTCGAGATACCTCGCGAACTCCCGCTCGAGGGTCCCCCGGACGCGGTCGCCGTCCGAGCCGAGCTGCTTGAGGGTCTTCTCGACCTCGTCGGGGAGCATCGACTTCGGGAGGCCTGCCTCGGGACCGAAGATCGCCCGGCGGGTCCGGCGCAGCACTCGTCGGGGGCCACCGAGGAGGAGGAACGCGGCACCCGCGGCCGCGCCGCCCACCTTCATCGGCGCGCGCCGCAGGCGGGCCGGGATGTCGACCGCGGCCCGGGCCGAGGCCTCGAGCCGGACGACCTCGTCCTCGAGGCCGTCGCGGGCCGCGACGACCTCCGCCTCGCGAGCCGCGAGACGCTCGGCCCGCTCCGCTAGGGCTTCGGCCCGAGCGGCGTCCGTTGACGCAGCCACTCGATGGTCTCCTTCGTGGTCTCGATGGTCTGGCCGGGATAGAAGCGTGCCTTGAGGGCGTCCACGTCGAGCCCGGCCCGCGCAACGACGAGGCCCGCGAACGTCGGCCAGGCGATGAGCGTCGCAAGGACCCCGAACGCGGCCCCGACCCGCGGGCCGAGGGCGACCGCCGTCAGAGCGCCGAGGACGATGCCGGCCGCCGCACCCACGACGAGCCCGGAGCCGCCCGAGCCCCAGGCGGCCCGGAGGCCGACGAGGAGTCCCAGGATCGCCCCGACCACGGCGAGGGACATGACCGCGATCGCCAGCGGGCGGAAGCCGGCGTCCACGCTCGGCAGCAGGCTGTCGCCGGCCGCGGTCCAGGCCCGGTTGGTGAGGTCGAGGCCGAGGACGAGCCCGACGACGACGCCGACCGCGATCGCGAGCAGCAGCACACCACCGAGCCGCCTGCCCGGCACGCCGGCGACGACGAGACCGGCGAGGACCGCGATGTCGACGAGCAGGAGGGTGCCCAGCAGGACGCCCCAGCCGATGGAGCCGAAGATCCATTCGCCCAGGAAGAGGATGAGTCCGATCGTCAGCAGGAGGAGGGCAAAGAGGACGACTGCGGCGGCGAGGCATCCGAGCGCGGCCGCCCGGGCGACCTCGCCCATGATCTCGCCGATCTCGGCACGGCCGAGCTCGATGTGGGCCGACACCAGTCGCCGGCCGGCGGCGATGACCGCGCCGATCTGCTCCCGGATCCCGGGCGGGTCGGCCTCCTCGCGAGGCGCTCCAGCCGACCGATCGCCCGATGTCCCCGGGGCCGGCTCCGGCGCCGGCGCGGCGGCCGGGCCGTCGGTCGTCGCGCTCGTCGGGTTCATCGCCTCCGGGTCGGTCGTCACGGCGCCTCCGGGTCGTCGAGCCGCACGGAACGTCCGGCGGTGGGCTCGCGATTGTACCAGCGGCCCCCTCCCGTCCTGATGGTCCACGCGGCCCCTGACGATCGGGCCGGATGATCTCCATGTCGGCTACCCTCCATTCGATGCGACCGATCAACACGGCCGAGATCCTGTCCATCGGCTCGGAGATCACGGTCGGCGAGACGCGGGACACCAACGGCGGCGAGCTGGCCCGGGCCCTCACCGAGGAGGGCGTCGAGGTCTCCCGGCTGACCGCCCTGCCCGACGACCTCGCCGAGGTGAGCGCCGCGTTCCGAGACGGCCTGGAGCGGAGCGGTCTCGTCGTCTCGACCGGGGGCCTGGGCCCGACGCCGGACGACCTGACCCGCGAATCGATCGCCGCGGCAATGGGCGAGACACCGGCCGTCGACCCCGACCTCGAAGCCTGGCTGCGGAACCTGTTCGATCGGCGCGGTCTGCCCTTCCCCGAAGCGAACCTCAAGCAGGCCTGGCTGGTCCCATCGGCGACGATGATCCCGAATGAGAACGGCACCGCCCCGGGCTGGTGGGTCGACGCGTCGGACGGCCGGGTCATCGTCGCCCTGCCCGGACCGCCTCGCGAGATGCGCCCGATGTGGACGGGCTGGGTCCTGCCGCGACTCCGCGAACGCGGGCTCGGCCGCGAGACGGTCACCGTCACCCTCCGGACCGCGGGGCTCGGAGAGTCGACGATCGCCCAGCGCCTCGGGGCGCTCCTGGACCGCGGCGCCAACCCGACCGTGGCCACCTATTCGCGCGCGGACGGCGTCGATGTGCGTATCTCGGCGGTGTCCGGAGCGCCCGGCGACCCGGCGAGCTCAGACGCCGACGCCGCTGCCCTGGTCGCGGCCGCCGAAGCCGCCGTCCTCGCCGAGATCGGCGACCACGTCTGGGGTCACGGCGACGACACCTGGCCCGGGGTGATCGGCGCCGCGCTGGCGGCCCGCGGTTGGCGTCTCGCGATCGTCGAGCTCGGCACGCGTGGCTCGGTCCTCGACCTCCTCGGCGAGGGCCTCGGTGACCGGATCGCCTTCGCCGAGGCGCTGGCGGCCGACCATCGACAGGCCGGCGGGGGCCGGATCGACCTCCGCCGCCTCGCCGACCAGGTCAGGCGGGCCGGCGACGCCGACGTCGGCCTTGCCGTCCGGGTGTCGACCCGAGGGCCGGACATGGCCGTCTCGATCGCGGTGGCCGAGCCCGGCGGAACGCACGCCGAGCGTCGCGTCGCCTTCCTCGCGGGGCCCCAGGGCCGGCTGCGGGCGGCGCTCCTCGCCGCGTCAGCTCTCACCGCCCGGCTCCGTGCGTGACGAGCCCCGCTCCCGATGCTTGCGCTCGCGCTCGCTGTCACCCAGGCGACACGCTGAGCGTCCATCCTGGGCTTCCGGAGACGCCGCGGACCTGAGACCATCCGCCCGACGCCCGGCTGCCGGGGTGAGCCGAGGAGATTCATGCGCCTGACCGTTCTGGGCACGGGGACCGCGAGACCGGTCGCCGACTCCGCCGCCTCCGGCATCCTCGTCGAGTCGGATCGCACGGCGGTCCTGTTCGACATCGGCAGCGGAATCGCCTCCCGCCTGGAGGGCACGATCGGGGCGGCGAGGCTGGACGGCCTCGTCGTCGGCCACATGCATGCCGACCACTGGATCGACATCGCCCCGCTTCGTTACCGCTTTCCCTGGGGCGAGCGGGCACCGCGGCCCCTGCCGGTCTTCCTGCCGCCTGGCGGCAAGGCCAAGCTCGACCACCTGGCCGAGGTCATCAGCGAGCGGGCGGGGTTCTTCGAGGTCGCCTTCGACGTCCGCGAGTACGCGACCGGTGAGACGCTCGAGATCGGCGAGCTCAGGGTCCGGCCCCATCCGATCGGGCACTACGTGCCGGCCTGGTCGATGGACATCCAGGGGCCCGGCGGCGAGCGGATCTACTACGCCGGCGACATGGGACCGTCGGACGCGACGGTCGAGCTGGCCCGTGGCGCCGACCTCCTGATCCTCGAGTCGACCCTCGAGACGAGCGCCTACGACGACGAGAAGCGAGGCCACCTGACGGCCGAGGAAGCCGTCGACCACGTCATCCGGTCAGGCGTGCCGCGCGGCCTCCTCGTTCACTATCCCTCGGAGCGTCGGGCGGCCATCGCCGCGATCTGCGCGCCGACGGAGGGGCTGGTGGTCCCGGCCGTGACCGGGATGGTCGTCGAGATCCAGCACGGCCACATGCCGGCTCTCGCGGTGGCCGGTGGGTCGCCGGGTCAGGAAACGGTCAGGAGAGGCTGACCGGCGCCGGTCGCCGCCCGCACGCTCATCCGCGCGGCGACGATCCGGGCGAGGTTCGCGAGGGCCAGCGCGGCCGGGCCCGGCTCCCGCTGGGCCACCGCAGGGACGCCGACGTCGCCACCCTGGCGGACGGTCACGTCGAGGGGGATGCCACCGAGGTACTCGAGGTCATGCTCGCGGGCGAAACGCTCGCCCCCGCCGCGGCCGAACAGCTCGATCGACTCGCCGCAGTGCGGACAGACGAGGGCGGTCATGTTCTCGATGATGCCGATGACCGGGACGCTCATCCGCTTGAACATCGCGAGGGCCTTCTCGACGTCGAGGAGGGCGACCTCCTGGGGCGTGGTCACGAGCACCGCGCCGGAGATCGGCACGGCCTGGGCGAGCGTCAGCTGGGCGTCCGAGGTGCCGGGCGGCAGGTCGATGACGAGGTAGTCCAGCTCGCCCCAGTCGACGTCGCGGAGGAATTGCTGGATCGCCCCGCCCACGAGCGGGCCGCGCCAGATGATCGGCTGGCCGGCGGGGACGAAGAACTGGATCGAGATCGCCTTCACCCCGTGGCGGCTGAGCGGCAGGATCTTCTCCTGCTCGCTCTTTCCGGGCTGACCGTCAAGACCGAGCATCAGCGGCACGTTGGGGCCGGTGATGTCGGCATCGAGGAGCCCGACCGCGGCGCCGTCCTGGGCCAGCGCCACGGCCAGGTTCACGGCCACGGTGCTCTTCCCCACTCCGCCCTTGCCGGACGCGACGGCGATGACGTTCTTGACGCCCGGCAGCAGCTGCTCGGCGGTTCGCGGCGCGGCCCGGCGGACCGTAGCGCCCCAGGTCAGCTCCACCGATTCGACGCCGATCGGGGTCAGGGCCGTCCGGACGCGCGACTCGATCTCGTCCTTGAGCGGACAGGCCGGCGTCGTCAGCTCGATCGTGAAGGCGACAGCGGTCCCGTCGACGCGGAGATCCTTGACCATCTGCCGGGTCACCAGGTCACCGCCGAGCTCTGGTTCCTGGACCGTGCTGAGCGCGGCCATGACGGCGTCGTTGGTGACCTGCGGCATTGGGATCCTCGGTAGTCGAACGTGGGCGGCCGGCGATTTCCGGCGATGATCGCGTCGATATCGTAGACCGCGGGCGGCCCGCGCGCCGTTTGGGGCTCGGGCTCGGCGTCGGGTCGACCGGACGGCCACACCCGCACAAGGGTGACGGACGCCCGAAATCCACGGTAACGCACCCTCATTCTGTACGAGATTCGCACGCCGGCGAGCAGGCGACCTCTGCCATCCCTCGTTTGACACCGCGGATCGCAGGCCCCTATTCTCGGCCCGAGCCCCGCACCCGCTGCGATCGGGACGCCGTGCGCGGCGGGCTCGCCGGGAACGCCGCTGGAGGAGCGAGACGCCCGTGCCCGAGGTCGAGGTACGCCTGACCCAGGTCTACAAGACCTTCGGCACCGATGCGACCGGCCGCCGGGTGGCGAAGTACGTCGAGCCGAGCGCGAGCGGCCTCATCATCGCCGTCGACCACATCGACCTCGAGGTCCACGATGGCGAGTTCTTCAGCCTCCTCGGTCCGTCGGGCTGCGGCAAGACGACGACGCTCCGGATGATCGGCGGGTTCGAGCAGCCGACGTCCGGCACGATCGAGCTGGCCGGTGAGGACGTCACCTGGCTGCCGCCGTACAAGCGGAACGTCAACACGGTCTTCCAGAACTACGCCCTCTTCCCCCATCTCACGATCTTCGACAACGTCGCCTTCGGCCTGCGCCGCCGGCACGTCGACGATGCCGAGATCAAGCAGCGGGTCAGTGAGATGCTCGACCTGGTGGAGCTGCCCGGCTACGAACGGCGGAAGCCGGCCCAGCTTTCCGGCGGCCAGGCGCAGCGCGTGGCCCTCGCCCGGGCGCTCGTGAACAAGCCGTCGGTCCTCCTTCTCGACGAGCCCCTGGGTGCCCTCGACCTGAAGCTCCGGAAGCAGATGCAGGTCGAGCTGAAGCGGATCCAGGAGGACGTCGGGATCACGTTCATCTACGTGACCCACGATCAGGAGGAGGCGATGACGATGTCGGATCGCATCGCCGTCATGAACCGCGGCAAGTACGAGCAGCTCGGCGACCCCGAGAGCCTGTACGAGCACCCTGCCACTCGCTTCGTGGCCGGCTTCCTCGGCGTCAGCAACCTGCTCACCGGGACCGTCCAGGGCACGGACGGCGAGTACGCCACAGTTCGCGTGGCCGACGACCTCGTCAGGGTGCCGAGGTCGCTCGTCGACGGCATGGCCCGGGTCGACGTCGGCATCCGCCCCGAGAAGATCCGCATCAAGCATCGCGAGCCGGGCGCCGCGGACGGGCACAACCGCCTGAACGGCGTGATCCGGGACGCCTCGTACCTCGGCGTCAGCACCCAGTACATCGTCGAGGCGCCGGGCGGGATCAGCCTCACCGTCTATGAGCAGAACGTCGAACGCGCCTCTCACTCGGAGCTCTGGGAGCCCGGTGAGGAGGTCTCCCTCGTCTGGCTCCCAGACCACTGCTTCGCCGTCGCCGCCTCGGCGACCGCCCCCGGGGACGCCTGAGCGCCCGCATCCAGGAGGAGTCATGTCCGATCTCGAGCACCGACTCACGGCCGTCCCCGTCACCCGCCGCCGCTTCCTCCAGGGCTCGGCGCTGGCCGGCTTCAGCGCCTTCCTCGCGGCCTGCGGTGGCGGCGCATCGAGCACCCCCAGCGCCGCGGCAAGCCCGACCGAAAAGATCGTCAGCGGACCCCTGAAGTTCGCCAACTGGACCGCCTACATCGACCTCGTGGGCGCGGCCAGCGAGGCCCAGGAATACCAGCCCGGGTCCTCGCCGACGATCGAGGCGTTCCAGGAGAAGTACAGCGTCGAGGTCGACTACGAGGAGAAGATCGACGGCAACAACTCCTTCATGGCGACCCTGACGCCGGCCTTCGTCGCGGCTCTCCCCACCGGCTGGGACCTCATGGTCCTGACGGACTGGATGGCGGCCAAGGTCATCGCCAACGGCTGGGTCGAGAAGCTCGACCAGGCGAACGTCCCGAACTGCGTGGCCAACCTCCGCGATCCGTTGAAGAACCAGGTCTGGGATCCGACCAACGATTACCACTACCCATGGCAGTCGGGCATGACCGGCATCGGCTACAACACGGCCGCCTTCAGCGAGAACGGCCTCGACGCGCCGACCAAGATCGCCGACCTCTGGAACGTGCCGCCGAACAAGCTGACGTTCCTGGACGAGGTGCGCGACACGTTCGGACTGGCGCTCCTGAAGCTGGGCATCGATGCAGATCCGGCCACGGTGACGGATGCCGACCTGCAGAAGGTCCACGACGACATCAAGCCCCTCGTCGACGGCGGTCTCCGGTTCACCGGGAACAGCTACCTCGAGGACTTCGGACAGAAGAAGGTCTGGGCCGCGTTCGTCTGGTCCGGCGATCTCGCCTCGTCCGCCGGGCCCGACGACGTCTTCGTCTTCCCCGAGGAGGGGACGATGATCTGGACCGACAACATGCTCATCCCGAAGGGCGCGGCCAACAAGTACACCGCCGAGCTGATGATGAACTTCGTCTACGACCCGGAGATCGCCGCCAACATCGCCGACTGGGTCTACTACGTGTCCCCCGTCAAGGGCGTCACCGACCTGATCAAGGAGCTCGACCCTGGCGCCGAGACGAATCCCCTCCTGTTCCCGACCGATGACATCATCGCCAAGCAGCGAAACTTCCAGTTCCTGTCGGACGAGCTGGAATCGAAGATGAACGACCTGTACGCCGACCTCTCCGGCGTCTAGCGCGGCCGGCTCGCAGCACTGCGGTGATGGTTAAGCGAGGCCCGCGATGATGCCCCGCGCCGACACCCACTCGAGGTCGTGGCGCTCCCGTCTCGGGGGCGCCACGCCGTACCTCCTGCTCGCGCCGGGGATCCTGTGGCTGATCGTCTTCTACGTGATCCCCGTCGGCCAGATGTTCATCTTCTCGATCTCGACCGGGACGCTCCGGACGGGCTTCGAGGCGAACGGTGGGCTTGATGCCTACGTCACCGGGCTCAACCGGTACGGGGAGCAGTTCGGACACTCCCTCCTCTACGGTGGGATGGCAAGCCTGCTCACCCTCCTGATCGGGTTCCCGGTCGCCTACCAGATCGCCTTCCGCGGCGGCAGGTACAAGAACCTGCTGCTGTTTCTCGTCATCGCGCCCTTCTTCACCAGCTTCCTGATCCGGACGATCAGCTGGAAGATCCTGCTCGGTGACGAGGGCCCGCTCCTCGGGCCGCTCAAGCACGTCCTCGGGATCCTGCCCGGCGACCTCAGCGTCACGTCGACGCCGTACTCGGTGGTGGCGGGCCTGACCTACAACTTCCTGCCGTTCATGATCCTGCCCCTCTACGTAGCCCTGGAGAAGATCGACATCCGCCTGATCGAGGCCGCGAATGACCTCTACGCGTCCCGATGGCAGGCCTTCCGCCGCGTCACCCTGCCCCTGGCCCTGCCGGGGGTCTTCGCGGGAACGCTCCTCACGTTCATCCCGGCGATGGGCGATTTCGTGAACGCCCAGCTCCTCGGCAGCCCGCAGACCGCGATGATCGGGAACGTCATCCAGAACCGCTTCCTCGTCCAGAACGACTACCCCGTGGCGGCGGCGCTGTCCTTCGTCCTGATGCTCGGCATCCTCCTGGCGGTTCTCGTCTACGCGCAAATCCTCGGCACCGAGCAGCTGACCGGCTGATGACCGCCGTCGCCGTCCCGCAACGAACGACGAGCCGCCTGATGCGCTGGCTTGATCGCCGGGCCCTCCCCGTGTTCACGTTCCTTGCGATCGGCTATCTGCTCGTGCCGATCGTCGTCATGTTCATCTTCAGCTTCAATCGGGTCGATCAGACGCTCGGGGACGGCAAGTTCAACTACCAGTGGCATGCCTTCTCGCTGGAAGCGTGGTTCCATCCGCTGGACTGGCAGGGCCTCGGCAATTCCCTCTCCACGAGCCTGTCGATCGCCGGCCTGTCCACGGTCGCCTCGACGATCCTGGGAACCCTGATCGGCCTGGCCCTGACCCGCTACAGCTTCCGTGGGCGAGGGGCGATCAACAGCCTGATCTTCCTGCCGATGGCGACGCCCGAGCTGGTCATGGGCTCGAGCCTGGGCATCCTGTTCGTGGCGACGGCGCTGCCACCGCTCCGGGGTGGCGTGCCGACCCTCTACCCGTTCGGCATCCCGACCATCCTCATCGCCCACATCATGTTCAACATCAGCTACGTCGTGGTCACGGTCAAGGCTCGCCTGGCGGGCTTCGATCGCCGCCTCGAGGAGGCGGCGATGGACCTCGGGGCGAACGAGTGGACGACCTTCTGGCGGGTGACGTTCCCGCTCATCTTCCCGGGGATCATGGCCGCGGCGCTGCTCGCCTTCTCGCTCTCGATCGACGACTTCATCATCACCAGCTTCGTCTCCGGCACCCAGAACACGTTCCCGATCTGGGTCTACGGGGTCATCCGGAACGCCCTGCCGCCGCAGATCAACGTCATCGGGTCGATCATCTTCCTGGTTGCCGTCCTGGCGGTCGCATCATCGACGCTGCGGACCGGGCGTCCGCCGCGCTGACCGGCCACCGCCGCGGCGGAGCCATCCCGTCGCGCCACTCGACCTGACCTGGAGGCAACGCATGCCCGCCGACGCCGCTGAGCACGCCGCGAGCCCCTACCCCGACCACCGGTTCGTGCCGCCGGCCTGGAGCCGGATCACCGACCTCGAGGTCGACCGCGGCGAGGGCTCCTGGCTGATCACCCCGGACGGCGAGCGCTACCTCGACTACTCGTCCGGCATCGGGGTCACGAACACCGGGCATGCCCATCCCCGGGTCGTGGCGGCGATCCAGGCCCAGGCGGCGAAGCTCCTCCACGGCCAGCAGAACATCGTCTATCACGAGCCGGGGCTGCGGCTGTACGAGCGGCTCGCCGGTCTCCTGCCCGGCGGGCCGTGGCGGGCATTCCTGTCGAACTCCGGGGCCGAGGCGGTCGAGGCAGCGGTCAAGCTGGCCCGGGTCGCCACCGGCCGGCCGGTGATCATCGGCTTCCGCGGCGGCTTCCACGGCCGGACCGCCCAGACGATGGCCCTCACGACGGCCAAGGACGTCTACCGGGCCGCCTTCGAGCCGCTGCCCGGGAGCGTCTATCACACGAAGTTCCCGTACTGCTACCGGGCGGCAGGCGGGCCGCACCCGCCCGACGCCAAGTGCACCTGCGACTGGGAACAGGAGCTCGACCTCCTCTTCCACCAGCTCATCTACCCGAACCGGGTCGCGGCCATCATCGTCGAGCCGGTCCAGGGCGAGGGCGGCTACATCGTCCCGCCGCCGACCTTCCTGCCCCGGCTCCGCGAGATCACCCGGGAGCACGGCATCCTGCTCATCGCCGATGAGGTCCAGACGGGCTTCGGCCGGACCGGCGAGCTCTTCGCGGTCCAGCACTGGGGCGTCGAGCCGGACATCCTCGTCATCGCCAAGGGGATCGCCTCGGGCCTGCCGCTCTCGGGGATCATCGCCCGGGCCGAGCTCATGGAGCGCCTCGCCCCCGGGACCCACGGTGGGACGTACGGCGGCAACGTCGTGGCCTGTGCCGCCGCCCTCGCCACCCTCGACGTCATCCTCGACGAGGACCTCGTGGCGAACGCCCGGGCCCGCGGCGCCCAGCTCGCCGGCGGCCTGCGCGAGCTGCAGGCCGACCATCCCGCCATCGGTGACGTGCGGGGCCTCGGCTGCATGGTCGCGATGGAGTTCGTCCGGCCCGGCGAGGGCGACGGCCGCGTCCCCGACGCGGACCTCGCGAAGCGGGTCATCGCCGAGGCCCTGGCCCGCAAGCTCATCGTCCTGTCGGCCGGCTCGTACGGCAACGTCTCGCGGCTCATCCCGCCACTCGTCACCACGGCCGACGAGGTCGACCTCGCCCTCTCGATCCTCGAGCAGGCCCTGGTCGCGGCCGAAGGCTGAGCGGCCGGGCTCGGGGCGCTGCGGGCGAGCGGATCGCCCCTTCCGCCCGGCCGGCGCATCATGACCGCCTCGTGATCCCCGGCGACCGCAACCCCTACGACCTCCTGCCGCCCGCAGCACGGCGGCGGCTCGATCGGTTCGCGACCGCATTCCAGGAGCTCGACAGCAGCGTCTACCCGGCCTTCGCCGCCGCCTCGTACGACGCCTCCGAGCGACTCGCCGCCCTGGCCAGGATCCAGGAGCTGATCGGGAGCGGCTCCCGGCGGGCGGGCGTCCTGGCAGCCCTCGCCGAGTTCCGCGAGTTCGCGGTCCGCTCGGCGACCGACTCCCTCGGCGGCTTTCACGCGGTCCTCCTGACCCGCTCGAACACGGCGTCGCCGGAGGAGCGCGTCCGGTTCCTCGCCTCGCTCGAGCTCGCCGTCGCGACGGTGATCCTGTGGGATGAGATCGAGCCGGCGGAGCGGGCGGACCTCCTCGGGCCGTGGGAGGAGATCGCGACCCGCGCCGTCGAGGCGGCCGCCTGACCGTGGGCGCGGCGCGCGGCGAGCCCATCCCCGCCGATCGGCTGACGGTTCTCCCCGCCACCGCGGAGCGCTGGCCCGACGTCGTGATCCTCCTCGGCGGCAGCGGGGAGCGCGGCTGCTGGTGCCAATCCTGGCGAGGGTCCTCGACCGGATCCGGCTCGGCCTTCGGGCGATCCGAGCCCGGCGCCAATCGGGCCGCCCTCGAGGCGCAGGTCCGCCGCGGCCCGTCCGCCCCGGGCGTCCTCGCCTACCTCGACGGCGAGGTCGTGGGCTGGTGCGGCCTCGGTCCGCGAGCCTCGATGCCCCGGCTCATGCGCTCGAAGACGATCCCGCTGGTCGATGACGGCACGGCCTGGGCGATCGGCTGCTTCGTGGTCCGGACCGGATTCCGCCGCCGGGGCGTCGCCCGGGCCCTGCTCGCCGGGGCGATCGCCTACGCGAGGACGATGGGCGCTCCGGCCGTGGAGGCCTACCCGATCGATCCGGGCGGCTCGCGCGTCTCGACCTCGTTCGCCTTCGTCGGCTTCACCTCGACCTTCGAGGCGGCCGGCTTTCGGCGGTTCCTCCAGACGAGCGCCCACAGCGCCGGCCTGCCGCGCTGGCTCATGCGCCTGGACCTCCGTGAGCCGCGGGAGACGCAGGAGACGCGTTAGCCGTTCACGAAGCCGGTCGTTTCGACGACCTCGAAGTCGGCCCCGCTGATGCCGCCGAGCCCGTGCAGCTCGTCGTCGTCCCAGCGGCCGTCCGGGGCGCCGGTGATGTACCAGGGCGAACCGTTGTCGGCGAGGAGCATCCCGTAGCGCTGGAGGGCAACGAGGATCACCCGCGACTGGGGCCCGTAGCCCGAGACGTCGACCGAGGCCTTCAGCCGCACCCGCAAACCCATCGGCGGGCGGCTGCTGCACGAGCCGCTGCCGGCATCGTGCCGCGCCGGATAGATGTGACCCTTGCAGGTCAGCGGAGCGGTGAAGCGGATGGCGTGGTTGATCGCGCCGGCCGCGACCTCCGGGTACCGGACGAGGCCCGGGAAGATCGGCAGCCCGGCCGCGTCGGCGCTCGTCCAGCCGTCGGCCCGGAGCGCGTTCGAGCCGAGGTTCCAGGTGGCGCCGGAGCCGGCGGTCCAGCCAGCCGAGCCGTGCGCCGCCGCGTAGAGCTCGTACAGGACGCAGGCGTCCGTGTCGACCATGAGGATGTGGCGGTCGCTGCCACTCTCGATCTTCGGCTTCGACGGTATCGGGTAGCCGACCTGGTCCGACTCGTCGTCGTACTGGAAGCTGACCGTCGACCGGGGTGTCGACGCGCCGACCACGTTGAACGGGATGCCGTAGCCGCCGGCATTGCTGAAGTCCGGGTGGAGCGCGGCGGCGAGGCCGATGGCCGCGATCATCGCGTCGCTGTCGGCGGCTACCGGCAGCCCGTCGACGCGCCGGTTCCAGACGTTGCTCGACGGGAAGATCGAGCAGGCCGAGAGCGGTGGGACGGGGCCGGGCGTCGGGGGTTGTGGCGTCACCGCCGGCGGGGGCGGGACCGGCGTGGCCGGGGCCGTCGTCGCCGGGGCCGTCGGCCGGGGGGTGAGGACCGCCGTGGCGGCCGGCGGCGGGGTTGGATTCGGCGTCGGCGCGATCGTCGGAGCCCTCGTCGGGCTCGTCGGGCCGGTCGTCGCGGCGGCCGTGGAAGCTGGCGCCGGCGCTGGCGGACCAGGCATGGTCGGGGCCCCACTCGGGACCTCGGAGCCGAGGGCCGCGAACGGGGCCGCCGGGCTGCCGGGGCTGACCGCACCCGGTGATCGCGGGCTCGCGAGTGCCGAGACGATGACGAGGGCGACGATGAGCGCGGCGCCGGACAGGCCGAGCCGCTTCCCCCGATCTTGCATGGGGCCAGCCTAGGGCCGCGCTCGTGGCCCTTCGAGCGACCCGATCGTCCTGGTCCGTCAGGCGACCGGCGGCTTCGGGAGCTCGCTCTCGATGTCGAGCATGAATCGCCGGATCGAGGCCACCGAGGGCGGCTGGTGCTCCTCGATCATCCGTCGCCATCCTTCGCCGTCGCGGCCTGCGCCCGGTCGTCCTGGAACCGGATCATCCGCGCCATGTAGGCGGCCGCGTCCCGACGGCCATAGGTGATGAACAGGATCTCGGCGATGACGGCGACGACCAGCCCGACGCCGGCCGCCGCCCCCATCGTGGGCGAGGCCTGAATCGCCAGCAGGCCGGCGATGACGCCGGCGATCGCCGACGACACGATCCCGACCATCCCGGGCGTGGTGACGAAGAAGTGGAGGGGCGCGAAGCCCGTCACCTCCATCGCCCCGTATGACTGCGCGAAGCCGGCCCGATCGAGGCTGATTCCGGCCACGAACTCGTCCTCGATGCCGGGCTCGAGCCGGGCATACAGGCCACGGAGCCGGTTCATGCCGGCAACCCAGTAGAGGTCCTCGTTGTTCACCTGGGTCAGGCGGACGAAGGTGGCGATCCCGATGAACAGGGTCACCGACAGGACGATCATGGCGAAGGCCGAGAACTCGCTCCCGAAGTCGGTCGCCGAGCCGACCAGGGCCAGGGCCACGGTCGCGGTCGACAGCGTCGAGAGGAACATGCCGCAGCGCGCGAACGCCTCGTTCCAGCTGAGCGAGCGAGTCGCGAGCAGGCTCCAGTGCTCGGTCGCGAGGAACTGGGCTCGTCGCGCCGGCATCGACTCGGGTGGGGTGGGCATCGCCTCGGTCATCCGTCTGCACCTCCCGCCGCACGCTCGACGAGGAGCGTCCGGACCTGCTCGTGGAGCACGCCATTCGTGGCCAGCGTCGTCCGGGTGTCAAGCCGTCGCCGACCCTCGAAGTCGGTGACCCGGCCGCCGGCTTCCTCGACGAGGACGGCCGGCGCGGCGATGTCCCAGATCGAGAGGTCGACCTCCACCATCGCCTCGGCCGCGCCCTCGGCGAGGAGGGCATAGCCCCAGAAGTCGCCGAAGCCGCGCTCCCGCCAGGCGGCCTCGAGGAGCCGCTCGAAGCCTGGCGCCGCACCGCTGGCGATGACGTCGCGGGTGCCGGCGTACACGATCTGGGCGTCGGCGAGGTCGTCGATCGCGGAGGCGCGGAGCCGCCGCGGCGTCCCGCCCCGATCCGCCCCCGCCGATGGACCGGCGGCCCATGCTCCCCCACCCCGCCAGGCGTACCAGCGCCCACCCAGCGCCGGCGCCGAGATGATCCCGGCCTGGAGCTCGCCATCCCGCTCGACCCCGATGAGCGTCGCCCAGACCGGGACGCCCCGGAGGTAGTTGTGGGTCCCGTCGATCGGATCGATGAGCCAGCGAACCGCCGCCCCGCCGCCGTCTGCCCCGAGCTCCTCGCCGACCACGGCGTGGCCGGGAAACGCGTCGGCGATCCGGGCGCGGAGCAGGCGCTCGATCGCCGTGTCCGCCTCGGTGACGAATGAGCGGTCGGGCTTCCGGGTCGTCACGGGGTCCCGCCGGAAGTGGCGCAGGGCGATCTCGTCGGCGGCGTCGCACCAGCCGAGCGCGATGTCGACCCAGCCCCGGAGCTCGGCGTCCGAGCCGCGCCGCAGCGAGGCGCTCCAGTCCGGCCCGAAGGTCGCCTCGGGGCGTCCGGCCGTCACGACCGGATCCTCGCGCCGTCGGGGTCCCAGAGCGGCTCGCGGACGACCTCGAAGCCGATCCACTCCCCGAAGACCTCGACCTCGCCGCGTGTCCCGATCGCCGACTGCTCCGGCGGCAAGTAGCCGTACGCGATCGAGCGGTCGACGGCGAAGCCGTAGCCGCCCGAGGTCACCCGGCCGACGATCGCGCCGTCGACGCGAACCGGCTCGTTACCCAGGGCCACCGATCGCGGGTCGTCGAGGACGAGGCAACGCAGCCGCTTGCGCGGGCCGGCCGTCTTCGCCGCGACGAGCGCCTCGCGACCGACGAAGTCCACGCCCTTCTCGACGCGAACGGCGAAGCCGAGGCCGGCCTCGTACGGCGTCTCCTCGGGCGTGATGTCGCTCGACCAGACGCGGTAGCCCTTCTCGAGCCGGAGGGCGTCGATCGCTCGATAGCCGCCGGCGACGAGGCCCTGCTCCCGGCCTCCGTTCCACAGCGCGTTCCACAGCGCCCGGCCGTACTCGGCCGGCGGATAGAGCTCCCAGCCAAGCTCGCCGACATAGGTCACCCGGAGGGCGAGGACCGGCACCCCGGCGACGGACACCTCGCGAGCCGTCAGGTAGGGGAACGCCTCGTTCGAGACGTCGTCCATCGTCAGCGGCGCGAGGACCTCCCTGGCCCGCGGTCCCCACAAGCCGAAGCAGGCTCGGGCGGAGGTCGTGTCGCGCACCCGGACGCTCCCGCCGTCGGGGAGATGTCTCCGGATCCAGCCGAGATCGTGGTTGCCGAACGCCGTGCCGGTGACGATCAGGAATCGATCCTCGGCGAGGCGGGTCACCGTGAAGTCGCACTCGATGCCGCCGCGCCGGTTCAGCATCTGCGTGTAGACGATCGAGCCGACGGGACGGTCGATGTCGTTGGCACAGAGGGATTGGAGGAGGGCGACCGCGGCGCTGCCCTCGACCTCGATCTTGGCGAAGCTCGACTCGTCGAACAGGCCTGCGGCGCGCCGCGTCGCCAGGGCCTCGGCACCGATGGCGGGGCTCCAGTGCTCGCCGGCCCAGCCGCGCGGGCGGAGGGCGTCCAGCTCGGGCCCGGACGTGACGCCGGCCCCGGCCTCGTTCGGGGTGAACCAGTTGGGCCGCTCCCACATCGACTTCTCGCCGAAGACGGCGCCGAGCGCGGCCACCTCCTCGTAGGCGGGTGAGACCCGCAGCGGTCGGGCGGCCAGCCGCTCCTCGTTCGGGTAATGGATGTCGTAGTAGGTGGCGTAGTTCTCATACGTTCGAGCGAGTGTCAGCTGCCGGCTGCCGTACTGCCCGCCGAAGCGGCGGATGTCCATCCTCCAGAGGTCGAGGTCCGGTTCACCGTCCACGATCCAGCGGGCCATCTGCTGGCCGATCCCACCGGTTCCCGCGATGCCATGGGCGCAGAAGCCGGCGGCAACGTAGAACCCGCGCACCTCGCTCTCGCCGAGGATGAACTCGTTGTCGGGGGTGAACGCCTCCGGGCCGTTGATCATCCGGGTCACGCCGGCGTCGGCGATCGCCGGGACCCGCCGGATCGCGCCCTCCATGATCGATTCGAAGCGCGGCCAGTCGGGGTCCAGGAGGCGGTGGTTGAAGTCGGCCGGGATGCCGTCGAGCGACCACGGCGCGGGATCCCGCTCGTAGCCGCCCATGCAGAGGCCGCCGACCTCCTCGCGGAAGTAGCACAGGTTGTCGGGATCGCGCATCGTCGGCAGGCCCGGGACGGCGCCCTCGACGGCGTGGGTGAAGAGGTACTGGTGGGCCATCGGGATGATCGGGACGGTGACGCCGGCCAGGCGCCCGAGCTCCGGCGCGAACATCCCGCCGGCGTTGACGACCACGTCGGCCGCGATCATCTCGCGCGAGCCGTCGCGGAGCTCGACCTCGACGCCGCTGATGCGCCCGCGCTCCACCCCGATCGCGACGACCCGCGTGTGCTGGCGCACCCGGGCACCCCTGGCCCGGGCGCCGGCCGCGAGCGCCTGGGCGAGGCCCGACGGATCCAGCCAGCCGTCGGTCGGGAGCCAGACCGCGCCGAGGACGCCGTCGGTCGTCATGAGCGGGAAGCGAGCCTGCGCCTCCGCCGCGGAGATGAGCTCGAGGGGCAGCCCGAACGTCTTGGCCCAGCCGGCCTGGCGCTGGAGCTCCTCGAAGCGCGCCTTCGTCGATGCCAGGCGCAGCGATCCGACCTCGTGCCACGACACGTCGATCCCGGTCTCGGCGGTCAGGCGCCGGTACAGGTCGGCCCCGTACATCATCATCCGGGTCAGGGTCACGCTCGAGCGGAGCTGGCCGACCAGGCCCGCGCTGTGGAACGTCGAGCCCGACGTGAGCTCGGCGCGGTCGACGAGGACGATGTCGGTCCAGCCCAGCTCGGCCAGGTGGTAGGCGATCGACGTGCCGCCGACGCCACCGCCGATGATCACCGCCCGAGCGTGCTCGACCACGCGCCCTCCCTCGATGCCAACGCCGACCCCAGGTGCTGCACAGGGTATCGATCGCTCCGGCCGCGCGTGGGCTCCATCGCCCTGCGAACGGCCGGCCCGCGCGCGACCTGCCCGTCGCCAGGCTCGGTCCGCGCAGGTGCGCCGGTTGGAACATCGGCCGGGGCAGGCCGCACACTGGACGTGATGGACAGCAGCGGTCCCACGATCGAGGAGGTCATCGCGGCGATCCCGGCCTGGCAGGGCCGGGAGATCGAGGTCGCCTCGATCGCCGGTGGCCTCACGAACCGGAACTACCGCGTCTCAACGGACGGCACCCCCTACTTCGTCCGGATCCCTGGCCCGGGGACGGGGCTCCTCGCGGTCGACCGCGCCAACGAGCTCCACAACACGCGCGCCGCGTCATCCGCCGGCGCCGGGCCTCGGGTGGTCGATCATCTGCCCGCCTGGGATGTGATGGTCCTCGAGTGGATCGACGCGCGGTCGATGTCGAACGCGGCCTTCCAGTCCGCGGGCGCCGCGCAGCGGATCGCCGAGGCCGTCCGCAGACTCCATGCCGGGCCGCGCTTCCGCGACGACTTCGACATGGTCGCGCTGTCGCGCCGCTACCTCCGGGTCGTCGACGAGCGTGCGATCGCCGTGCCGGAAGGCTACCGCGAGCACCTCGCTGCGGTCCCGAGGATCGATGCCGCGCTCCGGGCCCATCCGGTGACCACGGTCCCCTGCCACAACGACCTCCTGGCCGAGAACTACCTCGACGACGGGCGCCGGCTGTGGATCGTGGACTATGAGTACAGCGGCAACAACGACCCGACGTTCGAGCTCGGCAACACCGCCCAGGAGCTGGGCTTCGACGATGCGCGCCTCGGCGACCTCGTCGCCGCGTACTTCGGTCAGGCGACCCCGTCGCTGCTGGCCCGCTGCCGGCTCCAGATGATCATGTCGGACGTCGGCTGGACGCTGTGGGCCGCGATCCAGGCCGTGATCTCGCCGATCGACTACGACTTCTGGGGCTGGGCCGTGGAGCGCTGGTCCCGGGCCCAGGCAATGATCGACGGCCCGGACTTCGAGGCTTGGCTCGAGGCGACGGCGCGCGGCTGACGTCGACCCAGAATCGATCGGCCCGGGCGCCGAACGTCAGGACATCCGGCTGCCTGTTGGGTCGACAAGCACGTCGGCCGCGACGGCCCCGGCCTCGCGCCGATCGAAGACGTCGACCTCGACCGGCTGGCCCTCCGCGACCCCCGCCGGGAGATAGACCGTTCCGACCGTCAGCCGGACCGTGTACCCGAACGCGGCGCTCCGGAGCCGACCGACCACGTCACCGTCGACGCGGACCGCCTCGCCCCCGTAGACGGGCAGCCAGTCGGAACCGCCGACGACCACCGTTCGCAGCCGGCTGGCCGGGCCGCCGGGTGCCTCCGCACGGGCCCGGAGGAGGCCATCGCGGCCGATGAAGTCACCCTTTCCTGCCCGGACGAACGGCCCGAGGCCGGCCTCGTCCGGGGTCTCCCGGGTCGTGAGCTCGGCGCCGTAGTAGCGATAGCCCTTCTCGAGCCGCAGTGACTCGAGCGCTCGGTAGCCGACGGGCTCGAGGCCGGCGCCGAGCTCGGTGGCGACGTCGACGAGGGCATCCCAGGCCCCGATCGCGTCCTCGGGCGCCGTTGTGAGCTCCCAGCCCAGCTCACCGGCGTAGCTGATTCGCGTGCCGAGGACGCGAGCCTCGGATGGCCCGATCCGGATCTCGCGGGCGGTCCGCAGCGGGATGGCGGTATCCGACACGTCATCCGGACTCGCCTGCCCGAGGACGTCACGGGCGCGGGGACCCCAGATGCCGATGACCGCGAGGTCAGCGGTCACGTCGCGGATCTCGATGGCAGACCCGGGCTCCATGTTCGCCCGGACCCAGCCCATGTCCGCCGCGAGGTAGCCGGCGCCGGTGAGCACCCGGAAGCGATCCGGCCCGAGCCGCGTCACCGTGACGTCGGCGAGAATCCCGCCCCGCGGGTCGAGGAACTGCGTGTAGACCGCCGCGCCGACCGGCCGGTCGACGTCGTTCGCGGCGACCCGCTGGAGCAGGCCCAGGGCGGCCGGCCCGGCGACCTCGAACTTCCCGAATGAGGTGAGGTCGATGATCCCGACCCGCTCGCGGACCGCCCGGTGCTCCTCCCCGACCCGCCCGAACCAGTCGGGCCGGGCCCAGCCGCGGTCGCGCGGCAGCCGCCCGGCCCGGGTCCAGGCCGCGCCGGGTCGATGCAGGTCGGCACGCTCCCAGCCGGCCTTCGTCCCGAAGACCGCGCCGGCCTCCTGGAGACGGCCGTGGAGCGGCGACAGGCGCCGCGGCCGGCCGGCGACGTCGGCGTCGTAGGGGAAGCGGAGCCGGTAGTAATCGGCGTAGGTCTCGCGGGCCAGGCCGGCGGCCCAGCCCGGGTCGCGGTACGGATGGGCGAACCGCCAGGCCCGGTACGGCGCGATGTCCAGCCCGGGATCGCCGGCGGTGATCCAGCCGGCGATCGCCCGCCCGATCCCACCGCCACCGCCGAACCCGTTGAGCGACAGCCCCGCGGCCACCCAGAAGCCCGCAACGCCGGGCATCGGCCCGAGGAGCGGGTTCGCATCCGGGGTCATGGCGTCGGGATGACAGACCAGACGGATCGCCTCTGCCGCGGCCAGGAACGGGAAACGACGAATCGCGCCCACCATGAGCGGGGCGAACCGGTCCCAGTCCGGAGGGAGGGCCGTCGCCGCATGATCCCAGGGAACGCCGTCGATCCAGCGAGCCCGCGGCTCGGCCTCGTAGCCACCGAAGACCATCCCGCCCTGCTCGCTCTTGCCGTAGACGAGGTTGTCCGGATCGCGGAAGCACGGCATGTCGCGAGACAGCTCATGGCCCGGGACCGCCTTCAGGGCCACGTGCTGGTGGTCGATCGGCGTCGAAGGCAGGAACTCGCCGACCATCGCGGCGACCCGCGGGGCCCACATCCCGGCGCAGTTGACGACGAGCTCCGTGTCGATCGGACCGGCGTCGGTCAGCACGCGCCGGACCCGCCGCCCCGGCGCCAGCTCCAGCCCGGTCACCCGAGTCCGGAGCCGGATCCGGACGCCGAGGGCCCGCGCCGCGGCTGCGAGCGCGTGGGTCGTCGCGTGCGGGTCCAGGTGGCCGTCGCCGGCGATGTGGACCGCGCCGTGCAGCGAGTCGCCGGAGATTGCCGGCATCAGCGCCATCGCTTCGGCCGCCGAGATGACCCCGGCGTCCAGCCCGATGCCGCGGGCCCGGCTGGCCGTTCGCTCGAGCTCGCGAAGCTGCTCCGGCGACGAAGCCAGCCGCAGGCTCCCGACCCGCTCGAAGACGCCGAGACGCTCGTACAGCTCCACGCTGTAGCGCCGGAACCGCATCATCGTGTTCGACGGGTTGAACATCGTGACGAGGCCGGCGGCCTGGCAGGTGGAGCCGGCGGTCAGCTCGGCCTTCTCGATCAGCAGGACGTCCGTCCAGCCGGCCTCGGCCAGGTGAAACGCCACGCTGCAGCCGGTGATCCCGCCCCCGATGACGACGACCCTCGCCTGGTCCACTCCCGTTCGACCTCCCTGGGACTCGGTCGCCTGCCGGTTCGGGCGTGGCCGGTACCGTAGCGCCTCGCGGCGCCCGACGAGTCAGGCCTCGACCGGGCTCGCCTCCGTCAGCTCTGCCTCACCGCTGGGTGGCAGGCACTCCGGCAGCGCCGGAGACCGGGCCGGCATCCGCTCCCCGCGGGTCTGACGGAACGCGCCGAGATAGACCCCGACCACGATGACGGCCGCGCCACCGACGAGAGCCGGCGAGACCCGTTCGCCGGTGAGCAGTGCGCCAACGGTGACCGTCACGAGCGGCAGGAGCAGAGTCGTGTAGGAGACAGCCGAGGCCGTCCACCGCTGGATCGCGAGGAGGTAGAGCCCGAACATCAGGATCGAGCCGAGCGTGACGAGGTAGCCCAGCGCGATCCAGGTGGCGCTCTGGCCGGGAACTGCGTGAGTCTCGCCAACGACAAACGACGCCGTCAGCAGGAGCCCGCCACCGGTAAGCATCGCGACGGCGTTCGTCGCGATCGGGTCGGCCCGCGGAATGCGCTTGGCGACGACCGTCGACTCGGCGATGAAGACGGTTCCGCCGACCACGAGCAGGAGCGACTGGATCGGCACGTCGATGCTCAGCTGGTCGACCATCACGATCGCAATCCCGGCCACGGCAACGAGCCCGCCGACGAGACCCGAGAGGCGGAACCGCTCCTGGCCCTGGGCGATCGCCAGACCGAACGTCATCAGCGGGGTGAGGGCGATGATCACCTGGGCGGTGCCGGCGCTCATGTCCCGGATGGCGTGGTAGATGAGCGCGAAGCTGGCCGAGAAGCCGAACGCGCCGTAGAGCATCGCGCCCCGGAATGCAGCTCCCCCGGGCAGCGGGCGACGAGTCGCCGCCACGATCGCCATGAGGCCGACCCCGGCGGCCACGAATCGCAGGGCCGCCGACCAAAGCGGCGCCAGCTCGAGGACGGTCTGGCGAACAGCGATGGCGTTGAGGCCACCGAAGAGGACGACGCCGACGAAGGCGACCAATGGTGACCCGGTCGGGCTGGTGGTCCGACGCTGGCGGGACGCGCATCGCTCCTCCCTGGTTCGTTCGTCCTCCGGCAGCCGCCGCGCGGATGATCGTCGGCCGAGTGCTCAGCCCGCCGCAGTTTCGCGGAGCACCCGCTCGAATCCGGGGGTCGAGGCGTTCGCGAGGAGCCGGTCGAAGTGTTCGTCGGCGTACGCCACGAAGTCGACGTCGAGCGTGCTGATGCCCTGCTGGAGCACGGCCCACATCGCCTCGCGGAAGTCGGAGGCGATCCGCATCAACGCCAGCCGGGCGGCGCGTGCGGGATGGACCTCGCCCTCGTAGGCGGCCAGCAGGATCGCGTCCTCCTCTTGGTCCAGGCCGTGGTTGATCGAGAAGTTGCCGAGGTCGAAGAACGGGTCGCCCAGCCCCGCGTACTCCCAATCCACGATCCGGATGCGCGCCCCGTCGTCGATGAAGTTCGCGTTGAGGAGGTCGTTGTGGCAGGGCCGCAGCTCGAGCGGTGATGTCAGGAGCGCGAGCTCGATCCGGTGCGAGATGGCGCTCGCCAGCTCGTACTCCGGAGGGATCCGGACTCCCCGAGCCAGGGCCAGGGCACGGTAGGCCTCGACGATCCGGAACGGGATGAAGAGGCCGGGTATCGCCGGTCCCTCGTGGAATCGGCGAACGGAGTCCGCCACCCGGCGGATGGTCTCCGGCTGTCGGACCGACTCGATGGGGACGGCCGAGCCCTCGATGAACCGGGTCACCAGGTAGCCCTCGGGCCGAACGAAGGCGACGACCTCCGGGCCGACGCCGACGCCCGCGGCGGCGACGGTCGCGGCGTGCTCGACCTCCCGGCTGATCCCGAGGAGGTGCGTGTCATTGCCGGCCAGGCGAACGACATACCGATCCGGGACCCCGGCCACGGTGACGAGGAAGTTGCGGTTCGTGATCCCGCCGGAGAGCGGGCTGAAGGTGAGCTCACGACCCGCCAGCTCCGAAACCCGCTGCATCGCCCGGGTCAGCTCGTCGCGGAGAGCTCCTCGAAGCTGCTCGTCCATTGCCGCGGCCGTCACCGGCCCGACCCGCCTCGGCTCCCGGGTCGCGTGGCGTCAGCCACGAGCGGTCGCAGCCTCGGCGATCGCCGCCGGTCGCGGCCGGTGGAGCTCGACCGGTCGGACATGGCGATCGACCATCGCCCGCGACCCGTCCACCCCCAGCTCCTCGAACAGGAAGCGGAACTTCGCCGCCTGCGTCTGGAGGATCGCGTCCTTGGCGTCGAGGTCCCACAGCTCGCGCTTGAACGGCCCGATCGCCTTCTTGCGGGTGGTGTACACGAACTGCTCGTCGGTCTGGCCGTCCTTCCGCTCGTCGGCGGCGTTGTCGAAGCACCAGCCCTCGATCTTCTCGTGGAGCTCGCGCGGGAACGCGGGGTGCTCGTAGAGGGTGTTCTGGAACCCGGTCGCGAGGTGGATCTCGGCGGTCTCGACCTCTCGGAAGGTGTGGAACATCTCGTCCGGCAGGGTCGAGGCGCCGTGCTGGACCGTGCCCGCCAGGCCGTACTCGTCGCGGGCGACGACGCCGAGCCGGCGATGGACGTCGAAGTCGACCGCCGCCTTGGCCATGCTGCCGTCCGGCAGGACGACGCCGCCGTGTGACGTCCCGGTCTGGACGGAGACCTTCGAGATCCCGATCGCCCCGGGGGCGAGCCGGTCGAGCTCGCGGCGAAGGCCGTCGAGGTAGGCGCGGAGCTCGGCCTCGGTCGAGTTCACCTTGCCGACCTCGCCGATCTCGCCGCCGACGCTGATGGTCACGCCATCGGCCTCGAGGCTCCGGATCAGGGCGGTCAGCTCGGCCGTCCGGCGGTAGTTCTCGCCCTGCTCCTCGTCGACGTTCGGCTTGGAGAGGTCGACGAGCGTCGAGCTGTCGATGTCGATGTTGCGGTAGCCGGCGTCGACGGCCAGCCGGCAGGCCCGCCGGATCTCCTCGGTCATGGCCTCGGGGTCGGCGGCGTACTTCTTGGCGTTGAACTGGTAGTGGTCGCCCTGGAGGAAGACGGGGCCCTGCCAGCCCGCCGCCACGGCGCCGGCGAGGCAGGCCGTCGAGTAGTCGATCGGTCGCTGGTAGGTGTAGGTCTGCTCGCTCCGGGCCAGCTCCAGGATCACCGCGCCGACGTCAGCCGCTGCGGCCGTCTCGAAAAGGATCCGGGCCATGTCGAACGTCTGGGCCCGGATGTTGATCGCCGGGACGGTGAACCCGTGGACCTCCCCGCGAGCCCTGGCCATGTACAGCTCGTGGATGCTTGCCGAACGGGCCCCGGTCTCCTGGGCTAGCTCCCAGGCCAGCCAGCGGGCAGCCTCGACCGCGGTCTCGTCCTCGCTGAACGACGCGGTCCAGGCGATGTCGCGGATCGGCTCGCCGCGCAGCGCGGCACGATCATCGACGACGACGCGGTCGCCCTCGAGATGCAGCGCTGGACCGACCCGGGCCAGGAGGTCGGCGGCGGAGGTGGCGACGTACGGCATGGACGGGCTCCCCTCGGTCGGAATCGACCGTTCGATGTGGCCCGCCCATTATCGACCCTCGGATCAGGCGCCGGGCTTGATGACCATGAGAAAGATGATCGAGACGATCAGCGCGGTGAGGAGCATGCCGCCCTGCTGGACCTGTCGGATGAGGGCCATGAGCGCCGGCGGCGGCCCCGCCGGGGCCTGGCCCGGTGCCGGCGGAGGCGGCGGCGTCATCGTCATCTCGACGATCGTGTCCGCCCGCCGGGCCTGGACGAAGTACGAGAACGACAGGGCGATGACGTACAGGACGATCGCGACGTCGAGCCAGTAGTTCGTCGACTTCGTGAGGTCGCGACCGGAGACATACAGCAGCGCCAGGCCGGTGATCCCCTGGACGACGGCGAGCGGGATCGTGATGCCGTGGCTGATCCGCGCGCTGATCCGGGTGGCGAAGTTCGCATGCATCGGCTCCTTGGCGCCCATCGAGCCGATGAGTGGGAACGTGAAGATCGGCCCGAAGGCGACGATCGCGCCGAAGATGTGGAGCCACAGCAGCCACGGGAACCAGTTCATTCAGCCCTCCTGGACGCGCCGCCACGTTGCCCGCCCGGTGCATGGCAACCGCGGGACGCGCTGATGTCGTGACCTCCGACGATAGCAGTCGCAGCCCGCGCGATTTCAGGTGATTCGCCGCGGGCGGGCTCGCGCCGGCTCAGGCCTGGCTCAGAGGATGCTGCGGCCCGGCGCCATCCCCGGCTGGAGCTCGCTCGTCGCCACGATGTGGCGGCGGTTGAGCATCGCAAACGGGTAGCGTGACGTCACCCGCCGGTCGGCCAGGGATCGGGTCCGGACGTCGCTGAGCGGGATGAACGGCGGATCCGGCGACTCGATGAAGGCGGCAAGATCGGCCTCCGCCGTGATGTAGACCTCGCCGGTCAGGGTGTGGCCGGGCGTCACGACGATCAGGCCTCGCGCCACCTTCTGGATCATAACGTCGGTGGGCGCACCGCTCGGCTGCGCCGGTGCGACCTGGCCGATCAGGGTGATCTCCGCGGGACTGACCCAGACCCGGGGCATCGTGACCTTCGTCGGGTCGCCGTTCCGGCGCAGGACCGTGGCGTTCCGGATCTCGATCAGCCCGTCGTGATGGTTCAGGAAGTCGGAGACGCGCTGGAAGTGGCCGGTCGGCAGCCTGCCCGACATCCGGAGGTGCTGCCCGACGAGCTCGACGTCGGCGAGCCGCTCGACGTCGACCATGGCCGAAGCCGTGAGCGGCGCAAGCTCCCCGACGAGAAGGTCCTCGAGGTGAGTCGAGACATCGTCCTCGGCTCGTCGGTCGTTGCCGTCGCGGCGATCGTCGACCCCGGCGCGGCGGTCGTCCACGCCGGCGCGGTCGATCTGGCCGATCTCGGCGTCGGTCATCGACGGTAGCTCGTCGGTCGTCATCGTCCTGATCCAGATGCTCTTTCCGGTGCTCTCCGTGATCATGCGCAAGCAGTCGCCAGCGACAAGGCGCCAGTGGTACTGGTCCGCGCGGGTCCGCGCGGGTCCGCGCGGGTCCGTGCGTCGGCTCTGAGCGTCAGTGCGGCGCGCCGGACCCGTGGGGGTGGCCGTAGCCGACGCGGTAGCCGGCCACCAGCCGGGCGACCTCATCGATCGCCACGACGCCGGCCGCGACCAGGCCCCCGAGGTCGTCACGTCGGTGGTGGAGGTCCGCCTCGAGGTCGCCGGCCCGGCGGCCGAGGCGGGCAGCGATCTCCGGCAGGACGCCCCAGGCGAAGTGCTCGTAGGCCCTGGCTGCGGGATCCCAGGTCGCGAGCACCGCCGGGTCGAGGAGCTGGGCATGGCCCTGGGCGTCGCGATGGAGCGGCCGGACGTAGTGCGCCGCCACGACTCGGACCGGGCGTGCCGGGTCCGCGGCCGGGTCGGCGGCCGCAATGGCCGGAGCCTCGTCCTGGCCCAGGACGAGGACGCAGCCCAGGAACGACAGCTCATCGTCGGACAGGCCGAGCGGCGGGGTCGCCCCCAGCTCGCGCCTGAGGTCGAGGAGTGAATCGGCCCCGGCGATGCCGCCGGGCAGCTCGCCCCGGACGACCTTCCGGGCCGAGAGGATCCCGAGCGGCCGATCGACCCCGAAGGCCTCGAGACCGGCCAGCCCGAGGTCGGGACGAAGGCTGGCGAGGGTCCCGCGGAGGACATCGGCGGCGATCCCCGCCTCCAGGAGCTCACCGGGTGCGGCGACGACGAGCGGGACGCGGCCCTCGACCAGGACCCAGACGAGCCCAGCGAGCTCGGCGTCGAGCGCGCCGCGCCGGACGAGCTCGACGATCGACGGCGGCTCGCCGGGGCCGGCGGGGGCCGGCGCTGGGCGGCCGGCGGCGGGAAGGTCCACGCTCGCCAGCGTAGCCGAGGGCGCCGTCGGGCATCCTGGCCTACGATCGCCGGAGATCCGGAAGGGGGCTCGCTGTTGCACTTCTCCAATGCCATCGCGATTCATCGACCGCCGGCCGAGGTCTTCGCCTACCTCACCACGTTCGAGAACATCCCGCGCTGGAATTACGCGATCGCCGAGACCCGCAAGACCTCGTCCGGCCCGGTCGGTGTCGGGGCGACCTACTCGCAACGCCGGACGCAGCCGCGGCCGGCCGAGGAGACATTCGAGGTCGTCGAGTACGAGCCGGCCGCGAGGGTTGCCATCCGCGGCGATCTCGGCCCGCTCCACGGGACCCTCCGCTACCAGTTGGAGGCGGTGCCCGGGGGTACCCGCCTGACGAACGAGGCCGATCTCACCGGCTCCGGGCTGGCCGCAATCGTCGCGCCGCTGGCGGCGAGCCAGATCCGTGAGGCAGTCGGCGCCAACCTCGGCGAGCTGCGGGCCATCCTCGAGGCCGCCTGACACGTGACGCCGCTCGCTGTCCGACCGTTGACCGCCGCGACGTGGCCAGTGCTCGAGGGCCTCTTCCGGGAGGGCGGTGACCCCCGCTGGTGCCGGTGCAGGCCATGACGCCGCGAGGGGGGCTCGATCTCGAGCGAGACCTCGATGGGCTCGTGGAAGGCTACTTCGAAGACGCCCGGATTCTTGCCGCGAACGTCGCTCGCGATCGCGGCCAGCGCAGACTGGAGCGCGATCCACTGCCAGGGTACGACGGACGCCTCAGTGACTGGCTGTTGGAGACGCTCATTCTCAGGCCGACTGCGGACGGACCTGAGCGAGCCTGGCCGATCATCTTGACGCTCGTCGAGCGGGCTCCCGACGAGGTCTCGTTGATCTTTATCGGATGCGACGCGCTGGAAGATCTGATTCGAATGGCCGCGGCGGTATTCGAGGATCGAATCATCAACCTTGCCGATCGTGACTCACGCTTTCGTGCCGCCCTCTCTGCAGTCTGGTACGACGACACGGTCCCGCCAAGGTTGCGCGCGTATATCGATGCGCAGCATACGCACGTCCGCGGGGGGGGTTCGTAGGAACCGTGAGTTCGCGGAGATCGGCGCGCCTGAGAGTCGAGCCCCTGACGTCGGATGTCTGGGAGCGGTTCGCAGGGGACTTCTCGCGAGTGCCGACCTTCCAGATGTGCTGGTGCCAGTACTGGCGCCTTCGGTCGAAGGACATGGCCGCCGCGAAGGTCCCGGAGCTGCGAGGCCGGCTGCGCGCCCAGGCCGAGTCCGACCAGCCGCCAGGCCTCGTCGCGCTGACGCCCGACGCCGACGGCGGGGAGGCGCACGCCGTGGGCTGGGTCAGCCTCGGGCCGCGCGAGGACTTCGAGCGGATCGTCCGCTCTCGGGTGATCCCGAAGATCGACGACCGACCCGTCTGGTCGATCGTCTGCTTCGCCGTTTCGGCGACGGCCCGCGGCCGCGGGATCGCCGTCGCGCTGCTCGCGGCGGCGGTCGAGTACGCCCGGGAGCGTGGCGCCGAGGCGTTGGAGGCGTACCCGGTTGTGATCGACGACGGCGAGGAAGTCCATCCCGACGCGGCGTTCACTGGGACGCTGCCGATGTTCGAGCGATCCGGCTTCGAGGTCGTCGCCGAGCGCGCGTCCGACCCGTCGGCCTCGCATCAGCGCGTCGTCGTGCGGCGTGAGCTCGGCGGAGGATCCTTCGGATAAGCCGGCCATAAGCGGAGCGGCGCACCCTCGCCTGGTGCCACGCGAGCGCCCGATCGATCGAGCCACCCGCGCGGCCGAGGCCGCACTGGTCAGGATCGGCGATGAGCTTCGGGAGGCTCGGCTCGATCGTGGACTCAGCGTCGACGTGGCGTCACACCACGCCGGGATCTCGAATGCGGAGTGGAGTCGGATCGAGCGTCACCGATCGCCAAGGGTGCCGTTCGTCGTGCTTGTCCGGTGCGGCGGGATCGTCGGGTTGGACCTGTCCGCGCGGTTCTACCCGGGCGGTCCGCCGGTGCGAGACGCGGGCCACCTGGCGTTGCTCAGCGCGTTCCGCGGGCGACTCCATCCGTCGTTGCGGTGGGCGGCGGAGGTTCCGCTCCCGATCCCCGGCGACCAGCGGGCCTGGGACGCCACGGTCGCCGGCCGTGGTTGGATCGTCGGCGTCGAGGCCGAGACCCGGCCGCGCGACGCCCAGGCCCTCCAGCGGCGGCTCGCCATCAAGCTGCGCGACGGCGAGGTCGATGGGCTGATCCTCCTCCTGCGCGATTCACGCTGGACCAGGGCCTTCGTGCGAGCGGCGGCCGATGACCTGGCACCGGCGTTTCCGATCCCGGGACGCCGTGCGCTCGAGGCGCTCGCCGCGGGGATGGAGCCTGCCGGGAGCTCGATCGTGATCCTCGCAGCCGGGATGCCGCGGCCGGCACGTCGCGTCTCGCCTACGCCGGGTGCCCATACCGCCCACGTATGAAACCGTCGCCCGCCCGGGCCTGGCGCCGTGGCGGTGGCTCGGTTCATACGCCCCGCGTCAGAGGCGTGCCCGGCACCGACACCTCGGCGGGCACAGAGGCACTTCCATACGCCGGACGTATGAAGGTCGAAGCCGGGTACCGGGGTAAGGTCCGTCTCATACGCCGGGCGTATGGCGCTTCTCCCCGCAACGAGTCGCTCGCGGATCAGCGGCTGGGTCGGGCGGCTGGGTCGGCGGGGTGGGTCGGCGGGGTGGGTCGGCGGGTCGCCCTGCAGACGTCAGCGACGGGCGACCGGTGGCAGGGCCCGGCCGATCTCAGCGACGGCCGGAACCGCTCACGCCGGCCCCGGTCCTCGGACGAGGTGCACTGCGAGGCCGTAGACCTCGTCCGTCTCGACGTCACGGCGGGGCACCACGACCAGCCTGCGCGGCTCGCCGCGGACGTCGATCCG
The DNA here is from genome assembly GCA_963719145.1 of uncultured Chloroflexia bacterium. Taxonomy (GTDB): domain Bacteria; phylum Chloroflexota; class Limnocylindria; order Limnocylindrales; family CSP1-4; genus UBA5189. Next base: position 651,279 of record CAVRAX010000004.1, read on the forward strand.
AGTCGCCCGCGGCCGCCCCTCGCGATACACCAGATCGAGGAGCGCGAAGGCGGCCGGCGGCAGGTCCAGCATTGCCTCGGCCGCGGGCAGGCCGACGCAGCCGGCCCCGAACTCCTCAACGAACGGGGGGTTGGCGTGGACGATGACGTGGCCGATGCCGTACGCCAGCGCCGCCGGCCGCGGCGGCGCCGCCCGACCGGGGGTAATCCGGCCAGGCCCAGAGACCGTCGCCACCCTTACTCCAGGTAGTCCTTGAGCTTCCGGCTGCGGGACGGGTGACGCAGCTTCCGGAGCGCCTTGGCCTCGATCTGGCGGATCCGCTCACGGGTGACGTTGAACTCCTTGCCGACCTCCTCGAGGGTCCGGGCCCGGCCGTCCTCCAGCCCGAACCGGAGCTGCAGGACCCGTCGCTCGCGGCCGGTCAGCGAGTCGAGCACCGCCTCCACCTGCTCTTTGAGGAGCTGGTGCGAGGCCGCCTCGGCCGGGGCCAGGGCACCGCGGTCCTCGATGAAGTCGCCGAGGTGGGAGTCCTCTTCCTCGCCGATCGGCGTCTCCAGTGAGACCGGCTCCTGCGAGACCTTGATGATCTCGCGGACCTTCTCCGGGGTGACCTGGACCTCCTGGCCCTTCGACATCGCCTCGGCGATCTCCTCGACCGTCGGCTCCCGGCCGAGCTCCTGGAGGAGCTGCCGGGAGACCCGGATCAGGCGGTTGATCGTCTCGACCATGTGGACCGGGATCCGGATGGTCCGGGCCTGGTCGGCGATGGCCCGGGTGATCGCCTGCCGGATCCACCACGTGGCGTAGGTCGAGAACTTGAAGCCCTTCTCGAAGTCGAACTTCTCGACCGCCCGGATGAGCCCGATGTTGCCTTCCTGGATGAGGTCGAGGAACGACATTCCCCGGCCGATGTACTTCTTGGCGATCGAGACGACCAGCCGAAGGTTGGCCGACGTGAGCTGCTCGCGGGCGTCCCGTCCGATCACCACCAGCTCGCCCTTGCGGTGGGCCAGCTTCGTCGTCGAGGGCACGTCCGGGTCGTAGCCCATGTGCTTGAGGAGCTCGGCGTCCCGGCCCGACAGGACCCAGCGCTCGAGCGCCGGGAACGCGACCTCGTCGCGGGTCCAGTCGTAGATCGCCCGAAGGCCGACGTTGTCGCGCGAGTCCAGGTCGCCGTTGTGGACCGCGAAGTAGGCCCAGTCGAGGAGGCGGAGGAAGACCTCGGCCGGTGGCTCGTCGGCCTTGCCCTCCAACGCGTCGGCGTACGTGCTGAGCAGCTTGCGGGCCTCCTTGAGGAGGTGCGTCGTGCCCTCCGACTGGACGTCCCGACCGGCCTTGATGAGGTGGAAGTCGGGCGGCGACACGAGGAGGTCCGCGGCCGCCTTCGAGGTGATGGCCTCGCGGACGAGCCGGTGCGCCTCGTCGCCCAGCGGCAGGCGGTGCTGCGGCTTGAGCGTCCGGGTCTTCGATTCGGTGTTGTGCGTCGTCCACTCGTGGAGCGAGACGATCCCCTTCCAGGGCTCCTCGGCGAGCTGCTCGCCGAGCTCGATCGCCTTGGCCAGGACGACCTCCTCCTCGGCCGTCAGGAGGGCGACCTTGCCGATCTCCTTGAGGTACATCCGGACCGGGTCGTCGATCCCGATCATGTCGGCCGAGAGCGCCTCGAGCTCCTCGGCGGTCGGCTCCTCGAGCTCGGCCGCATTGAGCTTCGCGGGCGCGTCGGCGGGCAGGGCGGCCGCGATCCCGGTCGCGTCGGCGTCCTCGGCGACGACCTCGACGATCACGTCGTCCGTGTCCGTGTCGCCGAGAGCCGTCGGACCGGAGTCGTCGTCATCGCCGTCGACGTCATCGTCGTCCTCGACGACCTTCGTCCGGATGCCGGCCAGCTTCGCCTCCTCCAGATCCGCCCGCGCGCGGCGGGGACGGGTGAGGACGGCTTCGACGAGCTGTTGATCGAGCGGATCGACGGGCATGGTTGGGGCTACCTCCTTGCGGGGCTGACGAGCAGTCGGGTCTGGTCGCGGCGTCGATGGAGCGAGCGTCGCTGGTCGTTGATGGCCTGGATCTCGAGGAGATGGCTGCCGGCGGCGTCGCGGTCGCCGGCCTGCTCGGCCTCGGCGAGCGCGTTCTGCGAGAACTCGTGGCGCTCGTCGAGCGCCCGCTCCTCGAGGTCGATGACGAGCCGCTCCACCTCGTAGGCAAGCTCCTCCGGGCTGAGGTCGTGGGCGTCGGGATCGCGTCGGGCGACGAGCGCCTGCGCGAGCGCCGCGGTCTCGGGGTCGAGGGACTGGACGAGGCCGCTCAGGCTGAAGGGGGGCCGGACCCCCTGGTTGTTCGGCTCACGGGCCAGGACGACGGCTCGGAACAGCTCCCGGGCGACGGTGTTCGGGAGGCGGTCCGGCCCGAGCGCGTCGGTGATCTGGACCTGGACCTCGGGGACGAGCAGCATCAGGCGGAGGAGCTCCTGCTCCTGGGGCAGCACGCCGCGGAGAATGTCGCCAACCCGCAGGGCATCCGGCGACGAGGTCACGCTCTCGACGTTGATCCGGCCGCCACCGTCGCCGCCGCTGCCGGCGGTCCCGTGGCTGGTGCTGCCGGCCCGCCCGCCGGCGGGCCGGGCGAGCCCGGTCGCCGAGCGACCGCTCCGGAGGACCTCGAGCAGGACCCGCTCCTCCACCCCCGAGACCTGGCGGACGCGTTGGAGCCAGCCGTCGCGCATGACCGGGTTCGGGACGGCCCGGATCGTCGGCATGAGGGCGTCGACGAAGCGGGCCTTGCCGCCCGGCGTCTTGAGGTCATACGTCGTGGCATAGGTGTCGATGAGGTAGTCGACGATCGGCTGGGCCGTTCGGACCTCCTCGCGCCAGCGGTCGGGCGCGTCGCGGAGAAGCTCGTCGGGATCCTTGCCGTCCGGCAGGCGGACCACCCGGACCTCGTCCAGCTCGATCCCGGTCTCCGTGGCCGCGAGCTGGCCGATCAGCCCCTCGAGGGCCTGGACCCCCAGCGTCCCGGCCTTCTGGCCGGCGGCGTCGACGTCGTAGGCGAGGGCGATCTTCTTCGCGTAGCGGGTCAGCAGGGCGACCTGGCCCGGGGTCAGGGCCGTGCCGAGGGAGGCAACGACGTTGTCGTAGCCGGCCTGGTGGGCCATGAGGGCATCCGTGTAGCCCTCGACGATGACGGCCTGGCCCGACTTGCGGATGGAGCCCTTGGCCTTGTCGATCAGGTACAGCGTCCGGCTCTTGTCGAAGAGGGGCGTCGCGGGGGTGTTGAGGTACTTGGGCCCGGTGTCACGGCCACCCTCGCCCTCCGAGCCGAGGATCCGACCGCCGAGCCCGACGGCCGCCCCGTTCTGGTCCCGGATCGGGAACAGGACACGGCCCCGGAACTTGTCGATGACCCCGACACCGCGCGTCGCCGACCGGCCCGGCGACGCGAGCCCGACCTCGACGAGCTCCTCCGGCCGGATGTTCCGCTTCTCGACGAGCCGCCGGCTCATCGTGTCCCAGCCGTCCGGCGCCCAGCCGAGCTGGGCTGCCTCGATCGTGGCGTCGCTGAAGCCCCGGCCGCGAAGGTAGTCGAGGGCCGGCGCACCGAGCTTCGTGGCCGTCAGGACCTGGTGGTAGAAGGCGATCCCCGTCTCGAGGATGTCGCGGAGGCGGGCCCGGTGGGCGTCCTCGCGCTTGGTCCGCTCGTCGATCTCGACGCCGGCCTTGTTCGCGAGCTGGCGGAGGGCCTCCGGAAACGGGACGGAATCCCGCTGCATGACGAAGCTGAAGACATCGCCCCCGAGGCCGCAGCCGAAGCACTTCCAGGAGTCGCGCGCGGGTGTGACGGTGAACGAGGGTGTCTTCTCACCATGGAACGGGCACAACCCCTTGTAGGTCGTCCCCGCCTTCTTCAGCTGAACGCTCTCGCCGATCACGTCGACGATGTTCAGCCGGCTCTTCACCTCTGCCGCGATTCCGCCTGCCAACCGACCTCCCGGGTCTCCTCGTGCATCGATCTCTACGCTCGCGGCGACGCCGAGGTTCTGGTTCCGTCCCGGTGCCGCGCCGAGCCGCCGGACATGACTGTGGGCCTGTCAAGTCTTGACAGGCCGTTCATCACGAATTCTACGGCGCATTAGCCCTCTTGACAAGCCATCTTGTCAATACTGGGCAGGGGTATCGCGAGCCCGATCTCGACGCACGACCCGAGGCCTCGTGGCGCGGGCCCGGGCTCGCGACAGGTCAGCGAACCGCCGCGACGATCGTGTAGCGGCCGTTCCACTCCTCGAGGCCGATCCGGCCGTCGATCGGGTCGGGATAGGGTGAGTCGGTCTCGAGATACGGCGTGAATTGCAGCGAGGTGGGCCCCGCCTGGAGCCAAGCCCGGGTGACGTACGCGTCCTGCCGGCCGTTCGGCTGCCACGGATCGGTCAGCCAGACGCCGTTCACGGTGAAGTTGGTCGAACCCGTCGACGGATCCTCACCGCTGACGTCCCAGCCGTGGAGCAGCATCGCGTGGTGTCCGGCCAGCATGAGCAGGCCGGCCGGCTTGCCGAAGCGGGCCACGCTGATGATCGCGGCCTTGACCGCATCGTCGAAGGCGTCGAACGACGCGTCGCGATAGACGTCCGCCGAGAGCGAGCCCCAGCCGTAGAAGTTCAGCGCGTTGCGCCAGCCGTGCGGATCCGCACCGTGGGTGCCGTCGACGATCATCGTCATGTTCTGGCGCTCCCAGGCCAGGACCTGGCTCTGGAGGTCAAAGGAGATCGACGGCGCCCAGGCGAGCCCGTCCCCGGGCGACGGGCTTTGGAGGGCCACGATGTTGAGCATCATCAGCACCGCGGCCGCGGTGCAGGCGTAGCCGTCCGGCTGCTGCCAGCGGACCGCGGCGGCGACGTAGAGGTCCCCGATCCACCGGCCTGCCGCGGACGCCTGGGCGTTCGCCGCCGCGGCGGCGGCGACGCCGTCGGAGACGACGGAGGTTCCGCCGAGGACGACGACCCGGCTGGCCCCGAGGCGGCCGATCTCGCCGCGGATCGCCGCCGGCAGGGTGTCCGGCGGGGTCATCAGCAGCGGGCCGCCGAGCGACGCCCCGGCGAGCGCGTCCGGGAAGTTCTGGCCCGTGGTCAAGTAGACCGTGTCAGCCTGGCCGTAGGTCGCCTGGGAGATCGCCACCGCGGTCGAGTACCGATCCGTGCCGGCCAGCCGATCGACCGGGCCGCTCGTGTAGCCGTGCAGGGCAGCCTCGACCGCCGCTGAGATCACGGTCGGGCCGCCCAGGACAACGATCCTCGCCGGCGCGAGTCGCACGAGCTCGCTCGTGATCTCGGCGGGAATGGCGTCCCGGCCGACGAGCAGGACGGGAGCGCCGACGTGGCCGGCCGCGGCGGCGCCGACGAGAGCGTCCGGGAAGTTCGTCCCGACCGCGACGTAGGCCGCCGGCGCCCCGGCCGGGAACGTGGCCGCGGACACGGCGGCGGACGTGCCGTAGCGGTCCGCCCCGGCGAGACGGACGACCGGGCCGGTCGTGAAGGCGTGCAGGGCAGCCTCGACACCCGCCGACACGGCGCCGGTGCCACCAAGGATGACGATCCTCGCCGGCGCGAGGCGGGTCAGCTGCGCCGCGACGGCGGGCGGGATCGAGGTGGGCGTGACGAGGAGAACCGGGTCGCGGTTCGCCCCCGCCGCGGCGGCGCCGGACAGAGCGTCCGGGAAGTCGGTCCCGACCGCGATGTAGGCGGCCGAGACGCCGGGCTCGAACGTCGAGGCCACGGCGGCGGCCGTTGCGTAGCGATCGGCCCCGGCAAGCCGGACCACGTTCCCGTCGGCCGCGTTGGCGACGCGCCCGAGCGGAGCGGTGAGAACGACGAGAAGCGCGACGAGGGCGGGGACGAGGACGCGGACCGCGCGTGACGCCATGGCCCGCCGCCGAGCGCCCGGATCGGTTCCGGGACGGCCCTGGCCCGGCCGCCGCTCGGCCGGCTTGTCATCCGCAGTCAATGGTTCCATTCGCTCTCGGGAAGGTTGATCTCGAAGCCGGCATCCCCGGATGCCCGCTGGTCAGGGCCTTCGGCTCGTTGGCGGGAGCGACGACGGTCGCCCGTTCACTCGAGCTCGGCGCCCGCTCGCTCGGCCGATTGGCCTGTTCCCGCTCCTGGGATGACCATATCGGCTCGTTCCGCCGGCGCAAGGGAGACGAATGGGCTACGGGTCGCCGGCTTCGGGTGGGGCCTCGTTCAGCCCGCGTCGACCGCTGTCCGGGATGCCTGGACCCTCGTCCGTGCCTCGGGCGAACAGGTAGAGCGCCCAGCCGAGCGTCTCGCGGCCCCACGCCAGGTACTCGTGGCGGCTCCTCGAGATGCGCTCGAGGAGCTCCGGCACGTCGGGATCGGTGGGGTTGGCCGCCGCGTACCGGGCGGCCGCCCGCCACTGGAGGGTCTCGTAGCGGTCCCACTCGTCGCCGTTGCTGACGAGGGCGAGGAGCGGGTGGAGGGCCTCCTGCAGGCCGGCGTCAACGTTCTCGAGATGGCTGCCGAATTCGGATCGCCGCAGACCCGACCAGTCGAGATAGGCGGGATCCGGCTCGGATCGCCAGAAGGGCTCGCCGACGAGGACCCGGCCGCCGGGCTTCACGGCGGCTCGGAGCGCCCGAAGCGTTCCCCGATGCCCGCCGAAGATCCAGCTCGCCCCGAGGCACGAACCCAGGTCGAAGCTCGCGGCGGCCGGTCGATAGTCGGCCCCGCCCACCTCGAGCAGCTCCAGCTCGGCGGCCGGTGCGCGGCGAGCCGCAGCCGCCCGTGCCTCCGCGATGTGATAGGGCGAGATGTCGACGCCGACCGCCCGAAACCCCGCCCCGCCGGAGTCCCGGCCGTACCGCGCGGCGAGACGGAGGAGCCACTCGCCCTTGCCGCAGGCGATGTCCAGGACCCGCGGCCCATCCGGAAGGTCGAGCAGGCCGATGACCTCGTCCAGCTTGTCCAGGCTCGTCGGGTTGCAGACGACGTGATCTCGATGGCTGATGTCGAAGAATTTCCAGCGGTCCATGGCCCTCAGCGTGGCGAGCGCGCGGCCCCAGCACAAGAGGTTCCCGCGGTGGCTCAGCGGTTACTCCCCCGTCGCGGACGAAGCGTCGGGCACCCGCCCGTCGCGGACGACGTGTCGCGGACCCGCCCGTCGCGGATCACGTGTCGCGGACCCGCCCGTCGCGGACGAAGCGTCGGGCACCCGCCCGCCGCGGACGACGCGCCCCGGACCCGCCCGTCGCGGATCACGCGCCCCGGACCCGTTCGTCGCGGATCACGCGCCCCGGACCCGTACGTCGCGGATCGATCCGGTATGCACCTCGACGGAATAGCGGCCGGTCCAAGTGTGTTCGCGGCGATCCAGCGGCGGGCACCCGAACGGCCGAAGCGGTCGCGTATGCCGCCGGAGACGCGGACGCACAACGACTGCACCCGGGGAATTCGGGGCTGACTCGCCCATCGCTCGACGGCCCGCTCCGCCCCCTGCCTGGGTATGCCGTCGAGGTGCATACGGGACAGGGCGGCGGATCGTGCACAGACGGGCCACGGCTGGGCGGACCACGGCTGGCCGGCCCAGGACGGCTCGGCGGGCCGCGGCTGGGCGGGCCGCGGCCGGGCGGGCCACGGCCGGGCGTTGGGAACCATCCGGGCGCAAGACGAGTGCCCCCGGCGCGGCACCGTGCTCCCGGCCGGCGAGACCCGGGAGGACCCGAGCCGGAGGTCCCGTCGAGTCGTGACATCTGGCTCAGGACTGATAGATGTCTCAGACATACATATATCCATGACGAATACCACGCAGATTCGCCGCCAACGAGAGAGCCAAGCCATGAACCCTCGAGACGAGATCGACGCCATCCAGACGACGCTCCTGCGCACGCTGGCGAGCCCGCATCGCCTCCGGATCATCCACCTCCTCGGCGAGCGGCCGCGGGAAGTCCACGAGATCGCCCGGTTGCTCGAGGTCGGCCAGGCCGCCGCCTCCCAGCACCTCGCGTCGATGCGCAGCGTCGGCCTCGTCGAGTCCGTCCGCGACGGGCGGTCCGTTCGCTACCAGCTCGTTGACGAGCAGATCCTCGTCGCCTGCGGCCTGATGCGTGATGTCATCGTCCGCCGGCTGTCCGCGCTGGGCAGCATCGCCGCAGCCGCCAGCCGGGACCCCGGCGCCTCGATCGTTGCCGCCGCGCCGCTGCCCGGGACCGCGCCACTTCCCGGGACCGTTGCCGCCGCCCCGCTGCCCGCCGCCGCGCCGCTGCCCGGGACCGCGCCGCTGCCCGAAAACATGGCGATGTCCGCGACCGCGGCCACTCCCGTTCCCGCGAGCGCGACCGGTCCCCGCGTCGCGCCGACCTTCCGCGCCCAGCCGAACCAGGTGACCCACCGATGAACGACAGCCTCTCGATCGTCCTGTTCTCCGGGACCGCCGACAAGCTCCACGCCGCCGGCACGATCGCCGCCGGCGCCGCCGCGATGGAACGGCCGGTGAACGTCCTGCTCATGTACTGGGCGCTCGACGCCTTCCGTGCCGACCGCATCGCGAACGACCACGGCCTCGCCTACGACGCCACGCGCCCCCGGCCCCAGGAGCCGGTCGATCGCGTCGGAAACATCCCCTGGCTCGAAACGTTCCGCCAGGCCAAGGAGATCGGCGAGGTCTCGATCACCGCCTGCTCGGGCTCGCTCGACGTCCTCGGGATCGACGTCACCACCCTCGACCCCCTCGTGGATGCCTCGGGCGGCATCGCCTCGTTCCTCATGGCCGCACAAGACGGCCAGGTCCTGTTCATCTGACGGCTCCCAGTCGGAGCCAGTGCAAGGAGTCACGCATGGCCGACAGCGAGAAGCTCGTGTTCATGGTCACCCATGGGCCGGACGATGCCGAGCTCGCGACCATCCCCTTCGTCATGGCCGGCGCCGCGCTGGCCTCCGACGTCGCCGTCGTGATGGGCTTTCAGGGCTCCGGTGTGGAGCTCCTTCGGAAGGGGGTCGCCGATCGCGTCGAAGCGGCGGCGTTCCCACCGCTGGCGACGCTGCTCGCGGAGGCCCGAGACCTGGGCGCCCACCTTCTCATCTGCGGGCCATGCGTCAAGAGCCGGGGCATCGACCCCGCGACCGATCTCGTGCCCGGCGCCGAAGTCGTCGCCGCGGCCAGGTTCATCGCCGAGGTCACCTCGGCAACCAGCACCCTCACCTACTAGGAGAGCCAGTCATGACTGCCAGCCTCGTTGACCTCGAGACGATCGTCGCCGCCAAGGTCGTCGATGCCCGCGGCGCCGCTTGCCCGGGTCCGCTCCTCGAAGCCAAGAAGGCGATGGGCACAGTGCCCCTCGGGTCCGTCATCGAGATCTGGTCGACCGACCCGATCACGAAGACCGACATCGGCGCCTGGTCGGCCAAGGTGGGCCACGACTTCCTCGGTCATCTCGCCGCCGACGGCTACGACCGCGTGTTCGTGGTCCGCCGCAAGTAGCCGGTCCCACCGGTCCGCGGGCGCGCAGGCGCCCGCACCGGGCCGGGTCCGACCTGGGAGCCATTGACAGATGCCCGCGATCGCCGCGACCGAACCGCGAAGCCAGGACGCCACCCTCGTCCCGAGGATCCTCGTGTTCTCGACGAACAACATCTCGGACCCCGGGATCGACCTGGCCGGCAGCGCCCACATGCACTACTCACCGGGCGTGCGGGTGATCGGCCTCCCGTGCACGAGCGGCATCCGGCCGTCGTGGATCGTCCGCGCACTCCAGTCCGGCTTCGACGGGGTCTTCGTCGCCTCGGACGGCGACGAGTGCGCCTACCTCCCGGACTGCGCTGAGCGCTCGTCGGCGATCGTGGCCAGGGCCCAGGCGCAGATGCGCGAGCTCGGGATCGATGCCCAGCGGCTCCGCCTGGCCGCCATCTGCTCGGTCTGCGCCGAGCCATTCACGAAGCACGTCCAGGGCTTCTCGGCCGCACTCGCGGACCTCGGCCCGATCGGGGCGAGGTGAACGCGATGATCGACCAGCGCCCGACCACCGACCAGCTCGCCACGAACGACCAGCTCCCGACCCCGGAGCCCCGCGCGACCGACTACGACGTCCTCGTCGTCGGCAGCGGCATCGGCGGCATGGAATCCGCGCTCAAGCTCGGTGACATGGGCTACAAGGTCCTGCTCGTCGAGAAGGAGGCCAGCGTCGGCGGGAAGATGATCCTGCTCAGCAAGGTCTTCCCGACCCTGGACTGCGCCAGCTGCATCTCGACGCCCAAGATGGCGGCGACGATCCACCACCCGAACATCACGGCGATGACGTACAGCCGGGTCGACGGCATCCGGCGGTCGGCCGATGGACGCTTCCGCGCCTCGGTGACCCAGAAGGCCCGCTTCGTCGACGAGGCCACGTGCACCGGCTGCGCGCTCTGCGAGACCGCCTGCACGGTCGCCGTCCCGGACCAGTTCAACGCGGACCTCGTGGCCCGCCGGGCCGCTTACATCCCGTTCCCCCAGGCCGTCCCGAAGAAGGCCGTCATCGACCGCGCCGGCAGCTCGCCGTGCTCGTTCGCCTGCCCGGCCGGGATCCAGGCCCACGGCTACGTCTCGCTCATCCGGAGCGGCGAGTACGAGAAGGCTTACCGGCTCGTCCTGGACGCGACGCCGCTCGTCGGTACGCTCGGGCGAGCCTGCTACGCCCCGTGCGAGGCCGAGTGCACCCGCGGCTCGCTCGAGGGGACCCTCCCGATCCGGCGCCTGAAGCGATTCGTCGCCGACCGCCACGATCCCGACCTCGACGGCCCGGGCATCGAGGTCGCGCCGCCGACCGGCCGGCGCGTCGCGATCGTCGGCTCCGGCCCGACCGGGCTGACCGCGGCCTGGCAGCTGGCACGCCAGGGTCACGAGGTGAAGATCTTCGAGGCGGCGCCGGTCGCCGGCGGCTTCCTCCGCCTGGCAATCCCCTCCTACCGCCTGCCCGAGGCGGTCGTCGAGCGCGACATCGACAATGTCCGGGCGCTCGGCGTCGAGATCGTGACCCACAGCCCGGTCCGCGACCTGGCCGCCCTCAAGGCCGACGGCTTCGACGCCGTCCTCGTCGCGACGGGAACCCACCGCTCGGTCGGTCTCGGCGTGCCCGGTGACGACCGCCTCGACGTCCTCGGCGGGACCGACTTCCTGCGCCGGGTCAAGCTCGGCCGGCCGATGGGACTGGCCGGGAAGCGAGTCGTCGTCGTTGGCGGCGGCAACGTCGCGATGGACGCGGCCCGGACCGCCCGTCGGCTCGGCGCGGCCTCGGTCACCGTCGCCTACCGCCGCGGCCGGGATGAGATGCCGGCCCACCATGTCGAGAGCGTGGACGCCGAGCGCGAGGGCGTCGAGTTCGCCCTCCTGGTCGCTCCCCTCGAGGTCCTCGGTGACGAGCACGGCGCCGTGAGCGGCCTCCGCTGCGCCCGGATGCACCTCGGCGCGCCCGATGTCTCGGGGCGTCGCCGGCCCCAGCCGATCCCCGGCAGCGAGCTCGTCCTGCCCTGCGAGCTCATCGTCAGCGCGATCGGGATGACGGCCGACCCGAGCGCCTTCGCCGGCCAGGTGCCGAGCGACGACCGCGGCCTGCTCGCGGCCGACCCGGTCTCGCGCCAGACCGGGCAGCCCTGGGTCTTCGCCGCCGGCGACGCCGTCAACGGCCCGACCGACATCACCCGGGCCGTCGGCGAGGGCCGCCGGGCGGCCCACATGATCGACCGCTGGCTGACCGGCGGCACCCTCGACGGCTTCGACGACCGGCTGCCGGTCGTGGACAAGGCCGAGGTCATCGCCCGCCAGAACGCCTTCAGCCTCCGCGCCTCGACCGCCGACGGGACGACCCTCGAGCCGGCGCCGCTCGACTTCCGCGAGGTCGAGGCCGGGCTCACCGAGGCGGAGGCTCACGAGGCCGCCGGGCGCTGCCTCGACTGCGCCGTCTGCTCTGAGTGCCGCGAGTGCGTCGCCGCCTGTCCGGTCGACGGCTGCATCGATCTCCACGCCCGCGACCAGCAGCGCGAGGTCGAGGTCGGGGCCGTCGTCGTCTCGACCGGCTTCAAGCTCTTCGCGGCCGACCTCAAGCCGCAGTACGGCTACGGGACGTACAAGAACGTCATCACCGGGATGCAGATGGACCGGTTGCTCGCGCCGACGCGCCCGTTCAACACGATCCTCCGCCCCGGCGACGGCAAGGTCCCCGAGCGGATCGGCTACGTCCTGTGCACCGGCTCGCGCGACGAGACGGTCGGCAATCCGCTCTGCTCGCGGTTCTGCTGCATGTACTCGATCAAGCAGAACCAGCTGCTCATGGGCGCCCTGCCCCTCGCTGACGTGACCGTCCACTACATGGACATCCGGGCGCCGGGCAAGCGCTATGACGAGTTCTACGAGGGCGCCAAGGCCATGGGCGCGACGTACATCAAGGGCCGCGTCGCCGAGATCACCGAGAAGCCCGGCGGCGACCTCGTCCTCCGCTACGAGGACATCGAGAACGGCGGCGGCATCGTCGAGGCCGAGTACGACCTCGTGGTCCTCGCCGTCGGCGTCCAGCCAAACGCCGACGCCGGGCAGCTGTTCGAGGTCGGCGAGCTCGGCCTCGACGAGTGGGACTACGTCGATGAGCCCGAGGAAGACCTGGACCCGGGGCGGACCAGCATCCCCGGCGTCTTCGTCGCCGGGGCGGCGTCCGGAGCCAAGGACATCGCCGACTCGATCATCCACGCCGGTGCGGCCGTCGCCCAGGTGGCCGCCCACCTCGAGCGCTCGAAGGCCGACGCGGCGATGCTCGACGAGGTCCGGAAGGCGATGGTGCCGGCATGACGAAGATCAAGAGCCGGCACCCGGCCGCTCAGCCGATCGCCTCGACCGGCGCGGACGCCACGGGCGCCCCCGGCGCGCGCCGGATCGGCGTTTATGTCTGTCATTGCGGCGGGAACATCAGCGACTACGTCGACGTCGAGAAGGTCATCGCCGACATCGGCGACGCCGGCGACGTCGTCGTCGCGAAGACGGCGATGTTCACCTGCTCGGACGCCACCCAGCAGGACATGGTCCGGGACATCGAGGAGCAGGGGCTCGACGGCCTCGTCGTCGCGTCCTGCTCGCCGAAGCTCCACACCTACACATTCCGCGGCGTCGCGTCGCGCGCCGGGCTCAACCCGTACGAGTACAGCCAGGTCAACATCCGCGAGCAGTGCTCGTGGGTCCACACGGACGATCGCGCCGCGGCGACCGAGAAGGCCACGGCGCTGGTCCGGGCCGGCATCGCCAGGACCCGCCTGACCGTGCCCCTCGAGCCGATGGTCGTCGAGACGCTGCCCCACACGCTCGTCATCGGCGGCGGGATCGCCGGCCTCCGGGCGGCGATCGGCCTGGCCGACATCGGGCTGCACGTGACCCTCGTCGAGCGCGAGGTCCAGCTCGGTGGCTGGGTCCGCCGCTTCGGCCCGATGTACCCCCACAACAAGGACGGCCGGGCGCTCATCGAGACCCTCGTCACGGAGGTTCGGAAGCGGCCCACGATCACGGTCCTGACCGGAGCCGAGGTCGTCGCCAAGGCCGGCAGCTTCGGCAACTACCGGGTCAGCATCCGGATCGGTCCGGAGGGCTCGGCGGCCGTGGAGGTCGCGGTCGGATCGATCATCGTCGCGACCGGATTCGAGAGCTACCAGCCGGCGCTCGGTGAGCTCGGCTACGGCATCGAGGGCGTCGTCACGCTGCCCGAGTTCAAGGAGCTCGTCGACGCCGGCAGCCCGGGCCCACTGACCTGGCACGGGCGCCGCGTCCGGAGCCTCGCCTACGTCTACTGCGTCGGCAACCGGCAGCCCGCCGACCTCCCCGACGCCAACCAGTACTGCTCCCGCTTCTGCTGCGCGGCCACCGTCCAGGCCGCGGTCCAGGTCGCCGGGCTCGACCCGTCGATCCGGCAGTTCCACCTCTACCGCGACATGCGGACGTACGGCAAGTTCGAGCCGCTCTACACCGAGGCCCGGGAGGCCGGCTCGGTCTTCCTGAAGTTCGCCCCGGAGGCGCCGCCCGAGGTCCTCCACGAGAGCGGCGGAGGGCTCACCATCACGGTCCGGGACCTCCTCACGGAGAACGCGGAGCTCGCGATCCCGGTCGATCTCGTCGTCCTCGTGACGGGGATGGTGCCGCGCGCCAACGAGGCCCTGGTGGACGTCCTGAAGCTGCCCGCCGGCAGCGACGGCTTCTTCAACGAGATCCACCCCAAGCTCCGACCGGTCGAGACGGTCGTCGATGGCGTCCTCATCGCCGGCGCCTGCCAGGGCCCGAAGACGTCGGCCGAGAGCGTCGCCTCCGGCCTCGCCGCCGTGACCCAGAGCGCGGCGGTCCTCAAGAAGGGCTACACGGAGCTCGACCCGCTCGTGGCGACGGTCGATGCGGAGCGCTGCACGGCCTGCGGCGACTGCCTCACCGCCTGCCCCTACGACGCGATCTCGATGACCGAGGGGGCCGACCGGCATGCCGCCGTCATCAGCCCGACCGGGTGCAAGGGCTGCGGCGGCTGCGTCCCGCTCTGCCCGGAGAACGCCATCGACCTCCTGGGCTACACCGACGCCCAGGTCGGGGCAATGATCGAACAGCTCGCGGAGGTGCCGGCATGACGGCTGCGACGAGCCGGCCTGGCGGCGACGTCCGCCAGCCGAACCCCGACGTCCGCCAGCAGAACCGCGACGTCCGCGAGGTCGTCCGCGAGGAGCCGCTCATGCGGGCCCGCATCCTCGCCGCCCTCGCCGACGGCCCTCTGACCGTCCCCGAGATCGCGGCCGCGATCGGGGCGCCGACCCACGAGGCCCTCGTCTGGGTCATGGGCATGCGCCGCTATGGCTGGTTGGCCGAGATCAAGGGCGCCACCACCGACGGCTACTTCCAGTACGAACGAACAGGACGGGTCGCCTGATGACCGCGATCGCCACCGTGCCGACGACCCTCGACCTCGGGCTCTACCCCGAGATCCAGCGCTACGGCGCCACCGACATCAGCGCCTGCTTCAGCTGCGGCACCTGCACCGCCAGCTGCCCCCTGTCCCAGACCGACGCGACGTTCCCCCGCCGGATCATCCGCTACGCCCAGCTCGGGATGAAGGACGCCTTGTTGTCCAGCAAGGAGCTGTGGACCTGCTACCAGTGCGGGGAGTGCGCCGAGACGTGCCCGACCCAGGCCGACCCGAGCGAGTTCATGGCGGCGACCCGGCGCTTCGCCATCGCCAGCTACGACCGGACCCGGAT
Source organism: uncultured Chloroflexia bacterium (assembly GCA_963719145.1). Taxonomy (GTDB): domain Bacteria; phylum Chloroflexota; class Limnocylindria; order Limnocylindrales; family CSP1-4; genus UBA5189. The sequence continues at coordinate 666,520 of CAVRAX010000004.1, forward strand.
CGCCCGCTCGATGTATACGCGTCCCGTCGTCGCGACGCTCCTCGTCGTCCTCCTGGCCGCGTTCTTCGGCCTGTTCATGTACTCGTTCCACGGACCGCAGGCCGGCGAGTCACTGGCCATCTTCGAGTTCGTCCCGGAGGGTCTCATCCACAGCCTCGGGATCGTCGTCATGGTCCTCGTCGTCCTGGCCGGGCTCGGTGGGGTCGGCGGCATGGTCCGGCGCATCGGCCGCCGCGAGGGCGTCGGCTGGTCGACGGTCCTCGGCAGCCGGGCCGCGCTGGCCCGGACGGCGCGGGCGGCGTGGAGCGCGATCGGGCGGGAGTCGCTCGCCCAGGCTCGCTTCCGCGAGGAGTGCGAGACCGAGGTGCCGGACGAGCCCGGTCCGGCATCGGTCGCCTGGTATCGGCGGCGCTGGCTGGTCCACGCGGTCACCGTCTGGGGCTTCCTCGGCCTCCTCGCGGCGACGGGCCTCGACTACGGCCTGGCCCTCCTCGGGATCAAGGAGACCGGCACCCCCGTTCCGATCTGGTACCCGGTCCGGCTCCTCGGGACGGTGGCCGGCATCCTCCTCGTCTACGGCACGAGCGTGCTCATCGTCGATCGCCTCCGGGCCGCCAACCGATCCGTGCGACGCTCGACGACGGCCGATTGGCTCCTCCTCGCGCTGCTCTGGGTGACCGGCCTGACCGGCTTCGTCCTCGAGCTCGCCCTCTACTTGCCCAGCCCGCCCACGTGGGGCTACTGGGTCTTCCTCGTCCACGTCGCCGTGGCGATGGAGCTCGTCCTGCTGGCCCCCTACATGAAGCTGGCCCACGCGGTCTACCGGCCGGTGGCCCTCTTCTTCGTGGCCCTCGCCGAGGGCGGGAAGGAGGCGGCAGATACGTGATCTCGAGCGCCGCGTGGCGTCCCGCCCCGGCCTTGCGTACCGCCCCAGGCGCCGGCCCAGGCGTCCCGACCGAACCAGCCGACGCTGAGCGCCGGCCGAGCAATCAAGGAGATCGAGCCATGATCCAGACGCTGCCGCAGGTGGGCCACGAGCACCACGAGCGCCTCCTCGACCACGTCAACCTGCTGCCGGACTTCGCCGACCGGCTCCTGACTGAGAAGGCCGCCGAGATCCGCTCCGAGGTGGACGAGGTCGCCACCTTCGTCCAGGACATCCTCCTGCCCCACGTCGAGGCCGCCGAGCGGACGCTCTACCCGGAGCTCGAGCGGATGTATCAGAACCGCCACTCGATGACGCCGATGCGGCGCGAGCACGAGCAGGTTCGCCGGCTCGCGTCCGAGTACGCGAAGCTGGCCCGCCAGGTCGAGACCGGCCACATCAGCCTCGGCACGAAGCTCGCCCTGCGACGGGTCGTCTTCCAGCTCTACGCACTCCTCAAGATCCACGTCGCCGAGGAGGAGATCTACCTCCGCATCGTCAATCACGGGGTTGCCGCCGACGTCGCCGACCTGATCGGAGCGGCGATGGACCACCCGGGTTTCCGGCCGGCCTGACCTCCCGCGCTCCTGGCCGGCCTGACCGCACGGGGTTTCTGGCCGGCCTGACCGCCCCCGGGCTCCGCGCCGGCCTGACCGACCCGAGCGTCGGCGATGGGGGGTTCGCCGGCGCTCGGGACCACGAAGCCACCTGCGGGCGCGCTTGCGCGGGGACCGTATGCTCGGCGCATATATGAGCGAGCCGAGGCAACAGGCCAGCGCCGACCCGACGGCGATCGCCACCGATCGGGACGCCGCCGGCGTCCCCGTTCATCACGGTTGGGCACCGCTCGGCGGCCACCATCGCTGGATGGAGCCGTTCGTGATGGTCCTCCTCGCCGGAGGCGCGGCCCACGGTTACGCGATCGTGGGCGAGCTGGCCCAGCTGGGGATCACCAACGGCGCGGTCGACGTCGGCCAGGTCTACCGCACGCTCCGCGCCCTCGAGGCGAACGGCCAGGTTCGATCGTCGTGGGAGACCAGCGGCTCTGGCCCGGCCCGGCGCGACTACGAGCTGACCGAGGCGGGCTACGCGGCCCTCGACGAATGGGCGGCGTTGATGAAGGAGCGGGCCCGGCTCGTGGCCGAGTTCGACGCGCGGTATCTGGAGTGGGTCGCGTCACCGCGCCGCGCCATCGGCAGCGGCCGGCCATGAGAGCGTCGACCGGGAGTCGCTGATCTAGATGTGATTCATGAGGACGTTGTTGACAGGTGAGAGCCCTGTCCGTGGGATTTGGGGTGTCTGGCTCCAAACCACGGGAGGGCTCTCACGATGCATCGTACGGCGAAGCTGACGGTGTTCGGCAGGCGGCTGCTGGTCGAACGGATCGAGCTTGAGGCTTGGCCGATCGCCCATGCCGCGGCGATGACCGGCGTGAGCCGCCAGACGGCCACCAAGTGGGTCCGGCGGTACCGGGCCGAGGGCCTGACCGGTCTCGAGGATCGCAGCTCCCGGCCGCATCGCTCGCCCCGCAGGCTCACGCCGGAGCGGGTCGCGGCGATCCTCGCCGCCCGCCACGAGCTGGGGTACGGCCCGCATCGCCTGGCGCCGGTCGTCGGCAGCCCGCGCTCGACGATCGGTGACGTCCTGCGCCGTCATGGCCTGTCCCGGCTACGTGACCGCGACCGGCCGTCGGGTGTCCCGATCCGCTATGTCCGAGAGCGACCGGGCGAGCTCCTCCACATCGACGTCAAGAAGCTGGGGCGGATCCCCGACGGTGGCGGCCATCGGTTCCGCGGCCGGGGCAACGGCACACCCAAGGCGCGGTCCGGCTACGACTACGTCCATCAGGCCATCGATGACATGAGCCGGGTGGCCTATGTCGACGTCTTCGCCGACGAGCGTGGTCCGACCTGCGCCGCGTTCCTGCGCGATGCCGCGGCGTGGTTTGCTCGGCAGGGTGTCCGGATCGAGCGGGTCATGACCGACAACGCCCGCAACTACACCGTTTCGCGTGACTTCCAGGCGGCCCTCAGCGACCTCGGAGCCCGCCACAAGCGGACCCGCTTCCACCGGCCGCAGACCAACGGCAAGAGCGAGCGCTTCAACCGGACCCTGCTCGACGAGTGGGCCTACACCCGCCCGTACACGTCCAACAACGAGCGGTTGCTCGCCCTGCCAGACTTCGTCGATCACTACAACAACCACCGACCCCACACCGCGCTGAACGGGCTCACGCCGATGGCGGTCCTCGTCAACAACGTGTCCGGGAATCACATCTAGAGCTTGCGGCCCACGTTCCGACCGGACAGGTCAGGCTGCATGTCGGTCATCGTCGCACGCTCCCATCTGCTGCAGGATCTCTGGCTGGTGGCTGAAGAAGATGCTCGCTGGTGTCCGGCCCTTGGTCCGGTAGCCGCGGTGCGGCCGTTCGAAGTTGTAGAAGCGGAGGAAGGCCTGGAGGTCGGCGTCGATCGTCGCCGCGGTGGTGTAGTAGCGGTAGCGGAAGGCGACCCGGTAGTGGAGATGGAGGACCGTCCCCTGGAAGCGCTCGACGAAGGCATTGAGGTTGGGGCTCCGGGGCGGGATCCGATGGTGCCGGACGTCCGCCTCGCGGCAGGCCTCGCCGAACGCCTTCCCGAACTCCGGGCCATTGTCGGTCGTCGCCGTCGCGAGGCGGAGCCGGGCCTGGCGACAGGCCGGCAGGACGGCCTCGGCGAGGAAGCGAGCCATGACCGCGCTGGTCTTGTCGCCGGCGATCACCCGGGCGATCCCGAAGCTCGAGGCGCCGTCGACCGCGCTCAGCTGCCAGACCTTGCCGACGCCCTTGAGGTTGCCGACGTAGAAGGTGTCGAAGAAGAGCTCCTCGCCCGGGACGTCCGAGCCGATGTGGACGGTCCTCGCCCGCTCGATCGATCTGATCTGGCGGAGGACCCGCTCGGTGAGTGGCCCGCCCTCGGACGCGGCCAGGCTCTCGGCCGCGGCCAGGCGCGCCAGGCGCCGTCCGAGGCCTGCCCGGCGAAGGACGGCCGCGACCCCACCATGGCTGACCCGCCAACCGCCGTAGCGGGGCTGGGCCAGGACGAGCGCGATCGTCCGGGCGCCGTGGGTCGGGTGCTCGACGGCATAGGCGACGATCGCGTCGACGAGCGGCTCGGGCAGCCGCCGGCCGGGCCGCTCGGTCGGGCGGGGCTTGGGTCGGAGCCCGGCCTCGCCGTAGGCGCGATAGCGGGCCCGCAGCTCGTAGAACCGGCTGCGGCTGATGCCGGCCTCCCGGCAGAGCTGGGTCACCGGCGCCTCCCGGCGCTCGGCTCGGTCAACGAGCGCCTTCCGCAGGCGTGCCAAACTGTCGGCCGGGGCCACAGGCGATCCTCCGCTGTCGACTGCAACATCAACAGCGTCAGGGTATCCAGTGGCCCCTTCTCCATGTCCGCGGTGTCCGGCTTCACCGTGGGCTGCAAGATCTAGAGCGGCTCCGTCATCGCGTGGTCGATGCCGCGAGCCAGCTCGGACTTCTCCTCGTCACTGAGCCCGCGCTCCAGGACGCCGAGGTAGAGCTCTTCCTCGGCCAGGTGGACCTTCAGGATCGAGTGGAGGCGGTAGAGCGCCCGCCGCAGGGCCATGCCCTCGACCGCCGTCCAGCTGCAGCCCTCGGCGTGCGTCCGGTACCGCCCGAGCTCCTCCACGAGGCGGAGCATCGCCTCGTGCTCCTCGCGCATCGGGGCCATCGAATGGCGGCCCTCCATGAGCTCCTCGAGGCGGCCGTAGAGGGTCCGCTCGGTCGCCTCGATGTGGGGCACGAGCTGGTCGACGATGAACGCGTACTCGCGCTCGAAGCTGGCGTGGATCGACGAGCAGTCGTCGGTCCCGACCATCTCGGCCAGGACGAGCAGCTGATCGACGTGGGGTTGCATCCGCGCGTGGTGGTCGTCGTGTGTCGTCCGCAGGGACTGCATCACCATGAGGCCACGATCGCGAGCCTGGGCCGCGCGGCCAATCTGCCGTGAGTCACGAACGCCGGGCCGTCCGGCACGATCGCGGACCCTCGGCGGCCCGGCAGGATCGCGGACCCTCGGCGGCCCGGCAGACCCTGGGCGGCCCGGCAGACCCTGGGCGACCCGGCAGGATCGCTGCGCCTAGGTGTGATTCCCGGACACGTTGTTGACGAGGACCGCCATCGGCGTGAGCCCGTTCAGCGCGGTGTGGGGTCGGTGGTTGTTGTAGTGATCGACGAAGTCTGGCAGGGCGAGCAACCGCTCGTTGTTGGACGTGTACGGGCGGGTGTAGGCCCACTCGTCGAGCAGGGTCCGGTTGAAGCGCTCGCTCTTGCCGTTGGTCTGCGGCCGGTGGAAGCGGGTCCGCTTGTGGCGGGCTCCGAGGTCGCTGAGGGCCGCCTGGAAGTCACGCGAAACGGTGTAGTTGCGGGCGTTGTCGGTCATGACCCGCTCGATCCGGACACCCTGCCGAGCAAACCACGCCGCGGCATCGCGCAGGAACGCGGCGCAGGTCGGACCACGCTCGTCGGCGAAGACGTCGACATAGGCCACCCGGCTCATGTCATCGATGGCCTGATGGACGTAGTCGTAGCCGGACCGCGCCTTGGGTGTGCCGTTGCCCCGGCCGCGGAACCGATGGCCGCCACCGTCGGGGATCCGCCCCAGCTTCTTGACGTCGATGTGGAGGAGCTCGCCCGGTCGCTCTCGGACATAGCGGATCGGGACACCCGACGGCCGGTCGCGGTCACGTAGCCGGGACAGGCCATGACGGCGCAGGACGTCACCGATCGTCGAGCGCGGGCTGCCGACGACCGGCGCCAGGCGATGCGGGCCGTACCCCAGCTCGTGGCGGGCGGCGAGGATCGCCGCGACCCGCTCCGGCGTGAGCCTGCGGGGCGAGCGATGCGGCCGGGAGCTGCGATCCTCGAGACCGGTCAGGCCCTCGGCCCGGTACCGCCGGACCCACTTGGTGGCCGTCTGGCGGCTCACGCCGGTCATCGCCGCGGCATGGGCGATCGGCCAAGCCTCAAGCTCGATCCGTTCGACCAGCAGCCGCCTGCCGAACACCGTCAGCTTCGCCGTACGATGCATCGTGAGAGCCCTCCCGTGGTTTGGAGCCAGACACCCCAAATCCCACGGACAGGGCTCTCACCTGTCAACAACGTCCTCATGAATCACACCTAGGCGCCCTCTGCCTCCGCGACCTCATGGCTGCCCTCGGCCTCGATCGTGACGTGCGGCAGCCAGCGGAGGAACGGCGGGAGCCACCAGTTCCAGTCGCCGAGGAGCTGCATCGTGGCCGGCAGGAGGATGCTCCGGACGATCGTCGCGTCGATGAAGACGGCCACCGCCAGGCCGAGGCCGAGCTGCTGGATGAAGACGAACTTCAGGGTCACGAACGCGGCGAAGACGACGACCATGATCGAGGCGGCACTCGTGATCGTGCCGGAGGTGACCGAGATCCCCCTTGCCACAGCCGTCCGCGAGGTCAGGCCCCGGTCCCTGGCCTCCTTGATTCGGGTGAGGATGAAGAGGTGGTAGTCCATCGACAGCCCGAACAGGATCGTGAAGATGAAGATCGGGACCCAGCTCTCGATGACCCCGCCGGGCGTGATCCCCAGGGGCTCGGCGAGCCAGCCGTCGCGGAAGACGAGGGTCATCACCCCGAACGCCGCGCCCGTCGAGAGCAGATTGAGGAGGATCGCCTTGATCGGGATGACGATCGAGTGGAAGGCGACGAGCATCAGCAGGAACGACAGGCCGAGGACGAAGGCGAAGATCCGGGGCGTCCCGTCGATGTAGACCCCGGTGATGTCGAGGGCCGCCGCGGCCGAGCCACCCACGTACACCTGCACGCCAGAGAGCCCGCCGAAGAGCTCGGGACGCAGCTGGTTCCGGACCGAGCGGACCGCGTCCTGGTTGACCTGGTCGTTGCGGCCGCCGCCCATCAGGAACGAGACCATCTCGGCGCCGCCGTCCTTCGACCGCCCCTCGGTCGGCGGGCCGGAGAGGCCCGGGATCTGGACGGCCCGGGTCTCCAGCTCGGCCACGGCCGCCTGGACGTCGGCCCGATCCGGCTGGGTGACGACGACGGTGAGATGGAGGTCGTTGCCCTGGGGCCACTTCTCATTGAGCACTCGGATGCCGGCGACGCCGTCCACCGATGACGGGAAGCCGCTGATGTCGGTGAGGCCGATTCGGAGGTTGAAGATCGGGACCGCCAGCGCGATCAGCAGGACGGCCGAGAAGACCAGCATCCGCACCGGCCGCTTCATCACCCCGGTCACGAGCCAGGCCCACAGGCCGCTGCCCTCCGGCCGCGCCGCGCGTCGTTCCAGCCAGCCGCGGCCGGAACGCCCCCTGGCGCGCAGGCCGGCGATCGGAAGACGAACGAGGATCCGTGGGATCCACGTTGCGGGACGGCCGAGGTTCACCCGGTCCCCCACGATCGCCAGCGTCGCGGGCAGGAACGTCAGGCTGCCGATGACCGAGACGAGCACCACGCCGATGGTCCCGACCGCCATCGAGGTGAAGAGGGCGATTCCCAGGGTGAACAGCCCCGCCAGCGAGATCATCACCGCCAGGCCCGAGAAGAACACCGCCCGGCCGGCCGTGCTGCTCGAGATCTCGATCGCCTGCGGCACGCTGCGCCCGTGGCGCCGCTCCACGCGGAATCGCGTGACCATGAAGAGCGAGTAGTCGACGGCGACCGCCAGCCCGATCAGGACGATGAGCTGCGTCGCGTTGGGGCTCACGGCCGCCACGGCCTGGCTGTAGATCCCGATGAGCCCGAACGCGGCGAGCAGCGACGTCACGGCGAGGACGAGGGGGATCAGCGACGCCGCGATCGCGCCGAACGCGAGCAGCAGGATCAGGAACGTCAGCGGCAGCGTGATCCGGAGCGACGCGTCGAGGTCGTGCGAGATCAGGTCGTTGATCTCCTGGTTGATGAACGTGTTGCCGATGACGTGGATCGTCGCGGATGGCATGGCCGCGCGGGCAGCATCGACGATCGGCAGGACCGGCTTCAGCCGCTGTTCGACCTGGGCGCGCTCACCGGGGACGTTGCCGATGACCTGGACCGTGGTCCCGTCGGCGGAGACGAGGCCGGCTGCGGGCGGGACCGTGAACGGGTCGGTCACCTGATCGAACGTGGGCGAGTCGCTGCCATCCACCGTCGCGTGGGCGGCCTGCAAGTCGGCGACGAACGAGGCGATGCCGGCCTGGAATCCCGGGTCGGTGGCCGCGCCGGTCCCGCCGTCGATGACGACGAGCAACCGTTCCGACGGTGCCGTGACGGCGCCGGCCCCGAACGCATCCGAGGCCTGCTGATACTCGAGGCGCGGCCCGCTCGGGTCGGCGTTCGCGTCGAGCGTCCGGATGCCGCCGATCGCCAGGCTCGCGACGAACAGCCCGATCGTCGCCACGAACCACAGGCCGAACACCGGCCAGCGATGCCCAGCGCTCCACCTGGCGACCCGGACCGTCCAGGGCTGGCCAGACGGCGTGTCGGGCTGGCCCGGCGGAGCGTGGGAGAGGTTCGGGGACGTCGTCATTGGGGAAGAGTACGAGACCGATCGTCAATCGGACCTTGCCGCTGAGGACACGTTTCGCTTCCGATGCGCGTGGCCCGCATCGGCCGGCGGCGGGCGAGTCGGCCAGAACGCGGTGCCATTTCCGATGCGCGTGACCGCATCAGGGTCGGCGGGGGTCAGGCTCCCAGCAGGTCCTCGATCCGTTCGATCGTGCGGACCTCGGTGTCCATCGTCGCCTGGACGGCACCGCCCATCAGGAGCCGCTTGAAGCCGCCGAGCTCGGCCGACAGCGAGAAGGTCAGCCGCGTTGAGCCGCCCAGGTCCTCGAAGACATACTCACCCTCCGGGCGAACGGGACCGGCGGTCGCCCGGAAGGCGATCTTCTTGCCCGGCCCAAATTCCGTGATGACGTAGTCGGCATCGATTCGCCGGCCGCCCGGCCCCTTGACGCCCTGTCGATATGCCGCCCCCACACCGCTACCCGATACGTGTCGCACGTCGAGGACGCCCGGTCGCCAGCGCATCGCGTTCTCGCCGTCGGCGACGAAGGCAAAGACCTGGTCGACCGGGCGCGCGATCGTGACCGAGTGGCGGGCGGAGGGCATCGTGCTGACCTCGGACGGAGCCCGCCGCGCCGGGAGGCGTGGGCGGGCTCCCATCTTAGATCGACCGCTGGTAGGCCCGGAACTGGCGCGTGGCCCAGGCGAGCGACAGGACCGTGAGGATCGTTAGCCCCAGGATCCGAGGGCCGATGAACGACCAGTCGGGCGACGCCGTCAGCGCATCGCGCCCGGCCTCGACCGCCCAGTTGACGGGATTGAACCGGGCCGCGGTGGCGATCCACTCGGGCACGAGCTTGAGCGGCATGAACGCCGCCGAGAGGAACGTCAGGGGCAGGGTCATGATCGTGTTGATACCGATGACCGACTCGCGCTGGCGGAGCATCAGCGCCATCGCGCAGGAGAAGGCGGCGACCGACGCTCCCACGAGCATCGAGCAGAGGACGAGCGCCCCGAAACCGAGGAGGCCGCCGTCGAAGTGGGCGCCCATGATCCAGGCCAGGCCGCCGATGATGGCGGCCTGGATGCCGAAGGCGACGAGCTCGTACGCAGTCAGCCCGCTGATGATCGCGGAGCGATGAATCGGGGTCACGAGGAACCGGTCCATGATCGAGCGGTCGAGGTCCTCGATGATCGACATCCCGCTCCAGCCGCACGAGAACAGGGCGGTCATGATCAGGACGCCGGGGACGAGGTAGTCGAGATAGCTGGCTGCGGTCGTGAAGCCCGGGATCTCGGTAACGCTCTTGAAGAGCGCGCCGAAGAGGAGCAGCCAGATCACCGGCTGGATCAGGGCCATCAGCACGAACCACGGCTGGCGGATGAAGAACCGCAGGTGGCGAGCGGTGATGAAGGACGTCTGGGCGAGGGCGGTCATCGGGCAGTCTCCAGGACTCGAGGGCTGGATGCCGCATCGGCTCGGTAAGTCCGGCCGGTGTGGCGGAGGTAGACGTCGTCGAGGGAGGGGCGGGCGACGGTCACCGAGGCGACCACGATCCCGGCGCCATCGAGGGCCGCGAGGACCGACGGCACGGCCGAGGCCGCCCGATCGGCTCGGGCCGAGACAGTCGCGCCGTCGATCGTCGGCTGGCCGAGGCCGTCGAGCCTCGCCAGGACGGCGACGGCCTGCGGGCCGGCGGCGGGGGTGTCGAGCTCCACGTGGACGGCATCACCCCGAAGCTCGGCCTTCAGGGACTCGGGCGTGCCGGACGCCACGATCCGTCCGGCATCGACGATCGCCAGCCGTCCGGCGAGGCGGTCCGCCTCTTCGAGGTAGTGGGTCGTCATGAGGATCGCCAGGCCGTCGGCCTCGAGGCGCCGGATCTCGTCCCAGAGACCGGCCCGGGCCTCGGGATCCAGGCCGGTCGTCGGCTCGTCGAGGAAGAGGACGGCCGGCCGATGGATCAGGCCCATCGCGACATCGAGCTTGCGCTGCATTCCGCCCGACCAGGTCTGGACGATCCGGTTGGCCGCGGCGGTCAACCCGAAGCGGTCGAGGAGCGCGGTCGCGCGATCGCGAAGCTCACGCCCGCCGAGGCCGTAGATTCGACCCTGGAGGACGAGGTTCTCGCGGCCCGTGGCGCCGGGATCGACCGCCGAGCGCTGGCCGACCGAACCGATCGAGCGTCGAACCCGGTCCGGGTGACGCAGGACGTCGTGGCCGGCAACCCTGGCGCCGCCCGAATCGGGCCGGGTGAGCGTCGTCAGGATCTTGACGGTCGTCGACTTCCCCGCCCCGTTCGGCCCGAGGAGGGCGAAGATCGAGCCCCCGTCAACGCTCAGGCTCACGCCATCGAGTGCACGGACGTCGCCCGGATAGGTCTTCACGAGATCGACCGCCTCGACGAGCGGCTCGGCGGTTGTATGATCACCGAAGTTCATCGCTTTCTCCCAAAGTATCTCGTGTGCTAAGATATCAGCATCATGAGCGACACGGACCGCATCCGTCAAGCCCTCCGATCCACGGCCTACGACGAGGCGCTCGCGGAGCACCTCGGCCTCAACGTGACCGACCTCCGCTGCCTCGAGCTGGCGATCGCCGGGCCGGGGCTCACCCCCGGCCGCCTGGCCGAGCTGTCCGGACTGACTACTGGCGCCGTGACCGGCGTCCTCGACCGGCTCGAGAAGGCCGGCTTCGTTGAGCGGCGACCGGACCCGGCTGATCGGCGGAGCGTGGCGATCCACGCCTCCCCGATGCGGGCTCGCGAGGTCCAGGACACCACCGCCCCGCTCGACAAGGCGATCACGGCGCTGCTCGGGAAGTACTCGGCGACCGAGCGCACGGCGATCGGTGTCTTCCTCGAGGCGGGCGTCGGCGTGGTGGCCGGCGAGACCGCGCGCCTGCGCGCCGGGTCCCGAGGGGGATTCATCGGCAACGTCTACGCGGCGCCGCTCGGCGAGGCGACCCGCGGCCGCCTCGTGTTCGCCAGTGGCGCCCCTCGGCTTGCCCTCAACGTCGCGCCGCTGGGGCCCCAGGCCGCCGCGCGGATGATCATGGAGACGAGCGCGTCCCGCGTCGGGTTCGGTGGCCCGGCCCCGGAGGGCGACCTCATTCGGGCCACCTTCACGGGGCCCCAGCCCGACGTCCGCGTGTCGAGCGGGGTCGTGACGGTCCGATATCGACGCAGCGCGCTCGCGGCCTTCACCCCCCGGCGGGCCCGGATCGCCCTGAGCAGCGCCATCCCCTGGAGCATCGAGCTGCGGGGCGGGCTGACCGACCTCGACGGCTCGCTGGCGGGCGTCCCGGTGTCGCGCCTCGACGTCGAGGACGGGGCGAACCATGTCGACATGGACCTGCCGGCGCCGACGGGCACGGTGGCGGTCCGGATCGGGGGCGTCGCCAGCAGCGTCCGGCTCCGGCGCCCGACCGCGGCCGCGGTCGGCCTCCGCGTCGCCGGCGGGATCTCGCACCTGCGGCTCGACGGCTCGAGGCACGAGCAGGTCGGTGGCAGCCGGCGGTTCACCTCGCCGGGCTATGCCGAGGCGACCGACCGCTACGAGGTCGAGATCCTCGGCGGCGCCGCCGACGTCCGGATCGCGGGAACCTGAGGGCGTCGACGTTGCCTCCGCGTCGCGAGCCGGTCTGGAGCGGGGCCCTCACGCGGCCGCTGGCAGCCCGAATCCCGATGTCGCGCCGGCCGTTCGCGATCGCCGCGATCAAGGCCTTCCACACGGCCGCCTTCATCTCGATCTCGGCCTGCCTCCTGGTATTCGCCTGGGATGGCCTGCGCGGACGGCCGAGCCGCCGCACGGTTGTCGCCGCGGCGGTGGCCTTGGCCGAATCGGCGGTCTACGCCAGCAACAACCAGGTCTGCCCGCTGACGCCGCTCGTCGAGGAGATGGGCGCCGAGAGCGGCACCGTCACCGACATCTTCCTGCCCGGCTCGATCAGCCGGCGGATCCCGCTCTTCGGCAGTGTCGCGCTCGTCATCGGGCTCGTCCTGAATAGCAGGATCTGGTTCGCCCGGCGGCGGCGGGGCTGAGGGCTCCAGGCCTTCGGCCCTATCGGGCGCGAGGCAACGTCCGCCGTCCCGCATGCACCTCGCAGGAATAGCTCGGGCTCGGCCGACCACATGTCGCGTCGCGAGCACCTGGCTATGCATCTCGCAGGAATATCGATCGAGTCGCGCCGTCGGCGCCGGCCACCGCCGGCCACCCGCCGCCCACCGCGCCGGCCACCGCCGGCGACCGGCCGGCTTGCCCGGACCGGACTATTCCGTCGAGGTGCATACGTGAGACATGCGTCTTCGACGCGGCGGCTCCGGCCCCCCTCCGGCCCCCGGCCTGGCTCGCCTGACGGGTCGCGAGGCCTGCATCGAGGCCGGACGCGGCTATCCTCAACGGCATGACCGAGACCCTGATTCCCGCGATCGACGAGGCTCGCGCGGAGGCCGAGACCCTCCGCCAACGCCTCCGGAACCAGCTGTTCATCGGCGGCGGCTTCCGCGACGCGGCGACCGGCCGCCGCTTCACCAGCGAGAACCCGGCCACGGGCCAGTCGATCGCGGAGGTCGCCGAGGGCGGCCCGGCCGACGTCGACGAGGCCGTGAAGGCCGCCCGCCGCGCGGTCGACGACGGCCGCTGGTCGCGCCTCGCGCCCGGCGACCGCAAGCGAATCCTCGTCCGCTGGGCCGACCTCATCGAGGCCGACGCCCGCGAGCTCGGCCTGATCGAGACGATCGACGCCGGCAAGCCGATCAGCGACACGGTCGGGCTCGACATGCCCGAGACAGCGGCCTGCATCCGCTGGCATGCCGAGGCCGCGGACAAGACCTACGGCCAGGTCGCCCCGACCCCGGACGGGACCGTCGCCACGATCACCCGCGAGCCGGTCGGGGTGGTCGGCGCGGTCATCCCCTGGAACTACCCGGCCCAGATGGCGGCCTGGAAGCTCGGCCCCGCCCTCGCCACCGGCAACAGCGTCGTCATCAAGCCAGCCTCGACGACATCGCTGAGCCTCCTCCGGATCGCCGAGCTCGGAGCCGAGGCCGGCATCCCGGACGGGGTCCTCAACGTCGTCACCGGCCCGGGCGACACGGTCGGCGAGGCGATCGGCCGTCACCCCGACATCGACTGCGTCGCCTTCACCGGCTCGACCGAGGTCGGCCGCCGCTTCCTCACGTACAGCGCCGAGACGAACCTCAAGCGCGTCCTCCTCGAGCTCGGCGGCAAGAGCCCCCAGCTCGTCTTCCCCGACGTGACCGACTTCGAGTCGATCGCCGCCAACGTCGCGATCGCGATCTTCTGGAACATGGGCGAGAACTGCTCGGCGGGCTCGCGGCTGATCGCCCATCGATCGGTCAAGGACCGCCTCCTCCAGGCCGTGGCCGCCGAGCTCGAAGCGTGGCGGGTCGGCGATCCGCTCGACCCCGAGACGAAGATCGGGGCGCTCATCTCGCGAGGCCACATGGAGCGGGTCCTCGGCTACATCGATGCCGGCCGGGCGGAGGGTGCCCGGGTCGTGACCGGCGGCGGCCGGATCCTCGAGGAGACCGGCGGCTACTTCGTCCCGCCGACGATCTTCGACGGCGTCCGCAACGACATGCGGATCGCGCGCGAGGAGATCTTCGGGCCGGTCCTCTCCGTCATCGAGTTCGAGACCGAGGCCGAGGCCGTCGCGATCGCGAACGACACGCCCTACGGCCTGGCGGCCTCGCTCTACACCCACGACCTCGACGTCGCCCATCGGGTGGCCCGGGAGCTGCGGGCCGGCGTCGTCGGCGTCAACGCCTACTCCGAGGGCGACATGACGACGCCGTTCGGCGGCTACAAGCTGTCGGGCTTCGGCGGCCACGACAAGTCGCTCCACGCCCACGACCAGTACACGGAGCTCAAGACGATCTGGATCCAGGTCGCGCCGCGGGCGTAGCCCTTTCGCGGATCGAGTCGGAATCGAGCGGGCCGGCGCCCCAGGCGCCGGCCCGCTCCCCAATGAGCCTCGGACGGACCCGGTCCGCCCGCGAGGCACGATTGGCTACACGGGATTCGGGGACGCCGTCCAGGTCGGCGCGGCGGAGCCCGCCAGACCGTGGGAGCGGAACGTCCGCCAGGCCAGCATGACGACGGCGCCGTAGCCGAAGAGCGAGGCGATCGCCGCCAACGGCGGGAAGAGCCCGAACAGGGCCAGGACGACGAGCCCGACGACGGATGCCAGGTACGGTCGCTCGCGGACCGTGCCCGGATAGAGCCGAGCCAGGATCCAGTCGCCGATCCAAATTCCGGCCACGATGTAGCCGAGGAAGGCGACGAGCGGCCAGGCCACGAACAGGATCCCGAACGCCAGCGGGATGCCGACGACCGAGATGAACAGCCCGGCCAGGACGAAGATCGGGACGATCGCGCCGACGAGCCCCGTGACGAAGACCTCGACCGGGCGGTGGGTGATCAGCTCCTCGGCGACCCGGACCTGGCGTGCCCCGAGGGCCGCGACGAGGAGGCCGGCCGCGACGGCGGCGACGGCGAAGCCGATGAACAGCAGGATGAACAGGGGTGCCAGGACGAACCCCAGGCCGGCGATCTGCGACCCGATGTCCTTGATCTCGCCGGCGACGTCGCCGTCGCCCTGCTTCGTGACGAGCGCGTCGAGCTTGTAGAGGTCGTTCCGGACGACCGTCCCGGGACCGAGGGTCACCGGGGTCCGAATCGCGACGACCGTCTCGGCCACCGCACCGGTCATCGAGAGGGTGCCGTCGACGACGACGACCGTGTTGACCTCACCGAGGACCGTGGCATTGCCGTTGACGACGACCACGGCGTCGTACTGGTCACCGGCCGCGACCGTGACGTCGCCCTCGGTCGAGATGAGGACCCGGCCTGTGTGGGCCATCACCGGATCCGCGGCCGCGGCGGCGGGGACGAGGAGGACGAAGGCAACGAGCAGCCCGAAGGCCGCCCCGAAGATTCGCTTCATTGGCTAGGCCTCCGGCGCGATCGGCTCGGCCCCGTCGACGGGCAGGTCATCGGCCTTCTTCATGCGATCGAGCGAGGGATGGGCGAGGCCCATTCGCTGCGTCGCGAACAGGACACCGAACGTGACCGCCAGGGCAACCACGATCATCAGGATCGGCAGGAACTTTCGGGACATCTCGCGCACCTCCAGCGCAGAACGTGATCGACCCACCTCGGGGCGCCCGTGGGATGCTCCAATCCAAGCAGCGCTCGGCCGGCCGCGCCAGAGCCGGACGGCATCGCGGCGACCTGCCCCCGGACCTGTCCGGGGGTGCCGCAGTGGCCGGGGCCGAGGCCGAGGCGCCCCCCGCTTCCCGCGCCGAGGCGCCCCCCGCTTCCCGCGCCGCGGCGCCCTCCGCGCCCGGGCAAGTCGGCCAGATCGACTCCCCTGGTCGATTAGGCCGAGAAGAGCCGCGAGCTGGCCCCTCGTCGGCGCTCGACCGGCGATGGGTTCACGCTCGGCCACGCCCGGAACGCGGCCCATGACTGCCTTGGGATCGCCCGAATCTGGCACCAACGGCCGACGCCATCCGGCCTGGTCGTCCCCCGGAGTCGAATTGGCCACATTCGTGGCGAGATGCCTCGCCTCGCCTCGCCTCGCCTCGCCCGCAGCCGCCTTCAGCCCCGGTGGCTCCGGTTTCTGCGGCGGACCGTGACGACCGCGGCCGCGGCTGCGGCGGCGGCGGCAGCTGCCACGACCGCGGCCAGCGCGGCGAGCCCCAACGTCGATCCGGACGACGGATCGCCCGCGTCCGCGACCTCGGGGTTGGCGGCCGCGGGCCGCTCCGTGACGATCGCCGCGGTGAGCGCCGTCGACGCCGGCGTCGCGGTCGCGGCGGGCGTGGCCTCGGTCGTGGCCTCGGTCGTCGGGATGGGCGTGGGCACGGCGGTCGGGGACGGCGTGGGCTCGACGGTCGTGGCCGCGGTCGGCGGCGGCGTCGGGCGGGGTGTCGGCTTCGATGTCGGCTTCGGCGTGGGCGGAGGCGGTGGCGGCGGAGTCGGCGCGGGCGTCGGAGCAGGCTCCGGGCTCGAACCCTCGGGCAGCGGCTGGATCGAAACGAACGTGCCGTCCCAGATCATCGGAATCGGGTCGTAGTGCCAGCGGGTGAAGAACGTCGCGAGCTGGTCGACGGTCAGCGACGTGTTCGGCGGCATGTCGTAGCCGCCCTGGCTCTGGAGCCCCCACAGCGGCCCGGTCACGCTGAGGCTCGTGATCGCGAAGTCGGTGGTCACCGCCGGATCAGCCGTCGCCGTGAAGCCGTTGAGGACCCAGCCGTGGTTGCCGTGGGCGACGGTGATGGCGGCCGGCAGGCCGGTCAGGCGCATCCGGGTCACCGCGAGCTGGAGGCTGTAGCCGAACGAGGTCGTCGAGACCAGCTCGTAGCGGTCGTCCACGAAGTGGCCCATCCCCGCCGCCCAGCCCGCGGGGTCGATCCCGGCGCTCAGGGGCAAGTCGTACTGGTTCTGCGTCCGCATCCAGTCGAAGTACTGCGTCTGGGCGGAGCCCGAGTGATCGGTCGTGCCCTCGACCATATTTCGGATGATCTGGATGTCCGCCGCCGTGCAGTACAGCCACGAGGCCTGGGTCGTGAAGACCCCATCGCGATAGAAGTTGACCCCGCCGGTCCACTCGGGAAGATCCGCTGCGACCTTCGAGATCTGCGTCCCGACGCCCGCGGGCAAGGCCGGCGCCGAGTTGGGGGCGGCGGCGACCGGCGCGCCCGAGACCGGCGCGGCCGAAGCCAGGGCGGCCGAGGCCGGCGCGATGAGGATCCCGGCGAGGCCGATCAGGAGGCCCAGCCGCGCGCCGATGGCCAGCCGGCCTCGGACGCGCACCCACGTCGACGATCGAGCCCCGAGTTCGATCATGCGGCCATGGTGCCCCCGATCACGATTCGCCGCTGCCGCCGACCCGGTCGCCGCTTCCCCAGCGGACTGCCTTCCGATGGCTGATGCCCGTGGCCGCATCGGAGGGGCCGGGGCGCCGACGACGGGCACGGCCGGACGCCGACGACGACGGGCACGGCAGGGCCGAGGACCGGCCAGTTGACCCCGAGCGGCCCCCGCGGGAACATGGGGGCCCGACGTCATGCGGCACGGCCGTCGCCGTGTGCCGCGGGCTCAGGCCATGGAGGGTCGATCGCATGTCGCGCGTCATTCGTCGCCCCCGGACCGCCATCGCGATGGTCGGCGTCGCGGTCCTCATGCTTGGCGGACCCGCCGCGGCCTCGGCTGCGAAGGCGAGCGCCGGCGAGCTCAGCGCCCTCTTCGGCCTCGCCACGGCACCCGATGGCAGCCTCCTCGTCGCCGATGCGGGCCAGGGCATCGTGGCCATCCGGGGCGGGAATCGGACGCTCATGGCGTCGCTCCCGAACGTCACCGACGTCTCGAGCGTCGGGGTTGGCAACGTCTACGCGGTCACCGGGGGCGGTGGCCCGGAGGAGGGCGCCCCGCCGGATCCCTCGGCGGCCAGGCTCTGGCGCATCTCGAACGGGCACACCTCGCTCATCGCCGATCTCGGCGCGTTCGAGGCGGCCGTCAACCCGCACCCGGCGATGATCGACTCGAACCCGTTCGACGTCACGGTCCTCAACGGCGGCGGTGTCCTCGTCGCCGACGCCGGCGGCAACGACGTGCTCTACGTCACGAACCAGGGCGCCATCGAATGGGTCGCGGTGCTGCCCGACGAGCTCGTCTCGACCGCCAACGCCAAGTCGCTCTTCGGCTGCCCCGCCGGACCGTCGGAGGTCTGCGGCCTGCCGGACATGATCCCGGCCGAGCCGGTGGCGACGTCCGTCGCGATCGGGCCCGACGGCGCGGCCTACGTCAGCGAGCTCAAGGGCTTCCCGGCCCCGCTGGGCGCGTCCCGCGTCTGGCGGATCGCGCCCGGCTCGCTCCACGCCGACTGCGCCACGAGCCCGGCCTGCCAGGTCGTGGCCGATGGGTTCACCTCGATCGTCGACCTCAACTTCGGACCCGACGGCACGCTCTACGTCACCGAGATGGACGAAGCGAGCTGGGCATCGGTGGAGATCTTCCAGAACGTGACCGGCGGCACGATCGACGCCTGCCCCTGGACGGGCACCTTCCCGCTGACCTGCTCCGAGGTCGCCGGCGGCACGAACCATCCCTTCCTGCCGATTCCGACAGCCACCACGATCGGTGGCGATGGCCGGCTCTACTCGACGATCTGGTCGCTCGTCCCCGGCATGGCCGACGTGGTGGCCGTGCCGTAACCCCGTCGCGAGGGGCGCTTGCCGCCCCGCGCGGGTGACGGCTCCGCGAGCCCTCGCCGGCGCTACCGGATCGGTTCGTTCGGCCCTGTTTGCGACGCCCGCGACGCGGTATCAAGAGGCGTTGCGCGTCCCCATCCGCAGGATGGGTGCGATGAGCCCGGTCGACCAGGTTTCGCGCGTGCGCGGGCTGACACACGTCGGCTCCACGATCCCGTCGTCGCATCTCGACCTCGTCGAGTGCCCGCCCGTCGCGGCCCTCACCACCCTCATGATCGACGGCTCGCCCCAGACGTCGGCCGTCTGGTGCGACTTCGAGGCTGACCGCGGGCTCGTTCGCATCAACACGATGCAGGGCTTCCTCAAGGAACGGAACATGCGGCGCGACCCGCGGGTGACGCTCCTCTGCTACGACCCCCGCCGGCCGTATCGCTACCTCGAGGTGCGGGGGACCGTCGTCGACATGACCGCTGACGGCGCCGGCCGCCACCTCGACGAGCTGGCCTCGAAGTACATGGGCCGGCCCGTCCGCTACTTCGGCGAGTGCATCCCGGCCCGTTTCGCCGAGACCGAGGTCCCCGTCCTGTGCCACATCCGTCCGGATCACGTGGTGGCGCTCGACGCCTCCGAGGGTGGAGGCGATCGATGACGGCCTCGAACGCGACCCGGAGCTCGACGCCGGCGTCGACATCGATGCCGACGGCCGCCGCCGGCCTCGCGACCGAGCCGGTCCCCGCCTCGCACCTCGACCTCCTGACCCGGCCGATCTGCGGCGTCCTGACGACGATCGGCATCGACGGGCAGCCCCAGTCGAGCCTCGTCTGGATCGACTACGACGGCGAGTGCGCGCGGGTGAACACGACCCTCGAGCGGCAGAAGGGCCGCAACCTCGTCGTGAACCCGAGGGTCAGCCTCCTCGTCATCGACCCCGAAAACACCGGCCGCTTCATCCAGATCCGGGGCGACGCCGAGCTCGTGACCGAGGGCGCGCTCGAGGACCTCGACGCGGTCACGCGGGCGTACACCCGACATCCTCGCTACTACGGCTGCATCTACCCGGTCGAGCAGCAGGCGCGCGAGACCCGGGTCATCGTCCGGATCCACGCCCGCCGGATCCAGCTCGACGCGATCCACGCGTAGGACGTCCCAGCTCCCTCCGGGTATCGTCGCGGAGTGAAGACGGCGGAGCTCAGGGTCCGAACGGGCGGCCAACGTGGGCTGCTCAACATCACCGTCGAGTGCGCCCGGTTCGTCGCCGGCGAGGCGGACGGGCTCCTCAACGTGTTCGTCCCGCACGCGACGGCCGGGGTCGTGGTGATGGAGCTGGGCGCCGGCTCGGACGACGACTTGATGGCGACGCTGGATACCCTCCTCCCGCGCGACGACCGCTGGCGCCACCGCCACGGCTCGCCCGGCCACGGCGCCGACCACGTCCTGCCGCTGCTCGCCCCGCCGTCGGTGACCATCCCGGTCGTCGGTGGGCGGCTGGCCCTCGGGACGTGGCAGTCGATCGCCCTCCTCGACCCGAACGTCGACAACGCCTCGCGGACGGTCCGGCTCAGCTTCCTCCCGGGCTGAGGCCAGGAGCGGGCGGCGGCCGAGGCGTCCGGAGCGGGCGGCGGCCGAAGCGCCCGGATCGGCCGGCCCCGGTCAGCCCTGGTGGAGCCGGTCGATGACCTTGTGGAGCATCGGGATCGCCATCGCCGGATGCGACTCGAGGAGCGCGCGGAACTCCCAGGCCGGGATCAGGTAGCAGGTCAGCTCGTCCTCGGCGATGACCGTGGCCGTCCGGTCGGTCTTGTCGAGCAGGGCGATCTCGCCGAAGAAGTCGCCCGGGCCGAAACGGCCGACGACACCCGCGTCGCCTCGTTCGATCCGGGCGTGACCCGAGGCGATCACGTACAGGTAGAGCGCCGACTCGCCTTCCTGGACGAGCCGGTCGCCCGGGCTGTACGTCCGTTGCCTGGCATTGGCCAGGACCTGGTCGCGAACCTTCGGCGGCAGGGCGTCGAAGAGCGCGTTCGACGGCGCAGCTGGCGAGTTCATCGGGCCTCCATCTGCTCCGGTCGCGTCGGAGCGCCGCCCGAGCGTACCCTGCGGCGCCGGCCGTGACCAGTCCCGAGGCGTGGCGCCGGTGCGCCGTTGCCTCAGTGCTCGGCGCGGGTGATCGCCAGGATCTCCTCGCCGTAGCGGGCCAGGCGAGAGGGCCCCATGCCCTTGACCCGGCGGAGGCCGGGAAT
This sequence comes from uncultured Chloroflexia bacterium, assembly GCA_963719145.1. Taxonomy (GTDB): domain Bacteria; phylum Chloroflexota; class Limnocylindria; order Limnocylindrales; family CSP1-4; genus UBA5189. The sequence continues at coordinate 687,453 of CAVRAX010000004.1, forward strand.
CGTCGTGGGCCGCTGGTCGGCGATCGCCTGGAGGAGCGAGTCCGGAGCGACGACGTAGGCCGGGACCCCGTCCGAGCGCGCGGTCGTGAGACGCCACTCGCGGAGGGCGGACATCAGGGGGCCACCCTCGGTGCGGACGCGGCGGGCGCCGGCGTTCATCGGAGCGCCGGGGATGACGGTCACGCGGCCAGGCTGACCCGCCCGCCCCTCCAGGGCGACAAGGAAGCGGCTCGGGCGGCGGCGGGTCGAGCGGTCGCCGGTCCCGGTGGCGCGCCGCTCGGCCCAGGACAGGAAGAGGTGCCGCCGCGCCCGGGTCAGCCCGACGTACAGGAGCCGGCGCTCCTCGGCGAGTGCGTCTGGCGACTCGGCCTGGCGGACGGGCAGCGTGCCCTCCTCGAGCTGGGGCAGGAAGACGGCGTCCCATTCCAGGCCCTTCGCGCGGTGGAGGGTCAGGAGGTTGACGCCGTCGGCCGAGCCGTCGGTCTCGGCGGCGGCTCGGGCATCGAACTCGGCCACCAGGCCGGCGACGTCGATGTCGTGGCGGGCGGCGACGGCCTCGCCGGCGATCTCCAGGACGAGCCCGAGGTTCGCGGTCCGCTCGCGAGCCTCCGCTCCCCCACCCCGGCCGCGCTCACCTCCCTCGGCCTCGAAGCCGAGGTCGGTTCGAATGCGAGCGTCGAGGGCGGCGAGGAGCTGGAAGCCACGGGGAGCGTCGGCGCCGGCGGACAGGCGGCGCAGGAGCCGGAGCGCATCGCGGACCTCCTGGCGCTCGAAGAAGCGCTGGCCGCGGACCCGGAACGGGATCCGCGCCTTCGTGAGGGCGGCCTCGATCGGCGGAATCTGGGCGTTGATCCGGACGAGGATGGCGATCTCCGACGCCGGCGTGGCGACGGCGGCGGGCGCCTCGCCGCCGGGCGCCGCGTCCGCCACGAGCCCGCGGATCGAGGCCACGAGGTGGGCCAGCTCCGCGTCGGCGTCCGGCAGGCGCCGGATCGCGGGCACGGGCCCGGGCGGCTTCGTCGCCACGAGGCGTTTCCGTCGACCCTCGGCGGCCAGCAGCCGGTTGGCGAGCGACAGGATCTCGGGCGAGGACCGGTAGTTGCGCGACAGCGTGATCTCGCGGGCGCCGGGATGGCGCTCCACGAACCCGGTGAGGAAGTCCGAGGTCGCGCCGGTGAACGTGTAGATCGTCTGGTCCTCGTCGCCGACGACGCAGAGGTCGTCGCGATCGCCGAGCCACAGCTCCAGGAGGCGTTGCTGGAGGGGGTTCGTGTCCTGGTACTCGTCGACGCTGAACCAGCGCTTCCGGGCCCGGACCGTCGCGGCGGCGCCCGGGTCGGTCTCGAGGAGGTCGACGGTCTCGGTGAGGAGGTCGTCGAAGTCGATGCGACCGGCCCGGGCCTTGGCCCGCTCGTAGTCGCCGAAGACCCTGGTGACGAGGTCGGCGGGGATCGGCGGCTCGCGGCCCGCGGCGGCCGCCTCGCGCTCGTAGGCCCGCGGCGCGATCCGGCGAGCCTTCGCCCACTCGATCTCGTCGGCCAGGTCCTTCGACGGGGTGAACCGGTAGTGGCCGGGCAGCTGACGCGCGAGGCGGGAGATGATCGGGAGCTTGGAGTCGAGGATCTCGGGCAGCGGCGCCCCGCCGTGGCGGGCCGACCAGAAGTGCCGGAGCTGGCTCAGGGCGTGGGCGTGAAACGTCCGGGCGGTGACGCCCGGCAGGCCGAGCGAGCGGAGACGCTCGACCATCTCGGTCGCGGCCTTGTCGGTGAACGTCACGACGAGGGCCTGGTCGGCGGGGATCACGCCCGTGGCGATCGAGTACGCGGTCCGCCGGCTGATGACCCGGGTCTTGCCGCTGCCGGCGCCGGCGTGGATGGCGACGGGCCCGCTCGTGGCAAGGACCGCCTCGGTCTGCTCGGGATCGAGGTCGGCCAGGAGCGAGGCGGCGTCCACGCGGGCCACGACCCAAGAGTACGAGCCGGCGGTCACCCGCGGGTTTCGTGGGTCATCGGCCCGCCCGAATCCGGCACGGAGCCGGCTGACCTGCGGCCGGGGCGCCGAACGCGACTTCCGAAGCCGGGCCGCGTGTTGCCGCCGCCCCAAGTGCGACTCCCGAACGCGGGCCGCGTGTTGCCGCCGCCGCGGCGGTGGCGGCCTCCTAACGCCAGTCGATCGCCTGGACCTCGACCGGCTCGCGGACACCCTTCAGCTTCAGCGAGCGCGGCTCGGACAGCCGGAACCGGGTCGAGCCGGCGTCCTTCAGCACCGTGCGGGTCACGAGGATCTCTTCCTTCGCCGCGGCGGCGCCGACCCGGGCCGCGACGTGGACGCCCCGGCCGCTGAAGTTCCGCCCCTCCCGTGTCCCCTCCGCGCTGTGGAGGCCGATCCGGATCCACGGCGCGAAGCCGTGCTCGCGCCGGTGGCGCGCGAGCCGGCGCTGGATGTCGACCGCGCACTCGATGCCGTCGCCCGGTCGCTCGAAGGCGACGAAGAAGCCGTCGCCGGTGTGGGCCACCTCCTCGCCGCGGTGCTCGGCGAACGCCGATCGAAGCTCTCGATCGTGCCACCGAAGGAGCTCGCTCCAGGCCTCGTCGCCAATGACCCCCACGAGGTCGGTCGAGGTCACGATGTCGGTGAACATGAACGTCCGGGTCACCCGTTTCCCGGGGCGCGACGGTCCGGCCCCAGCACGCTCGCCGAGCAGGGCCTCGACGCGCTCCAGGTCGAGCGTCGCGCCGAGCCGCTCGAACACCGTCCGGGCGGCCTCCAGGTCCCGCCGCGCCATCGACTCGTCGCCCTCGGCGGCCAGCGCCTCGGCATAGTGGAGCCGGGCCCGGGCACTCTCGTAGGGCAGGTCCGACGTCTGCCACAGCCGCCACGACTGGCCCAGGACCGGGGAGGCCTCCGTTGGCCGGTCCTGGCCCAACAGGAGCTCGCCGCGCGCCGTCAACGCCCCCGCCTCGAACAGGGGCCGGGCGTACGTGGCAGCGATCGATTCGAGCTCCTCGACGGCCTTCCGGGCCGCGTCGAGGTCGCCGGCGGCGAGGGCGATGCCGACCTGGGCCGGCAGCAGCCGGCCCCGCGTCGCCCGGTCCGCTACGCCGTCCGTGCCCGCGGCCGTCGCGAGCGCCCGATCGATCGAGCGGCGCGCGTCGGCCACCTCGCCGCGTGCGAGCTGGAGCAGGGCGAGCCCGGGCATGGCATCGTGGCCGTACTCGTAGGCGCGGTCGAAGGCCTCGGCCGCCCCGTCCAGGTCGCCCATCCGGAGGCGGACCTCGCCGACCTGGTACTGCGCGTACCCGACGCCATCCAGGAGGCGGTAGCGGAGCAGCTCCTCGCCGCCCAGGCGCGCCTCCTGCTCGGCCTCGGACCACTGGCCGTGGAGCATCTTCATCTCGGCCCGATGAATCCGGCAGACACCCGGGTAGCCGCCGACGGCCTCACGCTTCATGAAGCGTTCACCCTCGGTCGCCCACTGGGTCGCCCGGCCGAGATCACCGGTGTTCCGGCAGGCGGCGATCGTGTTGCAGTAGATGTCGCTCGCGGTGCGGAGCTGGAGCTGGCCCGACGAGGCCGCCGCGGCGGCCTCGTCGATGAGGCGCATTCCGGCCTCCAGGTCGCCCTTGAGGACCATGGCCATGCCCCTGAAGCTCATCCCGAGGTACATGGCGTCGCGATTGTCCTGGCGTCGGCCGATCTCGATCGCCCGATCGGCTGCCTCGATGCCCTCGTCGATCCGCGCTCCCCCCATCGCCCCGACGGCGCTGAAGATGGCGAGCCAGGCGTGCGTGGCCGACTCGGGAACGTCGGCCAACAGGCGCTCGGCCTGGGCCAGCCAGCCACCCCCGACCGGCCAGTTGAGGCCGCGGAGCGCCCCGTAGGCGAGATTCAGTGCGACGCCCGCCGCCTCGACGTTGCGACCGTCGCCGACATAGGCGGTGAACGCCCGCTCGAGGGCCTCCGCGGATTCGTCCGGGTGGCCGCTCCACCACGACGCGGCGCCGAGCAGCTCGAGGTCCGCGGCGGCAAGGCCGCCGTCACGATCGGCCGCGGTGAGGGCCTCGATCGCCTCGGTCCAGGCGTGGCGGCCGAAGGCCTCACGGCCGGCTTCGAGTTGTTCCGTCATGTGGGAGACTCACATGCTTCGCGCTCGCGACCTGCGACCCTGACCCGATTATCGGCGCGGTGGGAACCCTGGCAAGGACGGCGCGGCCGGCCGAGGCGGCACCGAGATCAACGCGGCCGTCAGGCGTGGTCTGCGACGAACCCCGAGAGCTGCACGATCCGAAGGTCGCCGATCGCCGCGGCCAGGCTGGCCGGCCAGCGACGGTCATTCGTCAGCAGCACCTCGGCGTTGTTCTCGAGGGCGGTGGCGACCACGATCGCATCGGGCATCGTCAGCGCCGTGGCGGCGCGGACCCGGGCCGCCTCCCTGCCGATCGCGTAGCTCACCTCGACCAGCCGGATCGAGGCAAAGAAGCGGAGGAAGCCTTCGACGGAGGCGACAGCCGCCGCGCCTGATCGAAACGGGCGGACGAGGAGCTCGGCCGCGGTGAGCGTCGAGAGGAGGCCGGCGTTCCGGCCCGTCGAGAGGCAGCCGTCGAAGACCCAGGTCGCGGCCGGGCTGACCGGCTCGGTGCCGGCAAGGTAGGCGAGGGTCGCGGAGGCATCCAGGGCGACGAGCGTCGCCGGCGGGATGGCACGCTCGAGGGCGGCCTCGTCGACGGTCACTCCCAGCCCTGCCGCTCCTCAGCGAGAGCCGCGGCCGGGTCACCGTACACGTCGCGAAGTGCACCAGCGTAGCTGGCCTTGATCCGGTGGAGCCGCACCGTGTCGGGGTTCGCGGGGTCGATCTCGACGACGAACCGCTCGCCTTCGGCGAGATGTCCGGCCTGGACGACGGGGTCCGGTAGCGTCAGCTGATTTCGGCCTCTGAGCCTGGCCTCGGCAATCACACTCGATGTCGTCATGTGCGAACCGTAGGATAACGCTCGCACCGAGTCAAACGATCGATCGCCTGGCTCTCATCCAATTCCGTAAGGCGCCACACAACGTAGCGGTCCGGGCGCGCGTCGGTCCGGGGCCACGCGTCGGTCCGGGGCCACGCGTCGGTCCGGGGTCGCCGATCGACGCGGCTAGACCTCGATCGTCAGTCCTTCGCTCGCCGCATCCGCGGTTCCACGACGACGTGCCGATCGCGCCTGCTCGAGCATCCCGTCGACGACCGCGTCGCCGTGGTCCGGCTCGTGATGGAAGAGGACGAGCCGCGGGGCGCCGGCCAGGTCGGCGAACGCGACGGCCTGCTCGAGGCTGCTGTGCCCCCAGCCGATGCGCTCCGCGTACTCGTCGGTCGTGTACTGGGCGTCGTGGAGCAGGACGTCGGCGCCGGCCGCCAGGTCGTAGCCGGAGGTCCACCTCGGGCGCTCGATCGCGCCCCCGAGCGCGGGCTCGTGGTCAGGCAGGTAGGCGACGGACCGCCCACCCGACGCGATCCGGTAGCCGAGCGTTGGCCCGGGATGGATCACCGACGCGGCCCGGACCTCGAGCCCGTCGACGGCCCACGGCTCGAGCGACGCGTCGTGGAGCTCGATCTGCGCCCCGAGGTCCCGGATGCGGACCGGAAAGAGCGGCGGCGACAGGTACCGCGTCAGGCGGGTCCGGAGATCCTGGGTCGTGGACGGCGGGCCCCAGATGTGGACCGACCGTCGAGGATCGAACAGCGGCCGAAAGAAGCCGAGCCCCTGGATGTGGTCCATGTGCAGGTGGGTGAGCATGACGTGCAGCGGTCGGGCATCGGCGGCGAAGGCGATGCCGGCCCGTCGCATCCCGGAGCCCGCGTCGAGGACGCAGATGGCGTCGTCGGACTCGACGCTCACGCAGGCGGTATTGCCGCCATAGCGGACCGTGTCCGGCCCAGCGCTCGAGATCGAGCCACGCGAGCCCCAGACCGTGATCCTCACGACGCGTCGGGAGGCGTCGCCGACGGGCCGGGCTCCTGGGCCCAGAGAACGACCAACGCCCCCAGCACGTGACCCCTCGCGTTCTCGAGCGGGATCGCCGTCGCCTCCACGGGTCGCAGGACGCCGTCGAGGCCGTGCATGTGGAACGCGGCGTGGGCCGGCCGACGCTCGCGCATCGCCCGCATGCCCGGGAGCTCGCCGACCGGCAGCGTCCGCCCGTCGACATAGCGGGGTGCCAGCAGGGCGGTCCGCTCCTCGAACGGCAGGGCGTTGACCTCGTCGAACCGCCGCCCGAACAGGACCTCGGCCGGCTCGTTGAAGAACACGGTGTCGCCCCGGTCGTCCACGAGCAGCACCGGGACGGCCAGCCCGCCGGCGAGCTGGCGGGCGAGGATCAGCTCGACCTCGAATTGCGGCACGCCTCGATTGTCGCCGCCGGCACAAGCGCCTGCAGGGCGGGTAGCCGCGTCGAGCCGACGCGCGCGCGCGGCTGGGCGTGGGCGATCCGCGGAAGTCTCAGCCGACGTAGCGCCCGTCTGCGTAGCACCAGACGAAGCCGTCGGGAGCCGGCATCTGGTAGATCACCGGATGGTCCGCGTCGAGAGCATGCGCCCGCGCGTCACCGCGCTGCGACTCGCAGCAGCCGACGTGGCCGCACGTCGCGCACAATCGAAGGTTGAAGTCGCTCCCGCACTCCTGGCAGCGGCTGGCCTGCGGCTCGGGAAGGTCTCCCGGGACATGCTCACACGCTTCGGTCGACAGACGCAGACGTCGCAGGAGTTCCATCGCCAAATCGTAGTCCGAACCGAGTGGCCGGGCTGTGATCGGCGCTACAGCAACGTCGCCGCCGGTGTCGGACACCGCCGACATCCAGGAGTCCATCCACACAGCCGACCAGTAGCCGCGCGCGCTGCCCGGCCGCCGGGTCCGCCCCGCGGCCGGGTCGCGCGCCGCGGCCGGGTCGCGCGCCGCGGCCGGGTCCGCCCCGCGGCCGGGTCCGCCCCGCGGCCGGGTCGCGCGCCGCGGCCGGGTCGCGCGCCGCGGCCGGGTCCGCCCCGCGGCCGGGTCCGCGCCGCGGCCGAGCCGGAGTAGGGCCTTCCCTGACCCACGTCGCGGGGCCGCCCGGATGGCGCGCGTCGACCGAAGCCACAGCCTGTGGACTGATCAACTCATCCACAGGAGCTGTCCCATGACCAGTGCGATCTCGATGGTCGGCCTGACGAAGCGCTACAAGGGCGTCCAGGCACTGACCGACCTCACCCTCGACGTGCCGTCCGGCGCGATCTTCGGATTCCTCGGCCCGAACGGGGCCGGCAAGACCACGGCCCTGAAGCTGCTGGCCGGTCTCGCCCAGGCGACCTCCGGAAGCGCCGCCGTCAATGGTGTCGCGGTCTCGGCGGCCGGCCTTCATCGTCGCGAGTTCGGCTACCTGGCCCAGGATCCCCGCTTCTACGGCTGGATGACCGGCCGCGAGACGCTCCGCTACGTGGCCCGACTCCGGGGCGTGGAGAAGGGTCGCGAGGCGGAGATCAGCGGGCTCCTCGAGCGAGCGGGCATCGCCGATGCCGCCGACCGAAAGACCTCGACCTACTCCGGTGGCATGCGCCAGCGGCTCGGCATCGCCCAGGCCCTCGTCGGCCGGCCGGCCGTGATCCTGCTCGACGAGCCCGTCTCCGCGCTCGACCCGATCGGTCGCAAGGACGTGCTCGAGCTGATGCAGGAGCTGCGCGGCGAGACGACGGTCTTCTACTCCACCCACATCCTCGAAGACGTCCAGCGGGTCAGCGACCACGTCGCGATCCTCGACCACGGGCGGCTCGTCAAGGCCGCGCCGACCCGGGCCCTGCTCGGATCGTTCACCAGGAACACGCTCCGGGTCGTCCTCGATGGCGTCGACGAGAGCCCGGACGCATCGCTGGGTGCGCTCCCCGGCGTCACCTCGGTCGCCCGGGTCGAGCGAGACGGCTCGACCGCGACGTTCGACGTCACGACCGCCGATGGTGCGGTCGCCAGTGTTCAGCGCTCGATCAGCCGGTTCGCGGCCGACGCGGGCCTGACCCTCATCAGCAACGCCGTCGAGACGCTCGACCTCGAGACCGTCTTCCTGCGGCTCATCGACCAGAAGGAGGTGGCGGCATGACCGCCCAGACCGCGGCCATCGTGCCGACCACGATCTCGGCCCGCCGGGCCGGCCTGTTCCTCGGCTTCGGGACGGTCCTCCGGAAGGAGATCACCGAGTGGCTTCGCAGCCCCAAGGCCCTGATCGTCGCCGCCGTGTCGACGGCCGGTGCCATCCTCACAACCCTGGCCCCGATCATCGAGCGGGCCGTGATCGAGGAGGGCCAGACCCCCGGGCTCGCGATGGATCCCACGACCAGCGTCCTCCTCGGCTGGGGCGGCGAGAGTGTCGCCCTCATCGCGGTCGTCGCCACGATGGCGCTGATCTCGGGTGAGCGCGATCGGGGAACGCTGGCCTGGAGCCTGACGAATCCCGTCTCGCCGACGAGCATCCTCGGCGCCAAGTTCGTGGCCGCTGTGCTCGTCTTCAGCGCCGCCGCGGTGATCGTGCCGATGGCGATCTCCATCGGTCTCGCCACCGTCGCCTACGGCAGCGTTCCGGACCTCGGGCTCATCGGCGAGTTCGCCGGCCTGTTCCTGATGCTGCCGGCCTTCTACATCGCCCTGACGGTCGCGTCCGCCACGGCGATCAGCTCGACCGCCGGCGTCGCCGGTGTCGCCTTCGCGGTGATGTTCGTCCCGCAGATCCTGGGCGGGCTCCGGCCCGACCTCTTGGAGTTCCTGCCGACATCGATCGGACGGTGGGTCGTGGCCTTCGTCGCCGGCGAGCCGGTGCCGTTCGTCACGCCGGTCAGCTGGCTGGTGTCGATGGTGGTCCTGGCCGTCGGGGCCAAGCTCATCTTCGATCGCCGGGAGTTCTGACGGGGGTGCCCCGCCGGTGCCCCGCCGGTGGCCCGTCGCGGGGCGGGGTCGGGAAGGGTTGAAGTTGAGGCGCTGGGTTCTCCCGGCGCCTCAACGTCTATTCAGCGGGTCGCCGGGATTCGACCTCCCGTCGGGTATGCACCTCGCCGGAATACGCGGGTCCTGTCGGCGCCGTCCCCCGGTCGGCGCCGTCGCTACGGGATCAGGAGGGTCGTCGGCCGCGACGGCGCCGTGGCTACGGGATCAGGAGGGTCGTCGGCCGCGACGGCGCCGTGGCTACGGGATCAGGAGGGTCGTCGGCCGCGACGGCGCCGTGGCTACGGGATCAGGAGGGTCGTCGGGCGCGACCGCGCCGTTGCTGTTGAGGGCGCGGTCGCTCGGCGTTGCCGCCGGTCATCAGGCGGATGTGGAGGATGACGAACTCGGCGGGCTTCAGCGGGGCAAAGCCGACCAGCATCTGCACCACACCCGAGTCGAGCTCCTGCTGGGTCGTCGTGTCCGGGCCGCACTTGACGAACCAGGCCTCGGGCGGCGTCCGGCCCCGGAAGGCACCCTGCTTCCAGAGCCCGACGAGGAAGTTGTCGATCGACGCGCGGAGCGCCGTCCACAGCGGCTCGTCGTTGGGCTCGAAGACGGCCCACTGGGTGCCGCGCTCGATCGAGGCCTCGATGAACAGCGCGAGCCGGCGGACGGGCACGTACTTCCACTCCGGATCCGCACCCGCGCCGCCGTCGAGCGTCTGCGCGCCCCACACGACCGCGCCGGCCCCGGGCAGGACCCGGATGGCGTTCACGCCGTGGTCGGACAGCGTCGCGACCTCGCTGTCGGTGAGGGTCGAGGCCGGCTGACGGATTGCCGTGATCCCGGCTTCGCGGCCGGCCGCGACGTGCCAGACGCCACGGGCGAGATCCGTCCGCGCAAGGACGCCGGCGACGGCGCCGGACGGACCAATCACCTGGTCGACGCCCCGGGCATTCGGGACCATCAGCTCCGGGAAGTACACCGCGGCGTTGGCGCGACGGACGCCGGCCGAGAGGGCATCGATGGAGACCGGGCCCGCGACGACGTCCCCGATCTCGCGCCAGGCCGGCAACGGATCGACGAGCAGCATCGCCCGACGCGTCTCGCAGGCCGCAGAGGCTGTCGCCATGGCGCCCGCGATCGCCGCCACGTCGCCGCCGAGGTCGGAAGCCAGGCCCGGCAGGCACAGGAGGTTGAACGGATGGTCGGCGCCGAAGGCGTGGATCCCGGTCCCGTCGTCGCTGGCGGGGACCGCGGCCCCGGATGGCCGGACCACGATGGCCTCGCGACCGCCGTTGGCAAAGAACAGCCCGACTGACGTCGTCAGCGCGTCATCGATCCCCGGTCTGCCGAAGGCACGCTCGAGCTCCCCCATCGACGTGATTCGGACCGGCGTGTCGACCGGACCGTCCGGCGCCCGGCCCACGAACGCGGTCGTGGAGGTCGCGACGCCATCGATCGTGTGTCCCATCTGCCCCTCCTGGAGGTAGACACCGGGGTAGCGGGCGTCAGGCATCGGTCACCTCGGCTCGGGGCCTCGTCGCGGGCCCGTTCGGCCTTGAAGCGTGCCGGGCCGTCGGCTTCCGGGCTCTGTATCGCTCACCGCGGCCATCGCAGCTGCGGGGCGGAGCGCCGCGGACCAGTCGGCGGGCGGCTCGAGGACGGCAGGCCGTTCCGGATCCACGATCGCGGCCACGACCGCGTCCGACACGGCGGCCATCGCTCGATCGATCCCCCAGCCGCGAACCCGCACGAGCTGCTCGTAGGCCGCGGGCAACGACATCGCGAAGGCCACGTCGGCGGCGGCGGCCGGATCGATGCCGGTCCGCAGCCGCCGTTCTGAGGCCAGCCGGTCGGTGATCGAGCGGAGGTTCGCGAGTCGGTAGCCGTCGACCTCGCGAAGGTGGCGCCGGATCTCCGGGTCGGTCCGCCGGGCCCGCTCCGAGAATTCGACGAACGGCCAGGCGCCGTCCCAGATCCGGAGCGTCGCCTCGAGCATCCGGCGCAGCGCCGTCTCGCCGTCGGGGCTCTGCCAGACCCGCTCGAAGTCGGCGTAGAGACCGGCGTCGCGCTGGATCGTGTCGATGACGGCGAGGAGGAGGCCGCGCTTCGAGCCGAACTGGGCGTAGAGCGTCTGGACCGAGACGCCCGCCGCCGATGCGATCGAGTCGACCGGCATGTCGCCGCCCGCCGGCAGGAGCCCACGGGCGGCTTCGATGATCCGCTCTCGTGTCCTGGCCATCGATTCCGCCCGGGCGACGGGCCTGTACCGGCGAGGCATGCTGCCATCTTGACAGACTGGAATATCGTTCCACTCAAAGAACGGCGTTCCAGGCAATGTGCCGGCTCCCCCACCGGCCGCTGGCGCCGTCGGAGGAAGGGCCATGGAGCGCAGCGTTCCCCGGATCGGATCCTGGGCCGGCTGGTTGTCGGTCATCGGGATCGCCGGCTACCACCTCGTGCTGACGATCGTCGCCGGCCAGCGGGTGAGCGGCACCGACGATCTCGCCGCCATCGAGGCCTATTACGGCCAGCCGATCATTTCGCTCCTCGGCGTCGAGCAGTTCCTGGTCGTCGTCCCGGTCCTCGTCTTCGGCCTCGTCCTGCGGGAGACGCTCGCGACGACGCCGTGGACCCGGCTGCTCGCCGGGGTCGCCATGCTGGCCCTGGTCGTGGAGCTTCCGGTCGTCCTGACCGAGATCGCGGTGCAGGCCGGGCTCGTCGCCGCCGTGAAGGCCGGCGAGGGCGTCGGCGGGCTGTTCCGGTTCTGGGACGCCCTCTACAACAGCGGCCTGTATCCGCTCGAGGCGACCTGGGTGCTGGCGTTCGGGCTGGCGATGCGCGCGAACCCGGCCTTCCCGCGGTTCATGACCTGGCTCACGCCGCTGACGGCGCTGCTCCTCGCGATCAACGTGACCGCGATCTGGGTCGGGATCCCGGACGCGGCAACGCTCCCCTCCGCGGCCCTCATCAGCGTCTGGCTGGCCGGCGCGAGCCTCGGCCTCGGGCGGGTTGCGAGTTCGGAGCGGCTAATGGCGGCGGTCGCAGCAGTCCCGGGCTGACCGTACCGTTGCCGCGATGGCCAAACCGTGATCGTCGTCGCCAACGGCCGACCAGCTCCGCTCGCCCCCCGATCCGGCAGGCGCAGCTGACGTCCTACCGGACGCGGCGGTACGTGCTCTCGGCGCGACGCGCCACCCCGGAGCGCCACCACGAGCCGGGCCGCGTCATCGATAGGTGGATCACGCGGAGGTGCCCGACCCGGGCTGGCAAGTGACGGTAGCCCCCGTTGTTTCCCCCGTTGTTTCCCCCGTCGTCAGCCGGCCACGGGTCGAAGGAGCGCGTACTCGCCGTTGTAACGGACGTCGAGGCAGTTGTTGAACAGGTTGAGCATGTTGATGTAGCCGATGAGGAATGCGAGCTCGACCAGCTCCGGGTCGGTGAAGCGGTCCTTCAGCTCCCGCCCGAGCAGCGCCGGGATGGCATTCGAATCGCGCATCGCGGCCCGGGTGTACTCGACGGCGACGCGTTCGCGCGGCGCCAGCGAGTCGGGCGTCTCGATGAGCACAAGCGGCTCCTTCGCGATGTCGAAGATGTCGACCAGGTCGCAGTGCGAGCTGACACAGAACTGGCAGGCGTTCGCCTGCGAGGCGGCGATGATCACCAGCTCCTTGACGCGCCGCTCCAGCAGCCCGCCGGGGTAGACGCTGGCTCCGAAGCCGGCGAAAGCCCGCAGGATCTCCGGCCGCAGGCACATCGCCTGGACCATCTCGACCGGCGGCCGGCCGCGCTCCCAGAGCCCCCGGCTCTCGTCGAACGACGGGTCGTCCTTGACGGCCTCGAATGCGGCTTGGATCTGCTCCGGGCTGACGGCGACGCGCATCGGCTCCTCCTTGGTCGAGCTCGGAGCGTAGCGCCTTCGATCGACGCGAGGGGGCAACGGCGTCACCGGACCGACGGTCGCCATGCCCGATCGATGAGACGGTTCCGATGAGGAGCTCGACACCGGTTCCACCAGTGGGCCCGACAAGCACCTCCGTTCGGCTCTGGCCGGCCACGGTGGGCAGCGGTATGAAGAGGCGTTGCGCGTCCCGTCCACCCCGCGGACCGGCTGCGGCGGATGAGAACGAGACGCCGTCGGCCCGGGCGTCGAGGGAGATGGAATCGGATGGACCGTGGATCCCGTGCGTTCCGCGTCTGGCGCGTCGGCCTGCTCGTGGTGCTCGCCGGCCTGGCCGGGGTGACGCTCGGTGCCGCCGTCCCGGCGGCGAGGATCGTGCCATCGACCGCCGCGGCGGCGGGCGACGCGGCGACCGTGATCGCGAGGTACCAGCTCCGGATCCCGGAGCTCATGGCCTCGCAGGCCATCCCCGGCCTGGCCGTCGCCTTGGTCGACGGAGACGAGGCCGTGTGGGTACAGGGCTTCGGGCACGTCGATGGCGACGGCTCCGCCCCGGTCGACGCCGACACGATCTTCAGCGTCCAGTCGATGTCGAAGCTGTTCACCGCGACGGCCGTGATGCGCGCCGTCCAGGACCGCCGCGTCGACCTCGACGAGCCGATCACCACGTACCTGCCGGAGTTCACCGTCCACAGCGCGTTCGAGGACCATCCCGAGCGGCTGATCACGCTCCGGATGCTCCTCGCTCACACCGCCGGCTTCACCCACGAGGCCCCGATCGGCAACAACAACGAGCTCGAAACGGGCACCTTCGACGAGCACGTGGCGAGCATCTCGGACACGTGGCTGCGCTTCCCGGTCGGGACTGGCTATGCCTACGACAACCTCGGCATCGATCTCGCGGGATACATCCTCGAGCGGACCTACGGCAAGCCGTTCGCGGCCGTGATGCGGGACCTCGTCCTCGAGCCGATCGGCATGGACGCCAGCTCATTCGATCGCGACGAGATCCGCGCGACCACGAACCGGGCCCTTGGCCACTCGTCCCCCATCCCCGAGGTGCCGGTGGACGTCCCGATGTCGGCGGCCGGGGGCCTCTACGCGAGCGCCGCGGACCTGGCGCGGTTCCTTCGCTTCCAGCTGGCGGACGGCTCGATCGATGGCCAATCCGTGCTCGATCCGGCGTTGATCGAGGAGCAGCGCACCGTCCCGGCGCCGCGCGAAGGCGCCGCGGCCGGCTATGCCCTGGGCGTCGCCCGGCACACCTGGTTCGCCGGCAACAACGCCGACCTCTTCGACCATGGTGGCGGCGGGTTCGGATTCCTCTCCGACCTGTGGTGGGCGCCGCAGCTCCAGCTCGGGATCGCGGTCCTCACCAACTCCACCGGTCACGAGCTCCAGGGCGACCTGGCGCTGTCGATCCTCCACGACCTCGTACAGGAGCCCGGCAGCGTCTACCACGATCGGCTGCTCAAGCTGCCCGCGCAGGCCGGGGTCGCCGAGCCGGACGGGAGCTTCGTGCCACCGGCGGGCCTCGCGGCCCGGATCGCCGGGCTGGCATTGGCGCCGACGGGCGACGAGCCGACCCGCTGGGCGCGCTACGCGGGCGAGTTCACGATCTCGGCCTGGGGCGTCATCAGTCCGATCGGGCCGTTCGACCGGTTCTCCGTCAAGGCCGGCGTGCCGTACTACGAGGGGACCGACCGCGACAACGTGCGGCGGGTCCATCGACTGACGGAGATCGACACTGGCCTCTTCCTCGCCGACAACGGCGAAACGGTCGATTTCCGAGGCTCCGTCCCGACCTGGCGCAACTTCGAGCTCGTCCGGATGACCGGCGGACCCGCGGCGTGGCAATGGGTCGTCCTCGGGGGCGCGGGGCTCCTGGCGGCCTGGTGGCTGCTCGCGGGCCTCGTGTCCACGGTCCGCGGCGGTCGTCGACGCCCGGAGGGTGCCGGGCAGGTGGCGGGGCAGCCGGCCGGGCGGGTGGCCGCGGTCGCGCCCACGTCACCCCGAGGCTGGCGCCGGCTCATCGCCGTCGCGGCCGCGCTCACTGCCGCGTTCACGTTGGCGGCGATCGGGCTGCTTGCCGCCATCCCGGGACTCGTCGATTCCGGGTTCGTCGGCTGGCTCGAGGTCCCGATCGCCATGCGGCTGGTCCTCCACGTGCCCCTCGCGCTCGCGCTGGCGGGCGGTTGCCTGGTCGTGCTGGCGGCGCTCGGCTGGGCCAGACGATGGTGGCTGCCCGCGCGCCGGCCGAGAGACGCCGCGCTCGTCGTCGCGAGCCTCGTGCTGACCGCCCAGCTGGCGGCCTGGCACCTCGTGGGCTGGGGCCTCACCTAGACCGTTCGGGGTTCGGCGCCCCGCCGTCACCAGAAAGGCGGGCCTTGCCCGTACCGTCCCCGGGCAGGATCACCGTCATCCCGGCGACCGGCTGCGGCCCGGCCATCGCCGGCCTTGCCCGTCAATGGCGCGGACGCCGCGGACGTCGAACCCGTCGGATATGCATTCGCAGTCTTCGGTAATGCATTGACGAGTCGCTGCTGCCTGCATACCATCGGGGGATGCGGAAGCACACGACGATCGACCTCGATGCCGACCTCGTCGGCAAGGCGCGCGAGCTCCTCGGGACGACGACGACGACCGAGACGATCCACGCCGCGCTGGCGGAAGTCATCCGGGGGCGCCGTCGCCTGGGCATCCTCGCGCTCCGACCTGCGCTGACGCTTGCCGATCTCGAGGCGATGCGCGCTCATCGCTTCGCCGAGGAGCCGGCCCCGTACGACACCGGCGAGCCGCCGAGGTGATCGAGGTCTGGGACACGAGCGCGCTGATCCTGGCTACGCGCGACGCACGGGTTGCGACCGGCCTCGGGGAGGCGCTCGCGGACGACGAGGTCGCGATCAGCGAGCCGATCCTGCTCGAGTACCTGAACGGCGCTCGGAACGCCGCCGAGTACGCGCGCTTCGATGACGCCCTCCGGGCCGCCCGCCTGCTCGCCACCACGGCCGACGACTGGCAGCGGGCCCTCCAGGTCCACCGCCTCCTGGCCGAGAGCGGCCCGGGCCATCAGCGCACCGTCCGGCTCGTGGATCTCATCGTCGCGGCCGCGGCCGAGCGGCACGGCTACCCGATCGCCCACTGCGATCACGACTACGAGCGGATCGCTGGCTTCACCGGCCAGCCCACCCGGTGGATCGGGTAAGGCGTCGGTGGACCCGGCTTCGATGAGGCTCATCGAGTGACCGGCGCTGCCGACTCCGACATCCACCTCGACGTCGCCGGTGAGGCGCGGCTCCACCGGGCCCTGCGACGCTGCTGGCACCCGGTGGCCCGCGTGGGCGACCTCGAGGCCGCCGACGGGCGGCCGCTCCCCGTGACCCTCCTCGACGAGCAGCTCGTGGTCGTCCGCCTTGGCGACGACATCGCCGCGTTCCCCGACCTGTGCGTCCACCGCGGGACGGCCCTGAGCCTGGGCTGGGTCGACGACGGCAGCCAGCCGGCGCCCGACGGGAGCGGCACCGTCGGCGAGCCGTGCCTCGTCTGCGCCTACCACGGCTGGAGCTACGATCGGCGCGGGGTCGTCCGCCGGATCCCGGCCGTCCACGGCCGCTCGATCCCGACCCGGGCGCGGGTCGAGCGCTACGCCACGGCCCAGGCGGTCGGGCTGGTGTGGGTCCTCCTCGAGCCCGGGCCCGACGGCTGGGAACAACCCCGACCCGCCTATCCCCTCCCCGACGCCGGCTCGTGGTGGGGCCGCGACGGCTACCGGACGATTCCGATCGAGACTTACGACTGGGCCTGCTCGGCCGCCCGGCGGGTCGAGAACTTCGTCGACTTCAGCCACTTCCCGTGGGTCCATCCGGGCATCCTCGGCGACCGCTCGAAGCCCGAGAGCCCCGAGCACGAGGTCCGCGACGACGGGACGACGATCAGCTTCGACATCGCCCTCGAGGAGCCGGGGGCGTCGGTCAAGGGCGACGCGGCGCCGGGGGCGAAGGTCCAGCGCGAGCCGACGACCTACACCCTCCACCTGCCGCTGGCGGTGACCCTCGACCAGCGCCTCGCCGGCGGCCACCACTTCGTGCTGTTCCTGGCGGTGGCGCCCCTCTCCGCCCGGCGCTGCCGATCGTTCACCTGGAACGCCCGGACCTACAAGCTCGAGCCCGAGGCCGACGCCGCGCTCGCCGCCTTCCAGGCGCTCATCCTCGACCAGGACCGCCCGATCGCCGAGAGCCAGCGACCCGAGGAGCTCCCCATCGACCTATCCGCCGAGCTCCACATCGCCGGCCCCGATCGCGCCTCGATCGCGTACCGGAGGAGGCTGGCGGAGCTGGCCGAGAGCGGCTGACCGGGGGTCGACGCGGCGCGGGGATTCCTGAACGATCCCGCGGCCGTCAGCCGGCCTTCGACCCACCCGGCGGACGCTGCGCGAGGGCGAAGAGGAGGACCATCGAGGGAACCACCAGGATCGCCCCGATGACGAGGCTCACCAGCAGCGCCGACAGCGTCGTTTCGGCCGCCGAAGCCTCCGAGATCGTCAGCGATCCGACCAGAAGGAACGGGTACTGGGCGACCGCCCAGCCCCACAGGATGCTCCCGACCGCCGCGGCGGCGGTCAACCGGGCGGCGCGGAACCAGCGGACATAGAGGAGGACGAGCGAGCCGACCCCGGCCAGCGCCGACAGGATCACCACCGGGAGTGCCTGCGATACCAGGCCGTCATAGAGGCCCGGCGCGTCGGCCGCCAGGATCCCGATCCCGAGCAGTGCCACCACCCCGACGACGAGGCCCATGAGGAGCGAGCGGCGGCGGAACGCGGACGCCAGCTCCGCGTCGCCACCTCGCTGGGCATCCAGGGTCAGGTAGACGGCTGCGAGGTAGGCGCAGCTGCCCACCGCGAGCACGCCGGCCAGCACGGATGAGGCGTTGAGCCAGCTGCCGATCGGGTCGCCGGCCGCATTGCCCGGCGGGACGCGGCCGCTCGCCACGGCGCCGGCGATCGTACCGAGGAAGAAGGGCGTGATGAGCGAGGAGAGCCCGAAGACGAGGCCGAACCGGCGCCGAAGGCGGGCCTCCCCGACGGACTTCCGGAAGACGAACCCTGATCCCCGCAGGATGACCCCGATCGCCACGACCGTGAGGGGGATGTAGAGCGTGGAGGCGACCGCCGCGAACACGGGCGGGAACGCCGTCCAGACAACCACGATCGCGAAGATCAGCCAGACGTGATTGGCCTCCCAGATCGGCCCGATCGTGTCCTCGATCAGGGTCTGCGTTCGGTCGCCGTCCTCGCCGGCGCTCAGGAGGTCCCAGAACCCAGCCCCGAAGTCGGCCCCACCGAGCACCGCGTACGCCGTGAGGCCGGCCCAGGTGAGGACGAGGATCGCGTCGGCGGCGGTCACTCGCCGGGCCCTCCTGGCGCGCGCGCGATCGTCTGCCGCAGGACCATCACCGTGCCCGCGGTGAGCGCCGCGTACACCAGCAGCAGGGCGAACAGCCCGATCGGCAGGCCCCGGGCGGCGGTGACCGCCTGATCGACCCGCATCACGCCGTACACGATCCACGGCTGGCGCCCGAGCTCGGTGACCACCCAGCCGGCCTCCATGGCCATGACCGCACCCGGCCCGGCCAGGATCGCTGCCGCGAGAAACGCCCGGTGACGGGGCAGGTCGCGGGCCCGCCACCAGCGCCAGACGAACCACGCCGCGAGGGCGAGCAACCCGAAGCCGATCCCGACCATCAGCTGGAAGCCGAGGTGCACCGGCAGCACCGGGGGCTGCAGGTCGACCGGCACCGTGTTGAGACCCTGGACGAGGGCATTCGGGTCGCGGAACGCCAGGAGGGAGAGCCCGGAGGGAATCCGGAGCGCGAGGTACATGTGGCCATCGATCGGGATGCCCCCGATCGAGAGTGGTGCCGACCGCTGCGACTCGTAGAGGCCCTCGATCGCGGCGAGCTTGATCGGCTGGTTGGTCGCGAGGAACTGGGCGCCCGCGTCGCCGACGACGATCTGGACGGGCGTCAGGACGATCCCGAGGGTGAAGGCGACGAGGAATCCCGTTCGGTGGAACCTCGACGGGCGGTCGCGCCAGAGGTGCCATGCGTGGCCTGCCGCCACGCCGAAGCCGCTCACCATCAACGCAGCCACGATCATGTGCGTCGTCTCGACCGGCGTGGCCGGGTTCGCGATCGCGGCCCAGGGATCGACGCTCGTCACGACGCCGTTCGTCAGGGTGAACCCGACCGGTTGGTTGAGCCACGCGTTCGCGGTCACGACGAACCATGCCGAGGCGACCCCGCTGATGACGATGGGCACGCCCGACAACAGGTGGGCTCGCGGCGAGAGTCGATCCCAGCCGTACAGGTAGATCCCGATGAAGATCGCCTCCACGAAGAAGGCGATGCCCTCGATCGCGAACGGCAGGCCCAGCACGGAACCGAACGTCGCCATGAGGTGAGGCCAGAGGATGCCCATCTCGAACGAGAGGATCGTGCCCGAGACCGCGCCGACGGCGAAGAGGACGCCGAGCACCTGTGCCCAGCGGCGAGCGAGGTCACGGTAGACCTGGGAGCCGGTGCGCTGGGCCCGATACTCCGCAACGACCACGAGCAACGGCAGCCCCACGCCGAAGCACGCAATGACGATGTGCCAGGCGAGCGACAACGCCATCTGCGTTCGCGCCGCCCAGAGATCCGGCTGGTCGACGGCAGCAAAGATGTCGAGGGCGGTCATGACCGGGGCGGGCCCGTGCCGGCGTCGAAGCCCGGCGGGCGGTCAGGTGCTTCGGTGGCCGCGCTCGCGAATCGGGGGCCGCGCACGAAGACACCCGCCGCGACCCTGGTGGACTGCGTTCTGTGGCCGGCCGAACGCAACCTGCTGATCATCATCTCGACAATTCGAGTCTACGCTTGAACCCCGTGCCGGCCCGATCGGGCCTCGATGCTCGCGAGCCTCGCCCCGGACGACAGCCCCATCGAGATCCTCCAGGCCTGGAGCCAGACGGGCTCGGCCCGCCGCGCCCGGGGGTGCTCAGTCGATTTCCGCGAGGAGCGCCGCCGCGCGGCGGGAGATCGCGGCGACGATCCCCGACTCGATGGCGCCCGCGATGTTTCCCTCGGTGAACCGGTCGCCACGGCGGATGGCCGTCACGAGGCGGGCGACGTCGGCCGAGCCGGCCCCGGCGATCGTGGCTGGATCCGACGCCAGGGCTCGAGCCTCCGGCGTCTGCAGCCAGGTCATCCAGTCGAAGCCCATCACGACGAGGCTCCCGCCGTCGCAGGCACCCGGCCAGCCCGCGATGCGTTCGTCGTACTCGAACCACGGCATCCGGATGACGCCCTGCGCGTCGGCCTCGCCGCCGCGCCACTCGCCGGCGCTGAAGTCGGGCGCCTCGAGGATCGGCAGCCAGGCGGCAAGGCAGCGGAGCTGCGCCGGGGTCAGCGGTTCCGCGTCGGCCATCGAGGTGAACGGTACCGCCCGACCTCGCTATGCTCGCGACATGAGCGCCTCTGACGCGAGCGACGGCGAGTCGGGATCGGCCTTCATCACCAAGCGGATCGCCGACCTCGGGGATTGGCGCGGCGAGACCCTGGGCCGCATGCGCCGGCTGATCCATGAAGCGGACCCCGACGTCGTCGAAGAGCGGAAGTGGGTCAAGGCCTCGAACCCGGGCACCCCGGTCTGGTCTCACGATGGCGGGATCTGCACCGGCGAGACCTACAAGAACCTCGTGAAGCTCACCTTCTTCAAGGGCGCGGCCCTGAAGGATCAGGCCCACGTCTTCAACTCGGGCCTGGATGGCAAGGCCCGCCGCGCGATCGACATCCACGAAGGCGAGGTCGTTGACGCGGAGGCCTTCAAGGCGCTGATCCGCCAGGCGGTCGAGCTCAACCGGACCGGCAAGCCAGCGTCCTGATCGATGAGCGGCCTGCCGCTCCCCGTCCTGGCGCTCGTCTTCCTCGGCGCGGCGGCCGCCGTCTGGATCGCCGGCACGTACCTGTCCCGGACCACCGACGTCCTCGACACCCGGCTCGGCCTTGGTGAGGCGTTCGGCGGGCTGATCCTGCTGGCGATCGTCACCAACCTGCCCGAGATCGCGATCGTCGCCAGCGCGGCCATGACCCACCAGCTCGGGCTCGCCGTCGGCAACATCCTCGGCGGCATAGCCATGCAGACCGTCGTCCTCGTGCTGCTCGACATCATCGGACTCCCGGGAACCATCGCCCTCAGCCGCAACGGAGCGTCGCTGGTCGTGCTGCTGGAGGCGGGGACCGTGGTGGCGGTCCTCAGCATCACCGTCATGGGCAGCCAGCTGCCGGCGAACCTGGTCTTCTGGCGAATCGACCCCGCGGCGCTCGCGATCGTCGTCACCTGGGTCGCCGGGCTGCTCCTCGTCCAGCGGGCCCGCAAGGGCCTCCCGTGGCACAGGCACGGTCAGCCGCCCGACGGGCAGGAGAAGCCGCGCGGCCACTCGAAGCTGACCCGCGCGGCCCGGATGTCGGCGGCGATGAGCACGTCTCGCGCAGCGGTCGTCTTCGTGATCGGCGCGGCCGTGACCCTCGCGGCGGGCGTCGTCCTCGCGCTGAGCGGTGAGGCCATCGCCTCCGACGTCGGCATGAGCGGCGTCCTCTTCGGCTCGACCGCGCTGGCTGCCGCGACCTCGTTGCCGGAGATCTCGACCGGCCTCGCATCCGTTCGCATGCGCGACTACCAGCTGGCGTTCGGCGACATCTTCGGCGGCAACGCCTTCCTGCCCGTGCTGTTCCTGCTGGCCAGCCTGCTGTCGGGCGAGGCCGTCATCCCCCACGCCCAGGCCACCGACATCTACCTCACCGGGCTCGGCGCGCTCCTCAGCCTCGTGTACATGTTCGGGATCGTCTTCCGGCCGACGCGGACGATCGCCCGGATGGGCCTCGATTCGGCCGTGGTGCTGGTCCTGTACATCCTGGGTATCGCCGGGCTCGTCGCCATCGCCACGGCGTCCTAGGGACGCGAACCCGTCGTCCTGCTCGTCTCGGCGCTACAGGGGCATTTAAGGCTGGCGCGGTTGCGCGCAGTCGGGGTCGCGACCTGAGCTTGCCCGACGGGGCCGTCTCGCGCGCGCCCGCCCCTGCACGCACGGGGATCGCGCGCGTTCTCCCCGCGTCCCACGCGCGCGTGGCGCGCGCGGATCTGCGCGCCCGCGCACGCCCTTAGTAGGGGCAGCGACCAGCCACGCCCCACCGACGATGAAGGGAGCACCGATTGATCGATCGACCTGACGACAGTGTTCGCGACGAGATCGCGGCCCTGCTCGGGATGCGCGACATCCCGCCGCTCGTGGAGCGCCGGCGTCGACCCGTCCACGTGGACGCCGCTCGCCGCCGCGTCGATGCCGAGAGCCGCTATTGCGTCCTCATCGTGGTGCTCGAGGACACGGACAGGGCGATGAAACGGCTCCGACCGATGGTGGCCGGCGTGAGAGGGCTCGCCTACGACCTGTCCGCGGCCGACGCCACCAGGCGCGCCTCGGATGTGGCGGCCCACGCATGAGGGGCCCCATCAGCGACCGCAGCTGGCTCCGGGTCGGCAGCCCCGCCATCGTCCACCACACCGCCGAGCATCCGTCCGCCCCCGGCGCCTTCGCCGGCCGTGGGGAAGGCTGGTTGGTCGTCAATCGAAGGTCGCGCTGCCTCGTCTCGGTTCTTGGCCCGTACGCGACTCGGGAGCAGGCGCGGCAGGAGGTGCGTCGTCTCAAGGCCGAGGCAGAGGCACGATGGGAGGCGGGTCGCCATGGCGGTCGCTGATCGTCATCGCTTCAACCGGCTGTCGGCGCTCGAGGCTGGGCGCGCGCTGTACATCGACTTCGAAGGCGAGAAGGACAAGCCCCCGGTCCTCCTGGGCGTCCTGCGCCGTCGCGGCCGGGCCGCGGAGCCCAGCGTCCACCAGGACATCGTGGATCGCGAGTTCGAGGCGGCCGGGCCAAACGCTCGCGAGCTCCGGCATGCCGTCGAGGTCGTGGTCATGCGCGGGGAGCGCGGCGATCGGCGGATCGTGTCGTGGAGCGAGCACGACCTCGAGGTCGTCCGAGGGCTGCGTGACGACGTTCCTGAGCTCGTCGCCCGGTTCGAGCGTCGCTATGTCAACGCGCTCGGCCTGGCCCGACGCTGGGCGAACGTGCTCCATCCCGCGGACAAGCCGGCGGAAGGGAACCTCGCCGGCTACCTCGCGCTCATCGACTACGAGGTCCCGCCGGGCGCCGGTCCCGGCCGCGTCGGCAAGACCATCCGGGCCCTCCGGCCCACGCTTCGGGGCGGCCGTTCGTTGACCCCGCGCCAGCGGCGGCGCTGGGCCGAGCTCCTCGAGCACAACCGCCACGACTGCGCCGGGATGCGGGAGATCTGCCTCCGGGCATCTCGTGAGCTGATGAGGCCAACCAAATCATCCGTCGTGGCAGCTCGAGCATTCCCTGAAGGCGGACGTTGATCGTAAGGTTCGGCACGGGCAACCATCCTGCGACTCAGCCATCGTCCCGATGCGCGATCGCGCGATCTAGGTATGAAACTGACGGACATCGTGTACACATCGGGGCCTCTGGCGAAGAGGAGGACCGATGACCGATCGCGAGCTGGACAGACGAGCCGCGCACCGCCTGGCGGTGATCCGCCATGCCCAGGAGGTGACCGGCAACGTCAGCAAGACGTGCCGCTACTACGGGATCACCCGGCAGGCCTACTACAAGTGGCTGCGACGGTACGAGGCGGGCGGCATCGCCGCCTTACGGGACGGCTCGTCGCGGCCGCACACGAGCCCGAACGCCACCCAGGCCGAGGTCGTGGGCAAGGTCGTCTACCTGCGCCAGACCTTCACTTCGGGCCGCACAAGATCGCGATGTACCTGGCGCGCTACCACGATCTCGTGCTCAGCCCGTCAGGGATATGGCGGATCCTCAAGCGCCTCGACATGAGTCGGCTGCCGGCGTCCCAGCGGTACCGCCGCCATCGCGACCGGTGGAAGCGCTACGAGAAGCCGCTGCCGGGTTCCCGGGTCCAGATCGACGTGAAGTTCATCGCGCCGTTGCCCGGGTCGCGGCGCAAGTACTACCGGTACACCGCCATCGACGACTGCACCCGCATCCGGGTCCTGCGGGTCTACGACCGGTGCAACCAGACAACCTCGATCCGGTTCCTCGACGAGGTCCTGGCCCGGCTGCCGTTCCGGATCGAGACCGTCCAGACCGACAATGGGCCGAGTTCCAGTCCGGGTTCCACTACCACGTGCTCGACCGCGGCATCGGCCACGTCTACATCCGACCCGCCACACCCCGCCTCAACGGCAAGGTCGAGCGCTCCCACCGGATCGATGCCGACGAGTTCTACAAGCTCCTCGAGGGCGTCGTGATCGATGACACGGGTTTGTTCAAGGAGCGACTCCGGGAGTGGGAAGACTTCTACAACTTCGACCGTCCACACGGGGGTCTCGGCGGGCAGACGCCCTATGAGAAACTGCGCCAGAAGTCTGGGAGCCCGGTGTGAGCGGCCATCGTCAGTTGCACACCTAGGTCGAGGGGCCTGGCGCCGCACCTCCCGCTCGCGATTCGAACGACAAGGTCTTCGCAACGCTCGAGCGGCTCCTCCCGCGCGCCGACTAGTCTAGATTGGAATGCCGAGGAACACCTTAGGTTCGAGTCGAGCCCGCTCTGAAATCGACCCGTCGAGGACGTAGATCCGAGGGTCGCGTGCAAATCCGTGAACACGGTAGAGCGAGTAGACGTCTGCTCGCTGCGCCGAGACGTCAATCTCCCATCGCGTGATGTAAAAAGGCGTTCGGGGCCCGAGGTTCGTCGTCTTGACCTCAATCAGATGCTCGCGGCCGTCATGCCGAAAACTTGCGACGTCATAACCGGCCCCATCGCCGATGTCTCGGGCGACCCATGTAACGCCGGCTGCTAGGTCTGGCCGACCGGAGCGCTTTAGGCTCTCGCGCTCCAGTTCGACGACCCATTCTTCCCCCGCTGTGCCCAATTGCCGCTTCTGAAAATCGCGAAGCGCTGCGAATTGGCCGCCAGTCAGCGCGACGGACGTCTGTCGTCGGCCCTTGGCAGAGGCCCCTGGCACCGGTACGAGGACGTCCCCTGTGGCCTGGCGACTCGGACTGGGGGCGACCACCTCATTCGATGCATATGCCTCCAAAGCCTCGCCAACCCGATGTCCGACGCCGAGCGCAGCCCTGAGGACGGCAACCTTCAGCGAATTCTGATAATGCGGATATGGCTTGTATCCGTCGATCCACAACAGGCCGGCCTCGTCTCGAATAGCACTGATGTTCTGAAACTTCGCCTCAATGGCCCGGTTACTCCGCGCCGGGATCTCCGACTGCAGCCGCTTCACGACGTCGGACTTCTGAAATCGTTCGCCACGTAGCTCCATCCTAAGCATCTCGAGGTATGCGGCGAGCGTCGCCTCGATCTCATAGGGCGTCCATGGCTCGCCAGTGATGCTGTCAGGTGACGCCGAGAATGCCATCGACTCCCCTTAGTCCGCGGTTCTCGATCTGGCCACAGGCGACACACGGGCAGGCCGAGTGCGATTGCCTACGTTTCCGCCGCAGCACACTCGGCGGCGAGGTGGACTCATGAGCACCCCCACTGCTCCTCTAGGAGCGGGCTCGGCCGGGCGGGTCTTGAAGACCTTGCGAATGCGGTCGTCGCCGCGGCCTAGACGCCATAGACTCTTCATCGTGACCGGCGGAGTACCCGTGCGCCATGCGAAGCACCCACGACGCGAGGTGTTGAGCCTCTTCAGCGGTGCCGGCGGACTCGATGCCGGGTTCGAGGCTGCCGGTTTCAACCCGAGACTCGCTCTCGACGCCGATCCCATCGCTGTTCAAACATACAACTACAACCGGCGAGAGCGGGGCGAAGTTGCCCGAGTCGCCGACCTTGCCTCCTCTAGCCCGGAGGCGATCATCGAGATGTGGGAGAAAGCACAAGGAGCGCCCGAGGGGCCCGTCGGTGTCGTCGGGGGTCCCCCGTGCCAGGCATTCTCGGTCAGCAACGTTCATCCTCTCGAGGACGACCCGCGAGCCAAGCTGCCACTCGCCTACGCTGATCTGCTCCGCTCGTTCAATGAGCGCTACGGACATTCGCTTCAATTCTTCGCATTCGAGAACGTCGCGGGCCTTGGCTATCGCCCTCACGCGTCTTCGTTGAGCGGCATCCTCTCTAGGTTCCGCGATGCTGGCTTCGAGCAGGTCGAGCCTTTCACTCTTGATGCGCTCGACTTTGGCGTGCCCCAACGAAGGCGGCGCATGTTCATCGTGGGACTGCACCCGTTGGACGCCGAGCGACGCGTCGCGGCACCAACGGGCGATCCCTGGACCCGCGTTACAGTTCGTCAGGCGATCGGGGGTCTCGTCCAGCCCGTGCCGTTCGCTCGAGGATTGAAGCCCGGCGATCTGGGGCTGCACCCAAATCACTGGCACATGAACCCGAGATCCGAGAAGTTTCGCTCGGGCAAGAACGAACCGGGCCACCACTTGGGCAGGTCGTTTCGGATGCTCCACTGGGATGAGCCCAGTCAAACGATCGCGTTCGGTCATCGGGAGGTGGCAGTGCACCCGGACGGACACCGTCGGCTGAGTGTCTTTGAAGCGATGCTCATTCAGGGCTTCCCGCCCGCCTACGTCCTTCTGGGAAATCTCTCTGATCAGATCCGGCTCGTCTCGGACGCTGTCCCACCACCGCTCGGACGCGCACTCGCAGAAGAGATTGCCCGCGTACTCGACGGCGCTGAAACGTTCCGGGCCCACCTACAGCTGTCCAGCAATGGGCAAGTCCCGCACGAGGGCCTCCTGGACGTGCAGACCAGGGCCCCCAAATCAACAAGGGCGTAGAGGAGCAGCAGTTTCTCGGCCGAGGATGGTGCGAACGCGAGCAAGGAGGCCGTTAATGCGGAGACCTCCGGCTTCTTCCGAGTCTCACCCCGTGGAAAGTTCAGCCCCCAGACGCGACCAACGATGCGGGCGACATTCGTATCTACCGGCACCGGCCCGCCAATGTCACCAGTTGCGAGGGCGACGATGCCAGATCCGTATCGTCCTATGCCGGGAAGCCGCTCGGAGCCACGGACAAGGGCGTTGGCCGCCGAGATCAGTCGCCGCACCCGCTGGCTCCCAAGCCCAAGGATCGCAACCATCTGTCGCAACTCACTTAAATCGGCATCTGCCAGGTGCTCCGCGGTTGGATAACGAGTCGTGACCCGCGTCCAAACGGGCCCTGCAGCCTCGGCGACGGTCTTCTGGAGCAGGATTTCCGCCACAACCATCAGATACCTGACGGTTGTTGTCCTCCAGGGTAGCGATCGTCGATGGTGCCTCCCCCAACTGCGGATGGTCGCGCTGACAGCGGCCACGTCGGGGCTGTCGTGGTGTGGCACCTCCGAAGCTACCTCCAAATTCTTTCCCGTCTATAACAGTCAACGTCAGACAGCGGTCGGGCGCGATCCTCACGGTTGATGCGCGAGTCATGGACGATGTTAGATGGATCTTGACGGGGATTCCGAGGGATTGACGGGCGTGACCTCAACCGCTTCGAGGCATCCGAGGCTTTCGATCGAAGACTGGACTGCACTCCTCGCGGACCGCTTTTTCCCTGTGAAGGCGATACCTGGCCCCGTGCATTTCGCCGTAGACGACGACGCGTTGGATGAGATTGCCGGGACCGATCGCGGGGGCGGTGCGGCCTCTTTGGCTACGGCTGTTCGCCCTAGTCTGAGGGTGCAAGACCCGCGTCATCTCTTTGACGACGTCAGCGCGACCGCTTACCGGTGGGCGGGAAATCGGTATCCAGGGCCACCTCCGTTCCTTCCGTGCCTCGCCCTGTGCGTTCTTGCCGCCTCCCGAATGGACGCGAGCCTGGCGATCTCCTCAACCAACTACTACGTGCGATTGCAGACGGCGCTTGACATCGATGTCAGTGCTGCCCTCGGGTATCCCGACGCGGTCCCGGCGCTATTCCGACTGCTGCGTGAGTGGCTTAACTCCCAGCGCGGCCGCCGCGGACTCTCGACGATCCCCGACACCGCCTCGCCTGCCCATATCGGATTCGCCCTCTCACAGATCCATGTGCGCGAGTCGGACCGGCGGAAACTCACGCGGTTCTTCACGCTCCTCGCGCTCAGCCCGACCGATGCCGCGTCGGCGAACGAGCTTGTAGGGGCATTGCGCAGATGGGCCCTCGTGTCGGACCTCTCCCCGGGCGCCAAGGCCTTCATTGCCTCTGATCGCGATCGAGAAGCCGTCGCGGCGCTCATCGCGAGTGAACTTCGAGAGTGGGATGAAACGGAGCGGGATGAACATGGCCGGCGACTTGGCCGGGTCCAGCTGCTCCTGGAGATCAAGGGCGCGGCGAGATGGGGCGTCTTGGTCACGAGGCCTGAAGGCTTCCCGCCGGCTGCAATCTTCTCGTCCAGTGACGGGCTGATCCTCGATCTGCATTCATCCGTTGAAGGGTTCTACGACCCGGTTTGGTTCGGAGGGTCAGAGTCAAATCTGCTTGCCCGGGCCTTCGCCGGAGTGGTGCTCCTGAGGTCTGGTCCGATTGGGCTGCGGTTCGCCATCGATCAGGTCACTGCACTCGGCCCGGATCCCCGGACCGGACGCTTGGCGGCAGTGCAACGGGTCGAGCCGGGCGAGCGACATTGGGTCCTAGTTCACGCCCATCAGCGCGAGGCTGTGGTCGAGTTGCTCGACAAGATCGCCCGGGAAGGATGGTCAGATTCGCCGGGGGCGCCTGAAGGGTGGCTGCTGCTGCGCGACGTCATCGTGGATATGCCTCCGGCGCATGTCGTTCCAGAAGGCCTGTCAGCTTTGGTCCCGGCCGTTGACGCGCGCCCAGAGCTGAATGGGGGCCTACCTCTCGGGCGAACGTCGAACATCCCGACGTACTTGCGCGGGGGCGAGCCAGACCTGTGGATTCCTGACTGGCTCGCGAGTAACCCGGGCGTACGAATCAAGCTTGACGGGGAGGAGATAGGAACGCCGGGAACCACACAACTGGAGATGTCGCGGATTGCCACCACGGCGGGAGTGCATCTGATTGAGGTTGGTGGCGTAAGACTTCGATTCCGATCAATCGATCGGGTCTTGACGACCCCCCCGAGCACGGCGGAGGCCTGCCGGATTGTCGTCCGTCCCGCGACCGGTGACAGCATCGCGGTCCCTGCCAAGGCGGAACCCGAGGACCAGTGGGTCTGTGGAGCCATTGCCTCACCTGACCCAGATGACTCGAACGAAGGCCAAAGGCCTGTTCTGGTGCCGTACGGAGCACGGCGATATGTCGTGGTCGGTTCTCGCATCGGTGAGGTCGCCGAGTGTCGAGCCCCGTCAGTGCCGGCATGGCTCCAAGAGGTGGGTGTCATCCCGCAGGATTTCGAGGTCTATCCGACGTTCGACGCAGCCTGGATGCTGATGGAATGGTCCTACCGCGGATGGGAGGTTCGAGAGCTTGCCGCGACACCTCCGATAGAAGGCGCAGGAAATACCGAGCGCGACATCGAGTGGGCTGAGGCTCTTGATGTCGACACTCAATTTGAGACGCCCGAAACTGTGGAAGCTTGGGGCGCTTATCGGACCTGCGCCCGCTCGATCCTCGATCGATACGCGCCATGAGTCATGACCAACTGCTGGGTTGGCTCAGTGAACGGGGCCACGGAAGCTGGGAGAGCTTCAAGGCCGCGCACGCTTGGCTATTCGGCCGAGGTGACCGTGAGCGGCCACCGCGTCCGAGCTGGACGGCGTATCTCTTGTCATCTCTCGGTCACCTGGAGATTGACTGGCGCGATGGAGCATGGGCCGTCGCCGCCCCCTGTCTCGCGGGGCTGCCCTCGGCCGGGGCAACGGCGGTTCTGGCCGGGTCCCGTCCAAAGGTCCTTGTAGAAAGACTTGCCCTGTACTCGTCTCCAGAGACGACGCTCGACCTGATCACGGTGGAGCATCCTCGCCCCGACGGCCCGACGGGCTATTACATTCAGTTCGAGTCGATCGAAGCGATTGAGATGCTTGCCGAGAAGATCGGGGCACCCTTCGAGGCGGCGCCGGCGGCCCGGCTGAGTCGAATGCTTCCCTCACTCGACTCCTTCGTTGCGTCCGCCACGGTGACGGCGCAGCCACCCGTGGGTTACAGCGTCGAGTGGTTGGACGCGGTCAGGCGAGCGTGGGTATCGCATGAAGGCGGCCTGCCGCCAGGGCTCTACAAGTACAAAGGGTATGGGGTCGATCAGTTCCGGTTCTTCGATGGAACCGCGACCCGAGTCGTCGATCGAGACATCGGCGTGTGGCTGGCGCTGCGTGCGGCTGAGGTTAGGTCCCTCCGGTTCGAGCGGAACGACATCAATGGAACGCTCGTCGTGCCCTGGATTGCGCGGCTGCCTCTCCTCCAGGCCAGAACGGCGGTTCTCTGCAGCGGGCTTCCTCCTCGAAGCGCCGCGACGGCTCCCTGGATCAGGTACTTGAACGTGCCGTACGGCGTCGCTAGGAGAATCGCCCGCTCCTTGGGGCAGGAACTCGACGAATCCGAGCCCTCCAATGCCTGATGTCTTCAGCGTCTTCGACGCGCTCAGGGACTACTTCTTCCGGTACTACGACACGCCTTTCGGGCTTCGCGATTCCGGCATTCAGCAAGAGAGGAGGGCCTTGCTGGACGCCGACAAAGTCTCATGGCGCGAACCTTGGATTGAACTCCTCAAGGAATACGAGATCACGGGACTTGGGACCGCCTCAGCGATAACGTCGGCCGGAGGCAACTCCGATCTCGTCGAGTTCACGGCGTCCGGCCTTCTTGCCGGCATCCCGGATCTCTATCGCCATCAGTACAAGGCGTTCGAAGCTGCGTCATCCGGCAAGCACGCAGTGATCACGGCGGGCACTGGCTCCGGAAAGACCGAGGCGCTCTTCCTGCCCGTGCTGGCCTCCCTGCTTGAGGAATTTCTCGGCTGGACGGCGAATGAGGCCCCCGAACAGCCGGCACGATGGTGGGCTGACGAACGCACATTCGCGGCTCAGCGAGCGCACGAAACCGGCCGACCAGCGGCGATGCGAGCCCTTGTTCTGTATCCAATGAACGCTCTTGTTGAGGATCAACTTGTCCGCCTCCGACGTTCGCTCGATGGCCCGGAAGTCCGCGCGTGGCTGGCCACTAACCGCCCCGGTCACCGATTCTTCTTCGGCCGCTACACGGGCCAAACGCCGGTATCTGGGGATGCTCGGTCTGCGGCTCGTCGTGACGAGCTAGCGGCGTTCCTTGCCGAGACTGAGCGCCGTCATCGGCGAGCGGTACAGCTCGACGAAAGCAATCCTCTGCCCGGTGAGCAGCGGCGACGGTATTTCGTCCAGGCAATCGACGGTGCCGAAATGCGCTCGCGTTGGGACATGCAGCAGGCGCCGCCCGACATCTTGATCACGAACTACTCAATGCTCAATGTGATGCTGATGCGCCCGCGGGACGATCGGTTCTTTGACGCCACGCGCGACTGGTTGGAGTCCGACTCTAGCAACCAATTCCATCTGATCGTGGATGAGCTGCATCTCTATCGAGGTACGGCCGGTACCGAAGTCGCCTTTCTCCTCCGCCAGCTCCGTCGCCGCCTCGGCGTCGACAAGCGCCCCGACCAGCTGCGGATCATCGCCTCAAGTGCGTCACTAACCGATGACGATCACGGATTTCTCGAAGGGTTCTTCGCCCAGCCACGTTCGAAGTTCACGATCCTGCCGGGGATCACGATGTCGCACCCAGCGCCCACCGCAAGTCTCGGCCAGCACGTCGGTCAATTCGTGAAGTTCGCGTCAGAAGTCGGCGCCGACGGCCGAGGTGCGGCCGACCTGATGCGCGATACCGACGCGATCCGCGCGGTGAATGGTGCCCTCGGCCAGCCGGCGTCCAAAGCCCTGAGCGCAACTGACACGGCAACGCGGCTGTTTCCCGGGACCGAGCCCGCGGCCGCCCGAGCCGCGCTCGCCGGGCTTCTCGTCGCATCGGCATCGTCGGCCAACATCACGCCCTCGGCACTTCAATTCCGTGCGCATCTTCTGTTCCGCAGCATCCAGGGCATGTGGGCGTGCTGCAACCCGACCTGTTCTGCCGTACCTGAGGAGTACCGCTCCGCGTCTCGCGGCGTTGGCCGGCTGTATCCACAACCTCGTTATCGATGCACTTGCGGATCGCGCGTGTTGGAACTCCTCTACTGCCAGAACTGCGGGGAAGCCTACCTGGGCGGTTTCTCGGCCAGTGACGCACACCTCGGTGAGACGGTCGCTGCGTACCTGTTGCCAGAAATGCCCAACCTCGAACAGCTGCCCGAACGCCCGGCGGATCGACGAACCGGCGCGTCATACCAGCTCTATTGGCCCAGCGTTGATGGCACTCCGAATGACGTCAGCTGGACTGCGGATGCCGGGAAATACAGGTTTGACTTTCGCAAGACTCAGCTCGAACCGACTTCGGGGCACGTCCGGGACACATTGTTCGACGCTACTGGTTGGAGGTTCGTCGTCACCGCCGCCTCAAGCAAAGGAGGTTCCGCCGACCTCGTCCCGGGTATTCCAACGCAATGCCCAAGGTGTGGGGATGACTGGGAGTTCGCCCGGGAGAAGGACGGTAAGCCGATTTCCATCGAGGATCCCCGGCGAACTCGAAGTCCGATCCGCACAATGAGGACGGGTTTTGAAAAGGTCGGACAGGTGCTTGGAGATGCGCTCCTCCGGCAGCTGCCCGGCGATCGGAAGCTGGTCGCGTTTTCGGACAGTCGTCAAGACGCCGCCCGGCTTTCGGCGGGGCTGGAGAAGCGGCATTACCAGGACACTCTCCGCCAGCTCCTCATCGAAGCACTTGACGGCGCATCCCACTCGCCTTCGGAGATCGCGCTTGCCGAAGCGCGCGCGAGACGTGTCGACATGTCGGAGGCGGCCACCGAAGCGCGCGACACTCTGCGGGCACTCGACCGCGTCCGCGCCCAATGGTTTGAAGATCGCGCACAGGGCGATGTACTTCCGCCCGATCGCGAGCGCGACGTCACCGAATGGATCGCCCAGCTTACTGAAGGACGAGTTCCGATCGGCGTGCTTCAGAGCACCTTGGAGCAGCGACTACTGGAGATGGGGATCAATCCGGGAGGG
Organism: uncultured Chloroflexia bacterium; assembly: GCA_963719145.1. Taxonomy (GTDB): domain Bacteria; phylum Chloroflexota; class Limnocylindria; order Limnocylindrales; family CSP1-4; genus UBA5189. The sequence goes on from CAVRAX010000004.1 coordinate 720,427, forward strand.
CCCGACCCGAGCCTGCAGACGTTTGCTGTCGGCCAAGAAGACCGGCGTTGGACCGGCCTCGTCGATTGGTCCATTCCCGCGTTCCGCGCCGAGTCGGCGCCGGCTCGCGATCACCTGGCCATGATGCGTGCGTCCCTGTCGGACGAGTCGATCCGTTCAATCTTTGGGGGTATGGGCCGCGACTTCGAGAATCTGGGTCTGGCCCGGCCTTCAGTGTCGACGTTCCATCTGCACGCCACCGCCCCGATGACCGCGCAGGATTTGCGGGAGGTGGTTGACGCGACTGTCCGTCTCCTGGCCGGTCGGCGCAGGTTCATTGGCGACCGACCGGACGTCATCAAGCCGCCGGGATACCTGAAGCGCTACTGGGCGGCCGTCGCCGATCGATTTGGCATCGCGCTGGCGGACCTTCAGGACGACGTCGAGTCGGCATTAGGCCACTCCATGCTCGGATACCTCATTTCTGCGAACGACATCGTCCTGGAAAGTCCAGGGTCATCCTTCTGGACGTGTTCCAAGTGCGGGCGGCGGCACCTGCATCGGTCTGGCGGGGTGTGCACCGATTGTTTTGCGAGCCTTCCCCTTGATCCCGTCTCCACTCAGCTCGACGATTACTACGCCTACCTCGCGAGGAACGCCGGCCCAGCCTTCCGGCTTCACTGTGAGGAACTGACTGGTCAGACGGATCGACTAGAAGGCCAGGCACGGCAAGCCCAGTTCCAGGGGATCTTCCTCGAAGGGACGGAGAACCCCTTGGTCGACGAGGTTGATCTTCTGAGCGTCACGACGACCATGGAGGTGGGTATCGACATCGGCGCGCTGTCGGCGGTCATGCTCGCCAACATGCCGCCGATGCAGTTCAACTATCAACAGCGAGTCGGTCGCGCGGGTCGACGTCAGGATCCACTGGCTCTTGCGCTGACAGTGTGTCGAGGGAGGAGCCACGACGACTACTTCTTCACCAACCCCGACGACATCATCAGCCTCCCTCCGAGGGCACCGTACCTGGATCTGGGTCGGCTCGAGATTCTCCAGCGGTCGCTAACGGCCGAGGTGCTCCGCAGGGCATTCGCCGCGTTGCCTCCACAGACCGACCCGGTGGATCTCGGCGACAACGTCCACGGACAGTTCGGACCTGGGGCTAGCTGGGCTGATGTCCGTCTGGATGTCGTCACGTGGATCACATCGCATGCAGAAGATGTACGAGATGTCGCGAGGACGCTGGGGAGCCATACAGGACTCACAGGATCAGCGATCGACGCGGCCGTACGATGGGTCGTGGACGAACTCCCGCCGGCGATCGACGCCGTCGCATCCACGCAGCCTGACGCGGATCTCAGTCAAGCGCTCGCGGATGCGGGCCTATTGCCGATGTTCGGCTTTGCGACACGGGTTCGACATCTCTATCTCGAGCATCCGCGCTCCGCCTTCAGATGGCCCCCGAAGGGTGTGATTGATCGCGCACTCGACATCGCGGTGTCCGAGTTTGCGCCCGGTGCACAGGTGGTGAAAGACAAGCGAGTACACACTTCAATCGGTCTCGCTGACTGGTCCCCAGTGGGCCCGAGACTGAAGCCGAATGATGACGTCCTGGGCGCACAGGAAACCGTGACCTACTGCCGAGAGTGCCTCTATCTCGATCGTTCGGAGAGCGCCGGCCTGTTCTGTCCTATCTGCGGCGCCGACTCCAGCCGCTATCGCTCGACCGTGCTGGCTCAACCCGAGGGATTCCGCACCGACTTCCGCGCAACCGATTTCGAGGGCAGTTTCGAATGGACCCCAAGATCGCTCACGCCGCGACTGGCGACCGAGGGGGAACCGTTCCATCACGTTGAATATGCGCGTGCGCGCGTCGACTCGTGGCGGGGACGCCTCTACACGATCAACGATAACGACGGTCACGATTTTCACTTCGCACCCGTCCGCGCCGGAGGGGGCTATGTGGCTCTGGAAGCCGTGGAACGTGCCGCCGCTCTAGGGATCCGGATCCCTGACCACGATCCGAGCAACGCAGTCACTGCGTCCCTTGCCGCCGTCGGGGTCACCGACGCATTGTTGGTTGGTATCGATCCGGAGCACTTGCCGCCCGGACTGAGTCTCGATTCGTCCGGTCGCCGGGTAGCACGTCGTGCCGCTTGGTACTCCTTCGGCTTCCTCTTGCGCGACGGGGCCGCCCGATTTCTTCAGATCGAGAAGCGAGAGCTTCGCGTTGGCCTTCGCCTGCTGCGAACTCCGAGCGGAGTCGACCCGCAGATATTCCTTGCTGACGCACTAGAGAATGGAGCGGGTTACAGCTCTTTCCTGGGACGGAAGGAAGTCTTTCCCGAGCTGGTAAAGTCCCTCGTCGAGTTCGTCGACCAACTGTCTGCCGAGGACCACGCCGGCCGGTGCGACGGGTCGTGCTACGACTGTCTTCGCGAGTTCTACAACATGTCATTCCACCCTCTGCTCGATTGGCGTCTCGCGGCCGACATGCTCTCGGTGCTTCGCGGCGGATCGATCGACGTCGATCGGTGGGCAGCCATTGAGCAAGCCGTAGCTGCGGACTTCGCGACGGCATTTGGCGGTGATCCCGTCCTTGTCGATGGCGGCGTATCGGCGGTGACTGGGGACGGGTGGTCGGTCCTCGTTGCACATCCTCTCGAGGAGACGTCTGACGCGACCCTCGGACCGAGGTTGGCGTTGGCGAAAGCCAGACTCGACTCGGATGGGCGGGGACTTGCGAGCGGCGGGCGCCTCGAGATTGCGACTTCGTTTGATCTGCTTCGGCGACCGGGATCATTTGCCCGCATCGCGTATTCGTGACCGACGTGGGTCAGAATGATCTACCCATTCTCACCATCAGTCCGAGCATGTACTCACGCTTGGCGTCATGCCAATACCGGGTGTTTCTTGACAGAGGCAGACCAGGTCCGTCAGCGACAGCGCCTGTAAGTGCCGGTTCCCTTCTCGGAACCGCGGGCCACCTAGCTCTTCAGAGGCTCGTTGAGGCTGGAAGCCTTGACGCCGCGGATCTTGCAGGTCCAGTTAGGATCGCCTGGGATCAGGCGATCACCGAGGTCGCGGGCTCCGTGCCGGCAGCAGCAAGGCTCCCTGGGTACTACCTGAAGGCCGCGAGATTCAGTAATACGGCTGCACGATTGCAGCAGTTGGTCAGGGACGCCTCCACGCTGGAGCCTGAAGTCGAGCTTAGGAGTGCAGATGGTTTCGTCGTAGGGCGAGCCGATCTGATCGCGCATGGCGGATCCGGGACCTGGATAATCGACTACAAGTCTGGAGTCGAGAGGGAGGCCGGTACCGGCAACGCCCTCATCCGAGAGTACGTGAACCAGCTCCGGCTGTATTCGTTTCTCTGGGCAAGCAGCCATGGCGACTGGCCAACGGCTAAGTACCTTCTTCCATTTGATGGTCCGGAAATCGAAGTGACGGTCGATCATCAAGCTTGCGAGGAGGTCGCCCTGAGGGCCCGGGTGCTAGTCGACGAGTACAACGGTGCCCTTCCCGAGCCTCCGACGGCTGCTCCGAGCCCCGATGCCTGCCGATACTGCGCTCATGTCGGCGTGTGCCAACCGTTTGAAAGGGCATGCGATTCAGCATGGGCGCCGGATCTGATGGCACTGATTGGCACCGTCGTTGCCACCGAGCGCAGCGCGCGCGGCGGCCGGTCGCTGCTGGTCGATGTCGATGGAGGCTCAATCCCGCCAGGCCCCGTCGCAGTGACGCACATTGCGGACACAATTCGCGACGTTGAGCGCGCGATCCCAGGAGCGCGCGTTGTCATCGTGGGTCTCCTTCCGGGACCCACCGATGCCGTCTACGGGCTTCGTGCGTCTGGGTCAGTAAGCGTGTCCACGGACGCCTGAAACATTGGCGAGCTCGCTCGGTGACATGATGCTCAGAATCAACTCGCCTCGGAGCAGGTGCAGGAGGATACGAATGCAACGAGACCTGTCAAGGCTTCTGCATGAAGCCTGGGCCGATGCCCCCGAGGGCGACATCGTCGTTCGCATCCACCTCTTCGGGATCGACCATGCTAATGAACTCGACGGAGTCGACCTCAAGGCTCTCGCCGACCTGGCCGGGATCCCCACCACCTATGCCACGGAGATCCGGAAGGGCATGCGCCTGGCAGACCATGTGAAGCGCCTGTAGTCGGTGCGGGTTTGCACGTATGGCGCTTCTCCTCGTGGGATGATCCAGGCGTGGCAAACACCTCATACCTGCGATACACCGTCGAGCCGGGGATTCGAGACCGTCTGACTGAGCGATACGGTCAGAGCTTCGCTCCGCGGACTTGCCCCTACTCCCGGCGGCAGACACGACTTCGACGCCGCATCGGCCGACGGACGGATCGTGGCGACGGATCGTGGCGTCCATCAAGGCCAACAGCGGGTTGACGAGCGGTCGCAACTATCCAACCGGCAAGGTGGCCACCTGCCTGAATGAGGTCTACTGCCTTACTTCTTTCCGCAGGGCCTGCGCCACCTCGGGTGACACGACGAGGACCAGGTGCTGCAACGTCCGGCTCATGCCGACGTAGAGGAGCCGTTTCAGTCGCTCGTCGTCGGCGCGGAGCTCGGTCAGGATCACGACCGGCCGCTCGAGGCCCTTGAAGCGGCGGATCGAGTCGCACAGGATCGCGTCATCGGGCTGGGGCTCCACCCGGTCGGCGGGCAGGCCGTTCGGGCGGCCGGCGTCGTCCACCTGGCCGTTCCAGAGGACCTCGTTGCCGAACACGCGCTGGCGCCACACGTCCGACCGCTCGAGCGAGACGCCGGTCAGGACGGCAACGTCCCAGGGCAGCACCTTCTCGTCGTGACGCAACCGATAGAGGAGCGTCCGGATCGCCTCGAGCGTCTCGGCCGGGGCGGAGACCTCGATGATCTCGGGTGGCCGGCCACCCACGCGGAGGGCATCGGCCGACAACCCGCCCTCGGCCAGGCGAGCGACGGCGTCATGGATCGATTGCGGGTTGCGACAGTTCCAGACGAGATCGCGTGGCGTGAGCCCGAGCTTCTCGACGACGTCGTCGCGGTAGAGCGCCTGCGCCGGATCGTGGAATACGTACATGACGTCGTCCTGCCCTCCGAAGAGCAGGAGCTGGAGGTCATCGAACCAGCCCGCCTCGAAGTCCTGAGCCTCGTCGATCACGAGTGCGTGATACCTCGGCCCGAGGACCTCGATCGCGCCCAGGAGGGCTGCCGGCAGCGTCTCGTTCCACCACTCGGGCGGGATCCGGGTAGGCCTGACCGGCAGGGTCTCAGCTTCGCGCCCGAGGTCCTCGCACAGCTGGTGGAACGTCGAGACGCGGATGCGCCCGGTCGGCGCCAGGTCCGCCATCGCCTCCGCGAGCATCCGTTCGAGGGGCTGGTTGAAGCAGACGAGGAGGGTGTTGAAGCCCTGCCGTACGAGCTGCCGTGCCTTCTCGATCGCGAGCATCGTCTTGCCGGTCCCCGCCCCGCCCCGGATCTCCGCGCGCCGGACCCGGGCGAGCTCGCGGAGGACGTGGTGTTGCTCGTCGGTGAGCCGGACGAGCTCCGCCTGGCCCTCCGCGATCTCCGAGCGAAGGATCGAGCGCAGCTCGGTCGGCGTCTGGAGGAGCTCCTCCAGGAGGGCGACGCCGGCCTCGCCCGGCGGTCGGAGCTGAGCACTCTCGCCGGCGATGAGGTCGAACATGGTCTCGATGGCGGTCCGCGTCCCCTCGGGATCGCTAGGGAGCAACCGTCCGTGGTCGAGGATGAGACCAGCCTCGACGTCCGGGCCGAGCAGGCGGAGGTGTTGGCCGGCGCTCTCGAGGTCGACATCCGGCAGCGCGATCGCGTGACCCGCGAATGGCTCCCAGTTCGGTGGGGTGTCAGGGAGTCCGCGGAGCTTGTCGATCAGCGCGTGGAGGTTGTCCCTGGCCTGGTCGAACGGGGTTGGCTTCAGCTCGTCGCGGCCGGCCCACCAACGGCCATGCTCGTCGCGGGCGATCTGGCCCGCCTTGACCTCGACGACAAGGATCCCGCGGTCTGGATGGGCGATGACAAGATCGGCTTCTCCGTCGCGGAGGCCGCGATGGTCGGCCGTCCGCCCGATCCAGGTCACGTTCGGGTAGAGGCGGTACTCCGCCGGGAGCGCCGCGCGGACGCGCTCGAACACGAGGTGTTCGGCTGCGGCACCAGAGCTCACTGACACAATCGAGGAGACACGGCCCTCCAACGTTGAGGCCACGTTCGGTCGTGACCAGTGTCCAGCGGCTCGCGCCACTTGGCTATTGGGGAGATCCCCACCTATCGAGATCGCCGACAAGATCAGTCTCGGCCGCGAGCGACGTCTTCCTGGCCGAGGGTGTGCCGGCCGAGGCATTCGCGCTGCTGTAAGGGGCTCGTGGCGATCCCCCGGGCCGGGCGCGTAGCTCGCCGGCGTGGCGAGCCAGGTCGGCGGGATTGCTGTTCCCCCGGTTGGGCTCGAGATGGGCTGATGGGAGCCTCGGGCCGGTGGCTCTCCGTGGCCGCTAGGCCCGGGACCACCAGAAGCGGTCGTTGGCCTCGGGCTCGGGGTCGCCTCGATAGATCAATCGGATCCAGATCCAGCCGACAACGATTCCTACGTACGCGACGGTGGCCAGGGCCACGCTCCCGGAAAGGCCGAGGATGGCCGGCGACGGCTCGCCCCATCCGCCCCCGAAGGTGGGCGCCGTAAGCGTGAGGAAGATGGGAAGGAGCAGCGCGGCATTGGCGAACCACATGATCGCTCGGGTGATCGACCAGCGAGCCTCTGGTTCCCGGCGACCAGATAGCCCCGCGTAGAGCAGGATCCAGAGTGTGCCGTAGCCGCTGGCGAGGGCGCCGAGAAGCCGGAGCGAGCCGGCCACGGGATCGGACAGGACGCCGAGGAGCCCTGCGCCAAGGCCGGCGATGCCGCCGATCAGCACCGCATCAGCGACGAGCAGCTCGGGCCTCAGGAGCCACCGAAGCAGGCTCATACCGGCACCGTAGTCCTTCGGCGCTGAAGCCGCAATGCCAAGGGCGCGCGTCGTCGACGCTCAGCCCGTGGCGTTCGACGAGCTCGAGCAGCCAGGGGGCCGCCCGCGGATATCCTGCGTTCATGCCCACCCTGCCCACGGGTGTCGTCACCTTCCTGTTCACCGACATCGAGGCCAGCACGCGGATGCTCGAGGAGCATCGGGCGGCGGCGGGCCCCGCGCTCGCCCGCCACCACGAGCTGCTGCTCGAGGCGGTCGAGGCCGCCAACGGGGTCGTCTTCGAGACGGTCGGCGACGCCGTCTACGCGGCGTTCACGAAACCGGCCGACGGGCTGATCGCGGCGACGGCCATCCAGCGGGCGATGGAGGCCGCGGACTGGGGCGAGATCGGGCGGATGCGGGTCCGGATCGCCGTCCACACCGGTGCCGTCGAGACCCGGGGTGACCACTACTTTGGCTCCGCGCTCTTCGAGTGCGCCCGGCTCCAGGCACTCGCCCACGGCGGCCAGACGATCACCTCGGCCGCGACCGCGGCCCTCGCGACGGCCGGCCTCCCGCCGGACATCGCCCTCCGGCCGATGGGCCGGCATCGGCTCAAGGACCTCGACCAGCCGATGGAGGTGGTCCAGGTCAACGGCGCCGGGCTCCAGGACCAGTTCCCGCCCCTCCGTGCATCGACCTCGATCCCGAACAACCTGCCGACCGAGACGACGGCGTTCGTCGGCCGGGACGACGATCTCGCCCGGGTCGCCGAGTTGATGGAACAGAGCCGGCTCGTGACGCTCCTGGGCCCGGGCGGGACCGGCAAGACGCGCCTCGCCATCCAGTCCGCGGCGCTCCAGCTGGATCGCTTTCCGGACGGGGTCTGGCTCGTGGAGCTGGCGCCGATCACCCAACCGGAGCTCGTGATCACGGAGATCGCGGACACCTGGGGCCTCCGCGCCGGCGAGGGCGCCACCATCGAGGAGGTCGTGACGACCTTCCTCTCCAGCCGCCACCTGCTGCTGGTCGTCGACAACTGCGAGCATGTCCGGGAGACCGCTGCGAACCTCCTCAACGGCCTGCTTCGGTCCGCGCCGAAGGTCTCCGTGGTGGCGACGTCCCGCGAAAGCCTCGGGGTACCCGGCGAGACCGCCTATCGCGTGCCGGCCCTCGGGCTCCCGGACGCCGATGCCAGTGACGCCCAGGCGGCCTCGAGCGACGCGGTCCGCCTGTTCGTGGACCGGGTGCGTGCCGCGCGACCGGACTTCACCGTCGGGGACGCCGACCTCGCCGCCATCGTCCGGGTCTGTCGCCGCCTCGACGGCATGCCCCTGGGACTCGAGCTGGCGGCGGCGCGCCTGCGGACGCTCTCCCCCGCCGAGCTGGCGGATCGGCTCGACACGTCGTTCCGGATCCTGAGCGGCGGCGGCTCGAAGACCGCGCTGCCGCGGCAGCGGACGCTCCAGGCGACGATCGACTGGTCGCATGACCTCCTCTCGGCGGCCGAGCGGGCCGTCTTCCGGCGCCTCGCGGTGTTCTCGGGCGGGTTCGACCTCGCTGCCGCCGAGTCGGTGACCTGCGGCGACGGGGTCGAGGACTGGGAGGTCCTGGATCACCTCAATTCCCTCGTCGACAAGTCGCTCGTGCTGCGGGCCGGCGGCATGACCGAGCAGGCCGGCGCCGCGTCCCGCTTCCGCCTCCTCGCCCCGGTTGCGGAGTACGCCCGGGACGCGCTCATCGCGGCCGGCCAGGCCGACGCCACGCGCCTCGCCCACGCTCGGTACTACGCGGGCGTCGCGCGGCAGGCGGAGCCGCACATCCGGGGCCACGACCAGCTCGAGTGGAGCCGGCGGCTCGACACCGATCTCGACAACCTGCGGGCCGCGGTGATCTCCCTCCGCGAGAGGGGCGAGATCGAGGCCTGCCTGGACCTCTGCTTCGATCTCTACATGTACTGGCAGCACGACGGGATGCACGTCGAGGGCGTCGGGTACACGCTGGCCGGTCTCCAGGCGGGCGGCGGAGACCTCGAAGCGCGCGACGCGCGACGGGCGGTCCGCGGCTGGTACGAGGCGGCCCTGCTGGCCCTCGACATCACCGACCGGGCCTCCGTCCGGCATGCCGAGCGGGGCCTGGCGGTCGCGCAGGCCTCGGGCGACCCGGTGCTCATCGCCAGGATGGAGATGGCCCTGGGCGCCGCCATCAAGAACACCACCGAGCGCGATGATGGCGACGCCCACGTCCTGGCCGGCGAGGCGGGCTGGCTGGCGACGCTTGACGACGGGTTCTGGGACTCGCCCTGGGAGTCGGCCCAGCTGTCGCTGATTCGCGGCGCCTTCCTGCCGGCCAACGACAGGAGCCGCCAGGGCCATTTCGAGGACGCGATTCGAGGATTCCGGGAGCTCGGCGACGATGCGATGCTCGCCCTGACCCTGATCGTGAGCAACTTCCTGACCGGGCGGGCGGACGACGAGTGGATCTTCCGGAACATTCGCGAGGCGGTCGCGATCGCCCGGGCCAACGGCTACCGCCAGAGCCTCGGCCACGCCCTCTATTACTACGGGGCCAGGATGCGCCGGCGCGGCGAGGGTGCCGTCGTCCGCGGCGAGCTGGCGGAGGCCGCGAGGATTCTCGGTGAGATCGGCGACAGGCCTTGCTCGAGCGGCGCGGCGATGCAGCTGGCAGGGATCGAGGCGGCGGACGGCGACCCTGCGCGAGCCAGGGCGCGGCTCGCCGGCGTCGTTCGGGCGATCACGAATCCGGACGACGGCACCCTGGATCGGGCCACGGACTTCGCCTGCCTCGTCGCCCTCGAAGGCGGGGAACCGGAGACGGCAGCACGGTTCCTCGGCCAGGCGGAATCAACGTCTCCCGAGGGACCGCGGGCGATGGACCTGCCGGAGTATCGGGCGCGGCTCGAGGCCATTCTCGAGCCCGCGACGCTCGCCCGGCTCGCCGCCGAGGGGGCGGCCATGACGCGCACGGCGATCGCGGAGCAGATCGGCGCGTGGGCGGATGCATCGGTGCCGGACAAGGCGGACGCGTGACCAATGCGCCGA
>CAVRAX010000005.1:0-113728 GCA_963719145.1 uncultured Chloroflexia bacterium
AGCCGGACGCTTACTGCGTTCCCGAGGCGAGACCTTGAGCGAAATCGCGCTCCCCCGCCGCATTCGCTCGCGCGAGTGGCTGGAGGCCGCGCTCGTCGTGTGCCAGCGGTGCGATCAGGTCGTTGAGCGGCGATCGCCCAGCCAGCGACACTGCCCAGGCTGCCGAGCGGCTCTGAAGCGTGACCGGAGCCGCGCGGCCGTCGCCCGCGCCAGAGCGGCGCGGCGATAGCATCGACGTTCCAGAGGGTCGTGGCGACGGTCCTCGCGCGGTGGACAGTCGCCTAGGCGAGGCCGACAATCGGCAATGTCGAGACATGGCGGTACCCGATGCGTGTCAGCCGGATCACGGCCAACCTCAGCGTGCAGGACATCGAGCGGGCGAAGCGCTTCTTCACGGACTACCTCGGGCTCGATCACGAGGACATGGGTCTCGAGTGGGTCACCCGCTTCATGGCCCCAACCTCCGGTGAGCACCTCCAGATCGTGACCCGCGACGCCACGGCGATCGAGGACGCCGTGATGACCGTCAGGGTCGCCGACGTGGACGCCGCCTACGCCGAGGCCGGCAACCGGGGCTACGAGATCGTCCACCCGCTCGTCACCGAGGCGTGGGGCGTGCGCCGCTTCTTCGTCCGCGTCCCCGGCGGCGGCGTCATCAACATCGCGCAGGAGCACCCAATCCCGCGCTGAACCTTCGGCCACGGTGACGGGAGCACGCTCCGGAGTGTCGCCGACGGCCGCTTCCCCCTGCCTTAGACGCCCGTGTCGCGCCGATCGAAGATGAGCCCGCCCACCCCGACGAGCACCGCCGTGGCCAACGCGAGCACCGCGAGATCGGCCGGCTGGGAACGGGCAGTTCGATGCCACGAGCTCCGGTCGCAGCCACGGGCAAGCGCTACCGCCAGCCGGTCAGCTATGTCGCGTACGACGGCGATCTCCTCACGCCGGGTGACTTCTGGGTCGGGCTGGCCGGCGATCCGGCCGCGATGTCGATCGTCAACTTCCTCGTCCAGTTCGGCGAGCTCGCCATCGGGATCTGCCTGGTCCTCGGTTTGGCGACCCGCTTCGCGGGTGCCATGGGCACCCTGCTTGCGACGCTGCTCTTCGTGGCGTCGTGGAGCTTCGCGACGGGCCCCTTCAACGAGCAATTCATGTATGCGGTCGTGTCGCTCTTCGTCACCGTCGTCGGTGCCGGATCGGTGTGGGGACTCGACGGGATCCTGGCTCGCTCGCAGGTGCTGGCTCGGACGCCCGCTCGATTCCTCGTGTCCTGATGACCGCGCGAAGAGGCCCGGGTTGGATCAGGCGCGCTCCGCGGGGTCGGAGCGTTGGCGCTTCCACCGAGCTGAGAGATGAGATGAACCCGACCAGGATCACTGAGGGTTTGGCTCAAGCCGGGGCTCTCGTTCTGACCGTCGTTGGCGTCCTCATCTGGTTGACGCCATCGATTGGGCTGGCCAGCGTCTACTGGCTCATTGCAGCGGCGCTGGGCCTGGTCATCGGCGTGCTGGGCGTGTCGGCTGGCCGGTCGGGAGCCGAGTTCAGCATGGTTGCCCTCATCGTCCTCGTCGGAGTCGCGCCGTTCGTCGTCAGCCTGACACCGGCCTGGGAACTCTATCCGGTGGCAGCGCGGACCACCGTGTGGGCGGCGCGGGAAGTCGCCGTTCAGGCGGATCCTCGTCGCCGCGCATCCCGATGAGTGGCAGCGGCGGGGTCCGCCCAATGAGCGCGGCGGTCCCGCAGCGAAGACAGGCTTCCGCCGCTCGCGCCCATAAGCGGAGAAGCTACGCGGGAAGGCTTCGAGCGTGACCAAGGTTCGAACCCGTGCATCGCGCAGCCGCACCTTCCGGTTGCTGAACCCGATCATGCGGTTCCTTCTCCGCCCGCCGACCGGCCGGGAGCGGGGACTCTTGCTCCTGACCTACACCGGCCGCAGGACAGGTCGCCAGCGGACAGTTCCGGTCGCCTATGCCGCACGGGCAGACGGGACACTGCTGGTGGCCGGCGGGGGCATCTGGAAGTGGAGCCTGGCCGGCGGCGCGCCGGTGTCGATCACCCGCGGCGGCCGGACCGTACCGGCGCGCGGCGAGCTGGTCCGCGATCGCGAAGCAATCGAACGCCTGCTGCCGGAGCTCATCAAGGGGTCCGACCGACGGGTCCGCGAATTCGTTGCCGTGCCGCTCGACGCCGCCGGTCGACCGGATGCCAACGCGCTGCAAGCGGCGCTCGACGATGGCTTCGCGCTGGTGCTGCTGCGCCCGCAACCGTCGTAGGCAAGTGCGAGAGCGCCTCTGGAGGCACGACGTGAACCGGGAACTCGTGCTCGGGGACCAGCCGCTGCGCAACGAGCTGGGCTGGTTCGTCTTCGACTGGTGACACGGCCCGCTCCCCGGCGGCGGCCACACGCACTATCGCGGATACGGTTGACGCATGGAGCCGGCTGGGCTGCCCTACGCCACGCTCCAGCGCTGACGGTCCGGCCGCCAGCTCCCCCTGGCAGTCCCGCCGAGAGCGGGGTCGAGGAGGCCCTTGACCGTGACCATCGCCGCCTCGAGATCGCGTTCGGCAAGACCCGGCACGTCCTTTGCCACGCGGGCGTACCCGCTCCGCCAGCCTGCGGCGTCAGGCGCACTGAACACGGTCGGCAGCTCGATGCGGCGGCGACCTGACTCCGATGTCAGCGCCCTCCGCAGCGCCGCGACATCCACCGACTGCGTGTGGGCGATGACGGCCAGGTCGGCCAGATCGCGGTAGCGGGTGCTGGCCTGGGCAGGACGACCGGCGCGTGGGTGCAGCTCGACAAGGGCGCAGACCTTGTCCGCGATGTGGTCGACGATCGGGTAGGCGCGGTAGTGGACGCTAGGGATGCCGGGCAGCTCGATCGGCACCAGCGGCGAGACGTCATCGGGCTCGCCGGTCATGAGGACGCCGGACACCAGGTCGACGTGGAAGCGAGCGAACTCGGCGGCACCGAGGTACGCGGTGACCGGGACCCGCAGCGTCGTCCCACCTTCGGCGATCCGGCGGCCGGGTTCGAGCGTGAAGCGGAAGTAGTCGCCGACGTCGGCAGACGCGGCGGCGCGCAGGGCGGCGTCGGCCTCATCGAGTCGTGCCCCACGCCGGTACAGGTCGATGTCCAGCGTGTGCCGGGCAGCGCCGTGCAGCCGTGCGAGAAGGGAGGTTGCCCCCTTGAGCACCCAAGCCTCGGCCTCGGTGCTGAACACCCGCGCCAGCAATCGGTCGTAGGCGAACTGGCGCTGGAGGTCGCTGAGCTGGGCTCCGGGTCGGTCACGGGCAACGTGACGGAGCCGGTCCGTGATCGCCTTGCGCAGGGCGCCGGGGTCGGCGTAGCGAGGTTCGCTCACGGCTGTCGTGCCTCGGCGAGCGCCTCACGGTTCGGCGCACCTGCCCGGCGCAGGAGCTCGTCCATGAACCCGAGACCGTCGCCGCGTTCCAGCCCGAACCGCGCAGCGTACGGGCCGACTGCCTCGGCAACCACACGCGGGTAGTCGAGGACGCGCTCGAGAACCTCGCGGGTAATCTCGGCCACGGCATCCATGTCGATATGGTCTGCGAGGAGTTGCCCGATCATCCACGCTGCCCGGGTCGTCGGGAGCCCTCCGAGGAGGATCCGTCTATCCTGCGGAACGGTGCCGCGGTGGATGCGGACGTCGGGCCGCCTGGTCTGGCGTCGCTGAGGCAGGGTGAACTCGTGGACGTCCGCCCGCAGGTCGCCGACGCCGTAGAGGCTGGCGGCCGAGGTGTGGGAGACGACGGCGACGTTGGGATCATCGAGGCGCCGCCACGCCGGCCGGGCCGGATCGAGCTGGAGCCAGGCGGCCCTGAGCTCTAGGTGATCGGGCTCAGCCGTTCCCCGGATGCGATAGACGCCATGTGCCACTCGCTCGAGGAGTCCAGCCTCCACGAGCCTCGTCAGGGAGCGCCAGGCGATACCAGCGGCTCGGGCCTGCTGGAGGGTGACGAGGCCCCACTGCTCCTCGGCAAGGTCGCGAATGCGTGTGAGCGAACTGGACATGCTGCGAAGTATAACACCGGCGTCATACTATGCAGCATGATTGTGGCTCCGGCGGTAGGACTCGAACCTACGACCAAGTGATTAACAGTCACCCGCTCTACCAACTGAGCTACGCCGGAGCGATGCGATCGCCTCGCGCGACCGCGAGCGGAGGCTTGGTGACCCTCACGCGGCGCGAAGGATAGCAGAGGCGCTCCGAGCTCCACCGCTGCCTGTCCCTGCTCCACCGCTGCCATACTCCGGCCATGGCGTCCCCGCTCGTGACTCCCGAGACGCTCGAGGCCTGGATCGATGCCGGCCGGCCCGACGTCCGGGTCGTCGACGTCCGTTGGTACCTCAACCAGTCGCCGGGTGCCGGCCGGGCCGCCTACGACGCCGGCCACATCCCCGGCGCAATCCACCTCGACCTTGACACGGAGCTCGTGGCACCCGACGGCCCGGGTCGTCATCCACTCCCGGATCCTGCGACGTTCGCCCCGGGGATGGCGGCCCGCGGGATCGGCGACGGTGACACGGTCGTCGCCTATGACGACGTTGGCGGGTGGGTCGCGGCACGGCTCTGGTGGATGCTCGACGACCTCGGCTTCGGGGCCGATAGAAGGGGCGGGGCCTTCGTCCTCGACGGCGGCTATCCAGCCTGGATCGCCGCCGGCTTTCCGACCTCGACCGAGGTCCCGGCGCTCGCGCCGGCGACGCTGACCCTTCGAGGTCGGTGGTCGCGCGTCATCGACCGGGCCGGCCTGAAGGCTCGACTCGGGGCGGTCGTCGTGCTCGACGCTCGCGGCGCGCCCCGGTACCGAGGCGAGATCGAGCCGATCGATCCGGTCCCGGGGCACATCCCGACGTCGCGCAATGCGCCCACCGACGGCAACCTCGGGCCAGACGGCCAATTCCTGGAGCCCGCGGCGCTGGGCGCCCGGTTCGACGCCCTCGACGCTGCCGATTCGGACGTCGTCACGTCGTGCGGCAGCGGCGTCTCGGCCTGCCACAACGCCCTGGCGATGCGGATCGCCGGGCTGCCCGATCCCCTCCTCTATCCGGGCTCGTACTCCGACTGGTCGCGGTCCGGCGAGCCGGTGGCGACGGGTCCGGGGCCCGGTACCTGGCCACCCTGAGAGCCGGACGCTCCGGGCCGCGGTGCCTGGCCACCCTGAAGGCCGGTCGCAGCGGGCCATCGCGGTCATGCGTTCGCGCCGTAGTCCGTTGGTCCGCAACGGCCAGGTAGTGACCCATTACGGAGCGATCGTGCGGCCGACCCAGCTGTCTCCGGCCCCCCGGGCAGGCGTAGCGATCACCGGCTGACCATTGACCGCGGATCTGGGTCCGCGCCGATTGCCGAGCTTCCATGACGGGTGAAGCCGTGGGCAGTACGGAAGAACCTGGGCCACGGCCGGGTCGGTGGCCCGGCCGCCGGAGCGCGACTCGGTCTCATCTTCGCCGTGACGATTGACACCGCCCGGCCGCGACCCCTACACTGCCCGCTCGGCGCGGGTTTCGCGCCGATGAATCACCTCAACGGAGGCGGCAAGACAGATGACGCAGATGCTCCTCCTCGTTCGAACGGCCGCGCCCGTCGGCGCTGCTGATCGCGGGAGATCTGTGCCTTCCTCGAGGTGATGGCCGGGCGGTAGGACCGCCCTCCACCGGACACCACGAGCCGTGGGCCAGATCGGGCCCACGGCTTTTTCGATGCCTCGAGACGTCCGAGCGCATCCGACTCACGAGCCGCGAGCCCATCCCGACGCAAAGGCGCCGGAGCCGGGCCCGCGGCTCGTTCCATGTCCGACCCAAGCCGTCGCCGACGCGACATCTGACCACCGTCAACCCACCCAGCAGGGTGGCCCGGATCCACCGGGACCACCGACGAGGACAAGCCAGTGACCGCCACGCTGCTCCGAAAATCGAAGACGTTCGTTCCGGACCGCCTGGCCGTCCCGGCCGAGGCGCAACCGCTCGATCTGGCGCTGCCGGCCCTCCTCGTCGAGGGGGTGACGAAGCGTTTCCAGATCGGTCGCACGAAGCGGCCGGTCCTCGCGATCTCGGATGTCTCGCTCCGCCTCGAGCGGGGCGGGGTGTACGGGATCCTGGGGGCAAACGGCTCCGGGAAGTCGACCCTGATCCGGCTCGTGTCCGGCCTCCTGACCCTCGACAAGGGTCGCGTGGAGGTCTTCGGCCACGACATCGCTCGCGAGGAGATGGCCGTGAAGCGGCTCATCAATCGAGTGAGCGTGGATGCCGCCTTCTTCAAGAAGCTCAGCCCCATGGAGAACCTGCTCTTCGCGGCCCGGCTCTACGGCCTGGACGCTGGACAGGCGCGTGGGGACGCGATTGCGATCCTCGAGCGGCTGGGCATCTCGCGAAAGCGGGTCGGACGACCGGTCGAGCAGATGAGCCGGGGCATGCAGCAGAAGGTCGCGATCGCGCGAGCCCTGCTGACGAGCCCCTCGCTCCTGCTCCTCGACGAGCCGACCACCGGCCTCGACCCGCGGTCGAAGCTGGAGGTCCAGGACTTCATCGAGGACGTCCGGACGAACCACGACGCATCGATCGTCCTCACGACCCACGACCTCGACGAGGCCGAGCGGCTATCCGATCGGATCGCCGTCCTCAACGACGGACGGGTGGTCGCCGAGGACAGCCCCAACGGCCTGAAGCGACTCGTCTCCGAGCGCCACGGCCAGGAGCCGACGCTCCACAACGTGTTCATGACCTATACGGGCCGATCTCTCGACGACGACGTCGAGGAGGAGTCCGACGACACGGCCGATGCGGCCGACTGACGAAAGGAATCGACCCATGTTCGCCAACGCCGACCAGCGGCTGTGGCTCGCGAACGAGCGAATCGCTCGTGACCACCGCCACATCGCCCTGGCGCGCCTCGCCGAAGAGGCCCAGCACCGCCACCGTCCCTCGCTCCGTCACCGGGCGGGTCGCCAGCTCATCGAGCTCGGCGAGCGCCTCGCGGCGGAGCCCGCCCTGACGCCCGCCCGGTCCCGCTGAGGACCGGGCGGGCGCCCGAACCCGAAAGGCCACTGCCGTGACGATCCTCGCCCATGAGCTGAAGGCGTCGTACGCCTTCGTCGAGCGCAACTTCAACCTGAGCCGCCGCTACTGGGGCTGGGAGGTCGCCTTCCTCGTCTACTCGGCGGCCGGCGCCCTCTCGATCTCGTTCATCGGCGCCCAGCTCGGCGATGCCCGCCTGCTCCTGACGCTGATGGTCGGGGCGATCTTCTGGAATTACCTCTCGGTGGTCTTCAGCTGGATCGCCGAGACGATCGCCGTGGAGCGCTGGGAGGGCACGCTCGAATACACGATGATGGCCCCCGTCCATCGCTCCACCCACCTCCTGGGGTCAGTGGCCTACGCGATGGTCTACGGCCTGATCCATACGGCCGCGATCCTCCTCGCGATGGTCGTGTTCTTCCCGAACCTCGCGCTCTCGAGCGCCAACGCCCTGACGGTCGTCAGCTTCTTCGTGCTCGGCTCGTTCAGCTTCGTCGGCATCGCGATGCTCGCTGCGATCCTGCCGCTCCTGTACGTGGAGCGGGGGGCGCAGATGACGTTCGTCCTGCAGTCCGTGCTGCTCCTCGTGAGCGGCGTCTACTACCCGATCGATGTCCTGCCGGGCTGGATGCAGGTGCTCTCGCACCTGTCGCCGGCGACGTATGCCATCGACGGGGTCCGCCGGGGGCTCATCGACGGCACGCCGGTGTCGCGGCTCGTCGGCGACGTCTGGCCGCTCGTCGTGATGGGGCTCGTCCTCATCCCGGCCGGCCTGTGGGCCTTCGGTCGAGCCGAGCGCTATGCCAAGCGGACCGGCAAGCTCAAGCGGGTGGGCTGAGATGACGACGTCGACCGACGCACCGAATCTCGTCCTCCGGGCCTATCGCGGCCCGGGGGACCACCCAGCCATGACCCACGTTGCCGCGACGGTCCGGGCCCTCAACGGCGACCCTGATCTCGGGTCCGTCGAGGACATGGACCACTACTACGCCCACCTCGAGCACGCCGACCTGCCGCGGGACTGCGCCCTCGTCGAGCTCGACGGCCGGGTGGTCGCCTACGGCCGCGCCTCGTGGGAACAGCTCGCCAACGGCGAGCGCCATGTCGCCACGGTCCTGTTCATCGAGCCGAGCCACCGGGGCGTCGGCGTCGAGGAGCTCCTCATCGACCACGTCCTGCTGCGCGCCGGCGAGCTGATCCCCGAGATCGGCCGGGATGCTGTCACCCGCGTCCAGGTCTTCGTCACCGCGAGTGACGCGGAGCAACGGCGGGCCCTCGAGGGGCGCGGCCTCCGGATCACCGGTCATGGCGCGCAATTGGTCCGGCCCGACTTCGACGGCATCCCGGACCTGCCGCTCCCGGTTCCCTACCTCGTCCGGCCGATTGGCCGCGACGACAAGGTGATGCATCGCCGGGTCTATGACGCCGATGCCAGGGCGTTTGCCGATTCGCGCGGCCAGGAAGCGCCGTCCGACCACCAGTTCGAGAGCTGGCTGGAGTCACCAACGTTCGACCCGACGCTCTGGCGGGTCGCCTTCGACGGCGACCGGATCGCCGGCCAGATCCTCAACTACCTCGGCGACCTCGAGCCGGACGGCACCCGGATCGGCTGGACCGAGGCCATCTCCGTCCAGCCCGAGGACCGTCGCCGGGGCCTCGCCCGGGCGCTCCTGGCCGAGAGCCTGCGGGCCGTCCGCGACGCCGGCGCGACCTCCGCCGCGCTCGGCGTCGACCTCCTGAACCCGAACCATGCCGTCGACCTCTACCAGGGCCTCGGCTTCCGGATCGTGTCCGAGGACCTGGTGTACGAGCTCGGGCCGTTCCCGCCGGGATCGCGGCCCGATCTCCGGGAGCTGGGTGCGGGGGGCGTGACACGATGACGACCAGCGTCGCCCTCGACGCCATCGGCTGGCACCCGGTCTTCGCGGCGGCCTTCGCGAGCCACGCACCGGCGGGCCGGGTCCCGGCCAGGGTCGTGGCCGAGGAGCGCGGCCAGTTCCTCGTCCATGACGGCGTGTCGACCAAGGTCGCCGCGGTCTCAGGGCGCCTTCGCTACGAGTCGAACGGGGACCCGCTGGCCTACCCGTCTGTCGGGGACTGGGTCGTCGCCAAGCCGTCGGCCGGCACCGACGGGGCGACGATCCAGGCCCTCCTGCCGCGGCGCTCGGCGATCGTCCGCCGGGCACCGGCCGACCACGGCTCGGGCGCCCAGGTCCTGGCCGCGAACGTCGACGTCGTGTTCATCGTCACCTCGCTCAACGCCGAGATGAACCTCCGCCGGCTCGAGCGCTATCTCGCCGTGGCCTGGGAATCCGGGGCGCTTCCGGTCGTCGTTCTCTCCAAGGCCGACCTCGACGACGACGTGGCCGGCCACCGGGTGGCCGCGGAGGCCGTCGCCCTGGGCGCCGAGGTCCTCGCGGTCTCCGCGGTGAGCGGCGACGGGATCGAGGCCGTCCGGGCCCATCTCGCCCCGGGCCGGACGGTGGCCTTCATCGGCTCGTCGGGAGTCGGCAAGTCGACCCTCGTCAACGCCCTGGCCGGGCACGAGCTCCTGACCACCGCCGGGATCCGCGAGGACGACGCCCGCGGCCGCCACACGACCACCCGCCGCCAGCTCGTGCCGCTGGCCGACGGTCTGGTCATCGACACGCCGGGGATGCGCGAGCTCGGCCTCCTCGACGGCGACGGGCTGGCGACCGCCTTCGACGACGTCGAGCAAGCCGCCGCCCGCTGCAGATTCCGCGACTGCCGCCACCAGCGCGAGCCGGGCTGCGCGGTGCGATCCGCGCTCGACGCCGGCGAGCTCGATGCCGACCGCTTCCGGGCCTACCGGAAGCTCGAGCGCGAGGCCCGCCGGGCCGAGCTGGCCAACGACGCCGTCGCGCGCAAGACCGAGCGACGCCGATGGACCTCGATGATCAAGGACGTCCATCGCCAGATGGAACGGAAGTACGGAGGCGAGCGATGACGGCGGTCACCGGCCCTCGAACCGTCACGCTTCCGGACCCCCCACCGCGGATCCCAGGCCTCGCCGCGAGGTACCTCGACCTCGAGCGCGACCTGCCAAGCCTGGCCGAGCTCATCGCGGCGGTCAACCTCAACGACGGCGTCGACTGGGTGCCGACGGCCGAGGCCCTCCTCAACGACTACGAGCACGCCACGGGCCAGGATCCGGCCACGGATGTCGTCCTCGCCTGGGCCGACGATCAGCTCATCGGGTTCGTGTCGACCGACTTCCGGCGACGGGCGGATCGGATCCACCACCTCGTCGGGCCGACGGTCCTGCCCGAGTTCCGACACCGCGGGCTCGGCGCGGCGCTGCTCCGATGGGCCGAGGCCCATGTCGTCGCTGGCGTCGCGACGGGCTCCATGGGACCAGCCGACATGCCCCACATCCTGGTCGGCTATGCCGATCTCGAGATCCCCGAGGTCGCGCCGTTCGCGGCGGCGGCGGGTTACGTCGTGGACCACTACGGGGTCCTGATGGTCCGTCGACTCGACCAGCCGATTCCCGATGCGCCGCTCCCGCCGGGCCTCGAGATTCGGCATGTGGAGCCCTCGGACCACCGTCGGATATGGGACGCCGACACCGAGGCGTTCCGCGACCAGCGTGAGCCGATGGAGCGGACCGAGGAGGACTTCGTCGCCTGGTTTGCGCAGCCCGGGCTCGACACCACGCAGTGGGAGGTGGCCTGGGACGGCGACGAGGTCGCCGGCTCGAGCCTGAACTTCGTCTGGACCGAGGAGAACGCCAGGCTCGGTCTTCAGAGAGGCTGGCTCGAGCATGTCTCGGTCCGCCGGCAGT
This sequence comes from uncultured Chloroflexia bacterium, assembly GCA_963719145.1. Classification (GTDB taxonomy): domain Bacteria; phylum Chloroflexota; class Limnocylindria; order Limnocylindrales; family CSP1-4; genus UBA5189. The sequence continues at coordinate 10,845 of CAVRAX010000005.1, forward strand.
GGCGAAAACGAGGCCTGGCGACGGCGCTCATCGCCCGCTCGCTGCGCCGCTTCCGCGAGATGGGCCTCACCGAGGCGGCGCTCGGCGCCAACGCCGAGAACCTCTCCGGCGCGGTCCGGCTCTACGAGTCGCTCGGTTTCCGCCGCGTCAGGACCGCGGCCAACTACCGGAAGGCGATCGAGCTGTCGGCCCCGGTCTCTCGCGGCTGACGCGCGGTCACCGGCCCCACCGCCGTCCGCTGCCGGGCGCCGGCCCCCTGCCGACCCTGCCGGGCCGGGCGCCGGCCCCCTGCCGACCCCGCCCGGCCGGGCGCCGCGGACGGGTCAGGCCCCGATCATCTCCTCGGACGGCCAGCGGGCGATGATCAGCGCGGCGAGGACGACGACGTCGAAGACCAGCGCCGAGATCGCGGGGCTGGTCGGCAGCCCATCCCACATCGCCGCGACCAGCGCGATCGAGGCGACCGACGCGACGATCGCGAAGGGTCGCCACCACGCCGCCTGGAGGAACAGGCCCCCGGAGGCGGCAACGAAGGCGACGAGCACGCCGCCCGCGACAAGCGAGGCGAGAGCCTTCGTGATCGCGTCGCCGGCGACGCCGGTCAACAGCCACGAGTGACCGGACGCCTCCAGCTTCATCAGCCCCGACATCGCGGGCATGAACAGGACATGACCGAGGCCGTGGGCCAGGACGGCCAGCCCGATCACCCATCGCCAGACGTCGTTCGACATGCCGAGAACCCTCACTCTGACCGAGAGAATCCGCGGCCGGATTCTGGGGTTCGGACGGCGCTCCGCGGCAGGCCCAGCCGGCCCGCTGCGTGAGGGCCGAGCGGACCTCCCCGGCTCAGATCGGCAGGCGCCGCTCCCGGGCGACCGTCTCGAGCCAGGGGCGTTCCCGGCCGATCGTCGTCGCCGGACCGTGTCCCGGCAGGACGGCGAGCGGATCGTCAAAGGTCGCCAGGCGGGCCAGCGACTCGACAAGCTGCTCGGCCGAGCCGCCCGGCAGGTCGGTCCTCCCCCAGCCGCCGGCGAAGAGGGTGTCGCCACTGAACAGGAGGCCCTCTTCGGCCGACCAGAGGCAGACCGAGCCCTCGGTGTGGCCGGGCGTGTGGAGGACCGTGAGGCGAATCTCCCCGAAGCGGACCTCGCCGCCCTCGGCCAGCTCGACGGCCGGGACGCAGGGCGGGATCTCGAACGGCGCCCAGAGCGGCTGCGGTTCGGCGAGGCGCCCGGCGTCCAGCGGGTGGATCGCGATCGGGGCGCCGGTGTGGTCCGCGACGGCGGCGTTGTCCCCGAAGTGGTCCCAGTGACCGTGAGTCGTGACGATCAGCTTGAGCGTCCAGTCCCGAGCGCGAAGCTCGGCGGCGATGAAATCCAGCGACGGGATCGCCGTATCGATCGCGATCGCCTCGCGCGTGCGCGCGTCCGCGAGCAGATGAACGTTCGTCGAGACCGGACCGACGACTCGGCTGACGCGCTCCAATCAGCCCTCGGCTTCGATCTTGGCCCGGATGCAGTCGAAGGTCTGGCCGATCATCTTGTTGGCCGTGCCCTCGACCAGGCGCGCCCCCACGCTGGCGATCATGCCGCTGATGTTGACCTCGGCGGCCCAGAGCATCGAGGTCGTGCCCGGCTCCGGGCCGTCGACGAGGTTCATCCGGCCGAGCGCGTCGACGGCGCTCCCGGGCGCCTGGCCGTGGGCCTTGATGATCGCCATGTCCGGAGGCTCCTGCTCCGCGATCTCGAGGTCGACGACGAAGCGGGCGCTGATGAAGCCGACGCCGACCTTGGCCTTCGCCCGAAAGTGGGTGGCGTCGATGACCTCGATCGATTCGACGCCGGGTCCGCAGGCGCCGACCTTGTCCGGGTCGGTGACGAAGGCGAAGACCCGGTCGCGGGGAGCGGGAATGTCGACGGCGCCCGAGAACTCCATCAGCGACCTCCGGGTGGGGCGAGGCGGACGCCGGTCGGGTCGGTCACGCCTCGGGGGATGCGGGCTCCGATGATACCGACGCCGCGACGAACGCCGCCGGATCGTGGATGAAACGGGTCCGGCAGCTCATCTGGCAGAACGCGTAGACGACGCCGCCGTACTCGGCCAGGTGACGGGCGTCCTTCCGGTCGACGGTCATCCCGCACACGGGGTCGACGAGGACGATGTCGTCGACGGTCGGGCCTGGGGCCTCGGCTGCGGCAGCTTCACGGCCGGCGATCGTGGCCGGGCCCGGCGCGGCGACGAACGAAGCTCGGCCACGACGAACCTGGACCAGCTCGCCCAGGATCGACAGGGCGACCTCCTCGGCCGTCTCCGCCCCGAGGTCGAGGCCGGCCGGGGCGCGGAGGGCGGCGATCCGCTCCTCCGCCAGGCCGGTCTCGTCGCGGAGCCACTGGCGGACGACGGCCGCCCGGGTCGGCGAGGCAACGAGACCGACGTAGGCGACGTCCCGGCGCAGCGCCGCCAGGACCGCCTCCTCGTCCCAGACCCCCTGCGTCGCGACGACGACATAGGGGGGCGCATCGAACTCGCGCAGATGGAGGTCCCGGTCGCCGAGCACGGCCTCAGCGGCCGGGAACGCCTCCGCTTCGGCGACCGGGTCGAACAAGCTCACGCGCCAGCCGCTCGCCGCGCCGAGCGCCACGAGGGCTCCGGCGATCGGCGTCGTGCCGGCGATCCACAGGTGCGGGACGGGCAGGTGGGGCTCCACGTAGATCTCCAGCGTGCCACCGGAGTGGCAGGTCATGACCAGCTCCACGACCCCGTCGCCGCGATGGCCTTCGCCGGGCGCGTCCTTCGAGAGGCGGAGGAGCCGGGGCTGGCCGTCGGCGAGGGCACGGAGCGCCTCGCGGACGACGACGGGCTGGGCACAGCTGCCGCCGACCCAGCCCTCGATCGTGCCGTCGGGGTGGACGATCCCGGCCGAGCCCGGCCGGGCCGAGGTCGGCCGCCGGACGGCGACGACCGTGGCGGTGACGAAGCTCCGGCCGCTCGCCTCCAGCTCCGCGGCGCGGGCGAAGACCGAGCGGCCGGCGGCCATCAGGCGACGCCCTTCTCGTGGAGGATCGCCCAGATCTTCTGCGGCGTCAGCGGAATGTCGATGTGCCGGACGCCGAGGTGCCACAGGGCGTCGACGACGGCGTTGGCGATCGCCGGCGGAGCGCCGACGGTGGCCGACTCCCCGACGCCCTTGGCACCCAGCGGGTGGTGTGGCGAGGGGGTGATGGTCTTGCCCGTCTCCCAGCGGGGCGTTTCCACGGCGCTCGGGAGGAGGTAGTCCATGAACGTCCCGGCGAGGTTGTTGCCAAGCTCGTCATAGGTGATCGACTCGAGCATCGCGGGTGCGAAGCCCATCGTCAGGCCGCCGTGGATCTGGCCGTCGACGATCATCGGGTTGATGATGTTGCCGCAGTCGTCGATGGCGACGAAGCGCCGGATCTTGACCTCGCCGGTGGTCTTGTCGATGTCGACGACGCAGATGTAGCTGCCGAACGGGTACGTCAGGTTCGGCGGATCGTAGTAGTCGACCGCCTCGAGGCCCATCTCCATCCCGGCCGGGAAGTTCGTGTAGGCCGCGAAGGCGATGTCCTGGATCGTCTTGGCCCGATCCGGCGAGCCCTTGACGTTGAACTTGCCGTTGGTCCACTCGAGGTCGTCTTCGGCCGCCTCGAGGAGGTGGGCCGCGATCTTCCTGGCCTTGTCGCGGACCTTCCGCGAGGCCACGGCCGTTGCCGCCCCGGAGACCGGCGTCGAGCGCGACCCGTACGTGCCGAGCCCGTAGGGCGCGGTGTCCGTGTCGCCGTACTCGACCTTCACGTCGGAGGCGGGGATGCCCAGCTCCTCGGCCACGATCTGGGCGTACGTCGTCTCGTGGCCCTGGCCCTGGGTCTGGCTGCCGATCCGGAGGAGGGCCTTGCCGGTCGGGTGGACGCGCAGCTCCGCGCCGTCGTTCATCTTCAGGCCCACGATGTCGAAGTCGTGCGATGGCCCGGCGCCGACGATCTCGGTGAAGCTGCAGATGCCGATGCCCATCAGCTCGCCCTTGGCGCGCTTCTCGGCCTGCTCCTTCCGGAGCTCCGCGTAGCCGATCATGTCCATGGCCTTGCGCAGCGCGCCGCCGTAGTTGCCGGAGTCGTACTCCCAGCCGGTCGGCGAGGTGTACGGGAACTTGTCGGGCGGGATGAAGTTTCGGAGCCGGAACTCGGCCGGATCCTCGCCCCGCTCGTGGGCCGCGATGTCGACCAGGCGCTCGATCGTGTGAACGGCCTCCGTCACCCGGAACGAGCAGCGGTAGGCCACGCCGCCCGGGGGCTTGTTCGTGTAGACGCCGTCGACCTCGACAAATGCGTTCGGGTAGTCATACGAGCCGGTCACGACGTTGAACAGGCCGGCGTGGAACTTCAGCGGTGACGCCTGCGCGTCGAACGCGCCGTGGTCGGCGAGGGTCTTGACCCGCACGGCCGTGATCCGGCCGTCGGCGTCAACACCGAGCTCACCGTCCATGTGGTAGTCACGGGCGAACGAGTCGGCCTGGAGATTTTCGGACCGATCCTCGATCCACTTGACGGGCTTGCCGGTCAGGAACGATGCCGCGACCGCGAGGACGTAGCCGGGGTAGGCCGGGACCTTGCCGCCGAAGCCGCCTCCGATGTCGTGGGTCTTGACCCGGATCTGGTGCTCGGGGATCGGGAGGCCCGCGGCCCCGGCGATGATCGCCACGACGGTCCTGATCACGTGCGGCGCCTGGCTGGTCATGTGGAGCGTCAGGTGACCGTTGACCGCGTCCCAGTCCGCCACGCAGCCGCAGGTCTCGATGCTCGCGACATGGATTCGGGGCAGGTAGATGTGCTCCTTGACGACGAGCGCGGAGCCCGCCAGGGCGGCATCCGTGGCGCTCTTGTCGCCGGATTCCCAATGCCAGATGTGGTTGTCCTGCTGATCCCGGTCCTTGCGCAGGACTGGCGCACCCGGCTGCATCGCCTTGTAGGGATCGACGACGACCTCGAGCGGCTCATAGTCGACGAGGACGGCGGCGACGCCGTCGGCCGCGGCATAGCGCGACGTCGCGATGACCGCCGCGACCTCCTGGCTCTGGAACAGGACCTCGTCAATGGGCAGGACCGCCTGCTTGTCCCCTGCCAGCGTCGGCATCCACTCCAGCTTGTACTGGGCGAGGTCCTTGCCGGTGATGACGGCCGCGACGCCCGGGACCTTGAGGGCCTCGGACGCGTCGATGCTCTTGATCATGGCGTGGGCGTAGGGGCTTCGGACGATGTCGAGCCACAGCTGGCCCGGCAGGTTGACGTCCTCGATGTACTCACCCGCGCCACGGATGAAGCGGGCATCCTCGACCCGCTTCCGGGCGTGGCCCATCCCCCCGACCTCGGGGGTCGTCGTCGGCGGCTGCGATTCGTAGACGGTCGCCATCGCGGTACCCCTCACCCTGCGGCGGGCGCTGCGGCGCCCGTCTGCGTCTCGACCGCCGCGCGGGTTTCGGCGGCGGCCTGCTGGATCGCCTTGACGATGTTGATGTAGCCCGTACAGCGACAGAGATTGCCGCTGATCCCTTCCCGGATCTCGTCCTCGGACGGGTCGGCGTTCTGGCCGAGGAGCCAGGCCGCCTGCATGATCATCCCGGGAGTGCAGAAGCCGCACTGGAGGCCGTGCTGGTCCCAGAAGGCCTGCTGGAGCGGGTGGAGGGTCGCGCCCGACGCCATCCCTTCGATCGTTACGATCTCGGCCCCGTCGGCCTGGACGGCAAGCATCGTGCAGCTCTTCGCGCTCTGCCCGTCGACGTGGACCGTGCAGGCGCCGCAGTTGCTCGTGTCGCAGCCCACGTGCGTGCCTGTCAGGCCGAACGTGTCGCGGATGAGGTGGACGAGGAGCAGGCGCGGCTCGACGTCCGCTTCGTGGACCGCCCCGTTGACGGTCACGGAGATGTGCTTCGTGGTCATCGTCAACTCCCTCAGGCGAGCGCGCGGCGAAGCGCTGCTCGGAGCGCCCGGAGCGTCATCTCGGTGACCATCGCCCGCTTGTACTCCGCCGGTCCGTGGGCGTCGGCGGCGGGACGGCTCTGGCGCGAGGCGGCGGCTGCCGCCTCACGGAACATCTCGTCTCCTGGTTGCGCGCCGGTCAGAGCGTCCTCCGCATCGGTGGCGGCGAACGCTGCATCCGCAACCGCCGTCAGACCGATCCCGATCTGCGCGATCCGGCCATCGGCACCCAGGGTCATCGCCACCGCCGACCCGACGGTCGAGAAGTCACCGGCTCGGCGCTCGAGGTTCTCATAGGCGCTGCCGGACTTCGCGGCCGGGAGCGGGATCCGGACCTCGGTCAGGATCTCGGTCGGCTCGATCCCGGTCTGGAAGGCGTCTTCGAAGAAGCCCCGGGCCGGGACGATGCGCTCCCCGTCGGCGCTCCTGAGGACGATCGATGCGCGGACCGCCTGGAGGACCGCCGGCCAGTCGGCCGCCGGATCGGCGTGGGCAACGGACCCGCCGATCGTGCCCCAGTTGCGGATCTGGGGATCGCCGATGCCACGCGCAGCGTCGCGCATGATCGGGAGGACAGCGGCGAGGCCATCGTCCTCGAGGATCCGGCGGTGGGTGGCTCGGCCCCCGATGCGGATGTCGTCGTCGGTTCGGGAGATGCCGTCGAGACCGCCCACGGACTTGAGGTCGACGAGCAGCGCCGGCTGGGCGAGGCGGAGCTTGAGGAGGGGCAGGAGGCTGTAGCCACCGGCAAGGACCTTCGCCTCGCCCTCACGCTCCTTGAGGATCCGGAGGGCCTCGCCGAGATCGGCGGGCCGCACGTAGTCGAATGCAGGCGGGATCATCGCTCGATCGATCCTCCTTCACCACTCCGTCGCGGAGAGCGCACTACCCGTCATACGTCGGCGGGGAGAGGCCGGATTGAGGATCGGGCCGGCGGACTCGACGAAGTGGACGCCGTTCGTTGGCCCGAGGGGGTTCGAGTTCGAGTATCCGCCGGGAGGCGCCGAGCGTCAACGAGATTCGTGCGGCGCCCAAGTCAGGACCCCGATGCCCAGAAGGGGCGCCGCCGGGACCGAGACGGACCCATCCGCCGCCTCGACCGCCAGGTCGCCCGCCGCGGCTACGAGCCGATCGTCCGCCCGGCTGCCGGGTCGCGTCCAGAGCTGACGGCGGAGGAAGGCGATGAGCTCGTCGCGGTCGGCCCAGCGCCGCCGCTCACCGATCACTCGGGTGAGCTCCGGCGGCGTCCCACGGACCGACACGAGCTCCGTGAACTGGGCCAGTGCCGGCAGTGGGATCCGCTCCTCGCCGTGGACGACCGGCCAGAACGGCGCCGCCAGGGACGCGGGATTGCTGTCCATGAGCACCGCGGTGCAGCATCGGCGCGCGGCGGCTTCCATCGCGTCGAGGAAGGGCAGGATCTCGACGATGTCGTAGCCGACGTGGGCGATCAGGGCGGCGTCGGCGACGGGGTCGGGACCGAGGGCCGCGCGCAGGCCGGCATCCGGCGGCCAGCGGCCTTCGACCGTCCGGACGTTTCCGATCCCATGCGTGGCCATCCCGTCGCGGAGCGCATCGAGCATGGAGGCGGACGGATCGACGGCGATGACCTCGCGAACCCGTCGGGCGATCGGGAGCGCATAGCGGCCGGCGCCGGCGCCGATGTCGAGCCAGCTGTCCCCCTGCCGGGCGATGGCGACGAGGGCCTCGAGGACCGGGTCATCGTCGCGTGCGGGATCAGCGACGAAGGTCCGCGTCACCGGTGCGTAGAAGTCCTTGCCGTCCGGGGCTTCCCGGAACCGGTCGACCTGGTCGGCGTTGGCGCGGACCCGGGCCGCCCAGTCGGCAGCGATCAGCTCGACGAGATCTGACCTCGCATCGATGTCGGGGTTCCGACCGCCGACGTCGATGGTCCTGACCAGCTCCGGATGCGCGTCGATCACCGGTCCGAGGCCCCGGTCACCGGACGCCTCGCCGACGAGCGGCGCCGCCTCTGGCTCGAGACGGACCGGGTTGCGAGCTCCGTCGGCGTGGCGGGCGACGACGATCGGGCGGGCGGCATCGAGCGGCTGCGCGGCGAGGGCCCGAATCGTGTTCGGCTCCAGGCGAGGCTGGTCGCCCAGAACGACGAACACCGCATCGGGCCGGGGCTCGACCACGGTCAGAGCTGCCCAGCCGGCCTTGAGGGAGCTCGACAGGCCCCGCTCAGGATGCTCGTTCCGGATCCGGCGTGCCGCCCGCCAGTCGATGGCCGGCTCGAAGGCCGCTGCATCGTCACCGAGGACGACGACGGGGTCGTCGATCCCGGCGTCCGCCAGGCCGTCGAGGACGTGCTGCAGCAGCGGCTTGCCCTCGAACGAGGCCAGCAGCTTGCGGCCGCCAAAACGCCGGCCCTCGCCGGCGGCGAGAACCAGCGCGCTGACCTTCGACAACCCTGGACCCATGATCCCCATGACGATCGTGAGGGTGGCAGATCCTGAAGTCCGGTGTCGGCAGCGTGGAGGGCCCGACTATGATGTCCCGGCGTCCGGCCCGCCCGAGCGCCTTCGAGGTTGTCCCAGATGCGCACGCTCACGACGCTCCTCCTGGCTGCCGTCGTCGCGGCGCCGGGACTCGCCGGCCCGGGGGTTTCCGGCCCGACCCACCCTCGGTTCGAGGGCCTGGTCCACTCCGCCGCCGCCGTGCACCGGATCGACGTGGCGGCAGCCGCGGGCAGAGGCGCCGCGGCGATCCCGGTCCGCGCCGTGACGCGCCGCGGCATGCCCATGCTTCGGGCTGCCGGTCTCCGGGCGCGACCGGACGCTCCTGCGCCGGTCCTGGTCCTCGGCCCGGAGGATGCGTCGACGCACGACCCTGCCGCGAGCGGCGGCGGCGCCACCGCGAGCGAGGTGCCCGGCGGACCATCCGCGCCGTTCGCCTCGATCGGCTTCCCGGGAATGAACGACACGGTCGATGGGTTCGTGCCCGGCTGCGGTGGCGCGCCCCGCCCGTGCGTCGAGCCGCCGGACCCGTGGGTGGCCGCGGGCCCGTCGCACATCGTGCAGGTCGTGAACGTCGCCCTGCGGATCACGGACCGCGTCGGCAGCGGAGCGACGACGATGGCGCTCTCGACCTTCTTCGCCGAGCCACCGGGGCAGGTCCAGAACGCGGACGCACGGATCCTCTACGACGCGACCAGGGGTCGCTGGCTGGCGACGGAGCTGTCGTACGACTGCACCGCGGGCCGGCTCTACCTCGCCGTCTCCGACGGAGCCGACCCGACCGCCACGTGGACCGTATGGATCTTCGAATTCGCCGGCGCGCTCCCGGACTATCCGGGCATCGGGATGTCAGCCGACAAGGTCCTCCTCAGCGCCAACGTCTTCTCGATCGTGCCGGACGCCTCACCGGTCGGCTGCTCGATCGGCGCCTTCGGGGGAGCGAGCCTGGTCGTGGTTGACTGGGCGGACGTCGCCGACGGCGGCGCCCTGTCGGGCGTCGAGTTCGGGCCGGACCCGGCGCTCTTCACCTGGCGGCCGGCGGCGGCCCAGGCATCCGATGCGACGGCATTCGCCGTGGTCGAGGATCTCGAGTTCGGCTTGAGCGACGTCGGACTGGCGGCGATCACCGGCACGGTCGCCGGCGGCGACCTGGCGATCGGGACCTTCCGCAACCTGACCGATGAAGGGTTGATCGGCGACTTTGCCCCGCCTCCGCCGCCGAAACAGCCGGGGTCGCCGGCGACGATCGCCGGCGCCGTGGACGAGCGGCCGACCGATGCGGTCTGGCGCGCCGGCCGGCTCTGGACGACCGCCTCCTATCCGTGCGTCATCGAGACGCTCCACGCCTGTGTCCGGCTGACCGAGCTGGACACGACCGACCTGCTCGCCGCAAACCCGGTCCGCCAGGACGTGCTCCTCGGCTGGACCGGGTTCGATTCCTACATGAGCGGCATCGGCCTGTCCGGCGACGGAACGGCATTCGCGGTCTACACGCGATCCTCGGCGGTCGCCCCGGCCGGGATCCAGGCCGTGCATCAGCGTCCCGGCGACGACGAGTTCCGGGGCTGGCATGAGATCAGGGCCGGCGGTGGGTCGTACCAGGGGCAGCGCTGGGGCGACTACGTGGCCGTGGCCGCCGACCCGCTCGTCCCGGGCGCGGTCTGGCAGGCGGACGAGTACGCCGACGCGTCCGGCGGCTGGGCGACGTGGGTCTCGCAGCTGGCGGTCGGCTCGATCGGCAGTCCCGGGACCGTCACCCGGCTGTCCGGGCCGGATCGCTATGCCACCGCGGCGGCGATCTCGGCGGCCACCTTCGATCCCGGTGTCGCGGTCGCGTACGTGGCCACCGGGTCGAACTACCCGGATGCGCTCGCCGGTGGCGCGGCCGCCGCCTACACGGGTGGGCCGCTCCTCCTCGTGACCCGCGACGCGATCCCACCGGCGACGGCCGGCGAGCTGACCCGCCTCAATCCCGGCCGGATCGTGGTGCTCGGCGGGCCAAGCGTGGTCTCGGACACCGTCCAGTACTACCTCGGGGGCTTCACCCTCGGAACGGTGAGTCGCCTCTCGGGCGCCGATCGCTACGGCACCGCGGCGGCGATCTCGGCGGCGACCTTCCCGGTCGGGGTGTCGGCCGCCTACATCGCCGTCGGCTCGAACTTTCCCGATGCGCTTGCCGGCGGGCCCGCCGCCGCCCTCGAGGACAGCCCGCTCCTCCTCGTGACCTCGACATCGATCCCGCCGGCCACGGCCGCCGAGCTGACGCGACTCAAGCCGGCCACGATCGTCGTCCTCGGCAGTGCCGCCGGGGCGATCTCCGAGGCCGTGAAGACGGCGCTCGGCGCCTACGCGACGACCGGGCGCGGGGGCGTCGTCCGGTACGCCGGGGTGGATCGCTACGCGACCGCGGCGGCGATCTCGGCGGCGGTGTTCCCCCCGGACGTCTCGACCGTCTACCTGGCGACAGGGCTCAACTACCCGGACGCGCTGGCCGGCGGCCCGGCGGCCGCGTTCGAGGACTCGCCGCTCCTGCTCGTGAGCTCGGGATCGATCCCGCCGGCGACCGGTGCCGAGCTGGTCCGCCTCAGCCCGGCCCGGATCGTCGTCCTCGGCGGGCCCAGCGTCGTCTCCGCGTCGGTCGAGAGCGCCCTCGCGGCCTACGTTGCTCCCTGACCGGCCGCGGCACCCGCGGTGGCCGCGGACCGCTCGGCCGTCGCGGCGGTGGCGGCCGCAGCGTCGGCGGCGGCCGCAGTGTCGGCGGCGAGCCGCTCGCGCATCGGCGCCCCGGAGCCGCCGCGCCGAGCCGCGACGATCTCGGCCATGATCGCGAGGGCCGTCTCGGCGGGGTCCCTGCCGCCCAGGTCGAGCCCGATCGGGCCGCGGAGGCGGCCGATCTCCTCGGTCGTCAGGCCGGCCTCACGGAGCCGCTCACGGCGGTCCGACTGCGTCTTCCTCGAGCCGACCGCGCCGACGTAGCGGCAGCCGCGGCGGGTGGCCTCGACGATCGCGGGCTCGTCGAACTTCGGGTCATGGGAGAGGATCGCGACGGCATCGTTCGGGCCGACGTCGAGGACCTCGAACGCCTCGTCAGGCCAGGCGACCACGATCCGGTCGACGTCGGGGAAGCGCTCCGGGGTGGCGAACGCCGCCCGGCCGTCGACCACGACCGTCTCGTACCCGAGCTCGCGGGCGTAGCGGACGAGCGACCGGGCAACCTCGACGGCACCGACGACGACGAGGCGAGGCCGCACCGGGAAGGCCTCGACGAAGAACGCCCGGCCGGCCACCTCGACCGTCCGCGAACGCCCGTCGTCGAGGATTCGGGCGGCGCTGGCGCCGAGCTCTTCGTCGGCCGCCGGGTCGCCACTCGAGCCGTCGAGGATCTCCCCGGCGGCCCCGATCGCGATCGGTTCGGCCGGCGGCTCTCCCGGCCCCGGTGCATGCGGTCCGAACGCCCCGGGCGGAGCGTCGCTCGGCAGCGGCGTCGCGACGGCGACCGATCGTCCGCGCGGGCCGATCGATCCGCCCGCCGCCGAGGTGATCGCCGCCGGTACCGTCGGCTGGACGAGGACGTCGATCGTGCCGCCGCAGGCGAGGCCCACGTCCCACGCCTCTTCGTCGCTGATCCCGTAGCGGATGACCCGGGCATTCCCGGTCCGGCGAGCGCGCTCGATCTCCTCGGCCGCGGCGCCCTCAACGCAGCCGCCGCTGACCGACCCCATGAGCCGGCCGTCCGCGGCGACGAGCAGGACGGCGCCCTCCGGCCGCGGCGCCGAGCCGAAGGTCCGGACGACGACCGCCCGTCCGGCGTCGACGCCCTCCGAGTGCCAGGCGTCGAGTGTTTCGAGCAGGTCACGCATGCCGACATCCTACGGCGGCTCGGGAATCTGACCTCGGGCGGCCTCCCCGCCTCACTCCAGCGGCTGAGCCGCGAACGGGTCGGTCGGGCGGCGAGTGACCTTCGGGGGCGGGGCGAACGTCCGGACCGCGTCCGGACCCGGCGCCACGTGGGCAGCCGCTTCGCTCCCGCGACGCGTATCCGCGCCGCGGCCGCCGGCGAGGATCTCGCCGAGGCGCTCGAGACTGGCGATCGTGCCGGCGGCGAGGAAATCGTCGACATAGGGATACGCGGCCCGCATCCCGGCGGCGAGCGGCTGGTAGCCGGGCGTGCCCGCCAACGGGTTCAGCCAGACCAGGCGATGGCAATTGCGCCGGAGCCGCGCCGTCTCCTGCTCGACGAGCCTGGGGTCGCCCCGATCCCAGCCGTCGGAGACGACGATCACGACGCCGCTCGACCGCAGCGTCCGGCGGGCCCAGCGGTGGTTGAAGTCCCGGAACGACTCCCCGATCCGGGTCCCGCCGGCCCAGTCCGTCACGGCGTCGGCGACCTTGCCCAGGGCCCGGTCGCGATTCCGGTCGCGGAGAAGCCGGGTCACCCTCGTCAGCCGCGTCCCGAAGACGAACGACTCCGTCTTCACCGCGGACGACGACGACAGCGCCTGGATGAACCGGAGGAGGAGCCGCGAGTGGCGCTCCATCGAGCCCGAGATATCGCACAGGACGACGAGGGGCCGGGGCCGCCGAACGTGGCGTCGCCAGACCCAGTCGACGACCTCGCCGCCGGTCGCGAGGTTCCGCCGGAACATCGCCCGCGGCGCCAACCGGCGGCCGTGCCGGTGAAGCTCGTAGCGGCGCGTCCGGCGGAGCTCCAACCGCGGCTCCAGGAGGTCGACCAGCCGTTCCGCGTCGCGCAGCTCCTGGGCCGTCATCCGGTCGAAGTCGCGATGGCGGATCGTCTCCGAGCGGCTGTAGGCATCGGGCGAGATGGTCACGATGTCGGGGGCGGCCTCATCTTCGTCGGCATCGCCGTCGGTCGGGATGGGCATGCCCTGGCGGTCCTCCGGCAGCTCCGAGCGTTCGTCGCCCGGGAGCGCCGCCTCCTGCGGCAGGCCCTCCTCGGCCGGGACGGCCTCGGGCCGCTGCTCGGTGCCGGGGGCCTCGAGATTCGGCTGGAGCGAGCGCCGCCGCCAGTAGTGGTCGAAGACCCGGTCGTAGACGGGCCGATCGTCGCGCCGCCGGGTGAAGACCGCGGCGCCGGCCGCCCGGACCAGCTCGCGGTCGCCGATGTCGATGATCCCGAGCGACCTCGCGAAGTCGATCTCGGACGAGAGATCGACCGCCAGGCCGGCCGCCCGGAGCGCCCGTCCGAACCCGACGGCCCGGGCCAGGACACGATGGCCGTCGATGGCCTCGCGCGGGCCGCTGGCGATGATCGCGGGGTCGACGGGCATGGCCGGGCCTCAGCGACCCGCCGCGGCCTCGGCGAGGTACGACTTCACGGTGTCGCCCTGGACCTGTCGGATGTCCTCTTCGTACTTGAGGACGACGCCGAGCGTCTCGTCGACGAGCTCGGGGCTGAGCTCGGTCGCGCCGAGGGCCATGAGGGCCGCCGCCCAGTCGAGCGTCTCGGCAATGCCCGGCACCTTCGTCAGGTCGGCCTCGCGGAGGCGATGGATGAAGCCGACGACGCCCCGGGCGAGCTCCTCGGGGGCCCCGGGGACCCGGGCCTGGACGATCTCGAACTCCTTGGTCGCGGACGGGTAGTCGATCCAGTGGTAGAGGCAGCGCCGCTTCAGGGCGTCGTGGACCTCGCGAGTCCGGTTCGAGGTCAGGATCACGCGAGGTGCTCGCTCGGCATGGATCGTGCCGATCTCGGGAACCGTGACCTGGAAGTCCGAGAGGATCTCGAGGAGGTAGGCCTCGAACTCTTCGTCGGCCCGGTCGATCTCGTCGATGAGCAGGACCGGCGGCTCGCCGTCACCGCCGGCCTCGAGGGCCTGGAGGAGCGGCCGCTTGATCAGGAACTCGGGCCCGAAGATGTCGTGGGCGGTGGCATGCTCGGCCTGGCCGCGGGCCTCGAGGAGCCGGATCTCGAGCATCTGGCGGGGGTAGTTCCACTCGTACACGGCGGTGTTGACGTCGAGGCCCTCGTAGCACTGGAGCCGGATCAAGCGGGTGCCGAGGCTCGACGCGAGGACCTTGGCCAGCTCCGTCTTGCCGACGCCGGCCTCGCCTTCGAGCAACAGCGGTCGCTCGAGCTGGAGGCCGAGGAAGACCGCGGTCGCGATCGAGCGGTCGGCGATGTAGCCGCGCTCGCGGAAGGCCTGTGTGATCGCGTCGGTGGAGGTCAGTGCGTGTGCCATGGGCGGCGATCGTAGCAGGCGCTCGGCAGGGCGGCGCTGGCCGCTCGGGACGCCTCGCAGGCCGTCATCGACCCCGGAAGGGCGCGCCGCGCTCCCCCGAACGACGATCACCGCGGCGCCGATCGTGGCGGCCGCGCTGGCCGCCATGTCCTCGGCGACGACCTCGGGACTCGCGACCGGGCGGCTGTGGGAAGACGAACGGCAGCGCGGGCCCGACGAGCAGCAACAGCATCCGGCGCCGCACCGGCCTCATCCCTCCGGCGGCTCGAGATCCTCCGCGTAGGCCGGGAAGCGGTAGCGCTGGTCGCGGGTCAGGATCCCGCCATGGCCCAGCCGGGCGACCGTTCGGACCGAGGCCGGCTCGCCGGCGAGCAAGCGCGGCAGGAGCAGGTCCGCGGCAGTCGCGCGGGAGTAGGCGCCGCACGACGGCAGTCCGAGGACCGGCACCCGACCGATCCGGGCCAGCCACAGCATCGAGCCGGGATGGGCCGGAACGCCCTGCCGGACGAGCCGCCCGCCGAGCCGTGAGACGGCGACGAAGAACGGGTCCTCCGGGTCAGTGCTTGCCGAGCCGGCCGTGAGGATGAGATCGGCCCGAGCGCCGCCACGGCCACGAGCCCTGCGCCGGAGTGCCGCCTCGACTGGCGCCTCGGCGTCGTCGACGTAGTCGATCCCGATAAGCCTCGAGCCAAGGCCCTCCACCCGCGACCGGATCGAGTCCTCGAAGCGATCACGGGCGATCCCCCGGATCGACTCCTTCACGACGGCGGCGATCCGCCTCGGGAGGAACGGCGCCACCGACACGACGCCGGCCCGGCCCGCTCGGCCGGCGATCGCCTCCGCGCGTCCCACGACCTCGTCGCGGACGAGGTGCGGCGCGACCTTCACGCTGGCGACCAGCCCGCCGACGCCGACCACCCGGCTGTCGAGAACGGTGAACACCTCGATCGGATCGATGGCATCGATCCTGGCCACGAGGTCCGTTCGAACCCGGACGAGCCCGGCGACGGTCGAGCGCAGGTCGATCCGACTCTGGGCCGGCTCTTCGATCCTCACGTTCGGGCCGGCGACGGCGACGGCCAGCCGCCGGCCAGCGTCGTCCTCGTGGACGTCGCCCGGCTCCGGGACGAGGACCGTGATCGGCCGACCTTCGACGACCGGCAGCGCGGCGACCAACGCCGCGAGGTCGTCGGTCGAGAGTCGCCGGCCCTTCTCCCAGCGCTCCCCGGCGACCTCGATGTCGCGGGTGAGAACGGCGCCGGCGAGCTTCGCCGGCGCCGTCGAACCGAGGACGAGGTGGGCGACCCTCACGCGAGACGCGCTGCGGCCGCCTCCAGCGCCCGCCGAATCTGGACGGTCGCGACGTGGGCGCGATACTCGCTGTCGGCATGGATGTCGGAGGCGACGGCCACGCCGTCCGTGGCGTGGGCCGCGGCATCCGCGAAGGGCGCCCCGCCGACCACGGCGGCCTCGACCGCCGATGCGCGGTAGGGATGCTCGCCCACCCCGGTGACGCCGATCGAGCAGAAGCGCCACGTCGCCCCGTCGCGGGCACCGACGATCGCGGCCACGCCGGCGATGGAGTAGCCGCTGGCCGGCTGCTCGATCGTCCGATACGCCGAACCGACGTCGTCCCGGCCGCCCGGGATGCGGATCTCGGTGATGAGCTCGTCCAGGCCCAGGCCGGTCGTGAACGCGCCCTGGAAGCAGTCCGCCGCCCGGATGACTCGCTCGCCGCGAACCGAGCGGGCGACGATCTCGGCGTCGAGGGCCAGGAGGATGGCCGGGATGTCCGAGGCCGGGTCGGCGTGGGCGACCGAGCCACCGATCGTCCCCCGGTTCCGGACCTGGACGTCGCCGATTCCCGGCAGGGCGTCGTTGAAGACGCCGTAGTGACCGAGGATCTCGTTGGCCATCATCTCGTCGTACGTCGTCAGGGCGCCGATGGCGACCCGGCCATCGTCGAGACGGCGGATGCCTCGGAGCGCGGCCAGGCGACCGATGTCGACGATGGTCTCCGGCCTGGCCAGTCGGAGCTTCATGAGCGGCAGCAGGCTCTGGCCGCCGGCGATCGCCTTGGCCGAGCCGGCGCTCGCGGCGAGGCGGCCGAGGGCGTCGTCGAGCGACGTCGCCCGCACGTAGTCGAACGCAGCGGGGATCATGCCTTGGCTCCCTTCGCGGCCTGCATCGCCTTCCACACCGCCTGCGACGTGGCCGGCATGTCGAGGTGGCGGATCCCGAGGGGCGCGAGCGCGTCGTTGACCGCATTCGCGACCGCCGCGGTGCTGGCGATCGCGCCGGCCTCACCGACGCCCTTCACCCCGATCGGGTTGACCGGCGACGGGGTGACCGTCTCGTCGAGCTCGAGCTCCGGCAGCCACGACGCCCGCGGCAGCGCGTAGTCGAGCATCGAGCCCGACAGGAGCTGGCCGTCGTCGCCGTAGACCGCCTGCTCCCAGAGCGCCTGGCCGGCGCCCTGGACGATGCCGCCGTGGAGCTGGCCGTCGACGATCATCGGGTTGATCTTGTTGCCGACGTCGTCGACGGCGACGTACTTCACCAGGTCGACGTGGCCGGTCTGCTCGTCGATCTCGACCACGGCGACGTGGGTGCCGAACGGCCACGTGCAGTTTGGCGTGTCGTAGTAGGCCGTCTCGTCGAGGTACGGCTCCATGCCCTCGGGCGCATCGAACGCCAGGTCGAGGGCGAAGGCGATCTCCTGGAACGTCTTCTTCTTGTCGGGGGAGCCCTTGACCCGGTACTCGGCGCCGTCGACCTCGATGTCGTCGACGGAGGCTTCGAGCATGTGGGCGGCGTAGCGGCGGGCCTTCTCGCGGATCTTGCCGGCGGCCTTGATGGCCGCCGTGCTCCCGACCGAGGAGGTCCGGGAGCCGTATGAGCCGTAGCCGAACGGCGTGCCCTGGGTATCGGAGTGCTGGACGACGATGTCCTCCATCGGCACGCCCAGCTCGTGGCCCACGATCTGGGCGTAGGTCGTCTCATGGCCCTGGCCCTGGGGCTGGGTGCCCATGGTGACGACGACCTTGCCGGTCAGGTGGACCTTGATGTTGGCCGATTCCCACATCGCCGCGCCCCAGCCCTCGCCGACCGCGCCGATCCACTTCGAGGGGGCCACGCCGCAGACCTCGATGTAGCTGGAGATGCCGAAGCCGAGGTACTTGCCGCGCTTGCGGGCCTCGGCCTTCGCCGTGTCGGCCTCGAGGTAGCCGGAGGCGACGAGGGCCTTGTTGAGGGCCGGTTCGTAGTTGCCTGAATCGATGTAGATCTTGGCGCCCCCGGAGGCCGTCCCGAGGCCCGAGGGGTTCTCGTACGGGAACTGGTCCGGCGGGATGAAGTTCTTGCGGCGGATCGCCGCCCGGTCCATCCCGATCTCGGCCGCGAAGAGGTCCATCGCCCGCTCGACGACGTACGTCGCCTCGGGCCGGCCGGCGCCGCGGTAGGCGTCGACGAAGACGGTGTTGGTGTAGACGCCGACGACCTCGGCGTAGACGTTGGGGATCTTGTAGCAGCCGGACAGGACCCGGGCGTAGAGCGTCGTCGGGATCCCGGGTCCGACCGTCGAGAGGCGGCCGCCGAGATTCGCAAAGGTCTTGACCCGGAGCCCCGTGATCTCGCCGTCGCGCTTGCCGGCGATCTCGAGGTAGGTGATGTGGTCGCGGCCGTGGATCGTGGACTGATAGTTCTCGCGGCGACCCTCGATCCACTTGACCGGCCGGCCGCCGAGCCGCTTCGAGGCCAGAAGGACGATCGGGTAGTCGGCGTAGGTGAAGATCTTCGTCCCGAAGGCGCCCCCGACATCGGGGCTGATGCAGCGGATCTTGTGCTCGGGCACGCCCATGACGAAGGCGGCGAGGAGAAGGCGCTGGATGTGGGGCGTCTGGCTCGACATCCAGATCGTGTACTCGTCCGTGCCGGGGTTGTAGAGGCCGATGTCGCCCCGGGTCTCCATCGGATTCGGGATGAGCCGCTGGTTGACGAGCCGCTGGCGGACGACGACCTCGGCCCCGTCGATCGCCTTCGCGGTGCCGTCCTGGTCCCCGACCGACCACTCGAAGACGATGTTGTTGGGGGCGTTCTCGTGGAGCTGCGGCGCGCCCGGCTGGGTCGCCTTCTCGGCGTCGACGACCGTCGGCAGCGGCTCGTAGTCGACGACGATTGCCTCGAGGGCGTCGAGGGCCTGCTCCGGCGTCTCCGCCACGACGGCAGCGACGCCCTCGCCGGTCCACTTCACACTGTCGGTTGCCAGGGCGCGAGGCGTGTTGACGTTGTTCTGGATGCCCGCCGAGCCGCCGGCCGGCCAGGCCATCGGCAGCGGGTTGTAGGGGATGTCCGCCCCGACCATCACGTCGAGGACGCCGGGCATCGCCCGGGCGGCGCTCGTGTCGATGGAGCGGATGTTGGCGTGGGCGTAGGGGCTACGGAGGATCGCGGCGTGGGCCATCGACTGGAGCTTGATGTCGTCGACGTAGCGGCCCTTGCCGGTGATGAGGCGCTGGTCCTCGACCCGCTTGACGCGCTGGCCAAGCATGTCGGTCGTCATCGGATGCCTCCCTACGCCGACGTGCCGGACGGCGCAGATGCGCCGGAGGACGCGGACGCGCCGGCGCGCATCGTCGCCGCGGCCGCGCGGATCGACGTCACGATGTTCTGGTAGCCGGTGCAGCGGCAGAAGTTGCCCTCGATCGCATGGCGGATCTCATCGTCGGAGGGGTCCGTCGTGCGGGCCAGGAGATCGGCCGCGGCCATGATCATTCCCGGTGTGCAGAAGCCGCACTGGAGACCGTGGTTCTCCCAGAAGGCGGTCTGGAGGGGATGGAGGCCCTCGGCCGGGGCCATGCCCTCGATTGTCGTGACCCGGCTTCCGTCGGCCTGGACCGCGAGCATCGTGCACGACTTCACGGCCTTGCCGTCGACGTGGACGGTGCAGGCCCCGCATTGGGAGGTGTCGCAGCCGACGTGGGTCCCGGTCATGTCCAGGTCCTCGCGGAGGACCTGGACGAGGAGCCGCCTTGGCTCGACGTCCACCTCCCGGGGCACTCCGTTGACGACGAGCGAAACGTGCTCGTTCACGGGCCGACCTCCTTCCGTCACGGACACGATGACGTGGGTGCTGAGAGGCGCGCACGGAGCCCGGGCCACCGCCGCCGGCCGGATCCCTGGGGGGCCCAAGCCACCGGCGCGTCCCGGGAGGGCGTCGATGATGCGCCTCCGCGGGCCTCGGAATCAACCCGGGCCAACGGCGCCGTCAGGGATGTCGCGGGTCGCGCGACCGCCGCCGTGGCGGGATGTACCGGCCGGCGGCCGCACTCCGGATGTCGAGCGCCCGGGGATCGAGGTGCGGTGCCGCCTCGCTGAGTGGCAGCGCCGCGAGCCGGGCGGCCTCGCCGAGGCGCCGGACCTTTTGTTCGGCCACCTCCCAGGACAGGCCGGCCAGGCTGCCGGCGGTCGCCAGGCCGACTCGATCCCGACCCCGGTCGTTCGACGAAGCGGCATACGCAGCGGCCCAGACGAGCAGCTCCGGCCCGTCGTCGCTCGGGTGGTGGGGCGACAGGGCGCCGGCGACGATCCCCCGATCTCCCGGCACCAGGCGGACGAGCCGCCAGTTGTCCGGGCCGTCGATGAGGTCGACGGCGAGGCTCGGGTAGGGCGCCGCGAGGATGGTCTCGATCCCGGCTGCATCGGCACTGCCACCCACGATCGCGAGGGACAGATGGATGCCGGAGATCCCGTCGGTCAGGGCAAGGTGAGCGTCCCGGAAGAGTCGCCGTTCCGCTTCGTCGGCCCCGATCTCGGGGGCATCGCGCTCCTCGATCTCGACGATGGGGCAGCCGGCCTCGGCCAGGGCCAGGATCTCGGACCTCAGGGCGGCCGCGACGGCCAGGGTGATCCGGTCGCGATCAGCTATGCATGGATCGGATCGCCGGGCGCCGGGATGAGCTCGCCCGCGGCCCACGAGACGACGAGCGAGCGAATACGGACCCGGCAGGGTCTGCTTGACGGCTCGCCCCGTGAGGCTCGCGGCGAAGGTCCAGGCCGCGACCGACAGCGGCCCCGGCCAGCTCGGGAGCGTTCCGTCCCCCAGGCGGACATCTCCGCGCCGCCCGCCCGTGGTCAGGCCCCGGAGCCCGGCCATCGGTCCGGCGAAGCCCGGCCAACGGAGACGACCGTCGGTCAGCGGCTCCAGCCCCGCCTCCTCCTGCATCGCCAGGGCCCGTGCCACGAGGGCATCGATGGGCGGAGCCTCGTCGCGGCTTCGTCGCGCCGCAGCGCCGACGACCGGCCGGGGCAGTGCGCCCAGGAGCGTCGCGAACATCAGGGCAGCCTGAGGCCGGTCATGCCTCCGATGGCGAGGCCCACGGCGATGGCCCCGACGAGCGAGATCACCCCGACGGCCACCGTCAGGCCCGGCGGCACGCCCGACGGAGCGCCCGATGCCCCACGCCCGCCCTGCCAGAAGCTCCGCAGCGTCGCGGCCCGACCCGGCGGGACGAAGAGCCCCAGCCAGAGACCGGCCGCCAGGCCACCGAGGTGGGCGGCGTTGTCGATGCCCTGGACGGTGAGGCCCAGGACCAGGTTGATGACGACGATGGACCCGAGCTGGGGCACGATCGCCCGAGCCCGCCGGTCCAGGACCGGGTTGTGAACCCGGGTGCCGGCCATGAGGACGCCGACGAGGCCGAAGATCGCCCCGGAGGCTCCGACACTGTCGCTCGGGCTGAAGACGAAGCTGGCCGTCGAGGAGGCGGCCGCGGTCAGGACGTAGAAGGCGGCGAACGCCACCGAGCCCCACATCCCCTCCACGAGTGGCCCGATGAGATACAGGGCGTACATGTTGAACGCCAGGTGGAGGAGCCCCGCATGGACGAGCGTCGGCGACAGCAGGCGGTAGACGTGGCCGGCGCGGAGCGCGGCCTTGTCGAGCTCGAGGGCCTGGAACGTGTCGAGCCCGCCCGTCGAGAGGGCGTAGAACGAGATGATGATCGTGACCCCCAGGGTCAGGTAGGCGAGCGGGATGGCAGGCCCGTCGCCCCGGCTCCGGGCGAAGTAGCGGCGCGCCGAGCCGGCGTCTCCCGTCTCCTTCGCCAGCCAGCCGAGGCGCGCGGCGATCTCCGCCTTGTCCTCGGCCGGCGCGCGACGATCGGCCTCCCGGTAGGCCGCGATCGCCTCGCGCAGCTCGCCGGCCCGGACCCGCGCCGCGGCCACGTTCCGCCAGGCCGGGTACGTGCTCGGCGTCTCGGGCAGCTTGAGGACGGCCTGCCAGGCGCCGAGGGCCTGGTCTTCGAGGTCGAGGCGATAGGCCGCCTCCCCCAGCCCGAGGAGCGCGGCCGCCGTGACGTCCGGGCTGTCGAAGCCCGTGACGCGCTCGAAGTGCCGGGCCGCCGGGCCGAAGTCACCGCTCTCGAGCAGCTCGCGCCCGCGGTCGATGAGCGCCACCGCCGTGGCGCGATCGAGCGGCCCGATCGAGTGGAGGGCGGCGTCGAGGTCGGTCGAATGGCCCGCGGCGTGCTCGTCCATCGGTCCCGACGATACTAGACCCGCGATGTGCGGACGATTCACCCAGGAGCGCCCGAGCTCCGATCTGGCCGAGATCTTCGAGGCCGAGGACCTCGCGGGCGACCCCGGGGGGCGGTTCAACGTCGCGCCGACCGACGAGGCGGCGGTCGTCGTCCAGCGCGACGACCGGCGGGCGATCCGGGCCTATCGCTGGGGGCTGATCCCCCATTGGGCCGCGAGCGCCAGGGTCGGAGCCAGGATGTTCAACGCCCGGGCCGAGACGCTCGGCGCCTCGCCGGCCTTTCGCGACGCCTTCCGGCGTCATCGTCTGCTCGTCCCGGTGGACTCGTTCTACGAATGGCGCCGCGACGGCAAGGTCCGGCGGCCGTTCCGGGTCGTGAGCGTCGATGGGCGGCCGATCGCCCTGGCTGGGCTGTGGGCGGGCTGGCACGACCCCGAGACCGACGCGGTCCGCCGGACGTTCACCATCATCACGACCGGCCCGAACGAGCTCATGCGGACCATCCACGACCGGATGCCGGTCGTCGTGCCGGCCGACGCCTGGGATCGCTGGCTCGACCCGGCCCTGCCGGACCCGGGAGAGCTCAACGGCCTCCTCGTCCCGGCCGAGGAAGGATCCCTCGAGGCCTATCCCGTCAGCCGAGCCGTCAACGACGTCCGCAACGACGGGCCGGGGCTGATCGAGCCGATCGACGAGCCGCCTCCAGCAGGACCGGTGGCCGAGGCGCTCGTGCTGCCCTTCGACGCGTCGTCGGAGGAGCCGGGGCCGGCCCCCGAGCGACCGCGGCCCTAGACCGGGTCGACAGCCAGCTCGCGAGTCGTGGCCGCCCAGGCGTCGGCCGGCGTCGCGCCCGAGTCGAGGTGGGCAGCCAGCGTCCCGACGAAGCCGGCGAACGTCCCGTCGGGGTCGCGGTTTGGAGCGGACAGGACGATCGACCCCTCGGCAAGGTCCGGCGCGCCGCCGTCGCGTGAAGGGTCGCCCGGCTCGACGACGATGAGGGCGGCCCCGGACCAGGCCGCGTGGGCAGAGGCGGCGGCCACGACCGCCGCGGGCAGCGCAACCACGACGATGACCTTGACGTCCGGCAGGTACCGGAGGGCCAGGTCGAGATCCTCGGCTTCGATCTCGCGGGGCGGTCCCCGCAGGACGGCCGCGTGCCCGACACCGGCGGCCGCGAGCTCGAGAAGCCGGGCGTCGCCGGCCTCGCCTTCGCCCATGACGCCGATGACCTGCGCACCGGCGCCCGCTGCCGCGGCTCGAACGGCAGCGGCGGCCGCCGACACGCCGCGTTGGGAGGCCGCCTCGAGCTCGCCGCAGACCGCGATCACGGCACCAGCGTACCTGTGCGCGGACGCACCAGTACTTTCGGCTGACATTCGTCCTGAAAGGTCCCGGTTGGTAAGGTCAGCGGGTCATGACCCAGAGTCAGCGCGTCCGCGCGCCCCTGGTACAGCGACGGCTGCGCCGGGCGCCGGACGTCGGGCTCCTGGAGTCGCGACGGGGGCGCGTCTCCGGCACGCCGGACTGGAGCCGGCAGCTTTGCCGACCCTCGAACCGTCCGGCACGGGGAAGGGCCGGGCAGGCGATCACGGAATTCGCCGTCGTCCTCCCCGTTATCTTTCTGATCCTCATCGGGATCGCCGACCTCGGGCGGATGTACGACAGCTTCGTCGCGATCCAATCCGCGGCCCGCGAGGCTGCCGACTTCGGGGCGTTCGAGGCCGACAACTGGGCCGCGGTCAACATCCCCACGACCGTCGCGGAGATGGAGCGCCGCGCCTGTATCGCGGCGGCCGGAAGCCACTTGCAGGACTACGCGTCGACCGACCCGCTCGATGCCACGTGCACGAATCCCACGTTCTCTTGCACCCTCGAGCGAAACGGCGATTCCACCGACTGTGCGACCTCTGGCGGCATCACGGACGGCGTCGACTGCTCCGACGTCATCACCGAGCCCCCCTGCACCGTTCACGTCCGGATGGCTTATCAGTTCCACCTGCTCCTGGCCATCCCGCCCTTCCCGACCACGATATCGCTGAATCGTGACAGCTACTTCCGCATCTCGGATCTCACGCCGTCATGAACGAGCTCGACGCGGCTGGACGGACGCCCCGCCGGCGTCGCCGCGCGGGCCAGGCTCTCGCCGAGTTCGCGATTGTCGCGCCGCTGTTCTTTCTTGTCCTGTTCGCGATCCTCGACTTTGGGCGCTACGTCTACTACGTCCAGGTCCTCAATAACGCCGCCCGGGAAGGCGCGCGGTACGCGATCGTGCACGGCGCTGCCTCGCTCTCGCCCACCGGCCCGCCTGACGACCCGAGCGGCGCCGCTGTGATCGATGTCGTCCGGAGCTACGCCGTCGGGGTCATCGGCATCGACGATCCGAGCGTGCTCGCGATCACGCCGACCTGGGGAACGCCACCGGCTACGCCCGACAACGACCGAGGCACGAAGGTCACGGTCGAGGTGGCGTACGCCTTCCATTCGATCATCCCGATCGTTCCGCTGCCCGCAATCTCGGTGAAGGGAGAGTCGAGCCTTGTCATCAACAACTGATCGGCGCCGCTCCGAGCGCGGCCAGATTCTCGTCGTGTTCGCCGGCGGGCTCGTCGCGATCTGCATCGTTGCCGCGTTGGTATTCGACGTCGGCCAGAACCTCCTCGATCGGCGCTCTGAGCAGGACGCCTCCGACGCTGCGGCGCTCGCCGCCGCTCGATATGTCAGCGGTGCCAGCTATACCTTCCACGGGGGCTGCGCATTGCCGCACGTTGGCCTGCAGGCGATCGAGGCCGCATGCGACGTCGCGGCCGAGCACGGGTACGTCGACGGCGTGGACTCGCGGACGGTCCGGGTCGACCTCCCGCCGGTGGCGCCGTCGACCAAGGCCGGCCTGCCGGAGCACGTCGAGGTCACGATCGGGCTGACGCGGCCCTCGTTCTTCACCGGCCTTGTCGGCCAATACCAGCAGCAGACCGGGGCGATGGGCGTCGCCAAGAACGGCGGCGACATCTCGTTGCCGTACTCCCTTCTCGCGCTCAATCCCCACGATTGCGGCGCGAACAAGATCACGGGCTCGCCTGGGACCATCGTTTCCACGAACGGCACCATCCACATCGACTCCGACTGTGTGACGAACCCCGGCGCGATCCAGCTGAGCGGCAATGGCGTTCTCCAGTCGCCGCAGTGCGACGTCGTTGGCCTCATCGTCGAGTCCGGCGGGGCGACCAACGATTGCACCACGGCTCCTGCCGGGGTGCTCGTCTATGGGGACCCGCTCCGAGATCTGGACCCGCCGCCGCAGCCCGGTGCTCCGCTCGCCGTCCTGCCCCTCGACGCGATCCCCGGCCCGATTCCGGCCGGCTGTCCCGGTAGCTCCAGGCCGGCCACCGACGCCGCTCCGGCGACCTGCGCCTTCTCATCCGGGCAGGTCGCCGGCAAGACCTATCGGATCTTCCCCGGCAACTACCCCGGTGGCATCTCGACGAGCAAGGCCACCCTGCTCATGGACCCTGGGGTCTACTGGATCGGTGGCAGCGGGATCCATGTCCAGTCGACCGGCGCACTGATCAGCAAGGCCCCCGGCGACAACACGGGTCCGACGCCCTCGGGTGGCGTCCTCATCTACAACACGGTGGACCCGGTCCCAGCAGCCGGTTGCGCCGGCGCCGGTTGCTACGGAACGATCTCCATCAACGGTGGGGGTGGCAGCACGCCGACGCTGGCCCTCCTGCCGATCGAGAGTGGCAGGTACACGGGCATGGTGATGTTCGTCGACCGCGACGCGGCTGGTGGTGGTGGCTTCGACATCGATCTCAACGGGGCGGACGCCGCGCTCAACGTCACCGGGACCATCTACGCCCCTACGGCCTCGATGCGGTTCAATGGCAGCGACACGGACGTCCTCTCGGCCCAGGTGATCTGCTACGACTTCGTGGTCAACGGCTCGGGCGCGGCGTTCACGATCAACTACGACGCGGACAGCCTGTTCCATCTGAGAGGGGTGGGCCTGGTCGAATAGCGACGGCTCGTGACCGGACGACCGGCGGGCGCGATCGGTACCGTCGGGACATGGCGTGAGCCGGCGCCTCGCCGTACCGTCGTCGCGTGGTCAAGCGAACTCTTGCCAGCGTCCTCTGGTTCTATGCCGTCGCATCGGCCTGGAACTGCGTCGCGGTCGTGTCCAACCTGCCCTCAGCCCCGGGCCTCGCGCTCGGAGCGGCGGTGGTGGTGTTCGTGTGGGCAGATCCGCTTCGGATGTTCAAGCCCACCTCGCTCCTGACAACCGACCGCGGGGCCACGGCGGGGACGACTCCAAGCGACGCGGTCCGAAGTCACGCCTGACGCCGCGACCCCACCCAGGTTACGGCGGGGTCTCGGACGGCTTCGGAGTGCCGGACGGACGCGAAGTGTTGCTCGATCCACCCGACAATTCGTCGTCCTCGGTCGGAGAGGGCGAGGCACCGCCATGATCGTCCGACGCCTTGGGCGTCGCCGGTGCGGTCGCATTGGGTGTCGCCGACTCGTGGTCGTCCGTCCCCTGGGGCTCGGGCGTCTCGGTCGGCTCGGACGCGTCGGTCGGCTCGAACGCGTCGGTCGGCTCGGGTGAGCCGGTGATCTCCGGTGGCGTCGGGGTCGGCGTCGGCTCCGGGCTCGGCGAGGTCGACGGCACGACGGACGGCGTGGGCGACGGACTGGCGTCGAACAGCCCGAGCGCGCCGGCCGCGCCGTAGGCCGCGACTCCCGTCAGCGAGACCCCCGCGACGAGGATCGCGAGGACGTAGGCCAGGGCGTACCCTCGGGCTCGCGCGGGTCGGCCGGGTCTCGCGCCGACCACGGACCACGCCTCGCGGACGCTTGCGATCAGGCCGGCCAGCCCGGGCCGGCCGCGGAGGGCGTCCAGAAACCCGGTTGGACGCGGTGCCGGCTCGCGGGCGACAGCGGCCATGACGAGATCGGCGAACCCGGCAGACGGCACCACGGTCTCGGGCGGCAGCGCCGCCTCGAGCTCCCGGGCGGTCGACCACACGCGAGCCGTCTCCGCATCACCCGGCTGCCCGTCGGCGCCCTCGAGCTCGGTCGGTCGGAAGGGACCGGGCGGCTGGCTCATCGGGTGCCCCCATCGTCGAGTCGCTCACGCAGGCGGATCAGGCCGCGGTGCAGGTGGGTCTTGACCGTGCCGAGCGGCCGCCCGGTGATCGTCGCGATCTCGTCCAGCGAACGCTCCGCGAAGAAGCGCAGCGCGACGACCTCACGGTACGGCTCGTCGAGGCGCGCGACCGCCGCTCGCACAGACTGCTGACGTTCGCCGAGAAGGACGAGCCGCTCGGGGTCGGCCGAGGCTCCCGCGGGCAGGGCGCGAAGTCGTTCGTCATGGTCCTCGCCCGGCGCGGGCCGGGCCCACGCGATCGACTTCCGTCGCGCCGCCTGGCGAACGGCGAGGCGCACGGCGATCCGGGCCAACCATGCCCCGAACGGGCCCTCCCCGCGCCATGTCGCGAGGGACCGGTAGGCGGTCACGAACGCCTCCTGGGCGACATCTTCCGCCTCGCCGAGGTCGCCGAGGACCCGGTGGCAGGCTCGGACGACGGCCGCGGCCTCCCGATCCACCAGGATCCGGAACGCGTCACGGTCGCCCCCGAGCACCGCGGCCACGATGTCCGCCTCATCGCCGGGTCGGGCGGCGGGCCAGCGGTCCGTCGTCGTATCGATGGGTCGTCTCCCTGGCGTCGAGCCGTCCGGCGGATCGCCGGATCGGGTCAGGCCCATGGTGACGGGTTCCGGTGGCGTCCATGGGGAGCCGCTCGTCACGCCCTGCTGGTCCGGTCGGAGCGGGGTCAGTCGTCGTGGCCGGGCTCGTCCGATGGCTCCGGGGAACCGTCGTGACCGCCGTGGTCGTCGGAGGTCGCGGTGGGGCTCGACGCCGGTCCGCCGTCGCCGTGATCGTCAGAGGCCTCGGGGCTCTCCTTCGCGTCGTCGCCTTCGTCGTCGCCGGACGCGCCGGGCGCCGCGGCTGCATTGTCGTCAACGTTGCCGGCGTGATCGTCGGGGGCTTCCAGGCTCTCGTTCGCGTCGATGCCCTGGGCGTCGAACGAGGCCTCGGGTCCCGGCGATGTGTCGTCGGATGCCTCGGGACTCTGCACTGCTTCCGGCGACTCGGACGCCTCGGGCTCGGACGACGCCGTCGGCGCGCCGTTGTCCTCGACCGGGCCGACGTTGGCGAGTCGATCCGCCGCCAGGGCACCGCCGGCGATGAGCAGAACGCTCACCACCGCGACACCGATCGTCCGAACGGTCTGAAGACCGAGCCGCTGCTTCATCTGATCCTGTCCTCGCGCTCCCCCGGTTCGATCGACCGGCCATCACATCGTTTGGGGCTCGGCGGGGCGAAAAGGTTTCAGTCCCAGTCGGTCTTGCGGCCCCGGCTGGACCGGTCGGCGCGGCTTCAAGCTGCGGCGCCCCCTCGTGGCCGCCACCACTTGCGGCCGCGGCGCCAGGTCAGGCGGGCTCGCCTTCCGGGCCGCTCCCGCCGGTCGCCGTGGCCGGATCACGCTCGACCTCGATCGGGCCGAGGCCGGCTGCCTCCAGCGCCGGCCGGAACGCGTCCGCGTCGCCGACCAGGATGATTGCCGCGTCATCGGGGCGGACGTGTGAGATCGCGGCGGTTCGGACGTCGTCGCCCGACACGTCCTGGATGGCGGGCCGGTAGCGCGACAGCTCGTCGTCGGGCAGGTCCTGGACGACGAGCCCGGTCAGGGCGCCGACGACGGCGCCGGCCGTCTCGAAACGCAGCGGAAAGACTCCGACGAGGTAGTCGCGGGCCTCGTTCAGCTCGGCCTCGGTCACACCGTCGCGGATCGCCTCGAGCTCGGCCAGGATGTCGACCACGGCCGGGACCGTGACCTCGGTGTTGACCGCGGCCCGGGCGGCGAACGGTCCGGCCGAGCGCCTGAGGTCGAAGCTGGCGTTGGCGCCATAGGTGTAGCCCTTCTCCTCGCGGAGCTTGCAATTCAGGCGTGAGTTGAAGAGGCCGCCGAGGATGGCGCTCATCACCGAGACCGCATGGAAGTCAGGAATCCGACGTGGCACGCCGGGGTGGCCGATCCGGATCTCGGTCTGGACGGCGTCGGGTCGATGGACGATCCGGATCCGCCGCCCGGTGGCGGCCGGTGTCGCGTCGGTCGCCAGCGGCAATTCGGCTTTCGGCCGGCGGCGCCAGCCGCCGAACCGTTCGGCGGCAACGGCTTCGACATCGATGCCGAGGAGATCGCCGCCGACGATGAGCGTCATCCGCTCGGGATCGAAACGCCGGTTCAGCTCGGCCCGCACGGCCTGGTCATCGAGGCGCTCGACCGTTGCGGCGACCCCGCCCGCCGGTCGTCGATACGGGGACGTCGCCGCGTAGATCTCCGCGGCGAATGCCTCCTCGGCGCGCCGCCGCGGATCCGCCCTCGCCTGGAGGAGATCGTTGAGCCGCTCGTCACGAAGCCGCTCGACCTCGGCCGCCGGAAACGTCGGGCGGGCGAGGACTTCCTCCACGAGCTCGAGGGCCTGCGGGAGACGGTCGGCCGGCACGTCGGCGACCGCGGAGGTCGCGTCCCAGCCGGCCTCGGCATGGAGCGAGGCCCCGAGCCGTTCGACGGCCTCCACGAGGGCGACGGCGTCGTACCTCTCGGTGCCTTCGGTCAGGGCTCGGGCCATCAGGACGGTCGCCCCGCCTGCCGCGTCGGGCTCGTCGGCGACCCCGCTCGTGATCACCAGCGATGCCGAGACGAGCGGCCGGCCGGGCAGCTGGACGGCGATGACCGTCAGTCCGTTGTCGAGGCGGGTCCGGCGAAACTGCGGAAAGGCGTACGAGCGGGGCACTCCCGGCAAGGGCCGCTCGGCGACGACATTGGCCCGGCTCGTCACGCCGCGACCTCGGTATCTCCGGCCGGCTGCGCCTCGGGGAGGTAGGTCATGACGAGCCGGTTATCCGGCCGGAACACCTCGGCGCAGACGGCCTGGATCTGCTCGGCGGTCACGGCGAGATAGCGCGGCAGCATCCGATTGGCCAGGTCGGGATCGTCGAAGAGCGTCGCGTACATGGAGAGCCGGTCGGCCCGATCCTCCACCCGCTGGAGCGCCCCCAGCTCGTCCGCCTCGGTCAGCGCCTTGGCCCGCTCGAGCTCGTCCTGGGACGGGGCCTCGGCGGCAAGCCGGGCGAGCTCCTCGCAGTAGACGGCCTCGAGGCGCTCGAGGCTCGAGCCGGGGCGGGCGGTCGCCCAGCCGGCGCTGACCGATGCCCCGCCGATGAAGCCGAGCGAGAAGAAGACGACATCCTGCGCCAGCCGTTCCTCGCGGACGAGGCGGCGATGGAGCCGGCTGCCCTTGCCGCCGGCCAGGATCTGGCCGGCCAGGTCCAGTGCGTCGAGCCTGGGATCGCCGAAGACCGGCGCCCGGAAGCCCCAGTAGATCCGCGGCAGCGGCACGCGGTCGGGGATGACCTCCCGCCGCTCGCCGCCGAGGGTCGGGGGCAGCGCCAGGTCGCCGAGGTCGACCGGCAGGGCCGGGTTCGCGGGGATGCCGCCGAAGTACCGCTCCACGGCGGCCCGGACGTGCTCCCGCTCGACGTCGCCGACGACCGAGAGGACGGCGTTGTTCGGCGCGTAGTGCATCCGGAAGAAGGCGCTGACATCCTCGACCGAGGCCGCATCGAGGTCCTCCATCGAGCCGATCGTCGGGTGGTGATAGGGGTGCTCCGGCGGGAAGAGCCCGGCCAGGAGGCGCTCGTTCCACGAGCCGTACGGTCGATTGTCGTACGACCACCGCTTCTCGTTCTTGACGACCTCCCGCTGGTTGTCCAGGTTCTCCTGGCTCAGGGCCTCGAGGAGAGTGCCCATGCGGTCGGCCTCGAGCCAGAGGGCCAGCTCGAGGCGATGCGACGGGACGGTCTCGAAGTAGTTCGTCCGGTCGAGCCAGGTCGTCCCGTTCATCGTCCCGCCGACGGACTGGATCAGGCCGATGTGCTCGGCCTTCGAGACGTGGGCCGAGCCCTGGAACATGACGTGCTCGAAGAGATGAGCGAACCCGGTCTTGCCCGGCTGCTCGTGCTTGGAGCCGACCGCGTACCAGATGTTGACGGCGACGACCGGGGCGAGGTGATCCTCGGCAACGATGAGGCGGAGGCCGTTGTCGAGGCGCACGTCGCTGAATTCGATCGTCGGTACGCGCATGGGCAGGGCTCCGGGGAGGCGGGATCACGGCGAGGTCGCCGACGCCGCGAAGGGTACCGCAGCCCGGCGTCGGCCCCATGCTTGACAGTCATCGTCCACGTGTTAGATTTCCATCTAACATCGACGGGGCGAACCCCGAAGCCGCCGACCGACGAGAGCGTCCCAGGAGCCCAGGAGTCCATGGCCCGACCCACCACCCGCCGAACCCCGATCGCCACGCCGGACGGAGCGCCTGCCCGTCCAGCCGTCCGTGACTTCACCGGCGGCGGGACGGGCTACGTGGTCGAATGGGATGTCCGGGTCGCCTATGACTTTCTCTTCTCGATGTCCAGCGACGCCGGTTCGACAGAGGACCTGCCCGCCGAGGACCGGCGCTGGCTCGACGAGAGCCGCGCTGCCATCCCGGAGTCGTACAAGGACGCGCTCAAGCGCGTCTCCGAGTCGGACCTTGCCGTCCACATCTCGACCTTCGTCGTGGACCGTCCGTTCCTGAGGACGGCGGACGACGTCGTCGGGGCGCTCGAGGAGGCCGAACCGGCAACCCTCCTGCGGAGCATCTTCACCGAGGCCGTGGCTGCCCATCCCGACGCCGGGCCGCTCCTCGACTCCGCCCTGGCCGGCGACGCGGCGGCGATCCCGAAGCTCGAGGCCGTGCATCCGGCCTGGCAGAAGAAGGGCTGGCTCTCGGACCTCATGGACCCGCCGGCGACCCACGCATCGATCGTCGGGCTCGTTCGAGCCTGGGGCGAGCAGTTCAGGCCGATTGCCGATCGCGTCGCGGCGATCCTGGAGCGCGACCACGAGCTCCGGGCCGGCGATCGGGCGACCCTCGAAGGGCCGGATCTCATCGAGCGCACGACCGGAGGCGTTCGCTGGCTGCCCGAACCCGGCATCCGCCGGGTGGTCCTCGCCCCGTCCTACTTCTCGCGACCCTTCAACTTCCTCCTGGCCGGCAGCGACTGGCGCTTCTTCGGCTATCCGGTCTCCGACGACGCGCTCGATCTCAAGGATCCGCTGGCGCCGCCGCTTGCCGTGCTCCGGCTCCACCGCGCCCTCGGCGACGAGACGCGCCTCCGAATCCTGAAGCTCCTCGCCGAGCGGGACCTGTACCTGACCGAGATCGCGCAACAGCTCGAGCTCTCGAAACCGACCATCAAGCACCATCTCGTCCAGCTCCGGAGCGCAGGGTTGCTCACGGTCGTCGAGTCCGGAGCCGTCGTCTATTACAGCCTCCGGCGCGATCGCCTCGACGACGCGTCCTTCGATCTGAAGCGCTTCCTCGTCGGCTAGCGCGTCCCACGGGCCGCGGTCGACCGCGGCCCATCCTCAACCGGAAGGGTTAGATGGATGACTAACACACAGCAGATCACCATGAACCAGGAAGGCGCCACGAGAGGGACTCAGGACATGCACGGGTGGACCGAACAGAACCAGCTGGTGATCCGGAGCAGGATCCGGGAGCGCGAGATCGAGGCCGCCAGTGAGCGGCTGGCCGCGACGGCTCGCGACACCACTCGCTCCAGCGCCCGGCTGGCCGTCGGCCGGCTGCTGATCCGGGTCGGGCACCGCATCGCCGGTGAGCCGGTCGCGACCGGCTCACCGGCGGCCCGGCCGGCACAGCGGATGGCCGCCTGAGGAGGACGGCACGTGAACGCCTCTCCAGCCGCCGCTTCCGAACGGCCGATCCGAATCGCCGCGCAGCTCCACCCCCAGCACGGCGCCTGGGCCGGGATCCGCCGCGGCGCCGTCGAGGCCGACCACCTCGGCTACGACATCGTCTACACCTGGGACCACTTCCATCCGCTGTACGGGCCTCGCGACGGTGCCCACTTCGAGTGCTGGACGATGCTCGCCGCCTTCGCCGAGGCGACATCCCGCGCCGAGATCGGAGCGCTCGTGTCGCCGATGAGCTACCGCAACCCGCAGCTCCTGGCCGACATGGCGAGGACCGTCGACCACATCTCCGGCGGCCGCCTCATCCTCGGGATCGGCGCCGGCTGGTTCCGCCGCGATTACGACGAGTACGGCTACGAGTTCGGGACGATGGCCGACCGGATCCGGGCCATGGGTGCCGGGATCGACGCGATCCATGAGCGGCTGGGGAAGCTCAACCCGCCCCCGACCCGGCGGATCCCGCTCCTCATCGCCGGCACCGGTTTGCGGCTGACCCTGCGCGAGGTCGCCGAGCATGCGGATGGCTGGCATGCCGCCTTCCCGGATCGGCCCGAGGAGCTGGAGCCTGCGGTGGCAGCGCTTCGGGGGTACTGCGCCGAGATCGGGCGCGACCCGACCGAGATCGAGTGGGGCCTGGGGATCGAGCCCGAGGACATCGACCGCTTCCTCGCCAGCGACGCCGAGACCTACCTGGCGATGGGCTTTCGGCAGTTCACCCTCGGCTTCAACGGCCCGGACTGGAGCGTCGAGCGCGGCGCGGACTTCCTCGCCTGGCGCGACAAGATGAATGTCGCGAGGGGCGTGCGCAAGGCCGCACCTCCTCGCTGATCGCACCGGCCGCCGGCGCGGAGGCGGCCCCGCGACCGCGCCAATTGCCGCGCGTCCCTACACTGCGGCCCATGTACCGCCTGACAACGGGCCGCGGCCGCGGCTTCTCCCGCCGCGCCTTCGCGCTGGCGGCCGGCCTCCTGATCGCCTTGCTCCTCACTGCTCCCGTCGCGGCCCACGCCGAGCTGGTCTCCTCGGACCCGGCCGACGGCGCCGTCCTGACGGAACCGCCGGCCGAGGTCGTGCTCACGTTCAGCGAAGGCGTCGTAGGCGACTCGTCGTTCTCCGTCCTCGATGTCGACGGGGCGACGCTGGCGACCGGTGGCATCGATCCGGCAGATCCGGCGGTCATGCGAGCCACGCTCCCGACGCTCGGGGCCGGCAGGTACACCGTGCAGTGGACCTCCGTGGCCGACGATGGCGACATCCTCCGCGGCACGTTCACATTCTCGGTCGCGGTACCGGCGCCGCCGGTTCCAACGCCGACCCCCGCCCCGACCGAGGGTCCGAGCGCCGCGCCGAGCCCGACGGCGGCGCCCACACCCGCGCCGACGCCGACATCGGCCCCGAGCGACTCGCCCGACGGCGACGCCGGTGGTGGGACGGATGTGCTCCTGCCGATCGCCGTCGTGGCGGTCCTGATCGTGGCCGGCGTGGCGTTCTTCCTGCGACGCCGGACCTCGGCGTGACCCGGCTTGCCAACCGGGGCGCCGGGGCGGCGGCCGGCCTCGCGATCGCCCTCCTCGCCCTGCCCGCCGTCGCCGCCGGGCACCAGCTGTCGAAGACCTTCGAGAGCCGCCTTCCGCTCGCCGTCTACCTCGCCGGCGCCGGCGGGGCGGTGGCCCTGTCGTTCCTCTTCGTCCTCGTCCGGGACATCAGGGCCGAGCCGTCACCCGACACCGGCCGCCACGTCGAGGTACCGTCCGCGGTTCGATTCGGGCTTCGCGCCATCGGCCTCGTGGGCCTGGCCTGGATCGTCGTCCAGGGGATCCTCGGCGGGGAGTCGGACGCCGAGGTGTCGCGCCTCTTCGCCTGGGTCTACGGCTGGGTCGGCGTGGCCCTGATCTCGGCCTTCGTCTTCCCGATCTGGACCTGGCTTGATCCGTTCTCGACGCTCCACGATCTCGGCGCCAGGGCCCTCCGGGCGACGGGGATCGCGGGGGCCGAGCCGGCCTCCTATCCGCCAGCCCTCGGCAGGTGGCCGGCGGTGGCCGGCTTCGCCGCGGTCGTCTGGCTGGAGCTCGTCGCGTTCGGGGCCGGCTCCCGGACCCTGGCCCTCGTCATCGCCGGCTACACCGTCTTCAGCCTGGCGATGATGGCCCAGTACGGCCGGCCGACGTGGAGCGAGCACGGCGAGGTCTTCAGCGTCTGGTTCGGGCTCATCGGCCGGCTCGCCCCCTTCGCCCGGGTCCCGGGCGACGAGGCTGCGCTCCGCCGGCGGCCGTTCGCGTCGGGCCTGCTCGAGGGTGGCTGGGCCCTGCCCGACATCGTGCTCGTCGGCCTCGGGACCGGCTCGATCCTCTTCGACGGGCTGTCCCAGACCCAGCCCTGGGTCTCGGCCTTCGGGCTCCCGGCCGCCCTGCCGCAGACGCTCCTCCTCGCTGCCTTCCTCGGGATCATCGTCGGTGCGGCCCTCGTGGTGGCCCGCCTCGTCGGCGTGGCGGCGACCGGGGCGGGCCTGGTGCCGATCGCCGTCGGCTATCTCCTCGCCCACTACTTCACCTACCTCGTCATCGACGGCCAGCGGATCGTCATCGCCATCTCGGATCCGCTCCAGCAGGGCAAGAACTACCTGGGCACGGCGTTCTTCCAGCCGAGCTCGGCGTTTCTGCCGCCCAGCCTCGTCTGGACGCTCCAGCTCGCCGCGGTCGTGGGCGGCCACATGATCGGGGCCTGGGCCGGGCACGTCGTCGCGGCCGGTCACGCCGGCCGGCAGGGGACGCTCGCCGCCCGCGCGGTCCGGCTCCGCCAGGTGCCCCTGGCCACGGTCATGGTCGGCCTGACGACGCTGACCCTCTGGTCGCTCGGTCAGGCCCTCTTCATCCCGACGTCCTGACGAGGTCGGGGGCCGGCTGGCCGCCGGCCACGCGCCGCGGCGGCACCCACTCGGCCAGGGAGCGGACCTCGGCGAGGCGGACGGTGACAGCCGGATCGAGCGCCTCGCCGGCGGCGATCGCCGTCTCGATCGCGGTCAGGCACAGGATTCCCTCCGCGACGGCGGCATGCCGGATCTCGGCCGCGTCGCGGACGGCCCCGGAGCGCGGGGTCGGCGTGTTGACGACGAACCGGACCGTGCCACCGGCGATGAGGTCGAGGATCCCCGGGCGGTCGGGCCCGACCTGCTCGCCGAGCTTGGCGACGACGTCGGCCGCGAAGCCGTGGGCCGCCAGCGCCGCGGCCGTCCCGGGCGTGGCGATGATGCGGTAGCCGGCGGCCACCAGGGCGGCGCCGAGGCGAGGCAGGGTCTCCTTGTCGCGGTCGGCGATCGAGAGGAGGGCGACGGGCGACGGGTCACCCTCCCCCACCCTGGCCGGCGGCGGCACGAGGGCCGCGCCGCGGAGGGCCTTGGCCATGGCCACGCGCGGATCCGTGTGGATGCCGATGACCTCGCCGGTCGACTGCATGAACGGCCCGACCGACGGGTCGACGCCGCGCAGCTTGGCCGTCGAGAAGGCCGGCGCCTTCACGGCCACCAACGGAGGCTCGGGCAGCAGCCCGCCGGCCCAGCCGAGCTCCTCGAGCGTCGTCCCGAGCGCGATCCGGACCGCCAGCTCGACCATCGGGACGCCGGTGACCTTGGACATGAACGGCACGGTCCGCGAGGCCCGGGGGTTGACCTCGATGAGGTAGACCCCGTCGTCACGCACGATGAACTGGGCGTTGACGAGGCCCCGGGCGCCGAGGGCCAGCACGATGCGCTCCATCGTGGCCACGATCAGGCCCTGGTCGCCCTCCGAGACCGTCTGGGGCGGGAACATGCCGACCGAGTCGCCGGAGTGGACGCCGGCCCGCTCGACATGCTCGAGGAGCCCGGGGATCAGCACTCGTTCACCGTCCGAGACGGCATCGACGTCGACCTCGATGCCCTCGAGGTAGCGGTCGATCCGGACGGGCCGATCCGGGTCGACGACGGTCGCCGCCGCCAGCTGGCGCTCGAGGTCCTGGGGCGAGTAGCAGAAGTCGATCGCCAGGCCGCCGATGACGAAGCTCGGGCGGACGATGACCGGGTAGCCGATCCGCTCGGCCAGGGTCAGCGCCTCCTCCACGGAGTGGGCCATGCCGCCCTCGGGCTGGGGGATCCCGAGCCGGTCGAGGAGGGCCGAGAAGCGGGTCCGCTCCTCCGCCTGGTCGATCGCCTCGAGGTCCGAGCCGAGGAGCTCGACCCCGCCGCTGGCCAGTGGCCCGGCGAGGTTGAGCGGCGTCTGGCCGCCGTAGGCGACGAGGGCCGGCAGGAGGGGCCCGCCGGCGGCGGACTCGGCGTCGATGACGCTCCGGACGCTCTCGGGATCGAGGGGCTCGAAGTAGAGGCGGGTCGAGGCGTCGAAGTCGGTCGACACGGTCTCCGGGTTCGAGTTGATCATCACCGCCGACCAGCCGGCCCGGCGGAGCGTGTCGGCCGCTTGGACCGCACAGTAGTCGAACTCGATCCCCTGCCCGATCCGGACGGGACCGCTGCCGATCACCAGGGCCGCGGGCCTGGCGACCATCGGCGCCTCGGGCGCCGAGCCCGCAGCGGCGTAGGTCGAGTAGAAGTAGGGCGTCTCCGCGGCGAACTCCGCGGCACAGGTGTCGACCATCGCGTAGCCCGGCACGAGCCCGAGGGCGAGGCGGGCATCGCGCAGCCCGGTCGCGTCGACCCCGGCCAGGGTGGCCAGCTCGCGATCGCCGAACCCCGCGCGCTTGGCCGTGGCGAGGAGGGTCGCGGCGTTGCCGTCATCGGGATCGGCCAGGGTCGGGCCCGCCGCCCTGACCTCGGCCTCGAGGCCCACGTTCCGTCCGACCTCGGCCACGAACCACGGGTGGATCCCGGTGGCGGCCACGATCTCGGCCTCGGGCACTCCGCGGCGCAGCAGGGCGAGGATCCGCCACAGCCGATCGTCGGAGGGGGCGAGGAAGCGCCGGAGGACGATGGGGGCGGCCGTCCGCTGGGCGAGGCGGGTCGACTCGCAGGCCCGTCCCCCCTCATCGATCCAGCGGATCGGGGCATCACCGCCGGCGTCCCCTCCGAGCGTCCCGTCATCGTCCGGTGGCGCCAGGACGGCCGCCAGGTAGTCGACCGTGGACGCCCAGGCCGGGTCCTCCGCGAGGGGCCCGGCGCCGGCCTGCTCGAGGCCGCGAAGGGCCTTGTTCAGGGCGCTCCCGAACGTCCGGTCGATGGCCATCACCTCGCCCGTTGCCTTCATCTGGCTGCCGAGCGAGCGATCGGCGGTCGGGAACTTGTCGAACGGGAAGCGGGGCAGCTTGACGACGATGTAATCGAGGGCCGGCTCGAACGCGGCGACGGTCGTGCCGGTGACGACGTTCGGGATCTCCGCCAGGCGGCGGCCGATCGCGATCTGGGCGGCGACCCTGGCGATCGGATAGCCGGTCGCCTTCGAGGCCAGAGCCGACGAGCGCGA
This sequence comes from uncultured Chloroflexia bacterium, assembly GCA_963719145.1. GTDB lineage: Bacteria > Chloroflexota > Limnocylindria > Limnocylindrales > CSP1-4 > UBA5189. The sequence goes on from CAVRAX010000005.1 coordinate 49,385, forward strand.
GACCCGCGGATTGACCTCGATGACGGCGTACTCGGTCGAGTCGGGCGACAGTGCGAACTGGACGTTGCAACCACCCTCGACCCCGAGCGTCCGGATGATCGCGAGGGCCGCGCTCCGGAGCCGCTGGTGAACCTGGTCGGTCAGCGTCTGGACCGGGGCGACGACGATCGAGTCGCCGGTGTGGACCCCGAGCGGGTCGACGTTCTCCATCGAGCAGACCGCGATGCAGGTGTCATCGGCATCGCGCATCACCTCGTACTCGACCTCCTGCCAGCCGACGAGGCAGCGCTCGACCATGACCTGGCCGATCGGGCTGGCCCTGAGACCGCTCCGCACCCGTTCGCGGTACTGATCCTCCGTTTCGACGATCCCGCCGCCCGTCCCACCGAGGGTGAACGCCGGCCGGACGATCGCCGGCAGTCCGATCTCGGCGAGGGCCGACGCGGTCGAGGCGTCGCGCTCGGAGGCCGATGCGCCCTCGACGATCGCCGACGGCGCATAGGGCTGGCCGATCCGGTCGAGGAGGTCGCGGAACGCCTCGCGGTCCTCGGCCATCTCGATCGCGCGCAGCGGCGTCCCCAGCATTGCGACGTTGTAGCGTGCTAACACGCCGGCACGGGCGAGGTCCATGGCGAGGTTCAAGCCGGTCTGCCCGCCGAGGCCGGCGAGCAGGCCCTCTGGGCGCTCCCTGGCGATGACGGCCTCGACCGATTCCACGGTCAGCGGCTCGAGATAGACGGCGTCGGCGACCTGGGGGTCGGTCATGATCGTGGCCGGGTTGGAGTTGACGAGGACGGTCCGGACGCCCTCGGCCCGGAGGGCGCGGCAGGCCTGCGTCCCGGCGTAGTCGAACTCGGCCGCTTGGCCGATGACCACCGGCCCGGAGCCGATGATGAGGACGGACGCAGGCCTCACCGCTTCCCGTGCCTCAGCCACGTCGCCGCCGACATATTCCGAGAAGGCGTAGCCGATGCGATCGCACGGCGGCGACGGCTCCCGGGCGCTCGCGAAGACCCCCGCCTGAGTCCCGGAGGTCCCGCGGAGCGAGCGGATATGCGTCCTCAGGATTTCGCGGCCAGACGGGGCGGCGCGATGGCGCGGGTGGGTGCGATCCGGTCTTTGGTAAGCCTTCTTGGAATAGGCGTGAGGTCGGCCGGCCGAACGATGCCGTGAGGGCGACCCCGGCGCCTTGCCGCCCGGGAGAGATGGTCTGGGGGCCTCTCATGGCATGGCCTCGGCGGCGTGTCGCTGCGCTGCCGCGACGAAGCGGTCGAAGACGGCGAGGGCATCGAGCGGGCCCGGCGCGCCCTCGGGGTGGTACTGGACGGTCTCGATCGGCAGCTCGCGATGCCGGAGCCCCTCGACCGAGCCGTCGTTGAGGTTCACCTGGCTGACGTGGAAGCCGCTCCTGGCCGGGAGCGACTCCCCGACCACCTGGACCTCGTGGTTCTGGGCGGTCACCTGGACGAGGCCCGTGTCGACGTCCTGGACAGGATGGTTCGCGCCGTGATGGCCGAACCGGAGTCGGGTCGTCTCGGCGCCGGCGGCTCGGGCCACGATCTGGTGGCCGAGGCAGATTCCGAGGAGCGGGCGACCGTCGTCGATGACCGTCCTGGCCAGGGCCACCGGTCCGGCGAGCCGGGCCGGGTCGCCGGGACCAGGCGAGAGGATGACGCCGTCCACGCCGGGCCCGAGGGCGACGGAGCTCGGGATCGTGTGCGGCAGGATCCGCACCCGGACCCCGCGTCGGCGCATCGCCAGGATGATGTTCGACTTCAGGCCGTAGTCGACGATCGCGACGAGCGGGCCACCGTCCTCCGCGCGACCGATGTCCACGATCGACGACGGCGAGACCTGGCCGACGAAGTCCTGGTCCTCCCAGCGGGGCACGCCCTCCGCCGCCCGAACCGCGGCCGCTCGGTCGAGGGCGCCGGGCTCCAGGATTACGCCCCGGAGGCTGCCGTTGGCCCGGAGATGGCGGGCCAGCGCCCGGGTGTCGACCCCCGCGATCGCCGGGATGCCGTTGCCCCGAAGCAGGGCGGCGAGCTGGCGGGCGTCGTCGAGGACCGCCGCGGTCGCGTTGGCGACCACGAGACCCCGGAGCCACGGGCGAAGAGACTGGTCGTCGGCGGCGAGGCGGCCGTAGTTGCCGATCAGCGGGTACGTCATCACGACGACCTGGCCTGCGTACGACGGGTCCGTGCAGACTTCCTGGTAGCCGGTCTGGCTCGTGTTCACGACGAGGTCGCCGCCGGACCCGACCGGTGCCCCGAACGCGACCCCCGGGAAGATCGCCCCGTCTTCGAGGGCCAGCAGGGCCGGACCCAGATCCCCGATCCGCGAATCGACCAGCGCACTCGGTCGGGGCGGCGGCGTGATCACGAGGACATGAGGGAACCCGGAGCGAGTGTCGAAGGAATGGCGGTGGCGCCCGGTCGAGGGGCGCGGCGAAGACCGCCGCCGATGGAGCTGAGCGCAGCCATCGAGCCTCCTTCCCGGCCTCACCGGACCGGTTCGCCGGCCTCACGGGACCGGCCTCCAAGGGTGGGCGAAGCGTAGCAGAAGACCGGCGGCCGGCGGGCCGGACGGATGGCGAGGCGTCAGCCGGGCAGGTCCGCCTCGGGCGGGGCCGGGGCGTCGCCTGCGACCCCCAGGCGGTAGGCAGCAGCCGCCGCCGCCGTCCGGTCGCCCACGTCGAGCTTGCCGAGGAGGTTCGTCACCGAATCAGATGACCCCCGGCCGGGCCGAGGGTCATGGACTGATGGCGATGGTGAGCCCGGAAGGACTTGAACCTTCAACCCGCTGATTAAGAGTCAGCTGCTCTGCCATTGAGCTACGGGCCCGAGAGCCGGGAGGATACCGCAACGCGACGGATCCCGGCCCGCTGGGTCTCCTTGGCTCGCGGTGCGACCGGTATTCCGAGAAGGATCAGCGATGGCTGTCCCGTCCTCGGGTGGATCCGTGGGAGTTGACTCGGGAGGATCGACCATGCCCACGCCGGCACGGGACGGCGCCTGAGGCACCTAGAGAGGGCCGGGATCGACCTCGAGGTGTTGCGCCTCGGATGAGGCTTGCGGGTTGCCAAGCCTTCTTGGAATTCGGGCCGACTCGTTCAACGCCAGCCGGCCGGTGGCGGAGGCGTCAGCGGGCGGAGGGCGGCCGCCGGAGGCTCACCTCGACGACGGGCTCGCGCGATGCCATGACGAGGGGACCCAATTCGGGGCGGGCTCGGCGGGCTCGGCGGGCTCGCCGGGACCAGTGTGGACATCGGGGTCCGTCCGGCCCCGTGGGCAGGGCCGATCCGCCCTGCTCGCGGAAACCCGAGCCGGATATCGTGTCGAGGCCGTGGATCCGCGCGTCTGCGCGAGCACTGGCCCCGGCAGATTGAGGTCCTCAAACCATGCGACGACTCCTCACCGCAGGCGCGGTCGCCATCCTGGCGGCGACGATCGCCGGCTGCGGCGGCGCCACGAGCAACGACCCCTACGAGATCACCCACCGGGCGACGGACGCCCAGCGGGACAGCATCCAGGTGGAGATCGGGTTCGCCCTGAAGAGCGGCTCGACCGACGTCACGATCGACAAGAGCGCGATCCGCGTGATCGTCGACTCGAAGGCCGGCAAGGGCAGCTTCCACCTCGCGCTGCCGATCGCCGAGCTCGGCATCGACGCCGCCTCGCTGGCCCAGCTCGGGGTCACCGGCGACTCGCTCGACCTCGACATCCTGTTCGACGGCGACGGGCTCTACGCGAAGAGCCCGGCTCTCGGTGCCGCCTTGGCGGCCCTCCTCGCCCAGATGGGCAACCTGCCCGACGGCGACATGACCGGCTGGCTCAGGCTCGGCACCATGTCCGACTTCGAGGCGATTGGCGAGACCCTCGGCGGGATCGCCCTGCCGTCGGCCCTGCCATCCCTGCCCGTCCCGACCAGCGTCGACACGGCGACCTTCAAGAAGAACCTCGAGGACGCCGGCATCGTCCTGTCGTTCGTCGGCACGGAGCAGCGCAACGGCGTGGATTCGAACCACGTCAAGGCGACCGTCGACGTCGAGAAGCTGTCGAAGAGCCCGGGCTTCGCCGGCCTCAGTCAGACCGAGCTCGGCCCGTTCACGGCGATGGCCGCCGACATGAGCGTCGCGGCCGACCTGTGGTTCGACAAGGCCAACGATCGGATCGTGGAGGTCGATGTCCACGCTGACGTGACGGGAACGGATGCGGGGACGGTCGATGTCACGGTCACGATGAGCGATCCGCCGGCCGGGACCACCTTCGACGCGCCCTCGTCGTTCGTCGCGATCCCGATCCAGGACCTCGTCACCGAGGTGATGCAGATGCTCGGTCCGCAGCTGTTCGGCGGCTGAGCCCGACGGTCGATTCGATCAACCGGCACGTGGCGGGGGTCGGCCCCCCGAACCGCAGGCTGGGAAAGCCGCCGATACGGAGACCAGCGGCCCGCGTGGCGCAGCCGAGCACTCAACTCGGTTGATTGTCGATCTGGGCCCGTTGCAGGTGCCCACTGAAGTCGACGTAGATCGACTTCCACTCGGTGTACGTGTCGAGGGCGGCGTGGCCGGCCTCGCGGTGGCCGTTGCCGGTCTCCTTCCAGCCCCCGAACGGCAGATGCGTCTCCGCGCCGGTCGTGCCGGCGTTGACGTAGACGATCCCGGTCTCGAAGTCGCGCATCGCCCGGAAGGCGAGGTTCACGTCCCGGGTGAAGATCGAGGCGGAGAGGCCGTAGCGGGTCTGGTTGAGGGCGGTGATCGCGGCATCGGCGTCGTCGACCGGGATGATCGAGAGGACCGGCCCGAAGATCTCCTCCTGGCCGATCCGGTCCATCGGCTTCACGCCCGAGAAGATCGTCGGCGCGAAGAAGCTGCCCTGGCCGAGATCGCCCGTTGTCGCGGCAGACCCGCCGAGGACGAGCTCGCCCTCGCCGCGCCCGATCTCCACGTAGCCCGTGACCTTCTCGACCGCGCCGGGGTTGATGAGCGGCCCGACGTCGACCGTCTCGTCGAGCCCTGACCCGAGCCGCAGCCCCCGCGTCCGTGCCTCGAGGCGCTCGAGCAGTGCCTCGACGACCGTCCGCTCGACGATGACCCGCGAGGCGGCGGTGCAACGCTGGCCGGTCGTGCCGAAGGCCGACCACAGGATGCCGTCGGTCGCGAGTTCGAGATCGGCGTCCCGCAGCACGACGACGCCGTTCTTGCCGCCGAGCTCGAGCGAGACGCGCTTCAGGCGCCGGCCGGCCCGCTCGGCGATCCGCTTGCCGGTCGAGGAGTGGCCGGTGAACGAGATCACCGGGACGTCCGGCGACTCGACGATCGCCTCGCCGACATCGGCCCCGGAGCCGGTCACGAGGTTCACCGTCCCGGGCGGGAAGCCGGCCTCGGCCATGAGCTCGACCAGGAGCGTCGCGCAGTGGGGCGTGTCGCTGGCCGGCTTGAAGACGACGGTGTTGCCGGTCACCAGGGCCGGCATCATCTTCCAGCACGGGATCGCGATCGGGAAGTTCCAGGGGGTGACGATGCCGGCCACCCCGATCGGCTGGCGGATGCTCATCGCCCACTTGTCGGGCAGCTCCGAGGGCACCGTGTCGCCGAACGTCCGGCGGCCCTCGCCGGCCATCAGGTAGGCGATGTCGATGCCCTCCTGGACATCCCCCCTGGCCTCGGCGATGACCTTGCCCATCTCCCGGGTCATCGCCCGCGCGAGCCGCTCCTTGTGCTCGGCCATGAGCGCGCCGAAGCGGTAGAGGATCTCGCCCCGCTTCGGGGCCGGCGTCGCGCGCCAGCCCGGGAAGGCCATCTCGGCGGCCTTGATCGCCATCGCCGCGTCGGCGGCCGTGCCGGCCTGGAAGCGGCCGACGACGTCGCGCCGATCGGCCGGGTTGACGCTCTCGAACGTCGCCCCGGTCACGCCGTCGACCCACTCGCCGGCGATGTACAGCTGGAACGCGGGGCGTGCCGAAATCGGCGGACGGCACGGTCTGCCGGGCGCCGACATCGGTCATGACCGAAGGATACGGCCACCGTCCGCCGGCGCGAGGCGTCAACCGGGAATCGGCGGTCGCTCGTCCGCAGGTCGCGCGTTCCGCCGCGCCCAGGGCTCGAGGATCGCGTAGACGGCGTCGGTCGCCGGCGTCGGGATCCCGTGCTGCCGGCCGAGTCGCCGGACGGTTCCCTGGAGGGCTTCGAGCTCCATCCGGTGACCGCCCAACCGGTCGTGGCGGAGCGAGGTCGAGGCGCCGTCCTCCTGGGAATCGAGGAGCGCGTACTGTCGGTCCACCAGGTCGTCGGCGAGGGCGACGCCGGCGGCCCGGCCGACTGCCCACGTCTCGGTCATCAGGTCCCGGAGCATCGCCCGGCCCGCCGGCCCGTCGCGAACCGGCCCGAGCGGCAGGCCGGTCGCGGCCGTCATGCCGGAGAACGCGACGAGGAGGGTGAACTTCTCCCACTTCGTGACCCGGACGTCGGGCGCCGCGGTAGCGGGGACCCCGCCCCGCTCGCAGACCTCGAGGATCGAGCGGACCCGGCCGGATGGCTCGCCGCCCGACCACTCGCCGAACACGATCCCGCGAGGCCCCGACGCCTCCACGACGCCGGGCTGGCGGACCGCGGCGAGGATGTAGGCCGACCCACCGAGCACACGCTCCCAGCCGACGGCCGCGGCGATCTTGTCCTCGTTGTCGACGCCGTTCTGGAGCGAGACGACCGCGGTCCCCTCGCGGAGGAGCGGCGCCAGACGTGCCGCGGCCGGCTCCGTGTCGTAGGACTTGACGCAGAACAGGACGACGTCGACCGGCCCGATCTCGGCCGGGTCGTCGGTGGCCGCGAGGCGGTGCTCGGACGTCCGCTCCGGGGCCACGATCGTGAGACCGCGCTCGCGCAACGCCGCCAGGTTCGGGCCGCGGGCGATGAGCGTGACGTCGGCGCCGCCCTCGGACATCCGGGCGCCATAGAACGACCCGATCGCGCCGGCGCCGAGGACCGCGACCTTCATCGGCCGGTGAGACGGATCACGTGGGCGGGCGCCCACGAGGCTGCCGGTGGAGCGCTTCGACCTCGGCGTCCGCCTCGTCCTCGCGGGACGCTCGACTCGCTATGCCTCGCGGTATGGCTTCCGCCAATCCGGGGCCGGGAACGGGTTGCCGAAGTAGTCCGTCTGCCGGGTGACCTTGCCGTCGGACCCGAACTCGATGATCGAGACGGAGCTGACCGGCGTCCCGTCGCCATAGTCGATCGTGCTCTCGATGACCCAGGCCTGGCCCGGCTTCAGGACACGGCGGAGGGTCGCCTTCGGCGCGGTTCCCGTGCTACCCGAGTAGCCCTCGTTCATCTTGACGATCGTGTCCCGCCCGCGGAATCGCTCACCGGACTGGGGGTACTCGAGAACGACGTCGTCGGCGGTGATGGCCTGGAGCTCCCGACCGTACGCCGCCATGTCGCCGGTCGCGAAGACCTCCTTGATCCGGGCCACCATCTCGTCGTCGTTCATCCGAACACCTCCTGCCATCCGCGCGCGCCCTCGCACCCACTGCCGGGTGCGTCGAGCGGAGGCGCCAGACTACACCCGCTCGAAGGCCGCGGCGACCGAGCCGCCACCGCCCAGGCAGAGGGTCGCCAGCCCGTAGCGACCGCCGCGCCGGCGGAGCTCATGGAGGAGCGTCGCGACGATTCGCGCGCCGGAGGCGCCGATCGGGTGGCCCAGGGCGATGGCGCCACCGTTGACGTTGACCTTCGACCAGTCGAAGCCGAGCTCCCGGCCATCCGCCAGGGTCTGGGCGGCAAAGGCCTCGTTGATCTCGATGAGGTCGAAGTCGTCGACGGCCAGGCCGGTCTTCTCGACCAGCCGGCGGACGCCGTCGACCGGGGCGAGGAACAGCCACTTCGGGGCGACCTCGGCCTGCGCGTAGCCGACGATCCGGGCGAGCGGCGTCAGCCCCAGGCGCTCGACCGCCCGCTCCGACGCGACGACGGTCGCCGCCGCGCCGTCCGTGATTCCCGGTGCGTTGCCGGCGGTGACGGTCCCGACCTCGGCGGCGCCGCGGTCCTCGCCGGTCGGCAGCGGGAAGACAGGCTTGAGCCTGGCGAGCGCCTCCGCGCTCGTCTCGCGACGCGGGCCCTCGTCCGTGTCGACGACCACGTCGCCGCCCTTCGAGCGGATCGTGACCGGCGCCATCTCGTCGGCGAAGCGGCCGGCGTCGATCGCGGCGATCGCCCGGCGGTGGCTCTCCAGTGCGAACGCGTCCTGGTCCTCGCGGCCAACCTGGTCCTTGATCGCGACCCGCTCGGCGTGGGTGCCCATGTGGCAGTCCTCGATCGAGCACCACAGGCCGTCGTGGACCGTCGCGTCGACGAGGGCCGCGTCGCCGAGCCGGAGCCCGAACCGCGCTCCCGCGAGGAGATACGGCGCCAGGTTCATCAATTCCATCCCGCCGGCGACCGCGACCTCGGCATCGCCGGCCCGGATCTCGGCCGCTGCCAGCATGATCGCCTTCAGCCCGGAGCCGCAGACCCGGTTGATCGTCGTCGCCGAGGTCGTGTCGGACAGGCCGCCCCGCAGCGCGGCCTGGCGGGCCGGGGCCTGGCCGACGCCGGCCTGGAGGACCTGGCCCATGAGGACCTCGTCGATCGGGGTGCCCTCGGGCAGCCGCGCCCGGTCCACCGCGGCCCGGATGGCCACGCCGCCGAGCTCGACGGCCGGGGTCGCCGACAGCGCGCCGCCGAACTTACCGATCGGTGTCCGGGCCGCCGAAACGATGTAGACGTGGCCGTTCGGGCCGGCCGGTGGGGAGGCTGACATGGGCATCGATCCTACACCGGGACCGAGCCGAGGCGGCCGCGGCCTGCCGTGTCCCGTCGCGGTTCAGCCCTCGGCCGCGAGCATCGACAGGATCACGTCGATGTCGGCGCTGCCGACGATCCCCTGGTACTTCGCCCGGACGATGCCGTGGCGGTCGACGACGAACACCCACGGCATCGAGGTGGCCCCCCACGGCGGCGACGCGACGCCCCACGCGTCGGCGGCCGGGACGATCGACGGATTGGCGAGGCTGCCCTCGAGGACGGCCGTGTCGGTGATGACGTGGTAGCGCCATGGCTCGAGGTGGATGAACGTCATGTCGGTCCACCGATCGACGAGGTACTTGGCCAGGGCGAGGGCCGTGCCGCAGACCGCGGTGACCTGGAACCTCCGGGAGTCGACGATGAGGACGAACGGCTCCCCCGCGGCGAGCGCGTCGGCCGTCGACGTCCTCGACAGCCGCAGGTCCGGCAGGGGGTCGGTAGTGACCTCGAGCGTCCGACCGCCGACGTCGGCGAGCGTGGGCGTCCGGACCGTCGGGGCCGGTGCGCCGAGCGGCGCCGTGCCGCCCGGGTCGAGGGTCGAGACGGTCGCGGTCCCGGCGGCGAGGCCGATCGTCAGCCGAGCCGTCACGGCGAGCCCGGCCCATCCGGAGTTCGGTATGTCGACGACCGCGACCCACGACGTGACGTCGACGCCGTCCTGGTGGATCGGGATCGCGACCACCGGTGGGCCGACCGGGGCTCGGGCGGCCGAGGTCGGCTGGATCGTGACCGCCGCGTCGTCCGGGAGGGTCGCCCCTGACTCGTCGGCGAGGCGCACGATCACCGGGCTTGGCTGCCCCGCCCAGACCGCCGTCGAGACGACCTCGACATCGAGCTCTGCGATGGCTGCGCCGGTCGGCTCGGCAGTGGCCGTCGTGGCCGCCGTCGACGTGGCGGCCGGCGGGCCGGAGGCAGGGGTCGGCACGGGATTGGCCTCGACGTCGCGGAGGACGCCGAGCATCGTCGGCACGTCCGTGCCGAACGGGAACCGGGCCCGGAGCAGCCCGCCGGCGTCGACGAGGAAGACGTCGGCGGTGTGGGCCATCGAGTACTCACCGGGCACGTCGCCGTCGACACGCGCGTAGCGAACTCCCCAGGCGTCCGCGACCGACCGGATCTCGGACGGGCTGCCGGTCAGCCCCGAGAAGCCGGCCTGCAGGTACCGCACGTACTCGTGCAGCCAGGCGACGGTGTCCCGCTCCGGATCAACGCTGACGAAGACGGCCCGAGCGTCGCGGCCGTACCCCGCCAGCACCTGGCCCAGGATCCCGACCGTTGCGGGACAGACGTCGGCGCAGTGGGTGTAGCCAAAGAACACGAAGACCGGAACACCGCGATCGGCGTCCAGGGAGAAGGGCCTCCCGTCCTGGTCCGTGAGCGGCAGCGGCGGGGCAGCGACCGGGGCGTCATATCGGACCGGCGACGCCGCCGCCGTCGTCTCGTCTTCGGTGAGACCGGCCGGGCCCGCCGGCACCGGGCCCGCCGCGACGATGAGGAAGCGGCCTGCGAGCACGAGGCAGAGGATCGCCGTGAAGGCCACGACGAGCCGGAACGAGCCGTCGAGGAGCGACGGCGCGCCGGTCGAGGGCGGAGCCGGGGACGCGGTCCGGCCGTTCACGTCAGTCTCCGCGGACCTCGGCCATCACGTGGACGTCGCGGCATCGAGGATCGCGTCGACGTGCGCCTTCTCGGGCACGACGATGAAGGTATTGACCATGCCGAAGAACCCGTCTGGCCCCTCGGCGTGGGGCAGGATGTGGCAGTGGAAGGCCCAGATCCCGGGCCGGTCCGCGGTGACGTTCACATCGAACCGCTCGCCGGGGTTGACGCCGAGGGTGTCGCAGTCGAAGGCGGCGCTCCCGAGCGGGTAGCCGTCCCTGGCGACGACGTGCATCCGATACCCGTGGAGATGCCACGGGTGCATCATGATCCCCTCGTTCATGAACCGGATCCGGACCGTCTCGCCGACCGCGGCGAGCACCGGCACGATCGCGGGGAAGCCGTGGCCGTTGATCGTGAAGCCGCCCAGGGCATCGTTCGAGATCCAGACGTAGTCGCGGTCGAAGACGTCGTCGGCCGTCGGCGACTTGGGATCGACGACGAACCCACCGAGCAACCCCCGCCCGACCTGGTCCGTCGCGTTGTGGTGGGAGTGGTACATCAGCGACCCCGACCGGCGTGCCGTGAACTCGTACGCGTAGCTGACACCCGGCGCGAACGGCGCCTGGGTGACGAAGGCCACGCCGTCCTCGTTGAAGTCATCGAACTCGACGCCGTGGAAGTGGACGGTCGTGGTCTCCTGCAGGTTGTTGGTGAAGATCGCCCGGACCCGGTCGCCCTCGGTCACCCGGATCGTGGGACCTGGCCACTGCTTGTTGTAGCCGAGGGCCGGAACGGGTGGGCGCATCTCGTCGATCCGCTGGTCCATCTCGTCGACCGTGAGGCGGAAGACCTTGACGCCGCCATCGAGCTCGGGGGTCAGGGGCGTGACGGCGTCGCTCAGGACGAGGTTGGGGACCTGGGCGAAGGCCGGCTTGGCCGACAGCTCAGGGTAGCTCTCGTCGGCACCGAGGGTCGCCGCGATCTTGGCAAAGACCGCGTCGCCGTAGATGTCCTTGAAGGCCGGCGCGAGGTTGCCGACGTAACGCCGGACGACCGTGCGCGCGGCGATGTCGTGCTCGGTCCAGCCGGCCGGGATCCCGCCGGGGGCGGTCGGCGTTGGCACGGGGCTCTCCGCCGGCGGCCCCGATGGCGCCGGCGTCTCCGGAGCCGGTGACCCGGACCCGGACGGGGTCCGCGTCTCGACGGGGCTGTAGGTCCAGCCGGGGGTCGGCGTCGCGGGCGCGCAGGCGGCGAGGGTCGCGGCCACCAGGCCGCCGCCGGTGATCGCCGCGCCGCGGAGGAAGCCGCGACGGGTCAGGGCCGAAGTGAGGGACTGGGATTCGAGGCCGGCCGCGTTCGGCTCGACCGCAGGCCGAGTGTCGGCCTCGGTGACCGGGTTCATGGAATCGAGTCCTCCGGCAGGTGCGACGGGACGCCGGCTCTCAGGCAGCCACATTCCCGCCTCGGACTGTACAGAATCGCCGGATCGCCTCGAAGGGGCCAGGGTCCCCTAGCCAGCGGGCCGTTCAGCCCGCGGAGCGGCGGGCGCGGCCAGGCTGGGCATCTCGACGCCGTTCGCGGCGCGCAGTAGGATCGACGACCGATGGCCGGCAGCGTCTCCCGCGCGTCGTCGATCCGGACCTCCGCGCCGCGGCAGGAGGTCCGCTTCGCTCGCAGCGCCGACGGCACGCGACTCGCCTACGCCAGCCACGGCTCGGGGCCGACACTGATCGTCGTCTCGTGCTGGCTCAGCCACCTTCGGCACGACTGGGAGAGCCCGGTCTGGCGCCACTTCCTCGAGGACCTCGGGGTCTTCTCGACGCTCGTGCGATACGACGAGCGGGGGTTCGGGATGTCCGACTGGAGCGTCCACGACTTCTCGATGGACGCCCGGGTCGCCGACCTCGAGGCGGTCGTCGACGGGCTCGACGACGAGCGGTTTGCCCTGCTCGGGATGTCGAACGGCTCGGGCGTCGCGATGGCGTACGCGGCGCGCCATCCGGACCGGGTGACGCGGATGGTGCTCTACGGCACGGTCTGCGGGGAGCGGCCGACCTTCACTCCCGAGGAGTGGGCCGAGGAGGAGACCTATCGCAGCCTGATCAAGGTCGGCTGGGCGCGCGAAGACCCCGTGTTTCGGCGGGTCTTCACATCGCGCTTCATTCCCGATGCCAGCGAGGAGCAGATGCGCTGGTTCGACGACCTCCAGCGAATGTCCGGCCCGGCCGAGAACGTCCTCGGCTCACGGATCACGCGCCAGGCGGAGGACATCAGCGCCGAGGTCGCCCGGATCCGCGTCCCGACGCTCATCCTCCAGGCCGTCGACGATACCGCCACGACCTTCGAGAACGCGGGCATGGTCGCGGCGTTGGTGCCGGGCGCGCGCGTCGTGCCGCTGCCCAGCCGCAACCACATCCTGCTCGCCGGCGAGGACGCCTGGACGACATTCGTGACCGAGGTCCGGGAGTTCCTGGCTCCGGACCGGCAGGCGATGCGGGCACCGCCATCACGACCCGAGCTGGTCGAGGCGTTGTCGGATCGGGAGCTGGAGGTCCTTCGGCTGGTCGCCGACGGCCTCGCCAACGAGGCGATCGGGGGAGCGCTCGGGCTCAGCCCTCGAACGATCGAGCGTCACCTGTCCAATGCCTACGCCAAGCTCGGCGTCAGCGGCAAGGCGGCGCGAGCCGCCGCCGTGGCGGAGGTCCTGCGGCGCGGCCTGGCTTGACCGGCGGCGCCGCACGGATCTGGGCTCGACCGCCCTGCCTGTACGTGCATCCCGCCATCTGACGGGCGGGATCGCCCGACCGATTGGGTGGTGCGCCGGTTCCTTCGCCCCGGTACAACGCCGACCCTGACTCCCACGGCCGCCAGCAAGTCGGCCGGCAAGGGATCAGGAGAATCGACCATGCCCGCATCTGTCATCACCGAGACCGCGACGCGCTTCCGGGCGGACCCCTCGGCCGGCCGCACGGCGCCGAGCGTCACTGCCGTCCTCGAGGGTGGCCGGGCCCGACTCTCGGCCGGCACCTTCACCTGGGAGTCGGACCTGCCGGCCTCGATCGGCGGGACGAACACAGCGCCAAGCCCGACCGCCTACCTGCTCGGGGCCCTCGCCGGCTGTGGCGTGGCGTTCCTCGCCGACACCCTGGCTCCGGAGTTCGGGGTGAGGATCGAGGGCATCACCGCGGTGGCTCGCTGCAAGTCCGACATGGCCGGGCTGGTCGGTATCGAGGGCACCACCTCCGACCTCACCGACATCGAGCTGGAGATCCAGGTCCAGACGCCTGACCCCGAGGGCCGGACCGGCCCGATGTTCGAGGCCTGGCGGCTGCGCTGCCCGATCTTCCTCGCACTTCGGAATGCGAACCCGGTCGACCTGCGGGTCGTTGCGGCCGCACGATGAGCGCGACGATGGAGCGGGCCACGATGGAGCGGCCGATGATGTTCGTCGCCACCGTGGCCCCGGACGCGGCAACGGGTGCGGTCCGGGCGATGTACGACGAGGACCTCGCCGAGCTCGGGTACATCACCACCGACACGGAGCTGTTCAGCCTCCAGCCCGGTGTGTACCGGGCCTGGACCGAGCTGGCGGAGGCCGTCCGCAGGACGATGCGCCTCCGCCGCTTCGAGCTCCTGACGATCGTCGCGGCCCGAGCACTCGGTTGCCGCGCCTGCGTGAGCGCCCACGCCGCCTTCTGCATCCGAGCCGGGATCGCGTCGCGTGAGCAGATCGAGGCGATCGTGCGCGACTTCCGCCACGCCGGGCTCGAGCCGGTCGAGATCGCCCTGATGGACCTCGTCGAGCGTGTCGCGATCGACGCGCATCACGTCGGCCGAGCCGACGTCGAAGCCCTCAGGGAGCTCGGCCTGCGGGACAACGAGATCCTCGCGGCGGTCCTCGTGGCCGCCGCCCGGAGCTTCTACAGCAAGTCCCTCGAAGCGCTCGGCGTGCCACCGAGCCCAGCCCTCGTCGACACCAACGACCTGCTCGATCTCGCCGCGACCGCCCCGGCTCCCGGGGACCCGCAACCGGTCAGGTGCGGCTGCGCCTGAGGACCTCGCCGGCGACGATCTCGCGATGGATCTGGTTCGTGCCCTCGTAGATCTGGGCGCCCTTCGCGTCGCGCATGAGGCGCTCGATCCCGGTCTCGCGCGAGTAGCCGGTGGCCCCGAAGAGCTGCACCGCGTCGGTGGCGACCTTCATCGCCGCGTCCGAGGCTGACCACTTGGCCAGTGACGACAGCTCGAGGATCGACTCGCCGCGGTCCTTGGCCCGGGCCGCCTCGTGGGTCAGGGCCCTCGCGGCGGCCACCTCGCGGGCCATCTCGGCGATCATGAATCGGAGCCCTTGGAGCTCGGCCAGCGGCGCGCCGAACGCCGTCCGCTGGTGGAGGTATGCGGCGGCCTGCTCGAGCGCGGAGCGGCCGATCCCCACGCAGGCGGCGGCGATCGAGATCCTGCCCTCGGCCAGGGCCGACAGGGCGATCCGGTAGCCCTCGCCCTCCTCGCCCAGGCGTCGCGTCGCCGGGACCACTGCTCCGTCGAACACGAGCTCGGCCGCCGGGCAGGCCCGGATGCCCATCTTCTTCTCGTGGGCGCCGAAGCCGAACCCGGGCGTCCCCTTCTCGACGAGGAATGCGGCGATCCCCTTGGGCCCCTTCGACGCGTCGACGGTCGCGAAGACGAGGTATCGATCGGCCTCGGGAGCGTTCGAGATCCAGATCTTGGTGCCGTGGAGGCGGTAGCCGTCGCCGTCGCGCTCGGCCCGCGTCCGAATCTCGGCCGCATCGGAGCCGGCGTGGGGCTCGGTCAGGCAGAACGCCCCGAGCGCCTCGCCCGCTAGCATCGGCGGCAGCCACTCTCTGTGCTGCTCAGGGCTCCCGAAGGTGACGACCGGGTATTGGCTCAGGATGTGCACTGACAGCATCACGGCCGAAGCCATGTCCGCGGCCCCGAGCTCCTCCATGACCAGGGTCCAGCCGAGATAGCTGAAGCCGGCGCCACCGACTGACTCGGGCAGCGGCGCCCCGGTGAGGCCCAGCTCCCCCATCCGGGTGAAGATCGAGCGGTCGAAGCGCTCGGCCTCGTCGCGCTCGGCCGCGGTCGGGGCGAGCTCGCGCTCGGCGAATTCCCGGGCGGTGTCGCGGAGGAGGCGCTCCTCGGCGGTCAGGCCGCCGGCGCCGGGGGCATCGAGCGTCGCGGCCACGGCCGGCGTCGCCTCAGCCCCGCGGGTAGGTGTGGAAGCCACGGCCGGTCTTCTGGCCGAGGTGGCCGGCGGCGACGAGGTCCTCGAGGACCTTCGGCGGCCGGAAATGCTCGCCGCCGATCCCCTCGTGGAGGACCTTCATGACGTTGAGGCAGACGTCGAGGCCGATGAAGTCGGCCAGCTCGAGCGGTCCCATCGGGTGGTTGAGCCCGACCCTCGCGCCGGTGTCGATGTCCTCGGCCGTGCCCGTCCCCTCCTCGAGCGTCCGCATCGCCTCCGCGAGCAGCGGCATGAGGATCCGGTTGACGATGAACCCCGGCCGGTCCTTCGAGACGATCAGCTGCTTGCCGAGGTCCGTGGTCAGCGCTCGGATCGCCGCCTCGGTCGCGTCGGTCGTCGCGTCGCCGCGGATCAGCTCCACCAGCGGCATGACCGGCACCGGGCTGAAGAAATGCATCCCGACGAACCGCTCGCGGCGCTCCGGCGAGACGGCCTCGGCCAGGCGGTCGATCGAGATCGAGCTGGTGTTCGAGGCGAAGATCGCGCCCGCCCGAGCCCGCTCGTCGAGCTCCCGCCAGAGCGCCTGCTTGACGTCGACGTCCTCGAAGACCGCCTCGACGACGAGGTCGGCGTCGCCGGCGGCGGCCAAGTCGCCGGTCGCTGCGACTCGCCCGAGGATCTCGTCGCGGGCGGCCTGGGCCAGCTTCCCCTTGGCGACGGCGCGGTCGAGGTTGCCGCCGATCCGATCGCGGCCGGCCTCGGCTCGAGCGAGGTCGGGCTCGTACAGCGTGACCTGCTTGCCGATGGCGGCGTGGACCTGGCCGATGCCGTGGCCCATGAGCCCGGCCCCGGCGACGAAGACGCGATCGATCGACATGGCAACAGCCTAGCGCCGGTCGCTCCCCGGCGGGCGATCAGACCGCCGCGGTCTCGCCGGCCCGGGACAGCCGCCCGCCCCACAGCAGCAGCCACGCGGCGCCGATCGCGGCGATCCCACCCGAGACCAGGAACGTGGCCGGGTAGCCGGTCGTGCCGGCCATCAGCCCCAGGAGCGCCGGCGACAGCCCGAAGGCGACGTCGAGGAACAGGCTGGTCGTCCCGACGACCGCGCCGCGCTCGTCGGCCGGCACGCCCATCACCGAGAGGGCCACGATCGCCGGGAAGATGAAGGCGATGCCGGCGGCAAAGACGACGGTCGCAACCCACAGGCCGGCCTCGCTCGGGGCGAGCCCGGCAATGGCCATCCCGGTCGCGCTCAGGACGAGGGCCGTGCCCGACAGCCGTGCCGCCCCGATCTGGTCCGGCAGCCGGGCTCCCACGATCCGGAGGGCGATGACGACGAGCGCGAACAGGGCGAGATAGCCGCCGACGCCGTCGAGGCCGAGGTCGTCGCCGAGCAGCGGCAGGAAGGCGAAGTAGGCGCCCATCCCCCAGGCCCCGCAGAGGACGAGCAGGCCGGGGATGATCCCGCGCCGATGGAGGAGGCTGCCCTCGTCGCCGGCCGACCGGCGATTCGCCCGAGGCAGGGTCTCGGGCGCGACCCAGCTGACGGCGACGGCCGCCGCGCTGATGGCCGCGGCCGCCATCCAGATCAGCGAGTAGCCACCGGTGGAGTAGAGCCACTCCGCGAGCACCGGCCCGATCGCGACGCCGAGGTACAGGGCCGTCGAGATGAGGCTGACGGCTTCACCTCGGCGATGCTCCGGCGCGAGGTCCGTCGCCGCGGCCATGGCGCCGACGAAGAAGACAGCCTCGGCCGCGCCCAGGAGCAGCCGCATCGCCACGAGCAGCGGGATCGTGTCCGCGACGAGATGCCCGGCGGCGGCCGCGATCTGGATGGCCGCGCCGGCGATGAGCATGATCCGGCGGCCGTATCGATCTGCCCACCGCCCGGCAAACGGCCGGAGGAGGATCGACGACACGCTGAACGAGCCGATCACGAGCCCGACCGCCAGGTCGTCCCCGCCGAGCGGGCCGGCCGTATAGCGCGGCGTCGCCGGCAGGAACATGCCGCTGGCGACGAAGAAGCCGAGGACCGAGGCCGCGATCCCGAGGAACGCGGGCGTCAGCAGCGGCTCGCGGTCGGCGGAGGCTGCCTCCCTCGACGCCGCCGGCCGCGCTGGCGAACCGCTCACGCCCGGAGGCTCGCCAGCAGGCGGTCCACGGCGGTGAACGGATCGAGCTCGTGCTCCGCGACGGCGCGCAGCGTCGCGGTCGTCGCGGCCCGCCGATCCGGCCGGTCGAGCTCGGCCCGGGTCCGGTCGCCGAGGATCGCCCAGACCTGGGCTTCCGCCCGAGCGAGACGCGCCGCGGCAACGCCAGCGTGTCGATCAGTCGCTCGATGCCGATCGAGGGCCGCGAGAAGCTCCTCGATGCCGTCGCCGGTCGTCGCGGTCGTGACCAGGACCTCGGGCTGCTTGGGTCTTGGTCGGTCCGGAGTACCACCGGCGAGCGGCGTCGTCCGCGGCGCCGGCTCAGCGCCCGGGGCCCGCGGGTCGACGGGACCCGGCCCATGGTGACCGCGATCGGCCGAACCGACCCGGGCCACCGCGACCAGCATCGCCCGGAGCTGAGACGCGGTTCGCTGGGCGCCCGGTCGGTCGCCCTTGTTGACGACGACGATGTCGGCGACCTCGAGGAGCCCCGCCTTGATCGCCTGGACCTCGTCGCCCATCTCGGGCGCCTCGAGCACCACCGTCGTGTCGGCCGCGGCGGCGACCTCGACCTCGCTCTGGCCGGTGCCGACCGTCTCGAGGAAGACGACGTCGAAGCCGCAGGCGTCGAGGACGGCGGCCGCGGCGGCCGACGTCGAGGCGAGGCCGCCGGCGTGGCCCCGAGCCGCCATCGAGCGGATGAAGACGTCGCGATCGGACGCGTACGACTGCATCCGGACCCGGTCGCCGAGGAGCGCGCCGCCGGTGATCGGGCTCGACGGGTCGACCGCCACGACGCCGACCGAGCGACCTCGGGCCCGGAGCTCGGCGATGAGCGCCGCCACGAGCGTCGACTTGCCGGCGCCCGGCGGGCCGGTGATCCCGACGAGGTGGGCGCGGCCGGCCTTCGGATAGAGCGTCCGGAGCGCCGCCTCCGCGACCCCGGTGCGATTCTCCACCGCGGTCAGGAGGCGGGCGAGGGCCCGCCGATCGCCGCTGGCGGCGGCGTCCGTCAGCTCCCTCGCTCGGGCGGCCGGATCCGGCGCCGGATCGCCCGCCGCGACCACCTCAGCCGCGCGGATGCGCGTTGGCCCGGAGGAACTCGGCGACCTCGGCGATCGTCGTCCCGGGGCCGAAGACCCCGGCCACGCCGGCCGACTTCAGCTCGTCCGTGTCGTCGTCCGGGATGATCCCGCCGACGACGACGAGGACGTCGTCGAGGCCCTCCTCGCGAAGCAGCCTGGTCACCCGCGGCACGAGCGTCATGTGCGCGCCCGAGAGAATCGACAGCCCGACCACGTCGACGTCCTCCTGGAGGGCCGCGGTCGCGACCATCTCGGGCGTCTGACGAAGCCCGGTGTAGACCACCTCGAAGCCCTCGTCGCGGAGGCCCCGGGCAAGCACCTTCGCGCCCCGATCGTGGCCGTCGAGCCCGGGCTTCGCGATGAGCACCTTGATGGGACGGTCGGTCATGCCCGGATTGTAGGGGCCGTGACGCCGGCCCTCACGGCGGGGAGCGTCGCGCCTGACGGACACGGCGGATTCGGCCCCGGGTACACGGATCGGCGCGACCGGGGGCTGGTCGCAGGCCCGTAGCAGGGCACTCGCAAGTGATCGAGATTCCGGTCATCCGACGAAGGACGGTCAGCACGGCCGTCCGATCGACCGGTTCGAGCGTCGATCGACCGAAATCTCGGTTAGACCGCGCCCGAAGTCCTCGATCGTCGCCCTGCGAAGGGGCATCTTCGACGGACGACCGAAATATCGGGCGGCGGCGCGGGCGGCGCGGCGGCGCGGGCGGGCGGCGGCGCGGGCGGCGCGGCGGCGCGGGCGGGGCGGTGGCGCGGGCGGGGCGGTGGCGCGGGAGCACGGTGGCGCGGGAGCACGCGCGGTGGCGCGGGAGCACGCGCGGGAGTGGCCGCGGTCGCGTCGCGGGGCGTCAGGCGCCCGGCGGGCGGCGGGCGAGATGGCTGTAGAACTCGGCCCGGGTGCGATCGCGGGTGCGGAAGAGGCCCAGGACGGCGGCCGTGGTCATGACCGTTCCCGGCTTCCGGATGCCGCGCATGACGGCGCACAGGTGGTTCGCCTCGACGACGACGCCCACGCCCTGGGGCTTGAGCCGCTCGTCCAGGAAGTCGGCGATCTCCTGGGTCATCCGCTCCTGGACCTGCAGGCGCCGGGCGTACATCTCGACGATCCTCGGGATCTTGGAGAGGCCGATGACCCGACCGCGGGGGATGTAGGCGACCGACGCCGTCCCGAAGAACGGCAGGAGGTGGTGCTCGCAGAGCGAGTAGAAGGGGACGTCCTTGACCACGACCATCTCCGAGTAGCGCTCCTCGTAGATGGCGCCGTTCACCAGGCGATCCGGGTCGACGTGGTAGCCGGCGGTCAGCTCCGCGTACATCCGGTGGACGCGGTCGGGGGTCCCCCGCAGCCCCTCACGGTCGGGGTCCTCGCCGATCTCGGCCAGGATGTCACGGACGGCGTCCTCGACGCGCCCGTTCCGTCGTTCGCTGCGCCGACGACCACGGCCGCCCTCCCCGGGGCGCGAGCCCGTCCGCGAGCCCGAGCCCTCGATCGGCGCCGCGAGCGCCGCCTCCTCCGACTCACCGATCTCGGTCTCGATCTCGGCGACGAGCTTGCGCACATGGTCGGGCAGCCGATCGGTCATGCCGGCATCCTCGCACCCTCCGGCCCGAAGCCGCCGACGGGCACGGGGTCGTATGGGCGACCCGCGACCCCGGAGAGCCAGGCGCGGGCGTTCTGCCCGAGCGAGGGGCGGTGGTAGCCGCCCTCCTGGAGGATGACCGCCCGCCGGCCGAGGGCCGCCACCCGCCGCCCGACCTCGTGATACGCGCCGGTCGTCAGGGCGAACGTCCCGATCGGGTCCTGGCCGAAGGTGTCGAACCCGAGAGAGATGACGACGAACGCTCCGCGCGTCCCGGCGATGGCCTCGAGGGCCCGTTCCACGGCCTCGAGGTAGGTCGCGTCGGCGGTCCCGGGCGGCAGGGGCTGGTTGAAGTTGGCGCCCTCGCCCGGGCCCTCCCCGACCTCGTCGGCGTAGCCCAGGAAGAACGGGTACAGGGTCGCCGGGTCGGCGTGGATCGAGGCGTAGAAGACGTCGCCGCGCCGCCAGAAGATCTGCTGCGTCCCGTTGCCGTGGTGGATGTCGAGGTCGAGGATCGCGACCGGTTCGCCGGTCCGGCGGGTGATCGCCTCGGCCGCGACCGCGGCGTTGTTGAAGAAGCAGTAGCCCCCGGCCATGGAGCGCGCGGCATGGTGGCCGGGCGGACGGCACAGCCCGTACGCGGCTGACTCGCCGCCGTCGACGACGAGATCGGCCGTCGTCAGGGCCACGTCGACGGCCCAGCGGGCCGCGACGTACGTGCCCTGGACGAGCGGGTTGCCCGAGTCGAGGCCGTACCAGCCCGTCCGGCCGCCGATCGCGGCGGGCTCGCGGAGCCGGGCCAGGGCCGCGTCGCTCATGCCCTCGAACATCGCCCGGACGGGGTAGGTGTCCGCGGCGAGGAACGTCCGATCGATCGCCTCGCGGCGGGCCTGCGGCCAGGCCTCCTCGACGAACCGGACCAGGCCAGGGTCGTGGACGGCGAGGACGGGCTCGAGACCGTGCTCGGTCGGCTCCACGAGATCGAACCCGCCGTCGGCCTCGAGCGCCGCCCGGATCCGCTCCGCCCGCTCCGCGACCTCGTTCGCCGGGACGGGCAGCCCGAGATAGGTCTCGTGGCTGACGTCGTGGGCCAGGTGTCGGGGCGTGTAGACGACCTTCATCGGGCGCATCCTACCCGCTCGTCGCGGCGGCGCCGTCGGGATCGCATCGAGCGGGCTACGATCGGCGCGCCATGCCCAAACGGATTCGCGGCGCGCGCCGCTCGCGCGGTTCGAGCCCCGACGCCTTCGAGCGACTCGTCGACCGCGCCCTCGCCTCGATCCCCTCGCCGTTCCGCGAATCGCTCGAGGAGGTCGCCGTCGTCGTCGAGGATTGGCCCTCCGACGAGCAGCTCGCCGACAACGACCTCGACGCCGACGACGTCCTCTACGGCCTCTATGAAGGGGTGCCGCGAACGGAGTGGGCGGCCGACTGGGCGGTCGCCCCGAACCGGATCACCCTCTTCCGGTTCCCGCTCGAGGAGGACTTCCCAGATCGGCGCGACCTGGCCCACGAGGTCCGGGTCACCGTCATCCACGAGCTCGCCCACCACCTGGGCATCGACGACGACCGGCTCCACGAGCTGGGGCTCGACTGAGGCCGCCCGCTTCGCGACGAGCGCGCCCGATCGTTGGCGAGCCGCTACTCGAGCGGCGCCGCTCGTTCGATGAGCTCGCCCAGGCGGCCGACCTCCACGTTGCCGCCCGACAGCACGACCGCCACCCGCTCGCCGTCCCGGATCGGGATCCGTCCCGTCAGCACGGCGGCGAGCGCCGCTGCCCCTGCCGGCTCGACGACCTGCTTGAGCCGGACGAGCGCGAAGCGCAGGCCGGCCAGGATCGTCGCGTCGTCGATCCGGACGACGTCGTCCACGTAGCGCCGGATCATCGCCAGGGTGATCTCACCGGCAAACGGGGCGTTCAGCCCGTCGGCCACGCTGGCCGGCTGGATCGGGACCGGCTCGCCGGCGGCGAGGGCCTGGCTGATCGCGTCCGAGCCCTCGGGCTCGACGCCGTAGACGCGAACCCGGGGGCGCCGCTCCTTGAGCGCCGCCGAGATGCCCGAGATCAGGCCACCGCCGCCGATGCCGACGACGGCCAGATCGACGTCGGGCAGATCGGCCAGGATCTCGAGACCGACGGAGCCGTGGCCGGCGATGACCGCCGCGTCGTCGAACGGGTGACAGTAGACGAGGCCCTCCTCGTCGCGGATGCGGTCCAGGGCCGCGAACGTCGCGTCCATCGTGTCGCCCTCGAGGACGACGCGGGCCCCATAGCCGGCGGCCGCGTCGACCTTGGAGCGGACCGCGGCGGCCGGCATGACGACGGTCACCGGCACGCCGAGGGCGGCCCCGGCGTAGGCGTAGCCCTGGGCGGCGTTGCCGGCCGACACGGTGACGATCCCCCGCTCGCGCTCCGAAGCCGTGAGCGCGGCCACCCGGGCGGTCATCCCGCGCGGCTTGAAGGATCCCGTCTTCTGGAGATGCTCGGCCTTGAGGTAGAGGCGGTCGTCGCCGAGGCGGCTACCCGTCGCTCCGGTGACGATGGCGGCCGCTGCCGATGACGAGAGCAGCGGCGTCCGGTGAACCCGCCCGGCGATGACCTCGCGGGCGGCCTCGATCGAGCGGATGTCGACGAGGGTCGGTGTCGCCACCGCCGGAGGATACAGTCGGCGCCTGGCCATGGCCCGGCGCCGACTCGATGACGGCCGGCCACTCGATCGGCGGGCCCGGCTGTCCACGAGCTCCACGAACGTGTTCCGGTGGCACTTGCGTAATTGCGCAAGCGCTGCAATACTCGACCTCGACATGGCAATCCAGATCGCGCCCAGCCGTGAAGACGCCTACCAGCGCGAGGCCGTCATCGGCCGGGCGCTCGCGGACCCGAAGCGGCTGTGCGTCCTCGAATCGCTCGCCGGCGGTGAAGTCTCCGTCAGCGACCTCTCGAACGTCGTGGGCTGCCAGGTCCCGAACATGAGCCAGCACCTGGCCGTCCTCCGGTCGGCCGGACTGGTGACGACCCGGCGCGACGGCAGCACCGTCTATTACCGGCTCGCGGACCCACGGGTCCTCGAGGCCTACCGCCTCATCCAGTCGATCGCTCGCTGAGGGCGATCAGCAACGCACCCGCCGCGCGGGAGAAAGGACCACCGATGGCGATCAAGACCGCCACGGATGCCACCTTCGAGGAGATCGTCCTCCACGCCGACAAGCCCGTCGTCGTCGACTTCTGGGCCGTCTGGTGCGGGCCGTGTCGAATGGTCGCCCCGGAGATGGAGAAGCTGGCCGAGAAGTACGAGGGCTCGGTCGACGTCGTCAAGGTCGACATCGACGCGAATCCCCAGATCCAGCGGGCATTCAACATCATGAGCATCCCCACGATCGCGTTCTTCGCCCCCGGCAAGCAGCCGATGGGCGTCGTCGGCTTCCGGCCGCTCGAGCAGCTCGAGTCGCAGTTCGGGCTGGCCGAGTACACGACGGCCGCGGCCGGCGAACCGGCAGCGGAGCCGGCGCAGCCGAGCGCCTGACCTACCAGCTCCTCCTCGAAACGGCCCCGGTTCACCGGGGCCGTTTCGATTCCGCCGATGTCAGCCGGGTCCGGCCCGGCGATGTCCGGCGGTCAGCCAGGCGTCGAGGCGGTCGAGGGCGTGGCCGTCGAGCTCCCGCGGTGCGAACTCGATCCAGTCTGGACCGCGCGCGGACGGTCGCGTGTCCGGCGTTCGAACCGCCGCCGCCGCGATCGGCGCGCCAACGCGGATCGCCAGCCCGTCCCGACCGAGCTCGGCGAATGCCACGCCGCGCCGCTGCCAGGTCACATCGGCTCCCGCGGCGACGACCTCGGCGTCGGCGAGCCCGCCGGTCGTCGCCTCGATCGCCGCACGCAGCGTCGCCCAGCTCACTCGGACGGGGCCGCCAGGATCGCCTCGAGATCGGCCGCGTGCTCGGCGTAGTGGTCGATCGTCTCGTCGAGGAAGTAGCGCAGGTAGTCGTCGTTCTTGATCCAGCGGGTCTCGGGCACGACCGTCAGGTAGCCGCGGAGCTCGCCCGGGACCTCGCGCAGGCGGCGACGAACCTCGTCGCGGGGCAGCTCGCGCCACTCGGCCTCGATGTCGGCGTTCATCTCGTCGCCGCGCCGCTCCCACTCGGCATCGAGGCGGTCCTTCGTGGCGCTGCGCTCGTTCACGGCGAGCTCCCGCGCGGTGGCGAGGGCCCACTCCTGCCAGGCGACGAGGTGGCCGATGAGGTCGCGGGCCGACCAGCCGTGGGCCTCGGCCACCGGCGCGTCGAGCCGATCGTCGGGGACATCGGCGAGAGCCTCGAACGGCCGCCACGCCTCCCGTTCCTCCTCGAGGAACTCCAGGGCATTCAAGTACATCGAATGGCTCCTCAGCTGCTCGCCGCGGCCGTCGGCGGTCCCTGATCGGTAGGCGCCTGCCTGGCCTGATCCCGGAGGTCGCGGCGAAGGACCGCATCCCAGGCGTTCTGCATCCCGAAGGCGATGAAGGCCAGCACGACCAGCCCGACCAGGTAGAGCGCCGCCTCAGGCGCGACGAGCAGGCCGAGGGCGACCGGCAGGAGCAGCAGCGCGGCCGCAAACGGCAGGGCCAGCTTCACCCGCTGGCCGGTGCTCCGGCTGGTCGCCGCGTCGCCGCCGGGTCGGGACCATCGACCGAAGATCGGGATCGACGAGTTGAGGCTGGCGAGCGCTCCGACCACGAGGAGCGCTCCGGTTGGGGCCCATGGCAACGCCACAGGGACGAGCATGACCAACGCCACCAGGGCGGCGTAGAAGAACGGCACGGCCGCTTCGGTCGCCATCCCGACGAGGTAGCGGTCCAGCTGGGTCGGGTCATAGTGAATCGAGATCGCCACGAACACCAGACCGAGGAGCACCGCCGCCGCGCCCGCCGCGGCGATGTAGAAGTCGTGCCACCCGGCAAGCGCCGCGGTGAGCTCCACGGCTCAGACCGCGACCGGTTCGCGGTACTCGCCGAAGACGCTGCGGAGGACGGCGCACTGCTCGGCGAGGGTCGCGTAGGCCGCGGCGCAGCGGACGAAGTGGGGCATCAGGTTGGTGGCGCTCGATTCGGGACGCCCAGCCGCGTCACGGAGGCCCGCGAGCGCCGACTCCACCGCGCCGCCATCGCGCTCCCGGCGGGTCCGCTCGAGGCGCGCCAGCTGCCGCTCGTACGAGCCCGGCGGTACCGCCAGGACCGGGACGGTGGTGACCTCGGCCTCGTCGACATGGGCGTTGACACCTACGATCCGGCGCTCGCCGGCGTCGAGCTCCCGCTGGAAGCGGTAGGCGGCGTCGGCGATCTCGCGCTGGGGATAGCCTTCGCGGATCGCAGCGACCATCCCGCCCCGCCGGTCGATCTCGTCGAGGTAGCGCCAGACGTCCCGCTCCACCTGGTTCGTCAGGGCCTCCACGAACCACGAGCCGCCGAGCGGGTCGACGACCGACGCGACGCCGGTCTCGTCGGCGACCACCTGCTGCTGGCGGAGGGCCAGGAGGGCCGCGGCGGCGGTGGGCACGGCGAGGGCCTCGTCGTAGGCGTCGGTGTGGAGGGACTGGGTCCCGCCGAGGACCGCGGCGAGGGCCTGGATCGCCACCCGGGTGAGGTTGTTGAGCGGTTGCTGCGGGGTGAGCGACACGCCCGCGGTCTGGGTGTGGAAGCGCATCCAGGTCGAGCGCTCGTTCTCGGCCCGATAGCGCTCGGTCATGAGCTTCCACCAGATTCGCCGCGACGCCCGGAACTTGGCGATCTCCTCGAAGAAGTCGGAGTGGGAGTTGAAGAAGAACGACAGGCGCGGGGCGAAGTCGTCGACCCGGAGGCCGCGAGCCAGGGCGGCCTCGACATAGGCCATCCCGTCGGCGATCGTGAAGGCCAGCTCCTGGACGGCCGTCGAGCCGGCCTCGCGGATGTGATAGCCGGAGATCGAGACGGTGTTCCAGCGCGGCAGCTCGCGGGTCCCGAACTCGATCGTGTCGGTCACCAGGCGCAGCGACGGCTCGGGCGGGAAGAGGAACTCCTTCTGGGCCACGAACTCCTTGAGGATGTCGTTCTGGGTGGTGCCCTCGAGGGCCGCCCGCGGGACCCCCGCCTTCTCGGCCGCGACGATGTACATCGCCCAGATCGGCGCGGCCGGCGAGTTGATCGTCATCGACGTCGAGACGCGGTCGAGCGGCAGGCCGGCCAGGAGCACCTCCATGTCGGCCAGCGAGCTGACGGCGACGCCGCAGGTCCCGAACTCGCCCTCGGCCTCCGGGTCGTCGGTGTCGTAGCCGTACAGGGTCGGCATGTCGTAGGCGATGGAGAGGCCGGTCTGGCCCGCGCCGAGCAGCCGGCGGAACCGATCGTTCGTGTCCTCGGCCGCCCCGAAGCCGGCGAACATCCGCATCGTCCAGAGGCGCGAGCGGTAACCGGTGGGGTGAATGCCCCGGGTGAATGGCGGCTCGCCCGGCAGGCCGATGTCGCGGGCCGGATCGAAATCGTCCCAGCGCCCACGGGCCAGCGGATCGCCCTGGTGGTCGACGGCGGTCGGCCCACCGCCGCCGGGCGCCTCCCCGCCCATCCCGACCTCGAGCGACCACGGTCCGTAGACGCCGTCGAGCGGGATGTCGCCGAGGGTCACGAACGGTTCGCGGCGCTCTGGCGCTCCCGCCCGGGCCGGATCGAGGCGCTCGACGCGCCAGCGATCCCGGCGCGATGCCCAGGACTCGGAGGGCCGGCTCATCTCGGCGCCGACTCTAGCACGGCCTCAACCACCGCCAGCCGACGCCGCGATCGACGCGGCGACCGCCTCATCAACGAGGTCGTCGTGCTCCGCCCGCGAGGCGCCGGGGCCGACCGCCGAGGCGACGAGGACAGCGCGGACGACGTCGCCGTCCTGCCAAGTCACGATGGTCTGCAGCGAGAGGTCGTTGAGGACGTCGAGCCGCCACGTCTCCCCTGCCCCGGCCACCGTAGGTCGGCTCGTCTCGATGTTCCCGGTCCGCTTCGCCGTGCGCGCCCCGATGTCGTAGAACTCGGCGATCCAGGCGGCCGGCAACGTCTCGCCCGGCGCTTCGAAGATCACGCTCGACACCCCCGTCCCGCCACCGAGGTCCCAGGTCGCGCCGGCGAATCGAACGCTGGCAAGGTCGTGCGCGACGAGTGACCCGAGTGCCGTCTCCGAGCAGTTCCGGCCGGAATCGATGGTCGTCGGCGCAGATGCCTGCAGCTCCGCCGGCAGGCGCGCCTCGAGGTCCGGGTACGCGCCGGCGGCCCGGCCATCGACGAGGCATGGTCCGGTCGGGTCGAAGGTCGCCCCGGCGCCGCCGCAGGCGTTGACCGCGAGGGCGAGGCCGAGCGCGGAGAGCCGCACGAGCCGGGATCGGCCCCGAAGCGCGCGCGGCATCGGAAGCCGGCGGATGGGGATCACCTCGAGCAGCCTACCGCGGCACCTCGCAGGGCGCTTTCGCGCACCGGTACGTAGGTCCCGGGCGTGGTGCGCCGACGCCATCGACCATCGACCCTGGGGGCCCGGGACGAGGGGCCCATTGCTCGTCCGCCGGCCGAGGGCGTACGGTGCTGCCACGCCAGGACGCGGCGAACCGGGGGCACTCGGGGCGTCGGCCACGGACCTGCGAACGGACGCCGAAGCCGAGGACGGTCGGCATCGGGGATCCCGCTCGAGGGTCACGGACCGAGTAACCATGATCCATCGGCCTCGAGCCGGGCACGCTTCTGGCGGGAATTATCGCTTCAGCGCCATCCACCGATCGCCTCCCGTGTCATACGAGAGGCGATCGTCCATGTCCGGGGCGGGTGCGCCGGGGGGTGCGGCCCGCCCCGGGCGTCAAGACCGAACGATGGCATGGCGTCGGCCCGGGGTCGCAGACCGGCGACTGACGCGCGACGGCGTCCGAGATCGGCGACGACGTCAGCGGGCCGGGGCGGGTCTCGGCCGGCGGACAACCCCGCGGCGGTCCAGGTCGGCCTGGATGGCCCGGGCCGCCGCTACCAGCTCGGGATCGTGCGAGATGGTCCTCGCCAGCCAGTCGATGTAGCTCGGCTCGAAAGCCGCGATCTGGCCCAGGGTGTGACCGTGGAACTTGCCGAACTCGATCGGTGTGCCGGAGGCAACATCGACCGATGGCAGGGGTGCCGGCCGGAATCGGGGATCCCGGGCACGAGCGAGGGGACCGTTCGGCTCCGACGCCCGCGGCGGCTCACGATCGAAGCGCTCGCCCTTCGGCGGCGCTTGCCCGGCCAGCGGCGCTGCCTGGCCGGTCGTGGCGTTGCGTGGTCGGAAGGTATCGGAGGTATCCACGCGGCCCGTCACCGGTCGGGTGGGCTTCGTTCGCGGCGGCCAGGCCCGCCGCCGGCCCGCGCCGTCGACCCCGTCGCCCCCGCCAGCCCCGGGCGTGCCGACCCGCAGCTGCTCGTAGGCGCGGTTGATCTCGGCCATCCGCCGGGTCGCGGCACGAGAGGCGGCGGCGTCTGATCCGGCGACGTCCGGATGGTGCTGCCGGGCCAGCTTTCGCCAGACCGCCTTGATCGTCGCCTGGGACGCCCCGCGAGCGACGCCGAGGACCTCGTGCGGATCGCGTTTGGGCATCCGATGAGTGTACCCGGAGGGGACCTCCGTCCGAAGCTGACGGATGTCATCGCCTCGCCGCTCGCGTGGCACGGGCGCACCGCTTGACAGTCGCGCGGGCGTGCCGTCCCCTGTAGGCGATGACCGCCCGCGTTCGACTCCGCCGCGCCGGCCTGACGGCCGCGATGACGGCGGCCCCCGTCGCCCTCGCCTGGCGATTTGCCCATGTCTACAGGGCGAGAGCCGGTTTCCCCCAGCGGCACCCCCCGACGGTCGACCCGGCCGACCTCGGGATGCCGTTCGAGGAGATCCGGATCGAGACACCGGATGGGCTCGCCCTGCCAGCCTGGTGGATCTCCGCCTCCGGCCCGCGGCGCGGCCGCCGCGCCGCCCGTCCGGCCGTCGTCCTGGTCCACGGCTGGGAATCGGGCCGCCACCGGACCTTGCCGAACGCCCTGTTCCTCCACGCTCTCGGCTACCACGTGGTCACGATCGATGTCCGTGGGCACGGCGCCAACCCCGCCGAGACGCTGCCGGTCAGCGCCGGCGAGTTCGGCGCTGACGCGCTCGCGGCCTCGCGATACGCGCTCGGGCGGCCGGATGTGTCACGGGTCGCGATCCTCGGCCACTCGATGGGCGCGGCCGGGGCGATCCTGGCCGCTGCCGCGGAACCGCGCGTCGCCGCGGCCGTGCTCGTCTCGACGCCCGCCGGCCCGTACCGGCTGACCCGCCAGACGTTCCGTCTGGCCCGGCTGCCGATCCCCGACCCCATCGCCTACCCGCTGGCCTGGCTGACGACTCGGGTCTACCTGAAGCCGCGCGGCCACCACGTCGACGAGATCTCGGCGACGTCGGCGATCCGACGCTACACCGGCCCGATCCTGGCGATCCACGGGTCGGATGACCGGGTGGTGCCGGCGGCCAACCTCGAGCGGCTGGTCGTTGCGGCACGCGAGGCTCGCGCCGAGCTCGGACCCGATGCCAGGCCGGTCGACGCGCTCGTCGTCCCGGGCGGCCAGCACAGCTGGCTCTATGAGTTCGCCTCCTACCGCGCGGCCGTCGGCCGCTTCCTCGCCTCGGCGCTCGATGGACCGCTCGAGCCGGACGAGGCGGCCGCGATCGCGACTGCCGTCGACGCCCGCCGGCCCGGTGACGACGAGCGTCGCTTCGCCGCCCTCGACGAGCTCGACCACGCCATCGAGTCGGCGCCGGCGGTCGGGGCGGCGTCCGCCGTCACGCCGGTCGAGGCCTGACGGCGATGGACGTCCTCGACGCGATCCGCGGCCTCCGGGTGATCCGCCGCTACGCCGACCGGCCGATCGAGCCGGAGCGGCTCGACGCCGTCGTCAACGCCGGGCGGCGGGCCAGCTCGTCGAAGAACCGCCAGCGCTGGGACTTCGTGGTCGCGACGGATCGGCGGCGCCTCGAGGCCCTCAGCGCCGTCGGGCCGTACGCCGGCCACGTCGCCACCTCGGCCGCCGCGGTCGCGCTCGTCATCCCCGAGTCGGACGGCGAGGAGCGGCCCCATTCGATCAACTGGGACCTCGGCCTCGCCTCCCAGAACATGATCCTCGCCGCCTGGTCTCTCGGGATCGGGAGCTGCCCGATCACGGTCTACGAGCCCGAGCTCGCCCGTGACATCCTCGGCTATCCACCGGATCGCACCTGCGAGCAGCTCCTCGCCTTCGGCTATCCGGCCAGGCCCGAGGACCTGACGCGCCCCCTCCGCTCGGGCGGCCGCCGAGCCCTCACGGAGGTCGTCCACCGCGAACGCTGGTAGGCGAGGCGCCGGCGGGCGACTCTCAGGTCCAGCGGAAGAAGCGGGCCGAGACGGCGAGGCAGATCGCCAGGAACGCGGCGAGAACCGCGAAGCAGACCCACAGCGGCGCGAACGGCGTCCCGCCGACCATCACCTGGCGAAGGGCGTCGGACAGGTAGGTCAACGGCAGGATCCGGGCGACGCCCTTCAGGAACTCGGGCATCGTGTCGATTGGGAAGAACGTGCCCGACAGGAACATGAGCGGGAACTGGACGACGCTCGTCATCCCGTTCGCCGCCTCCTCGGTGCGGGCGAACGAGGCGATGACGTAGCCGAGCGAGATGAACGACAGGGAGCCCAGGACGACGAGGGCGGCGATGAGGACGACGTTGCCCGAGATCTCGACGTTGAAGGCCAGCGCGCCGACCGTCACGATGATCAGTGTCTGGGCCACGGCGATGAGCAGCCGCATCAGGACATTGCTCCCGACGAGCTGCCAGCGCCGGAGCGGCGTCGCGCTGAGGCGCTTGAGGATCAGCTTCTCGCGATCGGCCACGAGCGGGATGGACGCGAAGATCCCGAGCTGCATGAGGGCCATCCCGAGGATGCTCGGGACGAGGTAGCTGATGAACGTCAGCGACTCGGTCTGGATCGCCTTCGGCGCGGCCACGACCGCGGGTCCACGGCCGCTCACCGCCAGGTTGACCTGGCCGAGGACGGTCTCGACGAAGCGGAAGGTGTCGGCGCTCTGGGTCTGTTGGGTCGGGTCCGTGTAGACGGTGATCGCGACCGGCGGCCCCGGTGCGGCCGCCGCGGCCTCGACGGCGGACCCGTAACCGTCGGGCACCACCAGGACGGCGCGGAGGTCACCCTTCCGCATGGCCGCCACCCCCTCGTCCTCGCTCACGTCCTCGAGCTCGACGTCCTCGAGGGCAGCGAAGGCGGCGCGGAGCCGCGTCGACGCGGCGGAGCCATCGTCGTCGACCCAGGCGAAGTTGCGGGTCGACGAGCCGCCGCCGGTGAAGATCGCCCCGAACATCAGGATGAAGATCAGGGGGAAGGCGAGCGTCCAGAACATCGCCGCCCGATCGCGGGTGAAGCTCCGGATGTTGGCGATCGTCAACTGGATCAGGGGTCGCACGGCTCGGTTCCCTAGT
Organism: uncultured Chloroflexia bacterium; assembly: GCA_963719145.1. Classification (GTDB taxonomy): domain Bacteria; phylum Chloroflexota; class Limnocylindria; order Limnocylindrales; family CSP1-4; genus UBA5189. Next base: position 81,359 of record CAVRAX010000005.1, read on the forward strand.
CCCGCATGGCCCGCCCGGTCAGGGCCAGGAAGACGTCCTCAAGCGTGGGCCGTCGGATGGTCAGGTTCTCGGGCTCGGTCCCGGCGGCCTCGGCGGCGGCGAGCAGGCCCTCGATCGTCGCGGGCACGTCCCGCGTGTAGAGGACGACCTCGCCGTTCTCATGCGCCACCGAGGCGACGCCCTCGATCCCGGCCAGCGCGGCGTCGGCCAGCGCGTCGATCCGGTCGAAGCGCACGGCGCGCTCGTGGAAGTGCCGCCCGACGAGCTCCTTGACCGTGCCCGATTCCAGGATCTGGCCGTGATCCATGATCGCCAGCCGGTCGCACAAGATCTCCGCCTCCTCCATGTAGTGCGTCGTGAGGAGGATCGTCCGGCCCTGGCGCTTGAGATCCAGGACGAGGTCCCAGAGCGACCGCCGGGCAGCCGGATCGAGGCCGGTCGTCGGCTCATCGAGGAACACGAGCTCGGGATCGTTGACGAGGGCCAGGGCGACGGCCAGGCGCTGGCGCTGGCCGCCCGACAGCTCGCGGGTCTGGCTGTGCCGCTTCTCGTCGAGGTCGAAGCGCTCGATCAGCTCCGCCGTGGAATGACCGTGACGGTCGTAGAACGAGCGGAACAGGTCAAGGACCTCGGTGACCGTCAGCTTGGGATAGAGAGACGCGGTCTGGAGGGCAACCCCGATCCGGGGCTTGAGGGCGTCGGGTTCCTTGCTGGCGTCGGTGCCCAGGACGATCGCCTCACCGGAGTCGGAGGGTCGCAGGCCCTCGAGGATCTCCACCGTCGTCGTCTTGCCGGCCCCGTTCGGGCCGAGCAGGCCGAAGACCTCGCCCGCGCGAACCTCGAACGAAATGCCGTCGACGGCCTGGGTCTCCCCGTAGCGCTTTCGAAGGTCGCGGACCCGAATGGCGACGCCGGCCGCGGGGACGGCGGGAGCGGCGGCCGTCACAGGCGCTTGCGGAGGTAGGTCGTGACCGACGCGTCGTAGCCGAGCGACTCGTAGAGGTGGCGGGCGTCGGGACGGTGGTGCCCGGCCGTGACCTCGACGAACGCGGCGTCACGTTCGCGAGCGAATCGTTCGGCCTCGGCCATCAGCAGGTGCCCCACGCCGCGCTCGCGGGCGCCGGGGTCCACGACGAGGGCGAGGATCCGGATGATGACGTCGTCGTGCTCGAAGCGCGGCAGCGCGTGGAAGGCGATGAAGCCGATCACCTCGCCCGCATGCTCTGCGACCACGACGCGCGAATCGGGGCCTTCGAAGCGGGACAGGCGGGCGATGATCGCCGACGGCCCGGCCGGGTACCCCTCGTCCGTGAACAGGCCCGCGATCCGTTCGGCGTCGGCGGCCTCGGCGGAGCGGAGGACGGCCCCGTCGGTGTCGAGCATGCGGGCCATGGTAGCGCGGCCGGCTCCGGGACGACCACGTTCGGCTCGCGCCAGGCGGGATCAGCGCAGGAGCAGGCTGAGGATCGGCTCACCAAGGACCACGAACCCCAGCCGCTCGTAGACGGAGATCGCGACGTCGTTGTCGGACTCCACGAGGAGATGCACGAACGACGTCCCGGCGTCGAGTGCCTGGGCGACGGCGAGCGCGGTGACGAGCGAGCCGTAGTCGCGGCCGCGGAGCGGCGGCGCGGTCGCGATCGAGGACAGGTAGGTTCCCTCACCGGTGGCGACGCGGCGAGCGACCGCGGCCGGCACGCCGGCCTCCAGGAGCAGCAGGACGGCCCCGCCGGTTCGCCGCCCGGCGGCGAGCGTCTCGGCCCCCAGCGCGGGCACCCGCTCCGTCTCGACGTCGAATGCCTGGACGAGCAGCCGGGCGACCTCGATCGCCCGGAGCTCCGGCCCGCGGCCCACCCGCTCGAGGGTCAGCCCGGGCCGGGCGGCCAGGGTCCGGGCGAGGGCCAGGCACGGCGCCGGATCGGCCAGGACCATCGAGCGATCCGTCCCGACGGGGCGGAAGCCGTGGCCCGCGAGCCGGGTCGCCAGGTCCGGCGGGCGATTGTCCGTCGCCAGGGTGCGGACGTGGGGCAGTCGATCGAGCGTCGCGAAGAGGGTGATGATCTCGTCGAGGCGGCGGTCGAACGCGAGCGACGCGGTCGGCCAGGCGGGCGCCGCCACCCGGTTCCAGAACGGCTCCCGGTCGTCCGGATCGTGAAGCAGGAGCGCGTCACCGAGGTCACGGAGCTCCCTCCCGGCCCAGGCCTGGACCGTCGTCTCGTGGACGGCGAGCCGGCGCACGAGCGCCCCGTCCGGGACGACCGGCTCGAGCACGCTGCCCGTCAGTCCCGTTCGAGGACGAAGAGCGTCGCCCCGGCCGGCAGCTCGATGATCTCGGGCTCCGGGATCCCGGCAACGGCAAACCATCGGCGATAGGCGGGGACGTCGCGGAGGCCGGCGCCCATGAAGACCTCGTCGAGATGGACGCCGGCGATGAGCTCGCCGTGGATCGTCCGCATCTCCTCGGGGTCGGTCGGCAGGAGCCAGTCGAGGACGAGCAGGGAGCCGCCGGGCTCGAGGGCCTCCCAGGACGCCCGCAGGGACGCCGGCGGGTCGGGCAGGAAGTGGAGGGCGTACTGGTAGTAGACGAGGTCGAACGTGCCCGGCCGGGTGACCTCGCTGCGGCCCACCGGCTCGATCTTGATCCGATCGGCGAGACCGGCGTCCTCGACCAGGTCCCGGGCCCGCCGGATCGAGTCCGGCTCGGCCTCGATGCCGACCAGCCGGAGCTCCGGAAAACGCTGGGCCATCGCCACCAGCCAGCGCCCGCCGCCGCAATGGACGTCGAGGACCCGGCCGCCGGCGACCAGCCGGGAGACGAGGTTCGGCAGGGCGGCCAGGCCCTCCGTGAAGAAGACGGCGATGTCCTGTCGGGTGACCTGCTCGATCGCCGCGCGGTAGCGATCCGGCCGGGTCGGGACCGGCACGCCGGTCCGGAAGAAGTCGGTCATCCCGTCCCAGTCGAGGGTCGCCACGACGGAGTGGACGAACTGGCCGCCGAGGAACGCCGAGCGGTGCTCGTCGAGGAGGATCGCGGCTAGGTCGGGCTCCACCCGGAGCCTGCCGGCCTCCGATCGCACCAGGCCGTGGGCCTCGGCCGCCCAGGCCCAGGTCGCAACCGCGGTCGGATGGCTGGACGTCCGCGCCGCCAGCGCGTCGAGGTCGAGGCCGCCCTCCCCGGCCGCGCGGAGGGCATGGAAGAAGCCGAGATCGACGCCGAGGAAGATCAGCCACGTCCGGTAGAACCCACCGAGCGCGGCGACCAGGTCGTCGTAGCGATCATCGATGCCCATGGCGGCACGATTGTCGCACGCTGCCGGCCTCCGAATAACCGGCTACGCCGTGGTAGCATGTGGGCACCACCGGCGGCCCACGGCGCCGCTCGGAGCCACCGACCCGGAGTCATCGAATGCCCACGCTCAGCCGCCCCATCGGTCTCGGCCTGGCCGCCCGAGGCGACCCGCACGACGTCCTCGACTGGGCCCGGCGGGCACGCGACGCGGGCCTCGAATCGATCTGGGTCCACGACTCCTACTTCGAGCGCGACGCCGTCACCTTCGTCACCACGATCGTCGACGGCCTCGCCCGGGACCGGGACGACACGGCCTTCCGGGTCGCCCTCGGGGCGGTCAATCCGTTCACCCGGCACCCCGTGGTCCTGGCGATGACCGGCTCGGCCCTCGACGAGATCCTGCCCGGCCGCGTCGTCATGGGCCTCGGCACCGGCCTGCCCCTGCGGCTCCGGCAGATGGGCATCCCGTACGACCCGGAGACGGCGGTCGAGCACGTGTCGCGGGCCATGGACCAGCTGCGGGCGCTGTGGGCCGGCGAGCGGCTGCCGTCGGCGACTCCGGGCCTGCCGCCGATCCAGCCGATGTTCGCGCCGTGTCACCGCATCCCGCTGGTGATCGCGGCCTACCGCCGGGCGTTCGTCGACCTCGCCGGCCAGAAGGCGGACGGCTATCTCGCCCGGCCGGCCGAGTCGATCCCCTCGCTTCGCGGGATCCTGGAACGGCTGCGTTCATCGGCCACTGCCGCCGGCCGCGACCCGGCCTCCATCGAGACGGCCGGCTACCTCCTCTCGCTCGTGGACCGGACCCGGCGCGAGGCGCTCAACCGGGCCAAGCGCGAGCCGTTCGTCATCTACATGATGTCGGTCCTGTCCGACGTGTCGCTGCGGCGGGCCGGCTTCGAGCCGGACCTCCGGGATCGGATCGCGGCGGCCTGGAAGGCCGAGGACTTCACCCTCGCCGGGAACCTGATTCCGGACGAGCTCCTCGACGCGTTCATGCTCTGCGGGACCCGCGAGGACGTCGCCGCGAAGGCCCTCGCATTCCATGCCGAGACCGGCCTGGGCCTGCCGCTCCTGCAACCGGTCCTCCAGGAAGAGCGTCAGATCGACGAGCTGATCGCGGCCGCGACGCTGTACGCGGAGCTGCCGGCGTCGGCGCGCTGGGTCGCTCCCGAGGCCGAGCGCGACGGGGACGCCACGGCCGACGCCACGGCCCCCACCCTGGCGGCCACGACGGGCGCCGTGGCGACGGCCCCCGCGCGAGCCGGCGGGCTGGCCGACGATCACCGGCTCGGGCCGGTCGAAGCCGCGCGGCGGCGGCTCGGGGCGACGTGGGAGATCCTCCGCCCCTTCGCCTACACCGCGTCGGTCATCCCGGTCCTCGCCGGCGCCGCGGTCGCCGCGCTCGACAACAGGTTCGAAACGCTGCCCTTCCTCGCCGCGCTCGCCGGCGGCGTGCTGCTCCACTCCGGAACGAACGTCGTCAACGAGATCTACGACGTCCGCCAGGGGGTCGACACGATCGTCTCGCCCCGGGCGAGCCATGCGATCGTCAAGGGCCGCATGAGCGAGCGAACGGCCTTCACCGTGGCCGGGCTCGCCTTCGCCCTCGCCGTGGTCATCGGCCTCTACCTCCTCGCGCTGCGGGGCCCCGCGATCGTCGCCCTGGGCCTGCTCGGCCTCGTCGGCGGGTGGGGCTACACGGCGCCGCCCCTCCAGTACAAGTACCGCGCCCTTGGGGTGCCCCTCGTCTTCGTGCTCATGGGACCGCTCATGGTCGTCGGCAGCTACTTCGCGGTGACCGGGCAGTGGAGCCCGGTGGCGCTGATCCTGTCCGTGCCGGTCGGCCTGCTCGTGGCCGCCATCCTCCACGGCAACGAGTGGCGCGACATCAGCGAGGACACCCGGGCCGGGATCGTGACCCTCTCCTCGCGGCTGGGCCGCGACTGGGCCCACTACGGTTACGTGGGCCTCGTCCTCGGCGCCTACATCACCCTCGGCCTCGCGGTGGCGTTCTCGCTCCTGCCGCCGCCGACGCTGCTGGCCATCCTGTCGCTGCCGTTCCTGGCCCAGGTGGTCCGGTCCGCGGAGCTCGGCTCGACCGGCCAGGCTCGCGCGATCGCGATGATCGACCTCGAGACGGCCCGCCTCCACCTCGCCTTCGGCGGCTTCCTCGTCATCGGCCTCCTCCTCGCCACGGCGATGCGTGGCTGACCGGGCCGGCTCGCGCGGCCCGGCTTCGGCGCCTTTGGCGCGAGGCACGAGCCCGGCGGGGGGCACCAGTCCGGCGGGGGTCCTGGCCCGGCCCGGGCTGTTCGCCCTGGCGATCGGCCTGGCGGCTGCCGGCACGGCATTCTCGGCGACGTTCCGAGGCCCGAGGAGCCGCTTCTGGACGCGGATGACCTGGACCGGGACGATCCTCGGCGGGCTCGCCCTGCTGCTCTCGCCGCTGGCGCGCGAGGCTCGGATCCGCTGGTGGCACGTCCCGCTCGGCCTGCTCTCGGCCGCGATCCTGTACGTCACCTTCCAGGCCGGCGACCGCTTCGCGCGCCGCTACGTCCCGGCCGGTGACGCCGAGATCCGCGAGATCTACGCGCTCCGGACCCTTCGCCCACGAGGCGAGATCGCGGCCCGGCTGGCGACGATCATCGGCCCGGCCGAGGAGCTCTTCTGGCGGGGCCTCGTCCAGGCCGCCCTCATGCGCCGGTTCGGTCGGTGGCGGGGCGCGGCCCTCGCGGCGGGGGCGTATGGCGGCGTCCACGTCACGTCCGGGAACTTCACCCTGATCGGCGCCGCCGGGGTCGCCGGCGCCCACTGGTGCGTCCTGTACGCGGTCGGCGTCCCGCTCGGCGCCCTCATCGTCAGCCACGTCGCCTGGGACGTCTGGATCTTCCTCGTCCAGCCGACCGGCGAGGTCGAGGTGCACGCGCCGTCCTGACCGGGCGCCGCGGCGCAAGATGCAACGGATGCCCTGCCCGCCGTGTTCCGGGGAGTGATGGATCCTGACATCGCGCTCGCCAGCCGGCTCGCCGCCGATCTCGACGGCGCCTTCGACGGCCTCGTCGCCTCGCACCAGGACCGCCTCTACACGATCGCCCTGCGGATCCTCGGGGAGCCGCGTGACGCCGAGGAGGTGGCCCAGGACGCGCTCGTCCGCGCCTACCGGGCGATCGCCGGCTACGACGCGCCCCGGATCCGGGCCCTCCGCCTGCGACCGTGGCTCGCCGCGATCGTGGTGAACCTCGCCCGCAACCGGCGACGGCGTCTCGACGACCGGCATCCACCGCTCCAGCTCGAGCCGTTGCTGGAGGCCGGCGCGGACCCGGGTGGACCGTCGCCGGCCCCCGGGCCCGAGGCGCGGGCCGCCCGGCGGGAGACCGTCGCCGCGCTCGCGGCCGCGCTGCTGACGCTGCCACCCGGGCCGCGGGCGGCGATCGTCCTGCGCCACGTCGACGGCCTGTCCGTCGGCGAGACGGCCGCTGCCCTCGGCCGCCCGGAAGGAACCGTGAAGGCCCAGGTCAGTCGCGGCCTCGCCCGCCTCCGCCAGCACCTCGCCACCGATCCCGATCTCGTCGCCCATCGAAGGGAGCTGACCGCATGACCACGAGGCATCGATTGACCGCCCCCATGGTCGATCTCGATCCTGATCCCCATCTCGACCTCGACCTCGAGTCGGCCCTTCGCGGGCTGGCCGCCCGTTCGCCGGCCACCCTCAGGGCGGCGACGCTCGTGGCCGTCGGCCTGGCCGACGAGTACGCCGAGCTGCCGTCGCCCCTCGGCCCGATCTTCGTGGCCTGGAACGGGCGCGGCATCTCGTGGGTCGACCGGGCCGCCGACCCGGAGGGCTTCGAGGCTCGTTTCGCGGAGCGGGTGCGGCGGCCGCTCCGTCGCGCGGAGACGGTGCCGGCGAAGCTCGCCGGGGCGGTCGAGGCACGGCTGGCCGGCGATCGCCGCCGGCGGATCCCGCTCGACCTGCGGGGAAGGACGGAGTTCGAGGTCGCGGTTCTCCACAAGGCCCTGGAGATCCCGCGCGGCGAGGTCCGGCCGTACGGCTGGATCGCCGCCGAGATCGGCCGGCCGAAGGCCGTCCGGGCCGTGGGCACCGCTCTCGCCCACAACCCGGTGCCCCTGGTGATCCCCTGCCACCGCGTCGTCCGGAGCGACGGCAGCATCGGCCAGTACTCGCTCGGCGGACCGGCCGCGAAGCGGATGATCCTCGCCGCCGAGGGCCTCGATCCCGAGGCCCTCGAGGCCGGTGCGCGGGCCGGGCTGCGGTTCGTGGGCTCGGACACGACCCACATCGTCTGCCTCCCGACCTGCCACAACGCGAAGCGGATCATGCCCCGTCACCGCGTCCCGTTCCGGTCCCTGGCTGCCGCCGCCGACGCCGGCTACCGGGCCTGCCGCGACTGCCGGCCGGCGTCGGGCAGCGTCGCCGTCGCCGCCTGACGGGCGCCCACCGCCGACGGCCACCGAAGCGCAACCCAGGACGACTGGACTGGGCCATCGCGGCCGTCTACACTCGCCTGACCTTGGACCAGTCAGCTATGCCAAATCGTCCCCTCGGCATCAGGCTCTGGGTCGCCCTGGCGACCGTCTACCTCGTCTGGGGCTCGACGTATCTCGCGATCGCCATCGGGGTCGAGACGATCCCGCCCTTCGTCATGGCCGCGATCCGGTTTGCCGCCGCAGGCGCGATTCTCATCACCTGGGAGGTTCTTCGCGGCGGGCGAGGATTCCGCCTCCCGAGCGCCAGGGAGTGGCGCGACTCCGCGATCGTCGGCACCCTCCTGCTCGGACTCGGGAACGGATTCGTCGGGATCGCCGAGCAGACGGTTCCGTCCGGCATCGCGGCGATCCTCATCGGTCTCGTGCCGGCCTGGTTCGCGATCCTCGGCTGGCTCTACTTCCGGGACCGCCTGCCGCGACCGGCCGTCGCCGGCATCGTCCTTGGCCTTCTCGGGGTCGTCGTCCTGGTCTGGCCCTTCGGCCCCCGCGCGAACGTCATCGATCTCACCGGCCTCGCGATCCTCATCGTCGCCGCGGTCAGCTGGGCCCACGGCTCGATCTTCTCGGCCCGCCGCGCGAGGCTGCCGGCCCGGCCGCTGATGGCGACCGGGCTGCAGATGCTCCTCGGGTCTGGGGCGTTGTTCGTCGAGGCCGCGCTGACCGGGGAGCTCGGGCGTTTCGATGCGGCAGCGGTCTCGGGACCCTCATTGGCAGCCCTGACGTACCTCGTCCTCGCCGGCAGCCTCGTCGGGTTCAACGCCTACGCCTGGCTGCTGCGGCACGCCCCCCTGTCCCTCGCCGGAACGTACGCGTTCGTCAACCCGGTCGTCGCCGTCGCGCTCGGCAGCCTGATCCTCGCCGAGCCGGTGTCGCCGAGGACGCTCGTCGCCTCGGCCGTCATCGTGGTCGCGGTGGCGATGATCGTGACCTCGCGGGGGCGGATGACGCGGGTCGATCTCCGGCAGAGGACGGCCCCTTCGGCCGACCGCGCGGCGGCGACCGGCGACCCCGCCGAGGCCCCGCAGCCTCCCGGGGCGGCCGGCGGGCGGGCGCCCCTCAGCCCGGAGCCTGCCCCTCGGCCCTGACCGTCCGCCCGACGCGCCTGGCCATTGTCATCACGGTCAGCATCGGGTTGACCCCGATGCCGGTCGGGAACGTCGAGGTGTCCGCGACGTAGAGGCCGCCGATCGACCTCCCGTCCGCGCCTCGGACGCGACCGCCGGGATCGGCGGCGTGGTCGTCCGTCCCGGCGCCCATCCGGATCGTCCCCATCTGGTGGGCCGAGAAGACCGTGCCGCGATTCGGGGCGAAGCTCAGCTCGCTCAGGCGGCCGAGGAAGGCCTCGAACCGGGTGCCTTCGCCGGCCGCGCCGTCGACCTCGTGACGGACGATCGGGGTGGCCGCCGCCAGGACCTCGCGCGCACCCGCCGCCCGGGCCAGGCGGGCCATCGAGCCGAGGGCGTGCCGGAGCGTGGCGACCCCCGTCGCGTCGAGGCGATAGTCGATCCGCACCCTTCCGGCCCGGGTGAGCGTCGTCCGTCCCTCGCCGCCATCGCGGGTCACGGCGATGAGCGGCACGAGGTGGTGGGCCGCGGCCATCAGGGCCGCGTGGTCCGCCGCGCCGTCCCACGGCAGGGCGAGGGCGAGCAGCCCCGGGTGGCCGGGCGCCGATTCGATGATGTATCCGGCCCGGCCGTCGGCGGCGTCGATGAACTCGGCCGACCGGGCTGCCTGCATGACGCCCCGCCACATGTCCACCGGTTCGGGCATCCTGGCGGCGACGACCGGGACCGGATGGAGGCGGAGGTGGCGCCCGGTCGCGGGATGGGCGGCGCCGCTGGCCTGGAGGATGGCCGGGCTGCGGAGCGCGCCCGCGGCGAGGACCACCTGGGGCGCCCGGGCCTCGAGGCGCCGCGTCACCGCCGCCGTCGGATCGCCCGACGACGCGAGCCGGGGCATGCCGGTGGCGGGATCCGTCACGAGGAGGTTTCCCTCGACGCCGCTGACCCGGCCGGCCTCGAGGAGGAGCCGCGTCACGCGGACCCGGTCGACGATCCGGGCACCGGCCCCGATGGCCGTCGCCAGATGGGCCCGGATCGCGCTCTGCTTCGCGCCCCGGGGACAGCCGAAGGGACAGCTCCCGCAGTCCGAGCAGCCGGGACCGTTGCGCCGTGTCGGTGCCGCCTCCCAGCGCAGGGCGGCGGCGGCTCGCAGGATCGCCGCGTCTTTGGCTGGCGCCGTGCTCGCCACCGTCACCCCGAGCTCGGCCTCGATCGCCTCGCGATCCGACTCCCACTCCGCCCCGTCGACCCCGTCGAGGCCGTGCCTGGAGGCCCACTCGGAGCGGACCGCAACTGGGGCATCGATGCAGGTCATCCAGTTCACGAGGGTGCCGCCACCGACCGCCGACCCGGCGAGGAGGCTGACCGAGGCGTCCCAGGTCGAGAGGAGCCCGTGGTTGAGGTAGAGACGGGAGAAGGCCTCCATCTCTGTCCTCGGCATCGTCGCCTCATCGACGCATGGCCCGGCCTCGAGGACCAGGACGGACCTCCCGGCCGCGGCGAGGTCGGCAGCCACGACCCCGCCGCCCGCCCCGGAGCCCACGATGATCACGTCGGCCTCGAGCCGGACCGGGCCCTCGCCCGGCGATCGATCGACGTCGAGAGCCCGGATCGGGCTGACGTCGGCCGCGACCGGCGGCGCGTCGGTCGCGTAGCCGATCGCTGCGTGCAGCGGGTTCGGTCCGCCGTCCAGGCCCGCCGGGGCGGCGTAGGCGAGGAACGAGAGGAGCCTCCGAAGCGCCTGGAACGCCGAGCGCTTCAGGGGGATCGGCGACGTCGCCCAGCGCAGGAGGAGCCGTTCCCGCTGCTCGAGCGGCAGGCTGGAGATTCCACCCGGACGGCCGGCCGTGACCAGGTTCAGGATGGGGCTCTCGAGGAGCCGCAGGACGAGCCGGAGCTGGGACACCTGGGCCGGATCCGCCGCCCGGGTGAGCGCCTCCGCAGCGAGGTCGGCGGCCTGCCGGCCGTCGACGGCCGGCGTGAATGTCGCGGCCAGGGTCGCCATCGTCGCGACCTCGGCCGGGCTGAATCGCCCCGCGGCGCGCTCCACGCCGGGCCGGAGATCAGGCGCGGCCGGCGCCGGACGCGGCCCCCGCCGGCAGTCGCTCGAAGCCCTGCGCCGGGAGCGGCTCGCAGCGGAGCGGCCGGTCCTCGCGGTAGCCGAGGGCGTAGTCGGCCTGGATGAGGGTGTGGAGCTGGCTCGTCCCCTCGTAGATGACGGCCGCCTTCGCGTTCCGCAGGTAGCGCTCGACGGGGAACTCGTTGGAGTAGCCGTTGGCGCCGTGGACCTGGATCGCGTCGAGCGCGCTCTGGACCGCGTGATCGGTGGCCTGCCACTTGGCGAGGGACGTCTCGCGCGTGTTGCGGACGCCGTGGTTCTTCAGGAACGCCGCCCGCCAGACGAGCAGCCGGCCGGCCTCGATGCCGGCGACCATCTTCGCCAGCATCTGCTTGACGAGCTGGTGGCGGCCGATCTCCTGGCCGAACGTCTGCCGCTCGTGGGCGTAGCGGACCGAGGCGTCGAGGCAGGCCTGGGCCAGCCCGACGTTGCCGGCCGCGACCGTGAACCGGCCCTGGTCGATGGCGCTCATCGCGATGAGGAAGCCCTCCCCCTCCTCGCCGATTCGGTGCTCCACGGGGACTCGCACGTTCGACATCGAGACGGTGCCCGTGTTGCCGGCCCGGATGCCGAGCTTGCCGTGGAGGGTTCCGGTCGTCAGGCCCGGCATTCCCCGCTCGAGGACGAAGGCGGTCACGCCCTTGTGCTTCAGCGACCGGTCGACCGAGGCGAAGACGAGGAAGTTGTCGGCCAGGTCGGCCATGCTGATCCAGATCTTCTCGCCGTTGAGGACGTAGGACTCGCCGTCCCGCCGGGCGGTCGTGGCCAGGCTGCCCGCATCCGTCCCGACCCCGGGCTCGGTCAGCCCGAACGTCGCCAGCTTCTCGCCCCGGGCCTGCGGCACGAGCCAGCGCTGCTTCTGCTCCTCGGTCGCCCACTGCATGAGGGTCAGCGAGTTCAGGCCGACGTGGACGCTCTGGACGACCCGGAAGGCGGTGTCGGCCCGCTCCAGCTCCTCGCAGATGATGGCGAAGCTCAGGTAGTCCATGCCCGAGCCGCCCCACTCCTCCCAGATCGGCGCGCCGAGGAGGCCGAGCTCGGCCATCCGGGTGAAGACCTCGCGATGGACCTCGCCCTTCTCATCCCAGTCGCGGATGTGGGGCGCGATCTCGGCCTCCACGAAGTCGCGGACGGTCTCCCGGACGAGGCGGTTCTCGTCAGTCAGGCGGAAGTCGATGGACACGGCGACCTCGGGCTCGGCGATTGGGCCGGCGTCGCGACGCACGGGCGCGGCGGCACCGGATCAGCGTGCCCGAATGATGCCACCCGGCACTGCCCCGCCGCCCGCCTATACTCGCCGGCAGTGCCCGACCCATCCGATCCGACCGATCTCGCCGCCCTGGCCGCGGGCCACCTGACCCCCGTCCTCGGCCGGTACTTCGAGCGCTCCTGGAGCCACGGCTCGGGCCACCGGCTGTACGACACCGCCGGCAAGGCCTACCTCGACTTCGCCAACGGGATCGCCGTGACGGCCCTTGGCCACGCCCATCCGGCGATCAACGCGGCGATCCACGCCCAGGTGGATCGGCTGATCGGGCCGACCGGGGCGATCGGCTACTCCGAGCCGGTGGCTCGCCTGGTGGATCGCCTCGCGGCGACGCTGCCCGACCCGATCGATTCGATCTTCCTCCTGAACTCCGGTTCGGAGGCCATCGACGGCGCGATGAAGCTCGCCCGGCGGGTCACCGGGCGCCCGGCGATCATCGCCTTCCAGGGTGCCTTCCACGGGCGGACGTTCGGAGCGGCCTCGATCACGAGCTCGTCAGCCAACTATCGCCTCGGCTATGAGCCGCTCCTGCCATCCGTCTACATCGCCCCGTTTCCGGCGGTCTGGCGCGACTTCGATGGCGACGAGGCCCGGGCCAGCGAGGCGTGCCTGGCGCGCCTTCGCTCGCTCCTGTCGAGCGTCGTGCCGGCCGCGTCGGTGGCCGCGATCTTCATCGAGCCCGTTCAGGGTGAGGGCGGCTACCTGCCCGCGCCCATTGCCTTCCTGCAGGGCCTCCGCGAGGTGTGCGACGAGCACGGCATCCTGCTCGTGGCCGATGAGGTCCAGTCAGGCTACGGCCGGACCGGCCGGATGTGGGGATTCGAGCACGCCGGGATCGTGCCCGACGTCGTCTGCATCGCCAAGGCGATCGCCAACGGCCTGCCCCTGTCGGCGATCGCAACGCGGCGGGAGCTCCAGGAGCGCTGGGGCAAGAGCGCCCACGGCTCGACGTACGGTGGCAACCCGGTCGCCTGCGCCGCAGCGATCGCCGTGCTCGACACGATCGAGCGGGAGGGCCTGGTCGGCAACGCCGCCGCCCGTGGCGCCGAGCTGACAGCCGGCCTCGCCCGCCTGGCAGCCGAGGACGACCGGATCGGCGACGTGCGCGGACCCGGCCTGATGATCGGTGCGGAGTTCGTGGCCGACCCGGCGACGAAGGCGCCGGACGGGGCGCTCGTCGATCGGCTTGTCGCCCGATCGGCGGACCTGGGCCTGCTCGTCCTGTCGTGCGGATCGCAGCACAACGTCGTGCGCTGGATCGCGCCGCTGGACGTCAGGCCCGCCGAGATTGCGGAGGCGCTCGAGATCTTCGGGGAGGCGCTCCGGACGGTCTGACCCCCGTCCAGGTGGCACTCGCCCCGCGGGCGTCGCCCGCGTGCTTCGAGCTAGCGGTTCTGGTGGAGGAAGCGGAGCACGTCCTCGAGCCTGAAGCGACGATCGCCGCGCTTGCAGACCCGGTAGAACGGCAGCTCGCCACGGTCGCCCAGCCGCTTCACCGTGTTGACGTGGAGATGCAGCATCTCCGCGACTTCGGAGGCGGTGAGCATCGGGCCGAGTTCGTTGACAGCCATCGAGGCCATTGCCATGGTCGCCTTTCGATCATCTGACGGTCGCCGTCGGGGCCCGTCCGGTGGTGACGGGTGCGGTGCGGCTCGTTGATGACCGGAACGTACGGGTCCGCGGGAGTCTCGCCAAGCCGTACTTCGGTTCGGGTGCCGGGCAGTACGGACGGCCACCCTCGGGCCGGGCGGCCGCTGCGCACGGCCGAGCCGGGGATGCCGTGCACTAGACCTTGCAGCCCACGGTGAAGCCGGACACCGCGGACATGGAGAAGGGGCCACTGGATACCCTGACGCTGTTGATGTTGCAGTCGACAGCGGAGGATCGCCTGTGGCCCCGGCCGACAGTTTGGCACGCCTGCGGAAGGCGCTCGTTGACCGAGCCGAGCGCCGGGAGGCGCCGGTGACCCAGCTCTGCCGGGAGGCCGGCATCAGCCGCAGCCGGTTCTACGAGCTGCGGGCCCGCTATCGCGCCTACGGCGAGGCCGGGCTCCGACCCAAGCCCCGCCCGACCGAGCGGCCCGGCCGGCGGCTGCCCGAGCCGCTCGTCGACGCGATCGTCGCCTATGCCGTCGAGCACCCGACCCACGGCGCCCGGACGATCGCGCTCGTCCTGGCCCAGCCCCGCTACGGCGGTTGGCGGGTCAGCCATGGTGGGGTCGCGGCCGTCCTTCGCCGGGCAGGCCTCGGACGGCGCCTGGCGCGCCTGGCCGCGGCCGAGAGCCTGGCCGCGTCCGAGGGCGGGCCACTCACCGAGCGGGTCCTCCGCCAGATCAGATCGATCGAGCGGGCGAGGACCGTCCACATCGGCTCGGACGTCCCGGGCGAGGAGCTCTTCTTCGACACCTTCTACGTCGGCAACCTCAAGGGCGTCGGCAAGGTCTGGCAGCTGAGCGCGGTCGACGGCGCCTCGAGCTTCGGGATCGCCCGGGTGATCGCCGGCGACAAGACCAGCGCGGTCATGGCTCGCTTCCTCGCCGAGGCCGTCCTGCCGGCCTGTCGCCAGGCCCGGCTCCGCCTCGCGACGGCGACGACCGACAATGGCCCGGAGTTCGGGAAGGCGTTCGGCGAGGCCTGCCGCGAGGCGGACGTCCGGCACCATCGGATCCCGCCCCGGAGCCCCAACCTCAATGCCTTCGTCGAGCGCTTCCAGGGGACGGTCCTCCACCTCCACTACCGGGTCGCCTTCCGCTACCGCTACTACACCACCGCGGCGACGATCGACGCCGACCTCCAGGCCTTCCTCCGCTTCTACAACTTCGAACGGCCGCACCGCGGCTACCGGACCAAGGGCCGGACACCAGCGAGCATCTTCTTCAGCCACCAGCCAGAGATCCTGCAGCAGATGGGAGCGTGCGACGATGACCGACATGCAGCCTGACCTGTCCGGTCGGAACGTGGGCCGCAAGCACTAGACTGGGGTCGTGAGGGGCGGTTCGGATTGGTCAGCGACGTGACGCTTCGCGTCGGCGTCCTCGGCACCGGGAACATCTTCGAGCGGGGCTACGCGCCGGCCCTCGCCGACACGGACGCCGTGCGCGTGACGGCCGTCTGCGACCTGGACGCCGAGCGCGCGGCGGCGGCTGCCGCCCGCCTGGGTGGCGCCCGCACGATCGCCTCCGCCGATGCGCTGTTCGGCCTCGATGACATCGATGCGGTCTTCGTCCTGACCCCCACCCACACCCACGCCGACCTCGCCATCGGTGCCCTCGAGGCCGGCAAGCACGTCCTGTGCGAGAAGCCGATGGCCCGCTCGACGGCCGACGCGCGACGCATGGCCGCCGCGGCGACCGCGTCGGGGCGGCGGCTGATGATCGGGCATACGCGCCGGTTCGACGACCGCTGGACCGTGATCGACGAGCAGATCCGGGCCGGCCGGATCGGCGACCCCGTCTACGTCTTCCGATCGGAGCACGCCTGGAACGGCGCGCCCGAGGGCGGCTGGCAGTGGGACGACGAGCGGAGCGGCGGCGTCCTCTGGGACGTCGGGGTCCACGCGGCGGAGCTCATCCACTGGTTCCTGGGGGTCGCCCCGTTGACCGCGTTCGCCAAGGTCCTCCACGTCCGGCCCGAGGCCCGGGCGGGCGGCGCCCCGGACGCCGCCGTCGTCACCTTCGACTGTGGGGCACAGCGCCACGCGGTCCTGAGCGTGTCCTGGATCCACCCGCCGGCCTGGGGTCCCTTCTACTCCACGACTGAGGTCGTCGGCACGGGCGGCAAGATCGAGGCCCAGGATTGGGACTCGCACCCTGCGATCATCGTTCGCGACGGCCTCGAGATCCCGCGCTACTCGCCGCTCCTGTCGGCGGGAGCGACGACGTTCCGCAACGAGATCGAGCACTTCGCCTCGGCCGTCGAGTCGGGCGCGCCGTTCAGGATCAGCGTCGAGGACGCGGTCATCGCCGTCGACATGATCGAGGCGGCCGAGCGGTCGGCTCGGTCCGGCCGCCCGGAGCCTGTGACACCGTGACCGACCGCCTGCGCCTCGGGATCGTGGGATTCGACCACCCCCACGTCCTCCGCTTCGCCCCGATGCTCGCCGCGCGGAGCGACGTCGAGCTGGCCTGGATCGCCGACGACGGCGTCAACCGCGTCTCGGCGAAGAACATGGCCGATCGGCTCGGTGTCCGATTCGTCCCGGAGCCGGCCGGCGGGATCGAGGCCGCCTACATCGCGACCCGGCCGCGCCGCCACCTCGAGGTCGTCCGGCAGCTCGCCGCCCAGGGCGTCCACGTCCTCTGCGACAAGCCGATCGCCCTCGAGGCCGACGATGGACGGGAGATCATCGAGGTCGCCCGGCGTGCCGGAATCCGCCTCATGGTCCCGTTCAACCCGCGCGGCCAGCTCGGGCCGCAGGCCGTCAAGGCCCGGCTCGACGCCGGGGAGCTCGGCGAGGTTCGGCTCGTCCACGTCGTCAAGACCGGCAAGGTCCCGCTGACGATCCCCGGGCTCGACGCCTCGTGGCTCGTGGATCCGGCGGAGGCGGGCTTCGGTGGCTTCGGCGACATCGGGATGCACGCGATGGACGCGGTTCGCTGGATCATCGGCCGGGAGGCGACCGGCGTCTACGCGCGCATCCACCGTGGCGTCCACCCTGATCTGGCGGTCGACAGCATCGGCACGGCCACGATCACCTGGGAGGGCGGGGCGATCTCGACCGTCACCTCGGGCTGGGCGAACCCGGCCGGCTACCCGTTCTTCCTCGACGCCCGGTTCGAGGTCGTCGGGACGAAGGGCGCCGCCCGGGTGGACCACCCCTACCAGGACATCCGGCTGTCCGACGGGGAGCGCTTCGAGCGACTCGCCGCCGCCCGGAACGACGCCGTCTGGAACCTCGACGCCTTCATCCGATCGGTCCGCCTCGACATCGAGCCGCCGATCACCGGCGAGGACGGGCTGGCCGCCCTGGAGCTGATGCTGGCGGCCTACCGCTCGGCCGAGCTCGGCGAGCCGGTCGAGCTGGCCACGAATGGAGCCGAGCAGCAGACCTGAGGGGAATCGCCACCGGGTTGCGGTCGCGGCCCTGGCGTCGTTGGGCCTGGCGATCGTCGTCAGCGTCGGCGCCCGTTGCGCCGGACGATCCGGCGCCGGTGAACGCGCCAAGCGGGCGTCGCCGACGGCGATCCGGCTGCTGCCGGGATCGGCACCTCGGTGAGGCCTGCGCCTCCCGCTACGACCGAAGTGCCCCGTCGGCCGGGACCATTGGCCTCTTGGGTTCGGGCTTCGGAGGGCCGACCGTTATCATCAGCGCCGCGCCCGAGGAGTGACTGCTGGCGCCCCGAGCCGCCGGGGAACCCGATGTCCCGCACCATCGCCGTCGCCGCCCTGCTCCTCGCCATGCTCCTCCCGGTCCCGGCTGCCGCGACCGCCGCGGCCGCGACCGGCGCCGGCGACCCGTACATCGTCGTCCTCGCCGGCGGCGGAGTGGAGGCGCAGGCCCAGCCCACCCGCGTCGCCGCATTGCTTGACGGGGTCGCGACGCGTGCCGGCGCAGCGATCGAGAGACGCTTCGACCACCTCGTCGCCGCCTTCGCGACCCACCTCTCGCCCGGCCAGGCCCGGGCGCTCGCCGCCGATCCCCAGGTGGCGGCGGTGGTCCCGGACGAGCCGATCGAGCTGACCTCGCAGTCGATGCCCACGGGTGTGGCCCGGATCGGCGACCGAACCTCGACCGTGGCCCGCATCGACGGGGTCGACGAGCGGGTTGACGCCGATGTCGCGATCGTCGACACCGGGATCGACGCGACGCATCCCGACCTCAATGTCGTCGGCGGGATCAACTGCTCGTCGGCCGATCGGACGGCCTGGCGCGACGATAACGGCCACGGCACCCACGTCGCCGGCACGGTCGCGGCCCTCGACAACGACATCGGCGTCGTCGGCGTCGCGCCGGGAGCCCGACTATGGGCGGTCCGGATCCTCGACGCGGACGGCAGCGGCCTGCTGTCGTGGTACCTCTGCGGCCTTGACTGGATCGCGGCCCAACGCGATCCGTCTGACGCGTCGCGGCCGCTCATCGAGGCAGTCAACATGAGCGTCGCGAAGTGGGGCTCGGATGACGGTGCCTGCGGATCCCTCAACGGCGACCTGCTCCACGCCGCGATCTGCCGCCTGGTCGCGGGCGGCATCACCGTCGTGGCCGCGGCCGCCAACGACAGCGGCCCGGCGTCGCTGCGAGTCCCGGCCGCCTACGACGAGGTGATCACCGTCTCGGCCCTCGCCGACACTGACGGCCGGCCCGGCGGCCTCGGTGGCGACAAGTGCTGGAGCTGGGGTGGCTACGACGTCGACGACACGTTCGCCGACTTCTCGAACTACGGGCCGGACGTGGATCTCATCGCCCCCGGGAAGTGCATCTGGAGCACCAAGCCCGGCAACACCTACGGCTGGTCGTCGGGCACCTCGATGGCAGCGCCGCACGTGACCGGCGCGGTCGCGTTGTACAAGGCCTCGCGGCCCGCGGCGACGCCGGCCGAGGTGAAACGCGCGCTCCAGTACCTCGGCTCGACGAACTGGGCAGGCTGGACCGACCCCGACGGCGCGCCGGACCTGCTCCTCGACGTGTCCCGGATCGGCCCGCTGGGCAGCGTCTCGATGACGCCCTCGCCGGCCTCCGTCAGCCTGACCGACGCCGGCGGATCGTCCACGGTAACCCTGACCTTCGCCCGGGCGTCGGTTCTCGAGGAGCTGACGATCTCGGTGACGGGCGCCCCCGCCGGCATGAGCGCCAGCCTCGACCGGGCGACGCTGTTCGGGTTCGAGGCCACGACGGCAAACCTCACTGTGACCGTCACGAGGGGACTCCCGAGCGGCACCTATCCGCTCGCGGTCCGGGCAAGCTGGCACGGGACGACGGCGACCGCGACGGTCCCGGTCGTCATCACCGAGGGCGTCACCCGCCTTGCCGGGCCCGACCGCTACGCGACCGCGGCCGCGATCAGCGCCGCGACGTTCGCCCCGGGCGTGCCGGTCGTGTACGTCGCGACCGGGCTGAACTTCCCGGACGCCCTGGCCGGGGCCGCCGCGGCGGGCCACATCGGGGCGCCCCTCCTGCTCGTGGCCACGACGACCGTCCCGACCGCGACAGTGACCGAGCTGGCTCGCCTCAAGCCGAAGCGGATCGTCGTCCTGGGATCGACCGGCGTGGTCGCCCAGATGATCGTCGATCAGATCAGCGGCTTCACGACCGAGGGCGTCACCCGCCTTGCCGGGCCCGACCGCTACGCGACCGCGGCCGCGATCAGCGCCGCGACGTTCGCCCCGGGCGTGCCGGTCGTGTACGTCGCGACCGGGCTGAACTTCCCGGACGCCCTGGCCGGGGCCGCCGCGGCGGGCCACATCGGGGCGCCCCTCCTGCTCGTGGCCACGACGACCGTCCCGACCGCGACAGTGACCGAGCTGGCTCGCCTCAAGCCGAAGCGGATCGTCGTCCTGGGATCGACCGGCGTGGTCGCCCAGATGATCGTCGATCAGATCAGCGGCTTCACGACCGAGGGCGTCACCCGCCTTGCCGGGCCCGACCGCTACGCGACCGCGGCCGCGATCAGCGCCGCGACGTTCGCCCCGGGCGTGCCGGTCGTGTACGTCGCGACCGGGCTGAACTTCCCGGACGCCCTGGCCGGGGCCGCCGCGGCGGGCCACATCGGGGCGCCCCTCCTGCTCGTGGCCACGACGACCGTCCCGACCGCGACAGTGACCGAGCTGGCTCGCCTCAAGCCGAAGCGGATCGTCGTCCTGGGGGGGTCCTCGACTGTCTCGACCGGCGTCGCCGCGGCACTCCTGGCCTACGTCGCGGGCTGAGGTCCGCCTCCGCCTGGTCCCGGCCGGCCGTCGTCGGATGCCCTGCACGGGGACGCACCGGGTTGTCGTCGGGCGCAGTCCGATTGGCGTCCCCGGCAGGATTCGAACCTGCGACCCGCGAGTTAGAAGCTCGCCGCTCTGTCCACTGAGCTACGGGGACCCGCGGCATCGTACCGCGGGCGATGAGGACGCCGGCACCTCCGGGCCATCCCGGATAGGCCGACCGGACCCTTGCCATGGCGTCCCGTGAGCGACTATCCTCCCGGCCCCGATCGGATCGCTCCGGGATGGCGCTCCGCGGGACCGACGAGGAGCCCACCCCGTCCGTGCCAGACCGTGCCACCGCGAGGCCGATCGACGCTGCCGTGCCCGCGCCCACCCCCGCCGCGACCGCGACCCAGCTGGCCCTCGAGCTCGAGACCGAGCTGCCGAGGATCGCGATCGAGCCCGAGTGGAAGGCGCAGCGGCGGCTGTGGGGCCACCCGTTCCACCCGATGTGCTCGTACCTCGCGAGCTTCCCCGCGGCCCTCGCCCACGCCTTCATCGCCCGCTACAGCCGGCCCGGTGACGTCGTCCTCGACCCGTTCGCCGGGCGGGGCACGACGCCGCTCCAGGCCGCGGCCGAGGGCCGGATCGGGGTCGGCAACGACCTCAATCCCTTCGCCCACCTGCTGACCGCCGCCAAGATCGAGCCGGCGACGGCGGCCGAGGCCCGGACTCGCCTGACCCGTCTCCGGCTCGCCTGGCGGGCGGCGGCACCCGGCTGGGACGAGCAGGCGGCGGCGATCCAGGCAGATCCCGCGGGCGGCGGCGCCGAGCCGGTACCCCCCGAGGTCGCGATCGCCTTCCACGCCCGGACCTTCGCCCAGCTGCTCTACGTGCGCGACGCCCTCGACCTCGACGAGCGGGTCGACCGCTTCCTCGCCGCGGCGATCACCGGGATCCTCCACGGCAAGAGCGCCTCGTACCTATCCGACCTCATGCCCAACACCTTCAGCATGGCCCCACGCTACGTCCGCGACTTCGCGGCCAGGACGGACTTCCGGCCGGCCGAGCGGGACGTCTTCGAGTGCCTCGGGGCGAAGCTCGACCGGCTCTACCGCGCGCCGCTGCCCGGGGGCCCGGGGATCTCGCTCCTCGGCGACGCCCGGGACGCCGGGCTGCGGGCTCGGGCGGCCCTGCGAGCGCGCGGCCTCCCGGATCGCGCCCGGCTCGTCCTGACCTCGCCGCCGTATCTGCGGGTCGTGAAGTACGGCTACTACAACTGGCTCCGGGCCTGGTTCCTCGGCGAGGACCCGCGGGCCATCGACGCCGCCCTCGACGACGCCCACCATCGGGCGCCCTACCTCGTCTTCCTGCGCGAGGTCCTCCACGCTCTCCGACCGGCGCTGACCGACGACGCGGTCGTCGTCCTCGTCATCGGGGACGTGGCCACCGATCGAGGCCGGAAGATCCGAAACGGGGTCGGCCTGGCCGAGGCCGTCTGGGCTGACGCCGCCGCGCCCGAGGGGTATCGCCTGGCCGGCGTCGCGCTCGACGAGGTCCATGCCCAGCGGAAGATGACGAAGCTATGGGGGGCCGAGGCGGGCCGGGCGACGCAGCTCGACCGGATCCTCGTCCTCGGCGCGACGGAGGCGGGCCGCCGCCGCGCACTGTCCGCCTCGACCCTCCCCGTCGCCTGGACCTGGCCGCCGCGACTGCGGGCCCTCTGAACCGGCCGGACCCGCGGGCCCAGAGGCTGATCAACTCCCTGGCAACGCGCTGCTGACGCGGCCCCGCTGAGCCCCGGGCCGTCGCGACCGCCCACCGGTCTCGGCGCGATTGCCCTTGCTACGATGCGTTCATGCAGCAGATGTACCACCCGTCCGACCTAGCCGCGATGGACCCGCTCGTCCTGATGAAGAACCTCGACCACGTTCGGATGACGAGCCGGCGGCTGAGCTACATCCTCCAGCAGCAGGTCCACCTCTACACGCCCGAAGCGAACCAGCTCCGCGAGCAGATCGACCGCTACGTCGAGGCCGAGCGCCAGATCGAGGGCGAGATGGCGAGGCGCCGGATCCGGGCCTGACGTCGCGGACACGCCGGCCACACGGGGCGGCGCGGGGCCGGAGCGGAGCTCAGCCCACCGAGGCGGGGGTGACGCTCGACCGGGTCGTCGCCACCGAGCGAGCCCGTGCCTCGGCTCGGTCGGCGGCCACGATCTCCGTGACCAGCGTCGCCAGGGCCGGCATCTGGCCGAGGGTGAAGCTGATGCCGTTGGCCGCAAGGTCGTCCGGGCCCCACCCCCGGAAGAGCCCGCGGCCGGCAACGCCGCACATCTCGTCATACAGCTCCGGCCAGCCGACCTTCCGGCGCTGATAGCAGAACCTGACGAACTCGACGCCGTCCGCCGAGGGCTGGGGCGCCGGCGCAGGGCGCGCAACCATCGTTTCCTCTCCTCCTCGTGCCTTGGGGCAAGGCAAAGCCAGAACGGACCACGGCGAGATAGGCCGTTGCCCGCGGCCAGATAAGTCCGGGTGTCGGTGGGCCGCTCCCGGCTGGCTCGCAACCGACCCCGTCATGGTACGTCCGGGGCGGCGCCGGCCGAAAGGGGTCTTCTCCACCTTTTCGTCCACCAACTTATCCACAGCCTGTCCCCCGCGAGCGTGAAACGGTTCAGGCCACCCGGCGGGCGACGCCCAGCCCGGGTCGGTCGGTGAGCCGCCAGGCGTGGTCCGGGCCGAGCTCGAGGCCCTCGAACGGGTCAGCCGCGAGGAGGAGGCAACCGTCGAGGTCGACCCACTCGGCAAGCGAGGCGACGGCGGCCGAGGCCGCGATCACGACCGAGGTCTCCTCCATGCAGCCGAGGAATGTTCGGAGGCCGAGGTCCCGGGCCCGAGCCAGCATCCGGGCAGCCGGACCCGGGCCGCCGCACTTCGCGAGCTTCACGTTCACGCCGGCCACGACCCCGACCAGGGCGTCGAGGTCCTCGTCGGTCACGCAGGACTCGTCGGCCACGATCGGGAGCGCCGAGTGCTGCTGCAGCTCGGCCAGCCAATCGAGCCGGCGCGCCGGGAAGGGCTGCTCCACGAGCTCGACGCCCAGGCCGGCCAGCTCCGGCAGGAGGGTGACGGCGACGTCGGGCGTCCAGGCCGTGTTGGCATCGACCCTGATTGGACCGCCATACACGGCCCGAACCGCGCGGAGCGTCGCCAGGTCGGCCGGGCCCCCGACCTTGATCTTCAGGGCCGGGAATGCCGAGGCCCGCCTCGCCCGCTCGGCGACGATGGCCGGCTCGTCCAGGCCGAGGGTGAAGTCGGTCGGCGGGATCGTCCGCGACAGGCCCAGGAGATCGACGGCCGGCCGACCGGTGACCTTGCCGACGAGATCGAGGAGGGCGCAGTCGAGGGCACACTTCGCGGCCCCGTTCCAGCGGATCGCCGCGGCCATCGTCGCGCCGGCGCGGGCGAGGCCTTCGGGGTCGGGGTCGATCTCGCCGATCGCGTCGAGGAGGAGCGGAAAGACCGCGGCCATCGATTCCGCGGTCTCGCCGTAGTAGCGATCCGGGTAGCCCTCGCCATGTCCGACCAGTCCCGGAAAACGGTCGTCGGTCAGCTCCACGATGACCGTTGTCACGGCCATCCCGGCGCCGGGCTCGGCACGGGCGATCCGGAATGGATCGCTGAGGGCGAGCGTCAGGACCTCGTGCCGGAGGTGGAGGGTCATCCCGCGCCCCGGGCATCGTTGGCGATGACCCACGGCAGCGCCTCGACCGCCGCGCGGATGTCCGCCCACAGCCCGTCGGCGCCGAAGCGGACGGGATCCGCGGTCGGCAGCCCGGTCTCGGCGGCGACGGTGTCGACGATCCGGCGGGCCTCGGCCTCGTCGGGGACGAGCGACGTGTTCAGGGCGATCGCGACGACCTTCGACGGCGCGACGAGCCCGGCGACGGTCTCGTGGAGGGCGATGAACTCGGGCAGCCGGGCGATCGGGAACGAGGCCTCCGGCAGGTGGTCGAAGTCGTGCTCGGCGAGGCCCGGCTTGTGGACCATGACCATGGCCTGCGGCGTCGCGCCGTGGATGAGCCCGAGGGTGACCGAGGAATAGGCCGGGTGGTCGAGCGAGCCCTGACCCTCGACGATCTGCCAGTCGCCCCGCGACTCGCCTTCCTCGAGCATCCACTCCACCGTGCCCTGGACGAAGTCGCTGATGACGCGGTCGACGGCCACGCCCCAGCCGTCGATCATCATCCCCGTCTGGCCGGTCGGCACGAAGACCGCGGCGTCGCCCGCGGCGAGGGCCGCCTTGCGGAGCTCGAGGGCGACCGACATCTTGCCGATCGCGCAGTCGGTGCCGACGGTCAGGATCACCCGCGAGCCCGGCCGGTGCGGCCGCCCCACCGCCGTCTCGCTCCGCTCGGGCGGCCGGCGGTAGTCGACGATCTCGACCCCGGCGGCGGTCGCTGCCGCCGCGAACTCCGGGTCGTCGCCCAGGAAGGTGTGCAGCCCGGAGTGGACGTCGAGGCCAGCCCCGATGGCCCGGAGGATCGTCGAGCGCCAGGCGTCCGGCAGCTTGCCGCCCGTCGGCGCGATGCCGATGAGGAGCGTGTCCGGCCGCTCGGGTAGTGCGAGCGCCTCGGCGACCGTCGCCACGGCCGGGATGTCGTGACCGGGCATCCACTCGCCGACGTTGCGCCCGCTGATCGTCGAATCCAGGAGCGCGACGACCTGATCCGTGCCGAAGCGGATCACGCCCATCGCGGTCTTGGCGTTATGGACGTGCCACTGGCCCTCGGTCAGGATCGCGAGTCGGCGCCGCGGCGGGGGTGTCATCGAGGGCCGAGTCTACGGGACCGCCACGGGTGCTGCGGATCCGATCCCCGGCGCCGGGGTCAGTCGAGGCTCCGCCTTCCGGCGACCACGAGGCCGGCCCGGATCGGCGCGGGGCCGAGGAGGAACGGGAGCTCGAAGCCGGCGCCGAGGGCCAGCGTCACGGGCGTCAGCACCAGCCCCAGGACCGCCCCTCGCCGGCGGCCCTGCCAGAGCCAGGCGCCGGCCAGGACGTTGAGCGCGCAGACGGCGACGAACCCCCGGCCGAGCGCGGTGAATCGGTCCCGGCCGAGCGCCTCGAACCGGCCGCTGTAGGCTCGGAAGCCCCACGGCGTCATCGGCAGCTCACCCGTGCGCTCGAGGTGGGCGAGGGCGAACGGCATGACGATGCCGAACCCGGCATCGGAGATGAACGACAGGGCCGCGATCCGAATGGCGACCGACGGACCTCTCACCGAGGCGTCCGGTCGGCTCGTCTGTCGCGAGGGCGGGCCTGGATCAGCCGACGGCGGACTTGGCGACGACCTTCACGCCCTGGATCGTGCCCTCGACCGCGGCCTTGACCCGGGTGCCGGCGGCCTCGCCGATCTGGCCGGCGGCCTCGATGGCACCGGCCGCGGCCGCGGCCGCGGCGTCCTCGGCGCTGAGCGAGGTGCCCTTGGCGATCTCGATCGCCCCTTCGACGGCGCCGACCGCCGCCGCGGTGATGTCGGCGCCAAGGGCCGACGCTTCGGAGACGGCGGTGCGGCTGGTTTGCCCGATTGCCTCGAGCGTCCCGACGCCGGCATCGGCGGAGCCGCGCACGGTCCCGATCACGGCGGCCTTGGCCGCATTGCCGACCGATGCGGCTGCGCTCGACGCCGCCTGGGCCGTCGTGCTGACGGTCCGCGACGCGGTGAGGGCGCTGAGCCCGATCACGTCGCCCACCGCCCCGATCGTGCCCTTGACGGCTCCCACCGTCAGGTCGGCCGCGCTGCCGCCGGTGGCGCCGATCTCCTTCATCGTGCGCTGCACGGTCGAGGAAAGGGCGGCGACCGCGGCCTCGGTGATCTCTCCGGTCCCGCGAATCGTGCCGATGATGCTGTCCTTCACTCGGCGACCGACTTCCCGCTCGTCTGGCATCCGTTGCCCTCCTGCCTTCGGCGTCGTTATCGGCCTAGCCTAACCGGTGAAGGCAAATGATCAGCCGAGGGCGCGACCGGATCGCCGCCGCGGATCTCAGCAGGGCACCGACGCGATGCGGCTGCTGGCCCGGCCTCGCGCCGATGCCTCGGCGGTCGCGGGCTGATCGGTCACTGGGCGCTGATTCGATCGGCGAGGGTGGCGAGCATGGCCATGGCAGCTGCTCGCCGCCCGGGATGTGGCCGGCGGCCGCCTCGGCCATGTCCAGGTAGGCCAGCGCATGCCGGCGCCGCATGGCGGGGGTCTCCCCGTGGACGTCGAGCCGATCGCCCGCGAAGCTACGGATCGTGTTGATGAGCTCGAACCGGGCGCCGTCCCGGCCGCGCGTCGGATGTACGAGGCTGTTGTCCGCGAGCACGGACAGGCCGGACAGCACGTCGATACCGATCTCCGCGGCGGGTCCGCAGATCGCTTCCGCCTCCTCGAGACGGAACCCGCCGCGAAACACCGACAGGCGCGCGAACAGGTGCCTGACAGGAGGCTCGAGGAGGTCGTAGCTCCAGCCGATGGCCTCCCCCAGGCTTCGCTGGCGTTGCGGCAGGTCCCGCGACGCCGCCCCGGACACGTCGAGACGCTCCCCCAGGCGCGCGGCGATCGTGGCCGCCGGGATCAGGCGCACCCGCGAGGCAGCCAGCTCGATCCCCAGTGGGAGGCCATCCAGCCGACCACAGATCTCGATGATCCCGGCCAGCTCCTCCGGCCCCGCGTCGTATCCCGGCCGGACGCGGCGCGCCGTTCGAGGAAGAGTCTGACCGCCTCGTTGCGCAGCGCCTCCTCCGGCTGCGCCCCGCGCTCAGGTATCGCGAAGGGTGCCACCGGGAACTCCTGCTCCATCGAGAGGTGCAGCGGAGCGCGACTGGTCACGATCACCTTCACCCCGATGGCCGCCTGTATCAGGTCGCGGACGAGCGTGGCCGCCGGGAGCACCTGCTCGAAGTTGTCGAGGACGAGCAGCGCGGTTCGGCCCTGCAGGTACGCGATCAGCTGCCCGGCCACCGGGGCCTCCGGCGAGCTCACGAGCCCCAGAGCGGCCGTGATCGAAGCGGCGACAAGCTCAGGATCCATGACGGATTCCAGCCCGATGAACCAGGCGCCGTCCGCGAACCCTTCGGCCCTGGCTCGGGCCAGCTCGACCGCCAGGCTGGTCTTGCCCGTGCCGCCCGGGCCGGTGAGGGTGACCAGCCGGCGATCGTCCAGCAGCCGGCCAAGCTCCGCCAGCTCCCTGTCCCGGCCGATGAAGGCGGTCAACCGATCCTGCAGGTTCCCGGCCGCCACAGCCGATGCGGTGGCAATCGGCGGAAAGTCGGACGGCAGCCCGTCGATCACGAGCTGGTAGACGTGCTCGGGTCGCGCGATATCCCGCAGCTTGTGCTCTCCCAGGCTGCGCAGAGAGGTCCCGGACGGGAGGTCGGACTCGGCGAGGGAGCGCGTCGCATCAGACACGAGGACTTGACCGCCGTGCGCCGCCGCCGCGATCCGTGCCACGCGGTGCACGTCGACGCCGACGTAGTCGTCACCACCGAGGGCCGCCAGGCCGGTGTGGAGGCCCATCCGCACCCGGACTTGCGCGTCACGGGGCCACGTGTTGCCCGCGAGGGCCCGTTGGGCCTCGGCCGCCGCGGCGACGGCGGATGGGGCATCGGAGAACATCACCAGGAAGGAGTCACCCTGGGTCCCGCGCTCTGTGGCGCCATGCGCACCGAAGGCGCCGCGGAGCAGGGCGTTGTGCTGCTCGAGGATCTCCTTGAAGGCGGCGGGCCCGACATCCTGGATCAGGCGCGTCGACCCCTCCATGTCCGACGCCAGGAAGGTGATGGTACCGGTGGGCAGGTTGTCCCGGGTCACCTATCGAGCATACGAGAGTAGTGCGAGCCCACACGACAGAGCATGTGGGACGGCCGCATCGTGGTCGGTTGAGATGGCGTGCGAGAGTCGACCGTCAGAAGGGCTCAGGTGAGGGACCAAACGCTGGTCGGCAGGCCGCGAAAGTACCAAGCCTGGGTTCAGATCGGTCCACAGGGTGGGTGCTGGTACCGCATATCGGATTCCTGGTGAAACGTCTCATGCGTCTCAGCCGCGTTCACCAAGTACCAAGAAGAGACGCATGAGACACATGAGACACGATCGATAAGGGTCCAGATAAGGGTCCAGCCCTGGTCATCGTCGCGTTCAGGACGGCCGCAATTGCGGTGCTAGCGCGGCAATGAGCCCGGTGGGAGCCGGCGGCGCGCATCGGATGGCGATCCGTGCCAGAAGCGCATGAGGTCGTCCCAGGCCTTCATAGCACCCGGGCGACCATCAGCTCGCTCGTGCAGGGTCACCCGACTCGATCGTCGCCTCGGCTACATCGAGGACCGCCTTCACCTCGTCCCACCCACCTCGCCCTGCCGGGGCCTGGCGGGTCGCTCGGTGGCGCCGGGCGTCCCGAGCCCATGTATCCGGTGCTGCGCCGGCTGCGCCGATTCCCTTCGAGGGTCTGGCGAGTTCCTCGTGTCTGTCTATCCTAAGGACCATCCGATTCCATAAGGACAGTCCAACGCGCGCAAGCAGACGGAGGTACGACGGTGGTCGATGACGCAAGCAGCAAGGTTCCCTATCTTCAAGCCTACGGGAACATCAAGAAGGCACTCGACAAGATCACCAAGGCAACGGTGCCGCCGAAGTTCACGCAGGACTTCCTCGCCACCACGTTGGATATGCCCGGAGGCGGAGCGCGGCCTGTCATCAAGTTCCTGAAGCGAGCAGGCTTCCTCACGTCTGAGGGCACGCCAACCGACCTATACAAGCAGTTCCGGAATGCGTCTCTCCGCGGGGCAGCAGCTGCGCAGGGCATTCGGAACGCGTATTCCGCTCTGTACGTTGCCAATGAGTACGTCCACAACGCAAGCGACAAGGACTTGAAGGGCCTGATAGTTCAGGTTACCGGCCTCGAGGAGGACTCGAAACTAGTCCCCGCTATGGTCGCGTCCTTCAAGGCGCTCAAGCAGTACGCCGACTTCGATGCTGACGTCGGCGCCGACCTCGACCAGGTTGTAGATGAGAGCACGGGAGGGGACGTGGTTGGCGACCAAAGCCGGCGACTGCTCCTCACGGAGCAGGGCGGTCTCCACCTGGGCTACACGATCAACCTCAACCTACCCGCGACGACCGACATCGCGGTCTTCAACGCAATCTTCAAGAGCCTCCGCGAGCACTTGCTCTGATGACCACAAAGGACAGCCTCAAGGTCTTCCTGATGACTGCGCAGCTTATCGAGGAGGACCTCGACACGATCGAGCAGGACCTGGCGCTCGACCTTGGGCGCGACCGGAACGCTGCGACCGGGGAGGCGGCCGACTACTACCCACAGATCGAGCAGGCGTTCCGCGCCGAGGCCAAAGCCATGGCCCCGCACTATGAGATCTTCTACTCGCTGGAGCGAACGATCCGCACGCTGGTCGCAGACTCGCTGGAGGCAGCGGACGGACCGGGCTGGTGGAGCGACCCGAACCGGGTTCCAGCAAAGATCAAGGGCGACTGCGAGGTCCGACTGAAGAAGGAGGAGGACACTGGCGTCACGCTGCGCTCTGATGACCCCCTTGACTTCTCCACATTTGGCGAGCTGGGACAGATCATCTCAAGCAACTGGGACGTCTTCGGCGCTCTCTTCAAGAGCGAGAAGGCAGTGAGCCGGATCATGGCCAACCTGAACACGCTGCGCGGCCCGATCGCGCATTGCACACTACTGGCCGAGGACGAGGTGGTTCGGCTGCGTCTCTCTGTTCGCGACTGGTTCCGACAGATGGAGTAGTCCAGATCCGTAGGTTGCCCGATCAGGAAACGGAATTTCTCCAGCTCGAAGTCGAAACGCCCAAAGGCGTGTTTCAGACATCCGCCCGGCGGCGCTCCTCCGCACGAGCGACAACCGGGGTTCGGCGTCGACCGCCACACGACGAGCTGCCGCGGGGGCTTGGCGACTTCCTCTTCCGAGGCCCTGCAGCGCCGCGGCCGCGAGCCCGTGAGCTCGGCGACACCATCATCGTGGTCGGCCCGTCGGCAGCTTCCGTGCAGGTGAAGTCCCGCCATGCCCCTAGCAGCGATGCGCGACGAGAGCGGACGGCTCGACAAGAAGATCGCCGAGGGTGTCCGCCAATCGGTGGGGACGATCCGGGCGGTGCACAAGGCCGCAGTGGTCGAACTCGAAAACCAGCGCGGGATGACCATCCCGATCCGATCCGCCGACAAGATATGGGTCCCGATCGTGGTCATCGACCATCCTGGCCTCGAGTCCTATGTGCCAACATCGGAAGCCGTCGTGCTACTCCGGCGCGACTGGGAGTACCTCTTGAGCAGCTGAAGTCCACCTACGCTGTCATTGAGTACCTCGCCCGGTGCACTGCCGGCCCGGTTCCATCGACCTCGGTCAAGCCATCCGCTACTACGAGCGCGGCTGCCGACGTGGTGGCGCCACCCGGGCCGCTCGATCCGAGGCTTGGAGCGCAGGGTCGCTCGGCCCCGCTCCTACCGCAGGCGCCAGCGCCGTCGTCCAACCTGGTGCGCGCCATGCTCGAGGACATCGCCGCCGTCGCTCCCTCTGAAGGACATGACCCTGCGGCCCGTCTCGACTCGATCGCCGCCGTCGACGCGGTGCCTATCAGCGTCCGCCTCGACCTCGCCGAGACCGTCATCAAGTGGCTCGATGAGGTCGCCAAGACGGAGGAAGGAACGACGCGCTGGTGGTTCCGCCGGATGATCTGGCCTGACCGGCCGTACCTCATCGTTGGCGCAGCCACTCGTCACAACGAGCTGGTGGGCGACTCCTTCACCAGTTACGTGAGCCTTCGCCATCAGCAGATGCTGGAGCTCATCCCAGAGCGCACCGACGTGATGACGGTCGGCATCCTGCTGACGCCCCGGACCGACGGCCTGCGCCCATGGGACACGTCGATGGCCGCCACCCGCGGCGACCAGCACTTCGAGCCCGACCTGCGCGCCGCCCTCGAGCAACTGTGGGCGGCTTGGGCTCGGACACGAAGGACTCCGAGGGCGCGGTCGACGGCATTTTGGACGAGGTCGCCGCGGCCCTCCAGGCAGAGCAGAGGAAGTAGGCCAACCGACGCGCTTGCCCTTAAGTGGGCGTTCGGCTTTCACACGATCGCTGAGGGTCTAGGCTCCATGCCATGGCCGAAGCGAAGAGCCGAGGACACCCAGCCGCACCCAACAGCGAAGAGCCGATGCTCGCAGTCCTCGACGAGCCGTTCGTCTTCACGCAGCGTCCGGCTCTAACCGTCGATGCCTTCGGCAAAGAGCTGCGCGAGCGGAATATCGTCAGTTGGCCTGAGCCGGGTCAGCTGGAGGCGTTTCACCGCGCCGGCTTGCTCGTTCCGATGTATTCAATCCGCTACGACGCGCGCTTGGTGCGAAAGCGAGCCGCTGTCGAGGGGAAACCGCTGGCCGTGACGACATCCGCGGGTTCCTCGACTTCACCAACACGTACGGCTACGGGCTGATTGGTGAACGCGAGGTTGGTGACCTGCTTGTTCCGGCGAGCGAGGGCTACAAGCCCTGGCGGCGCCAGCGCCGGAGATTCGCCGGACGCGCATATCAGACTCGTCACTATCTGCTACTCGTACTCCCAGCTCCACAACGCGATGTTGGAGGAGCTGTAACGCGGCTACGCGGCTCATTGGGCGATGGATGGCGGCTGGACCTATCGAAACGCTTTTTACAGAGTTCCTTAGACCGCGAGCGGATTGACCTCACGGCTGATCCGGCCGTTGACGATCCTCGAGCCGGTGTACCTGCCCGACATCCTCGAGAGCCTCTCGATGCCCGGGATGATGGACGGCTTTCGGCCAAATGCCAACAGTTCCGTGCCGACTTCGACCCAGCGGCCGCGCTCACCCACATCGGCTGGTCAGCCGAAATGGTGCTCAAGACGGCCGAGGACCTCCTCGCCAGAGGCCACGGCATGGACCCAGTCGCGAACCTGCACACACTGACGCGCTTAATCCACCCCGTCGCACTGGAAGAAGCTCAATGGGGCAGCTCGCACCGCCATGGACTACCGTATCGCCGGTGAGATCCTGCTGCGCTCCGAGGACCTCGCCACTGTCGGTGCCGCAACGGAACTGGAACCGCTGCGTGGTCGGTCATGGCATCCGCACCTCGAGGAGACTGAAGACCGACCGGCTGAACTCGACGAGACCCTGACCCACTTCGGCCTCTCGCCGCACCCGGGCGCGGTGCTGATCAGTTGAGGGCCAGGTCAGCATGCAATCGTCCCGCGCGTCC
>CAVRAX010000006.1:0-120448 GCA_963719145.1 uncultured Chloroflexia bacterium
CGGGCCGTGCCGCCGGTCGAGACGAGCTCGAAGCCGAGGGCCACGAGCCCGCGGCCGAGATCCACGAGCCCGGTCTTGTCGCTCACCGACAGCAGCGCCCGCCGCGGCGTCGGCGGCTCGGCGATGCCGCGCCCCTCGGCGACCAGGCGGGCCACGACCGCCGGCAGGAGGCGATGCTCGACCGCCTTGATCCGCTCGTGGAGCGTCGCCTCGTCGTCCCCGGGCAGGACCGGGACCGCCTCCTGGGCGAGGATCGGGCCGCCGTCGAGGACGTCGGTCACGACGTGGACCGTGCAACCCGTCACGCGTACGCCCGCCGCGAGCGCGTCGCGAACGGCGCGTGCGCCCCGGAACGACGGCAGGAGCGCCGGATGGGTGTTGACGATCCGACCCTCGAACGCCCCGAGCGTCGCCGGCCCGACGATCCGCATGTAGCCGGCGAGGACGACGAGGTCGATCTCGGCGGCCACGAGCGTCTCGGCGAGCGCCGCATCGGCCCCCCCGGGCACGAGCGCCGTCTCGATCCCCTGCTCCGCCGCCCAGTCCAGGGCCGGGCAGACGCGGTCGCCGAAGACCAGCGCGACCTCGGCGCCGAGCTCGCCGCGCGCCGCCGCGGCCGCGAGGGCCCGCAGGTTCGAGCCCGTCCCGGAGACGCCGACGGCAAGCCTCGCGAGCCGCGTCGTCATCACGAGGGTAGTTCCGCATCGTCTGGCCAGCGCTGGTAGAGCCCATCGTGGCCGTCGGCGATGGGCCCCTCGACGAGGACGGCGTTGCCGGCGCTGTCGAGAGGCCGTCGCGTGATCCGCGACCATCCCTCGGGCAGGTCGACGACCCGGATCTGGTCGGCGGGCAAGAATCCCTGGAGCATCGCCCAGCGGTCGGCCGGGATGAGCAGCAGCGCCGGCGCCCGCTCGAGCGGGATCTGGTCGGCGGACCAGATGCGGCCCTCCGCGTCACGCGCGAACGTGCGCACGGGCGGGAAGCCCTGCGCGGCCAGCGCGTCTGCCTCGGCCGGCGAGAGCTCGCGGAGGAACTTGTGGCTCCATGGCCCGCCACTCCCATCGGCCCAGCGGCTGCCGTCGGCCGGGTCGCGCCACATCGACGTCACCGATCCTTCATCGATGGTCGGATACGGGTGCCAGAAGCGGATCGGCAACGGCTCGAGCCCTTCGTGGCGCCGGTCGGCACCCGCGCCGCGATAGACCCGGAGCCCGTCGGGGCGCCTCGACTCGTGGACCGGCGCCGCCCAGGGCGGCCACTCGCGGAGCGTTCGAACGGCCTCCAACTCACCGGGCGCAAGGTCGACCCGCACGCGAACCGGGCCCGGCCCGCCCGTCTCCCGGTGCGACCGATCGGCAAGCCAGGCGTCGAGGCCGGCCCAGTGGACCCGGGCAATCTGCGGTTCGGTCGGGACGTCGATCTCACCCGCGAGATCCTCGTCGACCATCCAGCTGAAGATCGCCAGGCGCCCTGTTGAAACGCGAAACGCGAGCTCGGCGACGTGCTCCCACTCCGGCTCTACCGGACCGTGCGCCTCGAGGAGCCGGACGTGGACCGGGACGTCGTCATCGCGCTCCGGGACGAGGACCTGGATGCCCTCGCCGAGGGTGCCGCAGTGCTCCTCCCAGACGCGCGTGAAGTCGGCCGGCCCGTCGAGGCCGCGCCCGGCGGCCTCCCTGTCGGCCAGGACCACCGTGCCGCACTGGACCTCGACGGTCCCCCGCCACTCGGTCATCTCGCCGCCTCGACGTAGCGGCCGCCGAGGCTGGCGGCTGGCGCCACGATTCCGATCGGGATCGCCGTCGGGAGGGCGGCCGTTGCGGTCTCCACGGCCTCGGGCGCGACGACGAGGGCCATGCCGATGCCGCCGTTGAAGGTCGCCCGCAGCTCGACGTCGTCGAGCCCGCCGAGGGCCCCGAACAGCCGCATCACCGACGGCATCGACCAGCGGGTCGGGTCGAGTCGAGCGCCGAGGGCCTCGGGCAGGGCCCGGGGCACGTTCCCCGGCAGTCCCCCACCCGTCACGTGGGCCACGCCCCTGACATCGTGGCCGGCGTGGCGAAGGTCGCGTTGGGCCGCGAGGAGCGCCCGGGCATAGATCCGGGTCGGGGTCAGGAGGACGTCCCCGACCGTCGCCAGGGCGTGCTCGGGCTCGGCCGCCACCGCCTCGTCCCGCCCGGCGTCCCCGAGCGTTCGCTGGAGCTGCTCCTGGTACGGTCGGTCGAGCGGGATCTCCCATTCGGCCAGGAGCTGTCGGACGAGCGAGAAGCCGTTGGCGTGGAGCCCCGACGACGGCAACCCGAGGATGACGTCCCCGGCCTGGGCCGCCGTCCCGTCGAGGAGCTCGGATCGCTCGACGATCCCGAGGCACGTCCCGGCGAGATCGAACGTGCCCGGCTCCATGAGCCCCGGGTGCTCGGCGGTCTCGCCGCCGACGAGGGCGCAGCCGGCCTCGCGGCAGCCGGCCGCGACACCCGCGACCAGGGCGGCGACGGCATCGGGGTCGAGCCGCCCGACGGCGACGTAGTCGAGGAACGCGAGCGGCTCCGCTCCCGTGCAGACGACGTCGTCGGCGCACATCGCGACGAGATCGATGCCGATCGTGTCCCAGCGCCCCAGCGCGGCGGCGATCGCCGTCTTCGTCCCGACGCCGTCGGTCGAGGAGACGATGAGCGGCTCGCGGTAGCCGGCCGGGATCGCGACGGCGCCGCCGTAGCCGCCGAGGCCACCGACGACCTCGGTCCGACGGGTCGATTCGACCGCCGCCCGCATCCGCTGGACCGCCGCGTCGCCGGCCGCGACATCGACCCCGGCCCGGGCATACGCGGCTCGGGGCAGCGGTCCCTTCGTCATCGCGCCGGGACCGCCTCCTCGAGCAGGAACTTCCGGCGCTCGACGTCGTACGGCACGGGCTCGGGGTAGTTGCCGTCGAAGCAGGCGAAGCAGAACCGCTCGTACGGCAGGTCGAGGGCCGCGAGGACCCCACCGATCGAGAGGTAGCCGAGCGAGTCGGCGCCGATGAACTCGCGGATCTCGTCGATCGACTGGCTCGCGGCGATGAGCTCCGTCTCGACCTGGGTGTCGATGCCGTAGAAGCAGGGGTGGTAGATCGGCGGCGCGCTGATCCGGACGTGGACCTCGGCCGCCCCGGCCCGTCGCAGGAGGGCCACGATCTGCTTCGTCGTGGTGCCCCGGACGATCGAATCGTCGACGACCGTCAGCCGCTGGCCCCGGACGACGTCGCGGAGCGGGTTCAGCTTCATCGTCACGCCCCGGTGGCGGAGCGTCTGGGACGGCTGGATGAAGGTCCGGCCGGTGTAGCGGTTGCGGACCAGGCCCTCGCGGAACGGGATCCCCGCCGCCTCCGCGTAGCCGGCCGCAGCCGGGCCGCCCGTGTCCGGGACGGGCATCACGAGGTCGGTGTCGGCCGGGTGCTCCATCGCCAGCTGGATGCCCATCCGGCGGCGAGCCTCGTACAGCGAGCGACCCTCGAGGTACGAGTCCGGCCGGGCGAAGTAGATGAGCTCGAAGACGCACAGGGCCGGCGTCGGCGGGGCGAACCGGACGGAGCGCGGCTCGCGGCCGGGCTCGAGGACGACGATCTCGCCGGGCTCGACGTCGCGGACGTACTCCGCGCCGACGATGTCGAGGCCGGTGGTCTCCGACGACAGGACCCAGGCATGGCGGGGACCGGCCACCGGCTCGTCGTCGCCCCACAGCCCGCCCGGCGCGTGGACCGGCGCGGCGACGTCCGGGATGCGACCGATCGAGAGGGGCCGGAAGCCGTGCGGATCGCGGACGCCGATGATCCGGTCGCGGTCGAGGATGACGAGCGTGTACGCCCCGCGGACCCGGGGCAGGAGGCTGACCAGCGCCTCGACCGTGTCCTCGCCGGGCTCATCGGCGAGGAGGGCCGTCAGGAGCTCCGTGTCGGTCGACGCCGGCAGCCGGCCGCGGCCGCCGCGGAGCTGGCCGAGGAGCTCGCGGGTATTCACGAGGTTGCCGTTGTGGCCGATCGCGACGGCCCGGCGCGGCCCGAGCCGGAGCGTCGGCTGGGCGTTCTCCCAGACCGTCGAGCCGGTCGTCGAGTAGCGGCAATGGGCGATCGCGAGGTCGCCGTGGAACGACGGCAGGCGCCGCTCGTCGAGGACCGACGAGATCATCCCGAGGTCCTTGTAGAGGAACAGCTCGGCCCCGTCGCTGACGGCGAGACCCGCCGACTCCTGGCCCCGATGCTGGAGGGCGAACAGGCCGAGCGCCGCGACGTTGGCGGCCTCGGACCCCGATCCGCGCGGCAGCGCGGCCCCGAAGACGCCGCACACGTCAGCGGCCCTCCGGCGCCGCGGCGGGCGATTCCCAGTCGAGGACGCGAGCCAGCCCGTGCTCCCAGGCGTGGGCGAGCTCGGCGATCGGGAGATCGATCGGATCCGCGACCCGCGAGCCCCGCTCCTCGGCGGCCCCCGTGGCGCCGGCGCCCGCGAGCTCGACGACCAGTCGATCCCCGCCGACCAGCCCGAGTGGCTCGACGGGCAGGCCGAATTGACGGGCGAGGAGCTCGACGGCGGCCGCGTGACGGGGTTGGGCGGTCACCACGATCCGGCTCGGGCTCTCGCCGAAGAGGTCGACGGCCGGTGAATGGGCGATCGCGATCCTGAGGTTCGCGCCCCGGTGGCCCCAGATCGCGCACTCGGCGAGGGCGACGGCCAGGCCGCCGCCCGAGACGTCCTGCATCGATGCGGCGAGGCCCCGGCCGGCGGCCTCGCGGGCGAAGGCCTGGAGGCGCCGCTCGCGGTCGAGATCGAGCGCGGGCGCGCCGTCCTCCGCCGCGGCCCCGGCGATCCGCGCGTACTCGCTGCCCGCGAGCCCGGGGCTTGCCTCCCCGACGAGCATGACCGCGTCGCCGTCCCGGGCGAAGGCCGGGCCGACCCGCGTCCCGATGTCGTCGAGCAGGCCGACGACGCCGATCTCGGGCGTCGGCAGGATCGCCCCTGCCGGCGACTCGTTGTAGAGCGAGACGTTGCCGCCGGTCACCGGCAGGCCGAGCGCCCGGCAGGCGTCGCCGAGGCCGCGGACGGCTTCCGACAGCTGCCAGAACGCCTCGGGCCGGGTCGGGTCGCCGTAGTTCAGGCAGTTCGTGATCCCGAGCGGCCGGGCCCCGGTGACCGACACGTTGCGGGTCGCCTCGGCGACGCTCATCGCCGCCCCCAGCCAGGGGTCCAGGGCCCCGATGCCGGCATTCGCGTCCGTCGTGGCGACGAGCGCCTTGGTCGTTCCCTTGACCCGCAGGACCGCGGCCCCGCGCCCGGGGCCGATGGCGGTGTTCACCTGGACCGTGCTGTCGTACTGCTCGAACACCGGCCGGCGCGAGGACAGGTTCGCCGAGCCGAGGAGCGCCGTCAGGACGGCGCCGGGATCCGTCCCCCGCTCCGGCAGCCGGTCGGCGGGCTCGGTCGGGGCGCCCGGCGCGGGAGCCGCCCGGCGACGGGCGGGCGGCGCGGCCAGCCGCCGGTGGACGATCGCGTCCGAGGTCAGCGCCCGGGCCGGAACGCGGGCGATCTCCTGGCCGGCCTCGCGGACCGCGATGTCGCCGTCGCCGCTCACGGTGCCGATGACGGCACACGGGATCGCCCACCGGTCACAGACCTCACGGACGGCGGCCTCACGGTCGGGCCGGACGATCGCGAGCATCCGCTCCTGGCTCTCCGAGATCAGGACCTCGAACGCCGCCATGCCCGGCTCGCGGCGGGGCACGGCATCGAGGTCGACGGCCATGCCGGTCCCGGCCCGGTCGGCAGTCTCGGACGTGGCACAGGTGATGCCGCCGGCGCCGAGGTCCTGGAGGCCCTCGACGAGCCCGCCCTCGATGAGCTCGAGCGAGGACTCGATGAGGAGCTTCTCCGCGAACGGGTCGCCAACCTGCACCGAGGGCCGCTTCGACGGATCGTCGTGACTGAACGTGGCCGAGGCGAGGACCGAGGCGCCGCCGATCCCGTCGCGCCCGGTCGCGCTGCCGAACAGCACCACCAGGTTGCCGGGTCCCGGCGCGCCGGCCAGCGTCAGCAGGCGCTCCTCGAGGAGCCCGATCGCCATGACGTTGACGAGCGGGTTGCCCTGGTACGACGGGTCGAAGACGAGCTCGCCGCCCACGGTCGGGACGCCGACGCAGTTGCCGTACCCGCCGACCCCCCGGACCACGCCGTCGACGAGGTGCCGCGTGCGCGGGTCGGACGGGTCGCCGAAGCGGAGGGCATCGAGGACCGCGATCGGGCGGGCGCCCATCGTGAAGATGTCGCGGAGGATGCCGCCGACCCCCGTCGCGGCGCCCTGGTAGGGCTCGACCGCGCTGGGGTGGTTGTGGGACTCGATCTTGAAGGCCACGGCGAGACCGTCGCCGATCGAGATGACGCCGGCGTTCTCCCCCGGTCCGGCGACGACGCCGTCGGCGGCGGAACCGGTCGGAAGGGTGTTCAGCAGCGGCTTCGAGCTCTTGTACGAGCAGTGCTCGCTCCACATCACGCTGAACATCGCCAGCTCGACGTCATTGGGCTCACGACCGAGGCGGTCGCGGATCGCGTCGAGCTCGTCATCGGTCAGGCCGAGGGCGCGATGGAGCGGCACGGTCTCGGCGCGCTCGGCGACCGTCATCGGGCGCCGACCTCGACGCGATTGCCGGCGCCCGCGGCCGTGGCGGCGCCCTCGACGAAGCTCCTGATCAGCCCGAATCCGTCGTCAGAGCCGACGATCCCTTCCGACGCCCGCTCCGGGTGGGGCATCAGCCCCCCGACGTTGCCGGCGGCGTTCCGGACCCCGGCGATCGCCCGGAGCGAGCCGTTCGGGTTGGCCGGGTCGTCGACCTCGGCGGCCACCGAGCCATCCTCGCGGACGTAGCGGAAGAGGACCCGGCCGTCGGCCTCGAGGGCGTCGAGCGTCGAGGGGTCGGCGAAGTAGCAGCCCTCGCCGTGGGCGACCGGCATCCGGAGCGGCCGGCGGGGGCCGGCGAGGCGGGTGAACGGGGTGTCCGGCACCTCGACCGCGATCCGCACGTCCCGCCCGAGGAAGCGCAGGCCCCGATTCCGGAGGAGCGCGCCGGGCACCAGGCCGGCCTCGGCCAGGACCTGGAAGCCGTTGCAGATCCCCAGGACGAGCCCGCCGGCGGCCGCGAACGCCGCGACCGACCGCATCACCGGCGAGAACCGGGCGATGACGCCGGCCCGGAGGTAGTCGCCGTACGCGAAGCCGCCGGGCAGGATCACCCCGGCGACGCCCCCGAGGTCGGCCGTCTCGTGCCACAGCGGCACGGGCTCGGCACCGGCGAGTGCCAGGGCGTGGGTCGTGTCCCGGTCGCAGTTCGAGCCGGGGAACACGACGACGCCGATCCGGACGCTCACCGGACGCCCCCATCGACGGCGGTCGTCGAGCTTGTCGCCTGGAGCAGCTCCACCCCGAACGCCTCGATGAGCGGGTTCGAGAGCAGCTCGCGAGCCAGGCGGTCGACGACGGCGCGGGCCGCCGCCTCGTCGGCCGCCCCGACCGTGAGCTCGACCCGCCGCCCGACCCGGACGGCCGAGACGCCCTCGACCCCGAGGTGTCCGAGGCTGCCCTCGACGGCCCGGCCCTGCGGATCGAGGATCCCGGGCTTGGGCAGGACGTTCACGGCGAACCGGAACTCGGCGCTCACGGCCCGATCACGTCCTCCCGCAGGTAGCGCTCGAAGCTCGCTCCCGTGATCCGTTCGAACGCCTCGACATAGCGTGCCCGGGTCCCCTCGACGACATCGGGCGGCAGCTCCGGGCCCGGGGCCGTCTTGCCCCATGGCTGGCGCTCCAGCCAGTCCCGGACGAACTGCTTGTCGAAGCTCGCCTGGGGCCGGCCGGGTTCGTAGGTGCCGGCGTCCCAGAAGCGGGAAGAATCCGGCGTCAGCGCCTCGTCGACGAGAATCAGGTCGCCGCCGACGAGGCCGAGCTCGAACTTCGTGTCGGCCAGGATCAGCCCGACGCCCTCGCAATGGGCGGCGGCTCGGCGATAGAGCGCGATCCCGATCTGCCGGACCCGCTCGGCGAGGTCCTTCGGCGAGCCGACGTTGCCGTCGCGGACGGCGATTCGCTCGATGGCGTGGGTCATCGCCTCGAAGTCGATGTTCTCGTCGTGGTGGCCGGCCGGGGCCTTGGTGGCCGGGGTCAGGATCGGCTCCGGCAGGCGGTCGCCCTCGCGGAGTCCCGGCGGCAGGGCCACGCCGCAGATCGCGCCATCGGCGCGGTAGTCCTTCCAGCCGGAGCCGGACAGGTAGCCGCGGATCACCACCTCGATCGGCAGGACCGTCGCCCGACGGCACAGCAGCATCCGGCCCCGGAGGTCGGCGGCGACGTCGTCGGGGACGACGCCCGGCGGCACCCCTTCGGGATTCGTGTCAAGGAGGTGGTTTGCGACCACGTCGCGGCTCAGGTTGAACCAGAACCGCGTCAGGCCGGTCAGGACCCGGCCCTTGTCGGGGATCGGGGTCGGCATGACCACGTCGAACGCCGAGAGCCGGTCGGAGGCGACGAGGAGCAGCCGGGCCTCGTCGATCGCGTAGAGGTCGCGGACCTTGCCGGATCGGAGGTACCGTCCGGCCGGCGGCGTCATCGGGCGGCCCCGCTGATCGCGGCCGCCGGTGCCGGGACGAGGACGTCGAGGCGGGCGATCACGGCGGCGACGTGGCCGAGGTGGCGGCGATCGTCGAAGCAGGCATCGAGGTCCGCCAGCGACAGTCGCGAGGCGACGTCCGGCTCGAGGGCGACGAGCTCGCGGAGCGGCCGTCGCTCCTCGGCCGCGGCCAGGGCGGCCCGCTGGACGCAGGCGTAGGCATCCTCGCGTCGCAGGCCGCCGTCGACGAGGGCGTCGAGGACCCGGGAGCTGGCGTGGAGCCCGAGGCCCCGCTCGATGTTCTCAAGCATCCGCTCCGGCCGGACGACGAGGCCCTCGATGAGCCCGGCCATCTTCCGCAGGGCGTAGTCGAGGAGGATCGTCGCGTCGGGCAGGATGACCCGCTCGGCCGACGAGTGGCTGATGTCCCGCTCGTGCCAGAGGGCCTGGTTCTCCATCGCCGTGCCAGCGTAGCCGCGGAGGATCCGGGCGATCCCGGCGATCCGCTCGGAGAGGATCGGGTTGCGCTTGTGGGGCATCGCCGAGCTGCCTTTCTGGCCTGCCCGGAACGGCTCCATGACCTCGCCGATCTCCGTGTGGGCGAGGTTCCGGATCTCGGTCGCGAAGCGCTCCAGGCTCCCGCCCAGGATCGCCACGGCCGCGAGGAGGGCGGCATGCCGGTCGCGCTGGACGATCTGGGTCGAGATCGGGTCGACGCGCAGCCCGAGCGCAGCCAGGACCTCCGCCTCGAGCTCCGGATCGAGGTGGCTGTACGTGCCGACCGGCCCGGAGATCTTGCCGGTCCGGATCTCGTCGACGGCGGTCGCAAGGCGCTGCCGGCCGCGGTCGACCTCGAAGGCCCAGCCGGCCAGCTTCAGCCCGAAGGTCGTCGGCTCGGCATGGACCGAGTGGGTCCGGCCCATCATCAGGGTGGCGGCCTCGGCCCGGGCCCGGGCGACGAGGACGGCGATGAGCCCGTCACAGTCGCGGAGGAGGAGGTCGCCGGCCGCGCCGAGCTGGAGGGCCAGGGCCGAATCGAGGACGTCGCTGCTCGTCAGCCCGAGGTGGAGGTAGCGGCCGTCGGGCCCGACCGACTCGGAGACCTGGCTGACGAAGGCGATGACGTCGTGGTCGGTCGTCCGCTCGATCTCGGCGATCCGCCCGACGTCGACCAGGGCCCGGGCCTCGATCGCGGCCAGGGCGTCCGCCGGGATCCGACCCCGCCCGGCCTGCGCCCGGGCGACCTCGATCTCGACCCGCAGCATCTGCTCGAAGCGAGCCGCATCCTCCCAGATCGCGCCCATCTCGGGCAGCGTGTAGCGGCCGATCACGCGCCGGCCCCGACCGGGACCGGCAGGTCCACCGCGATGTCGTGGCGACGCTGCAGGCCGTCCCAGGCGATCGCCTCCGCCGCCCGCTCCGCCCGGTCGCGCGCCGTCGAGAGCGTCGGGCCGCGGCCCACCACCGTCAGGACCCGCCCGCCGTTCGTGCCGTAGCCGCCGCCCGGCCGGGCCACGGTGCCCGAGTGGAAGACCAGCGCGCCCCCGTCCGAGGCTGTCTCGAGGCCGCGGATCGGATCGCCGCGCCGCGGATCGCCCGGGTAGCCCTTCGCCGCGAGGACGACCGCGACGGCCGCGCCGGGCACCGCGGGGACGCGGCCTGCCACGCCTGCCGGGAACCGGCCCCGGGCCGCGGCCAGCAGGAGCGGCCCGAGGGCGACCGCCAGCCGCGGCAGGATCACCTGGGCCTCCGGGTCGCCGAGGCGGACGTTGCACTCGAGGAGGACCGGGCCGTCGGCGGTGAGCATGAGGCCGGCGTAGAGGAAGCCACGGAACGGCGCGCCGCGGCGGGCCATCTCGGCCAGGATCGGGCGGTGGACGGCCTCGATGATCTCGCCGGCGGCGTCGTCGTCGAGATCCGGGAGCGGCGAGTAGGCGCCCATGCCGCCGGTGTTCGGGCCCTCATCGCCGTCGCAGAGGCGCTTGTGATCGCGCGCGGCGGGCAGGGCGACGGCCCGATCGCCGTCGCAGATCGCGATGACGCTCGCCTCACGGCCCTCGAGCCGCTCCTCGACCACGAGCGCCGGCGCCTCCGCCGGCCGGCCGGCGAGGAAGCTCGGGGCGAGGCCGAGCGCCTGGTCGAGCGACTCGGTGACGATCACGCCCTTGCCGCCGGCAAGGCCGTCGGCCTTGAGGACCGCCCGGGTGCCAGCCGCGTCGAGGGCTCGGATGAATGCCTCGGCCGCCGCCATGTCGCCACCCCCGAACGCGCGGGCCCGGGCCATCCGGACGCCGGCCGCCGCGGCGACCTCGTGGCAGAACGCCTTCGAGGTCTCGAGTCGGGCGGCCGCCCGCGTCGGGCCGAAGACCGCGATCCCGCCGGCCGCGAGCTCATCCGCGACGCCGACGGCGAGCGGGGCCTCGGGCCCGATGACGACGAGCTCAGCCGCCGCGGCCCGGGCCGCGGTGCCGACCGCGGCCGGATCCAGCGGGTCCACGCGGGGCAGCGGCCGGACCCGGGGCTCGGCGGCCATGGCCGCGCTGCCGGGGGCTACGACGACCTCGTTCACCCCGGGCTCGGTGGCGAGCTTCCATGCCAGGGCATGCTCGCGGCCGCCGCTCCCGACGACGAGGACGCGGGTCGGCATGACCAGGCTCATGCGATGGCCACGCCGCCGCGGTTGCGCATCGGCCGCCAGGCCCGCTCGATCGTCTGGGTCCGCTCCGGGCCGACCGAGACGAGGACGATCGGCACCCCGGCCATCTCCTCGAGGGCGGTGAGGTAGCGGCGGGCGTTCTCCGGCAGGTCGCCGAGCGCCCGGACGTCGTGGATCGGTTCCTCCCAGCCCGGGAACTCCTCGTAGATCGGCCGCGCCTCGGCCAGCGCGCTGGCGCTCGAGGGCCAATGCTCGACGCGCCGTCCGCCGGCGTCGTAGGCGACACAGAGCCGGATCGTCGGGATCCCCGACAGGATGTCCAG
This sequence comes from uncultured Chloroflexia bacterium, assembly GCA_963719145.1. Classification (GTDB taxonomy): domain Bacteria; phylum Chloroflexota; class Limnocylindria; order Limnocylindrales; family CSP1-4; genus UBA5189. Next base: position 11,602 of record CAVRAX010000006.1, read on the forward strand.
CTTGTTCAGCATGATGCTGCTGACCGAGTTGACGGCGACGGCGTAGCGAAGGGGCACGGCGTCGAACCAGCCGACGCGCCGCGGCCGTCCGGTCGTCGTGCCGACCTCCCGGCCGCGCTCGGCGATCCCGGCCCCGATCTCGTCGCGGAGCTCGGTCGGGAACGGGCCCGAGCCGACCCTGGTCGCGTAGGCCTTCATGACGCCCATGACCTCGTCGACCTGGAGCGGGCCGATCCCGCCGCCGGTGCAGGCTCCGCCGGCGACGGCGTTCGAGGAGGTCACGAACGGATAGCTGCCGTGGTCGAGGTCGAGGAGGGTGCCCTGGGCGCCCTCGAACAGGACGTGCTCGCCGCGGGCGAGGGCAGACTGCACGAGCCAGGTCGAATCGTCGAGGTGCGGCGCGAGCCGCTCGCCCCACGCCGCGGCCTGGTCGACGAGCGCCTCGATCTCGAACGGCTCCGAGCCGAGCGCCTCGAGCAGCACGTTCTTGTCCGGCAGGACGCGCGCCAGTCGACCCCGCAGCACCTCGCGGACCAGGAGGTCCTCCATCCGAAGGCCGAGCCGCCAGGCGCGATCGCCGTACGTTGGGCCGATGCCACGCCCGGTCGTCCCGACCCGCGCCTCGGCCAGGCGGGCCTCGTTCGCCCGATCGAGGCTCACGTGGTACGGCATCGTCACGTGGGCGCTCCGGCTGACCCGGACGCGCGAGACATCGATGCCCCGGGCGGTCAGCATGTCCAGCTCGGCGATGAGCGTGGCCGGGTTGACGACGACCCCGTTGCCGATGACCGAGGTGATGTGGGGATAGAGCACGCCCGAGGGCACGAGGTGGAGCTTGAAGACCTCGTCGCCGGTGACGACCGTGTGGCCGGCGTTGTCGCCCCCCTGGTAGCGGACCACCATCGCCACCTGCTCGGCCAGGAAGTCCGTCGTCTTGCCCTTGCCCTCGTCGCCCCACTGGAGCCCGACGATGACCGTGGCCGGCATCAGGCGGCGTCCCGCGCGGCGCCGGCGTCCCGCGCGGCGCCGGCGCCTCGGAGGCCCGGAAACGAAAGAGCCCGGGCCTGGGGGCCCGGGGCCTGGATAGACCTCTCCCGTCGCTGCGCGCCGCCATCGCGGCTCCGGTTCTGCCGGTCGCTCGCCCGCCTCACGGGACGGACGACGCGCCCATGTCGCGCGATCGCAAGACCTCCTGTCCGGGCCGCCTCGACGCGCAGCCCGGCGACCGGCCGAGTATAGCCAAGTCGGCCCACCGGTCGTCGGGCCCCTCCTCGCCGCGGGGCATCAGGAGCGATCGGCCGGCCAGCGCTCGGCGAAGACGGTCTCGACGCGCGGGAGACGGGCCTTGCCCGGCGGGTTCTTCGGGGCGAGGGCCGCCTCGGTCGGGTGGCCCACGGCGACGATCGTGCGCACGTAGCGGTCCGCCGGCAGGGCGAGCAGCTCCGAGACCAGGGGCCGGATCTCCTTGCGGATCCAGCTGATGCCGGCCCGCAGGCCGACGAGCTCGGCGGCGATCAGGATCCGCTCGGCGGCGCGGCCTTCGTCATAGGCGTGTGAGATCGCGCGATCGTCGTCGGGCAGGACGATGGCGATGCCCGCCGGCGCCGTCCGCAGACCTCGCGTCTGTGGCAGCCCGGCATCGTGGACCTGCCGCAGGACGTCGGCGCTGCGAATGACGATGAACCGCCACGGCTGCTGGTTGGTGCTGCTGCCGGACCAGCGGGCCGCGTCGGCGATCGCTGCGAGCTGGGCGTCGGTCGGCGGCTCGTGGCTGAACTCGCGGATCTGGCGGACGCGGGCCAGCGGTCGAACCGCGTCCCGTGGCGATGGACTGTCGGCTCGGGGCATGCCGCCAGTCTGGCACCGACGGTCTCGATCCGCCCGCGGCTCGCCGGATCCGACACCGAATCCTCCGCGCAATGCGGGAGTGAGTCCCGAGTGACCGCGCGATAAGGGCTCGTTGCTAGGGTCTCCCTGCTCGCCGAACTCGCCGCCGGCCTCGCCGACCGCCGACCCGCCAGGGCCAACCGCCGAGGCCGGCACCTTCGCTCACCCCGCCGCACGCAGGGTCGGCCCGTGACCCGTCGGCCGACCAGACAGAGGAGACTGGACCGTGAACAAGGTCCTCCTGACCGGCCGCCTCACGCGCGACCCGGAGATGCGCGCGCTCGCCTCGGGCAAGCACGTCACCCAGTTCAGCGTGGCCACCAACGAGTACGCCGGCAACGGCAAGGAACGCCCCGAGTTCCACAACATCGTGACCTGGGACCGGCTCGCGGAGATCTGCGGCCGCTACCTCGGCAAGGGTCAGCAGGTCGCGCTCGAGGGGCGGATCCAGACCCGGACCTGGGACGACGACAAGGGCGCCCGGCACTGGAAGACGGAGATCGTGGCGAACTCCGTCGAGATGCTCTCGGGCCGGCGCAAGAAGGACTACGCCGCCGAGTCCGCGGCCGAGGGCCTCGAGAACCAGGCTGCGCGGTTCGGGGACGCCACCGAGACCGAGTCGGGCGAGCCATCGGGCGAGCCTGCCGACGAGCCGTCGGCGGAGGACCCGATCGCCGAGGAGGTCGCAGCCTGATCGATCGGCGAGCCTTCCTCCCTCCCTCGCGGTCGCGGCGGCGCCGGCCCTCCCCCGGCGTCGCCCGGCCGTGCCTCAGCCGGGCAGCTCGAAGAATGATCCGGCGAGGATCAGGTAGACGATCACGAGAAGAGCGCCCTCCAGCCAGTTCGACTCGCCGTCGAGGGCGATGAGGGCGCTGATCCCGACGGCCGCGCCGACCGCGACGACCTCGAGGGGCGTGAAGACGAGGTCCATCGGCTGCCCGATCAGGGCGCCGACGATGACCAGGAGCGGGGCCACGAACAGGGCGACCTGGAGCGACGAGCCGTATGTCACGGCCATCGAGAACTCCATCTTGTTGCGGGCGGCCAGCTGGACGGAGACGAGATGCTCGGCCAGGTTGCCGATCGTCGGGATCATGACGACACCGACGAAGAAGGCCGACAGCCCGACCGAGTCGACGAATGGCTCGATGGCCCCGACGAGGATCTCCGAGGTCACGGCGAGCAGCGCCGCGGCCCCGACGAGCACGCCGCTGGCCGTCCGACCGCTCCAGGCCGGCCCCTCGTGGCCGACGGCCGGTTGGTGGCCGCCGAGCGTCCGGTCCGGATTCGTGAACTGCCACAGGAGCGAGAGGCCGTAGCCGGCGATGAGCAGCACGGCCACGATCACCGACTCCTCCACCAGGCGGTCGGTCGCCCGCTGGCCGACCGAGATCGCGTAGATCGCGGGCACGAACAGGCCGATCGCGGCGACGACCAGGAGCGCCGCGTTGGCGCCGGCGATGCGCGCGTCGAACGTCTGGATGCCGTGGCGCAGTCCGCCGACGAGGACGCTCGCCCCGAGGACGAGCAGGAGGTTGCCGATGATCGAGCCGGTCAGCGACGCCTTGACGACGTCGACGAGCCCAGCCTGGAGGGCGAAGAAGGCGATGATCAGCTCGGCGACGTTGCCGAACGTGGCATTCAGGATGCCCCCGGCCTGCGGGCCCACGGTCGCGCCGAGGCGCTCCGTCGCGAGGCCGACGACCCAGGCGAGGCCGAGGATCGCGCCGGCCGCCACGAGGAAGACGAGCGTCTCGTCGGCGCGGAGCAGCCAGCCCATGGCGATCGTCGCGGCGCTGAGGACGACGGTTGTCAGCACCGCCCCCCGCCCGAGCGGGCTCAGGACACCGATCACCGGCAGGCTCGACGTGGCCCGTTGCTCGGTCGTCAAGGCCGACGATCCGGGCCGGACCCGGACACCCGGTAGAGGCGTCGCCGCGGGATGCCGGTCGCGGCCGCGACTCGGCGGGCGGCGTCCGCCCGTCCGAGCCCGCCGACCACGAGCGCCTCGACCTCGGCGAGGGCAGCCGCCTCGTCCACCGCCTGGACAGGGGCCGCCGCCTCTCCGTCGCCCTCGCGGTCGGACGCGCCGGCCGACCAGCCGACCACGATCACGACCTCGCCCCGGGCCGGGATCGTCCCGTCATCGACCGCCGCGACGAGACGCTCGAGGGACCCCCGGACGACCTGCTCGTGGAGCTTCGTGAGCTCGCGGCAGACGGCCGCGGGACGGCCCGGGCCGCAGGCCGCCGCGAGGTCTGCGAGCGTCGCCCGGAGCCGGCCCGGAGCCTCGAAGACGATCGCGCCACGCCCGTCGCCGGCGATCGCGCCGAGCCGCTCGCGCCGGGACCGCCCACCCCGGGGCAGGAAGCCCTCGAAGACCCACCTGGGGCCGGCGAGCGCGGACGCGGCAACGGCCACCGGCACGGCCGAGGCGCCCGGCACTGCCTCGACCCGGCCGCCTTCGGCGGCCCAGGCTGCCGCGAGCTCCAGGCCGGGGTCGCTGATCACGGGCGTCCCGGCGTCGGTCACGAGAGCGAGGTCGGCCCCGCCCCGCAGGTGGGCCAGGAGCTCGGTCTCGCGGCCCGGACCGCTCCGGGCGTGGTAGCTCAGGGTACGGGTCGGGATCGAGTAGCGGGCGAGGAGGCGCCGGGCGATGCGGGTGTCCTCGGCGGCGATGAGGGGCACCGCCCGGAGGACCTCGATCGCCCGGAAGGTGACGTCGCCGAGGTTCCCGATCGGGGTCGCGACGAGATAGAGGATGCCGCCCGCCATCGACGCCGTCAGGCGCGGACCGAGCCGGGCCGCCGCGGAGGCTCTTCGATGTGCCGGGAACCAGGGCGCCGCCGCGGGTAGAGGTAATCGACGCCGGCGGTCCGCGGGCCGAGCTTGGCGATCGGCGGCACCTGGCGCTTGAACTCGGATGTCGCGACCAGCCGGTCGATCCGCTCGACGAGCGACCGATCGAATCCCTTCGCGACGACCTCCTCGATCGAGCGGCGCTTGTCGATCCGCCAGAACAGCAGCCGGTCGAGCTCGGGATAGCTGAACCCCGCCTCGTCCTCATCGGTCTGGCCGGGCCAGAGGTCGGCCGAGGGCGCCTTCAGGATGATCTGCTCCGGGACGCCGATCGCCGCCGCGACCTGGCGGACCTGGCTCTTGTAGAGGTCGCCGATCGGGTTGAAGGCGCAGGCGCTGTCGCCGAACACGGTCGTGTAGCCGATGAGCGACTCGGTCTTGTTGCCGGTCCCGACGACCAGGCCGCCCCAGGTGACCGACCGGTCGTACAGGACGGCCATTCGAATCCGGGCGGCGAAGTTGCCGCGGCGGAGCGGGCTCGCGGCCAGCCCCTCCGGCCCGGACGCGCCCGGCGCCTCACCCGCACCGAAGAAGCCGTCGACCATCGGGCTCATGTCGACCACCTCGCTGGCGCAGCCGAGGTCGGCGACGGCAGCCTCCGCGTCCGCCCGCGATGCCGGTGACGAGGTCCGGTAGGGCATCAGGACGCAGCGGAGCCGCTCGGCCCCGATGGCCTCGGCCGTCAGGTAGGCAACGAGGGCGCTGTCGATGCCGCCCGACAGGCCGAGGATCGCCCGCTCGAAGCCGGCCTGGCGGAGCTGGCCGCGAATGAACTCCCCGATCACCCGCCGGGCGACGTCGGTGTCGATCGCCAGCTCCGGCGGCAGGTCGAACAGGGGCGTGCCGTCCGAGCCGAGGGGGACGGCCGGCACCGGCCGGCTCACGCGGCTCACGCGGCGCCCGCCTTTCGCCGACGGCGGGCAGGAGACGTCTGGCCCGGGGGGGTGCCGTCGGTCGCCCGGAACCCGACCGGCACACCGGGGGCCGTGCCAGGGGCCAGGTCGAGGCCGGCCTCGGTCCCCGCCTCGGCCGTCGCGTCCGGCGCGAGGCCGGCCCGCTCCGCGATCACCCGGCCCAGCTCGCGCGCTTGCAGCTCGGGCCGCTCGTCGCGGAGCAGCGGCAAGGAGATCCGCTCCCGGCGGACATCGGCGAGGTCGATCTCGACGGTGAAGACGCCTTCGTCGTACAGGGGCGCCGAGAAGATCGCGTCACCGGCCGGCCCGATGACCTCGGAGCCGCCCCAGAACGAGATCGATTCGTCGACCCCGACCCGGTTGACGAAGATCACGAACGAGGTCGTCAGCTGGGCGTACGTCCGCATGAGCGTCCGCCACGAGGTCGCCGTGCCCAGCCCGACCTCGTGCGTGGCCGCCAGGTCGCGGCCCGGGGAGGACGAGATGTTGACGAGGACCTGGGCCCCGTCGAGGGCCAGCAGCTGGGGCACCGGCAGGTGCCAGAAGTCCTCGCAGACGGCGATGCCGACGCCGACGCCGATCCGGGACGGGACCGCCCGCAGCATGTCCCCGGCCGCGAAGAAGCGGCGTTCGTCGAACAGCCCGTAGGTCGGCAGGTAGAGCTTCCGATGGACGTGGCGGATCTCGCCGTCCTCGATGAGGGCCGCCGCGATGAAGAGCCGGTGGTCGGCCGACTCCTCGACGAACGAGACGATCGCGGCGAGGCCCCGCGTCTCGGCCGCCAGGCGGGCAAGGCGCGGGTCGTCGAGGCGCATCGCCACGTCGCCGACGAGGTCCTGGAGCTGGTAGCCGGTGAGCCCGAGCTCGGGAAAGACGACGAGGTCCGCGGCGTCTGCCCGGGCCCCGTCGAGGACCTCCGCGTGCCGGTCGAGATTCTCCTCGAGCTCCCCGAGGCGCGGGGCGAGCTGGGCGAGCACGATCCGACGGGTCTCGGCCATGACCGGGAGTCTACTCGGCCGGGGCGCTCGTCCCCGGCACGCTGGTGCCGCTCGAGCCGGCGCTGGACGGCGACACGGGCGCTCCGTCGGGCACGGCTCCTGCTCGAACGGCAGCGCTGCCGCCGTTGGCGGCCGTCGCCACCGACGTCCGCTGGCCGGTGACCTGCTCCTGCTCGACCGAGCCGGCGACGTCCTCGGCGAAGTGGCAGGCCACGGCGTGGCCGCTCTCCAGCTCGCGGAGCGGCGGCTCCTCGACCATGCAGCGCTCCGGGTTGCCGAGCCGCTCGCGCAGCCAGCACCGCGTATGGAAGCGACACCCCGGCGGCGGCGCGGCGGGCGAGGGCACGTCGCCCCGCAGGATGATCCGCCTGCGGCGGTGCTCCACCGCCGGGTCGGGGATCGGCACGGCGGACAGGAGGGCCACGCTATAGGGATGGAGCGGGCGCGTGTTCAGGTCTCGCGACGACGCGATCTCCACGATCTGGCCGAGGTACATGACCGCGATCCGGTCGCTGATGTGGCGGACGACCGCGAGGTCGTGGGCGATGAAGAAGTACGTCAGTCCGAGACGGCCCTGGAGGCGCTGCAGGAGGTTCAGGATCTGGGCCTGGATCGAGACGTCGAGGGCGCTGATGGGCTCATCGGCAACGATCAGGTCGGGATTCAGGGCCAGCGCCCGGGCGACGCCGATGCGCTGGCGCTGGCCGCCCGAGAACTCATGGGGATAGCGGACGCCGTAGGCGGCGTCGAGGCCGACGAGCGGCAGCAGCTCGCGGATGCGGTCCTGGCGATCCGCCTTCGACCCGATGGCGTGGATGTCGAGCGGCTCGGCGATGATCGAGCCGGCGGTCATCCGGGGATCGAGCGAGGCATAGGGGTCCTGGAAGATCATCTGGACTCGCCGCCGCATCTGGCGGAGGTCGGCGCCCTCGAGCCCGGCGATGTCAACGCCCTCGAACTCGATGCGGCCCGCGGTCGGCCGGTAGATCCGGACCATCGCCCGGCCGGTCGTGCTCTTGCCGCAGCCGGACTCGCCCACGAGCCCGAAGGTCTCGCCCTTGCGGAGGTCGAAGGAGAGCCCGTCGACGGCCCGGACGTCGCCGACGTGGCGCTCGAAGATGACCCCCTCCTTGATCGGGAAGTGGACCTTCAGCCCCTCGACCCTGAGGAGGGGCCGGCCCGCGTCGTTGCCGCCCGTCGGCGAAGGTGCGCCGGCTGCCGCCGCGGTCACGCTCGAACCTCTTCGTCGACGGCCAGCTCGTCCATCAGGCCGGCCGGGGCAGGCGCGGGCCGGAAGCCCTCGCGCAAGGGTCGGCCTTCGGTCGCCTCCTCGGGCGTCGGCGGGTTGTGGCAGGCGATCAGGTGGCTGGCGTTCGGCCCGGTCATCACGAGCGCCGCCCCGGGCTCGAGCGGCCGGAGCGCCGGGTTGTCCGCCCAGCATTCCTCCAGACGCCACGCACAGCGGGGGGCGAACGGACAGCCGGTCGGCGCCTGGCGCATGTCGGGCGGTCGTCCCTCGATCGGGATGAGCTCCTCGTCCTCGACCTCGGTCACCTTCGGGATCGAGTGGAGCAGGCCGACCGTGTAGGGATGGGAGGGCCGGGCGAACAGCTCGTCGGTCGGGGCCGTCTCGACGATGAACCCGGCGTACATGACGGCGATGCGCTGGGCCATGCCGGCCACGACGCCGAGATCGTGGGTGATGATGATGAGGGCCGTGCCACCCTCGGTCGTGAGCCGCTGGAGGAGGTCCAGGACCTGGGCCTGGATCGTCACGTCGAGCGCGGTCGTCGGCTCGTCGGCGACGAGAAGCTTCGGCTCCAGGGCGAGGGCCATCGCGATCATGACCCGCTGCCGCATGCCCCCGCTGAACTGATGCGGGAAGCTCTTCAGACGGTCCTCCGGGCTGGGGATGCCGACCATCTCGAGGAGCTGGATCGTTCGCTTCCGGGCGTCGACCATCGTCATCTGGCGATGGGCCCGGATCGTCTCGACGATCTGCTCCTCGATCGTCAGGACGGGGTTCAGCGAGGTCATCGGGTCCTGGAAGATCATCGCGATCTCCTTGCCCCGCAGGTCACGGACCTCCGACTCGGCCATCGCCAGGATGTCGAGGCCGTCGAACAGGACCTGGCCCCCTTCGATGTGGCCGGCCGGCTTGGGCAGGAGGCGCATGATCGCGAGGTTCGTGACGCTCTTCCCGCAGCCCGACTCGCCGACGAGACCGAGGGTCTCGCCGGCCTCCAGCTCGAAGGTCACCCCGTTGACGGCGTGGATCGTGCCGTCGGCGGTCCGAAATCGGACGACGAGGTCGTGGACGTCCAGGAGGGCCATCGTCGCGGCTACCGCTTGAGCCGCGGATCGAGCGACTCCCGGAGGCCGTCGCCGAGGAGGTTGAAGCCGATGGCCGAGACGACGATCGCGCCACCCACGAAGAAGACGATGTGGGGCGCGGTCTGGAGGAACCGCCGGGCGTCCACGAGCATCGTCCCCCACTCCGGCGTCCGGGGGTCGGGCGGGCCGAGGCCGAGGAAGCCGAGGCCCGCGATGTCGATGATGGCGGTTGCCAGGATCAGGGTCGCCTGGACGATGAGAGGGGTGAGGGCGTTGGGCAGCATGTGCCGAACGAGCAGCCTGGCCCGGGACGCCCCGAGGGCGCCCGCCGCGATCACGTAGTCGGCTTCGCGGAGGCCCAGGAGCGAGCCGCGGAGGAGCCGGGCGAAGATCGGGGTGTACGTGACCGCGATCGCGAGCATCAGCTGGATCATCCCGCGGTCCAGCCAGGCGATGATGCCGATGGCCAGGAGAATCCCCGGGATCGACAGCAGAACGTCCGTCGTTCGCATCAGGACGCTGTCGACGCGGCCGCCGAGGCCGCCGGCCAGGGATCCGATGAGGCCGCCCATCACGAGGGCCATGACGACGGCGATCACGCCGACCTGGAGGCTGATCTGGGCCCCGTAGAGGACGCGACTGAACATGTCCCGGCCGAGCAGGTCGGTCCCGAACAGGTGGGCCGGACTCGGTGGCTCCAGGCTGCCCCCGACCCGCTGCTCGTAGGGGCCATACGGCGCCACGAGCGGGGCGAGGAAGGCCACGCCGATGAAGGTGACGATCAGGACCAGGCCGACGATCGCCGGCTTGTTGCGCAGCAGGCGCCGGTAGGCGTCGGACCACAGGCCGCGGCTGACCCGGGCCTCGATCGGGCGAGCGGTCGCCGCGATGCTCGTCACCCTCGCCTCCCGGTCACGCGTACCGGATCCGCGGGTTCAGGACCGCGTAGCCGATGTCGACGATGAGGTTGACGGTCAGGAAGATCAGGGCGAACACCAGGATCGTCGACTGGACGATCGTGAGGTCCCGGTTGCCGATCGCGTCGACGACCCAGCGGCCGACGCCGTTCCAGACGAAGACCGTCTCGGTGAGGACAGCCCCGGCCAGCAGGCCGCCGACCTGGAGGCCGATGACCGTCGTGACAGGCAGCCAGGCATTGCGCATGATGTGCCGATCGTTGACCCGGCGTTCCGTCAGGCCCTTGGCCCGGGCCGTCCGGACGTAATCCTCGTTGGCGACCTCGATGACCGACGCGCGCGTGATCCGGGCGATGATCGCGAGGGGGATCGAACCGAGCGCGATCGACGGCAGGATGAGGTGGCGGAGGACGTCGACGAAGAGGTCCCAGCGCCCGGCGAATGCCGTATCGAACAGCAGGAAGTTGCTCGTCGCCTCGAAGCGAACCCGGGCATCGATCCGGCCCTGGGTCGGCAGCCATTCCAGCCCGACCCCGAAGATGACGATGAGGATCAGGCCCAGGACGAAGACCGGGATGCTGATCCCGAACAGGCTGACCGCCGTGACGAACCCGTCGATCCAGCCCTGGGCGTGGCGGGCCGCGAGGCGGCCGAGGGGGATGCCGAGCCCGACAGCGAAGATGAGCGCGCCGACGGTCAGCTCGACCGTCCCCGGGAAGCGCACGGCGAACTCCGCGAAGAACGGCTTGTTGTTGATGACGGAGGCCCCGAAGTTGCCCTGGAGCAGGTGACCGAGATAGGTGAGGTACTGCTGCCAGAGCGGATCGTTGAGGCCCAGGTTGTCACGCAGGCGGGTGCAGGCGACCTCCGTCCGATGCTGGCCCAGGATCGCCGAGCAGGGATCTCCGGGGAGCAGGTGGACGAAGCCGAAGAGCACGATCGACAGGCCCAGCAGGACCGGGATCGCGGCGAGAAGGCGCCGGACGATGTACTTCAGCATCGATCGAGGCGTGTCGTCCTGTGGTGTGGCGCACCCCCGGGGCCCGTCTGGCCCCGGGGGTGCGAATCAATAGCGTGCCAGGCCGCCGCGGAGCGGCGACCCGCCGCCTAGCGGTCCAGCCAGACGGTGTTGAAGAACTCGGTCAGGGCGCCGTTGCCGACGAAGTCCTTGACGTCGACGCTCGCCGCCGCGGGCGGCGTCGAGTTGATCAAGGGCACCGTCGGGAGGTCGGCCGCCAGGAGATCCTGGGCGTGCTCCCAGAGCGACTTCGCGGTGGCCTCGTCGGTCGCCGCGAGGGCATCGTTCATCGTCTTCTCGAGATCGTCGTTCTTGTAGGCGAACTCGGGCGACGGAGCACCGTCGACGTAGCCGAAGAACGCGGTCTTGAGGAAGTTGTCCGGCCCGGACCAGTCACAGGTCCAGCCGAGCAACCACATCTCGAAGTTCCCGGCGTACTCGTGGTCGAGGTAGTCGGGCCGCCACGTCTCCGTGTGCGGGACGATCTTGAAGCCGACGGCCTCGAGGTCGCCGGTGATCGCCTCGAAGATGCCCTTCGGATCCGGCATGTACGGCCGGGTCACGTCCGACGGGTAGTAGAAGTCGATGGTCAGGTCGTCGCCGGTCAGTCCGGACTGGGCGATCAGGTCCTTCGCCTTCTGGGGGTCGTACGTCGGCAGGCCAAGCGGCTTGGCGTACTGCGTGTTGACCGGCATCCAGTTGTCGGCCGGGACGCCGAGGCCCGCGTAGAAGGTCTGGATCAGGTAGTCCTTGTTGACCGCGTAGTCGATGGCATGGCGGATGTCGGCATTGTTGATCGGGGTGTAGTTGTGGTTCATCGAGATCTGCACGGTGTTGCAGCTCTCACCTCGGTCAACGACCGCGAGGTCGCTGTTGCCGGTGATCGTGGAGATGTCGACCGGCGCGATGGTCTGGGCGAAGTCGATCTCGCCCGAGGCCAGCCCATTCAGGCGCTGGGCCTCCTCGGCGACCGGCTTGAAGACGATCGCATCGAGGTGCGGGACACCGTCGGGATTCCAGTAGGCGTCGTTCCGCTCGACGGTGACGTGGTCGCCGACCACCCACTCGGAGTACTTGAACGGTCCGGTTCCGACCATGGCGGTCGAGCCGCCCTGGGCGTAGTCGATCTTGCTGACGTCAAGCTCGGTGTTGTCGGCATGGCCGGCCTTGAGCGCGGCCGGGCTCGAGATCCCGAAGACCGTCAGGGTCTGGGTCAGCAGGAACGAGGAGTTCGGGGTCTTCAGGGTGATGGCGACGGTCATCGGGTCGACGACGTCGACCGAGGCGACATTCGAGGTCGCGCCGTAGCCGCCGAAGACCGCCCCGGCGTAGTAGCTGTAGTCCTGGAGCTCGGTCGGGAAGTTCAGCCAGCGGTCGTAGTTGAACTTGACCGCGGCCGCGTCGAGGTCCGTCCCGTCGTGGAACTTCACGCCCTGCCGAATGTGGAAGGTGTACGTCAGGCCGTCCGCGGAGACGTCCCACGACTCGGCCAATGCCGGCCGGATCTTCGAGGTCGACCCGGGCTCGAGCGCGACGAGACCCTCCATGACCTGATTCATGACGTACGAGCTGTTGCTGTCGTCGATCAGGGCGGGGTCGGTCCGGGTGATGTCACCCGGGAGGGCCACGATGAGGGTCCCACCCTCCTTCATCTGGTTGGCCGGGGTGGCCGTGGGCGATTCACCGGTCGGGCCCGGCGTCGCGGGGCTCGATGGGGACGCCGTGGTCCCTCCACCGCACGCAGCGAGCGCGAGGGCCGCGGCGGCGGCGAGCACGCCGATCCGCTTACGATTCATTCAATGCTCCTCCAGCTAACCCGGTCCGAACGGGCCGGGGTGACGGGCGCCAGAGTCCTCCTCCGGGGCCCAGGGTCGGCGCCCATCCTAGCGAGTCGAATGGGTCGCGTCACGTCCCTACATGATTACGGTCCGATCCGCGACCAGGTTCGACGGTGCGTTCGGCATCCCCGTGAGCTCACTTGAGAAGCAGCCGCGTCATCAGGATCGCCTGCTCGGCGGCCGTGCCGAGGTCGGGCGCGACCCCGATGTACTCATGGCTGCCGTCGGCGAATGCCTGGAAGCCCTGGTCGACGGCAGCGGCGTCAGCGTTGTTGATCCCGTCGCGGACCCTGGTCAGGCCGTCGATCATCTTTGCGTACGCCGAGGCGAGGCGATCGCCGACCGACTTCGTGGCCTCGTACGCCTGGAGCTTCGGGATATTCGTCTGGTTGCTCTTCAGGAACGTCAGGGCGTCATTGACAGCCGTCAGGATGACGGCTCCGTCCTCGGAGTTGACCGCGGCACTGAGGTCGTCGCTCATCTTCGCGAAGTCGCCGTTGGCGGCGCCAAGGGCGACGGTCCCCTCCACGACGTCGGCCGGCCAGCTCGTCGGCTTCGGGCCGGGTGTCTGGCTACCGGACGCGGCGCCACCGGGGCTCGCCGTTGCCGATGTCGCCGGGGCGCAGGCAGCGATCAGCGCCGCGATCACCGCGAGGCCGGAGAGCGCCCAGGCGGCCACGCCGGACCGAAGCGCGGCGTCGGCCGGCCAGCGGCGTGCACGCGCAGCTGGGCGGCCAACACCGCTCCGAGCCCTCGCCCTCATTCGGATGCGGCAGCCGTCTCCACTGCGGACTGGATGGCGGCCGCCTCCTGGACCGCGGCCTGGGTGACCTCCTCGGCGAAATGGCAGGCCGACAGGTGCTCGGCGCCGATCGTCCGCAGCTCGGGCTCCGTCGTCGAGCAGATCTCCGGGTTGCCGAGGCGCTCGCGCAGCCAGCAGCGGGTGTGGAAGCGGCAGCCCGACGGCGGCGCGGCCGGTGACGGGACATCGCCCTTGAGGACGAGGCGGCGGCGGCGGCGGCGGGGGTCCGCATCGGGGATGGCCGACAGGAGGGCGACCGTGTAGGGATGGCGGGGGTCGCTGTAGAGCTCCTCGACGGTCCCGATCTCCACGATCTTGCCGAGGTACATGACCCCGATCCGGTCGCTGAAGTACTCGACGACCGAGAGGTTGTGGCTGATGAACAGGTAGGTCAGGTTGAAGTCCCGCTTCAGGTCGAGGAGGAGGTTGAGGACCTGGCTCTGAATCGAGACGTCGAGCGCCGAGACCGGCTCGTCGCAGACGATGAGATCCGGGTTGAGGGCGAGGGCCCGGGCGACGCCGATCCGCTGGCGCTGCCCGCCTGAGAACTCGTGCGGGTAACGGCGGGTGTAGTCGCGCCGGAGGCCGACGATCTCGAGCGAGTCCTCGACCCGCTTGTCGCGCTCCTTGCGATCGGTGATCCCCTGGGCCAGGAGGCCCTCACCGATGATGTCGCTGACCGGCATCCGTGGGTTCAGGGACCCGAACGGGTCCTGGAAGATGATCTGCATCCGGCGGCGCAGCGGCCGCATGTCGTCGTCGGCCACGTCACCGAGCTCGTAGCCATCGAAGACGACCGAGCCGGCGGTCGGCGGCGTAAGCTGAAGGACCGTTCGACCGAGCGTCGTCTTGCCACAGCCCGACTCGCCGACGAGGCTGAACACCTCACCGGCCTTGATGTCGAAGTCGACGCCGTCGACAGCGTAGACCGTGCCGATCTGGCGGCGCAGGACGCCGCCCAGGATCGGGAAGTGCTTCTTCAACCCGCGGACCGACAGGAGCAGCTCGCCAGAATCCGCCTCGCCCGCGTCGACGCCGCTCGCCGTCGACTCGGTGGCGAGGAGGGTTTCCGCGGTCACGATCGCCGGACCTGGGTCGACGGCAGTGAACCACGCCCGGCCGACGGCCAGGTTCACGAGGAGCGGGAGCCCGAGGAGGGCCAGCAGGAGAGCGAACACGAAGATGCCGAAGGCGATGTTCCCGTCGAGTCCGGAGTTCCCGCCCACGAGCCAGATGATCAGAGCCGCGGAGGCGGCCGTCAGCAGGACACCGATCGCCAGACCGGCGTAGTACGACCACCGGAGACGATCCCGGAAGCCCCGCGAGGTGAAGAAGGCGAGGCCCGCGACGACGATCGAGGGTGAGATGTAGAGCAGGGCCGTGATCGCGCCGGTCTGCCGCAGGAAGACGAGCACCGCGAGCAGGAGGCCGATGGCGAGGCCAACGACCGCGACGATCCCGCTCAGCTGGCCCTGGGCCCGCCGAATGGGCGCAGGCGGCCTGTTTCGGAGCCGGCTCTTGATGCGCGGCGCGGCGAGCGTCTCGGCCACCGTCAGCCGTCCTGGGTGGACATGCGGCGGCCGACCGCAAGTGCCTGGCGATGGGCCTCGAGGGCCGGCTGGAGGCGGCCCGCGCCCTCGGCCGTGTGGAGATGACACCGCGCCACCCGGCCGGAGGTCCCGACCGGATAGAGGGTCGGCGTCACGGTCCGGCAGCGTTCCCAAGCGTATCGGCAGCGTGGTTCGAAGCGGCAGGCCGGCGGCAGGTTGAACGGCGAGGGCACGACCCCCTGGATTGCCGACAGCCGGCCGCCCCGCTTCTCGACCGTCGGGATCGACTCGAGCAGGCCCATCGTGTACGGCGCCCGGGGTTCGAGGAGGACCTCCTCGACCGTGCCACTCTCGACGATCTCGCCGGCGTACATCACGACGACGTTGTTGACCATCTCGGCGACAACACCCAGGTCGTGGGTGATGAGCATGAGCGCCGATCCCGTCCGCTGCTGAATCGACCTGAGGAGCTCGAGGATCTGGGCCTGGATCGTGACGTCGAGCGCGGTGGTCGGCTCGTCGGCGATGAGGAGCTTGGGCTCGCAGGACAGGGCCATGGCGATCATCACGCGCTGGCGCATGCCACCGGAAAGCTCGTGGGGGTACTGCTTGACCCGGCGCTCGGGTCCGTTGATCCCGACGAGCCGGAGGGACTCGATCGCCCTGTCCCAGCCTTCGCGCTTGCTGACCTTGAGGTGGAGGCGGACCTGCTCGGAGATCTGGTCACCAACGGTGAACACGGGGTTCAGGCTGGTCAGCGGCTCCTGGAAGATCATCGCGACGTCCTTGCCCCGGATTCGTCGCATCTGATCGATGGGCAGCGACAGGATCTCCCGGCCGTCGAACCAGATCTCGCTGCCCTCGCCGATCTCGCCCGGCGGGATGTCGACGAGCCGCATCACCGTGAGGGCGGTGACGCTCTTGCCGGAGCCGGACTCACCGACGATCCCGAGGGTCTCGCCGCGCTTCAGCTGGAACGAGATGCCGTCGACCGCGGGCACCACACCGTCGAGGACGCGGAAGTAGGTCCGCAGGTCGCGGACGTCGAGGAGGATGTCTCGATCTGGCGGGATGCCCCGGTTCGAGGGGGCCGAGAGGACCTCCGTCATGCACGCGTCCGGGGGTCGAACGCGTCACGCAGTCCGTCGCCGACGAAGTTCACCGCGAGGACGGTCAGGATGATGGCGAGGCCGGGGAAGAGCGGCCACCACCAGTTCCCCTGGGGGATGAACGTCAGGGCGTTGGACAGGATGTTGCCCCACGTCGGGTTGATCGGGTTCACCCCGAAGCCCAGGAAGCTCACGAAGGCCTCGCCGATGATGTTGCCGGCGATGATCAACGTCGCCGCGACGACGATCGGCGAGAGGGCGTTGGGCAGGATGTGCTTGAAGATGATCCGCCGGTCGCGGACACCGACGGCCCGGGCGGCCTCCACGAACTCGCGCTCCCGGATCGACAGGAACAGGCTCCTCACAAGGCGGCTGACCCCCATCCAGCTGAAGAGTCCGAAGACGAGAATGATCGACCAGACGTTGTCGCGCTGGTCCTTGAAGAAGCGGGCGACAACGAGGATGACGAAGAGCGTCGGCAGGCTGAGCATCACGTCGACGCTTCGCATCAAGAGGTTGTCGACGAAGCCGCCGAGATAGCCGGCGACCGAGCCGACGATGGTGCCGATCGTGACCCCGATGACCATGCTCGAGAAGCCGATCAGCAAGGACGTCCGGGCCCCGTTGACGACGAGGGTGAGAATGTCCCGCTGGAGCGTCCCGGTCTCGCCGAACGGGTGAGCCAGCGATGGTGGGCGACCGATGAAGACACGGACATCGGGCTTCGGGATCGAGTCGAAGGCATATGGAAGGAAGAGCGGACCGACGATCGCCACGATCAAGAACGTGGCGATGATGCCGATGCCGATGAGCGCCAGCCGATGCTTTCGGAACTTGCGCCAGGCGAGCTGCCACTGGCTGAGCGACTCGAGGCTGACTTCGTAGTCGGCGCCGGCCTCGGCCTGGCGACGGCTGAGCTCGTCCTGGACCGCGCTCGGGAGCTGCTCGTCGAGGTCCTTGGCCATCGGAATCCCTAGTACTTGATCCGCGGGTCGACGAACGCGTAGAGGATGTCCGCTATCAGGTTCGCCAGCACGACGAGCACCGCCGTGATCATGAGCACGCCCATGAGGACGGTGTAGTCGAAGTTGGTGATCGAATCGATGGTCAGCTTCCCGATCCCCGGCCAGCTGAAGACCGTCTCGGTGACGATCGCGCCGGTGAACAGGAACGGGATCTCGAGTCCGATGTTCGTGATGACCGGGAGGAGCGCGTTGCGGAGGGCATGCTTGAAGATCACCGTCCGCCGCGACAGGCCCTTGGCGCGCGCCGTCCGGACGTAGTCCTGGCCGAGGGCCTCGAGCATGCTCGCTCGCACAAAGCGCGAGTCGCCGGCGATGGTGACGACGACGAGGGTCACCAACGGCAGGGCGAGGTGCCAGGCGATGTCACTGATGGCCTT
The DNA here is from genome assembly GCA_963719145.1 of uncultured Chloroflexia bacterium. Lineage (GTDB taxonomy): Bacteria > Chloroflexota > Limnocylindria > Limnocylindrales > CSP1-4 > UBA5189. Next base: position 29,230 of record CAVRAX010000006.1, read on the forward strand.
GATCGGGTTGGCCCCGAAGTACGCCCAGTACGCGTCCGAGCCGAACGGCGGCGAGTTCCGGGCGTTGATCATGCCGCTCACCGGGAACCAGCCGGCCGTGTCGGCGCCGGCGACCTGTTTCTGGCCGAGCAGGAAGATCAGCATCAGCCCCAGCCAGAACGTCGGCATCGCGAAGCCGACGTACGCGAAGACGGTCGCGGCTTGGTCGAAGAACGAGTAGCGCCGGACCGCGGACATCACGCCGAGGAGCACGGCGACCCCGATCCAGATGATCATGGCGGAGCCGGCCAGGATCGCGGTCGGCAGGGCGGCCTGGGCGATCCGCTGGCCGACGTTGCTGCCCGAGTCGATTGAGTAGCCGAGGTCGCCGTGGAGGACGCCGTTGTCCGCGCCGCTGATCGGCGTCGGCAGGAAGTTCGGCCAGCCCGTCGGGCCGAGGAGGGCGGCGAGGCCCTCGCCATCGGGGTTGAGCAGGCCGACCCAGCGGCCGTACTGGATCGGGATCGGCTGGTCCAGGCCCCAGGCATGCACGAACTTCGCCCGCTGCTCGTTGGTCATCCGGGGGTTGTTGGCGAACTTCGCCTCAGGGCCGCCCGGCGCCAGCAGCATGATCGCGTACGTCACGATCGAAATGCCGATGATGACCGGAATGGCCTGGACGAGCCGCCGGATCACGTACTTCGACATCGCCTCGCTCCTGCCCGCCCCGAGGGACGCTGCCTTGACGATCGGGTCACGTTCGAGCCGGACCGGCGGTCGCCACCGGTGCGGCGCGAACGGGACTCGACCGGAGATCGAGCAGGGCGCCCGCGGTGCGGGCGCCCCCTATATCGCTTACCTCATTCCGCGCCGATCGGCGCGCTTACTCGTTGATGTACCAGTCGACCGCGTTCCAGGTCGGCCCGGCCTGGGTGCCGTTGGCGAAGAAGTTCCCAAGGCGCGGCGAATGGAGCTCGATCTGGCCACGGTAGTAGAGCGGAACCTCGACCGTAAGGTCGTGGAAGACGCTCTGGACGGTCGCCATGGCGTGCTTGACTTCGGTGAAGTCCACGCTGCCGAGGACAGTCGTGTACGCGGCATCCAGATCCGCGTTGTTGATCTGGGCGTCGTTCTGGCCGTCCGGCTCGAACTGGCTGCTGTGGTAGCTGAAGTAGCCACCGGACGGGTCGATCGAGGAAATGAAGGCGTGCTCGGCCACGTCGAAGTTCGAATGCGACAGGGCGCACGGGGTGTCGATCGTCGCCTCGTTGTAGTCGGCGAAGATGTCGGATGAGCTGACCGGGTTCGGCACGGCCTCGATGCCCACGTCACTGAGCCACGAGGACAGCAGGGCGAGCGTATCGACACGGCGCTGGGCCGTGGTCGTGCAGAGCTCGATCTTGGCCTTCAGGCCGTTCTTCTCGCGGATCCCATCGGCACCGACGGTCCAGCCGCCGGCATCCAGGATCTGCTTCGCCTTCTCCGGGTCGTAGGTCGTGGGCTCCTGCTCAGAGTAGAACCATGCCGCCGGGCTGATGAAGCTGCTGGCGACGGTGGCCCCACCGGCCAGGATCGTCTGGTTGATCTGGTCCTTGTCGACGGCCCAGGCGAGGGCCTCGCGCAGGACCGGGTCGGACATCGGGCAGCCGGTGCCGCGGTCCTGGACCGCCGGGTTGCGCGAGCAGCCGCCGACGCCGGTGTCGCTCACGTTCGAGCCGTCCGCCCAGTTGGGCCGGAGCATCTCGTACTGGAGCGCCGGGATGTTCGACACCTGGCCGGCGGACTCCAGGTCGGAGACCCCCGGGGTGTCGGACTCGGCGAGGTCCTCACCGAAGTCGATCTCACCGGCCCGGAAGCCGGCGATCTCGGCGGCGACTTCGCCGTACCACTTGAAGACGATCGTGTCGAGGTGAGCCTTGTTGCCGAGGGGGCCGGTGTAGTTGTCGTTGCGGACGAGCCGAAGCTCGGCGCCCGGCGAGACCGACTCGAACTTGAAGGCACCCGAGACGGGCAGGTCCTTGACCTGGTCGGCGCGGAATCCCTCGTGGGCGACCTGGTCGGCCATGGGGATGCTGCCGAGGTAGTGCCGGGGCAGCGGCGCCGTGAAGGCCGTCAGGTAGCCCTCGTAGATCTGGGTGAAGTGGTGCACCAGGGTGACGTCGTCGGTGCACTCGACGGTCGAGATGTTGAACGGATCGATGATCACGCCGACGTTGTCGGGATCCGTGACCCACTCGACCGCGTACTTGAAGTCGTCACAGGTCAGCGGTTGCCCGTCCGACCACTTGAGGCCGCTTCGGAGCGTCCAGGTCACGGTCATGGCATCGCCACCGTCGCCCGGGACCTTGACGCCGCCGTTGTCGACCGTCGGCACGCTGGTCGCCAGGTCCGGCCAGTAGCGGTAGTCGTCAGAGAACGTGACCAGCGACGACCACACGGCCGAGGCGACGTTGGCCTCGGTCACCTGGCCGACGTAGAAGGGGTTGAACTCGTTCGCTTCCTGCCAGTCGCCGAAAATGATCGTCCCGCCGTCCTTGCCCGGCTGGACCCGGCTGGCGTAGGTCGAGTCGTCGAGACGGGTGATCTCCTGGGTCGGGGTCGGCTCCGCGGTCGGAGCGCCGGGCGTCGCGGTCGCACCGGGCGACGGCGACTGAGTGGTTCCGCCTCCGCACGCCGCGACCACGATTGCCGCGGCCGCGAGCAGAGCAACGAGGGGTTTCCGCATGAATGCTCCTCCAACTAGGCGATTGAGCGCCTTGCTCCCACACTGCAGCGAGGTCGCTCCGCGTCGCGCACCGCCCGCCGGACAAGTGTCGATGCGGGCGTGATTCGCTGGCGCGGGTGAGCAGCGGCCTTCTGCGCTGCCGGTACTATGGGCAGCCCACCTGAGCGTGTCAACTCGGGCGAACCCGGGTCAACGCGCCGTCGGCGGGTGTCCGATGGGTCGCGATTGCACCTCCTTCACTTCGGGAATGATCTGGTCCGGGTACCGCCGCTGGAAAGCCGTCACCGTCCCGGCGGGCTCCTCGATGGGGGCCAGGACGCCGCTCTGCGCGGCGGCGATGTATGCCGCTTCGATGCGCCGATCGAGGATGTCGGGCCCCGTCGACCGGGCGCCCGTCGGCTCCGCGCCGGTGACCTCGAGGCGGATGTTGAGGGCGAGCGGTGCGGCCAGCGCCGCGACCACGAGCGTCCCCGCGGCGAGGCCGCCGAGCGTGGTCCGCCAGCGCCAGGCCAGCGCTGCCGCGCTCGCCCGCGAGCGCTCGATCCTGGCTCGCAGCCGGAGCCACGCCGTTCGTCCCTGCCACTCCGGATCTGGAACGTCACCCAGCCGTCGCAGCGCGATCGCCGCCAGGGACAGGTCCTGGAGCTCCAGGGCGCAGTGGGCGCAGCGCTCGACGTGATCCAGGACGTCGGCCCACCCGGGCGCCGGCTCGAGCTGCGCGGCCAGGGCCGTCAGGCCGGCGGCATGGCGGCGGCACTCCGCGTCCCTGAGGCCGGTCAACGGCTGGGACCTCCGCGGACGGGTCGGGCGGCGAGGCGAGCGGGAGACGCGGGCTGCCGAGCCTCGGGCCGCTCCGCGGCCAGGTGCTCACGAAGCGAGTGGAGGGCATAGTGCAGCCTCGACTTGACGGTGCCCAGCGCGATTCCGAGGGCGATGCCCGTCTCCTGGAGGGACATGCCGTGGAGGTAGTAGAGGACGACCACGCTCTGGTGCTTCGGGGGCAGCAGGGCGATCCCCGTGCGGATGCTTCGTCGGAGCTCCTCGCGCTCGGCCTGCTCCGGGGGCCCCGGAGCCGCGTCCCTGACCTGCGACGTCGCGTCGTCGATCGGCTGGACGTCGAGGCGGCGGCGCCCCAGACGTGAGTAACAGAGGTTCAGGGCGACCCGGTGGAGCCATGGCACCGGCGAGACGTCCGTCCGCAGGGAGGCTCGGTGTCGGTAGGCCCGGATGAAGGTGTCCTGGAGGATCTCCTCGGCCGCCTGGACGTCGCCGGTCAGCCCGTACGCCGTTCGATGGATGAGCCCGCGGTACCGCTCGAAGAACGCCTCGAAGGCATCGAGCTCATCGGCCTGCACCCGACGGATCAGCTCGGCGTCGTTGAGCCGTCCGACCGCGAGCGGCTCGGCGGCGATCGAATCGTCCACGACAGGTGGGTCCTCCAACTGGTCGAGATCGACTCCCAGGCTCCAAGCCCTCGATCCACCATACGCCGGCGAGCCCCGGGAGGTTCACCCGGCCGATGGGATTGAGGCTCCCTCCGGCAGGCAACGCGTCGTCCCCGCGGCGTTGTGCCGGCTCAGCTCTCCGAGATCAGGCGCTCGTAGGCGGCGGGATCGAGGAGGGCCTCGACCTCGCTCACCTCAGCAATCCGGACCCGGATCATCCAGCCAGACCCGTACGGATCGGTGTTCACCTGCTCCGGCGCGCCGCCGAGCTCGTCGTTGGCCTCGAGGACCTCGCAGCTGATCGGCGCGTACAGGTCGCTCACGGCCTTGACCGACTCGACGACGCCGAACGTCGCGTGCTGCTCGAGGCTCTTGCCGGCCGGTGGCAGGTCCACGAAGACGACGTCGCCGAGCTGCTCGGCCGCATAGGCGGTGATCCCCACCGTCGCGCTGTCGCCATCGACCCTGACCCACTCGTGGTCTTTCGTGAAACGGAGATCGGTCGGGACCATCGGGCGCGGCTCCTCCTCTGAGCGCGGCTCCTGCCGCGGGCATGGCTGGTGCAGCCGATGTGGCTCGTGCCCGGTCGGGCCGGGGACGGGCGGTCAGTGCGGGCGACGGTAGAACGGCAGCGGCACCACCTCGGCGGAGACGAGCTGGCCGCGGATCTCCACCTCGAGGATCGTACCCGGTTCGCCGTCGGCCGGAGCGACGTAGGCCATGGCGATGGCCCGGCCGAGCGTCGGCGCCTGGGTCCCGCTGGTCACGACGCCGGTGCGGCGACCCTCGCGCGACACCGGGTAGCCATGCCGGGCGATCCCGCGCCCCGTCATGGCGAGCCCGACGAGCCGCTTGGCGATCCCGTCCCGGGCGACGCGGGTGAGCGCCTCGCGACCGACGAAGTCGCCCGGCTTGTCGAGCTTCACGACGCGGCCGAGCCCGGCCTCGTACGGGTTCGTCGTCAGGTCGAGCTCGTTCCCGTAGAGCGGCATGCCTGCCTCGAGGCGGAGCGTGTCCCGGGCACCCAGCCCGCAGGGAATGACGCCGGCGCCGTCGCCGGCAGCCTGGATCGCGTTCCAGACCTCCGGGCCGCGCCCCCAGTCGACGAAGACCTCGAAGCCGTCCTCGCCTGTGTAGCCCGTCCGGGCGACGAGGGCCGGCACGCCGGCCACGGCGCCCTCGGCGATCGCGTAGTACCGGAGCCCGGCCAGGTCGACGTCGGTCAGCGGGCCGAGCACCCCCGCGGCCGCCGGACCCTGGATCGCGACGAGCGACGTCGCCAGCGAGCCATCGTCGAGCACCGCGCTGGAGCCTTGGAGCCGCGCCGCGAGCTCGTCGGAGACGACGGCGGCATTGCTGGCGTTGGCGACCACGAGGAAGCGATCCTCGGCCAGCCGGTAGATGATCAGGTCGTCGATGACACCGCCGTCGGCGGCACAGATCATCGAGTACTGGGCCCGCCCGACCGCCAGGCCGCGCGGATCAGTGACGACCGCAGCGGCGAGCCCGTCGCCGGCGGTCGCTCCCTCCACGAAGAGCTCGCCCATGTGCGACAGGTCGAACAGCCCGGCCCGCCCGCGGACGGCGCGGTGCTCCTCGATGATGCCGGCGTACTGGACCGGCATCAACCAGCCCGCGAAGTCGATCAGCCGCGCCCCGAGCGAGCGGTGGATGTCGCAGAGCGCGGTCTCGTGGGCCGAGATGGCCTCGGTCTCGGTCATCCGGCCGTCGCTCCCCGGCTGACCGAGGCCGCGCCGGCGGAGCCGCCGGGATCGGACGGTTTGATGGCGGCCGCGGCGGCCTCGACGAGGGCCCGCTCGGTGTCGAACGTCAGCAGGCTGTCGGCATCCTCGAAGCGGACCCAGCGGACTCGCTCGAACTCATGATCGTGCTTGGCCAGGTCGCCGCCCACAGGTTCCATGAGGAAGTAGTGGACCGTCTTGTGGATCCGAGTGCCGCGCTGGACGAACGAGTACTCGATCGATGGCAGCGGGCGGACGATCCGGACCTCGAGGCCGGTCTCCTCCTCGACCTCGCGGAGGGCCGTCTCCTCGGTGGTCTCGCCTGCTTTCGGCGTGCCCTTCGGGAGCGTCCACGTGCCCCGCCCTCGATCGCCGTCGCGGCGGCGCATGCCGGCCACGAGCGACGGTCGATCCCCCTCGACCCGAACGACAATCCCGCCGGCGGAGGTGGCGGTGGCCGACCTCAGGGCCGCCACGGCGCCGCTGCGGCGCTCGATCGTCCCGGGGCGACCGAACGGGACCAGGTCATCGAAACGACCGGGTGCGGGCGACCGGTCGCCGGTCGGCGCGTCCGCGTTGGGGTGATGGAGCGAGAGCCGGCCCGAAGCCGGTCGTAGGCCGAGACGGCCTCCTGTCGAAGCTCGGTCGGCCGCCACGTCGCGGCCCGGAAGGGGGTCGCGACGCGCAGGCCGAGGCGCCGCTCCCGGGTCCGGGTCGAGGGTCGGGGAAACCGCGCCGCGGGACGCGCTGCGTACTTCGCGGCGATGCTGTGCTCCATCGGCCGTATGGTAGCGCGTCAGTCCGGCCGCGCAAGGGAAGCGCGCAGCAATGCGCCAGCCTCCGGTGACAGGGCGCCCCGGCCCTCGGCGAGGGCGATCTCTCGGGTCGCGGCAGCGACGTAGAGGGGCAGCACCTCCGGGGCGTGCGCCCGGAGCGTGGCCAGGTGGCGCTCGAGGGTACCGACGTCGCCGCGGGTGATCGGACCGGTCAGCGCAGCGGCGATCCCGAGGGCACGGGCGTTGGCCAGCGTCTGCTCGGCCAGGCGGCCGTAGATGGCCAGCGAGCCGGGTTCGTCGAGGCCGGCCACCCGGCCGAGCTCGGCGATCGCGTCGAGCAGGGCGACGAAGCCGCCGGCGGCCAGGACGGCGGCCGCATGGTAGGCGGCTTTCGTCCCCGGAGCGAGGCGGACCGCCTCGGCCCCGATCGCCTCGGCCATCCTTGCCAGGAGATCCGCGAGCTGATCGTCGCCCTCGATCGCGACGGTGGCGCCGTGGAGCGCGGCGACCGCCAGCTCCGTGTCGGCGAAGGCCACGAGCGGATGGAAGGCGCCGACCTGCGTCCCGGCGGCCATCGCCGGCCCCAGGACCTCGGCCCCCAGCGCGCCGGAGGTGTGGATCATGGCCTGGCCGCCGTACATCCGAAGCTGTCCGGCAACGATCGGGATCGCGTCGTCCGGCACGGCGAGGATGATCAGCTCCACCTCGTCGAGGAGGGCCGCCGCCTCGGCGAACCCGCGCGCGCCCGGGACGAGGGCCTGGAATCGGTCTCGTCGGCCCGCGTCGCGCGAGGCCACCGCCCCCACCGGCCAGCCGGCCCGCGACAGCGCGACCCCGAGCGCCGTCCCCACGGCCCCGGCCCCCACGATGCCGACGACGGGCGGCTCGTCGCGACCGGAGTGAGCGTGGGGGTGCGCATGGTCCGACGGGTGGACCTCGTCTCCATGGCGGTGGTGACCGGGCGGGACCGGGTCAAGGTCGATGCCGCGCTCGTGCAGCTCGTCCAGCGTTGCGTCGGATGCGGACTCGGCCTTGCTCGGCCCATCCGGCGGCCAGGCTCTCACGTCACCCCTCGCGCGAGGGTCTCCCGTCGAGCGCGGTACGCTTCCACTCAGCGAGTGTAGCCAGCACAGCGAGGGCCGAGCACGTGCCGAAGCAGGATCCGTTCGCCGCCCGGGGGCCGCTCGGCCCCGGGTTGCCTGATCACTATCGCCTGGGCGCCGTCGGCGACCTGATCGACCTGGGTCGGGCCCCGATGACGCTGAAGATCCTGCTCGAGAACGCGCTGCGTCACGCTGGCGGCGGCGTGGTGACGCCGGAGGACGTCGAGCGCCTCGCCTCGTGGCGGCCCGGGGCGGCCGGCGAGGCCGAGATCCCGTTCATGCCCTCGCGGGTCGTCCTCCAGGACTTCACCGGGGTCCCGGCGGTCGTCGACCTGGCGGCGATGCGCGACGCGATGGCCGACCTCGGCGGCGACCCGGCGCGGGTCAACCCGCTCGTGCCGGCCGATCTCGTCATCGATCACTCCGTCCAGGTGGACGCGTTCGGCAGCCCGACCGCGTTCGCGACCAACGTTGCCCGCGAGTACGAGCGGAACGGCGAGCGGTACCAGCTCCTGCGCTGGGCACAGACCGCCTTCCGCGACCTCCGTGTTGTGCCACCGGGAACAGGGATCATCCACCAGGTCAACCTCGAGTTCCTGGCCACGGTCGTCGCCGACCGAGCCGATTCGAGCGGCCGGGTAGCCTTTCCCGACACCCTCGTCGGGACCGACTCCCACACGACGATGATCAACGGCCTGGGCGTCCTGGGCTACGGCGTCGGTGGCATCGAGGCGGAGGCGGTCCTCCTGGGCCAGCCGCTCTATCAGCCGATGCCCCGGATCGTCGGCGTTCGCCTCACCGGCGAGCTGCCCCAGGGCTCCACGGCCACGGACCTCGTCCTCGTGGTCACCGAGATGCTCCGGACCTTCGGGGTCGTCGAGGCCTTCGTCGAGTTTGCCGGCGACGGCCTGGCCGGCCTGTCGCTGGCGGACCGGGCCACGATCTCGAACATGAGCCCGGAGTTCGGGGCCACCTCGACCCTCTTCCCCATCGACGATGAGACCCTCACCTACCTCCGCCTGACGGGCCGGTCCGAGGATCGCATCACGCTCGTCGAGCGGTACGCGAAGACGCAGGGCCTGTGGCGCGAGCCAGGCCCGGGACCCGACTTCGACGCGATCCTGGCCCTCGACCTCTCGACGGTCGACCCATCGGTCGCCGGCCCACGTCGGCCCCAGGATCGGGTGATCCTGCCGGCCCTGCCGGCCAGCTTCCACGCCGCCTTCCCACAGTCCGGTCCGGTCGAGGCGCCGGCGGCGGCGATCCCGGTGGCGGTCGACGGTGAACGCGGCGAGATCGGCCACGGTTCGGTGGTCATTGCCGCGATCACGTCCTGCACGAACACCTCGAACCCGACGGTCATGGTCGGCGCCGGGCTTCTCGCCCGGAACGCGGTCGCCCGGGGCCTGACCGTGGCCCCCACGGTCAAGACCTCGCTCGCCCCGGGGTCCAGGGTCGTCACCGGCTACCTCGAGGCGGCCGGGCTCATGGAGCCCCTGGAGGCCCTCGGCTTCGCCCTCGCCGGCTACGGCTGCACGACCTGCATCGGGAACTCCGGGCCGCTCGACGCCCCGGTCGCCGACGCCATCGAGTCCAACGAGCTCGTTGCCGCGGCCGTCCTCTCCGGCAATCGCAACTTCGAGGGCCGGATCCATCCCCTCGCGCGCGCGAGCTACCTGGCCTCGCCGCCGCTCGTCGTCGCGTTCGCCATCGCCGGCCATGTCGACATGGACCTGACGACGCAGCCCCTCGGGATCGGCGACGACGGGAAGCCGGTCTTCCTCGCGGACATCTGGCCCGGCCCCGAGGAGATCCGGGCCGTCATCCGCGATTCGATCGACCCGGACCTGTTTCGCCGGACCTACGCGACGGTCTTCGACGGCGACGATCGGTGGCGCGCCCTGCCGATCCCCGGCGGCGATCGATACGCCTGGGATCCCGCCTCGACATACCTCGCCCGTCCGCCGTTCTTCGAGGGGATGGCCCTCGAGCCGGCCCCGATCGCTCCGATCGCCGGAGCCCGGGTGCTGGCGGTCTTCGGCGACAGCGTGACCACCGACCACATCTCGCCGGCCGGCACGATCGCCGCGTCCTCGCCCGCCGGGCAATGGCTCCAGGAACGGGGAGTCGCGCCCCTCCAGTTCAACTCCTACGGGTCACGCCGCGGCCAGCACGAGGTGATGATCCGGGGGACGTTCGGCAACATCCGCCTCCGCAACCGTCTCGTCGAGGGGCGCGAGGGGCCATTCACCCGGCACCTGCCCGACGGCGCCGAGACGACGATCTTCGACGCGGCGACGCGGTACGCGGAGGAGGGCGTCCCGCTCATCCTGCTCGCCGGTCGGGAGTACGGGACCGGCTCATCGCGCGACTGGGCGGCCAAGGGCACGGCCCTTCTGGGGATCCGCGCGGTCATCGCCGAGAGCTTCGAGCGCATCCACCGCAGCAACCTGGTCGGCATGGGCGTCCTGCCACTGCAGTTCCTGGCCGGCGACACCGTCGAGGGCCTCGGCCTGACCGGGCGGGAGACGTTCACGATCGATGGGGTCGCCGGGGGCCCGGAGGCGCGCAGCCGCCTCGCGGTCCACGCCGTCGCCGAGACCGGGAAGGCGACCGATTTCGAGGTCGACTGCCGGCTGGACGGCCCGATCGAGGTCGACTACTACCGCCACGGCGGGATCCTCCCGGCCGTGCTGCGCCGCCTCGCCGCCGAGTCGCGCACCGCCTGATCGCCCCGTCGCGCAGGCGACAACGCCCGCCGGGCCGGATGGATCGGCAGCTGCCGAGCGGCGCGTCAGCCGCGGTCCGGCGAAGGCGGGGCCGAGCAGCCGAGCGAGCGCACCCCTGCGTGCGTGAGCGAGGCCGCAGAGGCGACAACGCCCGCCGGGCCAGGATGACGCGCCGCGGAGACGGCCGGACGCCCCCGGCGAGGCCGGGGGCGTCGACCTGGAGGAGGATTGCGGCGGACCGGCGCCCGCCTCACCGGTTGGGACGCCGAGCGCCGTCATCGCGTGACGGCGAGCCGCCACGGATCGGTGAGCGTCAGACCTCGGCGGCCGTGGCCGCGACCGGGGCGCCGGCCGAGGCCCTGTCGACGCGGAAGAGGACGAAGGTCACGAGGGCCGCGGCGACGCAGATGACGCCGCCACCGAGCAGGACCTCGCGGACGCCGACGACGCTCGCCAGGATGCCGGCGGCGGCCGTCGAGACGATCGTCGTCGTGGACATGGAGGCCTGGAAGGCGCCGATGATCCGGCCTCGCGTGCCGTCCGAAACGGTCGTCTGGATGATCGTCTGCGTCGCCGCCTGGAGCGGCGTGACGAACCAGCCGACGACGAACATGATCGCCAGCACGGCCGGGGCACCGGGTGCCGCCGACAGGAGAATGATCATCGTCCCCACGCCGGCCATCCCCCCGACGACGATCGACTGGGGCCCGCTTCGGCCGGCGAGCGTCGCCACGAGTCCGCTGGCGAGGACCATCGACAGCGTCTGGGCGGCCTCGAGCGGCCCCGCCCAGGCGGCGCTCTCGTGCAGGACGTCGATGAGGAATGGCACGAAGAGGACATTCACGGCGCCCAGGCCGAGCATCGCGATCGAGATCCCGATGATCGTCGCGATGAGGGTCGGCGACCGGCCGATGATGCGCAGCCCCTCGAGCGCCGAGGAACCGATGCCCGGGCGCTTGACGCCCTCCGGATGCGGCGACGGGCGACCGAGGCTCGGGTCGACGCGAAGCACGATCAGGACCGAGGCCACGAACGTCGTGGCGTCGATGACGAAGGCCGGCCAGGCCGCGCCCGAGACGGCGATGATCACGCCCGTGAGGCCGGTCCCGAGCAGGTTGCCGATCACTCGACTGAGCTGGGCGAGGCCGTTCGCGGCCATGAGCCCTTCGCGCGGGACGACCCGGGGGATGAGGGCCCCCCGAGAGGGCGAGAAGAGGGTCCCGATCGCCGCCTGGAGGAAGGCGATGACGTACAGGATCGGCAGGCGCTCGGCCGTCCCGACGACGACGAAGACGAGGACCAGGACCGCCCGGACCGAATCGGAGACGATCATGATCCGGCGTCGGTCGAGCCGGTCGGCGTAGGCACCGGCAACGACCCCGCCGACCATCGACGGCAGGGCGACCGCGATCGACAGGACGGCCAGGGCGGCCGGCGAGTGCGTCAGCTCGTTCACGAGCAGGAGGAGGGCCATGAAGGTCATCCCGTCGCCGATGTCCGAGATCGCCTGCGCGACGAACAGCTTCCGGAACTCGGGCAGGCGGAGCACATCCCGGTTGCCGAGCGGAGTGGTGGCCTGGTCAGCCATGGGACGCCTCCTTCGATGTCGGATCTGCATACATCACGATGAGCATCCGGTAGGTCGAGGTCGCCGGGTCGTCGGACGGGCCTTCGTACTCGTTCAGCAAGGCCGTCAAGCGACGCCGGAGCTCGGCCGCCCTCTCGGGGGTGAGGCTGGCCACTCCCCGGCTCAGGAGCGGCCGATCGCCGCGCGCCTCGTCGCGGGCACGCGGGTCGGCAAGGACGCGCTCGAAGTCACGGCGCGTCTCGCCGAGAATCGTCTCGAGCATCTCGCGGGCCGCGGACTCCCCCGCTCCACCGGCTCCGATGAGGCCCGGGTCGAGACGGACCGAGAGGGCGGCCAGCCGGTACCGCGTCTCGATGATCCCCGAGACGACCCGCTGCTCGGCGGCTCGGAGCAGGTCCCGCTCCACGAGGAGCTCGACGTGGTGATAGAGGCGGGTCTGCGGGACGGACAGTCCGACCGCGAGCTCCTTCACGCTCCAGGCGGCCAATGGCCTGGTCACCATCGCCTCGAGGATTCGAAGACGCAGCGGGTCGGAGATGGCCTTCAACGTCTCGACGTCGGAGATGACCCGCTCGGCATCGGGGGCCGGGATCGCAGGGGTCGACCTGGCCTTCGCCATTCGAACCTCCTCCATCATTCAAGAAGGATTGAACGTAGAGTGACGAGTGAACGCTTCGGTGTCAAGACCCGAAACGTGCCCGACCGTAACCGCGCGCCGTCGGGCAGCGTCATGTGGTCAACCGCTCGGAGGATCCCCGTGTCGTCGCTCGGCCTGGCGGCTCGCGCCGTCATCACGGCTCTCATCGTCGCCGGCTGCGGCGTCGGCCCGCCCCTCGCCTCGCCGACGGAATCTTCCCGGCCGGGGGCATCGGAATCGGCGGGCGTCGATCTACCGACCGCGGTGCCGGCCTGCCCGAATCTCGTCGCGGCCGTCGAGACCGGCCCGCCACCGACCGACTTCAGCGAGAACGGGCCCCTCGCCCGCGACCACGATCGCCTCGAGGCCGACATCGAGGCCGCGATCGCCTATGGAGCCGCCCATCAGGATGAGTTCGCCTCGGTCCGCTGGGAGAACAGCCCGCGGGTCCGGATCGTCATCGGCTTCACGGCCAACGTCGAGGAGCACTGCGCGGCGCTCCGGGCGGTCTTCGAGTACCCCGATGAGTTCGAGATCATCCGGCAGCCCGCTACGGAGGCCCAGATGCTGGCGATCCTCGATGATCTCGGCACGCGGTACCGCGACCATCTTCGCTCGGTCGGCCTCGGCGCCGGAACCATCGACCTGGCACTACGGGGGGATGGCGCGACGATCGCCGACGAGGTGGCCGCGCAATACGGAGACCTCGTCCGGATCACGGTCGGGCTCCTGCCCTATCCGGACAGGTTCGCCGGCGAGCCGCGATGCATCCTGGCCGGGCCGATCCTGACGGACACGCCGTACCGGGTCACGCTGTCGGTCCCGGCGACCGTGACGTCGGGCGAGGACTTCCGGGGCACGGCCAGGGTCACGAACGTGAGCGACGCCCAGGTCATCCTCGACACCGGCCAGCCACTCACCGCGATCCTGTTCCGGGCCGGTTCGAACCGGCCCGTCGGTTTCTTCGACGGCGCCGTCGGTGGCACCGGCTTCGGGGGGCCTCTCGGCCCGGGCGAGCACCTCGACATCGACGTCCTCGGCGCGACGCCGAGCTGCGATCCGGCCCTCGGCTACGCCCTCCCGCCGGCGAGCTACGACGTCCGGGCGCTCGTCGACCAGTACGCGATGCACGACAACGCCCCGACGGAGATCTCGTACCTGCTCTCGGAGCCGGCGGCGCTGACGATCGTGCCGTGAGGCCGCGCCCGAGCCGGGACGAGGAACGGGGACCCGCCCGGGGTCCCCGCAAGTCGGGGGGACCCGCCCGGGGTCCCCGCAAGTCGGGGGGACCCGCCCGGGGTCCCCGCAAGTCGGGGGGACCCGCCCGGGGTCCCCGCAAGTCGGGGGGACCCGCCCGGGTCTCCCCCAAGTCGTTCGAGATGGTGGGCGATACTGGATTCGAACCAGTGACCCCGCGGATGTGAACCGCGTGCTCTAACCACTGAGCCAATCGCCCGCCGGCCGATCATACACGGAGGTCGGGCCAGCGCTCGGCGAGCGACGCCCGGTCAACGCCCTCGACGGCGACGAGCTTGTGCCGGCCCGTGGCGCCCGCGATGAGGCGGGCGGCCCGGCGCGGGACACCGACCGCGTCGGCCACGAGGCGGAGAACGGACTCGTTCGCGGCCCCGTCGGCGGGCGCCGCCGCCACCCTGACGAGGAGCCGACCGTCGAGGACGCCCTCGATCGCATCGCGGCCGCCGCGCGGCGTCACTCGGACCCCGATTCGGACTTCCCGACTGCCGCGCACCGTCACGGCAGATACCGGACGATCGCTCCGAGGACGAGGATCACGATCAGCGGCGAGAAGTCGAACATGCCGCCCTTGGGCAACAGGTTCCGGATCGGCCGCAGGACGGGTTCGGTGGTCGCGATGAGGAACTGGGCCAGGCCGGATCGACCCGACGGCTCGACGTAGGACAGGATGACCCGGCCGATGATCAGGAGCTCGAAGGCGAGCAGCAGGAAGCGGATGAAGTTGGAGAGGAAGGCGGCACCCACGCCCCGAGTCTAGCCCAGGCCGGGCGGGCCTCGGGTCACGGCATCGGGCGCATGCCAGCGTCGGGGCGTTCGCCGAAGAGCGCCCGGCCGACCCTGACGATCGTGGCGCCCTCCTCCACCGCGACCGGGTAGTCGTCGCTCATCCCCATCGACAGATCCGGACCGAGCCTCGCCTGCTTCCGGCGGAGGTCCTCGGCGAGGCGACGCAGGGCGACGAAGGTCGGGCGGGCCGCCTCGGCGTCGGTCACGAGGCGGCCGACGGTCATCAGCCCGCGGACCTCCAGGTGCGGCAGGTCGAGAATGACCGGCAGGGCGGCCGGCAGGTCGGCAGGCTGGAAGCCCGCCTTTGCCCGATCGGCGTCGACGTTGACCTGGAGCAGGATCGGCAGCGGCGTCCCGCCTCGGATCTCCGACGCGATCCGGTCGAGCCGCGCCGCGAGCGCCAGCGAATCCACCGTTTCGATGACGGTGAAGGCGGCGACGGCCCGACGGGCCTTGTTGGCCTGGAGCGGGCCGATGAGGTGCCAGCCCGCCCCCGGGACCGCGTCGACCTTGGCCAGGGCTTCCTGAACCCGGTTCTCGCCGAGGACGTCGAGGCCCGCCGCGACCGCCGCTCGCAACCGGGCCGCAGGAACCGTCTTGGAGACGGCGACCAGGGCGATGCCGGAGGCGGCCCGACCAGCGCGACCGGCGGCGTCCTCGATTCGCCCGAGCACGCGCGCGCGGGCGCGCGCGAGGGCAAGGACGTCGTCGGGGTCGAACCCGAACGGGCCGGCCGAAGCGCCGGTCAGCGTCTCACGTCCCTGCCAGCCGGGCCTGGCAGCGAAGCGGGCCGCATCCGGCGCCGGCCTACTTCTGGCGTCGCAGGAACGACGGGATCTCGAGGTCGTCGGCGTCGTAGGCGGCCCGCTTGACGGGGACCGGCTCGCCGACGGCGCGACCGCCGGCCTTGGCCGCCGCATCGTCCGGACGGGCGTCCGGGGCGTCCGGCACCCCGGCGTCGTTGAGCTGCGTCCGCTGCCGCTCGAGCTCCTCGAGGAAGTCCCGCGGCGCGCGAGCCGTGCCATCGGTCGGTGAAGCCGCCGAGGCGTGGGCGCTCGACCGGCTCGCCGACCGCCGGCCGTCGAAGCCGGTCGCGATGACGGTGATCATGACCTCGTCGCCGAGGCGCTCGTTGAAGCTCGTCCCGAAGATGATGTTCGCCTCCGGGTCCGCCGCCGCCCGGATCTCCTCGGCCGCCTCGGTGACCTCGAAGAGGGACAGGGTGGACGAGCCGGTGACGTTGAAGAGGATTCCCTGGGCGCCCGCGATGTTGACCTCGAGGAGGGGGCTCGAGATCGCCTGTCGGGCCGCCTCGACCGCCCGGTTCTCGCCGCTGGCCCGACCGATCCCCATGAGCGCGGACCCGGCGTCCTTCATGATCGCCCGCACGTCGGCGAAGTCGAGGTTGATCAGGCCGGGCACGGTGATGATGTCGCTGATCCCCTGGACCCCCTGGCGGAGGACGTCGTCGACCACCCGGAAGGCATCGAGGATGCTGGTGTTCTTCTGGACGACGTCGCGGAGCCGGTCGTTGGGGATCGTGATGAGGGTGTCGACCTTGCCCTTCAGCTCCTCTGCCGACTTCTCGGCGGTGAGCTTCCGCCGGGCACCCTCGAAGGTGAACGGCTTGGTCACGACGCCGATCGTCAACGCGCCGGCCGCCTTGGCCAGCTCGGCCACGATCGGGGCAGCGCCCGAGCCGGTGCCGCCGCCCAGCCCGGACGTGATGAACACCATGTCCGAGCCCTCGAGGGCTGTGGCGATCTTGTCGGCGTCCTCCTCGGCGGCTCGCTGGCCGATCGACGAATCGCCTCCGGCGCCGAGACCGCGGGTGATCTTGTCGCCGATCCGGATCTTGTGGGGGGCGTCCGACTGGAGAAGCGCCTGGGCGTCCGTGTTCAGGGCGATGAACTCCACGCCCATCATCTCCGCGCGGATCATCCGATTGACGGCGTTGCTGCCGCCGCCGCCGACGCCGATGACACGGATCAGGGCGAAGTTCTCCGAATCAGAACGCAGGGCCACCGTACTCCTCCAATGGCCTCCCGGGGCCGGGCTGAACGCGCTCGAAATGGGGGACCCGGAGCCGTCCTGGAGCGGTGTCGGCGCGCGCTCGGGTCGTCCGCCGAGTCTACCATCGAGACCCTCGGGTCGCGCCCCCCGAATCGGCCGGGAGCGGTGGAGAACTCGGGCCGGGGAGCCCGGCCGGCGGTGTCATCGCGCACCGGCCGGCGGTGTCATCGCGCACCGGCCGGCGGTGTCATCGCGCACCGGCCGGCGGTGTCATCGCGCACCGGCCGTCGGCGTCGCGAGCCGGCTAGGGGAAGATGCTCCGGAGCGCGTCCCGGAGCCGGCCGAGGATCCCGAACGCGGGCACCGATTCGTAGCGGGCCGGCTCGCCGTCGGCGAGGGATCGCGCGCCCCACTGGAGGAGCCCGATCCCCGTGGCGTAGGCCGGCGTGAGGATCGAGTCGGTCAGGCCCGCGACGCCGGTCGGAGAGACGACCCGGACGGGCATCTGGAGGACGTCGCGCCCGAGCTCGGCGATGCCCGACAGCTGGGCCGCGCCGCCGGTCAGGATGAGCCCGGCCGGAAGCATGCCCGCCCCGGCGGCGCGCATCTCGGCGCCCATGAGCTCGAAGGTCTCGCGCATCCGGGCCTCGATGACCTGGCACAGCTCGAGGCGGCTGATGTTCCGGCCGGCCTCCTCGCCGAGCACGGAGACGCTGATCTCCTCGTCCTCGGCCAGCCCCCGCAGGTCGCACGTGCCGTGCCGGATCTTCAGCTCCTCGGCCACCGGCAGCGAGGTCTTGATCCCGATCGCGACGTCGTTCGTGACGAAGTTGCCGCCGACCGGCAGGACGCTCGTGTGGAACGGCGAGCCCTCGTTGAACATCGCCAGGTCGATCGTGCCGGCCCCGATGTCGGCGATCGCGACGCCGAGCTCCTTCTCCGTCTCCGAGGCCACCGCGTCGGCGGCGGCCAGGGCATTGGCCACCCGCTCGTCGATCTTGACCCCGGCCGCCGCGACGCACTTGGTCAGGTTCTGGACCGCCGTCGCCGGGGCGGTGACGATGTGGGTCTCGACCTCGAGCCGCAGCGCGCTCATCCCGAGCGGGTCCTTGACCCCCTCCTGGCCGTCGACGATGAAGCCCCGCCGCTCGACGTGGAGGACCTCGCGATTGGACGGGATGGCCACGGCGCGGGCGACCTCGATCGCCCGGAGGATGTCCTCGCGGCTGATCTCCCGGTCGTGGGCCGTGACGGCGACCTGGCCGGTCGAGTTGAGGCTCTCGACCTGGGCTCCGCCGACACCGACGAAGGCCTTGTCGATCTTCCAGCCGGACAGGCGCTCGGCCTTCTCGACGGCGTCGGCGATCGAGCGGACGGTCTGGTCGATGTTGACGACGGCACCCTTCTTGAGCCCCGATGACGGCACCGTGCCGTGGCCGATCACCGTGACCTTGCCGTCGCGGCTCACCTCGCCGATGAGCGCGCAGACCTTGCTCGTGCCGACGTCGATCCCGACGAGGACCCCTTCAACCACGTTGCTGCCTGCTCCCTCCCGGCTGCCCGGGCTCAGATGAAGTGTCGCCGGATCAAGGCGACGTTATTGAAGATCCGGAACCCGAAGTTGATGAGCGCCACCAGATAGAGGTCGAGGCTCAGCCGGTCGCCGATGAAGGTGAGGATCACGGCGACGACGGCGTTCGTCACGAAGCCCGAGATGAAGACCCGATTGTCGTAGACCCCATCGAGCTCGGCCCGCACGGCACCGAGCACCGAGTCGAGCGCGGCGAGGATCGCGACTGCGGAGTAGCGGCTGAATTCGAAGCTGACGTTGACGTTGAGGACGAGCCCGAGCAGGACGCCCACCAGCAGGCCTGCCAGGGGAAGGAACACAGAGGGTCGTCCTCGCTGCGGTGCGTTTCGGCAAGGCTACTCGACCCGCGACGAGCCGGGCAACTCGACCGGGCACGATCATGGCGAGGCCCCAGGGGTGGGCTTCAGGATCAGCGTTCCGACGGTCTCGTCGGGCAGGATCACCTGCGCGACCGTCGACTCGATCCCCGCCAGGCGGCTCCGGAGGAGGCGGACCTGGCCGGGAATCATGGCCGGTGCCCGCTCCGTCGGGGTGTACCGGCCGAAGATCGCGACCCACGATTCGGGGACGGTCCGGAGGACGAACCCCGTCCCCTCGGTGAGCGTCACGACGAGCTCGTCGGCGACGCTGCCGATGTCGGCCGGCACGAGCGAGCCGAGACGGCTGGCCGCATCCAGGTCGACCGGAGCGAGGCGAGAGCCGACCTGGAGTGCCAGCGCGTCGGGCCGCGAATCGTCGATCACGGTGAGCGCCGAGGCACCGGGGTCGCGAAGCTTCGCCGGCGCGAACAGGACGCCATCCGCATCGACGAGGAAGCGCGAGGCGCCGACCTGCCAGACGAGGATCGCCGCCCGCTCCGAGATCTCGACCACGAGGGTGTCCGGCAGGGAGACCGAGACGCGGGCCGCGGCGACGCCCGGGAGCTCGCGGATTCGCGCCTCGAGCGGCTCGACGGTGAGTCGGAAGAGGTTCGTCCCCGCGGGGATCCCGATCGCGCCCTCGACCTCGGCCCGCGATGTCCAGCGGAGGTCCGGGATCTCGGCCCTGGCGTAGCTGAAGGCCGAGGTCGCGGCGAGGCCGTAGACCCCGCCGAGCGAGGCGAGGATTCCGAGCAGCGCCCCGGCCCGGGCCGGCGTGAAGCGCGGCAGCCGGCTCGGCCGGGGGACGCGAATGCGGGGACCCCGGACGCCGCCCGCAGCTCCCTCCCCGGAGGGGCGGCCGCGAGTCGCCTGCGGGCGCCGGCCGGCCCTCGAACCCGCGGACACGGGTCGCGCCGTGGGGCGCTTCGGGCCGTCGCGGCGCGGCAGCCTCACCGGCCGGGCCTCATCGGGGCAGGTCGCCCGGTCGCAAGGTCCGGGGCGGGCGGTCCGCCTGCCGGTCGAGGGCCAGATCGATCAGCCGGCGGCAGACGGCGCCGAAGTCGAGGCCGCCCTCCGCCGGCAGGGCCGGGAAGAGGCTGATCGGGGTGAATCCCGGGATGGTGTTGACCTCCGAGACGAACGCCTGGGCGCCGCGGAGCAGGAAGTCGACCCTGGCGAAGCCCTCGCCGCCGACGGCCCGGTAGGCATCCCGCGCGAGCTTGCGGAGGGTGGCCCGGAGCGCGTCCGGGATCTCGGCCCGGGTCGACGTCTCCGACAGGCCCGGCGTGTACTTCGCCTCGAAGTCATAGAACTCGTGGCCGGCGACGATCTCACCCGGCCCGTAGATGCCGAGCGGCGCCACCGAGCCGATGACGGCGATCTCGAGGTCCCGGGCCCCCTCGAGGTAGGCCTCCACGATGGCTCGGCTGTCGTGCCGGAAGGCCAGCTCCAGGCCGGCTGCCCGTTCGTCCGGTCCGTGGGCCAGGGTCATCCCGACGGAGCTGCCAAGGCGGACCGGCTTGATCATGAGACGGGGATCACCGGTACCGTCGGCGAACGCCCCGAGCTCGGCCAGGACCGCCTCGCGGTCCGATCGCCAGCGGCCGATGTGAACCTCGCGCCAGTCGACGACAGGCAGGCCGAGGCCGCGCCAGATCCGCTTCTGCATGGTCTTGTCCATGCCGATGGCCGAGGCCAGGATCCCGGCGCCCGTGTAGGCCAGGCCGGCGGCGTCGAGGAGCGCCTGGACCGTGCCGTCCTCGCCGAACGGGCCGTGGAGAGCGATGAAGACGACCGGCGCCGGCAGGCTGGTCGCCAGCCGGTCGAGGGCCGCACCGAGGCGCACGGGTCCCTCGGCATCGAGTGTGGCCGGGTCGTCATAGGCCGCGCCGGGCCGGCCAGCTCGCTCGTGACCGGCCGGCAGCCACCACCACCGGCCGTCGAGATCGATGAGGACCTCGCGGACGTCGAACCCGTCCGCTCGCAGGACGGCCGCGATCGCGGTCCCGGACACGATCGAGACGTCGTGCTCGGCCGACGGCCCGCCGAGGAGCACGACGATCGGTGGGCGGGCTGCGGGGAGCGTCATCGGGTCTCCGGGCCTCCTTCGTCCGACCCCGGCCAAGGCCAGCCGGTCCAGTCGCCGACGAACTCGACCTCGAAGCGAAGATCGATCCCGTCGGCCGCCCGAATCGTCGCACGGACGTGATCCGCGAGCCGGCGCACGTCGGCGGCCCGGCCGGTTCGCTCGCTGATGATGAAGTTGGCGTGCTTGGGACTGACCGTGGCTCCGCCGATCCTCGTTCCCTTGAGCCCGGCGCGGTCGATGAGCAGCCCCGCGGCGGGCCCGTCGTCGGGGTTCCGGAAAACGCTCCCGGCCGACGGCAGGCCGAGTGGCTGGTGGGCCTGGCGCCAGCGCCGGATGTCGTCGAGTCGCTGCCGGATCAGCTCGGCCGAGGCGGGCTCGAGGTGGAAGGTCGCCCCCACCACGATCTCTCGCGTCGAGGGGTCGGCCTGGTGCTTGAACCGGCTGTCGCGATAGCCGAGGCCGAGCTCGCCGCTCGGGACCCGGACCTCGGTCCCGTCGGGCAGGAGGACGTCGGCCGATTCGAGGATCGCGGCGATGTCGCTGCCGTGCGCGCCGGCGTTGGCCCAGACGGCGCCGCCGACAGTCCCCGGGATGGCCAGCCCGAACTCCAGGCCCGAGAGGCCCGCCTTCTGCGACTCCGTCGCGGCTCGCGCCATCGGGACCCCGGCGGCGGCGACGTAGCGGTCGCCGTCGACGCGGCTCTGCTCGGCCCGGACGACGACGACGAGGCCGCGAACGCCTCGATCGGAGACGACGACGTTGCTGCCCCGCCCGATGACGAGGAGTGGGACCCCGCGCTTCCGGGCGAAGCGGACGAGGCCACGGAGCTCAAAGGTGTTGTGGGCCGTGGCGAGCAGGTCCGCCGTGCCGCCGACCCGCATCGTCGTCTGGCGAGCGAGGGGCGCGTCCCGCTCGGCGCGGACGCCGATCCGGCGGGCGATCTCGATCGCCAAGGTCGCCGGATCCGGGACGCCCTCGGGGCCCGGCTGGCCCGGCGGGTCCGCTGCGGGCGGGCCCGCCGCGGGCGGCGTCATCGCCATCGCCCCATCACGAGCCCGAACCTCGGGAGACGCGGTCGACCGTCGCCGCGTCCGGGATCGCCCGTTGCTCGGCGAGCGCCAGGAGGATCTCGGCGACCGCGGCGGCCGCTGCCGGCCGGCCGAGGCTCCGGGCAGCCGCCGCCATCGCGGCGTGGGCGGCGGGATCGTCGAGGATCCTGGCCGCATCGAGCAGGGCCGCTCCGTCGAACGCGGCGTCGTCGA
The DNA here is from genome assembly GCA_963719145.1 of uncultured Chloroflexia bacterium. Classification (GTDB taxonomy): domain Bacteria; phylum Chloroflexota; class Limnocylindria; order Limnocylindrales; family CSP1-4; genus UBA5189. Next base: position 51,311 of record CAVRAX010000006.1, read on the forward strand.
TGAGCCGCGCCGCCCCGGCCCGGACCAGCACGTCGGCGTTTGCTCGCTGGTGGCCGGCCGCATGCGGGTACGGGACGACGACCATCGGCAGGCCGAGGGCCGTGACCTCGGCGAGCGTCGACGACCCGGCCCGGCCGACGACGAGGTCAGCCGCCGCCAGGGCCGGCAGCATCTCGTCGCGCAGGAAGGGCTCCGGGCGGTAGCGCGACCGGAGAGGCGCACGCAGCTGCTCGCGGGCAGCGAGGGCGGCCGGATAGCCGGCGTCACCGGTGACGTGGAGGACGTGGCAGCGTTCGACGAGCTGGGCCAGGACCTCGGCCACGGCCGCGTTGAAGCGACGCACCGCCTGGGAGCCGCCGAAGACGAGAAGCACCCGATCGCCCGGCGGGATGGCAAGGCGCTCCCGCGCGTCCAGCCGGTCGATGGTCCGAGTCTCGCGGATCGGGGTGCCGGTCTCCAGGCATGGCCGTCGGGTCCCGAGGGCGTCGCAGGTCGTCCGGAACGAGACGGCGACGGCCGTCGCCAGGCCCACTGTCGTCCGGACGCTGCGGCCCGGGATGACGTTGCCCTCCCAGAGGAGGACGGGAATGTGGAGGACCGAGGCGGCCATGAGGACCGGGATGGCGACGTAGCCGCCGGTGGTGAAGATGGCCGCCGGGCGGTCGGCGGCGAGGATGGCCAGGGCCTGGGGCACGGACAGCGCGAGGCGGGCCGGATCGGCGACGAGATGGACGTCACGCCCGACGGTCCGGAGCGAGCGAAGGACGAGCCGGCGCAACGGGATGCCGGCCTCCCGGACGAGCCGGTCTTCGAGGCCCCGGTGGCCGCCGATCCAGCGAAGGTCAGGCGGGCTGGGCAGGCGTCGAAGCGCGTCGGCCACGGCGAGGGCCGGGTAGATGTGTCCGCCCGTCCCCCCGCCCGCGATCAGCAGTCGCATCGGTCTCCTGGACTCGCTCCACCGTTTCCCGGGAGATCGACAGGAGGATCCCGATCGCGGCGAAGCTGATGATGAGCGAGGTCCCGCCGGCGCTGACGAACGGGAGGGTGATCCCGGTCACCGGGACGAGCACGACGACGACCCCGATGTTGATGAACGCCTGGAGGCACAGCCAGGCGGTGATCCCGACCGCCAGGAGCGACCCGAAGGTGTCCGGCGCCCGGAGCGCGGTCCGGATCCCGGCATAGGCGAGCATGAGGAAGAGGGCCACGACGACGACCGCCCCGACGAACCCGAACTCCTCGCCGATGATCGCGAAGATGAAGTCGTTCCAGGCATTCGGGAGATAGAGGCCGCCGGCCAGCTTGCTCTCGCCGAGACCGGACCCGAAGATCCCGCCGAGGCCCAGGGCGAGGAGGCCCTGGATCGTGTGGAAGCCGGCCCCGAGGGGATCCTGCCAGGGATCGAGGAACGTCCGGAAGCGCTCGAGCTGGTAGTCGCGGATGCCGACCGCGAGGACTGCCAGGACCCCCAGCCCGCCCATCGCGGCGAACTGCCAGAGGCGGGCTCCGGCGACGAAGAACAGGATGAACGCGGTGGCCGCGATGACCGTCGTGGTCCCGAGGTCCGGTTCCTTGAAGACGAGCCCCACGACCGGCAGGGTGATGAGGAGGAAGGGCACGGTCCCCGCCCGGAAGCCTGCGATCCGCGTGCCTCGCGACGCCAGCCAGTGGGCCAGGTAGACGATCAGGGCCAGCTTCGCGATCTCCGCCGGGTGGATCGCCGGCAGCGGTCCGAGCACGATCCAGCGGGCCGATCCGCCGACGACGACGTTGAGGCTGGGGACGAAGACGAGGACGAGGAGGGCGACCGCGACGACGTAGGCCGGCAGCGACACGAGCCGGAGGTAGCGGTAGTCCAGGCGCATGATCACGAGCATCGCCAGGACGCCCAGGGCGGCCCACAGGATCTGCGGCCCGACGATGGCCAGACTGTTCTCGTTCTTGATGTAGGCCTTCATCGCCGACGACGAATAGACCATCAGGATGCCGATCGCCGCCAGGGCCACGACGGCCACGAGGATGGACCAGTCGGGTTGGTGACGCTCGCGGCGGAGAATGACGTCCGTGGGCGCCGCCCCGCTCCGCCGCGCCGTCCCCCTCCCCTTCACCGCCGGGCCGCGGACGGAGGCCGGGGTTCCGTGCCCGCTGCCCCCACTCCGGCCCCGACGAGGAGCGGGCAGCGCCCTCGGCATCGCCTCGGCGCGGCCGAAGGGCGTCGCCTCGGCGCGGCCGAAGGGCGTCGCCTCGGCGCGGCCGAAGGGCGTCGCCTCGGCGCGGCCGAAGGGCGTCGCTCGCCAGACGAATCCCATCAGCCGGCCCCCGCGGAGATGAGCCGGGCGACCACCGCCCTGAACGCCCGGCCACGGGCGGCGTAGTCGACGAACATGTCGAAGCTGGCTGCAGCCGGCGACAGGAGGACGGTCGCGAGCGGCTCTCCGGGGCCGGTCCCTGCCCCGCCCCGGCCGGCGAGGGCCGCTCGCGCGATCGAGGCGGCGGTCGCGACCGCGTCCTCGAGAGTCCGGGCGCGCTCGATCCGGGCAACGCCGGCGGCAGCGAACGCGGCCGCCATCGCAGCCGCAGATTCCCCGATCAGCACGGCCGCGCTCGCCCGCTCCGCCGCCACGGCCGCCAGGCCGGACAGGTCGACGCCCTTGTCCCGCCCCCCGGCGATGAGGACGACCGGTGCCGGGAAGGCCCGGAGGGCGGCGATGACCGCGTCAGGCTGCGTTCCCTGCGAGTCGTTGACGTAGCGAATGCCGTCGGCGACAGCCACCGTCTCGAGGCGGTGCTCGACGCCGGTGAACGCGGCCGCAGCGCGGCGGATGGCGTCGGGTGCGAGCCCGAACAGGAGCGCCGCGCCGATCGCCGCGAGGGCGTTCGAGACGTTGTGGCGGCCCGGGATCGCCAGCTCGTCGACGGGCATGATCCGGCCCCCCGGTCCAACCGCGGCCGTGCCGCCCCCGGCGATCGGCAGCCGCTCCACCCCGGCCGCGACGATCCAGCCGTCGACGACGCCGACGCCGCCGGGCATCGGCCGCTCGGTCCGGTAGAGAAGCGCCGGGGCCGTCCCCAGGCCGGCGTACCCGGCGACCACGGGGTCTTCGGCATTGAGGACGAGCGCGCCATCCGGGTCGACGAGCTCGGCCAGCCGCCGCTTCACCGCCCGGTAGGCGGCGATCGAGCCGTGGCGGTCGAGGTGGTCGGCGGTCACGTTCGTGTAGACCGCGATCGTCGTGCCTCGCGACAGCGTCGGCAGCTGGAGCTCCGACAGCTCGATCACGACGCGTTCATCCGAGGCCAGCTCGGCGAGCCGCTCGACGAGAGGGATGCCGATGTTCCCGCCGAGGACCACGGGGTGCGTCGGATCCGCGCCGAGCAGTGCCGCGGTCAGGGCGGCCGTCGTCGTCTTGCCCTTCGTGCCGGTGACGCCGACCGTGGGGGCCGGGCAGAGGCGCAGGAACAGGTCCGCCTCGCTGACGAGGGCCGGGGCGGATGGATCGCCCTGGGCCCGTCGTTCGACGAGCGCGGCGAGGGCTTCCCGGAGCCGCGGCTCGGTCGTCGGGAACGCCGGGTTGATCGAGGGCGAGGTCACGATGAGCGCCGCCCGCCGCCAGGCCGAGCCAGGGTCGACGTCGGGCCCCAGGCGGAGGGTGACGTGCCGGCCCTCGAGAGCGGCGATCGCCGCCCGCAGCTCGGCCGCCGGGCGCCCGTCGTAGACGGTGACCCGGGCCCCGACGTCGGCGAGGAACCGGGCGGCCGCGATCCCGCTCCGGGCAAGGCCGAGGACGGTGACGGAGCGCCCCCGAAGCGAGCCGCCGCGGACGTCGGCGAGCGCCAGCCCATCCGGGTCGATCGTCGTGGCGGCCTGCGGCTCGTTCCTCAGGGTCGTCATCGCAACCGGTCGATCGAGGCCAGGAACAGGACCACCCCGAGCAGCCCGGCCAGGATGCCGACGATCCAGAACCGGAGGGTGATCTTCTCCTCGTGCCAGCCCGAAAGCTCGTAGTGGTGGTGGATCGGCGACATCTTGAAGATCCGCCGGCCGCCGGTCAGGCGGTAGTAGCCGATCTGGAGCGCCACCGAGGCGGTCTCGACGACGAAGATCAGGCCGATCAGCGGCAGGACCAGGATTTGGCCGGTGATGAGGGCGGTGACCGCGAGCGTCGCGCCCAGGGCCAGCGATCCCGAGTCGCCCATGATCACCTGGGCCGGGTGGACGTTGAACCAGAGGAATCCGAGGAGCGCGCCGATGATCAAGGCACACAGGAAGGCGAGGTTCGGCTGGGTCGGCTCGTTGAGGATCGCGATGAGCATGAAGGCGACGAACGCGAAGATGAGCGTCCCGCCCGCCAGGCCGTCGAGGCCGTCGGTGATGTTGACCCCGTTCGCGGCGCCGACGATCGCGAAGGCGGCGAAGGCGATGAAGAGCCACGGGTCGATCGAGACCGCACCGATGAAAGGGACGGCGATCTGGTCGATCTCGTAGGTCGACTGGATCTGGAACGCGGCGACCGCGGCGACGACGACCAGCCAGAGCATCTTCTGGCGGGCCCGGATGCCCTCGCCCGTTCGGACGTTCAGGTAGTCGTCGAAGGCGCCCAGGAGGCCGACGAGGACCAGCGTTGCCAGCGGGGCGATGATGCCCCGCTCGGGCACCGACCGGAACATGTAGTAGACGGCCACGACGATGACGATGAGGAGGAGACCACCCATCGTCGGAACGCCCTCCTTGACGAGGTGGCTCTCGGGGCCCTCGCGACGGATCCGCTTCCCGAATCCGACGACTTGAAGGAGGCGGATGTACGCCGGCATGAGGATCACGACGAGGGCGAAGGCGAGGAGGAGGCCCTGGATCAGCTCGACGGTCACGGTGAACCTACGGTCCCGAGCCGCTCGACGAGCCCCTCGACCACGATCTCCAGGGCGACGCCCCGCGACGCCTTCACGAGGACGACGTCACCAGGTCGGACGACGGCGGCGAGGCGATCGAGGGCCTCGTCCCGGTCGGCGGCGACGATGATCCGGTCGACCGGCAGACCCGCGTCCGCGGCCCCGGCCGCGATCCCCGCGGCCCCGGACCCGACGACGCACAGCCGGTCGCAGACCGCGGCCGCGGCCCGGCCGACATCGCGATGTCCGGACTCGGCGGCGGCCCCGAGCTCGAGCATCTCGCCGAGGACGGCCAGCCGGCGCCCCGGCAGCCCGCTCAGGAGCTCCAGGGCCGCGAGCATCGACGCCGGCGAGGCGTTGTACGCGTCATCGATGATCGTGACCTCGCCGGCCCGGACGATCTCGCCACGGTGCGGCGCGGACCAGCCGCCGGCGAGCGCCGCAACGATCGGCTCGGGGGCCATCCCGGCGGCGATGCCGACGGCGGCCCCGGCCAGGGCGTTGTGGACGGACAGCCGGCCCAGGGCGGGCACCGTGGCGGCGATCCGCCGCGGGCGCCCGTCCTGGTGCTCGGCCGGGAGGCGGAGCGTGAAGCGCATCCCCTCGAGGCCGGCCGATTCGACTGCCTCCGCGCCGACGTCGGCGTCGTCCCCGAAGCCGTAGCTCAGGACCGCGGCTTCGGTCCGGCCGGCCATTCGCCGGACCCGCGGATCGTTGGCGTTGAGGACCGCGACGCCGTCCGTCGGCAGGGCTTCGATGAGCTCAGCCTTGGCGTCCTCGACGGCGTCGATCGTGCCGATCCGGCTCAGATGGACGCCGAGGACCGCGGTGACGACGCCGATCGCCGGCCGGGCCAGGCGGGCCAGGTCGCGAATCTCGCCGCCGACGTACATCCCCATCTCCAGCACCGCCGCCTCGTCGTCCGGGCCGAGCCGCAGCAGCGTCAGCGGCAGGCCGATCTCGTTGTTCTGGTTGCCCTCGCTGCGGAGGGTCGGTCGATCCGCGGCCAGGACCGTCGCGACGGCCTCCTTCGTGGACGTCTTGGCGATGCTGCCCGTGACTCCCACGACCAGCGGGTCGAAGCGAGCCCGCCAATCCCCGGCGACGGCGTGGAGGGCCCGCAGCACATCGGGTACCACGAGGACGGTGACGTCGCCGAGGCGCTCGAGGTCAGACGCGGACGGGGCCCGCGAGACGAGAAGGGCGGCGGCGCCGGCCGCGACGGCGGCCCCGAGGAAGCGGTGCCCGTCCGTACGATCTCCGGCGAGGGCCACGAACAGCTCACCCGGACGGACCAGCCGGGAGTCCACGGCCGCGCCGCGGATCATCCGGCCGGAGGATCGCAGCAGCCGGCCTCCGGTCGAAGCCTCCAGGTCGCGAGCGGTCAGGGCGCCCGCCCGCGATGTCGCACCGCCCCGGGCGTCGGCGTCGCGAGGGCGCGTCGGCCGGTCGTCGGTCACGCCCGGAAGTGTCGCACAGCCCCTTGGCCCGGCGGCTGGCTGCGATCGACGGCCAGCGATTGCCGTCGACCGAGGCAGCGGACCTCGCGCGATGAGCGAGCCGGCGCCGGTCATCCGCTGACCTTGGGCAGCGGTCCCTCGGCGGGCGGGAGCTCGGGCAGGAGCCCGGGGATGCTGACGGCGTCGGTGGCGATCCGCCGGAAGAGCTCGAACGACATCACCGGCATCTCGAGCTGGCCGACCCGCCGGACGTTCGGCGTCCCCTCCTCGATCCGGATCGCGATCGTGAGGTCCGGGACCCCGGTTCGGCGGCCGATGAAGCCGATGAACGAGAAATCGAAGACGCCCGACTTCCAGTTGTGGATCTCGTTGTCCCAGATCTGGGCGGTGCCGGTCTTGCCGCCGACGAAGTAGCCGGGGACGAGGGTCCGGTCGCGGTAGAAGGGGACGCTGGCCACCACGTGGTGCATGAGGTCGATGAGCGTCGGGCTCATGCTCGCGTCCAGGACCGAGCCCTGATCCAGGACCGTCGTCGGAACGCCGTCGACGGCCGCGACGACGTGGGGCGTCACGAGGGTCCCGCCGTTGATCATGGCCGAGAAGGCGACGGCCAGCTGCAGCGGGGTGACCGCCACGCCCTGGCCGAACGCCCCGTTGGCGAGGTCGATCTCGCGCCAGGGCGTCTCGGCCGGATCGTTCACCAGGCCGGAGACCTCGCCGGCGAGGTCGATGCCGGTCCGGCTGCCGAATCCGAGGCGAAGCCAGGTCGCGTGCAGCGCCGACGACGCCGCCCCGAGGGTCGGCGCGAGCCCGAGGGCGACCTTGGCCGCGACCACGTTCCGCGACCAGGCGATCGCGTCCTCGAGCTTGAGGGTGCCCATCGCCTTGCGGTCGGCGTCGTCGATCTTCGTCCGCCCGCCGTCGAGCCTGAGCGTGCCGGTGTCCTGGAACTCGGTCTTCATCGTCACGGTCCCGGCCTCGAGGCCGGCGATGACCGTGAGCATCTTGAAGACCGAGCCGGGCTCGTAGACCTCGGACACGACCGGGTCGACGAAGCGGCCGGGATCGACCGCGGCGATGGCGGCGTAGCCGTTGGCGTCGTACGAGGGGTAGGTCGCTTCGCCCAGGACCGCCCCCGTCGCCGGGTCCAGGATCACGGCCGAGACGCTCTTCGCCCGGTCGGCCACCCAGGCCGACATGACCTCCTGCTCGAGGACGAGCTGGAGTCCGGCGTCGAGCGTCAGGCTGAGATCGGCGCCGGGCGTCCCGGCCTCGACGGTGTGCTGGGTCTCGATGACCGGCTGGCCGTTCGCGTCGCGGTCGGATTCCACGATCGTGGGCGTCCCGGCAAGGAGCGCCTGGTAGTACTGCTCGACGCCGTACTGGCCCTCGCCGTCGCGGTTGACGAAGCCGAGGAGATGGGCGCCGAGTGACGTCTGCGGCCCGCCCCCCGACTGCGGATAGGTCCTCACCAATTCGGCCTCGAACGAGACGCCGGGGATGTGGGCCGACGCCGCCTGGGCCCGGATGGCGTCCGAGGCGTCCGGCGTCAGATCCCGAGCGACCACCAGGTACGAGCGGTCGGACTCGAGGCGCTGCCGGATCGCGACGGATCCGTCAACGTCGAGGCCGAGAACGTCGGTCAGGATCGCGCCGAGGGCGTCGCGCTGGGTCGGGTCCAGTCGCCGCGGGTCGACGACGAGCCGATCCCGGGTGACGGTCTCGGCCAGGATGATCGTCCCGCTCCGATCGTAGATCGCGCCCCGCTGCGCCGGGATCTCCGTCCGGAGGAAGATCTGGCGGTGGGCGGCCTCGGCGAGATCTGCCTGGCGGGCGATCTGCCACCAGCCGAGGCGCGCCACGATGGCCCCTCCCGACAGCATGAAGACGAGCAGCAGGAAGAGCAGCCGCCCGCGCGAATCCGTCCGTCCCAGCATCGGTCTGCTGCCTCCGACCGCGTCAGCGCGCCGGGATGATCAGGGGCGCTCCGAGCTGGCCGAGTCCGCTGTCGAGGCCTCCCTTCCGGATGGCCGGCTCCGCGCCCAACCGGTTGATGTCGGAGCGAAGATCCTGCAGCCGCGCCTCGAGGCGCTCGTATTGCGAGGAGAGGCGGACGATGTCGTAGCTCGTCGCGGCGACGCGCACGGACTGCGACAGGGACAGGAAGGCGAGGGTGAAGGCGACGATGATCGCCGCCAGGATCCCCCCGACCCGGGTCGGCCGGCGGGCGCGGACGAGCCCGCCGGTCGCCGACTTGGGGCGATCGAGAAAGGTCGGCCGGTCGAGGTCGAGCGACGGACGTGGAAGCTCGAATCCGCGCCGCCGGGCGCCCTGGTAGACGGCCATCAGTCGACGAAGCCGAACCGCAGGCGGGGCGACCGCGGGTCATGGAAGGAGAGCGGATCCGCCTGGGCTTCCGCGGACTCGGCCCAGTTCACCTCCGGGCGGCCGCGTTCGACCCGGCGATCGTGGCGCTCATGGACCTCGTGCTGCCGGCGGCCGTACGCCCGGCGTCGGCTGGCCTGGTGGCGCTTGCTCATGCGGGGCTCCTCTCTCTGCTCAGCCCGGCGGCACCTCCCCGCCGGTCTCCTCACGCGATGGCTAGGCCGCGAGTCGTTCCGCGGCCCGGAGCCGAGCGCTCCGGGCACGGGGGTTGGCGGTGCGCTCGGCGTCGCTCGGGACGAGGCCCTTGCGAACGACGAGGCGGAGGCGCGGCGCTCGGCCGCAGACGCAGACCGGAGCCTCGGGCGGGCAGATGCAGCCCCGCCGCTCCGCCTGGAAGAAGCGCTTGACGATGCGGTCCTCGAGGGAGTGGTAGCTGACCACGACGAGCCGGCCCCCGGGCCGGAGCAGGTCGAGCGCGCCGGCGAGCCCCGCCTCGAGCGCGTCGAGCTCCTCGTTCACGGCGATCCGGAGAGCCTGGAAGACGCGGGTCGCGGGATGGACCCGGCGTCGACCCGGGGCCCGTGCCGGCGCAACCCGCTCGACGAGCGCCGCGAGCTCCTCGGCCGTCCGGATCGGGGCCGCCCGGCGAGCCTCGGCGACGGCCCGGGCGATCCGCCCGGCGAACGGCTCCTCGCCGTAGCGGCGGAAGAGGGCGGTGAGCTCGGCCGCGTCGAGGGCTGCCAGCAGCTCACTCGCCGGGATCCCCCGGCCGGTGTCGAAGCGCATGTCGAGCGGGCCGCCGGTCCGGAACCCGAAGCCGCGGTCCGAGTCGGCCAGCTGGAAGCTCGACAGCCCGAGGTCGAAGAAACAACCGTCCACGGCCCCGAAGCCCTCGGCCGGGCCGACCTCGGCGAGGTCCCGGAAGTTCGCCTGGCGGAGCCGGAGTCGCTCGCCGAAGCGCGCGGCCAGGCGGGCGCGGACTCTGGCGATGGCCGCCCCATCGGCGTCGAGACCGAGGAGGCGGCCATCAGGGTCGGAGGCTTCGAGAATCCGTTCGGCGTGCCCACCCCCTCCGAGGGTGGCGTCGATGTGGAGGCTGCCAGGGCCGGGCGCGAGCATCGTCACGACCTCCGCGGCCATCACCGGCACGTGCCCGTCGGGCGCCACGGCCCCGTCCCGGGGAGCCGTCCGTGTCGCCGCGCGGCGTCGCTCCATTCGGTCGACCTAGATCCCGAGGCCCTGGATGGCCCTGGCGAAGGCCTCCGGGTCGTCCATCGCCCGGCGGTAGTCCGCCCACGTCGCGGGCGCCCAGATCTCGGCGTGGTCCCTGGCCCCGACGACGACGGCCTCGGTCTCCAGCCCGATTCCCTCCCGGAGATAGGCCGGCAGGAGGATCCGGCCCTGGCGATCCAGCTCGGCCTCGCCGGCGCCGGCGAAGACGCTCCGGCCGAAGAGACGAGCCGACGCGTCGGTGAGGGGCAGGGCCGCGACCTTGTCGGCGAGCTCCGCCCAGCCGGCCCGGGTATGGATGGCCAGGCAACCGTCGATCCAGCGAGACACCACGGCGCCACCGTCGAGCTGAGCGCGGAAGCGGGACGGGACGGCGAGCCGTCCCTTGTCGTCCACCGTGTGCCGGTACTCGCCGGTGAACACCTGTCGGGTGACCCCTAGGTTGTCGAGGTTTCGACGGGCCCGCGGCGGCGGCCGCGGGCCCGTCACTGGAGTCGCGGCGTCCCGGTGTGCCCGTCCGGTTCGGCCGCTGATGGCGCCGGGTCCGAAGTGGTTCCCCACTTCTCCCCACTTTTCGCCACTGCGGGCATCATAGCGCGTCGTGGGCGCACGTCAACGGGGTATTTCAGACGAGTCTTGCCGGCCAGGCGGCCCAGGCCGTGATCGGGCGGTGACCTGGGGCGGGGGCAGGGACGGGTTGGCGCCCGGCTTCAGCGCGTCGGCGGCGGGAGGGTGATCTTGTCTCCGGGCTGGATCGTGGCCGGGTCGGCGATCTGTGAATTGAGCTCGAGGACCGTGGCGTACGGCACGCCGAAGTAGTTGGCGATGCTCATGAGGTTGTCGCCGATGCGGACGGTGTAGACGTAGCAGTCGGGCTTCCCCGGGCACGGCTCGAGGAGCGCGTATCGGTTGCTCGTCGGCGATGGCGCTGGACCGGTCGTCGGCGGGGGAAGCGTGGGCCCGGGCAGTTCGGTCGGTTCGACAGGCGTTGGCTCAGGCGTCGGCTCAGGCGTCAGCTCGGGGGTCGTGGCGGGAGTCGACGCGACCGTCGGGCTCGCGACGGCGGCCGCCGAGCTGTCGGGCGAGGCAAGTGGCAGATCCAGCCCACCGCGGAGGGCTACGAACGACACCGCCGCCGACCCCGCGGCAACGAGGAAGAGCGTCGCGACGATGACCGCCGGCGTCAGGGTTCGCTGGCCTCGAGCGGTCGCTGCCGCCCCTTGGTCGCCGTCATCGGCCCCGGTGGCGACGGTCCCATCCGGGACCGGATCGGCATTGGCGGCCAGGTATCGAGGGCAGGTGACGTGGTCGGCGACCAGGCACGCTGCGCGCTGCTGCCCCGCCTCCTGGGGGTCCGGCGTCCCCGTCGCGACACAGCGGTTCCGCGGGTCGACGATCTCGACCGGCGGGCCGATCAGGTCGTCGGCGTCGACGGCGCGGAGGAACGGGCAGATCGACGGATCCGGGGAGCGATGCTCGGGTTGGATCAGCCTGGCGCGCTCGAGCTCCCCGTCCACGAACCCTCCGTGACTCCCTCCTGAACGGCCGAGACTCTAGTACCTTTTCCTCGTAGCCGCGCCGTCCGGCCGATGGTAGTGTGCGGCACCTGCATCGACGCCGGGTCGTTGAGGAGCACCGTCACCATCGAGGCCCCAGGAACCGTGGCCCTGCCGCTGAGCGTCACGAGCCCCGCCACCGATCCGTACCGGCTCGCCCCGCATCGGATCCGCCGCTGCACGTTTCGCCGCCTGATCCAGGTCGAGGTGCGGGACCAGCGCGTGTACGACGTGGAATGCCTCTACCCCGATCGGAAGATTCCGATCCCGATCGGCGACCTCGACGCGGCCATGCCGGTCTGCAACACCTGCACCGCGGCCCACATCTTCCGCCCCGACGAGGATTGACGCCGCCTCGGCCGCGCGGCGACCGGGATGCTGAGTTCTTGCCAGCGAGGCGACCTGTAAGCCGAGTTCTGTCCCGCGATCGCTCGCGGCGATGGCCATCCATCTGAGGCCGGCGGTCGCCCGCCGGCTCGTGCGGCCGACCCGAGGGCTGGGCAGCGCACCTCTCCCCCGGCGAACCGGGTTACGCCCTCCTACTTGGCCTTGCTCCGGGTAGAGCTTGCCCCGTTTCACTCCGCCTCGGCGGACCCGGAGGTCCGCCGGGCAGCATCGTCACTGTGGCGCTCGTCCTCGCCTCGCGGCGGGCGGGCGTTACCCGCTACCCTGCGCTGTGGAGCTCGGACTTTCCTCACGCCGCCGGGTTGCCCCGCCGTCGCGCGGCCATCCGGTCGCCTCGCTGGCCCTCTGATTCTACGCGCTCGGCCCGGATCCTCCGGCGGAGGACGCAGTCGAGGGCTGACGGAGGCGTTCGCGAGTCAGTCGGGCCGGGTCACGACCAGTGGCGGCCCACCGACGGCGACGCGGTCGATCGCCGCGTTGGCGAGGGCGTCGGCGAGGCCGTTCTGGGCGCGCGGCACGTGGGCTGCGGTCCACCCGCCGGGGATGTCCCGGAGGAGGCGGAGAGCCTCGGCCCACAGCGGCCGGAGCTTGGCGTCCTTCACCCGCCAGCGCCCGTGGAGCTGCTCGACGATGAGGTTCGAATCGAGGAGCAGCTCCAGCCTGATCGCTCCGAGCGACGTGGCAAGCGCCAGCGCCCGGACGACGCCGGTGTACTCGGCCACGTTGTTCGTCTGGATCCCGAGATACTCGGAGATCGTCGCGTCCGGGCGGGCCCCCGGATCGCGCGCGTCGGGGCGATCGAGGCGGAACAGGGCGGCCCCCGCTGAGGCCGGTCCGGGATTCCCCCGGGCGGCGCCGTCGGTCCGGATCAGGTAGCCGGGGCCGCTCGGTCGTCGACGGGCCGGGCCGTCTTCGCCGGCCGTCGCTCCAGGGCCGGCGCCGAAGCCGAAGTCGAGGGGATCGCCGCGGTCGGCCGCCGTGGGCCGGCCTACGTCCGACGCTCCACGATCGCCGAGCTCACCTCGAGGATCGCCTGGGTGATGTGGATGCCCCTCGGACAGGCGTCGGTGCAGTTGAAGATCGTCCGGCAACGCCAGACGCCGTCGTCGCCGGCCACGATCTCCAGCCGCTCTTCGGCTGCCTCGTCCCGTGAATCGAAGATGAAGCGATGGGCGCTCACGATCGCCGCCGGTCCCACGTAGGCGTCCTTTGCCCAGAAGGACGGGCAGGAGGTCGTGCAGGCGGCGCACAGGATGCACTTCGTCGTGTCGTCGTACTTGGCCCTGTCGGCGGGCGACTGGCGTCGCTCACGCTCCGGCACCGGGCCGTCGTTGACGAGGAAGGGCATGACGCTGCGGTAGCTGGCGAAGAAGCCGTCCATGTCGACGACGAGGTCCTTGACGACCGGCAGGCCGGGCAACGGCGCGATCGTGATCCTGCGGCCGTGCTTCTCGATGCGCTCCTTGCAGGCGAGCCGGTTCCGGCCGTTGATAAGGAGAGCGTCGGAGCCGCAGATCCCGTGACCGCACGAACGGCGGAAGGTCAGCGAGCCGTCCAGGTCGTACTTCACCCGATGGAGGAGGTCCAGGACGCGATCGGTCCGCGGGTCGGCGTCGACGCGGTAGTCCTGCCAGTGGGGCGCGGCATCGCGCTCGGGGTCGAAGCGGAGGATCCGGAGGTCGATCTGCATCGGCGGGCCTAGTACACGCGCGGCTTCGGCTGGAACTGGGTGATGGTCACCGGCTTCGTCCGCAGGGTCGGACCGCCGGGTGCCTGGTAGGCGAGGCTGTGGGCGAGCCAGTTGACGTCGTCTCGGTCCGGGTAGTCCTCCCGCGCGTGCGCGCCCCGCGTCTCCTTCCTTGCCAGCGCCGCCGCGACCGTCGCCTCGGCGCAGTCGAGGAGGTAGCCCAGCTCGCGGGCCTCGAGGAGATCCGTGTTGAAGGTCCGGCCCTTGTCGGCGACCGAGACGTGGCGGTAGCGGTCCCGGAGCTCCCCGACCTTCGCCTTCGCCTCGCTCAGGAGCGTCTCGTCCCGATAGACGCCCACCTTGTCCATCATCACGTCGGCCAGCTCGGCCCGGATCTTCGCGGCGTTCTGCCCGTTCGGTGCTGAGCGGATGCCCTCGAGCTCCGCGCGCGCCCGGTCATCCGCCCCGCGAGGCAGCTCGGGCATCGACGTGGTCCGGACGTCGGCCGCCATCCGGCGACCCGCGCGACGGCCGAACACGAGCAGGTCGACGAGTGAGTTCGTGCCCAGCCGGTTCGCTCCGTGGACCGAGACGCAGGCGCACTCCCCCGCCGCGTAGAGGCCCGGCACGGCGGTGCCCCGCTCGTCGCGGATGACCCGGGTGTCGTTGTCGGTCGGGATGCCGCCCATCGCGTAATGGGCCGTCGGCTGGATCGGGACGGGCTCGGTCAGCGGCTCCACGCCGAGGTAGACCCGGGCGAAGTCGGTGATGTCCGGGAGCTTCTCCTCGATGACGGCGCGGCCCAGGTGGTGGACGTCGAGGTAGACGTAGTCCTTGCCCTCGACGCCGCGACCGTCCCGGATCTCGAGGTAGATGGAACGGCTCACGATGTCGCGCGGGGCCAGGTCCAGCATGGTCGGCGCGTAGCGCTCCATGAACCGCTCGCCGAGGCCGTTGAGGAGGATCCCTCCTTCGCCGCGGGCCGCCTCCGACAGGAGGATCCCGATCCCGTAGATGCCGGTCGGATGGAACTGGTAGAACTCCATGTCCTGCATGGGCACGCCGTGACGGTAGGCCAGGGCGATCCCGTCGCCGGTCAGCGACCACGCGTTCGAGGTGATCCTGAAGAGGCGCCCGTAGCCGCCGGTCGCGAGGAGGACGGCCTTGGCGCCGATCGTGACGAGCTCGCCGTCGGCGATCCGGTAGGCCACGACGCCGGCGGCCCGACCACGCGACCCGAGGTCCCCGCCGTCGGAGAGGAGGTCGACGACGTGGTACTCGTCGTAGAACTTGACGCCGAGCTTGACACACTGCTGGTAGAGGGTCTGGAGGATCATGTGGCCGGTCCGATCGGCCGCGTAGCAGGCGCGCCGAACGGGCCCTTCGCCGAAGTTCCGGGTGTGCCCGCCGAATCGGCGCTGGTCGATCCGACCGTCCGGGGTCCGGTTGAAGGGCAGGCCCATGTGCTCGAGCTCGATCACGGTCTCGATCGCCTCGCGGGCCAGGATCTCGGCCGCGTCCTGGTCGACGAGGTAGTCGCCGCCCTTGATCGTGTCGAACATGTGCCACTCCCACTGGTCTTCCTCCTGGTTGCCGAGCGCAGCGCAGACGCCGCCCTGGGCAGCCCCGGTGTGGGAGCGGGTGGGATAGAGCTTCGTGAGGACTGCCGCGTCGACACCGGCCTTCGCCAGCTCGAGCGCGGCCCACAGCCCGGCGCCGCCGGCGCCCACGATCAACGCGTCGTGCTCGATCCGCATCGGATCAGCTCGGGACCACGGGCAGGGTCATGACGACGAGCGTGCCGAGGACGAAGAGCGCGCCCGCGAGCAGGTAGAGGCCCGTCAGCAGGAACGTCCGGAGCCCGCCTCCCGCGTAGTCGACGACGACCGTCCGGACGCCCATGAAGGCGTGGAACAGGACGAGCATCAGGAGTGACCAGTCGAAGGCCCGCCAGAAGAGGCTGCTCCAGCGGACCTGGGCGATCCAGGACGCGTCCTGCTGGGCCGGGTCGTAGAGGACGTGGAGGATGAGGAAGTGGGTCAGGGCCAGCACGAAGAGCGCTATTCCGCTGACCCGCATGAGGTACCAGATCATGAGCTCCAGGCCGCCGCCGGGACGGGTGCGGCCGGCCCGCGTGTACCGAGCGCTCATGACGGCGCGCCCTCCCAGATCGGCTTGAGGATGATGTAGGCGACCGGCAGGCCGACGAGAACGAAGATCGTCCAGCAGATGTACCAGATCTGGCGGTGGTAGCGGGTCAGCGGCGGCCAGAAGTCCATGACGATCACCCGCAGGCCGTTCAGGGCGTGGTACAGGAGCGCCGCCCCAAGGAGCGCCTCGAGGACCCGCCCGATCGGGCTGGCGTAGATCGCGAGCAGCTCGTTGTAGGCCTCCGGGTTGCCCCCGACGAGGTAGATGTCGATGACGTGGAGGACGACGAACGCCCAGACGGCGATTCCGGAGATCCGATGAAAGGCCCAGGCCAGCATTCCCGGCCCGCCCCGGTAGCGCAGCAGCATTCGTCCTCCGGCGGTCGAGGTGGACACCTCAGGCGGACTGGGCGCTCGAGCCCATCAGGCCGAGGCCGGTGCGCCGGTCGCAAGGCGCTCCACGATGGCGTCGGCGAACTGGCTCGTGCCGGCGGTCCCGCCGAGGTCGTAGGTCACGGCCGCGCCCTCGGCGATCACGTCGCGGACCGCCTCCTCGACGCGGACCGCGACGTCCGGGTAGCCAAGATGCCGGAGCATCAGGGCACCCGACAGGATCATCGCGGTCGGATTGGCCTTGTTCTGACCGGCGTACTTCGGCGCCGAGCCGTGGACCGGCTCGAAGACCGCCCCGTCGTCGCCGATGTTCGCCCCCGGGGCCACGCCGAGCCCGCCGACGAGCCCGGCGCACAGGTCCGAGATGATGTCGCCGTAGAGGTTCGGCAGGACGAGGACGTCGTAGAGCTCCGGCTTCTGGACGAGCTGCATGCACATGTTGTCGACGATCCGGTCCTCGAACTCCACCCGGCCCTCGTAGGCGGCTGCGACCCGGCGGCAGGACTCGAGGAAGAGGCCGTCGGACAGCTTCATGATGTTGGCCTTGTGGACCGCCGTGACCTTGCGGCGCCCGTTCGAGACGGCGTATTCGAAGGCGAAGCGGGCGATCCGCTCCGAGGCGGCCCGGGTGATGATCTTGATGCTCTCGGCGGCATCAGGGCCGACCATGTGCTCGATGCCGGCGTAGAGGTCCTCGGTGTTCTCGCGGACGATGACAAGATCGACGTCGTCGTAGCGGGTCTCGAGGCCCCGGATGGATCGGGCCGGGCGGAGGTTGGCGTACAGGCCGAGCGTCTGGCGAAGCGTGACGTTGACGCTCCGGAAGCCCTCCCCGACCGGCGTCGTGATCGGGCCCTTGAGGGCGATCTTGTTGCGCCGGATCGAGTCGAGGACGTAGTCCGGGAGCGGCGTTCCGAACTCGGCGATGCAGGCTTCGCCGGCGTCGACGACCTCCCAGTCGAAGTCGACCCCCGAGGCGTCGAGAACGCGCCTCGTCGCCTCCGCCAGCTCCGGACCGATGCCGTCGCCGGGGATGAGAGTGACTCGGTGGGCCATGGGGCCATTCTAGCGACGCGCCCGGGGCACCGCCCGAGCCCGAACGGCCCACGCCGACCGGGCCGAGCGGCACCTGATCACTCGGCCGCTCGATGCGGCCGGCCGGCCCGGACCGGACCCGACCGGCGACCCGGACGCGACCGGCGACGCGGCTAGACTCGGCCGATGCGAATCGGCGTTACCCTCCCGATGGCCGACGGCGACGCGCCCGACGGCCGCGCCCCCACCTACGAGGCGACGCTGGCCTTCGCCCGCCTGGCGGAGGCCGCGGGGCTCGACTCGATCTGGGCCTTCGACCACCTGATCTTCCGCATCCGCGACGAGCCCGACGGCGGGGTCCGCGAGGGCTGGACGACGCTGGCGGCGATCGCCGCGGTCGTGCCCCGGGTGAAGCTCGGCACGCTCGTGATGTGCTCGTCGTTCCGGAACCCGGCGCTCATGGCGAAGATGGCCGCGACCCTCGACGACCTCGCCGGCGGGCGGCTGATCCTCGGGCTCGGGTCGGGCTGGCACGATCCCGAGTACCGGGCCTTCGGCTATCCCACGGACCACAAGGTTGGGCGGTTCGCGGAGGACCTCGAGATCACGGCCCGGCTCGTGCGCGGCGAGCAGGTCAGCTTCGACGGCCGCTGGCGCACCGTCGCCGATGCCATCCTTGTCCCCGCGCCGGGTCGACGCCTGCCGATCCTCATCGCGGCCAAAGGCCCCCGGATGCTCCGCCTCACCGCCGAGTGGGCCGACGCCTGGAACACGGCCTGGTTCGGGCGAGTCGACGATCGGCTGCGGTCGAGGCTGACGGCCCTGGAGACGGCCTGTGCCGCCGCCGGCCGCGATCCGGCGACGGTCCGGCGGACCGTCGGCATCCGTTTCTATGAGCCCGACGCCGGCCGTGACGACCCGACCGGGCTGGACGCATCGGCCGAGGGTCTGGCCGCCTTCTTCGACGAGCTCGCCGCCCTCCGCATCGACGACGCCATCATCTGGGCGATGCCGAAGTCGGCCGCGATGATCGAGCGGATCGCGACCGCGCGATCGGTCCATCTCGCCTCATCGGGCTGAGGCCGCCGGCCGCGGACTCCGCCGCTGGCGCTCGGCTACGATGGACCCGTGAAGATCCAGGAAGCCGATGCCAAGGCCCTGCTGGCCGCCCAGGGCCTGCCGGTCCCACCATGGGAGGTCGCCCGGACGCCGACCCAGGCCCGGTCCGCGGCGGTCAAGTTCCTTGCCGATCCGGCCAACGCCACGGGCAAGGTCGTCATCAAGGCCCAGGTCCTCGTCGGCGGTCGGGGCAAGGCCGGCGGTGTGAAGCTGGCCGGCTCGGCGGACGAGGCGGAGGACGTCGCGGCCCAGATCCTGGCCCTCGAGATCAAGGGCCTGCCCGTCCGTCGCGTCCTCGTGGGGCCGGCCGCCGAGATCGTCAGCGAGTACTACCTCTCCGTGCTCCTCGACCGCGGCTCGAAACGATTGATGTTCATCGGCTCGGCCGAGGGCGGCGTGGAGATCGAACAGGTCGCGAAGGACAATCCGGGGGCGATCGTCTACGAGCGCGTCGACCCCCTTCTGGGCCTCGGCGGGCTGCCCGACTACGTCGCCCGCGAGCTGGCCTTCAAGATCGGCTTCGGGCCGCACTGGAAGGCCGGCGCCGCGATCGCGAAGGGCCTCCTCCAGACGATGCTCGCGAACGACGCCGACCTCGTCGAGATCAACCCGCTCGCGGTCATCCGCGAGCACGGCGCCCAGGGAGCCCCGGTCGACCGGCTCGTCTGCCTCGACGCCAAGATCACCCTCGACGACTCGGCCCTGATGCGCCATCCGGGCCACGAGGCGCTCCGGGATCTCGACGCCGAGGACCCGGCCGACGTCGAGGCCCGCCGCTACGACCTGACGTTCATCAAGCTCGACGGCGACATCGGCTGCATGGTCAACGGTGCCGGCCTGGCGATGACGACGATGGACCTGGTGAAACGGGCGGGGGGCGAGCCGGCGAACTTCCTCGACATCGGCGGCGGGGCCAAGGCCGACCGGGTCGCGGCGGCGATGCGGCTGATCCTCGAGGACCCCAACGTCAAGGCGATCCTGGTGAACATCTTCGGCGGCATCACCCGCGGTGACGAGGTCGCCCGGGGGCTGATCGAGGCCCGGGCCCAGCAGGAGCGGGACGTCCCGATGGTCGTCCGGATCGTCGGGACGAACGCGGCCGAGGCAGCCGAGCTGCTCCGGGCCGCCAAGTTCGAGACGGCCACGACGATCGACGACGCCGCGGCCAAGGCGGTCGCCGCGGCCCGGGCGACGGTCGCATGAGCATCCTCATCGGGCGCGACACGCGGCTCGTCGTCCACGGCATCACCGGCCGGGAGGGCACCTTCCACTCCCTGTCGATGCAGGAGTACGGCACGAACATCGTTGCCGGGATGACCCCCGGCAAGGGCGGCCAGAAGGCCCTCGAAGGGACAGTTCCCGTCTTCAACACGGTCGCTGAGGCGGTGGCCGAGACGGGCGCGAACACGTCCTGCATCTTCGTGCCGGCTCCGGGCGCGCCGGATTCGATCCTCGAGGCAGTCGCGGCCGGGATCAAGACGATCTTCTGCATCACCGAGGGAATCCCCGCCCTCGACATGGTCCCGGTCGTCGAGGAGGTCCGCCTCGCCGGCGCCCGCCTCATCGGCCCGAACTGCCCCGGCGCCACGTCGCCCGGCCGGGCCAAGGTCGGGATCATCCCCGGCTCGATCCACCGCGAGGGCCGGGTCGGCGTCGTCTCGCGCTCCGGGACGCTCACCTACGAGGCCGTCCAGGCGATGACCGATGCCGGCCTCGGCCAGTCGACCTGCATCGGGATCGGCGGCGATCCCGTCATCGGGACCCAGTTCCTCGAGGTCCTCAAGCTCTTCAGCGCCGATCCCGAGACCGAGGCGCTCGTCCTCATCGGCGAGATCGGTGGAGCGGCCGAGGAGGAAGCCGCCGCCTGGGCCGCCGAGCACCTGGCCGATATCCCGAAGGTCGCCTTCATCGCCGGCCGGACGGCCCCGGAGGGCAAGCGGATGGGCCATGCCGGGGCGATCATCTCGGGCGGCTCGGGGACGGCCGCCTCGAAGGTGACGGCCCTCGAGGCCGCCGGATTCCGGGTCGCCGGATCCCCCACCGAGCTGCCCACCCTCCTCCGCGACGCCGGCTACCGCGGCTGAGACCCGTTGGCGCCGCGTCAGGGGTCCTGATGGGCTTCCTCATGGACCTCATCGCCGGCGAGAGTCGGGCGATCCTGCTGGCCCTCAGCTTGGAGGACTGGGCCAGCCTGGATGATCCGGCGCGCTTCGATGGCCATGTCGCCCTCGGCGGGGCGATGGACCCGACCTGGCTCGACCGCTTCAGCGAGGCCGTCCGCCACGTCACCCGGGCCGATGAGCCGATCGACTTCCTCGATGCCCGCCTGGAGCTCGCCGGGCCGGGCGACGGCGGGGACCGGACGGTCGAGCGCGTGGATCCAGCGTGGATCAGCGGGATCGCCCGGGTCGCGGACCAGGACATCGATGCCGTCGCCGGCCGCTGGATCGAGCTCGTCGAGGAGGAGCTCGGGCCCCTGCCCCGCGAGGAGAAACCGTGGATCCGCCAGGTGGCGGCTCAGCTGGTGGACTTCGCTCGCCGGGCCGACCGCTCCCCGGCCGTCATGCTCGCCTGGTCGCTCTGAGGCGGCGTCATCCCGAGCGTCGTCCAGGATGGCCCGCCGGGGGCCTCGATGAGCTCGACCAGAACGCCCCCGCACGAGCGCGGGTGGATGAACGCCACCGGGCCCTCGGCCCCGCGCCGCGGTGCGCTGTCGATGAGCTCGAGGCCCTCGATCCCGAGCCGCGTCAGCTCCTCCGACAGGTTCGCCACCTCGAGGCAGACGTGGTGGAAGCCCTCGCCCTTCGAGGCCAGGAAGCGGGCCACCCCGGTCGAGCCATCGGTCGGCTCGACCAGCTCGACCCTCGATTCCCCGACCTCGAGGAAGGCGATCCGGACCCCGTCGGACGGGATGTCCGTGATCGTCTCGAGGCTGAGGCCGAGGTAGTCGCGCCAGAGCAGCGCGCTGGCCTCGATCGAGCGGACCACCAGGGCGACGTGGTGGATCCGCGTCGGGCCGCGGACGACAGGCCGGGGCGCCTCCCTGCGCAACCGTCACCTCCACGGATCGCGGCGCCACGGTGGCCCCGGCGGACGGACGATACCCGCCCGCTCGCGCCGGCGCCAGCCCCGATCGGGCGCGGGCCCGTCAGATCGAACGTTCGCGGACGACCCGGGCCACGTCCAGGCGCCGGATCGTCCCGCCAGCCCCGGGTTCACGCCGGCCCGCTCGGCCAGCGCTCGGGTCGTGGCGGCCGATCAGCCGCCCTCGGCGATCAGGTCCGACGCCGCCGCGAGGATCCGCGCCCTGGTCGCAGCACCGCGATCCTCCGAGCGGCCCCCCGGGTCGGCGGCGGGCCCTGAGCCGGGGCCGGGGCCGGGGCCGCATCGCGATTGGGCATCAGCCTTAGGCATGTGCCCGATCTGCCATGATTGTTGCCAGGTGGCTAGACCGTGATGAGCTCCCGGTGGACACCCCAGGCTGCCCGCAGCCGGTCGCTGATCTCGCCGACCGTGGCGTAGGCACGCACGGCCTCGATGAGCGGCGGGAGGAGGTTATCCGAGCCGCGGGCAGCGTCGTCGACCCGCCGCAGCGCCGCCTCCCACGCGGCCGGGTCACGCTCGGCCCTGACCCGGCCAACACCCTCGACCTGGCGGCGCTCCCCCTCCGGGTCGATCTTCTGGGTCGGCGGCGTGATCCCGGCCTCATCGCGGAAGCGGTTGACTCCGACGACGACCTGCTCCCCCGCATCGACGGCCCGCTGGGTCCGGTAGGCGGACTCCTGGATCTGGCGCTGCTGGAACCCGGCGTCGAGGGCGGCCAGCGTCCCACCCATCGCGTCGATCTCGGCGAGGTACGCCATTGCCGCGGCCTCGAGGTCGTCGGTCAGGGTCTCGACGAAATACGAGCCGGCCAGCGGATCGGGCGTCTCGGTCACGCCGGCCTCGTAGGCCAGGATCTGCTGGGTCCGGAGGGCCAGCCGGACAGACTCCTCGGTCGGCAGGGCGAGGGCCTCGTCGCGGGAGTTCGTGTGCAGGCTCTGGGCCCCGCCGAGGACCGCGGCGAGGGCCTGGAGGGTCGTCCGGACGACGTTGTTGTCGACCGACTGCGCCGTCAGCGAGCTGCCGGCCGTCTGGACGTGGAAGCGGCAGGCCATCGAGCGAGGGTTGCGGGCCCCGAATCGGTCCCTGACGATCCTCGCCCACATCCGGCGCGCGGCGCGGAACTTGGCAACCTCCTCGAACAGCTCGGACCAGGCGGCGAAGAAGAAGCTCAGGCGCGGGGCAAAGTCGTCGATCACCAGGCCCCGGGCCAGGGCCGCCTCGACGTAGGCAGTGCCGTCGGCCAGGGTGAAGGCCAGCTCCTGGGCGGCCGAGGCGCCGGCCTCGCGCATGTGATAGCCGCTGATCGAGATCGTGTTCCAGCGCGGCAGCTCGCGGGCGCCGAACTCGAAGATGTCGGTGACCAGGCGCATCGACGGCCGCGGCGGGTAGATCCACGTCCCCCGGGCGATGTACTCCTTGAGGATGTCGTTCTGGACCGTGCCCGAGAGTCGGTCTCGGCTGACGCCCTGGCGCTCCGCCGCGGCCACGTAGAGGGCGACCAGCGTCGCCGCGGTCGAATTGATCGTCATCGAGGTCGAGACCTCGCCGAGCGGGATCCGGTCGAACAGGACCTCCATGTCGGCGAGGCTGGCGATCGGGACGCCGACGCGGCCCACCTCCCCGGCCGCCTCCGGCGCGTCGGAGTCGTAGCCCATCTGGGTCGGCAGGTCGAAGGCCACGGAGAGGCCGGTCTGGCCCTGCTCGAGGAGATAGCGGAAGCGCCGGTTGGTCTCCTCGGCGGTGGCGAAGCCGGCGTATTGGCGCATCGTCCAGAAACGGCTCCGGTACATCGTCGCCTGAACGCCGCGGGTGAACGGGTAGTCACCGGGCCGGCCGAGATCACGGTCCTCGTCGAGCCCGGCCGTGTCCGCCGGCGTGTACAGGTCGCGCACCTCGATCCCCGACGACGTCTCGAACCGCTCGCGCCGCTCCGGGGCACCATCGAGGGCCCTCGACCGGGCCCCGGCGCGCCAGCGCTCGCGACCCGGATCCGGCCGCTCGGGCCCGCCCCTCTCGTTGCCGTCCGCCACGCGCCCTCCCGCCGATCGCTACCTGATCACGAGGAGAAGATCGCCCACCTCGATCGTCGTACCCGCCCCGACGGCAACCCGCTCGACCGTCCCGTCGCGCGGAGCGCGGAGCTCGTTCTGCATCTTCATCGCCTCGACGACGAGGACCTGCTCGCCCGCCGTCACGACGTCGCCATCGGCCACCGAGACGGAGACGACGACTCCGGGGATGATGGCACGGATCTCCGCCGGTCCGCTCTGATCCGCCTCGGCGTGATCACGGCGCGCGCGCTCGCGGAGGGCGGCCCTCGCGGCCGGCTCCACCTCGACCTCGAACCGCCAGCCGTCGATCACGACCTCCCGGCGCACCGAGCCGGGCGTTTCACCGGCGGCGGCCGGCAGGATCAGGAGGCGGTCGCGGGTCCCGGCGGGCCCGCCCCGGACCAGGATCGCGTGCTCGTCGTCGAGCTCCTGCAGCGCTGCCTCGACCGGCTCGCCGTTGACGATCACGTAGCGGCGATTGCTGGCGCCCGGCCGGACCGTGGGGTCGGCCCGCCCCGGGTCGGCGACGATGCCGGGAGCCGAGGATCGATGGGCCGGCGCGATCGGGATGTCCGGTGGCTCGACGACCAGCGGCGGCGGAGCCGGAGCGGTGGTCATGGCGACACTGACCCGGACACCGCGCGGATCGACAACCCGGCCGTCAGCGGCCGCCGCCAGCGGTGCCAGCGCCGGGGACGCCCCGTCGCCCGGCGGCATCGGGGTCCGCTCGTCGCCGGACGCGCGACGGTTCATCGCGGCCAGCGATCCACGGCGACGTCCAGCCCGGCTCGCCGCCACCGGCCGTCGGCCGCCTCCAAGGGAACGGCCCCCCTCGAGACCCCGGGCCAGACAATGGCGCCACCCGCGGCCGCCGCCGCGTCGAGCGCGGCGAGGCCGACCGCGAGCTCGGCCGCCGCCGCAGCCGCGACCCGCTCGGCGGGCCCATCCCAGTGTTGCTCGACCCAGGCCGTCGACAGCTCCGCGGCCCGGAACGCCGGAGCGCGGGCGACGAATCGGTGGAACGGCAGGGTCGTCTGGATCCCGGCAATCTCCGTCTCGTCCAGGGCCCGCCGAAGTCGATCGATGGCGGCGTCGCGGTCGCCGGCGAGGACCATGATCTTGGCGATGAGGTTGTCATAGTCGGGTGGGACCCGCTCCCCTGCCCCGATTGCCGTGTCCACCCGGACGCCGGGGCCCGACGGCATGGCCCAGCGAGCGATCCGGCCGGGCGCGGGCGCGAAGTCGCGGCCAGGGTCCTCGGCCGAGATCCTGACCTCGATGGCGTGGCCGAGCGGGGCCGCCGCCCGGGCCGCGGCCGCCAGGGCTGCCTCGGACAGCGGCCGTCCGGCGGCGAGGTGGAACTGTTCCCGCACGATGTCGAACCCGCCCACGAGCTCGGTCACCCCGTGCTCGACCTGGAGGCGGGTGTTCACCTCGAGGAAGTAGACGGCGCCGTCTGCCGCCCGAAGGAACTCGGCGGTGGCCGCGTTCCGGAGCCCTGCCGCGGCGGCGACGCGGACGGCGAGCTCGTGGAGCCGACGTCGCTCCTCCTCGCTCAGGCCGGGGGCGGGGGCCTCCTCGACGAGCTTCTGGTGGCGCCGCTGCAGGGAGCAGTCACGCTCGCCGAGGGCCACCACCTTCCCGGCGACGTCGGCGAGAAGCTGGACCTCGATGTGGCGGGCCGGGCTGATCTCCCGCTCGAGGTAGACGGACCCGTCGCCGAATGCGGCGGCCGCCTCGCGCGAACCGGACACCAGGGCCGCCGGGATCTCGGCCGGCACCGACACCCGGCGCATGCCCCGGCCGCCGCCGCCGGCCGCCGCCTTGATGAGGAGCGGGAAGCCGATCTGTTCGGCCTCGGCAACGATGGCATCCGCCTGCTCGGGCCGGTCCAGCTGCGCCGGCTCGAGCGTCCCGGGGACGACCGGGACGCCGGCGTCGCGAGCGGCTCGGCGCGCGTGGAGCTTGTCGCCAAGAGCGTCGATGGCCTCGGACGGCGGTCCGACGAAGACGATGCCAGCGGCCTCGATCGCGCGGGCGAAGGAGGCCCGCTCGGCCAGGAACCCGTAGCCCGGATGGACGGCCTCGGCACCCGTGTCGAGCGCCGCCTGGACGATCGCCCCGATCCGGAGATAGCTCTCCGCGGCCGGCGCCGGGCCGAGGCGCACCGCCCGGTCGGCCAAGCGAACATGCGCCGCGCGCTCGTCGGCGTCGCTGTAGACCGCGACGGCCTCCATTCCCAGCTCGTGACAGGCTCGGATCAGCCGGACCGCGATCTCTCCGCGGTTGGCGATGAGGACTCGCCGAAAGGGCGGCGACCGCCCGTCGTCTTTGCGCAAAGACGCCGCCGGGCCCTCAGAGCGGGATGTTGCCATGCTTCTTTCTCGGGTTGACGTCGTGCTTGTCGGCGAGCATGTCCAGGGCCCGGATGATCCTCGGCCGGGTCTCCGAGGGTCGGATGACGTCGTCGACGTAGCCGCGCCCCGCCGCGATGTACGGATTGGCGAACTCCGCCTCGTACTCGGCGACGAGCCGCCGATGCTCCGCGGCCGGATCGTCCGCCTCGCTGATCGCGTCCTTGAAGATGATGTTCACCGCGCCCTCGGCGCCCATCACCGCGATCTCCGCCGACGGCCAGGCGAAGTTCATGTCGCCGCGGACGTGCTTGCTGCTCATGACGTCGTAGGCGCCGCCGTAGGCCTTGCGCGTGATGACGGTGATCTTCGGGACGGTCGCTTCGCAGTACGCGTACAGGAGCTTCGCGCCGTGCTTGATGATGCCGCCGTGCTCCTGCCCCACTCCGGGCAGGAAGCCGGGCACGTCAACGAGGGTCACGAGCGGAATGTTGAAGCAGTCGCACGTCCGCACGAACCGTGCCGCCTTCGTGGAGGCATCGATGTCGAGCGCGCCGGCGAGGACCGCGGGCTGCTGGGCGATGATCCCGACGCTTCGGCCGGCGAAGCGGGCGAAGCCGACGACGATGTTGGCCGCCCAGCCCGGCTGGATCTCGAGGAACTGGGCGTCATCGACGATCCGGGTGATGACGCCCTGCATGTCGTAGGGCCGATGCGGGTCATCGGGCACGATGTGGTCGAGCTCCGCGTCCATCCGGCCCGTCGGATCCGTCGTCGTCCGGATCGCCGGAACGTCCAGGTTGTTCTGGGGCAGGTGGGCCAGGATTCGTCGCGCGGCATCGAGGGCCTCGGACTCGTCGTGCGCCGCCAGGTGGGCGACACCGCTCCGCGTCGTGTGAACGATGGCTCCGCCGAGCGCCTCGGAATCAACCTCCTCGTGGGTGACCGCGCGGACGACGTTGGGGCCGGTCACGAACATGTAGCTGGTCCGCTCGACCATGATCGTGAAGTCGGTCATCGCCGGCGAGTAGACCGCTCCGCCGGCGCACGGGCCGAGGATCACCGAGATCTGCGGCACCACGCCCGAGGCGAGGACATTTCGAAGGAAGATGTCGGCGTAGCCCCCGAGGGACGCGACGCCTTCCTGAATCCGGGCGCCGCCCGAGTCATTCAACCCGATGACCGGCGCGCCGACCTTCATGGCCAGGTCCATCACCTTGCAGATCTTCTCGGCATACGCCTCTGAGAGCGAGCCGCCGAAGACGGTGAAGTCCTGGCTGAAGACGAAGACGAGGCGCCCGTCGATCGTCCCGTGACCCGAGACGACGCCGTCGCCGAGGAACTGCTGCTCGGCGAGGCCGGATTCGGTGGCGCGGTGGGTCACGAAGGCGTCGAGCTCGACGAACGACCCCGGATCGAGCAGCAGGTCGAGCCGTTCGCGGGCCGTGAGCTTGCCCGAGGCGTGCTGGCGCTCGATGCGCACGGCTCCCCCGCCCAGGAGCGCCTCGGCGCGCATCTGTGCCAGGAGGTTCAGCCGTTCTTCGTTCGTCGGCACGGCGAGTGGCTCCAGTTCCGTGGACCCGGGCGGCTGCGCGCTCGTCATTGGCCGATGGCCCGTCATAGCCGATGGCCCGTCTTTGCGCAGAGACACCCGGGAGGGCTTCCCGAGTCTCGGGCCATTCTAGACGGCGCGAGGGGCGCAACCCCGAGCCGATCTGCGGACAAATCGGGTGGTCTGGCGGCTCTCGGCGGTGCGCGACGGACCGCGACCGACCGCGACGAAATCCACAGAACCGTGCACAAGTCGACGATCCTGTGGATAACTCACGCGTCGCTGGTCTCGCCCGCTGGGGTACGATCTTGGGCACACCCGCCCCCGAAATCGCGCCGCCGGCGCGTCCGCATCGCACTCGATGGGCCAACTTGACACTCGCGAGGTAACTGCCCCGGTGACCAACGTGATCGCGATCGCCAACCAGAAGGGTGGCGTCGGGAAGACGACGACGGCGATCAACCTGGCAGGCGCGCTGGCGGAGGAGGGGCTTCGGATCCTGTGCGTCGACATGGACCCGCAGGCGAATCTGACGGCCGGTCTCGGCATCAACCTCAACACCGTCGAACGATCGATGGCCGACGTGCTGGTTGGGCGGGCCGGGCTCGACGAGGTCATCCGGCCCACGGAGACCGAGCACATCGACATCGTCCCCGCTCATATCGACCTTGCCGCCACGGAAGGCGAGCTGTTCACGATGCTCGGTCGCGAGTCGCTCCTTCGCGACGCGCTCGACGGTCGCCTGAAGAACCGCTACGACTATGCCCTCATCGACTGCCCGCCGAACCTCGGCCTCCTCACGGTCAACGGGCTCGTCGCGGCGGACGGCGTCATCATCCCGGTCCAGACGCAGTACTACGCGATGAAGGGGCTTTCGAACCTGGTCAAGGTCATCAACACGATCCGACTCAAGTTGAATCGCAAGCTCAAGATCCTCGGGCTGCTGCCGACCTTCTACGACGCCCGCACGAACCTCGCGCGCGACATGCTGGACGAGCTGCGGGTCGTCGGCGATCACCACGTCTTCAACTCGATCATCCGGAACACGGTGAAGCTCGGCGAGGCGCCGCTCGTCGGCCGGCCCATCACCGTGTACGCGGGCAACACCGACGTAGCGCGCACGTACCGGGAGCTGGCGCGGGAGGTGATCGATCTTGGCTAGGACGGATTTCCGCGGCGTCGCCGCCCGACGCCTGTCCGAGGAGCGCGAACTCTCCCCCGCCATCGTCAGCCTCCTGACGTCCGACCATGCCGGGCGGT
Source organism: uncultured Chloroflexia bacterium (assembly GCA_963719145.1). Classification (GTDB taxonomy): domain Bacteria; phylum Chloroflexota; class Limnocylindria; order Limnocylindrales; family CSP1-4; genus UBA5189. The sequence continues at coordinate 79,943 of CAVRAX010000006.1, forward strand.
CGAGCGGCGTCCGGGTCCTGCCGGTCAACAGGATCACGCCGAATCCGCAGCAGCCCCGGCTCGCCTTCGACGAGACGTCCCTGCAGGAGCTCGCCGCATCGATCCGGGAGCATGGGGTCCTGCAGCCGATCCTCGTCCGGCCCCTCGGCAACAACGAGTATCAGCTGGTCGCCGGCGAGCGCCGCTGGCGGGCCTCGAAAGTGGCGGGCCTGGGGACGATCCCCGCCCTCGTCGAGGAGATCGATGACGACACCGCGCTCGAGATTGCGATCATCGAGAACCTCCAGCGGGAGGACCTCTCCCCGCTCGACGAGGCGGCGATCTACGACCGGATGGTCCACGAGCACGGCTACTCGGTCCGCAAGCTCGCCCACAAGCTCGGCAAGGACAAGGGCTATCTCGAAAACCGGTTGCGACTTGCGAACGCGCCCGAGGAGATCCGCGAGCTGGTGTCCTTGCGCAAAGACACCCTGTCCCATGCCTACGAGCTGTTGAAGGTCGACGACGTCAAGAAGCGGAAGCGCCTCGCCGCGCAGGTTGCCCGGGGGGACCTGACCCTGGCCCGGCTCCGCGACCGGATCGAGGGGCGCCGCTCGCGCGTCGGAGCGGAGCCGAGTCCGGCGTCCGACGACGACACCGATGTCTCCGAGGCCACGGCGGACGCCGAATCGGCCTGGACCGGGCGGCGGGACTCCGGCGCGCCGCTCCGAGACGACGCGCTGGTCAATGCCAAGCGTCAGCTCGGCGATGCGGTCGAGGGACTCGTCGACGTCCTCGGCGGCCGCGACGTCGTTGACTCAATCGACGCGGTCGACAGGGCCAACCTCGCCAAGTACCTCACGATCGCGAAGCTGAAGCTGGAGAACGCGATCGCGCTCATCCGGAGCGCCGAGCCCTCCGACGGGGCACGCTGAAGACTCCGGAATCACGAAGCCGGCGCCTCTGGCGCCGGCTTCCGTGTGCGCTGGCCGGTTCGCCGGTCAGTGGTTCTTCGACTTCCCCTTGCCGTGGCTGACCGTCGTGGCCGAGGTCGTCGTATCGGGGGCCTCGGCGCCGAACTGGTGGCCGTGGTTCTTCTTCGCCCACTCGGACACAAAGGCGCCGTGGTTGGCGTAGCCGTCGGGGGTCTCCTGGTGGGCAGCCCAGCAGACGACGGATCCGTGCTTGAGCAGGGCGAGGTCCTCGGCGCTCAAGCCTGTCGGGTCGGCGGCACAGTTGTCGCCGCCCGCGTCCTCGGTCGGGGCGTCCTCGGTCGGGGCGTCCTCGGTCGGGGCGTCCCCGGTCGGGGCGTCCTCGGTCTCGGTGTCCTCGTCAGCCGCTGGCGCCTCGTCGCCTTCATCGGCCTGCACGGGAACGACCTTGCCCGAGGCCTCGAAGGCCACATCGAGGCCGTTCGCCGGCACGGACGGTTTGCCGGCGAAGGCGATTCCGGCGGTGAACAGGAGGGCGACGAGGCCGATAAGGAGCGGCCGGAGGCGCTTCAGGACGTTGGTCACGGCGTGGATTCTCCAGGTAGGATCGGTACACCAACGATAACGACCCGGGACCGAATCGTGTTAGGGGTACTTCCGGGCCACCGGCCGAGCGCCGATGGTCACACCGGCGGTGTCAACCTGCACCGGGCCCGCTCTCGGCAAGGGCGGCCAGCCAGCCGACGCCCATCAGCGCGGCACCGACGGCCTCCACCTGCCAACCGGGCCGGGCCAGCCCCCCTCGCCCGGGTGCGCCGGCCCGGAACAGCGCGACGACCCCGAGACCGAGCACGGCCGCGCCGAGGACGACCAGCGCCCCCGCCGCGGGCGAGGAGCTCCTCGGCAGGGCAATTACCGCGAGCAGCGCCGCCACGGCCAGGAGAAGCGCATGAAGCCGCGCGGCCGCCGGCCGGCCCAACCGCACGGCGATCGACGGCACCCGGCGGCGCCGATCTGCGTCGACGTCGACGAGGGCGTTGCCGACGGTCAGTCCCCCGCCGGCCAGCGCGGCGATCGGAACGAGCGCGATGAGCCCGATCGGGACACGACCGGTGGCGCCGAGCCAGGCGAAGATCGGGACCAGGGGCAGGGCGATCGACAGCGGGAGCCAGGCGAGGATCGTCCGGGACAGGCGCACGTCATAGGCGTAGCCGCAGGCGAGGCCCAGGGCGGCGACCGCCACGAGCACCGGCCCGGAGACGGCGGCCAGGGCCAGGCCGACGAGGGCCGACGTGGCGGCAACGGCTCGGCCGAAGCGCTGGCTGAGGAGGCCCTCGGCGACAGGCTTGATCGGCCTCCTCCCTCGATCCAGAGGTGCGTCGGCCACGTCGTTGAGAGCGCCGATCGAGAACTGCAGGGCCGTCATCGCCAGGCCGAGCCGGACGGCCACGGCGAGCCCTGATCCGGCGAGCAGGGCGATGACGAGCGTGGCCGCACCATTCAAGAAGGAGGGGAACGGGTGGACCAGGCGGAGGCGGGCGGCCAGCGCCACTCCCCGACGGGTCTGCGCGGCGTCAGACGTAGACGAGCTCGTCGAAGTTCGAGACGAGGTACTCGATCAGCCTCGCCCGGGCGTCCCCGGCGCGCGATCGGAGCCCCGGGACGAGCGCGTAGAGCGAGATCGTGGGGACCAGCAGCCGCCCGTCCCCGTCGCGCCCGGCGGTTGCGGGAGGCCCGCCACCGGATGCGAACACGTGTTCGAATTCGGCCTCGTTGAGGCGCGCGGCGCGGCGAAAGTCATCGACGACGCGGACGATCCCTCGGCGCTTGGCCACGTCGCGCAGGAGCTCCTGGGCCCAGGCATCGATCTGGGCGTCGTCCTGGTCGCTGAGGCGCTTGCGGTACTCGGTCGGATCGGCCGACAGGCCGGTGGCAGCCACGATCACTCCTTCGGCCGGGCTCGTCGGGTCGGACGCGCGTCGCGCGTCAGTCCAATCCCCGGTCGGCGGAAAGTATGCCAGAGGGCTCCTCCGCCCCGGCGGACGCCTCGCGCGAGCCCTCCGGCCAGTCGTTGAAGCGCTCGGTGAGCCAGCGGCCGAACGGGCCGGGCGGCCCTGGGTCCTCCCCATCGGCCAGGAGCGTCTTGAGGGCCGACCATGTCTCGGCCGTCAGGCCTGCCACGGCCGTCGCCGTAGCCCGGCCGTGGGTCGGGATCGGCCTCCCGATGCGAACCCGGAGCCGGCGCCGAAACCCGAGCCACGATGTCCCGTTGATGGCCACTGGGACGATCGGAACTCCCGATCGGAGGGCGAAGTAGGCGGCCCCGTCCTGGATGGCGAGGAGATTCCGCTCACCGACGTGGATCCGCCCCTCGCCCGCGATCGCCAGCACCCCGCCGGCCCGGAAGACGGCATCGACCCGCCGGGTCACCTCGAGGAGGTTCGTCTTGGCCGGCCGGTACGGGACCGCGGTGGCCGTCCAGTACATGAGCCGGTTCCGGGGGCCGACCCGCAGGTCGTCCTCTTTGGGCCCGAAGAAGTAGAGCCGCGGCCGGAGCGGCAGGACCGAGTAGAGGAGGAAGGGGTCGGTCCAGTTGAGGTGGTTGAAGCAGTAGAGGGCCGGACCCGGCGGCAGCCGCTGCCGACCCTCGACCCGGAGCCGGAACATGACCCGCATCAGGAGGCCGACGAGCAGCCGCGAAGAGTAGTAGCGGAGCGTCCGGTTCCAGGGGGGCAGGTCCGGGCGCGGCAAGCGGTCGTCGAGACTCATCGATGTTGAAGACGCGCGTGGCGCGCTCCTGTCACGCGCCGGCACGCGGTGCGTCGGGCGCGACGGGTCGCCGCGCCACCACGGTCGGGTCGAGGTCCGCGAGGCGCGTGATTGCGACGTCGGCGATCGCCTCGGCTCCCGGTGCCGGAGGCACGCTCTCGTTCGGGACGAGGACCGTGACCATGCCGGCGGCCACGGCCGCTCGCAGCCCGTTGATCGAGTCCTCGACCACGAGGCAGCGTCCCGGCGGCACCCCGAGTCGACTGGCGGTGGCGAGGTAGACGTCCGGCTCGGGCTTGCCGTGGGCGACGTCATCGGAGGAGACGATGACCGAGACGACATCCCGCAACCCGGTGGCGTCGAGGGCGGCGTCGATGACGTCGCGGTGGGCCGACGAGGCGATCGCCACCGGCCAGGAGCGGGCGATCCGCCGCACGGCGTCGACGGCCCCGTCAATGACCGGCGCGCCGGCCTGATAGCGCCGGACGACGCGCCGCACGACATCGTCGAGGATCGCCGGCTCGTCGGCCTCGCGAAGACCGAGAAGCTGACGCATGATCCGGGCCCAGCCCCGCGAGTTCGCCCCCATCACCGCCCGCGTGTCGGCTTCGGTCCAGGGCAGGCCTCGCTCGGCTGCCCAGGCCACCCGCTCCTCGTGCCACCAGATCTCGGAATCGACGATGACGCCGTCGAGATCGAAGATCACCGCCGCCACCGGCATCGCGTCGCGCTCCTCCTGCTCGGCGGCGAGCCTAGCATCACCTCGGGCCCGCTTGGCGGGACCGCGGGGCCCGCTTGGCGGGACCGCGGGGCCCGCTTGGCGGGACCTCGGGACCGCTTGGAGACCGCCGGGCCTCCTTGGCGAGACCGCCGGGCCCCCCTTGGCGAGCGCGACGCGGCAGTCGCCGGCGGCCGGCACTCGGATCGAGACCGTGCCACAAGGATCGGTCGTTCGGTCACCCGGAATCGGGCCGATGGACTGGGACAGCACGGGCGCGACCCATGTACCTTGTGCCGAGCCGCCGCTCAATTCGTCGTGCGGCGCGCCGGAAGCTCGCATCCGCGCGGAGGGAGGCGTCCCGCGAGCAGGGCCGGGCGACCAGGAGGGATCACACGTGCAATTCGATCGTCGGCTCCTCGGCTGGGGCCTGTTCCTCATCATCGTCGGAGCGATTCCCCTGCTCGTCAGGGGCGGGTATCTGGAGGCGGACCAGATCCGGGGCTGGCCCAGCCTGTGGCCGCTCCTCCTCATCGGGTGGGGCCTGGGCCTGGTCCTCCGCCGGACGCCGGGTGAGCTCATCGGCAGCGCGGTCTCCGTCATCGTCTTCGGCGTCATGGTCGGCGGCCTGATCGCGACCGGCTTCGGCGGGTTCCCGGCCTTCGGTGCCTGCGGCGGCAGCAACGGCGGGACGGCGTTCGACCCCCGGTCCGGCGCTCTCGGGCCGACGGGCCGAGTCAACATCGAGTTCAACTGCGGAACGCTGACCATCGACACGGCCGACAGATCCGACTGGTCGGTCCGGGGCACCGGCCCGGATGGCCGCGGGCCGGACATCGAGTCCAACGAGAGCCGGGTCTCCTTCAGCGAGCGGAACGATTCCTTCACCGGCTTCTTCGATCGCGGCTCGGAGTGGCTGATCGATCTGCCAAGGGCGCCCACGCTGAGCCTCGGGGTCACCCTGAACGCGGGTGAGGGCACCGCCGACCTGTCGGGTGCCGCGCTCGACAGCCTCGGCGTCACCCTCAACGCCGGATCGATCACGTTCGACCTGGCCGACACCACCGCGATGAGCAACATGAGCGCCACGGTGAACGCGGGCTCGGCGGCCTTCACCCTGCCCGGCACGGTCACCGACGCGAGCATGACCCTGAACGCCGGGTCGATCGAGGTCTGCCTGCCGGAAGGGACACCGGTCCGGGTGAGCTGGAGCGGGGCGCTCGGCTCGAACAACTTCGACTCGGCCGGACTGACCAAGATCGACGACCAGCACTGGGAGTCCGGCTCGGGGCAGCGCCTGGACCTCAGCGTCTCGGCGAACGCCGGATCGTTCACCCTCAACTTCGGAGGTTCCTGCCATGCGTGACCGCCTCTACCGCTCGCGCGACGAGCGCGTCCTGTTCGGCGTGGCCGGGGGCGTGGCCGAGTGGCTCGACGTCGACCCGGCGCTCGTCCGGATCGTCTTCGCCCTGCTCGTCCTGACGGCCGGGATTGGCCTCCTCCTTTACATCATCATGGCCATCGTCGTTCCCGAGGAGCCCATGTACATCGGCGCGCCGGCCGCGCCGGGTGACGCGGGCTCCGGGGCCGCCCCGTCAATGGACGCCGGCGCGCCGTCGGCGCCGCCGTCCGGCCAGGCCTGGATCGATCCGCGAGCGGCCCGGCGGGCCGCGCGCCGGGCGCGTCGATCGGAGCGCGACGGCCGGGGCGTCGTCATCTTCGGGGCGATCCTCATCATCGTCGGGGCCTGGTTCCTCCTCCGGCGCTATGTGCCGGCCATCGACAGCGACCTGGTCGGGCCGGTCCTCCTGATCGTGATCGGGGCGCTGCTCCTCGCCGGGGCGATGAACCGGACCGGCAGCGGGAGCCCGCCGTCGCAGTCGTGACGGTCGGCCTCCGGCGCGTGCAAGCGGACCAGGGAGCGTCGCGACACGGATCCGTCACACGGGGCGGCTAGAATCAGGCCATCACCCCGTGAGGAGCCCCGCGCCATGTTCTGGTTCAACAAGTCTGCCGAGATGCCCTCGCCCGAGTCCGCACTGCGTGGCCGGACCGAGCCGATCCTGGACGCCGGGCCGCACCACGTCAGCAGCCGCCCGATCGCGGGCCCCTACGCCGACGGCACCGAGATCGCCGAGTTCGCCCTTGGCTGCTTCTGGGGCGCCGAGAAGGGTTTCTGGCGGCTGCCCGGCGTCTGGGTCACCGCCGTCGGCTACCAGGGTGGCTTCACCCCGAATGCGACGTACGAGGAGGCCTGCTCCGGCAAGACGGGGCATGCCGAGGCCGTCCGCGTCGTGTATGACCCGTCGGTCATCTCGTACGAGCGCCTCCTGAAGCACTTCTGGGAGGCCCACGACCCGACCCAGGGCATGCGCCAGGGCAACGACGTCGGGACCCAGTACCGCTCAGCCATCTTCGCCCGGACCGAAGCCCAGCGGACGGCCGCGCTCGCCTCCCGCGACGGCTACCAGGAGCAGCTTTCGGCGGCCGGGTTCGGGCCGATCACGACCGAGATCACGGGCCCGCCGGCGCCCGAGTTCTTCTTCGCCGAGGACTACCACCAGCAGTACCTCAGCAAGAATCCGAACGGGTACTGCCCCGACCACGGGACGGGCGTGGCCTGCCCGATCGGCGTCGGCGTGAGCGCGGGTACCGGCGTCGAGGCCTGAACCGTCGGGCCCGGCCGGCGTCAGATCGCGCCGCTGGCGATGAGCCGGCGGAAGCGGAGGCCTGAGGCCGCCAGGAGGACCGCCGCGAAGGCGGCCAGGACCAGGATCTCCGGGACGATGTCGACCAGCGTCGCGCCCCGGAAGAGCAGCGCCCGGAAGGCGTCCATCGCCCACGCGTGCGGGGTGACGTGGCCGATCGTACGCATGATCTCGGGGAAGACCTCGGGCGGCACCATCGTCCCGCCGATGAGCCCAAGGATCAGCCCGAGGGCCGGCCCGATCGCGCCGGCCTGGCTGGCGTTCCTGGCGAGGACGCCGATGAGCAGCGCCGCTCCGGCCGAGACGAAGGCGAAGACGACGATGATCGCGGTGGCTGCCGCCGGATCACCCCATTCGACCCCGAAGAACAGGGCCGAGGCGAAGACGATGAAGGCCCCTTCGAACAGGGCCAGAAGCAGCCGCCCGATCCCCTCGCCAAGGACGATCTGGGTGGCGCTCGTGGGCGTCGAGAACATCCGGCGCGAGATCCCGAGCTGGCGGGTCACGATGAGCTCGGTCGCTCCGGTCAGGGACGTGAGGAACATGAACAGGATGACCTGGCTCTGGGCACCGATCGAAAAGCCGCTCGGCTGGGCCTCGTCGGTGTTCACGACCGAGGCCATCGTGACCGTCACGCCCGCGGCCGCGGCCCGGCTGGAGCGGGCTGTGGCCAGCGCGTCCTCGAACGAGGCGCCCGTCCGGGCGCTGCTGAAGCGGGCCGCGCGGACGAGCGCATCGAGGCCGGCGACGGCCCGCTCGACGGTCGCCCGGGTCGCGCTGGACCCCGAGGTTGCGTTGGAGCTGTAGCCGACGTCGGCGGCCGCGCCGGACCGGAGGGCCGCGTCGAAGCCGGGCTCGATCGTGACCCCGAAGCCGACGGAGCCGCGGGCGACGGCGTCGTCGAGATCGGCGGTCGACTGGAACGACCGGATCGCGATCCGGCTGTCGTCCGATGGGGCGATGGCCGCGACGAGCTCCTGGGACAGCGCGCTCTGGTCGAGGTCGGCCACGCCGACCCGGACGACGCCCTGGCCGCCGTAGGTGATGCCCAGGACGATGATCAGGATGATCGGCAGGACGACGATGAAGAACAGTCCAAGGCGGTCGCGCAGCGTCCGTGTCGCGTTGGCCTGGGCGATCGCCAGGATGCGGCTCATCGGGCCACCAGCGCTGCACGCGCGCGGACCAGGCCGAGGGCCCCCGTCGCAACGCCCATGAGCAGCAGGATCCCGATCGACGGGCCGATGTCGGCCAGCGTGGCCGTGGCCCCGGCCAGGGTGTCGATCCCCCGCAGGAACCAGTAGTGCGGGGTCACCTGCGACACGATCGCCAGCGTCTCGGGCGCCTGGCTGATGGGAATGAACACGCCTCCGACCGCGGCGAGCGAGAGGGCGACGATCGCGTTGAGGCTGCCGGCCTGCTGGGGCGTCCGGGCGATCGAGGCAACGAGGGTTGAGATGCCCATCGCCGCCGCGACCGCCGCCAGGACCAGCGGCACGAGAAGGGCCGGCGGGCCCCAGTCGGCGCCCTGCACGAGTGTCGTCGCCACGATCATCACCGTCATCGCGACGAGGCCCAGGACGAACCCCGCCAGTGACGCCCCGGCCAGGATCGTGGCCGCCGAGATCGGGGCCGCCAGGAGCCGGTTCATCGTCCCGACCTGGCGATCGGCGAGCAGGGCGAGGGCTCCGTACTGGGTCGCGAAGAACACGAACATGATCGCCATCGCGGCGCCATAGAAGGTCGCGAGATTCGCCTGGCGGTGCTCGAGGGCGGTGTCCGTGACCGAGATCGGGCCGGGCCCCGCCGCGGTCGCCTGGGCAGCGGTGATCGTCTCGGCATCGGCGGTGCCACCACCGGCGACGGTTGTGGCGACCATCAGCTGGACCGCACCGACGCTGCTGGCGAAGCGGCTGACGGCCGAGCGGGCGATCTCGACCGAGACGGCGAACTCGCCTCCGACGATCCGGACCTCGGCCGGCAGGCCACCCTCGACCGCCGCGCTGAAGCCCTCGGGGATGACGATCGCGGCCGCGGCCGTTCCGGCCCTGACCTCGTCGGTCGCCGCGGTCTCGTCGGCCACGGGGTCGATGTCAGCGACGTCGGCCTCGGCCAGCGACCCGAGGACGTCGTCGACCAGGATCGCCGCGACGTGGCCGCCGTCGTGGTCGACGACCACGAATCGGGTGTGGAAGGACGAGAACTCGTTCGGGATGAGGACCGAGAAGGCGAGCGCCAGCCCGAGCGGTGTCAGGATCGCGAAGACGATGGCCGAGCGATCGCGCAGGCGCTGGCGGAGGATCCGGGCGGCGATGACGACCGCGGCGCGCATCGGGTGGGGGACCGTTCAGTCCCGGAGGGCCTTGCCGGTCAGGTGCAGGAACACGGCCTCGAGGTCCGGCTCGACGACCTCGACCGATCGGATCGCGACCCCGTTGCCGGTGGCGGCTTCGAGGATCCGCGGCAGCATCCGGCGGGCGCCGGTCACGAGGACGTCGATGCCGCCCTCACGAGGCGTCGACCCGACGACGCCTTCGAGCTGCCCGATCCGTTCGGCGGCGGCCTTGCCGTCACCAGCGATGGTAAGGCTGACCTTGTCCCGGCCCCCGACGAGCTCGACGAGCTCCTGGCGCGTGCCCTCGGCGATGATCCGGCCCTCGTCGATGATCCCGATCCTGTCGCACAGCCGTTCGGCCTCTTCCATGTAGTGGGTCGTGTACAGGATCCCCATGCCCTCGGAGCTGAGCCTCGCGACGCTCTCGAGGATGGCATTGCGGCTCTGCGGGTCGACCCCGACGGTCGGCTCGTCGAGGATCAGCAGCTTCGGGGTGTGGAGCAGCCCGATCGCGATGTTGAGGCGGCGCTTCATGCCGCCCGAGTACTGCTCGGTCCGCTCCCGGGCCCGGTCCTGCAGGTCGACGACCTCGAGGACCTGGGTCATCCGCCGCTCGAGCGACGGGCCGCCCATGCCGTAGAGGCGGCCGAAGAATCGGAGGTTCTCGAGAGCGGTCAGATCCGGGTAGATCGCCAGGTCCTGGGGCACGTAGCCGATGGCCGCCTTCGCCGCGGTCGTCCCGACGTCGATCGGTCGGCCGTCGACGACGACGGTTCCGGCGTCGCGGGCGAGGATCCCGCAGACCATCGAGATCGAGGTGGTCTTGCCCGCGCCGTTCGGCCCGAGCAGGCCGTACGTCTCGCCGCGGCCAATCTCGAAGCCGATGCCGGCGACGGCCTGTCTGGCGCCGAACCGCTTCTCGAGCCCGGTGCAGGTGAGGACCGCCGCCTCGGCGCCGGATGACGCCGCCCGCGGCGTGACCGAGTCGACGGCCGGTCCTGCCACCGGGCCTCGCTCGACCGGGGATCCGACCATCGCGCGACTCCCTCCTCGTGGACGCTCCGCAGTCTTGAGTCCAGCGCCGACGCGCCGGGAGTGCCGATCGGCCCGATCCGGCAGGTTATCAGGGCCCGGCGCGGTCGGTCTCGGCGACGCGACCGCCTACACTCCCTCGGTGGCGACCCCTCGTGATCCCGGTGGCGAGCGACGGTCGCGGCTGTGGCTGGTCCGCCATGGCGAGACCGAGTGGGCCCGGATCGGGCGACACACAGGCTGGACGGATGTCGCGCTCACCGACCCCGGCCGGGAGCAGGCCGTCGCGCTCGCGCCGCTGTTGTCGAGCGCCTCCTTCGCGGCCGTCTGGTCCAGCCCGCTCGCCCGGGCCGCCGACACGGCGCGGCTCGCCGGCTTCGGAGACGTCATGGCGCTCGATCCCGACCTTCGCGAGTGGGACTACGGCGAGGATGAGGGCCGTACGACCGAGGAGATCCGCGCCGAGCGACCGGGCTGGACGATCTGGCGCAACGGCGTGGTGGGCGGCGAGCCGATCGAGGCCGTCGCGGCCCGGGCCGACCGGGTCATCACCCGAGCCCGAGCCATCGATGGCGACACCCTCTGCTTCGCCCACGGCCACGTCGGCCGGATCATCGGCGCCCGCTGGGTCCGCCTGCCACCCTCGGCCGGTGCCCGCCTGGCGCTCGGGACGGCCTCGATCTCGATCCTCGGCTGGGACCGCGAGACGCCGGTGATCAGCCGCTGGAACGCCGGGATCGACCTCGACTGACGGCGGATCGGGCGATCGCGCCGGCCGCGGCCGAACGGCCGCCGGCCCTGCAGGTCAGGCGGCGCCGGACTCCGCGAGCGGGATCCGGACGATGAAGCGCGCACCCCCGGTGTCGCGATTCTCACCGCGGATCTTGCCGGCATGACCGTCGACGATCCAGGCGGCGATGGCGAGGCCGAGCCCGGCGCCGCCGGGCGGCGCCCCGACGCCTCGCCAGAATTGCTCGAAGAGCCGGGGCAGGTCCTCGTCGCGGAGACCCCGGCCCTCGTCCTCGACCGTGAGCGCCGCCTGCGACGCCTCGCGCCGGACGCCCACCCGGACCGTCCCCCCGGACGGGCTGTGCCCGATCGCGTTGTCGACGAGGATCAGGACCAGCTGGCGGAGGCGGGCGGCATCCCCGGTCACCATCGCCGGCTCAGGGTCGACCTCGATCGTCACGCCACGCTCCCGCGCCGGCGCGGCCAGGGATGAGGCTGCGTCGGCGGCCACGTCACCGAGGTCGACCGGGAGCCGCTCGAGGGAGACAGCCCCGGAATCCGAGCGGGCGAGCAGCAACAGCTCGTCGACGAGCCGGGTCAGATGGTCGACCTCCGCCCCGATGTCGTCGAGGGCTTCGCCGACCGTGGCCACCGGGGCGTCACGGTGGCGACGGAGGTGCTCGACCGAGGCGCGGATCACCGTCAGCGGCGTGCGCAGCTCGTGGCTCGCGTCGGCGGCGAACTCGCGCTGCCGGCGCAGGGCTCGGCGCTGCGCAGTCAGGGAATCGCGGATCGGGACGAGCGCGCGGCGCGAGTAGACCGCGCCGAACCCGGCGGCCACGAGAACGACCACGAAGCCGCCGGCGAGGAGGACGGCGAGGAGGACGGCGAGCGTCCGTTGCTCTGCAGTCCGCTCCTGGAAGACCTGGACGTAGACGGTACCGATCGCACTGTCCATCGGCACGGTCAGCATCCGAACGGCGTACCCGGCGGCGGTCCCTGTCCGGACATCTCTACCGGCCGCGACGGCCCCTGCAAACGACGCCTGGTTCGGCATGCCGTCGGGCAGGCTCGGGTCCGGGTCGCGCGGATCGGAGATGACCGTCCCGTCGGGGCGGAGCACGAGGGCGAACGTGCCCGTGCCGAAGAGATAGCCGGTCGGGAGGTCGTCCTCACCGGGCCGGGGTCGAGGGCCGGGTCCCCCTCCCTCGACCAGCTGCTGGATGGTGTTGATTCGCGTCTGAAGCTGCTGGACCCCGCTGGCCTCGAGCGTGCTGGCGGCGCTCAGGTAAAGGGCGATACCGAGGACGACGAGGACCAGGAACGTCGTCCCCGCGGCCCAGGCGACGAGCCGCCTGCCGACGGAGCGGACGAGCCCGGCGTCGGACGCCAGGGCCGCGGCCTCGGCGGCGTCCGGCGCGAGCGCGACGGGGGCCTCGGCGACCTCGGCCCCGGCCGGCTCGGGGGCGACGAGCTCGATCCCGTCAGGCATCGCTCAGCCGATAGCCGACGCCCCGGACCGTCTCGACTCGGTCGCCCGCGACGCCGAGCTTCGTCCGGAGGTAGTGGACGTAGGCGTCGACCGCGTTGGGCGTGACCGCGACGCTGTAGGGCCAGGCCTGGTCGAGCAGCTGGTCGCGGGTCAGCGTCTGGCCGGGATGGCGAAGGAAGCACTCCAGGAGCGAGAACTCGCGCGGGCTCAGGTCCACGGTCCGGCCGTCGACGGTGACGCGGCGGCCGGCCTCGTCGAGGGCGATCGGCCCGACCTCGATCCGTGGCTCCGGCCGGCGGGGGCCGGCTTCGGCCCGGCGGGCCAGCGCCCGGAGGCGCGCGGAGAGCTCCTCGAAGGCGAAGGGCTTGACGAGGTAGTCGTCGGCGCCGGCGTCCAGGCCGGTCACCCGGTCGGTGACCGTGTCGCGGGCCGTGAGCATGAGGATCGCCGTCTCGGTCCCCCGCTTCCGGAGGCGCCGGGCGACCTCGAGGCCGGAGATGTCCGGAAGGCCGATGTCGAGGATGACGGCGTCGATGCCGGCGGCCTCGGCGAGGTCGAGGCCCGTCTCGCCGTCGGAGGCCAGGTCGACGACGTGGCGGTCTTCCTCGAGAAGGCGCTTGAGCACCCGCCCGAGCCGCTCATCGTCCTCGATGACGAGGAGGTGCATCGTGGTCCCTGGCTCCCGGCTACGGGACGATCGTGATGTCGGTCGCCGTCGTGCCGCCGCTGGCCCCGGGCCGGAAGCCGTCGACGGTGAGGCTGACGGTCGTCCCGCTGGTCACGTCCGAGGCCGACGCGCCGGCCTGGCGATGGTAGCCCGTGTTCTCGTCGATCGCGACCTCGACCGTCCGGCCGTCCGCCAGCTCGATCGTCATCGAGTCACCGCTGACCGCGGTCACGGTGCCCTCGATCGAGACGCTCCCGGCGGCCGGCCCGACGCGGCTCCCGGCGGCCGGCCCGAGGCGGCCCTCGCCATCGTCATCGCCCGGGGCGCCGCCGAACGGGCCGTTCCCGTTGGCGGGTCGAACGCCACCGTCGAGGAGCGCGCTGCCGTTGCCGGCCACCGCCGCAGCCGCGCCCGGCCCGGTCGCCCGACCGAGGGCGAAGGCGACGCCGCCGACGAGGATGACGAACGCGACGGCGAGGACGCCGTTGACGAGGAGCCTCGTCCGGGCCGACCCGCCGCTCGACCGCGACGGTGGAACGAACGCCGGCGAGCCGGGTTCCGGTTCGAACGTGGGTCCGGGCTCGGGCTCGACCGGCTCGAACGCCGGGCCCCGGAGCGTCTGGTTCAGCTCGTTGGTCATTGGGATTCGTCTCCTCGGGCGCGAAGGCCGCGCCGCGTCCGGGTCTGGTGTCGTGGACTCAGGAAACGACGACCGGCTGAGAAGTCCCTGAGATCGAAGGCGCACCACCGCCCGGCGCCTCGTCTCGGACCAGCAGCGCCTGGTCCCGAACCAGGAGCACCTGGTCCCGAACCAGGAGCTCCTCGACCCGTGGCGTCCAGGTGATGCGACGCTCGGCCGTGATGGCGAGGCCGCCATAGCCGGGATGCTCATGGACCCAGGCGAGCCCCGAGAGGCCCATGACGAACGCGGCGGTGGCGTACGCGTCGGCCCAGGCCAGGCTCGAGCCGACGACGCTCATGCTCCGGACGGCGCGCTGAACCGTGCCGCTCCGTGGGTCGACGATGTGCTCGCCCCGCTCGTACAGGCCCGACGTCGCGACGGCGCCGGTTCGGATCGCCAGCACCGCGACCACCGATCCGGGGTCGTCCGGGTGGCGGATCCCCACCCGCCAGGGGCGGCCGGGCAGGGATTCGCCACGGGCCAGGACGTCGCCCCCGGCGGCGATGGCGTAGTTCAGGGCGCCGGCCTCGTCGAGGTGGCGGGCGGCTTCCTCCACCGCCCAGCCCTTCACGAACCCGCTCGGATCGACGGCGCCGTCGGTGCGGTGGCGACGGGCGTCGAAGGCGCCAGCCGACGTTCGCTCCAGGTCGTCGCACGCGGCGAGGACCCAGCGGACGTCCGGGCTCAGCGCGGTCTCATCGATCTCGCCCCGGGCCAGGCGCCCGAGCTGGGTGTCGGATCGGTACAGGCTGAACCGGCCGTCGATGTCATGGAGGGCGGCGCAGGCCGCGTCGAGGGCAGCGCGACCGGGCAGCGGCGGGCGGAGGTGGAAGCTCACCGCGGTGCCCATGACCATCTCGACATGGACGAGCCTGGAGCCGGCCGCCCCGGGGTCAGGGTCGGGCAACCGATCCGTCGTCACAGGCCGGCGGCGTCGATCGCCGACTGGAGCGACTGCGCGTAGGCGAGGCTGGTGTAGGTCGCGCCGGAGATGATGTTGATCGACGCCGACTTGGCCGACATCGCTTCGCTCCGCAGCATCGGCTCGACGATGCTCGAGATCTGCCCCGAATGGCCGCCCACCGGAAGAGCGACGGCCTGGACGTCGGTGATGGCCCGGCCAGTGACCGTGATCCGGACCTGGACATCGCCGTACCGCGTCGCGATCAGGTTGCCCGTGTAGCTCGCTGATCCGTTCGCCGGCGCGGTCGTCGCCAGCGGGCCGGACCCCGAGCCGGACGAAGACGTCGATCCGGAGCTGCTCGAGGAGCTCGATCCCCTGGTGGATCCCGTGCTCGAGCCCGAGGCCGAACCCACCGAAGCGACCGAACCTGAGCCGGACGACGACCGCGAGACTCCGAGGGCGCCGGTCGTGAACTGGCCGGGCCCCTGGAAGTTCAGGAGCAGGACGGCGGCGAGGGCGAGCGCGGAGATCGAGAGCGTGACCCGGCGAAACATCGACCCGGCCCTCAGTACGCGAAGCGTTCGGCGTGGATCCGGCCGGACGGCACGCCGAGCTCGCGGAGGGTGCGGCTGACGCGATCCATCATCGCGTCGGGGCCGCAGACGTAGACATCGTGCTGACGGATGTCCGGGACCAGGCGGACGAGACTCGGGCCCCCGAGCGGGTCGACGGGAAGGTCCGCCGATCCGCGGCGCCCGACGAGGTAGTGGACGCGCATCCCTCGCCGTTTCGCGATGGTGGCCAGCTCGTCCTTGAAGACGAGGTGCTTCGGATGACGGGCCCGGTAGAGCAGGGTGAGGTCGCCCTGGTCGCCGGGCAGGGCCTCCAGGAGGGCTCGAAGCGGGGTGATCCCGATACCGCCGGCGATGAACGTCACCCGCCGCCGCGTCCTGCGCATCCCCGTGAGCACGCCGTACGGGCCCTCGAGGAGGACGCGCGTGCCCGGCCTCAGGCGCTGCAGCCGGCGGGTGTCGTCGCCGAGGGCCTTGACGGTCGTCCGGAGCCACTCGCCGTTCGGTGCGGAGGAGATCGAGAAGGGGTGGCCGGTCCACGGTCGACGACCGTCGAGGAACCGCCAGATGAAGTACTGGCCCGAGCGGACGGGCAGGCGCTCGAGGTGCCGGCCGGTCACGTAGATCGAGACGACGCCGGGGCTCTCGTGGACGACCCGCGCGACCCGGAACCCGTGGCGGAGGTTCAGCCGGATCGGGCCGGCGACCCGAAAGGCCAGCACGAGCGCGGCGGTCACGACGTAGAGCGCCGACCAGTAGATCCGGGCGAGCGGGTCGTGCATGAAGTCCGCCCCGACGAAGAGCTGATGCAGGAATCCAAGGGCGATCGCGAGGTACGCCAGGAGGTGGACGAGGAACCAGGACTCGTAGGAGAGCCGGCCGCGGGCGATCCGCATCGAGGTGATGCCGACCGCGACGAAGAGCCCGAAGCCGATGGTCCCGAGGAGGACGAAGTCGAAGGTCGTCAGGATCGTCCAGGCCTCGCCCAGGATCGACGTCCCATCGGCCATCGCGTAGCCCAGCGTCGTGAAGACGCCGTGCGCGCCGATGAGCCAGACGGTGGCGAAGCCGATCCAGCGATGCGCCGTGGCCAGCCGATCCATGCCGATGGCCTGATCGAGCCACGGTGTCCGGGCCATCAGCACGAGCTGGAGGAGGGCGAGGTACGTGCCGAGCAGGGCCGTGACCTGGCCGATGGCGATGAAGGCTCCGGACGGCGTCGCGAGCTCGGCGAGGCCGCCGTGGCGGATCCACATGGCCAGGATGAAAGCCCCGTTGGCGACGAGGATGCTGACGATGTCGGCGGCCGAAACGTGCCAGGTCCGGGGCAGCGGGACGGCGACCGGGCGGCGAAGGGTTGTCGCGGTCATGGCGTGGATGCTCCGGGCGCTGGCTGAGAAGGTGCTGAGAGCTCGGCAATTCCTGGTGGCCAACTCGGGCTCAGCCGGCGCCGGCGCAGTCGTAGAGTGACCCTGAGGCGGCGCCGCCGACGTCGACGATCGTGCAGGCCTGGCCGACCCAGCTCGTGACACGGCTGTTGGTCAGTCCCCGGGGCCCCGGTCCGCCCTGGCCGCCGACGAGGACGTAGCGGAGCGCCCCGCTCCCGACGAGCGTCCGCAGCTGGGCGAGCGTCGGAGCGGCGTCCGTCCCCGAGAACCCGCCCATCGTCAGGACGGGCTCGCCCGCGAGGAGCTGGATCGAGGCCGCCGTCCCCGACCCCTGGGCGGCAACGATCCACGTCGCGGCGCCCTGGTTGGCGAGGAGATAGTCGACGAGACCGGCATCGACCTCGCGGCCGGGGCCCGCCCCTCCCCCACCGCCAGGCACGCCGGTCGCGGCCGAGGCCGGGCCTGCGGACGGATCGCCGCCGGCCAGCCCGCGGGTCATCGTCGCGGCACTGTAGGCCGCCGGACCGGCGAGGACGGCCACCAGGCCGAGGCCGAGGGCCAGCCGCTGGAGGCGTCCATCAACGGCGGCGGCGGGCAGGACCAGCACGAGGCCGGCGGCCACGGCCAGTGCGACGGCGGCAATTCCAAGCCCGGGGGCGAACGATGGGACCCGACCGAGCACGACCAGCCCCCACGCCGCGCTCGCCACGATGCCTCCGGCGAGCATGGCTGCGGCGAGGGCGTGCCGTTCCCTGCGGCGCCAGAGATCGATGACACCGGCCCCGACCAGGGCACCGATGGCCGGGGCGAGCATGACCGTGTAGTAGGGATGGGCGATCCCCGACATCAGGCTGAAGACGAGGACATGGACGACGAGCCAGGTACCCCACAGGACGTACCCGGCGCGCCGCCGGTCCGGGCGAGGCGCGTGCCGGTAGATCACGAGCCCGGTCGCGAGGGAGACGAGGGCGAGCGGGATCAGCCAGCTGATCTCCCCACCGAACTGGACGTTGAAGAGCCTGAGCAGGCCGGGTGATCCACCGAACCCCGCTCCGGGGCCGGTGCCCGGCCCGGCGCCGCCTCCGCCGAGCACGCCGATCGCGCTGCCGCCGGTCGGGTTCCCGTCGCCGATCCGCTGCCCGAGGATCCGCCCCAGGCCGTCATAGCCGAGGACGAGGTCGAGGACCGAGTTGTTCGTGCTCCCGCCGATGTACGGACGCGAGGAGGCCGGAAGGAGCTCGACGATCGCCACCCACCAACTGCTCGTGACCGCGACCGTCACGGCCGCCGCGGCAAGGCCGACCAGGCGGCGGCGGACCGACCCGGGTGCGGCGACGAGCCAGACGAGAGCGAAGGCCGGCAGCACGAGATAGGCCTGGAGGTACTTCGTCAGGAAGGCCAGCCCGACCAGGGCGGCAGCGGCGATCGGCCAGCGCAGCCGGCCGTTCTCCAGCCCGCGGCCCAGCGCCCAGGCGGCCGTGACGAGGACGAAGGTCAGGAGGGCATCCGGGTTGTCGTAGCGGAAGATCAGCGTCGCGGCCGGGGTCAGCGCCATCACGACGGCGGCGATCAGTGCCGCCGACGTCCCGAACGGACGCCGCACGGCGACGAAGAGGATGCCGACCGTGGCGATCCCGAGGAGCGCCTGGGGCAGGAGGATGGACCAGGTGCCGAGGCCGAGGAGGCGCACGCTGAGGCCCATGAGCCAGACGGCGGCCGGCGGCTTGTCGAGGGTGATGAAGTTGGCCGAGTCGAGCGAGCCGAAGAAGAACGCCGACCAGTCCTGCGACGCTGCCTGGGCAGCCATCGCGTAGTAGGTGTTGGCGTAGCCGCTGGCGGTCAGGTTCCAGAGGTACAGGATGGCTGCGAGGCCGAGGACGAATCCGAGCGCCAGGCGAGTCCGTGCCGCCGAACCGACGCGTCGGGCGATCGCCGGGATCGCTCGAGCCATGGTCGCCTGGACCCGACCCGGCTCGGGTTCCGGGGAGGACGGGGGAATCGGCAGGGCGCGCTCGCCGGCGGTCAATCAGGCTCCTTGACTCCTGACGGCCGTCGGGCAGGACGTCCCGTCATGAGCCATCCAAGGGGCCGACCCTGAGACGGACATGAGAGCGGCGAGTTGATCCCGGCCGGCGAGCGCGACAGGGCCGATCCAACCGCGAAAGAGCGGACATCCGGCACTTGGTGCGGCATCGGGCACTCGAGAGACTGCAAGGACGGGGCTCAGGCCCAGGTTCGACCGGGCCAACCGGAGCGGCGTCTAATCCGCCCGGTTCAGAGCTCTCGTGAGGCGTCCCGATGGGGAGGCCGGAACATGGCACTCGAAAGTCGACACGAGGAGCGCGCCGAGCTCGGGCGCAGGCTCCTGCTGCTCCTGTTGATCACCGCCGTGGTCATCGCGGTCGTCATCGCCGCCGGCGTTGCCTTCGGCTGGACACTGACCGGGGGACCGTCCTTCGACATCACCACCGATCCGGCGGGCGACCTTCCGTTCTGACAGCCCGTGGGCGGGGACTCGCGTCGGGCTCGACCGTGCGCATCGGAGGACGCCAGATGGACCGCAAGCGGATCGTGATCATGGGCGCGGCCGGCCGCGATTTCCACGACTTCAATGTCGCCTATCGGGCGAATCCGAGCGTCGAGGTCGTGGCCTTCACCGCGGCGCAGATCCCCGGCATCGCCGATCGCCGCTACCCGCCGGAGCTGGCGGGCGCCCTCTACCCAGAGGGGATCCCGATCGTTGCCGAAGACCGTCTCGAGGCGCTCATCCGGGACTGGCGAGTGGACGCGGTCGTCTTCGCCTACAGCGATGTCAGCCACGAGACCGTCATGCACGTTGCCTCGCGGGTGCTGGCGGCCGGGGCCGACTTCGAGCTGCTCGGTCCGGGGCGGACGATGCTCCGCAGCCGCCGGCCGCTGATCGCGGTGTGCGCCGTGCGAACCGGGTCCGGCAAGAGCCAGACGACGCGCTATGTGGCGGGCCTCCTTGCGGACCGGGGCGTGACACCGGTTGTCATCCGCCACCCGATGCCGTACGGCAACCTGGCCGAGCAGGCTGTCCAACGGTATGCGAGCTACGCCGACCTGGATCGCTACGACACGACGATCGAGGAGCGGGAGGAGTACGAGCCCCACCTCGACGCCGGGCGGATCGTCTACGCCGGGGTCGACTATGCGGCGATCCTGGTGCAGGCCGAGCTCGAGGCGGACGTGATCCTCTGGGACGGCGGCAACAATGACTTCTCGTTCTACCGGCCCGACCTCACGATCGTCGTCGCGGACCCACTCCGGGTCGGGGACGAGCGCCGCTACCACCCGGGCGAGACCAACGTGCGGCTCGCTGACGTCGTGATCATCAACAAGATCGACTCGGCCGAGCCGGCGGCCGTGGAGGCCGTCCGGGCATCCGTCGTCGAATTGAACCCGGCGGCCGAGATCCTCACCGCACGCTCCGAGCTGACCCTCGTGGGGCCGCCGATCGAGGGTCGGCGGGTCGTCGTGGTTGAGGACGGGCCGACGCTCACCCACGGCGGCATGTCGTACGGGGCCGGCGTCGTGGCCGCGCGCCGCTTCGGCGCCGCGAGGCTGGTCGATCCGCGGCCAAGCGCGGTCGGCTCGATCGCCGAGGTCCTCGGACGCTATCCGCTGCTCGAGCCGCTCGTTCCGGCGATGGGCTACGGGGAGGCCCAGATTCGGGAGCTCGAGGCGACCCTCAACGCCGTCGATGCCGACCTCGTCCTGTGCGCCACGCCGATCGACCTCACCAGGGTGCTGACCCTCAACAAGCCGATGACGCGGGTTCGCTACGAGCTGGTCGAGGCCGGCGGCACGCCGCTCGCGAAGCTCATCGAGCCGGTCGTGAGGATGGCCCGCCCAGCGGTTCCCGCCGGGTCGGCAACGTAAGCGGGCCGCTCTCCGCCGTCGCGGCAGGGTCACGCCCGACTTCGAGGCTCGCGCCCGCAGCCTGCTCGCTCGCGCGCCGGCGAGCTTGCGCGCCGGCGAGCTTGCGCGCGCCGCCTATTGACTCACCGTTCATTGAGTCAATATGATTTGAGCGATGGACATCGAGGCACGAGCGGCGATTCACGCGGCCCTCGGCGATCCTCATCGGCTCTCGATCGTCGACGCTCTCCAGATGTCGGATCGAAGCTTCCGGGAGCTGGCAGGCGCGGCCGGTCTCCCGGGCAACGCGGCGGCCCACCACCTCGCCATCCTCGAGGCAGCCGGGCTCATCGGGCGGAGAGTCTCGGAAGGAGACCGGCGGCGGCGCTACATCACCCTCCGGCAGGAACGGCTCGAGGGCCTGCTCCCCTCCCCCCGCGTCGAGCCGACGACCGTCCTCTTCGTCTGCACCCACAACTCGGCCCGCTCGCAGTTTGCGGCCGCCCTGTGGCACGGGCGGACCGGCGGGGCAGCGGAGAGTGCCGGTACGGCGCCCGCGGACCGAGTCCATCCGGCCGCCGTTCGGGAGGCTTCGGCGTTCGAGATCGACCTGAGCGGCGCCAGGCCCCGCGGCTACGACGCCGTCACCGCCACGCCCGACCTCGTCGTCTCCGTCTGTGATCGCGCCCGGGAGTCGGGCCTGCCCTTCGATGCGCCAGCGCTCCACTGGTCGATCCCGGACCCGGTCCTGGCCGGGACGGCCGAGGCATTCCACGCGGCCTTCGCCGACCTCGAGGCCCGCGTCGACCGCCTCGCCGCAGCCTCGAGGAGACCCGCCGCATGAGCAACCCGCCGTTCGAGCCGCCGAAGGAGCTCCGAATGACCGCGCCGCTCCAGCCGATGTCTGCCGCCGTCGCCGGCCTCACCTCGGCAGAGCGGATCAACATCCGCCAGTCGGCGACCGCCCTCGAGGCCCGCTGGAAGGGCCGGATGAACGTCGAGACGATCGAGCGGTTCATGGCCGAGTCGCTCGACCTGATCCTGCCCAGGGCCAGGATCCGGACCTGGGTCCCGATCCTCGTCGAGCGCCTGACGGACGACCGGCTGCGGGCCCTCGTTCGTCTCGAATCCGACCGGACGGACCTCAATCCCAGCGTCCTGTTCCTGTGCGTCCACAACGCCGGCCGCTCGCAGATGGCCGCCGCCTGGATGCGCCACCTGGCCGGCGACCGGGTCGACGTCTTCTCGGGCGGCTCGGAGCCGGCCGGCGAGCTCAACAGGGCCGCGATCGAGGCGATGGCCGAGAAGGGCATCGACATCGGGCAGGAGCTGCCCCAGCCCTGGGCCGACGAGATCATCCGGGCCGCCGACGTCGTCGTCACGATGGGCTGCGGCGACGCCTGCCCCATCTTCCCCGGCAAGCGCTACCTCGACTGGGAGCTGGACGACCCGGCCGGCCGGCCGGTCGAGGAGGTCCGGCTGATCCGCGACGAGATCGAGCGGCGAGTCCGGATGCTGCTCCGCGAGCTAGGGGTGGAGCCGCAGTCCGCGGCCTGAGGTGCGGGCCGGTGCCGGCGAACTAGCTGCGGCCCGTGATCCAGCTCGGCAGCATCACGAGCAGGTTCCAGCCCGCGATGCCGACGACGAGGACGACGCGCACCACGAGCGGCCAGCTGCTCTCCCAGACCCACAGCCCCGCCGTGACCGGCAGGAACAGGAGCCAGACGACCCCCTGGACGACCAGGGGCAGCTCCCGAATCGACTGCCACGCGGCGTCGACGCTGCCCCGGCTCCAGACGAGTCCCACCGCGAAGGCGACCCAGAGCACGCCGAAGATGACGAACAGGATCCCGCTCGACGCCATGAACCCTACTGCGTTGCCGAGCCCCGACGCGACCGCCTCAATTGCGCTGTCCATGCGACCTTTCCCCTGCTTCGTGCCAACGTCCGCCAATTGATGCCCGCTATCCGGTCGGGCAGTTGTCATCGCAACCTCCCTCCGTTCCTCGATCTGGCGGAGGATGCCGTCCGCCTCCGGCGACATCGGGAGCCGGCGCATTGGGCCTGGGACGGGCGATGCGCTGCGGACCCCCTCGGATATTCGACCGCCTCTGCCCGCGCACGCATGAGCGAATCGGCCCACGTTTCGTTGTGCCGAATGTCGCGGCGATACCCGATCGCCGATCAGCCTCGTTCGCTTGTGTCGGGCGGAGGGCGCCTGGGCCGCCACGTCGTGCCGCGGCTGCCAGGGCCTCGGCCTCCGCCCTCAAGCTGGTCGCCCGGCGCGTCGAGAGGGAGCCGCCTGAGCCGGAGCGCGCCTATTCCTGGCGGTTGAAGGCGATCACCGCCGCCCCGAGGAGGATCGCGCCCAGCGCCCCGACGACGAAGATCTCCTCGCCGATCGCCATGGTGTGCCCGAGGACGGTGACCCCGAGGCCAGTGTCCGTGCCGAGGAAGATCTGGCGGATGGCGTCGACGCCGTAGGTCAGCGGATTGATCTTCGACACGACCGCCAGCCACGGCGGCACATCGTTCACCGGGAAGAAGACCCCGGCGAGGAAGATCAGGGGAAAGATCAGCAGCTGGATGAGGAGCTGGAAGCCCTGCTGGCTGGTCATGAACGTGGCGATGAGGATGCCCAGCCCGGAGAGCCCGAGGGACAGGATCGCCACGATCGGGATGAGGCCGAGCAGGATCGCCGGCGACAGCGTCACGCCGAGGATCGGCGCGAGGACGAGCATGATGAGGACCTGGAGGAGCCCCGTGATCGTCGCCCCGATGGCCTTGCCCAGGACGATCCCCGTTCGCCCGATCGGGGCCACCAGGATCTCCCGCAGGAACCCGTACTCGCGGTCCCAGACGACCGACACACCGGCGAACAGCGAGCTCGTCAGGACCGTCATGGCCACGATGCCGGGGTACATGAACTGGATGAAGTTCACGCCCGGCGCCACGGTCCCGATGACCTTGGAGAAGCCGGCCCCGAAGATGACCAGGAAGAGCAGCGGGAAGGCCAGGCTGGAGATGATCCGCGAGCGTTCGTTGACGTAACGCAGCATCTCCCGGTACGCGACCACCCAGGTCCCGCGCCAGATCTCCGCCATCAGGATCTCCCCTCGGCCGGCCCGACGAGCCGGAGCGTCATCGCCCTCGCCTCCCCCACCGCCCGCCCCCGGCCAGCATCTGCTCGCGCGCGTCGAGCTCCTCGTCGCGGATCTCGTGGCCGGTGAGGGTGATGAAGACGTCCTCCAGGCTGGGGCGCTTCAGGCTCACCGATTGGAGCGAGAGAGGGAAGGTCCGGACGAACTCCGGCAGGAACGTGTCCCCGGCCGGCACGTGGAACCGGACGAGCCCGTCCTGGATCATCGCCTCGAACCCGTAGCGCGTCCTGACCTCGCCGGCCGCGGCCGCCGAATCGGGCGTCGAGAACGTGATCAGGTCGCCGCCAACGGCCCGCTTCAGGCCGTCGGGGCTGTCGAGGGCCACGATCTGGCCTCGGTCGATGATCGCGATCCGGCCGCAGTTCTCGGCCTCGTCGAGATACTGGGTCGTGAGGAAGATCGTGAGGTGCTCCTGCTCGCGGAGCCGGAGCAGGTACTCCCAGATGTGGCGCCGGGTCTGGGGATCGAGGCCGATCGTCGGCTCGTCGAGGAAGAGCACCTTGGGATGGTGGACGAGGCCGCGGGCGATCTCCAGGCGGCGCTTCATCCCGCCCGAGAAGGTCCTGACGCTGCCCTTCCGCCGATCCCACAGCTCGACCATCGTGAGCAGCTCCTTGATCCGCTGATCGCGGAGGCCGGCCGGGACGGCGTAGGCGTAAGCGTGGAACCGGAGATTCTGCTCGGCGCTCAGGTACTCGTCGACCGTCGTCTGCTGGAAGACGAGGCCGATCGATCGCCGGACCTCGCTGCGCTGATGGGCGACGTCGAAGCCGTTGACCGACGCGCGCCCGCCAGACGGACGGAGCAGCGTGCAGAGCATGTTGATCGTGGTCGACTTCCCGGCGCCGTTCGGGCCCAGGAAACCGAACAGCTCGCCGGCCTCGACCTCGAACGAGACGCTCTTGACGGCCTCGAGCGTGCCGAACCGGCGTGACAGCTCATGAACCTCGATGGCGTTCATGCTGGCGGTCATCGGCCTCGACCAGACATGCGTACGATTCTAGGCACGATCGCCCGATCATGGAACGGCGGCCTTCGGCCCCGCCGCGGCCCGGCGACGGTGCCTCTTCCGATGTTAGCCACCTGGCAACCAAATTCCGCTATGCTGGTGCCGTGCCCCGACCAGTCACCGACCTCTTCGGGGTGGCGACGGTCCAGCGTGGGCGGGCCGGGGGCGCGATGTATCGGCTCCGTGTTGCGGGCGGACGAGCGGAGCGGATGCGCGACGCGATCCTTCGCAGCCCGGCCGGCCTCGTCACCCTCGCCCTCCTCACCGGCTTCGGGGCCGGGGTCGGCGCCATTGCCTTCCGCTGGCTGATCGGCGCGTTCACGCGGCTCTTCATCGGCCAATCGGCCGAGGGCCTGACCAGCCAGCCGATCCATCCCGCTCTCCCCGGGTTCGGGGTCTGGTTCATCGTCGCGGTTCCGGTGGTTGGCGGCCTCCTCTACGGTCCGCTCATCGAGCAATTCGCGCGCGAGGCTCGCGGCCACGGCGTCCCGGAGGTGATGTTCTCGGTCGCCGAGCAGGGCGGCCGGATTCGCCCCCGGGTCGCGGTCGTGAAGTCGCTCGCGTCCGCCATCTGCCTGGGCTCCGGGGGTTCGGTCGGGCGTGAGGGTCCAATCGTACAGATCGGATCGGCCCTTGGATCCGCGGTCGGCCAGGCGCTCAGGGTCGGCGAGTCCAACCTCCGGCTCCTGGTCGCTTGCGGTGCTGCCGGCGGCATCTCGGCGACGTTCAACGCCCCGATCGCGGGCGTGTTCTTCTCACTCGAGCTGATCCTGCGCGACTTCGAGGTCCGGTCGTTCGGCTCGGTGGTCCTGGCGTCCGTGACCGCCGACGTCGTGAGCCGGGCGGCGTTCGGGTCATCCTCGTTCTTCGCCCTACCGCCGTTCGCGATCGTGAGCCTCTGGGAGTACCCGCTGTATGGGCTGCTGGGCCTCGTCGCAGCCCTGGCCGGGCTCGCGTTCGTGCGGATCCTGTACGGGACCGAGGACCTGATCGACAGGCTCTGGACGCCGCGCCCAGAGTGGCTTCGGCCGGTCGTGGGCGGCTTCTTCCTCGGCCTTCTGCTGCTCGCCCTGCCGCAGCTCTACGGCGTTGGTTACGCGCCCCTCGAGCAGGCGATCGACGGCCAGGACACGCTCGTGCTCGTCCTGGTCCTGCTCATCGGGAAGATGGTCGCGACCAGCCTCACGATCGGCATCGGTGGCTCGGGCGGGGTGTTCGCGCCGTCGCTCTTCATGGGCGGCATGCTCGGCACGGCGTTCGGGATCGTCGCGAACGCCATCGCGCCGGGCTCCGTGGCCCCGGCCGGCGCCTACGGCCTGGTCGGCATGGGGGCGGTGTTCGCTGCCGCCGCCCACGCCCCGATCACGTCGGTGCTGATCCTGTTCGAGCTGACCGGGGACTACCAGATCATCCTGCCGATGCTGACCGCGATCGCCGTGTCAGCGGGTGTGTCGACGCTGCTGACTTCGGACACGATCTACACCCTCAAGCTCCGACGCCGGGGGATCGACGTGCTGCGTGGGCGCGCGGCGAGCCTCATGGGCCTGATCCCGGTGAGCGAGGCCATGCGCTCGGTGCCGTCGCCGCTCGCCGCCAGTGCCAGCCTTGACGAGGTCGTCGACCGCCTCGTGGCGGAGGGGGTCGAGGCGCTGCCCGTCGTCGACGAGAACGGTGTCTATGTCGGTATTCTGACGTCGGACGCGGCCGAGGAAAGCATGCGCGCGAACGCGCTCGACGCGACCGCCGGCGACCTGGCCCAGCGAGTGCCTCCCGTCCGCGCCGACGAGACCCTGGAGCAGGCGCTCGATCGACTCCTCGCCCAGGGCGCCGCCGGCCTCCCGGTCCTCGATGCAGCCGACGGTCGCGTCGTCGGCTGGCTGACGCACCGCGACCTGCTGCGGGCCTACAGTGGCGCCGAAGGCGGGACCGTACCGATGCCGCGGCGTGCACCGGGAGGGGCGCAACCTGGCGGCCGGGCGGTCGGTCCGACGTGGCTGCGCAACTTCCGAGTGGTAGACCTCGAGTTCACCACCGACACGCCACCGGTCGGATCGCGGCTGGTGGCCGTGCCGTGGCCGGCCCTCACGCTCCCGATCATGGTCCGGCGCGACGGCCTGAGCTTCACACCCACCGAGAAGACCACGCTCCGGGTCGGTGACCGGGTCACGGTCCTCGTCGAGCGAGAGCTGGCCGACGACCTCGCGGACCGGCTGGCCGACCGGGTCGCGTCCGCGCCGCCCTCAGCGCCGACCGCGGATCGAGCCGAACCTCGGGGATGACGAGCGGGGTCACGTACGGTTCCGGTCAGCACGCCGTTCGACCCACCCTCCAACCATGCTGTCCTTGGCCTTCCCGGCCACTGGTTCGCGCCCTGGTCCGTGGCGCGTGGCAGCGCGGGCGGCCCCGCGACCCGTTGCGTGCGAGAGTCCCTCTCGCCGATGTCAGCTCAAACGCTCGATCAAGCGGGTCCGCGAGGCGCCCCGGTGACGCTCGATGAGGTCGAGAGTGAGGGCAGCGGTCCAGCCGAACCCGACGCTTCCGTATCCGGTCCCGTCGATCGGGTCGAAGTACTCGCGGAACCCTGACTGCTCGACGAGCCGGACGCTGCTCAGGACGATGTCGTCGGTCTCGCTGTCGTGCCCGTGCTGGTGGAGACCGGACCACAGGAGCCAGTTCGTGTTGATCCAGATCGGACCCCGCCAGTAGCGGCGCCTGTCAAAACGCTCACCGTGGAGATCGAAACTCGGCACGACGAATGCCCCGGGCCCGGCAGCGTGGAAACACGTCGACTTCATGGTCGTAACGATGGCGGCCCTGAAGCGCGCCGCGAGCTCCGGGTCAAGGAGCGGGGCGAAGGCCACGATCGTGTCCTCCACGCCGCCCTCCATTGTCCGAACGTCCACAGCCGCGAACCGCTCCTTCAGCGGGTCCCAGAGATGCCGCACGAGTGACGCGTGGATGCGATCGGCGGCTTCCCGATGCGGCTGCGCGTCGGCGCCGACGATTTCGGCCAGCTCCGCAAGGGCGTGGGTCGACCACAGGTAGATGGAGTTGAAGAGGGGGTCGGCGACCGTGAATGGGACCGTGTCGGTCAGTACCCGGTCGTCGTAACCGGAGTCGCGATACCGCATGGCGAGGTACACGAAGCGGTCGTAGGTCTCGTTCGTCGGGCGGTCGGCCGGATTCGCGTGGGCCAGATCGTGGCGCTGATACGGTGGGATGGCTCCCGGCGGGACCTTGAGCTCGGCCAGATCGCGGTCCCAGACCGGTGAATTGTCGAGGCCTGACTCCCACGGGTGGACGATCGAGGCGAGGCCGATGCCGGTCGGGTCGCGATCGCGGCCGAGATACTCGTGCTGAGCAACGAGCCGCGGGTAGAGCCAGCGCAGGAAGGCCTTCGATGACTCCCCGTCACGGGCGTGGCGGTGCATTTCCAGCGCCACTCGGGCGTGGATGGGCGGCTGGGTGATCCCGGATGTCTCGATATCACGCGGGGCTTCCCCCGACCGTTTGGACGATTGCCAGAACGCCGGCCCGGGAAAGTAGGCGTCGTCCGAAACCATCGGGTTCAGGACGATGTGGGGGACCTTGCCGTTCGCCCACTGAGCCCTGAAGAGTGTCTGGAGCTCCTCTTGCGCCCGGGCCTGGTCGTACCACGACCGCCCCAGGGCGATGAACGCCGAGTCCCAGCTCCACTGATGTGGATACAGCGTTCGGGACGGCAGCGTCGAGGATCCCAGCCAGTTCTCGTCGAGCACCGTTTTGCAGCCCTCCCGAAGGGTGGCGAGGCGAGCCGCCGAATTGCGGGCTGGCTGGTGCACCGCCGTCACTCCTGTGGATGCGGAGGTCCCTCAAGAGTACCGTCGCACCCCGTCTGGCGCGCTGGTATCGTCGCACCCCGTCGGGCGCGCTGGTGGCGCCAGCACCGGCTCGGCCGACCGACATCGGATCACTTGCGGATGCACCTTCGAGAGCGCCACCACCCGGGCCAAGACCACAACTGGTGCACGCCATTACCCGATCCCGCCATCGCGCGACCGCCGCGGTTCGATGTCGTCGTCCGAGCCCTTGACGCACCGCAGGCGGTCAGTCAGGGCCCGGGTCGCCGGTGCATCACACGGCCCTCTTCTTCCGTCAACAGCCCGCAACCCGACGGGCCTCGTCCCCCCGCGCTCGACCCCGCATGTCTGCGATTCTAGGCGCGATCGCCGAGGCGCGGATCCGCGGCTCCTGCGGCTGGCGCGTATGTCCGTCGCGGCGATCCCCCCCCCCAAAGCGGCGCGGGCGCCACCGCGACGACTACGTTGGGCGCGCGACACCTGCTCGCCTCCCTGCCGACCTGACCGTAGCCCAGGCGCCGGCAGGAGGGCACCATGCGTCGCTGCCGGCCCGCGTCGCGCACGAGCCTGGGCGGACGCCGCCCTCGCCCCTGCGACAGCCCATAGACTTGATGCGTGATCACACGATGACGTCGCCCGAGACGACGCGCGACGGCCGGAGCGGGAGCCTGTGACTGTCACCCAGATCCTCGTCATCGTGATCCCGATCGTGCTCATCCAGGTCGGGCTGCTCGTGCTCGCGGCCCACGACCTCCTCCGCGAGGACCGCCGGGTCCGGGGCGACAACAAGGTCGTCTGGGCCCTGGTCATCGTCTTCGTCAGCATCCTCGGACCGCTCGTCTACTTCTTCGTGGGCCGGGACGAGAGCCGCGGTGGGGGGTCGGGACCCACGATCGTGGACGCGTCGGGCGCCATCTCGGAGATCCTGGCCAGCTGGCCGGGGGTCGCCCCGGGCGCCGCGCCGGCGGTCGAGACCCGGAGCCTGACGAAGCGCTACGGTCGCGTCGTCGCTCTCGAAGGCTTGGACCTCACGATCCCGAGCGGTTCGATCTTCGGATTCCTCGGTCCGAACGGCGCCGGCAAGACCACGACGCTCCGCATCCTGGCTGGACTGGCCCGGGCCACCGCGGGCTCTGGCACGGTCGCCGGGGTGCCGATCGGCGGGACTGATGGCCGCCTCGCGCGGAGCATCGGCTACCTCGATCAGGACCCTCGCTTCTACGGCTGGATGACCGGCCGGGAGCTGCTCGAGCTCGTCGGCCGGCTCCACGGCCTGGATGGCTCCGACCTGCGCCGGCGCGTCGATGAGGTGCTCCAGATCGTGGGCCTGACCGAGGCCGCAGGCCGGAGCATCGGCGGCTACTCGGGCGGCATGCGCCAGCGCCTGGGCATCGGCCAGGCGATCATCAACCAGCCGCGCGTCCTGTTCCTGGACGAGCCGGTGAGCTCGCTCGATCCGGAAGGGCGCCGCGACATCCTCGACATCATCAACCACCTGCGCGGTTCCGCGACGGTCTTCATGAGCACGCACATCCTCAATGACGTCGAGCGTGTCTGCGATCGGGTCGCCATCCTCAACGTCGGCCACCTCGTCGTCGAGGGCCCGATCGACGAGCTCCTCGATCGCTACGCCCAACCGATCTACGAGCTCCAGCCCGAGCCACAGCAGCCGGGTGCCCTCGAGCGGCTGGCGAACGCGATTCGAACTGAACCCTGGGCCAGTGAGATTCGAACGACGCCGGATACCGTCCGTGTGTTCGTCAGCGACCCGAAGCAGGCCGGCCCATCGTTGCTGCCCCTCGTCGCCCATACGGGCGTAACGCTCATGCGCTTCGAACGGGCTCGACCCTCGCTGGAAGACGTCTTCCTGCGCCTCGTGGCCGAGGGTGAGCTTCGAACGACGCCGGAGATCGAGATCCCGGTCACGGGCCTGGACGGGAGGGGCCGGCGATGAGCGGCTTCGGTGTGCTCCTGGTCAAGGAGCTGCGCGAGCAGGTCCGGACGTATCGGCTCCCGGTCGTCGCGATCGTGTTCCTGCTGTTCGGGATCCTGTCGCCGGCTGTGGCGCGGTATACGAAGGAGCTCATCGACGCCATCGGGTCCGAGGCGACCGGCGGACTCCAGATCACCATCCCGCCGCCGACGGTCGCCGACGCCGTGGGCCAGCTGCTCAAGAACTTCACCCAGTTCGGGATCCTCATCGCGATCCTGCTGGCGATGGGGGCGGTCGCCTCCGAGAAGGAACGCGGAACCGCGGGCCTCATCCTGACCAAGCCAGCCTCGCGCCTGTCCTTCCTCCTCGCCAAGCTTGTTGCCATCGGTGTGTCGCTCGCGGTCGCGGTCGGCGTCGGCTGTGCGATCGGCTTCGTCTACACGCTGCTGCTCTTCGAGGGCGCCTCGCTGCCGATCGGCGGCTACGTCGAGATGTCGATCCTGCTCTTCCTGGCGATCTTCGCCTACGCCGCGCTCACGTTCCTCGCCAGCACCCTCACCCGCTCGGCGATGGCGGGCGCCGGCATCGGCTTCGTGGCCTTCGTCGTGACGGGAATCATCGGCGCCCTGCCCACGATCGGACCGTACATGCCAGTCGCGCTGACCGCGCCGGCCGCAAACGTGGCCGTCGGCGCGCCGCCGGGAGTCGAGCTCGGCGGGCCGGTGGTCGCCGCGATCCTGTTCGTCGCGGTGCCGTTCGTCCTGGCCTGGCTGAGCTTCCGTCGCCAGGAGCTGTAGGCGGGTAGTGCCGGAGATTGGCCTGTTCGGCGCCTGCGAAACCGAGGCGCCACGTCGTCAAGACGTGTGGCTGCAGGAGCGTCCTCAGCTTGCCGCACCCGAGCTTGGGCGCGCAGGGCCCCTGGCCCCGTGCACGGAACCCCAACGGGGTTGCAGCGACGACCCGTTCAACGCGAGGACGACGATCTCGAAGCGCGATTCGGTCGGCGACATCCCGACCGCCAGGCTAATCGGGCTTGCGGACCGCAGGCTCGACGCCGGTCATGCAGCGGTTTCGACCGTTGGCCTTGGCCTCGTACAGCGCGGCATCTGCCGAAGCCAACCAGGCCTCATCGTCGATGGCGAGCTGCTCCGGCCCGATCGTCGATACGCCGATCGACGCCGTCAGCCGACCGTATGGCTTGTTGTCGGCGTTGGGAATCTGGAGCGCCTCGATCGCGCGGCGAATGCGCTCGGCTGCGCTGAGAGCGTCGGGCTCGGCGGTGACCCGCATCAGGACCACGAACTCCTCGCCGCCGTACCGGTACGCCGAGTCGCCCGGCCGTAGCGTCCCCGCCAAGGCCCCGCTCACCAGGCGAAGCACCGTGTCGCCGTGAAGATGGCCGAGCGCATCGTTGATCGCCTTGAACCGATCGAGGTCGAGGATCAGCAGGCCATAGCGGTCGCCTTGTCGCTCAATCCGTGACCGAACCACCCTGAGGCCGGCGCTCAGTGCCAGCCGATTGCCGAGAGCCGTCAGCTCATCGGTGTTGGCCGCCTTGCCGAGCTCAATGTTGAGTCGATCGAGGCGCGCCTGATCCCGGGTCGCCTGCCGATTGAGCGCTCGAATCCGCTCCGTCTGCACGAAACCATGGACCCGCGCTCGCAGATTCGCCACGTGACCTGCCTGACTCACGACCAACGCGACGATGAGCAATTCGATGAACTCGTCGCTGGCACCGGGCTTGATGATCGTATAGGCGACCGCGAGGGCACCGTGGACCACGAGCCAGGTTGCGTGGATCGGCGTCGCCCAGGGAATGACGAGTGCGACGATCGTCGGCAGGAGCAGGAGGTAGCCATCCGCGATGAGCCCGAGCGCCGAATCGCCAAGCCCGAGCGCCGCTGTCGCGACATCGACGGCCACGAGGACGACGAACACGATGACCTCGGGTCGGCGCCGCGCCAAGGTTCCGATGGATGCGTACCCGCTCACGGCCACGACCACGAGCGCCAGGTTCAAGGTCAGGACGTCTCGAGCTGCCTCGGGATGAAATGGGATGAGCCACGCGCCGTTGAGGACCGCGGCGGCGGCCACGAGGATCATCCCCAGTCGAGCTGAATCGCGGATCCGACTTCGTCGTGATGCGCGGAACCGAGGAGTGCCCGCGATCGTGAAGTAGTCTCGCGCGCGCAGCTCGCTCACCTGGGGCCGACGGCGAGCGGCCGTCCGAGCAGGCAGCCTTGGCCGAGCTGGATGCCGAGGGATCGCAGGGTGGCGCGCCCCTGACGCGGCAGTGCGTCCGCCGCAGCGAGGGAGGCGCCGCGCGTCACGGTTTCGAGCTCAGGGCCGACGCCAACCGCAGACCGATAACCGCAAGATCTCGCAAGGACTGCCCTTCCTTCGGCCTCGCCTTCCTCGAGGATACCCCCTCACGATTTAGGCAGGAGCTCGGGCACCATCAAGTCCCAGCTCGTGGTGGAACAGGCGCCGCCCTGGCGCCCGGTTCGATCAGCCGGTCATGAGGGGAGTGTCTCAGTTTGAACTGAGACACTCCCGGCCCGTCGGTACTGACTCAATTTGGGATCACGGGCATGGAACGTCTCGATGCCGTTATCTGAGCCCTTGACGTACCGCAGGCAGTCAGTCAGGGCCCGGGTCGCCGCGACGTCTGTGGCCCCCCTTAGGGCGGGCAGCAGCCACGGCGTCAGCCATTCCGTTCCTCGTGACCGCCGAAGCCGAAGCGCATGGCCGAGAGAACCCGGTCGGCGAAGTCAGCCTCCCCGCGCGACATGAAGCGTTCGTAGAGCGCCGTCGTCAGGACCGGCGCTGGAGCGGAAACATCGATGGCGGCGACGCTCGTCCAGCGTCCCTCGCCGGAGTCCGACACGCGACCCTCGAAGTCCGCGAGATCGCCGCTCCGCCCAAAGGCCTCGGCGGCGAGGTCCAGGAGCCACGACGCGACGACGCTGCCACGGCGCCACACCTCGGTCACCGCCGCGATGTCGAGCTGGTATCGGTATCGCTCGGGGTCGCGCAGGGGCGCGACTTCCGCGCTGACCTCGCCCTCGCGGAGGCCGGCGTCGGCGTGCCGGAGGATGTTGAGGCCCTCGGCGTAGGCAGCCATCAAGCCGTATTCGATGCCGTTGTGGACCATCTTGACGAAGTGGCCGGCGCCGCTCGGACCACAGTGCAGGTAGCCGTCCTCGGCCGGAGTCGGGTCGCCTGTCCGGCCTGGCGTCCGCGGTGCGGCGTCCACACCGGGAGCCAGGGCGCGGAAGATCGGGTCGAGCCGCTGCACCGCCCCGGCCGGGCCGCCGATCATCAGGCAGTAGCCCCGCGCCAAGCCGGCCACACCGCCGCTCGTCCCGCAATCGAGGTAGTCGATCCCTTCGTTCGCCAGCGTCGCCGACCGGCGAAGATCGTCGACGTAGTGGGAGTTACCGCCGTCCACGACCACGTCGCCGGCGGCCAGGAGGGGCACGATGTCGTCAAGCGTGGCATCCACGGCTGCCGCGGGCACCATCAGCCAGACGATCCTGGGCGTGGCGAGCTGGCCTACCAGGTCCTTGAGCGAGGCGGCTCCGGCCGAGATCGCCTTGTCGGCCACCAGCCCGTCCACCGTCTCGGCGTGGCGGGCATAGCCGACCACAGAGTGGCCCGCTCCCAGCCAGCGTCGCGACATGTTGGCGCCCATCCGGCCCAGCCCGATCAATCCGATCTGCATGGTCGTCTCCTCTTGTGGTGTGGCGCCGCGGCGCGATCAGGCTCAGGCGTGGGGCGGCCGTGTAGTACGGATACAGGTCGGGCCTCCCGGCGACGGCCCGGGCGCTCGCACGGTCGCCAGGCCCCACGCTGGCCTGACCTGCGGGCCGAGCCGCCTGGCATCTACGTCGGGCGGCTGCCCGGCCCCCGCGAAGGCCAGCTCGTGGTCCACGGGGCGCTCCCCAGGTACCCCTGGTAGCCGTAGTACGGGTACAGGCTGAAGAAGTAGTCCGCGCTCTCGGCGGCGAGCTCGGGGTCGTAGTGGGGAGCGCCGGCCACGTGCTCCCGGGTGTGGCTGATGTGGACCTCGTCGGCGGTGATCCGGGTGATCGCCTCGATGGGGATGAGCGACTTGCGGTCGCCGAAGCCCAGGAAGCCGCCGGACGCGACCTCCATGAAGCGGACCTTCTTCTCCGCGACGTCGACCAGGAGGCCGTCAACCTTGCCAAGGTCCTGGCCGTTGCCGTCCTTGACCATGCGGCCCCGGATGTCCTCGTCGGAGCTCGACACGGTCATCGCGTCGTCGCGAAGCCGAGTGAGCTCCGGCAACGGTGCGGTGTCGACGGGAGGGGCGGCGATCTTCTCCTTCGGCATGAGCGCAACTCCTTGTCTACGCTGCGTCGCCCCGATCCTGCGACAACGGGTCGCGGCGCCACAGACCAACGTTACTTCGCCAGCCCCTCGCGAATGGCGGCGAGCTCCTTCCGGCGTTTCGCGCTGGGCTTGGGATACGCCATCTTGAGCCCGTTGAGCGCATCAAGGACCACCTGGGAAACGATCAGCCGCGCATTGTCCTTGTCATCAGCGGGAACGACGTACCAGGGAGCGTCATGAGTGCTCGTCGCGCTCAGGCAATCCTCGTACGCCTCCATGTACCGCGTCCAGTATTGCCGTTCGTGCACATCCGAGAGGCTGAACTTCCAGTTCTTGTCCGGCTCGTCGAGGCGCTCCAGGAAGCGCCTCTGTTGTTCGTCCTCCGAGATGTGGAGGAAGATCTTGACGATCTTGGTGCCGTTGCGGTGGAGATGCTCCTCCAGGTCCACGATGGAACGGTACCGCCCCCTCCAGACGGACTTCTCTTCGATCAACTCGTTCGGAAGGCCTTCGCTGCGGAGAATCTCCGGGTGCACGCGGACGATCAGGACCTCCTCGTAATAGGAGCGATTGAAGATGCCGATCCGGCCGCGTTCAGGAAGCCGACACGTCGTGCGCCACAGGAAATCGTGCTTCAGCTCCTCTGCGCTGGGCTGTTTGAAGCTGAAGACCTGACAGCCTTGCGGATTGACGCCCGACATGACGTGCCTGATGGCACCGTCCTTGCCGGCAGCGTCCATCCCCTGAAGGATCAGCAAGAACGCGTAGTGGTCGGACGCGTAGTGGAGGCGCTGTAGCGAACTCAACTCCTTGACGTGTTCGTCGAGCAGCTTGTGGTATTGCTTCTTCGACTTACATATCGGCTTCACACTTGTCGGCCATTTCTCGAGTTCGACAGCATCTCCGGGTGACACGCAAAAGTCCTTGGAGTTGATTCTCATCGTTCTCCCTTCGGCCATGTCAACGCCGGTGGTCGTGTGGCGTGGAATCGGACGGCGTCCTGGGCTCGAGCTTGGCGGTGGTGTCGACCTTTCGCTCGAGCTTGGGCTCGGCGTCGGCCTTCGGCTCGGCGTCGGCCCTGGGCTCGGCCGCAGCGGCGGGCTTGGACTTGGCCGTGGCAGGATCGAGGATCCGATAGGCGAGCACCTTCACCTGGTCGTTGACGAGGAACCACCCCAGCGCATAGCCCCAGACAAGGAGCGCCCAGCCCCAGCCGAGCGGCGTCATCAAGATGCCGAAGACTGCGATCAAGGTGGCCACGGCTTGCGTGCCGAACACCGCGATCAGCAGCACCCGCGCGGGGCGGATGGACCAGAACCGACCACGTGTGCGAGTGAGGAAGATCGTCAGGTGGCCCGCCACGGACAGCTTCAGGTACATCAGCGTCTGGATGTGCGCCTGGTCCAGATTGAAGACGCGCTCGCCGAGATAGAACAGGCCGAAGGCAGCGACGACCCCGATGATCCCCAACACGGTGGAGATCCCGAGGACGAGACGCATGTTCCAGGCCTCGGGCCTGTCCTCGTAGTGGACGTTGTCATAGGCGATGGACAGGATGGCGCCGTCGTTGAGCAGGGCCAGCATCACGATCATGACCGCCGTGACGGGATAGAAGTTGAACACGAGGATCGCGAGCGTCATGAAGAGCAGCACGCGGATCGTCTCGGCGATGCGGTAGATCGCGTAGCTGTTCATTCGCTGGAAGATGCGGCGGCTCTCCTTGATCGCCTCGATGATCACCGACAGCCCGGAGCTCAACAGCACGATGGACGCCGCCGCCCGCGCCGCATCCGTCGCGCCCGAGACGGCGATGCCGCAGTCGGCCTTCTTGAGCGCCGGCGCGTCGTTCACTCCGTCGCCCGTCATGCCCACGATGTGACCGTGCTCCTGAAGGGTCTCGACGATGTGGAACTTGTGCTCGGGGAACACCTGCGCGAAGCCGTCCGCGCTCTCGATTGACCTGACCAGCTTTGCCGACGCCTGATGCCTGGTGTCGCCGAAGCCGGTCGCGTCGACGATGTTCGTGCCCATCCCCAGCTTCTTTGCGGTCTCCACGGCGATGGCCAACGCATCGCCGGTGACCATCTTGATCGTCACGCCCATCTGGCCCGCGGTCGCGATGGTGGCTTTCGCCTCAGGCCGCGGCGGGTCGAACAGGGGCAGCACGCCGAGGAACTGCCACTCGTCCTTCCCCGCCGCCCGGGCCACGCCCAGCGCACGAAACCCGCGCGCCGCGAACTCGTTGACCGCCTTGTCGACGGCGGCCTTAACCTTCCCGGCATTCGCGGACATCTCGAGGATCACCTGGGGCGCGCCCTTGGCGACCTGGAACGACTTGCCGTCCGGCCCCTTGACGGTGGCTTCGGTGCGCTTGTGCACTGGGTCGAAGGGCTGGAAGTCGGTCACCCTGTAGGCCTTCAGGGCCTTGGCGTCCTCGAGGCCGCCCAGCACGGCCATGTCGATGGTGTCCTTGTCTTCCTCGCGCGACGCCAGAGCGCCGCACAGGATGACCTCATCGGCCTCGACGCCGCCGACGCCGAATGGATCGCCCAGGGTCAGCTTGTTCTGCGTCAGCGTTCCGGTCTTGTCCGCGCACAGGATGTCCACGCCGGCCAGCTCCTCGATGGCCGCCAGCCGCGTCACGATCGCCTCGCGCTTGGCCAGCAGGCGCGCGCCGACTGCCATCGTCACCGCCAGCACCGCCGGCATCGCCACCGGGATCGCCGCCACGGTCAGCACCAGGGCGAACTGCAGCGTGGTGACCATCGGGTCGCCACGGAAGAGCGCGACGATGATGATCAGGGCGACCAGGGCCACCGCAAGGACGATCAGGTAGTCGCCGATCTTGAGCACCGCGCGCTGGAAGTGGCTGACGGTGTGTGCTTCCTGTACCAGTTGAGCCGTCTTGCCGAAGTAGGTATTGGTGCCCGTGCCATTGACGAGCGCCCCGATCTCGCCCTGACGGATGATCGAGCCCGAGAACACGGCCTCGCCGGGCTTTCGCGTCGCGGGCAAGGACTCGCCCGTCAGCGCAGATTGATCGACTTCAATGGAGTCGCCGTCGAGCAGGCGGGCGTCTGCGGGCACGATGTCGCCCAGGCGCAGGCGGATGACGTCGCCCGGCACCAGCTCGCGTGCTGGCGGCGTGACCCATTTGCCGTCCCGCCGGACCCGGGCCTCGACTGCCAGCGTCGCCTTCAGGGCGGCGATGGCGTTGCCGGCCTGGTGTTCTTCCCAGAATCCAACGACGGCATTGGACATGAGAAGCAGGAGGATGATGAAGAAGTCGGGCCAGTGCTGGGCCAGTGCCGACAGGACGACGGCCGCCTCGATCATCCACGGGATGGGACCCCAGAAGTAGGTGAGGAACTTCAGGAGCGGGTTGTCCTTCCTCTCCTCGATCTCGTTGGGGCCGTATTGGATCAGCCGTTTCTTCGCCTCGGCCTCCGTGAGGCCGTCGGACGACGATCCCAGCTTCGCCAGGAGCTCCGGCATGGGCACGGACTGGAGGTCGCTCTTCGCCTTCGACTCGGTACCCGTCTTCGTCCTGGGCTTGTGAGCACTCGATTTCATGATGCCGTTGCCTCTGTTCCAGCCACCTCCGTGGAGTCTCATTCCACTCCGTAGTGGCGCTCTACCTTTGCGCCCGGCGAGTGGGCGAGTCCTCCGAGTGGCAAGCTCTCATCAGGCCCTTCTTCATAGAGGGTCGCGGATCTCGCGGCTTGCCCATCAACCGGCTGCCGCGTCACGCCCGTCAGCTCGATATCGTCGCGGTAAGGTCTCGATCACGGGCGGGCGAGGAAGAGCAGCTTCTCGCGGCCGAGATGCGCTGCCCACTCGAGACGTTCCGCGTCCGCGAAGCGCAGGTACGCGCGGAGCGCGTCGTGCATCGCGTCGACGAACCCAACGGCGCGATGCGGCGCGAAGCCGTCCTCCCACCAGATGTCGAGGACCTGTACGACGCCATCGTCTCGCTCGATGCGCGGCTCGATCCTTCCGACGAAGCGGTCGCCGAAGATGATCGGCAGCACGTAATAGCCCCAGCGGCGCTTCGTCCGAGGAAAGAAGCCCTCCCAGACGTAGTCGAAGTCGAACAGGCTTGCGAGGAGCGTGGTGTCCCACAGCAGCGAGTCAAACGGGGCGATGAATGCCACGGACGGCGTCGGCTCAGGCGGCGCCTGCAACAGCGAGAGCTCCTCCTCGAGCACGAAGCGCGTGCCGCGCACGCCCTCGACGTCGACGGGCACGAGCGCGCCGAGCTCGACCAGCTGCTTGCGCAGCTCGTTGCGCTCCTTTGGGTCGGCGATGCGGGCGAACGTGCCGTCGGCGCCGCCGGCGCCGAGCAGGCCGTGGGCGCGGTAGCGGGACAAGAGCTTGTGCAGCAGCTGTTCCCGCACCGGCACGACGTGCGCGAGCAACTCGGCCGGAAGCAGCCGCTCGACCAGGTCGTAGTACCGGAGGTTCCCGTCCCGCCGCGCGAGGGCGATCATGCCCTTGACTGTGTACGCCTCGAGCACGGCGCGCACGGCGTTCTCCGGCATCCCGAACCAGTCCTTCGTCGGACCAGTCTCGCGCTCGAAGTCGGCCGAGGACAGCGGCCCGTCTGCCCGGATGCGCTCGAGCACGCGCTCCGCGACCGCGGCGTTGTCGGCGAGCGCCTGGGCGTGGAACCGTGGCCCCTTGCGGCCCGAGTTCACACGGAACCAGGGGAAGTCGCTCGCCGGGATGAACGACAGCGCCTTGTTGGTCGTCTCGAAGATCTCGCGGCGTTCGTAGAGCGCGTCGCACCAGGCGGGCTGGTAACCGGCCACGCGCGCGTGCAGCACGAGATCATGGCTCCGCCCGGCGACCGCGATCGGGTCGAACTGGATCGACCCGAGCCTCCGAAAGACCTCGAGCACCCCGTCGAGGCCCCCCGCGAGAGACCGTGCGGGCGCGACGAAGTGCCGCGCGACAAGAAAGCGACGCGCCGCCTCGGCAGTAACCTTCACCTGGACGACATTAGCTCGCCCGCGGCCGACCGCGTCTACCTGGCCCACCGCGGCATCCGGCCGTCGTCCCCGGTGTTGACGCCTATGCGTCACCGCCCTCAACTTCCGCATCGCGCGGCATCGGCCTCGATCCTCGCCGCAAGTTGCTCCTCGGATCGCATGCCAACCCGCAGCCCGAGCGCCGCGAATAGCGAGGCCAGCAACAGGTTGGCCCACCTGATACCTGATCAGGCGACGGCCAGGACGAGGGCCGCGGTTCTAGGGCATTCTCGAGCGCGCTCCCCTCGAGACGAGGGTCGCGACCGGCAGGGATCTCTTCGAGCGCGTCGACGTC
This sequence comes from uncultured Chloroflexia bacterium, assembly GCA_963719145.1. Lineage (GTDB taxonomy): Bacteria > Chloroflexota > Limnocylindria > Limnocylindrales > CSP1-4 > UBA5189. Next base: position 120,355 of record CAVRAX010000006.1, read on the forward strand.
GACAGCCGGGAGCTGAAGGCCGTAGCCGTCTGGAAGATGACGACCGATCAGGGGTGTTAACCGGTCGGACGCAGTAAGTGAGTGGCTCCGGCGG
>CAVRAX010000007.1:0-37880 GCA_963719145.1 uncultured Chloroflexia bacterium
CGCAGACGATTTGCCGATCTCGGTCTCCATGATGAGCCCGCCGGCCCGGAATCCGCGGACCTGGCGGACGTTGCCGCTCAGCGCGGTCCGGTACGCCCCGATCGCGTCACGTACGGAGAGCACGCCGACGAGGCGGCCGTCGGCCGCGACCGGCGCCCAGTCGCGCCGATGATCGGCCAGGGCGCCGAGGGCCTCGTCGAGGCCGTCCTCGGCGGCGATCACCGGGTCTCGGGCGGTGAGGTGGGCGATCACCCGGTCCTCCGGTGGCTGGCCGGTGAGCGATTCGAGATCGACCATGCCGGCGACGGTCCCGTCGGCCGACACGACCGGGGCCCCGGGAACGTCGGCCGCGACGATCCGGCGGATCGCCTCGGCGACGGTCGAGGTCGCCTCGACGACGGCCCGCGGCTGACGGGCGGCGTCGCCCGCCGGGACCGCGGCGAGGAGCGGCAGGGCGAAGCGGAACCGATGGGCCGGGGAGTCGGCCCGGGTCGCGAGCTGGCTGCGGTAGATGCTCCGCGGCCCGACGACGAAGGTTGCCAGCCCCACCGCGACCATGGCCGGGGCGAGCAGCGCGTAGCTTCCCTGTCATCTCCGCCACCATCACCATCACCGCCAGCGGCGCGTGTCCGGGCGGCACGAAGAAGGCCATCATGCCCACGATGACGAACGGTGCGGGCGTGGCCGGCAGGTGACCCAGGTGACCCGCCAGCATCTGCCACAACCCAGCGCCCAGCAGCCCGCCGATGACCATGCCAGGCGCGAAGACGCCGCCGGAGCCGCCGGAGCCGATGGAGAGCGAGGTTGCGAGGATCTTCGCGAAGATGAGCAGGGGGATGAGCATGCCGACGCCCAGGCCAATCACCGGCGGGCGGGGTCATGGCAAGCTGGACCCAGCCGTAGCCCATGGCGAGGACCTGCAGGAAACGCCAGGCCGATGAGGCCCATGAGCAGTCCGCCCACGGCCGGCTTGCGGTCCATCGGCGACATTCCGAGTGGTGGAAGAGGTCGCGGGTGCTGTAGAACGTCCTCACGTACAGGATGCCCATGAGCCCGCACGTAATGCCGACAGCCCGGCGTAGTAGATGAGGCTGATCGGGTCGTTGAAGAGTGAGGGCCTGGCTGCCGAAGACCGGGGTGAAGCCCTCGACGGCGGCGAAGATGGAGTAGCCCACGATCGTGGCGATGAACGCCGGGATGAGGGCGTCCTACGTCGTCCGTGGTAGTGGAGCTCGGCGGCGAGGACCGCCCCGCCGAGCGGCGCCCTGAAGATGGCGCCGATCCCGGCGGCCATGCCGGCGGCTACGGCGATCCGGCGTCGCGGGATCGAGGTGCAGGAGTCGCCCAGGAAGGACCCAAAGCCGGCGGTGATCTGGGCGGTCGGGCCCTCCGGCCCGCCCGTCCGCCGGAGCCGATGGTGAGCGCCGAGGCGACGAGCTTCACGACCGGCGTCCGGCTCCGGATGCCCCTCGGGTGGTGGTGGAAGGCCGCGATCGCCGCGTCCGTCCCGTGGCCCTCGGCCTCGGGCGCGAAGCGCACGACGAGGAAGCCGGAGACGAGGCCGCCGAGGGCGACGACGATCGGAATGGCCCAGGGCCTGGCGGCATCGAGTGGATCCGTGATCGCGGCGGCGCACTCGCCCCCGCCGGTGAGGGCGGGGTATAGCCGGCGAGGCCCCCGAGGAGGAGGCGGGTGGCCAGCTTGAGGGCCTCGTAGAAGAGGATCGCCCCGAGGCCACCGACGACCCCGATCATCGCCCCCAAGACGACCCACTTGCGGAGGTAGCCGGCGCGCCTGACCTGCCGGCGCGCGACTCGCAGCCCGCGCTGGATGAGCGCCCGCAGTCGCGGGCTCACGCGTACTGTCCGAGCTCGGTCGCGACTGTCTCCATTCCGGGCCCGAACTCGACCCCGTCGACGCCGTCCCCACCGTCGACCGTCGAGGCCACCACTTCGAGGGCGGTCCATACGAAACTCGATGATCGATGCCCTGACCTCGGCGCCCCGGGCCGTCAGCCGGACCCGCGTGGCCCGATGGTCCCGCTCATCCGTGGCGAGGCCGACGAGCCCGCGCCGCTCGAGCCGCCGCAGGAGCCGTCCCGGTCGCCGGGACGGTGACCCCGACCCGGACGGCGACCTCCCCGACGCGAGCCCCGTCGGCACTCTCCCCGACGATGAAGAGCGCCCGCCACTGGGGCAGCGTCAGCTCGACGCCCGGCGCCGCCTCGGCCAGCGCCCGTGTGGTCAGGCCGACGGCGCCAATCGCGATCTGCTCCAGCGCGGCGACGAGCTCGGTTCGATTCATCGGCCCGATGGTACGCGATTTTTACTGCCAGGTGGCAATCTTTGTTGGTCTGCCCTCCCGGCCGCCGCGGAGCGCTCGGAGATCGGCGGGAGATCGCCCTACGCGATCGGTTCGAGGGTCACGACCGGGATGATCCGTGTCGTGCGACTCGGGTAGTCGTTGAAGACCGGATGGAGCGCGGCATGCGCGGCCCAGAGCCGCTCGCGCTCCGCGCCCTCGGTGACGGAGGCGCGAGCCCGGAAGCGGCGCTGGTCGACTTCGATGGTCACGATCGGGTCGGCCTCGATGTTGCGGGACCAGCCGGGATGGTCCGGGGCGCCGCCCTTCGACGCCACGATGACGTAGCGATCGCCGTCGAGGGAGTAGGCGAGCGGCGACGTGCGCGGCTTGCCCGTCTTCGCGCCGGTCGTCGTCAGGACGAGGACCTGGCGCCCGACCCACATTCCGGTGACCGCGTGCCCCTGTTCCCGGATCTCGTCGATGGGTGTCTTCGTCGCGGCGATGTATGCCGCGCGGGGGTCTGGTGTCGAGGCCATGGCCAGGGCGTCCTCCGGCGTACGGTTCGTCTGGTCGTTGAGGATGCAACGATCCTACGCGCGACCGCCCGAATGTGCTCGCGGACGGGCGCTTCCGGCGCGGCCCTCGGCGGCCTGCCGCCGGCGCGGCCCTCGGCGGCCTGCCGCCGGCGCGGCCGGCGCGGCCGCGGCCGCAACCGCAGGCGTGACCTGGGCGGCCCGAGCCGCCGGGCTCGACCGCGGTCTCAGCCGCCGGTCTGGAAGAGGCGGACGACGAGGATGAGCTCGACGACGGACGCCACCGCCAGCACGATCACCGGGCGGCGCGAGTCGTAGGCGGCGCGCACGATCCACCATTTCCGGCAGGACGACAGGGCAAGGGTGCCGTAGACGAGATGGAGGAGATCCTTCGGCGGGTGCGCCGTGATCGCGACACGGCACCGAGGAGGGCCGTCAGGGCGAGGAGGAGCACGACCCAGATCAGCCCCCCGACGAGGGCCGGTCGGATCGGACTGCCGGTCACGAGGATCGCGCCGGACCAGGCCGCGGTGATCAGGACGAGAACGAGGGTGACCCGGGCGAGGAATCCGTGGACCTCCGCCATCCGGCCGTCAGACGTCGCCGGCCAGGTCGATGAGCGTCCTCGCGGCGGCCGGGTTCATCTCGGGCAGGTCGCAGTCGCGGATGCAGTCGAGGATGCGATGGACCTTGGGCTCGATGATCCGGTAGTAGATCCGCCCGCCGTCGCGTCGAAAGCCGACGACCTGCTCGGCCCGAAGGATGGCCAGGTGCTGGCTGACCCGGGCCTGGCTCGCGCCGCTGGCGATGACGAGGTCGGTGACGTTGCGTTCGCCCGCCTCGAGCGTCTCGAGCAGGCGGAGGCGGAGGGGATGGCCGAGGACGCGGATCACCCGGGCAGCTCGATTCAGGACCACCGGTCCGATCGTCGGGGTCTCGGACCCGATGCGCCGTCGTCTGAAGCGGCCGGTGGCAGCGCGGGCGCGCGCATCGGCCCGGGCACGCGCATCGGCCCGGGCGCGGGGGTCCGGGAGCGGCGCTTCGCGGCGGGCAGGGCTTCAGCGGCCATGGTCGCCCCTATTCTGTGGGCTCGAGGCAAGCGCCGTCACGTCCTCGCCCGCGACCGGGCTCTCGGGCGCTCCGACCCGGTAGGCGGCGCTGGCCGGCCGGAGCGGCCGGAGCAGCCACTCGGGCCGGCGCATCCCGTCCGGTCCCGGGCCAGGCCGGGCCAGCCCGAGCCACTCGCGATAGATCTCCCGGGATCGGCCGGTGTCGACGGCGATGTCGCCCTCGCGGTCCTCTGGCCGTGCGGGGCGGACGGTGACCTTCTGATGCCAGGCATGGGCGCCCGACACCGGATCCGGATGGACCGGGAAGATGAGGTTCTGGTGGACGCCGGCGTCCCGCCACCAGATCCGCGAGGTGTCGGGGTCCGTCGACGGGAAGGGCGCCACGCCGCTGAGCCGGCGCATCTGCCACCTCCGGCCGCCCGTGCCGGCGCCGGACCCGTTGGAGCCGTTGGAATCGCCGGAATGCCTGCGGCACCGGCATTCGCGGTCTCCGTGAGCCGCACGCGAGCGCTCGCCCACCGATCGGTCCCGGCATCCTCGCCGAGCCTCCAGCGGCCCATGTGATGCGAGCAGGCGACGACGCCGGGCCGGATCCCCTCGGTCACCCAGGCCCGGTTGACGTAGTGGCCGATGTCCGTCTCGACCCGGATCAGGTCGCCGGACTCGACCCCGATCCGGGCGGCGTCCTCCGGGTGGATCCAGACGGGATTGCCGTGGGCGATCTCGGTGAGCCACTTCGCGTTGGCGCTCCGGGTGTGGATCAGCACCGGGAGCCGGAACGTCGGGACGAGGGCGAAGTCGTTGGGCCCGGCCATCCGCTCCCGGGCGACCTGGGACGAGACGTAGGCCGGGACGGCCAGCTCGGGCCAACCCCACGCCGCCAGCGTCGAGGAGTAGAACTCGAGCCGGCCGGACGGGGTCGGGAAGCCCCGCCGGCCGACGCCGTCGACGACCACGCCGTGACGGGCTCGGCCCGAGGCGTCCTTCGGGACGAGCGGCGTCGGCACGATGTTCGGCGACGGGGCGGGCGCGGGCCCGAAGATCGTGCCGGCGCTGACGACGACGCCGTCGCCCGAGGCCTCGACGGGCTCGTCATGCCGGCCGTAGACCTCCTGGTCGATCTCGAACGCGCCGTACTTGCGCATGAAGGCGAGCGGGGTCAGGCCCTCCGCGGCCGCGGCCTCGGGCAGGCCCGGCACCGAGTGCTCGAAGATCCAGCCGTAGTAGTCGTCGACCGTCAGCTTCTCGCCCGGCCGGTCCGGGGCCTCGAACCAGCGCCGGATCCCGAGCGATCCATCCGGGTCGATCCGCCAGGAGAGCTCGATCCAGAGCTCGTTCTCCTCCCAGACCTCGCCCGGGTTCGTCTCCCGCGTGTCGCGCACGGTCCGCCCGGCCCGCTCGGCGGCGACCCGCGTCACGGGCTGGCGGAAGCCGATCCACGTCCCGGCGTGGGTCTCGTACGAGTGGAGGTCGTGGCGCTCGCCGCCGAGACCGACCGGCAGGACGTAGTCGGCGTACCAGGCGGTCTCGTTCCAGACCGGCGTCAGCGCCGCGTGGCGCCCGACGAGGTCCTCGCGCCGGAGCGCCTCCACCCAGGTCAGGCCGTCCGGGTTCGTCCAGACCGGGTTGTAGACCCGGGTGAAGTAGACGTCGAGGCTGCCCCGGCCCTCGAGCAGGAAGTGCGGCAGCAGGAAGGACATCTCGAAGAAGGCCAGCGGGTACTCGGCCGGCCAGGTGAGCTCGTTCCAGGTGCCCGGGTGAGGCGGCATGTAGGGCGGGCGCGGCACGAACTTGTCCCAGCCGTTGGGGGAGGTCCCGCCGGGCGTCCCGATGGAGCCCGTGAGGACGTTCAGGAAGAACAGGCAGCGGGCCGTCTGCCAGCCGCCGATGACGCCGGCCGAGCTGGCCCGCCAGTTGTGCGCCGCGAGCGCCGTGCCGGCCCCGGCGACGAGCTCGGCGACCGCCTCCAGCTGGGACGCTGGGACGCCGCTCTCGCGCTCCGCGTACTCGAAGGTGTAGCCACCGTAGAGCCGCTCGAGCTCGGCCACGAAGTCGTCGAACGTCGGGGCCTCGAGGTCGGGTCGTGCCGCGCCCAGGTACTCGGGCCAGTTCAACCAGCGCCGCACGAACTCCCGGTCGAACCGGCCGGTCACGATGAGGTGGCGGGCGATCGCCAGGAGGATGGCCGGCTCGCTGCCGGGCCAGGCCGGCAGCCACTGGTCGGCCTGGGCGGCCGTGTTCGACAGGCGGGGATCGATGACGACGAGCTTCGCCCCGTTCCGCCGCCCGTCGATGATCCGCTGGGCGTGGGGGTTGAAGTAGTGGCCGCTCTCGAGGTGGGCGCTGATGAGGAAGATGACCTTCGCGTTGGCGTAGTCCGGCGACGGCCGGTCGAAGCCCATCCAGAAGGCGTAGCCGGCCCGGCCCCCGGCCGAGCAGATGTTCGTGTGCGAGTTGTGGCCGTCGACGCCCCAGGCCGCCAGGACGCGCTCCGTGAAGCCGTCTTCGCCCGGCCGCCCGACGTGGTACATGATCCGGTTCGGATCGCCGCGGGTGAGCGCCGCCCGAATCCGGCCGGCGAGGTCGTCGAGCGCCTCGTCCCAGGTGCAGCGCTCCCAACCGCCGCCACCGCGCGGCCCGACGCGGCGCAGCGGGTAGAGGATCCGCTCCGGGTCGTCGGCCTGGTTGAGCGTCGCCGGGCCCTTGGCGCAGTTGCGGCCACGGCTGCCCGGATGGGCCGGGTTGCCCTCGTACTTGCGAACCCGGCCCGTCTCCGTGTCGACGTAGGCGAGGAGGCCGCAGGCCGATTCGCAGTTGAAGCAGGTCGTCGGCACGATCGTGTAGTCCCGCGTTTGCCGTCCCGGGCCCGACTTGGGGTCCGGCTCGGACCAGTGGTCCCACTGGTCTGGCGGGGGGAAGGCATCGAAGCCGGGTTGCATCGCGCCGTCGTCGGCCGGATGGCCGGGCAGTCTCCGGGTCGTGCCGTCGCGCCGCTGCGTCATCGCCACACCTAGCTGATCGGCACGGCCTGGCCGGCCGTGATGAAGCCCAGCTCGTACCACAGGAGCCCGGCCGCCGCGGCGAGCCCGGCCGCGACGAGCATCGGCGCCGCCGCGGCACCGGCGACCGTGAGGCCGAGCCAGGCTCCGCCGGCCACGAGGGGGAGCCCGCCGCCGAGGACGACGCCGCCGATCCAGAACGGCGCGGCGAACGGTCCGCGCACGAGGAGGTGGGCCGCGGCGCGGCCGTTCGCCGTCGGATGGTCGGCGACCGCCTCGTAGAGCAGGGCGACGAGGTTGAGGGCACCGCCGACGACCAGCGCCGCCGCCGCGAGGTCGACGAGGGCGGCCGGCGCGTCGAGCACCTCGAGGGCGGGCAGGAGGGCGGCCGCGCCGAGGATCGTCGCCTGGGCGACGAGGACCGGGCCGACCACCGGTCGCTGCCACAGGTCCCTAGCCTCGCACTGGCGGAGCAGGAACATCGTGTACAGGGCGGTCATCACGGCCAGGGCGAAGGCCGGCCAGCCGAGGGCCGTCAGCACGACGTCGTCCACGCCGGCCAGCGTCCCGAGCCACCACAGGCCCAGGAATCCGCTGTAGCCGATGAGGATGAACGCCCCGATCGCCAGCCAGCTCCGCCGCTGCGGGCGGTAGAGGATCGACAGGAACCGCTCCGGCCGTTTCAGGTCGGCAACGAGGAGCAGGGCGGTCAGGCCGACCCCCACCAGGGCGATCGTCGCCCCGACGAGGCGGGTCGTCTGGTCGACCGGCGCGAGCCCGAGGGCGGCCGCCAGGAAGATGAGCCCGAAGGCCCCGGCGCCGATCCCCTTCGTCCAGAGGTAGAGCGCGACCCGCCAGCCCCAGGGCCGGGGATGGAAGACGTCATAGGCGACGCGCGTGCCGGGCCGGGTGGTCTCCGGGTCGGCCGGGCCATGCCACGCCGCCGGTCCTGCCGGGGCCGCACCGAGCGCCGCCGCGTGGGCCGCGGCCCTGGCCCCGGCTCGGGCCGCGACGAGGGGGGTGCCGGGAATGCCCGGCCCGCGGAGGGCGCCGAGCGGCGGCGGACCGGCATCGACGGCCGGCTGGACCGCCCCGACGACCGGGAGGACGGTCCCGACGACCGACGCCGCCGCCCGGGCCGGCGCGCCCGCCCGGGCGAGCTCGGCCGTGTAGTCCTTGGCACCGCCGGTCCGGCGGTCGGCCCAGAGGTAGCTGTCCCCGTGGACCGGCGCAAGAGGATCGAGGGCGACCGCCGCGGCCCCGACGTAGAAGGCCTGCGGTCGCGTGCCCTGCTCCGGCCGCCGGACGCTGGTCTCCCGGGAGGCGAGGATCTGGGCGGCGCGGCTGGCGGGGTCCTCGATGTCGCCGAAGATGAGCGACTCGGTCGGGCAGACGACCACGCAGGCCGGGAGGAGCCCCTCGTCGACCCGGTGGGAGCAGAAGTTGCACTTCTCGGCGACGTGCTCCTCGGGGTCGATGTAGATCGCGTCGTAGGGGCAGGCCTGGATGCAGGCCTTGCAGCCGATGCAGCGCGAGGTGTCGAAGTCGACGATCCCGTCGGCCCGCTTGAACATCGCGGTCGTGGGACAGACCTCGACGCAGGGCGGCTCCGCGCAGTGGTTGCAACGGAGGACGGCGATGTCGCGGTGGGTCTCCGGGAACGTCCCCCGCTCGATGTACTTGACCCAGGTCCGGTTGACGCCGAGGGGGACCTCGTTCTCCGACTTGCAGGCCGTCGTGCAGGCGTGGCAGCCGATGCAGGAGGTCTGGTCGATCACCCAGGCGAAGTTGGTCAAGACCTGCGGGACTCCTGACGAGGACCGTCGTTGACACGCCGCTTGTTGCGGGAGTATATAGGCACATCGCGATACCGCAACGCGCCTCGGTGCCGCGCCCGAGGTTCAGGCGGCGGTCGCAGCCGCTTCGAGGAGCCCTCCATGGCCGATGCGCCCCCCCACGACCGAGTCCTTGATGCGAAGGGCCTGCTCTGCCCGATGCCCATCGTCAAGCTCGCCAAGTTCGTGAAGGAGATGGAGTCGAAGCAGGTCGTCCTGCTCGAGGCGACGGACCCCGGGGCCGTGCCGGACGTGGCGGCCTGGTCGAGGAATACGGGCCATCCGATCGTCCACCAGGAGACCGTCGACAAGGTCATGCGCTTCTGGATCCAGAAGAGCTGACCCGGCGGCCGGACGAGGCGGAGCTGACGAGGGACCCATGTCGAGCATCCTCTACGTCCACACCGGCGGCGTGAACAACCCGGAGCGGAGCGCGACGCCCATCTACCTCGCGACCACGGCCGCCGCGATGGACGTCGAGGTCGGGATCTACTTCACGGTCAACGGGCCGACCCTGCTCAGGAAGGGCGCCGCCGAGGCCCTCATCGTGCCCAAGTTCGACGGCCACGGGGCGCCCCTCATCCGGTTCATCGACCAGGCCCGCGACATGGGTGTGAAGTTCTACGTCTGCCAGCCGTCGCTCGACCTCCACGGGCTGACCAAGGACGATCTCATCGACGGCGTCGAGATGATCGGCGGGGCAGCCTTCAACGACATGGCCCTCGAAGCCGACCAGGTGATCTGCTTCTGATGGGCGGGTGAGGGTGGTCCTCCAGGCTCGCTACGACGACGTCCCCGTCGAGGAGAAGGCGCGCCTCTTCGACCAGGTCAAGGCCGACGCCCGCTTCGAGAGCTACCTCTACGGCTGCTACGAGTGCGGAATCTGCGTGGCCGCCTGCCCCTCGGCCCGGTTCTACGACTTCTCACCGCGGAAGATCGCCCAGGCGGCCTCGCGCCAGGACCTGCCGATGTTCTACGAGCAGCTCAACGACGACATCTGGAACTGCTCGCAGTGCTTCTCCTGCACCCGCTGCCCGCGAGGCAACAACCCCGGCGGCCTCATCACGATCATGCGCGAGGTCGCCATCAACAACGGCCTCACCTCGGCCAAGAACGCCCTCGAGGGTTACGGCCGGGTCGTCTACAAGATCATGTCGACGGGGACCCAGGTTTCGCCGGACATGCTCCAGCCCAACGCCTTCCCCGACTGGGGCCCCCACGTCCAGGAGATCTCGGACAACCTCGGGCTGTGGCGGCGGGCCCTGCCGCCGGACACGATGCACACGACCTCGACCGCCTGGGAGGTCGACGACAAGACGCTCACCGAGCTCTACCTGATCTGGCACATGACCGGGGTGCTCGACATGATCAAGGGGGTTGACCCCGGGCTCCACATGATCCTCAACGACGTCATGGAGGAGCTGCTCGAAGAAGCCGGGTACGAGGCCGGATAGGAGGTCCCCGATGCCGATTCCGCTGACAGTCCTCGAGAACCGGCGCGAAGCCCGTGACGAGCGCGGCCCGACGACCCCGCCGACGGAGGACATCCGGGAGAAGGTCTTCGAGCTCGAGGCCGCGGGCGAGTGGCTCGTCCAACGCGTCCCCGACCCGTGGATCGGGGTGACCACCAAGTACGGCCGGATCAAGAAGATCCCGATCAGCCGGACGTGGCACCACAAGTCGTGCGGCCAGTGCGGCCACATCCCGGGCTACTCGACCTCGATCTTCTGGCTCATCCGCAAGCTCGGGCTCGACTACAACGACCCGCGCGACCAGACGTCCTGCACGGCCTGGAACTACTACGCCTCGGCGACCTCCAACCAGGGCGCCCAGGCGGCTGTCGCGATGCGCAACTTCGGGGCGGCCTACGAATCCGGCTACTTCCCGATGATCCACTGCGGGACGTCGTACGGGCACTACAAGGAGGTCCGCGAGGAGCTCGTCCACTCCGCCGAGCTGCGCGATGAGGTCCGCCGGATCTGCGACAAGCTCGGTAAGCCGTTCGTGATGCCCGAGGAGATCGTCCACTACTCCGAGTGGGTCTACGCGATGCGCGACGAGTTCGCCAAGCGCCAGGTCCTCGACCTCTCGGGCATCGACGTCACCGTCCACCCGGCCTGTCACTACCACAAGCTCGTCGTCGAGGACGCGATCTACGACCCGGACGTCTACGGCGGCCAGAGGACCGCGGTCGTGTCGGCCGTCGTGACCGCCCTCGGGGCGAACGTCAAGGACTACAGCACCTGGTTCGACTGCTGCGGCTTCGGCTTCCGTCACATCCTCGTCCAGCGCGACTTCACCCGCTCCTTCGCGACCCTCCGCAAGATCGAGGTCATGCAGGAGGAGGCGAACCCGGACGTCGTCCTGACCCACGACACGGGCTGCGTCACCACCCTCGACCAGAGCCAGTTCGCGGCCCGGGCCCACGATCGCAAGGTCGGCGTGCCGGTCATGTCGGAGGCCCAGTTCGCGGCCCTGGCGATGGGCGCCCACCCCTACCGCGTGGCCCAGCTCCACTGGCACAGCACGGAGTACCGGCCGCTCCTCGAGAAGATGGGGATCGACTGGCGCGAGCGCTGGCGGGAGTTCGAGGACGACCTCGAGCGGCTCAAGGGCGACGCCAAGGCGTTCCTGACCTGGGAGGACGCAGATGCCTGAGCCCGGGCCCGTCGATCGAGCGCAGCAGCTCGCCGCTCAGCTGAGCTCAGGCCAAGGCGGCGACGAGCACGCGAACGATCGCACCCTGTGGTGCGTGAGCGAGCGCGCGCAGGAGACAACGAAGGCATGAGCCAGATCAGCGAGCGAGATGCCAGCGGAGACGGGCGGGACCGGGCTCAAACGGTCCTCGTCATCGGCGGCGGGCCGGCCGGCCTGGAGGCGGCCCGGGCGATCGCCTCGATCGGTGGCCGGGCCCTCCTCGTCGAGCGGCGTGACGTCCTCGGCGGGACGCCCGACGAATCGAGCTACGCCGCCCTGACGCCGCGGATGGGGTCCGCCCAGGATGCCCTCGACGCCCTCCGGGCGGGGGTGGAGGATCCGGCGATCGATGTTCGGCGCTCGACGACGGTGACCGCCTGCAGCGGGTCGATCGGCGATTTCCAGATCACGCTCGCGGGGCCGTCGGGCGAGTCGACCGAGTCGGTCGGGGCGATCGTCGTGGCCACCGGCTTCCAGCACTTCGACCCGGGCCGCGAGACGCAGATGTACGGCTACTACGAGTACCCCGACGTCATCACCCTGCCCGACGCCGAGAAGATGCTCAAGGACCACCACTTCGTCCGGCCCTCGACCGGCGAACCGCCCCGCAACGTCGCCTTCATCCAGTGCGTCGGCTCACGCGACCGGCGGCTCGGCAACGAGTACTGCTCGAAGGTCTGCTGCGGTGTCGCCTCCAAGGAGGCGATCGAGATCCGGCGCCTCCTCCCGGACACGAAGGTCTACATCTTCTACATCGACATGCGGATGTACGGCTTCTGGGAGAACGAGATCTACTGGCCGGCCCAGGAGCAGTACAACGTCACCTACATCAGGGGGATCGTCACCGAGATCGTCGGCAAGGACGGCCGGCTCCTGATGAAGGGCGAGGACACGACGATGGGCCGCCCCCTCGAGGTCCTCATGGACGTCATCGTCCTGTCGGTCGGGATGGAGCCCAGCCGGGGGACCCGCGACGTGGCCTCGATCCTGGGCGTGGACCAGAACAAGTACGGCTTCATCGCCCTGCCCGGCGAGCCGATGGACGTCGTCTCGACCTCCGTGCCTGGCATCTTCGTGGCCGGCGCGGCCGCCGGGCCCAAGGACCTCGAGGACACCGTCGGGATGGCCGGCGCCGCCGCGCTTCGGGCGGTCGGCACCGTTCGGGGCCTGGCCCAGGCCGGAGCGGTCGCCAGCCGATGACCTGGGGGCCGGCGGTCTTCGGGGGCGGCGCGTTCGCCGGCAGTGGAATCGCCGAGGCGGTCGATACGCCGAGTGCGGTCGAGTTCATGCGCGAGGCGCTGGTCAAGATCAGCGAGGAGGACATCGGCACGGTCACGGACCTCCTCGTCGAGAAGCGAGCGGTCCTGGCGCCGTTCCTCACAGCGGACGCGCTCGGCGTCGCCAACGCCGAGGCCGTCCGGCCGATCCTGGGCCGGGTCTTCGCCACCCGGCGCCGCTCGGACGAGCTGATCCTCGCCGCCGGCGCCCCGGTGCTCGCCCGGGCGATCGCCGACCTGGTCCACGGGAGCGGCCGGATCGAGACCCGCTTCGCCGCCTTTGATGCGGCGCTCGACGGGCTCGACGCGCCGGTCCGGCGCGACCTCGCCGGGGAATGCCTCTACTTCGCGGACCCGGAGCGGTACTGGCTGTGGAGCCGCTGGATGTGGGATCCGGAGGCGCGGACAGGTGCCCTGCCGCTGGTGATGGTCGAGGAGTTCGACTTCAGCGGTCCCGACGCCGGCGCCGTCTACCTCCGGGTCGGGGCGGCGACCGCCGCCGTCATCGCCACGTCCCGCGACCTCGGCTTCCAGCGGATGGGCGCCAGCCCGTTCGCGGTGGACGTCTACCTCGCCGCCATCTACGGGATCTACCTCTACACGGTGACCCGCCTCCGGATGACCCAGGAGTTCAACAAGGTGATCCCCCAGCTGCCGGACCTCGTCCGCCGGCTGCTCGGGGTCTGGTCGCCGGCTCCGGCCGCGGGGAGCTGACGCCGATGGGCCGCGAGCTTCCGATCGTCAAGGTCGACCAGGTCTTCGAGCTTTCGGAGGCGGTCGTCGACGGCGTCGACATCTCCGGCCACTGGAACCGGATGTTCAGCGATCGTTCGGTCACCGAATACCCGACCGAGGCGATGGACTGGGTGACCTCGCTCGACGGCGGCGAGTCGCTCCGCGACTGCTACCAGTGCGGCAAGTGCGTCCCCGTCTGCCCGGTCCAGCACGTCGGCGACTACGGGCCGCGCAAGCTGAACGCCAAGGTCATCCGGGGCAACACCCTCGTCGATGATCCGGACCTCTGGCTCTGCACCACCTGCGGCAACTGCTACCGGGTCTGCCCCAAGGAGGTCAACCCGCTCCGGATCATGCCGGCCATCCGCGAGCAGGCGGTCCTCGAGGGCAAGGTCCCGGACGAGCTCTCGGACGTCTTCCGCAACCTCCAGAAGTCCGGCAACCCGATGGGCGAATCGCCCCGCAAGCGGATCGACTGGATCGCCGAGGCCGGCGTCGAGGTCCCGATCATCAGCCAGCTCGGCCGGCCGGTCGACGTCCTCTGGTACGTCTCGGACTACACGAGCTACCACCCCCGGGGCAAGGACGCGGCGCGGGCGATGGCCCGGGTGATGACCGCCCTCGGGGTCGACTTCGCGATCCTCGGGCCGGAGGAACGGAGCGATGGCGACTCGGCCCGCCTGACCGGCGAGACCGGCCTCTTCGAGCTCCTCGCCGAGCAGAACATCAAGGCCTTCTCGAAGTACGAGTTCGAGCGCCTCGTCGTCATGGACCCCCACGCCTACAACGCCTTCAGGAACTTCTATCCGAAGCTCGGCTGGGAGGGCGAGGTCCTCCACTACACCCAGTTCCTGGCCCCCCTGGTGGAGCGAATCGAGTTCCGCTCGAGCGTCGATCTCGATGTGACCTACCACGACCCCTGCTACCTCGGTCGCAACAACGGCGAGTTCGATGCCCCGCGCAAGCTGCTCGAGGCGATTCCCGGGATCCGGCTCGCCGAGATGCCGCACAACCGGGCCAACGGCTACTGCTGCGGCGGGGGCGGGGGTGGGATGTGGCTCGACGGCTTCGTCGCCGACCACGTCTCCGAGCGCCTGTCCGAGCGCCGCGTCCGCGAGGCCGTCGCGACCGTCGGGATGGACGGCACCGGCGTCCTGTCCGTCGCCTGCCCCTACGAGCCGTCGCGCTTCGAGGACGCCGTCAAGTCCACCGGCAACGACGGCAAGCTCGCCGTCCGCGACGTCGTCGAGCTGATCGACCAGGCGATGCAGCCACCGGCCGGCCGGCCGTCCCAGCCCGCGTAACTCGACCCACCCCAACACGAGGAGCCGCATGGACTACGTCGTTCTGCTCAAGCAGGTCCCCGATCTCGCCGAGGAGCTCGAGATCGACGCCGACGGGACCGGCCTGGACCAGGAGTGGCTGAGCTTCGTTCCCAGCGAATGGGACGAGTACGCCCTCGAGGAGGCCCTCCTGCTCCGTGACCAGGGCCACGAAGGCACGGTGACATGCCTGGCCCTCGGCGTCGAGGCCGGCGACGTCGACGAGCTGCTCGCGACCTGCCTCGCCCGCGGCGCGGACCGCGTCGTGAAGGTCGGCTCGTTCGAGCAGGCTCCCGACAGCCACACCGCGGCGGCCGCGTTCGCCGGAGCGCTGGCGGACCTGCCGCACGACCTGATCCTGACCGGCGTCCAGGCGATCGACGACCTCGACGGCCAGGTCGGCCCGCTCGTCGCAACCCGACTCGACCTGCCCCACGTGTCGGTCGTGACCCATATCGCGCTCGCTCACCACCAGACGACCGTCACCGTCCACCAGGAGTACGCCGGCGGGATCGTCGCCGAGTTCGAGGTCCAGCTGCCGGCCGTGCTCGGCGTCCAGACCTCGCGCGAGACCCCCCGCTACGCGCCGGTCAGCCGGGTTCGGCAGCTCATGAAGACGGCCACGATCGAGGCGGTGCCCGGCGGGGACGGGCCCGGCAGCGGCCTCGTCGTGGAATCGATGGCCGTGCCCGTGGCCGGCTCCTCGGCCGAGATGCTCAGCGGCAACGCCGCGGCGATCGCAGAGCGGATCGCCGCGATCCTCGCCGAACGTGGCATCGGCACCGGGACGGCCCGATGAGCGGCGACGTCTTCGTCATCGTCGAGCAGCGCGACGGCGCCGTCCTCGACCCCACGTACGAGCTCCTCGGGCAGGCCCGGGCCCTGGCCTCGGCCGCGGGCGGCGAGGCCGTCGCCGTCCTCCTCGGCTCGGGCGTGGCCGGCCTCGCCGGCTCCCTCGGCGCGGCGGGCCGGGTGCTCGTCGTCGACGGGCCGGGCCTGGCCTCGTTCAGCCCGTCGGCCTACCAGGCGGCCCTCGTGCCGCTCATCCGCGAGCGCGAGCCGGTGCTCGTCCTCGTCGCCAACAGCGGGGCCGGCATGGACGTGGCGGCCGGCCTCTCGGCCGCCCTCGAGCTGCCGCTGGCGGCCTACGCCGTCGACATCGCGATCGACGCGAACGGGCCGCTCGTGACCTGCCAGCTGTACGCCGGCAAGATCCAGGCCACGGTCCGCTTCGCCGGCGGCCGGGGAATCGTCACGGCGGTCGCCGGGGCGTTCCCGGCCGAGGCCGGCTCGATCGCCGGCAGCCCGACGGTCGAGACCCTCGCGCCCGCCGCGAGCGACGACCGGATCCGGTTCGTCGATCTCCTCCGGCCCGAGGCCGGCGACGTCGACATCACCCGCGAATCGGTCCTCGTCTCGGTCGGGCGGGGGATCGGCGAGCAGGAGAACATCGAGCTCGTGGAGGCCCTGGCCGCGGCCCTCGGTGGAGCCGTCTCGTCGTCGCGGCCGATCGCCGACCTCGGCTGGCTGCCGCGGACCCGCCAGGTCGGCAAGTCCGGCCTCAAGGTCAAGCCGCGGGCCTACCTGGCCCTCGGCATCAGCGGGGCGCCCGAGCACCTCGAGGGGATGCGCGGCGCCGAGCTGATCATCGCCGTGAACTCCGACCCCCGGGCCCCGATCTTCTCGGTCGCCCACTACGGGGCCGTGGCCGACCTCCTCGACGTGGTCCCGGCCCTCACCGCGCGCCTCGGCGGCTGACGCAGGGGGCGGCGAGGGTGTTCGGTCGGGACGTCACCCGCCAGCTCTTCGAGGGCCTCTCGACGGGCGGCGAGACCCTGTTCTACGTCCTGACCGCCGTCGCGACGGTCATCTTCTTCGTCGGCATCGGGGTCCATCTCCGGAAGTACGCCCGCGGCCGGCGCCAGGACGTCATCGGCTCACCGGCCGGCTTCATCGGCCGGGTGACCCGGGGCCTCGTCGACACGGCCGTCAATCGGACGGTCGCGCAGCGCGATCCCTACGCGGGCGTCTTCCATGCCGCGATCATGTGGGGCTTCATCGTCCTGTTCATCGGGACGGCGATCCTGACGATCGAGACGGACTTCGTCCGGCCATTCGCCTCCCAGTTCAGCTTCTTCTGGGGCACGTTCTACGTCGTCTACTCGCTCATCCTCGACGTCCTCGGCCTGGCCATGCTGGTGGGCATCGCGGCGATGGCCATCCGCCGCGCCCGCCGGCCGCCGCAGCTCGACTACGGGCGGGTCGACATCGGGCCGGCGACCACCGATCGCGGCGGATTCCGGACCGGCGATTGGATCTTCCTGGCCTGGCTCGCCGTGCTCGGGACGAGCGGTTTCGTCCTCGAGGGCGCCCGGATCCTGGCCCACGACTTCCCGAGCTTCGAGGTCTTCTCGCCGGTCGGCTGGGTCGTCGCGGCGGCGTTCCGGGCGCTCGGCCTGACCGCCGCGTCGGCCGAGTCGCTCCGGTACGCGACGTGGTGGGGCCACGCCGTCACGGCCCTCTCGTTCGTCGCCTACTTCCCGTTCTCGAAGGCGATCCACACCCTGGCCGACCCGGTCAACGTCGCCCTCCGCTCGCCCCTCGCCGGGCAACGCCTGCCCGTCCTGGCCGTGTCCGGCACGGAGCCGGCCGACGGCCACCTCGGGCTCCGCGATCTGGCCGACCTCACCTGGAAGCAGCTCCTCGACCTCGACGCCTGCACGAAGTGCGGCCGCTGCCACGCCGCCTGTCCCGCCGTCGCCTCCGGGGCGCCGCTCTCGCCGCGCGACCTGATCCTCGACATCCGGCAGGAGGCCGACGCGGCGTGGTCGATCCTGGCTCCGCTCGCCGAGCATCGATCGGATCGGGCCTACGGGCCCGGCCTCGATGGCGCCGGCGTGACGGCGGCCGAGCCGGCGCGGGCACTCGCGGCGGCCGGCGCTTCGGACGCGGCGAATGGCGGATCGACCCTCGCCGGCGGGCTCATCAGCGCCGAAACCCTGTGGTCGTGCACGACATGCCTGGCCTGCGTCGAGGCCTGTCCCGTCGGCATCGAGCACGTGCCCACGATCGTCGGGATGCGTCGCTCGCTGGTCGATCAGGCGATCGTGGAACCGACCCTCCAGACCGCCTTCACGAGCCTCGCCAAGCAGGGCAACTCGTTCGGCCAGTCGGGCCGGACCCGGGGCCGCTGGACCGAGGGCCTGGCGACGCCGATCGTCGACGCCCGCCGCGAGGCGGTCGACTGGCTGTGGTTCCTCGGTGACTTCGCCTCATTCGACGTCCGGGTCCAGGAGGCGACCCGCCTGGTCGCCCGCGTCTTCGGGGCCGCCGGCATGGACTTCGGGATCCTCTACGAGGGCGAGCGAAACGCCGGCAACGACGTCCGCCGGGCCGGCGAGGAGGGCCTCTTCGAGCTCCTCGTCGAGCACAACGTCGGGCAGCTCTCGAAGGCCCGCTTCCGGCGGATCGTGACGACCGATCCCCACACCCTCAACACCCTCAAGTTCGAGTACCCGGACTTCGGCGGGACGTACGAGGTCTGGCACTACAGCCAGGTCCTCGCCGCGCTCCTGGCCTCGGGCGATCTCCGGGTCCGCCGGCCGACCGGGCGCCGGGTGACCTACCACGATCCCTGCTACCTGGCCCGCTACAGCAAGGTCACGGCGGCGCCGCGGGAGGTGCTCGCCGCGATCGGGGCGGACCTCGTGGAGATGCCCCGGAACGGCGCGAACACGTTCTGCTGCGGCGCCGGCGGGGGCCGGATCTGGATGGACGACAGCGGCCTCGCCGAACGCCCCTCGGAGCAGCGGATCCGGGAGGCCGCGGCCCTCGAGGCGGTGACCGACTTCGTGACCGCCTGCCCCAAGGACCTGACGATGTACACGGCGGCCGCCAAGGCGACCGGCCACGACGGCCGGCTCCTCGTGAGCGACCTCATCGAGCTCGTCGCCGCCGCGATCGACCTGCCGCCGGAGGAGGCCGTGGCCGGCGACGACGCGGCCGCCGACCACCCGGCCCTGGAGGCTGCCGCCGCGACGGCGGGTCCGGCCGCTGAGGCCCGGCCCGGATGAGCGCTTCGACCGAGGCCCTCGACGCCGCGACCGAAGCCCTCGATGCCGCCCTCGACGCCTGGCTGTCGCGGCAGGCCGCGGCCGAGGAGCGCCTGACCTCGTTCGCCTTCCGCGAGGGGCAGCCGGTCGTCGACGTTCCGGCGCCGTCGCCCTTTAGCCACGTCGCCCTCCGCGGCTGGGTCCTCTCGACGGTCGCCGACCCGGCGGTGGCGGGCTTCCTCCGCCTGGTCGAGGGCGAGGGTCGCCGGACCGCCGAGCTGGCGGCCGGCGGGGCGTTCGGGCTCGAGCCGGGGGATCGGGTCGCGCTCGCTGCGCGCGTCGGCGTCCTCGCCGCGAGCGGCCTCGTCGCCCGCGACCTCGAGGGTGATCGCGTCGTCCTCACCGAGCTCGGTCGCGCGGCCCTCGCGCTGGCCGCCCCGACGGGGTCGACCCGGTGAACTGCCCGTACTGCCCGCTCGAGGGCACCCGGATGGAGATCCACGCCCACCTCTGGGACGGCCACCCCGAGCAGGTCCGGACCTTCCGCGACGAGGCGAAAGGCAGCCTCAAGTTCGCCCTCGACTGCCCCTTCTGCGAGGAAGGCCTGGAGCGGGTCGCGAACCCCCGCGGCCGCGAGGCCGACTTCCTGGCCGAGTTCCGCCGCGAGATCGCCCTCGTCGCCTTCGACCTGCTCCTCTACCATCTCCAGGCGTCCCATGCCGAGCTGGTCGGGCTCCCACCGATCCCCGAGGAGCCGACGACCGCAGGAGGACCACCATGACGGACACCCGGGGCTGCAACCTCCCCGACGACCTCTACTACTGGATCGAGAAGCACGTCTGGATCCGCGACGAGGGCAACGACGAGCTGACGGTCGGGATCACCGATCCCGCCCAGCACCTCGCCGCCCGGGTCGTGGCCGTCACGATCAAGAAGGTCGGCCGGACCCTCGAACGCGGCCAGAGCGTCGCCACGATCGAGAGCGGCAAGTGGGTCGGCCCGGTCCCGACGCCGGTGAACGGCGACGTCATCCTCGTCAACCCGGCCCTCGCGGCCGACCCGACGCTGCTCAACAGCGATCCCTACGGGGAGGGCTGGATCGCCCGGCTGAAGGCCACGATCTGGACGGTCCAGCGAGCCGAGATGGTGACCGGCGAGCACGGCATCCAGGAGTACGCTGCGTTCCTCGAGGCGGAGGGGATCAGCTGCGGATGATCGACCCCGGCAACGGCATCGTCCACCGCGGTTGCCTGATCCCGCTGGATCTCTGGTACGACGTGCCGCGCGACGTGTGGCTCCGCCCGCAGGCCGATGGGACCCTCATCCTGGGCATGACCGACATTGCCCAGACCCGGGCCGGCAAGGTCCTCCACATCCTGTTCAAGAAGATCGGCCGGCGGATCGAGGCGGGCCAGAGCGCGGCGACGATCGAGACCGCGAAGTGGGCGGGTCCATTTCCGACGCCGGTCGGCGGCACCGTCGTGGCCACGAACGCCGACGCGTTCGCGGCGGACATCCTCGTCGCGAACCGCGATCCCTACGAGCTCGGCTGGCTCGTCCGTCTCGAGCCCGACGCCTGGGATCCCGAGGCTGCCGGGCTCGTCACCGGCCCGGCCGCGGTCGAGGACTACGAGCAGCGGATCGAGGCGCTCGGCGTCTCGTGCGTCCGCTGCGCGGACTAGGAGGAGGGAAGCCGCGATGACCGAGGACCGATCCACATGACCGACCGCCAGTCGCCGATCCGCCTGCTCGACCTGGGAACGGTGGATCCCGTCCGCTCGCAGACGATCTACCACGCCGTCGGCTACGCGATGACCGAGGCTTCGCCGGACACGATCGTCCTCGTCTCGCCCGACGCCCCGTACGTCAGCATCGGGCGCCACCAGGACGTCGATCGCGAGGTGGACCTGGTCGTCTGCGCCGAGCTCGGCTTCCCGGTCGTCCGCCGCGAGGTCGGGGGTGGCGCGGTCTACCTCGACGGCAACCAGCTGTTCACCCAGTGGATCTTCGCCGCGGAGCACCTGCCGGCCACGGTCGAGGACCGCTTCACCCTCTATTGCGACACGCTCGTCCAGGCCTACCGCGCCCTCGGCATCGAGGCGGCCTACCGGCCGGTCAACGACATCCACGTCAACGGCCGCAAGATCGGCGGCACGGGCGCGGCCCGGATGGACCTGGCCGAGGTCCTCGTCGGCAGCCTGATGTTCGACTTCGACGTCCTGACGATGTCGCGGGTCCTCAAGGTTCCGTCCGAGAAGTTCCGGGACAAGGTCTTCCAGACGATGACCGAGTACATGACCACGATGCGCCGCGAGCTCGGCACGCCGCCGGCCCGCCCCGTGGTCGTCGACGCCTACGTCGCCGCCTGCTCGGCCGCCCTCGGCCGGCCGATCGAGCCGGGCGAGGTTCGGCCCGACGAGATCGAGCTCGCCGAGCGCCTCGACGAGCGGTTCGCCTCGCGCGAGTGGCTGGAGGAGAGCGGCGGCCTGCGCCGGCCCGGGATTCGGATCCACGAGGGCGTCCGCGTCGCCGAGGGCGCTCACAAGGCTTCCGGGGGCCTCGTCCGCTGCCTCGCCGTGGTCCGTGACGACCACCTCGAGGACGTCGGGTTCAGCGGCGACTTCACGGCCCGGCCGGCCGACGTGCCGGCGCAGCTCGCGGAGGTGCTCAGGGGTTGTCGTGTGGCGGAGAATGCCCTGCACGAGCGCGCGTCGACATTCTATGAGCAGACCCGTCCGGAAACGCCGGGCGTCACGGCAGATGACTGGGTGACCGCGGTCATGCAGGCCACCTCGACGGTAGTGCCGGCCTGAGACCGGCGACAGAACGGAGGCCAGCACGATGGTCGATACGGCAGACCTGGCGAAGACGGACTTCGATGCCCTGATCCGGGATCGCGTCGATGCGATGGTCACGGCCAGGGTGGACGAGATCATGGCCCTCAAGGAGGCCGAGAAGTCGGCCAAGCCCAAGAAGATGGCGATCATCGCCACGAAGGGCACGCTCGACTGGGCCTACCCGCCCCTCATCCTGGCCACGACGGCCAAGACCCTTGGCTGGGACGTCGGCATCTTCTTCACCTTCTACGGCCTGAAGATCCTCCAGAAGGACCGCCACCTCGAGGTCGGCACGACCGGCAACCCGGCGATGCCGATGCCCGTGCCCATGCCCCAGCTCCTGACCGCGCTGCCCGGCATGACGCCGATGGCGTCGTGGATGATGAAGCGCCAGTTCAAGGACCACGGTGTCGCCTCGATCGACGAGCTCGTCGACCTGGCCGTCGAGATGGGCGTGAAGCTCATTCCGTGCGGCATGACGATGGACGTCTTCGGGTTCTCGAAGGATGGCTTCATCGACGGCATCGAGGAGGTCTGCGGGGCCACCCATTTCCTCGACTGGGCCGCCGACGCGGACGTGTCCCTGTTCATCTGAGCGCGCCTCCCCCGATTGCCGTCATCTCGTCGCCGTCCCGGCGGGCGGCGACCGCGGCGGACTGCCCTGATCCGCACCTGACCGGTCGCCGACCGGGACGAATCTCCTATCGGCGAGCGGGACTTGCGTCGGTGCACCATGCTCGCCCGGTGTAGTACCAGTCGGGTGCCCTGACGCGCTGGACCTTCACCCTATGGCGGGTCGGGTTCCGCTGCCCCACGATCTGGCGGACATCGGGGCCCGTCTCCGGGACCCGGACGGAAGAGCAGCACACGCACGTCGGGGGACGTCACTTCTTGTTTGGTCTGTCGATCCAGGACCTCCCGCCGCAGCTCGAGCTCGCCGTCGGCCTCGTCCTCCTGCTCCTGATCGGCGCCCTCGCCGGGGCGGCCGGCTTCGCCGCCACGAGCCAGCGCCGCCAGCTCCGCCAGATCGCCTCGCTGACCCAGCGTCTCGCCTCGGGCGAGAACCCGGGCAACCTCGAGATCGCGAAGCGGATCCGGAATCCGCGCCTGCGGCTGAGCTTCGAGCAGCTGGCCGGCCGGATCGCCCAGACCTGGACCCTGGCGACGCAGGACTTCCTGACCGAGGTCGCCAACCGGCAGGCCGTCCTCACGCGGCTGGCCGAGGAGATCGAGCGGGCCACCCGCTACGGCCATCAGCTCTCGATCGCGATGATCGACATCGATCACTTCAAGCGCCTCAACGACGCCCACGGCCACCTGGCGGGCGACCTCGTCCTCCACCGCATCGCCCAGACCCTCCAGGGCGGCATCCGCAAGGTCGACATCGTGGGCCGCTACGGTGGCGAGGAGTTCATCGTCATCCTGCCCGAGACGGACGTCGACAGCGCGGCCTCGATCGCGGAGAAGATCCGCCGCCTCGTCGGGTCCGAGACGGTCCGCCTCTCCGACGGGACGACGGTCGGGGTCACCCTCAGCCTCGGCGTCGCCGGTGGGCTCGGATCACACCTCCAGCTCGACGCCCTGATCCGCGATGCCGACGCCGCGCTCTACTCGGCCAAGTCATTCGGGCGCGACCAGGTCTTCGTCTTCCACGAGGTCGAGGACGACGGCCGCGTCCTGCGGGCTGCGATCGACCCTGCCGCCAGGGCCCGCGCGCTCGAGGTCGGCCGGGTCGCGATGGGCGCCGCCAGCGATGCCCTGGCCGACGTCCTCGGGACGCGCCCCGGCTGGGCCGGTGGGCCGTCGACGATGATCGCCGAGTCCGCGGTCGCGGTGGGCCGGAACCTCGGCCTGCCGGCCGGGGAGATCGAGCGGATCCGGACCGCGAGCCTCCTCCACGATCTCGGCAAGCTGGCGATTCCCGACGAGATCCTGGCCAAGCCGTCCGATCTCGACGGGTCGGAGTGGCGGGTCGTGACCGAGCACCCCAAGATCGGGCAGGTCGTCCTCGAGCAGGCCGGTGCCCTGCGCGACGCGGCCACGATCGTCCTTCATCACCACGAGTGGTTCGACGGCCGCGGCTACCCCCATGGGCTGACCGGCCAGCAGATCCCGATCGGGGCTCGCATCGTGGCCGTGGCCGATGCCTACGAGGCGATGGTCAGCGGGCGACCGTACCGCCGCGCGGTCACCCATCAGCAGGCCCTCGACGAGCTCCGCCGACACGCCGGGGTGCAGTTCGATCCCGAGATCGTGGAGCAGTTCATCGCCCTCTTCGCCGGCGGGATGCCCTGGCTGCCTTCGCCCGGTCCAGCTCATGCGCATCCGCACCCGGCCGCGAGCGGCGACGGGGTGGTGCAGGACCACGGCGCGCTCCATGACGCCCTGCATGCCCAGCGACGGGGGGTCGCCGCCACGGGCTGACGCACGGCAGCCGGGCCGGGATCGGCCGTCGGGCGAGACGCCGTCGCACGTTGAGGCGGCCCGGCCGCCACGACGATTTCGTCGAGATCGACCCGAAGCCCCTTTCGTCCGATCGCGCCGCGGCGTACTGTCGAGTGCGCGCGCGTGCCGCTCGAGAGGGCCGGTCCGATGCCGTTCTACAACTACCTCGCCGCCGAGAAGAACGCAGCCCGGAAGCAGCGGACCGCGGAGGGGCTCCTCCGCCTCAAGCAGGCGCTCGCCGATCCCACCACGGGCGTGCCGGATCACGCCCTCGACGATCGGGCCCTCATCGCGACCTGGAACATCCGGGAGTTCGATTCATCCAAAGGCGGCATCCGGGGGATCGAGCCGCTCCTCTACATCGCCCAGGTCATCAGCGCCTTCGACGTCGTCGCGATCCAGGAGGTCCGCGAGAACCTTGACCCGCTGAACCGCCTGCTCCGCTACCTCGGCGACTGGTGGCATGTCCTGGTCACCGACGTGACCCGCGGCACGGCCGGCAACTTCGAGCGGCTGGCCTTCCTGTACGACACCCGCAAGGTCCGCTTCAGCGGGCTCGTCGGCGAGGTCGTCCGGCCGCGCGGCAAGGACGACATGGCCGGCCAGTTCGTCGAGCAGTTCGCCCGGACGCCGTTTCTCGTCGGCTTCCAGGTCGGCTGGCTCAAGTTCACGATCTGCACGGCCCACATCCGGTACGGGACGGCGAGCGCGCTCGACCCCCAGCGGCTCAAGGAGATCAGCTGGCTCGCGACGATGCTCGCCGATCAGCACCTCGAGCAGCACGCCTGGTCGGAGAACATCCTCCTCCTCGGCGACTTCAACATCTTCGACACGTCCGACGCGACGGCGAAGGCGATCACCGACGCCGGCTTCATCCTGCCGCAGGAGCTGACGCAGAAGCCGTCGAACCTGACCCGGACGAAGCACTACGACCAGATCGCCTTCTTCCAGCCCGCGAGGCCGGGTGGGCCGAAGCCCCTGACCCTGACCGCCGCCGGCGTCTTCGCCTGGCAGGACCATGTCTACCGGAGTGGCGATGCCGCGGTCTACGAGCCCGACCGGCTGGCGTCCAGGTCGACGCTGAAGTACCCGACCTGGCGGACCTACCAGATGTCCGACCACGACCCGATGTGGGTCGAGCTCAGCACCGACTACAGCGAGCAGTACCTCGACCGGCTTGCCGCCGGGGGCCCGGCGAGCACCGGCTCACCGACCCCGGCCATCGCTCCCGAGCACGTCGACGGCTGACGGTCGGCCGCCTGGGACCGGCGGCGCCTCGACTCGCGGCGGCCCGGTCTCGACACCGATCGCCGCCCCGCCCGGCGGCGCGTCGTCAGGCCGGCGCCTCGTCCGGCGGCGCCGAGTCGACCTCCGCCCGGGCCGCGGGCCGCGCTGCCCGCGGCCGGGCGGCGAGCACGATGACGATGCCGATGCCGACCGCGACGAGCGGCCCGGCCCACGGAAGCGCGAGGCCGTCGCCCGCCGAGCCACCGCCGAGGAGCACGAGCGCGACCGCCGCGAACAGCAGCCCGAAGACGAACGACATCAGGTCGAAGTCATGGCGCCGCACGTCAGCCGCCTCCCTGGGCCCGCTCGACCCAGAGCGAACCGATGCCGACATCGAGGGTCAGGACGAGCCTGGGGCCACCGAACCAGCCGGCGGCCGAGACACGATCGACGAGTCCGGTGCCCGTGTGGTCGCGCCCGAGGAGGTAGAGGTGGCCGCCCTGGACGGTGCCGGTCACGAGAACGCTCGCGCCCCTCGGGACGACGACGTAGAGGTCGCCGGCCCCGACACTCGCGGTGAGGTCGATCGGATCGGAGCCCGCCTCGAGACCGGTGAGGTCGATGCGGACCCGGCCGCCCACGATCCGATAGGCCGGCTGGAGCTCCGCGACGTTCGCCGGCCGGAACGTGTCGTCGGCGATGCCGCCCTCCAGGGGGACGGTCAGGAATGCCGAGACCGCGGCAACCGGCAGGACGAGGATGCCGAGCAGGATCAGCAGCCGCGCCCGCCCCCACCACGCGCCGACGACGAGCCCGAGCCCGAGGGCCAGCAGGCCGGCCCCGAAGTACTGGCCGGGCACGACCCTGACGCCGCCGACCGTGTCGGCGACCGCGAGCGCCGCCACGACGGCGAGTGCGCCAGCGAGGACGTACCAGCCCAGCGGGGAGCGCTCGCGGGGCGCCCGCGGGATCGCCGCGGACCGTGGCCAGGCAGAAGCAGGGGCCGCGGCGGCCCCAGCCGCCGCGGCGCCCGGCTCCGCGGAAATCGCGACTGGGCTCGCCCCACCCCCGTCCGGGCGATCGCGCAGGAGCATCAGCAGGACCCCGGCGAACGCGATCGCGAAGCCCAGGAAGATCTCGGGCGGGACGTAGAAGTACGAGTCGTACGTCCACGGCCGCAGGATCATGATCCCGGCCAGGATCACGAGGAGGGCGACGAGCCAGCCCGGGCGCCCCAACATCCGCTTGACCGCCCCTTCCGCGATCGATGCCTCCTGGCCGCCCTCGGGGATGAGCAGCCAGCCGAGGACGTACAGGACGAGCCCCGCGCCCCCGAAGATGACGAGGCCCGCGAACAGGGCTCGGAAGAGGACCGGATCGACGTTGAGGTACTCGCCGAGACCGCCCGCCACGCCGCCGATGACCCGGTCGGTCGTGCGCCGCCGAAGGCGGCGCGTGCCGGCGGTCCGGTCGATGGGCAGGGCCGCGTCCGGCTGTTCAGTTGTCATGGGCGTCATCGTCGGGGTCGCCACGGACCGGCGCCATCGGGATCATCCCGGAGCCGCACCCTGACCCGCCGCCGCGGCGCAGCTCAGGGTCATCACCGATGCTGCGGCGGCAGTCCGCTGTGCGAAGATCGGCCCGATGGCCGAGCACGCCCGGACCCTGCGATCGACGCTCCGCCGGAGCCGTTCCGATCGCCTGCTCGCCGGGGTCGCCGGCGGCGTGGCCCAGCACCTCGGCTTCGATCCGTTCTTCGTTCGCCTGGCCTTCATCGCCATGGCCCTGGCCCTCGGCTTCGGGATCGTCGTCTACGCCCTGCTCTGGATCCTGGCGCCGCTCGAGCCGGTGGCTGCGGACGGATCGGCCGCCTCGGCCGTGCCTCGCCGGCGGCCGCGACTCTCCGTCCAGGAGGTCCTCGGTGCGCTCCTCCTCCTCGTCGGCGTGTTCGCCGTCCTGTCCCTCGGCGGCTTGTGGTTCGAGGGCCGTTACTCGCTGCCGGTGGCCCTCGCCGCGATCGGCTTCGCGATCCTGTGGGCTCGGAGCGCGCCCGAGGAGGGCCGCGCCCGCCTCGATCTCGCGAGCATCGGGACGCCGGTCGAGGCGCTGCTCCGAAACCCCGTCTCGCGCCCGCGGGTGCTCGCCGGGGGCGCGCTGATCGTCGGCGGAATGGTCGTCTTCCTCGCCGCGACGACGACCCTGGCGACGGCGGCCAACGTGATCCTCGCGGTCATCGTCACGGCCGGCGGGCTCGGACTCCTCGCCGGTCCCTGGCTGTGGCGTCTCGCCAACGAGCTCATCGAGGAGCGCAGCGGCCGGATCCGCTCCCAGGCCCGGGCCGAGATGGCCGCCCACCTCCACGACTCGGTCCTCCAGACGCTGGCCCTCATCCAGCGGGCCAAGGAGCCGCGCGAGATGGTGAGCCTGGCGCGGACCCAGGAGCGCGACCTGCGGGCGTGGTTGTACGGCCGGGCGCCGTCGGTCCATGGGGTCCGGCTGCGCGACGCCATCGATGTCCTGGCCGGCCAGATCGAGCGGCAGCACCGGATCAAGGTCGAGGCCGTCGTGGTCGGCGACGCCGAGCTCAACGATGACCTCCGAGCCCTGGTCGCCGCCTGCAACGAGGCCGTCCTGAACGCGGCCAAGCACGCCGGGGTCGAGGAGGTCTCCGTCTACGTCGAGGTGGAGGACGACCAGGTGACCGCCTTCGTCCGTGACGGCGGCGCCGGCTTCGAGCCCTCGGCCGTGCCGGCCGACCGGCGCGGGATCGCCAATTCGATCGTCCAGCGCCTGGAGCGCCATGGCGGCACGGCCGAGATCCGGAGCCGGCCCGGGGCGGGAACGGAGGTCGTCCTGCGCCTGCCGCGACGGGTCACGGCTCAGGCCGGGGCGCCGGCATGACGGGCATCGCCGGCTCGACCGTGCGCGTCTTCATCGTCGACGACCACGAGCTGTTCCGCTCCGGCGTCCGCTCCGAGCTGCGCGAGGACCTCGAGATCGTGGGAGATGCCGGGACGGTAGCCGAGGCGATCGCCGGGATCCGCGAGCAGCGCCCGGACGTGGTCCTGCTCGACGTCCACATGCCGGCCGGCGGGGGATCGGCGGTCATCGATGCGGTTCGCGGGGACCTGCCGGACGTCCGGTTCCTGGCCCTGTCCGTCTCGGATGCCGCGGAGGACGTCATCGGCGTGATCCGGGCCGGCGCCCGGGGCTACGTCACGAAGTCGATCTCGCCCGAGGAGCTCCAGGCCGCCGTCCGGCGTGTCCACGACGGCGACGCCGTCTTCTCGCCGCGCCTCGCCGGGTTCGTCCTTGATGCCTTCGCCGGTGAGCCCGCCGCGCCGCTCGACCCCGATCTGGACCTGCTCTCGCCGCGCGAGCGCGAGGTCCTCCGCTACATCGCCCGCGGGTACACCTACAAGGAGGTCGGCGGGGAGCTGGGGATCTCGGTCAAGACGGTGGAGACCCACGTCTCGGCGGTGCTGCGGAAGCTCCAGCTGTCGTCGCGCTATGAGCTCTCGCGCTGGGCGGCGGACCACAGCCTCGTCTGAGGACCGACGCGCGCGTCGGCAGGTCGGGTCATCTCCCTCTCGCGGCCCTCGCGTCACCGGGCAGGCGTGCACCCGAGGGCGCCGCCAAACCTGTCAGACGACCGTGAAGAACCCACCCTGCATCGTGGTGCCGCCCTCGACGCCGACCCCGATCGCGTAGTCGCCCGGCACCAGCGGCTGCGCCTCCCGGACGATCTGGAAGGCCCACGTGGTCACGCCGGCCGGCACCACCAGGGGGATCGGGATCTGGAACCCGGGCGGATCAAGCTGCTGATAACCGCCGCCGCTGTTCATGAAGATCGCGGCCACGAGGTTCACAGGCTGCGCCGACGGGGCCGTCAGCGTGACGCTCACGTCGAGCACGTCGCCGGGCGTCGCGGTCGTGTCGGGCGAGACGCTGACCGCCGCGACATCGACACCCGCGGAGCCCGCCGGGGTCCCGGGTTGACCGCCACCGGGTTGGGCGGCTGCTTCCGGGACCTCCCAGGTGTCGCCCGCCAGCCCGGGTGCGAGGGCCGTGTCCTCGGCCGCCGCGAAGAGCGTCGATCCGCCGAACAGGGTCATGCGGCTCGCGTCGGTCCGGAATGCGAGGCCGTGGCCCCAGCGCGCGGCCGGGCCGATGTCCTGGACCCTCGTCCACGAGCCATCCACCCAGCGCCACGAGTCGCCATAGGTGATCCGGCTCGACGCAGCGAGGGTGGGGTCGATCGAGTTGACGCCGCCGAAGAGGATCACTTCGGCCGCGCCGGCCATCCCCGCCGCCGCCCGCGGATCCGGGCCCGTGTCGGCGACCTGGGCCCAGGCGCCGCCGTCCCAAGCCCAGGTGTCGCCGAGGCCCGTGCCGTCGTCGCCGGCTCCGCCGAACAGCAGGACCTTCCCGGAAACCGCGTCGAAGGCCATGGCGTGACCCTGCCGCGGCGACGGCCCGACGTCCTGGACCTGGGTCCATTCGGTGCCGTCCCATTGCCACGTGTCGCCCAGGTTCCCGGCAGCGACGCCCCCGAACAGCACGACCGTCTGGTGCGTCGCGTCGAAGGCCGTGGCATGGCCGGAGCGTGGGCTCGGGCCGGTGTCGGCAACCTGCGTCCACGCCGTGCCGTCCCAGGTCCAGGTGTCGTCGAGCGAGATCCCGCCCGCGGCGCCGCCGAAGAGGACGACCCGCTGGCGGGCGGCGTCGTCAGCGAGGGCGAGACTGTGCCGGGCGGACGGCCCCATGTCGCCGACCTGCGTCCAGAGCGAGCCGTCCCACTGCCACGTGTCGGCGAAGGGCGGACCGCCGTGGTCGCCGCCGAAGACGACAACCCGCTGGCGCGCCGCGTCGTAGGCCATCCCGTGCCGGGCTCGGGCGGCCGGCCCGATGTCCTGCTTCTGGGTCCAGAAGATGGGCGCCATGAACTCCCTCCCAAACCGCGCGCCTCAGGCAATTGTGTGCCCTCGGCGCGTGGCCGTCGATACGAGATGCTGGCGGGGAGGGGAGTGATGAAGCCCAATTCGCGGGATTGAGGTGGTGGTCGCTGGCGAGTAAGGTCCTGGCCACGACATCAGGAAAGAAGGACGAGTCATGGCTACCGATGCACGACCAACGGCGGGCAACGTGGACGACGCGCAGGTCGCGGACCTTCGCACCGCGTTCTCGGGCCCGGTCATCACCGCCGCGGACGCCGAGTACGACGAGGCCCGGCGCGTCTGGAACGGATCGATCGACCGGCGACCGGCCGTCGTCGCTCGGCCGGCCGGCGTCCCGGACGTCATCGCCGCGGTCCGCTGGGCGGCGCGTCACCAGGTCGTCGTCGCCGTGCGCGGTGGCGGGCACGGGATCGCCGGCCCCGGCACCTGCGACGGCGGGATCGTGATCGACCTGTCGTCGCTGCGGACCGTCCGCGTCGATCCGGAGGCCCGCCGCGCCGTCGTCGACGGGGGTGCCCTCTGGTCCGACGTCGACCGGGAGACCCAGCCGTTCGGCCTGGCGGTGACCGGTGGCCTCGTCTCGACGACCGGCGTCGGCGGGTTCACCCTCGGCGGCGGCATCGGCTGGCTCCAGCGCAAGTACGGGCTGGCCATCGACACGCTCGTCGGCGTCGACCTCGTCACGGCCGACGGGTCGAAGATCCATGCGAGCGCAGACGAGCACCCCGAGCTGTTCTGGGGCCTCCGGGGCGGTGGCGGGAACTTCGGGGTCGCGACCGCGTTCGAGTTCGCGCTCCAGCCGCTGGGACCCGAGGTCGTCGCCGGCCTGATCTTCCACCCGGCCGAGGCCCTCCCGGAGCTCGCGGCCTTCTTCGGGGAGCTCGTGCCGTCGCTGCCGGACGAGATCATGCTCGTCCTCGTGGCCCGAACCGCACCGCCGGCGCCGTTCCTGCCGCCCGAGGTCCACGGCAAGCGGGTCACGGCGCTGGCCGGGATCTATGCCGGGCCCGTCGAGGATGCCGCGGTGGCGCTGCGACCGATCAAGGACTTCGGGACGCCGATCGCCGACGTCATGCAGCCGCGCCAGTACACCCAGTTCCAGCAGATGCTCGACGGGTCGTGGACGGCCGGCGCCCAGAACTACTGGAAGGCCGAGTATCTCCGCGGCGTCGATCGCACGGTCGCGGACGCGCTCGTCAAAGCCCACACGACGATCACCTCGCCGCTCTCCGACTTCAAGGTCGCGGCGCTCGGCGGGGCGGTGGCGAGGGTCCCGGCGGATGCGACGGCGTACCCAAATCGCGCCGCTCCGATGATCCTCAACATCAACGCCCGCTGGACCGACCCCGGCGAAACGGCGACCCACGTCGGGTGGACCCAGGATCTGTGGTCGTCCGTCCAACCCGTATCGGTCGGCGCGACGTACGTGAACTTCATGGGCGACGAGGGCCAGGACCGCGTCCGCCGGGCCTACGGCCCCGGGACCTACGAGCGGCTGGTGGCGTTGAAGCGAGAGTACGACCCGACGAACCTGTTCCGGCTCAACCACAACATCGATCCGCGGGGGTAGGGCAACTGGACGTCGTGGTATTCACGCCACCGCCCGGGAGGCGAACGTCGGGAACCTCGGCCGTTCTACCTTGTCGGCACGCCGCGGTCGCCAACGGTCGACGGCGACAGGCGCGTTGCGGTACTCACGCGTCCGCGCGGCGGAAGCCTCGCCGTCAGGTATGCACGTCGGCGGAATGTCCAGGCGGTCGGGCGAGGGATCTCGGGTGGTCGGGAGCGCCCTGGGACGTCCTTGCCAGCTACCCAGCAACCCAGCATACTGGGAGAGATGAAGATCACCATCGACATCGACGCCGACCTCTATCGCGCGGCCAAGGTCGAGGCCGCTCGCGGCGATCGAAGCGTCCGCCAGATCGTCGAAGAGGCCCTCGAGGCCTGGCTCCGGGCCGCCGAGGAGGCCGAGGACCGCGAGTCGGCCGCGGCGGCGCTCGAGGAGTACCGCCGCGACGGTGGCGAGGCGGCGGAGGCGTGGTTCGGCACGATTGCCGCCGAGGCTCAAGCGACCTACGGCGACGCGTCGGGTCGGGCCAAGACGTCTCGCAGAAGCTGATCCTGAGTGGCCGAGTGGCCGTTCCGGGTCGAGCTCGCGCCGGCAGCCCAACGCCAGCTCCGGCGGCTGCCGCCGGGCGTGGCCGCCGCGCTTCGTGGACCGATCCTTGCCCTGGCGCTCGACCCGCGACCGATTGGCGCGACCAAACTCGTCGGCTCGTCGTTCTGGCGGATCCGGGTTGGCGATCTGCGCGTGATCTACGCGATCGAGGAGCGGGCAAGGCTCGTCGTCGTGCTCCGGGTCGCCCGCCGCGCCGAGAGCACGTATCGACGCGTCCGCTGAGGACCAGGGCAGTTCACTCCTGGATGTCCTGACAGGCCTGGCGGGCTGGAGTCCCCATGCCGCTGGAGGTGGCCTGCGCAATGCCGAGATCCGGCGTCGCCGTCCCGGGGAGCAGGGACCACGAAGAGCCGGGGATCTGAGCCGGCGGCGGGTCGGGCCGCCGCCGACGATGAGCATTGAGTCGGAGTCCTGATCGCGATCGGGGCTGCCTACCGCTCCTCCCCGGTCGCCGACCCGGCGGAGGCCGACTTCGCCTGCAGCACCCGAAGGTCGGCGTATGACGCGAACGGCGCAATCCATTCTTGCCAGACCCTGTCAACTCCGGTCGCTAGGATTGCAGAGATGGCGTCCCCTCCGATCATCCTGGTTCCGGGGTTCTGGCTCGGCGCGTGGGCCTGGGACGAGGTCGCGGCCCTCCTGCGAGCCGACGGCCACGAGGTCACCGCGATCACCCTGCCCGGCCTCGAGTCCGTCGACGCCGATCGCTCGAAGGTCACCTTCAACGACCACGCCCAGGCGATCGTCGACGCGGTCAGCGCCGCGGGCCGGCCCGTCGTCCTGGCGGTCCACAGCGCCACGGGCTTCTCGGGCTACGCCGCGAGCGACCGGGTGCCCGAGAGGATCGCGGCGATGGTCTACGTCGACACGGCGCCCGGGGTCGGCGCCCTCGACCCCGACTTCGAGGGCGCCGAGAAGCCGATGGTCTGGGCCGAGATCGAGGCCGAGGAGAACCTCGACGGCCTGACCGAGGCCCAGAAGGCGACCTTCCGGCAGCGGGCCGTGCCGGTTCCGGGGTCCCTGATCCGGGAGACCGTCGAGCTGACGAACGACGCCCGGCGCGACATCCCGAGCACGTTCATCTGCACCGGCTTCTCCGCCGCCGACTATCAGAAGTACGCCCGCGAGCACCCCGACTGGGCGTTCCTCGCCGGGATCCCCGAGATCCGGAACGCCACCTGGATCGACCTCCCGACCAGCCACTGGCCGATGTGGTCGAAGCCGCGCGAGCTGGCGACCCTCATCGGCGACGTCGCGAAGGCCCGGGCCACCAAGGCTTGAAGGCTCGCCGCCGCTGGCGTCGATGCGCGACGCGACGCCACGGGAGCGGACAGGCGTAGACGTCGCCATCGAGGACGAAGCCGTAGCCGGCCGGTCGCTCCGACGGTTCGTTGGTCGCGGGCACGAAGCCCGCGGATCGCCGTCGGTGCCCGCTGACGTCGTGGGGCGACGCTGGCTGCCGCGTCAGGCGTCGGCGGCGTCATCGGCGGCGTCAGCCCAAGCCTGCACGGTCGCGATGAGGTCGTTCCCCGTCAGCACCAAGCCGCCAGTCCAGAGGCCATCGAACATCGCATCGCCGATCAGCCCTCGAAGCTTCGTCTTGAGCGCGTCGGCCTCTCGTGCATCAATCGATGACCGGACGAAGCCGGACTCCTCGCGCCAGCGGTGGGCGCCCGCCAGGAATCGGACTCCCTCGTCGTGGCGTCCCGTCGCTACCAGGATCTCAGCCGCCGTCTCGACGCAGTCGATCTGCCCCTCCACATCGCGGACGCGGATCAAGACGGCGAGGGACTCGCCGATGATCCGCCGGGCCTGATCCAGGTCGCCGCGCCGGAGCGCGATGCTGGCGACGTTGGACAACGCAAGGCCCAACTCGTCGCTATCGCCGGACGACCGGGCGATCGCCAGCGCTTCGCTGTGGCGCAGCGCGGCCTCGTCCAGGTTGCCCGTCCGCTCCGCGACGACGCCGAGATTGGTGAGGATGTCGACGATACCGAAGTCGTAGCCCAGCTCACGCATGATCGCGAGCGCGCGCTCGTACTCGCGCTTCGCCAGGTCGTGCTGCCCCTGGCTCTCGGCAATGAGCCCGAGGTTCGCGGCGACGGCCCCTTGCTGGCGGCGATCTCCGAGCCGTTCCAGGATCGCAGCGGCGTCCACGAGAGCCATGCGGGCAACGTCGAGGTCGCCGGCCTTCCAGCCCAGCCGAGCCGCGGCCAGCAACGCGCGGAGGCGGAGCGGTTCTGGATACGTGGCGGGCCGGTCAAGCAGCACCCGAAGCCATGACAACCCCTCATTCGCGCTGCCGCGGACCAGCCACACGTCGTCGGCTGCCGCCAAGGTCAGGGCAAGCTCGTCCCGCCCGGCCGATGCCGCCCAGCCGATGGCCTCGCGGACATTGCCTCGCTCGGCATCGAGTCGCTCGCGCCATGCCGCGGTGTCCTGGCGACGCGTCAGTCCTTCGCCCGCCTGCTCGAGCAGCCCTCCGAGCCACTGGATCTCGCGCTCGTGGGCCTCATCGGTCGCACCCATCCGATCGAGGTGCTCCAGCCCGATCTCGCGGATCGTGTCGAGCATCCCGAACCGCAGGCCGTCACCGTCCGGGTCCGGATCGGGCATCCGCATCACCAGGCTGTGACGGACAAGCTCGTCCAAACCTGACGACGCGTCGCTCCCCGGCGCGGCCACGGCGACAGCCGCAGCAGTGAACCCCCCGACGAAGACGGATAGGCGCGCGAAGAGTTCCCGGGCCTGACTGGGCAGGATCTCGAGGCTCCAGTCGATCGCCGCTCGGAGCGTCCGTTGGCGTGCGGGCATGTCCACGTGCTCGGCCTCCAGGTCGAGCCGGTTGCGGAGCTGCTCTCGGACAGCCGGCAGTGGCACTGTCCGGGCCATCGCCGCGACGACCTCGAGCGCGAGCGGCAGGCCGTCGAGCTGCCGGCAGATGTCGACGATGGCGGGAGCGTTCTCGGCCGACAGCTGGATGTGGCTGTGCCTCCTGACCTCGCCCAGGAAGAAGCGCACAGCATCGTTTGCCTCGAGGCGCGAGAGATCCGCTTCCTCGCTCGGCGGCAACGGCAGCGGCGCCAGGTCGAGCTCATGCTCACCGCGGAGGCGGAGCGGCGCGCGGCTGGTGACGATGACACGGAGCCCGGGGCATCGAGCGAGGAGCAATCCCACCGTCGGCGCTGCCGCAAGCACTTGTTCGAAGTTGTCGAGCACGAGCAGAAGGGCGTTCGGCCCCAGCGTCCGGATGACCAGGTCCAGCGGCGGCTCGCCGGCCTCGGTCGTGAGCCCGAGGCCTTCGGCGATGGCGGCTGGCACGATTGCCGCGTCGCGGACCACGGCGAGGTCGATGAACGCGACCCCATCATGGCGGTTGGCCGCGACCTGGCGGGCACCTTCGATCGCCAGTCGCGTCTTGCCGATACCGCCTGGCCCGGTGATGGTCACGAGGCGGTGCTCCGCGGTCGCCTTCACGAGCGCCTCGAGCTCCGTTGTCCGACCCACGAACGCACCGACCGGCGCTGGAAGCGTGGCGGGCCAAGCAGACGGGCGACCTCGGCGCCTCGCATCGCGCTCGCGCCGACCGCGTGCCGGCCGGACACATCGGCGGACGGCGGCTGTCCGACCGCGAGCGACGGATCCTGGTCGAGGACCAACCGGTACGTCGTCTCGAGGTGTTCGCCGGGATCTACGCCGAGTTCCTCGTCCAGCCGTCGTCGGATCTCGTGGTAGGCGGCAATCGCCCCGGCCTGCCGGCCCGCGGCATACAGCGCTCGGATCCGGAGCTCGGCGAGACGCTCGTCGAGTGGGTGCTCGCGGGCAAGGGGCTCCAGTCGCTCGAGGGCATCGTCGACCCGACCCAGATGCAGCAGCGCGTTCGCGTGCTCGGCGGACGCGGCCTGACGCAGGTCGTCGAGCCGCGCGGCTTCACCGACGGCGAACGGCCGGTCGCGGACGTCCATCAGGGCTGGTCCGCGCCACAACTCGAGGGCGCGGGCGAGGACCTCTTCGGCGGCGTCAGCTCGGTTCTCGCCGATGGCCCGGCGGGCCGCCACCACCGCGTGTTCGAATTCGAACGCGTCGACCTCGACCAAGTCGCGCTCCAGCCGATAACCACCCGGCACGGTCCCGATCGGACCCTCGTTCGGGCCCCCACTGAACGCCCGTCGAAGTCGTGACACGAGGACCTGGATCGTCTTCTCGGCGCTGGGTGGCTGGTCGGCGTCCTCCCAGAGGCCGTCCATCAGCGTGTCCATCGGGATGGCAGGCCCGGCATGAAAGTGAGCCGCGCCAGCAGGGCGCGTTCGAGAGGGGCCCCAACCGGCCGAGCGTTTGGCGCGCCCTCGACCTCGACCGGCCCGAGGAGCGCGATTCGTGTCACGCCAGCCTCGCCGCGATCGGGCGGCATCCATCCTCCATCGCAACAGGCGGGCCGGCCCGGGCGCCCGCCAACTGGCCGAGCGTACCCGACCACCCGTCATGCCGTCCGTGCCTACCTGATGGCGCGCTCTGGTTGATCGCTCTGGCCGAGCCTCACCGCTGCACTGGGCTGCGAGCGCGGTTGCGACGGCAGCGCCGATCCCCCGCGGGCCACCCTCGGGAGTGGCGGCCCTGCGGGGATCGATGGCGCGGCGGGTCCGATCCAGACGGCCCGGCGATGGCGGTGAGCTCCCAGGCTGTGCCTTGGCGACCTCGAGCCGTCCGATCAGGAGGGCAACCGGACGTAGCCGACCTTTGGTGTGTAGTTGCAGTAGAGGCCCTGCGAGGCCAGCCAGTACCCGCCGCTGGGCTCGAAGAACGCCTGCGGGAGGAACGAGGTCTCCACGGTCGGAACGTTCTCGACGGCCAGCCAGCGGACCGTAACGACAACCCGGTAGTAGAGGCTCAGCCGTCGGATGTTGAACTGACCCAGGGGGTTGTAGTTGAGGATCGCGGGATCGAATTGCGGGGCCCAGCCTTCACCATCGGGCGTCCAATACTCCGCGGACCACTGGCCGCTCGTGTCCAGCTGCCAGGCTGAACCGTTCCACACCTGCAGATCGGCCTTCCACTGCACCTTCTGCCAATCGGTGGCGCCGGAGTGGCGGTCGAATGCGTAGATGACGGGCCTCCAAACCTCGATCTGGTTGGTGGTCGCCAGTGGATCGCCGGCGCCCCAGCACCACGCCCCGTCGACGTAGTGCCGAGGAAGCGAGGCGGCGGCGGTGGAAGTCGGTGCAGCAGCGGCCGCTACGGTGGCCAGCACGAGCGCCAGAGCCAGCGTCGCCGTTCGTCCGAACCTGATCATCTCGAGTCCCCTTCCGTCGGTCATCGCGACCGCGTCTTCGCGGTGACCCGACGTTCGGCCACGCTGGCAACCGCCTGGTAGCGGGGCGGCAACTTGCTCGCCAGCGGTCGGCTGACTGGC